>NZ_AEYW01000012.1 GCF_000192475.1 Ruegeria conchae
ATGATGGTACCGACACCACGGACGATCAGGCGACGCAAAATCGAGGTCTTGCCGCTCAGTATTTCGTATTGCCAACAGCGGCTTGGAGCCTTGCGGATATCGATTTCGATGCGACGCCTGATGCCACTGGTTCCGTTTCTGAACTGAACTTCCAAAGCTCAAATGACCCTTTCTGGGAGAGCGGTGTGCATGATGAGTTCGCGGCGCGTTATTTTGGCACACTGAATGTGGCAGCGGCCGGAACTTACACGATTTATCTAACGTCTGATGATGGCTCTGCGCTTTATCTGAATGGTGAGCAGGTGATCAACAATGACGGCGCCCATGCTGGCGTAACCGTCCCGGTCACACTTGATCTGGAAGCGGGCGAACACGACATCGAAATCCGGTATTTCGAGATTTGGGGCGAACAGGTCCTCAGATTGGAATGGAGCGGTCCCGATACAAACGGGGCGACCGAAGTTATCTCGGGCGACAGCCTGACGCAACCGGCAAACGGTGCAGATGATACGGATCATTCCGGGCACGACGGTACCGATACGACAGATGGTACCGACACCACGGACGGCTCTGATACCACGGATGGTACGGATCATGGCGGTCACGACGGTACCGATGCCACAGATGGCACCGATACCACGGACGGTACGGACCACGGCGGTCACGATGGTACTGACACCTCAGATGGCACCGATACCACAGACGGAA
This sequence comes from Ruegeria conchae, assembly GCF_000192475.1. Taxonomy (GTDB): domain Bacteria; phylum Pseudomonadota; class Alphaproteobacteria; order Rhodobacterales; family Rhodobacteraceae; genus Ruegeria; species Ruegeria conchae. The sequence goes on from NZ_AEYW01000012.1 coordinate 709, forward strand.
CGGACCAGGGCGGTGATGACGGTACTGACACGACAGACGGGACCGATACCACCGATGGTACGGATCATAGCGGTCACGACGGTACCGACACCACGGATGGCACTGATACCACCGACGATACCACCGACGGAACCGACCACAGTGACCATGGCGGTCATGGTAGCGACGACGAAGTGGACCACGGCGGTGCCAACATTCCGGGCACGATCCCGGAACCGACCAGCCCGGAAGAGTATGATGCTTTCGTTGAAGCGGTGATGGCCGAACCGAATGCGCATGCGCATGGCGATGACACGAGCAGGATGGTGGAACACGGCCAATTGCTGGACCTGGTTCCGCGCTCAGAGGCAACGCATGTGGCGGTGTCTGATGGTGACTGGTTCGATCCCAATACATGGCACGAAGGTAGAATACCGGATGCAGGGGCCAATGTTCTGATCCCGAAAAACATTGCGGTCCGTTATAATGGCGAAAGTGATGCTTCGTTGTTCACGGTTCGTGTCGATGGTGAGCTTTCATTCGCAACCGATATTGATAGTCGCATGGTTGTCGACACATTGGTGGTTGATACATCGGGCCGGCTTGAAATTGGCACCGCCGAGAATCCGATTGCGGCGAATGTGAATGTCGACATTGTCATTGCCAACAATGGTGATATCGACGTCAACTGGGATCCATCCTTGCTGTCGCGCGGGGTGATTTCGCACGGCCAGGTTGAGATTTATGGCGCTGAGAAAGACGCGTTTTTGAATGTCTCTGAAGCACCGATGACTGGAGATACTAGTTTGTCTCTGTCTGAGGTGCCCGATGGCTGGCAAGTGGGCGACAAAATTGTACTTACTGGCACGCACCAGAGGGGCCATTCCAGTACCATAGAGGGTTATGTCGAGCCTCAGGATGAAGAACTGACGATCACGGCGATCAACGGCAACCAGATTATCTTTGAACCTCCTTTGGAGTATGATCATGATACTCCGCGCGAAGATCTGTTCGCTTACGTCTCGAACATGTCACGCAACATCACGATCTCGAGCGAGGATGGTGACGCCACCGAAACTCATCATCGCGGGCACGTGATGTTTATGCATAACGATGATGTCGATGTGCGTTACGCAGCGTTCGAGGATCTTGGTCGTACCGATAAATCTTTCCTCGCCGTTCAGAGCACAGCGGATCTGGCGGTTGTAGAGCCAGACAGCAATATTCAGGGACGCTATTCGCTTCATTTCCACAGAACCGGTACGTCGGACCCAGATGATCCGGCAATGGCTGTCGGGAACGTTGTTGATGGCTCTCCGGGTTGGGGTTTTGTGCACCACTCCAGTAATGCGAATTTCACCGATAACGTCGCCTTCGACATTTTTGGTGCAGCCTTCGCGGCAGAAGCCGGGGATGAAACCGGTATTTGGCTCAGAAATATGGCGATCAACGTCGAAGGTACTAACTGGGGTGACTGGAACGTCAAAGACGCAACGCGCGTCGCCGCGCAGGACACCGGCCACACTGGAGACGGTTTCTTTTTCGCCGGACGTCTGGTGGAAGCGGCTGAAAACGTCGCGGCGAACACCAATAACGGCTTCGTCTGGATGCATCGCAACAGCAAAGAGAATCCTGACTCTGCAAACCTGGATCACCCCGAGATCGCGTATGGTCAAGATGAGATTCTGAACAACTATGCTCCGATTCAGGGTTTCCGTGACAATGAAGCCTTTGGAACAAACACAGGCATTATCGTTCTCAAAGACATGCCTTGGCAGGAGACGCATGAAATCCGATCTGTGTTTGACGGGTTCCTGAACTGGGAGACCGCGAACGGGGTAAATCTGAGCTATACATCGCATTACACGCTGATAGACTTTGATCTGATCAACACGACCGAGCGGTTTGGCGATGTCACGCATTATGGGGTGCTTCTAGGCAGCAACACGACCGATATGGTGTTCAATGGTCTGCGTGTCGAAGGCTTTGACAGAGGTGTTGACATGGAATGGGATCCGCACTGGACCGTTCCGGATGAAGACATCGCCCACATCATTATTGATTATGAAGGCATCAACAACCGAACTGATCTTTATGGTTTCAATCCGAACCAGCATCAATTGCTGACATCAGATGATCTCACACCTGGTCGGATGGAGTTTATCCACAATGGCGACACCAGCCTTGCAGTGGGTGAGAGCTTCAGTTTCGACGGGATCAAGACGGACTCGATCGGAACCCGCGATCGTGTGTTGTCTCAGGATCCACTGGAGCTCGATTTCTATAATCATATCATCCACATCATCTCGGAAGAGGGGTATTATTCCACGCCAGATGGCCGAAACGTCATTCTGATCGACGATTTCCTCGCTGACCGCGCCACTGGTGAATTGACCCGGATCACTCACGTTGTGACGCTGGAAATGACCCATGAAGAGCTGGCCAACAACTGGATGATCAACAATGCCGCAAACGGTGCCAGATATAATGGTGTGATCAATCTGGGTGGATCAGCTCCGGATGCACGGGATGACAATTTTTCCACCAACATGAGTCAGGGAATCCTGGTTGACGTGCTGGCCAATGACTCTGATGCAGAAGATGCGGTGCTGAATGTCAGCGGTTTCACTGACCCTGAGCATGGTGACGTATACGTGCAGGAAGATGGCAGTTTGCTGTATCAGCCAGATCTCGGCTATGAGGGAACGGATAGCTTCGATTACTGGGTTGCGGATTCCTCCGGGCAGTTGACCGAAGCAACCGTCACCATTGAGGTCTTCGATATCTGATCTCTGCGAGCTAAACGCAGATACAATTTCTCTGCTTTTGTGATTATGAAGGCCCATCATTGGAAAAAATGGTGGGCTTTTTCAGAATTGTATAGAAAGGAGAAAGTGATCCAAATCCCAATCGTGAAGACGCTTCATGGATTAACGGGTAGGTGCTTTTTGATCAAATCGCTGCGATGGATAAAAACCGCTTCATCGTCGAATGGCTCGCCATCCAGTTTTGCTTTGGTGATGAGGTCCGCGAGGAAGGTACGATCTATTTCGAGTTCTTCGATAAGACTTGATAGCTTATCAATTTCTCCGATTTTAGCGAATTTTCCACCCTGATGGACATCCACGAGATCTCGAGCGTATACGCTATCATACCCAATCAATGGCGTGCCTGAAATAAGAGCTTCGATCAGGCAACGGGGGGACTCGGGTGTTTTGTGGCAAAATAGGAAAATATGTGCCTCTTGAATTGCCTTTAAGACCTCTTCTCTATCTGAGACAAACCCAGGCGTTCGAACCCTGTCCGACAGCCCGCTCCGGGCAATACGCTCTTTCATCCGCGACATCTGCGATCCGCCGCCCAGCCACGTAGCCTGAAAATCTATCCCATCCGAGGCGAGATTTTCCAGAACTTCTATCCAGTCCAGAGGCCCTTTTAACTCTTCAGCTCGGCCCGTATAGACTATTTTAATCGGACCACTTTGGGCGCCCTCAATCTTACGGTTTAATGCTGTCTCTGTGATATGGTCTTCAGCGCTATAATGAATATCGTGCACAATCTGCGGGTTGATCGAATATTGTTTGTAGGTTTCGAACGTGTCACGCCCGTGGAAAAGGCCGAGGTTCGCTTGGCGTATTGCTTTCCTCTCGTACACCACCATCGGAAGGTAAGTCACACGTGCCATTAGGCGCCTACGCCAGTTTCCTTCGTTTCGTGTCCTCCACACTACTTGCGAGTGTACACTATCTGTCCAAACAGCATGCGGTCTGTTCATTTGAACCGCAACGCTGCAAGATACTAATCCCCAATCACCGAACAGACCGCCAATAGCGAAAGAGAGATAGTCGGCTTGAGCGATATACCCTGCTATTCGGCGTCTGGTTGCGCGTAATTGTCTATAAAACTGATCCGGACGAAAGGCCTCCGGCATTGGGATAATCTCAACCCGATCAAGCAAATGCTTGCTGATTTCTATCGAACTCCAACCTTGAGGTGGGGTCCCTTTCATAAGCGGCATCATCACCATGACGCGCTCAAAAGATTTCGCCCAAAGTCTCAGACCATTCAAAGCCTGATCCTCTGCAAACAGAGTGTCATTTTGGGAATAAAGGGGGGCAGGGGCGTACAAAAGCAATGTGCCATGTTTCTCTGTTTCCATCTTTAACCTATATCTTACTGACACTATCAGACTGAAAAATGATCCTAGCTCATCATCATATTTGGACTACAAGATTTTTCATACATCAGTAATTTGTCAACGATTTGTTCCTAGTTCGTTGAAAGGAGCCCCGAAGGGCATTAACTGGATGTGAGCAGCCTCATCTGACTGGTCAAAGTTGATTGTTAGGTTCTGAACCTAATAATTTGGTTGCCGTGATCCGGCCTGCGTGATTCATATCCGTGAGTTTCAGGGGCATAACATGAGCGATCTATTCTGGTTGACTGACGAGCAGATGGCGCGGCTTCAGTCTTACTTTCCAAAGAGCCATGGTAAGCCGAGGGTTAATGATCGACGCGTTCTGAGTGGAATTATCTTCATCAATCGCAATGGGTTACGTTAGTCCGATGCGCCGCGCGAATGTGGGCCGCCAAAGACACTGTACAATCGCTGGAAACGATGGAGCGATATGGGTGTGTTCGCTCGGATCATGAACGGGCTGGCTGCGCAGGGAACAGATCATAAAACCATCATGATTGACGCAACATACCTCAATGCGCTCCGCACGGCTTCCAGCCCGCGGTTGAAAAAGAGGGGTGTGGCAGGCTGATAGGACGCACCAAGGGTGGTATGAATACGAAACTGCACGCTGTTACTGACAGTCTGGGACGCCCCATCCGCTTCTTCATATCCGTTGGGCAGGTGAGCGATTACACGGGCGTCAGGGCTCTGGCGAACAGTCTGCCATCGGCTGACTGGCTGCTGGGAGATCGAGGCTATGACGCCGACTGGTTCCGCGAAGCCCTTAATGACAGGGGAATAAGACCTTGTATCCCGAGCCGCAAATCACGCAATAAACCTGTACGGTACGACAAGCGTCGCTACAAACGCCGCAACTGGATCGAGATTACGTTTGGACGTTTGAAAGACTGGCGCCGGGTTGCTACGCGCTATGACCGATGCCCAAAGGTATTCCTCTCGGCCATCGCTCTCGCTGCTACAGTCCTATTCTGGCTGTAAATCAATGAGTCTGGAGCCTAGCGAGTTCTGCTACGTCGCCACGATTTTGCTGCCTCGGCGAAGTGGTGCGCGCGACGCTTGAAAGTCTTCTCGAAGCAATGTTCGCGAGCAAAGTTTCGGCCACGATATGCGGATTCAATCAGCATTTCGCGATTGCGATCAAGTACTGCTATCTGCTCCGCCATACTTTCGGTATCACCTAAAGGTCTGACAAACCCACTGCAAGCATGTGATGCTATGCCCATGAAAGCTTCGTTTGCAAATCCGACGATAGGCACGCCGCAGGACATTACCTCTGAATACGTGCTTGAGGGGTCACCTTGTGGGTGACAACTGACGAACAAATCTGCCTCGCGTTTGAGCAATGGAACCCAACCAGATAGAAAATCCATAGGTTGGTGGATTGTGACCCAGTCTTCGACGCCATTTCGCCTTATCGCGTCGACAAGACGGGCTTCCTCCGGCCCTGATCCATAGATGCGAAACTGGAAGTTGATACCACGGTCGACAAGTCCGCGCGCTACGCGCGGTAGATGCAGTACCCCTTTCATCGGAACAAAGCGCCCGCCAAAGATCAGGCGAAGTGGTTTTGCGGAGCGCAATACTTCCGCCTTCCTTGCAAGGTCGTCGTCACTTGCAACGTCTGATCTGCGGACCCGATTGTCAAAAAACACAAACGCATCAGGCCGGTTGGGTCTGTACGCATCATGTATTGGCACACCGTTGCATTGCAGTCCGGCCACGAAACCGAGCAGTTCCCTTCGGGTACGCTCTGCATTCCAGATCCATATTTTTCGACGCAGTTTTCTTAAAAAGTTTGCCCGCGTAGCGTCAATAATCTGAAATTCGGTTTTTAACGTATACTCACACACGTGAATCACGGGTATCCCACGAGAAAAACACTGGCGCGTCAGTTCTGCTTGACTCGGGTCAAGAAAACCAACGACGGCCCCCGCTCCAGTTATACGCTGAACCAAATCAGCCAATGCTTTGGGTCGTTCTTCAACCCGAGTACGCAGGTTTTGGTCAAGGTGAACTTCGACATGATCCATGTCGGAAGAGGCGGTCGGAGAAACTTCAGCAAGAGTTGTTACTTCACCGTCCCAGTGCTTTGCATATTCGGCTGCCCCATCGAGGTATTTTTGTGTTAGAACTAGCCCTCCGCCAGGACCGCGGTGGGCCTTCAACACCGGCAACAGGATGAGTTCATTTGGCTTGCTAGGGTAAATCAAGAAATCATGTCCGGTATTTTGTCGAAACTATAGTGACCAACTGCTAATCCCTCATCAACGAGATGGCCCACTAGGAATACAAATAGAATAGCTTATCGGTCTCTGAACTCATTGCAAGGGGGGTGGTGGAACAGCCATCCATATTTCACTTGCCAGTCTAGAGGCGGAACAGAACGCTTGTGTGTCCACTACACCATCCTTCAACTACTAGCTTCGTAATCGTGTACCAGTTCGCAGTTTAATTGCACCTCTTGCTACCTCGCACTTGCATTTTGAAGCTCTCGTCGTGCTTAATCAGACACGATGAGCAAAACACAATAGCTCACTGGGGATGCGCTCAAGATGTCGATACCTTTGTCTTGGCACGCTTGTTTGCTGATTTCTCGCACCCGCAGGTGCACGACATTGCGGAACAATTTTAAACGGGATTTCGCCGACAAAACGAAATGTTAGATGGGAAAGAAGTCTTGGTGGCCGCAGGTATGGATATCCTTGTCCATATCTTTTTCGAAAGTGGTCGCCCAAATTGCGATCAGCTAACACCAGAGGTTACCCGAGCTATCGAAACATCCCAAGTCAAGTTCATCTGACAATACCTAGACAACTTTCCGTTGGACGAGATTGAGCCAAGACTCTCTGGATATCGTCACGTATCTCGTCGTCGTTCACTTTGGCCACATCCTTATGGCAAGGGATATTCACGACGCGGTTGAAGATATCAACAGCATTGGGTCGGGGGGCTGCCGGTACATAGTATTTCTGGAAAGTCAGATGGCGGGTAAACGCCATCTGCTCATAAAGTACATGATCGGATGCCAGAAAGGGAATGCTGGTCATTGGAATATTCGCAACCGGCGTATGCAGCGGCTTCAAACCCAGACCTGTCGCGATCGAAATCACCCGATCACGTTGTTCAATCGAAGGTGGTCCCCAGGTTCCAGCGCTTTCGATACGGTCGATCAAAAAGGCGCAGGCGACGTCTGATATCTTACAATTGCCCACCCAAAAGGCACTGTCGGCCAAATCGAAGCCATAGCTGGTCAATTCGACCAGATGGGCCGCCTGATCTTTTGGGAGGATCGCCAAACCGCCCTCGCCCAAACCATAGGGTTTTGTGTGATGAAGGCTGATCGCCTGCCATGGCACATTCGGAAGTTTTGTGTGAAACCCCGACGCGTTATCCAGCAGCAGCCGTTTGCACAGGCGACGCGCTAGCGCTGAATAATCCGAAAAGTCCTGGTATAGACCAAGAGGGTTGGTCACGATGATACCATCGTAAGTGACCGGATCTAACGCCTCGAGCGCGTGCAGATCCAACAGGCCTCTGTCATCACAGTCGAGAAACAGGACATCATCGAAACGTCCCCGTCCAAGGTTTTGGAATGTATATGCCGAAGCAACCCATTTCATGCGGCGGCCTGCGCGGTACGATTGCAGGGCTGCCAGCGCCTCTAAAGCCATACCACCATTGGCCAATGGAACGACATCCCAGGTTTCGGGTAACCCAACATGATCAATACAAAGCGCACGCAGCTCGTGATATAGAGGTCCCCGGTTCGCCCATTGGCTTTGGTTGGCGCAGGCTTGCAGCAGCTCGGATACACGGGCCATATTTGGCTGTTTTTCTTCAACAAACAGTACTTTGCGACCAGGCATCGAGTCATCCCACAATAGAAATGCTTGCCGATTCTACCCTAGCCGCCAACAAATGCATAAAAAAATACTTATGGCCGTCTACTGAAACCCTTCGCGCTGCTACAATCAATCGAACCTGCGCCTAATGTCCGCAATACAAAAACAGTTGATACTCAGGTGAAGGCGGGCTCATCCTAAGACGACTCCTACAGCATGTACGAATTGGAAAACGAAACCTTCGATTGGCTCTGGCGCTATATGACTAATTCCTACAAGTAGACTGAAACTCAAAACCACAACATACGTTGCCCTGTGCACTGGCAAGTTTATGGCTTTGCGTGTTTCCGCCAAAACCAACAACAGAAATGTCATAACGAATACCTGCATCGACAACCAACGGCTCCAGTCAGTAGCGATCGGATACAGCATGAAAGGGGTTCCGGCGCTGACTAGAAACAACGCCCATTCGAACCACCCATTCAGAACTCGGGTCGCGATCCACAGACAGGACAACAGCAGCAGCGCGATCATCAGCGCTACGACTGCAAGGTTCACACGAACCAGAACGATAACCTTCACCGCTGAAGTCGTGCCGCCAAATCCGTCTACCAGCCATGGAAATATTCCACCACACAATCGATCAATCAATCCAGCGCTCAACAAGCGCGTGCACATGGCATCGGTATCCGGGACACTGACGTAGATCACCGAAAAAACAGCTGCCGCCAGCGAGATCAGCCACAAGATCGCAATCGGCCCTATCGACTTTTGTTTTCCAAGACGGAAATAAAGCGCCGCGCTTAGCCCTGGAACTAAAAACAAATTGGCTTCGTGAAAGAAAACCGACAGGCCATAGAGGGTCACGACAGTCGCCACACCCACCGAACCGCTGCTTCGGGGAAACAGCAAAGGCAGGAACGCAGCCAACCCCAATAGTTCTTTTCGGTAAGCTGCGGTGGAATCGTTGACCCAGAACAGCACAAGTGCCGGGCTAACCAACAAGATTACGACCACATCGGGCATTCTCAGTGACAGACCTTTTGCAAAAAGGACCGCAATTATCAACACCGTCAAAACAGCCTGAACTGTGCTGACCAGAATCAGTGGATTTACATGTGACAGTTCGGAAATAAACAGGAAGAGTTCGCCCGATATGCCCCTACGAACTATTCCGCTGGAGTAGTTCACCAACCAGTCAGCATGCTGAAATTCACCACCGCCAGCTTGGGACAAGTAAACAAGACGGCGTAACAAGAGCAGTGTCGATACAAGAAATAAAAAGGCAACCAGCAATGCGTTCCAGCGCTTAATTTCCGTCAGCATCAGACGTTCATCTTTCAACATTAATAATCACAATACTTCAGCTAGTGTTTAACACTTCTTTGACATTAAGACACCTGAGGTGTTCTCAAGCTGGGCGTAGCTCGCAATGTGTTGCTGGCACTTTCCAAATGACACTGATTGGATAAGTAAACGAATGACCAGCTGCCCCGCGGTCAAAATTGCAACGATGCAGTTTATCCTAGCCCCTAAACCTGGGCCATTAATGTTGCTGAGAATGGAGGAGTTGAGATGGCGAGAAAGCGACACTCATACGAAGACATCTTGAAGCTGCTGCGTGCGATTGAGTTGAAGCTTGCGGATGGCAGCGACGTGCAGTCAGCGTGCCGCGCTGTCGGTATTAAAGCGTTTCGGGATTAACCTGAGGTATATCCGGAAGCCTTGAAGTAGTTCCAGCACTCAGTCGGATCGCACAATTCGCAAATTTCCCCAATTGCGTTGAACACTTCGGTGAAGGTCCTGGCACCGATCCTTCGCAAGTGGGGGTCTGTCCCCAGCCGGAGCAAACCCCAACCAAAGCTCTTGAGCATCTTGTTGATCGCCTTGATGCCAGTTGTGTTGGCACCACTTTTGTCGATGGCGATCTTGCGTGGTAACCTGTTCACCGCGAGCGTGCGGGCGAAAAACTTCGTCGCCGCGGCGTTGTTCCGGCGCTCGGACAATATGAAATCCAGAATCTTACCGTGTTTTTCGATTGCTCGGTAAAGATAAACCCGCCCGCCCCTCACTTTTAAAAATGTTACATCCATGCGCCACGAACGGTCTGCGGGACGCTTTTCATACCGCGCTGTTTCAGCAATGAGGCCTGCATACCGACCGACACAGCGGTTTAGCGTTGTGTATCATGGTCGACGCCGCGTTCCGCCATGATTTCTTCTAGATCCCAGTATGAAACACCGTAGCGCAGGTAGAAGAAAACCGCGTGCAGGATCACGTCTTTCGGAAAATGCGCGTTTAAAAAAAAGATAGTCACGGTCTGCTCCTGTCATGTCAGCATGCGTAACCAGAACTGTGTTCGATCTGACAGGTAGGGGCGAATTTTGCGACAGAACCCAAAAAACTGACGATAGCTGACAATAAAAAATATCTCGTCCTGTGGGGCTTTTTACGGCTGTGTCAAATAGATACGGGGCGCCGCTCGCTCGCTCTTGTCATCGACCTAATGAATCGCTTTATTGCCCAAAATATAGCAACCATCTCTGAAGCAGATTCAGGCAGGAGCGTAGAGTGCATAATCTTGAGGTCATTGCGCCCAATCTGAAGCGAAGTCTTTCGGGGGTGACAACAACCATTGTCCGCTTACTGCCAATTCAAAAAGAGATGATCGGCATTCGTGCGACTGGACCGGGTCTTCCGAAGGACATCCCACATATAAGGCTCTGGAGAACATTGTTTTTGCCTCGCGATGTTAAGCGGGTCTGGCACGCGCGTCGAAATGCTGAAATGCTGATGGGCTTGGTGTTGACAACAATCTTCCGGCGAAACTTCAAACTACTCTTTACGTCAGCAGCCCAACGCAATCATTCTGCTTACACCAAATGGTTGATATCAAAAATGGATGCACTGATCGCAACAACTCCTCAGGCTGCATCGTTCCTAGATCATCCCGCAACAGTCATTATGCATGGTGTGAACACCAACTTGTTCCATCCTGAGGATGATAAAAGAGCTCTAAGAAACAAACTTGGACTTCCTCACTGTACATTGGTTGGTTGCTTCGGCCGTATTCGCCCCCAAAAAGGTGTCGACCTATTGGTGGACGCAGCCATTGAAGTGCTGCCTGCGTTTCCAAATGTCGAAATTGTATTCACAGGTCGTACAACAAAAGAGTTTATCGAGTTTAAACAACAGCAAGAGACAAAATTGCAATCAGGCGGCTTGGCGGAGCGTGTGCACTTCTTAGGTGAACGCCCATGGAGCGAACTTGTCGAATTATACCGTGCACTGGACTTGTTTGTTGCGCCTGCTCGGCACGAAGGATTTGGACTGACTCCTTTGGAAGCAATGGCTTCAGGTGTTCCCGTCATTGCTTGCGATGGGGTAGGCGCCTTTAATGCCCAAATTGAAGATGGCGAGACAGGACGGCTGGTGGAGAAGGCCAATGCCGAGGCTTTGGCTGACGCGCTTAGAGAAATGCTTTCAGACCGCGACAAACTAACGGTCAAAGGCCGTGCTGCCAGATGCCATGTCCAACAGAATTTTAGAATTGAGAGCGAGGCGAAGGCTATAGTTCAAGTGTATCGCTCACTACTAAAAGTTTCCTGACCACCTGAATTTTGCCGAAGCTATTAGGGTCAGGATGCATTGATTTTCAACGCGCTGCATGATTCACGACTCGAAAATGGAGTGGTGATATAAGCGACCTTTTCCAACTGACCGATGAGCAGATGGCCAAGTTTTCCGCATTTTACCCGAAGTCGCACGGCAGACCATGGGGCGATGATAGAAGGATACTAGGCGGGATTATCTTCATCAACCGCAATGGATTAAAGTGGCGAGATGCGCCCGAAGCCTACGGTCCGCACAAAACGCAGGATTCATTCGGATCAGGCATCCTTTTCCGTCAGGTGCAGGCAGGCAACGGCGCGGAACTTGCCCGCATTCCATGCAAAATAGAATTGTCCAGAAGCCCGCCACAGACGCCTGTACGTCTAACTAATTAAACAAAGCCTTTGATCTACACCGTCTTGACCGGGTGGAATTTGATGCATGATCACCGTGTAGAATTGGGCCGTTGAACGTGAGCCAACGCCCTTGGCTCTCATTCATTTGGTATACAGCTCTGGTTGCTCTGATTACATCACTGCACCGATCTGCCATGGTACAAACTCTGCTCCACCAAAACCCAGTTCTTCGCTTTTGGTTTTTTCCCCGCTCGCGACGCGGATAATCATATCGAGTATCTCTTCGCCTTTCTGGGTGATTGAGACATCATGGCTGACAATGTCGCCGCAGTTAAGGTCCATATCCTCTGACATACGGGCGAACATTTCCGAGTTTGTCGCAAGTTTGATGCAAGGGGTTGGTTTGTAACCCGAAACAGATCCCCGGCCGGTCGTGAATACAACTATGTTCGCTCCCGAAGCCACTTGCCCGGTGACCGAGCAAGGATCGAAACCTGGGCTGTCCATGAATACAAATCCTTTTTTGTCGATTTTCTGGCCAAATTCATAGACGTCGCGCAACGGAGCGGTGCCGCTCTTGGCCGTTGCGCCCAAAGATTTCTCCAGTATGGTTGTCAGACCACCCCGTTTATTGCCGGGACTGGGATTGTTGTCCATCTCGCCGCCATTCCGCGCCGTGTAGTCCTCCCACCATTTGATCCGCTTGATCAGTTTTTCTCCGATTTCAACCGTTTCGGCGCGACGCGTCAGCAAATGCTCAGCCCCGTATATTTCGGATGTTTCGGATAGAATCGTTGTGCCGCCGTGTTGAACCAGCAGGTCCGACGCATGTCCCAGGGCTGGATTTGCCGTAATCCCAGAATACCCATCTGACCCGCCACATTGAAGCCCGACCGTGATATGTGACACCGGGGCGGGCGCACGTGTCACACAATTGGCGAGTTCCAATATTCCCTGCAGTTCTTTCAATCCGCGCCTCATAGTTTTGCGCGTGCCACCCTCGTTCTGGATAGTCATGTAGCGCAAAGCTCCATCAGCGCGGATCGATTTTCCCCCAACCAGTTCCGAAAGCTGCATGACTTCGCAGCCAAGCCCGATCAGCAGGATACCGGCAAAGTTCGGATGTTGAGCATAGCCGGACAATGTTCGAAACAGTGCTTGATAGCCCTCATTGGTTGCAGACATCCCACATCCGGTGCCATGCACGATGGGCACGACCCCATCGACGTTTGGGTAGGCGTCCAGCATCCCGTTTCTTTCGGCGGCCTCTGCGATGAATCTCGCGACTGATCCCGAGCAATTGACCGTTGTAATCAAGCCTACATAATTGCGCGTGCCAACCGTTCCGTCAGACCGGTGATACCCCATAAATTGTCGTGCATCGGCTAAGGCGGGCAGCGGCTTGGTTTCTGACGCAAACGCATGGTCTTGTTTATGTGCGCCCATTCCAAGGTTCTGCACATGAACATGTTCCCCAATCGCGATGTCCTTTGTCGCCTGACCAATGATTTGACCATAGCGATAGACGTATTCGCCAACTGCGATTGATCGGGTGGCGATCTTGTGACCTTTGGGAACAGCGCTTGGCAGCGGTTCAGAGATTTCCGGTACGGCTTCACCAGCAGCAATGTCGCGCAGGGCAATGACCACATTGTCCCGCTCATTCAAGCGCAAAACGTTTCGGTGCGGCCTATGGCCAGCTGCGTCAGGTTCGTTATTCTGCATTGCAGTTCACTCAATTACGTCCTTAGGAAAATTGCATCCCGGCTTGGATCTGGCAAAAGTATCGGCTGCGGCTTTGATCGAATGCAGATCAATGAGGGCAGGAAAATGACTTTTGGTTAGGCGACTGTTGGCAGACAGACCCACAGCCCCAAGATTGGCAAGGTTTGCACTCGCATTACCCGAGATCGTGGCGACGTACACAGCGGGAACTGGTAGTTCGAACAGACACTGTATCGTTGAAATGTCGCGGGACGTGATATCGTAATCCTCGCCGTCCCTCAGAACAACAATTTGTGGTCCAATCTCAGGAGCCGACAAGCGGCCTACTAAATCACCTCGGGCTGTATACAAGTCAGTTTGTGCCATGTTGTTTCGCCTAACGGCTACCCAGAAATGACCTGTTGCCGCTGGACACCAAGGCCCTGAATTCCCAGTTCAATACTGTCACCCGGCTTGAGATACGTTTCGGGTTTTTGCCCCATGCCCACACCCGGAGGTGTACCGGTTGAAATCACATCACCGGGTTGCAACGACATGAACTGCGAAAGATGCGAAACAATGGTCGCAACCCCAAAATGCATTGTATTAGTGGAGCCGTCTTGAAAACGATGGCCGTTGACTTCGAGATACATCGGCAAATCTTGCGGGTTGGCGATTTCGTCTTTGGTTACCAGCCAAGGACCGATCGGGCCAAAAGTATCTGCCGATTTGCCTTTGACCCATTGACCTGACCGATGCAACTGAAAGTCGCGTTCCGACAGGTCATTCACGACGCAGTATCCTGCTACGTATTCCAGTGCTTCTTCTTCAGAAACATATTTGGCTTGTTTCCCGATAACGACGCCCAATTCGACCTCCCAATCGGTTTTGATCGAACTGCGCGGGATTTCGATATTGTCATCGGGTCCGACAATAGCCGAGGTCGCTTTGAAGAACACGACGGGTTCGTCGGGCAAAGACATGCCGCTTTCGGCGGCGTGATCTGCGTAGTTCAGGCCAATGCAGATGAATTTCCCGACATTTCCAACGCAAGGGCCCAGTCTTGGATCACCGTCCACCAGCGGAAGTGTCTCATGGTCAAGGGCGCGAATTTTGTTCAAGCCTTCATCATTTAACGCATCGCCAGAAATATCGCTGATCCAATGGGACAGGTCACGAATGGCACCGTTGTCGTCTAGCAAGCCAGGTTTTTCGGCACCGGCGGGGCCAAAACGTAATAGTCTCATATCGCTATCCTCTTCGATCAGATGGTCCAGCCGCCATCTATGGCAAATGGCTGACCGGATGTGTATTTGCTGGCGTCGCTAGCAAGATACAGTGCGAGCTCGGCTATCTCGCCGGCGGATCCGATCCGGCCCATCGGTTGTCGTGCTATGAAATCTGTCATTGCTTGTTCGTAGTCCCCAGTCGCTCGCAACCGATCGTGCAGGCTGGGGCTGTCAACCGTGCCAGGGCAAATGGCGTTACAGCGGATCCCTTTTGTAACAAAATCGGCAGCGACTGATTTAGTGATGCCGATCACGGCAGCTTTCGATGCACAATAGGCAAAGCGGTTCGGTACGCCTTTCAACGAAGATGCAACCGAAGACATATTGATTATCGACCCGCCACCATTTTCAATCATGCCGGGCAGCACCAGCCGGATCAAACTGTACATGGCTTTGACATTCAGGTCGAAGCTGAAGTCCCAATCCTCTTCGGTACAGTCAAGAACGGAACCGCTTGCAACGTAACCGGCGCAGTTAAACAGAACGTCAAGAGCGGGCATATCAGCTACAGCAGCCGTAACTACCGCGCCATCGGTGACATCAAGTTTGAGTGGAACAATTCCTTTTATTCCATTCAATTCGGCCAGCGTCGCGTCATTGATGTCACTCGCGATAACGTTTGCGCCTTCGGAGGCAAACAGCTCGGCTGATGCGCGGCCGATACCCTGGCCGGCCGCGGTGATCAGGATGCGCTTTCCTTCCAAACGGTTCGTTGGTCTGTAATTTTTCATCATTCAATCCGTATGAAATACTTCTTCCATCATTGCCCATTGCTCACCTTCTTTTCGCGAGGTAAGCGGTGACTGACAGGGATCGGTTTGGGTCCACCATTCCTGAGTTTTGGGGTCCTTGGCCATCTCGGCCATATCTGCAGCAAAGTCCGTACCGTGATACTCCCAGTATCCAAAAAGAACATTTTCCGGTTCTCGCAGGAATATGGTGTAATTGCGGATATTGCTGTGCTGGATCTGCTTCAGAACCTCAGGCCAAGCGTTGGCGTGTAGGCGTTTGTACTCATCTATCATCTCGGGTTTGATCCCGATCATCATTCCCATCCGGTGCACGTGTCGAACTCCTCTCACGCTGCATCTTTGACGTTGTGCGAGACCAGTTCCATGGCCTTGATGGCATCCCAATCCCAATCGATTCCCAACCCGGGAGCCTCGGATGGAATGCCGTGCCCGTCTATCATTTGCATGCCAGATTTGGTCACACTGTCCAATTGGGGGATATGCTCAAGCCAGGTGGCATTTGACACAGCACATACCAAAGGAAGATGAAGTTCCATCAGAAAATGGGGGCAAACGGCGATGTTGAAAGCTTCGGCCATGTGTGCTGTTTTCAGCCACGGGGTGATGCCCCCGATCCGGGCGACATCCACCTGAATGATCGAAGCTGCACCCGTTTGCATGTAGTCCTTGAATTGGCTGATCGAGTACATGCTTTCACCAACGGCAACAGGAACGCTGGTATGTCGGGCAAGTTCAACATGCGCCGAGACATCATCTGCTTTGATGGGTTCTTCAAACCACGCAATGTTCAGTTCTTCCAGCATGCGTGCACAGCGGATTGATTCCGACAGGCTAAAGCTCTGGTTCCCGTCGGTCATAATTTCGAAGTTATTGCCCACGGCCTCACGCACAGCCCCCAATCTGGCTCGATCCTGCGCAATTAGTTCCGAGCCGACTTTGATTTTGGAACCTTTGAAACCTTCCTCCTTTGCCGCGAGCGTGTTTTCAACAAGTTCTGATGTTGAATAATGTAGCCAACCACCTTCTGTCGTGTAGAGGCGCATTTTGTCTTTCGCCCCACCGGCAGCCTTCCACAAGGGCAGGCCCTTCTTGCAGCAGTTCAAGTCCCAAAGTGCCGTATCGATCGCAGCCAGTGCTAGCGATGTAATTGCGCCGACTGCCGTTGCATGAGTGAGGTATAGAAGCTCACGCCAGATCTGTTCAAAACGCTCGGAATCTTTTCCTATCAAGGCGGGCGCAAGCGTTTTTTCCAGCAGGGCAACGACCGAGGGTCCACCGGTGCCGATCGTGTAGGTGTAACCGACCCCTTTCGCGCCGTCGCTGTCATGCACAATGACAATCGGGGTTTCCTGACTTACAAAGGACTGGATCGCATCGACCCGTTTAACCTTTGGCACCAGATCGATCATCTTGATCTCTACATGGGTGATTTTCGCCATTTCAGTTGCTCCGGATCACTTGGGTGGTTTGAGCGTCGAAGATGTGTGCTTTTTCAAGCGCCAATCGGCAGGTCATTGTTTCGCCTGACGTAACGGGGCGCGGGTTCAGCATCTTACATTGGATTTCAGTGCTCGCGAGCGTCGCAAATAACAAAGTCTCCGTTCCAAGCGGTTCTGAAAGATCGATCCTGAGGGCGATGTCCGCAGTCTCGCCCTCGTCAGATACGCCGTGACCCACAGGGCTCAGATTATCTGCCCTGAAACCATATTTGACCTTCTGGCCCGGCTGCACACTTTCCCGCGGCGACGAAGGTATCGGGAGTTCCTGACCATCGATAAGCCGAACAGTTCTGTTTTCTGTTACCACCCCATCCAGCAAATTCATCGGTGGTGACCCGATGAATGTCGCAACAAAGGTGTTCACGGGCGCGTTAAACAACTCTAACGGCGTGCCAACCTGTACGATATGGCCATCACGCATCAGAACGATCCGATCAGCAAGCGTCATGGCTTCGACCTGATCATGGGTCACGTAGATGATCGTATTCCCGACTTTCTGATGCAGTTTTTTGATTTCCACGCGCATTTGCGTGCGCAGCTTTGCATCGAGGTTGGAGAGAGGCTCGTCGAACAAAAATACGTCCGGATGCCGAACGATGGCACGACCCATGGCGACACGCTGGCGTTGACCACCGGACAGAGCGGCTGGTTTGCGGTCCATCAACTCTTCTAGGCCAAGAATTGCAGCCGCTTCGTTAACCGCTGATGTAATCTCGCTTTCGGGGCGTTTTGCGATGTGCAGCGAAAAACCCAGATTCTCGCGCACGCACATATGTGGGTAAAGGGCATAATTCTGAAACACCATCGAGATGTTACGCTCGCGTGGGGGCAGATCGTTCACAACCCGCCCACCGATCGAGACCTCGCCACCTGAAATGTCTTCAAGCCCGGCGATCATCCGCAGCGTCGTGGATTTGCCACAACCCGACGGCCCAACCAACACCACAAATTCACCGTCACGAATTTCAAGATCAATGCCGTGAACCGCCTGATGTTCCCCATAGCGTTTGATCACATTGGAAAGGGTAACTTCTGTCATTCTATTATCCTTTGACGCCGCCGAAGGTCAGGCCGGCTATCAGGTGTTTCTGGACGATAAAGGTGAGGATCAGCGCGGGTAGGATCATAAGAACCGCCAAAGCACACATGCCGCCCCAGTTGATGGTGAATTCGGCAGTGAAATCCAGCAAGCCGACCGGCATGGTCTTTGAGCCCACTGACCGAGTCAGTTGCGACGCTAGCGCAAACTCGTTCCACGAGGTCAGGAAGGCAAAGATCGCCGCCGATGCAACACCCGAGCGGGCCACCGGAAACTCGACTTTCCAGAAGGCCTGCCAACGGGTGCACCCATCGATCTCGGCCGCCTCGTGCAGCTCTTTGGGGATTTGCCGGAAGAACCCATCGGTCAACCAAATGGTAAAAGGCACGTTCATTGCGACATATACGAGGATCAGCCCGAAATGGGTGTCGATGATTCCAACCTTGGCAAATACGATGAACAAGGGCAGGGAAAGGGCCACTCCGGGAACTGCTCGAAACAGCATGAGGCCAACGAAATAACCTGACTTTCCGGAGAATTTGTAACGCGCAAATGCATAACCGCCAGACATTCCTATAAGAACTGCAATTCCCGTCGAAGTCACCGAGATCACGATCGAGTTCCAAAGATACGAGAAGACAGGGACCCCGCCCTGACCTGCACCTCCGAACATTGCGCGATAGTGGTCAAGCGTGAAGCTCGGGTTCCACACCGGTGGTTTCGCCATGATTTCTACCGTCGGCCGGAAGCTATTCAGGATGATCCAGAGCCCGGGAATGCAGATTATGGACATCACGAGAAAGAGGCCGACGAAATGCAGGCCCTTTAGCATGCGGCGGCGGTTTCGATGAGCTTGGTTGCGATCCATCGATTACGCCCCCATTCCCAGTTCAGCACGCGCCGCGCTGAGTTTGCGGAAGAAATAGATCGTGAAGGCGATCGAAAGCAGGATCGAGACATAGCCCATAGCATTGGCCAGACCCATCTTCGCATCCACATAGCCCGTGCGGCTCATTAATGTCCAAAGAAGCTCAGTCCGGCGCGCGGGGCCACCTCCGGTCATGATCTGCACGATGTCATAGGCCCGCGCCACATCCAAAGATCGGATTGTCATCGCGATATAGATAAATGGCATCAGGAACGGCAGGGTAATGTGTCGGAAGCTCTGCCATGGCGTACAACCGTCAACCTTAGCCGCTTCCAGCGGATCTCGCGGCATTGCGAACAACCCAGCGAGGATGAGTATTGCAAAGACGGATGTGCTCATCCAGATCTCGGCAAAAAGGATCGAGAACATTGCCAGTTTTCCGTCAACCAGCCACGGCAATGCAGCGTCGGATCCAAGGGACTGCAGGACATTGTTAACCAGGCCGACATTGTCGTTGAAGATGAACTTGAACTGAAAGCCCACAAGAATGGGCGAGAACATCATCGGGAACATCAGAACCGTTCTCAGCGTTCTCTGACCCCAGGTTACCTTGTTAACCATCAGCGCAATGCCCAAGCCGAAGATGAGCTCGAGGTTCAATGCAATGGTCAGAAAAAGGATTGTACGCCCGAAGGCGGCCCAGAATTTCCAATCTGTTAGGATACGTTCATAATTTCTTTCGCCGATCCACGTCCAAAGCGTTGATGGCCGTGTCAATTTGTAGGGCGTGAAGCTGGAGTATAGCGAAAAGATAAGTGGGATGAGCACAACTGCCGCGATAACAATGAACGCAGGCATTAGCAGAACAAACCACTCGGGAATGCGGCGGCGCATTTCGACCCTCAATCTGTCGGAATTCAGGTCAGGCGGGGATTACACCCCGCCTGATTGTTACTGGGAGGCTCAGTAGTAGCCCGCATCCTGCATCAGTTCGTCAACCTCTGCAGCTGCGTCATCCAACGCTTGCTGAGCAGTTTTGTCACCTACAATAGCTGCTTGCAGTTCAGGGAACACGATATTCGTCGTTTCCCCCCATTCCGGGATCGGGGGAACGGCGAATGAATGCTTGGCCCCTTCAGCAAAGGCCGCAAGTGCTTCGGCGCGGAAGGCATCGTCACCGTTGGCTGCTGTTTCCAGATTTGCATTCCAGACTGCCGTGCGCGTTGGAAGTGAGCCACCTGAGGACTCGGCCAGTTGGCTTTCTTCACTTGTAAGATACATCACAAATGAAGCCGCTGCCTCCTTGTTCGCGCAGTCGTTCGTTACCGAGAAACCGTGCAGGCCCGCCCAGCCCGTGCGTTTTGCAGAACCCATGGGTTGCACCGCAACGCCTACATTGCCCGCAGCTTTCGATGATTCAGGGTCATTGAAGAATCCTGCCCAGCCTGGCCAATCCAGATTTAGAGCGATCGTGCCGGAAGCAAATCCCTGCCCGAGATCGTCCCAGACATAGGATGTGGTGCCCGCTGGTACGGCATTGGCCTGATACAGATCAACAAACCATTGCAACGCGCGAACGCCTTCCTCGGAGTTGAACGCAGGTGAATAGTCATCGTTCAAGTATTGACCGCCCTCGGCAATCAGCATTTCATAGAAACGTCCGACGACGCCTTCATCCTTGCCAGCGTACTGGGTGCCGTAGAAGTTAGGTGGGTCAGCAAAGAAGATCGCCTGATCTTTGACCTGCTCCCATGTTTCCGGCACCGCCAAGTCATAACCGTATTCAGCTTTGAATTCAGCCGCCTTTTCCGGATCGGTGTAGTTCGATTTGAGATAATAGAGCACCGACACGTCGAACTGGGCGCGTGGCAGCATCAGCAACTCACCGCCAACTGTTGCGGCACCGATGTTTCCGGGAACGAACTCGGCTACAATATCCGGTGAAACCAAGGCATTCAAATCGGTATAGAGCCCCTCATATTGCGGGGCAAATGAGCTGTGGTTTGAGCCGACGCACCAATCGGTCGTGCCGGCCGCCATGTCAGATTTGATTTCGCGGTCGATTTCAAAGTGGCTCTTTTTTGAAAGGATATTGACCTTCGCTCCGGTCAATGCCTCCCAGTCCGCGATGCGCCCATATAGCGCCTCGTACTGTTGGCCGCCGATGAGTTTGGCGTCGATCGTTACGCCTGGAAAGCTTCCATAATCTTGTGCCGCAGCTGATTCTGACACGGCGACGAGCGCGGTACAGGCAACCAAGCTGTTGAAAAGTACGGACTTCACTGTTTCTCCTCCCATTTTTGCAACACCAGAGCTCCGATAGAAACTCCAATTGCGCTTAAATATAAAACTTGGTTTCAAATAAAAATCAACACTTGTTTTTTGGAGAGTGATCAGCAAAGACTGAATGCATGAAAGAACAATCGAATTCCGCGCCTGCCCAGGCCGAAGCCAAATATCGTGCGCCTGCCCTGGAAAAGGGTCTGGAGATTTTGGAGCTTCTTTCGACCAGCCAGGAACCTTTGACCCAGACGGAAATCGCGCGCGCCTTAGGGCGTTCAAAGAATGAAATCTTTCGAATGCTCGCCACACTTGTGCAGCATGGGTATGTGTCAAAGACTCAATCCGGTGATGGATACAGCCTTAGCCTGAAACTATTTGCTACGGCCCAACGATATTCCCCGATTGCTCGCTTGTTAGAGGTTGCGACACCCCTGCTGCGGCGCGTTACTAAGCGGGTCTGGCAATCCTGCCAGATTGGCATGGAAAGTGGAGGCAATATTGTCATCGTTTCGTCGGTCGAAGCGCCGGGGCACTGGGGACTGGCCATTCGAACCGGTTCGGTTATTGGGTTGTGGAACACTGGCACGGGCAGGGTTCTGGCAGCGTTTCGACCGGAGGATGAGATTGAAGAATTATTGGAACAGCATCGGCTCGCATTGGGTGAGCCGCCATTGGACAGAGAAAAGTTTTTTGAAGAATTGAGAGTAATTCGGCAATCGGGATTCTATCGGGGTGTGTCAGATACTACGATCGGAGTAACGAACCTGAGTTTTCCGATTTTTAACCCTTCAGGTGAAATCGTAGCGGCGTTGAGCTGTCCTTACCTCGAGCGTGTCGACAATCTGAGAACGGCGACGATAGATGAAACCGAAAAGGTTTTTGCCGAAATAGCAGAACAACTGACAAATTACTTCCTCGGCAATGCGATACAGGATGATCACGGTTTATGAGCAATTCGCGGTTTCCGACACGCAGTTTGTTGAATGGGCGCTTGAATCTGCCTGTGCTAGGATTTGGCGGCGCGCCACTTGGCGGGTTGTTGCGTCCAAATGACAACAACGCCGCAATAGATATGCTGGCCAATACCTGGGGACGTGGATATCGGTACTATGATACCGCTCCATTCTACGGTTTTGGTCGGTCTGAGCGCGCGATAGGGGATGCGTTGCGTGGGCGGGATTATATCCTGTCAACGAAGGTGGGGCGTCTTCTTGAATTCGGGATGCATGACGACCCTGCCGGGCTGGGTTGGCCAGACCCGCTGCCGTTCACTCCAAGGTTTGACTATGGCTATGACGCGATCATGCGATCATTTGAAGACAGTTTGCAAAGGTTGGGGCTGGATCGGATTGATATTCTATTTGTGCATGATATCGGCGAATTCACGCATGGGGCCGAAGAAAATAATAAGCACTTCAAAGATTTATGTGATGGAGGCTATCGTGCACTGGACGAACTTCGCAGCAGTGGAGCAATCAAAGCCATTGGACTTGGGGTCAACGAAATCGCGATATGCCGCGAGGCCTTTGCGGTCGGAGATTGGGATATGTTCCTCCTTGCGGGCCGCTATACGCTTTTGGAGCAAATGGCACTGGATAAACTTCTGCCCGAGTGTATGGCCGCCGAAACGTCGATCATTGTAGGTGGGCCTTACAATTCCGGCGCTCTCGTGGGTGGCGATACATGGAATTATGAAGCAATTCCGGTGGATGTCGCCTCAAAGATCGCGCGATTGCACGATAGCGCACGGGACCATAATGTCTCGCTTTCTGCTGCGGCATTACAGTTTCCCTTGGCCCATCCAGCGGTCGTTTCTGTCATCCCAGGTCTGCGAGACACGAGTGAACTGGAGGACACCATGAGTTGGGCCGACGAAGACATTCCGAGTGCGTTTTGGCATGACTTGCGTGCCAGAGGTCTATTGCACGAAGCGGCACCAATCCCTGAAACAAATCCATATAGGGGTCAATAATTCATGCGAATTGACGCCCATCAACATTTCTGGACGACACAGCGCACAGATTACGGATGGCTTACACCTGATCTAGGTGACATTTATCGTGACTTTCTTCCACCAGATCTGGAACCCTTGTTGGAGTCTGCGGAAATCGGGGGCACGATTTTGGTGCAAGCAGCTCCCACAGTCGCCGAAACAGAGTTCCTGTTGGGTCTTGCAGAGCAGGTAGACTTTATCAAAGGAGTCGTCGGTTGGGTCGATTTCGAAGGCTCGGAAATGGCGGCGACTTTGGGGCATCTGGCGCAGAGCCCGAAATTTGTAGGCGTCCGACCAATGATTCAGGATATTCCAGACCCCGAATGGATGCTTGGTGAAGCGCTGACACCCGCTTATGAGGCAATAACAGCGGATGACCTTACATTTGACGCATTGACACTACCTAGTCAGCTGAAGCCTTTGCGAGAACTTCTGTCACGCCACCCAAAGATGCGGGTGGTTATTGATCACTGCTCAAAGCCTTTCATACGGGATGGTATAGTATCAGGCTGGGCGGAAGACATGGCAGCGTTGGCTGTGGACACGGATGCCTATTGCAAGCTGTCAGGCCTTGTGACCGAAGCAAAACCTGATTGGTCCGTGGATGATTTACGCCCTTATGTTTCTCATTTGTTGGACACATTTGGCCCAAGTCGATTGATATGGGGTAGCGATTGGCCAGTTTGTACTTTGGCCAGCACCTACGCGCGTTGGCTCGAGGCAACAGATGCTTTGCTATCAGAGCTTAATACCGAGGAAAAAAGCGCGATCATGGGCGGAAATGCCAAGGAGGCATATCGGTTGATGGACACTTGATAGGTCGTCTGAAATTTGACGGGTTCATAACGAAGTTTCTTTCATCATCAGAGGCAGCGTAGCTGTTGTAACCGGACCAACACTTTTGCTTGTCGGATTGGAGATCCAATTCTTGCGGCATAGCGAAAATGCCCTCAGGACGCATCGATATTTTTAGAAAATGCCATTGTTCAGTTTGTTTGAGGGTAACTGATGATCGAAATATAACGTGCTGGCAGATTCACCAATCTTTCTGGTCCGTGTGGATCGTCGGCGTCGAAAAAACAGAGTGTCGCCAGCTTTTAGCGGATAGATCTGATCCCCATGGCGATAATCTACTTCGCCCTCAAGCATGTAAATTGTTTCGATCCCGCCGTGTTGAAATGTCGGAAAAATGTCGGATTTGGCAGTGAGCGTGATCAAATACGGCTCCGCGATTACGCCCGATCCGTTCGCACCCAAGTGTCCCAGTAAGTTACATTGGTGATTGGCGCGTGTCCCTTCGCGTTCAAGCTCCACCCCTTCACCGGCTTTTGTGTGGACGGCTTCTCGGCGTTCTTCGAACTGTCGGAAAAAACTTGTCAGCGGCACTGACAACGCATTTGCCAGCAATTGCAGGGTCGTCAATGAAGGAGAGGTGTTGCCGTTTTCGATTTTCGACAACATGCCGATCGACAAACCGGTTAATTGGGCCAAGTCGGCAACAGTGATGTTTTGCTGTTTGCGAAACGCCCGAACTTCGCGCCCGATCGCAACTTCTAACACCTTCTCTCGTTCGCCTGCCCGAAAGGAATGCGGATTTTGCGTCAGATTGGTAGGCATTTCGGTGTCGCGATTTTCTGTTCTGGACATTCAGCGTATTGCTATACTTGAACTGCCTGTTTCTGCAAACATGTACCGTGCATCGCAACCTCCATACGGGCTAACACATCAACAATATTTCCTGATAGTGAAAGTATCATGCTGGCTGAAAAAACAATCGAGTTGGGCATTTTGCTGTTTGATGGGTTTCCGATGGCGTGTTTGACCTCGGTGATTGAACCCTTGCGGGCAGCAAATGAGATAGTGGGACAGGAGGCTTTTTGCTGGCATCTGGTTTCTGAGGCAGGGCAGAAAGTCAGGTCCAGCGCCAATGTTGGGTTCGAGGCCGACAGGCCTCTATCTGATTGTCAATCCATCGATATCCTCTTCATGCTCAGCAGTCCCGTCGCCGGGTTCCGGGACCCAAAGCAGGGCAATGGTGCATTGCGCGCGCTCGCGCGACATGGAACCGTTATTGGGGGTATCAGTGGTGGCGTTTTCCCTTTGGTCCGCTCAGGGGTAATGACTGGGTTTCCGGTTTCCGTACATTGGTGCTATGAGGCTGCTTTTGAGGCCGAGTTTCCAGATATCGAGGCTCGTCGCGAGGTGATTGTATCTGGTGCCAATCGTTATACCGCGGCAGGGGCAGCCGCAGCCTTTGATCTGGCCCTGCATCTGATCCAAGATCGATTGGGTAGTGAGGTCGCGCATGAAGTGGCTTGCTGGTTCCAGCACCCGATGATGCGTGGAACGAGTGTAAAACAACAGGTTCCGAATGTCCGTCAATCGGATTCCGGTGACAGATTGCCGCCGCTTGTTACCAAATCGATCGAGTTGTTCGCGGGCAGCGTCGGTCAGCCGATTTCGATCACCGAGGTCGCGCGTCAGACGGGTGTCACTCCGCGTCAGATCGAACGCGCATTCAAGCAGGCCACCGGACAAAGCCCCAGCCATTATTTTCGCGCGATGCGTATGAAGGCGGCGCGGCAGATGGTGGTTTATACAAAAGACCCGATCTCTGAGATTGCGGCAGCAGTCGGATATAGTTCTGTCGCACCGTTGGTGACACATTATCGCGCAGCCTTCGGCTTGAGCCCAAGCGAGGACCGCCGTCGGATCAACCGCTTTCGAGTTGAGGATAATGCTCCGCTGCCCTCAAGCTGAACTGCGTGTCACAATGCGGATTTCATTGCGGTGACAATCGCATGTTGCAGAGATTGGGCTGAAGATCGCGGAGCGTATATACTGAAAAAATCGGTTGACCGGCGCAGGAGGAAGCATACGAGGTGATGAATTGAGGTTCGTGCTGCGCCACCTGTCGCCAAATTTCTGCAGTCCAGATTGCACAATAGTTCCAGCACCGACTGAACATCGGGACCTTCTAGATCAAACCGGGCCCAGGCATCCGTCTGTTCGGACACCGAAGCAGCATCTTTGGTGCCATCTTTCACCAATTCCGCAAGACCCTCATGACTTTCAAAGGGAGCCTCGACAATCCATTGTTCGGGTCCAGCCCAAAAGGCTATGAGGGTTTGTCCTGAAAACTGACCGATACCAGGTGCCTTCTGCCCGATCAAAGCGGCCAACGCCGAATGAGTTTCGCCTTCACGCCCCAGGCGCGCCGCGACCGAAGCCAGCGCAACATCGGGGACTTCACTGCAGGTTACGCTGCCAATAGTGCAGGTTTCCGGGTCCGCTCCACCAAGTGCGGTTAACGCGATAAGATCATGCACGGAGCCGTTCTCCCTCAGGGTCGACAAAATGGGACGAAACAATCTCGACCTCGACGGTCAGATCGGTTAGCGGCGACACAAGGCGCATCTTCTCGCGATGACGGTCACTTCCGTTCTTCAGAAAGCCCAGACCGATATAACAGTTCAGAGAAGGCGAGAAGGCGGCTGAGGTGACATAGCCCTGATCATTCGCTGCATCGACCGGACCGGATGCATCCATGAGATGCGCGCCAGCGGTGATCTTATCCGCGCTGTTCACGGGTTTGACGCCGACCATGTTCAACGCATCAGCCTCGTTCAGCCCTTCACGCTCTGACAGAACTGAGCCAATGCTATCTTTCTTCTTTGATACCATCCGACCCATGCCAAGGTTCAGTGCGGTGGTGGTCCCGTTTAGTTCGTTGCCCGCCGCATGACCTTTTTCGATCCGCATAACGCCCAATGCTTCCGTACCATAGGGCACCACGTTGAATTCTTCGCCTTCGACCATCAATCGTCGCATGAGGGCATCGCCATAGCGGGATGGGACCGCGATCTCGAATGCCAATTCACCCGAGAATGATATCCGGAACAGACGAGCACGTAATCCACCGCAAACGGTAATGTTGCCGCAGGCCATAAAGGGGAAACCGTCATTCGAGATATCGAATTCCGGATCCACTATTTTCTGCAGCAACTTACGTGAATTCGGGCCAGCAACAGCGTATTGTGCCCAGGCTTCGGTGGTCGAGATCAATTGCACGTCCATGTCCGGGAATAGGCATTGCCGGACAAACTCCATGTGCTGGTAAACTTTTACCGCATTGGCCGTCGTTGTTGTAACCACAAAATGATCTTCGGCCAGCCGTCCTGCGGTGCCATCATCCATTGCAATGCCATCTTCACGCAGCATAAGCCCATAGCGGGTTTTGCCGACGGCTAGCTTGGCAAAACCGTTGCAATAGATACGGTTCAGGAAATCCGCTGCATCGGTGCCCTGTACATCAATCTTGCCCAGCGTGGTGCAATCGCACACCCCGACCGAGGCACGAGTCTGGCGCACTTCGCGGTCAACGGATTGCCGCCAATGCGTTTCTCCCGGTAACGGGAACCATTGAGCGCGCAACCAGTTGCCGACTTCAACAAACACTGCACCGCGCTCTTTGGCCCAGTGGTGTGATGGTGTCAGACGGGTGGGGTGAAATTCCTTCCCCCTCATACGGCCCGCAAAGGTTGCTATTGGCACTGGCGTATAGGGTGGGCGGTAGATAGTGGTGCCGACTTGCGGAATGGATTTCCCGGCGATTTCGGCCATAATTGCCAAGCCGCCCATGTTCGAAGTCTTACCCTGATCGGTTGCCATGCCCAGCGTGGTGTAACGTTTGAGATGCTCGACCGACTGGAAGCCTTCCTGATGGCTGAGCTTTACGTCTTTGACAGTTACGTCGTTCTGTTGATCCAGCCATGCCCGCGAGCAGCCTTGGACATACCAGAATGGCGTCTGAGTGACCGGAGCATCTTCGGCCGTTGGTATCGCGATGGCATCGCTTTTCAAGTCAAGTGCGTGGGTGGCGGCTTCGGCACCGGATTTCAAGGCACCATGGGTGGACATGATGCCATTTGCGGCTCCGGCGACTGTCAGGCCCGGAGGCAACGTATCGCCGGGGACAAAGGCAGACAGGGTCTCATTCCAGACCGGGCGACCGCGTTGGTGGCAGGTCAGGTGCACATTCGGGTTCCAACCGCCTGAGATACCAAGCGCACCAACATCCAATGTGCGGTTTGAGCCGTCGGCCAATTTGACCTCGGCGAAAGTTAAGCCAAGACGCCCTTTGGTATCGATCACCTCAGCGCCGCGCAGCACCTCATAGTCACCGTTCAGTGGGGCCTCGGGCCGAATGTCAACAACGGCCGCGATTTTCACCCCTTTGGCGTGCAGATCGGCTGCGGTGCGGTGGCCATCGTCATTGTTGGTGAAAATAGCCACGCGTTGCGCGGGGGTGGCGGCGAAACGGTTAGCATAACTGCGCAGCGCTCCGGCTAGCATGATGCCTGGCCGATCATTGTTCTCAAAGGCAATCGGGCGCTCGGTTGCGCCCGCGCACAAGAGGGCGCGCCCAGAATAGATGCGCCATAGGATTTGACGGGGTTTGCCCTCGGATGGAGCGGACAGATGATCTCCTTTCCGTTCGACTGCCCCGTAAATTCCATGATCAAAAGCACCGATAACGGTTGTGCGCGGCATCAGGCGGACATTCGGCATCGCGGACAACTCAGCCACCGTCTGTGTAATCCAGTTTGCAGCGATGTCGTCGTTCAGCGAGTAAGTTTCGCTATTCAAACGACCACCGAGGACAAAATCCTCATCCGCCAGTATCACGTCGGACCCCGCACGACCGGCGGTCAGCGCTGCCATCAATCCTGCCGGACCCGCGCCGATAATTAGAAGGTCGCAGTGCCTAAATCCCTTGTCATATTCATCAGGGTCTTCCTGCATCGACATGGTGCCCAGCCCTGCAGCCCGGCGGATAACAGGTTCATAGAGCTTCTCCCAGAATGCGGCGGGCCACATGAAGGTTTTGTAGTAGAAGCCTGCGGTCAAAAAATTTGAAAACCGATCATTGATCGCCATCGCGTCAAACCTGAGGCTTGGCCATCGGTTCTGAGAATGCGCTTCGAGCCCGTCAAACATCTCGATCGTCGTGGCCCGTGTGTTGGGTTCTTTTCGATTGCCCGTACGCAGTTCAACCAAGGCGTTGGGCTCTTCAGACCCGGCGCTCAAAATACCACGGGGGCGGTGGTATTTGAATGATCGCCCAATCAGGCGCACGCCGTTGGCTAGAAGGGCGGATGCCAGAGTGTCTCCCGGATGCGCCGTGAAGTTGCGGTTGTCAAATTTGAAATTCAGAGTACTGGTGCGGTCGATTTGGCCGCCGTTGAGCCGGTTGACTTGGGTCATTTGGAACGTCCTCGCATCCGGGCTACATCACACGCCAACTCCACTTTCGAAATCTCATGCGTAACCGTATTGCGTGTCACGACGAGCCAGGATCGATCCCCCCCTTCGTGAAACCACAGCTCACGGTTTTCGCCCGCTGGATTGTCGCGCAGATAGGCGTAGTCATAGAATGTTTCAGCTGCGTTTTCGGCCTGCCAGTCGGGACGGTCTATCAAGGACGCGTCACCCAGATACACGAACTCTGAACTGTCACGGGGACCCAGCAATGGATGTTGGATGATCATTCTTGGCTTCCTCAGTGCAGATTGGGCTGATTGCCCATACCTTTTTCGTCAATCATTCGACCGGTGCGAAAGCGGTCAAAGCGATAGGCGGTCGCGGTTGGGTGCGGCTCGTCCTTTGCCAGCAGATGCGCGAAACAATGGCCCGATGCAGGAGTGGCCTTGAAGCCGCCATAGCACCAGCCGCCATTGAAATAGAGTCCGTCGATATGTGTGCGGTCGATAATGGGTGACCCGTCCATGGACATATCCATGATTCCGCCCCACATGCGCAGCAGCCGCGCGCGGCCGATCATTGGCATCAGCGCCATGCCGCCTTCGCAGACATCTTCAACTACTGGCAGGTTTCCGCGCTGAGCGTAGGAGTTGTAGCCGTCGATATCGCCTCCAAATACCAAGCCGCCTTTATCGGATTGGCTGACATAGAAATGTCCCGCACCAAAAGTGATGACGCCCGGCAGAAGCGGCTTCAAACCCTCGGAGACAAACGCTTGCAGCACGTGGCTTTCAATCGGCAGTCGCATACCCGCCATTCCCATCAGACGCCCCGAATTCCCAGCAACGGCACAGCCAACCTTACCGGCCCCAATGAATCCTCTCGAAGTTTCAACGCCCACGCATCTGCCGTTTTCGATGTGGAATCCGGTGACTTCGCAATTCTGAATGATATCGACGCCGTGGCTATCCGCCGAGCGCGCATAGCCCCATGCTACGGCATCGTGACGAACGGTGCCGCCGCGTCGCTGAGCCAGACCGCCTTTGATCGGGAAACGCGCGTTGTCAAAATTGAGGAACGGATACTCCTTGCGTACCTGTTCGGCATCCAGCAGTTCGGCATCCGCGCCGTTTAGGATCATGGCATTGCCGCGTCGCGTGAAGGCGTCGCGCTGTGCGTCCGAGTGGATCAGGTTGATAATCCCGCGCTGACTGACCATTGCATTGTAATTCAGGTCCTGTTCAAGACCTTCCCACAGTTTCAATGAGAATTCGTAGAAAGGTTCATTACCATCCAGCAGATAATTTGAACGTATGATGGTCGTATTGCGCCCGACATTGCCGCCGCCAATCCAGCCTTTCTCAATCACAGCAACATTGCGAAAGCCGTACACTTTGGCAAGGTAATGGGCCGTCGCCAGACCGTGACCGCCGCCGCCGATGATAACAATGTCATATTTCTGTTTGGGTTCGGGATCACGCCACGCCGGTTTCCATCCTTTGTGACCGCGAAGCGCTTCTTTGATGACGGTGAAACCGGAATATCGCATGAATCAGACCTTTTTCCAAAGAATCGCTTTATTTTGGTGAATTGGATACTCTCAAATCCGACATCTATAACCCTGAATCAGACCTGAATGGCGGGCTGTGACTAAGCTCTCAGTACCGTAGGGCAATTCTACCGAATGCGGGTGTCGGGTACATCATGTCCATCATGACTAAAGGAATGAAACGCCTGCGCAGATTTTGCGTCGAACCTAATTGAGCTTGGATCGGTCGCGTGTTTGCAATCCGACGACACTGAGGCAGGCAAATAAAATTGCGGCCACGCAGACGATGGACGGCCCGGCAGGTGTATCGAACATATAGGCCGCCCTTAGACCAGTGACCGCCGAGAATGCGCCGATAGCGGCGGCGATCAATGCCATCGATTCCGGTGATCGCGCCAAACTTCGAGACGCTGCAGCAGGTATGATCAGCATTGCTGCGATCAAAAGAACACCCACCACCTTGATTGCCACTGCCACTGTTATGGCAAGCGCCAATGTCAGGATTAACTGCTCGCGTCTGGGGTTGAAGCCGCTGGCATATGCCAGTTCTTCATTTAACGTGGCCGTCAGTAGGTGAGACCAGCGCCACGCGATCAGCGCTACGACAAGGACGGCGCCGCCCCAGATTACAAGCAAATCAGTACGCGATACGGCAAGGATATCGCCGAAGAGGTAGGCCATAAGGTCAATTCGTACGCCGGACAGAAAGGAAACGGCGACGAGGCCAAATGCGAGGGCGGAATGCGCCATAACACCTAGCAGAGTATCCATCGCATACCCGCGCCCGGACAACAGTGTTACGGTAAGGGCCATCGCAAGCGCGACGGCCAACGCCCCGGTAAAGACTGACAACTGAAATGTCAGGGAAAGCGCGATCCCCAAGATTGCGGCATGCGCTGTGGCATCTCCGAAATACGCCATCCGACGCCACACGACAAAGCAGCCCAGCGGGGCTGCGGCGAAAGCCACGCCAA
Organism: Ruegeria conchae; assembly: GCF_000192475.1. Classification (GTDB taxonomy): domain Bacteria; phylum Pseudomonadota; class Alphaproteobacteria; order Rhodobacterales; family Rhodobacteraceae; genus Ruegeria; species Ruegeria conchae. Next base: position 32,913 of record NZ_AEYW01000012.1, read on the forward strand.
CGCCTGCCAGCGTTGCGCGTGTCATAAAATCATCAAGCATTATTCTGCCGCTTCTTGAGAGGTTTCACAGTGATCGTGATCGTGATCATGATCATGCCGATATAAGGCCAACGCACCGCCTGTTCCTGTCCCGAACAGAGCGCGGTACTCCGGGGCCGAGGCCACCACAGCGGGGGAGCCTTCGCAACACACGTGCCCGTTCAGGCAGACCACGCGATCTGAGGCGCTCATGACCACGTGCAATTCGTGGCTGATCATCAGAATGGCGCATCCCGTTTCGCGCCTGACTTCTTCGATCTGGTGATAAAACGCAGCCGATCCCGGTTGGTCGAGTCCCTGCGTTGCCTCGTCCAATAGCAATACATCTGGTTGGTTTATCAGGGCCCGAGCCAACAGCACGCGCTGAAATTGCCCACCTGACAATTGCGACATCTGTCGTTTCAGCAGATCCGGCACCCCGGCAGTTTCGAGCGCTTTCTCGCATTTTACTTTGGAAACGCGATCGGTCAGCCGCATGAACCTCTCGACCGAGATTGGCAGTGTCGGATCGATGTGCAGTTTTTGAGGCACATATCCAATTTTCAATCCTGGTTTCAATGAAACCTGTCCTACGGCTGGTTTTGTTGCACCAATGATGGCCCTCAACAGGCTGGTCTTGCCTGATCCGTTGGGACCGACGATGGTTACTATCTCTCCGGCCTCTACAACCATATCTACATGTCGCAAAACTGTATTCGCGCCGTAACGCACGCTGAGATTCTCAACAGAGATCAAGGTCATTTCTACGCCTTTTCAGTGCAGCTGGGGCAAAGCCCTTCGGCTTCTACAACCGTTCGCTCTATTTCAAAACCCGTTGCACGTGCAGCTGCGCCAAGTATCCCTTTGGCTGGTGCAGACTGCGCTTCGGCCACAGCGTCACATTTTCGGCAGATCATGAACGCCGGCGAATGGTCTGCTCCGGGATGAGAACACGCGACAAATGCGTTCAAACGTTCGATCTTGTGAACAAATCCATTTTTGACAAGAAAATCAAGCGCACGGTAAGCCACTGGTGGCTGCGAACCAAACCCTTCCTCGCGCAGCGCATCAAGAATAGCATAGGCCCCCAAGGCACGATGCTCCTGGAGCAACATTTCAAGTACTTTTCGCCGCACAGGCGTTAGCCGTAACCCTTCTTGTTTGCACCGAGCTTCAGCTGTGGTCAGCGCAGTCTCAACGCAATTTTTGTGATCGTGTTTATGAAACCCAACAAGTGCGTCGTCGCAAACAGGATTGGGAGTGGCTTCACTTGTCATGTTATTCCATATCATGTATGTCGCTCGCAATGTTATACAATCACACTGAGGGTCTGATGTCCAGAAAGCTGCTCTTACAATCGATCACCGCTGCGTTAATGGGTGGAACAGCCATGGCGGATGCCCCAAAGGTGGCCGTCGACATTGCACCCGTCCACTCGTTGGTAGCCAGTGTTATGGAAGGTGTTGGAACACCTGATCTGGTCATCCCAGCGGGCGCATCGCCGCACGAATACAACCTGCGTCCCTCGGAAGCCTCTGCGCTGCAAGAGGCTGATCTGGTGTTCTGGATTGGCGAGGATCTGACACCCTGGTTGGAAGGTGCTGTCGAGACACTCAGCGACGGTGCCACGGTCACAACGCTTCTGGAATCGGATGGAACGGTTCTGCTTGATTTCCGTGAGAACGCATTTTTCGAAGCACATGACCATGGGGATCACGATGACCATGGTCATGATGATGATCATGCGGAAGACGAAAAGCATGATGAGCACGATCATGAAGAAGAGCACGCACATGATGATCATGGCCACGACGATCACGATGATCACGATAGCGAAGATCACAATGATCATGCGGATCATGACGATCACGGGCACGGCGAGCATGATCCTCATGCCTGGCTTTCACCGGCGAATGCAGAAATCTGGCTGAATGTCATTGCGGCCCAGCTTTCTGCCGCTGATCCTGACAACGCTGGTGCATATTTTGCAAATGCGGCTGCAGCGCGCGAAGAAATGGCAGCATTGTCAGATGAGGTAGCTGAAACACTGAAGCCAGTTCAAGGCGGTCGTTTTATCGTATTCCATGACGCCTATCAGTATTTCGAGGACGCTTTTAATTTCCGTGCTTCTGGCGCAATTTCTCTTGGCGATGCAACCGATCCCAGCCCGGCGCGTATCTCGGACATTCAGGGGCGTATCCGGAAAGAAGGTATTGAGTGCGTTTTGACTGAGCCGCAATTCAACCCAGGAATTGTTGCAACTGTTTTAGACGGTACAGAAGCAAAGACTGCCGTAATTGACCCGCTGGGCTCTGACCTTGATCCCGGGGTTGAGCTTTATCCGCAAGTCATTCGCAATTTGGCAAACTCACTGGCTGAATGCCTGTGATCCAATTGAACAGCCCAACCGTTACCAATAGACGGTCGGGCTGAACATCCGCAAGCGTAACCAAATACGTTAATTGTCAGGATGTCGAACAGCACAAGCCAAGGGTGGCGGCTTGTTAAAAAGACGCCATCAAATTAGGTGCTCTGATGGGCGAGATTGACCCAGAACGCGACACCGTGATCCAGTGCATCGTCGTTAAAGTCATAAGACGCGTTGTGCAGGGGCATCGCAGCCGGACCGTCTAGTCCGTTACCCATCAGGATGAACGCGCCGGGGCGGTGTGTCAGAAACTCGGCAAAATCTTCAGAGAAACCTACTTGACCAAATTCCGCATCTACCGAACCTACCTCGCGCGCAGCACTGACGATGGTTGCAGTGGCTTCAGGGTTGTTCTTGAGCGGTCTGAAAGATGTTGAGTATTTTAGCGTCGCCGCGGCACCTTGCGCGGCACACACGCCCTCCACAATAGCACGCATTCTGGTCTCGATAGTGGCAGACACCTCGCTGGAAAAGCCACGGCAATCCCCCCGCAACACCACGTTGCTTGGCAGAATATTACGTGCTCCATCTGTGAGGAATTCAGTGACAGAAACGACCGCATGTTTGCTTGCCGGTAACGACCGAGATACGATCGATTGTAGCTGCAGCACAATCGCCGAGCCCGTCACGATAGGATCAATTCCTTTGTCCGGCATCGAAGCATGACCGCCTTGGCCAGCAATCTGAATCTCAAAATTGTCCTCGAACGCACAAAACGCTCCCGACTGCGTTGCAAAATGACCAAGCGGCATACCAGGCATATTATGCAGTCCAAAAATCGCGGACATGGGAAATCTGTCGAAAAGTCCATCCGCAATCATCGCGGCGGCTCCATTTCCGTTCTCTTCGTCGGGCTGGAATATGAAATGTATGGTTCGCTTTAGCGTCGGGTCATCCGCAAGCTTTAGGGCCGCACCCAATAGCATTGTGCTGTGCCCATCATGACCACATCCATGGAACTTGCCTGGGGTGTCTGAACGATGGGCAAATGTATTGGCCTCGTCTATTGGCAGCGCGTCCATGTCGGCGCGAAATCCAAACGCGGTTCCCTCTGGGCCTCGGCGCAGCGTTGCAACAAGGCCGGACTTACCTATACCACGCGTGACCTCCAGGCCAGCTTGTTCCAATTGCTCGCCTATCAGGCGGGGCGTTCTGACAAGGTCAAAGCCGATCTCTGGGTGCGTGTGCAAGTCACGACGAAAGCGGGTGAGGTCAAGCATCATGAAGGCCTTTCTTGGATAGATTTCACAGCGGTTGAACATTGTTTTGGCCAATCACGCTGTAGGTCCCGCAATTGCAGATGGCGGGATTGCTTATCCCATGTATCGCACCGACACAACCTCCGCTGTAGACGGCGCATCGCTGATCGCAATCCAGTCGCCCAGGCTGTTCTCTGGTGCAGCACTTTTTGCACTCCAAAATTTTTTGAATGCGAAGTCCGTTGAACCGAATACGTCGACTGCATCGCGGGTGACATATATACAGCCCGTCCATAAATCGGTGATTTCGGAAATTCCAACCGGAGAAACCAGTGGTTGTCTGGAGGGTTTCTGACACTTCGATTTGCCGTTTTGAATCTTGCGGCGGGGATACATCCAATCACCAAAAGGGCAGTGGATTTATACTAGTTCATCGCTGAAAGTGTGTGAGGGCTCACAGAATCCAGCAAATTGACCATAAGCTGAAACGGCAGAATGCCCTTAATATATTGGTCGGAGTGAGAGGATTCGAACCTCCGACCCCTGCCTCCCGAAGACAGTGCTCTTAGGTATCAGATGGTTTCGTTTGGTATCGGGAAGTATCATAACATTTTGTATTGCTTGACAAATTCATACTCATTGGGTCTCAAGAGGTTTCAAGGGGTATTTCAATTGGTGCTGCCCCAGTGCTGCCCGAGGTGATGCAATGACAACTGAAAAACGAAAACTCACGGATGCTTTTGTACGCTCGATCGAGCCTGCAAATACACAATCTGAGATGGTCATTTGGGACACCGAAGTAACGGGGTTTGGACTCCGTGTCAGAGGTCAAAGCGTGTCGTACATTGTCCTATATCGTCCGGTAGGGCAGGGGCGCGCGGCCAATGCAAAGCGGTTCAAGATCGGCTCTCCTAGTTCCATAGCCAATGTCAAAGACGCGCGGCGGATGGCACTCGCAGTTTTGGGCAAGGTTGCATCAGGCGAAGATCCAAACGCAGAGCGCGCAGAAGAGAAGCGACGAGCGCGTTCAACTGTGAAAGAAATGTTAGATCGGTATGACCAACATTTGGAACGCCGCGAATATGTGACCCGTACTGACGTGATCAGTCTGCTTCGAAGACGCCTTCGTCCTATGTTCGGTCGCGAAATTTCAGAGATCAAAGCCTGGGAATATGCGGAGATTATTGAGCGGCTCGACAAGAAAAGCGGCGGCACGGCCGGTGGCACTTTTCGCACCCGTTGCTCAACGTTCCTGAACTGGTGCACATTCGATGCTCGGGTTTTGGAAGTGAACCCCTTGGCCGGATATAGACGCCGCCGCGACACTCGATCAGAACGCGTCAAGAAATCTGAGATGGGCCGAGCACTTAGTGATGAAGAGCTTCGTGCGATTTGGTTGTCCGCAGATCCGAAAACCTCTTTCGGGCGCCTGGTTCGTTTTCTGATACTGACAGGTTGCCGTCGAAATGAAGGCGCAAAGCTTCTCTGGTCAATGGTGGACCTGGACGCGGGCAAGATCGAACTGCCTGCTACTTTCACAAAACAGGCGAGAGGCCACACGGTTTACACTTCTAATGAATTGGCCGAAATGCTTGTGCCTTTGAAAGAAGAAAGAATTGTGTCAGATTTTGTTTTTCCATCGGTCCGTACCGGCGGTCCGATGTCCGGCTGGAGCAAGATAATGGATCCAAGCGACAAGCGAACCGCTGGCGGCGCGAAACCAGGCACCCCAGGATTTGTGAAGAACTGTGGTGTTCAATTCACCTTTCACGACTTGCGTCGCACGTTTCGAACCGGGTTGTCGCGGCTGAGAATTGAAACCGAGATCGCTGAATTGGCATTGGGCCACGCGCGTTCAGACTTGGAATCGCGATACAATCGAGATGATTGTGAAGCCGGATTGAGGAATGCGTTTCAGATTTGGGGAAATCACGTTGCAAGTTTGTGCCACGAGAACTGAGTGAATACAGTCAGTTATCCGCTATAAGCGCCATACATGTGACATACATAAATCATTGATAATAATAACAAAAATCAACTTTCAGCTTGACGCAAACCGATACCGAATGTACCCTTCTAACTGACATATCCTTGCCCCGCCGCAATGAAACGGGCGAAACGGTTTATCGGATGGGATGCGGCAACAAGGTCTTACCTGAAACGAGCGCACTTGGTGCGACCGACGAGGATAGACTGAATGCTCGATGTTACAGCCGAAAGCCATAATCAATCCGAAACACTTGATCTCAACGCTCTATCCGCGTCGTCGTTTCTGACCCGGGTTCAGCTTGCGCCAGTAATCGGTTTCTCGTTGCAGACTTTGAAACGCTGGGCTGGCGAAGGAAAGGGGCCGAGGATTACGTATCTTGAAAATCGTCCGCGCTACCAAGTCTCAGATGTTTTGGACTGGATCGAAGAGGGGCGGAAATGAATACACGCCTAAATCCGCTCGCCGGCCGCTATTTCAACGATCCAAGCTTGGCGGCTTCGGTATCTTCTCTTGCCGAAGTGTTTGCGCCCCCCTCCGCAAGCGAACAATACGCGTTTGCACGCGCCAACAACGAACGCGCCGAAGGACAGCGTCTGAGTCAGCTGTGGGACGCTGCGGGGGATGATTTCGACAAACAAGGCGTGGCCGTTGGGCAGTGGAATCCGAACCAATCCTACTATGCCGTAGATACAGCCGACGCCACAGCTCGCCGTGGTCAGGATTTAGTTGCAGAAACGTCTCGCCTCAACAATGAAGCGGATAATGCTGCGGCCTACGACCAAGCAGTTTTAGACGCGATATTCGATATGGGTGATACCGTTCTGGAGCACGGCGAAGTCACGCCCGGAATATCTCCTGAGATCGCGGCGGAACTTGGAATCCCCGCGTTCCCTGCTCAATCTGGTGCGGACCTCGGGGCCCCCGCCCCACCGTTGTCCGAAGACGAAGTCGAAGCGCAATTGCTGCTGGAAGCTATTCGCGACGGGCTGTTTGACACCGAAGACTTGCTGGAAGAACGCCGGAGCGACGTCAATGTCGAAACGATTGAGACGCCAGACGGACCTCGCGTCGCGACCCGAGCAGATGCCATCGGCCAAGAGCCATACATAAATCGAGGCGCCCAAGCCGCTCCGGAACTGGAGACCTATCGCACTCCGGACGGGCAAACCGGTACAGCCGAGTTTGATGTTGAACAACGACGTTGGGTCGACACGCAGACTCGAAGAGTTCTGCCAGAAGGTACCGTTACGGGCAAAATCAGCGACACGTCGGAAGGTTTCGGGGCGACAACCTCGAACGTCACGCGAGGGAATGCGATCATTGCAGAGGCCCAATATGGGCTCGAAAGAGTTAGCGAGTTCCGTGAACTCTTGGAACAGAACCCCGGCATTATGGGAATCCCGGGCATGATCCGTGGTCTTGCACAGGATTTGGTCGCCGCGGCGGACGAAGCCGGAGCCGCGTTTGGAACGATCGATTCCGTCGAGGAGGCCCGAGCGCTAGCCGCTAGTATTGGAGCTTCGGGGGACTATGATCCGGCCTTCGCACAAGCGGCAGCTTACGCGCTTGAAATGGCATATCTGCAGGCGAAGGCACAGGATCCGCAGGGCGAAGTTAACGTCCGCGAATTGGAGCGGCTACTTGGCCTCTATGATGGGGGCATCGCTGGCAACTCAAAAGTTCTCGCTGTGCTGGATGCTCTGGAGCCGCAATTGCATGACCGGATGGCATATGGCGCGCAGCTACGCGGTGAAACGTCACCTGCACCAGCCGACGCGGGTGCCCCTCAGTCTTTGAGCGACGCCGAACTATTCCGAAAATACGGCTTGGAGTGAGATATGGCTACCTATGAGCAGCTGATGCAAGCGGCCCGTCAAGCAGATGCGGCCGGGGACAGTGCTGGAGCGAAAAGGTTCCTTGAAATTGCCAGTTCGACGCACGGATCAAACGACGCAACTTCCATTGTACCGCAATCAGCACCACCAAAGCGACGCCTTCCACAGGGCAGCAATGTCCTCATGGAAGATGACAAGGGAGGTGTCGTCTACGAGACGCCAAACGGGAACCGTGGATACACATCGCCCGGTTATTCGACGATCGATCCGGTGAAAGTCGACGAGATCCTCGATGGGCAAACTGCCGGGATCGACCGAGACACACTCGAAGCGATCATGGTCGATTATGTCGAACCAATTGTGCGCTATCCGACACTAGCTATTGAAGGGGCGGCGGAAGGTGCTGGCAATCTGGCCGGGGTATTGGGGGATGCGCTGAACGCCTCGTCTATGGTGCCTAACCTCGCGCCGGGAACACAAGGCTTTCGGCCCATTTCTCAAATAAAACAAGACCCACACGCGAGAGATATCGAGAAGGGGTTTGTACACGGCCTCACCTTTCTACCAGGGGTTGGGGACGCGATCGATTATCTGACCGATCCGGTCGAGACAGACGAAGGTACAATCGCGCCCCGTGGTGGCGGTCAGAACATCAACGAGACCGCCGGTGAGATCACTGACGCAGCGCTCGTGGAAATGCTCGGGATCGACCGCGATGGGCCCCTTGAACCACGTACGCGCGGGGAGCGCTATACGCGAAGGGTATTCGAGGAAATCGGCACTTCCGCCGGTCCGCTAGCACTCGGAACCCATCTCGTGAAACGTGGAACGGGGGCGATGAGCCGTGCCGCTTCAAAGGTGGCTAACAAAGAGATCGCACTGGCGACTTCGGCTGGTGTTGGTGCCCAAACTGCAAATGAAATTGCAACGCCGGATGGAAAAGGCACACCAGCTTCCGACCTATTGGGTTCGCTTTTGAGCTCGGCCGGCATATCCGCTCTAAACGCGCTTACCAAGCCAATTCGGAGAATTGTCGGCAGCGTTACCAATCCGGGGCTTGCAGACGACGCAGCACGCCAAATGATCGCCGAAGACGTGATCGACGCTGCAACATCCATCAAACATGCCAGCCAACCTGTCGATACTTCGGATCTGGCCGATAGGCTGCGAACAAAGACCAATTTGGAGAGGGCAGTCCCGGGCTACCAGGCAAGCATTGGAGAGCGGACCGGAGATATCGGTCTGCAGACCTTCGCGGAGGATACGTCTGCGAACTATGCCGGGGCTCAGAACAGGCGTCTACGAGACAACAACGCTGCGGTGAACGCTCGGGTCAATGAACTTGCACCAAACGGCGATCCCGCACGCTTCCGAACCAATTTGGATCAAGGCATCGAGGCGGCACTAACAGATTCCATGCAAGCCGCCGAAAATGCACAGCGCCGTTTCGACGAAGCCTTGCAGGCCGTCACTCCAGAAATGACCGCTGCGGGGCGTGGCGCCGCTATCCGGGCTGAACTTCAAAACGCCCGTGACGCCGCTTTGCAGGAAGTTTCTGATCTGATGCAAAGGGCTGAGAGTTCCGGCGAACTGGTGGACCTGTCGAGGCTTCGACAACGGTTTGATGACCTGACCGCAAGACTTGAAAGCGAAGAACTGAACACGGTTCGTCGTTTCCTTCCGGAAGAAACTCAAACGGTGCGGGAGTTGGCGCCATCTGTCGACGATGAAACCGACGAGTTGGTCGCCTTGATTATGGCCGACGATGCGAACGGCTCTCCCGTCATGGGCCCGGCCTCTCAGGTTGGCAGCGTCCGATCAGGATTGGCCGAAGCGAAGCGCAACCCTTCTACGACCCCGCAGCAAAAGCGAATGCTCTCTGCGTATGAGAGCGAGGCGGAGAACTTCTTGCGTGATGAGCTGAGCGGCGAGAGCATGGAGGCGCTCGACGAAGCCCGGCGCCTGCGTGCCGAAGCTGGTCGCCGCTTTGAAGAGCCTGATGCAATCGGTCGCACACTGGCGGAAACAGGCCGCGGTACGAGCGCAACGGATCTGCGGGGCTACCAGCTTCCGGATGAAGCGGTGCCCGGCCGGTTTGTGCGCCCCAATGCGGGCGAAACGGATTTTTCGCGATTGATGGCAGAAGCCGGTGACGCGCCGGAAGTCCGTCGTGCGCTCCAGGATCAGCTTGTGTCCGACGCGCAGCGGCGTGGTGCGTTCAAATCACCAGAGGCTCTGTCTCGGTTCTTGGCCGACTACAATGTACAGCTTGAGCAATTCCCGGAAACGCGCCGAGCGCTCGAAGAGGCTGGCGCATCGAGCAGTATGTTGGATACGGCCACAAAGAATGCCGAAACGCTTCGGCGCGATATCACCCCCGGTGGCAAGGCTCCGGAAGGCCAGTACACCCGGTATGCATCGGAAGATGTCGTCGGCAGTATCAACAATCTTGTTCGTGGCTCTGACAGCGGCAGTATCGCCGATAGAACGCACCAGCTGATCAAGCGCGCTGGCGGCACCGAGTCTGCGCGAAAAGACCTCAGAGCCGGTTTCTGGCAGTGGATCGACAGCAGCGGCGCGGGTAGTAGCAAAGGTCGCTTCTCAACGACGCTTGAAGGCGAACCGCGCTGGAACGCAAAGGCGATGGTCAACAATCTGAATGACCCGAAGGTCAGAGAAGTCGCAAAAGAGCTTTGGCCTGGCGAGGAATTCCGCTCCTTCGAAGTGCTTGAAGATATTTTCCGGCAACTGGAGGCCGCAACACCGGGACGCACGACAGCAGCCGGCCGATCGGGAACTGCTCAGTCAATGGCGCGCTTGGAGGCTCAGAGGGGCGCTGCGACCACAGCGAGACGCGCGTCTGCTGATATTCGGGCTGTTGGTCAGGGACGTATGGCGGTGCCTGTCGCTCTCACTGGCTGGGTTGCGGATGGTTTGCGCAACTTGAGTGTGAAAACGCGTCGTATAGCGCTTGAAAAGCTCACGGCATCAGTTGCCAACGATCCGGATCTGCTCGCCAACATTCTGGAAGAATTCAATCCAGCAGAAATGGTCCATTCAAGCCGCTTGATCACACAGAAGTACGGTGTGCGGGCGTCTCAGGTTCTCGAAGTGCTCCGACAGATCAACGAGACGCATCTAGACCCCGCTGCCTCCGAAGACGACGAACTGCTCGATCACATCTTCGCTGACTGAACAGAAACACAATCGCCCGGCAATCGGAAAGGACTCCTATGGCACATCCTCCGTTTATTGGCTCAACTCTAGATGAGTTGATTGAAAAGTTCGCTATTGGCGCCCGCGCTGAACGGCAGTGGAATTTGATCTCCGAAGCAGCGCTGAATTGTGAAGCCCAGTCTTCGGGCGTTGAATCCACTAGCGATATTGGCCAGTTGCACAATGTAATGATGGATATGTTCGTCTCGTGCACTGGGATGGCATTGCGCGCAGATTTCGAGAAGCAATTCCCTCCAAGACGTTTGGGGCGACCAGGAACTGATCGAGCGCTATGCTTGATCGTTGTATTTCTGGTCAACGAAGAAAAGAAGCTCGATCCGACCATCAAACACACTCGCGCGTTAAAGCACGTTGTCAGATTGCTCGGCCCTGATATCGATCTTAGTTTTATTCGCAGCGCCTACGACAGAGGCGTCGCCACATATCGCAATCAGGTACAAGACCAACTCGGCTTCCAGAGCCTCGTCACGCTCTGGCAGGAATTCAACAAGTTTTGGGAAGAGCACAAAAAGTCAGAAAAGTACGCAAAAGATCGCTCTGTTTGTCAAAAACTTCGTGGCCGAAAGTCGATCTACGAAGTTGACAGGAGCATCGAATGGGCGAGGTAAGACGGGCGATTGTGCCTTGGCAGGAATGCAAATTCGTATCAGTCCGGAATGCAGGCCGCATTCTCGGGCTGCATCCAGACGCGCTGGAAGACCGGATTTTTCACGATGAACTGGATGTAAGGACCGTGCCAGGCGGAAGTCAGGCGGTCATCACGGTCGAAAGCGTTCTCCGGCTAATAGAGCGGTCCGAAGCGGTCCAACTGACAGCCCGAAAAGAGGCAAAACGTCAAAGAAAGACGCGCTCTTTCCGGCTTGTCGTCAACAACAACTAGCGGACAAAGAAAAGGCGTGCCGCGTCGTTACCGCAAGCACGCCAGAAAGAGATAATCGTGCAAGAACAATACAATACTGATGCCTTCGAAGCAAGCGTGTTTCCGATTTCATATACCATTGTCGAGAACGCTCAGGGGGCTCTAACTAAGACCTACGAGGCTGATGAAACTGGTGCGCCTAGAGCGGCGCACAGAGGCGCACTATCGCGCGGTATCGCTCGTTTGGAGGGTTCTTCGGGATCGGTTAAAGACCATCTTGAGCAGTTTAGAAACGTCCTGATTGATCTCAAAACAAGTGAAGCGATCGTCACCGGCGTGCCTGTTCTTGACGGGCTTGAGTGGCGCTTGGGTACAAAAGCTGATGTCGAGAACGGCGAAGCCGAGGTCTCCCGTTCATCGGACTGCTTTGTCGCAAAACCAGCTCCTTCGCTCATGTGCCTGGATCTGGACACAAAGACTTATCCGGAAGCTATTCGCCAGCGTCTAACGGAAGCGGGTGGGGTAGATGCGGTTTTGCAATCCGTCTTCTCCGGCTTTCAGGGAGCCGGTTGCCTTAGTCGACCTTCCGCCTCAACTGGCATCGAAAACCCTCTCACAGGGCACGAAACTGGATCCGCTGGCGAACACCTATACTTTGTCGCGGCGGATGGCTCTGACGTCACCGACTTTGCTCAAAGGCTGCATGACCGACTTGTTCTGTCCGGTTGGGGTTGGGGTGAAGTTTCGAAGTCTGGACGCGTGATGACGCGGACGCTGATTGATCGATCAGCCACTTCCCCTTTCCGGGTTGTGTATGAAGCGGATGCCATTCTTCGCGACATGCTTGAGTACAGGCAGCCACGCACCGCGGCTATTTCTGAAGGCGGTTTGTTAAACACAACAGCTTTGCCCGGTTTGAATGACGCCGAGGCAGCAGCGCTCAAAGAAACCGAAGCCGCGATCAAAGATGGCAAGAGGGCCGAGGCCGCTGCTGTACGTCAGGAATGGAAAGAAGAGAGGCTCCGCCTATCAACAAGAGACCGTTCGAATTCTGTCAGAGCGGCGAGCGAGATGGAACGCGCAGTCGAGCGCGAAGAGCTGTCCGGTGAATTCGAGATCCAATTCGATGATGGCACGTGTGCGACCGTGACGGAGATACTGGCGAACAGAAAAGCGTTCCACAAAAGGACATGTGCCGATCCTCTGGAGCCAGACTATGGCGGCGGAACAAACATTGCGATTGTGTACACTGATAATCCCGCCCAAATCTCGAGTCAGGCACACGGCGGAGTGAACTATAGGCTGGTCCGCACAGAGCACGATTACTTTTCGCCTGTCGATCAGTCGGATCAGATTCCAATAGAACAGCTGACTGGTGATGCGGCGATCCGGGATATGTTCTCAGAAAGCTCATGCGAGCGACGATCCAAGCTTTCTAAATTGAGGGGCGTGCGGTCGATTGATGATATCGGCCCGATCCCAAGACGCCAGCACCTAATCAAGCCCCGATTACCGTTGGCGGACGTTGTGCAGTGTATTGGTGAACCCGGCGTATCCAAATCGGCATTTGCATTGCGTGACGCTCTTTTAGTTGCGTCTGGCTGCCCAGAGAAACTGAATATCGACCCTTTGGAAGAGGTACACATTACGGGTTCAGTGCTGATCTACAACGCAGAGGACAGCTACGATGAGATGAACCGACGCCTAATCTCGATAATGCATCACCACAAAATCGAAAAAACTCAACATGATATTCTTCTTTGGTCCGGGTTGGATCATGGCAGCTTAAAGCTCCTACACCGGCCCAGAGATCGAGGGCCGCTTGTGCCTTCACCAGATGTAGACGAGTTGAAGCAGATTATCCGAGAACACAACGTAAAGCTGGTTTACCTTGATCCCCAAGTCGGTTTGGCGTCCGGGGCCCATGAAAATGACAGCGAAGACATGGATGCTGTGTTTCAGACGCTCGCAGAGATCGCGTCCGACTGCAAGATCACCATCGTTGTCATCCACCATACAGCCAAACACACTCGCGACGCGAAGGGTGATATGGGCGCCGGTCGCGGCTCTTTCGCGGCCGTTGCGAAGGTGCGTAGCGCCTTTACTCTGGTCAATGTCACCGGCACAGGCGACGAAAAAGATTGGGGTGTGACGGAAGAAGACCAGCTAATTCGCCTCGACTACGCAAAGGTGTCTCACTCGCGCAAGCCCACAAAACCGCAGGTGTTCAAACGGGAATCAATATTAGTTGGAAACGGTGAAGGTTATTCGGAGGGCGATGCTCTGCCGATTGATGAGTTTATGAAGCTGCCGCACCAGGAGAGGCATCGCATTGAAGGCGACTATGCTCCGGTTCTTGAAGCTGTTGATCTACGCAAACTGAAAGCCGCCGCGGCGATCAAGAGAGCCAATGACGAGGACGCAACTCAAGTACGAATTCGCGAGATAGCGCTAGAGGCTCTACAGGGCGGCGATGTTGTAGCGGTTTCACAGGTCGCCGGATATCTAGGAGAGCGGTTTCTGTCGGATAGCATAACACAATCTGCGAGCCGTCGCGCAGTCGATCCGAAGTTGAGGATAGCGATTGCAGGTGGCGTGCGAACCGTACGCGATGGGCTGAACGGCGTGTTACAACTTGAAGAGAAAAAGACCCCAAGAGGTGGAAAGCCCTCCCTCTGCTTAACTTGGACTCCGGACGTTCTGTCCGAAGATAAGGGCGGCGCGCATGGTTAATGTAGGGTTTGAGACCAAGCGAATTCGCTATTTCGTACCGATGCGCGTTGGTTGGTTTGTAGCAATTTACGTCAATGGTAGTTCAAGACGTAAATTCCTTTTCTCTATTGATTTCAATGAGTTGACAAGAAACCTATACCAATTGACATCGATTCGCGATGTTAGTTGTAAATTGGCGTCATTTTTTCCTTTAAAAACAATCAACTACACAATTGACGCAATTTACCCCCTACGGGGGGAACGGGCATGTAAATTGCCCGGCCCCAACCACGGGTGTTTCGTTAGCAAAAAGACACATTGTCCGTATGGAAAATACTTCATGCGGGGGTGTGCAGAATGAGGCACAGCAAGAAGCATCAGGCGTTTATTAACAGCGAGTACTTCAAAGAAGCCCGAATGCGGGGTTTGAGAAACGCTTGGGCGAAACAAGCAAACGGACCAAAATGCGGTGCAAAGCGACGCTCGGACGGTGAGCCTCACGAGATGACGCCTGAGCAGCTTGGCCGGGAGATCCGCAAACTGGAGCGGTCAATGCGGACTGCGGCGTCGGGAGCGGACGGAGATGGGGTGTTTTCTTGAAGCTGGTGCCGCTATTCAATGCGCCTCGCCACGGGATCCCGGTAATGACGTAGCTAGGAGACCTGCGCAAGTTTTGTTGCGCCTCCAAAAAGTTCAACCTTCTCAGTTCCGTCAGGTGACATTCGATAGCGTATGTGGCCACTCGACGGAAAAGCACTACTGCGCCTAATTCGATGTAAGCGGAGTTGACGGTCCACCGTGGAAGCTCTTTTTGCGGTTTTCGTCTTGAACGAAGAAGTGGAATAGCTCTGGCTTGAACGATCTATGATGAGTTTTGATTCTTCTTTGCCCGGGATTTTGTGCCGCCCATAGTCAAATGGGGCAAGGATAGAAATTGGTTGATCCAATGTTCTCCACAAGTCCTCACAATGAGCACCTCTGGAGCCGTGGTGCGCAACTTTATAAACTCGAAAGTTGTTCGCTGCCCGAAACTGAACAGAGTTTTCAACCACCCTGGTCCAGCCCTTACCCGGTTCTTCTTCAAGGTCAGCGCCGAAGAGGAAAGATGCGCCGAGGGTTTCGAGCAAGAAAACAACGGAAGAGTGATTAGGTTTGAGCTTCGGCGGTTGACGCCCTGCACTACCTGCTTCAGGAATATGCGGTACGACAGATTCAATGAATTTTCGAAAGGAAACATCATCCGGTGCTAGGGCAGTCAGTCTACTTGCTGCAGTGGCAAAAACAGGACGATCTTGACTGGCGTAGTGGATGGCCTTTCCACCCTTTCTTGAGCCGTGAGTTCGCAGCAACTGGACAATTTCTTTGGTTCCGACAGAGAGCTTGGGGCTCATGGGCTCGCAATAGCTTGCTAGATAGGCAATCGCATGCCTGTCATCGAGAGCAAACGGGACAACTAGTTGAGCGTCACTACAAGCCTCAAATAGCCGAGATATCCCGCGGACATGGTCGCCATCAGTATGCGTCAGGGCGACGTGGCTAACTTGTCTGGATAGATCGACCCCAATCCCTTGCAAATAAGAAAGTGATGCGGGTCTACCAGTATCGGCTTCGAGGCAACTATCGACACAAAACCACTGACCATCACCATAGTGGACTGCAATGGCCTCGCCATATGCTGGACCAAACAGGGAAATTTCCAGCTCATCGGGTGCGGGCGCGTCACGCATGTTAGCTTCATGCAATTTTGGTAGCTGCGATCAATCTACACCGTGTAGAATTTCAAGTAGCTCCGCAGAAATGGAATCGCGTCGCTCCACATCTCTTTTTGTCCAATTTGGCTGCCTTCGAAAGACTATGCTTACTGAGGGCTGAGGGATTCCACCTTTGATGCTGATCTTCCCGGTACTTAAATAAAATAGCGCGCCTTCAACCACCAAATCCCGATCACCGGTGTTAACCTGATGGATATCTATTTCAACCTCATCGATATGATCGTCATTGGCGATATCTCTTGAGTGCAACCTTGCACGGATTGTGCCATTCTCGACAGAAGTGACAATTCCTTCCCAACTCGACTGAGGATGGAAGGGGTTTGCCTTTCCGAAGAAGCTTGCTGGAAAGTGCAACTGCTTCTCGATCAGAAAGTTTAATGGAAGATTGCCTTGTTGGATATCATCGTTTGGAACGGTATCGGTGTCGGTTATCGGGGAAGCGCGATAAGGATTCTCCAGATAGATGCCTTCGTCTTGCAATGCAGCGCTTGAACTGACCACTTTATAGACCCTCAATTATTTCAACAATCTCGTTGGAAACTTCTTTCGCTTTAGCTAAGTCAAGTTGCCAGCATTCTTCAATTAGATTTGTAGCTTTTAAGGCCCCCTCAACTGACTCTTCTTTGCCAGCCACAAGGTCACTATTAAAGTCTAGCCGAATAAGGTCCTGACTGGAAGATCCTGGGCGCAAGTCTGCTTGGAAGTGGCCTTCTCGACCATCATGTCGGGGAATTTGTCTCATTGTGAGTCGTTGCATGCCGCCGTGCTTCGTGCCCTGCGCAGACGCGATTTCCTCTCCCCATTTACCCCATGCCGATTGTGGAGCCATCCTCTTACCCAATTCATTTCTCTTTTCTTCGGTGCCGCAGAGTATCTCAAATGATCTGTTTATTCCAATGCGCCACACCGGACTGTGTGTTAACAGTTCTCCGAAAATCGACCTTACCATATCGAAAACAAGGCCGTCTTTGTCCGCCTCGCATCCGATAATTACCCTGCTCTTTTGAACTTCAAATGACATAAAGTTGGCATCGAATCGCGAGAGGTCTGGATGAGAAACTTGTAGTTCAGCTGCATCCAAGGACTCGGACGAGATAAGGTCATTCAATGCTAGCCAACTGGGGTGAAATATCGACGGGTTGAACGCTCCGATCAACACGGCCGACACGCGATCGCTTTCGACTATGACACCCATTTTTGCCCTCCTAGGAGCTTGTCGCACGGTATTTTCGATTTGTCACCGGGCAATTTTGTAGCACAACGAGGCTCTACGAGAACGCGACCAGATCAGCAACCTGTTCGTTTCTCTACTGATACTAACTCCGATCAAATTTGATGCTGCCAGACCGGATAGCTGTTTAGTCTCAAATTGTAGGATTGATCGCCAATCAATCTAGCCCGCAGCTAACGTACTCTTATCTTGGCTAAGTTGGACGGTATTCAGACCATGCTCGGTTCAGTTGTTCGCCAAAATCCGGTAAACCGACGCCCGCCCAATCCCTAGCGCCTTGGCAATCTCAGTGGCGCCCATGCCTTCGGAGTGCAGTTACAGGGAGACGGAAGATACTGCATCGTCGCTGGACTGGATCGACGATCTGGAAGGCATTGCGATCAACGGGAGCCACGAGTACATGATCAAATCCCTCAGAGAGTTGGACAGACTTGCAAAATCTGAGAACGAAGAGATCAGCGCAAAGGCCAAACAGGCGCTCGAACTAGCGCTGGAGTTAACCAAAGTCTGAGAGGCTTTGGCTTCTCCGACAGAGTGCGGGGCCCGGAATACTCGGACCCCGCCCCCTGGGGTATAGATCGAATTTGTGCCGAAGGCCCGCGCACCGGTCGCGAAGAAATTTGCGGTGGCGTGGAACTTTCGATCTTAGATAAAACGACCTATCAACCGTTTAGCTTAGTCTGCAGCAAATCTTTGATCCTTGATTTAAGAAGGGCTTCTTTGTCTTCATTCTGATCGTCGTAGTAAATTCGATGGATATTGAAGGAAGCAGCGCTGGCGACGAGGGGCGAAATGGAGGCTATATCAACAATTTGCCCCCCAACTTCGACGTTTATTTGCTGAGGATCCCCTCCTAAAGTGCCTTTCCGTTTGTAGATCGGCCGCCCGTATGTGTCATAGTAGCAGTCCGAGCCCCAAAGGGCCTCGTCTTTCTGCAACTCCAGACAAACTTCACCGCAAACACTGTCGAGGGTTTGTACCCTCGTTGCCGCGGGAAGAGCAGAAGCAATCGCTCCCGACGATACTACCTCGTCTGCCATTTTCCAGACGTCCAGCATCGGCAGAATCTTTCTTGAAGCGAACCGGTTCGCCATCGCCGCAACTGTTTGATCGGGAGCATCTTGCAACAGGTTCAACGAACCCCAGAAAACAGTGTCGTCCAAGAGAAGTATGTTCTCCAGGCTGCTAGGGTTTTTCATGAACTTTACGAAAGGGTGCGCTGCAGTAAGCCCTGCTTGAGACTCCTTCCCGTCGGCGATGAGTTCGAACACGCGGCTAATCAGTAGCGCAAACATGTATTCTAAGCCGCGGGTTCGCTTATGCAGGTAAATTGTTGGGTAGAGCTGGAACAGTGTCACTGTGAATTGCTCAAGTGAGATGTATGCCTTGCTGTTGACGTACAGGAATTCACCTGATCCGTTGCTACCTACTCTCAGGTTTCGAATTAGCCAGTCGATATCGATACTGCCGGAAGACACGCCGGCAAAATAGGGATCACGCTTCGCATAATCTATCCGGTCTGCGTCCAATTGGCCCGAAACGATCGATGTGTATATGCAGCCCTTGTCAGACTTTTGGATCATTGAGGCAACCGAGCTTGCACAACTATCACCTCCAAGTCGATTTAGGTGTTCACCAATCGAAGAGTCCTCAATGATCTTTGGACTTACCTTTTCGTGATCGACAGCATCTCTTAGCGCTGGACACTCTTCCTCCAAATGGGGATTGCGCTCGAAAAAGAATTTCATTGCCTTCTCAAAGGCATGGCTGAACATTCCGTGTCCAACATCATGCAACAAGGCGGCGGCTAAACAATCCCTGCCTTTTTCAGACCATTTGCCGTTGCTGGCATCCCTTTCGACGATTGGCAACATGCGCTTAGCGACAGCGTAAACACCTAGAGAGTGTGAGAAGCGAGAATGCGCGGCCGACGGAAAGACATAGTCTGAAAAGCCAAGCTGCTTAACGCGGCGTAGTCTCTGAAAGAAAGGATCCGAGAGTAGGTCTTTAAGGTGATGCTCGATCTCACCTTCGAATTCGACGAACCCGTGGATGGGGTCCTTAATCATCTTTATCGACACGATTTTCATGCCCTTTGTTCTTAGTATGGTTAAAAATGACAAGCTTTTGAGGCTGCATAAGGAGTGAAACAACCCCAAATTGCATATGGGGAGACAGACCACGCTTTTGTGTTGTGCGCTAGGGGCATTGGTGCAGCTATTTTGTCGCGCCTAAGCATGACGCAGTTTTGAGAAATTACCCCCAACTTCGCTATTTTTCTCCAAAAATTCATCTGCGAATGATTCGCCAAGAGCGAACAGCCGAAAGGGGCGAGCAGATGTATATTTCAACAGAGAAGTGCCTAAATCGATCGGCTGAAGAATATGCCGACGCGGCTCTGATGCTTCTTGAGACTTTCAATCGAAGTGAGTCTGATGAGTGCTGTAGGGCGTCTGACTTCATCTACGATCTCTACAACCTAGGAAATGCGTTCTTTAGAATTCGCACGATGATGGCGAAAGGTCCTGACACAGTTCCGCACGATTGGCTGCTGAGACGGGAGATCGCGCGGGCTCGAAGAAACGTTTTGGCTCGATATCCGCGCCTCTTGAACGAACGTATTGTCAACGAAGGCTTCAATGCGCTGGAAGAGCTTTTCGAGCACGCTGGAAATGTGGAGATCCAGGCAAAGAGTGGGGCAAAGACAAAGGCGCTGGCGGTATCCCACTTCTTTCAAAACATCCTTCACAACATCTTCGTTGGTTCGCGGTACGGCCTTCTAGACCTCGATCGTGCACTTGGAAAACCACCATCGGCACAAATCTCTCCGACACACGATCCTGATCAGAGGCTCTTGATCTAAGTTCCGCCCAACTAGAAAGGTGTGGTGAAACCTACCGTAATCTTCCGCAAGGTCAGACACCTTTACCACTCATTAACCAACCTTTGGGCATGGTCTAGGGATTGGTGCATGGAGCGGTAGCGGTGAAAAAGTCGGCGATATTGGAGAACCTGAAAGAGGCCATAGGCCGCGATAAGAAGAGGTTCGGCAAGCTAGTTAAGCATGATGGGCAAGGTGGCTTTTCTGAGGAAGAATTGAAGGGATTGGAGGAGCTGTACGCACGTTCTCCTCCACCTGACGCCGTCACCGAACCTGCACATCCGCCGTCATACGTCTATCGAGACCGACTTTCACGAAAGAATGCTGCTGGTGGCGGCCTGATTAAAGACGACGACGGGGCTAACCGGCCTCACTATTGGGGACATCGTGAGCGACTGCGGCAACGCTTTCTCAAAGGCGGTCACGATCCAATGCCAGAATATGAGCTTTTGGAATTGTTGCTATTCAACGCAATCCCGAGGATCGATGTTAAGCCATTGGCGAAGCGCCTGCTTGCAGAGTTTGGCGACCTAAACGGTGTTATCGCGGCATCAAAACATCGCATTCTCAAGGTGGATGGGGCAAACGACTGGGTTTTCTATCACCTGCGCGTTGTTGAAGCCTTCGGGCACAGAATGGCGCAGGCACAGATAATGAAGCGGGATGTTGTGTCGTCGTGGGAAGACTTGGTGACCTACTGCCGAACCGCAATGGCGCATCGCGAGGTTGAGCAATTCCGGGTTCTCTACATGGATCGGAAGAATGTTCTGATTGCTGATGAGGAACAGGCTAGGGGCACCGTTGACCACGTACCGGTATACCCGCGTGAAGTCGTGAAACGAGCTCTGGAACTGAACGCTAGTTCGCTCATCCTCGTCCATAATCACCCATCTGGCGACCCAACGCCAAGTAACTCCGATATTGTCATGACCGAACGTATAAAGGACGCCTGCGATACTATGGGCATTGTCATTCACGACCACGTCATCATTGGGAAGAAGGAAGAATATTCCTTTAGTGCTAATGGGTTGCTCCTACGGGTGTAGCGGCGTAGCTGTATATCGATAATTGCTTTTGAAAGACTTGCCAGTGATTGAACTCATCCTAGTTTTGGTGCTTTGTGTGTTCATCGGAATCTCAATTGGTAAAGTGCTTACCTGGTGGGTGAACAAGAAGTTGGATCAGCGCGCAGAACGTCGGACCGAGGCCACCAAGCAAGGAAAACCATCTTGAAACGTTGTGTCTGCCTGATTGCCTTGCTCACCGCCTGCGGTTCTGACGGAATTGTGTCTTCCGATATCCATGTTCGCGACGCTGATACGATTGTTCTCAATGGGAGGAAAGGAACGCCCGTACGCTTTGAAGGCGTTGATGCACCCGAGCTCGAAACCCAAGAGGGGCGGGAAGGCAAGCAGTGGATGATAGATTATCTGCAAGGCAAATCAGTGCGATGTGATCTGACCGGCGAGATGAATGGAGACCGTCATATCGGCACCTGCTATGTCGACGGTGGGAACCTTAGTGCCGCCGTTATCGCCGCAGGACACGCTTTAGACTGCGCCCGGTACTCTGGTGGCCGATACAGGCATTTAGAGACACCCGCATCTAAATCACGGCTCAGACGGGCCAAGTATTGTGGCTAGGTTGAACCTTTGAGAAGAAAATTATTGCGCATTCGAAAGCAGGATAACATGAGAGTTTTGGTATTTCTGGCCGCCGTGCTGATTGCGGCTCCACAATTCGCGGCCGCACAACAGGTAAAGGCTATTTCCAGCCCAAGCGGCGTGACGTTCAATCAGGTAAAATGCAAGACCAACTCTGCTAAGTGCATGAAGAAGGCAGGCCAGCACTGCAAGGGCAGCTACCAAGTGATCGACAGCGATAGCCACGCCGGCGGATTGCTTGCCGATATCATGCCAGGCCCTGTCACCTGGTATCAGTTGACTTTCCTTTGCGGGAAGTCTGACGGGCGAATGCCTACATTTGCATTCCGTGGTCCGGATGTTGTGAACCCGGCTTTGCTGATCCCGCAGAGCACGCGGGTTCGGTGCAACACAGTTGGGTCAACGACGAATTGTTATTCATATTGAACAGTAGGTAAGCCGAATTCGTTCGAAATCAGGAGTGTTTAAAATTGGGCATAGCAACCGAAACGCACGGAAATTTGACCTGCGAAGTTGAAGCTGACGAGGTCGAAAACCAATATACAGGCACGCTTAAATACAACTCATTTGAGGTCGGTCGAGTTTCGGGCTCAGATTTGGCGGCCGTGCGCGCGCAGTTTCAGATGATAGCCAGTTTGGTCGATGAGGGGGCCCAAATCCGCCATGGCATCATAGTTTGCGGCTACCACAACGACGAATTACGTGGCGACGTGCTCCTCGTAGACGGCGAAGCCCTTGGAACATGGTATATGGACGATGAGGAGTGGTGCTATTTTACCGTAGATGGCGAAACCGAGCCCAAGTGTACGGCGCCGTCGGCTTGGATGATGCACGACGCGATCGCGGAGTGGCATACAGCAGCTTCTCAATAAGGAGGCGGGGATGCCTAGGAACGAATTATTAGCGTTTCTATTTGGTTTGTTTTGGGGTGCTGTCGCGGTCTTCTGGTACATGAAGGATCGACCAGCCACACCATACGATGTCTGCATGCAATATTGGGGTCAGAAATACTATTCCGACGGTTCGTCAACACTCGTTGCTGAAAAGCATGCGGAACCGCATTGCGAGTACGAAAAGACTGCATTCGATGGTGATATTTCTAATGGTTGAGGCAGTTTTCTGTTAGCCGAAGTTAGTAGTCGACAAATAGGAGTAATGAATTGTTGTCCGTTAGAAGTGTAAAGAAAATTAGCAACAGAGGGGCGACGGTAAGTGATCCATTGGTTGATGCTGCAATCAGGCGATACATAAAAAAACTGGGGATCCTTGGTTTGATGTCGGCCAGAGAGAATCTACGCGAGAGGTCATCGCTGAATATAGGTCAGTACTTGAAGACATAGCATCTGAGGTAGGCCTGGCCGAAGATCTTGTTGAAATTCTAAACCAAATTGCGACTTACAAAAAACTTGATGACGATAATTCGGAGCGACCGTGAAGCAGTTCCATAGCTCAGCAATAGGGAGCGTCACTGAGGCATTGCTTTCCCTAATTGCAGAAGTGCCAACGTTGAGGGTCGGTGCATCGCAAGACTTTTTTCCTACTTAAACGGCCTATTTTGGTGCTGCCCCGGTGCTGCCCCGCATCAGTAGCCATCGCAGCAAACCAATCGACTTGGCTATAAGATATTGTAATTTATGAAATATATGGTCGGAGTGAGAGGATTCGAACCTCCGACCCCTGCCTCCCGAAGACAGTGCTCTACCAGGCTGAGCTACACTCCGACCGTGGCGGGTGATCTATACCTCGCGATTTGGATGTGCAAGAGGATTTCTGAGATCGGTATAGGGTAAACCACGGGGGCAGAATGGCGACCGTCGCAACAAGTCCAAGTGGGAATTGGACCGCATCTCACTTCAATGGCTCAGTGCGAAACAGCCGAATTTTGGTTCCGCCATGATCGACGACCGGACCGGGCGGGAGCAAAGGCAGGCGCGTAGCGCGAGCAAGTCCAGGTGTCGTGGTGACGATGCCCACACGCCAGCCGTGAAAACGGTTGGCGAGTACCTTGCCAAGGCTGCCATATAGTGATCGCAAGCGCTTTTCGTCACCGATGCGGGCCCCGTAAGGGGGGTTCACGATGATCAGCCCCGTCGGCCCGGTGGGAGGTTTGATGTCACTGACCGAACGGTGCTGAAACTGGGTTATCTGATCCACATTGGCCTGCATTGCATTCGAACGCGACGCTTCAATTGCGCCCTCATTCCGATCGGAACCAAAGAATTTCAACTCGGTTTCGTGCGTTTGAGTCCGCTTGCGCAACTCGTGCCAAGCATCGTGGTCAAAGCTGGCAAAGTTCTCGAAAGCGAACTTACGTGATCTTCCCGGCATCAGACCAAGCGCTATCTCAGCAGCCTCAATAACAAACGTGCCCGAGCCGCACATCGGGTCCAAGACCGGCTCAGATCCATCATAACCACATTCGCGCAGGAACATGGCCGCCATGGTCTCACGCATCGGAGCCTTGGCAATGGCGGGTTTGTGGCCGCGTTTGTGTAATGGCTCACCGGAACTGTCCAGCGACAGAGTGCAAATATCTTTTTCGATCCGAAGGAGCACACGAACAGTGGCATCAGATGAGACCGGCGCGCCAAGTGTCTCAGAAATGGCGCGTTCAATACGTTGGCGGGCCGCCCTGTCATGATAGATGCGTGATTTACGGCAGGTTGCCTCGACCCTTACCGGAATATCGGGTCTCAGGAACTTGGCCCAAGGGAACTTGCGTGCCCGCTTGTCCAACTGCGCCAAATGGACTGCGGGAAAACTGCCCAGCCGTACCAGAACTTTGTTGGCACCCCTTAGCTCAAGATTGGCACGCCAGACTTCACGCCAGCCCCCACGGCAAACAACACCACCCGCGAGTTTTTGCGGACTACCAAATCCCCCCTCGATCGCTTCCGCATACAGAGGCGCTTCGAGGCCGGGCGTGGCGACCAAAAATATCTCGAGATCATCTTCGTCTTTCATTCAGGCTGCTTACACCGGATGAACATTAGGTGCGACATACAAATTGAGGGCAAAAATCCACTCAATGTGAAACTGAATCATAAGAATGTGAATTTCCGGTTCGAAATAGAGCGGTAACAGGTTTGCGTTTGCGTGCATCCCCGCGTAAAGGAGCTTTGATCGGAATTACGCTTGCGGATTCTGGTCGGTTTGTAGTGCTTTTGCGACCGGACTGATCGGAAAAATCGTGATATTTGTTGCCATCATTGTAAGGTGGCAAGCAGCAGGCGCAGGACAGAGGCTTGGAAGAACGTAGCGACATGCAAACTTTCAAACTAAAAAAAGGGTTGGATTTGCCGATTGAAGGCGCGCCCGAGCAAAACATCCAACCGGGGCCTGAGTTTTCCAGTGTTGGCGTTCTGGGGGGGGACTATCTAGGTCTAAAACCCCGCATGTTGGTTCAGGAAGGGGATGATGTTCAGCGCGGTACGCCGCTGTTTTGTCACAAGGATGCGCCAGAGGCGATGATGGTCGCACCGTTGAGTGGGAAAGTTGTTGCCGTTAACCGTGGTGCGCGGCGTGTTCTTCAAAGCGTCGTGATCGAAATATCCGACGTCAATGATACCGGGGTTGATTTCTCGGGCGTTGGTGATGCGGTCTCAGGCGCTGGTATCACCGCCAAGCTGTGTGCGGCCGGGCTGTGGACTTCTTTCCGCACGCGACCCTATTCGAAGATGCCCGAACCGGGGACAACACCAGCAGCGATTTTTGTCACCGCGATGGACAGCGATCCACTGGCTGCAGATGCTGCCGTGGTAATCGCCGATGCATCAGAGGCCTTTACGGTAGGTTTGGTCGCAATCTCACATCTGACTGAAGGAAAAACCTATCTTTGCTACAAAGATGGAGAAGCCATCCCAGGTGCTGATCTTCCTAAGGTTGAGGCAGCGGCTTTCTCGGGCCCGCATCCGTCCGGGCTGGCCGGGACACATATTCACTTTCTAGAGCCTTTAGCCGCTGACAAGCAGGTATGGACAATTGGCTATCAAGACGTGATTGCCATCGGACGCCTAATGCAATCCGGCCACCTTGATCCGAATGTTGTGATCGCACTGGCCGGACCGGGTGCGCGGCAACCACGTTTGATCCGTACGGTCATGGGCGCCTCAACTGACGATCTGATCCGTGATGAGGTCAATGTCGATGGAGCCGCTCGGATCATATCGGGTTCGATCCTGTCTGGACGCCATGCTGAAGGCCCGACTGCGTATCTCGGTCGTTTTGCACGTCAGATCACCATCATCCGCGAAGATCCCGACCAGATCACTATGGGTTGGATTCTCCCCATGCCGTCGAAATTTGCCGTTCAGCCGGTCCTGGGGTCTGCTTTTGCCAAAAAGCTTTATGCGTTTACCAGCAATCTGAATGGTGGACGACGCGCAATGGTTCCGACCGGCACGTTTGAAGAGCTGATGCCACAGGATTACCTGCCGACACAGCTGCTGCGCGCTCTGTTGGTGATGGATACCGATACCGCCCAAGCGCTTGGTGCGTTAGAGCTGGACGAAGAAGATCTGGGCCTTGTGGGCTTTGCCTGCCCGGCGAAATATGAATACGGGCTGGCGCTGCGCGACTGCCTTAGCAAGATTGAAAAGGAGGGCTGAGCCGAATGGGTTTGCGCAGCTTCTTTGATCGGATCGAGCCGAACTTTACCAAAGGCGGTAAGTACGAGAAGTATTTTCCCATCTACGAGATGGTAGAAAGCTTCATCTACACTCCGAAAACCGTAACCTCCGTCGCCCCTCACGCGCGGTCCTATGTGGATATGAAGCGGATCATGACCTATGTCGTGATCGCCACGATCCCCTGCATTCTATGGGGGATGTGGAACACCGGTTATCAGGCGAACTCGGCAATTGCCGCGCTTGGACCTGATGCGGCCACAGGCTGGCGGATCGCCCTTTTGCAGATGTTCGGCATCTCGCTGGACCCGTCCAGTATCTTTGCCAATGTAGCGCACGGGCTGCTCTACTTCCTGCCAATCTATATTGTGACGTTGGTTGCTGGCGGTATCTTCGAGGTGATCTTCGCGACAGTGCGGGGCCATGAGGTAAACGAGGGTTTTCTTGTTACTTCTATGCTTTACACGCTTATCATGCCGGCAACGACACCACTGTGGCAGGTGGCTCTGGGCATCATATTCGGTGTTGTGATCGGCAAAGAGGTTTTTGGCGGGACCGGCAAGAACTTCCTCAACCCCGCGCTTGTGGGCCGTGCGTTCCTATACTTCGCGTATCCGGCTCAGATGTCTGGCGACTCGGTTTGGACACCTGTTGACGGGTTTTCCGGCGCCACTGCCCTAGCTGTTTCTGCAGCCGAGGGGGTTCAGGCTCTGGCCGCCGAAGGCATCACTTGGTCCAGCGCATTCTACGGCACCATCCAAGGAAGTTTCGGTGAGACATCGACACTGGCCTGTATGATCGGCTTGGGCTTCCTGCTTCTGACCAAGATCGCGAACTACCGATTGATCTTAGGATGTCTGGCCGGAACCATCGGCTTTACCCTGCTACTGAACGTGATTGGGTCGGACACCAATCCAATGTTCGCCATGCCCTGGTATTGGCACATCGTACTTGGCGGGTATGCCTTCGGGCTGGCCTTTATGGTCACCGAGCCCGTCTCTGCCAGCCACACCAATGTTGGGCGTTACATCTACGGGGCGCTGATCGGTGTCATGGTTGTGTTGATCCGTGTGGTGAACCCGGCTTTCCCCGAAGGCATGATGCTGGCGATCCTGTTCGGAAACGTCTTTGCACCGCTGATCGACTATTTCGTCGTCCAGGCAAATATCAAACGGAGGGCGCGTCGCCATGTCTGATCCGCAATCCCAAGAACCTAAAGGCGCGATTGCCAAGTTTCTGGCGGCCTCGCCGGATTCTGTTGGCAAGACGATTTTCGTCGCTGTGGCTGTATGCCTAGTTGCGTCGATGGTCGTATCAGCCGCTGCGGTCAGCTTGCGCCCTGTGCAGGAAGCGAACAAGCTGAAGGACAAGCAGGTCAATGTTTTGCAAGTCGCGGGTGTTTATGAACCCGGTATAAATGTAACCGAAGCCTTCGCCGCGTTTGAACCGCATGTACTGGATCTTGCCGCTGGTGACTTCGTGGACGACCAGTTCGATCCTGCCACGTTTGATGATATCGCTGCTGCCAGTGATCCGGAACTAAGCGTTGCATTGGACGATGACCCGGCCGGGATCGGTCGCAAGGCCAAGTATCGCGTCATCTACCTGCTGCGCGATGATGCCGGTGATCTGGAAAAGGTGATCCTTCCGCTGCATGGCTATGGCCTCTGGTCGACGCTCTATGGCTTTATTGCTTTGGAGAATAACGGCAACGATATCTACGGCCTTCAGTTCTATCAGCATGGTGAAACCCCGGGTCTAGGTGCCGAGGTGGATAACCCACGCTGGAAAGCGCTGTGGAACGGTAAAAAACTGCGGGACGATGCGGGTGATCTGCAGATCACAGTCGCCAAATCTCAGCCCGCAGCTGGTGCCGATTTTTATGTCGATGCGTTGGCTGGTGCCACGCTGACCTCTGTCGGTGTTGATAACCTGGTAAAATTCTGGATGGGCGATGCGGGCTACGGCCCGTTCCTGGCCAAACTGCAAGCAGGAGATCTATGATGTCCCAGACCAAGAAAGAGCTGTTGATCGATCCGCTCGTCGACAACAACCCGATCACACTGCAGGTGTTGGGCATCTGCTCCGCACTTGCGGTGACCTCATCGCTACAGGTTGCTTTCGTTATGGCGCTGGCAGTGACCTTCGTGACCGGGTTCGCGTCAATGTTCATCTCCATGTTGCGCAACCAGATTCCGGGGTCGATCCGGATCATCGTGCAAATGGTGATCATCGCTTCACTGGTGATCTTGGTGGATCAGATCCTTAAGGCCTATGCTTTCCAGATATCGAAAACCCTGTCGGTTTTTGTTGGCCTGATCATCACAAACTGTATCGTTATGGGGCGGGCCGAAGCGTTTGCCATGAAGAACCCTCCGATTGCTTCGTTCATCGACGGTGTAGGTAACGGCCTCGGCTATGGTCTGATCCTGATGTTGGTTGGTTTCATCCGCGAACTGTTTGGCTCGGGCAGCCTGTTCGGCGTGACGATCCTGCAAACTGTGAATAATGGCGGCTGGTATGTACCGAATGGTCTGCTGTTGCTGCCGCCTTCGGCCTTCTTCGTGATCGGCCTGCTGATCTGGGCTTTCCGCACCTGGAAGCCGAACCAGGTCGAAGAACGTGAATATAAAATCCAGCAGGTAGAGGCGCACTGATGGAAGGGCTTATTTCTCTGGCCGTAAAGGCGATCTTTGTCGAAAACCTCGCGCTCAGCTTCTTTTTGGGGATGTGTACCTTCATCGCCGTATCCAAGAAGATTTCGACTGCACTGGGTTTGGGTATCTCGGTCATGGTCGTGCAAGCGATCACTGTGCCGACCAATAACCTGTTGCTCAGTTATCTGCTGAAACCGGGTGCGCTGGCCTGGGCGGGTTTCCCGGATGTGGACCTGACTTTCCTTGGTCTGATCTCGTATATCGGCGTGATTGCCGCGATGGTGCAAATCCTTGAGATGGTTCTCGATAAGTACTTCCCGCCACTCTACAACGCGCTGGGTATCTTCTTGCCCCTGATTACAGTGAACTGCGCCATCCTAGGCGGCTCGCTGTTCATGGTTGAACGCGACTATAACTTTGCCGAGGCCGCGACTTATGGCCTGTCTTCGGGCTTTGGCTGGGCGCTGGCAATTACCGCAATGGCAGGTGTTCGGGAAAAGCTGAAATATTCGGACATTCCAGATGGCCTGCAGGGGCTGGGCATCACCTTCATCACCGCAGGTCTGATGGCAATGGCCTTCATGTCCTTCTCGGGCGTGAAACTGTAAGGAGGGCGCAATGGAAACTTTTAGCCTTGGCGTAATCCTTTTTACCCTGATCGTTCTGGCGCTGGTGGCCATCATTATGGCGGCCCGATCCAAGCTGGTGTCGACCGGTGATGTCAACATCACCATCAATGGCGAGAAAACTATCTCGGTTCCCGCAGGAGGCAAACTGCTGCAAACGCTTGCGGCGGAGAAGCTGTTTGTCCCATCGGCCTGCGGCGGTGGCGGGACGTGCGCGCAATGTCGTGTTAAAGTGCATTCGGGCGGAGGATCTATCCTGCCCACCGAGGAAAGCCATATCACCAAGCGTGAGGCGGCTTGCGGTGATCGCCTATCTTGTCAGGTTGCCGTCAAGCAGGACATGGATATCGAAGTTCCTGAAGAAGTCTTTGGCGTCAAAAAATGGGAATGCACCGTTCGTTCGAACGAGAATGTAGCAACCTTCATCAAGGCCCTGACACTGGACCTGCCTGAAGGCGAAGATGTGAACTTCCGCGCCGGTGGTTACATCCAGATCGAAGCGCCCGCGCACCAGTTGGCTTATACGGATTTCGACGTCGAAGAGGAGTACCGCGAGGATTGGGATCGCTTCAACCTGTGGCAGTACAAATCCGTCGTCGCCGAACCGATCGAACGCGCCTATTCCATGGCCAACTACCCGGATGAAAAAGGCATGATCATGCTGAACGTCCGCGTGGCGTCGCCCCCTCCGGGGTCCGAAGGTATCCCGCCGGGTCAGATGTCGTCGTATATCTTCAACCTGAAACCGGGCGACAAAGTCACAATCTCGGGTCCATTTGGTGAGTTCTTTGCTCGCGAGACCGAGAAAGAGATGGTCTTCATCGGTGGTGGTGCTGGTATGGCCCCGATGCGCAGTCATATCTTTGACCAGCTCAAACGTCTTGAGAACCGCAACCGCAAGATCAGTTTCTGGTATGGCGCGCGTTCGAAGAAAGAAATGTTCTTTGTCGAGGATTTCGACACTCTGGCCAAAGAGTTCGACAATTTCGAATGGCACGTCGCTCTGTCGGATGCCCAACCCGAGGACGATTGGAAAGGCTACACCGGCTTTATCCATAACGTTCTGTTCGAAGAATACCTCAAGAACCACCCCGCACCTGAAGATTGCGAATACTACATGTGTGGTCCGCCGATCATGAACCAGTCGGTCATCAACATGCTGCTGGATCTGGGCGTGGATCGCGAAGACATTATGCTCGACGATTTCGGCGGATAGACAGTATTGATCGGTTCCATCCTTTGGAACCGATTTTTTTCTCAGAGTTGATCAGTCAAAAGGCACTCCGGTGCCCTATTTTTCGACTGATGCTGCGCCGTTTTTGTCTCAGAAGGTAACAGGCGATATGCTAACCGGATGGATCAAAAGGCTTTTTGCGTCCCAAGCGCTACCTGATCAGGTAATAGGCACATCCTCACTGGCACCGACAGAGAAGTTCTATGCCATCGGCGACCTTCATGGCAGGCTGGACCTCCTGCAGATGCTTTTGCCTGCATTGGACGATGATTGTCCCACAGTGTTTGTTGGCGACTACGTTGATCGAGGTGAGCACAGCGCACAGGTGTTGCGTCAGTTGCATCACCTCGACACACGTTCGAAAAAGAAAGCGATCTGCCTTAAGGGCAATCATGAGGACATGTTGCTTGGGTTTCTACATGATCCAAGAAAATGGGAGCGTGTTTGGCTGCACAATGGTGGTGCCCAGACCTTGGCCTCATTTGACCTGACAGATATTGAACTCTCTGATCCAGATGCCGTCGCTGAAGCGCTTCGGGGTGCGATGGGGCAATCCCTTGTGGATTGGCTGTTTGATCGTCCGCTGACCTGGACAAGTGGCAATGTGACCGTTGTTCACGCTGCGCTTGACCCGTCGCAGCTGGTCGACGGACAGCAAGACAGCACCTGCCTCTGGGGACACCCGCAATTTCGTAAGAAACGTCGAAAAGACGGGCAGTGGGTAGTGCATGGGCATACGATCGTCGACGAGCCCATGATTGAGAATGACGTCATTTCTATCGACACCGGTGCATTCGTCACCGACCGACTGACTGCCGCGGAAATCTCACCCGGTTCTGTCCGATTTATCTCGGCGAGTCACACCGGAATCGACTGGGAATTGGCTTAAGAGTTAGCCGACAATCATCTGTTTCATTCTAAGCGCTTCATATTCCAGTTCCTTCAATCGGAAATGGACTACGTCCCCGATAGTAATAACGCCGCGCAAATTGCCGTCACTTAAAACAGGCATGTGCCGGAAGCGACCCTCGGTCATAGTTTTCAGCACATCGTTCAGATAGTCGTCTGGGCTACAGGTTTTGACCTCAGTCGTCATCAGGTCGGCCACAGATTGAGGCAATGTCTGACCGGGTGTTTCCGCCATTCGGCGAACAATATCACGTTCAGATAGGATCCCTTGCAACGAACCATTCTGATCCGTGACCACAACCGCACCAATGCGCTTTTCCCGTAAGATATCTACAACTGAATGGATCGTATCGTTGGGTCGTACAGAAAAAACAGCATCCCCTTTGCCTTCCAGCAGTTTTGAAACCGTTGTCTGTGTGTGCGACAGGTTTGTTTCAACTGACTGACTGCGAGTCGCCTTCGCGGCCTTGTCGCCACGGGTCGGGGGCTGGTAAGAGCTTGGGGCCATGGGCGGTCTCCTCTTTCACAGGTAGTGTCCTTATTCTCTACCTTACCGCAGGGATAGGCGCTGTATAGGTGCAAATTCGAAAACCGAAGTACCGGACTACTTTACAAGGAGTTCCAAGTTCTTGAGCGAGCTTTACCTGACCCCGCCGGTTGCTGCGTTGATCTTGTTTGTTGTCGTTGTCTGTGGTCACAATTTCCGCATGGTGTGGAAACAACAACCCTCAGGCTGGCAAAAACGCGCATGGATCTTTGGTGTGCCAGCCACGATTGGGCTTCTTGCCCTTGCGTTTTTGCCGCTCAAGATCTGACGCCGGTTTGACTCTGAACAGGGCCGCTGGCATATGCCGGGCAAGACTACTCGCAGGAGATCGCCCCATGCGCCCGTTGATTGCCTTGGCTTCGTTGTTGTTCGTTTCGGCTTGCCTGTTTGACAAGGAACCTGATGTGGTGCGCCTGTCTGGCGAGACTATGGGTACCACGTTCAACATTACCGCTATCGGCGATGATCTGGACGAAGCTGCACTGGGTCAGGCGGTTCAGGAGACACTGGCACAAGTTAACGCAAAGATGTCAAACTGGGACCCGAATTCCGAGGTTTCGACCTTCTCGGCCTCAGACAGCACAGAACCAATGCCGGTTTCAGATGAGTTTGCGTTCGTGATCGAAGCCGCAAACGAGGTGCATGAGAAGTCTGGTGGTACGTTCGATGTCACCCTTGGTCCGCTGATCGAGTTGTGGGGATTCGGCCCGCGCAAACCCGAAGACCCGGTTCCTGCCGATGCTGAAATTGCAACAGCGTTGGCTCAGGTGGGTCAGGCCCGCCTACTGATATTGGATAGTGCGGCCCGCACACTTGCGAAATCAGACGCAGGAGTGGGGATCAATTTGTCTGCGATTGCCAAAGGCTATGGTATCGATGCGGTTGCTGCACAGCTGCGCGACGCTGGTATCGAGAACTATATGGTCGAGATTGGTGGTGATCTAGTGGCCATGGGTGAGAACGACAAGGGCGAAAGCTGGCGGATTGGTATCGAAAAGCCCGAAGCTGGCACACAAGCCATCCAGCTAATCGTTCCGCTGGATAATCTGGGGATGGCAACTTCGGGTGATTATAAGAACTTCTTTGAACAAGACGGTGTGCGTTACTCGCACATTATCGACCCGGTCACGGGACGGCCGATCACTCATCGCACCACTTCCGTCACGGTTCTGGCGGATGATGCGATGATGGCAGATGCCTGGGCGACAGCGATGCTGGCACTTGGTCAGGAAAAAGGAATGGAAATCGCGGAAAAGAATAAACTTGCCGTGTTTTTTATCTCGCGCGATGTGACAAGCGGGGAAGAAGCCTATATCACCGTACAAAGCAGCGCTTTCAAGGATGCGCTGGGAACCAACTGATCGGTAGGCACCGCTATGAGCACCTTTATTCTGGCATTCGTATTGTTACTGATCATCATGGTCGGGATGTCGTTGGGCGTGATGCTAATGGGTAAGACCATCAAAGGCAGCTGCGGTGGCTTGAATGCAATTTCCGGTGCTGACAAATGTGTGGTTTGTCAAAAGGATATCGACCCCGATAGCCCCCTGCGTGATCAGTTGCAGTGCAAGCGTGCAAAAAAGATGCTGCAACAGATGGAAGGCTAGGATAGTCCTCTTGGCATGAGCAAAGCCAAGAACGTCCTCTTCATCATGTTCGACCAATTGCGCTGGGATTACCTCAGCTGCTACGGACACCCACATCTCCATACGCCAAACATTGATAGGCTCGCTTCGAGGGGCGTGCGGTTTACCCGCGCTTACATTCAGTCCCCCATTTGTGGCAGTTCGCGCATGTCGACCTATACCGGTCGCTATGTGCATTCGCACGGCGCGTCCTGGAATAATATCCCGCTGAAAGTCGGAGAGATCACCTTGGGTGATCACTTGCGAAAGGCGGGGATGGATTGCTGGCTGGTCGGCAAGACCCATATGGCCGCGGATGCCGAAGGCATGGCCCGGCTGGGATTGGAGCCCGACAGTGTGATTGGTGCGCGCGTGGCTGAATGCGGGTTTGACGTGTTCGAGCGTGACGATGGATTGCGGGCCGAGGGACCAGATGGTTTTTACGATCCGGATGGGGCCAAGAAGTATAACGAATACCTGAAGGACAAAGGGTATGAGAGCGACAACCCCTGGCACGACTTTGCCAATTCGGGATTGGATGCGGATGGTAATGTACTGTCCGGGTGGTTTCTGAAAAACTCCTCCGAGGCGGCCAATATTGCCGAGGAAGACAGTGAAACCCCATATCTGACCACCCGTGGGATGGAGTTCATGGGTTCTCATGACGGCCCTTGGTGTTGTCATCTCAGCTATATCAAGCCTCATTGGCCTTATATTGTGCCGGAACCCTATGCATCGATGTATGGTCCCGAGCACGTTCTGCCGGTGGTTCGGTCTGAGTCAGAACGCCAGAATGCGCATCCGGTGCTGAAGGCATTCATGGACACGAAAATTGGCCAAACTTTCTCGCGTCAGGACGTACGCGAGGCCGTTATCCCTGCTTACATGGGCCTAATCAAGCAAGCCGATGACCAGATGGGGCGGCTGTTCGACTGGATGGAGAAAACCGGGCGGATGCAGGATACCATGATCGTGCTAACCTCGGACCACGGGGATTTTCTGGGCGATCACTGGATGGGCGAGAAGACATTTTTCCACGACGCTTCAACCAAAATGCCCCTGATCATTTACGATCCATCGTTCGAGGCTGATTCCACGCGCGGCACCACTTGTGACGCACTGGTCGAGTCCATCGATCTGGCCCCTACATTTCTTGAGATTGCTGGCGGGGAGCCCGCAGGCCACATCCTCGAAGGGCATTCGCTGCTGCCTATTTTGCACGGTCAGGCCGATAGCACGCCACGCGATGTGGCAATCTGCGAATATGACTACTCTGCATCACCAATAGCTCAGAAGCTGAATGTCTCGGTTCGGGATGCGGTCATGTTTATGGTCGCGAACGAGAAGTGGAAGTTGATCCATTGCGAGGGTGGTTATCGCCCGCTCTTGTTCGACCTTGAGAATGATCCAAATGAGCTGACCGATCTGGGTAATAGTGCAGAGCACGCAGACATCATTGCAGAATTGTATGACCACTTGTTTGCTTGGACCCGCCGTCCGTCGCAGCGTACCACCCGGTCCGAAGAGCAACTGCTAAACATGCGCGGATCGAGCGGCGGGACTGGCATCGTGATCGGCATTTATGACGAAAATGATATGCCGCTCGAGCTGACTGTGAAGTATCGCAACCGTAAGGCACGGCCCTTTGGGGACTACACATCAGATTAATTCTGCTCTTGTAGCTTCAAAAGACGGTTCAACCTTGCACGGGCAGGGGGTAGAAGATGGCGACGCCGAAATCGGAGAGCACTCATGACCGCCCCCAAACCCGTTGTTCTGTGTATCCTTGATGGTTGGGGGCTGTCCGATGACACCAAAGCCAATGCGCCATATCTGGCAAACACGCCAACCTTTGATGCCCTCGTGGCGGAAGGGCCACATGCGCAACTGATTACGCACGGGCCGGATGTGGGCCTGCCAAGCGGCCAGATGGGAAACTCCGAAGTCGGTCACACCAATATTGGGGCAGGGCGCGTGGTTGCGATGGATCTGGGCCAGATCGATCTGGCGATCGAAGACGGTTCTTTTTCCAACAATGAAGCACTGCAAGATTTTATCGCCAAGGTGAAAGCAACAGGTGGTACAGCCCATCTGATGGGATTGGTCTCGGATGGTGGTGTACATGGACACCTTGATCACATCGTAGCCGCTGCGAAAGCCATTACCGATGCCGGCGTTCCAGTTGCGTTGCATGCCATCACAGACGGGCGCGATGTGGCGCCGAAATCAGCCTTTATCTACATTGCGGAGCTCGAAGATCGTTTGCCCGAAAGGGCAAAGATCGTCACGGTCTGCGGGCGATACTATGCCATGGACCGTGATAATCGCTGGGAACGCGTTTCTGAGGCTTATGACGCGATTGTCAAAGGGCAGGGGCGTACCGTGGTCTCGGCACATGAGGCTGTTGATCACGCCTATAACCAATCCGAGACAGACGAGTTCATCGCGCCCACGGTGGTCAACGGGTACTCGGACATCCAGGACGGTGACGGATTTTTCTGTCTGAACTTCCGTGCCGACCGCGCCCGCGAGATACTGCGCGCAATTGGCGAACCAGGTTTTGCAGATTTTGACACTGGCCCGCGCCCGCAGTTATCGGCTTTGCTTGGCATGGTCGAATACTCCGACGGCCACAATGCCTATATGACGACCGTATTTCCTAAGCGGGACATCGTGAATACTCTGGGCGAATGGGTTGCGAAACAGGGTTTGCGCCAGTTTCGGCTGGCCGAAACTGAAAAATACCCCCATGTGACCTTTTTTCTAAACGGTGGCATAGAACAACCCGAAGAGGGCGAAGATCGTTTCATGCCCAAATCGCCCAAAGTGGCGACATATGACCTGCAACCCGAAATGTCCTCGGCCGAGGTGACCAGTAAATTCGTCGAGGCAATACATGACGGATATGATCTGATAGTCACAAATTATGCCAACCCCGACATGGTCGGTCATACCGGTGATCTGCAGGCTGCGATTGATGCTTGCGAGGCGGTCGACCAGGGATTGGCCCAAGTCGTAGCTGCCTTAAAGCAGGTGGGTGGCGCGATGATCGTGACCGCTGATCATGGCAATTGTGAAATGATGGTTGATCCGGAAACCGGCGGTCCGCACACCGCACATACTTTGAACCCTGTTCCAGTTGTATTGGTTGGCGGCCCCGAAAATGCAACCCTGCGCGATGGGCGTCTGGCCGATCTGGCTCCAACGCTGCTGGAACTTATGGAACTACCAAAACCTACAGAAATGACTGGAGAAAGTCTGCTGACATGAGGATTCGACCGGTCCTCATATCAGTGTTGATTTGGTCGACGCCTGTCAATGCGCAAACTAACCCGTCTATGGCGGCGCTAGAGGCGGCGGAGATGCTTGAGCAAGCCTCGATAGCTCTGACCGAGGCTGACAGTGCACGTGATCGGGTCAAAGCGCTGACCGAAACGCTTCAGGCGTACGAGGCTGGTCTGACCGCGATGCGTGACGGCCTGCGTCGTGCGGCCCTACGAGAAGCGCAATTGACGGCGGAACTTCAGGTGAGGGAACAGGAGGTGGCGCAGCTGCTTGGTGTTCTGCAGACTATCGAGACCACCGCGCCACCGGTACTGATGCTGCACCCCTCCGGCCCATTGGGAGCGGCTAGAACGGGTATGATGCTGTCAGAGGTTACGCCTGGCCTGAACACTCAAGCCCAGGATCTTGCAGCCGATTTGCAAGAAGTCCAAACGCTGCGCCAGCTCCAGCAGAATGCCGCCAATACCCTGACAAAAGGTCTGACGGGGGTGCAAGATGCTCGTACGAAACTGAGCGAGGCTATTGCGGACCGTACTGACCTACCGCGCCGCTTTGTCGAAGATCCCGTGCGCACCGCTATTTTGATATCTTCGACCGAAACGCTGGACGGGTTTGCCAGTGGATTGTCTGAGATTTCCGATGGCGAAATCGCAGATACAAACGCCGATATCGCGGATCAGAAAGGCCATATCGCCCTACCCACCAAAGGGGTCATTCTTCACCGATCGGGGGAAACAGATGCGGCTGGCGTTACGCGCGCCGGTCTTGTGTTGGGAACGCGGCCTCGCGCATTGGTAACGTCACCCACAGCCGCAACGATCCGCTACCGAGGACCATTGCTGGATCTGGGGAACCTAGTGATCCTTGAGCCTCAATCTGGGCTGCTCTTTGTGTTCTCGGGTTTACAAGAGGTGTATGGCAATACGGGAGAGGTGATCCCGGAAGGCACTCCAGTGGGTTTAATGCCGGGTGAAACCCCGGGAATCGGCGCTATTATGTCAACAAGCGGTGATGGCACTGGAACTGATCGGTCAGAAACGCTCTATATAGAGGTAAGAGAAGATAACAGCCCAGTGGACCCGGAATTATGGTTCCGGACGGACAAGGATGGATAAACGAGTATGAAGAAATTTGTGATCGCCGGTCTGGCCGGCACCGTGGCGGGGTTAATCGCAACCACACAGATTGCGGGGCCCTTGTTGGCGCAAGAGGCCGAAAACAAGGCTGGAGTATATGAGCAGCTTGATCTGTTTGGCGATATTTTCGAACGTATCCGCGCCCAATATGTCGAAGAAGTCGAATCCGATGAATTGATCGAAGCGGCGATTGACGGGATGCTAACCTCGCTTGATCCGCATTCCAGCTATCTGTCGCCTGATGACGCCGAACAAATGCGAGTGCAAACGCGAGGCGAATTCGGCGGTCTTGGGATCGAAGTCACGCAGGAAGAAGGCTTTGTCAAAGTTGTCTCGCCCATGGATGATACCCCGGCAGACGCGGCCGGGATCGAAGCAGGTGATTTCATTACCCATGTCGATGGCGAAAGTATTCTTGGCCTGACTCTGGATAAAGCGGTTGATTTGATGCGTGGCCCGGTAGGGTCGGAGATCGTTATCACAGTCGTGCGCGAAGGTGAGCAGGAACCCTTTGATGTTACGATCGTGCGCGACACAATCAAACTGACAGCCGTCCGCGCGCGCACTGAAGGCACCAGTGTGGTGCTGCGTGTCACAACCTTTAATGATCAGACCTTCCCAAACCTCAAGGAAGGGTTGGAAGAACAAATTGAAGAGGCGGGTGGTATCGAAAATGTAAACGGTGTCGTTTTGGATCTGAGGAATAATCCGGGTGGTTTGCTGACGCAGGCTATCAAGGTTTCAGATGCGTTTTTGAATGAAGGTGAGATCGTTTCGACCCGTGGTCGCAATCCGGAAGACGGTGAACGGTTTAACGCCACACCCGGTGACCTGACCGGTGGTAAGCCTATTGTTGTGCTGATAAACGGCGGCTCAGCGTCGGCTTCGGAAATCGTGGCTGGCGCACTGCAGGATCACCATCGTGCGATTGTGGTTGGCACTAAGAGCTTTGGCAAAGGATCAGTCCAAACGGTAATGCCAATTCGCGGCGATGGCGCGATGCGTCTAACTACGTCTCGCTACTACACGCCCTCGGGTCGTTCGATTCAAGCGCTTGGCGTCAGCCCGGACATCATCGTCGAGCAACCCCGTAACCGACCCGATGAAGAAGATGAGGACGATGCAAACGCCCGCACCCGGTCTGAGGCCGATCTTCGTGGTAGCCTGAACAATGACAGCCTGAGCGAAGACGAGATTCGCCAGATTGAAGAGGACCGGGCCAAAGCTGAAGCGACAGCAGAACTTCGGGAAGAAGACTACCAGTTGGCCTATGCAATCGACATCCTCAAAGGTCTTTCGGCATTCAACCCAACCGGACCTTCGCAATAATAGTCGTGGGGCCGCAATAGGCGGCCCCACCTCCAAATTATTCAGCTTTATTCTTCGATCTTGTGCAGTTTTTTCTCGTCCAGCATCAGGGCAAGGATAATTCCTACCGCGACTGAGAAAGTGGCGAAGACAAAGGCCATGTTCATTCCGGTGTCAAAGGCTGCGGTAATTGCAGACTTAACTTTTTCGATTTCATCCGAACTTAATTTCTGCATTACCGCTTTTGCAGATTCTGTGGTCAGCGTCCCACCATTAATTGCCTTTTGATCGGTGTCAGACATATCAATGTCTGCAGCCGCAAGCCCAGTTTTCAGGCTTTGCAGACTGGATACATACATGACCGCAGTCGCGCAGGCGACAGATATTGCGCCGTAGACAAGATGGGTCATGAAACTCAGCCCGCCGACCAGACCGGCGCGTTCGGGCTTGACTGCGCATACAGCTGCTGTGCCTGACGGACCAACTGTCAGCGTTGCACCCAATCCAATCAGGGCCATTCCCGGTAATATCTGAAGATATCCGGCGCTGGCAGGCATTACGACCACGCTTGCTGCGCCGAGTGTCGAACAGACATATCCCCAAAAGAGCAATCGTTTGGGTCCGAAGTCATTGTAAAGCGTGCCCGAGACAATCGAGCCAACGGCCAACAGGACCGTCAGCGGGGCCAGACCCAACGCGGATTGAAAGACAGACCACCCAAGAACTTTCTGCATATACTGTGGAAAATATAACAACCCCACGAAAGCGGCGGAGACGTTGAACATGTTCAAACCCAGGGTGATCAGAAACTCTCGATTCTGCATTAACTGAGGCAGCAGCAATGGTTCCTTGACCCTCTTTTCGACCCTCGGAAACAAGAAAAACAATACAGCGCTGACAAAAAACAGCAGTATGAGAGGTAGCGACGTCCAGCCCCAGTCGGCCCCTACGTCTAAGCCGTAAAGCAGTAACAATACCGCCAATGACAGGATGCCCATACCTGCAAAATCGATATGCTCCCCTTTCTTATGCTCGGTTTCACGCTCCATCAGTAGGATGGCTGTGGCCATTGAAACGCAGGAGAACACTACGTTTGCCAGGAAAAATAGCCGCCAGTCACCCAGGTTGACCACTGCGCCGCTGATCATTGGGCCGAAGACGTTGCCTGTGGTAACACCGGCTAGAATTAATCCCATAACAAGCGCGCGGTGTTCCTCTTTCGCAACTTTGGTCGCACCAAATGCTAGAGTGCATGGCCAGACGCAACCTGCCCCTATCCCCTGCAACGCGCGCGCTCCGATCAAATAGTCCAATCCGGGCGAGACAAAGCACAAAATCGACGCAAACAAGAAAATCGAAAGGCCAATGATCATCATCCTGCGATGGCCATACATGTCACCCAAGCGACCACCGGCCACCATCGTCATGGCAAAAAACAGGGCGTAGATATTCAGAACCCATTGGGTACTGGTTATGTCTGCGTCAAAACTGCTTTCAATTGCGGGCACCAGCATCAAGGCCCCGGTGAAATCGATCCCGATACCGAATGCCGTCACCATCAGGGCGATGATTTTTATGATGCTCTTGCGATCCATGCCCTCATCACTTGATGACGGTAAGCCTCAATGATGCACGGACAACGCTGAAATGAAAGAATTTTATCGCGCATGGCTGTTAGTGATCGCGTCAAAGCCGGGTCTAAGATGCCTGAGATCTGCGAAACGCGCTCTTTAACATGTCAAGTTCAGCGCGAAGTAACGCAACCTCGGCCCGCAGATCATCAGCAGCGGGAGATCCGGCAATGACGGTAAATTCACCCAACTTCTCACCTGTTATCGTGTCACGGATTAAGAAACACTGCACACCTTCGGAAACGGCGGAAGACGGTACTGGAATGCGCAATATCCACCCCTCATCATCGGGTATCAGTTCGACATCTGGCAATTGCTCACCCAGATACTGCACTTCAACCTGAGGAGTACTTTCACTGCTCAGGTGACCTTCCCATACAGCGTTCTCAAAACTAATTGGGGTTAAGCTTGTTTGCGTCATCATGTGCCTCTAAAGATCTGCCCTGTGATGGCGGCAAAATGTCAAATCGCGTAAAACCACACGATTCATTGCAGGTTGATCAATAATCAGGTCCAGCCAGAGTTTTTCAATCCGACGTTCGTGCAATTCTAGATGTGCCAGATCGAAATCGACCGAGC
Source organism: Ruegeria conchae (assembly GCF_000192475.1). Taxonomy (GTDB): domain Bacteria; phylum Pseudomonadota; class Alphaproteobacteria; order Rhodobacterales; family Rhodobacteraceae; genus Ruegeria; species Ruegeria conchae. The sequence goes on from NZ_AEYW01000012.1 coordinate 74,901, forward strand.
ATTCTGGCGTCGAAAGATCGAGCTCGCGCAGAACCTGCTCGGAGTTGGGGCCATGTTGGATGTTGAGTCGGGAAAAGACGGTTGTCGGGCGTTCGGATTCAATCACAGTGTCCACCCGCATCATGTGCTGACGAGTCAATCCAACGGCGGCATCTGGTGGAAGCTCGATGGACAACGACAGAAATGACCCTTGAAAATCAAAGATCTCTATCGCCAGGCTAAATGGTGCTAAGTCCTTTTCCCGCCGATTGCGGGTTTGCTGCAATCCAATCTCGCTCAAAGAGCAGTCGTGAAACAAGGTTACTTGCCCATCTATCTTCGCCTTACGCGGTGCGGATGCCAGTCCCTTGCGCGATGCAGGTAAACGCCAAAAATCTGGGCGCCATGACCAGTCGGTTCCCAGTGGTTTCGGAAATTGATCAGAGCCAAGCCGCGGCTGGATCAATCGATTATCAGCAATTTGGATGACCCGTTCCAGCTGCCCCCGCAATTGCCGCGCCTCATCGCGTTGACGCCTAAGCTTGGGCAAAGCCAACTGGTCGGCCAACTGCTCTGTCCGCTGAAACCGCCGGATTGTCTTGCGCAGAATATAGCGATCCAGAAATTCCCTCATCATCCTCTCTTCCAAACCTGTCTCTCTTTAGTCAAAAGCCGTGCAATGGACAAACCTGTCCTGATTAATAACGAGTGATATTTTCTGAGATCTGAACAAGACACGCAGATCAGCTGGAATTTACGGCGGCGGTACTTCACAATTCTTGCAATGGACTGGGCTGCAGCTTACCGTCGGCGTTCTGGCGAAATGGCCCCAGATCAATTAAAGTCACGACGAGGCAGGGGCATGGAACCCACCCTATTTTCATTCATCTGGAAGTATTCGAAGAAACAGCAACTGGTACTGCTGTGTTTGACGATTTTATCATTTCCGTTTCTCTATGCCTCTTTGGAGCTTCCAAAGCAGATTATCAACGATGCTATTGGTGCACCAACGGACACTGTGACTGTGCTTGGAATCACTGTGAGCCAGGTGCAGTACCTGATGATTCTGTGTTTTGCCTTCCTGGCGACGGTGATCGCCAGCGGTGTCATGAAAATGCGCATCAACACTATGAAAGGCATTTTGGCCGAACGGATGTTGCGGCGTCTTCGCTTTACTCTGATCAGTCGCTCTATGCGTTTTCCCAAATCCTATTTTGCGACAACCAGTCAGGGTGAGCTGGTGTCGATGATTACTTCCGAGGCCGAGCCAATGGGCGGGCTGATGGGCGATGCAATAGCGCAGCCGGTGTTTCAGTTTGGTCAAATGATGACCATCGTCACCTTTTTGTTCATGCAAAGCGTCTGGTTCGGGCTTGCCAGTATAGCACTGATCCCACTGCAGGCCTGGCTGATCCCCAAGCTGCAACGCCAGATCAACCTGCTGAACAAAGACCGCATTCAGGAGGTCAGGCGGCTGAGCTCTGAAATCGGGGAAAGCGCTGCCGGGATAAGCGACCTGCGCACCAACGGTGGCTGGCGCTATAGACTGGCGCAGTTCAGCCATCGTCTGGGAACCTTGTTCGAGATCCGTTTCAAGATCTACAACAAAAAGTTCTTTATGAAATTCCTCAATAATCTGATCACTCAGATTACGCCCTTTTTATTTTACTCGGTGGGCGGGTATCTGGCGATCACCGGTGAGGTGACAGTGGGCGCGCTGGTGGCCGCGCTTGGTGCCTACAAGGACCTCAGCGGCCCGTGGAAAGACCTGTTGACCTACTACAATCAGGTGCAGGATATGTCGCTGCGCTGGGAGATCGTGATCGAGCGTTTTGCGCCTTCAAACATGATACCTGAGCGGTTGTTTGATGGCGTTCCAGATACCATCCCGCATCTCACCGGGGATATCGAGTTGCGAAACGTGACGGTTCGTGACGATGACGGCAAAACGATCCTCGAAGATATCGATCTGACAATTCCGAAAGGGGCCCGGATCGCCATTCAGTCCAAACACGCCTCTGAGCGTAGTGCGCTTGCGCAGCTACTGACGCGCGAGCTGCTTCCGGTTCAGGGAGAGGTCTTGATGGCCGGTCATAACCTGAGCGACCTTCATCAAGCGGTGATTGCCGCAAGGATCGGCTATGCTTACTCACGACCGTATTTGTTTGACGGAACGCTGGGGGACAACCTCTTGATGCCATTGCGCACGCATCCTCAGCACGAACAAGATGCGCTCAGAGTGCCCTCGCGCCGTCAAATCGAGGCGGTTCGGGCAGGGAACCCTCCGGATTCCTTGTCTGATGAATGGATCGACCCAGGTCTAGCGGGTCTCGACGACATCGAAGACATTCGCGACTGGTGGTTCCAGCTTGTCGAAGCTATGGGCATCGATGAATTTATGTTTCGCCGAACGTTGCGTTCTCAATTCGATCCGAAAGTGCACCCGGCGCTGGCAGAGGAAATCGTCAATCTGCGTGGTACTGTTGCGACCCGACTGCAGGAGCGAGGGTTGGACAAATATGTTTACCGGTTCGATCCGGACCAGTTCAATCCAGCGGTTCCTTTGGGTGGTAACCTGCTTTTTGCCTCGCCAACGCAGGACATAGCGCCTGACATCCTTGCAGGTGATGACCGGTTCCTATCGCTGCTCAGGGCCAATGATCTTGATGGTGATGCGCTCGGGATTGCCGAGGCTGTACTGGAAACCTTGAACCAGACTTTCGGGCGTGACGGCGCTGATCACCCGCTGTTTCTAAGGCTCGGCATGACGAAGGACATGTATCACCGTCTGCTGGATATCGAAGAGCGCCGCAAGACCAAAGGAGATGACTCTATCGGTGATCAGGAACGCGCACTTCTGCTGACCGTGCCGTTCATGCTGACAGCCGAGCAAATTGGCCCCAGCTTCCCTGAGGAATACAAGGAAAAGATCCTTTCCATCCGTCGCACTCAGGCTGAACGGTTGCGGGCAGCCATGGGGTCAATGTTTATCCCGGTGTCGCCGGACACCTATGTTCCACGCCTGACAGCCATGGAGAATGCTCTGTATGGTCGCGTCTCGATCATGGCCGGGGCTCAGGCCGAAGAGATCGAAGATCTTGTGGCCGAAGTACTGAACGAGGCTGGGCTACGTCGCAGGGCTGCCGCAATCATATATGACCTGCCGTCCGGACTGGGCGGGAACAACCTGCCAACTGTTTTTCAGGAACGCGCTGCGTTTTCACGAGCGGGAATAAAGCGACCGGATATATTGATCCTAGACAAAGCGCTGGCCAGCCATGATTCAGAGAGCCGCTTGAGAACCCGCCTGAAATTACGCGAATTGTTGCCCGATTCAGTTATGATTTTCATGGAGGATCACTTCGCCCATCCTGAAGCCTATGATTTGTTTGTGGAAATCAAAGATGGTCGAATTGACGGTGTGTCGCGTGTTGCCACAACTGGTGAGGATGACACGTCGGATGATCTGAGCCGAAAGCTAAAGATCATTTCTTCTACCGAGTTGTTTGCACGCTTGGACGGGCGCAACCAACGGCTTCTTGCCTTTTCGGCCCAATGGTACGAGGCGGCGGCTGGTCAAACCATATTTGCGCGTGGTCAGGCGCCGGATGCAGCCTATTTGTGTATCTCTGGTAAGGCCAGCGTGAACTGGATCAATGAGCACGGTGAAAACCGCTCGATCTCGACGGTAGAGCCAGGGCGCCTGATCGGTGATTTGGCGATCATTACCAATGAGCCTCGCCAATTGGATCTGGTGGCTCTCACGGATTGTTCCTTCCTACGAATTGGTGCCGAAGAATTACGGGCAGTAATCGAAAGTGATGCAGGTGTGGCGGTGAGGCTCCTTGAAACGGTGGCCGGCTATCTGACCACCGTTTCAGAACGGCTGCGTGACGGTAGCACGCTGATTGGTGAAGAACCGCCTGTGACAGATGTTGAGCGAAACGATGAACACTAGAGAACAGCCCGGCGCTTATAAATGCCATCAACACCTGATTGAGGACGCCAGCAGGCATCCAGAGATCTGGCGTCTTTTGGCAGGGTTAACGCTGGTAGCAGTGGTTGTGGTGACGCTCAACGCAATTTTATTTGCTACTGTCGTCAGCCTGGGCCCGCCTGGATCAGCGGCTGCCTTTCTCACGGGGTCTTCCCCATTTGCACTGCTTATCGTGCTAGCCAGTTTTATTTTCGCCACGCTGGGGGTCGCGCTGGGTGCAAGATTGTTTCAGCACCGTTCGCTGTCTTCCATCGTCGGAAATCAGTCGATCGCCCTGCGGCAGTTCTGGCGCGTCCTACGCGCGCTGCTCATACTTAGTTTCGTAATATTGGCGTTACCGCCCTACGATCTGGGTGAACCATTGTTAGTCAACCTTGGCTGGTCCAAATGGCTTCTACTGTTACCTTTGTCCTTGGGTGCGGTTTTCATTCAGACGAGCGCCGAAGAAATTCTGTTTCGCGGCTACCTTCAACAAAGTCTCGCTGCGCGGTTCCGGTCTCCAGTTATCTGGATGGGGCTGCCGTCGATCTTGTTCGCTGCAGGTCATTATAGTCCTGCCACCGTTGGTGATAATGCGATCCTGATTTCCATCTGGGCCCTTACCTTCGGATTCCTGACCGCTGATCTGACTGCGCGGGCAGGGACACTTGGACCTGCCATTGCGCTGCATTTTTTTAACAACTTTGCCGCACTTCTGGTCATTTCTCTGCCCGACAACCTTGGGGGCTTGGCCTTGTTTCACCTGCCTTACGAGGCATCCGATGCGGATGCGCTCAGACCCTGGTTGTTTGTAGACTTCGCGCTGATGGTCGTTGGGTGGCTCACTGCGAGATTGGTCCTCAGGCGCTGATTGCATTTCCGGGCATTGCGTCTTATTTGACGTCAACGCCGCAATATCAAGGTTCCCACATGAACTGGATCACAAACTACGTACGCCCCCGGATCAACTCGATCTTTTCGCGCCGCGAAGTGCCTGAAAACCTTTGGCACAAGTGCGGCGAATGTGGAACCATGCTGTTTCATCGCGAACTGGCGGAGAACCAGAATGTCTGCACCCAGTGCGGCCATCATATGGCGATCACACCACGGGACCGATTCACGCATCTGTTTGACGGCGGTATTTTCTCGGAAGTTGAGGTTCCGGCCCCAAAAGATGATCCGCTGCAGTTCCGCGATCAGAAAAAATATCCCGACCGGATGAAGGCTGCTCAGAAAAAGACCGGCGAGAAAGAGGCGATGTTGGTTGCCCTTGGCGAGATAGGTCGCACGCCGATTGTAGCTGCCGCGCAGGATTTCTCGTTCATGGGCGGATCGATGGGCATGTATGTCGGCAACGCCATCATCGCCGCCGCTCAAGAGGCGGTTAAACTGAAACGCCCGCTGATCCTGTTCTCGGCTGCGGGCGGTGCGCGGATGCAGGAAGGTATTCTGAGCCTTATGCAAATGCCCCGCACAACGGTGGCAGTCGAAATGCTCAAAGAGGCAAACCTGCCCTATATCGTTGTCCTGACCCACCCAACCACAGGCGGCGTCACCGCATCTTATGCCATGCTGGGTGACGTTCACATTTCGGAGCCCAATGCATTGATCTGTTTCGCCGGACCACGCGTTATCGAACAGACGATCCGCGAAAAACTGCCTGAAGGTTTCCAGCGCGCCGAATATCTGTTGGATCACGGCATGCTTGATCGCGTGACGAAACGTACCGAGATGCGGGAAGAATTGATCACGATCACCCGCATGCTTATGAATCAGCCCCCGGCGATCAAAGGCGACTTACCCGCGCCTGAATCCGAAGAGGCCACTTCAGAGGCGCCTGCTGAGGAAGTGGTCAAAAAATGACCGCCCAATCCTCGGATGTCATCCTCGACCGGATGATGGCGCTGCACCCCAAGATCATTGATCTGACCTTGGACCGGGTTTGGCGTTTACTGGCTGCGCTCGACAATCCGCAAACAAAACTGCCGCCTGTCATCCATATCGCTGGAACCAACGGCAAAGGCTCGACCCAAGCCATGATCCGGGCAGGTCTTGAGGGGGCAGGGCGCGCGGTCCATGCCTATACGTCTCCACATCTGGCCCGGTTTCACGAACGAATCCGGTTGGGTGGTGAGTTGATTTCCGAAGCCGACCTCACCGCCGTTCTGGACGAGTGTTATGCCGCCAATGGTGGTGAAAACATCACCTATTTTGAAATCACAACCAGCGCTGCACTGCTCGCGTTTTCTCGTTCGAAAGCCGATTATACGTTGCTTGAGGTTGGATTGGGCGGGCGACTGGACGCCACGAATGTGATTGATCAACCTGCGTTGACGGTAATCACACCCGTCTCAATCGACCATGAGCAGTTTCTTGGCGATACACTTGGCAAGATCGCCGCTGAAAAGGCGGGGATCATCAAGCCAGGGGTTCCCTGTATTGTCGGCCCGCAACAGGATGAGGCGCTGGAAGTCATCGAATACACCGCAGCTCGTCTTGGCGCTCCGCTGTTCATATACGGCCAGCACTGGCATGTGCACACGGAAAATGGCCGCCTGATCTATCAGGATGAAACCGGGTTGCGCGATCTGCCCATGCCCAACCTGTTGGGAGGCCATCAAATTCATAACGCAGGTGCCGCTTTGGCTGCATTGCGCCACCTACAAATGGGTGATGATGCCTACGAGGCTGCGGTCACCAAAGCCGAATGGCCTGCCCGAATGCAGCGGTTGAAAACCGGCCCTCTGGTCGAGCAAGCCCCTCAAGCCGAGCTGTGGCTTGATGGCGGTCACAATGCAGCTGCAGGGGCGGCGTTGGCTGATGTTTTATCGTCTTTGCCAGGACGACCGACGCATATGATTTGCGGTATGTTAAACACCAAGGATGTCACTGGCTATCTCGCACCTTTGGCCACAAAAGCTGCCGGGTTGACCGCTGTGTCCATTCCCGGCGAACAGAATACGCTTAGCGCTGAAGACACAGCCGCTGCAGCCGCCAAAGTGAATCTGACCGCAACAACCGCTGACAGCGTTGCCGAGGCGCTCGCGGCAATCACTGCCCAAACCCCTCACGCGCGGGTTTTGATTTGCGGGTCCCTTTATCTCGCAGGGAACATTCTCCGAGAAAACGCCTGATCCGGTACTCGGTCAAAAATACTCCGGGGAACCCGCCCATTTAGCTTGGGCGGGGGCGAGGTACCCTATTTCCCCCAATCCTTATCCTGCATCTCACGCAGCCGTGACGCTGTACGTTCGAACTCGAACGTACCTTCCCCTTCGACGTACAGCATCTCGGGCTCGGCAGCGGCAGAACTGATTAGCCGGACCTTCCCCTCATACAGAGCGTCAATCAGGGTCACGAAGCGCTTGGCCTCGTTAAAATTGTTGCGTGACAATCGCGGGATGTCTTCCAACACCAGCACCTTCAGCGCTTCCGCTATTGCCAAATAGTCACCGGGGCCCAGCATCCGTCCGCAAAGATCATAAAACGATGCTCGCGCCACTCCGTTTCGGAACGCGGGCAGAACAACTTCGCGTCCCTTGACCTGCAAAGCCAAAGGCTCCGCCGGCCCACCTGACAAATCATTCCACACAGCACGAATCTTCTCTCGCGCCTCGGGTCCGATAGGTGTGAAATAGACCGGAGAACCTTCAAGCCGGTTCTGCCTGTAGTCGGTGGGTGAAACCAGCTCCCATACTTCCAGTTGTTCTTTGATGTGCTGGATGAAGGGCAGGAACAGTTGCCGGTTCAGCCCATCCTTGTACAGATCATCCGGATGGCGGTTTGAGGTCGTGACAACAACAACCCCACCACTATGAAGCATATCAAATAGCCGTCCGACGATCATTGCATCTGTGATATCGGTGATCTGCATCTCATCAAAAGCCAGAACACGCACAGACTTGACCACGGCATCGGCGACCGGCGCCAGCGCATCTTCGACACCGTCTTCACGTGCCTTGTGCAAGCCTGCGTGAATTTCCTGCATGAATGCGTGGAAATGGACCCTACGAACCGGGATATCGCCCAGTGTCTCGACAAACATGTCCATCAGCATTGACTTGCCGCGCCCGACGCCACCCCAAAGATACAAGCCTTTGGGCGGTGGAGTGGCCTTGCGAAAAAAACTACGCTTAACCGGTTCAGCTAGTGCCGCCCGAATGCGATCAAACCGGGGTAGCACCGCTTCCTGGGCGTCATCCCGTGTCAGAGAACCATCGGCGATGCGATCTTCGTAGAGCGAAGTTAAATCCGTCATGTCTTGAGCCATACCGCCCAGTTCACGTATTGAAAAGAAACCTTTTTCCCGACACATCAATTTTGCTGAACTGGCGTCGCAAAACTCCTGAATTGACGTGTATGGTTGCGCCGCTAACGTCTTTACGAACCACTCCCTGGAGGCCCAATGCCGCAATCTACCCGCCTGATGAATCCGATCCTGATCGTCGGTTGCATCGTCATTACCGTCGGCTTTGCGGTGCGCGCTTCTTTTGGTGTGTTTCAAATCCCAATAGCAGATGAATTCGGCTGGCTGCGTAGCGATTTTTCTATGGCCATAGCGATTCAGAATCTGGCCTGGGGAATCGGTCAGCCGATCTTTGGTGCTATCGCGGAAAAGATCGGTGATCGGCGCGCCATTATTCTGGGTGCTTTGACCTATGCTGCGGGTATGGTGCTGACGGCTTGGTCTGTCACACCATTTGAACATCAAATCTATGCGTGGCTTGTTGGTTTCGGGATCGCCGGAACAGGGTTTGGCGTTGTGCTAGCGGTTGTTGGTCGTGCCTCATCCGACGCGAACCGGTCAATGTCACTGGCGATTGTCACAGCGGCGGGCAGCTTCGGGCAGGTTATCGGTGCTCCGACGGCCGAATGGTTGCTGACTTTTCTGCCCTGGCAGCAGGTATTCCTTGTCTTTGCCGCAGCAATTCTCGCTTTGATCCTATCCTTGCCGTTTATGCGGGCGCCTCTACCGATCAGCAAAACTGAGCTCGAAGAAAGCATGGGGCAAATCCTTGCTAAAGCTTTCCGCGACCCTTCGTATTCACTGATTGCAATTGGTTTTTTCAGCTGTGGCTATCAACTGGGCTTTGTCACTGCGCATTTTCCCGCCTTTGTTACCGAGATGTGTGGCCCGATCCAGCCCGGGGGCCTGTTGTATTCAATGGGCATCACCACGACATCGGCCCTGGGTGCAATAGCCATTTCGTTGATTGGGTTGGCCAATATCGGTGGAACGCTTCTGGCAGGTTGGGCGGGAAACCACTTTCCGAAGAAATATCTGCTAGCTGCTGTGTATACTGGCCGTACGATTGCGGCAGGGGCTTTCATCGTGTTCCCAATCACGCCTTTGTCGGTGATCGCGTTTTCACTGGTGATGGGATCGCTTTGGTTGGCAACAGTGCCGCTGACGTCTGGACTTGTCGCGCATCTTTATGGCCTTCGATACATGGGAACGCTCTACGGCATCGTATTCCTGAGTCATCAAATCGGTAGCTTCCTGGGCATCTGGCTGGGCGGACGCATGTACGATCAATTTGGTGATTACACCATGGTTTGGTGGATCGGAGTCGCCATCGGGGCCTTCAGCGCCATCATTCACCTGCCCATCCGGGAAAACCGCGAACCAGCTAGCGTGGCAGCCTGACCTAAACGGCTTCTTCCTTGGTCAACAGTCCCTCCGACACCAACCGATCCGCCCAACCTTCAGGGCCGATGAAGTGATGAGTCTGCCACCCTCGCGCCTTGGCCGTTTCGAGGTTTTCGATCCTGTCATCAGCAAACAAAAGAGCGGCGGGGTCGATGCCGCAATCGGCCTCAACCATCTCATAAATAGGGGTATGAGGCTTAACTGCTTTCATCCGGCCCGAGACATACTGGCGATCAAATTCGTTCAAAAACGGATAAACGGTGGTGGCATAGTCGAAGTTCTGAACCCCAAAATTGGTCAGCGCAAAAACAGGTAATTTCTTGGTGCGCAGCGCTCGCAACAGTCGCGCTGAATGCGGGATTTCAGGCGCGGCCAGCTCGATCCAGTTGTCGTGCCACATCCGAATTTCCTCGCGCCAATCCGGGTACTTGTCCGCCCATCTGTAAATCGTATCGGTGAAGTGATGGCCCTGATCCACCAGATCATTCATTCCATGCAGATCGACCTCGGCAAACATGGCACGACGACGATCCTCGCCGATCACGCGATCATAGTAGCGCTCGGGCTGCCACTCGATCAGTACGTTTCCGATGTCAAATATTACGGCTTCGATGGTCATATGGTAATCCCATACCTAATCAATTGCCGCCGACTGAACCAAGCACCGGACGAAGATGCAAGCACCATCCGCAGCGTGGTACGCGCTGCACGATCCAACGGGACGCTACGCATCTTTGAAGCGTCACGGACCGGCGGGATTGCTACCCGCGCAATGCGGCGCGTATCTCTCGCTCAAGCACGTCAAGAAAACGCGATCGATCTGCTTTGCCGAACGATTTGCCGCCGCCGCCAGTTCCCAGAGGATTTGCAGCACGAAGATCTGCCATCAGATCGCGCATCGCCAGTTGCTGGCCGATATTGGCTGCCGTAAAAGCCTCACCGTTCGGGCGGAGCACACGAGCATCGGCTTCAATGCACTTCGCGGCAAGCGGGATGTCTGACGTCACCACGATATCGCCTGCGCCGCAGCGCTCTGCGATCCACTTATCCGCCTCATCCGCACCGGCCGCGACAATCACCACCTGCACCAGCGGGTTGGTCGAGGGGCGCAGCCCACCATTGGAGACCAGGACCATTGGCACTTTGTGTCGGGTTGCGACGCGTTCGGCCTCGGGCTTCACAGGGCAAGCGTCGCCATCGATGTAAAGCGTCGTCACGTGTCTTTGGCCTTTGTCGACACTTTCGCCTTCGAGGTGGATTTGCGTACCTTGAACTCTTCGGGAATAGGCATCCGGTTAAAAGCGTCCAATCCCGCAATTTTGTAAGCTTCGGCCAAAGTCGGGTAGTTGAACGTATTTTGGACGAAGTAATCCACCGTGCCTTTCAGGTTCAGCACCGCCTGCGCAATATGGATTAGCTCTGTCGCCCCTTCACCTACAATCTGCACTCCTAAGACGCGGCGGGTCTTGAGCGAGAACAGCATCTTCAGCATACCATGCTCCAATCCCATGATATGCCCGCGCGAGGTTTCGCGGAACCGGGCCACGCCGACCTCGTAGGGGATGCCACGTTCCTGCAGTTCTTCCTCAGACATGCCGCAAGTCGAGATTTCGGGAACCGAGTAGATCCCATACGGGTACCAGGGGCTTTCCGGTAAGGTCGGTGTCTCAAGCGCATGACAGGCGGCGACTCGCCCTTGCTGCAAAGACGTTGAGGCCAGCGAGGGATGCCCGATGACATCTCCGGTGGCATAGATATGAGGCACCGAGGTTTGATAACTCTTTCGGTCCACGCTGATCCGATTGCGATGGTCGGTTTCAATCCCAACAGCGTCTAGGTTCAGGGCCGAGGTTGCACCCATGCGCCCCGCAGCAAACAACAACATCTCAGCCCGGACATGGCGCCCGTTGTCCAGTGTAATCTCGACATGACCGCCCGCATCTTCGATCTTTTCGACGGCCGACCCCAACCGCAGATCAACACCATTTTCACGAACTTGGTGTGTGAAGTCGTGGATTAGCGTCTTGTCGATGAAATCTAGAAATGTCTCGCGTGGTTCAATCAGCGTAACGCGAACATCCAGCGCCGAGAACATGGTCGCGTATTCAACACCGATCACACCGGCACCGATCACACAAAGCGAACGCGGTATTTCTTCCATCTCTAGAAAGTCATCTCCGTCGACGACGGTTTTGCCGTTGAAGGGAACGTAGTCGGGGCGATATGTTTTGGTGCCGGTCGCGATCAGGAATTTTGCAGCTGTCAAACGCGTTGTTTCGCCTGCGTCGGTTGCGACCTCAACCTCATGCGGTCCGATGAACTTGGCTAGCCCGCTCAGCGTTTCCACATGGTTTCGGTTAAATTGGTGTTCCAGCACGTCGACCTCATGATCGAGCGTCATGTGTAGCCGTGCCTTCAGATCTTCCGCGCTGATCTGATCCTTAACCCGGTAGGAGCGCCCATAAAAACTGCGTTCACGCCAGCCTGACAGGTTCAGCACTGTTTCCCGTAAAGTTTTGGACGGGATTGTCCCAGTATGCACTGAAACGCCGCCCAAACGGTCTTTGCGGTCAATCACCAGCACCCTGCGCTGCAGTTTTCCGGCCTGAATAGCCGCCGCGCGCCCCGAAGGACCTGAGCCAATGATGATCAGGTCATAATCATATTTGCTCATGCCTTATTCCCCATACAATGCTTCGGCGTGGAAGGTGATGTGGTCCTCCATGAAGGTGGACACGAAATAGTAGGAATGATCATATCCCGGCTGCAGACGATAGGTGGCTTGTTGGCGACGTTCGGCGATTGCCTGCGCCAATGCTTCTGGGCGCAGCAGGTCCATGAATTGGTCATTTGCACCAGTATCGATCAGGATGGGACCGTTGAAGCCGGTACTTTTCATCATCGCTGACGCGTCGTGCTTAGCCCATGCCGCTTCATCATCGCCTAGATAGGCGCTGAGCTGCTTGCGACCCCACTCCGCCCCTATCGGGTTTGAAATCGGCGAGAAGGCTGAAACCGACCGATACCGCCCAGGCAGATTCATCGCCAGCGTCAATGCACCATGTCCGCCCATCGAATGCCCGGTGATTGCCTGGCGGTCGGCATCAATTGCAAAGCTCTCTACCAACAGCGCAGGTAGTTCCTCGGCGACATAGTCCCACATGTTGAAGTGAGGGGCCCAAGGTTTTTGTGTAGCATTGACGTAGAATCCCGCGCCCTGACCAAGGTCATAGTCTTCATGATCCGCGACCCCATCTCCGCGAGGCGACGTATCGGGGAACGCCAGAGCAATACCCTGTTCTGCCGCCCAGCCTTGCGCTCCGGCTTTGGTCATTGCGTTTTCATGTGTGCAGGTCAGGCCTGATAGATACCACAAAATCGGAACCGGGCCGTCCTTTGCCTCGGCCGGAAGGAAAAGACCAAATGTCATATCACATTTGCAAGCCGAGGAGGCATGGCGATAGACGCCTTGCACACCGCCAAAACAGGCATTTTCCGAAAGGGTTTCCATCGCTCTGATCCTTACGTTGTGTCGGCGTCATGGCTATCGCTCTGTCGCGTCCGCGTAAAGTGCGAGTGCTACCGGCGGGTGGATTATTAGAAAAGTTTGAAGATCAGAGGGTGCTGACCCAACCAATTACCAGCGGGACAGTCAGGATGCTGGCCAAAGTCGACAGTAAGATTGCTGCGGATGCGCGCTGTGGGGCCACTCTGTAATGCGCGGCCAGCATGTAGACATTGCCCGCAACGGGTAAAGACGCCGCCGCGATGGCGACCATGGCTGGAAAGGATGCAACCGGAATCAGCCAGATCACCATAAGTGCGACAAAAAAGGGATGCAGAACCAGTTTGCAAATACTCAGCCAACCCGCAATCTGTATGCGTTCCGCCGATTTGTCGGCAAGTGACGCGCCAATGGCAAACAAAGCACCCGGTGTCGCCGCACCCCCCAGAATTGTTAGAAAGTCGTTCAAAGGGGCTGGGACGGGCACATTGAATGCCGACCAGATCAACCCGGCAGAGATTGACAAGATCATTGGGTTTTTCAGCAAGCCAACCCCAATCAAGCGCACCGTCGCAAGACCGAGCCGACCATCTCGACCACCGTTGATCAAAATTACGATCAAAGAGGAAAACACAACAAGATCAACGGTTAGAACCAACATCACGGGTCCTATGGCCGCTTCAGAAAACAAGAGCGCCAGCATTGGCAAGCCCAGGAACCCTACATTGCCGATCGCGGCGCATTGGGCTTCAACAGCAGCCGTCGGAATATCCAATCCGCGCAGATAGGCGACGGCCGTCGCCAGTGCATAAACACCCGCCGTTCCAATCAGATACCCGATCACAAGACGACCATTGAAGATCTCGGCAAAGGGCAAGGTGGCTGCAAATCGAAACAGCATTGCAGATAAGGCGAAGAAAAATACGAACTTGGTCAGATAGGCAGTCGCCTCGGGCGGGAAAAATCGGCTGCGACCGGCGCAAAATCCCAGGCCGATGATTGCGAAGAAGGGTAATGTGCGCAGAAAGATCTCGACCATAGCTGTGTGTTAACATGATAGGCCGGGGTCGCAAGGGCGACGCGCGGCAGAAGCTACTCTTGACGGTTAAACGTTGTGACAAAACCGCGATCCAGTTGAATTGCGTTGAAACTGAACCGAACGGTTTATAGTGTTGTAGAATATCGCATTCAGGAGACATCATGACTCAAGCCGCCGCCATCCTGCGTACAGGCCGAAAATTCGATCAGGTTTTGCGCGGGGCGCGCGAGGTGTTCATGGCGGATGGGTTCGAAGGCGCGAGTGTTGATGACATTGCGCGATCAGCGGGCGTGTCGAAGGCCACTCTCTATAGCTACTTCCCCGACAAGCGTCTGTTGTTCACCGAAGTCGCCCAGACTGAGTGCCGGTTAATGTCCGAGCGTATCCTGTCAATGATTGACGAGACCAAACCTGCGCGCGAGGTGCTAACAATTGCAGCAACTCAGCTTACTGCATTTCTGGTTTCAGACTTTGCGCAGCAAGTCTTTCGCATTTGCGTCGCCGAGCGCGACAGGTTCCCGGAACTCGGCAAAGCGTTCTTTGAGGCAGGTCCTCAGAATGGTCAGCGACAGATGGCAGAGTATCTGACCAAAGCGGTCGCAAAAGGAGAGTTGGCTGTCGAAGACGTCAATATTGCGGCCGAGCAGTTTTCGGAGCTGTGTAAGGTAAGGCTATGGGGACGGGCCGCTTTTGGTATCCAAAACAGTTTCAGCCAAAGTGAGATTGACGAGGTTGCTATACAGGCGGTCGATATGTTTATGGCACGCTACGGCGTTTGAGTTTGACGACCCAACGTCAGAGCAACGAATCGATTCTGTGAAGATTTGTGGTGCGGGTGGAGGGACTTGAACCCCCACGCCTTGCGGCGCCAGAACCTAAATCTGGTGCGTCTACCAATTTCGCCACACCCGCAACCCGATGCCAAAGCATCGCGACGAGGCGCTCAATAGCAAAGCTTTTGAGGGAGCGCGAGAGGTAAAGTGCGACAATACACAAGATTATTATCGCCGCACGAGAAACAATAAGACGTCGAATTGCACTTCATCCAAACTCCTGAGAACCGAGTGCAAGTCCGAAGTGGCAATCCGTCGAAAAGGAAATGTCTTTGAAGGGCGGGTTTATTTAGATCAAAGTGCAGAGATTTTCTGTTCGTTGAGATGTCAGAATAGGCTCAATCTTGACATTATTATTGTTTCCAAAAGGTGAACATGTGGACCTTTTTTGATCGTAAGCGTGTTGCACCTATAAGTTGAGCTCACCACGAGGCTTGTGGGCGAAGGGTCGCCAGAGTGATATTTTGGGTGTTGTGTGAGTAGCCTGAAGGAAATTAAAGCAAAGTTACACCTAGTGAGGGGGATCGATTAATTTTGTTAAAAAACAAATAAATATAAGATATATTGAGACTCAATTCTGATCCAGCGCACCAGATTAGAGTTGTCAGTATTGGAATCGGTCGCGGGTCCAGTTGGTGGGTGCTTTTTAGGAATTCTCTTATAGGTTGAGGTATTTATGAGGTCCATCACCTTATTTGTGCCACATTTCAAACGCCAAAATATCCTATTCGCGTCAAAATAACACCGCGGAAATCGTAATTGATTGAACGCAGGAGTTAATGAGTCTTTTTGCCTTCTGGCACCGTGCGAGTTTCTGCTCAACTCCAGAACAAGGGTCTCTGTCGTGACCAACCTGATCAAATCCGCTGCTTCCGAGCAGGACGTTGTAAGTCTTGCCCGAGAAAATTTTATCGGCGAGCTAAAAACTCTGAACCGCCAGCATCCTGGAACTGGTTTCGGCGTTGCGCTCAAAACCCATTCGGGCAATCGCTATTTGCTGGCGAATGCCCGCATGCCTTTGCCGGCAAACAAATCAGAAGATTTTCCAACAGGGCGCCGTGTCGCCTGCCTGGAAAATGGGGAAGGCTTCAGTTCTATCGAAGTGCTTGCCGATTCCTTCGCATATGAATCAATTTCACCGCAAACCGAGGCTGTGATCCTCGGTAACGCATTGGACCTTATCGCGCGCATCGACACGCTTGCGAGCCTGCCGGACGGGGTAGGGGACCAATTTGCCGCAACAGGTACCGGAGGCTAACCATGGCGCGTAACGACCACCTTCTGTCTGTAGGAAACGAGGCTCTGTCCGAAATGACAGAGACAATGACTTCGTTGACGACGCAGATCGACCAACTGACAGAGGTGGCGGATGCGCGTTCTTCCGCGCGGCTCGCTGCGCTCAAGACTAAAATGGAGAATTTTTCAGCCAGCGTCACAATGGTGGGGCAGGTAAAGGCCGGGAAATCGTCCATCGTCAACATTCTGGCGGGGCGACCAAATCTGCTACCCTCGGATGTGAACCCATGGACGTCTGTGGTGACCACCCTGAATATCAATACCCGGACTGAAGGGGGCACCAAGTCCAAGTTTACCTTTTTCGAGCAGGAAGAATGGGACAACCTGATGGTTGGCGGCGGTCGCTTGGGCGAACTCGCAAACCGTGCTGGTGCTGACGATGAGATGGATGACATCCGCCGTCAGATCGGGGAGATGAAGTCTAAGTCCGAGCAAAGGTTGGGCAAACACTTCGACCTGATCCTTGGCCAAAGTCACCAGTATGACTATTTCGATGATGAACTTGTCCAACGGTATGTCTGTCTTGGGGATGAGGATGACCCAGATATCGACCCAAAGACGGGTCGTTTTGCGGATGTGACGAAATCGGCAGAGCTGTTTATGGATATCCCGCAATATCCGATTTCGCTTAAGCTTTGCGATACGCCGGGCGTGAACGATACATTCATGGTGCGCGAACAGATCACTTTACGCAGCCTGCGAGGGTCAGAGGTTTGCATAGTTGTATTGGCTGCAAGCCAGGCACTGACCACGATGGATATGGCGCTGATGCGTATTATCGCTCAGTTCGAAAACCGGCAGATCATTCTGTTTGTGAACCGGATTGATGAACTGTCTGACCCGGTCAATCAGGTCCCCGAGATTCGCGATCGCATTCAGGACACCCTGAAGCAGAACAACATTGACGCCAACACAAGCGTTGTCTTTGGCAGCGCCCTGTGGGCTGAGGCAGCTCTCACTGGAAATCCGGACATTCTGACAGAAGAATCGCGCGAGGCATTGAACACTTTCTACCTGGCTGCCGGTTTCGGCGATCAGGCGGCGTCACTCGACAAGATCTGGGCGCTTTCCGGCCTGCCCGATTTGTTGCTCGCGATGAATGAGCGTATTGCCGAAGGTGCCGGAACGCGGCTTTTGGATCGCGTCCGGCATCGGGCGCGCAATATCGCCAGTCAGATTCGGGCGACAGCTGTTGCTAAGACCTTGTCAAACTCGGATGGAATTGTTCGGGATTTAGATGGTGCGTCGCCAGAAGACGCGATTGCGAGGGTTACAGCCGAATACGAAAAGAAAGCTTCCGAGCTGACAACCAAACTGCGCGACAAGGTACTGGAGCGACTTGCCTCGGCAGAAGCGAATTTTGTCAAGCGCGCAACAGATTCTCTGATCTCACATCTTGAGCAAAATGGAGAGCAGGGTACATGGCAATATGACCCGGCCGGGCTGCGAACTTTGCAGAAAGCCGCATATTTCAGCTTTGCCCGTTCGATGCGCAAGGAAGCCGGTGCGCTGTATTCGGCTGCTGCGGCGGATGTTGAGGCTCTGTACCAGAAACTATTGGGCAACCATTTGGGCGAATTCAATATCGAAGCTCCGATCGTGCCACGCGTGCCTCCGCCACTCGGGATTGGGCGCACTATCGCGCTGGATCTGCAAAGCACCTGGTGGCGCCGATGGTGGCAACGCCGAAAGGGCTTTGAGGCCTATGCCGCAGACTACACGCGCTTGATCGCATCTGAGGCGAACTCGATCACCAAAGATATCGAGGAGAACCAGATTGCCGCCGTGCTGGAGAATGTACGTGCTACGCTGACCGACTTTATGGTCGAGCAGAAAGACACGTTGCTCAGCATCTCGCATTCACCTGACAGGGCTGCGGCACAGATCGCCGAGCAGAAGCCACAGAAATCGCGCGACGATATTCTGGGCGATATCCTGAAAGATCTTAGTAACGAAGCAGCATAAGAAGAGTTATGGTAAAAAATTCACAAACCCGCTTCGTCTCTCCCAAGACATGGAACCGCATCGAGCAGTGGTCCCGCCGCAAACCCGTGTTTGCGCTTATGGGGGAATTCAGTGCAGGCAAATCGACGTTGATGAATTTCCTGCTGCGCAAACAGGCACTGCCAACGCAGGTCACAGCTACGCAGCTGCCGCCGATCTGGTTCAGCTGGGGCAATCGACCCGCTTATATCAAACGCCATGATGGCAGTACGCAGAATATCGAGTTGGATCAGCTTGAACAGGTTGGTGTCAACGACGCCCAGTTCATTCGCATCTTCCTTGAGGCCGATATTCTTGAGGCGGTCGACTTGATCGACACACCCGGGATTTCGGACCCGAAGATTTCGACGGATGTCTGGCAGCGTGCAGTTGGCCAAGCCAATGGTGTGTTGTGGTGCACCCACTCGACACAAGCCTGGCGCGAGACTGAACGTGCCACCTGGGTTTCGCTGCCTGAAAGGCTGCAGCACAAATCGCTGCTGCTGGTGACACGTGCGGATGCTTTAAATCAGAAAGACAGGCAAAAGGTCTTGCGCCGCGTAAATCGCGAAGCGGGTCATTTGTTCAATCGCACGATACTGTTCTCGGCCCGTGATGCCATCATGGCCCGTGACAAAACCGGTGATGCCGAACTTTGGTCACGCAGCGGTGGTGGTAAGATGGTCGACAGTTTCCTGGAGATCACCGAGCATATTATGGACAAGCGAGCGGATATGCTAGCCCGCTATCAAATTGATAAATCCCTGTCCGAAGCACCAAAAGTGAGCCATTTGCATCCGGAAAGCCGAATGGAAGATGTACCGTTGGTGCATCAGGATCCGCTGGCTGACACTCCGGCTGAAGCGAGCAGTGATGTTGTCACAAGCTTTCCAATCCGCCCTGCCCGCGTCGAGCGCCGCTCAGAAGAAGCTGAGCGCCCGCGAATTGACGTAGACGAGGCAGAACGGATGCGCGCCGAAATGACCTCTGAAGCAGAACCAGCTGATGAAGATCTGCGTTCCGTATTCTCAGAACAATCCGATGACCCGCTGGATCTGAACCTTTTGGCGAACCCGACCCATGACGTCGATGAGTTTGCTTTCATGGATGAAGAAGAGGACCAAGAGGATGCGGAGCTAATTATTCTCGGTCCCGAAGATGAACAAGATGCAACGGTAGAAGCCTCTACATCCGAGGAGACTTTTGTCGATGAGGAGAGCTCGGCTTCGGACATCGAAGTGTCTATCTCGTCGATTACGTCATTGCTTTCTGAGCAATCTGAGGAATCAACAGAAGAATACGAGCCGGAACCGGAATCAAACTCACTCACGCCAGCCAAAGTGGTTGAATTGAGTGGCGAAGCGAAGTCGAATGAAGAGGCGTCTGAAGAACAAGCAGCCGATCCAAGCGTTCTGCCCTCGGAATCGCCACTCAGCGCGTCTGCGATGTGGAGCGAGATCGTAGCGCGGGAAAGTCTGCCTGATGATGCCCAAGGCTTGAAAAGCGCTTTTGCTGCATTTTTGTCCGAGTATGATCAGATTGCGCTGGAGCACACCGCTCGCAATAGCGAAGCCAGCATGCGACCGGTGGTGGAAGCGCGCAAAAACGGTGGAGCAGAATGGCACGCGATCTGAAACATTCTTTGAGGTGGATATCTGAATGTCGATAGAATCCGCCTTAGCCTCGGCCATCGAGACCATACCCGACTGCGTTGCAGCCGGGTATGTTGATATGGAAACAGGGATGCTATTGGGCATTGATGCTGCAGACCGAGAGAGTTCAGATGCTTTAGAAAATCTGGCGCTTTCAGTTGCTAACCTGTTTCAAAGCCGGGGCACAAAAGGCTTTGAGGAATTGTTGCGCACGGCACAGATAGATGAAACGGAACACCCCGGATTTGGGGAAATCGCGGTGTTCGCCAATGATCGTATACATATCTTTCTGAGAACGCCGAAATACCCGGATCACGTTGTCTGCTATATTTGTCGCGACAGCGCGAATACCGGGCTTGCGCTTACAAAATCACATCTCAGCCTCAGCTCGGTGGCTGCTGCGGTATAGACGGAACCAGAGGGGGTTCACGGTATGATGGATGGCGAAATACTCGAATTGCTCGAAGAAATCGGGCAATCTTCGGTCGCGCGTTTATCTCCCGCAGTATATCTGTCGGGCGAAACTGCGCAGGCAAGACGAGGTGAGGTACTGAACGCTATTCGCGGCACGATCCTGCCAAGGAGGCTAGAGTTCAAGGCGGCCGACGGAGGAATGCTGGCGGTTGAAGTGAACAGCTCTCGGATCACCGATGTCTTTCGCTGTGTTTCGGGGCCTTTACCCGATTTTGAAACCGATGCCCGTGAAAACTTGACGGGCCGACTGGCCCAACTGGTTTCTGACATCGCGATCGCCCCCGGCCCTTTAGAGTTGATTTCGCTCAGACCGGATTCGGCGCTTGAAGCGGATGATGTGGGCATAACATTTTCTGAGGTAGAGGCGGCTTGCGGAAATATTGTTCTACCGGATGAGCGGCGTATGACGATTGTTCCGGATGCCACCCCTGAACCTGTAGTAGAAACGGATCAACAGAGCCCATCGGGGATCACTGATGCATTCTATGAAGGTTCTGAACGCTTTGCTTTGGGACGCTTTTTGATTAGCGATGAGGTCAAATTTGATGGGCTTTGTTCCGAAGGGCAGCCTGCGCATCCAGACGAAAACCTTTTGGCGCGTTTCACCAAAGATCTCCTCGGCTGGCAAGCAGATGTATCTAACATACTGTCAGAGCCGCAATTGATCGTAATGCGACCATCCGGGGGTCAAGGTGTTGGCCTTGCGATCCTGCGCGATGATGAGGACGTTGCAGCCGCGTTTCATGACACCCGTAAGCTGGGCGCTGCTGTCAAACTGTGGAAATCTTTGAAAAACGCCGTCGAATGACCGCGTTCCTGCCAAATAGTGTCCATTTTGCAAAGCTAGATGATAAATACGAGTTACCAGGGTAAATCTTATGAGTGAGTTAAACCGCCGCGAGCTTATTCGCATCGCAGAAGACATGAATGGGATGAGCAATGACGAAACACGTCATTTCATCTCACGCATTGTTGACGATCTGTCGAACCTCAAGCCTTCGATCGCTTTCGTAGGCCAGATCAAGGCTGGCAAGTCTCGCTTGATCAATGGTTTCACCGGGCAGGCGGAATATCTACCCTCAGACGTGAACCCTTGGACAACTGTGATCACCGACATGCATTTCGGCCATCCATCCGGCAGGAAATCGGGTGCCGAGTTTCACTTCTTCGACAATCGCCAATGGCAAGCTCTGATCGCTGAAGGCGAAGAGCTGCGCAATATGTTCCCGGACGAGGAAGACAGCTATAAACGCGAGATGATCGAAGAGCAGGTTGAGGCCATGAAAACCCGCGCCAAGCTGCGTCTTGGTGACAGCTACAAACACTTGTTGGGCCAGCATCACGATCTAGATGAACTAACATCAGACGATTTGGCACGATATGTTTGTGCTGGAGATGACCCAACGGATGAAGGGGAACATGACCCCGGTTCGGACCGAGGTCTTTATAGCGATATCACCCGCAAGGCCGAGGTCTATTTTGACATCGGTCATTTTCCGTATCCGGTAACCGTTACCGATACACCTGGTGTCAACGACCCGCTGCTAATCCGCGAGGAAATTTCGCGCCAATACCTCAAGGAATCAGATTTCTTTGTGGTGGTGCTTTCGGCGCATCAGGCGTTGTCGCGTGCGGATCTGAAATTGTTCCGTCTGATGCAAGCGCTAGAGCTTGGTCAGATTGTGGTTTTCATCAACCGTGTTGATGAATTGGGTGGCGGTGCTGAGGATGCCACGAAGGTGCGCGCTGATGTGTTGGACGGGCTTGAGAATGCTTTAGGTAATTCTGATATCGATGTCCTGATGGGCAGCGCCCAATGGGCGCATTACGCTCTGACCGGTGATGAAACCGGCATTGACCACGATCAGATACTCGCTTGGCTTCGGGCTCATCCTGAGCAGATGAAGCAATACCTGGATGGCGTCGAAGAGATTAAGCAAGGCCCCGGCCCTATCAGCCGCGAAGGCGTATTGCGTTTTGCCGCAATGATCGCGTCGGGCCTGCCCGATCTGCGCCGCCATGTGACCAAAGCTCTGACGGAAGGCCCACGTCAGGAACAACTCAATATGGCTTGGCAGCACCTCAACAGTTTTGCCCAGGGTGAGCTTGAGCGCAGCAACGCGAGGCTCCGTGCGATTGAAGAGCAGGACGGGCCTGATACGGCAGATGTTGAAGAAAATAACAAGACACTTACAGATCTGCGCGCGTTAATTGCAGAGAAATCCCAGGCGATCACCAACGATATGGATGACGTGCTGGCCAATCTGCGTGGCGTAATGGACGATACGGTTGCTGAGGCTGTTTCGATTGTCGTACGTGGTCCCGATGGCCAATCCCCTCTGTTGACCAAAGACGGTGATACCGAGTTGAATTTCACACCACTGCGCGAGCGGATGCGAGAGCTTGTTCAAGGCGCGACTCAGGTGGTGCGTCAACGCATGCTTAGTGAGCTCTATGCGATCGACATGCAAAGCAATGCTGCCCTGCGTGCCCTGCCTGGTTGGCAGGAGCCGGTGGACAATCGCATGAATACAAGCGCGGTGCGTTGGTTCAGACCAGACACCAGTGCATTGACGCGGGGTATTACGGTCGAACTGCGTGTGACATGGCTATCGCGACTGATTTCGCGCCGCAGCGTTCTGAACCGGGCGGAAAGAATGATCGTACAGGAATTCGAGATGATTGGTGACGATCTGGTGGATACCGCCAGAATCGATCTGATCGAACGCATGCAAACGGTGCTGGATCACTATTTGGCACTACTTGCCGGACATCTGGAACATCGCGCCGGAACCGACGATACAAATGCTCGTGCCGACGCTCAACGTGCGGTTGACCAGGCCCGCCGCATCAGCGATGAACTGGGTGCGGTACATGGAACCGCACCCGTGGACACTCGACAGGCAGAGGCCGCAGAATGATTGAATTCCCCGGAACCGAGAAGGAAGTTCGCCAGTTAGAGCGTTTCCTGACTGCTACTGGAAGCGCCCCTTCGTCGGTTGAGCTGGACGATATGCGTTCCCGCGCTTTGGCTCATGCCGAGCGGCTTTCGAACGCGGTGTCCATCGGTTTTGCCGGGGAATTTGGCGCCGGGAAGTCCAGCCTTGCCAATATGCTTGCAGGTGCTGACATTCTGCCCACCGGGCCGCAGCATCTGAAACTGCCGCTGGTTATCGTCGCTTACGCTGATACACCTGAAACCACCGTTGGTTGGTGGGACAAAGAACCCAAGGTCTACTCAGGGATTGCGCTGGAAAAAGCCGCAGCTGACGAACCTGATTTCATCTCGGTCGGGTTGAACACCCCTGCCCTACAAGAGATCTCGCTATTCGACCTGCCCGGTGCCGGTGCTTTGGATGATACATACAAGCAGACACTGGGATTGCTGGAGTATGTGGACTGCGCCATTTGGTGTACCAACGGAACCAACGCCTGGCGCGAAACTGAACGGCATTTGTGGGCGCAGGTGCCACAGAAGCTGCGCGATAACAGCTTGTTGGCCGTAACCCACGCCGACTTGCCTCCGGTTCGGGATTCTCTGGATCGGGTTGTTGCCCGACTGAATAAAGAAAAAGGTGATCTGTTCCGTGCGGTTGTGCCCATTGGCACGCCGGTTGCCGTGCGTGCAATGGAGCAGGAACCCGAGCCTGACTTTGATCTTTGGGAGACCTGTGGTGGCCAAAATTTGGCCGAACAGGTGTTAAGCGTTGCGACTGACCATCGACGCCATGATCTTGAAGCAGCTCAGAAGGACTTGGTCGAAGAATTTCTGCCTTATCTGGAAGAACTCATAGGGGTTGAAGAAGAACGTGACGCTAAGGCTGATGGCATTGCGGTCCAATCAAGCTTAGAAACCGCCCTGCCCCCTCTGGATAATCCAATTCTCGAAGATTGGCTTGCAGCCATCGCCAGTATCTACAACGACCTGCGTGAAAGCTCGGATATCGAGCCTGCGGCCTTTCTGCAAAGTTGTCAGGAAATTGTTGAGGATTTTGCCGAGAGGTTGGAATCCGGATCCGAAATCGACCCCGAGGCTGATTGGATTCCGGCTGAGTTCGAAAAGGCAACCGACCTGCTGTTGCTACTACAATTCGAGAGTGGCGATGCACCTCTCAAAGACGCGATCAGCATCCTTGCACAGCTTAGCGACAACCTTGCATGGGCCGGCAGCTCGGTCGCGTCTGCCCCTCCGAAAACCGGAACGTAGGTTTTTCCCGCAATAATTGAGCCGCAACGCAGCGATTCGAAAGGATCGGAATCACCGCGCTATTGTTTCGATTTCGTGGACCAAGCGCGGTTTTTGAAGATATAGAATCCGATTAGCTCACCTTAGGAATACACTATATTGTATGCAGAGCGTTAGGCGCTACTATATGTGCGATTTCTGAATTTTTGATCCTTAGTGAAGCCATCAGGTGGCCCAAATAAAGTCAAATTTGAAACGTCTAACCGTCTAAAGTGTCCTGCGGTTGTGTTTGGTTGTGAGTTCGCGGGCTAAAGCCCTGGTTATCTAAGCCGCAAAAAACGAGTAGAATGGGCGGGAAGAAATGAGCCACAACCAGGCTGTCGGCACAACGCACGACGAACCTCAGATCGAAGGATTGCAGCCAGGCGCGAAGCTGCTGCGCGGTCAGTATGAAATTCTCCGTTTTTTAAGCAACGGTGGATTTGGTATAACCTATCTCGCACGCGATAGTCTGGATCGCGATGTTGTCATCAAGGAATGCTATCCTGGCGCACTTTGTCAGCGGAATGGTGATCTGGTCGAAGCCGCCAATCCCGACCAAAAGGATGACCTCCGCGCCATTATCGATCTGTTTATTCAGGAAGCGCGCAACCACGCGCGGCTAGTCCACCCAAACATTGTCGACGTGCATCAGGTGTTTGAAGACAACAACACCGCCTATATTGCTATGGACCTGATCCGTGGCTGCGATTTGTTGGACTATGTCGAAAATCCTGACAACAAAAGCGGGCCTGATTTCATAGTTCAGGTCACCGAAAAGATGCTTTCTGCGGTGTCGTTCATTCACCAAAGCGGCATGTTGCATCGCGACATATCGCCGGACAATATCCTGATTGACGAAAACGGCGAGCCGGTCCTGATCGACTTTGGTGCAGCGCGCGAACAGGCGGCAAACAAATCGGCGGCCCTATTGACGTTGCGCGTGATCAAGGATGGGTATTCACCACACGAATTTTACGTGCGTGGGGCGGAACAAGGGCCCAGCAGTGATCTTTATGTGCTTGCTGCAACCCTGTATCACGCGATTGGTGGCGAGCGACCGATTGATGGTCAGACACGTCTGAACGCATTCAACAACGGACAAGACGACCCATACATCCCGCTAGCCGGACGTTTCAAAGGCTATCCCGATGGATTCCTTGAGGCGATTGATAAGGCGATGGAGGTTCACACCCCTGACCGCTTGCAAACCGCGTTAGACTGGTTGCGCATGTTCCGTGGTCCCGGGGTGATGTTCGACAGTTTCGCCTACCGCCCGGTCTCAGTCATTGTAGGCATGGATCGTAAAGACGAGCAGGCCGAAAAAGAACGGATCAAAGCGGAAAGCGAGAATGCCGAAGCTGTTGTGACTGCCTTGCTTGCAGGGAATTCTGATCTGGCGCTCGGCAATGAGGAAAAATCCGAAGACGATCTCGCAAAATTTGCACCCAAAGACGAAGCCGTCGCAGCAGTAGATACCGTTATCAAAAGCGGTTCAGGTGGCAGTGGCAAGGTAATCGCAGGTGCCGTTGTCGTCGCGGCGGCGTTGGCAGCCGGTGGGTACTTCATGTTGTCAAGTGATCAGCCGACACATGAGGCAACTCAGGTAACACCCGACTCAATCGAGGCAACGCCGGAGCCGATCGAGCAGGCCGCAGTTTCCCAGACCGAACCGCAACAGGTTGAAACTGTCTCGGTCACAGAGCCTGAGGTCGTAGCGGCAGACCCAGAAGATGCACAGGCAGAACCGGTTGTCGAAACAGAAACCAAACAGGAAGATCCTGTCGAGCAAACACAAGTGGCATCAGAGGTGCCCGCTGCAGTTGATGCGGAAACCGCTCCCTCAGATGAAGCCGAAGATGCAGCGGTACAGACAGCGCTAAACGATGAGACCACTTCAGAACCGGTGACTCTGGCGGAAAATCAAGTGGCCTTTGGGCATTGGGATATTGAAGTGCCCTTTGACATCTCCAAACGTCGCAGTGCGACAGGCAGTGTCATTGCGATCAATGATGTCGACGCGAACCTGAACACGGCTGTCATCGGCGACTGGGTGAAGCGTGGAACCACGATCTTTAGGCTCAACAGCGAGCCGATCCGCCCGGATGCAACTCTGGTTTCACAGGTTCTGGATAATTTCTCGGTCGATCCGGACGGGTATATCCGTGTTGCGGCGCGTTATCGTGAACTGGGTCAGACGCGTGCACAAAACGGGCTTTTGGCACTGCCTGCCCATCGTATGTTTGGATTGCAGAACGGATACACTTTTAAAGCCCATCATACAGGTGACGCGGGGTGGCAAACCGTTGTTGCCTCTGCCCCGGAAAACAGCGTGGGGGGCTTGCAAAAAGGTGATGTTGTTCTGCGTGAAGCGCAGACAGGTACGGCACTCGACCAGCCAGAAAGCCTTGATGACATTCTCGCTGTTCTTGCTTCCGACAATCAGCCCCAGGCGCGCTTGATCATACTGCGTAATGGCGGAGAAGGCACTGCGGTTATGCAGCTAACGCAGGAGTAATTGAACCGGTTTATGTGAAAATCGCCAGTGTGTGAACTGGGGGCGGCATCTCCATCGTCGCCCCGTCGGGAACCGGACCGTCGCGAAGTAAGAGTTTCCCTGTTTCTTATTCAATAGTGCCTCTGCCCTTTTAGGCAGCGGTTAGTAGCCATCCTGCGGGCTGATCCCCGCAACAGAAAACAAAGAAGGTGTCGTCACCATGTTTAAATACAAAAGCCCTCTTAGCCGGCTTCTCGAGGGTGCCGGCAAACCGAAAGAAGATGAAGCGGTGGAAGCAGACGTGGTACAGGATGAAAAGCCTGAGCCAATTGCCGACTTCAACGCACTGCGCGCTGCACTGGCTGGTGGCAACGTGAGTTCAGACAACTATGAAGAATCTGACGAATTAATTCCGGAGGAGCCTATGCCGGAGTTCGAAGAAGATCAGATCGTTGAAGAAATTGTGGAAGAAGAAGCGTCTGACTTGCAGGAAGCTGAAGACGAAGACGAGCAAATTGTGACGCTTCATCTCAGCACTGAGGATGAAGCCGAGGACGATAAGACACTCGCCGCCGTCGCGGAAATAGCGACTGCGGAGCCTGAGGAAGCCTTTGAAGCCCAAGCTGAGATAGAAGCAATTGCGGAGCCTGAGCCCGCACCCGAACCGGAGGCGGTCTCGGTTGTAGAAGTGACTGAACCTGAAGCGCCAGCCGCGCCTTCAGCAGACCGGCGTTCGCGCGTAAAGACCACTTTCCTGGGCTTTGAACGGGCAGACACGCATGTTCAGGACTTGATGGAAACAGCCGAACCTGTCGCAAAAGCCGAGGCCGTGCAACAAACTTTCCCTGTCGGATGGTTGGTTGTAACCGCCGGTCCGGGCCGAGGTGCCGCAATCACATTGACCGAAGGGTTGATGCAGATTGGCCGGAACGATGATCAAGCTATTCAGTTGGATTTCGGAGATACCGGAATCTCGCGCAGCAACCATGCTGTTATCGCCTATGATCCTGAGGATCGGAAATGTTATCTGGGTCATGGCGGCAAGGCCAATCTGGTCCGTCTGAATGGCAAACCCGTGCTGAGCACCATTGCCCTGTCAAACGGAGACTCGATCCGCATCAGCGAGACATCGATCCGTTTCATGGCCTTCTGCGATGATGGCTTTGACTGGCGGGATGCCGATTAATGCTGGCGACCCCTGCATATGATATTGCCCTGATCCTGGACCAGGGTCAGCGCGACTCGCAGGAAGACGCGATTGCCGCACGGGTCTCTGATACGGCGGATGCAGGATATGTCGTCGTTGCCGATGGTATGGGTGGCCATGATGCGGGTGAAGTTGCCTCGCAGCTGATCATTTCTGCCTGGCGCGACGCGATGGATGCCCAGATGGATGAGCCTGACCTTGTTCAGAGCGCACTGCTCGACGCTCTGCCGATGGCCGCAATGCAGGCTAACGCCGCAATCGCCAGCCATGGCGAAGAGAACAAGGTCAACTTGGGCTCTACCCTTCTGGGCATGCTGATGTTGGAGCAGCGGATCTTTTGGATTTCGATCGGCGATAGCCCCTTGTATCTGTTTCGCGATGATACCCTGTCACAGATCAACGAGGACCACTCGATGGCCCCGATGATCGATGCGCAGATCGCGCAGGGTCTGCTCAGCGCAAAAGAGGCGCAGATGCATCCGGATCGCAACCAGCTGACCTCGGTCATCATGGGCGCTGCAATCCCGAAGGTTGATTGCCCGGAACAGCCTTTGGACCTGGTGCCGGCAGATATTCTGATCCTTGGCAGTGATGGACTGCAGTATCTCGATAACACCGAGATCGAGATTTTGCTGCGCACTCATAATCAATCTCCGGCCCGCGATATCGCCGACGCGCTTCTTCAGGCGCTAAAGGCCAAAGCAGACCCGGATCAGGACAACATTTCAATCGCCGTGGTTAAACCGGCACAGACATGAACTAGGCAGAGAAACAGGAAAAAATGAGAAACCATCTTATCATATCCGGCCTCGCTCTAGCAGCCGCAACAGGGACGGCTTCAGCGCAAGAGGCGTGTTCAACCTACGAGATCCAACGCGGCGATAGCCTACGGGAGCTGGCGATCGCGGTGTATGCGACCGAAGACTATCGGTCAATATACGATGCAAACCGCGATGTAATTGGCTCGAACCCAAATATCATTCGTGTTGGAGATATTTTGACATTTCCTTGTCTGGAGGATTTGGGGCGTGAAGCTCTGGTTCCTGATACCGAGGCTGGTCGTATAGCGGCGGAAATGGCGGCGGAATTAGTCAAAGCAGCGGAAGAGCGTGCCGAAAAAGCCATTGCCGCGGCAGAGGCACGCGTGGCTGCTGCTGAGGCAGAAGCGCAAAAAGCAAGCGAAGATGCGGTAGTTGCTGCAAAAGCGGCAGCTTTGGAAGAAATCGAAGCCGCTCGTGCCGAAGGTGCAGCGCTGATCCGAGACGCAAAAGGTGGCGAGCGCCCGGAAGTTCGTGACCGTCAGATCTTGATGATCACAGGTGGCAACTATGCTCCGTTCACGGACGAGGCTTTACCAAATCGTGGGCTTTATACAAACCTCGTGGAAACAGCGATGCTGCGAGCCGCGCCCGAACAGCCGTATAAAATTCAGTTCGTGAATGACTGGTCTTCGCATCTCGATCTTCTGATGCCAACCCTCGCCTTTGATGCCACATTCCCTTGGTCGCGTCCAAATTGCGACGCAGCGGATGGTCTGTCTGAAAAGGACCGTACTCGGTGCGAAACCTATAACTTCTCGAACCCATTCTACGAAGTTGTAGATACCTTCTTTGCGAAGGGCGGGTCGGGTTACGAACAGACTTTGACCTATTCGGATTTCGCTGGCGCCACGATCTGTCGGCCAGAAGGCTGGTCGCTGTCACATATGGATGCGGTCGGTCTCTATGAGCCGGCAATCACCCTGATGCGGCCAGTATCGCCGGATGATTGTTTCCATGCAGTCATGGATGGCACCGCCGATATTGTCGCAATCGAAGCCCACTTGGCGGTCGAGGCAATTGGACGGCTCGGCTATGAGCATCAGATCATCGAAAACCCCAATCTGGCGGCAATCAAGTCGCTTAACGTCATGACCCACAAAGATAATCCAGATGGGGAAGCCGTCCTTGAGACGCTCAACCAGGGTCTGGCGATCATGCAGCAATCTGGCGAGTGGCGCGACATCGTATCAACCGCACTGCGCTATCAAATGGAAAATGGCTAAGGCCCCCGAAGGCCTGACAAAACAAAAGTCTGGAGGAAGTGGACATGTTTAACAAGAAACTGAAGAAAGCAGTACTGTCGGCAACAGCCCTCACCGCCCTGAGCGCAGGCGCAGCTGCCGCACAAGAGGCCTGCTCTAACTATACCGTTCAGGATGGTGACACACTGGCAACCATTGCCATCGCCGCCTATGGCACCTCGAACTATCAGCCGATATTCAACGCGAACCGCAACGCGATCACCAATCCAGGTTCGCTTGAAAATGGCTTGGTTCTGGCTTTGCCCTGTGAGGATGGCAGCCTGCCAAACGGCCAGAGCGCGCAAGAACTGATTGCTGCTGAAGAAAAGCGTGCAGCGAGTGTCAAACGCTCGAACGTCTATGCACCGCCGATCAAGATGGTCGCAGGCAACGGTTGGGAACCGTTCACAACAGAAGACCTGAGCGGCGGCGGCATCATGACCCGACTAGCTACAACAAGCCTCCAGCGTGCAGGCAACAGCCGCGACTTCTCGGTCAGCTTTGTAGATGACTGGAGTTCGCATCTGGACACACTGTTGCCATTGGGTGCGTTTGATATTTCGATCGCGTGGACTGTACCGGATTGTACCAACCGCTCTTATGAGTGGTCTGCAGAGACCGAAGCCCGCTGCACCCAATTTGTCGCTTCTGTTCCGGTGTATGACATCGTCGGCGGCTTCTTCACTTTGCCTGAAAGCGAGTACGCAAAGGCAACGGATTTCTCAGACCTTGAGGGATCAACCATTTGCCGTATGGCAGGCTGGAGCATGGTTGTACTGGAAGAACAAGGTCTGAACCGCGAGAATACAACGGTTGTTCAGCCCAATTCGGCCCGAGATTGCCTTGATGCGGTATTGACCGGAACCGCAGATGTGGCCGCGTTCGAGGTCGACCTGTTCGCATCGACAATGAAAGACATGGGTTTGACTTCGGCTGACATCGTTGAAAACCCGTATGTATCCACTCTGTCGTCGATGAGCTTCCTCGCACATCGCACCAACCCGTTCGCACGCGAATACATAGCGATGATGAACAAGGGTCTGATTGAGATGCGTGAATCCGGCGAATGGTATGCGATTATCTCGGACACGCTGCGCGAACAGAACGAAAAGCTTAACGCGGCATCCAACTAATCCCTCGGTCGATACGACCATTTTTGGGCCGGTCTTCTGACCGGCCTTTTTTTATCAGGTCATTACTGACGAAAGAGAGTAGTAGAGCGCAAGAACCACAAGGCGAAGAATCACGGCTCGAAAACAGTGTATTGGGCTTAAAACGCAGACATAATGCTAACAAAAAACACTTTTTGCTAATAAAAAGCAGCTTCCTACGGGAATCCCCCAATATTCAGTGCGAGTAATAAGCGTAGGATTAACTCAACTGCACCGGTGAGGCGATAGCCCCACCACTCACTCAGAAAAGGGCTGGCTATGGGGGTCGGCCCTTTTCTTATTCTGGAAACAAAAAACCGGCCCACAATGGGGCCGGTAGATTTTTTGGGCATCGGTACCTGAACCGCGCTTAGTCAATAAGCGCGTTCAACGTCGCACTTGGCCGCATCACGGCTGCCGCTTTGGCGGGATCGGTGTGATAATAGCCACCCAAATCCGCAGGAGCGCCTTGGGCCGCTGCCAGCTCTGCCAGAATCTGTTCTTCCTTGTATGCCAGCTCTTTTGCAAGCGGTCCAAACTCGGCGGCAAGATCAGCATCATCGGATTGCGCAGCCAGAGCATCGGCCCAGTAGCGGGCGAACCAATAGTGGCTATCGCGGTTGTCCGGTTGACCAACCTTACGACTGGGCGACTTGTTGTTGTCCAGAATACCCTGTGTCGCCGCTTCGGCAGCCGCACCCAACACGCCTGCTTTGGTGTTGCCCTTACTGTCTGCCAGGAAGTTCAGAGACTCTCCGAGTGCACAGAACTCACCCATGGAGTCCCAGCGCAAGTGGTTTTCTTCAACCAACTGCTGCACGTGCTTCGGAGCCGAACCGCCCGCGCCGGTCTCAAACAAACCACCGCCATTCATCAATTTAACAATCGACAGCATTTTGGCCGATGTGCCCAGTTCGAGGATCGGAAACAGATCGGTCAGGTAGTCCCGCAACACATTACCGGTGATGGCGATGCTGTCCTTGCCTGCCGTGATGGTCTCCAGCGACTGGCGGGTCGCTTCGCGCGGGGCCATGATGAGGAATTTGTCCGCCACACCCGCAGCCTCAAGCGCGGGTTTGACATATTTGATCAGCTCGGCGTCATGGGCACGGATGGCATCTAGCCAGAAGATCGCCTCGGAACCAGTCAGGCGCTGACGGTCCATCGCCAGTTGGATCCAGTTCTCGATCGGAGCTTTCTTGACGGTACAGGCGCGCCAGATGTCACCCTTTTCAACGGCATGCTCATGCAGCGTTTCGCCATTGGCCAGCACGATACGGATGGTTCCGTCAGCAGGCGCTTCGAACGTCGTCGGGTGCGATCCGTATTCCTCGGCCTTTTGCGCCATCAATCCAACGTTGGCGACGGCGCCAGCGGTGGCTGGATTCAGCGCACCATAGGTTTTAAAAAAGTTGATCGCCTCATCATACACCGGTGCATAGCAACGGTCAGGGATCACGCAGTTGGTATCGCCCTTTGCACCCGTTTCGTCCCAACCTTTGCCGCCTGCGCGGATCACGGCGGGCATCGATGCGTCAATGATCACATCTGACGGGACGTGCAGGTTGGTGATGCCGCGATCAGAGTCCACCATGTACATCGAGGGGCGATCTCCTTTGATCGCGTCGATTGCGGCGACGATTTCTGCGTTGCCCTGAACCCGTTCAAGCAGATCACCGAGCCCTGAGTTCGGATTTACGCCTAACGCATCCAATTCTGCGCCGAATTTCTCGAATACTGGCGCCAGCCAGGCTTTGACAGCATAACCAAAGATGATTGGGTCACTGACCTTCATCATTGTCGCCTTCATGTGCAGCGAGAACATGGTGCCGTCTTTCTTGGTGTCTTCGATGGCATCTGCAAGGAAGGAGGACAGAGCCTTGACCGACATAAAAGTTGCATCCGCCACGGTACCTTCAGCCAGCGGCCATCCGTCTTTCAGAACTGTTACCCCGCCGTCTTTACCGACGAATTCAATCTTTGCATCGCCAGCCTGGGTTGCCGTGATAGTTGCCGATTTCTCGTTGGCGTAAAAGTCGTTGCCTGACATCGACGAAACTTTGGTCTTGCTGTCAGCGCTCCATTCCCCCATCGAATGCGGGTTTTTCTGAGCATAATTCTTTACGGCACGTGCAGCACGGCGGTCGCTGTTGCCTTCCCGTAGCACAGGGTTCACAGCTGATCCTTTGATGGCGTCATACCGCGCGCGGATTGCCTTTTCTTCATCTGTCGAAGGCTCTTCAGGATAGTTTGGAATGTTGTAGCCCTGCGACTGCAGCTCTTCGATGGCAGCCACCAATTGCGGTACCGAGGCCGAGATGTTCGGCAGTTTGATCACATTTGCATCTGGAGTTTTCACCAACTCGCCCAATGCAGCTAGGTCATCAGTGATGCGTTGTTCGTCTGTCAGGTTCTCGGGGAAGGTCGCGATAATACGCCCGGCAAGCGAAATGTCTTTGGTGCCGACGCTGACACCAGCGGCTGATGCAAACTTGCGGATGATGGGCAGGAACGAGGCGCTCGCCAGTTCAGGCGCTTCGTCTACAATGGTATACAATACGTCGAAGTTCGATTTTTCTGCCATATTCCCTTACCTTTTTTAAGCCTTTCAGGGGCGTGCGATCCAAGAGTATGTGCCGCTGTAGTTTTGGCACCGAGCCGTAACGGGACACGACGGCCCCACGGGTGACTCTGATTTGACAGGGCCTCCAATAAATGAGGATTGGCTTAGGATCAATCGAATACAGAGGCGCAAATTGACACGGGCCTTAATACCTTTTGCTGATGCCTATTTTTCACTCATCCGGGAAACGGATTTCAAACTGCGTACCTCTATCGGAAGGGATCAGCGCAATATGCCCGCCATGCGCGTTCATCAGATTAGCGACGATAGTCAATCCCATACCGGTCCCTCCCCGTTCGCGGGCTGTGGTGAAGAACGGATTGAAGATATGATCCCGGTTCCAATCGGATATGCCAGGTCCATCATCCTGAATTATCAACCGTTCGGCTTCCGCCGTCAGGGCCACCCGCCCTGCCCCGTGTCGGCGGGCATTGTCTAACAGTTGGTTCAACACAATCCACAGGCCAGAAGAGGCAAGAGGAAGGGTCCGCTCGCACCCTTCAACGCTGATATCCAGTTCGGGAAATGACGTACGCATTTTGTGGGCAAGTCCAGCGATCGTGGATGTTCCATGGTGTTCAGGCACCCTTGCCTGGGCAACACGATTCAAGGCGGCAAGCTGCATTTGCATTTGATCGCTTGCGCCCAGTATCTGGTGTAACAATGTGCGATCCTGATCTGTAAGTGCATCGGCCTCCGTCAATAACTCTCCTGCAGCGCGGATTGCTGTAACCGGGGTTTTCAGCTCATGTATGACGTGATCTGCGAACACACGGATCGAAGCTTCGCGCCGTTGTAAAGTATCTGCCATACTCAGCACTGAACCGGCGAGGCGAGACAGCTCCTGCGTTCCAAAGTGATCGGGTGGCTCGGCGGGCTGACCCTGTTCCACCGCGCTTGAATAAGAAGCGAGCGCCGAAATCGGTCGGAGTAATAGCCGGACCATAAGATACCCAAGCACTCCGGTCGCGCAGCCGATCAGGACCGCCAGAAGACCTGCAGCACTGCGAAACCCGATTTCAGGTCCAAGGTAGCGCAAAGCGATCAGACCGAGCAGAGACAAAACGAGCGTACCCGTGAGACCTCCGCCAAGAACAAATCCCAATGAAGGACGCCACTTGCGCCTTAACCCGGCCATGTGCCCATCCGTAACCCGATTCCGTGCACGGTCTCGATGGCCCCGATCCAGCCTTGATCCCCAAGCTTGCGGCGAAGATTCCTTAGATGACTGTCCAGTGTGCGGTCGGCTACGGCGCTACCTGCGCCATAGATAGCATCGATCAATTGAGGGCGCGAGACTATAGCCTCGGGTGTTTGCATCAATCGGCGCAGGATTGACAACTCGGTTGCGGTCAACGCGAGCATAGATCCATCAATCCAAACCGAATGGCCGGGAACATCCAACTCTACAGGGCCATGCCGAAGAATCGTGGTCGAGCCTTCTGCGGTACTGCGTTTGAGGATGGCTTTGATCCGCGCAACCAGTTCGCGCGGGCTGAAAGGTTTGGTGACGTAGTCGTCGGCCCCCAGTTCAAGACCCAAAATTCGGTCTATCTCATCATCGCGTGCGGTCAGGAACAGGATCGGTACGTCAGAACGCGCCCGCAGGCGACGACAGACCTCAAGTCCGTCAAGCTCGGGCAAGCCGACGTCCAGCACGATCAGATCTGGCGATTCCCGTATCGCATGGGTCAGCGCCATCTGACCGTCGCGCGCTGTGACCGTCTGATAGCCTGCCCGCTCGAGCGTGATCGAAACCAACTCGCGCAAGTGCGGATCATCATCCACGACGAGGATTTTCATCAACCTTCTCCGGCAATGGTTCCGCGTTCAGATTACGGATCACTCGATCTGCGCGAAAGCCCCAATTCCTCCAATTGTCGATGACCGGAGGGGTTGCGCAATCCCGCAGTCGGCTGTCTTTCATCAATTCGGCCGCAGCCATCTGATTGAGCTGGCATGCGTAGTAGAAATCAAACCGAACCGGATGCTCAATATTCCAGCGGGCAATCAATGCGGCGAAATTTACAAAACAGCACGCATAGAGCACGATAATCCCCAAAGCTGTTGATCGGACCAATAGCCACCGGTTCGATTTGCCTTTCAGAATTTGCCATCCGGTCAGGCTCAATCCCACCACAACAAGCACCATCCACATCGCAGCGTGAACCCGTAGGTAGGTCAACCCGTAGGATTCCACATATAGCGACAAGCGCATCATGGAAGAGATCACCAGCAGCACGTTCTGCGCAAGCCATAACATCATCCATCTTGTCAGCCCTGACCGCTCGTTCAAAAAAGGCCGTGCAACCAGCGCAAACGCACCTGCAAGTAAGGCCGTTGCCAGCAACGGATATGCGCCGCGATGCGCATATTCCGCATAGCTCATCCCTTTGGGAAGTTCCGCGCTACCCCACAGATACACGACATCCATACCGGTTTGGATCGCCAGAAGCATGTTGAATGTGATCAGTGCGTTGGCAACAGACTGTGCGTTCACGCCAAACGCTGGAAAGCCACGCCTCTGCTTGGGTCCTAACCGCGGGGATAGCAATTCTGGTTGTCGGACAATCGCGAGGACCGGCCAAATGAGTATTGCGACTCCGAACCAAAACAACAGCCGATCGAAGCGCAGATCAAAATGCCATATCCGATCACTCCATTCCGATAAGACTGGATTGGCTGATATTATCAGAGAGGTCAGAACCAATGCCCCACCAACAGGGAAGCTCCACTCACGCAAAATGCGATGCGCTATCCTTTGGTCCTTAGATACAGAATGACTGTGTTGAGCCGCTTCAATTCCTTGTCTGATCGATAGCAAGGGATATTGGGACAGAAACCGGCGCACCGATGTCCCCTGACATTGCCCTGACACGGCCCAACATAACGCAACGGTCGATCCGCCGAAAAAGAAGGCCAAGGACAAGGCCTGAACATATTCCACGACCGGCAATATGCTGAGGACCAAAAGCACCGCCGGTCCCGTCATACCAGCACGGCGGTCCAGCAATACCCAAACAACTCCGGCAACCGCGAGCGCATAGGCCGCTAAAGAAATGCCGGGCACATGTTCGAAAAACAATACATCTGCTAGTGCAACCAGAATGACCAATCCGACGGTGGCATCGCGATTACTTGGTCCCGTTGTGCCATCTTCTTTGCTCGGATTCTTGTCAGGGGCGTCAAGCCACCAACTATCCTGTAAAACCGACGCAGGAACACCGCGTACGATGAACTGTCCCATATTACTGCTCCTTGTTTATGCTGGCCCTATTTGGCCCGTTTGGGTGCAGATCACCGCGCAGCGGTCGTGCAGATTTTGTGCAGAGACGTTTTTTCCCAGATCAAGGTCTCTTTCCCTTGCACCTTTAGCTGGCTAAGACGGTTTTCCAACCGTAAGTCAGGAGGCCCCTTTGGACCGTATCGCCCGCACTATCGCCACCGAAATCAACGCACGTCCGGAACAAGTTGGGGCCGCCGTTCGATTGTTGGACGAAGGTGCGACCGTGCCTTTTGTCGCCCGCTATCGGAAGGAAGTGACGGGTGGCTTGGACGATACACAACTGCGCACACTGTCCGACCGCCTAACCTATCTGCGCGAGCTTGAGGCCCGACGCGAGACGATTCTGGCCTCGATCAAAGATCAGGGGAAACTGACGGATAAATTGGTGAAATCGATTGTCCGGGCCGAGACCAAGGCGCAACTGGAAGACATTTATCTGCCCTACAAGCCCAAGCGTCGGACCAAGGCGATGATTGCCCGTGAGAATGGCTTGGAACCGCTGGCCGATGCCATTCTGACTGACCGTTTAGCGGAGCCAGAGAGCTTGGCCGAGAAGTATCTGAATGAGGTCATTCCCACGGCCAGAGACGCCCTGAATGGCGCACGAGACATCATCACGGAACGACTGACCGAGAACGCTGTACTGTTGGGAGAACTGCGCAACTTCATGCAATGCGAAGCGCTTCTGAGTGCGAAAGTTGTCGAGGGAAAAGAACAGGAGGGTGCCAAGTTCAGTGATTACTTCGATCACACGGAGCTTTGGTCCAAGACCCCATCGCATCGGGCGCTCGCAATGTTGCGTGCCTCAAAGGAAGGTATCGTAACGCTCGATATTGCACCGGAACCCGAGGCGGGGACTGCACGGGCCGAGGCCATGGTGGCGGCACATCTGAACACACGAAGCGATGCACCCGGTGACAAGTGGCTGCGTAAAGTCGCGGGCTGGACATGGCGGGTCAAGCTGTCGCTGTCGATGATGGTCGAGTTGATGGCTGACCTGCGCAGCCGCGCGCAGGACGAGGCAATCCAGGTGTTTTCGCGCAACCTCAAAGAACTGTTGTTTGCAGCTCCGGCAGGTGCACGCCCGACGCTGGGGTTGGATCCCGGCATACGCACTGGGGTCAAGGCAGCCGTAGTGGATGCAACCGGCAAGGCGGTTGCAACGGATACACTCTATCCTTTTCAGCCCAAGAACGACCTGCGAGGTGCGCAGGCTGCGATCCTGAACCTCATCGCCACCCATAAGATCGAGCTTATTGCCATTGGCAACGGCACAGCCAGCCGTGAGACCGAACGTTTGGTGGTAGACACGCTGTCGCTGCTGCCCAACACGGTTAAAGCGCCCACCAAGGTCGTTGTGTCCGAAGCCGGAGCTTCAG
Source organism: Ruegeria conchae (assembly GCF_000192475.1). Lineage (GTDB taxonomy): Bacteria > Pseudomonadota > Alphaproteobacteria > Rhodobacterales > Rhodobacteraceae > Ruegeria > Ruegeria conchae. The sequence continues at coordinate 113,718 of NZ_AEYW01000012.1, forward strand.
TCTACTCCGCCTCCGAAATTGCTGCGCGTGAATTTCCTGATCTTGACGTTTCGCTGCGTGGGGCGGTTTCGATCGCACGCCGCCTGCAAGACCCGCTGGCCGAACTGGTCAAGATTGAGCCAAAAAGCATTGGCGTTGGTCAGTACCAGCATGATGTCGATCAGCACCGTTTGTCGCAATCGCTGGAATCGGTGATCGAAGATGTAGTGAACGCTGTAGGTGTAAACCTAAACACTGCATCGGCACCGCTTCTCTCACATGTCTCAGGTCTTGGCCCGGGTTTGGCTGATGCGATCGTAAGCCATCGGGATATCCACGGTGCCTTCGCGTCTCGTCAGGATTTGTTGAAGGTGGCCCGCCTTGGCCCGCGTGCCTTCGAGCAATGTGCAGGATTCTTGCGTATCCGGGATGGATCAGAACCTTTGGATGCGTCTTCGGTTCACCCCGAAGCCTATGATGTCGCCCGTCGGGTGGTAGCGGCCTGCGGGCGCGATATTCGCCATATCATGGGGCACGACGGTGCCTTGAAAGGCCTGCGCGCCGAACAGTTTGTGAACGACAATTTCGGTTTACCCACGGTGCGAGACATATTCACCGAACTTGAAAAGCCAGGCCGAGACCCCCGGCCAAGTTTCAAATCCGCATCCTTTACCGATGGTGTTGAAGAGATCACAGACCTGAAACCTGGCATGGTTTTAGAAGGTACCGTTACCAATGTGGCCGCCTTCGGCGCATTTGTTGACATCGGTGTGCATCAGGACGGGTTGGTTCATGTCAGCCAACTGGCCGATCGGTTCGTAAAAGATCCGCATGAAGTGGTTAAGACAGGGCAGGTTGTCAAAGTCAGGGTGGTTGACGTCGACGTACCTCGTAAACGCATTGGGTTGACCATGCGCAAGGATGGTGGAGCTTCTGCCCGTGAGGACAATGCGCTTCGTGGCAAGGGCAAACCCGCGCGACCAGTCAAGCCGGGGGAACAGCGGCGCGGACATGGGGGCCAGAGCACCCAGAACGGTGCTTTTGGTGACGCCCTCAGAGACGCCTTCAACAAACGCTAGGTTGCGGCCCCTGCACAAGGCAACTAGGCGGCGTGTTCCTCACGGCATACCAGTCACCTGATCCCCGGCAGAGCCGAGGACAAAACGGGGGGCTAACATTCGGGTGTTGCAACTCGGGCGATGATCTGGATGATGCTGATCCATGATGGCCGACAAATTCGGCCAACCGCATGAAAATGCGGTCACAACAAAAAATGGGGAGACGACTTATGTCATTCAAAACTCTGATGCTTGCCGCCAGCGCAACAGCGATGATCGCGGCGGGTGCTTCGGCGGAAACGCTGCGTTGGGCGCGTGCCGGTGATGCACTGACGTTGGACCCGCACGCGCAGAACGAGGGTCCAACTTCGGCCATGGCGCACCAGATCATGGAAACTCTGGTGATGCGTGATCATTCCGGTGCACTAGTACCCTCTCTGGCAACTGAATGGGCGCCGTCCGAAGACAACCCAAACGTCTGGGTATTTAAACTGCGCGAAGGCGTCACGTTTCACGATGGGGCCGAGTTTGACAGCGATGACGTTGTATTCTCGCTGAACCGCGCCATGACGCCGGATTCCGATTACAAGGAACTGCTTGCCTCGGTGAAAGAGGTGCGTGCACCCGACAAGTTCACGGTTGAAATCGAAACTGATGGCCCAAACCCGATCATGCCCAACAACCTGACCAACATGTTCATGATGGACAAGGATTGGGCTGAGGCAAACAATGCCGTCAAGGTGCAGGACTATGAAGGCGGTGAGGACACCTTTGCAGCTAAGAACGCCAATGGCACCGGACCTTACAAGCTGGTCAGCCGCGAACCGGACGTGAAAACCGTACTGACTGCCAACGAGAACTACTGGGGCAAGGATGAATTCCCGCTTCAAGTGACCGAGATCGTCTACACCCCAATCCAGAACGCCGCGACACGCGTCGCCGCCTTGTTGTCGGGTGAAGTGGATTTCATTCAGGACGTGCCGGTGCAGGATCTTGAGCGTGTCGCCGGAACTGATGGGCTGGATGTACGGACAGCACCACAGAACCGGGTGATCTTCTTTGGTATGAACATGGGTGACGCCGATCTGACCTCGGACAATGTGGATGGTAAAAATCCGCTGGCTGATGTCCGAGTTCGTCAGGCGATGTCGAAAGCGATCAATCGTGATGCGATTAAACAGGTCGTGATGCGTGGCCAGTCTGCTCCTGCAGGCATGATCTCACCTCCGTTTGTGAATGGTTGGGACGCAGATATGGACGCGTCTTCGTCAACTGATATCGAAGGGGCCAAGGCGTTGATGGCCGAAGCGGGCTATCCTGATGGATTCTCGCTGACCCTGAACTGCCCGAATGATCGCTACATCAATGATGAGGCAATCTGTCAGGCGGCGGTTGGCATGCTGGCCCAGATCGGGGTCACCGTGAACCTGGACGCCAAACCGAAGGCCCAGCACTTCCCGCTGATCAACAATCTGGAGACAGACTTCTACATGCTGGGTTGGGGTGTTCCGACATATGACTCGGAATACATCTTCAACTTCTTGGTGCATTCGAAGGGTGAGAAGTATGGCTCTTGGAATGGCACGCGGTACTCCAACCCTGATTTGGATGCCAAGATCGTAGCCCTGGCCTCGGAAACCGATCTACCCGCGCGCGATCAGCAGATCGGAGACATCTGGCAAGTTGTTCAGGACGAGCAGCTGTATATCCCGATCCACCACCAGGTATTGAACTGGGGTATGAAATCGGGTGTTGGCACCATCGTTGAACCGGAAGATTCACCGAAGATCAAATACTTCGAGATGAACTAGATCATCCATTTGGATGTTGATCAGGGCGCGTTTTCGCGCCCTGTTCTTGTTTGCGCCGCAGGTAACGGGACCGTGATCTCAAACCGAGAGTGTCTTTACGTGGTGGCCAAAAAGCTGGATTGTTTCAGCGATAACAGGGAGTTTTCGCTATGATCTTCAGAAAAAGTGCCATCGGCCTGGCCATGTTGCTTGGCAGCACCGCACAGGCCGCCGATTTCAAATGGGCCTCGACCACCGATCCGCAGACGATGGACCCCCATGCGGTTAACTCAGCCCCTGTACTTGGGTTCCTGAACAACGTCTACGAAGGTCTGGTCCGCCGCGGCAAGGACATGAGCGTCGAGCCCGCACTGGCCGTCAGCTGGGAGCCGATTGGAGATGGTGAAGGTTGGCGGTTTAAGCTGCGTGAAGGCGTAACATTCCACGATGGCAGCAGCTTTGACGCACAGGATGTCCTGTTCAGCTATCAACGCGCATCAGGCGAAGCGGCAGATACCCGCAGTTGGTTCGCCCCCGTCAGCGATGTCGTTGTGGTCGATGACTACACCGTCGATATCATGACGACTGCACCGAACCCTCTGTTCCCGTCTTCGATAGCCAACTGGATGATCATGGATCAGGGCTGGACCGAAGCCAACTACGCTGTGGTGCCTGATAAAGAGACCGGCAACTACGCAACCATCAATGCCAATGGCACAGGGGCATTTAAAGTCACCGAGCGTGAGCCAGGCCTCAAAACTGTGCTGGAACCATTTGAGGGCTGGTGGGGAGATGTCGAACACAACATTACCCGTGCTGAATTTAATCCGATCCAGAACCCGGCGACTGCCGTTGCAGCTTTGCTTTCGGGTGACGTGGACATGATCAACCCTGTACCAATTCAGGACGTCGCTCGGCTGCAGCAGAACGCAGAGGTTGATGTCATTCAGGGCATCGAAGCACGTGTGATCATGCTGGGCTTCGACCACGAAGCCGAAGCCCTGAAATACACCGACGATGCAGGCAAGCCAAATCCGTTCCGTGATGCACGTGTGCGTCAGGCAGTTGCACAAGCCGTCAATGTGGATGCCATTCTGGCCACGATCATGCGAGGCAATGCTGAACCCGCCTCACAACTCGTCAGCCCGGCGATGAGTGGATTTTCCGACGCCAATGCGAAACGTCCAGCGTTTGATGTAGAAGCTGCGAAGGCCCTGCTTGCGGAAGCAGGCTATGCAGATGGATTCTCGTTTGGCCTGAAATGTCCGAACGACCGCTATCTGAATGATGAGGCCGTCTGTCAGGCAGTTGTCGGCATGCTTGCGCAAATCGGCATAACGGCCGAGTTGGATGCAATGCCTGTGCGGAACTACTGGCCGGAGCTGCGTGAGGACAATTATGACATGTATCTTCTGGGCTGGAGCCCAGGTACGTTTGACGCTGAACATCCGGTCCGCTTCCTCGTCGCCACTCCAAACGAAGAGAAAAAACTGGGCAGCTGGAACTTCGGCGGATTCTCGAATGCGCGGGTCGATGAGCTGTTACCGATGATCCAATCCGAGCTGGATCAGACCAAGCGGCAAGCCATGCTGGATGAGGTGACGCAGATTTATCAGGACGAGCAGGTCTACGTACCGATGTATGTTCAACCGCTGGTCTGGGGCACGCGCAGCAATGTCGAGCTGACACAGCGCCCGGACAACTTCTTCCTTCTGCGCTGGGTGACGGTGAACTGAGCAATGGGCCTGATGATTGCCGGTGTCTATCATGCAGAAGACCCGGCGCCCGATAGCACGCTTGACGGCGCGTTTCGCCGTCAAGCCTCGACCATCCGTAACGCTTTACCCGATACGGCACTGGAACCAGAGCGGTTTCACCTTTACGCGGCGTGGAATTGCCCTTGGGCGCATCGCGTTTTGTTGGTCCTTGCCCTCAAAGGTCTGCAGGATCTCGTCACGGTTGCCTATGCCGAACCGCGTCGCACAGCAGATGGTTGGGTTTATGCGGAAGGCGCCGACGCGGTTTATGGCGCGAGCGCTTTGCATCACGCCTATGCCCGCGTGACCCCCGCTTATACCGGGCGGATCACGGTACCGCTGCTTTGGGATCGGGTTCACGACAAGGCAGTCTCAAACGAATCCGCTGATCTGGTGCGGATGCTGGGCACCCTGCCGAGCCATGGCCCAAATCTGGCACCCCCAGAAAAGCTTGATCAAATCGAAGCGTGGAATGAAAAAATCTATGCACGCCTCAACAACGGGGTCTACCGCGCAGGTTTTGCACGCACGCAGGAGGCTTATGAGGCGGGATTCCGAGATGTCTTCGCCACGATGGATGAGATCGACGCGCATTTGGTCACAAACCGCTATCTCTGCGGCGACACCCTGACCGAGGCCGATCTGCGCCTATTCCCGACACTGGCTCGTTTTGATGTTGCGTACCATTACGCCTTCAAATGCAATCTGCGCCGTCTGATCGACTATCCCAATCTCTGGGGCTATGCGCGAGAGCTCTATGCGCTGCCAGGTGTCGCCGAGACGGTGAAATTTGATATCTACAAAAAGGGCTATTTTTCACCTTCCGAGCTGCGCAACCCGCTGGGCATCGTGCCGTTGGGCCCGAAAATCGACTGGACCACTCCGCATGGCCGAGATAGCTTGACCACCCGGTCGGTTAAAGCATAGACAGACCCACCAATGGGGAAAATCAATGTTCGCATTTATCGTCCGAAGGATGTTCCAGTCCATCATCGTACTTCTGGTCGTGGGGCTGGTAGCATTCTCGATGTTCCGCTTTGTTGGCGACCCGATTGACAACATGCTGGGACAGGAGCGTACGCAGGCTGACATCGACCGCCTGCGCACCGAACTTGGGCTGGATCAGCCTTTTGTGGTGCAATACGCCAAGTTCCTGCAAGGTGCTGTTCAGGGTAATTTCGGAGTATCCTACCGGCAGGGCCGACCTGTCTCGACTATCCTGCTTGAGCGTGCTCCGGCTACGCTGGAACTGGCATTTGTGTCCGGGTTTCTGGCAATTACAATGGGCATCGCGCTAGGTGTCTTTACCGCGATCCGACGACAAGGGATTGCTGCGAATGTGATCATGACGGTTTCCCTGATCGGGGTATCGTTACCAACATTCCTCATAGGTATCTTGCTAATCTATATTTTCTCGGTCGAGCTTGACCTGCTGCCCAGCTTCGGGAGGGGCGAGACCGTTATGATTGGGCATTGGTCAACCGGGTTTCTGACGGCCTCGGGCCTCAAGGCGCTGATTTTGCCCGCGATTACGTTGGGCCTGTATCAGATGACGCTGATCATGCGGCTGGTGCGATCCGAAATGCTTGAGGTGCTGCGCGCCGACTATGTCCGTTTCGCACGCGCCCGTGGGCTATCAGATCGCGTCATCAACTTCCGCCACGCGCTGAAGAATACACTGGTGCCGGTGATTACCATCACGGGTTTGCAGCTGGGTTCGATCATCGCATTCGCCATCATCACTGAGACAGTGTTTCAGTGGCCCGGCGTGGGCCTGCTGTTCATCAACGCAATCCAGTTTGTCGATATTCCCGTGATGGCGGCATATCTAATGCTGATTTCGGTGATGTTCGTGACGATCAACCTGATAGTCGATCTTCTATATTATGCCATTGACCCGCGCCTGCGTGTCGACGCGAGGGCCACATGAGCGATACGATGGAAACTCCGAAAGCCGCACCAAAAACGCGCATGGCCAAGTTTTGGGACAGTGATTTCGCATGGTCCTTCCGGCATTCCCCGGTTGCTGTGATCGCCTCACTGGTTGTGGTCATTCTGGTGTTGGCTGCGATTTTCGCGCCCTTGATCGCGCCCTATAACCCGTTCAACCCCGCAACGCTGAACCTGATGAACGGTTTCACACCGCCGGGCACACCGAATGCCTTCACGCAAGAAACCTTTCTGTTGGGAACCGACGATCAGGGGCGCGATGTGTTTTCTACCATCCTTTATGGTTTGCGTATTTCGCTGTTCGTCGGGGCATCGGCGGTGCTTCTTGCACTGATTATCGGAGTGATCCTGGGACTGGTCGCGGCCTATTTTGGTGGCTGGATCGAAACGCTGATCATGCGGATCGCCGATGTGCAGTTGACTTTTCCTGCCATTCTCGTGGCAATGCTGATCTTCGGCATCGCCAAAGGGATAACCCCGCCGGAATACCGTGATGAGATGGCAATCTATGTTCTGATCATTGCGATTGCGCTGTCGGACTGGGTGCAGTTCGCACGGGTCGTGCGTGGTGCTGCGTTGGTTGAGAAAAACAAGGAATATGTGCAAGCCGCGCGCCTGATTGGCCGGGGATCGTTCCCGATCATGTTCCGCCACATCCTGCCAAATGTCCTGAGCCCCGTTCTGGTCATCGCCACCATCTCGCTGGCGCTGGCCATTATCGCCGAGGCGACGCTGAGCTTCTTGGGTGTTGGTGCGCCCCCGACCCAGCCCTCGCTGGGCACGCTGATCCGCATTGGTCAGGGCTTCTTGTTCTCAGGCGAATGGTGGATTCTGTTCTTCCCAGCCTGCACACTGCTGGCCCTTGCCTTGTCGGTCAACCTGCTGGGCGACTGGCTGCGCGACGCGTTGAATCCCAAACTGCGGTGATTTCATGAGCCTTCTGACTATCCAAGACCTCACCGTTGAGTTTCCGACCCGCCGCCAGCTTTTCACAGCGGTGGATCACGCCAGCCTGTCCGTTGAACCCGGCGAAATTCACGGGCTGGTGGGTGAATCCGGTGCCGGTAAATCTACAATCGGCGCCGCGGTCATGGGCCTGCTGGAACGTCCGGGACGTATCGCCAGTGGCCAGATCAAGCTGGGGGGCGAGCAGATCAGTGGCATTGATGCCGAGGCGATGCGAGGGCTGCGCGGCAAAAAGATCTCGATGATCTTTCAGGATCCGCTGACCTCATTGAACCCTCTGTTCACAGTGCGCGAGCAACTGGTTGAAACGATCCAGACCCATCTGGGCGGTACTGAAGCCGAGGCAAACAAACGCGCCCGAGACCTAATTGACCGCGTGGGCATTCCGGACCCGGACACGCGGCTTGATCAATACCCGCATCAGTTTTCCGGCGGGATGCGCCAGCGTGTGGTCATCGCGTTGGCCTTGTGCACCGAACCTGACGTAATTATCGCTGATGAACCCACAACGGCATTGGATGTTTCCGTTCAGGCGCAGATCCTGGACCTGATCAAGGAATTGGCGCAGGAGCGTCAGGTCGGTGTAATCCTGATCACCCATGATATGGGCGTGATCGCCGACTCCACAGATCGGGTGACCGTGATGTATGCGGGAAAAGTGGTCGAAAGCGGTACCACGGCTCAGGTGATGGGCCAGCCACAGCACAAATACACCAAGTCCTTGATCGCTGCTGTACCGCGCCCGACACTGAAATTGCATCGCTTCCCTCAGATCAGCTATGGCGGTCGCGAAACACGTTTTGCCGTCGACGATATGGCGCGCCATTGGCCAAAGGTGGACAACGACACTAGCAAACCGCTTTTTGAAATCCGCAACCTGACCAAAAAGTTCCTGCAGAAACGTGGCCTGCTGCCTTGGGATCGGACATATTTTACAGCCGTTGATAATGTTAGCTTCGATATTCACGCGGGCGAGGTCTTCGGGGTCGTGGGTGAATCGGGCTCGGGTAAATCGACGGTCGCGCGGATGATCGCCGGGCTCTACCCGGTTGACGGAGGCACGATCGATTTTCAGGGCCAGCGGGTAAGTGATCTAAGCAATCGTTCGGTGCAAGACGAGTACCGAAAGAACATCCAGATGATTTTTCAGGACCCCTACTCTTCCCTCAATCCTCGGATGCGCGTGGATGAAATTGTTGCCGAGCCAATTCGCCATCATCGCCTGATGGATGGCGCGCACATCAAGCGCCGGGTGGATGAATTGTTGGATCAGGTGGGTCTGGGTTCCGGAGCCGGTCAAAAATACCCGCACGAGTTTTCGGGTGGTCAGCGGCAGCGTATTTCGATCGCCCGCGCTTTGGCGACACAACCCCGGTTCCTGATCTGCGATGAGCCGACTAGCGCGCTTGACGTATCGATTCAGGCTCAGATTCTGAACATCCTGAAGGATTTGCAAGAGCATCTGGGCCTGACCATGCTGTTTATCAGCCACGACTTGCCCGTCGTCCGCCAGATGTGCGACCGGGTTGCGGTCATGAAGCAGGGCCAAATCGTCGAGGTCCAAGAGACCAGCGAGTTGTTTGCCAATCCGAAAACCGAATACGCAAGCGAATTACTGCGGCTTATGCCAAAGCTTGATGACCTGTCGACCGATGGGCTTGAGGCAGGTTAGAAAACACTTACCCTTTCACTTCAGCATCTTTTGACTATCGATCTTGCTCAAATGAACGGAATTCGTTCGCAATTGCGATCGCAGCCATGGTCAGCAGGCGTTTACCATCCTTCGGGTTGGCGAGGGCAGAGTGTGAGCCGACTCGCCCATCAGGGAATTCTGCACGATGTTCATCGGGTGGACCATGTCGGTCGCCTGCGTGATCCCGCACATATTCTGCAGTGAGTTTCCTTGGTGGTTCGGCAGCCAGGTTTGCTGGCAATACGCCGAGTAGAGATTGCGTTATTGCGATTTCGGATGGAGTTGCATGCATCCCTTCCCATTCGCCGTATAGCTGTCTGCGTAGCGTGTTTACAGTGTCGGGCTCCCACCAGCTGCGGATAATCAACTGGTTGTCAAGAAGAGTAGATTTGATGGTGCGAAGGGGTTCCAGATTGGCACCATGCCCATTCACTACGAACACGCCACGGAACCCTTGTGCCAGCAATCCCGCAATGACTTCATTTGCCAGCATCTGAAATACTTCGGCCGAAACCGAAACCGTACCGGGAAAGCCTGTATTGAACGGCGCGGGGGTGTACGCCAGCGGGGGCGCAACGATCCCCCCGCATCGACTGGCAGCCGCAAGCGCGACTGCCTCAGCGCAAATTGTGTCCGTACCTATGCGACCCATCGGACCATGCTGTTCGGTCGAACCCACCGGAAGCAACACCGCAGCACCTTGATTTATACGAGCGTCGACCTCGTACCAGGTCATGTGATCAAGCTTCATGACTTCCTGTCCAAGTCTTGATCATTGCTGCGGTGTTAGCCGTGATCAGAGACCCCACCGCTTCTGGTTTTCATCGAAGAAGCCCTGAGCTTTTTTCACTTCGATCCAGCTGTTTACATAATTGATCCAGACCTGATCATCTTGTGGCAACAGCATCGCGATCGGGGACGGCGACCGGGGGCCGGCATTTTTCACGCGAACAACCGGAAACTTGGCCTCTAGCGTCGAGCCTTCGATATTCGACGTGATGAACACATCCGCCCGACCGGCAAGCACTTCCTGAAAACCGCGAGCCGGGGCTTCGACCACCTTGATATCCGCATCGGGGAACCATTCGCGCACACGTTTTTCAAAGGTTGTACCCAGGGTTGTTGCGACTTTTACACCGGGTTTGTTGATCGAGTCATACCCGTCAAATTTATCGGCCTTGTCTTTGGTCGTGTACGGGAACAGTTCAACAGAGATGTAGCTGTCAGAGAAACCGGCAACCTTCAAGCGCGGCGGAGAAATCGAAGCCGAGCCGGTGATATGATATTTCCCGGCGACCACCCCATTGACCAGGGTTTTCCAGTCTGTCGGAACATATTCAACTTCGACGCCAAGATCTGCAGCCAGTGCGTTCATGATATCTATATCATAACCCTTGTAGCTGTTAGTCGCAGGATCGCGCAGCGACATTGGATTCCAATCTCCAGTTGTACCGACTTTCATCACACCAGAATCCAGGATTTCATTCAGTGCAGACTGGGCCTGAGCGGCGCTACCAATCGCTAGGCCAATCGCAGCGGCAATGGCTACTTTGAAAAGATGTTTCATGTATTTCTCCTGTTGGTGGCAGTCGGCTAGTTTAGCTGGATTGTTTCTTGATCTAAGCGCAAAGACCACGCTAACCTCAAGAAAATAATTGACTGAGAATAACAAAGGCAGGCCAGCTAATGCCAGACGCCGCGATCGAGTTAGTCGACGTAAACAAATGGTATGGCACATTTCATGTGCTCAAGGATATCAATCTTACGATAAATAGCGGTGAAAAAGTTGTAATCTGTGGGCCTTCCGGTTCTGGAAAATCGACGGTTGTAAGATGCATCAACCAGCTTGAAAAACACCAAAAAGGTACGATCCGCATAGACGGGACAGAGCTGTCAGATAACGCCCAATCCGTCGCCACAATTCGATCAGAAGTCGGGATGGTGTTCCAGCAGTTTAATCTTTTTCCGCATTTGACCGTGCTCGAAAACCTGACTTTGGGTCCGATCAAAGCAAGAGGGTTGAGCAAAAAAGAGGCCGAAGAAAAAGCCCGCCATTACCTTGAACGGGTCCATATCCCAGACCAGGCCGACAAACGTCCCATTCAGCTTTCAGGTGGACAACAGCAACGTGTGGCCATCGCTCGTTCGCTTTGCATGGAGCCGAGGGTTTTGTTGTTTGACGAACCCACCTCGGCCCTGGATCCCGAAATGATTTCGGAAGTCCTCGACGTGATGGTTGAACTGGCGCAGGAAGGAATGACCATGGTGGTTGTCACCCACGAGATGGGTTTTGCACGCAAAGTTGCAGACAACATGGTGTTTATGGATGCGGGTGAGATCGTCGAACAAGGAAAACCGGAACATTTCTTCACTAATCCGCGGTCTGAGCGGTGTCAGAAATTCTTAAGCCAGATTCTGCAACATTGAGTTGGATGTCATGAAGAAACCGCTCCTGTTCCTCCCCCTGTTTGTACTTTTAGCTGGGTGTTCGTCGTCTCAGACATGGGGCTGGTATGTGATTGATCCCACCACCGCATCAGGCTGGACCAATGTCAAGTTTCTGGTGTCTGGGATGGGTGCGACGATCCAGATATCGCTGATCGCGGCGATCATGTCGATTGTGATTGGTCTGCTGGTGGCGCTGCCAGGTCTGTCTGAAAAACGTGGTTGGCGACTGGTGAACCGGATCTACGTGGAATTTGTCCGCTCGATCCCTCTGCTTCCGATGTTGTTTTGGGTATTTTATGGTTTGCCAATCGTATTTCAGTCGATGGGGATGAATATACCGATCGATCCATTCTGGGGGGCGATCATCACATTGGCAATCTCGGACAGTGCCTTTACCGCTGAAATTTACCGCGCTGGGATTCAATCAATTGCCAAAGGCCAAAGCGAAGCTGCGCAGACAATCGGGCTGAACTACTTTCAGACTATGCGCTATGTGATCCTGCCGCAGGCAATCCGACGCATTCTGCCGCCATTGGCCAATCAGTTCATTTACATCGTGAAAATGAGCGCTTTTGCCAGCGTCATTGGTATGCAGGAACTGACACGCCGCGCGAACGAGCTGGTGGTGACCGAATATCGTCCGCTCGAAATCTATACTTTGCTGATCTTTGAATATCTGGTGCTGGTTTTGATAATCAGTGCTGGCGTCCGTTGGTTAGAGCGTCGTATGGGCGCGGATGAACGCGGATAAGGAGAAAACAGTTGGACTGGAAAGACTTCATGGCCGAAACCGAGGCCAATATTGGTGTGTTCTCGAAAGAAGTGCCGGAAACCGTGCGTGGGTTTGGCATTATGGGTAAAGCTGCCAAAACGAACGGTGCACTGAGTGAGAAAACCAAGGAGTTCATGGCCCTTGGCATTGCGATTGCCACGCGATGCGATAGCTGCATCGGTTTCCACGCCCGTTCTTTGGTTCGTTTGGGTGCGACCCGCGGCGAACTGTGCGAGGCTCTGGCTATGGCGACCTACATGGGGGGCGGACCGTCATATGCCTACAGCGCCAAGGCACTGAAAGCGTTTGATGTGTTTTCAGAGCAATCGGGCGAGACATGATCTGATTTGGATGACATATTCCCGCTCATTCGCTTAGTGTAGGAAAGTTCGGGACATGTCAGCAAACGAAATCAGAACCGAGGGGATGAGGATCGGTGGCAAGGTCGTCTTTGCAAATGAGACAATTCCGGTCCACTACCCTTATACCAATGAAGTTGTCGGCAATGTTCCTGCTGGCCAAGCCGAACATGCGCGTCGCGCTTTTGAGGTTGCCGCTCGATACAAACCCAGCCTGACACGCCATGAGCGTAACCAGATCCTACAACGGACATCTGAGTTAATCGGCCTGCGCCGTGGCTATCTGGTTAAATGGCTCGTGCTAGAGCTGGGCATCTGCCATCAGCACGCAATTTATGAGACAAAACGCGCGCAGGATGTGTTTCAATTCGCAGCCGGTGAAGCGCTGAGGGATGATGGTGAGATATTTTCGTGCGATTTGACGCATAATGGCAGGGCCCGCAAGATTTTCACTATGCGCGAACCGGTGAACGCAATCAGCGCGATCACCCCCTTTAACCACCCTTTGAACATGGTCAGCCACAAGGTTGCTCCGTCAATTGCAACAAACAATTGCATGGTTTGTAAACCAACCGAGCTGACTCCGCTGACTTGTCTGACACTGGCGGACATCCTGTACGAAGCCGGTCTGCCCCCTGAGATGTTTCAGGTGATCACCGGGTGGCCGCAGGATATCGGCGATGAGATGATCACCAATGAAAACATTGACATCATCACATTCACCGGTGGTGTGCCAGTGGGCAAGATGATAGCGGAGAAGGCCGCATTTAAGCGTCAGGCGCTTGAGCTTGGCGGCAATGATCCACTTATAGTTCTGAACGATCTGTGTGACGCCGATCTTGAAAAGGCTGCTGGAATTGCGGTGGCAGGTGCTACCGGAAACTCTGGCCAGCGTTGCACCGCAATCAAACGTATTCTGGTGCAGGACAGCGTGGCCGACAAGTTTGTGGCATCGGTTCTGGAGAAGGCGAAGAAGATCAAATTTGGAGATCCGCAAGACCCCGAGACTGAGCTGGGTTGTGTTATCCACGACGAAGCCGCTGAACTATTTAATAAACGCGTTCATCTTGCTGAGAAAGCAGGAGCAGAAATACTATACCACCCTGGCCGTCAGGGCGCATTGCTACCGCCCATCGTGGTCGACAAAGTGCCCTATGACTGCGAACTGGTCATGGAGGAAACCTTTGGCCCCATCATCCCGATCATTCGCGTGCCTGAAGATGACGAAGCGGTGATACGCATCTCGAATTCTACGGGGTTTGGCCTTAGTTCGGGCGTCTGCACCAACGACCTTAATCGTGCCATTGCCTATATCAATGGTCTGAATGTTGGCACCTGCAACATCTGGGAACAACCCGGGTATCGCATCGAGATGTCCCCGTTCGGAGGCATCAAAGACTCAGGAAATGGTGTCAAAGAAGGGGTCATTGAGGCCATGAAGTACTTTACGAATGTCAAAACCTATTCGCTCCCCTGGCCCGGATGAGCAGGTTGATTTGGATAGAAAAGTGAAAACCGGCCAATAGGGAAATGACGGCTTGAGCCGTAGGACTGCAGGCGTCATATGTGCCGGTGGACGCAAGCGCCAAGCCCAGACACAAGGAAGCAACCTCATGCAAAAGGTTCTGATCACAGGCACCGCCGGATTTAGCGGATTTCATCTTGCCAAACTTTTGCTTGAGAATGGTAATCGCGTTCACGGCTATGACGGGATGACGGATTACTACGATGTCCGCCTCAAGCAGAGCCGGCACGCGCTGTTGTTGGAAAACCCGAACTTTTCGTGCGACGAAGGGATGTTGGAAGACACCGAGAGCTTCGACCGAATGGCTGACGCATTCGAACCGAACGTGATCATCCACCTCGCGGCGCAGGCCGGCGTCCGGTATAGCTTGGAAAACCCGCGCGCCTATGTCGAAAGCAATGTTGTCGGAACATTCAACGTGATGGAAGCGGCACGGCGACATAATGTACAGCACTTGCTGATGGCCTCCACCTCGTCAATCTATGGGGCTAATCCTGATATGCCTTTTGACGAATGCGAGAAGGCAGATCATCAACTTACGATGTACGCTGCGACCAAGAAAGCGAACGAAGCGATGGGGCATTCCTATGCGCACCTTTGGGATCTGCCGACAACCATGTTTCGCTTTTTCACGGTCTACGGCCCCTGGGGGCGTCCGGATCTCGCCTTTTTCAAATTTACAGATGCGATTCTAGAAGATCGACCCATCGACATCTACAATCATGGCGACATGTATCGGGACTTCACATATGTTGATGATCTGGTGCGAGCCATTTCGCTTTTGATCGATGTCGCTCCGGTTCGGCCCGAATCTCCTGAAGATGTCGTCGAAGGCGACAGCTTAAGCCCTGTCGCGCCATACCGCATTGTTAACATTGGTAACTCTGACAAAGTGCGCCTGTTGGATTTCGTTGACGCGATCGAAGAAAGCCTCGGCAAGCCCGCGATCCGAAACTACATGGAGATGCAAATGGGAGACGTGCCCGCGACTTGGGCCAATGCCGATTTGCTGCACCGATTGACTGGCTATCGCCCAAAGACAGAAATCAAGGACGGCATTCAGGCTTTTGTAGACTGGTATCGCGACTATTACAGCAAATAGAGCCTGCGATTTGGTCAATCTTAAACCAACCGCTACTCTGAGAAACTAGGCGGGTCCCCTTAGGGTCACTACAGTTATCAAATTGCTTGTTTCAATGCGTTGATGATCCGTGTCTGCGTATGTTCCTGTAATATGGGAGCATTGGCAGGCTGATCACACTTGCTGCTGCCTAATCGCCAACTGGCACATCTGATGCAATATTTGGCACCGGTGAATGAATTCTCAAATTGAGTGCGTCGCACGTTATCTGCAAGCAAATACCCATTATCTTTTCTGACAGAGCGACTGGTAGAGACCCCATCTTGGGTTTGAGTGACCCGCGAGATATTGGTGCAAAACTCTGCAAACCCAAAAAGCGAGAGATTTCTTAATGAAAAGAACATCTCTGGATGCCCTGGGATCTGCTCTCTGGAAAGCGCGCGAGTATGGCGTCGACACCCGGTTCATTGAGTTGGCTGGCGAGGTCAACACCGCGATGCCTGTGAATGTATTTGGCAAACTTGCAAGTGTACTCAATGAACGCAGTCAAGCGGTTTGCGCCTGAATGGCTGCCTTGTTTTGGAAGCTAGAGTAAACTCCGGCTGAAAATGGTTGGTGGAGTTTACCAAGGCCGGCGCGGATTACGCTAAGGCAGTCGGCGTGTTCCTGCCATATTCGAACGAGCAACAGCATAAACACCGCCGAAAGCTACTAAGCAGCGGATAACGCGCGTTGTCCCTGCATAAGCGCGCAGATATAGTTGCCACAATTGTCAGGTCGATTTCGGGTTCTGGAAATTCGGCTTTTGACGAGTTTTCGATGTGAGCAATCAAGGGCCGTTCGTGTGAGTTTGAAAAATCGCAACAACCCACCCCAGCGACACGAGCTGAGAAAAGTCCGCAACCAAGGCAACAGCTTCCTTGCGCTTGCGTTCCTGTTCAGTGTGTTTGTCAACTTGCTGATGTTGACCGGCCCTCTGTTTATGCTGCAGGTATATGACCGGGTCCTTGGGTCACGCTCGACCGAAACACTGTCAGCTCTGTTTCTGCTTGTCGCATTGCTTTATGCGCTGATGGCGATGCTGGACTATGCACGTGGCCGGATCGTTGCCAGATTTGGCGCCCGTTTCCAGTCATCCCTTGATGAGCGCGTGTTTGAAGGAACGATGCGGCGTGCCCTGTTTCCGCAAATTCGGTCAGCGCCTGCTACGGCGTTGCGCGATTTGGAGTCGATTCGCTCGTTATGCGCCTCCCCTGTTTTGCTTGCAGTGATGGACATTCCGTGGACCCCAGTGTTTCTTGCTGCGATTTTTCTGTTTCACCCATTGCTGGGCTGGCTGGCGGTCGCTGGTGGTACACTTTTGGTAGTGATTGCTCTGCTCAACCAAGGTTTAACGCACCGTAAGGTCGCGGAAGCGCAGGTGGCGACTGCCAAAGCCAACGCATTTTCTGAACACGCCCGGCAAGCTGCCGAAGTGGTGAGATCGCAAGGAATGCAGGAGGATGTATCTAAGCGTTGGCTGAACCAGCGGACCGAAGCGCTCTCGCAGTCGATTTCCGCCAGTGACTGGACAGGCAGTTTCACCTCACTCACCAAATCACTTCGGCTGTTTCTTCAATCTGCGATGTTGGCACTAGGTGCATGGCTTGTTCTTCGCAATGAAATGACACCCGGTGCGATGATCGCAGGCACTATCCTATTGGGTCGTGCTTTGGCACCGATTGAGATGGCGGTGGGCCAATGGTCAATGATTGAACGCGCGCGTACAGCCTGGATCAACCTGAACCAGTTTCTCGACTCCACACCACCAGAGGCATCGCGCACGAAGCTGCCTACCCCCAAGGCACATCTTGTGGCAAAAGGTTTGACCGTAATTCCGCCTGGCGCCAAAACCCCAACATTGCGCAATGCCGCGCTTGAGCTGGAGCCCGGCAGAGCGCTAGGCGTAATCGGTAAAAGCGGATCTGGCAAAACAACGCTTGCCAAGGCGCTGCTTGGTTTATGGCCCCCTGCAGCAGGTGAAATCCGTCTGGGGGGTGCGACGCTGGACCAATACGATCCTGACGATCTGGGGCAGCACATTGGTTATCTGCCGCAACAAGTTACCTTGTTCAATGGTACTGTGGCCGAGAATATTGCCCGTATGTCTCAGTCACCTGATCCCGAAGCGGTAGTTGCAGCGGCGAAAACGGCCAATGCACATGATTTGATTCTCGGCCTTGAGAAGGGCTATGACACGTTCCTCGAGGGGAACGATAGTCAGCTCTCGGGAGGTCAGAAACAACGCATTGCACTTGCGCGGGCACTCTATGGCAACCCTGTTGTGTTGATCTTGGATGAACCCAACTCGGCTTTGGATGCCGATGGAACTCTTGCTTTGAACACTGCGGTACGCGAGCTTAAGAAAGCAGGCAAATCCACCATCATCATGACCCACCGCCCGCAAGCTATCTCAGAGTGCGATGATCTTGTCGTCGTTGAAAAGGGTCAGATCGTAAAATCCGGCGGGCGCGATGAGGTGTTGAATACAATGGTGCAAAACGCCAACGTCATTAAACGGCATCTGAATAAGGTGGGTGAATGATGTCAGACAAGAGTTCACGTCCAGCTTGGAGCATCACGGCACCAGCCGTTGTCGGCTTGTTGGCCCTGGCAATTCTCGTGTTGGGGTTGGGAATCTGGAGCGTCCGCACCGAACTGGCCGGGGCGATCATTTCCCAGGGTGTGATTGAAGTGCAAAGCAACCGTCAGGTGATCGAACATCCGGATGGCGGGGTAGTCGGCGAAATCTTCGTACGTGACGGTGATAGTGTCACCGAAGGCGAATTGATGCTGAGGCTTGACGATACCTTTCTGGCGTCGGAGACAACCATCGTTGAATCACAGTTGTTCGAGTTGCTTGCCCGAAAGGCTCGGCTTGAGGCAGAGAGGGACGGCGCGGATATCGATGCACTTGCCCAAAGCCTGCAGGAGCTCAAATCCAATGAAACAATCGGTGACGATTTGCTGGCGGGCCAGCAACGTTTGTTCAATGCAAGACTTGACACGCTGACCCAACAGATTGACCAGTTGGGCAAACAAAAGGTTCAGATAGGAAACGAGATTGAGGGCACGCAAGCGCAGCTTACATCGCTGAACACGCAAGTTGGACTCATCAGAACCGAACTTGAAGATCAGCAGGGTTTGCTGCAACGCGGTCTGACGCAAGCAAGCCGTGTCTCTGCCCTACAAAGAGAAGAGGCAAATCTTACCGGACAAATAGGGCGGCTTGAATCAACCATTGCACGGCTCAAGGGCCAGATCGCAACGACCGAAATTCAGATTGTCGAACTGCAGGCCACCCGCCGCGAAGAGGCGATTACCGAACTTCGAGATGTTCAATCTCGTGCGGTTGAGTTGGCAGAAAGGCGCCTTGCACTAACCGAACGTTTGTCGCGCCTGGATATTCGCGCACCCGTTGCTGGTACAGTTTATGACAGCCAGGTTTTTGCGATTCAGTCGGTCATACAACCCGGTGAACCGATGATGTACGTAGTTCCTCAGGACACTCCGTTACTGGTTGCCGCGCGCGTTGACGCATTGCATGTGGATCAGTTGCATCGTGGACAGGATGTCGCCCTTCGGTTCCCGGCCTTCAACCAGCGTGACACCCCCGAGATCGAAGGCCATGTAGTCAACGTTTCGGCTGACACGTTCACCGATGAGACTAGCGGCTTTACTTTCTATAGGGCCGAAGTGGTGCCCGATGAAGGCCAGCTTGATCGTCTCAACGGTCAGGAACTGCTGCCTGGAATGCCAGTTGAAGCTATGATCAAGACAGATGAGCGTACACCTCTATCCTATCTGATCAAACCATTGGCTGACTATTTTTATCGCGCATTCAGGGAGTGATCGGGGCCTGAAGCCCATGCTCAAACTGCTTCGACATTTCCCAGGAGTATTGCGGTCATATCAAGCGTCAAAGCGCCATCTATTATGGTGACATCGACGCTTGTATCGTAATTTACATTGTTTCTGGAGATATCAGACAAATTTTCGTTCGCGTCCAGAAATACCCATTCGGCCCCATGTGCGGTGGGTTGTCCAACCGCGACTTGTAGAATCGCCAGCGCGTCGAGGGCATTAACCGACCCATCCCGGGTTATGTCGGCTGCGATGAAATTCTCTGCAGCGGTAGACCCCCAGGTTGGATAGAGACCGACGGACATACGCAAAACCTGCAGAGCATCCAGCGCTGTAATTTCGCTGCTCGCTGTCGAATAAGACTTTATGATTTCTAATTGTCCGGGAAACGTCCCATCCGGTACTTCCAAATCGAATTCACCATATTCATTGGCTTGCGCTGTGAGAGTGGAGCCTCCATCAGGCGTAAACCGGATTTTGGCATCCCTAAGCGCTGGATTGCGGACGGAAGCATCAAGTGTAAATGCGCCAGCTAAACCTTCTGAGGAGTTGTTATCCGGACCGGCACCCAAATCAACCGGGATGTGGTCCGGCCCACCAAACCCGGACCCGAACATTTGGGTGCTGGTCAAAGGGGTGTTGCTATCCGAAATCAGGTCGATTGTTTCCTCAAGATAGGTTATGCGAGCGCCTGTCGCTGTTGATGTAAAATCCAGCTGCGCAGGTGTTCTAAGGAACGGGTAGTGCGACAAATCCAGTCTATCTGTCCCAGCCTGAAAATCCGAAATAACAGTTGGACCACTGCTTTGACGGATCACGAATACATCCGCGCCTGCCCCACCTGTCATGATCGTTGAACTTGTACCGGTGATCAGGATGTCGCCGCCCGCTCCACCGTTCAGGGTTGAATCCAGAATCCCTCCGCTTAACAAATCGTCTTGCGCGGTCCCGGTTACCGACCCAAAGCCTTGCGAAACAATTCCCAAATCCGCAACTGATACGCTGAGATGGGTTATGCCCGGATCTGTTTGAGACGTTGCAAAAACCTGTAATTCGTCCCCCACATGCGCGATGCTGAGGGATTCAACATTCTGCAATCCGGTTTCCAGCGTATCTGCAAGACTATCCATATGAATGAGTTGCCCATCCGGGGTCATCGTGAACAGTGTGACGCCGTCATCGCCGCCCCCGGCCAGGACAAATACCCGCCCCTCTACTTCAATGACCGATAGATCCTGTACAGATTCGAATCGGGTATGCAGTGTATCCAGGACGTGATTGGTTGGTCTGAGCTGACCATCGTCGCCCAATTCCATGACGCCTATTGAGTTGCTTTGGGAACCCGCTACGACGACCCAGGATTTGCCATAAGCTTGAACAACTTCGATAGCATTTGGCGCGCTTATGCCGAGCGACTGAATCGAAGTATTTCCATCGACCGCGGACAGTACACCTGAATTCTGGTCGACCAAATACGGCTGGATGGAGCTGCTTGCCGCATCAATGGCCATGACGAAATGTTTCGATCCGACTTGTAACGCCCGCAGCTCATCTGCTGAGCCTGCAACCGAATTTATCACGTTCAAAGTCCCGTCTACATTGATGTGATACGTTGCAAGCTGCCCGGTATCAGTTTGTGCAAGCGTAAGAATTTCGTTTGTACCAACCGTCAACTGTGTCGCTGCAGAAATATCTCCGCCGCCAGACAGAGTGTTTGTTTCGCGGATGCTGCCAATGCTTCCATCAGGGTTCAGGTCATATCCGATCAGACCCGTCGCGGTATCGACGTCCAAAATTAGCTGATCGCCAGAGGCGAGTTGGATTGGAATGCCACTCCGACCGACTTGATACGAGATCGACGCGTCGAAATACTGCTGGTCTATTTCCTGAGGCGATACTTCCGAACCAAGTTGCCACGAAACGATCCCGCCTCCGGGTCCAGTGATACTATAGAGATACGTTTCTCCGTTAAACGTTTTTAAAGCCGTATCGCCGATACCTGAATCGAGCGCTGCGGTCCCCGTTGCCACCACACTTTCGAACTGAAGCTTCATCGCCCCTACCCCCTACCACCCCTGGCAGTGGAAACAGGATGGAACGATGCGCAGACCAGAACCAGAGCAGAAATGTGGTGAAAATAGGGACTTCGGTTCCAGATTAATTCAAGTTTTCCGGATTGCTCCCCCAAAGGTGCCAGATCGCGCCACGAATGAATGGGTTTGAACCGGGAAATGCGGGACATTCAAAAACCGCGTCCATCAAATGTGAGGGCAACATGACCAACAATACCGGCTCGACCAAAATTTCGATCACGGACTCTCAGCCCAATGCGCAGCGCAAGCGCCATGTTCGCAACTGGATAGACAAAAAGCTCAAGCTATTGGCCAAGCGTGGATTTGCAGGTGGTCTTGGGTCAACACTATTGGCATTGCCGGTGTTGGCACAGGCGACCGACGAACAGCTCGAAACCTATCAATTTGCAAATTCGATCCCCGGTGTTCTGGTTGTAAAATTGCTTGCAAATGGTGATGTCCAACTAAGCTTGGCGGATGGTCGAACGATTGTTGTCACCGCCGAGAACGTTCAAATTCTGGAAAACGGCGCGATTATGCTTGCCGACGGGGTCGCCGCAGAAATTGCTCAATTCAGTCTCACAGCGGAAGCCGCCGGAGCGACCGCCGCCGCAGGCGGGGTGAGCGGCGCGGGGCTTGCATTAGGTGGGCTGGGTATTGCCGGTGCAGCTGCCGCTGCTGGCGGAGGTGGTGGTGGAGGGGGAGGAAGTGATGAAGATCCCGAGCCAACTACGGTCGCAACAGAACCTCCTCGCCCACCCAGCCTTAATCTGCAGGAATTGCAGACAAATGAACTTAATAATATCAGCAGCAAATCAGCGACCCCCGAGGGCACAACTTCGGTAGAGGTAACCATTGGTTCCGTCACCAGAGCTGTCACCCCCGATATCGATGGAAACTGGAGCGTTTCGCTGACTCAAGCCGAAGCGGCCGCGCTCCCTCAGGGGATTTCAACGGTTACAATTCGTCATCTGGATGGAATGGGCACGGAACTTTCGGTGGATACCGCCAAGTTTGACGTCGATACAGTCCCACCTACATTGGCAATTACCGCGTTTTCAGCTGGCGCAGTTTTGAATGGCGCAGAACAAAATGGCGCTCTTGAAATCTCGGGCACAACAGAGGCGGAAAATGGCCAAATTGTCACGGTAACAGTCGGTGGTCAGTCCTATCAAGGGACAGTTTCTGGGGGCAGCTGGGACGTCTCGGTACCAGCCGTTGATCTTGCGGCTTTACCAGACGGAGCTAACATAGCAGTAACGGCAGATGTAACTGACCGCGCAGGCAATCCCGCCGTTCAGGTAAATGATGCATTTGATACAGACTTCTCTGCTCCTGCTCTGACTCTGAACCCTGTCGCCGGCGGATCTATCGATCTTGCAGATGTTGGCGGCGATCTGGTTCTGACGGGGACAACCACCGCCGAGAACGGTCAGGCCGTTACCGTATCTTTCGACGGCCAAGATTATGGCGGAACCGCTTCGGGCGGCAGTTGGTCGGTGACGATCCCGAATGGGGATCTTTCTGGACTGGCCACCGGGGTGCCCGCTACCATTTCTGTTGCGATCAGCGATGCTGCGGGTAACCCTGCAACACCCATTGTTGTCTCTGTACCGGTCGATCTCACTGGTCCTTCGATAGCAATTGCTCCCCTATCCGTCGGTGCCGTCCTGAACGCAGCTGAGGTGGGTTCTGATCTGACCGTAAATGGGACAACAGGAAACGTATCTGACGGCCAGCAAGTTTCGGTCACTCTGAACGGCCAAACTTATACAGATTTGGTATCGGGCGGCAGTTGGAGCGTGAATATTCCAAGTGCAGATCTCATAGCACTCGCTGATGGCGGAAGCTTCAACCTGACGGCCGACGTTACTGACGCTGACGGCCTACCGGCTCCGCAGGACGTTGTCGGCCTGTCCAAAGATGTTTCAGCGCCCACATTGAACATTGATAGCTTTTCGCATGGCGCAGTCATGAATGCGACAGAGCGTGATACGGAACTGACCGTCTCAGGAACCACTTCGGCCGAGGATGGCCAAACGGTGACCGTATCCCTCAACGGGCAATCCTATACGGGTATTGTTGAAGGAGGGTCTTGGATTGCCACCGTACCTACCGCAGATTTGGCGCTGCTGTCAGATGGCGCAACGATATCCGTGACTGCAAATGTCTCCGATTCGGCTGGTAATCCGTCATTGCAGGCTTCCGGCAGCTTCGACACTGACTTCACACCTCCAGCATTGGTAATTTCGTCCCTATCCGATGGTCCGGTGATAAACATCGCCGAGCAGGTTACTGATTTGGAAATTTCCGGAACGTCCAACGTCGGTGATGGAACACAAGTTACTGTCCAAATTGTAGCTTCAGATGGCACTGTTTTGCTAAGTGGTTCCACCCCTGTCAGCGGAGGTGGCTGGACTTACACTGCGGCCGCATCTGACCTGAGCAGTTTACAAGATGCGGCATCATACACCGTAAATGCTTTGGTTTCCGATGCCGCTGGGAATGACAGTAGCGCCTCGGCAAGTTTCAGCACGGACCTTGATGCACCTACGATTACGATGAACCCTATGACTGTGGGTCCTGTACTGGATGTAATTGAACAAGGATCCGATCTGAGCGTTTCAGGTTTCACCTCCGCTGAAGATGGACAGTTGGTTACCGTCAATCTGAACGGTGCGGATTATACTTCTGTGGTTTCTGGTGGTACTTGGGCTGCGGTTATCCCTTCTGCCGATTTGCTTGGGCTCGCTGATAGCAGCAGCTTTCAGATCACAGCATCGGTCCAGGACGCAGCAGGGAATCCGGCAATTGACGCAACAGCAACGTTAGATACAAACTTCCGTCCTATCCTGAGCCTCAATACGCCCGGAACGAACGGAGCAGTTTCACTAACCGAAGCGCAAAGCACCGGATTAACGATCTCTGGTGGTTCTACGGGTTTAACGCCAGGTCAGGCGATTGATGTCACGCTAAATTCAGTCTCCATCGGCAGTGCAACCGTTGCCGCTGATGGAAGTTGGAGCCTTGCAGTGTCCGCTGCAATCTTCGCCTCGATCGATGCTGGAGACTCTCTCGATTTTTCTGCACAGGCAACTGTGTCTGGTGGTCCGAACCCCTCCCCAATTTCGGTTGAAACCTTCGCTCATGTGCCAGCCGCTTATACTATTTCTGAGGTTGGTCGAAGCGGATCGACGGTGACATTTGAGATTTACGCAGACCCGGATCGCGATATCTCCAGCGGGCTGGCATTTACAGCTGATCTGGGCTTTGATTCTTCGATTGCGACTTATGACAATGGGTCCGAGATCGAGAACGCGGATTTCAACCTGTTCCTTGCGAACCCAAGCGGAGGTTCAACGATCAGTTTCGCCGGAGCTGCGACAAGCTATGGAGATTTGTCGCAACCAGTTGTTACATTCACGATGACCGTGCAGGATGCAACCAAACCGATAGTGCTGACGTTGACCACACCGGATGGCGGGCCGTCGCAACTTCATCTGGGCACCGCTGGGGCTGATCATCTAATCGGGTCAAACGTCGATGATGTCATCCATGGCGGCGATGGAAACGATATGATTGACTTCTCAGGCGCAGGTCGTGACGTTGTTGTGTTTGATGTAGATCCTGCGGCGAATGGCTTGGATAGCGTTCGCAACTTTACACTCGGCCCGGCAGCGAGCGTATCAGACGCGCTGCTATTTCATAATCTCGATGCAAGTACGCTGCGCGGTGACGGTACTGGAGTTGAGTTGCTTATGGCAGGAGGCACCATCGGCTCAAACACTGGCTTCGTTGGTTTGGAAACTTCACTTGCTGATCTGGATGTCAACACGATTGCCAGCGCTGCAGAGAACCTGACAGGTGCTCAGGCCGGAGACGAGATATATCTTCTTGCAACAGATGGCTCTGACAGCCTTCTTGTCAAAGTCGATTATTCAAGCCCAGGTTCAGCGTCGGTCGAAACACTGGCGCAGTTTGAAGGGCTTGCGGACCTAAGTGCGTTGACATCAGACAACGTCCTGTTGACCGACCCGACCGGCGCTTCTGCGTAGATCGTCGATCGGCATTTGGCGAGATTACCTGAGGTGATCTCGCCGTATCCTTACAAGAGGTTTGTATGACAGAGAATGGTCTTGTCCCCGTACATGTTCGGCGTCATCGCAACTTTTTCTGGCGTCGTTTCACGTCTTTCGGATTTGCCCAAAGCATGGCCGGATGTCCGATCGTTATTTCAGAAATATCTCGGATCGCGTCTGCGTTTCCCATTGTGTTTCAGCTGCGGGGGGATGATTTCATACCGACGGCGCTGTTTTCAGTCGCTGCTGGCATAGCGTCACCCTTTGTCGATCCAAAAGGGCATTGGCGTGCGCCGTACGTACCGTCAGCGCTTCGTTCCTACCCGTTTTACACAGGGCCTTGTAGAAATTCCGACGTTCCTGCGGTGCAAAAGTTGTGCCTGTACGTAGATGAAAACTCTGGATTGTTGACGCGCGATCCACAAGATAATCCGTTTTTTACCGACCAAAATAAACTGTCTCAGGACCTCCAGGACGTGCTGCAGTTTTTGCAACATCGTGAAGCCGCAGCAATCACAACCCACCGCCTTTGCACATTGCTTGCAGAAATGGAGCTTTTTATTCCCCTTCAGGATTTTGAAGGGATCGCTCTGCCCCCAGCATGTTGGGGCATCGATAGAAAAAACTAAATCGCGTTCCGGATGTTTTCAATCTGACGCTGATAAAAAATGATGCGTTTGAACTTATCCACGCTCATCAGATTTCGTTGTCGCAATGTGCATGGCTGGCACAAGCGCAGAGAGGCTCAGAATACAATCATTCGTCTTCGAGCGACACACTAAACGGGTTCTTAACCGCGATGGCCAATGATATAGCCCATGATCACACAAACGCAGAGCCGATCAATGAGATGGGCTAACTATCTATCAAAGCTACCGTTTCTGGCGACCGTGCTTTTTTCTACACAGAAAGTAGCGCCAAACCTAAATTGTGAAAAGCGGGTAACAACTGCGAGCCGATCCGTAAATTCGATTGATCTGTTGATCGTCAAACTAAACTATTGGGGTAGGCTCACATGAAAATTACTCATGGTTCTATAACGCCGCTAGAATCTTGCTTGTTAAATGTAGCAGCCACGCTCGAACGCACTTTGACAATTTCGACACTGTCTGCCGCACGGTCGGGTGAGGCGGATGATCTAACCGTTCGCGACGCGATAACCTTGGCGCAAAATGCCGGGATGCAAGTTGGTTTTGGAGCGCAAAAAATCAACGCATTTGACGCAACACTGGCGCCAGCGATCCTGTTGTTGAGTGATGATCGTGCCGTCGTTTATCATGGCCGCTCGCAATCGGGTGATCTCTTACTCTTTGATCCAGCGTTAGGCGATGGCGTCGGAGAGATTTCTGAGGGAGACTTTCAGGAAGCATATACAGGCTATGCCTTACTTTTTCGACGGTCGCACGATGACGAGGTCGGCACCTCTGACGCGAGGCACGAAGGGCACTGGTTCTGGTCCGCGCTCGCGGTGAATCGTTGGTCCTACTTTCAGGTCGCGTTGGCGGCTGCGATGGCGAATATTCTGGGGCTGACGACTTCAGTTTTCATAATGATTGTCTACGACCGGGTGTTGCCGAACGAAGCAACGGAGTCTCTCCTAGCTCTAACTTTCGGCGTGTGCTTGGCATTGATATTCGACTTTGCGCTTAAACTCTTGCGCGCCGGTTTCATTGACCGCGCCGGACAACAAGCCGACATGTTCATGGGGCGGAGCATCTTCGACCAGATGCTTAATATCCGCATGACCGCACGGCCAGGTTCAGTCGGTGAAATGGCCAGCACGATAAGAGAATTCGAAACCCTGCGTGAGTTCTTTACTTCGGCCACTTTGGTCGCAGTTGTAGACTTGCCGTTCATCGCCGTCTTTATCCTTACCATCTACCTCGTCGGGGGGCCATTGGCGCTAGTTCCAGCACTTGCCGTACCGGTTGTTTTGCTGAGCGGATTAGCTGTCCAACCAATGTTGTCACGGCTGGCGGAAAATAGCTTTGCCGATGGACAGTCAAAGCAATCTGTACTGGTCGAGACAGCAACTGGTCTTGAGACGATCAAGACCACAGCTGCAGGTCGGAAAATGCGAACACGCTGGGAGAATGCAATCGTGCGCCAGTCGGAGCATGGGGCGCGTAGTCGCGCCATTACCCAATTCGCACTGAACCTGACCGGGCTTACTCAACAAGCCGCGCAAGTGTTGATTGTGTTCTACGGCGTATTTCTTATTGCAGATGGCCAAACCAGCATGGGTGCGCTTGTGGCATCAGTTATGCTGACTGGACGGGCTTTGGCGCCATTGGGCCAGTTGGCTCAGACACTTACGCGCATCAATCATGCGCGTAGTGCTTTTCGCAATCTCGATAAGCTTATGCAGGCAGATAACGAACGGCCGCAGGGCCGGTCATGGGTGAGCAGACCCGAGATTTCCGGGCGCATCGCGTTTAACAATGTCTATTTTACTTACCCCGAGCAAACTGACGATACGCTAAAGGGTGTTTCCTTCACCATCGAACCGGGTGAAAAGGTAGCGATCCTTGGCCAAATTGGATCAGGCAAGAGTACGATCGCGCGATTGCTGCTGGGATTATATCAGCCGCGCGTGGGATCTGTAATGCTCGATGGGCTGGACATCCGTCAAATCGATCCCGGAGAATTGCGTCACAACGTTGGCTCGATCCTGCAAGATATTTGGCTGTTCTCTGGTTCAATCAGGGACAATATTGCCAGCGGTATGATGCGTCCGCACGATAGCGATGTAATCCGCGCTGGTCAGGTAGCGGGGGTTGAGGATTTCACCGCCAAGCACCCGCTCGGTTACGACCAACAAATCGCCGAGCGTGGTGAAGGCCTGTCAGGCGGTCAGAGACAATCAGTTGCTCTGGCTCGGGCGCTCATCGGCCGCCCCCCGGTGTTGGTGTTGGATGAACCGACAAGTGCCATGGATATCAAATCCGAGGCGGAGACAATCAAAAGGTTAAAATCTGCAACGCAACACACCACGATGGTTATCGTGACACATCGTACAAGTTTGTTGGAACTGGTGGACCGCGTGATCGTGATTGAGGATGGCAAGGTCGGCATGGATGGACCCAAAGGCGTTCTTGAGCAACATGTTCGCAATCCCGGGAGGCATCTGAATGTCGCGGCATCCTGAACTCAAACAGCTCGCGCGCGAAATGCAAGGGCAGGCACCGCTCCGGGGATCCGTGTTACTGTTCCTGATAGTGGGATGCATCATCACCGCGGTTGCGTGGGCAAATTTTACAGAGTTGGACGATGTTGTACGCGCCGATGGCCGCATAGTACCCTCCGGAGACATTCAGGTTATTGAAGCCACCGAGCCGGGGGTCCTGCAATCTCTGCATGCATATGAAGGGCAGCTGGTCGAAGCCGGAGCGTTGTTGATGGAACTCGACAGTAACCAGATTGAACGTGAGTTAATTCAGGAACAACAACGCGCATATGCTTTAATGGCGCGTGCCCAGCGACTGCAGGCGGAAATAGACGGGAGTGATCTGCAGTTTGGCGAACCTTTGTTGAGCGAAGCTCCAAGCGTCGTACGATCAGAAACAGCGCTGTATCGGGGGAGGCAAGCTGAACTTGCCTCCGAGATTGCAATTCTGACGAGACAACACGAACAAAGACAGCGCGAGTACGAAGAGGGTTTGGTGGATCAGATTACAACAGTGGAAACATTGAATGTTCTGGCTGAAGAGCGCGCAATGATGGAGCCTCTGGTTGAGCAACGCATGGAACCTGTAACTACATTGCTTGCATTGCGTCGGAGTGAGGCAGAATGGACTGGCCGAAAGACCAGGGCTGAGGCGGTGATAAGCCGCCTTAAGGCCGGTCTTAACGAAATAGATGAAAAAGTAAGCGCTACGCGCAGCAGATTTCGCAGCACTGCACTTACGGATTTGGCATTGGTTACGGCTGAGCTGTCGGCGTTGCAACCTGCCCTGCCCTCGCTTCGCGACCGGGTGTCGCGCGCGCAGATTCGTGCTCCGGTTCGAGGCATTGTAAATCGCATCCACAGTAAGACAATCGGAGGTTTGGCGCGCAGCGGTGAAGAATTGATCGAAATCGTGCCATTGGACGACGGATTGTTGGTGGAAGCTTACATTCGCCCCGATGACATCGCATTTTTGCATGCAGGACAACAGGTTAAGATGAAGATTACGGCCTACGACTATTCTCGATACGGCAGCTTAGACGGTGAGATCATTCGCATTGGAGCTGACGCAGTAACGCGTACTGACAGGAGTGAAGAAGAGGTCTTTGCAGTTGAAATTCAGACCTCGGACACCATGCTGGACGGATCTGGTATGGCGGTCGAGATCATACCCGGAATGATCGCGGAAGTTGATATCCTTGCGGGTCGAAAAACGGTGCTGGATTACCTGATCCAACCGGTATTGAAGATCAAGGACCAGGCCCTTCGCGAATGAGCTCTCGTCTCAAGAAATGCTGGCTCATTCGTCGTGGCGGTAAATTGACAATTGTTTAAAAGGGATGCTCATCGCCAGGCAACGTCGCCTAGAAAGATGTACCCTGCCCCGTAGATAGTTTTGATCAGGCGCGGATTTTTGGGGTCCTCTCCCAATTTTGTCCGCAACCGTGAGATACGTACATCCATCGCTCTTTCAAAGCTGTCACCAGCGCCACCACCTAAAATCTCTTGCATACGGGCCCGACTGATAAGGCGTTTGGGACTTTCGAGGAAGAGGCGCAGAACCTCACCTTCGGCGTGGCTGAATGGTGTTTCCGCACCATTTTCATCAATCAGAACATATCGGTCAAAATGCGCGGTCCATCCGTTGAATTCGGCGGCATCTGAGTTTTGCACGGCAGGACCAGTAGACCGTAAGCGGGCGCGAACACGCGCGATGACCTCTGCGGGGTCGAAAGGTTTGGTTATGTAATCGTCCGCCCCAAGTTCGAGCCCTGTCACTCGATCCTGCACCTGTGCCCGGCCCGAGATGATAATGACAGCGGCCCCCTGCTCGAGCGCAAGGCGATGTACCAGTGCCAGTCCATCAGTATCAGGGAGCGACAAATCTACAAGGCAGACATCTGGCGTGACCCGCTTCAACGACGCTTCGAATTCGCGCGCGCGCGCAAAGCTTTGGGTTCGAAAACCCGCATCTTCGAGAGCGCCTGTCAAAATGTGACGTATTTCGGGTTCATCATCAAGAATGGTCACCAATGGTTGTGTCATCTACGCGGCCTCGGTACGGATCAGAGCGGAGAGCTGCTCTGGTGTGAAAGGTTTGCTCAGGACAGGCGCGCGTTTCAGCGCTTGATGATGCAACGGATCGGAAATCGGTAGGGATGTCATCAAGATGCAAGGCAAAGCACCACTCAGATGGTCGACGATATCGATACCGGTGCCTTCACCCTCAAGCCGGATGTCTGATAGCACCAGCGTGATATCTTCAACATCGGACGTCAAAGTAAGTGCTTCTTCAACCGAGCTCGCTTCGATGACGGGACAGCCCAATCCAATCAGAATTTCCCGAAATTGGCTGCGCAATTCATCGTTGTCCTCAACCAAAAGTACAAGACCCGCCTGAGAGGGCGGCGCTGGTCGGAAAGGCAGGCGAATTACGACCGATGCACCAGAAGGAGTGTTCCGTAAATTCAGATCGCCCCCGGCGAGCTTTACGGTGTCATAAACCATCGGAAGCCCCAGCCCCGATCCATCGCTGCCTTTGGTGGTAAAGAACGGATTTAATGCTTGCTCCAGCGCCTCCGGAGTAAAGCCTGACCCCGTGTCCGAGACCGTAATCTCGATCCAAATGGTTCCGATCGCATGCACACTGATGGTAATTTGACCGGACGTACCACAGGCGTCTCGGGCATTCAGCACGAGATTTAGCAGAGCATCCTGCACCATACCTGGATCAAGCATCAACGGCTTGTTGGGCAGAGTATTTACGACCGACAGTCCCATTCCACGCGGTAAGGAAGGTGTGGCCAGAATGCGCAAATCCTCGAGTAGCCCGCGCATATCCGTCGCCTGTGGTTGTGGTGTGCGATTGCCAGTCATGTCTGCGATGCGGTTCAACAATTGCCCGCCTCGCCGTGCGGTCTGCTGCGTGGCGGCGATCAGTTGGTCTGCTTCTTTAGGCAAATCCATCTTCTCCAGACGCGCCTGCATGCCAAGTATTATGGTCAATAAATTCGAAAAATCGTGCGCGAGCCCACTTGTCATTTGCGCCGCCATCGCTCTGCGTCGTGTTTGCTGAAGGGCGACACGAGCTTGTGTCTCTTCGGTAATATCCACCGACATGACATAAACGCCACCAGCTTCGTCTGGCGTGAAGGACACGCGAATGCGGCGCGAATCCTGATCCTCGGTAAACTCAAAAACCGATGGTTGGCCGCCATACGCCTGTTCCAGATGCGGTTTTACCCGATCATAGGCCGATTGCCCCAAGGCCTTTGATATGTGAAGGCCCAGAATGTCAGACGGGCGGCCGGGCATAACCGAACTGAGGCGGCGGTTTGAGTAATCGTATCGTCCATCAGTATCCAGATGCGCGATATGAGCCGGCATCATCTCGGTTGTCATCCGCGTGCGCGCCTCGATCTCGGTCAACTGGCGCTTAGCCTCTTCAAGCGCCGTAATCGTTGCAGCCAGTTTCCGGTTTGTTGCCGAAAGCTCTTCGGCGTGTCCTAAAAGTTGGCCGGACAGTTCTTCTGAGCGGGCTCGCAGCAAATCTTCCACCCGCTTTGTGCGCGTAATGTCTGTGTAAACAGCCACCCAACCACCATTCGGCAAGGGCGCACCTTCGACCGAGATCACTTGGCCATTGGGTCGAGTACGCTCCATGTAGTGTGGCTCGAACGCCAACGCCTGAGCAACGCGGGTCTCAACCATTTCGGCGACATCACCGTCCGGGCCGTACTCGCCACGGCTGGCGAGAAAGTGAATGGTGTCGTGGAACAATGCACCTGGTTCGACAAGCTCATCCGGCAATCCGAACATTTCCTGAAATCTCAAATTGCTGACTACAAGGCGCAACTGACTGTCATAGATCGACAGCGCTTGCCCGATCAGGTTCAGGCCAGCCGTTGTCATCGCCTTAATGCGTTGTTCAGATATCTCCAAATTCATCCTCCCCTGCGCCTATGGGTAACACCAGTTCAGGCACAGGTGTAGGGAATTTGATCTAGCCATGCAGCGGCAAATTGTTCGCGGCGCGGTAGGCCTGCACGTAGCCCCGCGCAACCGATCGAACAGCTATTCCGATCTGCGAATAGGCTTCATCCGGCAGGTTTGCGAAGGACACGCGGGCCGACCATCCGGGTGCATCAAATCCGCTGCCGTTTAGCAAAACGATGCCATAGTCTTCGGCCAACTTGAACGCGATATCCAACGGGTGAACATTCTGTTTAATCCAAGCCACGACATCTTCGCCGACATATTTTCGCAGCCAGTATTCAAAATCGATGATGCCGTAATATGCGTCGTAGTGCTCACCTGCCTGCACCTCGATCCCCATCGCTTCGGTCAGGAGTTTAAAACGGCGATGAACCAGTTCCATGCAGGCGGTCTGATAGATTTTCTTGCTATCGACCAATTCGCACAGCGAAAACAGAGTCATCATAACCTGCTGCGGCAGTGATAGACCCGCTGTGTGGTTTAGAGCGACATCGCGACTATCGGCCACTAACCGGTCAATAAAGCGGATATCCCGTGGCGTCAGGCTGAGTGTGCCATAGCGCTTGTCCAAGGCCTGTTTGATCTCGTCCGGATGATCCGCCAGTTTCAGATCGAAGATATTGTCTTGCGCTACGGCAATCACTCCAAGCCGCCAGCCGGTGCAGCCAAAATACTTCGAATAGGAATATACTCCGATCGTATTGCGCGGCAGATGGCCCATGACCGAGGTAAAATCATGCACAAAGGTGCCGTAGACATCATCTGTCAGCACGATCAAGTCAGGACGTTGATTTTCCACTAAATCCGCCAACTTGCGCAACGAAGCGGTGCTGAGCGCAACTGAAGACGGATTGCCGGGATTGACCAGAAAGAACGCCTTTACTTTGGGATCTTTCAACTTTCCCACAGCGTGGTCAGTCAGTTGGAACCCGTCTTCCTCGTCGGTCTCCACATGGACAGATTCAAGGCTGTAGTCCTCCAGCTCTGGCATTTCCAGATAGGGGGTGAATATCGGTGTGCATAGCGCAATGGTATCGCCGGGGTTCAGCAGCCGATTGGCTTTCAGAGACTTGAAGATGTAGCACATCGCCGCCGTACCGCCTTCGACTGCGAACAGATCGAACTGAGCGTCAGGCCGGTGACCCCGGCACATGGAC
Source organism: Ruegeria conchae (assembly GCF_000192475.1). Taxonomy (GTDB): domain Bacteria; phylum Pseudomonadota; class Alphaproteobacteria; order Rhodobacterales; family Rhodobacteraceae; genus Ruegeria; species Ruegeria conchae. The sequence continues at coordinate 147,469 of NZ_AEYW01000012.1, forward strand.
CACATCAGGTACTCATGGGCGATGGCGGCATTGTGTTTCAGAATGCGGTCGGGGACCGGATAGTTGTCACCGATGATCGAATCCGTCAGCTCATGCACAAATTCATTCGCATCGAAATCAAGTGCGGAAATGGCATGCGCCACGACCTCAAGCAGCGTGTCGACACCCGGTGTTTCAGAATGATCAGACGCCCAACTCTGCAGCCGTTCATGGCAGCCTTTCTGCGCAGGCATTCCGCCTAAACCAGCAGGATGGTCCATCACGCGTTTGGATTCAGTTATTGCAAATTGACCAAGGGCAAAGAACGCTTCGCGTGGGCGGGTGGCGACCCAGTTGGGATTGCCTCGTCCTGCATTCAGAAAGGCGCTGTTGGCCTTGTGCGCCTCAGCCGATGCCAGTTTGATCAGCTCATCTTTGATCTGAAACGGGCTGAGTGCTTCGTAGTCGTGCAGCGTTACTCTATCCATACCGTGAACCTCTTCAAATCAGCTTAAGATCAAAACGACGACCATACCGAAGATGGTCAGCAATGTGTTCCCTATCGCATACGGCATTCCGTAACCCAGCGCCGGGATGCGACTTTGCGCGGCTTCTTGGATCATACCCAATGCAGCTGTGGTGGTCCGAGCGCCGGCACAGGCGCCGAACAAGATCGCAGGGTGAAACTTGAACACGTAATGTCCGACATAGACCGCAAAAATCATCGGCAGCGAAGTTGCGACGATCCCCCACAGCAACAGCGCAATACCAGCCTGTTGCAGCCCCGCGACAAATCCCGGCCCTGCGGTGATCCCGATCACCGCGATAAAGACGTTCAGACCCAGCGTGTTCATCAACCAGAGCGCCGGGCCAGGTATTCGGCCAAATGTCGGATGGACAGTGCGCAGCCAGCCCAGCACCAGCCCGGCCAGTAGCGCGCCTCCGGTGGTGGAAAGGCTGATCGGAAAACCACCCATTATGACTGACAGAGTTCCGATGATCCCACCGATGAATATGCCCCAACCCACAAAGGCCAGATCCGTGGTATCTACCGGGCGGTCTGCATAGCCGATCTGGGCAATTGCGGCCTCAACGTGCCGCTTGCTGCCCTGAATTGTGACGATGTCACCTCGATGCACAACGGTGCCTGGCAGCAGCGGCAAATCCTGCATGTTGCGCATCAGTTTCGAGACATAAATGCCCCGCGCGATCGACAATTTGCTTAGTTCTTCAAGCGTCTTGTTATGCACCTCTTTGCTGGTGATCAGCACATCCAGCTTTTCCGATGGAATACTCAGTAGATCAGGCGCATCAGCTTCTGTGAGGTTGGTCTCAAGCAACCCCACCAGATCAGCGCGGCGGCCTGAGAACATCACGATATCTCCGACCTGCAATACGGTGTTATCGTCTACCTCAATGATCTTCCCGTCGCGTCTAAGGCGTTCGGCATAGATGCGGATACCGGGCATCAGGTTTTTGACCGGTTGCCCCAGCAGATCGCTACCTTCTGGGATCTCGAAGGCCCGCGCCTCGATCGCGCGATAAGCTGAGACGATGCCATCACCGGTTTCCACCGATGTCGTGCCACCCAGCTTGGCCTCATACTCCTTGCAGGCCGCGACCAGATCGACGCCGATCAGGCGCGGGCCGATCTTGGCCAGAATGATGGCCGACCCGATAGTGCCGTAGATGTAGGTCACCGCATAGGCGATCGGAATCTGGTTAGCATAGGTCTTGGCCTGTTCCGCAGACAGGCCCAGCTGACCGATCTGGTCAGTGGCGACTCCAATCGCCGCCGAAATCGTCTGCGATCCGGCATAAAGCCCTGCTGCATAGCCAAGCTCCAGCCCCGCCACCTTGGCTGCGATGATCGGAATAACAAGGCAAAGCGCGAGCACGCTGAGCGCAAAGAGCACCTCGCGCGCGCCGTCTGCCTTCAAACCGCGAATGAACTGCGGTCCGACACCGTAGCCCACGGCAAATATAAACATAATGAAGAATGTCGATTTAACGGCCGAGTCGATGTCAATCTGGGCTTGCCCAATCACCACAGCCGCCAGCAAAGTTGCGGTGACTGTGCCCAGGCTGAATCCCATCACCTTCCACGGGCCGACTAAGAAACCGATACCGATCGACAAAAATACCGCCAACTCAGGATAATTCTGTAGAATATTCACCAACCAATCGACCATCATCCACCTCTCAGTTCGTGCGCAATAGGCATGTGGTGCAAGCGTCGGTGGCGAGGCAGAAATGCGCCCTGCAAGCTAATCTATTTGCCGACCAAGCCGCACGTTCGACAAACTCAACCACAACTTGAAATTCCAGCACACGATACCTCAAGAAGGATATTTGTCCATAATTATCTGAATATTAACCTGTTTTGCTCCCGCGCGCCTATCAATATCCTTTGAGGTTTGGCCAGCAGAATCTTGGTATTCAAATGACGGGTTTCGACCAATTGCACTGTTTCTTTAGCAATCTTCGCCCCGAATTTCACTGTCGCACACTCGCCATGCGTGAGGGTAAAATCTTAGCTTGTTTGAACAAATCCATTGCAGGTCCCAAGTGTTTGCCATCACATACGGCTATGACACGGCCGACGATAAATTCTGAGACGAGCGCAACCGGCGTTTGCATACGGATATCGGGGGACTTGCGCACGCAATCGTTGGATCGTGTTGAAGGGGATTTTGCGACTCTTATGCCCAACGGGCAAGATGCTACGATAGACATGTCACAAGTCGAGTCTTTGGATACCGGAGGGGCATGGCTTGTTGCCAACCTCGTACGACGGATGAGTTCCAATGGGGCCCAGGTTCGGCTTGAAGGAGTGGCCCCAGCGCATTCTTCGTTGATCGAGACGGTATCGCACAACTTACCCGATGCGGCCGGAGAGGAGCTGCCGCCGCAGGGTTTTGTGAACTGGGTTGCCCGGGTCGGTCAAAGGACTTTTGGTGCCTGGCAGGACACGTTGTCGATCGTCGGTTTCCTGGGCCTTACCCTGCATCGCTTGGTTCGAACTTTGATCATGCCCTGGCGGTTGCGGCGTGCTGCTTTGTTCTCGCAGATGGAGCAGGTCGGCTTCAAAGCTCTGCCGATCGTTTCCTTGATGGGCTTTTTGATTGGGGTTGTCTTAGCGTTCCAGGGTGCGACTCAGTTAAAACAGTTTGGGGCCGAGATCTTTGTAGTGGAGCTGATCTCAATCTCTATCCTGCGAGAGCTGGGTATCCTGCTAACCGCGATTATAGTCGCAGGCCGTTCTGGATCGGCCTTTACCGCCTCAATCGGCTCCATGAAGGTGCAGGAAGAAATTGATGCGATGCGGACACTCGGGCTTGACCCGATCGAAGTTCTCGTCATCCCGCGTGTCGTAGCCTTGCTTATCATGCTGCCAATCCTGGGCTTTGTGGCCGACATGGCAGGTTTAATCGGTGGCGCTTTGATGAGTTGGATCGACCTTGGAGTGAGCCCTGGCATGTTCCTGACCCGGTTGAAGGAAAATACTGGGGTGGCACAACTTGCCGTTGGAATGATCAAAGCTCCTTTCTTCGCGTTGGTGATCGGAGTTATTGCTTGCTGGCAAGCCATGCAGGTCAAAGGTTCATCGGAAAGTGTTGGTCAGCGGACGACAGCCTCGGTCGTGCAATCGATCTTCATGGTAATTGCGATAGACGCGCTGTTCTCGATCTTTTTCTCAGAAATGGGGATATGAGATGGATGGGGCCGCGCTGCAAAACAAAACCCAATCCGATACGAAACGCGAAGCCGTTATTCGTGTGCGCCATCTGACCAATCAATTTGGAGAACAAGTGGTCCATGACAATCTTGATCTGGATGTCTGGCGTGGTGAAGTTCTGGGTGTGGTCGGCGGCTCGGGCACCGGTAAGTCGGTGCTATTGCGCACGATCGTTGGGTTGAACAAGCCTAAGTCGGGCAGCATCGAAGTTCTGGGCGTTGATGTCCTGAACGGCCCCGAAGAAGAGCGTCAGCGCATCGAAAAAAGCTGGGGTGTCGCCTTTCAGGACGGAGCGCTGTTTTCCTCGCTGACCGTGCTGCAAAACGTGATGGCGCCTCTGCGTGAACATACCGGCATAAGTGAAAAACTGATGGCCGCGCTTGGGGGGCTTAAGATCAGTCTGGTCGGACTACCTCAGCTAAGTTGCAGCAAGTTCCCCTCGGAACTGTCCGGGGGTATGCGCAAACGCGCCGCGTTGGCCCGCGCCCTGTCATTGGATCCCGAAATCGTGTTTCTGGACGAACCAACTGCTGGGTTGGACCCGATCGGGGCTGCCGCTTATGATGATTTGATTGGTGAACTACAGCACGCGCTTGGTCTGACTGTGTTCATGGTGACGCATGATCTGGACAGTTTATACGCCATTTGTGACCGCATCGCTGTACTTGCGGAAAAGCGTGTGCTGGTTGAAGGTCCGATAGAAGGGATGACCAAGGTCGATCATCCTTGGGTTCAGGAATATTTCACAGGCCCCCGCGCCCGTGCGGCACAACAGAAGGGGCAGGACAGGTAGAGGCGATGGAGACCCGAGCGAATTATATCCTGATTGGTGCGTTCACCTTGGCGGGCATTCTTGGTGCCTTCGGGTTCTTCCTATGGCTCGCCAAATTCGAAGTAACCCGTCAATACGCTTACTATGATGTGTTGTTCGACAATGTCTCGGGCCTGTCTGCCGCCGGTGGCGTGAATTATAACGGCTTGCCGGTGGGACAGGTAATTTCCCTGGATCTGGACAAAGATGACCCCTCGAAAGTAAGGGTTCGGCTTGAGATTGATGCAGGCATCCCCGTCACCAAGGAAACCATCGCGCAATTGCAGTCTCTGGGCGTCACCGGCGTGGCATATGTTGAGTTGTCCGGTGGATCACCAACCGCACAGAAATTGCCCCAGAATAGTGTCATCACAAGCAAGCGCAGCTCAATCCAGTCCTTACTCGAAGGCGCACCAGAGGTTCTGGAAAAGGCGGTCACCCTGCTGGAGAACCTCAATTCCGTTGTAGATGAGAACAATCGCAAGGCGGTGTCTGATATACTGAACAATCTGGCAGAAGCGTCGGGCAAACTGGATAAAACACTGACGGATTTCCAGTCGCTTTCGTCGGATCTGGGCGGTGCCGCTAAAGATGTTGGCGAATTCACCAAGAGATTGGATACGTTGGCGAACACGGCCGAAACAACGTTGAGTACAGGAACCGATACGCTCAAGAGCATCAAAGAGACGTCAGAAACTGCCAAAACAACTCTTGAGACTGCAAACACCGCCATTGCAAGCGCTGAAAACGTAATTCAGGAGGAGATTCGACCCTTTGTCGAGCGGGGTTCAATCCTTGCCGAAAGGCTGACACGACTGTCAGATGAGGGCAGCCTGACACTTAGCGTGATAAGTGAAACTGTTCTGAACGCAAACACGACCCTTGAATCGGTTACATCCACGATGAACTCGGCCAAAGGGGCGCTAGACTCGGCCGAGCGAGCATTCGACTCGGCCAATCGCGTGATGGACGAGGATATATCTCCGGTCGCAGCCGATGTAAGTAAGGCAGCCAATCAAGTCGCGGAAACCGTCTCGAACATCACCGAAAAAATCGACGAAATATCAGACGACGTCCTGAGCGCTTCTAAATCGGCGTCAGATCTGTTGGGTACCATCGATGGCGTCGTTCAGGATAACCGCCGTCAGGTCTCGGATTTCTTGCGCGTTGGCTTGCCTCAGTTTATCCGCTTCATCGAGGAATCGCAGCGTCTGGTGATTAGTCTCGACCGACTGGTCGACAAGGTCGAACGCGACCCCGCCCGCTTTTTGTTAGGCACCCAAGCATCGGAGTTTCGTCAATGATACGGCCCTTAACACTGTCTCTGATATTGGCCGCAATGACGGGTTGCACTGGCCTAGGAACGCTGCGGCAAGCCTCAAAGCCCAACGATCTCTATTTGCTAACCCCAAAGAGCACGTTCTCGTCTTCGCTGCCGCGCATACAGAAACAGATCGTTGTTGAGGAACCCACAGCGACGGCAGCGGTAAACACCGATCAGATCGCCGTTCAGCCAACTTTGCTGCAAGTTCAATACCTGCCTCGGGCCCGTTGGGTGGATCGCGCGCCATTGATCGTTCAGGCGCTGATGGTTGAAAGCTATGAAAACTCCGGCAAGGTTGCGGCCGTGGGGCGATCGACGGTTGGCCTGCGGGCTGATTATGTGATTGCACCCGATTTGCGCGAGTTTCAGGGCATAGTCGTCAGCGAAACCGGAGACTCAAAAACGGTGCGCGTGGAAGTGCGCATCAACATCAAAATCATCGATGAGTACGAGGACAAGATTATCGCCTCCAGCTCGTTCAGGGAAAACGTAATGGCCACGACTGATCAGACCCCTGATCTAGTCGAAGCATTTGATGTGGCCTTGGGCCGGACCATGCGGGATGCGGTTGAATGGAGTATCCGCAAAATTAATACTCACGTGCAGAACAACCCACGATCAAGCCCAAGCTAGGGGTTGTCAGAACTGGCTGGCCGAAGCTGCCTGCCAGTCCGCAGCATATTCCTGCGGCACGGTTTTGCCCAGCAATGCGTCTTCTTCCAGAAAGCTGTAAAGCTCAGCGTAAGATCGTTCTCCCTCATCTGCCATGCGACGGAGGATATCGCTGGGTCGCAATTCAGAAACCTTGGCTTTGCCCATAGCACCCAAGATCTCGCGGAAGCTTTCCAATGTCGCGTCATGGAACCGGTGCACACGCTGACGTTTCTGCGGCACGTTTACCGCTCGGCCCCGGATCGGATCCTGCGTCGCCACGCCCGAAGGGCACCGATTGGTATTGCAATGCAGTGCTTGAATGCACCCAACGGCAAACATCATCGCCCGCGCCGCGTTGCACATATCAGCACCCAAGGCCATTTTCTCGACCATGTCGAAACCCGTCGCAACCTTGCCCGAGCAAATCACGTGCACCTTGTCGCGCACTCCAATCCCACGCAGGCAATTGTTTACAAAGATCAACCCTTCGTTCAGGGGCATCCCCAGACGGTTGGTAAATTCAACCGGCGCCGCGCCGGTCCCTCCTTCGGCACCATCAACGGTAATAAAATCGGGCAGTATGCCGGTTTCCAACATGGCTTTACAGATCGCCATGAATTCCGAAGGTTGGCCGATGCACAGTTTGAAGCCAATCGGCTTACCGCCAGACATTTCCCGCAGATGCTGAACAAACTGCATCAACCCTGTCGGCCCATCGAACGCCGAGTGTATAGGGGGTGAAATTACATCCTGATGCACAGGAACGCCTCGGATTTCCGCGATTTCCTCGTCCACCTTTGCGGCCGGCAATACCCCTCCATGAGACGGTTTTGCCCCTTGTGAAAGCTTAATCTCGATTGCCTTCACCACATCCAATTTGGCTTTTTCGGCGAATTTGTCCTTGTCGAAACCCCCATCGGCGGTGCGACATCCAAAATACCCTGTTCCGATTTGCCAGATGATGTCACCACCCTCAGCCAGATGGTGCGGGGATAGCCCTCCTTCGCCGGTATTATGTGCAAACCCGCCATCCTTAGCGCCACCGTTCAGTGCCCGGATCGCATTTGCGCTGAGTGCACCAAAGCTCATCGCTGAAACATTCAGGCGCGAAGCGTTATAGGGTTTGTCGCACTGAGGCCCGCCAAGCATAATCCGCTCCTCACTTTCATCGACATGTTTTGGCGAAAGTGAATGGTTTGAACGATGATAACCGACACTCAGTATGTCGTACTGGGTCCCGAATGCCTGCGTATCCACCTGCCCTTTGGCGCGGGAATAGACCAGACTGCGGATAATCCGATTGAAAGGTCGACCACTTTCGTTGGTTTCCACAAAATACTGCCGGATTTCGGGGCTGACAAATTCCAGCATATAGCGGAAGTGGCCGAGAACGGGATAGTTGTTCAATACGTTATGCTTGGTCGTCAGCATATCGTACATTCCTACAATCGCGTACGGGATCAGAATGACCAACAGCCAATTCGCAGGGGACCAGAAATACCCCAGCAATAGGGTAAGTGGCAGGACCACAAAGCTGAGCACATAATATAGTCTGCGAACAATCATCCCTGACCTCCCTGGGTGGCGTAAAGAGCTGTGTATCCTCGGCTGGATCGTGGGCTCGAAGCCCGGCAGATGTTTTTAAACGTGAACCAGATTCAACTGAATTTGCAAGACCTTGCTAATCTGTCGTTAGTAACGGTTGAGTTAGCAAGGGCAGTTGATCGGTCCATTCGCAATCTATATGCGGGATAAGACACAGGTAAGAGCGGGATCAATCTAGGTGTCACAAACTGCACCTGCCCTCAGGCGTAGTGCCCAGATGTACGCAGCCGTCTTTGTTGGTGGTGCTGCGGGTTCGCTGCTACGCGAACTGTTCACGGTGCCGATACCCGGTGCTCCATTTCTGACAGAGACGTTCGGTATTAACATTGTGGCCTGCTTCATCCTTGGCTGGCTTTATTCTATCCGCCACAAAGTTCATGCACATGTGCTGCACTTGGGTGCTGTAGGGTTTTGCGGAGGCCTTTCTACTTTTTCTTCATTTGTGGCCGAGTTGGAGCGTTTGGCCGAAACCACCGGTTGGTACGTCATCACCGCCTTCGGGGCAGAAATCGCAATTGGCTTAGCCGCAGCGGCTTTGGGTGAAGCGTTGGGTCGAAAGTACTTGCCTTGGAGGCATCCAGAATGAACGACCTGCATCTGCACGTCATGTTTGCGCTGGGAGGAGGAGCAGGTGCTGTACTGCGCCACTGGTTGACGCTTCAGGTGACCCACGATCTGCCTTACGCTACACTGATCGTGAATGTGGCAGGCAGCCTGTTGCTTGGTCTGTGGGTTGGTTATCTCGGCGGGGAAATCGAAATGAGCGAGCAACAGAACCGATTGGTATTCGGCTTTTGCGGTGGCTTCACAACGTTTTCCAGCTTTGCTTATCAGTCACTGCAGTTGAACCGTGAAAGAACCATCGCGTTCGCAGCTGGTAACATAATTCTCAGTCTGGTTCTGTGCTGGATCGCGCTTTGGTTAGGATTGGTCCTGATGGCCTGACCAATCGAGTCACCGGTTATGGAACGAATGATGGTGGTGCGAAGAACCATTCCTGATGCGGCTACAAGCGGGTCAGGGCTTGGCGGATCACATCATCTGCAGGTGCATCCGAATGGCCAAATTACCTAGAATCCAGACCGTCCCGCCGATGATAATCAATAAGACCAGCGTTGAGAATAGGATCAGGTCCAGATCCTCTCGGCTGCTGCGCCGCCTGTCGATATGAAGAAAGTACACCAACTGCACAACCAACTGTGCCAAGCCCAGCAGGCCGATGCTAAGATATACCCCTTTGGTTTCAATCCCGTATCGGTGAGCGATTAAGAAGACCGCCAGCGTTAGCAGAAGAGACCCACCATATCCGATAACATATCGGCGACGCTCTCGCTTGTGCAGGTCAGCGCGTCTATCCATAGGTCAGCCCTCCAAAATAGACAATTGTGATGATGCCGACCCAGATCAGATCAAGGAAGTGCCAGAACAATGCCAGTCGCACCATACGGGACATCAGCAAGTCAGTTAGTCCGAACATTCTTAGCTGAATGCCCAAGACGATCAGCCACAGGCACCCCGACGCGACGTGCAGCCCGTGCAGTGGCACAAGGCCATAGAAAGCCGACAAAAATCCGCTGCGCTGAGGGATACCGCCCTGGGCTGCCATGTTCAGAAAATCGCGGATCTCCAGAACCAGAAAGCTAAGCCCCAGTACCAGTGTTACTCCAAACCACAGAACGATCCGCGCCCGCGGCAAGTTGTATTTCAACGCCAGCATCGCAAGCCCTACGGTCAGACTGCTCGTCAACAATATCAGGGTTTGAGCAAAGATGCTTTTCAGATCAAACAATTCATGTGGTCCGGGCCCACCGGCCTGTGCATCAATCATCGTGATGTAGATCGCGAACATCAGGCCGAAATAGACCAGATCGCTCATAAGAAAGACCCAGAAGCCAAAAGTGACAACCTCGGTGGCTTTGTGGGCGCTCGCATGGCCTTCGCCAAGGTTGATGCCCGGATAGCTTTGCGTGGGTGCGCGCCTCATGTCACGACCTCCATATCCGGGCGTGCGAGACCGCGATTTTCTGGGGCGATTTCATAATCGCGATCCACTGCTGCAGTGCTATGGACAAGGTCCAGCCAAGCTTCATGGTCTTTGCGGACCTCTTCGGCAGGAATGATGATTTCGGTGCTGGTATCAAAGCTCCAGATGATAATCGCCAGGATGATAGTAATCGTCATCAGGAGCGCCAGCCACCAAATCCACCAAACCAGCGCGAACATCCAGACACCGCTGAGCACGCAGAGAATGAATCCGATGCCGGTATTGCGCGGCATCTCGATATCTTCATAGGCTTCAGGTTTGGGATAAGCTGCAGCGCGCTCTTTGGCGGCGGCAAAGTTGTCGCGGTCGGTGACCTCCGGGATGATGGCAAAGTTGTAGGGCGGTGGCGGAGACGGAATCGACCATTCCAGTGTACGCCCGTCCCACGGATCACCTATCGGAGCACGGGTTTTTTCACGATTGCGGATACTGACCCAAAGTTGAATGAGGATCGAGAACAACCCGCAGGTGATGACCAATGCACCAATTACGGCAATGATCATGTAGGGGTGAAAACTCGGGTCCTCCCAACTGTAGGACCGGCGCGGCATTCCCATCAAACCAACAAAGTAAAGCGGCATAAAAGTCAGCAAGAAACCCACGGTCCAGCAGACGACCGAGACGCGTCCCCAGAATTCGTTGAGGCGAAAACCGAAGGCTTTCGGGAACCAGTAATTATAGCCCGCGAGCAGCGCAAACAGTACTCCGGGCAGAAGGACGTTGTGGAAATGCGCCACAAGGAACAACGTGTTGTGGACCTGATAGTCAATCGTCGGATTGGCCAGAATTACCCCGCTAAGGCCACCAATCACGAACAGCATCAAAAAGGCTAGACCATAGAGCATCGGAACGGAAAACCGTATCCGCCCGCGATAGAGCGTGGCCATCCAGTCATAGACTTTCACACCGGTTGGGATCGCGATCAGCATCGTCGCAATGCCGAATACCGCGTTGATCAGCGCGCTTTGGCCCATGGTGAAGAAATGATGCAGCCATACTGTGAAAGACAATACTGCAATCGACATCGTGGCAATGACCAGCGAGTTATAGCCATAAAGGCGCTTGGCCGAAAAAGTGGCAAAGACTTCGGAATAGATGCCATAAGCAGGCAGGACCAGCAGATAGACCTCTGGGTGACCGAACAGCCAAAACAGGTTGGCATAGTTCATCATGTTTCCACCAAGATCATTGGTGAAGAAATGGAAATCCAGATACCGATCAGCGGCCAGCAACAGCGCCGCCACGCCTAGGGGCGGCATGGCAAAGACGATCAGGATTGAGCTACAGATGATCGTCCAGCAATACATCGGCAACCGCATGAATTTCATCCCAGGTGCACGCAGCTTGTAAATTGTGACGGCAAAATTGATACCAGTGAGAGTGGTGCCTACGCCCGAGACAACAATGGCCCAAATCCAATAATCCGGCCCGACGCCGGGATTGAACGCGGCGCCTGTGTAAGGCGGATATGCGGTCCAACCTCCGGTCGAAAACTCGCCAACCACCAGCGAGACCATCAACATCATGCCGGACGATACCGTCAGGCCAAGGCTGATTTGGTTTATAACCGGAAATGCAACGTCCCGCGCGCCGATCATCAACGGAACCAGATAGTTTGCCACTCCAAAGACAAAGGGGACGGCAACGAAGAAGATCATGATGGTGCCGTGGGTGCTGAATAGCTCGGCGAAATGTTCGGGCTTCAGAAATCCATCGCCCGGACCTGCCGCCTGTTGGGCCCGCATCACAACACCTTCCAACACGCCCCTTGCCAGCATGACGATGGCAAAGACGATATACATGATGCCGATTTTCTTGTGATCAGCGCTGGTCAGCCAATCCCGCCAGAGAGGGCTCCAAAGGCGAAACCACGTTAGCAGGAACAGCACCGTCAAAGCGCCCACTATCACTATACCGGCCGCAGCGTTGGCGATGATTTCATTGGCATCGGGCGCCCGGATGAGCCCGGTGATCGGCAACGCATCCCAACTCAGGCGACCCAAAATGCCAGTCTCGACTGAAGTCATTGTTTTGCCTCCGACCCGTACGCAGTGGTGCCGGGTTGCTGGCCAAGGGCAAGAGGCTCCCCGCTGTGATAACGATGCAGGATCGAGCGGAACAAATCACCTTCTTCCAGTGTAAAATAAAGCGCGTTCAGCGGCATGAGTTCGGTTCCTAACGCCGCCTGAACTTCGTCCCGATCCGTGCGCATGGCCAGTGTCTGATACGTGTCTTCTGTCAACGGAATACCATGCGCCCGGACGCTGGCGACCCAGTCCTCGAAATCTACGGGTTGCATAGCCTGCGTTAGAAATTTCTGCTTGGTGAACCCGCGACCATTATACTGCGTGTTCTCACCCTGCATCGTATTGGGCGAGTCGGCCACCACATGCAGTTGCGTTGTCATGCCAGGCATGGCGTAGATTTGCCCAGCCAATGCAGGGATCATAAACGATTGCATCACTGTGTCGGTCGTCAGCGTAATCGCGACCTGCTTTTTGATGGGGATGCCAAACTCTCCGACTGTAGCGATTCCAAGATCGGGATAGATGAACAACCATTTCCAATCGAGGCCAACCACCTGCACCCGCAAGGCAGGTTCCTCCCCGAACGGGGCTGTATAGGGATCAAGACGGTATGTGGTTTTCCAAAGGTAGAATGACAGGATCGCCACAATCAGCACCGGTACACCCCACATCAATACCTCAAGCTTTGCAGAGAAATCCCAGTGCGGTTTGTAATATGCGTTTCCACCTTTACGTCGGCGATACCGATAGGCGACCAGCGGCACCAAGACCAAAACCGGGATCACCGCAATCAGAATCAGAGCGGTCGCTCGCAGAAGGTGCTTTTTTTGGATCTCGGCGATTGGCCCCTGTGGGTCGATGAAACTATCACTTGCCCCAGCTGCCTGCACTGTCAGCAACAGCGCAACTAGCGTCACCAGAGCGGACACTGCGATCGAAGACATCCGGGAAAAGGTCACGCCTGATGATCCTCTTACGGCGGGGGTTCCCGGCAACTATCGACAGAGTCACGGATTTTCTCAAGGACTTTTGCAATTTTGCTCCTAAAGGCGCTTGTTGACACCACGTCACGGGCGCGCAAGATCGATTCCATGCGTTTCGTTTTCACTGTTCTCTTCCTGATTGTTCTGGCAGCTCCTTTGTTGGCGCAGGATCGTGTTTTTGTTGAACGTCAGTTTCAGAGCTGGCTGCAAAAAACCGTCTGGCCACAAGCAAAGGCAAAGGGTGTTTCCAAGCAAACTTTTCGGCAAGCTTTTGATGGGGTGAAACTAAATTGGGATCTGCCGGATCTGGTGCCGCCGGGCAGCCCTCAAAAAACACCAAAGGTACAGCGTCAAGCCGAGTTTGGCTCGCCGGGTCGATATTTTAATGCCGAATCCGTACAGGGCGCCACGTCGGTCGGCCGTAAAATGGCCAGACGTCACGCAGAAACCCTGGCACGCGTTGAAGCTGAAACCGGTGTGCCCGCACGCATCATTCTGGCCATTTGGGGGCGCGAGAGTGGATATGGTCAGGTACCAATCCGACACGATGCATTTCAGGTTCTGAGCACGAAAGGGTTCATGAGCACGCGCGCCGACTATTTCACCGCAGAACTGATCGCAGCACTGCAAATTGCCGAAGCGGGTCATGCGCAAGGAAGAGAGCTAAAGAGCAGTTGGGCAGGAGCATTGGGTCAGCCACAATTCATGCCAACAAATTTTCTGACTTATGCGCGCGATGGCGACGGCGATGGCAGGGCGGACATCTGGGGCTCAGCCGCAGATACTATTGCGTCGATTGGAGCCTATCTTGAAGAGCACGGATGGATTGCGGATCGCGATTGGGGATTTGAGGTTAATCTGCCCAATACCGTTTCATGCGCCCTAGAGGGGCCTGATCAAGGGCGTCTTATCAGGGATTGGGCAGCAATGGGCGTCAGCCGTGTTTCTGGCAAACCTTTTCCAGCGCACGAACTGGCTGCCGAAGGTTATCTGATGATGCCCGCAGGTCAAAGCGGTCCGGCTTTCATCGTCACGCCTAATTTTTATGTCCTCAAAGACTATAATACCAGTGACCTCTACGCTTTGTTTGTGGGCCATGTCGGCGATCGCATCCAATATGGTGTCGGCGATTTTCACGGGCGCTGGGGTGACGTCGGCAACCTCTATCGGTCGGATATCGTAACAATGCAGCAAGTGCTTGTTGAACAGGGTCATGATGTCGGCGGCATCGATGGTCTGCCTGGATATAAAACCCGGCGTTCGATCGGTCGCTGGCAAGCCGCATCAGGCCGTGCGCCGACATGTTTTCCAAATGACCGTTTGAAGGCAGCGCTCAAGCCCTGAATTCTGCCCTGATTCGCCATTTGCGCGTGTTGACGAAAACCCATTCGCCCTTTGCAATTTGTATGACTTCACGAAAATGTCACCAAAGCAAAGCGTTTCAGAATAATCTTTCGATGCTCCCTTACGTTACGGTTTCAATCGATCTTTGAGCCTTCAATGCGACTTAAAACTCTTTACCTTTCTCCAAAAACCAGCAGATTTTGCAGCAGTGAAAGAGAACTTTCGCAATCGGCTTTCCGACGCTGCCCAATGGAAATGGTCTGAAATTTGGACTCTGCCGCGATCTAGATCAAGGTGAACGCACGGCAATTGTCGGAGACACACAGGTAGATGGGTATCCGCTGCAATAGCAGGATAGCCCGACGCCACATAATAATGGGAGTAATCACATGCACAAAATTGTCCGTACTTCATTGGCGGGACTGTTGTCCTCGACCATCATAACTGGCGCAGCAATCGCCGCAGGAACCCACCCCGAAACCGGCGAAGCGCTGGCGGATGATCAGACGTTTATCTATCGCATTCTGGATGAGCACAGCTCGGTCGACCCGCAAGTGGTTGAAGATGTGTCGGGCGCCGAAATCGTGCGCGACTTGTTCGAAGGTCTCATGAACCAGGACGAAGATGGTAATCTGGTCCCCGGCGTTGCCACCGAATACTCGGTCAATGACACCAAGGATGTGTATACGTTTACCCTCCGCGATAACGCGAAATGGTCAAACGGAGATCCGGTTACCGCAGGTGACTTCGTTTTTGCATGGAAACGTGCTGTCGATCCTGAGCTGTCATCGCCCTACGCGTGGTTCATGGAATTGATGTCGATTGAAAACGCGGCTGAGATCATTGCGGGTGAAAAATCAGTGGATGATCTGGGTGTCAAAGCCATTGACGACCACACTCTAGAAGTCACACTGAGCACGCCCCTCCCCTATTTCCCTCAGATGACCACGCATTCGACAACCTTCCCTGCGCCGCAGAAAGTGATTGAAGAATTCGGCGATGCATGGACTAAGCCGGAAAACATCGTATCGAACGGCGCCTATGTCCTGACTGAGCATCTGCCACAGGAACGTTCGGTGCGTGAGCGCAACGAGATGTACTGGGACAATGACAACACCATTATCGAAAAAGTTGTGGCATTGGTCATCAATGACGAGAATGTCGCCCTGACCCGCTACCTTGCGGGTGAGTTGGATCGCACCGAAGTTCCTGCCGGTCAGTTCCCGCGCCTGCAGCAGGAGCATCCGGATGAAGCCATCAGCTTCCCTCGTTTGTGCAACTATTACTATACCTTCAACGTCTCTGACAGCGGTCCCGAAGCGTTCAAGGACCCCAACGTCCGTCAGGCACTGTCCCTGGCCGTGGATCGCGCGATCATTACTGAAAAGGTGATGGCTGGTGGTCAGCCCCAGGCTTACACGTTCGCACCCGCCGCCACTGCCAACTTTACGGTTCCTGACGTGGAGATGGCTTCGATGAGCCAGGCTGAGCGCGATGAGCTTGCAAAAGAGTTGCTGGCAGGAGCGGGCTATGGTCCGGATAATCCGCTGAGCTTTGAGATGGTTTACAACACCTCAGAGGCGCACAAGAAAGTGGCCGTGGCACTCAGCCAGATGTGGAAACAGAAGCTGGGCGTCAATGCAGAGCTGGCAAACATGGAATGGAAAGTGTTCCTGGAAGAGCGCGGTAACCAGAACTTCGAACTGGCTCGCGGCGCATGGTGTGGCGACTATAACGAAGCCTCGACCTTCCTTGATCTGCTGCAATCGGATTCCGGTTACAACGACGGAAAGTACAACAACGCACGCGTTGATGAGCTGCTGGCCGAAGCCAAAACTTCGGACGATCCGGCACCGCTTTATACCGAAGTAGAGCGGATTATTGCACAGGAAACTCCTGTAATCCCGATCTATCACTATGCAGGCGTTTACATGATGGACAGCGATGTAGGGAACTGGCCCGTCAACAACGTCGAGCAGAACTGGTATTCGAAGAACCTGTACAAGGTCGCCGAATAATCGCCATAGAACCACGCCCTGTCCCGGAGGCATCCGGGGCAGGGCCAATAAACATGGGGGCATGAAATGCTTGCCTACAGTCTGCGGCGACTGCTGATCGCCATTCCGACGATCCTGTTGCTGATCGTCGCCTGTTTTTTCCTGATGCACGTAGCACCCGGTGGGCCATTTACCTCAGAACGGCCGCTGCCGCCGCAGGTTCTGGCCAATATTGAGGCGCGCTATGGGTTGGACCAACCGTTGTGGAAACAGCTCTGGGACTACCTGTACAACATCGTCGTGCATTTTGATTTCGGCCCGTCCTTCAAGTTCAAGGACAGGGACGTCAACGACATTATCGCTCAAGGGTTTCCGATTTCCCTGACCTATGGCTCGCTTTCATTTCTTGTTGCAACTGCCGTTGGTGTAAGCCTTGGGATCGCAGCCGCGATCAAACACAATAGCTGGATCGATTATTTCGCTGTTGGTCTTGGTATCGCGGCGCAAGCTCTGCCAAACTTCATCATGGGGCCGATCCTGATCCTTACCTTCACCCTGTGGCTGGGCTGGTTGCCGGGAGGTGGCTGGAACGGAGGCCAATGGCAATATCTGGTCATGCCGGTGATTGCGCTGGCAACATCCTATATGGGTTCGATTGCACGGATCACGCGTTCGTCGATGCTCGAAGTTCTGAACTCGAACTTCATCCGTACCGCGCGCGCCAAGGGCTTGCCGACCAGAACCGTAATTTGGCGTCATGCGTTGAAACCTACGTTGTTGCCGGTTGTCTCATATCTCGGGCCGGTGTTCGTCTACGTGCTTACGGGTTCAGTCTTTGTCGATATCTATTTCTCGACCGGTGGTCTTGGTCAGGCCTACGTTGGCTCTGCACTGTCTCGTGACTATGCGGTGCTCCTGGGGGTTACCATTCTCTATGGCGCATTGACCGTTGTCGTGAACCTTCTGACCGACCTGGCTTATGCCTGGTTTGATCCGAAAATTCGTTACTGAGGGGCTGGCTCATGCTTGGAAAATCTCAAAAAGCCGCCCATCTGGCCGAAGAAATCACAGATTACACGGTCATTCAGGGGCGCTCGCTCTGGCAGGACGCACGTATGCGTTTTGTCCGCAACAAGGCCGCAATGGCCAGTGTTTTTGTTTTGGGTCTGATCGTGCTGTTCACGATTATCGGACCATATTTTGCAGCCTGGTCCAATGAAGAGATCGACTGGAACGTTATGGGTGACGTACGCGGCATGGGAATGCCCTCGATCGAGACTGGTCACTATTTCGGTGTCGATGATCTGGGGCGCGACCTTTACAGCCGTGTCATTCAGGCGACCACTACATCGCTGCTGGTTGGTCTGATTGGGGCTGCAACTGCGTTGATCGTTGGCACTTGCTATGGCATTGCCGCTGGTTATATCGGAGGGCGTACCGACAACGCCATGATGCGCTTTGTCGACATCCTATTGGCGATCCCGGCAACTCTGATCATCATCCTTCTGCTGGTCGTGGCAGGGCGGTCCTTTTTCATGCTGTTCATCGCGTTGGGTGCAGTCGGTTGGCTGACCATGGCGCGGATCGTTCGGGGGCAAACCCTGACGCTGAAGAACCGCGAATTCATCGAAGCCGCTCGTGCCGCCGGTGTCAGTGAGTTTACCATCATGTATCGCCACATTCTGCCCAACCTGTTGGGCGTTGTGATCGTGTACGCCTCGCTGTTGGTTCCCGAAATGATCCTGACCGAAAGTTTCATTTCGTTTTTAGGTCTCGGAATCTCTGAACCCTACACCTCTTTGGGCCGTCTGATTGCCGAAGGTGCCGGGACCATGGGCTATGGCACTTTGTGGCAGCTTCTTTATCCCCTGACTTTCTACGTTGCCATCATCATCACCATGTTTTTCATCGGTGATGGTTTGCGTGACGCTCTGGACCCGAAGGATCGCTGATATGAGTCTATTTTCCATCAAAGACCTGAGCGTTCAGTTCGATACTCCAGATGGCATCGTCGAAGCCGTCAAGGGCATCAGTTTCGACATCAATCCAGGCGAGTGTCTGGGCATCGTCGGCGAAAGCGGGTCGGGCAAAAGCCAGACCTTCATGGCAGCGATGGGGCTATTGCCTCCGGCTGGCCGTGCAACGGGGTCTGCCATGCTGAACGGTCAGGAAATCCTGAACTTGCCAGTGAACAAGCTGAACCGCATCCGCGGCGATGATGTAGGTATGATCTTTCAGGACCCGCTCACCGCCCTGACCCCGCATTTGCGGGTCGGTCAACAGATGCGCGAAGTGCTGCAAGTGCATGAGGGTTTGCAGGGCTCTGCCGCCAAAGCGCGATGCCTTGAATGGTTGGACCGCGTTCGTATCCCCGAGGCGAAACGGCGATTGGATCAGTACCCGCACGAGCTGTCGGGCGGGATGCGTCAGCGAGTCATGATTGCCATGTCGATGCTGTGCAGCCCGAAATTGTTGATCGCGGATGAACCCACAACGGCGCTGGACGTCACCGTACAGGCCGACATTCTGGACCTGATGGTGCGACTGCAAAAAGACGAAGGCACAGCCATTGCTTTGATCACCCATGACATGGGCGTCGTCGCGCGGATGTGCGACCGCATACAGGTCATGCGCCTTGGTCAATTTGTCGAGGCCGGGGAAACCCGTGAAGTCTTTCGCGCACCGCAACACGAGTACACTCGCACCTTGCTTGAGGCGATGCCTCGCATCGACGCCGGTGACGCGCCCAAAGCCTTGGGCAAGACCGAAGAGCCGCTGCTGCGCGTTGACGACGTCAAGGTTCATTTCCCAATCCATGTTCCGGGCGGATTATTCGGCCACAAGGTGCCTCTCAAGGCCGTGGATGGTGTCAGCTTTGATATTCGCAAGGGCGAAACGCTGGGTGTTGTGGGTGAATCCGGTTGCGGCAAGTCCACGCTGGCGCGGGCGGTTCTGCAATTGATCGAACCCAGTGCGGGCAACGTCAGCTGGCTGGGCCATCCGATCGTCGGGTTGAAACGGTCCGAGTTGAACAAATACCGCAAGGATCTGCAGATTGTATTCCAGGATCCACTCGCCAGCCTTGATCCACGGATGACAATCTCGGCCTCAATCGCGGAACCATTAAAAACCTATCGACCAGACCTGACGGAACGCGAACGTAAGGACCTGGTCGCCGAGATGATGGAACGTGTTGGCCTGCCAACCAATATGATCAACCGTTATCCACATGAACTGTCAGGTGGGCAAAATCAGCGCGTCGGAATCGCTCGGGCAATGATCAACAAACCAAAGTTGATCATTTGCGATGAAGCCGTTTCGGCACTGGACGTGTCCATTCAGGCCCAGATCGTGGAATTGTTGCGAGAATTGCAACAAGAGTTCGGTTTGTCGATGATTTTCATTAGTCATGACCTGTCAGTTGTACGCGCAGTGTCTAACCGAATCATGGTTTTGTACTTGGGTCGCATTGTCGAATTGGGCGATGGTGAAGTGATATGTTCTGAACCAATACACCCCTACACCAAATCCCTGATATCGGCGGTTCCGATTCCTGATCCGGATGTTGAGCGTAACCGTCAAAGGCTTAAATTACCGGGTGAATTACCGTCCCCAATGGATCCCAAGGCCACATTGCGTTTCTTGCCCAGCAAGTTGTCCTCGGGCGAAACGGACTATGTTCCGCGGCTTAGCGAAATTGCTCCTGACCATTTCGTTGCCGAACATGATCCGCTTGATGCGATTATGGCTAACTCCTGACTATTAGCGCCCCGAAGCTTGAAGGTTTCAGGGGCGCGAATCCTACTTTTCTGCGCACCAAGTACTCTGTGTACCTTGGCTAGAACCACGTTTGGGTGTGTTTCGTTTTGACTCTGTGTGCAGGTTAATGGCAGATTCCATCGTGCCCGCTGCACTACTGTCGGGTGAGATTGATTGATGCGAATTTAAGTTTTATGTGAGGACCCCAGCGCCTACAAAGCGCACGGGCAGACTATGGAAATCATGAGGTAACATGGCACGCAAAGTCACAAAGGCTATTTTCCCCGTCGCGGGTATGGGGACGCGCTTTTTACCGGCGACCAAATCGGTGCCAAAAGAGATCATGACTTTGGTCGATAGACCGCTGGTTCAATATGCAATTGACGAAGCGCGGGCAGCCGGGATCACCGAGTTTATCTTCGTGACGTCACGCGGGAAGTCAGCGCTTGAAGATTACTTTGACCACAACCTTGTGTTGGAGCAGGACTTGAAGTTGAAGGGCAAAGACGATTTGCTTGAGATATTGAACGCGACCAATATGGAAAGCGGCGCGATCGCCTATATTCGCCAGCACAAGGCGCTGGGGCTTGGACATGCAGTTTGGTGTGCACGGCGACTGATCGGAGATGAGCCCTTTGCGGTAATGCTGCCCGATGATGTTATTGCTGCTGGCAAACCCTGCCTGCAGCAAATGGTTGAGGCCTATGAGGAAACCGGCGGCAATATGGTTGCTGCGATGGAAGTTCCAAACGAAAAGACAAGCTCTTACGGTATTTTGGATACAGGCCAAAACGTCGGTACGGTTGTCCGAGCCAAGGGTATGGTTGAAAAGCCAAAACCTGAGGAGGCACCATCAAATCTCGCCGTCATTGGTCGTTATATTTTGGGCCCCTCGGTACTGTACAATTTGAACCAGAAGAAGAAAGGCAGCGGAGGCGAAATCCAGCTGACTGACGCGATCGCCGAGGATATCGGAAATGGCGTTCCTGTATTTGGTTACAAATTCGAAGGCCAACGATTTGATTGTGGCTCAAAGGCCGGTTTCCTTCAGGCCACGGTATCGTTTGCGCTGGCCCGCGACGATCTGCGTGATGATTTAAGTCAGTATCTGCATGATATCGTTTCGTCGGACCAGGCCGCGCAATAGGTAAGATGCTTCAACCAGTTGGCATTCATTGCAATAGCTCGACCCCAAGAACACAGAGAGCGAGGGCAGCATGAGGACCGTCTATCCGGTAATTTTATGCGGTGGCTCCGGAACACGGTTATGGCCCCTGTCACGCAAAAGCTACCCAAAACAATTCGTGCCGCTGATTGGTGAAACCAGCCTTTTGCAGCAATGTGCAAAGCGTCTTAAAGGACCCGTCGAAACGCCTTACGCAAAGCCGTTGCTGTTAACCAATGAAGCATTTCGTTTCGTTGTACCTGAGCAGTTGATGGCCGTTGGAATTGACCCAGGCCCGATCCTTATTGAACCTGAAGGGCGCAACACTGCTCCGGCTGTCCTGGCGGCAGCTCTGCACCTTTCGTCCAGCGATCCCGATGCATTGATGCTGGTGGCGGCGTCGGATCACGTCATTCCGGATGCTCAGGCCTTTCACGAGGCAGTTGCGGAAGGTATCCGTACGATCGATGAGCGCGGAGACCTTGTTACATTCGGAATCACGCCTGACCGGCCAGAGACTGGATATGGTTATCTCAAACTTCGGCAGATTCCCGACGCGTCGGGTGCGTCGATTCCTCTCGATCGATTTGTTGAAAAGCCCGACCTGAAGAGCGCCGAAAGGATGGTGTCCGAAGGTAGTTACCTTTGGAATTCCGGCATCTTTCTGTTTGCGGTCCGCGATATCCTTGCGGCCTATGACCAACATGCGCCGGATCTTGTAGCTCCGGTTCAGAACGCCGTTGATCAGGCGCAGTCTGACCTGGGCTTTCTGCGGCTTGAATCCATCGCTTGGAACTCAGTTCAGGACATATCGATCGACTATGCGGTTATGGAAAAGGCCAGCAACCTCAGCGTTGTTCCTTATGCAGCCGGGTGGTCAGATGTAGGCAGTTGGTCGGCGGTGCAGGAGCTCAGCAACCCTGATACAAATGGGGTCGCTACCGCCGGTGAAGTCACTGCCATTGATTGCCACAATGTGCTGGTGCGCTCAGAATCTCCTGCACAGGAGGTCGTGGCGATGGGGCTGGAAAACGTCATTACAGTCGCGATGCCCGATGCGGTTCTGGTGGCCAGCATGGACCGCGCGCAGGATGTCAAACAGGCCGTCACAGCCTTGAAAGCAAAAGGTGCCAAGCAGGCGGAATCCCTGCCCGTCGATCATCGGCCCTGGGGGTGGTTCGAAAGCCTCGTTATCGGAGACCGGTTCCAGGTCAAGCGTATCCATGTCCATCCCGGTGCATCGCTGAGTCTGCAATCTCACCATCATCGGTCCGAGCACTGGATCGTCGTGGAGGGCACCGCCGAAGTGACGATAAATGACGATGTTCAGTTGGTGTCAGAAAACCAGTCGGTCTATGTGCCTTTGGGTGCGGTTCACCGGATGGTGAACCCCGGCAAAGTCCCGATGGTCCTGATCGAAGTACAAACCGGGACCTATCTGGGTGAAGACGACATTATTCGCTATGAAGATGTTTATGCGCGTAATTGACTTAGGTCAGTAGGCGCTAGTCGCCGTTCATCTCTGATTAAATCCCGCCATCTGCAATGCAGGTGGCTTATTTGACATTTCTCAAATCCTAACAAATCAAAAACCTAGCGTTCGGGTTCGTCAGGTGGGCTTCACTCCGATTGCGGCAGGGTGGCGCGCGATCATTGTCAAAGCGACATCTCAGGAGGACGCCCGTGCCACAGAACTCACCCCGTTTGAACCTGCCCTTTATTCAACCGTCTCAGGCCCAGAAACACGTGACCCATAACGAGGCGCTGCGTACACTCGATCTTGTGGTCCAACTGAGCGTAGTCTCCATCGACGCGACAATACCGCCCGCTGCGCCCGATCAGGGGGAGACGCACGCGCTTGGCACGGCGCCCACGGGGGCATGGGCTGGTCACGACGGCCAATTGGCGGCGTGGCTGGACAACGGATGGCATTTCATTGCGCCGGATTTGGGCTGGCGGGCCTGGGACCAAAGCTCGGAGCAGTTGAAAATCTGGAACGGATCCGCCTGGATCGACCCGCCTGTCGATTTGCAGAATCTGCCAGGAATTGGAGTCGCAACCGGATCCGACAGCACCAATCGGCTGGCGGTGCGTAGCCCTGCGACGTTGCTAACCCATGAAGGTGGTGGTCATCAGTTGAAGGTCAACAAAGCCAGCGACGGCGACACGGCCTCGCTTTTGTTTCAATCCAACTGGACCGGTCACGCCGAGATGGGCCTTTCTGGCAACACGGAGTTCTCGATCAAAGTCTCGCCAGATGGCGGGAGCTGGGTTGAAGCACTACGGTTTGACGCCTCATCTGGTATCGCGGGTGGAGCGGCAATACAGAGCAGTGCCAACGACACCACGCCTGGTCGCCTGATGCGGGCGGATTATGGGTACGGACCGGGCAACGTACTGGGCACAGTGTCACAAAACAGTGGTGTACCTTCCGGGGCTGTGATCGAGCATGGCAGTAATACAAATGGAGACTACACGCGATTTGCTGACGGCACCCAAATTTGTGCAACAACTCTTGATGCTGTCGGATGTACGACCGCAACCGGTGCCTTGTTCACCAGTGGTTCTACCAACTGGGATTTTCCCATCGCTTTTGCCGCTGGCAGCAAACCAGCCCTTAGCGGGAATGGTGGCGGGTTCGGTCGATTCGTAGGATTTGACACGCCATCGGAAACACAAACGACATTCCAGGTACTGGCGGCAATTTCGGATGCCACAAATATTGAACCATCAATGATCGCCATCGGCCGCTGGTTCTGACAGCTCAGACACCGTCCGGGCCATTGCGCGGGCGGTCACCTTTCGCGCAGATCGGTTTCTGATTGATCTAGAAACCACGCATAGGTCTGGCGAATTCCGTCGTTAAGACTGATGCCAGCACTCCAGCCCATACCTGCGAGGCGCGATACATCCATCAGTTTTTGCATCGTGCCATCCGGTTTGTCTGTATCATACGTGATCCGGCCAGTGAAACCGACGACACCCGCAATGATCGTTGCGAGGTCTGCGATCGATGTATCGCTGCCCGTACCCACATTAATGTGGCTTAACATTGGATCAGTATTTGCCTCATATATTTCGCGCGGCAGGTCCAAAACAAACACCGACGCCTCGGCCATATCATCAACATGCAAGAACTCGCGTCGCGGATTTCCGGTTCCCCATATGACAACTTCATCTAGCCCGTCACGCTGTGCCTCGTGAAAACGTCGGATCAGTGCCGGGAGCACGTGACTGTTTTCAGGGTGAAAGTTGTCTCCGGGGCCATAAAGGTTCGTCGGCATGACGGACCGGTAGTCTACGCCGTGCTGCCTGTTATAGCTTTCACAAAGCTTGATCCCGGCAATCTTGGCGATGGCGTAAGGTTCATTTGTCGGCTCCAGCGGCCCGGTCAAAAGCGCGTCTTCGCGCATAGGCTGGTGTGTTGAGCGCGGATAAATGCAGGAACTTCCAAGTTGCAGCAGCTGTTTTATACCTGCCGAAAACGCCTGATGGATCACATTGCATTCGATCATCAGGTTCTCGTAGATGAAATCCGCCGGATATGTGTTGTTCGCATAGATACCGCCAACACGGGCGGCGGCCAAAATCACGATGTCCGGACGTTCTGAGCGCATGAAATTCTGAACCTGAACCTGATCGGTCAGATCCAATTCGCTCCGCGTCCGCGTGATTAGCTCGAGTTTTTCACCTGCCTGTTGGCGCTGCTGCAGCCTTCGCAGGATCGCGCTTCCGACCATGCCGCGATGACCCGCTACATATATTCTGCGCGAGCTGCCCATTTCAGCCGTTTTCCCGTGTGACTGGCGCAGCCATCCCGTGTTCTTTGAGCAGGGCATTGCGCCGTGCGATTTTCAAATCTTCGGCAACCATTTCGGCGCATAGATCTTGCACAGAGGTCTCGGGTTCCCAACCTAGTTTTTGCTTGGCCTTGGACGGGTCTCCCAACAGCGTATCAACCTCGGCCGGTCGGAAGTAACGCGGGTTGATCCGCATCACGATATCGCCAGCTTTCAGGGCAGGCGCCTTATCACCCACTACTTCGCGAACAATCGCAAATTCCTCGACACCCTCCCCTGAAAACTCCAGCACCAAACCCAGCTCGCTGGCAGACCATTCGATGAACTGGCGCACGGAATACTGCTCGCCGGTGGCGATTACAAAGTCCTCGGGCGTCTCCTGTTGCAGCATCAGCCACTGCATCTTCACATAGTCCCGCGCGTGCCCCCAATCGCGCAAACTATCGATATTACCCATATGCAAACAGTCATCCAAACCTTGCGCGATGTTTGCAAGGCCACGAGTGATCTTACGAGTCACAAAGGTCTCACCACGCCGGGGGCTTTCGTGATTGAACAAAATACCGTTGCAGGCGTACATCCCGTAGGCCTCGCGATAATTTACTGTTATCCAATAGGAATACAGCTTGGCGACCCCATAGGGTGAGCGCGGGTGAAAAGGCGTTGTCTCGCGTTGCGGTGTTTCCTGTACCAAACCAAAGAGCTCTGAGGTAGAGGCCTGATAAAACCGGGTCTTGCCCTCCAGTCCCAGAAACCGGATCGCTTCGAGCAGGCGTAGCGTACCCAACCCATCCACATCCGCAGTGTATTCCGGCGATTCAAAACTCACCGCAACATGGGATTGCGCACCGAGATTATAGACCTCGTCGGGCTGCACTTCCTGAATGATCCGGGTCAGGTTCGAGGTATCGCTTAGATCACCATAATGCAGATGCAGTCTGGGATCTGGTTCATGCGGATCCTGATAGATATGATCAATCCGCTGCGTATTGAAAGACGATGCGCGACGTTTGATACCGTGAACGTCATAGCCTTTGGCAAGCAACAGCTCAGCCAGGTAAGAGCCATCCTGACCCGTAATACCGGTTATCAGTGCTGATTTGCTCATGATTGCGCCCCGATGGTTCTACTTCGCCTGTTTGTTCTTCCAGAAACAGCAAGACTCGTCCAAATGCAAGCAAACGGGGAATTCGAAAGATCGGTTATAATGCCGCTGTCCAGACTCGATAACGGCCCTGCCCTGTCACCTCGCGGATCAATCCTCTGTCGCTGAATTTGTCCAGATTTCGCTGTATGGCCGCGCGCGAGGCTTGGGTCAGCTCTTCGGCCAATGGTGCCGACACCATCGGCCAAGCTGTCAGCGCGTCGATCAACACTGGTGGAGTTCGCCCACTCAGATCTGATACAGCCTCGCGGGCACGTCCTTCCCAAGCGCTGATCCGGTCCAGATGCAGCAGAGCTGCAAGCGAGGCCTGACCTGCCCCACCTATCCAGGCGGATAGTTTTTCATCCAGTGAGCCTGCACCGCGCAACGCACCCGGTCCCGACAAGGAAAGCGGCATGAACAATGCTCCACCTCGCCCCATCGATGCCGCATGGCGGGCTGCAATAACGGCAGCTTCGGTATCCTGTCCAATGCCCGGAGAGAGCGCGCGCCACGCGTGGAACCCGATTGCAGCCTGGGTCACCGGGTGCAACGCAGCCACATTTCGCATCACTTCGGCCAGATCTATCACGGTCTCTGGGGCGTCCTCGATGCCCTGGGCCTGACGATCCAGAAAAGCGGTCAGCCCAGGGTCCCATCCGCCCTCTGATGGCCCAGCGCCCGAGGATAGTCGCCGCACCGCCCAGCCTGCCCGGTACAACGCCTGAACGTCATCACCCGTCGCACCGATCCGCAATCCGATCCATAGCGCTAGACGATCGACGCTGATCCGGTCTCCGGTCCACCAGCCCAAATCCGACACTTCCATTAAGGCCAGACGGTGACCCCATCCTTTCGGCCCTGCGCGCAAACGTTCATCCAGCGCTCCGAAAGTCACGGCCAGATCAGCAAGTTCAGCGGACAGTTCAGATTGAGCCGCGCGCCAATCCCTTGGATCAAAAAGGAGGCTTTGATCAGGCCTTGGGACAGACGGAAGAAATTCTTCAGGATCTTCTTTATCCGCTGGAGGGAGAAACCATAGATCCTCTTCATCCGGTGGATCGGTGTCATAGATGCTGCGCGGCCCTGCGTCCAAGGCCTCATCATCTTCTGGGTCCGGTTCTTGAGGGATAGGCTTCATATCTGGCATTCTTCGAGCATTTGCCGCAGTTCACAAGGGGTTTCCCGAAATCCCGATAGTCAACCCGCAAAGGCCGCAGTCAGAGCATGCAGCTCTCCACTCAGATCTGTCTCGCGATCGCCACCCAACAGCATATAACCATACCCATCTTTTGCCCATGTCGCGGTTGATAGGCCGCTTAGCACTGCAAGATTGACTGCCTTCGATGGGGCATTTGGACCTTGCCGGATCACGCAGAACGCAAATGGATTTCCTTGTGCATCAGCAAAGACAACCTGAACCAATGGCTTACCTTTGAATGATAAAACCTGTGTGCGCTTCAGGTCGAGGCCGGGAAGATTTTCCAACACCTCCCGATTTAAGGGTCGGCCGAGCTGAGCCTCAGCCTGAGCAAATTGCGCGTCCAGTTTTTGCGGAGAGTTATCCAGATCAGCAATCGTTTCGGCTGAATAGAGTGATTGATAAATTGCGGCTTGCTCTGCCCAGCCCAAAGCCTTCGGACGCGTCACCCAGAAGGTTGCGGATACTGCGATAACGGCAACCGAGGCCGCAACCGCCAGCAATCGAAGAGGTCCTGATTTGTATTGCTGCGGAGTGGGCGCAGGCAGATCAATTTCAGGAACCTCAGCCGGGACGTCATCAAAAACCTGCTGCACAACAGGGGCAAACGGATCCAACGCCATCAAGCGGGCTTCAAGACCCGTATCCTCTGCCACGGCCGCTTCGATGGCGTGGACTTCGGCCTCATCAAGGCTGCCCTCCAGATAGGCCAGAAGTGTTTCGTCGGAAAACTTCATTTGCCACTCCGTTGCACCGCGTCGCCCGCTTCGTGCTGCATTACGGTTTTCAGTTTCTGCCGGGCGTTGGACAACCGGCTCATGATCGTGCCGATGGGAACATCCAGCATGGCCGCAGCTTCGCGGTAACTGTACCCTTCTACAAATACAAGCATCACCGTTTCGCGCTGCGCCTCTGGCAGTTGCATCACTTGAGTAAACACCTGAGCGGCGAAAATATTCGTTTCTGAGTCGGGTCCGTGTGCAACCAATTCCGCCTCAGGTGTAACCGACAATGCTTGCGCCTTGCGCACAGACCGTGCCCGTATCTCGTTCAACCAGATCGAGCGGCAGATCGTCATCAGCCAGCTGTCCAACCGATCATATGAAGTTACCTGATGGTGCTTTTCTAACGCCCGCAAGGCTGTTGCCTGCAGCAGATCGTCCGCAACATCCGACGCCCCCGACAGAGCCAATCCAAACCGCCAAACCCGTTTCGAATGGGTCTGGATCGCGCCGCGCACGGCTTGTTCGGTGCTCATCTCAACACTCATCGAATAAATCGCGACCTGTGTGTGTTTGCTTTGTCATGGGACCGGGCCCGCTTGGTCTGAACTGTCATAGACTCTGGAGGAATGAAATGAAACTTCTGTTCAAAACAATCACGATTGCGTCGGCTTTTGTTGCAGGTCCCGCGCTGGCCGCTGATTGGACACTAAATCCCAGCGCCTCTCATCTGGCCTATGGCACGGTTAAGATCGACGATGTGGGCGAGGTCAATTCCTTCACCAATTTATCGGGCCATGTCAGCGAGGATGGCAAAGTTGAGATTGATATCGACCTGTCCTCGGTCGAAACGAATATCGATATCCGCAACGAGCGGATGATCGAACATGTGTTCCGCAAGGTAGCAACAGCCACGCTGACCGCAGAGATTGATTTGGATGAGGTGTCCAAGTTGGATGTGGGGTCCAGCAACACGGTTGAAGTGGATGCCAAACTGGCTCTGGCCGGGACCGAGGTTGAGTTCTACACCGATATGTTCATTTTGCGCGTGGCTGAAGACACTGTCATGGTGTCGACAAACGATATGGTCTTCATTAGCACCGAGGATGCGGGCGTCTCAGCGGGTGTCGACAAGCTAATGGAGCTGGCGCAACTTCCTAGCATCACCCGTACCGTCCCAGTGACTGCAAGACTGATGTTCAATCTCGATAGCTGAAGATCAACCAAAGTACGGGGTCAATTTTGGCCCCGACTTATGCACCCCAAGTATCACTCAAGCGGTAGCCACCGGGCCAAGGGTCTTCCGGGTCCAGCATGTGCTGGTGTGTGCCCGTAATCCAACCCCGCCCCGAGATTTCCGGTGTGATCGCCATGCGCCCATTCAGATCGAGCTGATCCACGATGCGGCAGCGAAACTCACTGTCGATAACCGAACGCGCATGATAGCGGTCATTCATCGACATTTGACCTTTGGCCAGCAAAACAGCCATTCGGGCCGATGCACCGGTGCCGCAGGGTGAACGATCCAGCTTGCCGGGCTTGATGGCGACGGTATTGCGACCGGTGAGGATATCGCCCTGTCGATTCAGCGGGCCTGCGATTTGGCAGAATGAAATGTGATTCCAGTCTTTGGTGGGGTGATTGAAGCCAAGCTGCTCATTGGCCGCATCGGTGATACGCGCGCCGGTTCTGGCAAGATCAGCGCCTTCATCAGGCGTCAGGTCAAAACCCAGATCAGCTGCATCGACAATTACAAAACTGTCGCCACCAAACGCGGTATCTACGCGCAGCGTCCCGATGCCCTCAACCTCGATCCGGGCATCCAGCTTGTCGACGAAACTTGGCACGTTCTGCACATAGATGCGTTCGGCCTTGCCATTGCGGCATTCGGCGCGGACGCGGACCAGCCCTCCGGGAGCTTCTAACGTCAAACGAGTTTCTGGTTCATGCATTGGAAGGATGCCGCTATCCAGCAAAACCGTAGAAACGCAGATGGAATTCGAACCGGACATCGGCGGCGTGTCTTCCGGCTCCATGATGATGAAAGCGGCAGCGGCCTCGGGGTTTTTTGGTGGAACCAGCAGGTTCACATGGCGAAAGACACCGCCGCGGGGTTCATTCAGCATGAAATCCCTTAGGGTCTGATCTTCAGCGATATGGGTTCTCTGATCCCAAACCGTTTCCCCGGGAGGCGGGGTAACACCTCCAACGATTACATCGCCCACCTCGCCTTCGGCATGGGCTGAGATCACATGGATGGTTTTGGAACTGCGCATATGGCCTCCTGAAAGCCGCTGATTAATGCGCAGTGATGCAAAACAGCTCCGGTCTGGCAAGCCCTAACGCAGCCGCTGACCCGACTCGGGATAGAACAGCATCGCGCGTTCGGGCCGGATCGAAAGCCCGATACGGTCACCGGTCGTACTGCGTTGGTCGTCCCGCTCTTCCACAATCAGCTTATCGCCATTGGGCGTCAGCAGATAAGAATAGGATACACCACCCAGCGCTTCGGTCAGATCAACAGTGCAGGTGTCACCGTTTCGATCCACCTGAATATGCTCGGGGCGAATGCCCAGTGTAACTTTAGTAACTCCACTCGGCACACTTTCAGTAACCGGGATTGCATCAGTCAGCGCGGGGTGCCGCACCATGCCATCCACGACATCGCACTCAAGGAAGTTCATGGCCGGAGAGCCGATGAAACCCGCCACGAATCTGTTATCGGGGTCACGATACAGATCCATAGGGGCACCCACCTGCTCGATCCGTCCGTCGCGCAACACAACGATCTTATCGGCCATGGTCATCGCCTCGACCTGATCATGCGTAACATAAATCATCGTTGCGCCGATTTCCTGATGCAGGCGCGCAATCTCGACCCGCATTTCCACGCGTAGCTCTGCGTCAAGGTTCGAAAGCGGCTCGTCGAACAGGAACACCTCTGGGCCGCGCACAATGGCGCGCCCAATCGCAACCCGCTGACGCTGACCGCCGGACAACGCTTTGGGTTTGCGCTTCAGATACTGGTCGAGTTTCAAAATGTTCGACGCTTCCTGAACCTTCTGGTCAATCTCAGCCTTGGCGACCCCGTTCATCCGCAGGCCAAAGCCCATGTTCTCGGCCACCGTCATATGCGGATAGAGCGCATAAGTCTGGAACACCATCGCCACCCCGCGCTTGGCCGGGTCGACATGCGTGACTTCACGTGCTCCGATATGGATTTCACCATCCGAGGTTTCTTCCAGCCCTGCGATCATCCGCAACAGCGTAGACTTGCCGCAGCCCGACGGCCCAACGAACACGCAGAACTCACCATCTTCAATCTGGAGATCAATTCCATGAATGACCTGAGTCTGGCCATACCGTTTGATCGCGCCTTTCAGGGTTACGCCTGTCATGTTGCTTGCATCCTATTCTGTTGGCCCTCGGGGAACCGCCACGCCTGTGCTTCTGTGCCGATCTGTTCAGCGACACGCCGGACGCGCGGCACCCAAGATTGTAATTGTTCAAAATCCATCCTTCCGGTCGATCCCGTCACCGATAGAGCCCCCAACATGCGGCCCCCGGTGGTCAGAATCGGGCAGGCAATACAGATGATGCCGGGCTCATGCTCTTCGTCATCAACTGCGTAACCCCGGCTACGAATCAACTCGAGATCGGCTCGCAATGCCTTTTCCGAGGCCAGGGTTTTGTCGGTGAACCGGTGAAAGCTTTGTTGCGAGATCGTCTTCTCCAACAGTGCCTCGTCCAGATAAGCCATCATCGCCTTACCGACGCCGGTACAATAAGCCGGGCCGACCTTGCCAGCCTCGGAATACATCTCGATCGGTCGCTGCGCGTTGCGTTTATCCACATAAAGCACCTGCCCGGAATCAAGCTGCGCCAGGTGCACCGTTTCCCCTGTCTCGGCGCTGAGGGCGTCCAAGAAAGGCCGCGCAATGGGCGCAAGCGAGCTTTGGGTCCATGCCGAATGAGCCAACCGCACCAGCCGCATCCCCGGAGAATATGTTTGCCGTTCCGGTTCGTAATGCAGCATGCCCTGATTGGTCAGCGATTGCAGAAAGCGATACAGCGTCGCCTTGGGGAATTTGCTGCTTTCCAGCAATTCCCCAAACCGCACAGGGCGCCCGAAGGCCGCGACCTGTTCCAACACATCACATGCTTTTCCTATTGTTCCGTCACCTGCCACGGGTGCCTGTTCTCCTTCACTTTCCCCCGGCTATGGGCACGAGGGTCTTGACAAGACTAGCCGAGTCGATGTGTAGTTTTCAATATATAAAACAAGGTTTCAATATTTGGAACCAATATGGAAGCTTAAGGGAGGAAACTATGCATTCCATGTTCAAGCGCACAGCAGCTGCTTTGGCTGCCAGTGTGGCACTTGCTGCGCCTGCCGCAGCTGAGCTAACCGGCGAGCTGCGAATCTTCCTCGATACATCCAACCCGGCGCCGCGCGCGACGATGGAAGCGATGATCGAGCGATTCGCGGCTGAACATCCCGGTCTGGAAATCGAGACCACCGTGATCGACCGTGAGGCTTACAAGACCCAGATCCGCAACTTCCTGACGGCAGACACGCCTGACGTTGCCACGTGGTACGCTGCCAACCGGATGAAGCCATATGTCGAGGCGGGCCTGTTCGAGGACGTCTCAGATCTGTGGGCCGAGCCTGAAATCGCCGACAATCTGGCATCGACCAAAGGCGCGATGACCATTGATGGAAAGCAATGGGGTGTCCCGTACACATACTATCAATGGGGGGTTTACTATCGCAAAGACATCTTTGATGAGCTTGGCTTGACCGAGCCAACCACTTGGGAAGAAGAGCTGGCCAATTGCCAGAAGATAGTTGATTCAGGCCGCGCCTGCTACACCATCGGCACCAAGTTCTTGTGGACCGCTGGTGGCTGGTTTGACTACTTGAATATGCGCACCAACGGGTTCGATTTCCACAACCAGCTCGCAAATGGTGAAATCAGCTGGGAAGACGACCGGGTCAAGCAGACCTTCGCCAACTGGAAACAACTGATCGACATGGGCGCGTTCATCGACAATCACCAGACTTATAGCTGGCAGGAAGCCCTGCCCTTCATGGTCAACGGCGAGGCGGCGGCCTATCTGATGGGCAACTTCGCCGTGGCACCCCTGCGCGAGGCAGGTCTGAGCGATGATCAGTTGGACTTCTACCAGTTTGTTGCCATCAACCCTGATGTTGAACTGGCAGAAGACGCGCCAACCGATACATTTCACATTCCGGCCAATGCCTCAAACAAAGAAGCCGCACGCGAGTTCCTGCGTTTTGCGGTTTCCGCGGACGAGCAGACCGAAATCAACAACGGTGCAAACCTCGGCCAATTGCCTGTGAACGCGCAATCTGCGGTAGATGACGACAAGTTCCTGCAGCAAGGTTTCACCATGCTGTCGTCCAACAGCCCTGGCGGTGTTGCCCAGTTCTGGGACCGTGACGCACCAGCAGAAATGGCCAAAGTCTCGATGGAAGGCTTCCAGGAATTCATGGTCAAGCCTGACAACGCGGACAAGATTCTAGCCAAGCTGGAACGCGCGCGTGAGCGCA
Source organism: Ruegeria conchae (assembly GCF_000192475.1). Lineage (GTDB taxonomy): Bacteria > Pseudomonadota > Alphaproteobacteria > Rhodobacterales > Rhodobacteraceae > Ruegeria > Ruegeria conchae. Next base: position 181,342 of record NZ_AEYW01000012.1, read on the forward strand.
TCTACGACAACTAAGTGTAATTAGGGTCGAACTCAGTTCGGCCTTGAACCATTCAAAATCGTAGGGCGGGCTTCAGCCCGCCTTCACTCCCTAACCAGAGATGTTTCATGACCGCTGTAGTTGACACCCCAGAACAGGAAAGCTGGTTCCACAGAAACCAACAGCGCATTGCGCCCTGGCTGTTTCTGGCTCCGGGCCTGCTGTTCTTCATGGTCTATGTAATCATCCCGGTGTTTCAGTCCTTCAATCTGTCTCTTTACGAGTGGGATGGGCTGGGAGCCGCCGAATATGTAGGCATGCGCAACTACGAAGATCTGTATTGGGAATGGGTCGACCGGGACGCATTCTACATTTCGCTCAAGAACAACCTGATCTGGTTGGTCCTATATCTTGCTGCAATTCCCGCAGGCCTGTTCATCGCACTGTTCCTGAATCAGACGGTCTGGGGCATACGGCTCTATAAGTCTTTGTTCTTCTTTCCGTTCGTCATCTCTCAAGTTGTTGTTGGCCTTGTTTTCACATGGTTCTACGACCCGACATTCGGATTGTTGAACGAATTCCTAGGTTTATTCGGTATGGGCCCGCTGAATGTGCTGGGCGACGAACGGTTCGTTACCTATGGCATCATCTTCGCAGGGCTCTGGCCGCAAACCGCCTATTGCATGATCCTCTACCTCACAGGCCTGAACGCCGTTGACCCCGAGCAAATCGAGGCTGGACGGCTTGACGGTGCAAAAGGTGGGCGGATGCTGTGGCACATCATCCTGCCGCAACTGCGACCCGCGACGTTCATCGCTTTTGTCGTAACCATCATCGGTGCGTTGCGCAGCTTTGACTTGATCTCAATCATGACACAGGGGGGGCCTTTTGGGTCGTCCCGTGTGCTGGCCTATTACATGTTCGAAGTCGCCTTGTCCGAATATGGCTTCCGCATGGGATATGGAGCCGCCATCGCGGTAATCCTGTTCCTCATCATGCTCTGCTTCATCGCCTATTTCCTGTGGTCGATGTATCGCGAAGAAAAGGGGCACTGAGATGTTTCCCAAACCCATCGAAAAACAACCCCGCGCCGCTCAGATCAGCTATCAGGCTTTGCTGCCGATTGCCCTCTTGCTTTGGCTCGGGCCTCTGCTGGCAGTCGCGCTTTTCTCGGTCAAACCGGCAGCGGACTTCACAAACGCCAACTACTGGGGCATGCCGTCCAGCTTTGAAGGCGCGTTCAACTATGGGCAGGTCTTTTTCAATTCGGACATGCCGCGTTACCTGCTGAACTCATTCCTGATCACCGTGCCCACCGTGATCGGAGCCGTTGCGCTCAGCTGCATGACCGGATTTGCGCTTGGAATCTACAAGTTCAAATCGAACCTTTGGATCTTCTTCATGTTCGTGGCGGGCAACTTTGTGCCCTTCCAGATTTTGATGGTCCCGGTGCGCGATCTGACTTTGGAATTGGGCCTCTACAACACTAAAACCGGGCTCGTTCTGTTCCATATTGCCTTCCAGACCGGCTTCTGCACACTCTTTATGCGAAACTTCATCCGCGCCCTGCCTTTCGAGTTGATCGAGGCCGCACGGGTAGAAGGCATAAGCGAATGGCGGATCTTTTGGTATGTCGTTCTGCCCTTGATGAAGCCCGCAATTGCCGCGCTCAGCGTGCTGATCTTCACCTTCATCTGGAACGATTATTTCTGGGCGGTTGTCCTGACCCAAGGCGCCGAAAGTCAGCCCGTGACCGCCGGGATCACCAGCTTCAACGCGCAATTCCGCGCTGCCTATCAATTGATGAGTGCCGGTTCTATCGTGGCAGCCCTGCCACCTGTTGCCATGTTCTTCCTGATGCAGAAACACTTTATCGCGGGCTTGACCCTCGGTGCTGTAAAATAACGTCAAACCAGAGGTTTACCTCATGACCAAGATCACCTTTGTAGGTGCGGGTTCCACGATCTTCATGCAGAATATCGTGGGCGACGCCCTGCTCACCCCTGCCCTCGCCGACAGCCATTTTGCGTTGATGGATATTGATCCGGTGCGCTTGGCCGAGAGCGAGGCTGTGGCCAAGGCCATGATCCGATCAGTCGGCACGGGTGCGACCGTCTCGACCCACACAGATCGCCGCGCGGCGCTGGACGGCGCGGATTTCGTGATTACTGCCTTTCAGGTCGGCGGATACGAGCCGTGCACCGTGACTGATTTCGAGGTTCCAAAACAATACGGCCTGCGCCAAACTATCGCTGATACGCTGGGTGTAGGCGGTATCATGCGCGGCCTACGTACTGTGCCCGTTCTGTGGGGTGTCGCGCAGGATATGATGCAACTCTGCCCCAATGCTACGCTGCTGCAATACGTGAATCCGATGGCCATCAATACCTGGGCCCTGACCGAGCGCTTCCCTGCTCTGAAACATGTGGGACTGTGTCATTCCGTTCAGAACACAGTCGAGGAACTGGCGCATGATCTGGATCTGCCCAAGGCGGATATTCGCTACAAAGTTGCAGGCATTAACCACGTCGCCTTCTTTCTCAAACTCGAGCATAAGGGCCGTGATATCTATCCCGATCTGCGACAGGGCTATCACGCCGGGCACCTGCCAAAGCCTCCGCTGCTAATGTCTCGCTGTCCGAACAAAGTGCGGTACGAAGTGATGGATCATCTCGGGTACTTCTGCACCGAAAGCTCCGAGCATTTCGCAGAATATGTTCCGTGGTTCATCAAAGACGGGCGCGATGACCTGATCAAACAGTTCAGCATACCGCTGGACGAATACCCGACCCGCTGCGTCGAGCAGGTGGCCAATTGGAAGGACCAAGCCAAGACACTGACCGATGGTCGGGATATCGAAGTAACCCGAAGCCACGAATTTGCCGCCGACCTTATGAACGCCATCGTCACTAACACACCCTACACAGCCTATGGCAATCTGCCCAATACAGGCCAGATCCCGCAATTGCCTTTGGGCGCTGCGGTGGAAACACCTTGCCTTGTGGACAGCAACGGTGTGCAGCCATCTGTCGTCACCGACATCCCGCCCCAGCTGATCGCGCTGATGCGAACACAGATCAACGTGCAGGAACTGACAGTTCGGGCGCTGACAGAGCAGAACCCCGAACATATCTACCACGCCGCCATGATGGACCCGCATACCGCAGCTGAGTTAGACCTGCGCCAAATACGCAGCCTCGTCACCGATCTGCTTTCCGCCCATGGCGACTGGCTACCCGATTGGTGCCAATCAGCCCGCGCGGCCTGATCTTCATCTATTCGAAAAACAATCAACTCCATCGCAAGCCAGACAGACAGAGCCAAAAATGACTAAAAAACGCCGTTCTCAACATTGGTACGGAAAACTTGACAAGGACGGGTTCATTCATCGGTCGTGGATGAAGAACCAGGGCTTTCCGGACCATGCGTTCGACGGACGCCCCATCATTGGCATTTGTAATACATGGTCAGAACTGACGCCCTGTAACTCGGGCCTGCGTGACCTGGCCGAAGGTGTCAAACGGGGTGTGTGGGAGGCGGGCGGCTTCCCTGTCGAATTCCCGGTGATGTCGCTGGGTGAAACTCAGATGAAACCCACCGCCATGCTATTTCGCAATCTGCTGGCGATGGATGTTGAGGAATCCATCCGCGCCTATGGCATCGATGGCGTTGTGCTGCTGGGCGGATGCGACAAGACTACACCGGGTCAATTGATGGGTGCGGCCTCGGTCGATTTGCCGTCTATCGTGGTCAGCTCTGGCCCCATGCTCAACGGCAAGTATCGCGGTCAGGATATCGGGTCGGGCACTGACGTCTGGAAGTTTTCCGAGGCCGTTCGTGCCGGAGAAATGACTCTTCAGGACTTCATGAACGCCGAATCCGGCATGTCGCGCAGCGCAGGTGTGTGCATGACCATGGGCACCGCTAGTACCATGGCCTCGCTGGTTGAGGCGATGGGCATGTCTCTGCCTACCAACGCCGCCCTGCCCGCCGTCGACGCCCGCCGCATGGCACTGGCGCATCTGACCGGCAAACGAATTGTCGAGATGGTGGACGAAGACCTCAAGCCCTCGGACATTTTGACCAAGGAAGCCTTTGAAAACGCCATTCTCACCAATGCGGCCGTCGGAGGATCAACAAATGCGGTGGTTCACCTGTTGGCACTGGCAGGGCGGGTGGGCGTCGATCTGACGTTAAAAGACTTTGAAATCGGGTCAGAAATCCCACTGCTAGTCAACTGCATGCCCTCAGGCAAATACCTGATGGAGGATTTCTGTTATGCGGGCGGCGTGCCAGTGGTTCTGAGCGAACTCAAACCTTTCTTGCGCCCGGCAACGACCGTTCTGAACAAGGATATCTCGGAGCATTATGAAGGCGCTGAATGTTTCAACACAGACGTCATTCGCCCCTTCGACGATCCGGTAAAACCCGCCGCTGGCCTGCGGGTTCTGCGCGGAAATCTTGCGCCCAACGGGGCGATCGTGAAACCTTCGGCGGCCACAGACGCACTGTTGGAAACCGAGGCAGAAGCATATGTTTTCGAGAGCATCGAGGACCTGAAAGCAAATATCGACCGCGACGAACTGCCTGTCACACCCGAGACCATTCTGGTGCTCAAAGGCTGTGGCCCCAAGGGCTATCCGGGCATGCCGGAGGTTGGGAACATGCCTATCCCGGCGAAGCTGGTCAAAGAAGGCGTACGCGACATGATCCGCATCTCGGACGCGCGCATGTCGGGCACAGCCTTCGGCACGGTGATCCTGCATGTGAGCCCTGAGGCGCAGGCCGGTGGTACACTCGCCTTGGTCAAAACTGGTGACCGCATCCGAGTGTCCGCCAGCAAAGGCGAACTGGAACTGCTGGTTGACGAAAAGGAACTGGACGCCCGTCGCGCCCTGTGGCAACCGGACGATCCGCATTACACGCGCGGGTACGCGAAACTCTACATCGACCACGTGCTGCAAGCCGATCAGGGCGCCGACCTTGATTTCCTTGTGGGCAAAGACACGCGCCTTGTGACGAGAGAGAGCCACTGATGGATCAACCAGCTACATTTCAAGACCTGCGCGGTGCATCCGTATACATTACGGGCGGTGGATCGGGTGTTGGCGCGGCACTAACCGATGGCTTCATGGGCCAAGGTGCAAATGTTGCCTTCATAGGTCGGTCCGATGCGAGTGCTTTCGTCGAAGAGATGCGTGACAAGCATGGCCGCGCCCCTCTATTTCTGCAGGGTGACATGACCGATACCGAGCTGTTGCATGCCACCATGGCCAAAGCTGCCGAGGCCCACGGCCCGCTGAAAGTGCTGGTCAACAATGCAGCCAATGACAAGCGTCACTCGCTTGAGGAAACCACTCCCGATTTCTGGGACTGGATGATCGAGGTGAACCTCAAAGCTTATTACTTTGCCTGTCAGGAAGCCGCGCGGCAGATGAAAGACAACGGCGGGTCGATCATCAATTTCAGTTCAATCAGTTACATGATGGGGAACGCAGGCTATCCGATCTACACCAGCTCAAACGCGGCAATCACCGGTATGACTCGCTCTTTGGCGCGCGAGCTTGGGCCTCAGAAAATCCGGGTCAATGCACTGGCTCCGGGATGGGTTCTGACGCAGAAACAGCTGGACATGTGGGCAACGCCCGAAGATCTGGCCGCGCATTTGGATCGCCAATGCCTGAAAGAACATCTGACGCCCGAAGACATGATCGCACCAACCCTGTTTCTGGCCTCAAGCGCAAGCCACGCCATGACGGGTCAATGCATGGTTGTCGACGGCGGCGTTGTGGTAACGGGGTAACGCTATGAATGTTGAGTGGATCGCTGTTGACTGGGGTACATCTCATCTGCGCGCCTGGGCCATGCAGGGAGAAAGAGTGATCGCTCAGGCGGCTTCGCAGGATGGTATGTCGCGCACGGCTGGGGGAGATTTTCAGGCAGCCCTGTTGGCTCTGATCGAAGACTGGCTGCCTGGGAAGCCAGTAGACGTGATCGCCTGCGGAATGGTTGGTGCGCGGCAGGGCTGGGTCGAGGCGCCCTATTCCGCCGTGCCGTCCGAGCCAATCCCGGTCGTACCCTTCCGCGTTCCAAACACCGATCCGCGTATTCGGGCCTTCGTTGTTCCGGGACTAAAGCAGAACAGCCCCCCCGATGTGATGCGCGGGGAAGAGACGCAGATCTCAGGGTTCCTCAGCGCGCATCAGAATTGGGACGGTGTTATTTGCCTGCCCGGCACGCATACGAAATGGGCGCAGATCAGTGCTGGTGAAGTTGTCAGTTTCCGTACATTCATGACGGGCGAAATGTTTGACCTGCTGTGCGGGCAATCCGTTCTTCGGCATTCGATTGATGATGGATGGGACGAAGCAAGCTTCATTGACGCAGTCGCGGATATACTATCGAAACCTGAACAGCTTGCTGCGCGACTCTTTGGGTTGCGGGCGGCTGACTTGCTGCATGGTCAGAATAAGAACATCGCGCACGCCAGTCTTTCGGGCTTCCTGATAGGTGCAGAGCTTGCCGCATCGCGGCCCTATTGGCTGGGTCAGCAATTGGCAGTCATCGGATCAGAAAGTCTAACCAAGGCGTATGCCACCGCCCTACAGCAACAAGGCGCATTGGTCGAAACCGTTGACGCAACCGCGACAACACTTGCGGGGCTGGCACAGGCCCGCACACTCACGAGGCAAACCGCATGAGCCGTCCCATAATCGCCATCCTACGTGGGCTGACACCTGATGAGGCGGGGCCTGTCGGGAAAGCGTTGGTGCAAGCGGGTATTGACCGGATCGAAGTACCGCTGAATTCACCTGATCCTCTGGAAAGCATCCGTATCCTCGCCTCGGATATCGGTGATCGCGCACTTATTGGCGCAGGAACTGTGCTTACCCCTGATCAGGTTGATGCGGTAGCGGACGCTGGCGGCAAACTTATCGTCTCGCCGAATTGCGATGTAAAAGTGATCCAGCGTGCTGTTGCGCTTGAATTGCAAAGCTGGCCGGGCATTTTCACCCCGACCGAAGCTTTCGCCGCCCTACAAGCTGGGGCAACCGGGTTGAAATTGTTCCCCGGGTCTATGGCCGGCCCCTCAGGCTTGGCCGCAATGCGGGCCATACTACCACCTGGCACGCAGGTATATGCCGTCGGTGGCGCGGGCCCAGAGAATTTTGATCAATGGATCAAGGCCAGTGCCGATGGCTTCGGGATTGGCTCAGCGCTTTACAAGCCAGGCATGTCTGTTGCTGAAGTATCAGACCACGCCCGGCAGATCGTGGCAGCCTATGACGAGTCAACAAAATGAGCCACGTTTATGATGATCGCCCCTGCGAATTGGGTGAAGGACCATTGTGGCATCCGGAGCGAAAACAGCTTTTCTGGTTTGACATTCTTAGCAATCGCCTGATGTCCAGAGAAGGCAACCAAGCTCGGGTCTGGGAATTTGAAGAACATGTCTCCGCCGCTGGTTGGGTTGACAACGAAACCCTGCTGATCGCATCAGAGACAGGTCTGTGGCGATTTGAGCTGGGTAGCCACGCCAAGGATTTGATTGTTCCGATTGAGGCCGACAACCCGGTGACTCGATCTAATGACGGCCGCGCCGATCCTTGGGGTGGGTTCTGGATTGGCACCATGGGCAAGAATGCTGAAACGGGCGCCGGATCGATTTACCGGTATTGGAAAGGTGAGCTAAGGCCATTGGTTCGGGATGTGACGATTTCGAACGCGATCTGTTTCGCGCCTGACCGCGCCTGTGCCTATTACAGCGATACTTTGACCAAACAGGTCATGCGCTGGGAGCTGGATGCGGAGACTGGCTGGCCCATAGGCGAAGCCGCCGTGTTCCTCGACCTGCAAAGCGACGGCTTGAACCCGGATGGGGCTGTTGTCGACAGCACCGGCAATATCTGGATCGCTCAGTGGGGTGCAAGCCGGGTCGCGGCCTATACGCCAGCCGGTCAATTCTTGAAATCAGTCCATTTCAACGCCAAACACACGTCGTGCCCGAGTTTTGGTGGCAACGATCTGACAACGTTGTTTTGCACCTCCGCCCGACAAGGGCTTGAAGCCGACACACTGACAAAAACACCAACAAACGGCATGACCTTCGCCGCCGCAAATGCTGGCGAAGGTCAAGCGGAGCACAGAGTTATCATATGAAGCCAGAACTTGGCGTCTGCTATTACCCTGAACACTGGCCTGAAGAGAATTGGGCCAAAGACGCGGCACGCATGATCGAGACCGGCCTGACCTGGGTCAGGATCGGAGAATTTGCTTGGAGCCGGATGGAGCCCACTCCGGGCGATCTACAGTTTGGCTGGTTGGATCGCGCGATTGAAACCCTAGGCGCTGCGGGCTTGAAGATTGTGCTGGGCACACCAACGGCAACTCCGCCACGTTGGATGCTGGACAAGTATCCCGACATGCTGGCCATGGACGCCAATGACGATCCGCGCAAATTCGGCTCGCGCCGACACTATTGTTTTAGTCACGTAGGCTATATCGACGAATGCACGCGGATCGCGCAGATTATAGGTCAGCGTTATGGCCGTAACCCGCATATCGCGGCGTGGCAGATCGACAACGAATATGGCTGTCACGATACGACAATCAGCTACAGCGAGGCAGCTTTGGAAGCGTTTCGCCATTGGCTCGCGGATCGCTACAGCTCGATCGATGCACTGAACACAGCATGGGGCAATGTGTTCTGGTCGATGGAGTATAATAGCTTCGATCAGATCGAATTGCCGAACCAAACCGTGACCGAGCCCAACCCAGCGCATGTCCTGGCGTTTCGCAGGTTCAGTTCGGATCAGGTGGTGGCGTTCAACAAGGCTCAGGTCGACGCGCTGCGCCCGCTGACGGATGCACCATTGCTGCACAACTATATGGGCCGCGTGCTGGAATTCGATCATTTCGATGTCGGGGATGATCTCGATATCGCTACGTGGGACAGCTATCCGATTGGCTTCCTGTCGGATCGTCTGGAAGCGGATGAGGCGCACAAAACCGCGTTTCTGCAGCAGGGCGATCCCGACATGCAGGCCTTTCACCACGACCTCTACCGCGCTGTGGGTCATGGCCGCTGGTGGGTGATGGAGCAACAGCCGGGTCCGGTAAATTGGGCCCCATACAACCCAGCCCCTCTTCCCGGCATGGTGCGCCTGTGGTCGCTTGAGGCTGTCGCACACGGGGCCGAAGTTGTTAGCTATTTCCGCTGGCGACAAGCACCGTTCGGTCAGGAACAGATGCATGCCGGCCTGTTGGCCCCAAACGGCCACGACGCACCCGGATTGGCCGAGGCGCGCCAAACAGCCGTCGATCTGGCCGCACTGGGCGAGGTCCATCCGGCACGCGCGCCTGTAGCGATTGTGTTCGACTATGCGTCGGACTGGGCATGGGCCACGCAACCTCAGGGTGCCGGGTTCAACTATTTCAAGTTGGTGTTCTCAGCCTACCGCGCATTGCGACGCGCCGGATTGTCAGTGGACTTTCTTTCTCCGTCTATGGTCGGCGAAAAGCACTACAACCTGATCCTCGCACCGGGCGTAGCCGTGCTGGGCGATCTGGAACAGCGGCTGATACAGGGTTGTGATCTGGCCATTCTGGGTCCGCGTAGCGGAGCAATCACGGAAGACTTTCAAATCCCTCGCGAAGGGCCTCCCGGCCTCAACTATCTTGATACTCATGTTAACCTGATCGAAACGCTACCACCCAGCGTGGTCCGCACCGTCGACGGGGGTGGCAAGTCGGAACATTGGGTTGAACGTTTGTCGGGTGAAGCCAAGACTCTGCTAACATTCACCGATGGCACCCCTGCCCTGCACGGTGAAGCGGGGCTTTGGTATCTGGCCGGATTCCCGGATGAGGCGCTTTGGGATCGGGTGATTACGATGGCTGCTCAGGACACCAATCTTGTGCTCCACCCAATGCCACCGGGACTACGACGGCGCGAGACGCAGTCGCATGAGGTATTGATCAATTACAATGCGCATCCGGTTTCGTGGAACGGCCTTCAGATCGAAGGTTGTGATGTCCTGTTCAGGAAACACGGCTCATATCAACGTTAATATAGATACCGCTAACATAACCTGATACAGGGCATGACGCAGGACATGGCTCCAACAGGTTGCGACAATGAATTACACCCGTTCAGACTTTCCCGATGGCTTCCTATTTGGGGCGAATGCCCCTGCTGAAATGGCCACAGGGTTAGATATGTACCGCATCCCAATCAGTTGGATTGATATCCTGCCAGATGGTTGCACACCTGATACTGATGCGTTGGATCAGTGCGAACAGCGGATCGATCAAATTCTGTCTCTGAACCTCCGGCCATGTGTGGTGCTAGATCATTCAGAGTTACCCCCAGCACTGGAAGACATTGGCGGCTGGTGCAATCGAGAAATAGCCGCATATTTCTCGGATTTCGCTGAAACAATCGTGGCGCGGATGGGCGATCGCCTATTCAAGGTCTCAACCTCGTGCCTGAGGACAAAAAACCAAGGCAGCCCACGCATCGAAGCCCGCAGTCTGCACCATCAACTGCTTGCTCAAGGCGCTGCTCGTCAAGAAATGCGCAGATATGGTTTGACCAACCTAGGCGCAGAGCTTGAACCAGTCTTGCTCGAACCAATTCTGCACGCGAAGTACGCCGAGGTTCTGCTGGATCGATTGAAGGACTACTTTCCTGACAACTGGTCAGATGATTTAGCGACCATCGCAGAACCGATTGACTGGCTCAGCGTGACAGTAAGTCAGGACGTCGATGTTGACACCGTGCTGAACATAGTTCCTGAACCCAAAAAGCCATTGCCGGTTTTCATCAATCTGGCTTCGAATGATACTTCAGACCTGACCCATGGATTGGATGCGATACACATCGCTCTAAAACAGGGCAGCTTGATTCAAGGGGCTTTCTTTGAATACGAGAGTAGCAGCACAGCCGATGCGCTTCAGCTACTCCTGAATGTTGGCAGCCAACCTGCGCCATGGGTTCGCCCAAAAGGAGGGCTGCACGCGCATTGGAACCTTGTTGCCGATATCGGTGGCACCAATACAAGACTTGGCGTCGTGACTGAGGGGGAACTGACTGATCTGCGCAAGCACCCCACCGGGACCGTCAGCGATCTGCAGGAGGCGCTTCATGAATTATGTGACGAAATTGGCACCCAGCCGCGCGCGGTTGTCGCCGCAGGTGCAGGACCCGTTAAGAATGGCACAATTCGTCTGACCAACGCCAATCTCGATCTCTCCGAGGACGCTTTGGCCAAAGCCACAGGCGCGCACCACACCTATGTCATAAACGATTTCACAGCAGCCGCTTGGTCAGTTGCCGAAATTACCCAGAATGATGTCGAAGTTCTGCAGGGTGAGGCATCACCGCCTCTAGGGACGCGCTTGGTCGTCGGGCCGGGGACAGGATTGGGCGTAGGCGCCCTGCTCTACTCCGAGGGTCATTTTCACACTGTGTCTGGCGAGGGGGGCCATATGGGTCTATCGCCGCGCCATCTGGATGAGGTCGAGGTTTTTAGCGCCGCACGTCAGATCGTACCAGAGTGTTTCTTCAGTGATACGCTGGCCATCGAAGCCGAGATGTTTCTAAGCGGCACCGGGCTGCCGGTGCTTTATCAGGCGATTGGGATGACTGAAGGTCAGCTCAATGTCGCCATGCGTTCAGCAAAAGACATTCTTCAGGATGCGCAAGACGGCTCTGATGCCTGCGCGGTAAAAGCCGCTCGTATGTTTACCGAACATCTGGGTGCACTTATGGGAGACCTTGCCGTCGCCCTGACGCCTACAGGTGGGGTGTTTCTAGTTGGAGGGGTGGCTGAAAAGAACCGTTGGTTGTTCGGTCAGGATTTTCTACGTGCATTCAACGCTGGCGGACGTTTCGATGATTTGCGTAAAGCGATGAACTTGTATGTTTCGGAACAAGATGAATTTGGCATTGTTGGCGCTAACAATTTCTGTAAGAATGCGCTTGCACGGTAAACTAACCACGCCTTTTCTGAACAACGAAGGACTGCAGGATGATCCTGTGCTGCGGAGAAGCTCTGATCGACATGATCGCAGAACCAACGGTTTCGGGTGCAAAAGGTTTTGTTCCTCACTCCGGCGGAGCCATCTTCAATACTGCGGTCGCGTTGGGGCGCTTGAGTGTCCCGACGGGGCTATTGACAGGTTTGTCAACGGATATGTTCGGGGAACAACTAATAGCCGCCCTACAGATCAGCCACGTCACAACCACACATGCTGTTCGCTCGGATCGTCCAACGACTCTGGCTTTTGTGCAGTTGAAAGACGGGCATGCCACCTACAGTTTTGTTGATGAGAATTCTGCTGGGCGAATGCTGAGGCCAGAAGATATGCCCGATAAACTACCGGGCATCTCGGCATTGTATTTTGGTGGGATCAGCTTGGCCTGCGAACCCTGCGCCGATGCCTACGCTGCCTTGCTTGAACGCCATGGCGCAGAGCGTGCGGTAATGCTGGACCCGAACATTCGTCCGGGATTCATCAAGGACCAGACCCGATACCGGACCCGGCTGAACCACATGATCGCCAAGACTGACATAATTAAGGTATCAGACGAGGATCTTGATTGGATTATCCCCGGTCCCGAAAGCCATGCCGAGAAAGTCCCACTGCTGCTACAAGCAGGTCCTGCTGTCGTGATCGTGACCAAAGGGGGCGACGGTGCATCCGGCTATCTAGCGGATGGAACTGAGGTCTCGGTACCAGTTCAGAAGGTTAAAGTCGTCGATACCGTCGGTGCCGGAGATACATTCAATGCGGGCGTGCTGGCCGCACTAAGTCACGCGGGTCAATTAGATAAGCCATCCCTGCGCGCCTTGCCGTCAAACAGTTTACGCGACGCGCTGGAGTTTGGGGCAAAAATTGCCGCGGTGACCGTATCGCGCGCCGGGGCAAACCCGCCCTGGGAGCAGGACCTCTGATTTTGGACAGACGCCGGAAGTGATGGAAAACATCTTGAGGTCACCCTTCAGTGAATATCATTCCCCTTCAAACGTAGTGAATTTGGCAGTTTGGCTGCAACACGGTCAGGTCTTGCCCAAGCAGATAGCTATCTGCGGATCAACTTAATTCCTCTACGGATATATTGGCTCTAGGTTTGAGGTACACGAGATGAGAGAGATTGTGGCCTGCAGGCACTCTGGCGACGCTGAGGACCCGATCGGCTGAAGCGACAGAGCACCAACATGATCCAGCCAAGTATGATTGATGCGACCTCACCCGTTAACCAATTGGTCAAGACTCTCTTCAACCTTGAAAACAGACCATCCAGAAACCCTGCATCGGCGTCCGCCAATATCCCGACACCGATACCGCAATACGCCATGAAGTGATTGCCACATTTTGCTCCCCTGAGAGCTCGCAGCTAGATCCTCACGCTGTCTATCATCGGATTTTCTTTAGATATGGAAACAAATCAGTGCTTTACTGCCAGCCAACACGAGGCAAGAGACCAGCTTCAAATAAAGAGCTGCCCCCAAATTTATTCGGAGGCAGCTTAGTTGTGAATTCAGCAAAAGCTGACTTCGGTGATGAAGGTCAGCTCCGGCCTTTCCACGGAACCAGCCAGTTTTCAGCCTTGCGCATCAGGATATCGATGCCATAGCCGATGATGCCGATCAGCACGATGCCCATGATGACAATATCCGTCAGCTGGAATTTAGAGGCCGCGATGATCATCATACCAGCCCCTTTCTGTGCCGCGACAAGTTCGGCCGCCACAACAGTACCCCAGCATACACCCATGGCGACGCGTGCGCCGGTGAAAATCTCGGGCAACGAGTTGGGCACAATCACATGGCGCATGATCTGCCACTTCGACGCCCCCAGCGAGTATGCCGCGTGGATTTTTGAGATGTTCACACCAGACACACCTGCACGTGCAGCAATAGTCATGATCCAAAGCGCCGCTAGGAACAGCAGGACGATCTTGCCGGTCTCCCAGATACCAAACCAGATGATGACCAACGGGATCAGCGCCAATGGCGGCACAGGGCGCATGAACTCGACGATTGGGTCAAACCAGCCCCGAAACCAGCCAGACAATCCCATGGCGTATCCGAGCGGAATGCCGATGAGCGCCCCGGCGACAAAGCCCGCGATAACCCGCAACAACGACCAACCAAGATGCTGCCAAAGCGAGAAGTTCTGATAGCCTTCGCTGGCGATTTCGAAGAAGCGCGCGACAACGGTCTCGGGTGCCGGCAACCAGATCGGGTTCATCTGCATACCCTGCGCCGGAGTGAAGCTGATCGCGCCTTTTCCGGTCAGTGATACTGTGCCGTCGCCCACGCTAACAGAACCATCCTCACCAATCGCTGTGCCATTGATGGCGATGATCTTCGCGCCATCTTTGCGCTTCACTTCATCATTTTTGTCGAACAAGATGGTCGAGGAACGACCGCTGGGCGCGACAAAGGCGACATCCTTGGCAAAGCCGTCACCAGGCTCAACCTCAAAGCTCTCCGCCTCCTCTCCAAAAGGGGGAACTTTTACATAGATCGTGGCATCATCTGTGTTGCCGTTTGCGTCTTCGACTGTGTACGCAAACTGCAAATCCCCGACAAAGGGGCCAGGGACATGGATGGGCAGCAGTTTTGAACCGGTAAACGCGGCCCAAATCACAAAGATCACAAGGATCGAGATAATCGACGCTGCCCGGTCTGCGCGTACAGCACTTTCATCGCCAAACGTCACAGTTTTGAGGCTCGTAAAGTCCTGACGGCTTTGCAAACCCCTGCGTAGCAGATGTACGATCAAAAATGCGCCGCCGAACAGGCCGATATAAAAAAGAAGTACCATCATGATGCTTGCTCCGTCCGGCCCATGATTTCCTCTTCCATTTCCCAAATCATCGAAAGGATTTCGTCGCGCGTTTCCGCAAAGCCCTCGGACTTTTTCACGTCACGAAGATCAGCGTTCACACCACGCTCGGCAAATGGCAGATTATATTCCTTGTGAATTCGTCCAGGGCGCGGGGCCATGACGATCAATCGCTCACCCAGCAACAGGGCTTCTTCCACCGAGTGGGTGATCAGAATGATTGTCTTACCAGTTTCTTTCCATAGCTTCAGAACCAGGCCCTGCATTTTTTCACGGGTCAACGCGTCCAAAGCACCAAGCGGTTCATCCATCAGGATCACATCGGGCTCGTTTGCCAAGCATCGCGCCAGCGCGACGCGCTGCTGCATACCCCCAGACAATTCGTAAACAGCCTTTTCCTTGAAATCCTGTAAGCCGACCACCTCAAGCAAATGATCCGAGATCTTGTCTCGTTCAGCTTTGGGCATGCCCTTCATACGTGGCCCAAAATCCACATTCTCGCGCACGTTCATCCACTCGAATAGGGCGCCTTTTTGAAACACCATTCCGCGTTCCGCATCCGGACCTTTGACCAAATGCCCATTCAGCTCAATGCGCCCTGAGGTCGGCGCAAGAAAGCCCGCAACAATGTTCAGCAAAGTTGTCTTGCCGCATCCTGATGGGCCAAGAACCGAGACCAGTTCACCTTCTTTCAGACTAAGCGATACGTCCTGGAGCGCCTGCACTGAAGTACCGTTAGGCAAGTCAAAACGCATGGACAGGTCTACGATGTCCAATTCAGGCATTCTGTTTCCTTCCTGCTGTTGCATCTGGGGACCGGCCCGCAACCGGACCAGTCCCCAGCGATCTGCATTATTTTAGTTGTCGAATGTTCGTCCCGATCTCAGTTTGAGGCTGAGCTCAGCGGATCTGCATTCACAGCACCTTCGTAGGAATCCAGCGCGGAATCGATGCTACCCGCTGATACAAAGACGTTCGCGACGCCCTTCATAAAGTCTTGGGCACCACCACCTAGCCATTTGTCCGACAATTGCTCTTCGGCTGTCGGGAAACTGAATGTAGCGATCGTTGCTGCAGCATCGCTTGGATCCATACCTGCATCCTTGGCGATGACTGCCAACATATCATCCTTGTTGTCCCCAGCGGCCCATTGCGCATTGGCGTCTGCGGTCACTTTGAGAAACTTCGAGAGCAGTTCCGGTTCTTCTTCGATGAAGGAAGACGGAGCACTGGTCACATCGAAAACAAGAATGCCAAGCTCTTCCTTCTCAGCACCAGTCAGCAAGATATTGCCGTGCTCGGTCATGCGCCGCAGCGCACCACCCCAGCCGCACACCATGTCCAGGTTGCCTTGCGCAAAGGCGGCTGCCCCATCGGCAGGAGCCATATCGACAATTTCCAGCGAGCTTAGATCGACGCCAAAATGGTCCATCTGTGACAAGAAGCCATAATGCGCGGCGGTCCCGATCGGAACGCCAACCTTCTTGCCATTCAGCTCACCTGCATTTGTCTTGTCGATTTCAAGCGCTTCAGCGACGACACAATTGTCATTGTCCGAATAGCTTACCGCGACATCCACGGCCTGCAGATCCTGACCGGCAGACGTGGCTACGACAAAAGGCGGTACACCCTGGCTGACCGCGATCTGAACGTCGCCTGAAGCCATGGCCGCAGACATTGCAGTGCCCGTGTCGAAGGACACCCAATTGATCTTGACACCCATCTCGTCTTCATAGGTCCCGTTTGCCTTCGCATACTGGAACGGCATCGGCCATTCCAAAAAGTACGCAACCGTTATTTCATCAAGCGCTGCGGCTTGTGAGGCGGTTACAGCGGCAATCCCGGCATAGGCCGTTGTAAGCAGATATTTTTTGATCATTTCGATTATTTTCTCCCTGCTGGTTCCGTCAGTTCGACCATTTCCGATGGTCGACTACGGATCAGTAAGAGAAACCATAGTCGGTAAGGCTCAATTTCGTAAATCAAAAAACATGTTGCGAAAAAACCGTAACTTTGTTTCGCTTTTGATAAATAGTTCTTTGGAAGGGCCTGCAGTGACCAAAAAATCACTTAGCCTCAGATGGCTTGAAATCTTTCAACTGGTCTCGAAATTGGGGTCGATCCAAAAGGTGTCTGTTGAAACCGGTTTGTCAATCAGCACGGTTTCAAATCATCTGCGCAGCCTTGAACGGGCTCTGGACGTGGAACTGGTGGATCACAGCCGCCGACCGATGGGTTTAACGCCTGCTGGCACAGTGTTCTCCCGTCATGTCCACGAAGGCCTGATGGCTCTGAAACGTGGTGAGGCTGAGCTGCGCTCGGGCAGTTGGCAGCATGCAACAGATTTGCGTTTGGGTTTGATAGATGATTTCGACAGCCGTGTTGCGCCCGATTTGTTTACTCTTCTTTCGGCTCGGCTGCCGCGATGCAGCTTTCGCCACTTTACGCGCCAAAGCCACGAGATCATCGACAAGCTTCAGTCGCAGGGTTTGGATGCTGGTGTCGCAACTCGACCTTCCTACCATGTCGAGGGGCTGAAAGAGTTTCCTCTTCTTCGTGATCCCTTCATCGTAATAATTCCACCGGCCTTCGACGGTCCGGTTGAAGACCTTGCAAACCCGGATAGCAACCTGCCGTTTCTGCGATACTCTCGGGATCTCGCCATCGGCAAGCTTATTGAGATGCAGCTTACGCGCAGCAAGATAAATTTGCCCAACCGCTTCGAACTTGAGTGCAATCAATCCATTATCGGGCTGGTCGCAGGAGGCAGTGGTTGGACCATCACAACCGCCGCCAGCTACTATCGTGCACGTCGCTTCCACAAAAACACGCGGGCGATGCCTTTCCCCGGCAAAAGTTTTGCCCGCACCGTGTCGTTATTTACAACGGATGTATATCCGTCATCGACGACCCGGTTGATCCACAACGTATTGCAAAAGCTGATCCGTCAACATGTCACCGAACCTATGAAATCGCGGTTCCCGTGGCTGGAAGATGATTTCCGAACAATCCCCGCTCCGGCTGAATAGTAAACGCCTCGTCATACGAGCTTAGCAGACGGATGTTTCAACACGGCAAAAGTTGCAGCCCTCATTCGCCCGCTAGGTTTCAGCCTCTTGCTCACGGGGGGGCAATTCTTCGATCAACCGTGTCTCAAGCAACTGACCGCTGGAGTAGAGGATCGGCGTCGAAATAGCGGCGATATGACTATTGAATTCTCGAAGCGCCCGCAAAGTCTCGAGATGCACATCGCTGGTTTCGAAGCTTTCAGCCATGCCATTCTGCAAACGGCGGAAATGACGTTTTCTGCTGTCACGTTCGGCACGCTTGATCTCAGTCTTTTCCAAGTTTAGAAGCCGTGCGCTTTCCAGATCTTCCGAAATAATAACATTCGTCGCCAGTTTTAGATTGGCCAGTATTTTCTCGTGCATCTGTTGCACTTCCGACCATCCCTCTGGCGAAAACTGCTTCCCTGTTTCCCGCAATTCACCGGCCAGCACCGTCAGGCGCTTTGCCACAACGTCGCCTGCTGTTTCCAACCGGACTGCATATTCCAGCATATCGCGGGCTGCATCAGAGTTTTTCGAATCCATCTTGTCCGCAGGCAATGCTGCGACAAATGCCCGGATATCTGTCAAACATTGGTTAACATCCTGATCTATAGCCTGAATTGCCTTGATCTGCTCGGGTTCACCAGTTCGGTAGAGCCCCAGCAAGGGGCTGAACATCAGCTGCACAAGATCAGCCATTCGAACCAACTCGCGTTTGAGGGCCGAGATCGCCAGGGTTGGAGACCCCGCCACTTGTGGATCAAGGGCGCTTGCGGGCCGAGCGAGCGGGTTGGCCTCTACGACTGGTTTTTCATCCGGTAGCAGCCGCATGAACGGAGCCTGCAACATTCCACAGAAGGGTAAAGACAAGATCAGGAGCGAAGCATTGAACGCCAAATGCGCATTGACCAGCATCTGCCCCTGATAATCGCTGCCGATCATCCCAGCGCGCAAAGCCAGGTTCGCGGCAAACAGGCATAGCACGGCCCAGACCCCGCGAAGCGCGAGATTTGCGTAAGGAATGCGCCGGGCACGTATGTCCATCCCACGCGTTAACCAAACTGGAATGAGCGCGCTGCCCAAATTTGCGCCTAGCACCAATGACAATCCGGCAGAGAACGGCAATGCACCTATCTGGACCAGCGTGACGCACATCAAAATGGCCGCAACTGAACTGTGCATGACAAAGGCCAGCGCACCTCCGACAATGAATGCAGTCACATAATCGCGTACGAGATAGTCAGCGATTGCGGGCAAGAACGCGCTGTCCCGGATCGGGTCCATGGCTTCACGCAAAAACCGCAATGAAATCAAAATAAAGGCAACACCCATCAGAATTCGACCGATCTGACGTGGCCGCTTTCGTTCGGTTTTGACAAATAACCAACCACCGATGGCCAATAGTAGCGGTACGAGCCAGTCAAGACGGAATGACAGTATCTGAATCACAAGGGCGGAACCAAGGTCACCCCCCAAGACAATCGCCAGACCGGCCGGGAAAGCCAGATATCCGCCCGCCGCGAACCCTGAGGCCAGCAGCGCCACCGCAGCAGAGCTCTGCAGAACAACTGCCAACAGCATCCCCGTCAGGCTGGAACCCATCATGCTGTTGTTTCGTGTCAGCACACGCTGGAACGAGGCGCCGTAACTCCGCTCGATCCCTGTTCGGACCATTCGAACCGCAAACAGCAAGAGCATTGTGGCTCCGGCCAGTTGAGTAAGAAATACTAGTATTGCCATGCGGTGCGGTCTTTCTGCTGCATCGGCTTGTTTAACGTCCAAATTCTATGAAATTCAAGCACAAACGAGGCAAACAATGGTGGCGATACGACATCTAGCGGCTGGCTTCGAAGTGCAAATGTATTTGGCAGGGCAGATCAATTGCAAGTCGCATTGTAGATTTTCAAATCAGCGTTTGGTATTTGAGAAACGGGTACCAGATTTCGATAATTTGATATCAATGTTCGCATGAGCCGCTTAATTATTCACAGGTATGCCTGTATCTATGGGATTTAAAATGCCGCGTCAGTCTGCTCCGAGAAATCTTAGTCTCAAATGGTTGGAACTGTTACAGATTTGTGCTCAAAAAGGATCGCTGCAAGCAGCGGCGAAAGAAACAGGTCTTACTGTCAGCACAGTGTCGCACCATCTGCGTAATCTCGAAGACCATCTGGGGGTTGAACTGTTCAATCACTCGCGCAGACCTATGGTTCTGACCCCAAAAGGAAAGGCTTTTCTACGAAACATTGACGATGCATTACAGTTGATCCGGATAGCAAAGGCTGAGGCGTCGGCAGGAAGCGTATCCGAAGCCAGCCATCTTCGATTGGGGACCATCGAAGATTTTGACAGCGACATTATACCGGAACTGGCCGTTTACCTGTCATCGAGCATGCCTGCCTGCAATTTCATGTATCACACAGATTCCAGCCATTCGATTATCGAGATGTTGCGCGATCGACAGTTGGACCTGGGAATATCCACCACACCCAGCGAAAGATTACGTGACCTGCAAGATCGTTCGCTTCTAAGTGATCCATTTGTCATCATATTGCCCAAGGCCAACGAGGCGCCTTTGAGCGATATTGTCAAAGGCCGCACTAAACTTCCGTTCCTGAGATTTTCCAGCAACCTTTACATCGCGCGTCAGATAGAAGCTCAACTACGGCGGATAGGGATATCAGCCTCTCACAGATTTGAATGCAGCAATAACCAGACGCTGATGTCGATGGTGTCAGCCGGTGCTGGTTGGACCATTACAACCCCACTGCTGTATTCGCGGGCGAAACGGTTTCAAGCCGACCTGCGTATGCACCCGTTTCCAGGTAAAAGCTTTGCGCGCACTCTGGCGCTGGTCACGACGCCAGATTGCTCCAGATCCGTTGTTGAATTGGTGGAGGACAAAACACGATCACTGATCAGCAACCGTATCATCGCCCCGCTGTGCGCGGAGATCCCTTGGCTGGCAGACAGTTTCAAATTGATTGAATAAAACCGACCCAAGCTCTTCAGAGATATTAGTTTGTTCACGGATATGCCCATCCTGATCGGCGGATAGGCAAGCGGTGAGAATGGCCTGCAAATCTCTTACGCCCCTGGGTGCCCGCATTCGGGCCTTTAATGTTCCGTTCTCTGCCCATGCCATGGATCGCCCCGGTCTGCGAGCGAACGAAAGAGGCGATCTCGCCCCTTGGCGGTGGAAATGCGCTTCATGCTCTGCACCATATCGTTAGTGAAAAAGCCCATGTGATCCTCGGGGTGCATGAGGTTGAGAGATTCAACATAATGCTGGTCACTTATGTTGATCACATGCAGTTTATTGCGATATTTTGCTTTATTATTTCCGATTTTGTGATCAAAAAGGTCGCAGCGCTTGTGATCCACACCGCAGATCGCGCTAATCCCAAAAAAAACGAGCCGGAGGGTGATGCCATGAAATCGCGTACCAAGGTTGTTGTCATTGGCGGCGGTATCGCTGGGTGTTCGACACTGTATCATTTGACCCAAGAGGGTTGGACTGACGTAGTACTGGTAGAACGCAACGAACTAACCAGCGGCACAACCTGGCATTCGGCTGCGCAGGTGACAAATTTTGGCATGAATCAGACTATGGTTGGACTGAAAACGCACTCGATCAATCTGTACAAGGAACTGGCCGAGGATCCAGACTACCCGATCAACTACCATCATGGCGATGGCGGTATCAGGCTAGCCAACACGCCGGAGCAGATGCAGGGGTATCGCCACTTTGCTTCCATGGCGCGCGGCATGGATGTGCATTTTGAGGTCATAGATGCCGAAGAATGCGCCCGCCGCCACCCGCTGATCTCGACTGATAACCTATTGGGTGGGCTGTGGGATCCGCTTGATGGCGACATCGATCCGGCACAGCTGTGCCAAGCTCTGGCACGCCGTGCGCGCAAAGCCGGGGCCGAGATTTATCGCAATACTCCGGTCACCGGGCTGACGCAGCACAAGGACGATACGTGGACGGTGCACACCGAACACGGCGATATTGATTGCGATATAGTGGTTAACGCTTGCGGCTATCGGGTCAACGAAGTGGGCGCGATGATGGGTGTACACCACCCCGTTGCCTCGATGGAGCATCAGTATTTCCTGACAGAAGAGATCGCAGCGATCCGCGACGCAGGTCATCGCATGCCCCTGCTACGCTGTCCGATCAGTGACTATTATTGCCGTCAGGAAAAGAACGGTTTGCTGGTCGGCTTCTATGAGCAGGATTGCAAAACCTGGGGCATGAATGGGATTGATCCGAATTTTGTTAACGCGCTGTGCCCTGACGATCTGGACCGCGTGACGGATGTGCTGGAGGGCGCTTTCGCACGCATGCCCGCACTGATGGAGGTTGGTATCCACACCGTCGTGAATGGTCCGATCACCTACACGATTGACGGTGCACCTTTGGTCGGGCCGATCCCCGGCAAGCGCAACGCTTTCTGCATCATCGGCCTGCGCGCAGGCCTGGGCGAAGGGGGTGGCCATGGCCGGCTGCTGGCCCAACAGATCGTTCATGGCGAAGCCTGCTATGACACGTGGTGCCTTGATCCGCGCCGGTTTACCGGCCACACCAATGTGGAGCTGACCGCGCTGAAAGCAATCGAGGACTACCAAAATGAATTCCGCTTTCATTTTCCTCACGAACACCGGCCTGCTGGCCGCCCTGCCAAAACCACACCGCTGACCCCAATCTTCGCAGCAGAAGGGGCCGAATTTACAGTGGTCAACGGCTGGGAGCGGGTCGACTACATCAAGCCGGGGTCTGACTTTCACCCAACGCTGAGTTTCAGTTTTGATGAGACCTTTGACGTCGTCGCAAGGGAAACCAAAAACCTTCAGGAAAATGTCGGACTGACCGAAGTTAACGGCTTCAACCGTCTGGAAATCACCGGAACCGATCGGCATGAGTTTCTGGATCGGATGATGTGCGGCGCGGTGACGAAACGCGACAGGCGGGTCGGCCTTGGCTATCTGCTGAATCACAACGGGATGATCAAAGCCGAGGCCACAATCGCCAACCTGCCCGCCAGCGATCGCGGCCCGGCGCGGGTCTGGTACGGGTCCGCCGCCGCCAGCGAATATCACGATATGGATTGGCTGCAGGCACATCTGCATGATGGCGAAGACGTGCAAATTCGCTCGCTCACCAATGATCAGACCATTCTGGTGCTAGCCGGACCCAAATCGCGCGACGTATTGTCCGCTTGTGCACGAGGAGATTGGTCACGAGACGCCTTCCCCTGGCTGTCTGTTCGCGAGTGCTTTGTCGGGATCGCGCCGGCAACTGTGTTGAATATCAGCTTCTCAGGGGAACTGGCCTACGAGATACATGTCCCAAACGCCTCGCTTTATGCGGCCTATCTGTCGCTTCGAAAAGCAGGCGAGACACATGGCATGAAACTCTTTGGAGCCCGCGCCATCGAGTCCATGCGGATGGAGAAAGGGTTCTTGCACTGGAAAGCCGATCTGCTCACAGAGTTCGATCCGTTTGAGACCGGTTTGGATCGGTTTGTGAAACTGACCAAAGGCGATTTCATTGGCCGAAACGCGTTGCAGAAACGCCTTGAGAGCGGTCCGCAGAAGAAACTGGTAAGCCTGAAAATCGATACAACCAAAGCACCTGCCCATGGTGGAGCCTCGCTGATGTTGGACGGCGTGGTTGTTGGTACCATCACGTCAGGTGACTGGGGCCACCGAACAGGGTTAAACCTTGCTTACGGCTTTTTGAATCCAGAATTTTCTGAACCCGGCAGCCGAATGCAGCTTGACCTGTGCGGAGAATTGATCGGTGCCGAAGTGATTGCACCTTCCCCCTATGACCCAGACCTCTCACGCGTGCGTAGCTGATCCGGAAGCTACCCGCCGTTCCGATAGGCAGTCGGTGTCTGCCCGAATTGAGCCCGGAACGCACGCGTCATGGCACTGGGGTTTTCATACCCGCAGCGGCTGGCGATTTCGGCCACGGATTGTTGGGTCTCGACCGCAAGTTTGCGCGCCAGATTCAGACGCAGGCGACGATAGAGCGCCTGCGGTGTTACGCCCAGCTCGGCCAAA
This sequence comes from Ruegeria conchae, assembly GCF_000192475.1. Lineage (GTDB taxonomy): Bacteria > Pseudomonadota > Alphaproteobacteria > Rhodobacterales > Rhodobacteraceae > Ruegeria > Ruegeria conchae. The sequence continues at coordinate 205,305 of NZ_AEYW01000012.1, forward strand.
ACCCGGGTTTCAATCTTCTTCTGAGAACACCCGAGTTGCCTGGCGATATCCTTTATCAATACCGGCGCATCCAATGTGCCCTGCATGACGCCCAGCACCCTATTCACAAGCCTGTCTTCGGATTTCATCTGTGGCGAAGCAGTGCTTGGTTCACCGCGGTTCATCAGAAGATGCGCGACCTCCATCGACAGCAACGGTCCATGGTCCGCAAGGATCAGCGCCGTGGCCAGATCATAAGCCGCCATAGCGCCGGAACAGGTGATCCGGTTGCGGTCGATCACAAAGCGCTCTTGCAGGGCATCAACGTCTGGAAATGCCTCTTCGAACCTCGATAATTCATCCCAGTGAATGGTTGCGCGATACCCGTTCAACAGACCTGCATCTGCAAGCAGCCAACTTCCGGTATCCAAGCCAGCCAGCCGAGAATGTCGACTTGACGCACGGTGCAAAGCGCGCAACGTTTCGGAAACGGAATGCTCCAGATATCCATATGACGGCATGACGATCAGAGCATCGCCCACTGCAGCCCCGATGGCACCGTGAGGTGCCACCTGCAACCCACTGGAACTTTCCACAGGTGCACCGTCAGGCGAATAGAATTGCCAGGCATAGAGATTCTGCCCCGCCAAAGTGTTCGCGGCGCGCAGCGGCTCAACCATGTTGGCAAGGCACAGGTTCGAGAAACCATCGAACAGCAAAAAGTTGTAGGTCTGAGTCAATTTTTTCTAACTCTGCATGATAAACTACGATTAGTGCATGTCATAGGCCCAGACAATGCCGTTTCATTCCCAATCAGGCATCAGGGGAACCGCGTTATGCAATTTGGCTTATCCGAAGAACAGGACATGATCGTCTCGACCGTGCGCAGTTTTGTCGAGAATGAGATCTATCCGCATGAGGCCGAGGTCGAACGGACCGGCCAAGTCCAGCCCGAATTGGGCGAACAGATCAAGCAGAAGTGCATCGATCTGGGATTTTATGCCTGCAACTTCCCTGAAGAAGTGGGCGGTGCAGGTCTGTCGCATCTCGACTTCACTCTGGTTGAGCGCGAACTGGGTCGCGGGTCCATGGCATTGACCCATTTCTTCGGTCGCCCGCAGAACATTCTGATGGCGTGTAATGACGAGCAGCGTGAACGCTATCTGTTGCCCGCTGTACGCGGTGAAAAAATGGACGCGCTGGCGATGACCGAACCCGATGCAGGTTCGGATGTCCGAGGCATGAAATGCCAGGCGGTTCGCGATGGCGGCGACTGGGTCGTAAACGGTTCGAAACACTTCATATCAGGCGCAGAACACGCTGATTTCTTCATCGTGTTCATCGCAACAGGTGTGGATGAAACCCCGAAAGGCCCAAAAAAGCGTATCACCACATTCCTTGTGGATCGGGGTACGCCGGGTTTTGAGGTGCGCGAGGGGTACAATTCGGTAAGCCACAAAGGCTACAAGAATTATATCCTGTATTTTGACAATTGCCGCCTGCCAGACGCACAGGTTTTAGGTGAGGTTGATGGCGGTTTCGCCGTGATGAACGAATGGCTTTACGCGACGCGCCTGACGGTCGCTGCTTTTTCAGTCGGGAGGGCGCGGCGCTGTTTTGATTACGCGCTGAATTACGCCGCTGAACGCAAGCAGTTTGGCCAACCAATCGGCAAGTTTCAGGGTGTTAGCTTCCAGATCGCCGACATGATCACCGAGATCGACGCCGCCGATTGGCTGACACTCTCGGCCGCATGGCGACTGGATCAGGACTTGCCTTCAAACCGCGAGATTGCGTCGGCCAAAATGTACGCCTCGGAGATGCTGGCGCGGGTAACGGATACCACGCTGCAGATCTATGGCGGGATGGGGCTGATGGACGATTTCCCAATCGAACGGTTCTGGAGGGATGCGCGTGTCGAACGAATCTGGGACGGCACAAGCGAAATTCAACGCCACATCATCAGCCGTGATCTGCTGCGGCCTCTGGGTGCCTGAGGCGTAGATGAGCAAGGATATCTCTCGCCTTCTGCGTCCGAAATCCATAGCGGTCATCGGAGGTGGTGCGTGGTGCCAGCAGGTTATCCAGCAATCCCAACTAATGGGGTATGCCGGGGACATTTGGCCCATCCACCCCAAGGCGGCTGAACTCGCGGGGCACAAAGCCTACGCGCGGCTTGAGGACCTGCCCTCCGCCCCGGATGCCGCCTTTGTTGGCATCAATCGACACGCCACGATTGAGGCGGTACAGATCTTGTCCGAAATGGGCAGCGGTGGTGCAGTTTGCTTTGCATCCGGATTCTCGGAAGCTGTGGCCGAGGATGATACGGGTGGAGACTTGCAATCAGAGTTGATCAAAGCGGCAGGTTCCATGCCCATTCTGGGGCCAAACTGTTATGGCTTTATCAACGCGTTGGACGGGGCGCTGTTATGGCCTGACCAACATGGAGCATTTCCAGTTGAGCGCGGCGTCGCCATTCTGACCCAAAGCTCAAACATCTCGATCAACCTGACCATGCAGCGCCGTGCCTTGCCCATTGCCTATATGGTGACCTGTGGAAACATGGCACAAACCAGCCAGGCAGAGATCGCTGCAGCGCTGATCGATGACCCGCGGGTCACTGCAGTAGGTCTGCATGTCGAAGGCTTCAAGGATGTCCGCGAATGGGAAGCCCTTGCCGCCAAAGCTTTTGAGAAAAGCGTTCCCCTGATCGCGCTGAAGGTTGGTGCGTCTGAACAGGCGCAGGCAGCGACTGTGTCACATACCGCTTCACTGGCAGGCAGCGACGTGGGTGCGCAGGCTTTGCTGAACCGTCTTGGCATACCGCGACTAAAATCTCTCCCAGAGTTTCTAGAAACGCTGAAATTGCTGCACTGCTACGGACCGTTAACAGGAGCCAACATTGCATCGATCAGCTGTTCCGGAGGCGAGGCAAGCCTGATTGCGGATATGGCAGTTGGCACAGGCCTCGGCTTTCCCAAACTGAGCGAAGACAAAGAAACCCGATTGCGCGATGCGCTTGGTCCGATGGTCGCGCTGAACAATCCGCTCGACTATCACACGTATGTCTGGCGCGACGAAGCAGCAATGGCGAGCGCCTGGGCCGGGATGACCGGGGACGATATCGATCTGACCATCTCGATCGTCGACTATCCAACCACCGACTTGACGGATTGGGCTTGCGCAACGAACGCGGCACTCAAGGTGCGGGAAGAAACCGGAGCACGATTTGCTGTGGCGGCGACCTTGCCCGAGTTGCTGCCAGAGGATGTCGCGCAAACCTTGATGGCGGGTGGAGTGGTTCCGTTCATGGGTTTAAGTGAAACTCTCGCAGCTACTCGGGCTGCGGGGCAGATCTGTGCGCCTTCGCACGAACCAATCTGCTTGCCAGGCGATCTGGAAGCCAAACGAACTTTGACCGAAGCGGACGCCAAGCAGGCACTTACAGGACATGGCCTGCGTGTGCCCCAGAACCGTTCGGTTCGGAGTGCAGAAGAAGCCCAATGCGCGACGCACGAGATGACCGCACCTTTCGCCGTCAAGGGCGTCGGACTTGCCCATAAGTCCGAACACGCCGCCGTGAGACTGGGAGTTCAGGCCTCTGACGTGCCGAAAGTTGCCGCAGAAATCGGAACCGACGAGATCCTGATAGAAGAGATGATCTCGGGAACCGTGGCCGAACTGCTGGTCGGCGTCGTGCGCGACCCCGCCCATGGGTTTGTTCTGACCCTCGGCGCGGGTGGTGTCATGACCGAAATCTTGCGTGATACCGCTTCGCTGCTGATACCGACGACGCCCGATGATATTCGTGGCGCGCTCGACGCGCTAAAGATCGCCCCGCTTCTGGCCGGCTATCGCGGCCAACCAGCGGCTGATATGGATGAGATCATTGCTGCTGTTTTGGCCGTTCAGAGCTATGTCGTGCACAATGCCGATACGCTCGGCGAGGTCGAAATCAACCCGCTTCTTTGCACGCCGACCCGCGCGGTTGCAGTGGATGCCCTAGTCAGAAAGGCCTGAGATATGGACCCGATCAAGACCCGCCGCGAGGGCGCAATCCTTGAGGTTACTCTGGACCGCCCTAAGGCCAACGCTATCGATCTGGCCACCAGCCGCGTCATGGGGCAGGTCTTTGCTGAGTTTCGCGATGACCCCGAATTGCGCGTCGCCATTCTGACCGGTGCTGGCGAAAAGTTTTTTTGCCCCGGCTGGGACCTGAAAGCCGCCGCCGACGGCGACGCGGTGGATGGGGATTATGGTGTGGGTGGTTTCGGGGGGCTTCAGGAACTGCGCGACCTCAACAAGCCAGTCATCGCCGCCGTCAATGGAATTGCCTGCGGGGGTGGGTTGGAACTTGCGATTTCAGCCGACATGATTCTGGCCGCAGATCACGCTACCTTTGCCTTGCCTGAAATCAGGTCTGGCACCGTCGCGGATGCCGCCAGCGTCAAACTGCCTAAACGCATCCCCTATCACATCGCAATGGAATTGCTACTTACCGGTCGCTGGTTCGATGCCGAAGAAGGACACCGCTGGGGATTGGTCAATGAGATCTTGCCTTCCGATCAGCTCATGGATCGCGCTTGGGAGCTTGCGCGCCTGCTCGCCTCGGGTCCACCACTTGTCTATGCAGCGATCAAAGAAGTTGTGCGCGAAGCCGAAGACAGCAAGTTTCAGGATGCGATGAACCGCATCACCAAACGGCAGTTGCGTACGGTAGATGTACTTTACTCCAGTGAAGATCAGCTTGAAGGCGCAAGGGCCTTCGCTGAGAAGCGCGACCCGGTCTGGAAAGGGAAATAACAAACCCATTCGTTTTCTAACTACGTAAATGAATCTGGGAAGAACAGCCCCTGATCACACAGGTCCAGCTAGTTCATCAAAGTCAGCTCAATTTTTGAGTAGATCATACTTTACACGCCTGAAAATCAGGTCACAAATTGCTTTATGCATATATTTGGGATCAACGTGACCTGATGCAGGACAAAAAATCAGAGACTGAACTGGAGATCGGTCGCACTCTGCAAAGACTGCGGCAAGAGCGAAACCTGACCGTCACAGAACTGGCAACTCAGGCAAACCTGTCGACGGCGATGATCAGCAGAATCGAGAACGGCCACGTTTCGCCTTCTCTTGGCACATTGCAGGCTTTGGCCGATGCCTTGTCAGTATCTCTGATGGCGTTGTTCAGCCATTCCGAGCACACGGCAGACGTTCACCATGTTCCCGCAGGCACAGGGTTGCCGTCGCGGCGGATTACGCATGACCACGCACATGACTACCTGACACTGGGTAAGCACAGCGGGCCGGGCGGGTCCTTTCAATCCGCACGCATCCGTATTTCTAAGCAAGACCAAAACACCTTGCCCAAATACCAACACGAGGGACACGTATTCATTTATATGATCGAAGGGCGTGCCCGGTATCTGTGCGGTGCCGAAGAATTTCTGATGGCGACGGGCGACACGCTTAGCTTTGACGCCAAACTACCACACGGAGTACACGAAATCCTATCGGACGAGATCGAGTTCATTACCGTTTCAACCCGGCCACAGTAATGACCATCTGCTGGCGTCACCGTGCCTGAACCCTTGCCTAAGTGACCCGGGAGTGAAAAGACCTAGAGAATGAAAATTACCTTTCGACAGGTCGATGCATTTCGATCCGTGGTATCTACCGGATCTGTAACAGAAGCCGCGACAATGCTGGGCATTTCGCAACCTGCAGTTAGTCGGTTAATCGCCGATCTTGAGGCTGAAGTCGGATTTGCTCTGTTTCAACGCTCAGGAAGGGTCCTGATTCCTACAGACGAAGCGCGGCTGCTTGTACAGGAGGTGCGCCAAGCCGTCAGCGGTATGGAACATATCAAGCAGGCGGCAACAGCGATCGGCAGTTTTGGACACGCGCGACTAAGCCTGGTAACTACCCCAGCCTTCGCGACGCAACTGGCCCCTGATCTGATCAGCTCATTCGCATTGGCCTGCCCCGAGGCTAGGGCGCGGTTGGAATTTGAGGCCAATGACGATTCAGTGGAATGGCTGGTATCGCAGAGTTTTGATTTTGGGATTACGTCCAGCGTCCCGTCTAACCCATCTTTTAACAGCCTGATGCTGTCGGATGACGATGTATACTGCGTCTTGCCCAAGGGCCACCGGCTAGAAGACAAATCCGTCATTCACGCGCGAGATTTGGCGGATGAGAGTTTTATATCCTACATGGGTTCATCCCGCTTCCGGTTCGAGGTCGACCGCTTTTTCGATGCCAAATCGATTTCGCGTAGCCTAAAATATGAAACTCGAACTACGGATGGCGTCTGTCGTCTTGTCGCGCGAGGGCTTGGAGTGTCGATTGTCGGAATGTCCAAAGGCCGTTCCGAAACCGTTCCAGGATGCGCTGTGCTGCCGTTTGCTGCACCGCTAAATTTTCAAACAGTGCTTTTCTGGTCCAACAACAGACCACTATCCGCTGTTGCAAATATCTTTCTCGAAATAGCGAAGGACACGCTTAGCACCGATTGAGCGCATCTCGAAAGCTTTGTCGCGCCTTTGCACTGTGAATATAGTCATAGTCGCGTGGGTAGGATTTGCCCGGCTGAATCTCCATCGAAACAAACTGAGGGCCCGGCGTATTCAGAATATATGGTAACGCGTCTGCAAACAGTTTCAGCTCGCGAAAACCCTGCGACCCGGCATATCCGGCTGAACGCGCAAACCCAACGAAATCTACCCGATCAGCGCCGGGCAGCGGATGCGCACCATTCACCTCATACACCCGGTTGGCCGCCACGAAGTGATACAAATTGGTTACGCCTGAGTTTGCTATCGTGACCAGAGAACCCAGATTCATCAACAGGCTGCCATCCCCATCCAAAACAATCACGCGCCTGTCCGGATTTGCCAACGCCAAACCTAAACCGTGTGAACTGGCCTGACCCATTGCTCCGACCGCTACATAGTTCAGGTCACGAGGATTGAGTTGCAGCCAATCAAAGCAGCTTTGATATACGGCCACAACGATATCCTGTTCATTCACATAGGGTATCAACGCAGCAAGCGCATCATCACGGTCAATGATCATGTTGTCTCCGGGCTCCGTCCAATCAGGAATACATGAGGGCACGACGCGTTGTACGCCGCATCGACGGCTTGCGGAATATGATCAATATCTTCAGGCTCTTCGATCAGCGAGTGAGAAATTTCCATCGCATCCAGCACCGGTTGGATAATCCGCACCCCGTATGAAGCTGATTGGTCGGGTTGCACATCGGGCTCTTTTCCCTGCAAGCCGACCATCATCACGATAGGCAACTCATAGTCCATGCCAATTGCCCGAATGGCGTTCAGAGAATCCATCAAACCGGTTTGCTGCATCATCAATAACGCCCGAGTGCCATTGTAGGACATCGCCCCACAGATGCTAACTCCCTCATCTTCTTTACAGATGCGGGTCAGGCGAAAATCGGGATCTTTCGAAATCGGCCAAAGTAAACCGTCACTTGTGACGATATCCGGCAGGGCAACAATTTCCCGAATATGCGATTGCTTTATGCAGGCGATGATGCCAGCGCCCGACGGAAAGGCAATATCCCGAGCACTTGCGGCAGATTGAAGTGATCCGCCCATTAGCCCGCCCCATTCAAAAATTCAGCAATACCATCTCGCACAGCTTGCAGTTCATGGGGCCGCCCAATGGTTATGCGAATATAATCCTTGTAGGCAGCCGATGCCAAACGCCGTACTGCGATACCATTCCGGCGCAAGAAGAGGTCGGCCCCTTCGGCAGATTTCACCGGATCTGGAAAATGGACCAAAAGAAAATTGGTCTGACTTGGCACTATCGTCAAACCCAGCGATTGCATTTCCGACGAAAGCCACCGGCGCCCACGCTGATTGGCATCAAACACGAAGCGTGTGTGCGCCCGATCTTCAAGCGCTGCAATCGCAGCAACCGCCGAAGGTGAAGCAACGGGAAAGGTCAAGGCGATACGACGAATACTATCCAGGATATCCGGAGGGCCAAACACCCATCCTACCCGCGCTCCGGCCAAGCCGTAGATCTTAGAAAATGTTCGGCACATAACGACGTTGCTGGCCTCTTCCACCAGCTTGTGCGCTGGTTCATAGTCTTCGGCGTCGACATATTCTTCGTATGCCGCATCAATTACCAGCAACACGTCCTTGGGCAACGCAGCGTGTAGCCGCCTCACTTCAGATCCATTCAAGTAGGTTCCAGCGGGGTTTTCCGGGTTCGCAAGATATACAATTCGCGTTCGATTTGTCAGGGCATCAATCATTCGATCAACCGAGGGCTTGAGGCCGTCATCAGCGACTGAAATTACATCGGCATCATTTGCATAAACGTAGTTTGGAACTTTTAGATATCCGTTTGCGCTTCGGATCAGCTCGGTGCCCGGCCCCAAATAGGCTCTGGCCAATCGGGCCAGCAAATCATCCGAACCTTGTCCCGTTGTTATCCATGTTTTGTCCAGATCGAAATGCCGCGCGATAGCAGGCGCAAGAACACGGTCAGGGTTCTCTAGGTAGCGCTCAATATCGCTCATGGCGGCGCGCGCCGCCGCACGCGCATTGGGACTGGGTCCAAAAACACTTTCGTTAGAATTCAACAGCACGGTCGCAGGTTGCCCGGCTTCTATCGGCGCACCCACCATATGTGGCTTGATGTTTTCGATTCCAGATTTTGCCAGAACTATGGTCATATTGCTTCCTCGAAACGGATCAATCACGCTGCTCAACTCAATATATCACACATTTTTATTTGTATGCCAATTCACTTGCAAAAATATTATGGTATATGGGGAGCATATTGAACAAAGGACCTGCCATGGCAGAGGCGAAACAAACGCAACCCAGCAGAGTGCATGCAACCATCAATCTGGATTCTCCGGGCAAACAGACCGGGGATTTAATGCTGAAGTGGTCAGACAACACCGTGCCACTGGGATATCACCCCATTGCGATCGTCAGTCTTCGCGGATCTGACGGCCCGACGGTTCTGCTGCTAGGTGGAACTCATGGTGATGAATTCGAAGGCCCCGCTGCAATATTGCGGCTAGCCGAGCGTTTAGACCCCTCACAGATTGCCGGGCAGATCATCATGATACCAGCCCTGAACGCTCCGGCAGTCGCCAGCTCCTCTCGCGTATCTCCGCTGGACGGGCAGAATCTTAACCGCGCCTTTCCCGGTGACCCCGACGGCGGGCCGACGGCGATGTTGGCGCACTATGTGGAAACAGTATTAATGCCACGTGTTGATGCAGTGATTGATCTGCATTCCGGCGGCAAGGCATCGGTCTTTGCACCTTGCGCACTGGCGTCGCGCTGTGCTGACCCCAAGCTGACCAAAGCGAACCTTGATCTGGCCAACGCATTCGGATTGCCGCAGATCTGGGTATTGGGCGCACATAATGACAATCGTTCAGTCAACGCAGCAGCCGAGCGCGCAGGTGTTCCTATGATCGCAACCGAGCTAGGCGGTGGCGGCAATATCACACCCGAAATTGTAGATGCCGCAGAAACAGGTTTGATGCGCTGCCTAACCGAACTCGGGCTTCTAGAAGGCAGCTCTGGTATTGGAACACCCCCGCGGCAGGTTGAGATCGCATCCCCGCATGACTCACTCTATGCCCCCGAAAATGGCTTATTCGACCGATATGTCTGTGCTGGGCAAGAGGTTCAGGCGGGTGATTTGGCGGGGCATCTGCGTTTTCCCGATAATCCTGGCCGACCCGCTCTGAAACTAAATTTTCCCAACAGCGGATTTGTGCTCGCGCATGGCAATCGCGGGATGGTGTGTCGGGGCGACCTGCTGGCGCTGGTAGCTCAGAACGCATCGAAAGGAGACTGAATGCGATCCTACACTCCATTCATTTCAGGCAAGTTCATAGATTGGCAAGGGGACACCATACCCAGTATCAACCCTGCGACCGGACTGGTCTGGAGCCATATCGCCAAGTGCGACACATCCGAGGCAGATGTAGCGATACGAGATGCGGACCTCGCCTTTCGCGCAGGGCCGTGGGCCCAGCTTGATCCTCCAGGGCGCGCCGACATGCTTGAGGCTATGGCTGATATGCTTGAGGAGCGTTGGGAAGAACTTGTTGAACCGGAGATTCTGGATAATGGCAAGCGAATTGCCGAGGTACGTGGTCAGCTTTCTGGATTGCATTGCTGGTATCGCCATTTTGCTGCCGAAGCGCGCAAACTAGCCCCTGTTCCACAGAGCAATTCCACGCCTGGGGTCACAAGCGAAGGACACTGGTCGCCCTACGGTGTGGTGGTCGCAATTACACCATGGAACTCACCCCTGATGATCCTGGCATGGAAGCTGGCTCCGGCTCTGGCCGCAGGAAACACGGTTGTGGTTAAACCGTCGGAAATGGCGTCAGCCTCAACCCTGGAATTCACTCGACTTGTTTGCGAGGCGGGTCTTCCACCGGGTGTGTTGAACGTGGTGACGGGATGGGGCCACGAAGTTGGCGAGGCACTTGTTCGGCATCCGTTGACACGCAAAGTAAGTTTCACCGGCTCAGATATCGGTGGCCGCAAGGTCGCTCAGGCTGCCGCGGGTCAAGTCGTGCCCACAACGCTCGAACTGGGCGGCAAGTCGCCTCAGGTTGTGTTCGCCGATTGTGATCTGGATTCGGCGATCAACGGGGTGATGTCAGGCATTTTCCTGTCAAATGGCCAGACTTGTGTCGCAGGTTCTAGGCTAATTGTCGAAGCCCGGATCAAAGACGCAATGATCTCGCGACTGCTGGAACGATCCCGTTCACTGAAACCAGGGGACCCATTTGACCCGAACACTCAGATTGCACCGCTCGCCAATGAGCCGCATCTGAGAAAGGTAACTGCGATGATCGAGCAAGCAAAGGCAGACGGCGCCAATTGCCTGCTGGATGGCACCCAAACAGTGAAAGGGATTGGCGGCTACTATGTCGGGCCAACGATCTTTGATCAGGTCTCTCCGGACATGCAGATCTGGCGAGAAGAGGTTTTCGGCCCTGTACTTTCAATCGCCACCTTTGAATCCGAGGACGAAGCCATCGCACTCGCTAATGACAGCGACTATGGACTGTCCGCCGGGGTTTGGACCACGGATGCAGCGAAAGCCGCCCGAGTTGCCGAAGCGATATGTGCGGGCACCGTTTACATCAACCACTACCGCAGCGTGGACCCAGGTAGCCCGATTGGTGGCGTCAAACTGTCGGGATATGGGCGGGAACTGGGACCGGGCGCAATCACCGATTTCCTGCAGGTCAAGTCAATCTGGACCGGAACCACGCCTGTATCCAACCCGTTCCTTTAATTGTGTTGGCCGAAAAATTGGCAGGACGCAGAATTGCGAAGAAATAACTAATTGACATATGGATGGCACTATCAATAAAAAAATATAATGTATTAGAGAGCGCTAGATTTGCAGAGCATCCGCGCACTGCAGCGTCCAGCCATATCCGGCATGAGACATCGGCAGGTCATTCCCGAGTGGAAGCTCGAGACATGCGGAAGCCAATCGCTGAGTGCGTAAGCCACGACGACTGGAAGGCCAAAAATGAACACCCCATCTGACAACAGCCCATTCACGGTTCCAAAAGGGAATTTTCGCGGTCACGATCAGCAAGGTGTCTGGTCAGAAAACTACGACCCGGAATTGACCGAGGTTGGTCCGGGAACACCCTGCGGCGAGTATCTGCGCCGGTTTTGGATGCCCGTCGCCATGACTGATCAAATTAGTGATCTTCCTTATCGCCTCCGAATTCTGGGCGAGGATTTGATCCTGTTTCGCGAAAAGAAAAATGGCAGGCTGGGATGCACCCATCTGCATTGCTGCCACCGAAACATGAGCCTGGAATTCGGCATCGTGGAAGAAGGCGGCATTCGCTGCTCTTACCATGGCTGGAAGTATGGCTTGGATGGGACAGTTCTGGAAACACCATGCGAACCCCCTGCGTCTCAGGTAAAGAAAAAGGCCTGTCTTGGGGCGTACCCGATCATCGAATACAAAGGGTTGGCATTTGCTTATATGGGTCCGGCAGATAAGACCCCGCCTTTCCCGGTTATGGATACCTTCGATGATGAAGGTGATGAACTGGTACCGTATCTCATCAAGTCACCCTGCAACTGGCTACAGGTGATGGAGAACGCGTGGGACCCGTTTCATGTGGTCTATCTGCACACCAAGGCTGCGCGGGTGCAGTTCCACGAAGCATTCGCGCATATGCCGATGATTGAGTTTCACGATAGTCAGACCGGCGATTTCTATACCAATGTGCGTCGGGATGGTGATTTCATCTGGGTGCGAGTACATGACCACATGTTGCCATCGTTCACTCAGAATGGCGGGCATTTCCCAATTCCGGATCGATCAAGGTACTTTGGACGCGGTGGGCTGTCACGATGGATCACTCCGATTGATGACACCAACACCATGGTCATCGCCTGGCGTCACTTTCGGGAAGAGCGGTTCAACGACGACCCGCGCGGCATGACCAATCGGGACGAAGTGGGCTTTGGCAAAACCGATTTCTACGGCCAGGGTCCTGATCGCACCTATGAAATGCGGCAACGCGATCCGGGTGATTATGATGCTTGGGTCAGCCAGGGCCCAATCAACATTCATGCCCGAGAGAACCTGTCATTCACAGATCGTGGTGTGGCCAAGGCGCGCCGGATGTTGCGCAACGCGATCCGGGCCCTGGCAAATGGAACTCCACCTGCACAGCCAACTGACAATTTCAAGGGTATAATCCCGACTTATGCCGGGGATACCGTGTTGAAAATCCCGTTGCAGGAAGGTCGCGATGATGGCGCCCTGCAGAAAGAAGTCTCGTTCAAGGTTGCTGATATTCTGAGGTCCGGCGATCATCTGCAGGGGTTTGAGCGCCGCGTTTTCATCGAAAATGCTTTGAAAGAATACGAGGCAAGCTGGTCATGAGCATGCGAATCCCTCACAACCCGGGGCGGGTTGATTGGTCGGGCGAGAACCCGGGCATCTATCTGAAACAGCAGCCCGATCAGGCCCATTACGATACGCTGGCGTTGTTCTTTCGCGTGGTTCTGTCGCCATATGGGCGTGGTCATGCAGCAATTGTATTGGGCGCTCCGGACGAGGCCAGCGGCTGGCCGAAAGTCCCAAACCTGATCATGACCGACAACCAGCGTATGATGCGTTGGATCGTTGAAGGCTGGGTATCCAAGATGCCAACATTTGTTGGCAAACCGGGCTTGCAGGCCATGACCTGGCTGGATTGTGACAGCGTTGAAAAGCGGCCCGGCGACCTCAAGACACGCTATTCCGAGACCTTGCGTGGTTCGGGTGTGACATTGGACATGATCTGGCAGGATATGGGGCCACCGCTGCCGGTGGAAGTCACGCGCGAGAACTCGGCGACCAAAGAACACGAGATGTATTCCGTATTTCTTGAGGCCAAACAGGCTCTGGTCAGGATCAACGGCACCGCGCTGCGCGGTCAGGTGGCAGATCGCCAATTCTTTGGACGCACGATGAGCACGGCCTTTCTGGCCTTCTCGGAAACCTGGGTTACCCCTGCGGAGGACACCTGATGCCCCTGAACGAGCCCATTACCCCCGGCGTTGTTGACTGGACAGGCGAAAACCCGGGCATCCTGCTTAAAGACGAGAATGGCAATTTTAGCGCCATGGCGCTATTCTTTCGGGTGGCTTGGTCTCCGGTCGGTCAGGGGCAGGTGCTGTTGCTTCTGGGATCGCCTGATCAGGTTGAGGGTCCGCCGAATGCCCCAAATGTCATCCTCAGCGACAATCCCGAACTAACCGCGTTCCTGAAAAAGAACTTTATCAATAAACTGGCTGCCTTTGCCAATGCGCCTTCGTTCGCAACCCTGCCTGAAATTGGGGCACATGCCGTGCGCAGTTCGGGCGACCCGATGAGCCATCGGTATACCGAAACAATTGCAGGCGGCCCCTTGACGGTTGAACTGGTTTGGGAAGGCTTCGAAGCACCTCGTGCATTGGAACTGTCCCCACATGAGGTCGCCTCGGGTGAGCAAAACATGTTCTCGCTACTGGTTCCTGCCCATGCGGCCCAGATCATCGTCAATGGCCACGTGTTGCCGGGCAAGTTGGGTACGCGCGTGCAGGCAGGGTACGAGACCACAACCGCATTTCTCTATTTCTCGGAAACTTGGATCATTCCTCCGGAGGGATCATGACCCTGCACCCGTCAGACCAGTTGGCCTTTGATCGGGCGATGGTCACGCAGCCGGTCTGGAATCGATTAAACACCGCAGCTGACGCGCTTGACCTGCCAGAAAATGTACTGTTGCACGCAGGTCCAGCCTTTTCGCGCTCTACAGATATCACCGCTCCGATCCTCAATTCAGCTTGTGTTGCTGCAGTTTGGGAAGGTCTGTCCCGCGACTTTGACCAGGCCGAAGCGATGATCATGGCAGGTGAGATCGCGTTACGACCGGCACAGGATCACGACGTCGTCACACCGCTGGCAGCCGTGGTGTCCGCCTCCATGCCGTTGCATTCGGTCTACGACACATGGCGCGGTCAAACGAGGGTTTTTTCACCGATCAATGGTGGTGCACGCCCGTCGCTGCGATTGGGTCTGCGCTCGGACGCTGTCCTCGAACATATCCGCTGGCTGAACACGCGTTTTCTGGATGTGCTGCAAAACGGTCTGGCCGAAGGGATTGCGCTGGTTCCATTGGCGGTTACGGGGTTGGTAGGTGGCGATGATTGCCACGGGCGCACACCCGTCGCAACCGAAGCGTTGGTTGATGAACTTAAGGACCGCACACCCGGTGGCATCAATGACGAAAATGTTCTGGAGTTCATGGCGAGCTCCCCTTCGCTGTTCCTGAATCTCTGGATGGCGGCGACAAAGCTGATGATGAAGCTTGCCGAAGGTGTCGAAGGCTCCAGCTTTGTGACGGCAGCAGGTGGAAATGGGCGAAAGGTTGGCATTCAGATCTCGGGCCTGCCGGGACGGTGGTTTACTGTTCCCGCAGCTCCGCCCAAGGGTCGCTTCGATACCGACTTACCCGAAGATCGCGCCCTTGGCGCCATCGGAGATAGCGCCGTGGTCGAAGCCTTTGGTCTTGGCGCCATGGCCATCGAACTTAGCCCCGAGCAGAAAAAGGTTCTCGGCGCTTATCTACCTGACAATTCCAGCGCACGGGTGACAGGTCTGTCAGCAGGTTCTCATCCCTATTTTCGTTCTCTGGATATTCGGCTTGGCTCAACTGCGCGCGGAGCGGTGGCGCAAGGTTCTGGTCCAGCAGTTGGGCTTGGCATACTTGATAGGTTGGGTCAGGCTGGTCGGTTGGGTGGTGGCATCTATGACATGCCGGTCGATCCATTTTCAGCTGCTGTGAAAGCACTCAAGGCATGAGTGATTTATGCCGCCGCAGCGCGCACGACCTGGCCCGACTGATCCGGATAAGAGAAGTCAAGCCATCGGAGGTCATGCAGGCACATCTCGAACGGATCGCACTTCGCGAACCTGTGCTCGGGGCATTTCAGTACCTTGATGCAGATCGCGCCATGGATCGGGCACTGGCTGCCGATAATCGGCAATCTGACGGGCCGCTCCATGGTGTCCCATTCGTAATCAAGGATATCATCGATACCGATGACATGCCGACCGGTTGGGGCAGTGACCTGTATTCTAATCGACAACCGGTAATGAACGCGGCCTGCGTTCAGATGCTTCTCGATGTGGGCGCCATTCCTATCGGCAAAACAGTTACGACCGAGTTCGCCTATTTCCGGCCCGGCAAAACAGCGAACCCGCACAATCCAGAACATACTCCGGGTGGCTCATCATCGGGTTCCGCTGCAGCGGTCGCTGATTTCATGGCCCCGCTGGCCTTTGGATCACAGACGGCGGCATCATTGATCCGACCGGCTGCATATTGCGGAGTTTATGGATTTCGCCCTACGATCCATGGCTACCCGCTTTTCGGTGTGATGGGGTTGTCACCAAGCCTTGATACGCTTGGGGTACTCGCCCGTCATCCATATGATCTTGCACTTACCGATGCGGTTCTACGCGGCATCGAGTCGCCTCAACGAGCGCGTTTTGAGGACAGTTTGCCGCGGATCAGCCTGATGCGCGGACCACACTGGATGGATGGCTCGATTGAGATGCGTGACACCTGCACCCGTGCTATGTCCGCCATTGCAGCCGCAGGATCGGATTCTGGCGAAATTGCCCATCCTGCAATCCTTGCTGACCTAACAGCGGCACATCATACCATTATGGCCTACGAGGCCGCACGACTACGCCTTGATGAATTTGAAAAAGGATTGCCGGCGATCAGTCCTCAATTTCATGCGCTGATCGAAGCCGGCTTAAAGATCAGCGAGGCGGATTACCAGCATGCTCTGATCCTCCGTGATCGTGCCGAATTAGTATTGGAACAAATTTTTGGGGATACCGATGCCCTTCTCGTGCCGTCTGCGCCAGGTTCGGCCCCAGTGGGCCTTGAAGCGACCGGAGATCCCTTGTTCTCGCGCATGTGGAACCTTTTGCAGGTTCCTTCGATCGCCATCCCATTTGGGGTCAACCAAAATGGACTGCCACTAGGGATACAGCTTGTCGCGCCAAAGGGCTATGACGCCCGGCTACTGGATATTGCGCAATGGGTCAGTAACATCCTAAACCCATTGGGTTGAATTTTTCGGTTCGTCTAACCGATTAACGGCAACAATATCGCCAACGAAATTGGTATACTAACGGCTGCTATCAAGGTCTGAAGCGTGACGATTGCGGCCATCAAAGGCGCGTCCCCGCCTAGTTGCTTGGACAAAGTGTACGATGAAGCCCCCGTAGGCACCACGGAATAGACCACTGCAATCTGCAAAACATCCTGAGGTAACCCGACAAGTATTCCGATACATAGCGCAGCAACCGGAAACACCATCATCTTGCCGACAATAGCCAGCATTAGAGGCAGCGCACTCGCCGCCATCGCCCGGACACGCAGGTTTGCGCCAACAGCCAGCAGAGTAATGGGCAATGCGCCCGCCCCAAGAATGTCAGCCACCTCGTGGACAACAGGAATGCGGTCACCGATCATCTGGTTTGCCCCAATCGCCAATAGGATCGAGATGACATAGGGATTTCGCCCAAGCTCACGCAGGATAGCGATCGGCAATCGGGTCGCAGTATCCTGTTTCAATGCCCCCACCATCATGACCACCATGACGATGTTGGTGATAGGCACCAATATGGCTGTCGCCAGAATGGCGATGTCAAACCCCACTGGACCGTAAAGATTGGCTGCAAGCGCAAGGCCTATGAATGAGTTATGTCGCGCACTTCCCTGCAAGATCGACGTCGCCTGCGGTGCCGCATATCCCATCAGACGGGCACTGATGACTGCAAATACCAGCGCCGCCAAAAACCCACCCAATATGGTCATCGAATAAAGGCCAAGCGCAGATTTATCTAACGGCGATAACGAGATCTTCGTGAATAACAGGCAGGGCATCAAAACCCAATAAACCAGCTTGTCATTCAGGTTCCAGAAATCGGTGCTGGGAATTCCACCTTTACGAAGTGCCAGACCCAACGCGATAATCAAAAAGATCGGTAATATTGAAGTCAGAATAGTAAGCATCTCAAATTAATATTAAATCTGGGCTGCACTTCGACATACTGTCATACAGTGATATTCTAGACAACTCGACCGCCACCCATTCAAGCGCTTTCGTCCGTGTCTTCGTCGATCACAGCCATTGCATCAATTTCAACCAACAGTGAAGGGTCGGCCAAACCTTGCACGACAACCCCGGTCGAACAGTGATGCACGCCTTCAAACCAGCGGTTGATTGCCTCGTAAACCGCTGGCCGGTAGGAAATATCAGTGACATAGACCGTCAGCTTGCAAACATCGGCAAGGCTACCTCCGGCCTCTTCCATCCAGCGTTGAATATTGCGGCAGGCCTGATCCGCCTGGGCACCAGGATCATCTTCGCCGATGAGTGTCCCATCCAGCAAAGTTCCAACTTGGCCCTGCATGAAGACAAAATCGCCTCGCGCCCGGATCGCCTTGGAATAGGTCGCCTGAGCGTGATAGCGGGTTTGATATTTGTGAATATGTGTTCGTGCCATTCGCTTTTTTCCCTCTAGGCGACGGCACGGGAAAGATAATCCTCGGCCATATCACCAAAGCTCTGCTCTACGGCAAATTCAAAACCATCTTCACACCGCATAATTAGTGCTTTGAGGCCAAACAATTCAGTATAGGTCACGGTTTCTTCGCCGAACTCAGTTTCATGTATATCCAACGGACACGCAATGGACATCACTTCGTCAGCTTGCGGACCGACCACTCGAAAGAATGTCAGCGTATCCGAAACCCGCACGATGCTGATTTCCGCCGGGCAATTGGTTGGGCTGAGGTGTTTCTCCAGTTCGGCTTCCTGCTCCAGCGGAGCGCGCGCGATCCAGTGGTTTCGCCCGACATGATACAATTCGACTGAAGCTTGACCTGTCCGCGAGTTCGGCCGCTCCGGCAGTGTAGGTAGAACATCAGCTGCCCAGTTTTGAATGGCAGCTGGACTCCCTTTGAGATCAAACAGCGCGTTTAGGGGTTGGCGCACTATTGCCACGTCATAAGTCATCTCAGGACCTCAAAAGCTTGCCGTCGGGATCGTGGAACACCGGCTTGGTGATTTTGACCGGGATCACTTCATCTTTCAGGCGGACATGAGCAATTTCCCCGTGTCGGCTATGACCATTCTTCAGCAATGCCAATCCGACCCAGCGATCGTTCACAACACTCCAGACGCAGGCAGTCACGAGGCCTTCGGTGGCCTCTTTACGACCTCCGGGGGTTAGCGGCGCGCCTTCTGGCACTTGCCTGTTGTGATCTTCGGGTAGAATGCCCACCAACTCCCGCCGAGTTGCTTTTCCTTCGCGACGCAGCTGTATCGAGCGTTTGCCAAGATAGTCTGTCTTTTTCTTGGACATTGCCCAACCCATCCCAAGGTCATAGGCATCCACTGTGCCGTCGACTTCGTGTCCCAGCGACAGAAAACCCTTTTCGACACGCAGCACATGGCTCGATTCCGAGCCCACCGGTTGGATCCCAAAGGGGGCACCTGCCTCGATCACCTTGGCCCATAACTCCGCCATGTGGCGTGGAGCGACATTGACCTCAAAGGAAAGTTCACCCGTGAAACTGACGCGAACGATGCGCGCGGGAAAACCTGCGACGGTCCCATCCCTGAAAGACATGAATGGAAACACCTCGGGCGAGAGGTCGACATCTGTGCCAAGAGCCTGCATCACATCGCGCGCGCGCGGGCCGCAAATCGTGGCGTTGTTCCATTGGCTTGTCACTGTTGTGATCATCACCTGCCAATCCGGGAATTCTGTCTGAAGCAGCTTTTCCATATGCTGATTTATTGAATCCGCATGACCGGTAGAGGTGGAAACAAGCCATCTGTGTTCATCAAGCCGGAACACCACGCCATCATCCAGGATCAGCCCATCATCCGATAGCATCAGCCCGTAACGACCATTGCCGGGCGTCAGCGAAGATACCATGTTAGAATAGATAAAATCCAGGAATTGCGGGACATCGCGGCCTTTCAACTCGAATGTCCCTAACGGTGAGCCATCATAGACGCCAACGCCTTCCCGAACGGCACGGCATTCACGGTTCACGGCGTCTTGCAGGCCTTCACCCTGTTGAGGGAAATAACCCGGGCGCCGCCAACGCGCACCGGCCTCATACATGACCGCGCCATTGTCTTTGTTCCACTGGGTAACTGGCGTGTGCCGATAGGGGAACAGAACCGAATCCTCGCGTAGCCCGCCGATCGCACCGAAGGACACAGGTGTGTAGGGCGAGCGGAAAGTGGTTGTTCCGACCTCTTGCAACGGCACACCTTTTTGCATCGCAACAGTGCCGATGATGTTGATATTCCCGGTCTTACCCTGATCAATACCCATGCCGCCGGTGGTATAGCGTTTGACGTGTTCGACATTGTCATAGCCCTCACGCAGAGCCAGATGCACGTCACTGACAGACACGTCATTCTGAATATCCAGAAACGCCTTTCCGCGCTGGCCAGGCAGGTCTACCCGCCAAAGTGGCTCAATCTCATATGCAAGCTCCTCGCCCCCATCGATAATCTGATCAAGTGTCAGTTGCCCAGCCGCAGCGCCAACCGCTGTGCAGTTCTGCACTGGTTGATAAGGAAGAAAGGCAGCCAAATCTTCGTCAAACCTTAGAGTGCTGCGAGATTGAGACCACAAATGTACAGTCGGGTTCCATCCCCCTGAATGCGCAAGCAAATCGCATTCAATCCAGTTTACAGAACCCGATGAGGAAACGGCTTTTACTGCTTTGACCCCTTTATGACCGCGCACATCTCCAACAACGGTTGAAGATTGCACAGTGATTTCGGGCACCAATTCCAGTGCGGCCTGAGGTACGCAAGAGCGACTGTCGAGGATAGCCTCAACCCGCACCCCTGCCGCGATCAGATCAGAGGCGACCGCATATGCACTGTTGTTGTTGGTAAACAGGACCACTCTTTTTCCGGGAATAACCCCCCATCGGTTGAAATAGGCCTGTACCGAGGATGCTAACATAACCCCGGGCCGGTCGTTATTGCTGAAGACCATGGCACGTTCGGTTGCGCCTGTGGCGATAACCACTTCCCCTGCCCTCACGCGCCAAGAACGCTCAATGATGCTTCCCTGGTCAGGATTACGCTCATTCACAATCAGCAAATTGTGTTCGCGATATGCCCAGACGGTCGCATTCTGCAAATGGGTTACATTGGCCATCCCCCGCAGCTCCAGAACGGCAGCCTCCACCCAACCCATTGCAGGTTGCCCGTCGATGGAAAGATCGCAGTTCAACAGGCTGCCACCTGCCTCAGAGTCTTCGTCGGCAAGGAATACGCGCTTACCCGCCCGTCCTGCCTTAAGCGCTGCCTTCAGTCCGGCGGGGCCTGCGCCAGCGACCAAGACATCAGCATGGGCGTGGCGCGCTTCGAAATGCCCCGAGGATGGCGGCTGAGCCGGTGCAGCAGCCAACCCGGCAGCTTTGCGAATTGAAGGCTCAAAAAGATGCCAATTGGGCCATTTGAACGTCTTGTAATAAAATCCGGCCGGTATGAAACGGCTGAGCAGTTGATTTACACCGCCAATATCAAACTCGGGCGATGGCCAGCAATTCACCGAACGTGCGCTTAGCCCGTCGCGCAAAGGGACGGTGGTTGCCGGGCGGTTCCCCGAGGCATCCTCACCATCCAGCTCCACCAGTGTCGCGGGTTCTTCGGGACCATGACCAACAATGCCACGAGGGCGGTGATACTTGAAACTGCGCGCCGTGACACGAACATCGTTGGCCAATAAGGCCGAGGCAAGAGTATCGCCTTCAAACCCCTCATAGGATTTGCCATTGAAGGTAAATCGCAGAGTTCGGCTTCGATCAATCCGCCCACCAGATGCACAGCGGTTATTCTGAGTCATCTGGGGCCTCCACAATGTCATGGGTCCGGGTATCACGCCAAATCGTGACCCACTCGCTACAGCCTCGCGCATGCCACCACCGTTCCTGAACTGGGCCTAAGGGGTTTGGCGCCACGGTCAAATACTCGACCCATTCCGCGTCGTTAACGCTGTTCGGGTCGGGGCGGTCTGCACCGACCGCGCCTCCAAAGATAAATTCGCTTTCATTACGTTTGCCGCAGAATGGGCAGGGAATTAGCATCATGAACCTTACCCTCCTAACGCGCCGTGGTTGTCCCGGCTTCCATCACAAAATCCAGATGGCGAAACCGGTTGAGCGTAAACGAAGACATCAGTGGATGAGGCTCGCTCTTGGCCACCAGATGGGCAAGCGTCAACCCACCGGCGGGGATAGCCTTGTAACCGCCCCACCAACCGGCTGTTACAAACAAACCCGGCAAGTCTGTCTGATCCATAATGGGTGAGGCATCGTGAGCAATATCCAGATGCCCGCCCCATTGCCGCATAAGTTTGAGTTTCTTGAACGACGGGAACAGGGAAAGCATCGCGGTTACCGTGTCTTCAAACACGTTCTGCTTAATATCGCGTCGGAAACTCTGACCCATATCCGGTGCACCGCCGATCACCATCTCACCCTTGTCGGATTGGCTGAAATAGAACCCGCTGTCAGGGCAGTTCACTATGACGTCCACTAGTGGTTTCACCGGCTCAGACACAAATGCCGTCAGGTTCATCGTGCGCAAAGGTAGCTTCAGCCCGACGGTTTCAGTCAACGTTGTGGTATGACCTGAGACGGCGACAACAACTTTTTTGGCACGAATCGTACCGCGATTGGTTTCGACACCGCTGATATGGCCATCAGCCCCGCGGATCAGAGATTGAATTGCGGTTTGCTGGTGTATCTCGACCCCAAGCGCATCAGCCGCGCGCGCATATCCCCACGCCACTGCATCATGCCTGTTCACGCCAGCATCCGTATGCACCATGCCGCAAATTACAGGCAAACGCGCATCCGGGCCGCCCCCGGTCAGCGCTGGTATTCTGCTACGCAGTTCGTTCTCCGATATCTGTTCGTAAGTCGAACCGTAAATATCCATCGCCAGTTGCCGTCGCCTGAGCTCGCGCAACTTGGGCCAAGTTTGCACAACATCCACCATGGTGCGCTTCGAATGCATCATGTTGAAGTTCAGTTCGTGCGTCAGACCCTCATACATGGCGACGGATTTGACGTAGAAGGGGATCGACTCGTCCCGCATGTAATTGGATCGGATGGTCACCGTATTACGAGCGATATTGCCACCACCTAGCCAACCTTTTTCAACCACAGCGACGTCTGTAATGTCGAATTCTTTGGCGAGATAAAAGGCGGTCGCAAGACCGTGCCCCCCAGCACCGATCACAACAACCTCATACTGGTCTTTGAGCGGGGGGGAACGCCAAGCCCGCGACCAGTTTCGGTGCCCTGAAAGTGCATTCCGGGCGAGCGAGAACACAGAATATTTTTGCATGGTGATCCCAATATTGACCACAAGCAATGTACGGTCAATAAATTATTTTACCATCACGCAAAACTATTGGCCGTTTAACCAAATTGTTGTACGGTGAGTCATGAACTTCCGCATTAAACAGTTTCACCGGAACCTCGCTGGCAAATGGTCTGCCCGGTCGCGGTGGCCTTGTTTCATCATCAATTGCCGCAGTTCTCCATCTTACTGACACCACGTGGATCGCGGCGCTTCGCGCCAATTTACGAACCCGCCCGGAAACGGAGTGGAAACTAAATGGATGGATCAGATGACCAAGCCAATTGAACTTAAGGACCTGCAGGAATCCTACGCGCGAGACGGCGTCGTATTGTTAAAAAGTATCCTGTCAGACGACTGGCTAAGCAAATTGCAGGATGCAGTTGATACCGAAGTCACAAAAGGAGACCGATACTTTGCGTATAAAAATATGCGCGAAAACCCCGGCACTTTTCAGGACTATTGCCTGACATCGGATATCGGACAACGCGTGGCTGAGGTATCAGGCAGTCCGTGGACATCGTTAATCTATGACCAGATTTTCGTAAAAGAGCCGGGAACGCGGACCCAAACCGGATGGCACACGGATCAGCCCTATTGGCCCGTCGCAGGACCGATCATGACGATGTGGATCGCACTTGACCCGGTTGACCCCGACAATGGAGCACTGGAATTTGTGCGTGGATCACATGCATGGGGCGCAAAATACCGGCCTTTCAAAACCGATCAGCAAGGTGGTTTCCTGCACTATCTGGAAGAAGATAACCCGGATTACATAGACATGCCGGATTTTGAGGCCGACCGTGCCCAATATGACATCTTCCACTTTGAAAACATGAAACCAGGCGACGCACTCGCCTTTGACGGAATGACCGTACATTCGGCTATGGGCAATCGGACTTCGACACGCCGCAGGCGCGGATACGCAATTCGATTTGCTGTCGAAGGTGCGACCTATGAACCTCGGGATTCGGTTACAGAATGGCTACATGACGATAGTTTGAAACCCGGCGCACCCTTTGCAGGGGGCCGGTTTCCAATCATCTATGAAACTGCCTAAGATACGGGGCCGGCGATCCGGCCCCGAACCAGAAATCAGGCTTGCTTTAGCGCGCTTTCTGTTACCGTTGTTTCAGCTTCAATCGCCCGATCCAAAACGCGCCGATAAATCTTTGCTCCGGCATCCAGGCCTAGATCGATATGAGGTGTCTTTGCATTCTTCATGCCCTTGTGCACCTCTTCCAATACTTCTTTATCCTCAATAAATGCCATCCGGGCACCATCGTTCATGAATTTCGAAACCTCTGCATTGTCAGGGTCAGAATTACGATGCTGGAACCAGAAATATCTGGTTTCATCTTCGTTTATCGGTGTCATGAAGTTGTACGAAATATTGATAAAGGTCTGCTCGACCGGGTCTATGTCATAGCCGCCGGTGCCGACCGGCGTATAGATGGATTTGTTCAATCCGATCGCTGGGAGGCACATCTCATAATGCTGCAGGCGATCACATTCGCCTTCAAATGCGACCAGCTTGGAGTAGTAAGGCGACGGCGGCTTATTCTCGATCCAGCGAGAAACGATCACGCCTCGATCGGTTTTTTCAACATTCAGGGGCTCTTCATCCGTTCCGGCCCCTGCAAATGAAGAGACGTGAACCCAGGCCACATGGCTGGGATCAAGCAGGTTGTCACAGACCCAAAGGTAGTGGCAATCGATGTCCATCACGCCGCCATCGGTCATGCCCCAGGTTGGGTTGTCAAAGTTCTCGATAGGGAAAATCAGATCAGGGTTGGCCAACTCGGGATCGCCCATCCAAATCCAAAGCAGGCGATAGCGATCAACAACCGGATAGGATTTCACGACCGCGCGGCGGGGCGTCATCCCGCGCTGTGTCGGGCTATCCGTGCATTTCCCCGAGCAATCGAAGGTCAACCCGTGATAGCCGCATTCTACGGTGTCTCCTATCAGATTCCCTTTCGACAATGGCAGCTTACGGTGTGGGCAAGCATCTTCCAACGCGACCGGAGTGCCATCTTGCTGTCGATAAAGCACAACATTTTCACCCAGATAGGTTTCCGCTTTCAGCTCACGGCCGATATCCTTGCTCCAGGCGGCGACATACCAACAATTCCTGAGATACATGGGCTGCTCTCCTTATCGATCCGGTGGCTAGGGGCATTATGGCATTCGATTGGCAATACGCCATGCCGGATTGGTAATAAAAGATATAAGGTGGGCTAATTCGAATTTGGCGCAAGCGGTGGCAAGTCTGGCTGAGCTGCTGCTTCGGCTTTTATCCAGTTCAGAAACTCGTTGACCTTCTGGCTATCCTTTGTCTCTGGGCGTCGCACAAGCCAATATGATAAAGGCGACAAGGTCATTTCCGAAAACGGACGAACCAGCCTGCCATCACATAGTGCATCAATGACCAATGGCTCGCGGCCTAACGCTACGCCCAGCCCTTCGATAGCGGCCTGAATGACCATGTTTGACTGCCCCAATCGGCGTGTCCGCGGCGATGAAGGCATGGTCAAGCCACTCTGCCGTGCCCAGAATTCCCAAGTAGGGCTGGATGTGCCGTGATGGAGGTTTTCATCAACAAGCAACGTGTGTTGCGCCAAATCCTGTATGCTTGTCAGCGATGAGGCAAGTGAAGGGGCGCAAACCGGAAACAGCCTTTCCCGCATCAACAAATCAACTTCCAACCCCGGATATTCTCCAAGCCCGTATCGGATACCGATATCTGAATCCGCTCCGGAGAACGGGTGGTAACCGGTGTCAGTCGCAATTGATATTGAAAGGTCAGGATGCGCCAGATCGAAGTGCAGTAGCCTTGGAAACAACCAGTTAAAAGCAAATCCAGGCAGGCATGAGATGACTATTGTTCGATCCGAGCGGGTGCGGTCCCGCAATTGGGCGCACACTTCTGATATGCGTCCCAATCCATCTGCAATAGCCAGCGCTAGTTGTTCGCCTTCCCGGGTTGGACGCGATTGCCGCGCGCCTCGCACGAGTAAATCCCTGCCCAACCACTCTTCCAGTGTCCTGACATGCTGACTAACCGCGCTCTGACTGACCCCTAACTCGTCGGCAGCAGGAGAAAATCCAGAATGGCGCACGACCGCCTCAAAGGCGCGCAATGCAGAATAGGGCAGGTTCAAGATCATATTAGTGACCCTAATGTGAGCCATTAATACTTTCAAATGGATTAGCTCCCGCATCGGATCGTAAATTTGAGATACTAAGCAATCAGGATGTGTCGATGTCTGATATGACGCCGGAGCGGGGCGCTCTAAATCTGCTGATCAACTGCGCACGCGCATCTACGGGCGACAAGTTGTTGATTGCATATGAACCGCCCGAGTTTGGGTACTTCGATGCCGAATGCGTAGATGTCGTGAGCCGAGTAGCCCATAAGCTGGGAATGACCGTCGATACCGTCGATGTCGGCTTTAACCCCGACAATCCGCATCTGACACCTGATCTTATGGCCCGGTTCGAAGAAGCAGACATTATTCTGTTCCTTGCCCGGCTTGGGGATCAGTTGCGGTTTTCGGATATGCCGCAGGGCAAAAAGATTATTGTCAGCTTTGCATTGTCCAAAGAGATGCTGGGCTCGGGCTTTTCTAATGGCCACCACGATGCGTTCATGGAGCTTAAGGCCGATATCAACGCAGTGCTGGACTCATCGACTGAGGTGCGCCTGACCTGCCCGCTGGGCACTGATGTTCGTGGCAGACCGATTATGAACCTGAAACCAACAGGTGACACCTCGATCCTGCGCTTTCCAATGTCCGTCTTTACCCCTGTTCCGGCTTACAGTTTCTCGGGTCGCGTAGCTATCAGTTTTCTGACGGGAACAGGTTCGAAATACTATGACGACTATACGATTGAATTTGACCGCCCGGTCTTTGCGATAATGGAAAACGGGCGGTTGCTTCGCTTCGAAGGCGATCCTGCCAATGCGTCCAAGGCCGAAGCACATTATGACCGGGTCGCAGGAGATTTAGGTATCGACCGTAGCTTCGTTCATTCCTGGCATGCAGGCATTCACCCAGGCTGTGGTTATCCTTGGGACATGCGCGACAACTACGAACGCTGGGGCGGGTCTGCCTTTGGCAACCCGCGCATCCTGCACTTCCACACTTGCGGGGCCTACGCGCCCGGTGAAATCAGCTGGAATGTCATCGACCCGACAATCGAGATTGACGGCGTGACCCACTGGAACAACGGCGTTTTTCATGCGGATCGGTTGCCCAACGGGCAGACCATTCTGGATCAATACCCTTGTGCCGCAAGCCTGTTCAAATATCCCGACCCTGATATCGGATTAAGGGTCGCGAGCTGATCAATCGCGGCTTGATCGAATCATCACCTGTCGAAATAATCTTGTTAATAGGACCTGATCGAGTTGGTCCTTTGGTGCGGAGCACTCCCGTCTCCGGTGCCGGAATACGCGTAGAGTGCAAGGCCCCCGCTCCGGCAAACTCATGGAAATCACATGTCAAAAGCTATCGTCACGCCGCTGACTCAGGCACTGGCCGAAGGAAAACTGACGCGCGAAGAACTCAAAGGATTCATGCAACGCTCGAACGCGCCTGGATTGCGTCATCTTGCACTTTGGATTTTGGTACTGACCTGCACTACAACTCTGATCACCTTGGCTTGGAACAGTTGGCTGATCTGGCCCGCGATGTTTCTGCAGGGCGTCGTCCTGGTTCACCATTTCTCACTACAACATGAGTGTGTCCACTACACGGTGTTTCGTACCCGCTGGCTGAACGATCTGGTCGGGCAGATTTGCGGCCTGATTATCATCCTGCCACACCGGTTCTTTCGGTACGAGCATTGTGACCATCACACCTATACCCAACTGACCGGAGAAGATCCCGAATTGATCCCGCTACCGAAAACACTTGGTCAGTATTTTCTGTATTTATCTGCCCTACCCTACTGGCGCGGCAAATTCACTGAACTGTTCCGGCATGCCTTTGGCAAACTCAGCGACGTTGAACTGCGATTTATTCCCAAAGAAGAACATCAATCGGTCTATTGGGACGCGCGCCGGATGTTGGCCATCTACGCAACGATATTGCTGGCCATGGCGGTCACCGGTTGGTGGGGCTTGATCTGGTACTGGATCATACCACTGTTTCTGGGTGAGCCAGTGATGCGCTTTGTGCGCATGACTGAACATGTTGGGCGGCCCACCGTGGCGCAGATGTCAGAAAACACCCGCACCAATCTGGTGTCAAAACCTATGTCCTTTTTGTGCTGGAACATGAACTATCACGCCGAGCATCACTATGTCGCCTCGGTCCCTTTCCACGCCCTGCCCCGTCTGCACGAGAAGTTGAAAGATCACATCTTTGTCGAAAAAGGCGGCTATCTGGCCGCGCATCGCGACATTCTGCGTCAGATCATGCGACGCAAGACGAGGGCTTGAGTGATGAAAGCAGAAAAACCCTGGCGCGATGTGATCGAAGTATCAAAACTGGAAGAGAATTGGGTCACGCGCGTGGAAATCGGACCACGTATGATTGCGGTGTACGATACACCCAGCGGAGTCTACGCCTCGCTGGCATTGTGTAACCATGGTGGGGCCGATTTATGCGACGGTTATTTTGACGGCCACGTGATCGAATGCCCATTACATCAGGGCGCATTCGATGTCCGGGACGGCAAGCCCGTTTCAGCACCAGCAACCCGCGCGATGCGCGTATTTGAAACACGAGTGCAGGACGGTATGGTTCAGGTCCGTATGTGACCTGAGCCTAGCGCTTTTCAGATCGCTTCTCGAGCCGCGCAAAGATGCGGCTGAGACCAAAGCATACAACAAAATAGAACGCCGCGGTTGTGATCCACGCCTCGAAGATCATCCGGGACGAGGCGACCAGTTCGACGGTTTTGTAGGTTAGTTCCTGCACCGAGATCAACGACAGGATCGAGCTGTCCTTGATCAATGAAATGAACTGGTTGGCCAGCGGTGGCACAACCTTTTTCATCGCCTGCGGCAGCACGACGTAGCGCAGCTCCTGCATGCGGCTCATCCCGATCGAGCGTGCCGCTTCGCGCTGCCCCTTCGGGATCGACTGAATTCCGGCACGTACGATTTCGCCGACAAACGCACTTTCAAACAGGGCTAGAACGATCACGCCTGAAACAAGCGATGGAAAGCGCCGCATTTCGCCGAAGAAAAAGGTCCAGATCTGGTTGTTTTCCTGCCGTGCAATACCGCGCGCCCAACGTTCAAGGTTCAGCGCATCGATCAGCTGTTGAGATAAGAAAAAGAAAAAGATGAAAACAACGACGACGGGGGGAACATTACGCAGAAACTCGAGGTATGTGCGCGCCAGCATGCGTATGGTCAGATTGGCCGAACAGCGTGCAATTCCCAGAATTGTACCAAGAATGAGCGCCAGAATACCCGAATAGATGCTGATGCGAACTGTCGCTGCTAAACCCTGCAGCAGCAGATTTGCAAAATACTCTTCGCGCCCGGAATGCCAGCCAACAATATAGCTTGGGATCAGTTCCCAACGCCATTTGTAATTCAGCGTACCTTCGATCGACAGCCAGATATACCCAAAGAAGGTTATCAAAACCGCCACGATCACATAGTCGGGCCATCTGATTTTTCTAAGGAATTCCTGCACCAAAGCGCTCCGCATAAGGACCAGGGGCGGTGGGTCCGCCCCCAGTCAGAGTGGTTATTGGGCGACCTGGTCGGCCCACTCTTCAGTGGCAAACCAGTAATTGTGGCGCTCTTCCAGCCAGCCGGACCGCCAATTCTGCGCAATCCAGTTGTTGAAGAAATTCATCGCGTCGGGATCACCTTTGCGCATCCCGAACGCCTCACCACGCGGGTCGAACAGCTCACCTTCAAGCACAACCAGTGTTTCTGGATTGCGCCCCGCCTCGCGGTTGGGGGTTGGCTGCGATGCCATTGTGGCGTGGGCGTTGCCATTCAGAACTTCCTGAGTCGATGCGCCATCCTCATCAAACAACAGCAGATTAGCCTCAGGGAATGCCTTGGCAATCACGGTTGCCGGCGTTGCACCGCGACGCGCAGCAAAGGTAACGTCAGATGAGTTCAAGTCCTCACGCGCCATACCTGCAGTCAACTCTTTGTTGGCCAGGATGGCCAAGCCAGAATAGGCATAAGGGTCAGTGAAGTTGATCGTCAGGTTCCGCTGAGCAGTCACCGACATGCCCGAGATGATCACGTCGAAATTACCAGACACAAGGGCCGGGATAATACCATCCCAGGCAGTTGGAACAAATTCGACCTCAACGCCCATGTCTTCGGCCAATTTTCGGCCAACATCCAGTTCGAATCCGATCAGATCGCCGTTCTTGTCACGCATCGACCAAGGTACAAACAGCGACAGGCCAATCCGGATCACCCCATCCTGTTTGATCGTTTCAATTACACTTTCGCTGGACAGTTCCTGAGTTGCGCTTTGCGCCCAGCTTGAGGTCGCCATGCCAGTTGCCACGACCGCGCCCAGGGCAACCCCGAGCATTCTGCGAGATAACTTCATCTTGGTTCTCCTTGTTGTCCGGTTAAATTCTTGTGGTTATTGGTCGACGGCATATTTCTTCTCCAGATAACTTACGCCGATCGACAGGATCAGGGTCACCACCAGATAGACCAGTGCGATGGTGAACCAGATTTCAAAACTCATGTAAGTGTCGGATATGATGTTGCGTCCGAAGGTGGTCAGTTCGGCGACGGCAATGACGCTGACAATAGCCGAGGATTTGATTAGGTGAACAACTTCGCCCGTCATCGGCGGCAACATAAACCGAACAGATTGCGGAAGGATGATGTAACGATAGGTCTGATAGGGGGTCATCCCGATGGATTTAGCCGCCTCCCACTGACCAGTAGGGACGGCATTAATCCCAGCCCGGAGAATTTCGGATATCAGCGCCGAATGAAACACCGCCAAGGTCAGAATACTGGCGGTATACCGGTCAAAACCGAAGATCGGACCCAGCACGTAGTAGAACAGATAAAGCAGAACCAGCAGAGGAATGTTTCGGATAAGTTCAAGGAAGCCAACTGCTACAGCCGTACCAATTACCAGGCCGGATAGACGCAGCAACGCGACCAGCAGTCCAATAGCAGTGGCCAACAGGAACGAAATGACAGACAATTTGATCGTGGCGACCAACCCTATGGGTATCTCACCCCACTCAAAGCCGATTTCTGTGTTGCGGTAGAGGAACTGAGGCACCCGGTACCATTGCCAGTTATACCCCATTCCCTGAGCACCAACGTACGAGCCATAGGCAATTAGCCCAACGATGATTGCGTAAATCGCGACCGAGACAAACACCGAGCCAAAGAACCGCTTATAGAAGGGCGGTTTCGGCAACGATTGCCCTTTCCCCCGTGATATGCCCAGATCGGTCACGTCAGTGCTCCAATATCTGGTTCAGGAACAGGCGACAGCGTTCGCTGGACGGGTTGGTAAAGAACTGTTCTGGAGGTGAAATTTCCACGATTTGCCCGGCCTCCATGAAGACCATAGTGTCAGCGACCTTACGGGCAAACCCCATCTCATGGGTGACAACAACCATGGTCATACCGGTATCGGCAAGTTCCACCATCACATCCAGCACTTCATTAATCATCTCTGGATCAAGCGCAGAGGTCGGCTCATCAAACAGCATGATCCGGGTTTCCATGCACAAGGACCGCGCGATGGCAACGCGCTGTTGTTGCCCACCCGACAATTGCGCCGGATACTTGTCGGCCTGCTCGGGAATGTGAACACGATCAAGATAATTGCGTGCGGTTTCCTCGGCCTGAGTTTTGGTAATCTTTCGCACCTTCATCGGCCCGATCATCAGGTTTTCAAGCACGGTCAAATGCGGAAACAGGTTAAACTGCTGAAACACCATTCCGACTTCTTGCCGCAACTCACGTATTTCTTTTGCGTCTTTGTAAACTTCGATGCCATCAATCACGAGACGTCCAGAGTTATGCCATTCCAACCCGTTGAAACAACGGATCAGCGTGGATTTTCCCGACCCAGACGGGCCGCAGATCACAACCTTTTCACCCTGATGAACAGTCAGATCGATATTCTTGAGCGCATGGAAAGTTCCATAATACTTATCAAGATTGGTCACTTCTATCATAGGGGAGGGCTGAGTCATGCCGAACCTGTCGATATCCGGGTCAGACGCAATAGCTGACCTTTGAGGTTGCGAGTATAGCCCGTCAACAAACCAGGCGCATTTCGACTTTGCGCGCATTTGATCAACCGCGATCCGTCGTCATGCCTGTCTGCACAAGACATCGGCAGCTTTGAATTTGGCGAAGCGGAGTAATCTGGCAAAGCTTCAGAATCCTCAAATCTGTTGCGCGCTAATCAATATGGTTGCTTAATGTGCAATATTCGTCAATAAAAAACTCAACGGGCGCTCTGTCGCCGCCTCGAAATACGAAAATAAACTATAGAAGGACGAATGAATGTCTGCCTGGATTCGGATGATATCTGACGAAGATGCCGACGAACATTTGAAGAATACCCTTGATTTAGCGCGTACACCGCATGGGACAGTGGACAACGTGATGCGTGTCCATTCGCTACGTCCCAACACCATGAAAGGGCACGTCATTTTGTATCGCGCCTGCCTTCATGATGACGCCAATTCAGTGCCTATGTGGTTTCAGGAGGTCATAAGCTCCTACGTTTCCACGCTGAACACGTGCCCTTACTCCTATGCCAACCACTGGGCAAACGCCCGTCATCTGATCGGTGACGACGCACGCGCCGACTCAATTGAGGCTGCGCTTACGGCGCATCGCCCTCAGGATGCGTTCGAGGGCGCACATCTGGAAGCGTTGAGCTATGCTGAGAAGCTGACGCTGTCGCCGGGCACCATGGAAGAATCGGATGTAGACGCCTTGAAAAATGCTGGCTGGGAAGACGGTGAGATCCTCGAAATCAATCAAATCGTGGGATATTTCAATTATGCCAATCGGTTACTGAATGGTCTGGGTGTCACAACAAAGGGAGACGTCGTAGGCTATTACGGCGAAGATTGACGGGACGTTTCATGCAAGTTGACACGCCGGGAAGACAGATTGACCGTGCCATTGGCGCCTCTCTGAGGGAGCTGCGTCAAAGCAGGAAGCAATCCGCCCGCCGGCTTGCCGAACAATCGGGTATTTCGGCTGCGATGGTCAGCCGTATCGAAAATGGGCTGGTTTCACCTTCGATTGACACTCTTGCGGCATTGGCGGAAGCACTAGAAGTCCCCATCGTTTCACTGTTTCGCGAAGCAAGAACTGATCACACCGACTATACCCTCGTGCGCCATGGCGAAGGGTTGAAGTCCACTCGCTTGGCCGGTGGACATTCGCATGAATATGTCAACCTCGCATTGCATTCTCGGAAAGACCTGCGATTCCAGGCCCGTCGCGTAACGCTGTTGCGGGATGAGGGACAACCGCCGACCTATGTCGGGCACGGCGTTGTGTTTGTTCAGGTCCTCGAAGGACAGGCAGTCTATCGCTATGGCGAAGCAAGATTCACGCTTTCAGCCGGGGATAGTATTAGTGTTGATGCGGAATTGAACCACGGCTTTGAAGAGGTTCTGACACCCGAGTTCGTCTTCCTCACCGTTCAAGCCGAGCGCCCTTAGGGGCTTACTGAGGTGGCTGCCCCAACCGATATTGATCTGACACGCGGGCCGATCTCAGCCCATTTTCGAACCTTAGCCATCCCAGCGGCAATTGGGATGCTGTTCAACACGCTCTACAACGTCGTAGATATGTTCTTTGCCGGGCTCCTCTCGACCAGTGCGCAAGCAGGCCTGGCATTGGGTTTTCAGGCATTCTTCATCGCAATCTCAGTCGGGGTTGGATTGGGCGCAGCAATGAGCGCGCTCGTCGGTAATGCCTTGGGTGCCGGTGATAATCGCGCGGCACGGCGGTTTGCAGCTCAAGGGATGATCTACGGTTTCATCGCAGCCGGAGTTTTGGCATTGGCAGGGCTCTGGTACGGCCCGGCACTTATTCAATTGGTTTCGGAACCGGGACCATATCGCGAAGCGGGATTACGCTATTTCTACTGGCTATTACTGGCCCTGCCCGGGTTCCTTTTGGCCTTTGGATGCAACGGAATTCTTCAAGCACATGGGGACGCGGTTTCGATGCAACGCGCTCTTATCGTTGCGTTTTTTGCCAATATTGGCCTCAATCCGTTGTTGATCTTTGGTATCCCGGGCTTGATCCCCGGCATCGGGTTCGATGGCCTCGCCATTTCTACGGTAATCAGCCAAACCGGTGTGATGGTGTTCATGATCCGCCAGGTGCTCAGACGCCGAAGAATGAGGCGCATGCGGGCAAGAAATTTCATTCCGCGCCTGCAAAAGTTCAAGGAAATCTCAGTTCAAGTCCTTCCAACGGCCACATCGTTCATCGTGATGCTCCTATCAGGTTTTGTCGTGCAGTTCGCGTTGAAAATCTTCGGCGAGCACGCGATTGCGGGCTTCGGTGTCGCTATTAGGTTGGAGCAGATTCTGCTATTGCCTGTGCTCGGGGTCACTGGTGCGCTGCTTCCCATCGCATCTCAGAATTTCGGGGCACGGGACTATGAAAGGGTGCGCGAAGCCCTGTTTTATTGCTGGAAAGTCGGGCTGGTCATGACCGCTATTGCGGCCCCTATCCTGTGGATATTTGGCCGGTCTCTGCTGGGTCTCTTTACCGATGATCCCGAAGTTATTCGCGTGGGGCTCAGCTATCTACGTGTCGATAGTCTGATCCTTCCATTCTATATGATGCTGTTTTCAATCAACTCGCTGCTGCAGGCGCTAAAACGGCCAATCTGGACAGTATGGATCAGCCTCTATCGTCAGGGATTTGGCGTCGCTTTTTTTGTCTGGATTTTTATCGGCGTTCTCGGCTTCAACGAAATCGGTGTCTGGTATGGAACCGCCTGTGCCGTGATCACTGGATGGATGATCGGGCTTTTGGTGGCATCTTACGTCGCCCATAAGGAATTGGGCGGGCTCTGGCTTAGTTTTAGAACCGATCCGGGCTGAAGGCCTGTATATCGATGCTCGGTACCCTGCCAGCGATTACATCTGCAACAAGTCGCGCCGTCGTCGCTCCCAATGTCAGACCCAGTTGCCCGTGGCCCGTAGCAAAAGTGACATTGGTCAGACGCCTGCTGCGG
Source organism: Ruegeria conchae (assembly GCF_000192475.1). Taxonomy (GTDB): domain Bacteria; phylum Pseudomonadota; class Alphaproteobacteria; order Rhodobacterales; family Rhodobacteraceae; genus Ruegeria; species Ruegeria conchae. Next base: position 240,514 of record NZ_AEYW01000012.1, read on the forward strand.
CCAATGATCGGGCGTGTATCAGGCGTAAAAGGGCGACGACCCATGCGGCGCTCAAATTTCTCAGTCCGCAACCCCGGCAATACACGGTGCGCACGTTTGACCAGTACATCGGCCCGGTTCCAATCGGGCTGCGCATTCAAGTCCGCAAACTCTGCGGTGCCTGCCACGGCCAGCGCATCCTCATAAGGGGTGATGCCAAACCCGCCCTTTGCGTAAAACACCGTGTGGCGCAGATCGATTCCACTGTCGTGCAAAGCAGTTGAGTATCCGATAACACCCTCCATGCGCAGTGGAATATTCAACTTCTTAGCCAAAACGCGCGAATGCGTGCCTGCGGCAACTACAAACTCATCCGCGCTAAGCGTGCGCCCGTCGCCGGTATGCACGTTTTGGATATGTTGACCATCACGAGTAAAGTCGACCGCTGCATTCGAGACAATCTCCCCGCCCCGTTGGGTGAAGCTCTGCATCAGAATTTCGACCAACAGTTTTGGATCCGTCACAAAGCTCCAATCCCGTAACAGCGCTGCATATTTGAAATCGGGCGCAATAGCGGGGTCCATCTCATGCGCTTCATGGCCTGATACCTGGTCGATGGTGCACCCGAACTCACGCGCGAGATCAAAGGCTGCGCGCATGGTCGCAAGGTCATTGTCATCATCAAACAGCTTGATCACTGGTCGCTCAACCAAAAGTTCTGGGTGACCAACATCTGCGAGCTGCGCTTTGAAATCATCAGTGGCAGCAAAGGTGAGTTGTGCCAGATCGGCGGTAATCGCCCGCATCTTCGAACGCCGCGCATTGGCTGTGAACCGCGCAAACCAAGGAATCAGCTTCAATGCCGAGGCTGGCCGCAAAGAAAGCGGGGCCTCGGAATCCAGCAACCAACCCGGCACTTTCATCAGCATCCCCGGCTGCGACAAAGGCACGATCTCGCCAACCGCGATACAGCCGCAGGAGGCCCAGCTTGCCCCCTCACCCACCGGTCCGGGTTCAACGACCGTGACAGAGTGCCCCTGCGACTGCAGTGTTAAAGCACAGGAAATTCCGACAACACCGCCACCGATTACAACGACCCGAGACATTCGTGCGGCCTCTACTGAAGTTCGCGCAGTTGTGCCATCAATTCAGCAGTGACACTAACTCCATCCGCTTCGGCAGCAGCGCGATTCTTCAACCTTCCATCTCCGGGGACGCGTGCATCGCCATTACCTTCAATCTCGCCGCAAATGCGCTGGACATATTCTCCAAACGCTTCGTTGCCAAACCGCGCCGGATCAATTGCGATCAGCGTGTTGCCGCCTTTGATATTTAACGCCCCGTGCGCTTCGCGCTTGGCGTTGTCGACGGACAAGGTTCCGCCAGCCAGTGCTGCACCGAGGACCTCGATCAGGAATGCAATCGCTGCTCCCTTGTGTTCACCAAATGGCAACAAACTGCGGGTTTCCAGTATGGCGTTGGGGTCACGTGTCGGCTGTCCCTCTGGATCAAGCCCTGCAGGACGTGGTAAATCATGCCCTTCCGCAGCTGCCATGCGAATATCCATAAGTGCCACCATGGACGATGCCTGATCCCAGACGACCGGCTCACCCCCAGGTCGAGGGCAGGCAAAAGACATCGGATTGGTGCCAAAAACCGGGCGAACGCCCCCTTGTGGCACCACCATGGAAAGCGAGTTCACGACACCTAGCGCGACCAGTCCAGCCTCAGCTAACGAACCGGTATCGAACCGTAACGCCCCCAGATGGTGGCAATTGGCACAACTGAATGCCGCAACCCCGTTCTCGCGCGCCATCTCAATAAGCTCGTTCCGCGCTTTGGCGGCCACGATCTGGTAATAACCATTGTCGCCATCCCCCCGCAAAACACCCGGAGCGATACGTTCAACACTCGGGTTGGCGGCGGGGTTGGCGTAGCCCGAAGCAAAGCTCTGCGCATAAACAGGTAACATTCGTAGGCCATGGCTTCGTGGCCCGTCTCGTTCGCTCATTCGAACAAGATCGGCCAATACTGCGCTACCGTGCTCATCCACTCCCGCAGCCACAAAGACAGACCTGGCCAAGCCCCTTACCTCGTCGAGTGAGAGCGTTGTCGTCGAGTCATCGGTCATGTGCATGATCCTGTCCTTGGGTTATGAACCGGGCACGTTAGCGCCCGCTTTCCAGATTAATCAAGCGCTGTATTCCAACCGCTTTTTGGCGACGAACTCATCCAACGCACCGCGCTGATCATCCGGCATTGGCGGCCGCACATAGGTGTTTAGCATACGCTGCGCCTCTTCCGTACCAACGACTTCGGCGGTTTTCGAGCCCTCAGCTTCCCACTGTTCAAAACTGTCATTGTTTTGCAAGTGGTTCATGTGCATGGGGTTCTCACGCGTGTGGTCGGTGCCTAGGAAATGTCCGCCGGGTCCGATGTTTTCGATGTCGCCCAGCAAAGCGTCCAGATTCTCCTCTTGCAGGCCACTGAAGAAACGGTGGAAGTTCTCTAACTGCAATGCGTCCTGCACCCATTTCGAATAGCTGACCCCAAGCGCGCCCTCAAGAAAGCCCGCCGAGTGGACGATGTAGTTCGCACCGCCCAGCAGCACCGGCCACATGGTATTTGCGGTGTCGAACGCCGCCTGCATATCCGGGGATTTCGATCCGGTCCACATCGTGCAGGTTCGCCACGGCACACCGTAGAACCGCGCCATCTGACCCACCAAAAGGTTCATCAAGCCGGGCTCCGGGGACCCCATCATCGGTGCGCCTGTCTTCATCGAAACGCCCATGATCGCGACGCCCAATACCATCGGTGCTCCGCGCCGAATGATCTGGCTGTAAGCCATTCCCGCCAGCGATTCGGCGATCAGCAGCGCGACACCTCCCTGCGGGCTGGCAGGTGTGCTTGCCCCGGCAAGGACAAAGGGCGACAGCAGGCAGGGCTGGTTGGCAGCGGCATAGACGCGCAAGCTTTGCAACATGGTCTCATCCCAGACGAGCGGTGTGTTGCAGTTCAGTAGGGCCGCCATTACCACATTGTTGTCGACAAATTCCTCACCAAACACGATGCGAGTCATCTCAACCGAATCCAGTGCCGCCTGTTCCGACAGCACCGAACCTTTGATCGGTTTGTCCGTCAAGGTCAGTGCGGCATGAACCAACTCTAGATGGCGTTGCGGGACGGGCACATCCTGCGGCTCAACCGGCAAAATACCCGGCACCATCATCGACTGGCTCATTTGGCTGAGCTTGAAGAAATTATGTGCATCCTCAAGCATCGAAGGGCGGCGCACGCCATCCAGACCGTAGACAAACGGCGCACCATAAGCGTTGGCAAAGACCGAATGCTGATTGCCCACCCGAAGCGAGCGTTCCGGGTTGCGCGCGGCATAGCCCCACTCTGGGGGAACGGCCGAGATCAGGTCCATCAGCATCTCGCGCCCGATACGCACCCGTTCACCCTGCACATCCGCACCGTATTTCTTCCAGTCGGCTAAGGCGACGGGGTCACGGAATTCAATGCCTGTTGCCTCAAGGATCGTCATTGCGGCGTTGTGAATCTTCTCAACGCCTTCGGGGCCAAGCAGATCAATTGGTCCCACCTTGCGGTTGAGCGTCGACAGGTAGACGGGGGGCGGGTTGGTGCGAGCCTTGACCCGCGCGGCACGTCCGCCGCCACGGCCCGAGCGTGCTTTGACTTCTGCCATCTCAATTCCTCCGGATCAGGCGCGGGCGCGGGTGCTGGTGGGATCAACGGCGCAGGTATCGATCACTTCGGCCTCGCGCATTTCATTGTGGATAAGCACCTGCATTTTGGTGCCGGGTGCCGTCATGTCCTGTGGCACCAGTGCCATCGCAATGTCGTGGTTGCAGTAAAACGAGAACCCGCCCGAGGTGACCCGCCCGATCAACTTACCATCGGCATAGACGCCTTCGTCGAACATCACCGAGGTATCGCAGAACGGCAGCTTCAGTGTGACCAGCGTGTTGTATCCACCATCGGCCTGTTGCTTCTGCAGCGCGGCTTTGCCGATGAAGTCACGTTCGGCCACCTGCCCGCCGATCTTTTCTGTCATCGCCACGAAACGGCCCAGATCGGCCTCATAGGGTGTCAGGTCCTTGCAAATCTCGCGATTGATGGCGCGATAGGATTTCTCAAGTCGCATCGATTCCAGCGCCTCAAGACCGAAGGGTTTCACGCCGGTCTTCAGCAGCAGATCAACGAGGTGGCGATTGTACCCAACCGGGTGATGCAGTTCCCATCCAAGCTCTCCGGTATACGAGACACGCAGCAGGTGCACACCTTTGGCATAGCCCACCTCACCCATCTGCGCCGAGAGCCACGGGAAGGCTTCATTTGACAGATCATTGTCCGTCAGCGGCTGTAAGATTTCGCGTGCCTTGGGCCCGGCTAGCGCGATCACGCCCAGCTGCTCTGAGATGTCCTCGATCACGACAGACCCGTCGCGCGGCAGCGCGCGCTGTAGTTGGTCCCAGTTATAGGCCCGCCAGTTCGGTGTTGAGATCAGGTAGAAATCGTCGTCGGCATAGCGCACGATGGTGTATTCCGCATCCATGCCGCCCTTGTCGTTCAGCATCAGCGACAGGGTCATGCGGCCCACTTTTGGCAGTTTGTTGGCCATGATGCTGTCTAACCACTGTGCGGCCCCCTGTCCGCGAACGGTGAATTTGGTCATCGGAGACATTTCGATGAAACCAGCTTCTTCACGTGTAGTTCGCACCTCTTTCTGAACCCGCTCCATATGATTGGTGCGACGGAAGCTGTGTTCGGGGATCGCTTCTTCGGGTGATTTGGCGAACCATCGCGGGAATTCGTAGCCATTGAAGCTGGTCCAGACTGCTCCTTGTGCGGTCAGCAGATCATATGACCCGACGGTCTTCATAGGACGCGCATCGGGGAAGTCCTCGCCCGGCACATGCGCATCCATATGGGTGCCCCATGTCTCGCGCACCTTATCCATGGTCCAGCGCTTGGAGGCATAATCCGAGAACCTGCGCGGATCGAGTTCCGACATATCCATGCCCGGATCGCCATCGACGATCCACTTGGCCAGACGGTTGCCAACCGTCCCGCCCCACAGAATGCCACCGGGCATGCCTTCGGCCAGCCAGAGGTTTTCATGTCCCGGCGCTGGACCGGCCAAAGGCAGCTCGTCCGGTGTCATCTGAAATGGACCGCGGGTGTTGGCTTTGATCCCAACCTCACCCAGTGTGGGCACCCTTTCAATCGCGCGTTCCCACTGAGTTTCCACGGCGTCGAAATCCTCGGGCAGTAGATCAGCGCCAAATTCCGGTGGCACGCGGTCTTCGGCAAATAGCTTGAGGTCTTTGGTGAATTCATAGGGCCCGAACTGGATGCCGCCCACATCTTCGCGCAGATAAGCGCCGTAATCTTCATCCCGCAGGATCGGGAATTCTGGCAGGCCCTCCGCCCGGCGCTCTTTCAGCAGCGGTACGGTCTCGGTGGTCCAATACTGGTGAACGATCGGAATACAGGGCAGATCCAACCCCACGCGGCGTGCGTTTTCGCGGGCATAGTTGCCAGTCGCGAAGATCAGATGCTCACATGTGATCTCACCCTGGTTGGTGGTCACTTTCCAATGGCCGTTATCCAGCTTTTCATAGGCCTGAGCCTCGGTGTTCTGGTAAACCTTGGCACCAGCATCGCGTGCCAGCTTGGCCAGAGCCATGGTGATATCGGCCGGATTCACGTACCCGTCTTCGGTGTGCAGGATACCACCCCGAATGTCCGGGCTCTGGTTTAGCAACGGATGGACTTCGGTAATCTCTTCAGGGGTCAGTAGCTTGCAAGGTACGCCAGCCGCCTCGGCAATCGAGATATAAGACTGGAACTCGTCCCAGCGCTTTTCAGTGTTGGCGACCCGCAGTTGACCAACCTTCCGCAACCCGACCGAGCTGCCCATCTTTTCTTCAACCTCAGTATAGATGCGGATGGTTTCCATCGTCATCTTCGACACATTGTGCGACCGCACGAAGGTCACCAACAGACCCGCTGCATGCCAAGTCGAGCCGGAGGTTAGTGTTGTACGTTCCAGCATGACCGCATCTGTGCAGCCATGTTCTGTCAGCCCGTAAAGGATCGACGCCCCTACGCAACCTCCTCCGACAACCACGACTTTTGCATGTGACTGCATTCCGCAACTCCTTCAAACTGTGCACGACCAACAAGGGATCGCATTGCAAACCGGTTGGGGAGCATTTTCATCGGGAACCGTTGGCCGACAATTGCAAAAAGATTCACTCTGAGTTAGATGAAATAAGTCTATAGCCAGACGATCTCCTTTAATTTATCAGGCAATCGATCCATCACAGGTCAAAACATCTTGCCCAACCGTCCCTACGATCTACCACCTCTTAGTTCGCTGATCAGCTTCGAAGCAGCCGCGCGGCATGTCAGCTTCAAGACCGCGGCTGAAGAACTCAACGTCACCCCGGCCGCGATCAGCCATCAGGTCAAAGCGCTAGAGAATGAACTGCAATGCGGGTTGTTTGTGCGCCATCATCGCGGTGTTGAACTGACTGAAAGTGGGGCATACCTACTTGTCTCACTGCAACGCAGCCTAGAAGGGATCAGCGAGGCCCTTGGGCAATTGCGGCGCCAGTACGACAAAAAAGGCGTGACGATCCGCTCGACAACAGCGGTAAGCTCACTCTGGCTCACACCACGCCTTGCCCAATTCTGGAAACAACACGGACATGTTTCCGTTACGCAGGTTGTGACAGATCTCGGCGTCGACTCGTCGAAGTGTGATCTGAGCATCCATTACGGAGATTCCAGCCGTGAAACGGGTATTTTCAAGACGCTGTTTCATGACAACATCATGGCCTTATGCAGCCCCCGGTTTGCAGAACAAAACCCGATTGAACGGGTCGACGAAATCGCTGGGCTTCCACTCATTCATCTTGATGCCCCGGATACCGGATGGACTGACTGGCGCGCGTGGACCCAAAAACTGGGGTATGATGGCCCTTTGAACTCCGCCCATCGCGTCAACAATTACACGATTGCGCTTCAGGCCGCTCAAGACGATATGGGGGCAGTTTTAGGATGGGAGGGCTTGACCTCGGAGCTAGTCGCATCCGGCAAACTCGTTAAGTTGTTGCCGCAGACCATTTCATCACAACTGGATTTTTACGTTAAACTGCACAACACCTCATCCGACCGCGCAAAGCTCGTATTCAAATGGCTGGGTGAGGCGATTTAAGAACACCTCGATCCGAGCGACGCCTTTATGCCCTGATTGTTTTGAGCGATCACGTATCGTTGTCGGTCACCCTAACCTTATGTTGGCAGCAGCAAAAACCCTATTGTCACTTATCGGTCATTCTTCACCGGACAAACAACCAATGCTCTTATTCAATGGTTTGAACACCACCGTCAGAGTAAACAAACTCACTTGAACATCCCCCCCTAAAGGGCATATTCCGTCGCGAAGAGTTGCATCCCGGTGGAATGTTCCGGACACCAATATCGGTACTGCGCCCATACGCTGAGCAATGGTTAAGTGTGTGGTTCCAATCGGAAGCGCACCGCTGGCGGGAAAAAGAAGGAATTTGATTAATGCGTATTGCTATGATTGGTACCGGATATGTCGGCCTGGTGTCCGGAGTTTGCTTTTCAGATTTCGGGCACGACGTTGTTTGCGTTGACAAATCTGAGCGCAAGATCGAAATGCTTCAGGCCGGCGAGGTGCCGATTTATGAACCGGGCCTCGATGTACTTATGGCCAAGAATGTGTCTGCAGGCCGTCTGACATTCACCACTGACTTAGCGTCAGCGGTCGATGGAGCAGACGCTGTGTTCATCGCAGTCGGAACGCCAACTCGACGCGGCGATGGCCATGCTGACCTGACTTATGTGATGGCTGCAGCCGAAGAGATCGCGCAAGCTATAACTGAATATACGGTCGTAGTCACCAAATCGACTGTCCCGGTTGGTACCAATCGCAAGGTTCATGCAGTCGTATCAGCTGCCAATCCCAAGGCGAGTTTCGATGTAGCTTCGAACCCAGAATTCTTGCGCGAAGGTGCAGCAATTGATGATTTTATGCGCCCTGACCGTGTTGTTGTAGGCGTCGAAAGCGAACGCGCTGCAGAGGTTATGGCGGAAATATATCGCCCACTCTATCTGCGGGATTTCCCGATCCTAACCACCGATCTGGAAAGTGCCGAGATGATCAAATACGCCGCAAACGCATTTCTGGCGACAAAAATCACCTTCATCAACGAAATTGCGGGGCTGTGTGAACGTGCCGGTGGCGATGTTAAGGAGGTCGCACGTGGCATCGGTCTTGATGGACGGATTGGCAACAAATTCCTGCACGCCGGGCCCGGCTATGGTGGCTCTTGTTTCCCGAAAGATACCGCTGCACTTGCACGGATCGGGCAGGATCACGCGCATCCAATGCAGATCACCGAAACCGTCATCCGCGTCAATGACGAGGTCAAGAAGCGGATGATCGAAAAGATCCGGGAAGCCTGCGACGACAACTTCAACGGCAAAACGGTTGCGGTGCTGGGTGTGACCTTCAAACCCAACACTGACGACATGCGCGATGCACCGTCTCTGACGATCGTTCCGGCCCTAATTGGTGGCGGTGCCCGTGTGCGCGTGGTTGATCCGCAAGGTCGTGCCGAAGGCGAGGCGCTGCTGCCGGGTGTCGAATGGTTGGATGATCCTTATGCCGCGGCCGCAGAAGCTGATGTTGTTGTTTTGCTGACAGAGTGGAACGAATTCCGTGCCTTGAATCTGAATGACCTGGCAGAAACTATGAAATCGGCCCGAATGGTTGATCTGCGCAACATCTACTCTTCCGCGTTGGTGTTAGGCTCAGGGTTTGAGACCTATGTCGGCGTCGGAGTTGGCGATCACACACAGATGTGACCAGCCACGAGATGTAATTTTATACCTAACAATGAAAATTGCCCGGCATTTAGCCGGGCAATTTTTTATTACACCCTAGCGACGGCGTCGTTTATTCGCCAAGCCGATGAAGATCGACACGCAAGTCAGCGCCAGAACAATCGCAAACGGAAAGCCCGTTGCAATGGCCGCCTGAGGTCACAGAGCCATTCCCCAGAGAGCCAGCCTACGAAATCAGAGCGATGAGCATCGGCACAAAAGAGGATATTATGAAATCCACCTGGCTCAATTGGAGGCCATTCAAGTTTGTTGAAAGCTGGGTTATTCAGGGCCAATCCACCAGGTCGGTGTCAGCAGCGCAGCCATCTATCTAAATGGGCTGTCAAAAAAATCACGAGTGCTTCGGTTGGTCCAACGATCAAGCTAGCAATAACACCCCAATAATCGGCTCCCAAATTGTCCAACTTAAATTTCCGATTTGCTTCTACACTCCAAGTATCGCGCGCATCAGGCATGCGTTGAAATCTGGTCGCTATATGGTCAACATTTCTTAGTTGGAATTAGACATTCGTTTCTTTGATTGTTGAATAAGCATTCTGACGAGTTTGCTAACCGCATCCGTAACTTAGAAAGTCAAGCCACTGAATCTGCCTGCCGATACAACCGACCCATGATCAGCGGCGTAAGATACATTGGGATCTGATAGGCGCCGATAAATACCATGATAGGCAAAGTCAGTTCGGGGGGTAGCGCGACGAAGAAGATAGCAATGTTCCGGTTTCCAGCTATCAAGGAAACCGCTGTTGCCTTTGCCGGAGGGAGACTAGTGCGCGTCAATCGGAACGAGACCACCTGAGCGCCAAAATTAATAACACAAGCAAACACAATCCAAAATGTCGCCACACCTGGGTTAACTATGGCCACCGCACTCAATGATGGCATCAGGCCGACCACAAATACGGCAAGCGTGATCGTTGCCGCGCCTTCCATATTCAGAAGCGTGGCGTCTGACGGCGCGCGAAGAACCGTCCTCCGCAACACAACGGCAAAGAGGATAGCGACCACGATCGTAAGAAACAATCGAAGGGTGGTCATCAGCACAGCTTGCATATCACCCAATTCAGGCATCAGCCAAAAAATTGGTAAGGCGGTAATTGGCAGCACAGCAGTCCCCGCAACGACCAGCCGCATCGCGTATTCCGCGGGATATCCCATCATCAGGCACATATTGGGACTGCCCGAAATAGATGGAGCCGCTGCCATGATTAGCAACGACAGAAAGACCGGAGTATCAGTCCAGCCACCAACAATACCTACCCCAGCCACCAACAGCGGCGTGGCCAGCTGAAAGGCAACGATTGTTACGGCAACATGCTTCAGATCAACCAGCGAACCCAAAATGGCACCTGGTTTCATCCGCAGCAGCGTTAGAAAAAGCAACACCATGACCAAGGGTGGCAGGAACGGCCGCATTGGTTCGGCCAGCCCCGGCAACAAAAGACCTGCGATAAGCCCCGACACCAAGACATATGGTCCGTGACGTGCCGCGAGGTGAAGCGGGTTCAAGGCGTTCTACCCGCCCGGACTTTGGCGCAAGTTTTCAGGCAACCAGGTGGCCAGTTCAGGGAACCAGATCAGAACAAAAACCATGAGCACCATGATCAGGAACATTGGGATTGCAGCACGCGCGATATAGCTCATCTCGTGGTTGGTCATCCCTTGCATCACGAACAGGTTGAACCCGATGGGCGGTGTGATCTGCGCCATCTCGACGACGACGACGATGAAAATCCCGAACCAGATGAGATCAATTCCGGCGTCACGGATCATCGGTTCGACAACGGCCATGGTCAGCACGACCGAAGAAATCCCATCGAGAAAACAACCCAAAATGACATAGAAAACCAGCAGGACCATCAACAGTTCGAACCGTGTCAACTCCCACCCCGCGATCAGGTCAGCCAGCCCCCGCGGCAGGCCGGTAAAGCCCATCGACAGTGACAGGAACGCAGCGCCTGCAAGGATCAGGGCGATCATTGCGCTGGTGCGGGTCGCGCCCATCAGGCTTTCAGTGAAGGTCTTCCAATTCAGCGACCCCTGCCCCGCGGCCAACAACAGACCTCCGATCACGCCAAATGCGGCCGCCTCGGTCGCGGTGGCATATCCCAGATACATGGACCCGATTACCACCATAATCAGCAAGATCACCGGTAATAGGAAACGAGAGTTCTTGACCTTTTCGGAAAACGTCAACTTGCCCTCGTCGTTGGGGTTCCAGTCTTTGCCAACTTTGGAATAGATGGCTACGTAGCCCATGAACATCGCAGCCAGCACAAGGCCAGGCAGAATACCCGCAAAGAACAGCTTGGTAATCGATTCATTGATCGTCACCCCATAGACGATCAACGTCAGCGACGGTGGGATCATTAGCCCAAGCGTTGCCGCTCCGGTTAGTGTGCCGATGACCATGCGTTCGGGGTAGTTGCGCTTTCGCAGTTCCGGGATCGACATCTTGCCAACCGTAGTCAGCGTGGCCGCGGAAGACCCCGAGACCGCAGCAAACACTGTACAGCCTACGATATTCGTGTGGACCAAGCCTCCGGGCAAAGGTGCCATCCACGGTGAGAGCCCTTTGAACATGTCTTCGGATAATCGCGTGCGGTAGAGGATTTCGCCCATCCAGATGAACATCGGCAAGGCGGTCAGCGTCCAGGATGACGACGCTGACCAGATAGTCGTGATCATCACATCGCCCACAGGGCGTGTTGTGAATAGTTCCATCCCGACCCATGCGACGCCCATAAGGGCCAGACCGACCCAGACACCGGTGCCCAGCAAGGTGAAGAGGACAAAGAGGAAGAGGATAATGACGGATATATTCTCCATGCTCTTACTCTCCGTGGCTCTGATCGGCCAGATCACGGGTGATGCCGTGATCACCTTTGAACAGGACGTGGAACAAGTGATCGGTGAGCGCGATGGCGAGAATGACGGCTCCGATCAGCATGGTTGATTGAGGTATCCAAAGGGCGGTTTTGTCCTGCCCCTGGCTTATGTCGTTGAACTTCCAACTCCAGTACACAAATCGATAGGCGTACCAGCAGAAGTACCACATGATGGCAGAGCCGATGGCAAAGCACCAGATTTCGAGAATTCTGCGAAAGCCATCGGGAACCGCATTCAAGAGGATGGACACCCGAATATGGCTGCCCCGGTTCAGCGCGTTGGCGAAGGCCAGAAAAGACGCAGCGGCCATCGCGTATCCTGCATAATCCGGTGCGCCGGGAAAGACTTCGCCGGTCCAACGGGCCAGCATTTGCACCACAATGAGCACCAGAATGGCAATCAGACTGAGCGCCGCCAGAACCCCTGCTGCCAGATAGATGAAATCCAGTACGGACCTGAGCCCTCGCATTGCCGTCATGCTGTCCCCGCTGTGTTTTTTGTGGATTGGGAGCAGGCGGCAGGTAGGGCCGCCGCCCGCATTGGAATGGTTACTGAGAGTTGAACGCGTCGACGATGGCTTTGCCTTCGTCACCAGCGGCCTCAAGCCACTCGTTCGTCATGGTGACGCCGATTTCTTTCAGCTCATTCGTCATTTGCTCGGACGCAGGACCAACGGTCATACCGCCATCGCGCAGACCCTGAAGCGTAAAGCCGGTATATTCCTTGGCGCGCCAGTTACCTGCATACTCGGCCAGTTCTGCACAACCTTTGATGACGTTCTTGTTCGCATCCGAAACACCGGCCCAGACATCCGAGTTGACCATCACGTAGTTGCGCGGCAACCAGGCATCCACTTCATAGAAGTAGTTCAGGCTTTCCCAGACCTTGCGGTCATAGCCAGTCGACCCAGACGACACCATGGAATCCGCCACCCCGGTTGCAAAGGCCTGGCTGATCTCAGCCGCCTCGATGGTAACCGGCAGCATCCCGGTCAACTCGGCCAGCCGCGAAGTGGCATTGTTGTAGGACCGGAACTTGATCCCTTCCATATCCGCAACCGAGTTCACTTCGTTCTTGAAGTACAGACCTTGCGGTGGCCATGGCACGGCATAAAGCAGGGTCAGGTTCTGCTCGGCCAGCAGCTTTTCAATCGAAGGTTTAGCAGCGTCCCAAAGCTTGGCGCTGTCATCAAATGACGTTGCCAGGAACGGGATCGAGTCAAACCCGAACAGAGCGTTTTCGTTCTGGTGACCAGAGAGCAGACGCTCACCAATTGGGGCTTGCCCGGTCTGGATCGCACGCTTGATGTCGGCACCTTTGAACAGCGAGCCAGAAGGGTGCGTGACAATCTCAATCTCTCCACCCGTGCCGGTGGTCACGCATTTGGCAAATTCCGCGCCCGTGGCTGAATGAAAATTCGATGCCGAATAGGCCATCGGCATATCCCATTTCTCGGCCATTGCCGGTGCGGCTGCGGCAGCTGTCAGAGCGGTTGCCGCCAGAAGGCTTGTCAGTTTTTTCATCATGTTTCTCCCTGTTAAGTTTTGAGACGCCGGCGTTTTTCGCCAGTCATTTCTATGTTGCGAAACGCGAGGGTGCGTAGACGCCCATGTCTGTGTTCGGGGTTCTGCCCGCAATCATCTGGGCCAGAAGTCGCCCCGTTTTCGGCCCGCCTGTCAGGCCTATGTGATGATGCCCAAAGCCCATATACGCACCGCTGATCCCCGGAGCCTCACCAATAATTGGGATCGAGTCAGTTGGTGCAGGGCGGTGCCCCATCCATTCCACTTCCTCCTTCCATTTCAAACCCGGGAAAGCCATCCGGGCATTCTTGCGCATCAATTCAAACGGCGCGCGCGAGGGTGGCGCATCAAGCCCGCCAAACTCCACAATGCCAGCCAAACGAATGCGGCCATCCATCGGTGTGGCAACAAATTTGCCAGAAACCACCATGACCGGACTGCGCGGCATGGCAGAAGGCTCCACCAATTCAAGATGATAGCCGCGTTCGCTCTCAAGGGGAACAGAAATGCCCAGACGCTTGGCTAAAGGTCCTGACCAAACGCCTGCGGTTACGATCGCAGTGTCGCACGGGATGGTTTCCCCACCCGTACGAACGCCGGTTACCTTTCCATTTTCCTGAACCACATCATCAACCGCGGCCCGAAGGATCGTCCCTCCATTTGCTTCCACATACGCCGCCAGATCTTTGACATAGCGACCCGGGTCAGTGATATGGCCGTGGTCCGAGAGCTTCGCAGCAAAACCGATGTCTTCACTATAGACCGGGTCATAGGCGTGGAAGGCTGGCCCTTCCAACTCGTCCCATATGAAACCGTTCCGACGACGAATGTCCCACCCAAATGCGTCTTCCTTGTAATGCGGCCGGTCTTTGTAGAGGAACAGGTAGTCTGAGGGCACAATCCACTTTTCAGCGCCTGTGCCCTCGGCCAGCGCTTTGTGGTCGTTCAAGCTATCGCCAACAATTGGTGTCAGAGCTGCAGCGATACGTTCCACATCTGATGCATTCGCATGACTCAGATAGCGGGTCATCCAAGGGACAAGCTTTGGTAGGTACCCCCATTTCAAAAACAATGGCTGCGACGGGCTGAGCAGCATTTTGGGCGCTTTTCTGAGAAGCCCCGGAACAGTCACTGGCACAATCGAGCAGGACGCCAGCACGCCCCCATTGCCGTGGGAGGTCCCCTCCCCCGGTCCCGCCTTGTCGATCAGGATTACCTTATGCCCTTCCCTCTGCAGCCATACCGCAGCAGACACGCCGACGATCCCGGCACCGATGATCGCTATGGTCTTCTTCTCGCTCACGCCGCCACCGCCTTTGCCACTGCATAATGGTCAAGTTTGGCTATGTCTGGCCTATTGCCGAGACCAGGAGCGTCAGGGACGACCACCTCGCCGCCGCTGACTTGGAAAGGGCTTTCCAGAATGTCTTCTTTCAGGAAATAGGAAGCTTGGTAGAACTCACAGCCCAACGTGATCTCGGGGGTTGCCGCAATCATGTGCGTTCCTGCCAGATGTGCCAGTCCAGCCTCGAACATATCGCCGCCATAGGCTGTTAGACCATGTGCTGCAGCAACACGGGCCACAGACTGCCCCCGGGCCAGACCACCGGATTTCATGATTTTCACAGATACCCCATCACAAATACCCTCGCGCGCGGCGCGCTCCATATCTTCAGGGCCAAAGACACTCTCATCGGCCAGCAGCGGTACGTCGATCATCTGTCGTAGCTTGCCCATCATACCGAAATGGTGGGCTCGAACGGGTTGCTCAATGAAATCAGGAGCGAATTGCGCAACATCACGTACCTGAGCGGGAGCGTCCTCAATACTGAGCCCCTGATTATAGTCCACGCGAACCGAAAACTCCGGATGGTTCTGGGCGAGATACTCTAGTCGCATGATATCAAAGGCGTGATCCTTGAACCCGGTTTTGAGCTTCACAAGGCGAACACCATCCGCCTGCAACCGAGCCAAGAGGTCAATATCCTGCACAAAATCTGGATTCGCGATAGAGCAACTGAGCGGGATGGTCTCACGACACCGCCCACCCAGAAGGGACCAAACCGGAATTCCGCTGATCCTGCCTGCAAGATCAAGCAACGCAGTCTCCAATGCGGCCTTCGCTTCGGTGCAATGTGCGACCGCATAAGCCGCCCGCGCCATGATCGCTGACCGATTAGTGACCACCTCTCCGACCACGAGTGGGCGCAGATAACGATCCAGGGCTGCGTAGGTGGCTTCGGGTGTGCCTGTGAAAACGGACCAAGGGGAAGCTTCACCAAACCCTTCGTTACCGTCTTCGGACTTGAGACGCAGAACAACGACTTCGCAGACGCCTTCTACGGACCCAATACCGTGATCTCGGCGCGAGGTAACTGGCAACTCAAGGTGCCAAAGATCATAGCCTATGATTTTCTGTGACAGATTGCCCATTGCGCCCCCAGCCTATGGCGAGAGCCTGCCTTGACCGAGCTATCATTTCAAATACTATATTATCTAGAGATCATCAGAAAAAATGATACTGTAAAACATGTCCCTGCGTTTTCGTCAGCTACAAGCCTTTCATGCAATAATGGAGACCGGAACCGTGACAGGCGCGGCTTCGGTGCTTGGAATTTCACAGCCGGGTATCAGTAACCTTCTGGCCCAACTCGAACGAGAAGCGCGGCTACCTCTATTTGAGCGTAACAAAGGGCGTCTTCTGCCTACGCCAGAAGCGGAATTGCTGTATCGCGAGGTTGATACGGTTGTTCGAGGCCTAGACCACGTGGCGCAGGCCGTCACGGATCTGCAGAACAAGCACCCCGGCCAATTGCAGATCGCCGCACCGCATCTTTTATCCTTCGGCTTCATGCCGCGTGAGATTGCTCGCTTCGCCAAAAGCCGCCCGAACCTATCGGTCAGTTTTCAGTCGCAATATTCCTCGAAAATTCAAGAGTGGGTAATCTCAGGCTTGTTTGAAATCGGCGTTGTCGAGATGCCCATTCTGCATGACACGCTAAACTACCAAGTCTTTCAGTTTGAAACGCTGGCAACGTTCCCAGAAGAAAGCCCTTTGGCTGTCCATGATGTGCTCACACCCGAGATACTCGAAAACGAACCGTTCATCGTGATGGGTCCTGAACATCAAACACACAGGCGGACCAGGGACATCTTCCAATCCGCGGGGCGCACCTGGCGGACTCAGATCCACACGCATCTGTCCGAAAATCTGCTGAGCTTCGTTAAGCAAGGTATGGGGGTTGCGATGATCGACCCCTTTACTGTT
The DNA here is from genome assembly GCF_000192475.1 of Ruegeria conchae. Lineage (GTDB taxonomy): Bacteria > Pseudomonadota > Alphaproteobacteria > Rhodobacterales > Rhodobacteraceae > Ruegeria > Ruegeria conchae. The sequence goes on from NZ_AEYW01000012.1 coordinate 257,140, forward strand.
ACCTTTGATGGCGAGAGCGGGTATCAAACCCGCCCCTTCCGACCCGCCGTGATGTTGGATTTGGCAATCATCACCGCCAAAGGGCGTCCTCTTTCAACGATTGCTCAGGATTTTCTGGCCCAATTGACTCCTTCAATTGCCTCTTACGCTACCCACTCCGAAACCGGCGCAGCGGCCTCGTGAAGCTGTTGCGAATGGATGTCGACCAGTGTGGGTCCATCATGCTCAATCGCCTGTTTCAGAACTTTCGGCAGATCCTCAGGGTCTTTGACTGTCCAGGATTTCACACCGAAGGCGCTTGCGACGGCGGCGTGGTCGGTGCGGTTGAAATCGACGTTGTAGTAGCGCTGGCCAAACCCCGCGTTCTGTCCCGCTTTGATCCAGCCAAAGACTGAATTCGAGAACACGATCGATGTGATCGGCATGTTGTGCCGCACCATGGTTTCGAACTCACCACAGGTAAATCCAAAAGAGCCGTCCCCCATCACGGAGAGCGTTTTGACCGAAGGCCGCCCGATATGTGCGCCCATCGCAGCACCCAATGAATACCCCAGCGCCCCATGGGCCCGATTGGTGATGAAATGCCGCCCAGGTTTCCGCCAGCGGTAATGTGCACTGAAATAAGGACATGGCGTGCCTGGATCAGCGACTACAATCGCATCGTCATCCAAAATGTCCATCAGCGAGGCCATAACCGCTTCGGGACGGATCGGTGTTTCGTAGCTAGCAGCGAGTGAGTTGAAGGCCGCCATCTTGGCCGCCCATGCGGCGCTGGCTTTGGCAGCACCACCAAGCTTTGGCAGATCACTCTTTTCTTCCAGCGCCTGTGCCAAAGCCTCAAGCGCCAATCGGGCGTCGGCACAAATTGCAACCTCGGTCGGATAATTGGCCCCGATCACCATCGGGTCACTGTCGATATGAATAATAGTGGCATAGCGCGCGGGGCTTCTCCAGCGTTCAGTCGTAACTGATCCGGCACGACAGCCGATGAAAAGAACGACATCGGCTGCGTCCACCACTGCACGGGTGGCAGGTACCCCGCCATTCGACCCGACGACACCCAAGGCAAGAGTATCTGTTTCGGCGATGGAACCCTGCCCGGATACTGTCGTGGCAATGGGCATATCCAACAGCGCCGCAACACGGCGCAGGGCGTCTGTGGCTCCGGACAAAACAGGTCCCCCCCCGCAGACCGCCACTGCGGATTTCGATCCTGCGAGTATTTCTGCTGCCGCCTCGATCGCGTCCGGATCAGGCCCTGCGCGCTCGGCTGGATAACTGCGATGCCGGGCATCAGCCCATATCTCGGCCTCATCGACCGGCGCTTTCTGAGTGTCAAAGGGCAGAGCAAGATGTGTGGCCCCGGGAGTTCCAGTTGTCATTGCGCGAAAAGCAGCACGCACCATGGCTGGCAGTCGCGTGGCATCATCCAGTGATGTGTTCCACTTAGCCAGCGGTTTGAACAACGCGGGCTGGTCCAACTCGGTGAGCGGATACTTCCCCCGACTGGACGTTGCCACATCAGAGGTAATTGCCAATATAGGAACCGAGCTTTCATTGGCCTCGACCACACCGGGTAGAATGTAGGTCGCCCCACCCCCAGAAGGGCCTTCGCACACACCTGGCTTACCAGTCACCCGTGCGTAACCATCTGCCATATAGGCTGCATGACGCTCGTCCCGGGTCAGAATGTGCTGAATGCCATGATCCATGCGGGCCAGCGCGTCATAGAACGGCAGGGTTGTATCACCACACAAGCCAAACATGTGATTCACTCCATGCGCTTCCAGCATACGAACCATTGCTTCGGCTCCGGTCAGATAATTCGTTCCCGTCATGGTAGACGCCCTTTCGATTCTTCCTGCACACAGTACTGTATACAGATTTGTATATTGATTTCAAGAACGGCGTGTGGCACCTGTAGATCAAGGAGAAATGCTTATGGCGGGTCCACGCGTTGATGACATCTACGATCAGGTGAAGGCGATGGCGGTCTCATTCCGCCTGCGTCCCGGCGATCGATTGAACGAAGTCGCACTATCGAAAGAATTGGGCGTCAGCCGGACCCCATTGCGTGAGGCTTTGAACCGGCTGGTCGCAGAGAGATTGTTCGACTTTCGCCCGGGACAGGGTTTCTTTTGCCGCCCTCTGGATGCCCAAAGCATTTTTGACTTGTTCGAGTTGCGCCAAATCATCGAAACCGCCGCAGTTCGAGCGGCGTGTACTAAAGCCTCTTCAGAACAATTGCAGGCGCTCCATGATGAGCTGTATGCAACCGGTATCGATATCACCGGATTGACGGTCGAAGAAGCGGTGACCCGGGACGAGGCATTCCATCTAGGAATGGCCAAACTATCCGGAAACAAAGAGTTGCTGCTGACGCTGACACGGATCAACGAACGCATTCGCTATATTCGCTGGATTTCCATGAGCCTTGACCGGGTTCAGCGATCAAAAGACGAGCACAAACGTGTCATGCAGGCCCTGATGGACCGAGATGCCGATGAAGCTGCACGGGTTTTGGGTACCCATATCAACAAGCGGATGGATCAGGTGCAGGATGCGGTGCGCCATGGGATATCCAGCATCTTCATGGAAGGGTCCAAAGATATTTCAACCCGCATCATTCAGGAGGCGCAGTCATGATCGCGAAGGGCGGCAAATCTATCTATGGTGCATCCGTTGGGATTCTCATGCTGGACGCCCAGTTTCCGCGGATTCCCGGCGATATGGGGAATGCGCAGACATGGTCGTTCCCGGTGCTGTATCGCATCGTTCGCAACGCTTCACCTGACCTTGTGGTCCGGCAACGGGCAGAAGGGCTGCTGGACGCGTTTATCGACGCTGCAAGAGACCTTGTCAAAGATGGGGTGGACGGGATCACCACCAATTGCGGCTTTCTCTCGCTGTTTCAGGAAGAACTGGCCGACGCGGTATCTGTCCCTGTAGCAACCTCCTCATTGATGCAGGTTGAGATGGTCAATCGCGTTTTGCCAGCGGGAAAACACGCCGGAGTACTAACCATATCCGCATCGACGTTGAGCAAAGAACACCTAAGAAAAGCTCGTGTTCCCGAGGGCACACCAATCGGCACAACCGAAGGAGGCCTCGAATTTACCTCGGCGATCCTTGATAACAAACTGACATTGGATGTGGACCAAGCCCGCTCTGACAATGTCAAAGCAGCGCTTGCCCTACAGTCCGACAACCCTGACCTTGGCGCCATCGTGTTGGAATGCACCAATATGTGCCCTTACGCGCCGGATATTCAAAAAGCGACGGGCCTTCCCGTCTTTTCCATCGTGTCTTTCATAAACTGGTTTCATGCCGGACTAGCCCCGCCTAAGTACCTGTAAAGTCCCAGAACATAAGAACTGCCCCTACACACTTAGGAAGACCATATCACCTTCCCTACGGTTAATATGTTAAGGAAAGTGCTTGACCCCAGCGAGCATTTTACTTAACATGTTTATCAAATAATCGTAGAGAGGGACCATGCCGCATTTTCACGTCGACTACTCGGGAAACCTCGAAAATATCGTGGACATGAGCGGTCTGTGCGAATGCCTCCGTGCGACAGCGGCGGATATTGATACCTTCCCTATGCCCGGAATCCGCATTCGCGCGGTGCGGGTCGATCATTATGCCATCGCCGATGGAAACCCGGCCCACGGGTTTATCGACATCTCGATCCGCCTGCGCGCAGGTCGCAGTGAAGATGTGAAACAAGATGCCACTCGGCGCATCTTTGAGGCAGCCAATACTTATCTGGCCCCGGCCATGGCCCGCCATTCAATCGCATTGTCGCTGGAAATGCGTGACATAGACCCTGAGCTTTCCCCAAAAACCGGCACGATCCGCGACCATATGGGCGCGGCCCGTCAGGAGACCTGATACATGAGCGCACTGGACAGCAATATCGAAAAACTGGCTGGCTATCTGACCCGTTTCAAGGAAACTGGAATCAGAAACCGGATCAATGGGAAAGACCACGATGGCTCTGGTGGTGTGTTTCAATCCATGACACCAGTTGATAAAAGCATCATCTGTGATGTGGCCCGCAGCACCGAGGCTGATGTAGATGCGGCGGCCCAAGCCGCAAAGGACGCATTTCCAGCGTGGCGGGACATGCCCGCAACAGAACGAAAGAAAATTCTGATCAACATTGCTGACGCAATCGAGACGCGCGCCGAAGAGATTGCCCTATGCGAATGCTGGGACACGGGACAGACATGGCGGTTCATGTCCAAGGCGGCTTTGCGCGGGGCCGAGAACTTTCGCTATTTTGCCGATCAGGTGGTGCAGGCCCGCGACGGTCAGCAGTTGAAATCACCAACCTTGATGAATGTTACCACCCGCGTACCAATTGGCCCGGTGGGTGTGATCACGCCATGGAACACGCCGTTCATGCTGAGCACATGGAAGATCGCTCCTGCGTTGGCTGCAGGCTGTACCGTGGTTCACAAACCGGCCGAAGATAGCCCGCTAACCGCAAGACTGCTGGTAGAAATTGCAGAAGAGGCCGGGCTTCCACCAGGTGTTCTGAACACCGTAAACGGTTTTGGTCATGATGTGGGTAAACGTCTGACTGAGCATCCTGCGATCAAAGCAATTGCTTTTGTGGGGGAAAGCCGCACCGGAAGCATTATCACCAAGCAAGGGGCAGATACACTGAAGCGGATGCATCTTGAACTAGGCGGAAAAAATCCAGTGATCGTGTTTGATGACGCCGATCTGGATCGTGCGCTGGATGCGGTAATCTTCATGATTTATTCGATCAACGGTGAGCGCTGTACTTCGTCGTCGCGTTTGCTGGTACAAGATACGATCAAAGAGGAATTCGAAGCCCGCTTGATTGAACGTGTCAATAACATCAAGGTCGGGCATCCGCTGGACCCAGCAACCGAGATTGGCCCGATTGTAACCGAAGAACACTACAACAAAGTCACCAGCTACTTTGACATCGCTATGGCTGACGGTGCCACGATCGCCGCAGGTGGCGAAAAGGTCGGCGACGAAGGCTATTTTGTCCGCCCCACCCTGTTCACTAACGCCAATAACAAGATGCGGATTGCGCGCGAGGAAATATTTGGGCCCGTTCTGACCTCAATCCCCTTCTCGACCGAGGAAGAGGCGCTGACTATGGCGAACGACACCGACTATGGCCTGACCGGCTATGTCTGGACCAACGATCTAACCCGTGCCCTAAGCTTTACCGACAAGCTCGAGGCTGGGATGATTTGGGTAAACTCGGAGAATGTTCGACACCTACCCACACCGTTTGGCGGGGTAAAGGCATCCGGCATAGGTCGCGATGGCGGTGATTGGAGCTTTGAGTTCTATATGGAACAAAAGCATATCGGTTTTGCCACAGGGCAACACAAAATCATGCAATTGGGTAAGCTATAGTAGGCCAACCCGCTCAAAAGACTGAAAATTCAGGAGGAGATCATGGGCGAAATCGTTCTTGCTGCAAAGATGACCCACGTACCCACGCTGCTTATGTCCGAGCAGGAAGGGCCGATAAAAGGTAAACGTCAGCCAGCCATTGACGGCCACCGCGAAATCGCACGTCGTGCGAAAGAGCTGGGTGCGACCACTGTGATTATTTGTGACACCCATTGGGTTATCAATGCCGGGTTCCACATCAACGCGAACGAGAAGTTCGAGGGGCTGTTCACCTCAAACGAATTCCCTCAGTTCATTCAGAACCTGCCTTACTCGTATCGGGGCAACCCGGAAATGGGGGATGCGATTGCCAAAATCGCATCGGATAAGGGCACCTATACGCTTGCGCATCATCTGGACAGTCTTGAACTGGAATATGGCACTTTGGTCCCGATGCGGTTCATGAGCCGCGAGCATGACATGAAGGTCGTCTCCGTCGCTGCTTGGGCCACGGTTCACGATCATGACGAAAGTCGGATCATCGGTGAAGCCATTCGCGAGGCGGCCGAGGCCAGCGATGAGAAGGTGCTGCTGGTCGCGTCCGGTTCCCTGTCGCACAAGATCTGGGCCAACAAGGATTACGCTGCCAATAACGGCACATTTACCATCAGCTCGGAATTCAACCGCCAGATGGACTTGCACGTTCTTGAAATGTGGAAGAACGGCGACCACGCCACATTCCTCAAGATGCTGGGCGACTATGCCAATTTCTGCTGTGGTGAAGGTTCGATGCACGACACGGCGATGCTGTATGGCGCACTGGGATGGGATGCCTATGACAAGAAGTGCGAGGTCGTGACTGAGTACTTCCCCAGCTCGGGCACCGGACAGACCAATGTCATCTTCCCCGTTTGAACCCTCGAATTGCTAAATCAGAACCTGAGTGTGGCGGCTAATAGTTGAAATTCAGTATGAGACCGGACCCCGCTGACGAGGACAAAAATCAATGCGCTACGCAACTTACACAGCCAATGAAGAACTATTCTACGGGGCTGTTACCGATAAGGGCATGATCGCCCTTTCGCCGGATTTTCCCCACTGGCCATCTCTGTATGATGTTATAGCTGCAGGTGCATTGGACCAGCTAGAGACGGTCGCTAATAGCAAACCTGCGACACACACCGAGTTCACCTATGAAATGGTCATGCCCAATGCGCGGCGCATCCTGTGCGTTGGAGTAAATTTTCCGGATCGGAATGCCGAATACAAAGATGGCAGCGCGCAACCGAAATACATGTCACTGTTTCCACGTTTCGCCAGTGGATTTACGGGCCATGAACAAAACCTCGTTCGCCCCCCCGAAAACCATACATTGGACTACGAAGGTGAAGTTGCGATTGTCATTGGCAAAACAGGGCGACGTATCCCCAAGGATCAGGCCTATGACCATATCGCAGCTCTGACACTGTGCAACGAAGGCACGATCCGCGATTGGGTCCGGCACGCGAAATTCAACGTCACGCAAGGCAAGAACTGGGATCGTTCTGGGTCCATCGGGCCGTGGCTGGTGCCATTTACCAACGCCTCTCAGCTGGATGACGCCCGTATCGTCACCCGCGTCAACGGAGAGGTACGTCAAGACGATACGCTGAACCGCATGATGTTTCCGATCCGACGCGAGATCGAATATATCTCGACCTTCATGACCCTGCAGCCTGGAGATATAATCGTTACCGGCACGCCCACAGGCGCGGGTGCGCGGTTTGATCCGCCTAAATACCTCAGGCCAGGCGACGTGGTCGAAATCGAAGTCGAAGGCATTGGGACTTTGCGCAATGGCATCGAGGACGAAATTGTATGACACCTGCCGAGCACGCAAAAGCCGCTGCAGACTTGCTTGACGCCGAACGCAGCGGCAATCAGATCGGCCTTCTGTCTTTGCGTCATCCCGAGATGGGGATGGATGATGCTTATGAGGTACAAAACGCAATCTATCGCGCCAAGTTGGCCGAGGGTCGCAGCGTGGTTGGTTGGAAGATAGGCCTGACCTCGAAAGCGATGCAATACGCGCTAAACATCGATATACCTGACAGCGGTATCCTGTTTGACGACATGATCTTTGACAATGGCGCAACCGTGCCTGCCGACCGATTCATTCAGCCCCGCATCGAAGCTGAGATCGCCTTTGTCACCAAATCTCCGTTGGGTGGAGACAACGTGAGCCGAGAAGATGTGATTGCAGCCACTGACTATGTCGCACCTGCCATCGAAATTCTCGATACACGGATCCAGCGTGTAGACCCCGAGACCGGCAAGACCCGAACCGTGTTCGATACCATCAGTGACAATGCGGCCAATGCTGGCATTGTGTTGGGTGCCGCGCGTCATAAGATCGATGCTGCTGATCTGCGATGGGTCGGAGCTCTGACATTCCGCAACGGTGAAATCGAAGAAACCGGACTGGGAGCGGGTGTGCTGAACGACCCAATCGAAAGCGTTGTTTGGCTGGCGCGCCGCATGGCTACATATGGCCAAAGCATTGAGCCCGGCCAGATTATCCTGTCCGGTAGTTTTATCCGACCGGTCGAATGCCCTTCCGGGACCGAAATCCATGCTGATTTCGGCGCGTTTGGGTCCGTTGACATTCGCTTCGCTTAAAAGAGAGTTCGCCATGCCTGCCCCAACAAACCGCTTTAAGATCGCGCTAAAAGAAAAACGCCCCCAAATGGGCTGCTGGATTGGCTTGGCAAGTCCATACGCCGCCGAAATCTCGGCAACCGCCGGATTTGATTGGCTGCTGGTAGATGGCGAACATGCCCCGAATGATCTGCGCTCGATACTGGAACAGGTGCGCGTGATAGAAGCCTCCGACAGCATACCACTCGCCCGCTTGCCGATCGGCGAAACATGGTTGATCAAGCAATATCTGGATGCGGGTATTCAAAGTCTCCTTGTACCAATGGTTGAAACTAAGGATCAGGCAGAAGAACTGGTTCGGGCGGTTCGGTATCCGCCTATTGGGTCACGCGGTGTCGGTTCATCTTTAGCTAGGGCGTCGATGTTCGCCGCAATCGACGACTATCTCACCACTGCAGATGACCAGATATGTCTGATCGTTCAGGTTGAAAACCGTGCCGGTATGGCGGCACTTGATGGAATTCTGGAGACCGAGGTTGACGGGGTCTTTATTGGACCAGCAGATCTGGCTGCTGATATGGGCCATATCGGCCAGGCAGGACACCCAGAGGTCAAAGCCGCCGTGCTTGATGCCATAAAACGCACAGTGGCCGCTGGCAAGGCGGCAGGTATTCTGACTACGGACCCCGAGATGCAGCGCCAATGTCTTGATCTGGGTGCAACCTTTGTAGCCACCGACATTGATGTAACCCGGTTTGCCAGCGCTATTCGCACGAGCGCGCAAAAAGCGTTGAGCCTGCTTCCTGACCAGACAGCATCGGGACGGATGACCTCGGCCAACAGCAGCAAATATCTGCAACAACTCTGCAAGCACTGGTCGCACAAGGCCGAGGTTGAATTCAACGAGACGCACGGCCGGATCAACTTTTCGGATGGCAAATCTGTCGAGATGTCGGCGACCCAAGACTATCTGTCGATTGTCGCTACAACGCGCGCGCGCGGTGATCTGGAACATTGGAAACAGATTATTGAACAACACCTCTTACGCTTCGCCTTCCGCGAAGACTGCACGCCGATCTGGGATCAGAGTTCTTCCTGATCCGTTCACGCAGATTTGACAGCGACGAGCCAACAACTGGCCCACTTCTGGTCGCTTATCGGCAGCGGCGCGCCGTTTGACGCATTGAACAAAACCATTGTTTGTGAGACGAACCGGCGCAGTGCAGCTACGGGCAAGCCAATTGGTGTACTCCAATGTCCTCAACCGAGCGTTGCTGCCAATTCTAGTGGAGAAGGACGGGTACCGATGACCTTGACGCCAATCGAGCTGCTGAAGGCGAATGCGCCGACAACCCGCCCTGTTGTGGCGCTGAGCGAAGGAGCAGACCCGCGGATAGTAGCAGGGGCGCTGGCGGCACATAGTGCGGGTGTCGCCGATATCATTCTGGTCGGACCAAAAACAGAGGTTGAAGCCGCATTGCACGCCGAGGGCGCATCAGCTGGCGACGGTATCTCGATCCACGACCCGGCCCAATCTTCCCTGACTGAGGCTTTTGCAGCCGAGTATTATAACCTGCGAAAACACAAGGGTGTTGACGAAGCCAAGGCGCGGCAGGCGGCGGAAACGCCATTGGTCTATGCGGCGATGCTGGTGAGACTCGGACACGCAACAGGCACAGTGGGAGGAGCGGTACATACAACTGGCGATGTTGTCAGAACCGCAATTCAGGTCATTGGCATGAAACCTGGCGCTGGAATGGTGTCATCCTTTTTTCTGATGTACCCGCCCGAAAACGCACAACCCGGTGCACGTGCGATGCTGTATTCTGACTGCGGATTAGTAATAGACCCGAATTCGGAAGAATTGGCGAGTATTGCTGCTGCATCGGCGGTTTCCGCGCGCGCCTTGCTGCGGGAAGAACCAAAAATCGCGATGCTGAGCTTTTCAACCAAGGGCAGCGCACGCCATCCGTCGGTCGACAAAGTAGTCAACGCAACAGAAATACTCCGCGCGAAGCACCCGGAATTGAACGTTGATGGAGAGCTGCAATTTGACGCCGCATTTGTTCCATCGATCGGCGAACGCAAATCACCCGGATCGACAGTTGCCGGACAGGCGAACATCAAGATTTTCCCAAATCTGGATGCCGGGAATATTGGCTATAAGATGACCCAGCGGTTAGGCGGTTATCTGGCAATTGGACCGGTTCTTCAGGGGCTAGCCAAACCAGCCAACGACCTCTCGCGGGGCTGTAGTGCAGAGGATGTGACACAGATTATCGCTGTGACCATCCTTCAGGCGCTTGAATCCTAAAATCAGGCACCTGGCTTTCAGTTTTGACAGGCTAGCGACCCATTCAAGACACTTGAAGGACCTGTCTGAATGGTCTCCGCCAATGCGTCTCTCCCTCACCTACCTGAAAATGAAACATCGGGAGACGATCTCCTTCGTGTCGCATTTTGCACGCTGGATGTCTGTTACATCTGAAACCTTGAGGTCAGCACCGAGGTGTATAGTTCGGCGGCGCTGGAGACTGCGGTGTAAGCACCATTTCTTGGTGATCGCCCAAGCCGGTCAATTCACTTGGAGTCCGCTATAGCAACCCCGTTCCAATCCTCCGGTGGTGGCGACACCAGATAGGTGTTTGAGCGCTCTATCATAATAGCTGAAGCCTGATCGCCGCCCCGGCCTCGTTCTGCAGCTTCGAAAGCCCGGATCGCCGCTTCGAAGCGGAGGTTTCGGTAGTGCTCAAGTCCTTCTTCGTAAGCTTTTATCCATGAATGCGATCCCGCAGAACTGTCGGCCATTTCGATTAACTCATAAATCACCAGACCACCTGTTCGACCATAAACTGCCAATGTGTCGAGCTCGCGAACCACGATTGAATCACCTGCAGCACGGCGCGTTTCCGGGCCGATCAGAATCGAAGTTCTATAAATCTTGTTGGCACCTTCAAGACGGCTGGCAATATTAACAGCGTCGCCTATCGCTGTATAATTCAACCGCTCTTCTGAACCGATATTCCCGACCAGCGCATCGCCTGTATTTAATCCCACACGTATGCTCAGAGGGTGCCCCTCATCATCTTTGATACCTGTTGCGGCAACGAATTCGACAAGATCCAAAGCCGCCCTGCAGGCATGTTCGGCGTGATCGGCGTCGGCACGCGGGGCACCCCAGAAGGCCATGACAGCATCACCCATGAACTTATCAATCGTCCCATCATGCCGGGCGATAGCAGACGATGCAGCGCTGAAGAACGGCGCCATCAACTGAACAATTTCGGGGCCCAGCTTTTCCGAAAGCCCTGTAAAACCAGCCACATCACAAAACAGAACTGAAATTCGCTTTAGGTCTCCGCCCGGCTGCGTTTTGATCCCCTCTGCAACCAGCATCCGAACAAGATCAGTTGGTACATATTTGCGAAAGGCCGATAGGCCTGCCGCCATATTCGCGGTTGCCGCTGAAAGATTCGAAAGTTCGCGAAGCTTTGAGGGTCTGCGGGTGATCTTTTCGGTATCAAACCTTTCAACGCGGCTCAGGTCTTCGACGATGCGTGCCAAAGGATTTGCGACAACCGTTCGGACAAGCCAAATTGCCAGCGCCGTTGCGACGACGACAACTCCGACCAGAATATAGAGCAAGTTCACCAGTGTCTGATTGATTCCGGACAAGAATGCAGACTCGGGAATAACCGTCGCCACGCGCCACCCATAAAACCCCAACGGTGTCAGAGCCACTGCATAGGGCACGCCATCGTTCACAATCCTAGTTGTGGAGTTCATGGACGCGCGCGAAATCGAATTCCCCAGCAGTTGCTGCCCGGACTTCTTGGCAACTTCGTAAAGCTGACCTTCACCCATCCGGGCAGGTGTGATCTCATCCGCCTCGGGATCGGGAACTGCGATCACCTTCCCGTCAGCGTCAAGAATAAATGCAGCGCCAAATTCACCAGGTCGCAGTGTGCCCAGAAAACGCGACAGCCTGTCAGTTTCGATGACAACCGCCAGAACACCCTGACGCTTGCGATTTACGTCGACGGGGCCTGCAAACGCATAGACCGTCTTATGACCACCGGGCAGATCGCGGGCTTCGATCCAGTCGGCAGTGCCCCGGCCTATGAAATTCCGATACCAAGCGTGATCACGCGGATCAAAGGTTGTCGCCGAGAAAGCCCGTTCTTCGAACTGAATATCACCCGGAATAAAAATGTATCGGTCGGTCCGCAGCATTCCATCTCGGATTTCGCTGTCGATCTCGATCATCTCAAGCCCACCATCCCCCAAGCGGTGAGCGGCGAAATAATTCCCGTCCGGCCAACCAAACATGATCCACGAAATGTTTGGTTGCGCCTGCAGTTGCGACAGAAAGACAAACTCGCGTTTGTCGGCCTGTCGCGTGGCGATGACATCCTGAACAAAGATGGTTCGCACGGCTGCCCAGGCTGCCTCGGCAGATCTTAGCGTCAAGCCAACTTCGATCCGAACAGTATTTGCGATCTGGCTATTGATCTCAGCCGCCAACATTCGGCTGTTCTCGCGTGCAGTCGTCCACCAAAGCGAATGCACCAGAAAAGTTGACACGCCAATCGACAACGCAACCAGCAGAGTCACCGCGATCCCTACACTGATGCGCATGTCTGCTCCAACACGATACATCGTCGGGAAAATGCAATTTCACTGCGCGATTCGACCATATGATTCCTCATGCCCCGGCCCGACATGGCCAATCTACCCAGATTGACCACTAAATAGCCTGACCATTTGACGCGCCGTGCCAAATGGCCTCTTTCTCGGTGAATGATCGCACACAAACTGGTAGCAGCGTAATCAATTCACATTGAACGAACCCGCGCCTTAGAATTCGAAGAGCCAACGACTTCTACCCAGTCACGGTACAAATGAAAATCAGTCGCACTAATCCCAGGTTCAATGTTCAAGCCCCCGTGTGTGATAGAAACTGAACTTCGATATTTCAATCGTTGCAAAATGACCCGCTCCCGGCTGTTGTCACAATCAGACAGTAAGAAATTTGGCCAGACCCACCGAGGGAGGTCCGACCGCCGTAAGTTCTCGATATCGCCGACTACGCCACTTCAAGCGCGTCGGAATTGATGGCGAAGCGAGCGGTTGCTGGATCGGACATGTAACGCACTTCCAACTCGTCGAGACGACCGGTCAATTCGTTCACGCAATCGATGATGTACTGAACTTTCGCGTCATCCATCAGATAACTGAAATTCAGACGTACCCAACCCGGTTTAAGCAACTCTTTTCCATCCCGCAGATCGCTGAATAGCTGTTCGGATTCGGGTTGTCCTATTTCCAAGAGCCGATGCGCATACGGACCTGCGCAGGCACATCCACCTCGTACCTGAATACCATAAACGTCGCTTAGCATTCGGGTAAAAAGCTGGTGGTGGAAACGCGATCCATCAGCACGGCTCACCCGAAACGAAAAGATTGGCAATCGATGCGGGTGACCAACGCCCAACAGGGCCAGTTGCGGGTTTTTGGACCAAGCCTTCAATGCCATTTCGTTCATCTCTGCTTCGCGTGCAGAGATGAAGGCCTGACTAATTTCGTCTTTGATGATAAAGGCCAGCGCGGCGCGAATATCACCAATAACATTGGGGGTGCCTGCCTCTTCGCGGGCTGCGATATCGGACGAGTACCGATGATCCCACGGCGACACGAAGGTTACTGTCCCTCCTCCTGGCCACGATGGGATATCCAGACAAACAGTGTCATCGCGCACTATCAATACCCCGCTGCCTCCTGGCCCCCCCGGAAACTTGTGTGGTGAAACAACGACTGCGTCTTTTTGGCAATCATCGGCGGGGTTCATATCAATCGGCAGATAGGGACCAGCTCCTGCGTAGTCCCAGACCGACAATGCACCATGGGACTTGAGCAATCGCGTGACCTCATCGGTCGGAGTGACAATACCCGTGACATTGGACGCTGCCGAAAAGCTGCCAATTTTGACGTCAGCGTCAGCATGATCCTTCAATGCTGCTTCAAGCAACGCCAGATCAGGGCCACCTTCTGCGGCCTCGGGGATTTCCACTACTTCAGCTTTTGATTCACGCCAAGGCAGCAGATTGGAATGGTGCTCGTAAGGACCAATAAAAACAACAGCCTTGGCAGCGTCGTTGATACCAAATAGCGCGACAAGCCGGTTAAGGCCCGAAGTAGCACCAGAACCAGTAAATATCGTGCTGCACCCTGCGGCATTAGTAAGACGCGAGATTTCAGCCCGGGCTTCGGCGCGCAGACGGGTCATAAAGGAACCGCAGAACGATGCTTCGGTATGGCTGTTGGCATAATAGGGCAGCACGGATTCTCGGATATAGTCCTCAACCTGAGCAAGAGCCCGTCCGGAGGCAACATAATCTGCGTAAACGAGTGATACCTCGCCAAACAGGCCCGGGATGCTTGCCCCGTCGCCAATTACGCCTTCGCGCAAGTTGCGAACAAGGTTATCGGATTTTAGAGAACTACGAAAATCTGCAAGCGACATGGGAATACTCCTTTGATGAGTATTTTATATGTAATCACAAAAAAATATGACCCAAAGTTATCACCATTGGCATATTATTCGATAATTATGAACGAAGAATAGGGTTGTTATTGGGTTAATTCACCAACTCTAAGTTTCTGCCACACCGTTATCGAGGCGCTCGTTCAATGCCGCCTCCGCATTTATCAAACTCAACGGAGAAAAACCGGCAGTGAAGTCGGGCCACGAAAAGCAAAACCCCTGAACTCTACAGCCCGCGAGGGATCGGCCTGCATATTTGGAAAACACCGGAACAAATACGGCAGCAGTGCATCGCTTACCAGTCGACGATACAGATCGCCCCCCATACACCGATGCGGACCCAACCCAAAGGTCTGGTTTGCACTAAGCGGGCGATAAATATTGAACAGATGTGGGTCCTGCCAGTAGTCTTCATCATGATTGGCCGAGCCCTGCACAACCAAGATTGTTTCACCTTTAGGCAACGTTACTCCGCGTAGGGCAATTTCACTGGCAACTATACGTGGGCTGGCCTGAATAGGGGCAACCCAGCGCAGCCCTTCCTCACATGCCAAGTCCCAACGATCGGATTCTATGCAGTGATTTAGCTGATCCGGATTGCGTAGAAGCCCGTGGATCGTGGTTGAAATCGCATCACGGCTTTCGACCACCGCGCCCCCGATACAGATTTTTAGATTTGTGCGTATCTGACTTAGTGAAAGTGGATTAGGCGCATTGACCATCACTGACAAAACGGAAGGATTGGGGTTTTCGCGATGAAAATCGATCATCCTGTCAAAACACCGGTTCATTTCATCGTTGGCACGATCGCTGAGCGCAAATACGGCCGGGTCAAAACCCGAGTTCATGGCCCCCGTGATCAAGGCATTCGCCCAACTGAAAAGTTGATCCTGATCGTCAGGCTGGATGCCTAAAACGTGTTGCAGGTAGAGCGCCGATAGCGGAGCCGCCAAGGTCTGGCGAAGGTCCGTTCTGGTCTGATCGCGCAAAGCGGATACAGCCAATTCAGTGACTGCTTGGAACCTAGCCCTCCAGGTATCGCAAATGTGGCGAGCATGAAAGGTTTCCACCATTGCATTTCGCTCGTCCAGATGCGCCGGACCATCTTTACGCATCAACGTGTTGCCACCAAACGCTCGTTCCATTGCCGTCCTGGAATCGGAGGAATGAAAATGCTGTGAATCCGTTTTGGCCAGATAGGTGTCGTCTGCCTTAGTCAAAACAATCCGGCCGATCGCCTCTATCCGGACCACAGGCGCTTCGCGCCGCAAACGCCGATAGACAGAGGCTGGATCTCTGTCGAGCATTTCAAGGGTCGTGTCGGAATCTACGGGAACTTCGTGCCTCGCAGCAGAGGGTTCGGTCATGGCTCTGCTCCTTGTACCGAGAAATTGGCTGGCAGCGGCATTCAGGCGATCAGGCCGCCTGAATGTTGATCTCGACTTCGGTGTTCAATGAGTTGCTGACAGTGCAAATAGCTTTAGCCTGCTTCAAGATGCGGGTGGCCATCACCCCATCATCCACCACATCGCCGATGATCGTGATCTCGGCCTTCTCCAACCGACCGGGCAATTCAGGAGACTTGGTGCCTACAATTTTGACCGTGAAAGGATTCAACTGCGATTTACGTTGCGCAGCCGCCCACTCGACTGAACGTATGATACATGAACCAAGCGACGCAATCATTGTGTCCACCGGAGTTTCATGCGGCGGATGAGAAATAATGTCGTCAGTATCCCCATAGGCATAGCTGAGTTGTGCACTTCCATCGAAGAACACAAAGACCGGTCCGAAACTTTTGGGCCTCACTTTCAGAACCACAGGGCTGAGCTCCTTTATCAGAATAGCAGATTTGGCAGGAAAAGCGCCAATGCAGGGAACATCGTCAGTACCAGAATGGCGAACAGATGGATCAACCAGTAAGGCACTGTTGCCACCGCGACGCGTCCCAAACTGACTTCATTATTGGTCAGCGCCGTCAGGACAGATAGATTAAGTCCCACCGGGGGTGTGACCTGTCCAATCTCGATCACGATGGTGATGATTACTCCGATCCAGATCGGATCAAATCCCAAGCCCGTCAAAAGCGGGAATACCACCGGCAACGTCATGATCATCAGGGACAATCCGTCGAAGAAACATCCCAGGATCAGATAAATCAGAACGACGATTAACAGCACACTGTAGGTTCCCATACCGCTTTCTGCGACCACCTCGAGAATTTGCTGAGGGACACCCAGGATACTTGTGGATTTTGCCAAAATGGTTGCGCCCAGCACCAGAAAACCAACTGCAGCGAACAACAGAACGGACTGATACACCGCCTCAACCAATTTCTTCCAGGTCAAATCCCCCCAAATCGAAGAGATAATGACTGCCAGCACAACGCCCACACCTGCGGCTTCGGTTGGCGTTGCCAAACCACCCACAATGCTGCCGATCACCGCGAAAATCAGTGCCAGAAGTGGCCAAATCTGTTTGAAGCCTGCTAAGGCTTGCCACAACGATACCGGCTCCTGGTCACGTGGAGCGATCGACGGGTTGCGAGAGCATTTTACGAAGAGATAGGCCATGAACATCAGACCCACTAGGAAACCCGGGATAATGCCTGCGGCAAACAGGCGGCCGATCGAGGTTTCCGTCAATGCGCCGTAAATCAAGAAAGACAGGCTCGGCGGTATCAGCAGCCCCAGCGTGCCTCCGCCAGCCAGACTTCCAACTACGGTGTCTTTGTCATAGCCGCGCTTGGACATTTCAGGATAAGCAATCGATCCGACCGCGGCTGCTGTCGAAAGGCTCGAACCGCTGACGGCTCCAAACAATGTGCAAACCGCAATGTTAGTGTGCAGCAACCCACCTGGAATTCGCCGAAATAGAGGCGAGAATGCGGAATAGGCTTTCTCGCTGATTCCGCTCCGCAGCAACACCTCACCAAGCAAGATGAACATTGGCACCGCGCTGAGTGTGAACGAGTTGAAAACGCCCCAGATTGCGTCGATTGCAAGCGAGGTCGCGCCGTTTGAGAAAAAGTAAAGGATAATAAGCCCAGTCAGGCCCAATGCGGCACCCAAAGCGACGCCAGTACCGGCGGTGGCAACCAGCACCCCAATCAGAGTAAGCCAAAATGACATTAGCGGGCCTCGTCGGTAAAGCTTTGTTCCATATCTGCTTCTGAGTCATCCACTCGGTCCAGAACACCGACCAGACGGGCCACAAAAATGGATAGGGTTAGCGTCAGAGAGATCGGCATTAACGCCATCCAGGGGTAGAGCAGAATCCGGGTGGTTTCCGTCTTGAGATAGCGCATGAAAGCAAACTCGAACCAAGGGATCGTCTCGACGATCAACCAGAGAAAGAAGATTATACCAACCAGCAGCGCGACTATCTGCACAACGACATGCATCTTGCCTTTTATCCTGTCGGCCAACAGCGAAACGCGCACATGTTTGGCCCGCAAGGTGACCATCGGCAAACCCAAAAACAACGAGACGCTCAATAACAGTCCAACTACTTCCTCTGTGATGTGAAGAGGCGAGTTGGCAAACTTACGCATCAGGACACTGGTTACGATAATGCCAACAATGGCAATCATTCCCAGTGCTGATGCCGCCGCACACGCAAGGGCCAGACGATCCAGCCCCTGCGCGATAAAGTGTTTTAATCTTGTTGCCATCTTAGAATTAGCGGCCCAAAGCGGTCAGAACACGTTCGCGGTAGGCCGGTGCGTTTCCACCAGCTTCTTCCGCCAGCATTTTCCATGTTTCGGTTACCGAGGACACAAAGAGGGCCCGGTCTTCGTCAGAGAAGTCTTCACCCCAGGTCACACCCTCTTCACCAAGTTTTTCACGGGCAGCAAGCTCACGCTCGAAGTCATCTTCATACTGGTTGGTACGGTCCCACAAATCATCTGCTGCTGCAGTGATCGCCGCTTTGGTCGCCTCATCCGTCGCGTCCCACTTGTCGGTGGCCACACCGATTACGTATGGGCCGGATGCCATCGGATAAAGGAATGACGCATACTTGGCCACTTCCTGCAACGAGACCGTATGCGCATAGAGCGCCGGGTAAAGGGCACAGTCAACGACCCCGGTCTTGAGCGCCACATACATTTCTTCTTGCGGGATGATCTGCGCGGCTACACCCAGACGGGTGAAGGTTTCGACCTGATCACGCGCCCAGACACGCAGCTTCTTTGATTTGAGATCCTCAAGGGTGCGCACGGGCTCATCCCGGCAGAAAACTGAAACCGACAGCATCGGGATTGCGACATAACCCACTGAGGACACACCCCAGTCAGCAAACTCTTCTTCATAGATATCGCGGACTGTCGGGATTGCTTTTTCGAACTCCTCGATCGAGCCGATGGTGCCCTGAACAACTACGGAGCTTAGCGCAGGAGCGTCACGCCCTAAATAGTTGGCCCACATCAAGCTCATTTCCACTGCGCCTTTGGGCAAAAAACGCAAGGTATCCGTGTTGGGCAAACCCAGCGAACCGCCGCTGTAGAGAGTAATCTCAGAGCCTTCCGCGAGTGCGCCGTTCACATCTTCGACGAATTGCTCCAGCTCAGCCGTTTCCGGGCGTGTTTCCGGAAGAAAGTTGTTAAGGCGCCACTCATCGGCCATCGCTGGCGAAATGGCTGCTCCTATACCCGAAATACCGAATGCGGCAGCTTGGATAAGTCTATTCATATCGTGTCCTCCTGATGGAAATGATATCTGCGACCTGGTGAATATTATCACCAAAATATCAACCGATTTCAGATTATCCTGTGTATGTGACCACAAGAATGGGAAAACTTCGCCTAAAGTTTACGATCGCCCCTAGTGCGATTCTTCCCAATCGAAAACAATCCAATCATGCACTTACAATTAGTTTGGACCAACCAAATCGGGCTGTTCACGTGAAAATCAAAGTTCAAGAGATTTTTAATGGCCGCTGCTCAGCGATTGCTTCCATCGAGAAATAGGAGGTAACTGAGTCAAGCTCTACTTCTGAAATCAAGCGCTGATATACCAGATCATACGAGTTCATATCCTCAGTGATGACCTTTATCATGTAGTCGTAATCGCCCCCGATCCGGAAAAAATCTACGACATCCGGAATTTTCAATACGGCGCGGCGGAATGCATCAAGCCATTCCGTCGAATGATGGCGCGTTTTCACCATCATGAAGACTACCAAGCCGAGGCCAAGTTTCTCGCGGTTAACGCGCACCGTCGAACCAACGATTACACCGGTCTCGTTCAACCGCTGCAAGCGTCGCCAACAGGCGTTCTGAGACAAGTTGACCTTTTCGGCAAGCTC
Source organism: Ruegeria conchae (assembly GCF_000192475.1). Classification (GTDB taxonomy): domain Bacteria; phylum Pseudomonadota; class Alphaproteobacteria; order Rhodobacterales; family Rhodobacteraceae; genus Ruegeria; species Ruegeria conchae. The sequence goes on from NZ_AEYW01000012.1 coordinate 277,016, forward strand.
TCGCTGCGAAAGAGAACTGTTCTTTTGCAATGCCTCAATGATTTTTAAGTCTTTGTCATCCATCTACGCACGCAATTCATTCAATTGACCCATAAAACAACAAAAAACACAGGAAACTCTTACACACAACGCAATAGTATTGATTCTACCACGATTTCTCTGACCCCACGAAATGAATCGAGCCCCATCAACCGCCAGACTGACGTCCATCGACAAGATCGACGCTTTTCTCGCCCAGTGAGACACCCCACGCGTTTTTGAATACGGTAGCGGTACCAGCACAATCTGGGCCGCGCGGCGCGCTCATCATGTCACCAGTGTCGAACATGATGTCGATTGGCATCCTGTAATATCCAACCGGCTGAGCGCGTTTTCCAACGTTGAATTGAGGCTGATTGAGCCCGATGCCAACTACAATCCAGAATACGGATCAAAAAAACCTGGCAATACTTCGCACAGCTTCGAAAATTATGTCACTGCAATCGAAGGCGCAGAAGGTCCATTCGACGTCATCATCATAGACGGACGCGCACGGGTGGCTTGTTTGAGGCACGCGATAGCACACGTTGCACCTGGTGGCATGATCGTATTTGATAACTCTGGCAGACGGGAGTATCGCAGCCCGATTGAAGCGGTGGAGGCACAGATCAAGACCTACCGGGGGCGCGTTCCATCACTGCCCTACCCCGATCAAACGACACTGATCCAACCCACCCCTGTAGCAGAGAAATGACACTTCCAAATAAGTTAGGGCGTGGACTGCGGCGCGCGCTACGCGTGATAGGCTGGGCCATTGTTGCCGTGACTTTGTACTATTTTACCGTCGCGGTTGCACAGCACTGGTCCCAAATTGCGGCTTGGTCTCCTGGCTGGCAGGCGTGGGCAATCGTATTTGCGGCAATATTTTTTTATTCAACCGCTTTGTTGCTATTGGCCGAGCTTTGGCATGGGCTGGTCCAGGGAACGCAAGACCAAACATTTTCACGTGCACTGACGTTTTCAACCTACTCCAAAACGCAGATCGCGAAATATCTACCGGGAAACGTGTTTCAATATTTGGGCCGACATATCGTTATGGCTGACCATGGAGCAAGTCAGGGTGGGTTGGCGCTCGCAAATATTCTTGAAATTTGCACTCTTATTCTGGTCGCGGGGCTTTTCGCTCTAATTGGATTTACATTTGGTGCAGCTCCCCACTCACTAGAAATATCTGAGGTCATACCCATTCATTGGCTTGTACCGACAGCGATGGTTATTGCCATTTTGATGATCATACTGATTACAAGAATGCTTCGAGCGCAGCCCAACACGCCGTCGCGACAAAGGCTTATCTACGGATCGTTGCTTGCTTCCATCTTCTTTTTAGCCATGGGTTTTACTTTGTTGGTATTGGTTGGATTGGTTTCCGGTGACTATGACCCTGCCATCATAGTCATTGCCGTGACGTCTTGGCTGTTAGGCTATGTCACTCCTGGCGCGCCTGGAGGGATCGGAATCCGTGAGTTTGTTCTGCTCATTTTTTTACAGGCCTACATATCTGAGGCAGAAGCGCTGATTGCAATCGGGTTGTTTCGCGTGGTCACATCACTGGGTGATCTGGCATTCTTTATCGGCGGCGCTTTTCTGTGGCGTATCTCGCCAAGAGTAGAATGATCATTTGATTGCCAAACTTTTAGCCCGACTGCACCTTTCAAATAGAGTAAACTATTGAGAAGTTGGCAATTTTAGGCTCATTGCGACCATCAAGAAGCGGAGATGCGATTAAATCCGGAAAGCGATAGCTGCGGCTGTTCATCACTTAAATTCACCGCTGGTTTCTTGCTGTTCTGAACAAAAGCAAAAATACAAAAACCGAACCAATGGAAGTCGTGACAATCCCTACTGGCAACTCCTGTGGCGCCAGCAAAAGCCTGCTGAGAATATCCGAACCGGTCAATAACGCAGCGCCAACAATCGCGGCAGTCGGTACAAGGTGGCTGTGCAAAGGTCCCGCAATTCCGCGGGCTATGTGTGGCACCATTAAGCCAACAAATCCGATCACACCCGCCACCGAGACAAAAACTGCAGTTGCCAAAGCCGCCGTGAAAAACATGCTGAATCTCAATCCCTGAACAGGGACCCCAAGAGTTGCTGCGGTTAAATCCCCCGTAAGCAGCGCGTCCAACCAACGACTGCGATACAGAGAATACGTTAGGATCAGGATCAGCCCAACACAAACAAGCGGAAACGTCTCCCAGCGGGCCAGGCCCAATCCACCTAACATCCAGAAGATCACCGAGTGGGCAGCGCGGTTGTCACCCGCAAATATCAAGTAGTTGGTGATGGCTGAAAACAGGAATGAAACCGCCAATCCTGCCAGGATTAGTTTCTCTGGCGCACTTGTGCGCAAACCGTGAACCAGCGCCAATACAACGCCCGACGCGACGAGCCCTCCGCAGAAGGCGGCGAGCGGCAGTGTCCAAAAACCCAGCACATCTCCGGTTACGGTGATGACAAACACCGCACCTGCGGCGGCCCCCGAAGACAAGCCAAAAAGAAAAGGGTCGGCAAGATCGTTGCGAGTCGTGGTTTGTAGGACGACGCCAACGATACCAAGTCCGGCGCCTATCACAGCGGCGAACAATGCACGGGGCAACCTGAGATCAAACACGATCCGGTGCATCGGAGACATTTCGCCGTCGTCGATACCCGTGCCACGCATAATAGCAGTAAATGTCTCAGACACCGGGATCGAGGTAGTTCCGTAAATCGTGGAAACCAGCACAAGGGCGGCCAAAATAGCCGCCCCCAGCAGAAGTGTTAGGCCAAATCGGCCCATATCAGTTGAGGCCCGGATGCATCGCTTGAGCCATTTTCGAGATCGCCTCAATATTTGCGGGGCCAGGTGTCAATTCTTCGTACCGCAAGCCGATCCAACGCTCATTCTTGACGGCATCGGTCTGCGACATCACCGGATGCTCTTGCAGGAATTTGAAGGTATCTGCTGCGCCGTTGCCGGTCTGATAATCCAGCAGCACCAGGAATTCGGGGTTAGATGTGGCTACGGCTTCCCAGGAACTACGCCCCCAGCTTGTATCCATGTCATGGGTGACATTCTCACCACCCGCCGCAGCGATCATAGCATCGGGAATGGCAAACTTCCCAGCAGTGAACGGTGCATCCGCCGGACCATCCAACAAGAAAACTCGAGGCTTCGGCAGCTCGGTCGTTTGCGCTTCGATCGCGGCCAATTCGTCTTTCCATTCACTCACTAGCGCCTCGGCCTTGTCCTCGACCTGCATAACCTTGCCAAGACGCAGAACATCGTCAAACAGCAGGTCCATGCTGGACTCGGGGCGATCCTTGTCCAAATGCACACAGCTTTCGGTCAGGATCATGGTTTTGATCCCGAAGGGTTCCAATGTGTCTGGCGTCACATCCCCACCCGGTTTCATTCCATAATACCAGCCCGCGAAAAACAAATCTGGGTCCGCTGCGACGAGGTTCTCAACAGTGGGGTATTTCGGCGCGAGCTCCGGAATGTTACCCCGCAAGGTATCGAATTCCGGGCTGGTCTTGTACCAGCCGGTGATCCCGGTGAGGCCGACGATCTTGTCCTGTAGCCCCAAAGCAAAAGCCATATCCGTCATGTTCATGTCATGCACGACCAACCGTTCCGGCAACGTCTCAAACACAAGGGGTTCGCCGCAATTGTCCACGGTGACTTCCTGCGCTGCAGCGCTGCTTGCAATGGCAGTGACCAAAGCCACGGACCAGATGTGTTTCATCAATATTCTCCTGAGTTTATGTAGAAACAGTGGTTCTTCGGATATCAAGAGCCGGTATCACGCGACCCTCATGGTGAAAGCACAGATAATCCACGCCAAAGGTTTCACGGACCCGTTCGGGCGTCAGAACTTCGGCAACAGTGCCAAATCCGGTCAGGTGCGTGGATTTCATCAAAGCAACATGTGTGGCAAATTCAGGGATCATGACCAAATCGTGCACGATCATTACCACTGTGACCCCAAGATCAGCGACCAGCGATAGCATCCGCCCCTTTGCGTCCGGATCCAAATGATTTGTGGGTTCATCGAGAAACAGCAACGAGGGGTTTTGTGCCAAGGCGCGAGCAATATGAGCCCGCTGACGCTCACCCCCAGAAAGCTGAGCCATCCGCTTGTCCGCCAACATGCCTAAATGGGTGAGGTCTAATATCCGGTTCAGTTCGCGCGCATGATCTTCGGCCGAGCGATCTGCGCGTATGGGGATCTGACCCAATGCCACATAATCACGCAGTGACAGACGCCCGTCAGGAAATTCCTGCTGGCTGACAACGGCTATCATGCGGGCGCGTTCTTTTGCGGATAGGTGCTTGAGGCTTTGTCCATTCATACGCACATCCCCCAATGCCAGTGCCTCGGCACCACAGAGTAGATTCAAAAGCGTTGTTTTACCTGCCCCGTTCGGACCAGCGATCGCAAGAATAGCGCCCTCGTCCAAGGCGAACGAAACGCCTTGCAACAAGATATCTCCGTTAAGCGCGTAATATTCCAGATTTTCGGCTATCAGAAAGCTTTGCTTGGTCATAGCGCTTCCTCAAGCTCAATACGCGGCAGGCGTGAGAGAGTTTTTGTGAACAATGCCCGTGGCCGATCAGTGGCTTTTGTCCAACCATCGCCACTGCGCAGATACTGATGGGCAAATTCAACGATCGCGTCCAAATCTTTATCTGTAGAAATGTCACCAAATAGATATTGTGCTTTGCCACGGGCCTGAAAGCCGATGGTGGTTGGCCTTTCACAACCCGCCATACAATTCACAGAGCGGATCACAAATTCCCTCGGCAATTTATGCTTCAAAGCCTGGGGTACTTTGTCTGCACTTTCGCCACTTCTGCAGCTCGCGCAGACAAGAAGGATATGATCAACATTGTTCGTCATCTCGCCACCTTTATTGCGCAATTAAAGTTATTGCTATGCTATATCGTAACGTTATGAGTATTCTGAACACCGCGTTGGGCACCCCGCGTCGGCGGTTCACGTTGTCGACAATGTATTGATCAGCGATTTTCGCATTTCTCACTCCGCTTGTTTCCAAGCGCAGACGGAAGCTGCCAGTCGTGCACACACGTGTATAACGTGCCATCAATACCTCCTTCCAGGACGCCCCGCCCCGGGTTGGTTGAACAATTGATGGCAGGTCTCCTGACTTGCGGGTCCGCGCTTGGCCAACCTTCCCGACCCTTGGGGTCAGTGGCTATTTGGCATAGCTCACCGCTTACAGTTGCGGGGGCAGTTACGGAATTGGCGCCGCGTGGCATTCCTCACCGTATTCCCTTTTCATCCCTCTGACGTATCGTTGGGAACCATCTGCTGCCTGAGTGCCCGAGATCAAGAAATGCGTCAATAACTTTCTGTCAGCATAAGTCTTCCAAGGTAAGCCAACGCAACGCTAGCGAACACGGCGCCAACCGCGCCCGTTTGGAAGTCGTAAATCGATTGATCCCACCCTACCAATTATTGACCGGTATACTTCATTCTGACGCGAAAACGGCTGTTTGAGGTCGAAAGGATTGAGGCAATAAGGCTGCCATAAGTCACTTCATTTGAAAGAAAAACCAAAAAGGGTTAATCTGCGGGCATTTAGAAGGGGTTGGCTGTCAGACATATTTGTAGAGGTTAATTATTGCCTGGGCTTGCTCGGGAAAGGGGGTTCGTTGACACATTATTTGCCAAACACTTCACCTGAAGACGTGGTTGACGATATCATCGATCAGAATTTTGAAGCGATCGCGAAGTGGAAAGGTCGAAGGTTAAGAGCGCAACATGGGCGCAGCCATGGGTGTGTCAAAGCCACTTTCACAATCCGGGACGATCTGCCGGAAAGGTTGCGCCATGGCCTTTTCGAAAAAGCAGCAAGTTATTCTGCAGCAGTTCGCTTTTCCAACGGTGCGCATCTGGATGATCGTAAAACCGATGCCCATGGAATGGCGGTCAAACTATTTGATGTGCCGGGCACCAAACTGATCGACGTCGAGGCGCTTTCACAACTCAACATCTCGCAAATCAGCGATGAGTTCGACTTTGTTCTTGTCGATCGGGACACTTTCCCCAGTTACCTTTCCGACGATTATGAACGGCTAAGCAGCCTGATCGCCACGCTGCAAGCCCTACAGCACGCGTCAAATAAGCGTCGCAGCTGGTCATTGAAGCTGATCACTCGAGGGTTGGTGGCCCTGTTTCACGCATTTGCCACACAAAAAGGCAGGCGACGTCTTCAGACTGCGAGCGATTTTGCCTCGAACTACATGCAGTCGCCATTCGAGGCGCATTTCTGGTCAACGACGCCCTATCGGCTGGGGACTGACCTGACAGTACGATACCTCGCCCGCAGCGTTCGACATAAGGTAGCAACTAAACCGGTGGACGAGCATGACGGCATCAGCCGGAAACTCCGTCAGGACGTCGCCGGTGACGGCAATCGATTTGAGTTCTGTATAATCGAACCACCGCGTAATGATGGCGACTTCGATCCGCTCGACAACCGCGTCCGATGGGCCTGCGATCCACAGCCAGACGCACCACTTGACCCGTTTCATCGCACGGTTACACCCATCGCAGATATTACCATCGAAAGAGATGCAGAATTTGATCCGCTCGATGGTGATACCCTTTCATTTTCGCCATGGCGTGTGACCGCCGAGCACAAACCTCTGGGTCCGATCAACGAAATCCGGCTTAAGACTTACCTCAGCCTCGCGCGCGCCCGTTTTCCAAACCGATGATCAATTGGAGCCATTTAGATGCTGAATATTGATGATCTTATCAATCTTGGGTTCAAGATCGCACCACGCACGACAAGCTATATCTCAGCCATGAGGCTTGCGAATGCAGCGCGGGTGCACCGGCCGCGACCCTATACATTGTGTGCGGACTATACCAGCTGGCCGGGCGTCTATTCCAACCGCTGGATTGGTCGTCACACACCGCCCGAAGATCCCTCACCGATCCTGCCATCGGAAAGTGAAGTGGCCGACTTGTTTCGCCGCAGAACACAGATAGATGGCAGCCCGCTTACCTTGTTGTGCCCGCAAGGCACGACCGTTCTTTTCATATCGGTCGCGCAATGGTTCACCGACAGCTTTCTGCGGACCTTCGGGCCAACCGGACCGTTTGATCAGACTGATTCAAACCACGAAGTCGATCTTTGCCAGATCTACGGGTTGAATGATTTTCAAACTGATATGCTGCGCGAAAGAGACCCCGAAACAGGCGTAATGACCCACCGACTGGCGTTTCGGATGGACGACAATGGCGAAATGTGGCCGCCGAAGCTGTTCCAGAAAGATCAATCCGGTGGAGTTAAGCTGGCCCCGCCATTTGATGGCAGTCTCGCCGAGGGTGATGATGCTGCGCGGCCCCTGCATGATCCGTGCAAGCTGCGCAACTCCCTGAAACGCGCACATCCCGAGCTGACGTGCCAACAAGTCGATCAAAGGCTGCTTGATTTTCACGCAACCGGCCTGGACAACGGCAACGGCACGATCGGCTATACTGCCATCAACACATTGATGATGCGCGCGCACAATACATTTGCCGATCTTCTCTGGCGCGAGAAACGCGGCACTGACGGCTGGGATAAAGAGCGCGTGTTCCAAACCACGCGATGCACTCTGATCGCGCTGCTGATCAAACTGGTGATCGAGGACTATATCAGCCACGTGGCAAACATGCCTTTTCATCTGCCGGTCGGCGTCAACCGCTGGCAGCGTTGGCATCACTCAAACCAAATCGCGATTGAATTCAATTTGCTGTACCGTTGGCATTCAATGATCCCCGAGCGTTTCATCATCGACGGCGCTCAGGTCGAGCCGACTGGTTTCCGGTTCAACCCTCGCCTCGTCGAACAAACGGGACTTGAGGAAATGATCCGCTCTCTCTCGCGCCAACCCGCAGCCAGGATATCGCTGCGCAATACACCTGATTTTCTGTTCGAAAGGCCTGCAAAAGGTGTGCCCTCACCGGTCGAAGCAACGATTGCCCTTACACGCAAAGCACGACTTCCCTCGCTGAACGCCTATCGTCATCATTTTAAACGTCGAGTACACTCGAGCATCGCGGATCTTGTGGGGGATCAGCCCTTCGCCGACGAGCTAATCGCCGACCTGAGCAGAATGTATTGCAATGTTGACCGGATCGAGTTGTTTCCGGGCTTGTTCGCCGAGCAGCACAAGGGGACCGTCATTATGGGTGACTTGATGACGTCAATGGTGGGGTATGACGCGATCACGCAACTCATGAACAACCCAATGGTCTCAAAGAACCTGTACTCGGCCAAGACCTTTTCGCAAACGGGACATCGGCTGCTGCTAAAAACCTCTTCATTTGCGCAGGTCGCTGAATTTGTTGGTCTGAATCTTGCCCCGGATGACTGTGCATTGGGCCGAAGGCGCTAGGCCGAAACCCCGGCATCATTCAGCTTGGCAAGACGTGCAGCAATCTCAGGGTCAACTGGTCGCAGACGGGCCAGATCTTCTAATGCTCGTTTCTCATACAGAGCAGCTCCCTGATCACGGGCCACCTGTATCGCCGTTCGGCACGCGGCCTCGGCCTCATCAGAAGCGTCTTCCTGCTTTGCCAGCAGCGCAGCTCTGATCCGGTTTAGCTCGGCTTCGTAATTCCGCTCTCCGGTTTGATCCGCAAATCTTAAACCAGCATCAACTGCTTCCAGACCTTGTGGGATTTGACCAAGCGCGAGAAAGCCACGCGCAAGTTCAGTATGGACAAGAACACCTGCCGCCTTGGCTCCAGTTGCATGCATTTTTTCCCAGGCCGATTGCAGCAAGGCGACGCCCTTTGCCGGTTCGCCCGAACGTATCGACGCACCCGCGAGATGCGCGGTTGCAACCGCGTTGTAATATGGGCCAACACTGTCTCGCACGATCTTTGCAAAAGTCTTTGCCATATGCGGATAATCCGGATGATCGGTCTGCATGTAGATCTCGGTCTGCCAATGCATCGCATTTGCCACTGTCAGCGACTGCCCCAATACCCCTGCAGCATCAACCGCACTTTTGGCGCGAGCCAAAGCACGTTCAGTTTTTCCCAGGAAACTGTCGACCAAAGCAGCCATGCTCTCGATCTGTAACATCGCCGCGACATCCGGATCGTTTCCTGCCTCAGCAGCGTGTGCTTCGGCGTGCAAAGCTGCTTTTTCCAGCGCAGTCGCCGCAGCTATGAACTGTCCACGCGGTGCAAGCGCTGATCCACGTATGTAATTGCCGACCATGCACGTATGGTGATCATCATGGGCATCAATCATCGCCTGTCCCCAATGCTCGGCCTTGCGATAATCCCCTTTGACCATCGCGGCGGTAAAGAGACCCCTGCCGGCGCGCACCAAAGTGCGTCGGTCCCCGAGTTTCTTGGAAAGTTCAAAGCTACGGTCGAAGGCTGAAATTGCAGAATCCGCGCCATATCCGATCCGGACGCGTTCTGCGGCTGCAAGTAGAAACTGCAAGGAAAGTTCTGCCTCTTCACGATGTTCGGCAGGCAGTTTCTGCAGCAATCGCAGTCCGTTTCTAACGTGCTGCGCACCTTCTTGATTGGCATGGCGACGCAGGTTTATGCGAGCGGCTTCGATCCAGGCAGCCACGGCTTTGCCGGGCGCGCCTGCCAACTCCCAGTGACGTGCAATCTGTTCCGGTTTGCGGGCCGCCTCAGGCTGTGCGTTCAGTGCTTCGGCTGCGCGTCGATGTAAATGCGCCCGCCGGTCCCGTACGAGGCTTTGATAGGCTGCTTCGCGGACAAGTTCGTGCCTAAACCGCCAGGCCCCGGTCGCATTTTTCCCTGTACCCGGCAGGTGCTGCAGTAAACCTGTTGAGGCAAGCTGGTGTATTGCCTCATCAGCTTCGGCTTCTGAGATGCCGCTGATATGCGCCATCATTGGTACGCCAAATGTACTACCTATGACTGCCGCCTCGACAGCTGTACGGCGCAATTCACCCACTTCGTCTATTTGCTGAGCCAATAGGTCGTGAAGTGTCGCGGGAATGGCCCCCAGCCCACGTTCGGGTGAAGCTGCCATAGCAGTCGCGCATTCTTTGATGAAAAGTGGAATGCCGTTCCCACGGGTCACGATCTGCGCCATGGTATCATCACTAAGCTGCGCATTTGATGCGGCACCGGCCAAAACCGCAGCGGTGTCATCATCCAGCGGTGATAGTGCAGTTATCTGCAGCGAAGGGATGCGTTCTTCCATAGCCCGCGTGACAGGATTTCGCCCGGCCAACAATAGCAGAACAGGTAATTTGCTAAGATGCTCTGCCACAGCTTGAAGAACCGAAAGGGTCGACGGATCTGCCCATTGCAAATCCTCGACCACGACAAGCACCGGCCCTTCGCGGCTTAACACTTCAAAGACACGACGGAATATCGTAACGATTTCGGCGCGCAGCGCCTCTTCGCTGGCGGGTCCATGATCGCCGGGTCCTGGGGCGAGAACAAAAAACAAGGTGCCCAACTGGTCGTCATCCAGAATATTGCCCAGATGTTCCGTCATTCGGTTTCGTCGGATCGCGATGTCGTCGCTGTCGAGAATTCCGCACCAGCGTTCAATTTGTGAGATGAATGGAAAAAAGGGTGAGCTCACATGAAAAGGACTGCAATGATACGTCACCCAGGCCTGGGGGCCGACCGACGTACGCAGATCCCGGATCAAGTGGGATTTTCCAATTCCTGCTTCACCCTGCAGATAAATTACCCTTCCTTTGCCGGTTTCCACGTCAGACCAAGCCGCATGAAGTTGCGCTCTCTCAGCGTCCCGCCCGATCAAAGGTATCCGGTCTTTATCCAATACCTGAATTCGGGTCTCACCTGCCAAGCGATACACTGGAACGGGCCGATCAAATCCTGCAAGGCTCTTTGCACCCAGGCCATCGAACTCAAGCTGCTCGCCCCCCAGTGCACGGGTCGCAGCGGATATCAGCGTCCCACCGGGTTCAGCAAGGGCCTGTAACCGCGCAGCAAGATTTAGCGTAGATCCAAAGATCGCATCCGGCTGGATGTTGCTCCCGAGTGCAATATCCCCGACCAGCACGACGCCAGAAGCGATTCCGATGCGGCACTGCAATTCGGTCGGGCCAGACAATTCGGCCAGATCAGAATGTATGCGCAAAGCCGAGCGCATGGCCCTTTCGGCATTGTTTTCACAGGAAGAAGGCCACCCAAAGACCACCAAAACTCCGTCACCGACGATCTGCAGCACGCTGCCTCCAAAGGCATTGGTGGCATGTTCGACCAATTTCTGATAGCGCAGCGTGGTCGATAGCAAATCCTCGGGATCAAGGGTCTGGGCGAGAACAGTTGATCCGACAAGATCCACCATCATGACTGTGAGATGGCGATGCTCCATCGCGCCAAGATCAGTATTAGGACCAGCCGGGTGTAGTACCATCAGCTCACACCGTTTTCAGACATCGCATGACTATGCGATTGTTTGCTCACAATTGAACTAACACTGAACAATGAGAACATGCCCCCCTCGCAAAGCCTCATATAAACCTGCACTCGCCATCGCAGTGTGGCGACATGTAAGCTGCGAACACAGCCTATATGATGCAAGGCTATCTGGCTATGTCCAGCGTTACTCAGGTGCAGACTGCCTTCCCGTGCGAAACTTCATTGGTCCAATTTCACCAATCACTACACAAAAATTGCCCTAAACTCCCGTGGTCTGGTCAAACAAATCGGGGGTGGTAGTGTTTCCTCAAAATTAGGCATCTACCATTCTGGAAGAATTGATGCGATTGCAGCATTGAAAACCTCAAAGGCGGTATTGTGAGACGCGGCGTGCACCGTCGTTTAACGCAGGTGGGACGATAAGAATGACAACTGATAAGCTACTTCCGGTCGGGCTGGATTCTGAAACAGGTTTTTGGCTGGACACGCCAGAGCACCAGAACTGGTTGATGGAACAGGCTCGTCATCAGCTTGAATTTTTCAGTGCAAGCTGCCGAAATGGGCCTGGTTTCTTTCTGCTTGATCATGACGGCACCCCCCTGCCTGGCGAGGTGCAGGAACTGCACACGACCACCAGAATGATCCATTCTTATGCAATGGGTCATCTCTTCGGATTTAAGGGTGCCGAAAAGATAGTTGACCACGGTGTGGCATATCTTGAGAGCTATCACCGAGACGCGGAATTTGGTGGATTTTTCTGGGCGCTGGAAGGTGACCGCGTCGTTGATGATCGCAAACTGGCTTACGGGCATGTCTTTGTACTTCTTGCGGCGGCGAGCGCAAAGCAGGCAGGTCATCCGGGCGCGGACAGGCTCATGACATACGCTCGAAAGATTCTGGATACACATTTCTGGGACGAAGAAGCGGGACTGTTTTGTGACGAATGGAACAGAGATTGGACGCCGTCCTCCGACTATCGCGGGATGAATGCTAATATGCATGGTGTCGAAGCCCTGCTTACCGCGTTTGAAGCAACGGGGGACAAGGTGTATTTATCCCGTGCAGGCCGCATTCTGGATTTCTTTGCCGGCAAAGTCGCACCCAAAGAAAACTGGCGATTGCCAGAACACTACACGAGCGACTGGCAGATTGATCGCACATATGCGGGCGACCCGATGTTTAGGCCAGCCGGTACAACTCCGGGACATTCGTTTGAATTGGGACGATTGCAACTGCAATATTGGGATCTGTCGGGTCGCCCGAACACCGACGCACCGCATTCTGCGCGTCTGTTGATTGAACAGGCCCTGCGTGATGCCTGGCTTCCCGGCGGAGGCATCGCTTATACGTTGGACTTTGATGGACAAGTCTTAAACGAGAACCGGTTTTGGTGGCCTGTATCCGAAGCGATCAGTGCCGTCGCTGCATTGATCAGAATTGATAGAAAAGCAGAAGATGAGCGCTGGTACAGAACTCTCTGGGGTTATGCGAATGAACGATTTGTGGATCATCAAAACGGCGGCTGGTTTCCGGCTGTGGACGAAAACGGCAATGTCGTAACATCCATCTTTAACGGGAAACCAGACATCTATCATTCCCTACAGGCCTGCCTGTTTCCGCGTTCAGGTCGCCTATCGAGAATGCTGCCGTATTGACCTGCCAATCCCTGTCATTCAAAAGCGTGCAGAAGCCCTTCAATTGAAGAATCGGGGGAAATCTGGTAGTGTAGCCATATTCAACATCATCTGACGACCTGCCAATTCGGATACGTTTCCAAACGAACGGATAGGAGAGATGAATGGCAAATCAAGCTAGCAAAAAGCACAGTACCCGCAAAGGAAATGTCGAGGTTCGACCGCAACCGTCTGCCCAATCAGCTTTAGGTGAAAGGGCAGAAGCATCGGGCCTGATGACACCCCAAACTCTTAGTGAACGCGACGAGAAGGTTTCAAAGGTTCGCCGCAAGGGTGGCCCGCCATTAGAGGAAGACAACTCTACCAGTTCTGCAAGCGAGGCGGACTCGACCGAATTGGATTACTGACACATTTTCACATTTTGACATTAATATTACGGAGGCTGCCATGCCCTCGACCCATCAGCCAAGGATATTCAACACAGTAAATCTTACAGATTTTGATACAAACGGGCAAACGTCGACAGTCGGCGAGCCCACGGTCTCAAACAACGGAAATCAGATACTGGCCACTGGAAACTGGTACGCCAGCCGGTCTTTGGATGGTGGCCAAAGCTGGTCGCATATGAGCCCTTTCACCTTGTTTCCGCCAGCAGATGGAGGTTTCTGCTGCGATCAGACCACCATTTATGACCCAAGCCGGGATTTATTGATCTGGCTGCTTCAATATATCGAACAGAACGGGACCAACACATTACGTGTTGCGGTCAAGCAAGGCCGCACACTTGGAAATGACAACTGGAACCTCTGGGATTTCACACCGGCGGGAATTGACCCATCGTGGAACGGCGAATGGTTTGACTACAACCATGTCTCTCTTTCAGAAAACTACCTGTATGCGGGAACCAACGTGTTCTCGGCCAGCAGCAACCTTTTTAGGAGGTGCGTCATATTGCGAATATCGCTGGACGAACTTGCAGCTGCCGCTGGATTATCTTTTGACATCTTCGAAACGCAGCACAATTTCTCACTACGTTGTGTTCAGGGCGCGAGCGGTTCGATGTACTTCGCCAGCCACAATTCGAACTCGCAAATCCGTGTATTCAGGTGGCCAGAGAACTCACCGGACGTTGAGGAATTCGACATCGATGTCACCCCGTGGTTTGCGGGCAGCTATTCCGCGCCTACAGTTGGAGGCGGCGACTGGATGTCCAGGACCGATCCACGCATAATGGCCGGTTGGTTAGGGCGAGGCGCGCTGGGGTTCATGTGGACAGCCAACCAACAAGCCAACAGGCCAAACCCATTTGTCCGGACCGTGCGCATCGACGAAGCCACAATGTCCCTGATCGACGAGCCTGACATCTGGAATGATCAGATCGCGTTTTCCTATCCCTCGACAGCCGTAAATCGGTTCGGCGACGTCGGGCTGTCGATTTTCGCCGGTGGGGGCAATCTGCATCCAAGTCATGTCATTGGTACCTATGACGATATAGATGGAGTTTGGCGATTGTCCCTCGCGCGGCAAGGAACGCATACGCCGTCCTTGGGCAAATGGGGTGACTACACGAACTGTGCCGAGATTGCAGATGACGGGTTTACCTGGCTTGCCGCTGGCTACACGCTGCAAGGTGGGAGCACGCAAAGCGACATCGAACCAACAATGACTTGGTTCTCACAGCAGCGCTATGACGCGCCTCGACGTCATCCTCCTGCAATAGTTTAACCAACTAGATTAGTTTCAAAAGATTGGATCATACCATGCATACAGCGATGAAATCACAAGGAATAAAGTCTTTTTTGCGCCAGGAAGGACCGTGGTTGTTGAGTGCATTCGTCATAGCCGACTTATTTTATAAATGGGGCTCATTTGCCTTGGAATGTGTTGGTTTCTTACTGACATGGTACGCCCTAAGCTGGATCTCGAGCCTGCTTGTGCGGGTCTTCACGGGTGAAAACTCCGCTCTCGGCGAATAAACTTACCGAACTCCTACACACAGACTTCTCGCGATCAGCTTGGGCTTCAATTCAAACAAGCCTTCACGTACCCTGCAACTCAGTCACGATGTTGGATAACAGTTCAATTCCTTGCGGGATCAACCCCGGTTGGATTGATGAGACACCAACTCGGAAATGATGCTTCCCTTCCGCTGCCTTCGAGAAACACGGTCCAATCGGCTCTACGATAACGCCCCGTCTGAGTGCTGCATCACAAATTGTCTTAGCCTCGAGTTTTTCATCGGGATCGGCTAGAACGAAAACAGTACCACCGAATTCACCTGCTCTCAGAAAGCTGGGTAACCGCTCACGAATCATCGAGTCTGCCAAATGCCAGCGTTGTTCATAGTTCTGCCGCACCCGGCGTAGCAAACCGTCGTAATATCCTAACCTGATGAACGCGGCGGCAGTATGTTGCAGTATCATGGGTGGGTGGCGCATCATCATGCCCCGGCAATCTCGCGCTGCATCGATAAACTCAGGCGCGGCTGCCAAATACCCCAGTCGCAAACCCGGCGAGAGCCCCTTGGACAAGCTGCCCAAATAGATCAGGCGGTCGGTATCATCTAGGCTCCGCAGCGGCAGAAGCGGTGAATGACGATAGTCCACGTCGCATTCGTAGTCATCTTCGACGATGTAAAAGTCATAATCTTCAGCAGCTTGCAACAGTGCTCGCCGACGGCGTTCAGACAACGTGACTGTGGTTGGGTGTTGACGGTTCGGCGTGATGAACACCAGATCCGCACCGCGCAGGCGCTCGTCAACAATGAGACCTTCCTCATCCACGGGTTGAAAGCTCACCTTACCGAAATTGGCCTGAAGAATCTTGCGAGCATCCGGATAACCCGGATCTTCCATTACCGCAGTACGTTCACGCCCACCAAAGAGCAGGCTGGTAATAAAAAGCCCATTCTGTGAACCCAATGTAATCAGTATCGATTCACTGGGCTCGAAAATTCCCCGCCGTGGCAAAATGCGTTGCCTGACCTGTTCGACAAGCTCTAGGCTGTCATCATAAAGTCCATCTGCAGACCAGATCTTGAGGTCTTTTCGGTTCATTGCCAGCCGGGTGCACTCACGCCAATCCGCAACTGGAAACACACCATCATCGATCTGATTACACACAAAGGGATAGGCATATTTATACCAGTCTATTGGGCGCGGGATTGTCTCAATCTCTTCAGTACGACGCAGTTTGTTTAGTTTCTGGCTAATTGATGTAGCGGGCCTGGTATTCGACCGGCCAATCGCATCACTGTCCGTTCGTATCCCGCGGTCAGAACACACAAAATAACCGGACCGAGGCCGGGCCTCAATCAGTTGTTCTTCCTCAAGCTTTCGATACGCAGCGACAACCGTATTAATTGAAACATCTAAATCCCGCGCCAGCACGCGGCACGAGGCAAGTTTCAGCCCGGAAGGCATCAATCCTTCAAATATGAGTCGCGATATCTGCGAGACGATCTGGTCGCGCAATCCGCTGGACTGAGATTTATCAATACTCAATCGTTGTGTCATATCCTACAGGGTCCCAGTCACAGTTTTCGCCGCGCGACTTGCAAACTGTATCCTTGTTTTCAAGTGTTCCTTGCGAAAGGCAAAAGGCTAGTTATGCCCAATCGTCGCTCCGGAATCGCAGTCGGAAACAGGTGATCTGATTACGAATCGATTGATGATAACTCAAAAAGAAACTTCCACCAACCTTATGTAATAAAAGCGCTTCTACCGAAACGTGACTTCAATAAGTGTCCGGTAGGTGGGTATGTTCACTCGCCGTCAGTATACGGTCAGATACAAATTGTGGCGATCATCGAACGCCTCGCGCGATACAATCTGTACCCATTATTACAAGCAACTGTATCTTTCTCAGCGTTACTCCATCGCGTTTGCTGTAGCGATCCGGAAGGCTCCGCACTGAAACTAGGAGTAGTTCGGATCGTTCGATGCGATAAGGGAGGGAGACCGTTCGCATGGTTTTGCATGAGTGGAATACGCGTCAACACTCTGAGATGAGCTTCAGCCAACGACTGTATGGTATACGTCTGAGTTAGTTACCTTTGAACTTTGCCGCCAGAGACAGAGAACATCGAAGTTACACTCGGAATTTTTGAGGGAGAACCATATCCATGAAAAACACAGTGAGGTCGGAATGCTGATGCGCGGATTGGAAAAACTGATAAGCGCAATCTCAGAGGTCATGGGCCGTATCGGTTGGTTCCTGATCCTGTATTGCATGGCATTTGGTGTGTCGGATGTGTTCATGCGCTACGTACTCAACGCACCTTCACAGTGGATTGGAACCACTTTGCAGGCAGCAATGGTATTGCTGGCCTGTACCGGAGGCGTTTACGCGCTGCAGCATGACAGCTTTGTCAAACTTGACCTTTTCTACGCAAATGCAAGCAAGCGATCAAAAGCGATCTTGGACGTCCTGACGGCGCCGATAGCTATTCTGTTTCTGGTCGCCTTGATCTGGAAAGGATACGAGGCCGCGTCATTGTCATTGATGCTCAACCAGAAAACTCCGACATCTATCCCGATCCCGATCTATCCAATCAAGTTTGCCATTCCGCTTAGCGGTGTAATGGTACTTTTGGTGGTCTTGAAACACTTGCTCCGCGATCTGCAAACGATCTTCGGGCGGGGCTAAGGCCGTTTGTCCGGTTACTCATAATTTCACGAAAACAAACTGATCCACTAACGAGGAGGAACTAACATGAAACCAAACAGGTTTATGCACACCACGATGTGGGCGGGCGCCTTTGCGGTGACCGCAAGCATAGCCGTCGCTCAGGACGGGCCGCCGGATGAAGTCACTGAATGGACTTTCCAGCCCGCATTTGACCAGACCGATGCTGGCTGGGACAACGGCCTGATCCCTTGGGTTGAAGCTGTTGAAAAAGCGACCGAAGGCACTGTTAAAATCCGCGTTGAGCCCGCCGGAGCACTGGTCAGTGGTGCAGAGGCCTTTGGCGCCGCCGCAGCTGGTTTGACCGACGGCTATGCCGGATGGGGCTCGGTCTATGGTGGCGATATGCCCGAAGGCATGCTGGCGTTTGGTATGGCTATGGGCGCCAACAACACCGAAGAAGCCTGGGAAGTGATGTGGGGTAACCCTGATTATCGCGTAGGCGACATCGTTCAGGAAGCGGCGCATGCCCGTAACCTGCATTGGGCTGGTTGGACCAACCAGGGCCCGAACGCGATGTTCACCAAGTTCCGCGTCGAAAAGATGGAAGATCTGGAAGGGCACAAAATGCGTGCCGGTGGTCCTCAGGCCATCTTCCACTCGACCATGGGCGGTGCGCCGGTATCGATGAATGGTGGCGAAATCTATACTGCCATCAAACTGGGCACGATCGAAGGCACATACTGGGACACTGGCGGCATCGACGACATGTCGTTCCACGAAGTGATCGATTATGCGATCATGCCCGGCTGGAACCCTGCCCAGCATCAGGAGATCTTTATCAACCTGCAAAGCTGGAATGCCCTGACCGACTGGCAGCGCGAAAAGATCGATGGCGTCTTTGAAGAAACCTACTTCGAAACCAGCCGCATGCACGCGGAAGGCGTCGAAGAAGCGCTGCAAATTTTGCGTGATGCCGGTGGTGAAGTGATCGAGCTGAGCGACGAAGAAGTTGCTCGTATGCGCGAGAAGTCCATTGCGGAAGTGTGGCCGCAGGTTGCAGCTGCTTCGGATGGCAACGCCAAAGGCGTCGAAATCTTCAAGAAGTTCCTGGAAGACAAGGCAAACGCGCAATAATCCCGCGCCGCGTGAAAACTCACGCATTGCTAGAAACGCTTCTGCTGGCCCGACTGTCGGGCCAGCAGATTAGATAGGCGCATGCCAGCGTTCGAAAGATTGCAGGCAAGCAACCTGACATAGACCGCGCGAACGGCCACTAGGTAAGGAAACTAAAGATCATGAGCCTCGAACTAATTACAGCGCTGTATTTCTTAATACTGTTTGGGATCCTTTTTATGGGCCTGCCGGTTGCGTTCGGTTTGGGTGGAACGGCGGTGCTGTTTGCCTTGGTTTTTGAACCCCGCGCGCTGCTATCGGTACCAAGTGCCTTCTATTCAACACCCTGGAACTCGGTTCTGGTCACAGTTCCCCTGTTCCTTTTTATGGGTTCACTCATACGATTTTCTGGGATAGCCGAGACGGCCTATGATGCCGTGTACAAACTGATCGGCCATATTCATGGCGGTCTCGCCATGGGCACGGTACAGGTTTGTACGGTGTTTGCTGCCATCACCGGCATCACACCTCCGGCAACGACCACAATGGGTCAAATCGCTTACCCGTCAATGATGCGCTATAAATATGATCGCCGTATCGCGATTGGCTGTATCGCGGCTGGCGGTGCGTTGGGCGCGCTGATCCCTCCCAGCGTTCCCTTCATTTTTTATGGTTTGCTGGCCAAGGTTTCGATCGGTGATCTGTTCATGGCAGGCCTCTTGCCGGGCCTGATGCTGGCGACATTCTATACGATCTATATCGGCGTACGCTGCAAAATTCAGCCTGAACTGGGACCCGCGCTGCCTGCAGATCAGAAATTCACCCGCGCCGAAAAACTGACCGCAGTTCTCAGCATCTGGCCATTTGCACTGCTGATCATCATCGTTCTGGGTGTCATCTGGGGCGGAATCGCGACCCCTGCCGAAGCTGCGGCGTTTGGTGCAGCAGGTGCGTTTGTCATCAACCTGATCTACGGAAAGCTGACCTGGGAAGTTTTGAAGGAATCGCTGGTTTCCACTTTGAAACTCAGCGGCATGGGTCTGTGGATCCTGATCGGTGCAACTGTCTATCTGAATGTGTTCAATACTCTGGGCAGCCAGGACCTTTTGACCAACCTGGTACTTTCCATGCCGGGCGGCAGCACAGGCATCCTGCTGATGATGATGCTGATCATCCTCGTTCTGGGTATGGTGATGGACGATTGGGCTATCATCATGCTGTGTACCCCGCTGTTCATTCCAATCATTGATGAGTTGGGAATCGACAAGCTGTGGTTTGGCGCACTGTTCATCGTGAACATCCAGATCGCCTATCTGACACCTCCGTTTGGTTTCGTGCTGTTCTGGATCAAAGGGGTGCTACCCAAAGATGTCAGCATGGGCGACGTCTACAACTCGGTTGGCCCGTTTGTTGTGCTGCAGTTTGTTGGTCTGACACTAATCTTCATCTTCCCGCAGATCGCAACTTGGCTGCCAAGCATCCTGAAATAACCCGGAGGTTCCGATGTATAACCATATCCTCGTTCCAGTCGCACCCGATCACATCAACGACTGCTCCTTGTCTCTGGATGCTGCAAGCCGTCTGCTGGCAGACGGAGGAACCGTATCGGTGCTATCGGTTCTCGAAGAACTTCCTTCGTATATCGGCTCGTACTTTCCTGCGGAACAGGTTCAGAAAAGCGTTTCAGAGTTTGAAGAAAGACTGGGCACAGCCGTGGAGGCTTCGAACATCAGTACGCATGTCGTGACCGGGCATCCCACAAACTCGATCCTCGATTGGGCTGAAAAACACAAAGCGGATTGCATCATCGTGGCGTCGCATCAACCGGGTCTTTCGGACTATCTGATCGGCTCAACGGCTGCACGTGTTGTCCGGCATGCCCAATGCAGTGTTGTTGTGCTTCGTGGAAAATAGAACCGAAGACCAATAACCTACCGCTTCTGCAACTAATTGATGGCTGGCCTATTTGGCCGGCCATTCCTTTTCAGAAGCCTTGCATCAGCATATCGACAGCAACGGTAATTTTTTCAAACTCGTCAACGAGATTCCCTACAGGCGACTTGAGTACCCCTGTCGGAACAGCGGCCATAAACTGGGTCACCATGACAACCGGCTCATCCATAATCATGAACTCTGGGTTAAGACGGGTTGCAGGTTTCGGCGCGTACGATTTCGGCAATAGGGGTACGACCACACGTGTGTTCAGATCGCTCAGAAGATCCGATTGGACATCCAACAAGAAGCCATCGCCAGAGGGGTTGGGAAACACATCGTATTTCGGCATCAGAACTGACGAAACCGCTCCAGGGGCAATCCGTGCTTTTCAACATAAGAGTTGGAGCTTTGTAGAGCTTCAGCGTTCTCCGCTTGCCATTGCTCTGCCTTGGCTGCCGCCACGGCTGCACGAACCCCCTCCTCCGCGGCCCGCGAAAGGTTCACTTTCAGTTTTCGGGCCTCGGCAAGCAAAGCGGGATCGAGCGACAGATTGGTCGGTTTCCGTGTCTGGACATTCATATAGCCAACCTCTTCATAAGCAAATTTATCACCACCTACTATGCGCGTCAAATATGCGTATAAAATCGCGCATCAAACTCAACATCAGACTGAACGATTAGTTGGCAAAAATCGACATGCTGCAGGCTTGAATCTCAGGATTTTGGTTGTATTTGCGCTCGTGTCACCCTAATCAAAGCCCTACCTCGGGGTGCGCGCGATACTGCGCTGAGATGTCCACTGGCAAACCCGTTGAACCTGAACCGGCTAGAACCGGCGGAGGGAAAGGTACAGGTTTTGTCCATCCTTGCCCTCTCGCCGCATTGGAGGATGATATGAAACATCTGGCAATTGCTGCGGGAATACTGACTGCGACATCGGCTGTTGCAGCCGACAAACCACAGTTGACCGTTTATACGTATGACAGCTTCGTCTCGGACTGGGGCCCCGGCCCAAAAGTCGAAGAAGCATTTGAGGCAGTTTGTGACTGTGACCTTAATCTTGTGGGTGTCGAAGACGGTGCCGCCCTGTTGTCACGCATCCGTCTTGAGGGTGAGAACACCGATGCAGATGTTGTGCTGGGGCTAGATACCAATCTGATCGCCGCCGCCAAGGAAACCGGCTTGTTTGCCCCTCATTCGGTCACCGCTGATTACGCACTGCCAATCCAATGGACCGACGATACTTTCGTTCCTTATGATTGGGGTTACTTTGCCTTTGTTCACAACGCTGATGCGTCAGCGCCCGCCAATTTTCGGGAACTGGCGGACAGCGAGGCTAAAATCATCATTCAAGACCCACGCTCATCTACGCCGGGTCTGGGCCTCCTATTGTGGGTCAAGGCGGCTTATGGTGATGAAGCCCCGGCAATCTGGGCTGACCTTTCCGACAACATCGTGACTGTGACCAAAGGCTGGTCCGAAGCTTATGGGTTGTTTCTCGATGGTGAGGCTGACATGGTGTTGAGCTATACAACATCTCCTGCCTATCATCTGATTGCCGAGGAAGATGCCAGCAAAGCAGCTGCAGCCTTTGACGAAGGCCATTATATGCAGATCGAAGTTGCGGCAAAATTGGCTGGCTCGGATCATTCAGAATTGGCCGACCAGTTTTTGAATTTCATGGTTTCCGACGCGTTCCAGCAAATCATCCCGACGACCAACTGGATGTATCCAGCCGTCACCCCGTCCTCGGGGCTGCCCGAAGGATTTGACACTCTGGTCGTTCCTCAGAAATCTCTGATTATTGATCCCAGCGAAGCTGCAACTAAAAGAGATGAGGCCCTTTCGGAATGGCTGGGCGCACTCAGCCAGTAAGCTCATGGCCAGGTATCAGCGCGGCGGCCCTTGTCGCCGCGCTGATATTGGGAACTTTGGCCACCGTTGGCTTACGAGCCGAAACCAGCGGCGGATTCAATCCCTCTGACTGGGCGGCATTGCGCTTTACGCTTTTGCAAGCAACGCTCTCTGCAGCGTTCAGTTCTATGCTGGCCATCCCAGTGGCGCGTGCATTGGCGCGGCGGCGGTTTCGTGGACGACGGGTATTGATAGCGCTCTTGGGGGTGCCATTCATCCTTCCGGTCATCGTCGCAATATTGGGATTGCTGCAGGTTTTTGGCCGCTCTGGATGGATCTCGGATGTATTGGGCGTTTTTGGCCTTCCACCAATCCAGATTTACGGGCTGCACGGAGTCGTTCTGGCCCATGTGTTTTTCAATCTCCCTCTTGCAACGCGGCTGATTTTGCAAGGATGGCAGGAGATTCCAGCAGAACGATTTCGTCTAGCCGCACAGCTTGGATGTGATGGGATGGCAATGTTTCGATTGATCGAATTGCCCATGCTGCGGCGCGTTTTGCCCGGCGTGCTGGCCGTTATCTTTGCCATCTGCCTGACCAGTTTTGCCGTTGCTCTAACGTTAGGCGGCGGCCCGCGCGCGACCACGATCGAACTCGCGATTTATCAGGCGTTTACATATGATTTCGACCTTGGCCGTGCAGCACTGCTATCCGCGTTGCAACTGGCCTTGACTGCCGCTGCCGCTCTGGCGGCCCTGAAGTTTTCGAGAGGGGACGGCTTTGGGGCGGGCCTCAACCGTGCGATCCGCCGTTGGGATGGTGGAACGCCCTTGTTGGACGCGTTTTGGATTATCGCCGCTGCAACATTCTTACTTTTGCCGTTGGCATCTGTGGTGATTTCAGGCGCGTTGGGACTGTTCGAACTGCCGACCCTAGTGTTTCGCGCAGCCGCCATTTCAATCCTCGTGGCCACCATCAGCACCATGCTGTTGTTGCTGCTCGCGGTGCCTATGGCTGTTTCTGCGGCGACCGGAAGGTATGGCATCGTTGAATTATGCGGCATTCTCGGCCTCGCTGCATCACCACTGGTTATCGGCACCGGTCTGTTTATTCTGATCCGCCCTGTCGCCAATCCAGCTATGCTGGCCCTTCCTGTCACTGCACTGGTTAACGCCGTGATGGCCTTACCTTTCGCGCTTCGAATACTCGTGCCCGCTGCGCGCGACACGATAGAACGGCACAGACGTTTGGCCCTGTCTTTGGATATGAACAAACGCACATTTTTCACCCGCATCATAGTGATGCGTCTTCGCCCTCAAATTGGTTTTGCTGCGGGTTTGGCTGCTGCCCTATCGATGGGTGACCTTGGCGTAATCGCATTGTTCGCTGATGCGCAAATCGCAACCCTTCCATTGCAAATTTATCGCCTTATGGGGGCCTACCAAATGCAAGCGGCTGCGGGTGGAGCGTTGGTGCTGCTTCTGCTTTCGATGGGTGTGTTTTGGATACTGGATCGCGGAGGGCGTTGGCATGCTGAAGCTTGATGAATGCATTATCTCGAACGGCAGCTTTCTGCTGAATGCCGATTTCGAAATCGAAACTGGAGCCAAGGTCGCGGTCATTGGCCCATCTGGTGCGGGGAAATCTACGTTGTTGGAAACCATCGCCGGATTTCGGGATTTGAAGGCCGGACAGATGCATTGGAATGACCAAAGTATGACCACCCTGCCTCCGGGGAAAAGACCGCTTGCGATGCTGTTTCAGGACGGAAATTTGTTCCCGCATCTGACCGCCGCCCAAAATGTTGGCTTGGGCATCCGCCCGAATGGGCGCTTATCAGATGAAGAAAAGGAAATGGTGAAGTCAGCCTTGCATCGCGTTGGCCTACCGGAAATGGGAACCAGAAAACCTGCCGAATTGTCCGGAGGACAACAGAGCCGGGTCGCGCTGGCCAGGATATTGGTTCAAAAGCGAGATGTCTTGTTGCTGGATGAACCCTTTGCCGCCCTTGGTCCTGCGCTAAAGGCCGAGATGTTAGATCTGGTGGCGGATCTGGTGGCTGAGACCGGAACAACGCTGCTTATGGTTAGTCATGATCCTCAGGATGCGCTTCGGATAACCGAGCAAACGGTATTTATTACGGATCAAGTTGCACACGCACCTGTTGCAACCAAGCAGCTATTTGAAAATCCACCTCCTGCGCTGCGTGATTATCTGGGGTAGGCAAATTCATCGATACAACCCTCAAGCAGATCTCGCACCTGCACATCCAGACCGGGCGCCTCTGACCCGCGCGGACCGGCAATGTTCAAGACTTCAACCGGATTTTTGCGCAGCCAATCTCGCAGTTTTTGTTGGCAAAACTCCGTTCCCTGCCTGACATCTAGCACCAGGTAAGGCTTTCCGGCCTCCCTTGCAAAAACAACCGTTTGTTGCGTGCCAGGACTGTCTGAACCATTCACAACTATCAGCGTTGCATCGCTGGACTGAACGTTCAGCTTTGTCCGCTCGATCACTTCCGGTGAATGGGTCTCGACCAATCCAGCGTACTCAACAGGGATCAGACCGGCCTCGTTCGTTCTGCCTTTTGGGACCCAACCACCATAAAGGATTTGGTGCTTTCGTGCGAAACCCAGGGCAGCCAAATCAACGCCCGTTTGCCCACCCGCCACGATTTTGGAAACAGACATTCATTTCTGCCCTTTAGTTACGGTCTGATTATTCCGGTTCGGAACGGATCACCCTCAGCAAAGATCAATGTGCTTTCAGCCATCACGTATGCTTGCCCGGTTAAACTTGGAACAACACCCCCAACCTGCCCGGGTTCATAGAACAACCGGTAGCTACTTCCGATCACACTCTCCTGCACAATCTCTTCTCCGGCTCGCAGCTGCCCACTGGCCGCCAGACAAGCCAAACGCGCCGAACTGCCGGTGCCGCAGGGTGAGCGGTCATAATCGTTATCAGGGCATAGAACAAAGTTTCGGCTGTGGACCCCTTTATTCGGAGACTTGCCTTGCAAAATAACATGGTCGACAGGCTCGCCATTCTCACCGCCAACACCATGGGAGATACAGGCTTCGCGGATAGCAATGGTAAAGTCAGTCAATGAACGGATGTTTGCAGGTTCAACAGACATTGGGCTCGGGTCGACAATAAAAAACCAATTGCCGCCATAAGCTACGTCTCCGGTCACTGACCCGTAGCCGTCGACATCAATAGTAACCGCCTGACGCACCCGGCGGCTTTCGATATTCGTAACCTCAACGGTGTTTGGGTCCTTCAGGTCAATCACCACTTCTCCTGCAGGGGTTTCGATCCGGTGCACACCGACTCCGATCCGACCCAAATGAGCCAGTGTCACACCCAGACCGATCGTGCCATGCCCGCACATCCCCAGCACCGCATCAGCGTCAAAATAGATAACGCCCGCGGCACAGGCCGGGTTTACGGGCTCCACAAGAAGTGCACCAACCATTCCGGGCTGGCCACGCGGCTCTAGCAGAATGGATTTGTAGAACTGCTCGTGCTGCATCGCCAATCGTTCTGCCCGCTCTGCCACCGACCCCGACCCCAGATCGGGACCGCCATCCAGAATGACACGCGTGGGCATTCCCCCGGTATGGCTGTCGATCACATGCATTCAGCGATGACCCCACCCTGTTGGACCCAGTCGTTGAACCAGTTGCGGAAAAGTTCATACTGCTGTTCGCAATAGTTTCGCTGCGCGTCAGACAACTCGTCTGTTTCGTTGAAATGCAGACGGTATTCATCTTCACCATTCAGGACCAGAAGATGTTTATAGTACAGAACGAGGTCCGTACCTTCGTCAAAACTTGCCAATACGCCAAACGCCTCATCCAATTCGCGTGCGCGCAGGCGGGCTTCGGCGTGACCAGTCGCGGCTTTCTTGGCCAGTGCCGCCAGCAGCAGCGCCTCTTTCGGCAGCGCCGTGCCGATCCCAGTAATTGACCCCGTGGCTCCACAATTTACGAAACCGTGATAGACCTCGGTGTCTACACCGACCATTAACGTAACCTGATCGTCCTTAGACGTAATGAATTCGGCAGCATATCTCAGATCGTCTTTGCCTCCGAATTCTTTGAAACCGACCAGATTTGGATGTTCGGCCCGGAGTGCGAAAAACAAGTCAGCGCGGGTCGCAAAACCGTATACTGGGCTGTTATAGATAATCGCTGGAACGTCGGGTGCTGCTGATAAGATGGCTTTGAAATGGTTCTTTTGTGCCGCGATCGACGAGCCACGCGAAAGAACACGTGGAATAACCATCAGACCTGATGCGCCCACTTTCTGCGCATGAGCTGCATGCGCGACCGCTGATTTTGAGTTAATGGCACCTGTGCCAACAACCACAGGCAATCCAGCATCAACCAGCCTTTCAACGCCTTCCATCCTTTGCGCATCCGTTAGCAAAGGCCAATCGCCCATCGATCCACAATACACCACGGCAGACATGCCGGCGTCGATCATCTCTTTGCCCTTTTTGACCAGAGCATCGAAATCCGGCGCCCGATTAGGCAGGCAGGGTGTCATTAATGCAGGCATCGTGCCGGCAAAGATATTCTGCGTCATGTGCTTCTTCTTTTTTTGGATTGAGAGTGCTCAAATTCAAATTCCGCCTCAACAACAACAAGGTTATCAAAACAAACCGTCACATCGGTTTCACTCGAGCGATACCCACAACACTTGGGCATCTTCTTTGCTGGTTGAGATGCATCCATGCCCCATACTGCTGTCGTAATATAGTGAATCCCCGGCTTTCATGGACAATGGTCGGTAGTGTTCGGAAACAAACGTCAACTCGCCGCTGATTACATACATGAACTCTTCGCCACTGTGCCTGATCCAAGTATCATACTCTGAAATATCTCTGGCTTTGATCGTCGCGATATAGGGAAGCATCCGCTTGCTTGTGAGCTCTGTGCACAGAAGCTCATGCAAATAGGTAGGTGTGTTCTTGATTTCGCCCTCACCCTTGGCGGTGAAATCGCGTCGCCCTGATATACCGGTCTGTCCTGACTGCAGGAACAGTTGAGGCGTGCTCATACCCAGTGCCTGTGTCAGCCTTCGCACGATGTCAAAACTGGGTCGCGTTTGATTGTTTTCAATTTTCGAAAGCGTGGATCGACCGATTCCCGCTGCCCGACCAGCCTCTTCCAAAGTCCAGCCTTTTTCACGACGCGCATCACGGATCGAGCGTCCTAGTACAGCTCCATCGCCCAATTCATCCGGTCCAGAAGTATCATTTGGGTGGTCCTCAACCATATAATTCTCCCCCTTTTCTGAAGGTTAAAGGTTTCCACAACATCCTACAACTTTCCTGTTGCTAAATATTTGTTGCCTTATCGGTACATTATCCACTATAGGAAACTTAATTTCCTGCTTGGGGAGCATGGTCGATGGAGGAGATAATGTTCAAAAAGTCGCTCATTGAAGCCGATCCGGTCATCGCGTCATCGATTGCGCGCGAAGGCAAACGTCAGGCTGAACAGATCGAACTGATCGCTTCTGAAAATATTGTCTCTCAGGCTGTGATTGATGCACAGGGTTCTGTGCTGACCAACAAATATGCCGAAGGCTATCCTGGCCGCCGCTATTATGGTGGATGCGAATATGTGGATGAAGTCGAGGCCGAAGCGATCGAACGGTTGAAACAATTGTTCGGTTGCGAATATGCAAACGTCCAACCCCATTCGGGTGCACAGGCCAACGGGGCCGTCAAACTGGCGCTACTTAGCCCTGGCGATACCATCCTGGGTATGTCGCTGGATGCTGGTGGCCACCTGACTCACGGCGCAAAACCTGCCCAATCCGGCAAGTGGTTCCGTCCGGTCCAGTACGGACTGACCGAAGCCGGGCTGATTGATTATGATCAGGTTGAGGCACTTGCCAAAGCCGAAAAACCCCAACTGATCATTGCAGGCGCATCGGCCTATTCGCAAAAAATTGACTTTGCACGCTTCCGCGCCATCGCGGATGAAGTTGGTGCTTGGTTGCTGGCCGACATGGCCCACATAGCAGGGCTTGTCGCGACGGGTCTGCATCCTTCGCCAGTTGGCCACGCCCACGTTATAACATCAACCACGCACAAAACCCTGCGTGGACCGCGTGGCGGGGTTATTCTGACCAACGACGAAGCGTTAGCAAAAAAGATGAACTCAGCCGTTTTCCCCGGCTTGCAGGGCGGCCCTCTGATGCATGTGATTGCAGGAAAAGCCGTTGCATTTGGAGAAGCACTGAAACCCGAATTCAAAGAGTATATGAAGCGTGTCGTGGTTAGCGCGTCAGCATTGGCGAATGTAATGATAGCGCGCGGCTGCGATATCGTTTCGGGTGGAACCGAAAACCACCTGATGCTGGTCGACCTGCGCCCAATCGGCGTAACCGGCAAAGACGCTGAAGCTGCGCTGGAGCGTGCAGGCTTCACTTGCAACAAAAACAGCGTTCCGGGTGACCCCCAGAAACCAACGATCACCAGCGGCATTCGTTTGGGCACCGCAGCTGGCTGCAGTCGCGGCTTTGGTTCGGAAGAGTTCAAGCAGATCGGTCACTTGATCGGCAATGTATTGGACGCATTGGCCCAATCGCCGGACGGGGATGAAGCCGTCGAAAAGGAAACCCGCGAAAAAGTCCGCGCCCTTTGCGCAAGCCACCCGATCTACTGAGAGAAGACCAAATGACTTACGATCTTATTGTCATCGGGGGCGGACCAGGCGGCTATGTCGCCGCGATCCGCGCAGCTCAATTGGGCATGAAAGTAGCGTGCGTTGAGGGCCGTGGTGCGCTCGGCGGGACTTGTTTGAATGTGGGGTGCATACCCTCCAAAGCGTTGCTGACCTCCTCGGCCAAATATGCCGAACTTGCACATCTCTCCTCCCACGGTATTGCGGTCGAGGGGGCCAGCATCAATGTACCAGCGATGATGGGCCGCAAGGACAAGATCGTAGGCGACCTGACCAAAGGCATCGCGTTCCTGTTCAAGAAAAACGGCGTCGATCTGATCGAGGGGTGGGCCAGCATTCCCACCGCCGGGCAAGTTAAAGTTGGAGAAGATGTCCACACAGCCAAGAACATCCTGATTGCCACGGGCTCGGAACCCACACCATTGCCGGGAATCGAGATAGACGAGCAGGACATCCTCAGCTCAACAGGTGCGATCGCATTGGAGACGGTTCCCGAACATCTGGTGGTGATCGGTGCAGGCGTTATCGGTTTGGAGCTAGGGCAGGTCTGGGCACGTCTGGGCGCTAAGGTCACGGTGGTCGAATATCTGGATCGGGTGTTGCCCGGAATTGACGGTGAGATTGCCAAACTGGCGCAGCGTGCCCTGTCCAAACGCGGATTGAAGTTCCAATTGGGACGGGCGTTGAAATCGGTCGACAAAACGGATGCAGGTCTGACCCTGACCGTGGATCGCGTTGGTAAGGACAAGGAAGAAGCGATTGGGGCCGACAAGGTGTTGATTGCTGTCGGTCGCCGCCCCGTCACCCGAGGGCTTGGCTTGGGAGAGCTGGGTGTGGCTGTGAACGAACGTGGCGTCATAGAAGTTGACAATACATTTCAAACATCAGTGCCAGGCATTTACGCCATCGGTGACTGCGTTCCCGGCCCAATGTTGGCACATAAAGCCGAAGAAGACGGTGTTGCCTGCGTTGAGATGCTGGCAGGCGAAGCCGGGCATGTCGATTACAACACCGTGCCGGGCGTTGTGTACACAGATCCCGAGGTCGCCTCAGTAGGATTGACCGAAGAAGCGCTGAAAGACGCCGGAGCCGAGTATTCCGTCGGCAAATTCGCCTTCATGGCGAACTCGCGCGCGCGCTCGACCGGAGAAACAGACGGTGCGGTGAAAGTACTGGCAGACACTAACGGCAAGATTCTGGGCGCGCATATCTGTGGCGCTCATGGTGGCGATCTGATCGCAGAATTGGTGTTGGCGATGACAAAGCGGGCGACCGTGTCCGAAGTTGCAGCAAGCTGCCATGCGCATCCTGCGATGGGTGAGGCTGTCAAAGAAGCCTGCCTCGACGCCCTAGGCCGCGCGATTCACGCCTAAACCGGAGCCGCCAGATGACCATCCAGCTTCGCCCCCGTCACCCGGAAAAAGCCAAAAAGGCAGACAGCGTCATCCCGCGCAAACCCAAGTGGATTCGCAAGAAAAAGGTGGAAGGCCCCGAGTTTTATGAAACCCGCCGCCTGATGCGGGACCACGATCTCGTGACGGTCTGCGAAGAGGCAGCCTGCCCAAATATCGGTGAATGCTGGTCTAAGCGGCACGCTACCATGATGATTATGGGCGAAGTCTGCACGCGCGGCTGTTCATTCTGCAATGTCTCAACCGGGCGTCCCGATGCCCTGGATGTTTTCGAACCTGGTCGGGTGGCCGCAGCGGTGAAGAAACTGGGCTTGCGTCATGTCGTCATCACATCTGTTGATCGCGATGACTTAACCGATGGCGGGGCTGAGCACATTGCACAGACAATCCGTGCGGTCCGCCATCAGAACTCTACCACGACGATCGAGGTTCTGACCCCCGATTTTCTGGGTAAGGGCGAAGCTGCAGAAGTGGTGTTCGAGGCTGCTCCGGATGTGTTCAACCACAATCTTGAGACTGTACCGCACCTCTACCCAACTGTACGCCCGGGTGCGCGTTACTATACTTCGCTACGGTTGCTGGACGATGCCAAACGCGCAAATCCCGAAGTTTTCACCAAATCCGGTTTGATGGTTGGATTAGGCGAAACGCTGAATGATGTCCGACAAGTCATGGATGATCTGCGTGCCGCAAACGTCGATTTCTTGACAGTCGGTCAATACCTGCAGCCGACGCCGAAACATCACCCGATCGACCAATTCTGGATTCCGGAAGAATTCGCCCAACTGGAACAAATCGCGCGTTCCAAGGGCTTTTTGCACGTGTCAGCAACCCCGCTGACCCGTTCGTCGTTCCACGCGGACGAAGACTTTGCCGCCCTTAAGCAAGCCCGCCAGCGGGCCATCGCAAACAGGGCATAAACCTGACGCAAATGGGAGGGAAACCATGGAAGCGTTAAATTCAATCGTAGGGGCTATTAATAGCGTCGTGTGGGGGCCGCTAATGCTGGTCCTCATCCTCGGCGTTGGCTTCTTCCTGCAGGTGGGGCTTAAGTTCATGCCGATCCTGCGCATCGGCACAGGCTTCAGCCTGCTGTTCAAAGGCCGTGAAGGTCAGGGCGAAGGGCAGATCAGCCCGTTCAACGCGCTGATGACCTCGCTGTCGGCGACAATCGGTACGGGTAACATCGCCGGTGTGGCCACTGCTGTCTTCCTGGGCGGTCCGGGCGCCTTGTTCTGGATGTGGATGACCGCCCTGGTGGGCATGGCCACCAAATATGCCGAAGCTGTCTGCGCCGTGAAATACCGCGAGAAAGACGAGCTGGGCAACTATGTCGGCGGTCCGATGTACTACATCAAAAACGGTCTGGGTGCAAAATGGGCCTGGCTGGGCGTTGCGTTCGCTCTGTTCGGAGCTGTCGCAGCCTTTGGCATCGGTAACGGTGTACAGGCCAACGGTGTCGCCCAGGTTCTGGAAGCGAATTTCGGTTTCAACACCTCGGTCACCGGTGTTGTTCTGATGGTTCTGACAGCAGCCGTAATCTTGGGCGGCATCACCCGGATCGGTGCAGTTGCCGGTAAGTTGGTTCCGTTCATGGCAATCGCCTACATCATCGCGGGCTTGCTGGTACTGCTGATCAACATCGGCAACATCGGACATGCGCTGTCACTGGTCTTCACCTACGCCTTCACCCCCTCGGCCGCCGAAGGTGGTTTCGCGGGTGCCGCTGTTTGGGCTGCGATCCGCTTTGGTGTGGCACGTGGTGTCTTCTCGAACGAAGCGGGTCTGGGTTCCGCTCCGATCGCGCACGCCGCAGCCGAGACCAAAGGTCCGGTCAACCAGGGCCTGATCGCGATGCTGGGGACGTTCATCGACACCATCATCGTTTGCTCGATCACCGGTCTGGCGATCATCTCGTCGGGTGCATGGACGTCTGGTGAATCCGGTGCCGCTCTGACCAGCCACGCGTTCGAGCTATCATTGCCGGGGATCGGTGGATATCTGATCGCCATCGCTCTGTCGATCTTTGCCTTCACCACCATCTTGGGCTGGTCGTTCTACGGCGAAAAATGTGTCGAGTTCCTGCTTGGCGTCAAATCGCTGATGCCTTACCGCGTCCTTTGGATCGTCATGATCTATTTTGGAGCGACCGCGGATCTAGGCTTCATCTGGCTGCTTGCCGATACGCTGAACGCCATGATGGCCATCCCAAACCTGATCGCCCTGGCGCTGCTGAGCCCGATCGTCATCAAGCTGACGAAAGAGTTCTTCGCTTCGGGTGGCAAGTCCGAAGAACCAGGTGGCACACCAGCCGAATAAACCTGGATAAACATACCCCGGGGGCCAAAGTGGCCCCCGGGCTTTGAAACAGATTTCTATATCTCGAGGAGAGACGTGATGGCCACGAAAATCCTGCTGCCTATTGATCACACCGACGACCGCTCATGGAAGAACGCCCTGCCGCTCGCGCTGGAACAGGCAAAATTCTATGGTGCTGAATTGCACGCAGTGGCCGTTATCCCCGAGATCATCCAGCTCCCTAACCTGCCTGCCAACTACGGTGCGGGTGCCAAAGAGCATGTACGCAACGCGATTCAGGCCATTCTGGATCACGGCAATGCCGGTGATGTTCCGGTACATGTCGAAGAAGGCAGCGTCTACCGCGAAATCCTGAAGCTTGCGTACAAGGAAGGCTTCGATCTGATCGTCATGGCATCGACCAAAGGCGATTTCCCGAATTATGAGATTGGTCCGAACTTGTCACGTGTCGTGCGTAACGCGCATTGCACTGTAACAGTCGTTCGTGACCAATCCCGCTGATTAGAAAGGCTCTGGCTATGGGCGAGATTAAACG
>NZ_AEYW01000011.1 GCF_000192475.1 Ruegeria conchae
TTACTCGATGATTTTCGACACAACCCCGGCGCCGACGGTGCGGCCGCCTTCGCGGATGGCGAAGCGCAGGCCGTCTTCCATCGCGATCGGGGCGATCAGCTCGACGGTGAAGCCGACGTTGTCGCCAGGCATAACCATCTCGGTGCCAGCCGCCAGAGTCACGGTGCCGGTCACGTCAGTGGTCCGGAAGTAGAACTGCGGACGGTAGTTCGCGAAGAACGGAGTGTGACGACCGCCTTCTTCCTTGGTCAGGATGTAGGCTTCGGCTTCGAACTTGGTGTGCGGTGTAACCGAACCCGGCTTACACAGAACCTGGCCACGCTCAACGCCGTCACGGTCGATACCGCGCAGCAGGGCGCCAATGTTGTCGCCCGCTTCACCGCGATCCAGCAGCTTGCGGAACATCTCAACACCGGTACAGGTGGTTTTCTGAGTGTCACGGATGCCGACGATTTCGATCTCGTCGCCAACATTGATCACGCCACGCTCAACACGACCGGTCACAACAGTACCACGACCCGAGATCGAGAACACGTCTTCGACCGGCATCAGGAACGGCTTGTCGACTTCACGCTCAGGGGTGTCGATGTAGTCATCAACAGCCGCCATCAGTTCTTTGATCTTCTCTTCGCCAATTTCCGGGTTGTTGCCTTCCATTGCGGCCAGAGCCGACCCTGCGATGATCGGAATATCGTCGCCGGGGTATTCATAGCTGGACAGCAGTTCGCGAACTTCCATCTCAACCAGTTCCAGCAGCTCTTCGTCGTCAACCTGGTCAACTTTGTTCATGAACACGACCATCTTCGGGATGCCAACCTGGCGGCCCAACAGGATGTGCTCGCGGGTCTGCGGCATCGGGCCGTCAGCAGCGTTCACAACCAGGATCGCGCCGTCCATCTGGGCAGCACCGGTGATCATGTTCTTGACGTAGTCGGCGTGGCCGGGGCAGTCGACGTGCGCGTAGTGGCGGTTGTCGGTCTCGTATTCCACGTGGGCGGTCGAGATGGTGATGCCACGTGCTTTTTCTTCCGGCGCGCCGTCAATCTGGTCATACGCTTTGAAGTCACCGAAATACTTGGTGATTGCTGCGGTCAGCGTGGTCTTGCCGTGGTCAACGTGGCCAATCGTACCAATGTTGACGTGCGGCTTATTACGCTCAAACTTTTCCTTTGCCATT
>NZ_AEYW01000010.1 GCF_000192475.1 Ruegeria conchae
GTGTCAGAAAATCTAAGTACAGCCCGTTCAGACTACAATTGATCCACTGGATCAATTGATTAACGTCTTCACCTCGTCAGGCTCATAACCAGATGCTCAGTGGGGCAAATGTAAGCGTTGCATCTGCCCCTATGGTGCGGACTGAATTGGAGTGCGTTCCCGACAATGACAAGCTGCGCGCAGCTTTGTGTATGTGCTGCCTCCTGGCAGTTCGATCTGACAACTACGCCGCCTCCAACACACCCAGACCGGACCCCGTGTTACAAGTTTTCGTCAGAGGCTATCTAGCCACAGTTTCAAAGTAGTAGTTTGGTATCGGCAGGTTTCTGATCAGTGCACAGGCGTCAATGATAACGTTCACTTGTCCAGCAGTTACGAACAGATTTGGTGGAGACCAAAAAGACAAAAGGGATCTCGGCTGCATTCAGCACTGGAAAGCGTGCAATACACCAATTCGAAGTGATAATAGGCGCTACAAACGTCGCAATCGCTTTGAGCTTGTGTTTGGTGGGCAGAAAAAAGGTGGAGCATAGCAACCCGTTACTACAAAGGTTCAAAGGTCTTTCTCTCGTAGTCGCTTTGGCTGTCCTCGTTATCTACCGTGTATGAGAGTTGCACCGAAAGTATGCTTATTTCTGAACGTTCGAAACGCACCCATAGGTGCAATTTACCTCTTGGAAACCCGGCCTATCTGTCCTAAGTAGACTTGCGGAATAAAGCGTGCGATTCGTCGTGCGCTTTATTTTGTTTCGTCCAAGACGGTGGGTGGTGCCATGCGGCCCCTTAATTCCCTGCCTGAGACGGGTAAGACCAAAGAATTCTGAGGGTCACGATCCTCGGGCGAGTTTTGGCCCATCCCGTAACAACGGACCTGAACGCCGGAGCGTAAGCTGCGGCAAATATGAGCCGGGGTGAGATATCGCCCCTAACTTGGAGAGAACTGTGGATAGAGCCCAGAAAGAGAAAGTGGTCGAGGAACTCGGCCAAATCTTCGAAAGCTCTGGCGTCGTAGTGGTTTCGCACTACGCCGGTCTGACAGTTGCCGAGATGCAGGACCTTCGCGCACGTGCTCGTGACGCGGGTGGTGCCGTGCGTGTTGCCAAGAACAGGCTCGCCAAAATCGCCCTTGAGGGTAAGCCGTGTGAAAGCATGGCCGACCTGCTGACAGGGATGACCGTTCTGACCTATTCCGAGGACCCTGTGGCAGCAGCCAAGGTGGCCGAGGACTTCGCCAAGGATAACAAGAATTTTGAGATCCTCGGCGGTGCTATGGGCGAGAACGCTCTGGACCGCAAAGGCGTCGAAACAGTTTCGAAAATGCCGTCTCGTGAAGAGCTTATTGCTTCGATCGTTGGCTGCATTGGCGCACCTGCTTCGAACATCGCCGGCGCGATTGGCGCACCTGCAAGCAACATCGCAAGCATCCTTTCCACCATCGAAGAGAAGGCGGAAGCTGCGTAAGCGGTTGGCACTGAATGATCTGCGTAGGGGAATACCCCTGACGTTGGAACACACACTGTAAAACGGAAAGAGCTAATACAATGGCTGATCTGAAAGCACTCGCAGAAAGCATCGTGGGTCTGACCCTGCTGGAAGCACAAGAACTGAAAACCATCCTCAAAGACGAATACGGCATCGAGCCCGCAGCTGGTGGTGCCGTAATGGTCGCAGCTGGTGGCGACGCCGGTGGCGCAGCTGAGGAAGAAAAAACCGAATTCGACGTCGTTCTGAAGAACGCCGGCGCTTCGAAAATCAACGTGATCAAAGAAGTTCGCGGCATCACCGGTCTGGGCCTGAAAGAAGCCAAAGAACTGGTCGAAGCTGGCGGCAAGATCAAAGAAGGCGTGTCGAAAGACGAAGCCGAAGAAGTCAAAGGCAAGCTGGAAGCAGCTGGCGCCGAAGTCGAGCTGGCCTAAGCCAACCAACAGGTGCATCGCTGATGCGCCGCAAATTTTGGCTGGGCCCGGAGAAATCCGGGTCCAGCCGAACCTGTCTTAGAAAGGGCCTCATTATCTGGGGCGTTTTCTAAGACACGGTTTTCGGATCGGGAGGCCACCTTCGGGACGGTGGCCACGAATTGATCCGGACGTGTCGTCTCGAATGTGCAAGATGCCGGGGCCCGACGGTGTCTTTGCCCGCTGAGAACATCGAAAGGTGACATCTGACATGGCTCAAACGTTCCTTGGCCAGAAACGTCTTCGTAAATATTACGGCAAAATCCGCGAAGTGCTGGAGATGCCGAACCTCATTGAGGTCCAGAAATCTTCTTATGACCTTTTCCTGCGCTCCGGCGATGCAGAACAGCCCACAGACGGCGAAGGCATCAAAGGTGTGTTCCAGTCGGTTTTCCCGATCAAGGATTTCAACGAAACCTCCGTTCTGGAGTTCGTGAAATACGATCTGGAAAAACCCAAATACGACGTCGAAGAGTGCATGCAGCGCGATATGACCTACAGCGCGCCGCTGAAGGTCACCCTGCGTCTGATCGTGTTTGATGTCGATGAGGACACCGGCGCCAAATCGGTCAAAGACATCAAAGAACAGGACGTATTCATGGGCGATATGCCCCTGATGACACCGAACGGGACGTTCATTGTGAACGGCACCGAGCGTGTGATCGTGTCCCAGATGCACCGCTCCCCTGGTGTGTTCTTCGACCACGACAAGGGCAAGACTCATTCCTCGGGCAAGCTGCTGTTTGCCTGCCGCATCATCCCGTATCGCGGCAGCTGGCTGGACTTTGAGTTCGACGCCAAGGACATCGTGTTCGCCCGTATCGACCGTCGCCGCAAACTGCCTGTGACGACCCTGCTCTATGCGCTGGGTCTGGATCAGGAAGCGATCATGGACGCGTATTACAACACCGTGTCCTACAAGCTGGATAAGAAGAAGGGTTGGGTCACGCCGTTCTTCCCTGAACGTGTGCGCGGTACTCGTCCGACATATGATCTGGTCGACGCGAAATCCGGTGAAGTGATTGCCGAGGCGGGCAAGAAGGTTACACCGCGCGCGGTGAAGAAACTGATCGACGAAGGTGCCGTCACCGACCTGTTGGTTCCCTTCGATAACATCGTCGGAAAGTACGTCGCCAAGGACATCATCAACGAAGAAAACGGCGCGATCTATGTCGAAGCCGGTGATGAGCTGACGCTGGAGTACGACAAGGACGGCGACCTGATCGGCGGCACCGTCAAGGACCTGATGGATGCGGGTATCACCGACATCCCGGTTCTGGACATCGACAACGTCAACGTAGGCCCCTACATGCGCAACACCATGGCTCAGGACAAGAACCTGAACCGTGAAAGCGCGCTGATGGACATCTACCGCGTCATGCGCCCGGGCGAGCCGCCCACCGTCGAAGCGGCCTCGGCCCTGTTCGACACCCTGTTCTTCGACAGCGAGCGTTATGACCTGTCCGCCGTTGGTCGCGTGAAGATGAACATGCGTCTGGCACTGGACGCGCCTGACACCCTGCGCACCCTGCGCCGCGAAGACATCGTGGCTTGCATTAAGGCGCTGGTTGAGCTGCGCGATGGCAAAGGCGACGTGGACGATATCGACCACCTCGGCAACCGTCGTGTGCGTTCGGTCGGTGAACTGATGGAAAACCAGTACCGCGTCGGTCTGCTGCGCATGGAGCGCGCGATCAAAGAGCGTATGTCGTCGGTCGAGATCGACACCGTCATGCCTCAGGATCTGATCAACGCGAAGCCGGCCGCCGCCGCTGTTCGCGAATTCTTTGGCTCGTCGCAGCTGTCGCAGTTCATGGACCAGACCAACCCGCTGTCGGAAGTCACCCACAAACGCCGTCTCTCGGCGCTTGGCCCCGGTGGTCTGACGCGTGAGCGTGCGGGCTTTGAGGTGCGCGACGTACACCCGACCCACTATGGCCGGATGTGCCCGATTGAAACGCCGGAAGGTCCGAACATCGGTCTGATCAACTCGCTGGCCACCTTTGCCCGCGTGAACAAGTATGGCTTCATCGAAACACCGTACCGCGTCGTCAAAGACGCCGAGGTGACCGATGAGGTTCACTACATGTCCGCCACCGAGGAAATGCGTCACACCGTGGCGCAGGCGAACGCGACGCTGGATGCCGATGGCAAGTTTATCAACGATCTGGTGTCGACCCGTCAGGCCGGTGACTACACGCTTGCCCCGCGCGAGAATGTGGACTTGATCGACGTGTCGCCGAAACAGTTGGTTTCGGTTGCCGCATCGCTGATCCCGTTCCTTGAAAATGACGACGCCAACCGCGCTCTGATGGGCTCGAACATGCAACGTCAGGCGGTTCCGCTGCTGCGGGCCGAGGCGCCGTTGGTCGGTACCGGGATCGAGGAAAAGGTTGCGATCGACTCGGGCGCTGCGATCCAGGCGAAACGTGCCGGTATCATCGACCAGGTCGATGCCCAGCGTATCGTTATCCGTGCCACCGAAGATCTGGAGCTGGGCGACGCTGGCGTTGACATCTATCGTTTGCGCAAGTTCCAGCGTTCGAACCAGAACACCTGCATCAACCAGCGTCCGCTGGTGAAAGTAGGCGACACGGTCGGCAAAGGTGAAGTGATTGCCGATGGTCCGTCCACCGATATCGGTGAACTAGCCCTGGGTAAGAACGTGGTCGTCGCGTTCATGCCTTGGAACGGTTACAACTACGAAGACTCGATCCTGATCTCGGAGCGTATCGCGCGTGATGACGTCTTTACCTCGGTCCATATCGAGGAATTTGAAGTCGCCGCCCGTGACACCAAGCTGGGTCCGGAAGAGATCACCCGCGATATTCCGAACGTCGGTGAAGAAGCGCTGCGTAACCTCGACGAGGCGGGCATCGTTTACATCGGAGCGGATGTTGAGCCGGGCGATATTCTGGTCGGCAAGATCACTCCGAAGGGCGAAAGCCCGATGACCCCGGAAGAAAAGCTGCTGCGCGCCATCTTTGGTGAAAAAGCATCTGACGTGCGCGACACCTCGCTGCGCGTGAAGCCGGGTGATTACGGTACGGTCGTCGAAGTCCGTGTCTTCAACCGTCACGGCGTCGAGAAAGACGAGCGTGCGCTGCAGATCGAGCGTGAAGAAGTCGAACGTCTGGCCCGTGACCGGGACGACGAGCTGGCGATCCTGGACCGTAACATCTATGCGCGTCTGCAAGGCCTGATCCTGGGTAAAACTGCTGTCAAAGGCCCGAAAGGCGTCAAGGCAGGGTCGGTGATCACCGAAGAGTTGCTGGAAACCCTGACCCGTGGTCAGTGGTGGCAACTGGCGCTGGAAGACGAGAAGGACGCACAGATCGTCGAAGCGCTGAACGAGCAGTACGAAGTGCTCAAGCGTGCTCTGGACGCCCGTTTCGAAGACAAGGTCGAGAAGGTTCGCCGTGGCGACGACCTGCCGCCGGGTGTGATGAAGATGGTCAAAGTCTTCATCGCCGTTAAGCGTAAGCTGCAGCCGGGCGACAAGATGGCCGGTCGTCACGGGAACAAAGGTGTGATCTCCAAGGTTGTTCCGATGGAAGACATGCCGTTCCTGGCCGATGGTACGCCGGTTGACTTCTGTCTGAACCCGCTGGGCGTGCCTTCGCGTATGAACGTTGGTCAGATCCTTGAAACCCACATGGGTTGGGCCGCGCGCGGTCTGGGGCTGAACATCGACGAGGCACTGGGTGAATACCGCCGCTCCGGCGATCTGACCCCGGTGCGCGAAGCGATGAAGCTGGCCTATGGGGAGAATGTCTATGAAGAAGGCATTGCCGACATGGACGAGGGTCACCTGATCGAGGCGGCGGGCAACGTGACCCGCGGTGTTCCGATCGCGACCCCGGTCTTTGACGGTGCCAAAGAAGCAGACGTCAACGACGCGCTGGTGCGTGCGGGCTTCTCGGAAAGCGGTCAGTCGGTCCTGTTTGACGGTCGTACCGGTGAGCAATTCGCGCGTCCGGTAACCGTGGGCATCAAGTACCTGCTGAAACTGCACCACCTGGTGGATGATAAGATCCACGCGCGTTCGACCGGGCCGTACAGCCTGGTTACCCAGCAGCCGCTGGGTGGTAAGGCACAGTTCGGTGGTCAGCGCTTTGGTGAGATGGAGGTCTGGGCACTGGAAGCTTACGGCGCCGCCTACACCCTGCAGGAGATGCTCACCGTGAAATCGGATGACGTCGCCGGCCGGACCAAGGTCTATGAGTCGATCGTCAAGGGCGAGGATAACTTTGAAGCGGGCGTACCGGAATCGTTCAACGTTCTGGTTAAAGAAGTCCGTGGCCTCGGCCTGAATATGGAACTCCTGGATGCGGAGGAAGAGTAGGGGCGGCAACGCCCCAAACTCATCCCATCCCAATTTGTAAGGACGCAAAATGAACCAGGAAATTACCAATAACCCGTTCAACCCGCTGACGCCGCCTAAGGTCTTTGACGAGATCAAGGTCTCATTGGCCAGCCCGGAACGGATCCTCTCTTGGTCTTATGGCGAGATCAAGAAACCCGAAACCATCAACTACCGGACGTTCAAACCCGAACGTGACGGTCTGTTCTGCGCGCGTATCTTTGGCCCGATCAAAGATTACGAATGTCTGTGCGGTAAATATAAGCGGATGAAATATCGCGGCGTTGTCTGCGAGAAATGCGGTGTGGAAGTCACCCTGCAGAAAGTCCGCCGCGAGCGTATGGGTCATATCGAGCTGGCCGCGCCCGTCGCACACATTTGGTTCCTGAAATCGCTGCCGTCCCGCATCGGTCTGATGCTGGACATGACGCTGCGCGATCTGGAACGCGTTCTGTACTTTGAAAACTATGTCGTCATCGAGCCCGGTCTGACCGACCTCTCCTATGGTCAGATGCTGACCGAAGAAGAGTTCATGGACGCGCAGGATGCCTATGGCATGGACGCGTTCACCGCGAACATCGGTGCCGAAGCTATCCGTGAGATGCTGGCCCAGATCGATCTGGAAGCCGAAGCCGAACAGCTGCGTGCTGATCTGGCCGAAGCAACCGGTGAACTGAAGCCGAAGAAGATCATCAAGCGTCTGAAGGTTGTTGAATCCTTCCTTGAGTCGGGCAACCGGCCTGAGTGGATGGTGATGACCGTAATCCCGGTGATTCCGCCGGAACTGCGTCCGCTGGTTCCACTGGATGGTGGTCGTTTTGCGACTTCGGATCTGAACGATCTGTATCGCCGCGTCATCAACCGGAACAACCGTCTGAAGCGTCTGATCGAACTGCGCGCACCTGACATCATCGTCCGCAACGAAAAGCGGATGCTGCAGGAATCCGTCGATGCTCTGTTCGACAATGGCCGTCGTGGCCGCGTGATCACCGGCGCCAATAAGCGTCCGCTGAAATCGCTTTCGGACATGCTGAAGGGTAAGCAGGGTCGCTTCCGTCAAAACCTTCTGGGTAAGCGCGTCGACTTCTCGGGCCGTTCGGTCATCGTGACCGGTCCGGAACTCAAGCTGCACCAGTGTGGTCTGCCCAAAAAGATGGCGCTGGAACTGTTCAAGCCGTTCATCTACTCGCGCCTTGAAGCCAAGGGTCTGTCTTCGACCGTGAAACAGGCGAAGAAACTGGTCGAGAAAGAGCGTCCCGAAGTGTGGGATATCCTCGACGAGGTGATCCGCGAACACCCTGTCATGCTGAACCGTGCGCCGACCCTGCACCGTCTTGGCATTCAGGCGTTTGAACCGGTTCTGATCGAAGGTAAAGCCATCCAGCTGCACCCGCTGGTCTGTTCGGCCTTTAACGCCGACTTTGACGGTGACCAGATGGCCGTTCACGTGCCGCTGAGCCTTGAGGCGCAGCTAGAAGCGCGTGTTCTGATGATGTCGACGAACAACGTTCTGTCGCCTGCAAACGGCGCGCCGATCATCGTTCCGTCGCAGGATATGATCTTGGGTCTCTACTACGTGACCCTGGAACGCGAAGGCATGCCGGGCGAAGGCAAGGTCTTTGGCTCGATCGAAGAAGTTCAGCACGCGCTGGACGCGGGTGAAGTGCATCTGCACACCAAGATCACCGCGCGGATCACGCAGATCGACGACGAAGGCAACGAAGTTCAGAAGCGTTTCGAAACCACTCCGGGCCGTCTGCGTCTGGGTGCGTTGCTGCCGATGAACAACAAGGCACCGTTCGAACTGGTCAACCGTCTGCTGCGGAAGAAAGAAGTGCAGCAGGTGATCGACACCGTCTACCGGTATTGCGGTCAGAAAGAGTCGGTTATCTTCTGTGACCAGATCATGTCGATGGGCTTCAAAGAAGCGTTCAAGGCGGGCATCTCGTTCGGTAAGGACGACATGGTCATCCCCGATGACAAGTGGGGCATCGTTGATGACACTCGCGGTCAGGTGAAGGACTTTGAACAGCAGTACATGGACGGCCTGATCACTCAGGGCGAAAAGTACAACAAAGTTGTCGATGCCTGGTCGAAGTGTAACGACCGCGTCACCGAGGCGATGATGAGCACCATCTCGGACGTTGCCAAAGCCGAAGACGGGTCGGATCAGGAACCGAACTCGGTCTACATGATGGCCCACTCCGGTGCGCGTGGCTCGGTTACTCAGATGAAACAGCTGGGCGGTATGCGCGGCCTGATGGCCAAGCCGAACGGTGACATCATCGAGACACCGATCATCTCGAACTTTAAGGAAGGTCTGACCGTTCTCGAGTACTTCAACTCGACCCACGGTGCCCGTAAGGGTCTGTCGGATACCGCTCTGAAGACAGCGAACTCGGGTTACCTGACCCGTCGTCTGGTGGATGTCGCTCAGGACTGCATCGTTCGTGAGATCGACTGTGGTACCGAGCGTGCGATCACTGCCGAAGCCGCCGTGAACGACGGCGAGGTTGTTGCCTCGCTGGCCGAACGCGTGCTGGGCCGTGTCTCTGCCGATGACGTTCTGCGTCC
Source organism: Ruegeria conchae (assembly GCF_000192475.1). Lineage (GTDB taxonomy): Bacteria > Pseudomonadota > Alphaproteobacteria > Rhodobacterales > Rhodobacteraceae > Ruegeria > Ruegeria conchae. Next base: position 8,893 of record NZ_AEYW01000010.1, read on the forward strand.
GGGTACGGACGAGGTTCTGGTCGCTGCAGGTCAGTTGATCGACGAACGCATGGCGGACACCATTGACGAAGCCGGTGTTGCTTCGATGCGTATCCGCTCGCCTCTGACCTGTGAGTCCGAGGAAGGCGTCTGCGCCACCTGCTACGGTCGTGACCTTGCACGCGGTACCATGGTGAACACAGGTGAGGCTGTCGGCATCATCGCCGCGCAGTCCATCGGTGAACCCGGTACACAGCTTACCATGCGGACCTTCCACATCGGTGGTGTTGCGCAAGGTGGTCAGCAGTCGTTCCAGGAAGCCAGCCAGGAAGGTGTCGTTTCCTTCGAGAACCCGCAGATTCTGGTCAATGCCGCAGGCGAAAGCCTCGTTATGGGCCGGAACATGAAGCTGGTGATCAGCGACGAACACGGCGAAGAGCGTGCCAGCCACAAGCTGGGCTACGGTTCCAAGCTGTTTGTCAAGGACGGCACCAAGGTGGCCCGTGGCGACAAGCTGTTCGAATGGGATCCCTACACCCTGCCGATCATCGCCGAGAAAGCCGGTACTGCGAAGTACGTTGACCTTGTTTCGGGCATCGCTGTCCGCGATGAGACCGACGATGCAACTGGTATGACCCAGAAGATCGTGATCGATTGGCGCGCTGCCCCCAAAGGTAGCGACCTCAAGCCCGAGATCATTCTGGTCGGCGAAGATGGCGAGCCGGTCCGCAACGATGCGGGCAACCCGGTTCACTATCCGATGTCGGTGGATGCGATCCTGTCGGTCGAAGATGGTCAGCAGATCGAAGCCGGTGACGTTGTCGCGCGTATCCCGCGTGAAGGTGCTAAGACCAAGGACATCACCGGTGGTCTGCCGCGTGTGGCCGAACTGTTCGAAGCCCGCCGTCCGAAAGATCACGCGATCATCGCAGAAGCCGATGGTTACGTGCGCTTTGGCCGCGACTATAAGAACAAGCGCCGCATCAGCATCGAACCGGCTGACGAGTCCATGGAGACCATCGAGTACATGGTGCCCAAGGGCAAGCACATCCCGGTCGCCGAAGGGGACTTCATCCAGAAGGGTGAATACCTGATGGACGGTAACCCGGCTCCGCATGACATCCTGTCCATTATGGGCGTCGAAGCGCTGGCGGATTACATGATCGACGAAGTGCAGGACGTTTATCGTCTGCAGGGCGTGAAGATCAACGACAAGCACATCGAAGTCATCGTGCGCCAGATGCTGCAGAAGTGGGAGATCCTGGATTCAGGCGACACCACCCTGCTAAAAGGCGAGCATGTCGACAAGCAGGAGTTCGACGCAGCCAACGAGAAAACCATCTCGCGCGGCGGTCGTCCGGCGCAGGGCGAGCCGATCCTCTTGGGGATCACCAAAGCCTCGCTGCAGACGCGTTCGTTCATCTCGGCGGCGTCGTTCCAGGAAACCACCCGCGTGCTGACCGAAGCTTCGGTTCAAGGCAAGAAAGACAAGCTGGTTGGCCTGAAAGAGAACGTCATCGTTGGTCGCCTGATCCCCGCCGGTACCGGTGGGGCCACTCAGGCCGTGCGCCACATCGCGCAGTCGCGTGACAACGTGGTTATCGAAGCCCGCCGGGAAGAGGCCGAAGCGGCCGCTGCTTTGGCCGCTCCGACATTCGACGACGATATGGTCGGTGATGAGCTGGACGTTCTGGTGGAAACACCGGAAAGCCGTGAATAAGCACCGCAGCATAAAACAAATTAGGCCCTGCAAAATTGCGGGGCCTTTTTTATTTAGCCCGCGGCGTACCGTTTTAATCGTTCCTCCAGCGTACCGCTGTGCAGTTCAAACATATGGTTGTCGTAGTCATAAAAATAGATTGATTGCCCTTCCCCGGGTACGCGGGATCGACCCTCCCGGATTTCAAGGCCCAGCGACCGGATGCGTTGCAATCTGTCGTCATACTCATCTACACCCATCTTGAACGCGACGTGATTGTAGGTTTTTTCGGACAGTGGATCGCCCTCCATAATCGCGACCCAAACACCCCCGATATCGAAAAAACGTTCTTTTGAAAGCGAGAAAGTCCGATCGCCGCTGTCGTAGATTTTTTTGGCATCCAGAATTGTTGTCAGTACCTCTTCCATCTTGTCCAGATCTCGGGTGATGAATGTAATATGGCTCAGGCCCTCAATCACAGTGCACCTCTTCAGTTTGACCGCACTTCAAAATAGCAATGTACCGGTCAAAGTCAGCCTCTAGGTCCATCCTGACTCACCTGCGATGGCTGATTATCCATTGCAGAGTTGACATTGGGTTTGCCTGATTGGCCAATGGGCACATTGTAGTGGGATCGGGCGAAACCAGAATGACACCAAATCTAAGGGGCGCCTTGCTGATGATGGGCAGCATGGCTGCCTTTACTGTCAACGATACGCTCGTGAAGGTGGTGGGGCAGGATATGCCGCTGTTCCAGTTGGTCACCACACGAGGGGCGTTGGCAACGATTCTCGTGTTCTTTCTTGCACGCCATCTTGGGGCGCTTCATTTGGATTTTTCCCGCCACGATAAGTGGTTGGTTGTGTTTCGATGCCTTGCCGAATTGTCGGCGACATTCTTCTTCCTGACTGCGTTAATGCACATGCCGTTGGCCAATGTAACGGCGGTGTTGCAAGCGTTACCCTTGACTGTGACCCTGGGCGCTGCGTTGTTTTTTCAGGAAAAAATCGGGTGGCGGAGGATTGTCGCGATTGCAATGGGATTTGTTGGAATGTTGCTGATCGTTCGGCCCGGCCCGGATGGCTTCAGCATTTACGCCATTTATGCACTGATTGCGGTTGCATCGGTTACGGCCCGTGATCTTATCACGCGACACATGTCCGCAGAAGTGCCATCCATGGTTGTGACGTTGGCAACATCGCTTTCTATCACCTCTGTTGCTGCAATCGTGTCAGTCTTTGAGGGGTGGGTGCCGGTTTCGACCGCATCAGGTGCGATGGTCGCCAGTGCCGCGGTCTTTGTTTTGATGGGGTATCTGTTCAGCGTCATGGTGATGCGCGTGGGCGAGGTCGGATTTATTGCTCCATTCCGCTATTCCAGTCTGCTTTGGGCGCTGGGGCTTGGATGGGCGGTATTTGGCGACTGGCCCGATTCGATTACCCTGTTTGGCGCGGCATTGGTCGTCGGGGCAGGGATGTTCACACTGTTCCGCGAACGATCGCGTCAGGCGGAGGATTGAGGCAAACGCAAGAAACCCGGGTCTATCGCAAAACGTCTGACAAATTCGGTCTCGATCTTAGGTGTTATCGGAGCAAGTTGCGCCTTCTGTTTCCCTGCGCGTGGCGAGTCGTTGGAGTTGTTCAGTGACCTGATCCACATTGGTCGGTCCGGATAGCTGATAATCGGCATGAAACGTCCGATCCGGTTATGGGTGAAGCTTATGATTGTGTGAGTGCATTCGCCCGAGACCAACATGCCCAGTCCAACCCCGAGCAAAGACTTGTAGACCTGCGCAGCGTGCGTACCTGCGGGTCTAAAACTGGCCTGATACCCGTTGTTGAAATCTATCCCGATCGCTTGATTTTTCTTGATCAAACCTGCGCCGTCATCTGCTGCTTCTCGGAGTTTTTCCACGAAATCTATGGAAACGCTGTCGTCATCGTCATGACGGAATTGAAGACAAGGCCGGTCTGGATGCGAGCGCGCGATTTGAAGGATTTGTTTCATGACTTGCCGGTGTTTCTGATCCGGATCGACTGCTCTTTGGATGATCTGAACCTGCTTGATGTCAGTGGTTAGATCTTTGAGGCGGTCGAGCGCCGCCTTCGGAAGACACTCTCCGACGGCGATCAGAAGCTGGAAATCCTCATCGGTCTGTGCGCGAAAGCTGGGCAGGGTTAGGGATTCAAACAGGCGAAACCGCTCTTCCAGACGGGTAGGGTGGTATAAATGGCGGCGCCGCTCTTTGACCGTGTCGTGTTCGATTTGGAAATCGCCGAGGGCAGGGAATGAAAATCGGCACAGGCCAATGACTTGCATGGATCATCCAATGGATAGCGGGACGCGACCACTATGCACGCGGTAGGTATAAGCCGCAATGCGGGCGAACAGTGGAATTCCCAGCCCAATCCTGATAAATGGCTGATATCTTGATGTGCCACTCGCCTTTGTTGCATGGCTGTTGACACTCGGGCCGACTCCCCCTATTACGCGCGACATCTCGGTACCGGGGGCCGCCCCGTAACCGATTTCAGTAATGAACTGGTCAAGGCCCGGACACTTTTATCGTTCGCGCCCTCTGATAACAAACCGCGACGTTCACCTCGGAATGGGAACGCTCGCGGGTTTTGCGCTTGTGGACGCATAAGTGCAGCGAATTTAACCGCACGCAGCCGCGTGCATGTCATGTGTGTTGCAAAACGGGGAAGAAACCGGAATGCCAACTATTCAACAGCTGATCCGCAAGCCGCGGCAGCCCAAAGTAAAACGCTCAAAGTCCATGCACCTGGAGCAGTGCCCGCAGAAACGCGGCGTCTGCACACGTGTTTACACCACCACACCTAAAAAGCCGAACTCGGCGATGCGTAAGGTTGCCAAAGTGCGCCTGACCAACGGGTTTGAGGTCATCTCGTACATCCCCGGTGAAAGCCACAACCTGCAGGAACACTCGGTTGTTCTGATCCGTGGCGGCCGTGTAAAAGACCTTCCCGGTGTGCGTTACCACATCCTGCGCGGTGTTCTGGATACTCAGGGCGTCAAAGATCGTAAGCAACGTCGTTCGAAATACGGCGCGAAGCGTCCCAAGTAAGAAGGAGAGGCTGATATGTCACGTCGTCACGCCGCCGAAAAACGCGAAGTCCTGCCTGATGCCAAATTTGGCGACAAGGTACTGACCAAATTCATGAACAACCTGATGATCGACGGCAAGAAGTCGGTCGCAGAGCGCATCGTTTACAACGCGTTTGACCGCGTTGAGAACAAGGTAAAGCGCGCTCCTGTCGAAGTGTTCCACGAAGCGCTCGACAACATCAAACCGTCGGTTGAGGTTCGCTCGCGCCGGGTTGGTGGTGCAACCTACCAGGTTCCGGTCGAAGTGCGCCCCGAGCGCCGCGAAGCACTGGCCATCCGCTGGCTGATCACTGCTGCGCGCGGCCGCAACGAAAACACCATGGAAGAGCGCCTTGCAGGCGAGCTGTTGGACGCTGTTCAGTCCCGCGGTACTGCCGTCAAGAAACGCGAAGACACCCACAAGATGGCCGAGGCGAACAAAGCCTTCAGCCATTACCGTTGGTAATCCCAGAGGCTTAGACAAATGTCACGCGAATATCCTCTCGAACTGTACCGTAACTTCGGTATCATGGCGCACATCGACGCAGGTAAGACCACCTGCTCGGAGCGTATCCTGTATTACACTGGCAAATCCCACAACATCGGTGAGGTGCACGATGGTGCAGCCACCATGGACTGGATGGAGCAGGAGCAGGAACGCGGCATCACCATCACTTCGGCTGCGACCACCACTTTCTGGGAGCGCACCGAGGACGGTCAGACCGCAGAAACGCCGAAGCACCGCCTGAACATCATCGACACCCCCGGCCACGTTGACTTCACCATCGAAGTTGAACGTTCGCTGGCGGTTCTCGACGGTGCCGTCTGCGTTCTGGACGCAAACGCCGGTGTTGAGCCCCAGACCGAAACCGTGTGGCGTCAGGCTGACCGCTACAAGGTTCCGCGTATGGTTTTCGTCAACAAGATGGACAAGATCGGCGCTGACTTCTTCAACTGCGTCAACATGATCGAAGACCGCACCGGCGCACGCGCTGTTCCGGTTGGTATTCCGATCGGTGCCGAGTCCGAGCTGGAAGGTCTGATCGACCTGGTCACCATGGAAGAGTGGCTGTGGCAGGGCGAAGATCTGGGCGCAAGCTGGATCAAAGCTCCGATCCGCGACAGCCTGAAAGACATGGCTGACGAATGGCGCGGCAAGATGATCGAAGCGGCCGTCGAAATGGACGACGACGCGATGATGGAATACCTGGAAGGCAATGAGCCCGACGTTCCGACCCTGCGCGCCCTGCTGCGCAAAGGCACCCTGGACATCGCGTTCGTTCCGGTTCTGGGTGGTTCGGCGTTCAAGAACAAAGGCGTTCAGCCGCTGCTCAACGCTGTGATCGACTATCTGCCCAGCCCGCTGGACGTTGTCGATTACATGGGCTTCAAACCCGGCGACGAAGAAGAAATTCGTGACATCGCGCGTCGTGCCGATGACGACATGGCTTTCTCGGGTCTGGCGTTCAAAATCATGAACGACCCCTTCGTTGGCTCGCTGACCTTCACCCGGATCTACTCGGGCACTATGAACAAGGGTGACTCGATCCTGAACTCGACCAAAGGTAAGAAAGAGCGCATCGGTCGTATGATGATGATGCACTCGAACAACCGGGAAGAGATCGAAGAAGCGTTTGCAGGCGACATCATCGCGCTGGCGGGTCTGAAAGACACCACCACCGGTGACACCCTGTGTGACGCGAAGGATCCGGTGGTTCTGGAAACCATGACCTTCCCCGATCCGGTGATCGAGATCGCGGTTGAGCCCAAAACCAAGGGTGACCAAGAGAAGATGTCCCAGGGTCTGGCCCGTCTGGCCGCCGAAGACCCGTCCTTCCGTGTGGAAACTGATCTGGAATCGGGTCAGACCATCATGAAAGGCATGGGCGAACTTCACCTGGACATCCTGGTTGACCGCCTGAAGCGTGAGTTCAAGGTTGAGGCCAACATCGGTGCACCGCAGGTGGCCTATCGTGAGACCATCGGTCACGAAGTCGAACATACCTACACCCACAAGAAACAGTCGGGTGGTTCGGGCCAGTTCGCTGAAGTGAAGATGATCATCTCGCCGACCGAGCCTGCCGAGGGTTACTCGTTCGAAAGCCGCATCGTTGGTGGTGCAGTTCCGAAGGAATACATCCCCGGTGTTGAAAAAGGCATCAACTCGGTCATGGACAGCGGCCCGCTGGCTGGCTTCCCCGTGATCGACTTCAAGGTTGCCCTAATCGACGGTAAGTTCCACGATGTTGACTCGAGCGTTCTGGCGTTCGAAATCGCGGCCCGTATGTGTATGCGTGAAGGTATGCGCAAAGCTGGCGCGAAACTGCTGGAACCGATCATGAAGGTCGAAGTGATCACCCCGGAAGAATATACCGGCGGTATCATCGGCGACCTGACCTCGCGTCGTGGCCAGGTGTCTGGTCAGGAACCGCGCGGCAATGCAATCGCGATCGATGCGTTCGTTCCGCTGGCCAACATGTTCGGCTACATCAACACACTGCGTTCGATGTCGTCGGGCCGTGCCCAGTTCACCATGCAGTTCGACCACTACGATCCGGTTCCGCAGAACATCTCGGACGAGATCCAGGCGAAATACGCATAAGCGAAGATTTGAGGGAGCTCCGGTCAGGGGCTCCCTTCATTACCGAAAAAGGAGGCCATC
>NZ_AEYW01000009.1:2500-6024 GCF_000192475.1 Ruegeria conchae
CACGGCTGGGAGACCATATGGGGTTGCTCAATTGTCCTCGTCCAAGTGGCGGGGGCGGGAAATGTATGTTTTTGGTTCAGAAGAATGACTGCCTTTAGTTACCAGCTGGGCGGTCTCGATCGATTTGATTACTAGCGCAGCTTTGGTTGTGTGCGGTCAAACGCACTCAAGTAGCCGAATAGGCGGTAGTGCCAATATCAAGTCTTTCTTTTTCTGGATCAAATCAAGCGCGAGAAGGGCGTTTGGTGAATGCCTTGGCAGCAAGAGGCGATGAAAGACGTGATACTCTGCGATAAGCCATGGGGAGCTGAGAATAAGCTTTGATCCATGGATCTCTGAATGGGGCAACCCACCTGAAAGCTTCATATTGTTATCTTTGATACTCAATATGGGGTTTAAACAGGTACTTAAGACCTGAATACATAGGGTTTTAAGAGCAAACCCGGGGAACTGAAACATCTAAGTACCCGGAGGAAAGGAAATCAATTGATACTCCCCTAGTAGCGGCGAGCGAACGGGGACCAGCCGAGCCAGATAAGTGACTAGAACATGTTGGGAAGCATGGCCATAGCGGGTGACAGCCCCGTATAGGAAGCTTTGATGGACGTATTAAGTAGGGCGGAACACGTGAAATTCTGTCTGAAGATCGGAGGACCACCTTCGAAGGCTAAGTACTCCTTGCTGACCGATAGCGAACCAGTACCGTGAGGGAAAGGTGAAAAGCACCCCGACGAGGGGAGTGAAACAGTACCTGAAACCGAACGCCTACAATCAGTCGGAGGCTCCTTGCGAGCTGACGGCGTACCTTTTGTATAATGGGTCATCGACTTGGTCTCACGAGCAAGCTTAAGCCGTTAGGTGTAGGCGTAGCGAAAGCGAGTCTTAATAGGGCGAATGAGTTCGTGGGATCAGACCCGAAACCGAGTGATCTAGGCATGGCCAGGTTGAAGGTAAGGTAACACTTACTGGAGGACCGAACCCACATCCGTTGAAAAGGATCGGGATGAGCTGTGCCTAGGGGTGAAAGGCCAATCAAACTCGGAGATAGCTGGTTCTCTGCGAAATCTATTTAGGTAGAGCGTCATCCGAATACCCCGGGGGGTAGAGCACTGGATGGGTAATGGGGCCCCACAGGCTTACTGATCCTAACCAAACTCCGAATACCCGGGAGTACTAGATGGCAGACACACTGCGGATGCTAACGTCCGTAGTGGAGAGGGAAACAACCCTGACCTACGACTAAGGCCCCCAATTCATGGCTAAGTGGGAAAGCAGGTGGGACGACCAAAACAACCAGGAGGTTGGCTTAGAAGCAGCCATCCTTTAAAGATAGCGTAACAGCTCACTGGTCTAAATAAGTTGTCCTGCGGCGAAGATGTAACGGGGCTCAAGCCATGAGCCGAAGTCTAGGGATGCGTAAGCATCGGTAGCAGAGCGTAGTGTGACATAGTTCCTATCCTCTTTAGCGTTCTTCGGAACGCCTTGGAGGATATTTGGAGCTTTCGATGAAGCCGGGGCGTGAGCCATCCGGTGGAGAGATCACTAGTGAGAATGATGACATGAGTAGCGACAAAGAGTGTGAGAGACACTCTCGCCGAAAGTCCAAGGGTTCCTGCTTAAAGCTAATCTGAGCAGGGTAAGCCGGCCCCTAAGCCGAGGCCGAAAGGCGTAGGCGATGGGAACTAGGTTAATATTCCTAGGCCAGGAGGATGTGACGGATCACAGGTGTAGTTCAATCTTATCGGATTGATTGGGCTGCTGAGTGGTTCCTGGAAATAGCCCTCCATCAGACCGTACCCTAAACCGACACAGGTGGACTGGTAGAGCATACCAAGGCGCTTGAGAGAACGATGTTGAAGGAACTCGGCAAAATACCTCCGTAAGTTCGCGAGAAGGAGGCCCGGTTCCTAGGCAACTAGGGGCTGGGGGCACAAACCAGGGGGTGGCGACTGTTTATTAAAAACACAGGGCTCTGCGAAGTCGCAAGACGACGTATAGGGTCTGACGCCTGCCCGGTGCCTGAAGGTTAAAAGGAGAGGTGAGAGCCTTGAATTGAAGCCCAGGTAAACGGCGGCCGTAACTATAACGGTCCTAAGGTAGCGAAATTCCTTGTCGGGTAAGTTCCGACCTGCACGAATGGCGTAACGACTTCCCCGCTGTCTCCAACATCGACTCAGCGAAATTGAATTGCCTGTCAAGATGCAGGCTTCCCGCGGTTAGACGGAAAGACCCCGTGCACCTTTACTACAGCTTCGCACTGGCATCAGGATTGTGATGTGCAGGATAGGTGGTAGGCTTTGAAGCGGAAACGCAAGTATCCGTGGAGCCTCCCTTGAGATACCACCCTTCGCACTCTTGATGTCTAACCGCGGTCCGTTATCCGGATCCGGGACCCTGCGTGGCGGGTAGTTTGACTGGGGCGGTCGCCTCCTAAAGCGTAACGGAGGCGCGCGAAGGTTGGCTCAGAGCGGTCGGAAATCGCTCGTTGAGTGCAATGGCAGAAGCCAGCCTGACTGCAAGACTGACAAGTCGAGCAGAGTCGAAAGACGGCCATAGTGATCCGGTGGTCCCGAGTGGAAGGGCCATCGCTCAACGGATAAAAGGTACGCCGGGGATAACAGGCTGATACTGCCCAAGAGTCCATATCGACGGCAGTGTTTGGCACCTCGATGTCGGCTCATCTCATCCTGGGGCTGGAGCAGGTCCCAAGGGTACGGCTGTTCGCCGTTTAAAGAGGTACGTGAGCTGGGTTTAGAACGTCGTGAGACAGTTCGGTCCCTATCTGCCGTGGGTGTAGGAGACTTGAGAGGAGTTGCCCCTAGTACGAGAGGACCGGGGTGAACGATCCACTGGTGGACCAGTTGTCGTGCCAACGGCAGTGCTGGGTAGCTATGATCGGACAGGATAACCGCTGAAGGCATCTAAGCGGGAAGCCCCCCTCAAAACAAGGTCTCCCTGAGGGCCGTGGAAGACCACCACGTCAATAGGCCGGAGATGTAAGCGCAGTAATGCGTTCAGTTGACCGGTACTAATCGCCCGATAGGCTTGATTTGATCCAGTAATGGAAAGACAAATCACCAAAAGCATACACTGACCTTGAGTTGGACAATTACGTCGCTTTTGCTACGCAAACAGCGACGGTGTTGATTGATGTGAAACCCCGTAAGGGGTGACATAACAACCGTGCGGCAACGCGCGTCGCCTTTTTGCACTGCAAAAAGAGCGACGGGGATTTTCCTCGGTTTGGTGGTCATAGCGCAAGTGAAACACCCGGTCCCATCCCGAACCCGGAAGTTAAGCACTGCCGCGCCAATGGTACTTGGGCTTAAGCCCCGGGAGAGTAGGTCACCGCCAAACCTAGTAAAATCCCCATATCTCTCTAACACGATGAAAAGAACACTACCCGGTCTCAAGTAGCCGAATAGGCGGTAGACCAACGCTAAGTGTCGCGGGATGGAGCAGCCCGGTAGCTCGTCAGGCTCATAACCTGAAGGTCGCAGGTTCAAATCCTGCTCCCGCAACCA
>NZ_AEYW01000008.1 GCF_000192475.1 Ruegeria conchae
CACGCCTCTTCACGCTTTGCATGTTGAGTTGGGTGGTAAGTTGGTTGATTTTGCTGGGTGGGAGATGCCTGTTCAGTATCCATTGGGGATTATGGGGGAGCATAAGCAGTGTCGTGAGAAGGCGGCGGTGTTTGATGTGAGCCATATGGGTCAGGTGATCCTGAAGGGTGAGAATGTGGGCGAGAAGCTGGAAGCTTTGTGCCCGCAGGCTTATGCGACGCTGAAGGAAGGCAAGGCGCGGTACGGGTTCTTTACGAACGCAGAAGGCGGGATCATGGACGATTTGATCGTGTCGAATGCGGGGGATCATTACTTTGTGGTGGTGAACGCGGCGCTACGGCATCAGGACATTCCGCATATGCGCGAACATCTCGACGGTGTTGAAGTGATCGAGATCTTCGACCGGGCACTGGTGGCGGTACAGGGCCCTGCGGCGGAAAACGTTGTGGGCGAGCTCTGCCCTGCGGCGCGGGATCTGAAGTTCATGGAAACCACGGTGGCCGATATCAACGGTGTCGAATGCCGCATCTCGCGGCTGGGCTATACCGGCGAGGACGGGTACGAGATCTCGATCCCCGAGGACAAGGCGATAGAGATCACCAAGGCCTTCCTGGCGCATGAAGATTGCGCGGCGGCCGGTCTGGGCGCGCGCGACAGCCTGCGGCTGGAAGCGGGCCTGTGCCTTTATGGCAATGACATCGACCAGAGCACTTCGCCGATCGAGGCCTCCCTGGCTTGGGCGATCCAGAAGCGCCGCAAGGAAGAGGGCGGTTTCCCGGGCGCAGACCGTGTGCAGAAGGAACTGACCGAAGGTCCCGCCAAAAAGCTGGTGGGCATCAAGCCCGAAGGCCGCGCACCGGCGCGTCAGGGCGTTGAGATCCAGTGCAGCAATGGCAATACAATCGGCCAGATCACCTCGGGCGTGTTTGGCCCCACCGTGGGTGGACCGGTGGCGATGGGCTATGTCGCGGCAGGTCATACCGAGCCGGGCGAGACGGTGAACCTGATCATCCGGGGCAAACCGCAACCGGCGCAGATCGTGGCGCTGCCCTTTGTCACCCAGAATTACAAGCGTTGAAGTCAGGAGAGAGAGACATGGCAACCTATTATTCCGAAGAACATGAATGGCTGGCTGTTGAGGGCGACACCGCCACGCTGGGCATCACTAAACACGCCGCCGAGCAGTTGGGCGACGTGGTGTTCGTGGAACAGCAGGAAGCAGGCGACGAGTTCGAAAAAGGCGGCGAGATCGGCGTGATTGAATCCGTCAAGGCCGCGTCCGAGCTTTATGCGCCGGTCGATGGCGAGATCACAGAGGTGAACGAGGCGCTGGCCGACAATCCCGGTTCTCTGAATGACGACCCCGAAGGCGAAGCCTGGATCTACAAGATTAAGATCGCGGATGCCGCGCAGCTCGAAGATCTGATGGATGAGGCCGGCTACAAGGCCTTCATCGGATAAATCCAAATGGCGGGTCCTCGCACGGGTCCGCCCCTTCATCTGGCTAAAAATACTCCCGCCGGAGGCTCCCGCAGTCTCCGCCGGGTCTGACCTATCCTTGAGGAGCGCACACATGGCCTTCAAACTGACCGATTACGAAGCCTATGACTTCGCCAACCGCCGCCATATCGGGCCCAGCCCGACCGAGATGCGCGACATGCTCAAGGTGATCGGCTTCAAGACACTGGACCAGCTGATCGACGCCACCGTCCCCCCTGCGATCCGGCAGAAAGAGCCGCTGGACTGGGGCCCGGCGATGACAGAACGCGACGCTCTGTTCCACATGAAAGAGGTGGCGAGCAAGAACAAGGTTCTGACCTCGCTGATCGGTCAGGGTTATTACGGCACCACCACGCCGGCGCCGATCCTGCGCAACATCCTGGAAAACCCGGCCTGGTACACGGCCTATACGCCCTATCAGCCCGAGATCAGCCAGGGCCGCCTTGAAGCTCTGCTGAACTTCCAGACCATGGTCAGCGATCTGACCGGGCTCGATGTGGCCAACGCATCCCTGCTGGACGAAGCCACAGCTGCGGCGGAAGCGATGGCCATGGCCAAGCGCGGTGGCCGGTCCAAGGCCAACAATGCAGCCTTCTTTGTCGACAAGAACTGCCACCCGCAGACCATCGCGGTCATTAAAACCCGCGCCGAGCCTCTGGGCATCGAGGTGCAGGTGGCTGATCCGGACACGCTGGACGCAGGCGCCGTCTTCGGTGCGATCTTCCAGTATCCCGGCACCCACGGCCATGTGCGTGACTTCACCAAAGAAATCGCCGCTCTGCATGAACACAAGGCCATCGCAATTGTCGCCGCCGATATCCTGTCGCTGGCGCTGCTGAAGTCACCTGGTGAGATGGGCGCGGATATCGCCATCGGCTCGACCCAGCGCTTTGGCGTTCCGATGGGCTATGGCGGGCCCCATGCTGCTTACATGGCGACCACCGACAAGCTGAAGCGCTCGATGCCGGGCCGGATCATCGGTGTCAGCATCGACAGCCGCGGCAACAAGGCCTATCGCCTGGCGCTGCAGACCCGCGAACAGCATATCCGCCGCGAGAAAGCCAACTCGAACGTTTGCACTGCGCAGGCGCTGCTGGCGGTGATTGCCTCGATGTATGCGGTGTATCACGGTCCCGATGGCATCAAGGCCATCGCGCAATCGGTGCACCGCAAGACCTCGCGCATGGCTGCCGGTCTGGAAGAGGCGGGCTTCTCGGTTGAACCCGAGGTATTCTTCGACACCATCACGGTCGAGGTTGGCCATCTGCAGAACGTCGTGATGGAGGCCGCAGTGGCCCGCGGCGTCAACCTGCGTAAAGTGGGCGACACGAAAGTGGGCATCAGCCTGGACGAACAGACCCGCCCCGAGACCATCGAGGCGGTCTGGGGGGCCTTTGGCATCGATCGCAAGGATGACAGCTCGAATAAGCAGTACCGCCTGCCGGATTACGCGCTGCGCGAAAGCGAATACCTGACCCATCCGATCTTCCACAAGAACCGGGCCGAGGCCGAGATCACCCGCTATATGCGCCGTCTGGCCGACCGCGACCTGGCGCTGGACCGGGCGATGATCCCACTGGGCTCCTGCACCATGAAGCTGAACGCCACGATCGAGATGATCCCGGTCACCTGGCCCGAGTTCGGCAATCTGCACCCGTTTGTGCCGCAAGATCAGGCGCAGGGCTATCACGAGATGATCGACGATCTGAACGACAAGCTGTGCCAGATCACCGGCTATGACGCGATCTCGCAGCAGCCCAACTCGGGCGCGCAGGGTGAGTACGCGGGCCTTCTGACCATCCGCAACTATCACTTCGCCCGGGGCGAAGGGCAGCGCAATGTCTGCCTGATCCCAACCTCGGCGCATGGCACCAACCCGGCCTCGGCCCAGATGGTGGGCTGGCAGGTTGTGCCGGTGCAGGCGGATGACAAGGGCAACATTGACCTGAACGACTTCCGCGCCAAGGCGGAAAAGCACTCGGATCATCTGGCCGCCTGCATGATCACCTATCCGTCCACCCATGGCGTGTTCGAGACCACCGTGCAGGAGGTCTGCCAGATCACCCATGATCACGGCGGTCAGGTCTATATCGACGGCGCCAACATGAACGCCATGGTTGGCCTGGCCCGTCCCGGCGATGTGGGTGGCGATGTCAGCCACCTGAACCTGCACAAGACCTTCTGCATCCCGCATGGCGGCGGTGGCCCCGGCATGGGCCCGATCGGCGTCAAGGCGCACCTGACCGAGCACCTGCCCGGCCACCCGGAATACGGCACCGCCGTGGGTCCGGTCTCGGCGGCACCGTTTGGCTCTCCGTCCATTCTGCCGGTCAGCTGGGCCTATGTGCTGCTGATGGGCGGCGCGGGTCTGACCCAGGCCACGAAAGTGGCAATCCTGAACGCCAACTACATCGCGGCGCGGCTCAAGGATGCCTATCCGATCCTCTACACGTCCGAGACCGGCCGGGTGGCGCATGAGTGCATCCTCGACACCCGACCCTTGGACGAGGCGGCGCATGTCAGCGTCGATGACATTGCCAAACGTCTGGTCGATTCCGGCTTCCATGCTCCGACCATGTCCTGGCCGGTGGCCGGCACCTTGATGGTAGAGCCCACGGAATCAGAACCCATGGATGAGCTGGACCGCTTCTGCGACGCCATGCTGTCGATCCGGGCGGAAGCACAGGACATCATCGACGGCAAGATCGACGCGGAAAACAACCCGCTGAAAAACGCCCCACACACGGTGCGCGATCTGGTGGGCAGCTGGGACCGCCCCTATACCCGCGAACAGGCCTGCTTCCCTCCGGGCTCCATGGGCGTCGACAAATACTGGTCCCCCGTCAACCGCGTCGACAACGCATACGGAGACCGAAACCTCATCTGCACATGCCCTCCAATGTCAGAATACGAAGAAGCCGCAGAGTAAA
>NZ_AEYW01000007.1 GCF_000192475.1 Ruegeria conchae
TTCTCAAAACCCCCGCCAAAAAAGCGGGGGTTTCGCCAATCGGAAACCTGTGTTCTGATTTGAGCCTGTTTTAGATGTCGTTTTTACCCAGCGAAGCGTCTTTTCTGCTTGCTGCAGGTGCGAAGGCCCCGTACCTCTGCCCGTGGGACACCCCTCCCCAACGAGGGGCGTGTATCTGGAAGGGTAATACAGATGACAATCGAACAACCGGCGACGCGGCCGGCCAATCCGCGTTTTTCCTCGGGCCCTTGTGCCAAACCCCCCACATTTGATCTGACCAAACTGGCGGATGCTGCCTTGGGTCGTTCGCATCGTGCTGCGGTCGGCAAGGGCAAGCTGAAGGCAGCCATCGAAGGCACGCGCGAGATTTTGGGCATACCTGCTGACTACCGCATCGGTATCGTTCCTGCGTCTGACACTGGCGCGGTTGAAATGGCGTTGTGGTCTCTGCTGGGCGAACGCAAGGTCGAGATGCTAGCCTGGGAAAGCTTTGGTTCTGGTTGGGTCACTGACGTTGTAAAGCAGCTGAAGATCGATGCCGAGGTGAAGACCGCCGATTACGGTCAGATCGTTGATCTGGCATCTATCGATTTCTCCAATGATGTTGTGTTTACCTGGAACGGCACCACCTCGGGTGTGCGGGTGCCGAATGGCGACTGGATTGCCAAGGACCGTAAGGGTCTGACGATTTGTGATGCGACCTCGGCAGCGTTTGCGATGGATCTGCCTTGGGACAAGCTGGATGTGACCACTTTTAGTTGGCAGAAAGTGCTGGGTGGAGAGGCTGCGCATGGGATGCTAATCCTGTCGCCCCGCGCTGTTCAGCGGCTTGAAAATTATACCCCGGCATGGCCATTGCCGAAGATTTTCCAACTTACCAAGGCGGGCAAGCTAATCGAGGGCATTTTCACCGGAGCAACGATCAACACGCCCTCGATGCTGGCGGTCGAAGACTACTTGTTCGCTTTGGACTGGGCGCGCTCGGTTGGTGGCTTGCAAGGCCTGATCGCCCGTGCGGATTCCAATGCGGGTGCGGTGCATGCGTTCTGCGATCAAAACGACTGGATCGGCAATTTGGCCGAGGACGCAGCGACACGTTCGAACACTTCAGTTTGTCTTAAGTTCACCGACGCGCGTATTCAGGATGGTTCGGCTTTTGCCAAGGCCGTGGCCAAACGGCTCGAAGCCGAAAACATCGCACTGGATATCGGTGCCTATCGCGATGCCCCTGCGGGTTTGCGCATCTGGTGCGGTGGCACGGTCGAGACCTCGGATATCGAGGCGATGTTGCCATGGCTCGCATGGGCCTTCGAGACCGAGATCGCGTCGCAGACTGAAGCTGCCTGATGTTATTGCCGGGCCACCCAAGGCCCGGCGCTTCCATACAATTCAAGGACCAAAGATATGGCCCCCAAAGTACTCGTATCTGACAAACTCAGCGAAACCGCCGTACAGATCTTCCGTGATCGCGGCATTGATGTGGATTTCATGCCCGATCTGGGTAAGGACAAAGACAAATTGGCCGAGGTGATCGGTCAGTATGACGGCCTCGCCATCCGTTCGGCCACCAAAGTCACGCCCACCATTCTTGATAAAGCCGACAAGCTGAAGGTCATCGGCCGTGCAGGGATCGGCACCGATAATATCGACAAGGATGCGGCTTCAAAAAAAGGCGTGATCGTGATGAACACGCCGTTTGGAAACATGATCACCACCGCCGAGCACGCCATTGCGATGATGTTCGCGGTCGCACGGCAAATTCCCGAGGCCAGCACCTCGACCCATGCTGGCAAGTGGGAAAAATCCAAGTTCATGGGGATCGAACTGACCAACAAAACACTCGGCGTGATCGGCGCGGGTAATATCGGCGGCATCGTTTGCGAGCGTGCGCTGGGGCTAAAGATGAAGGTTGTCGCCTATGATCCCTATCTGGGCGAAGAGAAAGCCGCCAAGATGGGCGTTGAAAAGGTCGAGCTGGACGAGCTGCTGTCACGTGCTGACTTTATTACTCTGCACGTGCCGCTGACCGACCAGACTCGTAACATTCTGAGCCGCGAGAACCTTGCCAAAACCAAACCCGGTGTGCGCATTGTCAATTGCGCGCGCGGCGGTTTGGTCGACGAAGACGCGCTGGCGGAGGCGTTGCAGTCGGGACATGTCGCTGGGGCGGCTTTTGATGTGTTCAGCGAGGAGCCTGCCAAAGAGAACGCGCTGTTCAATCTGCCCAATGTTGTGTGCACACCTCACCTTGGCGCGGCAACGACCGAAGCGCAGGAGAACGTGGCGTTGCAGGTGGCCGAGCAGATTTCGAACTACCTGCTGACCGGCGCGGTAGAAAACGCGCTGAACATGCCAAGCGTTACGGCAGAAGAGGCCAAGGTCATGGGGCCGTGGATCAAGTTGGCCGGCCATTTGGGCAGTTTCATTGGTCAGATGACGGACGAACCGATTAAGGCGATCAACATCCTTTATGATGGCGTTGCGGCCGAGATGAACCTGGCGGCTCTGAACTGTTCGGTGGTCGCTGGGATCATGAAGAAATTCAACCCCGAAGTGAATATGGTTTCTGCTCCGGTCGTGGCCAAAGAGCGGGGGATTCAAATCTCGACCACCAATCAGGATAAGTCCGGAGCCTTTGAAGGCTATATCAAGGTGACCGTCGTGACCGGGAAACGCGAACGTTCGATCGGGGGAACCGTGTTCAGTGACGGCAAGCCGCGCTTTATTCAGATCAAAGGCATCAATATCGATGCCGAGGTTGGTGCCCACATGCTTTATACCACCAACGAGGATGTGCCGGGTATCATCGGTGCCTTGGGGCAAACTATGGGCACGCATGGTGTGAACATCGCGAACTTTACCCTTGGTCGTGCTGAGGCGGGAGGCGAAGCGATCGCGCTGTTATACGTCGACGAACCAGTTCCGGCTGAAGCGCGCGCGCAGCTGGCGGAAACCGGTCTGTTTACCCAGATCAAGCCACTGGAGTTTGAGGTGGCCTGAGTGTCGCTGTTGAATTTCTGAAACAGATTGATGCCCGGGCTTATGCAAAGCGCGGGCACCGCCTTTTCAAAGAGTCGTATTTGCGTCAGAAGTGCAGCAATCGCAGATGCCCGAGGGGAACCAGATGACCAACCCGATCTACGCAATCGGTGATTTGCACGGGCGCGTGGACGAGTTTGACCGCGCATTGTCGCTGATTGAGCACGATGGTGGTCCGGACGCCGAAATCGTATTTTTGGGTGATTACGTCGATCGAGGCCCAGATAGCAGGGGCGTCATTGACTGTTTGATCGCAGGACGTGATGCGGGCAGGCGCTGGGTCACCCTGCTAGGCAATCATGACCGGATGTTTTCGTGGTTTCTGGAGGATGTGCCACGTCACGATCCGCATATGTTGGTAGGATATCATTGGCTGCACGAGCGGTTGGGTGGTGTCGAAACACTTCAAAGTTATGACGTGTTCTTCGATCAGCAGACGCGCCTAGAGGATCTACATGCCATTGCACGGGGCGCGGTTCCTGTGGCGCATCGGATGTTTCTGCGGGGGCTCGTGGCCATGCATCAAACGCCAGAGATTGCGTTTGTTCACGCAGGCATCCGGCCCGGAATACCGCTGAGCGAACAACGGGAAAATGATCTGGTGTGGATCAGGCAGAGCTTTCACAATCACCGTGGCCCGCATCCGAAGCTTATCGTCCATGGACATACGCCTGTGGATCGGGCGACGCATTATGGTAATCGCATCAATCTGGATAGCGGTGCAGGGTATGGCCGCCCGATAGGCGTTGCGGTGTTTGAAGGTCGGGATTGCTGGTTGCTGACGGATAAAGGCCGCGTTGCGCTTTTGCCCTGACGATCAGGACTCTGTGAACAGGTCTTTGCAGCGGTCACGCAGGATGTTTTTTTGCACCTTGCCCATGGTATTGCGCGGTAGTTCGTTAAGCAGGATCAGTTGGCGGGGATGTTTAAAACGGGCCAAAGCACCCTGTATCGTATCCATGATCGCTTCGATATCAGGCGTCTGACCGGGGGTCGGAACCAGAATGCCAACCGGGGTTTCTCCAAAATCCGGGTGGGGTACGCCGATCACCGCGCTCTCCAGCACGCCGGGTTGTTCATCCAGCAGCAGCTCGATCTCTTTAGGGTAAATGTTGTACCCGCCTGAGATGATCAGGTCCTTCCCGCGTCCGACGATGTGGACATATCCATCCTCGTCGATCCGTCCCAGATCACCGGTGATGAAGAACCCATTTTCGCGCAGTTCGGCGGCGGTTTTCTCGGGCATTTGCCAATAGCCCTGAAACACGTTGGGGCCGCGTACTTCGATGATCCCGATTCCACCACTTGGCAGAGTCTCCCCCGATTCAGGGTCCGTGACCTTCAATTCGACATCTGGCAAGGGAAATCCAACGGTTCCTGCGCGGCGCTCGCCGTCGTATGGGTTTGACGTATTCATGTTGGTTTCGGTCATTCCGTAGCGTTCCAGAATGCGATGGCCGGTCCGGTCTTCGAATTGAACATGCGTGTCTGCCAGCAAAGGTGCCGATCCTGAAATGAACAGCCTCATATCCTGCGTCAGCTCCCGCGTGAACCGGTCGTCGCTTAGCAGCCGGGTGTAGAAGGTAGGCACGCCCATCATCGTTGTCGCCTGCGGCATCAGGCGCACCATGTCGTCCAGATCGAATTTCGGCAGAAAGATCATCGATCCACCCGAGGCGAGCATGACATTGGTCGCAACAAACAGCCCATGCGTGTGAAAAATCGGAAGTGCGTGGAGCAGCACGTCGCTGTTGGTAAACCGCCACTCGTTTACCAGAGTCTCCGCGTTCGATAGCAGATTGGCTTGCGTCAGCATCGCCCCTTTCGAGTGTCCCGTCGTGCCCGACGTATAGAGGAAAGCGGCCAGATCGTCCTCGGTCCGGCGGACCGGTTCAAAGGCAGGAAGCATCCCCAACGCACGCCGTGTCAGGCTGCCCGAACCGTCCGCGTTCAGCGTCTCTAACCGGGCGTTGTTCTTTTGTGCGATATCAGCAAGCCCTGCCGCATTAGCTGCATCGCAGACAACCAGAGATGCGCCGCTGTTTTCGATGAAATAGCTCAGCTCTTGCGTCGTGTAGCCCGTGTTGAGGGGTAGAAAGATCAGCCCCGCCTGGACACAGGCGGCATAAAGCGCCAGTGCTTCGGCGGACTTCTCCACCTGCACTGCGACACGGTCGCCAGGTTCCAGTTCCAGTCCGGTCAGCGCATTGGCCAAACGGGCGGCCATGTCCAGAAACGCGGCATGGGTCAGTGTCTGACCATCGGCGAGATGCAGAAACGGCGTATCCTTGCCCGCATGAATGCCAAACAAACGATCATAAAGCGGGTTGCCCATCCCGGTTTCCTTTCCATCCGACGCTGGAATTCTGTCTCGTAAATGGCGGGGGGTAAAGCCCGGAAAATCAGAATTCGGTGGACATCCGGTAGCCCGCTGCAAAGTACATTTTGGCGAAGGTCACCGGCTGACCTTGCAGCCATGTGATGCGCTCTGCCGTAAAGACGGGCTCTCCTTCGGACACATCCAAAAACCCGGCCAATGTGGCGTCAGCGCGGCTGGCTAGAAATGTCAGCTCGACATTTGTGAACGGGACGGTTTGCACCAGCCAGTCATTCGGTCCGATACTTGAGAAATCGGCCTGTTCCACTTGCGGTACGCTGTCGATCACGATCCAGCGGTCCTCGAACTGAAAGGGTGTGTTGGTGGAAAAATGCATGCATCGCACATGCATGACTCGCTGATCCACGCGCAGGGCCAGACGAGCCGTCAGCCAATCGGGAGCGGTCTGTGTTTCCTGCGATACCAGAGCATAGCGATAGGTGCCGCCCGCAGCTTCAATCTCATCACGGACCAGAGGAATGGTGAATCGTGCCTGACGCTGCGGAGCGCTGAGAACCCGGGTGCCCGCCTTTCGACGCCTTTCCAGAAACCCTTCATCCGCCAATTCCCGCAGCGCACGGTTGACTGTGGTGCGGGTGCACGAAAATTCCACCGCAAGCTCTTGCTCATTGGGAAGCAGGGCATCCGGTTGCCATTCGCCGGATCGGATGCGTTGCAGGACGGTTTGCTTAATGTCTTTGTAGCTGGTGGTATCGCTTGTCTGGGTCATGATTCAAAGTTCCGCCAGCAGGTCACTCATCGCCGCGCGATAATTGGTCAGGATCGCATCGCGAGCGATGTGCCGCCCGCCGCACACTTGATGTCGCCCGGCAGACCACAAATCGGTCACAGTTCCGTCTGGCGCCGCAAAGCAGAGCCCGTCAAGCAGTTGATCGTCGCGCAGACTGCACAGAGTTGGGTGGCTGCGATCGATTGCGACCAGATCGGCAAGGTGACCCACAGCTATATTTCCAGCCGCGCGCCCAAGGGCTTGCGCTCCACCTCGTGCGGCCCCGGTATATAGAGCCTGACCAACCGATCCTTCGCCGCGCACCAAAACCGTGCGCGCTTTGTCACGCAACCTTTGGGAATATTCCAGCGTCCGCAACTCCTCAGGCAGTGAAATGCGTACATTCGAGTCTGATCCGACACCAAAGGCACCTCCGGCGTCGGTATAGAAAGCCCCATTGAAGATGCCATCGCCCAGATTGGCCTCGGTGATCGGGCAGAGACCTGCCACCGCTCCGGATTGGGCGAGGGCGCGGGTTTCATCATCGGTCATGTGGGTGGCGTGGATCAGGCACCAGCGCTCGTTCACGTCCGCGTTGTTCAGCAACCAATCCACCGGACGCTGACCCAGAGCGGTCTCGACATCCGCGACCTCCTTCTCTTGCTCAGAGATGTGGATGTGCACCGGACCGTTAGGAGTTGCCTCGAGCACCTGATGCAGGTCATCCGGTGAGGTTGCGCGCAAGGAATGCGGCGCGATGCCAATCTGACTATCTGCGTGGGGCAGCAGTGGTTGGCACTCTTCAGTAAGCCGCAAAAACCGATCCACATCATTGCTGAAGCGTAACTGACCCCCTGCCAGCGGCTCTTGTTTGACGCCGCCATAGGTGTAGAGCACCGGCAGATGCGTCAGGCCAATCCCGGTTTGGCTTGCTGCTGAAAAGATGCGCTGGCTCAGCTCGGAAAGCTGCGTATAGGGCGCACCGCCGGGTTGTTGGTGGACATAGTGAAACTCCCCGACCGAGGCATACCCGGCCTCCTGCATTTCCATGAAAACCAGTGCAGCGATGGCTTCGATGTGCTCAGGGGTGAGGCGATCCAGAAAGCGGTACATCAGGGTGCGCCAGGTCCAAAAGCTTTCGCGCCCGGTAGCGCGGGTTTCGGTCATACCGGCCATGGCGCGCTGAAAGGCGTGGCTGTGCAGGTTGGCCAAAGCGGGAAGCAGGACATCGACACGGGTGTCGCTTGGATGGGCGTCTTTCCCGTGTTCCAGCTTCGTGATCCGGCCGTGTTCGATTTCAACCCGAAGATCGCTAACCCAGTCAGAGCCTAACAGGGCCGTTTTGGCATGAACCGTCATCGCAATTCCATTTTGTGTAGACTTTATGTATTTACCCGTATACGAAAAAATCAAGCGCAGGGGGAGCCCAAAAGAATCGCCATGACGAAAAAAACCGTAATTTGCAGCAAACAGGTGGCCACCATGGGGGGCGACCAGCCCTATGGGATGATTGAGGATGGCGCGATTGCCGTCGAAGGATCGCATATCGTATGGGTGGGCCTCCAATCTGAAGTTCCTGCAGCTTATGCTGATTGGCAGCGTGTTGATTTTGGTGACCGACTGATCACGCCCGGGCTGATTGATGCCCACACCCATGTAGTATTTGGCGGCAACCGCGCGGTTGAATTCGAGATGCGCCTAAACGGAGCGACCTACGAGGAAATCGCGCGCGCGGGCGGGGGCATCCTGTCGACCGTAAACGGCACGCGGGCGGCAACAGAAGATGAGCTGCTTGCAAGCGCTCTTCCGCGCGTGGATGCGCTGTTGGCCGAAGGTGTGTCCTGCATCGAAGTGAAGTCCGGCTATGGGTTGGATACCGAAACCGAGTTGCGCATGCTGCGTGCCGCGCGCCGGATTGCGCAGGAGCGACCCGTTCGGGTTAAGACCAGTTTTTTGGGCGCACATGCCACTCCGCCAGAATATGCGGGCCGCGACGATGCCTATATCGATGAGGTTTGCATTCCGACCCTACGCGCGGCCCATGCCGAAGGACTGGTGGACGCGGTGGATGGGTTCTGCGAAGGCATTGCCTTTGACCCCACACAGATCGAACGGGTTTTTGTTGCCGCGCAAGAGCTTGGCTTGCCGGTGAAGCTGCACGCTGAGCAGCTGTCTAACCTCGGCGGGGCTAAACTGGCCGCAGCCTACGGGGCTCTTTCCGCTGATCATATTGAATATCTGGACGCCGACGGTGTTGCCGCCATGGCCACCGCCGGAACGGTTGCGGTCCTTCTGCCCGGCGCATTCTACACGCTGCGCGAGACGCAGATACCGCCAGTTGAGATGTTGCGCCAGCAGAATGTGCCAATGGCGCTGGCGACCGATTGCAATCCGGGGTCATCACCGCTGACCTCTCTGCTTTTGACGATGAATATGGGATGCACCCTGTTTCGCATGACGCCCGAGGAAGCCCTGGCAGGTGTCACCCGCGTCGCGGCCCGCGCCTTGGGTCTGGATAATACGGGCATGATCGCACCCGGTTTGAGTGCTGATCTCGCTGTCTGGGACATCTCCCATCCGGCCGAACTGTCCTATCGCATCGGTTTCAACCCGCTGCACAAACGTATCTTTGGAGGTGAGGAATGACTCCCCTACCGCTCACTCCGGGCCAGGTGTCGCTGGATCAATTGGCTGAGATTTATTGGACCGAGGCTGCGATCTCGCTTGATGATGCCTGCCGACCCAAGGTAGACGCCGCTGCGGCTCGTATAGCGCAAGCCGCCGAAGGGACTGAGCCCGTCTATGGCGTGAATACCGGCTTCGGTAAGCTGGCGAGCCATAAGATTGCGGCCAAGGACACCTCGACCCTGCAGCGCAACCTGATCCTCAGCCACTGTTGCGGGGTGGGTCCTGCGGTGCCGCGTCGTCTGGCGCGGCTGATGATGTCGCTCAAGCTGCTGTCCTTCGGGCGCGGGGCGTCAGGGGTTCGCTGGGAGCTTGTCGAATTGCTGCAACAAATGCTGGCGCGAGGTGTGACGCCCGTGATCCCGGCGCAGGGTTCGGTCGGCGCGTCAGGTGATCTGGCGCCCTTGGCGCATATGACCGCAGTGGTGATCGGGGAGGGCGAGGCAGAGGTAAACGGCTCCGTTATGCCGGGTGCCGAAGCTTTAAGGGCAGCCGGGTTAGAGCCGATTCAGCTTGGTCCAAAGGAAGGTCTTGCGTTCATCAATGGGACGCAATTTTCGACCGCCTTTGCGCTGGCTGGATTGTTCGAAGGCTGGCGTTCGGCGCAAAACGCACTGGTGATATCGGCGGCCTCGACGGATGCAATCATGGGATCCACCGCCCCTCTGCAGCCCGAAATTCACGCGCTGCGGGGGCATCGCGGCCAGATCGAGGCAGCAGCGGCGATGCGGGCCACACTGGACGGCTCTGAAATCCGCGAAAGCCATCGCGATGGGGATACTCGCGTTCAGGACCCATACTGCATTCGTTGCCAGCCACAGGTGACGGGAGCGGCGATGGACGTAATCCGGCAAGCTGCCGCAACACTGGTGATCGAGGCCAACGCGGCCACCGACAATCCACTGGTTTTGACCGATCCGGATACCATCGTATCGGGCGGGAACTTCCACGCCGAGCCGGTGGGCTTTGCCGCGGATATGATCGCACTGGCCCTGTCTGAAATTGGAGCGATCGCACAGCGTCGGATTGCGCTGATGGTCGATCCTGCGCTCAGCTTTGATCTGCCACCATTCCTGACGCCAGAGCCAGGGCTGAACTCGGGCCTGATGATCGCCGAGGTCACTACGGCCGCTCTGATGAGCGAAAACAAGCACCTGGCCAACCCCTGCGTGACAGACAGCACGCCCACATCGGCCAACCAGGAAGACCACGTCTCGATGGCTGCGCACGGGGCGCGGCGGCTGGGCCGGATGGTGGATAATCTGAACTATATTTTGGGGATCGAACTGCTCTGTGCCGCACAAGGCATCGAGTTCCGTGCGCCTCTGGCTACCAGCAAGTCGCTGATCAGCGTCGTTGGGCGTTTGCGCGAGGATATTCCGTCGCTAGGCGATGATCGCTATCTGGCGCCCGAGTTGGAGTCGGCGAAGTCGTTGGTCGAAAGCGGCGCTGTTCTACAGGCGGCTGCTCTGACTATGCCGGAGCTGTCGTGATGCAGGTTTTCAGCGTTCAGCGTGGCGATGGGCCTATCGTTCTGGGACAGCCGCATGGCGGCACGTTTGTACCTGACGACATTGCCGCGCGATTGAACGCGAACGGGCAAAATCTGGCGGATACGGATTGGCACATCAACAAGCTCTACGATGGGCTGGTGGCCAATGCGACGGTCGTGCAATCCCATATCCACCGTTATGTGATCGACGCCAACCGAGACCCTGCGGGCGCATCATTATATCCGGGGCAGAATACGACAACACTGGTGCCATTGACCGATTTTGACGGTCAGACGATCTGGGCAGAAGGACAGGAGCCCTCAGCCGATGAGATTGAAGCGCGACGCATCGCTTACCACGCGCCCTACCACAACGCGCTTGAGCAAGAGCTTGAAAGGGTGCGCGCAAAACACAGGGTTGCGATCCTGTTTGACTGCCACTCGATCCGCAGCAAGATCCCGTTCCTGTTCGAAGGCACCCTGCCGGATATGAACATCGGCACCGATGGTGGGGTGACCTGCGCATCTGGCATCGAGGCTGCGGCCTACGAATTTTCGCATTCCTCCCCTTACAGCACCGTCCTGAACGGGCGATTCCGAGGGGGCTGGACGACCCGCCACTATGGCCGCCCGAATGAAGGCCTGCACGCGATCCAGATGGAGCTGGCGCAATCCACGTATCTTTCCACCGAAACCCCTCCGTGGGCGTTTGACGAGAAGAAAGCCAGCCGTCTGCGCCGCTGGCTGGTGGATATTCTCGACGCCATCCAAGACACCGCATTGGAGCTTTGACATGACCGATCCTCGCAAGAATACCCGCGATATCTATCCGCCCACCGGCCCTGAACTGAACGCAAAAAGCTGGGTGACCGAAGCACCATTGCGGATGATGATGAACAACCTGCATCCGGACGTGGCCGAAAACCCACATGAGCTGGTGGTTTATGGCGGCATCGGTCGCGCGGCGCGGACATGGAACGATTTCGACCGGATCGTCGCAGGGCTGAAGGATCTCGAAGAGGATGAAACCCTGATTGTCCAGTCGGGCAAACCGGTGGCGATCATCCGTACTCATAAAGATGCACCGCGCGTTCTAATCGCCAACTCGAACATCGTGCCGCATTGGGCCAATTGGGATCATTTTAACGAGCTCGATAAGAAGGGCTTGATGATGTACGGCCAGATGACGGCTGGTTCGTGGATCTATATCGGTACGCAGGGCATCGTTCAGGGCACCTATGAGACCTTTGCCGAGGCAGGTCGTCAGCACTATGGCGGTGACCTTACTGGCAAGTGGATTCTGACCGGTGGTCTGGGCGGCATGGGTGGCGCACAGCCTCTAGCAGCGGTGTTTGCCGGGGCCAGTTGTCTGGCAGTTGAGTGCAATCCGGACTCGATCGATTTCCGCCTGCGAACCAAGTATCTCGACGAAAAAGCCGAAACGCTGGACGAAGCGCTTGAGATGATCGACCGCTGGACAAAGGCGGGCGAGGCGAAATCTGTGGGTCTGCTGGGCAATGCGGCGGAGGTGTTCCCCGAGATTTACGCGCGGATGCAGGCCGGTGGCATGCGCCCCGATATCGTCACTGACCAAACCAGCGCCCATGACCCGATCAATGGGTACCTGCCGATCGGTTGGAGCATGGCACAGTGGAAGGACAAGCGTGAGACTGATCCCAAAGCGGTTGAAAAGGCTGCGCGTGCGTCGATGAAACAGCATGTGGCTGCGATGGTTGATTTCTGGAACGCGGGCGTTCCGACGCTCGACTATGGCAACAACATCCGGCAGGTGGCGCAGGACGAAGGCTTGGAGAATGCCTTTGCGTTCCCCGGCTTTGTCCCTGCCTATATCCGCCCGTTGTTCTGCAAGGGCATCGGCCCTTTCCGCTGGTGCGCCCTGTCTGGTGACCCCGAGGATATCTATAAGACCGACGCCAAGATGAAGGAGCTGTTTCCCGAGAACGAACACCTGCATCGCTGGCTGGACATGGCGCAGGAACGCATCGCGTTTCAGGGTCTGCCCGCACGTATTTGCTGGATCGGCCTCGGCGATCGCCATCGCGCCGGATTGGCCTTCAACGAAATGGTAGCCAATGGCGAGCTGAAAGCGCCAGTTGTCATTGGACGAGACCATCTGGACTCGGGCTCGGTAGCCAGCCCCAACCGCGAGACGGAGGCGATGCTGGACGGATCGGATGCGGTATCGGATTGGCCGCTGCTGAACGCGCTGATCAATACGGCGAGCGGTGCGACATGGGTTTCGTTGCATCATGGCGGCGGCGTTGGCATGGGTTTCAGCCAGCACGCAGGTGTGGTGATCTGTGCAGATGGCACCGAAGATGCCGCACGGCGCCTGGAGCGGGTGTTGTGGAACGA
The DNA here is from genome assembly GCF_000192475.1 of Ruegeria conchae. Lineage (GTDB taxonomy): Bacteria > Pseudomonadota > Alphaproteobacteria > Rhodobacterales > Rhodobacteraceae > Ruegeria > Ruegeria conchae. The sequence continues at coordinate 12,700 of NZ_AEYW01000007.1, forward strand.
TCCCGCCTCGGGCGTGTGGCGCCACGCGGATGCGGGGTACGAGATCGCCAAAGACTGCGCCCGCGAACATGGGCTGCGGCTGCCAGGTATTCTGGGCTAGGCCAAACTGCCTCTGGTGAAAATGCTGCACCTGCGATATCTCGCGGGTGCGCAACTCGGAGGCCTGACATGTACGTAGCCACTCTGCTGACCAACCCAGCGACCCCTTCGCTAGAGGCAACGCTGGTCGAGTCGTTGCGGAATGCTTGGGGCGGGGGTGATGCGAACTGGCTGTGTCCCGATGAGGCGGCTGAGTTTTCCTTGCGACATATTCCCGACAATCGCTGGGACGTATGGGCCGACTTGCAGCAGATGGGCGTGGATCTGGTCGTGCAAAAGGCCGAAGGTCGCCGGAAAAAGATGCTGTTGGCCGATATGGACAGCACGATGATCCAGCAGGAATGCATCGACGAACTGGCTGATGAGGCTGGTGTGGGCGATCGGGTCAAGGACATCACCGCACGCGCGATGAATGGCGAGCTGGATTTCGAAGGTGCGCTGACCGAGCGCGTCGGCCTGTTGAAGGGGCTGGATGAAGGCGTGATCGGCAAGGTTCTTGAGGAACGGATCACGCTGATGCCCGGCGGTAAGGCCTTACTTTCCACGATGCGCGCGAATGGTGCCTACGCCGCTTTGGTATCGGGTGGTTTTACCGCTTTTACAGCCAAGGTCGCCGAAGAGCTTGGGTTCGATGAGAACCGGGCGAATACATTGCTGGCTGAGGATGGCAAGCTTACCGGCGACGTGAAGCGGCCCATTCTTGGGCGACAGGCCAAAATTGAGGCATTGGAGCAGATAACGGCCAGCCTTGGCATTTCAGAAAGTGATGCAATCGCCGTTGGTGACGGGGCCAATGATCTGGGAATGTTGGGCCGCGCGGGCACGGGTGTAGCGCTGCACGCCAAGCCCTCGGTCGCTGCCGAATGTGATGTCCGCGTAAATCACGGCGATCTGACTGCTCTGTTATATTTGCAGGGATATGCTAAGGCGTCTCATCGCTACTGATCGCGTATATTCACCTTTCAATTTGGTTGCTCAAAGCCTGCGAGCAGAGTAATTTTGCTGCAATGCTACCGGGTCCCAAAATGCTTCAAGTTCGGTGGTCGAATAACCAAGTTTGATGGCCAAGTTTAGTACCGCGTTCAGAAGCGGTTCTTGAATCTCTCCAATATCTGTTCGCAGGATTCGCTGTACTTTATCTACAGGCGGTGACGAAACGTTGTACTGGGCCGGACCGGCGAACCTGTTCAGAAATAATTTCAACTTTGGATCGTTAGCCGCGTATAGGTCCTCAAACTTATAAATTCCCGAAAATCCTGGCACATCGTGCTGTTCTAAAGCGAATTGGTTGATCTCAAGCCAATTGAACAAGTTTTTCTCGAATGGCGAGAAGGTCTCAGCATTCTCAGCCACATTCTTGTGATAGACAGTTGGGTCGTTCGGATGAATTGCAGCAATTCTTTCCGTGCGCCTACCTCTGGAGACATTTGGAACAAATATCCCATGGGTGGCGTGAGACGCGGCGACACTAAATGGATTTCGAACTAGATGCGCAAATCGCAGAGATTCACCAAAGCGCGCCGCAAAATAGGGCAGCCATGCGTAACTTGTCCAACCTACATCGATGTAGCTTTTGTCTTCCGCAAGAAGATCTTCAATCTCGATCAGCTTGCGCTGGATCTGCACATGTTTGCCAAGAACGCCAAAGTAATTCCGTGGGCGACGGAATACCCTTCTGGAATGATAATCCGGGCCGATTCCTTCATGCTCAACGGTAACTTGAGGCAATGAATCTGCCAGTATCGACGCCAGATTTTGTGTCGATGTTCGACCCGTTGAAAGAAGAAATCTGACGGTCGCCATATTGGTTTCTTAACTCCACTCTTTCCTAAGCAATAAGTCGTGGAATCTTCCGGTGCAAGCTAGGGATTTATCAGCGAAACCCAATCGAATAGACCGGCCACTTGATTATTTAACCAAAAAATTAAATAGTAGACTTATGACGCCACTGCTGACCGCATTTTCCGCCTTGTCTGATGCCACTCGGTTCTCGATTGTTGAGCAACTGATGGACGAAGGCGAGCTGCCCGTCGGCGACCTGATTGAAGGCAAAGGCATGTCAGGGGCTGCGATCTCGCGTCACCTGAAGGTCCTGCGCGAGGCCGGGTTGGTGCAACAACGGGTGCGCGGCACGCAGCGGATGTATTCGGTGCAGCCTGAGGGTCTACGCGCAATTGCCGAGTGGACGATTTCGAAACGACAATTTTGGGAAAGCAGCCTCGACCGTTTGGGCGAACTTATTGAAAAGGAGAACTCATGGCCGACCTGAAACTGGAACGAGATTTTCCCGTCAGCCCCGAGGACCTGTTCGCATGGGTTAGCGATGGCGCAAAGCTGCTGAAGTGGTGGGGGCCTGAGGGTCTGCATGTGCCGGAACATGATCTCGATTTTTCGCGCATTGGTCCGTGGTATTCGGTGATGCAGAATGGCGAGGGCCAGCAATTCAAGGTTTCGGGGCACGTCACCCATATCGATCGGCCAAAATCGGTTGGATTTACATGGGCATGGCACGACGATCAGGATCAGCGCGGTGCCGAAAGCCATGTGACCTTTTCGGTTTCCGCGACCGACAGCGGATCACGGCTGGTGGTCGATCATCGCGAGCTTGTTGATGCCGAGTCGGCCACGAACCACAACGAAGGCTGGACGTCTTCGCTGCGCAAGCTCGAAGCACTTTGCAATTAGGTTTTCATCAGGGAGGAGCGATGTGCCCCAATATTTGTTTGTTTATCACGGGGGCCACACCCCAACTGATCCCGCCGAGGTCGAGGCGACCATGGCCGCCTGGGGTGCATGGTTTCAGGACATTGGCGGTTCGCTGGAGGTTCCCGGAAACCCCGTGGGTCAATCCTATACGGTCAGCAGAGGCGGGGTCGAAGATAATGGCGGCGCCAATCCGGCCTCGGGGTTTACGGTTGTAAAGGCTGATAGCATCGAAGCCGCAACCGCGATGGCCAAGGGCTGCCCGATGGTGGTGAACGGCTCAGGCTCGGTCGAAGTGGCCGAGGTGCACGAGATCGAGATGTAAGTCTTAGCCGGGGAAGTCCGGCGCTGGCTTGATCACACCACATTCCAGCCCGCGACGGCTGTATTGCGTAGCGTTCATGAATTTGCGGGTGGCCGGGTGATCGGCCGCCAGCACGCCCAAGCTTACCAGAATGGCCGCGATGGCGCATTCGCTGGCGCGGGTCGTGCCATCGGTGATTTTCAACGCCACACCCATCCTCTTCTCGGGAATGATGGCGACAAAGACGGCTTCGGCCCCTGTTTTGATTGCCACGCGTCCATTCATCGCGCGCATTAATTCGGTACAGGCGCGGGTTTCTCCGGCGACAAGTTCAGGGTGCTTCACCATCGCCGCCGTAAGCTGCACCGCCGCTTCGCTGGAGCGATCAGAACGGTCTGCGGCAGAGGCAAACCAAGCCATCGATCGTGCAAGCCCTACCAGTGACGTCGCAAAATTTGGGGCCGAGCAACCATCGATCCCATAGGTTGGGCTGGTCTCGCCTGTGGTTTCTTCTATGGCAGACAGACAGGCCTGCTGAACTGGATGGTCGATTTCCAAGTATTCCGGCCCGGCGCCCATATGCTGTGCCAATGTCAGGAACCCGCTATGCTTGCCTGAGCAATTGTTGTGTATCTGGCAGGGCGTATCGTCCGCCAGGATCAGTCCGTCTCGGGCTGCCATGTCAGCGGGTTCCTGCGGACCGCAGCGCAGATCGAGCTCGGACAGGCCGAGGTGATCGAGCCATGCGGACACGCGATCGGTATGGATATGCGCCCCGTTATGCGAGGCACAGGCCAGTGCCAGATGTTCGCTGTTCAAACCGTATTTCGCCGCCGCACCCGAGGTGATCAACGGCAGGGCCTGGATCATTTTGGCCGAGGATCGGGGGTAGATTATCGCGTTCGGATCCCCCCAACTGCGCACGATCTGACCACGATCGTCACAGATCACTGCGTGACCCAGATGCAGGCTCTCTAATAGCGATCCGCGCCAGAGTTCTGTCATCGGTACGGCTTGTGTCATGTCCACCCCATAAATCATGCGCAAAAATCTGCCAATCGCCCTTTCGCCTGTGGCGAAACCTGCGTTAGTGTGTGTATGTCGACAATCATCGGAATACGCAACTGAACAGACGAACCGGCAGGGTTCGCACGCATGTCCGATGGGTATGAGGTATTAGGTCGGGCTAGGAGGCTGGACAGATGGGACTAAAGCTCGTTCGCGTGATCGCGGGCCTGTGTATGGCAGGAATGGCGACAACGGCAATCGCTCAGCAGGCGACTAGTACGAACCGCGTCGCGGCAAAGACCGATTGGAGCGTGTTTGTCGAAGAAGACCCCACCGAATGCTGGAGCGTTTCCGCGCCCAAGGAAACAGTGAACACACGCGGTGGTCGCGTCGTTTCCGTGCGGCGCAGCGATATCCTGCTGTTTGTGTTCTACCGCCCAAATGCTGAGGTCAAAGGGCAAGTGACCTTTACCGGCGGCTATCCGTTTGCCTCTGGATCGACTGTCAATCTACTTGTCGATGGCAGCGAATTCGAACTGTTCACGGATGGCGAATGGGCGTGGCCTGCAACTGCCTCGGACGATGCCAAGATCGTCACGGCTATGAAGCGCGGAAGCGAAGCCGTGCTGACTGCCCGTTCGGAACGTGGAACACAAACCAAAGATACGTTCTCATTGCTGGGTTTCACGGCCGCGATCGAAGACGCTGAAAAGCGCTGCACGAACTAAAGTGCACACAGATATGACCTCGAAACCCCGCTATCCGGCGGGGTTTTCTACGTATGGGTAGATCTTTTGGGTTTATTGGAAATTTATCCAACGTCAGAATGTGTTTTTGATCCGTGTCAAAGCCGACTTCTCAAATTTCTGAACTAATCAGTTTAGACCAATTTGAGGAGTTGGCAATGAATCCAAACAAATATCTGTCCGCGCTTTTGGTGGCGTCTTCGGTGATCCTTGCAGGATGCGAGAAGGAAGCGGAAACTTATCCAATTACGGGTGAGCAATGTGGACCGGAAGATCCCGTAAAAACTCTGGATGCAGAAGATTGTTACATCCCACCTGCAGTAAACTGATAAAAATGGACCGCTGAGGTTTCTGCCTTGGCGGTCCAACTTGATTGGGCGTGGGTTTTGATCTGTGATAGACAGGTGTCTCTGTCAGGAGGATCGAGGTATGCGATGGGCTATTGTTTTTCTGCTGTTTCCCATGTCCGCAGTTGCGGACCCAACACTGGAGTGTATCGACGCCGGATCGCAGGTTGAGATTGGGTCTTGTGTTTCGGACATGGAAACGCGCGTGAATGCCGCGATAGACTCCAGCTATTCCTTGGCACTTGGCGCTGCAAGGGAACTGGATGACGTCACCGGCCGCGCTGTTGCCACGCCCGCGCTGGAGGCATCGCAAAACGCGTGGACAGCTTATCGCGATGCACAGTGCGAAGCGGTGGGTGCGTCGTTTGGTGGTGGATCAGGCACCGGCATTGCCATAACTGCGTGCCGCGTTGATCTTGGGCGGGCACGTGTTGACGAATTGCTGCGCTATGCAAATTGATGCACGATTTCTTTTGATCTTTGTGCGCGTTCCTATATAGAGGCGCATCCCAAGCCAGAATCCATTGAGATAGCCACATGTCGCCCAAAGCGCCGATCACTCAAGATGTCATGACCATCCCCCGCAAATTGCCCGAGGGGAAGGTGAACCTTGTTGGCCTCACCCGTGATCAATTGCGCGATGTGCTGATTGAGCATGGTACACCGGAAAAGCAGGCAAAGATGCGCACCGGCCAGATCTGGCAGTGGATCTATCAATGGGGTGTGCGCGATTTTGGTGAGATGACCAACCTCGCCAAAGCTTATCGGGCACAACTTGCCGAGAATTTCTTAATCGAAATCCCCGAAGTCGTGACACGTCAGGTGTCCGAGGACGGCACACGCAAATACCTGTGTCGCATCGCGGGAGGGCACGAAGTAGAGGTCGTCTACATCCCCGAAGAAGATCGCGGTACGCTGTGCATCTCGTCTCAGGTCGGCTGCACGCTGACCTGCTCATTCTGTCATACGGGTACACAGAAACTGGTGCGCAATCTGACTGCGGCAGAGATCGTCGGGCAGGTCATGATGGCGCGGGACGATCTTGAGGAATGGCCGACACCCGGTGCCCCCAAAGACGAGACACGGCTATTGTCGAATATCGTGCTGATGGGTATGGGCGAGCCGCTCTATAACTTTGAAAATGTCCGTGACGCAATGAAGATTGCCATGGACCCCGAAGGAATTTCTCTGTCGCGCCGACGTATTACCCTGTCGACTTCGGGTGTGGTGCCTGAAATTGAACGTACCGCCAAGGAAATTGGCTGCCTATTGGCGATCTCGTTCCACGCCACAACCGATGAAACCCGCGACGTGCTGGTGCCAATCAACAAGCGCTGGAACATCGAAGAGCTGCTGCAGGCACTGGCCAGCTACCCCAATGCCTCGAACTCCGAGCGAATTACGTTTGAATACGTGATGCTGGATGGCGTGAACGACAGCGATGAGGACGCGCATCGACTGATCGAGCACATCAAGCGCCATAAGATTCCGGCCAAAATCAACTTGATTCCGTTCAACGAATGGCCCGGTGCGCCTTACAAGCGTAGCTCGAACAATCGCATCCGAGCCTTTGCCAATATCATCTATCAGGCGGGTTATGCCTCACCCATCCGCAAAACGCGCGGTGAGGATATCATGGCTGCCTGCGGGCAGTTGAAATCGGCCACCGAACGCGCCCGAAAATCGCGCAAGCAGATTGAGGCCGAGGCTGGCCTGAACCGTTAGATTCCGCAGATTGTCCGCCACTACGATAAACTTAATAAATTGAATGCTGTTTTGGCATTCAGAATTTGCTATGTCTAAGGGGCATCTGCTCTGGTTGGGGGGTCACTAGCAAACACAAAGTGGTGAAGTTGCTGGGGCGGTGCTGGCAACACTATTTAAGGCCGCTATCATTTTTCGAACTTAATGCGGCATTTCGGCGAACTGATCAGTCAGGGAGGCCATAGAATGATTACAAGACACCTGCCGATCGTTAAGATCGTGCTGTTTATTGCGGTATTGGGGCTTATTTCTGTTGCGGGAAATGCACAGAACAACGATCAGGATGCTCATCTGGCCATTGAAAACCCGGCTGATCTGTCCAAGGAAGATGCTCAGGCTCATTACAAATCTCTGTCCCGGCGCATGGAACGAGGCTATGCCGCAGCCCAGTTGGACGTGCTTTTGAACTATCAAGCCTGGCCGCTGTTCAACGATGCGCCGTATATCTCGGCCACCCATGGGCAGCGCTATGTCAACAGCTACGCCAATCGCATGGCGCATAATTACGGAACCTTGCAGGAAGGTGAGCTGTTGCCTGTGGGCTCGGTTCTGGCCAAAGACAGCATGACAGTCACCGACGAGGGTAACGTGCATCCGGGTGCCTTGTTCGTGATGGAAAAACTACCGGCGGGTACCAACCCTGAGACAGCAGATTGGCGATATATCATGGTGATGCCGGATGGTTCACTGTTTGGCGACACGATGGGCTTTCGCGCGTCCGAGGTCGATTACTGCCATGTCTGCCACGAGGCCGTTGCTGACAGGGATTATACGTTTTACGTACCTGAAGAGTATCGCGTCGAGAACTGAACTTCAGCTTGCCGGTAAGCTCAGTTCGGTGGCCTCACGGCGGCTAAGTTGTTCACCCTGCTTGCGTTTGGACAGAACCTCGCGTGCACGCGCGTATTTCTCATCCTGCCAGAAGATCAAACAGCCGTTGCAGCCTTTGCCGCAACACCCTTCGGTTCCGATGCGATTGGTTTTGAAGCGACGTTCGTTGCCGTCTTCTCCGATCTTCTCAATCAGTTCATCGCGGCGGCGCGCATAAGCTTTGGCGTTGTCGCGACCCGTGGTCTCCACCCCTTGCACCAGCTTGTCGAACCGAATGCGGCTCCAGTGTTCGTCCGTCAGGGCGCGTTCCTTGCGCAGGACCGAGTAGACAGGGAAACGCGCGCGTAAATCTTCGATATCCTCGTGATCGAACAGCGTGAATGGCAGGCGGATAATTGTCTTAGTGCTCCCATGCACCACGTCTAGTCTCGCGCCATCTTGGGCGCGTTCAAAGTCATAGACTCGTAACAGAACCGTCTCGCGTGAAATCGGAGAGACGAAGTCCAACACGTCCTCCGGTTCCAGCTTGTTTTTCACCTCAACCAGAAAGGCATCCTGAATCACCTCGGTGACGATCCCCGCATATTCCCACTGCGCGATAGACGCAGTGTGCTCGTAGTCATGGGCGTAGTTTGTCAGTCGGCCTTCGTGGAAGGCCAGCGTGTAGCCTCGGTTCCCGACGGTTTCGAGCTCACGCATGTAAGGTTTCGGGTCCCAGTTCTCGGGGTCGGCGTGATAATCGTCGATAGCCATGCGATAGGCGCGCGCGACGATGGCAGCATAGTATTCCGACTTGCCGCGCCCTTCGACCTTCAGGCTGTCGACGCCGATCTTCAGGTATTCATCCAGTTTCGGCATAATGCACAGATCGCGCGAGTTGAGGATGTAGGACCCCCGGTCATCCTCTTCGATGGGCATTAAATCGCCGGGGCGGCAGCCTTCTTCCAACAAGAACTCGAACAGGTCGGCGTTTTCGTCGGTAATGCGTAGCTCCTGATGCGTGCCATCTTTGAGGCGCAGCTTCAGACCATAATTCCAGCGGCAGGAATTGGCGCAGTTGCCTTGGTTCGCTCCGCGTTCGGCCATGAAGTTCGATAGCAGGCAGCGGCCCGAATAGGTCATGCACATGGCGCCGTGGACGAATGCCTCAAGCTTGATGTCGGGACATTTTTCGCGAATCTCGACCAGTTCGGGGTATGAGACTTCGCGCGCCAGTACTACAAGCTCAGCCCCCTGATCCTGCCAGAACTTCACCGACAGCCACGAACAGATATTGGCTTGCGTCGAGATATGCAGCGGCAGTTCCGGTGCCCGTTCGCGGACGTATTGGAACACTCCGGGGTCGGCGATGATCAGCCCGTCAGGTTTCACCTTGCGGACAGTGTCGATGTATTCGTCCAGCTTCGGAATGTCCTTATTGTGCGAGAACAGGTTCAGCGTCAGGTACGCGCGCCGGCCATGGTTATGGCAGAACTCGACCCCCTCGATTACCTCTTCCAGCGAGAACTCGGATTTCGTGCGCAGCGACATATCCGGTGTGCCCAGATAGACCGCATCCGCGCCATATAGGATGGCGAGTTTTAACTTGCGTAGATTGCCCGCAGGCATCAGCAATTCGGATCTGGACTGGGTCATAGAGATACCGGGCTAAGGATCAAGGGCGTCTTCTACGCCAAAACCCCTGTGCCCAAAACCCCGTTACCTGCGACTGAACCGCGCTGTGCCGATGACCTCGATCAGTTGTTTTCGAACAGGTTCCGGTTGCGCCTCGACCGCGTTCAGCACCTCGCGCAATTCGGCGCGCAGCCCATGCATCTGGTCGATCAGCGAGATCATCATCGACAGTGCGTCGGCCTCCATATCGTATTGGTCATGCAGCTCGCATGCCAGTTCCAGTCGGGCAACGTCAATGCGCTGATATCGCAGCCCTTGCTCCGATTGCTCGGGGATCACGATCTCAGCTGCCAGATATTCGGTTAGGCGATCCGAAGTCAGGCGGGCGATGGTTTCGATCAGTTCGGCTTCGGTCAATGTGCGGCTCATGACGGCATTCCTTTGCGCGGATCATAGCTGTGGGTTTCGCGCCATGTCTCCATGAATTGCTTCAATTCATCGTCTACCATGTCCGGCATTGCGACGGTCAGTTCGATGAACTGATCACCCCTATCGGACGAGCCGCGCTTCTTGACCCCTTTGCCACGCAGGCGCAGGGTTTTGCCGCTGCTGGTCCCTGCAGGGACACTGACATTGACGCCCCCGTCGATGGTGGGCGCTTGGACCTTGCCGCCCAATACCGCCTCGTCAATGGTGATGGGCAACGTAATATGGATGTCATCGCCCTGACGGTCAAACACCGGATGATCCGTGACCGAGATGGTGACCAGCGCATCCCCAGGAGGGCCTTCACCATATCCCGGTGCTCCCTTGCCACGCAGGCGGATGGTTTGACCGGTCGTGATGCCCGCCGGTATCTTCACTTCAATCCGGTTCCCATTCGGTAGGGTCAGCTTTTGGCTGGCGCCGAATACAGCATCCAGAAAACTGATATGCAGTGAGTAATTCAGGTTGTGCCCTGGCGCGTGGAACTCTTGTGTTCGTTGGCCATAACCACCCCGCCCGCGCATGAACTCGGCGAAGATGTCGGACATGTCGTCTTGCTCGGTCGAATACCCGCGATAGGGGTTGCCTGCAGCTTCGGCATAGTCCCGATAATATTGCTGCCGTGGACGTTCCTGACCGGACGCATCGATCTCGCCATTGTCATAGCGTTTGCGTGTTTCGGGATCTTTCAACAGGTCATAAGCAGCGGCAGCGGCTTTGAACTTGGCTTCGGCTTCCGCATCACCCGGCTTAAGGTCCGGGTGACACTCCTTCGCGATCTTCCGGTAGGCTTTCTTGATCTCGGCATCGTTGGCGTCTTTGGCGACGCCAAGAACGGAATAGGGATCGTCGCTCATATTGCCTCTCGTCGATGTAGGTATGGTCTGGCCTTGATGAAGGTATTTTATCATGTGATTTCAACAGGTCAAAAAACCTTCGGAGTCGAATTACCTCGCAAATTCTGGTTGTCCTGCTAATATCTGCATGTTTCGAAGTGTTGATTGTCGGAGATCACCTTATGTCGCGCAGAATAAAATCCGCTCTCGCGTTACTAGTCGGGAATGCCATCGGGTTGTTGCTTGCTTCGCTGCTGCTGGCGGGCTTTGCAATCAAGCCGATCTCGTTCATCGTTGTAGTGATTGTCTTTACGCTGGTTCAAGTCGTAGCCGAACCGTTGATCCTGAAGCTGGGCGAGAAGAAGGCCCCGGCGCTGAAAGGTGGGATCGCACTGATTGTCACATTTGTGGGCTTGCTGGTGACCGATCTGATAACAGCGGGGCTAACAGTTGGAGGTATTTCCAACTTACTGGCAGCGACTTTGCTGGTATGGCTGGGCGCGTTGATCGCCAGCATCGTGCTGCCAATCTACGTGTTCACCGAGCTGCGTGAACCTAAGAAGAAATCATAACGCGTTCAGGCTGGCCTCGATCGCCGGCCACAGTTCTTCTACCGGCTCGCACCCGACAGACAAGCGGATAAAGGCAGGGTCGACCGCATCGCCCCAGCGGGCACGCCGCTCGGCTGAGCTGTGGACACCGCCGAAGGATGTGGCAGGGCGCAGCAGGGGGCAGGCGTTGATGAACTGTTCGGCCTTGGCCTCAGACTCCAGCGTGATTGTCAGCAGAAAACCGAACCGAGCGGTTTGGGCAGCCGCCAATGCGTGCGATGGATCACCGGGCAGGCCGGGATAGCGAATGTGTTTCACGGCCGGGTGCGATGCCAACAGTTCGGCCAGAACTTGCGCCGAGCTACACATGCGATCAAACCGCACATCCAGCGTTTCAAGGCCACGGTGCAACAACCACGCCTCGTGCGGCCCCGGTATCGCACCTGAAACGCGGCGCCAATCCTCTACCCGTTCCATGATTTGCGCATCGCGGCTGGCGACATGGCCCATCAGCAGGTCCGAATGCCCGCCCATCGCCTTCGTATCCGAACTCACCACCACATCGACGCCAAGGTCCAGTGGGCGTTGGCCCAATGGTGTCATGGTTGTGTTGTCGGCAATCGTGATGCCACCAGCCTCGCGCACGGGCCTGGCGATTGCTGGCAGATCAAGCATATCCAGACCGGGGTTCGATGGGCTTTCCAAGAACACGACATCAATTCCATCAAAGCCACCTTCGGCAAAGGCAGTAGTTGGGCGTTCGACGATTGAAACGCCTAGATTCGACAGGAACCGGTCGGCCAGTAGCCGGGTCACATAGTATCCGTCGGATGGGATCAGCAAACGAGACCCTGCTTTGACCGTGGCAAACAGCGCAGCCGAAATCGCCCCCATGCCAGAAGGAAAGCTGAGGCAAGGCGCGTTTTCGAGATGCGACAGGACGTGCTCCAGGTGAACCCAAGTCGGGTTGTCGACTCGGCCATAACTGGCGTGACCGTCTGGATCACCCGGCAAATGAAACATGCTGCTTTGGGTCAATGGCAGGGCCACAGGCTCGCCCTTGTCCAACGCGTTTCCGCGCAGGTGGAGCATCTCGCCGGTCTTGGGTTTAGTCATAGCTCAGCGCCCCGGAATTTGGTCACGCGGGGGAGCAGGTTCCCAGTTCTCGATGATCTCGACCGCCTCTTGCGCGGTGTCGACAAAGCGGAACAGGTCCAGATCTTCGTCCGAGATGGTGCCCGCGTCCGCCAGCGCCTCCCAGTTGATGACTCTCTCCCAGAACTCACGCCCGAACAGCAGGAACGGAACGCGTTCCATCCGTCCTGTCTGGATTAGGGTCAGGGATTCGAACAACTCATCCATGGTGCCGAACCCGCCCGGGAAAATAGTGATGGCGCGGGCGCGCATCAGGAAGTGCATTTTGCGGATAGCAAAATAGTGGAAGTTGAAGCTGAGATCAGGCGTTACATACAGGTTCGGGGCCTGTTCGTGCGGCAGCACGATGTTCAGGCCGATCGAATAGCCACCCGCATCCAGTGCACCGCGATTACCCGCTTCCATTACGCCGGGTCCGCCGCCGGTGACGATCACATTCTCACGGCAACCGGTCTGGTTCGATTTCTCTGTCATCAGGCGCGCAAACTCGCGCGCCTCATCGTAGTATTTTGACAGCCCGGCCAAAGTCTCAGTCCGCGCCGTGTGTTTCTGGGCTGGTTCCGGGATGCGCGCACCGCCAAACATGACGATAGTCGAGGTGATCTCACGCTCGGTCATGATCATCTCGGGCTTGAGCAACTCCAGTTGCAGGCGAACGGGGCGCAGCTCATCCCGGCACAGGAAATCATCATCAGCGAAGGCAAGTCGATAGGCCGATGACCGCGTCTGCGGCGTGTCCGGCACTTCGCTTGCGGTCGAGCGGTCGGTCTGTGCGTCGCGAAAGGGGCTGAGGCGATCTTCTCTCATAAACGGGGTTCCCTGCTTGCGTGTTTCCAAAACAGCTATAGGGTTCGCGGGAAGAGTGCCAGTCACGGAAAGACAAGAATGGATTGGAAAAGTGAAATATTGGCAGCGCGGGATCGCATTGCCGGACATGCACAAATCACACCTGTGATGCAGAGCAATGCGCTGGGTTATCCGCTCGAGTTGAAGCTGGAGCATATGCAACACACTGGCAGCTTCAAAGCGCGCGGCGCGTTCAACACTTTGCTCAGCATGGATGTTCCTTCGGCGGGCGTGGTGGCGGCATCGGGTGGCAACCATGGAGCGGCTGCGGCTTATGCGGCGCATGCGTTAGGTCATCCGGCGAAGATTTTTGTGCCCGAGCTTGCAGGACCGTCGAAGATTTCCCTGATCGAACGGATCGGAGCCGATCTGAGCGTGGTTCCGGGGGAATATGCCAACGCTTTGACCATGGCTCAGGCACATGAGGCTGAATCTGGTGCAATGCAAATCCACGCCTATGACGCGCCCGCAACTGTTGCCGGGCAAGGGACGTGTTTTGCTGAATGGGACGCGCAGGGTTTGCAGGCAGATACAGTTCTGGTTGCTGTCGGTGGCGGCGGCCTGATTGCTGGGGCGCTGGCTTGGTTTCAGGGTGCGCGCAAGGTTGTGGCTGTCGAGCCGGAAACCTCCTGCGCGCTGAATGCTGCCTTGGCTGAAGGTGAGCCGGTTGATGTTTCGGTCTCAGGCATTGCAGCGAATGCGTTAGGCGCACGTCGAATTGGCGATATCTGCTTCGGTCTGGCACAGGGGATGACTTCGGTTTTGGTTCCCGATGAGGCGATAGCGCAGGCCCAGCAGACATTGTGGCAAGCTCATCGAATTTTGGTGGAACCAGCTGGGGCGGCAGCCATGGCTGCGCTGATCTCAGGTGCATATCAGCCCGAACCAGATGAGCGGGTTGCGGTTCTTATCTGCGGTGGGAATATTGCGCCGGACCCCCTGGCTGATTGAATTAACTGCTTGTGGAAACACGTTGTGAATTTTATCTATAATTTATGACTGCGACCATTGCCGACACGATATATCAAGCGCTGAGCCAGAAGATCATAACTGGCGACCTTGCCGCCGGTGAGAAGTTGCGTCAGGACCATATCGCGCGCGACTTTGAAACCAGCCATGTGCCGGTGCGCGAAGCGCTGCTGCGGCTTGAGGCACATGGATTGGCCAAAAGCGAGCCGCGAAAGGGCATGCGTGTCACTGCCTTGGACCCCGCCGAAGTGCGTGAGGTGATCGAAATGCGTGTCGCGCTTGAATCTCTGGCATTGCAGCATTCAGCGCAAAACATGACCCCAACCGCACTGAAAGTAGCTGATCGGGCGCGAAAAGACTGCGATGAGGCTGACAGTATGCCGCAATGGGAAGCGCGGAACAGAATCTTTCACCGAGCTATCCTGACGCCATGCGGCCTACCTCGCCTGTTGCATGCGATTGATGATCTGCATATTGCCAGCGCGCGGCATCTGTTCGCGCACTGGCGACCAAAATGGATGCAGCGGATCGATACGGATCACGCGGCCATAATTCAGGCGTTAAAAAGCAAAGATGTGTCAGCGGCGACATCGATTCTGGTGCGCCATATTCGCCGCGCAAATTGAGTTCTTTCAGGCAGTTAAGTGCTATTTTTTCACCGCTGAAGATTTCACTTGATTTTTAATAGATAAAAATGTTGATCATGAGTCAACTGGCAAATAATTATCTATAAAAGGAAGTACAATGAAAGCCATGCTGCGATCCGCCTTGCCGACTACCGGTGCGCTCAGCCCGGCGGGACAGATCATCCGTGTCGTGATGGGCATCCTTCTGCTGACAGCCAGCGCAAAAGTCCAAGTGCCATTTTGGCCGGTGCCGATGACCCTGCAGGTCGCTGCCGTCATGGCGATTTCTGCAGCTTTCGGGATGCGCCTCGGATCCGCAACTGTGATTGGCTACATGGTGGCTGGGGCCGTCGGTCTGCCGGTTTTTGCTGGGACACCCGAAAAAGGCATCGGACTGGCCTATATGATGGGCGGCACTGGTGGCTATCTGCTGGGCTTCGTTTTTGCCTCGGCCATCGTCGGATGGGTGGCGGATAATCTGCGCAAGCTGTTTTTGGTCCCGGCCATGTTAGCTGGACTTGTAGCGATATACGCTCTGGGTCTGGGGTGGCTGGCCCAGTTTGTACCTGCGGACAAAGTGCTGGTTTACGGTTTCAGCCCGTTTATCGTAGGTGATCTCGTAAAGATCGCGTTGGCGGCCGTTATCGTGATTGGCCTGCCAACGGGTTTGATGCAGAAAATCCGCGGGTCGCAAGCGGATGCTTGATACAGGACAGGACATCCGCAGCAACTGGACCGTGGATGAGGTGGAGGCGCTACTGCGCCTCCCGCTGCTGGATCTGGTTGGCCGTGCAAATACCATCCATCGGACGTATCACGACCCGGAAGACATTCAGAAGGCCAGCCTGCTATCGATCAAAACCGGCAGCTGCCCAGAAGATTGTGCCTATTGCCCTCAATCCGCGCATCACCGCGAGGTCGAACTGACCAAAGAGAAATTGATGGACCCCGGGCATGTGGTCTCGCTGGCGAAACAGGCCAGGGAGGCCGGGGCCGAGCGGTTCTGCATGGGGGCCGCGTGGCGCCAAGTGCGGGATGGGGAAGAATTTGACAATGTTCTTGAAATGGTTCGGGGCGTTCGCAATCTGGGGATGGAAGCCTGCGTGACACTGGGCATGTTAAAGCCGCATCAGGCCCAACGACTCGCCGACGCGGGACTAACCGCCTACAATCACAACCTCGACACCTCGCCGGAATTCTATGGTGAGATCATCGGGACGCGCACCTATCAGGATCGGTTGGAAACACTCAGCTATTGCCGTGACGAAGGTATCGATCTGTGTTGTGGAGGTATCATCGGCATGGGTGAAAGTCTGCGGGATCGTGCTTCACTATTGCAGGTTCTAGCGAGTTTTGACCCACATCCCGAAAGCGTTCCGATCAATACTCTGATCCCGATTAAGGGTACTCCGCTGGAGCATCGAGAGAAGGTGAGCATCTTCGATCTGGTGCGCATGGTTGCGACCGCACGTATCACCATGCCAGCAACCCGCGTACGCCTGTCGGCGGGCCGGTCTGACTTTTCGACCGCAGAGCAGGCATTGTGTTTTCTCGCTGGCGCAAACTCGGTTTTCTACGGAGATGTTTTGCTGACCGCACCCAATGCTGGAACACAAAATGACAGGAACATGTTTACACTTCTTGGCGCAATAGCAGAAGATTGACGCATGTAGGGTTGCTTGCGTCGCATTGCGCCATGGTTCCACCTTGCGTATAGGCCACATCAACGTGAACAGATTCTCTAGGGAGACGCCTATGTCAAACGCGCAACTGGAAGCCGCCATCGAAGCCGCCTGGGACATGCGTGATACGATCACACCGGCCACGACGGGCGAGCAGCGTGAGGCCATCGAGGATACTCTGAATGCGTTGGACAGCGGTTCATTGCGCGTTGCCGAAAAGCAGGCAGATGGCAACTGGCACGTAAATCAGTGGGCTAAGAAGGCCGTTCTTCTGGGTTTCCGTATCAAGGATATGGAGATCCAAAATGGCGGCCCGCAAGCCGGTGGCTGGTGGGACAAGGTCGACAGCAAGTTCGCCGGTTGGGATGAGAACCAGTGGCGCGCTGCAGGATTCCGGGCGGTGCCCAACTGCGTCGTGCGCAAGTCAGCCTATATTGCACCCGGTGCGGTGTTGATGCCGTCATTTGTGAACCTGGGTGCTTATGTGGACGAAGGCACCATGGTCGATACCTGGGCAACGGTCGGTTCTTGCGCACAGATCGGAAAGAATGTGCACCTGTCGGGCGGTGTTGGCATCGGCGGAGTGCTGGAGCCAATGCAGGCTGGTCCCACCATCATCGAAGATAACTGCTTTATCGGCGCCCGTTCCGAGGTTGTTGAGGGCTGTATTGTCCGCGAAGGCTCGGTTCTGGGCATGGGCGTATTCATTGGCAAGTCGACCAAGATTGTCGATCGCGAAACCGGTGAGGTTATGTATGGCGAGGTTCCGCCCTATTCGGTGGTTGTTGCAGGCTCGATGCCGTCCAAGAACAACGTCAGCCTGTATTGCGCGGTCATCGTGAAACGCGTTGATGAAAAGACGCGCTCGAAAACCGGGATCAACGATCTGCTGCGCGACTGATCCTGAGCTGTTTATTTAAGATTTGGCCGCAGAGCAGATGTTGCGGCCAAATCTATTATTGCTTGGGCATCAACCCCAGCACTGTCTGTTGAAAGAAATCTATTGCGGCCTCGCCGCCAGCGCCTATGGCGAGAGCGCCCACTTCGAAGCGCGGAGATTGCATGGATTTTTGCATCTTTTCGCAAACCCAGACATCTTCGGTTTGGAAATCGCCCGTTTCCAACGGGTGTTTGGTCCAGTGCGAGGATTTGATCAGCCCTGTTTCGGCATCGTACCCGGGAATGTCAGCCGCGCGGTGCGTGTAAGTAAACCAGCCCTTCGGAGACCAGTTCCGCACCCTTAATCGCATCCTGTTTGCGCTTATGGGTTCCATCGTTGAAATCGAGAATCCCCAGGGATTGGGCGTTAGGATCGTGGTTGGGAAGAGCATGTAGACCCCGCCATACCCCGGAGTTTCAGCATTTTTAACGGTTTTCAAACCTGAACCTTTGGCGGAGTTTTCAACGAATTGCGGAATCCTGTGTTTCACACCTTCGCGCTCGGTCGACCACCAAATCATATTTTGACCAAACACCTCCCACAGGTTTTTGTCATGGGTCGGCCCTCCCAGCGTGTCTTTGTGCAGATAGGCGAGATGATAGCCATCAATTGCGTTCTCGAAGAAGACCTTCCAATTGCACTCGATTTCATAAACCACGTTGTCGGGATTTTCCTGCAGCTCGGTCGAGGTCAGATCATGCGGCCAAGGAACCTGATCCAGCCCGCTCAGCCAGTTGTCAAAATCCGCATCCGGGTCAGGATTAACGAAAACAAGATTGCGAAATACGCCCACAGCCGCCCCAAAAAGAGCATTGGATTTCTTGTCGAGATCAGGAAAGCACTCACGCTGGGCAGGAACTCCGCGCAAAGCACCGTCCAGATTATAGACCCAGTTGTGATAGGGGCAGACAATGGTTTTGCCTGCATTGCCGCATCCTTCCAGAAGTTCTGTACCACGATGGCGGCAAAGATTGTGAAACCCGCGTAACTCACCATCGGCGCCTTTGATGACAATTACGGAATTTGCTCCGGCTTTGATCGTGCGAAAATCTCCGGGTTCAGGAAAATCCATTGTCACACCGGCAAAGGTCCAGCAGCGGCTGAAGATTTGTGATTGCTCAACCTGAAACCAATCCTCTGAAACATAGGCTTCTCGCGGTAGTCGGTTTTTCGGTTTGTCGGGTAGCGATGCCGGGGCTTGCATGTCACTTCCTTAGATTGTCAAAAATGATAATTGTCATTATTGACAATAAAGCGATTTGTCCAGTATCCAATTTCAAGATTTCGACCGAAGGATAAGGCGGGTAGATGAAACCTGGAAAAAGCCTAAGGCATCACAAATGGATGACTATCGCGGCTGTGCTGGTGCTGCTGGCATCAACACTGGCGGGGGTATATGCGATCTGGGGTGTGGTTTTTGTGTACTGGGGCGTTCTGGCAATTCGATCAGGGCAGGCCTTTCTTGTTGAAGCTATTGAGCGCAAAGAGAACCCGGTTTTGTTCTGGGTGCTAACGGCGATGTGGTTCGGCTTCGGAGTACTTTACATCCTGACGGACATTTTCCCCACTCAGACCGCCTGAATGATTGACTCATGCCCAGAACCAGTTTGAAAGATGTCCGTACGAAGGAAATACTGAGCGCATTTACCAGATGTGTCGCGCGGTATGGATTGGATGGCTCAACACTCGCCCGTATCTCCGAAGAAGCGGGGATCGCGCGGCCTCTGCTTCGTCACTACCTTGGCAATCGCGAAGAAATGATCCAGCGCCTGCTGGACCATGTCCTGAGTGATTTTGCTATGCGGACAAAAACCTTCTTCGATATGTTGCCAGCAACAGGGCGCATTGATGCTTTGATCGAAGCGTTGTTTGGACGCGTTGATTATTCTTCTGAAAGCGCCGCCGTTTTTGCGGCTTTGGTAGCGGCCTCGGAGCGACACAAAGAAATTCGCCAACCCCTGTTGCGCTTCGTATACGAGTTTGAAGATCGTATCGCTGCTGAGATCAGTGCTGAGAATACAAGCGCTGATCCGAATCTTGTGGATGTCGCGGCTGCAGGGATCACAGCGATTTACTT
This sequence comes from Ruegeria conchae, assembly GCF_000192475.1. Classification (GTDB taxonomy): domain Bacteria; phylum Pseudomonadota; class Alphaproteobacteria; order Rhodobacterales; family Rhodobacteraceae; genus Ruegeria; species Ruegeria conchae. Next base: position 32,284 of record NZ_AEYW01000007.1, read on the forward strand.
CAATACAGATGCTGTAATGCCCTTGGTTCCAAAGGAAGGTTGGCGCGACAGGCAACGGGCAGCCGCATTGGTTTTGCTGGAAGCGGCCTGCCAGAGCGATCGGACCTGAGTTGACCCACACTCTGGCTCAGCGTATTGCGGGCCTTATGCAGAAGCAAAAGAAACCCTCGCGTCAGCAAGTCTATACTCTTCTGGTTCAGATTGGCCGGAAGGATGGAGATGGTTTGCCAAAAGACGCAACCGGAGCCGCGCTGATGTGCTTTGCCAGCGGTGTGGATGAGGCAGAAGCCGTGCGTGAAACGGTGGCGATTTTAAAACAGGCCGATACCGCTCCTCTGGATGTCACCGGCTACGGCACGCTTGCCGAGCGTGAAGCGCAGGGGCACGATATCGATCCGGATGAGCGGGCATTGATGCAGCGGGCGCTGGACGAAAACGCCGTCATAGTTGCGCAGATGACGCCATTCTTTGGAGACGAGAGCCCGGCTTAGTTTCGCGCTCCGAACCATTTGCGGTAGATTTCATCATAGGTACCGTCTTCGCGAAGAGACAGCAGTGCTTGGTTGACGTCTTCAACCAAAGGCGATCCGGTTGGGAAGGCGATGCCATAATTTTCGCGTAGGAAAATCCCGCCGGTCATACTTGCCGTTCTTCGACCCTCATGACTGGCGTAATAGGACAGAATGGGCGCATCGAATACGACTGCATCCAGATCCTTGTCTTTGAACGCAGCCAGCATGTCCTGAAGGTCGGCATAGCCCGTGAACTCGATCTCGCGGCGGTTCAGAAAGTTGGCTGCTGTTGAATCAGAGATGGTTCCGACTTGCTTGCCATAGAGGTCATTAACCGAATTCACGCTGCCGGTTATCGCATCTACAGTCATCACCGATGTGATCCGGGCCGTAAACACCGATACGATGAACAGCGAGGAAACCACCAGCACAACCCCCAGAATGCGCCCAAACGGCGTGCGGGGCATCCGCTCTTCAAACCCGCCATTGACCACGAGGTTGAGCGCCCACCAGAAGGAAGGGAACCAAGCCTCATTCAGTTTCCGGTCAAAATAGGGCTGCGCGCGTTTCTCGAAACTCCACATCAGCATGCCGCCGCCCAGAAGAATGGCAAAGGCCAGACCAATTGCGATGAACAGCTCGCGCGACAGCAGGGCGTGCAGTAAAGACGGTTGGCGCGCTGCCTCGGACGGAACCATGATCTGTAGCCCGGCTTCAAAGATGGGCTGGGTGAAATCCATTCGGGTTTCACGCATGGCGGTGATTGAAATATTCGCAATGGCCAGATCGGCTGACCCGTCTTGAACGGCCCCCAGCATTTCGCCAAAGCTCTCGACCCGGTTGATCGAATACTCCCAGCCCAGCGACTCAGATAACGCCGCCAGCAGGTCCATCGAGAAACCGGTCTGGACCCCGTCCTCGACAAACGAGAACGGAGGGCGGGTCACAGTTGTAACCGTGAGGGTCTGAGCCTGGCTTTGCTGCGCGAGAGTCGCGAAAGTCAGGCAGATCAATGCGAAGAAGACGCGCTTCATTTGGAATCACCTGTTTCGCGGCCCTCTAACCTAGTTCGGGGCAGCGCGGCAAGGCAGCCGCAGGGTCAAGGCTCATGTTTTGTTGGGGTGCTAAAATCGAAGTCTTTGGATTTTGGATTGGAAATCTGACTATTCGGGGTTGGCAAGCCGGGCAATTCGTTGAATCTGTGCACGAACACCGGCATCCATCAGAACAAGAGGCCCGTTATGACCGATCCAGTTGAGCTGACCGCAAATCTGATCCGTTGCCCTTCGGTCACACCCGAAGAGGGCGGCGCGCTGGTTTTACTGCAACGTGAACTTGCGGATGCAGGTTTTGAATGCACCCGTGTGGATCGCGGAGGCGTCAGCAACCTATTTGCGCGTTGGGGCAAGAAAGGACACGCTCGCAGCTTTGGCTTCAACGGCCACACGGATGTTGTTCCCTTGGGTGATGAGGCCGCTTGGACCGCGCCCCCGTTCGGAGCAGAAATTCGTGATGGAGTGATGTATGGCCGTGGTGCGACGGACATGAAATCTGGTGTGGCAGCCTTTGCCGCAGCAGCCATTGATTTTGTGCGCAATACGCCTCCGGATGGTGCGGTGATTCTGACAATTACAGGTGATGAAGAGGGTGATGCGGTCGATGGCACTGTCGCCCTGCTGGATCACATGGATGCGACGGATGAGCGGATGTCGGTCTGTCTAGTAGGGGAACCAACCTGTCCGAATAAGATGGGTGAAATGATGAAGATCGGTCGGCGCGGCTCAATGTCAGCTTGGTTTATCGTGACCGGGGTGCAGGGGCATTCTGCTTATCCGCACCGGGCGAATAACCCATTGCCAGCAATGGCGCGGTTGATGGATCGGCTGGCCAGTCGCGAGCTGGATCAGGGGACCGACCACTTTGATGCCTCAACATTGGCCGTGGTGACGATCGATACGGGCAATCCAGCGACGAACGTCATCCCGGCGCAATGCTCTGGAACAGTGAACATTCGGTTCAATGACCTGCACTCGGGCGTCAGCCTGAGCGACTGGTTGAAATCCGAGGCTGAATCAGTTGCCAAGGCGTTTGGAGTTGAAATCGAAACCAAGATCAAAATCTCAGGTGAGAGCTTTCTGACTCCTCCGGGTCGGCTTTCGGATCTGGTAGCGCGCGCCGTTGAGTCAGAAACCAATATCTGCCCCGAGCTTTCAACCACTGGCGGCACATCGGATGCCCGGTTCATCAAGAACCATTGCCCAGTGGTCGAATTCGGGCTGGTCGGGCGCACGATGCATCAGGTTGATGAGTGCGTTGAGGTGGCACAAATTCATCAGCTCAAGGCAATATACGCGCGTATTCTATCGGATTATTTTGCCTGATTGATGCAAAAGACTTTGGTCATCATGGTGAAAGAGCCACGTCCGGGGCGGGTGAAAACCCGTCTGGGACGCGATATTGGCATGGTCGGTGCGGCTTGGTGGTTTCGACATCAAACGCGGTCACTTGTCCGACGCCTGCGCGATCCGCGCTGGCAGATTGTTCTGGCGGTTACTCCGGATCGGGAGGGGATGAAAAGCCGTGTCTGGCCAGTCGATCTGCCGCGTAAGCCGCAAGGGCGCGGAAATCTCGGTGATCGTATGGGGCGGATGCTGCGCGGTGCCCCCGATGGGCCAGTATGTTTGATCGGTGCAGATATTCCGGGGATTACACGCGGACACATCGCGCGGGCCTTCGACGCATTGGGCCGGGCTGAAATCGTGTTCGGGCCAGCCCCTGACGGGGGCTATTGGTTGGTTGGTGCGCAGCGTTATAGTGCGTTGCCGTCAGGGATGTTCAACAACGTGCGCTGGTCGACTGAGAGTGCTTTGGCCGACACGCTGGCTTCGGTAAATGGACGTCGAGTGACGTTGCTGGATCACCTGCGCGATGTGGATACCGTGGCCGATCTGCACGGCTGACCCGACAGGCCGCTTTTTGGTCATGACGCGGTCGCATGCCCGTGCTAGGCCAAACTCATGACACGCATTCCGACCAAGCAAGAGGTCCTCGACTGGATCTCGGCGAACCCTACCCTGACCTCGAAACGTGATATCGCCAAGGCCTTTGGCATCAAGGGCGCAGATCGGATCGACCTGAAGCGCATCCTGAAAGAGCTTGAGGCCGAAGGGCATTTGGAAAAGCGCAAGCGCAGCTATCGTGATCCTGACCGCCTGCCGCCGGTCAGCGTGTTGCAGGTCAAGGCTCCGAACGCGGATGGCGATCTGTTTGCGCGACCGTTGGAATGGCACGGTGAGGGGATCGAGCCCATTATTCTGCTCATCACCCGCGCCAGCGATCCGGCATTGGGCGAGGGTGACCGCATTCTGGCCCGTCTGATCGTTGTGCACGAGGAAGACCATAATTACGAGGCGCGTCTGATCCGCCGCATCGGAACCAACCCACGCAAGGTCGTTGGCATCTTCCGCAAAGGGGCCGAGGGTGGCCGGATCGTACCTATCGACAAGGCTGGTTCCACCGAATGGCTGGTCGCGGACGGGGCCGTTCTGGGCGCCAAGGACGGGGAGTTGGTCGAGGCCGAGCAGGCCGGACCCAAGAACCGCATGGGCCTGCCACGCGCGCGCATTGTTGAACGGCTTGGCGATCCGACCGAGCCCAAGGCTGTCTCATTGATCGCCATCCACCAACATGGCATTCCTGACGATTTCCCGGACAATGTGATTGAAGAAGCCGACAAGTCCAAACCTGTTGGCCTGAAAGGGCGCGAAGACCTGCGGGATATGCCCTTGCTGACCATCGATCCTGCGGATGCACGGGACCATGACGACGCCTGTTATGCGCACGCAGACGATGATCCGAAGAACAAAGGTGGCCATGTAATCTGGGTCGCCATCGCCGATGTGGCCGCCTATGTGCAGCCCGGTACGGCGCTGGATCGTGAGGCACGCAAACGGGGCAATTCCAGTTACTTCCCCGACCGCGTAGTGCCGATGCTGCCGGATCGCCTGTCCGGTGATCTGTGTTCCCTGCACGAAGGCGTGCCGCGCGCCTGTATCGCGGTTCGGATGCAGATTGATGCCGAGGGTAACAAGATCGGCCACCGCTTTGCACGGGGTCTGATGCGTTCAGCCGCCTCACTGAACTATTCCGAGGTGCAGGAAGCGATCGATGGCAACCCGAACGACCGCACCGAGCCGTTGCTGGAGACCGTTCTAAAACCGCTCTATGCCGCCTATGACGCGTTGAAAAAAGCGCGGGCGGAGCGCCAACCGTTGGAGCTGGACTTGCCTGAACGCAAGATCGTTCTGAGCGATGCTGGCGAGGTGACCAGCGTCGCGTTCCGTGACCGATTGGATGCGCATAAGTTGATTGAGGAGTTCATGATCCTCGCCAATGTCGCTGCCGCCGAGACACTGATTGCCAAACGCCGCCCGCTGTTGTTTCGCGTCCACGAAGAGCCCGCACCTGAGAAGCTGGAAAGCCTGAGAGAGACGGCGCAAGCAGCAGGTTTGAATCTGGCCAAAGGGCAGGTGTTGCAGACCCGCCACCTGAACGCGCTGCTGAATGCTGCCGCGGGTACCGAAGATGCCGAGCTGATCAACCTAACCACTTTACGGTCGATGGCGCAGGCCTATTACAGTCCTGAAAACTTTGGACATTTTGGACTCGCCCTGCGGAATTATGCACATTTCACCTCACCCATCCGCCGCTATGCGGACCTGATCGTGCACCGCGCGCTGATCACGGCCCATGGCTGGGGGAAGGATGGGCTGACCGAGGAGGAAATCGCGCGGCTGGAGGAAACGGCCACCCATATCTCGGACACGGAACGCCGTTCCATGATGGCCGAGCGCGATACGACTGATCGCTATCTGGCGGCCTATCTTAGCGAGCGGGTCGGCAATGAGTTCACAGGCCGGATCAGCGGTATCGCACGTTTCGGGGCCTTCGTGAAGATGGATGAGACCGGAGCGGACGGTCTGGTGCCCGTGCGCTCGCTGGGGCGTGAGTTCTTTCATTTTGACCGTGAAGCCGGGACACTGATGGGTTCGGATACCGGCCTGATTATTGCCATTGGTCAGCGTGTCACCGTGCGGCTGACCGAGGCTACGCCTGTAACCGGTGGATTGGAATTGGAACTGCTCTCCATCGATGATCAAGCCCTGCCACGAGGACGCGGTCCAACCAAACGCGGGTCGCGGCGCAAGGCGGTCAGCACCAAGCGCAAGAAGGACAAAATCAAGCGCAAGGTTGAACGCAAACGCCGTCAGAGATGATAGGTTAACGCGCGCGCAATCAGCCAGCCGTGGCGTGTGGGGTCAATCTGATCGGGCGCATCGAATAGAATGGCGCGATTGCCATCGATCTGATCCTCACCGGGAAAAGCAGAAGTGAAATCCCCCATCAGTCTGCTCTGGCAGTGCACGAACAACGCAAACCGAGCGGCTTTGTGTCCGCCCAGTCGGATCGTTGATCCCTTGGGTGCCAAATAGGCTGGCTGACCCCACCGCAACGCTTCTTCCAGAGGCTGGGCCGGCGGTAGCGAGGCCGCAGTTTCGAAAATCAACTCGCGCAGCATAAGTGCTCCTGCGCGAGTTTCTTCTGGCATCGCCCCGTAAGCTGCGGCGACTTTTGCATCCTCAAAGGGTGTCATGACAGTGGGATCGCCTGTTCCATTCGATCGATATAGCTGCTGAGCAGCTTATCCTGTTTGATCCGGCGGGTCAGGGGGGTGTCGGACGGTGTCGCGCGCATTGCCGCCAGCATTGGACCGACGCTCATGTCCGCCGAGGTCGGTTCCTCTCCCATCAGGTAGGGCGATTGCCAAAGATAGGTTGAGATAGCTTCAAGGTCGCGCTCTAGCCGGTCCTGTCGTTCTGCGGGTGAGAATCGGGAAACACCCTGAAAGGCCAACCCTTTGACAACGGATTTACGGATCGAGTTCGAAACCGGCTTGCGGATCAGTGCTGGAATGACTGTGAAGAACGTATCGCGCAGGATTGGCCAGACCTCATCATTGGCCCAGCGATCCTGGACGACATGGAAGTAAAGATGTTCCTCGGCCATGCGGATTAGAGTACGGGATTGGGCTTTTTGCAGGCCATTCAAACCGGCATCGAAATCTGCACCCTGAGACTCGAGCCACTCGCGGATCAAGTCGCTGTCGGGGATCAGGCGCTCGGGTGTGCGCAGAACCGGCAGTTTCTGATGCGGCATCTTGCGGGGGTCCAAAAGGTCGGACCGCTGCCAGCGCTGTCCTGCCCGTTGAAGCATCAGGGCGGTTTTCACACAGAACGGGCTGGCACTGAACAGGCCGAACGCAGAGGGGAAAGTAAGAAGGGTCAGCATCATCAGCTCCATAATTGGGATGTCCGAGGGATACGCCTGACTAATGACAGTTTCTGACATTAGGTTTAGGTTAGTGTGCAGTATGTCTCGTACCGCTCGCCTGTTTCAGTTGATGCAAGCCCTGCGTTCTGGCCCATCACCCAGAACGTCGGTCCAGCTGGCACAGGATTTGGGCGTTTCACCGCGTACAATACATCGGGACATCGATGCTTTGCGTGCTCTGGGGGCCGTAATAGACGGCGAGGCCGGGTTTGGGTTTACCCTGATCGAAGATGCAACTTTGCCACCACTGGGTTTTACCAATGACGAGCTTGAAGCATTGGTATTAGGTCTACGAGAGGTGCAGTTGATTGGCGATCCGGCGCTGTCTGATGCGGCAAGCGAGGCCTTGCGAAAGCTGCAGGGCCGGTTGCCGCAGCGCCAATCCCACCGACTAAGTCATGCTGTTCTGACTGCCACGCGGTTTGACAGGCCAGCGGTGCCAACAATTGATGTTGCAGTCCTGCGCCAAGCAGCATGGGACGAACGCGCGGTTGAGTTTGCCTATACCGATGCCAAGGGCGTGGGAACCCGGCGTCGGGTCAATCCACTGAGTATCGTCTACATGGATCGCGCCAGCGTTCTGCTCAGCTGGTGTCACTTGCGCGAGGACTTTCGCGTTTTCCGGCTGGACCGTATGCAAGACATGGACGTGTCCGACGAAAGCTTCCGCCCCAAGCGCGTGCCGTTACTGCGAGAGGCGATTGCCCGCATTCGTGCTGAACGCGAGGCACAGGAACAGGAAAGCTAATTTTCTACATTTTGAGAAATACCGATTTTGCGCTATCATTGAACCTGAGCAGTAATCAGGAAAAATCGGAATGCGTAAGTGCGTAGGTGGCGTCATGACCGCCGCATTATGGGCATCCATCGTGCAGGCGGATACAACAGACAAATCGATAAGGCCTCTGGCCCGACCATTGGTCGACAATATTCAACTGGCTTCGGCAGACGTGATGGTTTCGGTAAGACCAGTATTGCGTCCTGAGGTCGAACATTATCGCGTATCTGCCGAAGGGAACGCGCGCTTTCAGGCTTGGCTTGGAGCGTTTCGCGAGCGGGCCCGCGCTCAAGGAATCTCGGCCCGGACGCTGGACAGAGCATTGGCCGGGGTGACCTATGACAGCAACATCATCAAACGAGATCGCAATCAGGCTGAGTTTTCAAAACCGATCTGGGAGTATCTGGATTCGGCAGTTTCAAAAACGCGGATTTCGAATGGACGCGCGGGCTTGGACCGGCATCGGGAAACTCTGACGCGGATAGAGGCGCAATATGGCGTTGAAAAAGAGGTTGTCACCGCTATTTGGGGGCTCGAAACCTCGTTCGGAACCTATCGGGGTGGCAAGCAAACTATCAGATCGCTCGCGACACTGGCCTTTGATGCACGGCGGGCGAGTTTCTTTGAATCCCAGCTTATCGCGGCCCTTCAGATCCTGCAGTCCGGGGACGTGGATGCTGTGAATATGGTCGGCAGTTGGGCCGGAGCGATGGGGCACACGCAGTTCATGCCGACCTCATTTCTGGATCACGCAGTAGATTTCGATGGCGATGGGCGCCGCGATATTTGGTCGGACGATCCAACTGATGCTCTGGCGTCGGCCGCTGCCTATCTGGCAAAGCATGGATGGACCAAAGGCCAACCATGGGGGGTAGAGGTCAAGTTACCATCCGGCTTTGATTATGCAGATGCAAGACGAGACGTTACACTGATGCCGTCAGAATGGGCGGCCCGAGGAGTTCTGGCGCACACAGGCCAGGTGGTGTCCGACTATGGAAAAGCTGCAATTTTGTTGCCAGCGGGTGGCCGTGGTGTTGCTCTGATGATTTTCGATAATTTCAAGGTGATCGAGGCATACAATGGTGCCGATGCTTATGTGATCGGGATCGGGCATCTGTCTGACCGGCTTGCAGGCGGTGCTCCGTTTCAAGCCGAATGGCCACGTGGAGATCGCGTGCTGAGTTTTACCGAAAAGAAAGAGTTGCAGCGTCGGTTGACGCAGGCTGGGTTTGACACTCAAGGGATTGATGGTCGCACCGGTCCGAATACGATCAATGCGGTCCGAGCGTTCCAGGTCGCTCAAGGGCTGGTTCCGGACGGGTACCCGTCGCTCAGTCTGCTGGAGCGGATGCGTTGAAAGTAAGGGCGGACCAAATGGGCCGCCCTTTGATCGTGATTAGGACGCGGATTTCATCAATCCCCTGTTGTTGATTTCTTCCAATGCTTCGTCCAGCGATTTGTTAATACGCACAAACATCTCATCGATGTCCTCAGGCGTCAGGATCAGGGGTGGCGAGATGATCATCCGGTCGCCCACGTGGCGCATGATCAGGTTGTTCGCAAAGCAGCGGTCGCGACAGATATACCCAATCGTGCCGGGTTCAGACGCAAATTTGGCGCGGCTTGATTTATCCGGTGTCAGCGCGATTGACGCCATCATTCCAACGATCTTAGCTTCGCCGACCAATGGGTGATCAACCAGTGCCTCCCATTTCTTCTTCAGATAGGGGGCCGCAACATCGCGGACATGATCCACAATTCCTTCTTCTTCCAGAATGCGCAGGTTTTCCAGCGCAACCGCAGCAGCAACGGGATGGCCGGAATATGTATAACCGTGGTTGAATTCGGTGTTGCCGATAACTTCGGCGATTTCATCATTTACGATAGACCCACCGATAGGCGCGTAGCCCGAGCTGAGGCCTTTGGCGATGGTCATGATGTGTGGTCTGATGCCGACAGTTTGTGACCCGAACCAATTCCCAGTCCGACCAAACCCGCAAATCACCTCATCTGCGATCAACAGGATATCGTATTTGTCGCAAATACGTTGGATTTCCGGCCAGTAAGTGTCTGGCGCAACGATAACACCACCCGCACCCTGCACTGGCTCGGCGATGAAGGCTGCGACTCGGTTTTCACCAAGCTCTAGAATGGCCTCTTCCAATTCGCGTGCGCGGGCGAGGCCAAACTCTTCAGGGGCGAGGTCACCACCTTCGGCCCACCAGTTTGGCTGGTTAACGTGATGAATATTTGGAATCGGAATGCCACCTTGCGCATGCATTCCGGCCATACCACCCAGCGATGCGGATCCAACCGAAGAACCGTGATAGGCATTCTTGCGGCTGATGATGATATTCTTGTCCGGCTGACCTTTCTCAGCCCAATAGGTGCGAACCAGACGGATATTGGTATCATTGGCCTCGGACCCGCCAGCGGCGAAGAACACGTGATTCAGATCACCGGGTGCAAGTTCAGCAAGCTTGGCGGCCAGTGCGATAGCCGGGATGTGGGTCGTTTTGAAGAACGTGTTGTAATACGGCAGTTCGCGCATTTGACGGGCGGCGGCGTCGGCCAGTTCATCGCGGCCATAGCCGATATTGACGCACCAGAGCCCGGCCATGGCATCCAGAATCTCTTCACCTTCGCTGTCGGTCAGATACACGCCGTTGGCGCGGGTGATGACACGTGCGCCTTCCTCACCCAGCGATCCATTTGCCGAGAACGGGTGAATGTGATGCGCCGCATCCAGCGCCTGCAATTCGGCGGTGGGCATGTGATTGGTGATAGTGGACATCGGCGATTCTCCTGCAAGCGTGATTGCAGGATAGAATATGATCAAATTTTACACTGTCAATCGAATCGCTGCATTCTAGGTGCTGGGCAGCGCGTCGCCCATCATTCCCATACCTTGCTCAATGTCCTGTGCCGTTGCCAAAGCAGCCTTCTCCGCATCCTTATTGCGCAGTGCGACGATGATATCCTTATGTCTATCGGGTAGGCTTTGGGTGCCGAATCGACCGCAAACAATCCGCAATGAAGGGCCGAATCTCAACCACAGACGTTCGGCCAGGTCGACCAGAATCGGGGCATCGGCATGCGAATACAGGGCTTGATGAAAGGCGTGGTTCAATCGCAGATATCCGCCAACATCCCCATCTGTAATCATGAGGTCGAGCCGTTGATCCAGCTTCTCCAGATGGTCAATTTCGGTCGACGAAATGTTCCTGGTGGTACGCCTTGAAAGCTCTGTTTCTATTGATATTCTTGCAAAAATCATCTGTTCGATATCATTGGCAGATAATAAGGGTACGCTGACCCGTCGGTTGCCTTGAAAGATCAGGGCGCCGTCAGAAATTAGGCGTCGTATCGCCTCGCGCACCGGGGTCATGCCTACGCCCAACGAATCAGTCAGACCCTGAATCGTTACCGGCTGTCCTGGCACAAGATCACCAAACAGGATCTGCGATTTCAGAGTGCGATAGACCTGTTCATGCGCAGGGCGTTTTTCTTCATCATCCGGCTGTGTGCTCGCCTTATTTTTGATCAAATCCAAATGGTTTACCTCAATCCGCGCGTTTCTATCTTGTCTGAATTTACACCTGTTCCGACCATAGGTGAAACCACTGCAAAACGCAAAACTTGATCAAATCCAAAAAAAAGTGAAAATAGCCGCATAATCGCAGGGAGAAGACTATGAAACTAAAAACGCTGGGGATGACAGCGATCGTCGCATTGGGGACTTCGGCCGCTTTTGCCGAAGAAGTGCGTGTCTATAACTGGTCCGACTATATTGACGAGGAGTTGCTGAGCAAATTCGAAGAAGAGACAGGCCTGACCCTGATCTATGACGTGTTTGATAGCAATGAGGTTCTGGAAACCAAAATGCTGGCCGGTGGGTCAGGTTATGATGTGGTTGTGCCTTCGGGAACGTTTTTGCAACGCCAGATTCAAGCCGGCGCGTTCCAGGAACTCGACGCAGCCAAACTATCGAATGCAGGAAACCTGTGGGATGTGATTCAGGAGCGCACCGCAGGGTATGACCCCAACAATGCTTACTCGATCAACTATATGTGGGGAACCACCGGCATCGGCTTGAATGTCGACAAGGTCAAAGAGGTGCTGGGCGACGATGTTGCGCTCAACAGCATGGATCTGGTGCTGAAGCCTGAAAACATGGAAAAGCTGGCCTCGTGCGGTGTCCATTTCCTGGATGCACCCGCCGAGATCATTCCGATGGTGCTGCAATATATCGGCGAGGACCCGGATAGCCATGACACGGACGTCATTGCGAAGACCGAAGAGGTTCTGACCGGCGTGCGTCCATATGTGCAGAAGTTCCACAGCTCGGAATACATCAATGCGCTTGCCAACGGTGATATCTGTGTGGCCGTCGGTTGGTCAGGGGACATTCTGCAAGCTCGGGATCGTGCCGATGAGGCAGAAAATGGTGTGGTCATCGAATACCATCCATTCGCGGAAGGCTCGCTGATGTGGTTTGACCAGATGGCGATACCTGTTGATGCACCAAATCCGGAAGGCGCACACAAGTTTCTGGACTTTATTCTGGATGCCAACAACATGGCTGCCGCGTCGAACTATGTTTACTACGCCAACGGTAACAAGGCTTCGCAAGAGTTCCTGGAAGAGGACGTAATCGGAGATCCGGCGATCTATCCGGATGATACGACGATGCAGAATCTCTATATCACCACGCCTTATCCGGCAAAAACCCAGCGGGTGGTGACTCGTCTCTGGACCAAAGTGAAATCAGGCACCTGATCTGATTGATGCGCAAGGCAGACAAACTGCCTTGCGCCATATTTATCCTGACCGATTACCGGGGGCCACTTTGAACACTGAAGTCTTTGCGCCGTGGGACGACCCGCAGGCGAAACCCTTGATCCAGTTCCAGAACGTCACCAAACGATTTGGCGCATTCACCGCAATCGATAACCTTTCGCTGGATATCTATGAGCGTGAGTTCTTTGCTCTGCTTGGGCCGTCGGGCTGCGGAAAGACCACGATGATGCGGATGCTGGCCGGTTTTGAAACTCCGACCGATGGCCATATCCTTCTTGGGGGTCAGGATATCGATCCGATCCCGCCCAATAAGCGGGCGGTGAACATGATGTTTCAGTCTTACGCCCTGTTCCCTCATCTGAGCATCTGGGACAATATCGCTTTTGGTCTGCGTCGGGACAACATGCCCAAGCGCGATCTGGAAGAACGAGTTGAAGAGATGTTGCGCCTGACCCGCCTTGAGCAGTTTGCGCGCCGTAAGCCGCATCAGATCTCGGGCGGTCAACGCCAACGCGTGGCGCTGGCCCGGTCATTGGCCAAAGCGCCAAAACTGCTTTTACTCGACGAACCCTTGGGGGCGCTGGATAAGAAGCTGCGTCAAGATACCCAATTCGAGTTGATGGACATTCAGGAAAAGACCGGCACGACCTTTGTCATCGTGACTCACGACCAGGAAGAGGCGATGACCGTTGCCAGCCGAGTGGCTGTCATGGATCAGGGCAAGTTGATGCAAGTGGCGACACCCGATCGCATCTATGAGACACCGAATTCCGTCTATGTCGCTGATTTTATCGGCGACGTGAACATCATCGAAGGGCGCGCCACGGCACAAGGGGATGAAAACTATCGGATTGATTGGGCCGAGGGGCAACCTCCGCTCACAGCCTCAACTGCAACCCAATTGTCCGATGGGCAGGGCTGCCATCTGGCGATCCGTCCCGAGAAAGTCGCCATTTCAGCCGAGCGCCCCACAGATGCGATCAATGCGATCCAGGGCAAGGTGCATGACATCGCTTATCTGGGCAACCTGTCGACCTATCATGTTGAGCTGCCAGACGGCACGATCATCAAAGCACAAACGGCGAATACCCGTCGTATCTCGCGCCGCTCGTTTACTTGGGAAGACCCGGTCTGGCTGTCCTGGACAGCGACTGCCGCAGTCTTGTTGGAAAACTGATGCGTCGCGCTGTTCTGATCGCCATTCCCTATGTCTGGCTTCTGGCGCTGTTTCTGGTGCCGTTCTTTATCGTTCTGAAAATCTCACTTTCGGACACCGCGCTGGCCATTCCACCTTACACGCCGACATTGGATTTCTCTGAGGGCTGGACAGGCATTAAGAACTTCTTCAGCCAGCTTGATCTTGAGAACTTCGTTTGGCTGACCGAGGACGATCTATACTGGAAAGCTTACCTTTCCAGCGTCAAAATCGCCCTGATTTCAACAATTCTTACGCTGATTGTCGGCTACCCGATCGCCTACGCGATGGCGCGCGCGCCTGAAGAATGGCGGCCCACATTCATGATGTTGGTTATCTTGCCCTTCTGGACGTCATTCCTAATCCGGGTCTACGCGTGGATGGGCATTCTCAGCAATGAAGGTTATCTGAACCAACTGCTGCTGTGGACGGGCATTATCTCAACCCCGCTGACCATTCTTAACACCAATACGGCGGTCTATATTGGCATCGTCTACACTTATTTGCCCTTCATGATTCTGCCGATTTACTCGTCTCTAGAACGTATGGACGGGTCGCTGATCGAGGCCGCCGAAGACCTTGGGTGTTCGCGCATGCAGGCTTTCTGGTTGATCACAATCCCTCTTTCACGCCCGGGTATCATCGCGGGTTGTTTTCTTGTGATGATCCCGGTGATTGGTGAGTTCGTGATCCCGTCGCTTCTGGGTGGCTCCGGAACTCTGATGATCGGTAAGGTTCTTTGGGAAGAGTTCTTCTCGAACCGCGACTGGCCGGTCGCCAGTGCGGTGGCCGTTGTTTTGCTACTGATCCTTGTGATTCCGATCGTGCTGTTCCAGCGCAACCAGCAAAAGCAGACGGAGGCTGAACAATGAGCAGACTCAGCTGGTTCAACACAGTGTCGCTGACGTTGGGGTTCGCGTTCCTGTATATCCCGATGATCATCCTGATCATCTTCAGCTTCAACGAAAGCAAGCTTGTCACGGTCTGGGCCGGGTTTTCGACCAAATGGTACGGAGAGCTGGTTCAGAACGAAGCGTTCCTTGACGCGGCATGGGTTACACTGCGGGTTGCTGTGTTCTCGTCTACTTTGGCGACGATCCTTGGCACGGCTGCGGCATATGTTCTGGTGCGTGGCGGGCGGTTCTTTGGACGAACGCTATTCTCGGGGATGATCTACGCCCCTCTGGTGATGCCAGAGGTGATAACGGGCCTGTCTCTGCTGCTGTTATTCATCGGGATCGGGTTGGATCGGGGGATCCTGACCATCGTTCTGGCTCATACGACATTTTCCATGTGTTTCGTTTCGGTCGTCGTCTCTTCGCGCCTTGTTACATTTGATAGGTCGCTGGAAGAGGCCGCGCTGGATTTGGGGTGCTCGCCGGGGCAGGCTTTTCGTCTAGTGACGTTGCCGATCATTGCGCCCGCCGTAGTTTCCGGCTGGTTATTGGCGTTTACCTTGTCGCTTGATGATCTAGTCATTGCGTCCTTCACCTCAGGACCATCCGCCACGACACTTCCCATCAAGATTTTCTCGGCTGTGCGTCTGGGTGTCAGTCCAGAAATCAACGCGTTGTCGACGCTTATGATCGCTGTGGTAACGGTGGGTGTCATCACCGCATCATTGGTGACCAAACGCGCGATGATGCGGCAAAAGCAGGATGAACAAGCCGCGGCGCGCACCGAATGAAGCGAATCTTTTCGGATTACGCCTACAGTGCGGCCCCTCGTTCAGGATGCTGGTGGGACGAGACGATTGAGGCACCTGATTGGCCTAAGCACCAAGGAGAGCTGAAGGTCGATGTTGCCATAATCGGTGGCGGGTTCACGGGCCTATCTGCAGCGCTGCATTTAGCGAAAGAGGGCGTATCGGTTGCTGTGTTCGAGGCGAACTCTCTGGGCTGGGGCGCGTCAGGGCGAAACGGAGGATTCTGCTGTCTGGGTGGTTCGAAGCTCAGTGAAGCCACTCTCAGACGCCGTTACGGTGCAATTGAGGCAGCAGCATATTTTCAGGCTGAAAAAGACGCAGTGTCGTTGGTTGCCGATCTTCTGGCGCGTCATGAAATCGATGCGGACAGGCACTCGCGGGGTGAAACTCAACTGGCCCATTCCAAGCGAGCGATGGCACGACTACGTCAAAGCGTCGCCTCAGAAGGCCAGCTGCATGAGCAGCATGAACTGGCAGATTTAGGGTTGGGAGGCGCGTTCTTTGGCGGATACACAACGCCTGTAGGCTTTGGTTTGAACCCTCGTAAGTACCTTTTTGGTTTGGCCAACGCAGCGCAGGCTGAGGGTGCAAAGTTGTACCAACACAGCCCGGTTCAGAAGATATGCAAAATCGCGCAAGGCTTTGATCTGCATACCCCCACCGGTCAAGTTCGGGCTTCGAACGTGCTAACCTGCACAAATGGGTATTCCAGCGAGGATTTACCCCAATGGATGGCTGCGCGCTATATGCCGACGCAATCGACGGCTTTTGTCACACGCGTTCTGTCCCAAAACGAATTACAGGCTCAAGGCTGGACTTCGGATCAGATCGCATATGACACGCGCAACCTGCTGCATTATTTCCGGTTGATGCCCGATAGGCGGTTTCTGTTCGGAATGCGTGGGGGATTGATGTCGTCACCCCGTGCCGAAATGCGCATTCGGCAAAAGGCGTTGCAGGATTTCAGACGCTTGTTTCCTGCGTGGGCCTCGATTGACGTTACGCATATCTGGTCCGGTATGGTCTGCCTGTCCCGCGCCCTCGTGCCCTTTGCGGGTCCGGTTCCGGATCAAGCCGGGTTGTTTGCGGGCTTTGCATATCACGGCAACGGCGTTGCTATGGGGACCTATTGTGGCCGAGCCCTCGCCCGGATGGTCCTCGGGCAACCGAGCGAGCTTCCTTTGCCGATCAAGCAACCGCCAACCCGTTTTCCATTGGGTAGATGGCGTCGTGCCTTGATGCCGCCAGCCTATGCATTGCTTGGTCTTGCGGATCTATAAGGCCTGAATTTCCAATTCAAAGGCCCGAACATATTCGGGTGATCCGTTTTCGACCCGCCACAGACAATAGGCCGCCATTCGCCAGCCATACCAAGAGCGCAGAGATAAGTATCGCGCAGTAACTTGGTGCCGATCATAGGCGGTTAGAAAGTTCGTTACCTCCACCTCCGACAGAGGTGTACCGCGATAAAGCTGCTGCATCGCGGGCGATAAAAATATCGCTAAGTCTTCGCATGGGTCACCCGAGGCCGGACATTGCCAGTCGATGAGTGTCAGCCCGGCTGATGATTGCAGAATGTTGCCCGCCACCGGGTCACCATGGATCAGACATCGCTCGGCAAAGGGTGGTATTTGCCCCCGCGGTTTCAACGCGATCAGCTGCTGTGTCTCAGCGTTCTGGCAACTGCGCAAAATCTGCTCAGCATGGCATCTCAGATCCTCGCTGCCATTGCAGCCAGTGGGGAGGTCCAGATTTATCGATAGACTGTGTAGTCGCCTCAGCAGAACCGCGACGTTTTCGACGCCTTCGCGCCATGGATTGCCTGGTGCATGATCGTAGTAAACCCAGCTCGCCTTCTCGAAAGACCCGGTCGCCCGTAGATTGGGCACGAAGCCGGTGCTGTTGAGTGCGCGCAAGCAGTTCGCCTCAAGTCTAGCGTCGTTGCGAAACAGTGGGTTCTGAAACGGTGCGCGATACAGCTTGAGGACCGCGTCGCTGTGATCCGACAGTACCTTCCACACCTGATTTGTACGCCCACCGTACAGCACCTGGAATTGGGCTCGAACATCAATCAGCCCTTGAGAATGTAACTGGGCAACCAGCTTTGGCGGAGGTGGGATTTGGTCAGACAGGGAAGTTACCAGATTGAGCAGCGAGTCGATTTTGCCAAGCTTTGACCTGCGCCGCCCAACAGATCAAGCACCTGTTCGGATTTGAGTAACCTCATTCGCAGATACTTCTGCCCCGCTTTCAAGTGTTAACATGACCGCGCCGTCACCAACTTGGGCCTCAACAACACGGCCAAAAGCTGCGGTGGGGGTTTCAGCCAGCAATTTGTCTCCCTTATAGCTCGCGAGAGACGCAGAGTAACTCCCTGCCAGAAACGCAGTGCCGGTACTGTCAACACCGTGCCATTCGAATTCGGTTTCATCGACGGGTACGGTAATTCGGTCGACCACGTCGCCCTGCGTGTTGCGGATGATCAGTTCAGCTCTGGTTGCATCAGGAGCTGCACTGGAAAAGAGCGTAACAGGCTGGTTTTCAAACTGAAATGGTGCGGCAACTTGAACATCCATACCAACCCAACTGGCAAGCTGATTCAGATTGACCGATCCCAACGTCAAAGCCAGACCAGATAAAAGTTCATTTGCTTTGACCTGTTGTTCGACCATCGAATACTGCGCGAGCTGCGAGGCGTATTCTGATGAGTCCAATGGTTCCAGCGGATCCTGATTTCGTGCCTGTACCGTCAGCATGCGCAGGAATGTCTCGAAATCCGACGTCAGAGCAGAACGTTGCGCGTTGCTGGGTACACCTGAGGTTGCAATTGGGTTTGCGGTTGAACTCGACAGGGTGATCATCGCTTAAAGCCTCACATCAAGGCCACCACGCGGGCCGGATTGAACTATTGGTGCATTATGAAACTCATCAACAGCGACCTCCGATGTGTCAGAGAACTGCTGAGCCTCGGGATCTTTTTCTTGCTCTGCTGTGTTACCGGACAGGCCCAGATCAAGCGACATACCTTGGTATCCAAGTTTCTCGAATTCAGCGGATAACAGCGCGATGTGCCGCCGCATCAAATCAAGCGTTTCTGGCCGTTCCGTCATGATCATCAGATGCAACCCATCTTCACGGTTGGTTAATGTGATCGAGACGCGGCCCAGTTCCTCGGGGTTGAGGGCAATGTCTACGCCCTGAACGCCGGGCCTTGCTGAGATGACGGCTGCCAGTTGGCCCGCAATGGCGCGGGCATATTCGGCGCGATGGGGTATAAATGGTGTTATGCCCATGGTTTCCCGCTGCGTGGGCACAATTGTGGCTTCCTTTAGTGTCGGAATATCGAGAATCTCGTGTACTGTTGCAGGTTCGCGGATTGTGTCCACAGGAGCTATATTTGTGGCTTGGGCCGATATCAGCGCATTTGTGGCGCTAGCTGTTTGCTGCTGCGAGACTACTTTAAATACCGACGCGATCGGTGTGTCTAAATCCGGGCGGATGCCGACTTCGGTCGAATTTCGAGACTGAAACGGGCGTGCATTCGAATCCGGGCTGATCCCGGACCGACCTAGCGTCCGTGTGAGCACCCGTTTTTCAACTTTATCGGATTTTTGTTCCGGCGCTGGCGGGATTTCGGACGCTGCAGGGGTGGTCGAACTTATTGTTGTCGACCTATTTGTCTGATCGGTTGGTGAAGTGGATATGTTCTGATTAGACACCGGATCTACAGCGGGCGAGGGTACTGCTATTTCCGACTGTCTTGGCGCTTGCAATTCGCTGTCCGCAAGCGTCAACAGTTGCGGAAACGCAGCCTCGGGATTTGGCAGCTCCTCATCACCGTTTTGGGATAGTGGTTTCACAGTAGTTCTAACAGAGTCGTTGATTTCGACATCCGGCTGTTCTTCTACTGCGACTTTCTGTTTTGAAATTGTTGGCAAGCTCTCAGGATCGTTCAACTCGGCCTCTTCGTTCATGACGTCCTCAAAGGCCTGAGCTCCCTTGTTCTCTCGCGCCCCCCCGTGCTGGGCATCGGATTTGCTTCCTGTTGTGGTTGAGGCCGTCAAAACGGTCAGCGGGTTGGACATTTCTTGCTCCGGCTGTGTTTGCCTGACCCGGACTCTGACCTCAGGAGGTTACAATTATTTTAACTGCTTTCCTCTTTGATCATGAAAGTTCGAAGCAATTTACGGAGAATCCAATGTCGATATCAGCGATTGGAGCAACGACGCCGGCCGCTCAAGCTTCAGATAAGCTTAGAGCTGCCTCAATCGAGCTTGAGGCGACCTTTCTCGCCGAGATGTTGAAATCCGCGGGCCTTGGGCAGGCGCGGCAATCGTTCGGAGGAGGCGCAGGTGAAGATCAGTTTTCTTCGTTTCTAATTCAGCAGCAGGCCCAGCAGATGGCCCGCGCTGGTGGAATTGGTCTGTCAGAGGTTCTCTTTAATGCAATGATGGAGAAGGCCGATGGGTGAAAATCCGATAAAGGCGTTGGAGGATCTGCTGGATCAGGAGCGTAAGGCATTGATAGGCGGCGATCTTGACGACCTGAACCGATTGGCACCTGAAAAGGAAGACCTGATTGATGCTCTCAACGGCCTGAAAGTCATTGATAGCGACGGCCTTGTTCGTGTTCAGATGAAAGTCGCGCGTAATCAGGCACTATTGACCAGTGCAGCCGAGGGCATCCGCGCCGTTGCTGAACGCATGTCGGAACTGCGTCGCGTGCGTCAGGAGTTCAGTACTTATGACGCGGCGGGTCAGCGGAATGGGTATTCGGTGCGCTTGCAGGCAAAGCTGGAGAAGCGTGCATAAGGCTGGGTTTGATTCAAATCCAAAGCTTTGGATTTATTCGTCTTAGCACTCCGTTAGGGGATCAGGGTCAAAGTTGGGATTGCACCTGGAACAGCAGGTGGCGCGAAGGCCACAGGGCGCGACGCAAAGGTCAGAACGACGGAATGCCCGCCGGTTCGGTGGGTCCAACATGGGCGTCGAAGGCGCTCGAACGCAAAGAGGATGACAAATATGTCCAGCATTCTGACGAACAATGGCGCAATGGTTGCGCTGCAAACTCTCAAATCCGTAAACAAGAACCTGGCGATGACGCAGAACGCGATTTCGACCGGTAAAGATGTGGCGACGGCCAAGGACAACTCTGCCGTCTGGGCTATTTCCAAAGTGATGGAATCGGACGTTAAGGGTTTCAACGCCATCAAAGACAGCCTGGCGCTGGGTGAATCCACAGTGGCAGTTGCACGGAACGCTTCGGAAACGGTTACAGATCTGCTGAACCAGATGAAAGGCAAGATTGTTGCGGCACAGGAAGACAATGTCGACCGCGGCAAGATCAATGACGATGTGACGGCATTGCGGGACCAGATCGCATCGGTCGTAGGCGCGGCGCAATTCAATGGTCTAAACCTAGTCGATGGGTCGGCAGGTACAGCGTCCATTCTTGCGTCGCTGGATCGTGATAGCGCTGGAAACGTAAATGCATCATCAATTTCGGTTGCGAGCCAGGATTTGTCGACCGGCGGCTATGCGTCGAAGGGGGTTCTGGCGGGGTCGGATAACGTAACCACCGACAATGATGCGGCCGGGTTCACAATGGATAAGTCCGGCGGTTCGGGTGATATCGTTATCGACAGCTCGACTGACAACTTTGCTGCTGGTGACCAGGTGTCGATTACCATCGGTGACAAAGTTGCTTCCTATACGGTTCAAGCTGGAGATCTGGACCCGTCGGGCACCTACGACTCAGCTTATACTGATGCGATTGTCGCAGTTGGGTTGAAGAACCAGATTGATGCCTTGGGTATTACCGGTGTGGCTATCGACTATGACTCCAGCGCGGCGGGTACGCTCTCATTCGTTACCGGGACTGCAACAGCGGGTTCCGACGCAGATCGCGATGTGACCGTTTCGGCGCAATTCACCAATGCCGGAGCAGGCGGTTTGGGTGCGTTGTCGTCGATTGACGTATCGACCGATGCAGGTGCCGCGGCAGCACTAGGAACCATCGAGACACTGATCAATACCGCGATTGATGCATCGGCCGCATTTGGTTCGTCGCAGGGCCGGATTGAAACCCAGAAAGAGTTCATCTCGAACCTGGCGGACTCGTTCAAATCCGGTATTGGCTCATTGGTCGACGCCGACATGGAAGAGACGTCGGCGCGGTTGCAGGCTCTGCAGGTGCAACAACAACTGGCGACGCAGTCTCTTTCTATTGCGAACCAGGCTCCGCAGTCCATCCTGTCGCTGTTCCGCTAATTCAGGAACTCAGCCGGGGCGCGCGTACCGTGCCCCGGCCTTAACTGCCCGCTGATGGACAATCGGAAGGATTTCAAGTGACTCCGCAAACGCTCGCCCAACGCGCTTATGCGCAATCTGCTGCACCGACGCGAACGCCCCGGGATACGGAATATGAGGCGATATCCAAAATCACACATCGCCTAAAGTCTGCGTCAGCACGCATGGAAACGGATTTTAGCGCCTTCGTCCAGGCATTGCATGAAAACCGCCGGTTATGGAGCGTGTTGGCGACCGATGTTGCGGATGCTGATAATGCACTGCCGAACAATCTGCGGGCTCGAATATTTTATCTCGCTGAATTCACGGAACAACACAGCAGTCAGGTGTTGGGAAATAAAGCGACAGTAGAGCCGCTGCTTGAAATCAACATGGCAGTCTTGCGAGGACTGCGTCAAATGAGGGGGAATTGATGGGCGGTCTGGTGCTAAAGCTTGCCCCAAAAGAGCGGGTTCTGATCAACGGTGTCGTCATCGAAAATGGTGAACGCCGCAGCAGATTTTCCATCATGACACCGCAAGCCAATGTTCTGCGTCTGCGCGATGCTATTCACCCTGAAGAGGTGAACACTCCAGTGCGTCGTGTCTGCTATGCAGCACAGCTTGTGCTGTCTGGTGACACAGAACCCGATCAGGCGCGTCAGCAGTTGCTGCGACGCGTAGAGGAGTTAAGCCAAGTCTTTACAGATACCGATAGCCGCCGGGTGTTGGCCGATGCCACAGAAGCGTTGGTGGCCGAGCAATACTATAAGTGCCTAAAAGCGTTGCGCTCTCTATTACCGCGAGAAGAGCGGTTGATGGCGTATGAGCAATGACCTTTCAACCGGTCGTACCCACCGGTGGAATTGTGGGCTGGCGAATTCTTCAGCGGACGTATGACGCGCAACTGCAAAGTTTTTCAAACTCGTCGATTAATGAGCGTGAGACAGCGTATTTTCTGAAAAACATAGGAAATGTTCGCTCGGCTGAAGATCTGGTTGCTGATCGTCGCTTACTACAGATCGCCTTGGGTGCCTTTGGCCTCGAAGATGATCTGAACAATCGGTTTTTTATACAAAAGATCCTGTCGGACGGTACTCAGGCGGAGGATGCATTGGCGAACAGGTTGGCTGACAACCGATATCGTGACTTTGCAAAAGCTTTTGGATTGGGGCCGGGTGAGATTCCAAAGACGGGTTTGGTCAGCGCGATGGAGAAGATCGCCGAAGATAATATGGCCGCCCGGTTCGAAATATCGGTTGGTGAATCCGATGAATCGGTGCGTATCGCACTATTCACGCAGCATGCCTTGCGCGAGATAGCTCAACAAGGTGGTAGTGAGAACAGAAAATGGTTCGACCTTATGGGATTGCCACCATTGCGCAACATGATGGAAACGGCATTAGGCCTGCCCAGATCATTTGCACAGTTGGATTTAGACAAACAACTTGAAGTCTTTAAGGATCGGTTGCAACGCGCCACCGGATCCTCGGATCTGGCGCAATTTACGGACATAGAAGCCGTCGAAATTTTGACGGATACCTATCTGGCCCGCAGCCAGATCGCGCAATTCCAGAGTGTAACTTCTCCTGCGCAGACGGCGTTGATCCTGCTGGGTGGCGGGTTTTGATACTAAACTCCGGATGTCGGACGGAGTTCGATCTGGGTCAGAAATCGCCAAAGCTCTGAAGCGTGAATTCGAGTGTGGTAAAGACCTGGCTTCGGCAACTAGGTGTTCAGATCTTTCGACGCGTCGTATCCGCTAACAATTTAAGTATCCGGTTAGATATCTGCAGAAGCTTGCAGTGCAAAAGAACTAATCGGTTGCGAAACGTTATGCAGCTTGATCTCTCCTAACGGGATGGCCTGTTTACAGGCGGGCTCGATATCGTGGGATACAACGATTCTGTGACCGGCTGTTTTGCCATATTCCCCTAGTCTGGCGGCGATATTCGCCGCTTGTCCGATCACTGTGAAATCCAGCCGCTCTTGTGAGCCTACATTGCCGTAAGTAACACGACCATAGGCGACGCCGATTGAGCAGTCGCAATGATAATCATTTTCGCCGTTGCGAAGCTCAGCCAGTTTCTCGACGATCTCAATCGCCGATAGCTGCGCGTTGGTCCGGGCTTTAGCGGCGTCGTCACCCGCCGGGAAAACAGCCAATACCGCGTCGCCGATGAATTTCAACACTTCTCCATCATGGTCGTGCACGATCCCCGATACTGTTTCGAAGAACGCGTTCAACAAATCGATGTATTCATCGCGGCCCAACGTCTCTTCGAGCGCGGTTGAGTTGCGCAGATCGCAAAACATAATAGCCGCATCTATATCATCACCATCACCTCGGCGGATTTCACCGCCCAAAACCCGAGCGCCCGATCGTTTTCCAACATAGGTTTCAAGCAAAACCTGGGCGTTTTCGCGCTGCATGAAGACCTCGTAGAAGCGCGCGATTACGGAAGAGCACTCAAAAACCAGGCCAAGGTTTTCTGTTGTGAATCCATCTGGGTGATCACTGGTCAGGGTCAGGACGTTTATTCGCCCATCTGAAAAGGGTAGTGGCATGGCAACATAGTCTGTTGCCCCTTTCGCGCGCAGATCTTCGATGATCGGAAAACTGTTATGCGGATTGTCGTTGTTCAGGCGTTGACGCACGCCGCCCAGTCCGTTTGAGACGTGGCGCAGGGGGCTATTGGTAAAGGCAGGGTGATCGTGGATCTCGTAGGTCGGGGTGTGGGTCGAAATCTCGGCCGTGTCCTTTTCCCAGATGTAGTGTTTGCCTGCGATCAAAGGGTGCAGCGACCAGACCAGGATGCTAAGGCGTTGTATTGCGATGCCGTGTTCCAGCATTTTCTCGGCCAGTGCTTTGGTGAAAGCATCGGGTGTTGCGATATCCGACGCTCCGCGCATCAACCAGTCGATCAAAGGCCCGCTGATATTGCCGTCATCGGGTTGCCGAAGTTGGTTTTCTCCAAGGTCGATCCGCGTCGCCGTGTTGGGCATAAAGCCGATATGTCCTTGAATGGCTGCGCTTTCGGGAAAGGCATCTTCATAGGCCCAGATCGAGTTACTCAGGTGCTCTTCCGGCAGGCTGATGTCGTGATAGGTTGCGGTGCCCTTGAACGGACAGAATGTTTGCAACTCAGTCTCGGGGCTGAGTTCGACGCACAGGTCTTCACGCGGGATGTAAACCGAAGGGGGCAGCCGCGTTTCATACATGACCTTGGCGTTATGACTTTCGGCGAGCAGGATATCACCACGGTAGATCGCAATCCGCCCTTTTAACGGTTCAACCGAAATACCATAGCCTTTGACATTTGGTGTGGCATGGACGTTCATCTGCAACCTCCCCTGGCCAAGCCCTTATATGATGGGCCTTCAGGGTGACGATTCCAAGATGCGCACACAGATTTTACCGCGGTGAAGCAGTCAGACCATCTGAATTACGTCTTTTTCGATCGACAACATGTAGCCTTTTTTGGCGATGTTTTTCACCAGCAATTCACTGACCATCTGATTGCCGAGTGCGTCCCTTAGGCGTTTGATACGGGTGGCCCCAGCGGCTTCTTCGCAATCGACCACGTTCCGCCCTGAAATCATGGCTTCGATCTGCGCTCCGGACAGAACTTCGTCATCCAGCCGGGATTCGGCTAATACCGACAGGGTTTCCATTGCTGCGGGAGTTAGCCTGAAATCCATGTTGTTGAGGTAAACCGTGTTTTCCTCGCGGCTGATCAGCAGCGAGGTCACCTGAATCCCGGTCCGCTCAATCTGCGCCATGCGGCGATTCAGCAGGACTAGCATCACCAGAAACACCAACGCGGTAATCAGCATGGCGCTGGCAAAGACCAGCAGCACGAAGATCACCATGCGATAGCTGGACAGCGTATCGGCGAATGCTGTGCCGGATTGGGCCAATATTTCCAGCAGGCGGATTTCGGATTGTGAGGTCAGGTCAGACTCGACAAACAACCGCTCGACACGCGCGTTGAAAGCGTTCGCATCCGGTAGCGTCCAGAATAGGAAAACCGCTGCAGTCACCAGGATCGCGACGACTGCCGCTATCCCCAGACCAACCAGCCGAACCCCCGAGCGACGCGCTTCAGTAACGGAGATAGTATTTTCCGGCATTGGCCTTCCTTTGATCCAGTCCATTCGCCTCAAAAACGGTCATCACGTTCAGCAGGGTCCAGCCGTTTGATTTCAGCCGCTTTGCGACTTCGTTCTGGGCCGAGCCCTTATCGCAGCTTGAGACCTGCATGACGCCATAGTGCAGGCGCAAGGGATTGTCCTGCTTGGCTTTGTAGTCGGCATAGCAATCTGCCGCGATGGCCTGCGACCCAACCGATATCAGGGCCGTCAGAGCCAGAGAAGAGAGGATCTGTTTCATGGGCTGCATCCTGCGCATGGGTTGGGCGGATATTCAATAACCTCAGGGGGTTTGCGGTGCTGATATTGGATAACAGATTGCCGTTATTGCTTGTCTGGAGGGGGTGGTCGCAGTGTCGGGTTATCAGTTTCGCGGTCCGTCACGGGCCTGCCCCATCATCCGAAAGGACACGTATCATGCACCGGAAATTTATTGCTCTGATCATAGCCGTCGCCGTTGCCATCACCGGGATCTCAGCGTCACAGGCACGGGCAGCAGATACCAGGGATATTCTCGGAGGACTGGCTGCAATCGCGATCATTGGTGCGGCGGTCAATCACTACCATCAAGAGAAGAAGCGTGACGAAGAGGCCGAGCGCCGCAAGCGTCATAAGAAGGCTGAAGCCAAGGCGGAAAAGGCTAGGAAAAAACATGCTGTTCGCCCGCTGCCAAAGCGGGTTGCTCGTTATGACTTGCCGCAACGTTGCCTGCGTACGTTTAATGCCTACTCGAAAAAGCGTCCGCTGCTTGGGCCGAACTGCCTGAAGAAGCACTATAAACATGCCGATAGCCTGCCACACCAATGCAAGGTTGGTTTCTGGAATGGTAAAAGGGTAAAACGGGCATACGAACCCGCCTGCCTGCGCCAGAAAGGATACCGCGTCGTTTACCAGTAACCGGTTTCGAGCAGGAGTGGCGCCATAGAAGCGCCACGCGGGAGAGGGTGGCGCAAGCTGCCCTCTTCTTTTTTCTTGCGCCCGGCAAGGAAACGCGGTTTGCCAATGGTATGACGACACCTGATTTCGAACTCGAACGGGCTTTGCTAGCGCGCGGATACACCCGAATTGCCGGGGTGGATGAGGTTGGGCGTGGTCCATTGGCCGGGCCTGTTGTTGCGGCAGCGGTGGTATTGAATCCGCAGGATATTCCGGACGGGCTGAACGATTCCAAAAAACTGACGGCCAAACGTCGCGTTGGTTTGGATGAGTCATTGCGCAATCGGGCAGAGGTCGCGGTGGCCGAAGCCACAGTTGCCGAGATAGATGAGCACAACATCCTACGCGCCTCTCATCTAGCGATGGTGCGTGCGGTCGCGGCGCTCGACCCGGCACCGGATTTTCTGCTGATCGATGGGAATATGATTCCGCGCGGGATGAAACTACCCTCGCAAGCCGTGGTGAAGGGTGACGCTCGATCGATGTCGATTGCGGCAGCGTCGATCATTGCGAAAATCTGGCGTGATCAATTGATGGTGGATTTGGCGCAACAGCATCCCGGCTACGGGTGGGAGGCAAATGCCGGATATCCGACAAAACAGCACCGCGAGGCGCTGCGAAATCTCGGGGTGACCCCACACCATAGACGTTCGTTCAAACCGGTCCACAATATCTTGTATCAAGAGTAAATTGTAAGTTGCTGATTCAAAAAAGAAATTGACGGCGAATCATCTTTGACTCATCCTTGTCTCAACCAAATGAGCGCAAAAGCGCCGTGGAACTGAGGCAGTGATATGACCACAATCAAGACGAAGGGCGCAACCGCGCTCCCTTTAAACACGATTCTATCCGGGGACTGCATCGAGGCGATGAACAGTCTGCCCGAGGCGTCGGTTGACCTGATTTTTGCGGACCCCCCGTATAATCTGCAGTTGAAAGGCCAGTTGCACCGGCCCGATAACTCTCAAGTCGATGCGGTCGATGATCACTGGGATCAATTCTCAAGCTTTGGCGCCTACGACCAGTTCACGCGTGGTTGGCTGAAAGCGGCGCATCGTTTGCTGAAACCCAATGGTGCGATCTGGGTGATTGGGTCTTATCACAACATTTTCCGCGTGGGTTCCGCCCTGCAGGATGCTGGCTATTGGATTCTGAATGATGTGGTTTGGCGAAAATCGAACCCGATGCCGAATTTCCGCGGCAAGCGCTTCACCAATGCGCATGAGACGATGATCTGGGCCTCCAAACGTGAGGGTGCGAAATACACGTTTAACTACGAAGCGCTGAAAGCGCTGAATGAAGGCGTACAGATGCGCAGCGATTGGGTGCTGCCGATCTGCACCGGGCACGAGCGCTTGAAGGATGAAAATGGCGACAAGGCGCATCCGACACAGAAACCGGAATCACTGCTGCATCGTGTTTTGATTGGCTCGACTAATCCGGGTGACGTTGTGCTGGATCCTTTTTTTGGCACTGGCACCACAGGTGCTGTTGCGAAAATGCTGGGGCGTGAGTTCATCGGTATCGAGCGCGAAGAAAGCTATCGCGAGGTAGCTGAAAAGCGCATCGCCAAGGTCCGTAAATTCGACCGCGAGGCGCTGGAAGTCAGCGCCAGCAAACGCGCCGAGCCGCGCGTGCCCTTTGGCCAATTGGTCGAACGCGGCATGCTGCGTCCGGGTGAGGAGCTTTATTCCATGAACCAGCGCCACAAGGCCAAGGTACGCGCGGATGGGACGTTGGTAGGCGACAACGTCAAGGGCTCGATCCATCAAGTGGGGGCGCATCTTGAAAACGCGCCGTCCTGCAATGGCTGGACTTACTGGTGCTTCAAACGCGATGGCAAGACTGTGCCGATTGATGTGCTGCGTCAGCAGATCCGATCAGAGATGCATAGCTGATTTACTCAATACCGCCGGTGCCTGTGGCCTGACACAAGGCACTAAGCCTTGCCCCGCCGTTTTGGCGGGGTCTTTTGTTTTCTTCTATAGGATGATTGCATAGGGTAGCCCCTGACCGCGCATATGGGAGACCGATGCAATGACCGAGACAACCGCCAGTCAATCTCGTCTGAGCAGACTGTTCTTCACGCAGCCGGACAATTATGACCTAGACAACAAGTACACCGAAGCTGCGCTGGAGCGAAATAAGCGTGAGGGTTTGGAGCTTGCAGTTCGGGCGCGTTGGATCGCAATGGCCTTTACGGCACTATTGCTGATTTACCTGAATCCCCACTGGGAGGTTCTCTGGTACCATTTCATTCTGTTGCTGATCTGCGCCAATGGTTGGCTGATCCGACGTGCGGGGCGCGTTGGTCAATCCCGAACAGAGCTATTTTTGATCTTCATTGATCTGCTGATCATGACATTGGGTATGATCGTTCCTAACCCGTTCAGCGACGACGTGCGGCCGCTGGCAATGCAGTATCGGTTCGACAACTTCCAGTATTTCTTCATCATTCTGGCTGCAGGAACTCTTGCCTATTCCTGGCGTACCGTCATCGCGATTGGTACTTGGACGGCATTCATGTGGACAGCAGGTTGGGTTATCGCATGGTGGGTCTCCACGCCGATACCGGGGATCAGCGAGCGTGTATCCGAGGCCTTGGCAGGTTATCCAGACGTCGCAGAATTCATGGATCCCAACAGTTTCATGCCGACGCTTCGTATTCAGCAGGTGATTGTTTTTGTCATGGTTGCAGTGACGCTTGGTGTTTCGATGCGGCGCCTCAATCGCTTGTTGATGTCGAATGCCGGGCTTGAACGTGAGCGCGCGAACTTGTCGCGCTATTTCTCTCCGAATGTGGTTGATGAGCTGAGCCAGAACGATGAGCCTTTGAAGCAAGTCCGCAAAGAAGACATTGCGGTTCTTTTCATCGACATCGTTGGGTTCACCAAGTTTTCTGCAGGGCGCGATCCGTATGAGGTCATCGAGGTGTTGCGCGGGTTCCACGCGCGGATGGAGACAGAGGTGTTTCGCCACCATGGAACGCTAGACAAGTATCTTGGAGACGGATTGATGGCTACGTTTGGCACACCGCTGCCGGGTGAATTGGATGCGAGCAATGCATTGGCTTGTGCCCGGTCGATGGTCGATATGATCGACCGCTGGAATATTGATCGCAAACGCGCCGGTGAGGCAGAGATCCAGATCGGAGTAGGGGTTCATTATGGCTCAGTTGTCCTGGGTGATATCGGAGCGAACCGGCTGGAGTTCGCCGTGATAGGCGATGCGGTAAATGTTGCTGCAAAGCTTGAGGCAATGACGCGCGAATGCGCTGCCCGCATAATTGTCAGCGATGCATTGCGCGCCCAAGCGTTGCAAGAAACACCGAACTCAGAAGACTTGATGGCAGGATTTGAACAGCGGCCGGATCAGACGGTGCGAGGTGTCGCCGCCCCGATGGATTTTTGGGTGCTCCAAAAATAGGGGCTCCCGCCTGTCAGAACCGCATCAAAGATGCGATCCTTCCTGTTGGGCGGGGGAGCACGCTGGCGCGTGCTGCGGTTAGGTGCGAGGCAGAGGGTTCTGCGCCTTGTTATAGGGCTGCCAGTCGGCGATCTCGGGATAGTATTGACGTCGCCACGCTCGGACCTTGGGGTTCATGATGCGTCGCCACAATGGTGGGATCATCGCAGCAATTGTCATGACCGGATACCCATATGGCAGTTGCGGGGCGGCGTCCTGAGAATGGTGTTGCAGCAAAGGGAACCTGCGGCTTGGTTTGTAATGGTGATCCGAATGGCGTTGCAGGTTGATAAGTAGCCAGTTCGACGCTTTATGCGACGCGTTCCACGAGTGGCGCGGGTGGACGTGTTCGTACTTACCGTCCCCCAGGTATTTTCGCGTCAGGCCGTAATGTTCGACATAGTTGACCAATTCTAGCTGCCAGATCGCGGTACCTGCCTGCAGCAGGAATAAGCCTATCCCGGCCCATCCTCCGAGCAGATACGCCAGAAGCAGCATGGTCGATTGCAAGGCCCAATACCGCCAGAAGGGGTTCGTGGAAGCTGTCCAGGGGCGGTCTTTGCGGGCCAGTTTGTTCGCTTCCGCGTGAAACGCCGATTTCAGACTTTGGCGCAGGACGCGCGGATAGAAACGGTGGAAGCCTTCGTTGTAGCGTGCGGTCACAGGGTCGCGTGGGGTGCCAACATAGCGGTGGTGGACCAGCAGATGTTCCGACCGGAAATGGGAGTAAAGCACCATCGACAGCAGGATATCACCCAGCCATCGTTCCAGCTTGCCTTTCTGGTGCATCAACTCGTGGCTGTAATTGATTCCGATCGTGCCTGAAATAACGCCCATGCCGAAGAATACGCCAATTTTTTCGATTGTGGTCAGTCCCGTTGCGCGGGTCGTGTACCAGATCAGTCCGTAAAGCGTGAGGAACTGCACCGGAGCCCATGCTTTGGTCAGCCAAATATACCAGTCCAGCTCTTCATCTGGCGCATCCGGGTCGGCATTTTCCAAGTTAAGCCCCGTCAGTTGATCCAGCACAGCAAAGGCCCACCAAGTTGAAAGAGGCACAATCAAGACCCACCAACCACCAGCGAAGGAGGTCATCCAAATGAGTGGGACCAGCAGGTATGAGACCCAAAATGGAACGGCAGATTGCCAGCGAGAGAGGGTGTCAGATGCAATCATCTTGGGGCTCCAAAGCGTTGCCCGAACAGTAGACCGCTCTTTATGTTTTGCACAGCGGTCTATTGGCCGCGCCAGAGATCGAACCCCTTGCGCATAACGGTGGGTAAGTCGCTGGGTTTGAACTGGTGTTTGTCCATGATCACAAAATCATCCGGAGTAAACCCATCGGGCAGTTTGGTCGTCCAGATACGCAGGATCAGGTGAAAATGGGTGAAAGTGTGCCGCACTTCGCCCGGTATTTCTTGCCAACGCGCCGGGAACGGAGGATTTTCTACAGGCGCGTCGGACCAGTCCGAGCCGGGCCAGCCCAACATGCCGCCCAGCAGGCCTTTGTCGGGGCGGCGTTCCAATAGCAGAGCACCATCTCTGCGTTGGGCAATATAGATATGACCCAACCGTGTTGGTTTCGGTTTTTTGGGTGTTTTTTGCGGTAATTCTGTCTGCGTACCC
The DNA here is from genome assembly GCF_000192475.1 of Ruegeria conchae. Classification (GTDB taxonomy): domain Bacteria; phylum Pseudomonadota; class Alphaproteobacteria; order Rhodobacterales; family Rhodobacteraceae; genus Ruegeria; species Ruegeria conchae. The sequence continues at coordinate 64,129 of NZ_AEYW01000007.1, forward strand.
GCAGCCCGCGCCAGACAGGGCGCATAGAGTGGACAAATCCCGCAGGCTGGAGATTTAGGAGTGCAGATCGTCGCGCCTAAATCCATAACCGCCTGAGCATGATCCCCGGGCCGCAGAGGTGGTGTCAGTGACGCGGCCTTTTCTTTCAACAGGGGTTTTGAACCAGGTAGGGGATCGTGAATGTCATATAACCGCGCCATGACTCGTTCGACGTTGCCGTCCAAAACAGTTTCGGATTGATCAAATGCAATCGCTGCAATAGCAGCAGCGGTGTAGGGCCCAACTCCCGGCAGTGTCAGTAATTCGTCGTATCTCTCGGGGAATTGACCATCATACTCAGCAGCGACAACGCGCGCGCATTTCAATAAGTTGCGCGCGCGGGCGTAATAGCCAAGGCCAGCCCACTCGCCCATGACCTGATCGTCTTGGGCCTGTGCCAAGGCTTTGACAGTGGGCCAACGGGTGGTGAATCTGATGAAATAGTCGCGCACAGCGGCTACGGTGGTCTGCTGTAGCATAACTTCGGAAAGCCAGACCCGATAGGGATCAGGCATGACACCGGCGGCGCGATCCACCGGGCCAATCCGCCACGGCATTTCCCGCGCGTGGCGGTCGTACCAGTCCAACAGCGTCTTGCTCAGGTCGATTTCGGTGCAGTCACGCAAGTTTTATGTAACTCCCTGTCGGGTTTCACTGGCGCACAGGTCGCAGCTTATTACAATAGCCGCGCAAGAGTTGGAAACCAGATGCAACGCAGACGTTCTTCGACCCGCGGGTTCAAGCGTACCGCCACTTTGCTGAATGACCGGATCAGGCAGGCCGGGGAAAGCCGGGGTTTTGCCGTCTCGCGCCTTTTGACTCATTGGGCCGAGATTGTGGGCCAGGACATCGCGTCGATCGCCCGGCCGGTGAATGTAGGATACGCCAAGGGCGGATTTGGGGCGACGCTGACGGTGCTGACAACCGGGCCGCAGGCTCCAATGCTGGAGATGCAGAAAGAGCAGCTCCGTGACAAAGTGAATGCCGTCTATGGTTACAACGCGATTAATCGGGTACGTATCACCCAGACCGCGCCGACCGGGTTTGCCGAGGGGCAGGCGAGTTTCGATCATAAACCGAAACAGACAAAACCTGTTGTTTCACCAGAAGTCGCAGCTGAGGCCGACAATGTGTCGCGCGCAGTTCATGATGAAGATTTGCGTGCAGCCCTTGAACGTTTGGGCCGCAACGTTTTATCCAGACAGAAACGCTAAGAAAGGGCTGAGGAATGAGCCGGATTGCAACCGTAATATGTGCGGCTGTCGCCGTAGCCGCTGGCGGCTATTGGCTGACAACGTCGAGTAATACGATCCCTTCTAACCCGCTTGTCGGTACCGCCGAGGCGCAAGAGGCGGATCTGGACACGTCAACCATCGTTGAGATGGTGCAGGGGGCGGAAGACGCGCCAGTCGAGATCATCGAATATGCATCATACACTTGTCCGCACTGCGCGAACTTTCATCAGGGCGCGTATAAGCAGCTCAAGAAGGACTTCATCGACACGGGCAAGGTCAAGTTCACCTACCGCGAGGTGTATTTCGACCGCTATGGCCTTTGGGCATCGATGGTGGCGCGGTGTGCGAGCCCCGAGAAGTTCTTTGGCATTACCGATCTGCTGTATGAAGGTCAGTCTGAATGGACTCGCGCCGGAGGTCCCACCGAAATCGTTGAGGAGCTGCGCAAGATTGGTCGTCTAGCAGGTATCGACAATGATCAACTTGAAGCCTGCTTGCAGGACGGCACCCGCGCGCAGACGTTGGTAGCCTGGTACCAAGAGAACGCTGAACGTGATGGAATTCAGGCGACACCCTCTTTCATCGTGAATGGCAAGAAGGTTGATAACCAGTCTTATGACGACTTCAAGAAGTTGATCGAAGACGAGCTGGGCAGCTAATCCCTGTTGGGCCAGCCTGTATCGGGCTGGCCATTCGTTCAGGGTGAGGGTGCGACTTTGGTTAACATCGCTTTGACCATTTCATCCTGATTGATGTGTAGCCGAACCGGAAGTGTAAGGACCTTACTTCGGAACGCCGCAGGTAAGCGCACGGCGTCCTTCTCGGTTGTAACCAATTGGGCGCTCAACGCTTTAGAGTCCTTCTCCAAGCGGCTCATAAGGGCGGTTGTCAGCGGTTGGTGATCGTCCAAAGCTTCGGCGCGCAGCAGTTTTGCACCTAGTTGCCGCAGAGTTTCAAAAAACTTTTCGGGGTATCCGATGCCCGCAAATGCCAGAACAGAGGTATCGCTCCAGTCCATCCCGGTTTGCAGCGGTCGCATCTCACCCGTGGCGTGGGGCACCGAAAGGGCGTGGCTCCATCTTTCAGCAAAAATCGATTGCGCCTCGGAATCGCCAAGGGACAATACAAGATCAGTCCGCTTCAACCCCGCTTCCACGGGTTCTCGCAAGGGTCCGGCAGGAAGGCACAGCCCGTTGCCAAATCCCCGCGCGGCATCCACCACGATGATCGAAAAGTCTTTGTTGACCGAGGGATTTTGAAATCCGTCATCCAGTACAATAGCGGTCGCGCCTGCAGCTGCGGCAGCCTGTGCTCCGGCGGCACGATCCTTTGCAACCCAGACTTCGGCGAATGCAGCCAACAAAAGGGGTTCGTCGCCCACCTGCGCCGCGGTGTGTTTCCGCGGGTCAACCTGCACCGGGCCTTCCAGAGATCCACCATGTCCGCGGGTGACAACATGAGGTTGGTGCCAGATGCCCCTCAGACAATCCAGTACCCATACTACGGTTGGCGTTTTGCCGGTGCCGCCCGCGTTCAGGTTGCCGACGCAGATTACCGGTACCCCGGGTGAGAGGCTCTGCCCGCTCGCCACGCGGCGGGCTGTCGCGGACGCGTAGATGCGGCCGAGTGGTGCAAGTAATCTGGCCCGCAAGTTCAACTGATCGGGGGCCGAATTCCAAAAATCAGGGGCGCGCATGGTGGGCCCTCCACCGGTCCAGCGTGTCTTGCACCATGTCGATCAGTTGATCCGCCTGTGGCGCGCCTTCGGTTACAATCTGCCAACCGGCCAATGCCATGTCTGCGGTGCGGTCCGGGGCCAGCAACTCGACTACGCCATCGCCCAACTCAGTCGCTGACTTTATGGTTAGGGCGGCGTTGGCTTGGTTCAACCTATCATAAAGGACCTGGTAATTGCCGACATGCGGACCATTAATCACCGCCGATCCCAACGCGACTGCAATCAACGGGTCTTGACCACCTGCGTTGCGTTCTAACGAACTGCCCATGAATGTCACGGCTGAAACACGATGCCAAAGGCCCAGATCTTCGGGTTCTGACGACACGATGACTTGCGTTGTATCCTCAATGGCATGACCTTCGTCCCAATTAGCGCATCGCAAGTCCATCGCCTCTAAACGTTTGTACAATGGCGCGGCCTCGGATGCATCGGCCACGTGCAGAACCATAGCAAGACGCGGCAACAATCGTAGTGCCTGGCGATGTGCACTGAGTACCGAAATAAACTCCTTGGCCTGAACCCATGCGGCCAGCCAAACTGGCCGACCGGCCAGAATGTGGTTGGTCTCGATCAATTCATCCTCGGGCCAAGGGGTTGGGTTGGGGCTGATATGAAGAGGAGGTTCGACCGAAATTTTTGCCGAATTGACCCCCAGCCTCCGGATTTGGCGTGCTGTTTCATCATTTGTGGTGAGGATGGTCATAAAGCAATCCAGCGTATAACGGGTAATATCCGGGAGCCAACGCCCACCTCGTGCCGTCTTCACTTCAACTAATGCCTCAAGCAGTACGAGCGGGATTGACCGTTCCTGCGCACGGGTAATGATGTTTGGCATTAATCCACCGCCGAACCAAAGTCCCATATCGGGGCGCCAATGGTCCAGGAAAGCTCGTGCGGCACCGGTGTGTTCGGCCGGGAGCTTTAGAATTTGGCAGCTGCACTCTTCCCATTCTCCGAAATCGGCGTCGGGAGGCGCTGTTAGAAGCAGCGACAAACCCGGTCGCGCAGACATCAAGCGGCGACAGAAATCATCAACAGCGCGTAGCCGGTATGGTGTGCTGACATGCACCCATAAAACTTCTCCCTCGGGACGCGCTATACCTGCAAAACTGGTGTTCTTGGGAACACCCCAAGAAAGGACCCGATAGGCCGCCAGGCTGAGAGATCGTGGTTTACTCATGCAGAGATGCCGATCCCGCGCGGGTCCAATCTGGAACGAAGATTTTCATGTACCTCTGAGCCCGCCGCTACAACGCCATTCAGGCGAGGGTGAGCATTATTGAACCGTAAAGGATGCCCCAACCGATCTGTACAGCGTCCACCCGCCTCACGCAGGATAAGATCACCGGCGGCGATATCCCATTCCCAACTGGGGCGCAGGGTCAGCATTCCGTCGAACCGTCCTTGTGCAACCAATGCCATCCGATAAGCGAGTGACGGCCGGTACACTCGGCGAAATTCCGGGACAGCCTCAGATAGCCAATGGCGCGGATCAAGATTAGGTTTTGCGGCCAGAATCTCAGCTTCGGACAGCTGCACCCGCCCAGAAACGTATATGGGTCTGCCATTCAGCGTTGCGCCTTGCTCTTTCGCGGCGGCATAAAGCAGATCACGCATTGGCAGATAAATGACCGCTGCCGTTACTTCCCCCTGCTCAGTCACGGCCAGCGAATGCGCCCAGGTGCGTGATCCTTCGGCAAAACTGCGGGTGCCATCGATGGGGTCAATGACAAAGACCCGATTACGGGTCAGGCGATCAGGTGAATCCTCGGTTTCTTCGCTGAGCCAGCCATAGTCTGGGCGGGCAGCCTGCAGTTCACGCTCGAGCATTGCATTGACGGCCAAATCTGCTTCGGTAACCGGTCCTGCGCCTTCGGGTTTGTCCCAGCGCTGGGCCTGAGGGCCAGAATAGCGCGTGGCGATATTTCCGGCTTCAAGTGCGGCGTCGATCAGCAGGGACAGGTCAGTTGCCGGCAAGGGTCATCCCTTCGATCAGCAGCGAGGGTACAACGCGCGACAAGTAAACGCGCGCATCGTTTGCAGGAATGATGCGCATTAACATGTCGCGCAGATTGCCCGCGATGGTGCATTCGTTGACAGGGTGCGTGATCTCACCGTTTTCGACCCAAAAACCCGAGGCCCCGCGGGAATAGTCGCCGGTATTGGGGTTGATGGTCGAGCCAATCATCGACGTAACCAAAAGCCCTGTCCCCATATCGCGCAATAAATCAGCACGTGTTTTGTCGCCCGGCGTCAGGCTAAGGTTCCAGTTGCTGGGTGAGGGTGGCCCGGATACGCCGCGCGCGGCGTTCCCGGTAGAGCTCATTTCCAGTTTGCGCGCGCTGGACAAATCCAGCGTCCATCCAGTCAGCACACCATCCTCAACGATAGCTCGCCTGTGTGTTGCCAGGCCTTCGGCGTCAAATGGGCGCGAGCCGGAGATGCGCGGGCGATGTGGGTCTTCGATCAGCGACAGGTGTGACGGCAGAACCTGCTGCCCTAGGCTTTCCTTCAGCCAAGAGGCTCCGCGTGCAATAGCGGCGCCATTGCTGGCCGCCAGCAGATGGCCGATCAGGGACGAAGAAATACGCTCGTCGAAGACGACAGGGAAACTGCCGGTCTGCGGTTTGCGCGCACCGACGATCTGAACCGCGCGCTCACCTGCTGTTCGGCCGATCTCGGCCGGACCGCGCAGATCTGACTGAAAGGTACGGCTGTCACCGTCATAGTCACGTTCCATCCCTGTGCCCTCGCCGGATATGGCAACGCATGAGGTTGAACGGCTGCTGCGCATGTAGCCACCCGAAAAGCCGTTTGTCGCAGCAAGATGAACCCGGTGAGTGCCATAAGCCGACGCCGCGTCAGAAACCTGCGATACGCCCGCCACTTCCAACGCCGCTGCTTCGGCAGCCAACGCGTCCTGCATCAGAGCTTCGGCGCTGGGTTCAGGGGCCGTGTCAAAAAGTTCCAGTGCATCCATGTCCCAGTCGGTGATCAACTGGTCGGGTTCAGCCAAACCGGTAAACGGATCCTCCGGGGCTTCCCGGGCCATGGCAACAGCCCTTTCGGCCATCGCTTTGAGGGTCTCGGGACGGCTGTCTGAACTGGAAACGATCGCCTGACGCTTGCCCAGAAAAACCCGCAGCCCCAGATCGGTTGCTTCCGAGCGTTCGGCATGTTCCAGCGCACCACCACGCACCTCTACAGAAACGGATGATCCATCAATAACAATGGCATCGGCCGCCTCGGCGCCAGCCCTGCGGGCTGCGTCCAGCAGTTCGTCGCTGATGTTCTGAGGTGTTCGGGTCATGAGGCCTCCGGTCTGGTTATACTGGACCTAGCCTCGGATCGTTCGTCCCGCAAGGCCTGCAGCACAATAGCGTAATGTGCCTCAGGCGGGAAAGGCCACGATTGCGGCCTTTCCCATATGTTGATCACTTGATACGCTGACCGTTGGCCAGAATCTGTCCGTCCTCGGTGAACTCAATTTTCGAATTCAACGTGTCGGGTTCTTCGCCTGGAACAGCCATCAGACCCATCATCATACGGGCACCCAGCGCATCGTTTTCCGAGACAAAGCCCATGCCGATCAGCTTGTCGAGCAGAGCATTTGCCCCAACAAGTTTCAGATTGGCGACGCCCGACGGGGCGGGTAGACCATCAAACTCTTCGGTGTTGGAATTGTCGAACGTGAAGTCTCCGTTCCCGGTCAACTCTGCCCCGACCAGCGACACAAGCAGTTCGTTGATCTTCATTGAATGCAACTCGCCCGGAACCACATCAGATGTCTCAAGCTCTTCCACTGCTTCTGGGTCCATGAAATCAACCAGAACCTTGGCGGTGCCGGTCGTATCCAACGCAATGGTTGCCGGATCACGGGGCAGCGCGCCTGCAGGGTCAAACATGCTCCACAAAATGTCGGACATGGTGAAATCGGTCAGGTTTATACCAAACCCGAAGGGCTGGATCTCTTCCGACGCCTGAACGGGGAACTCAAATTTCAGCCCGGCATTGGCCATTGCCATTTCGATCGGGAACGGCAGGTCGGCCGTTGTGACCGCCAGCTTCGTGCCGTTCTGCGCAAGATCGTAAACAAGTCTCTGGGCATCGATGCTGCCGGTAAATCTGCCACCCTCGGAACTGCTGCTCAGCGAAAACGGTTCGCCCTCGGATGTACCCGCCATTTCGGTGCTACCCGAGGCATAGGTAAAGGTCCCTGACGCGGCAAACCCTGCCTTATAGATGTCTTCAATACTTGCGACATCCATGCCGGGTGGGATGATTGTATCACCGTTAAATTTCAGGTCATCAAGCTTGCCGCTGATCCGGCCCGTATCTTCGCTATCAGGCTCGTTAAAGGCGACGTCATAGGACAGACTGCCAGCGGTAAGTTGCTGCTCTATATTGCGCTTCTCGTTGATTTCCATCCGGGAAGCGCCAGCAATATCGTTCATCTGGACATTCAGGGCCAACATGTCATCTGGCGCAGTCTCACCGTCGAATTCCATCGAGTCCAGCGTCAGAGACAGGCTGTTCGCCGTATAGTCGTAAGTCATATTTTCGGGAGTACCCGACACGACCATTTCCAGAGCGTCATGAGAATAGACCAGATCGGCCGAGAATGTCTCCCCCTCAGCCTCACCCGAAATTGTCATTGGAAAGCTGGCAGGGAACCCGATATTGACAGTGCCGTCGCCATTCTCGGTCAGCGTCATCTCGGGGATGACCATATCAAATGTGCCTTCGGTATCCGGAATCGCCATTGCCATCGTCATGTTCGAGATGGTTGTGACGCTGCCCGATACGCTCTGCTCACCCGTTACGTCATAGCCCATCCCGCCCAGATAGGCCTGCCAGTCGGACCAGACATCATCGGCTGTTACATCTGCAAATGCGCCGTTTGTGGCAACGGCATATGCCAAAGCTGCACCGCAGCTGCGGCGAAGGAAAACAGTCATAAGAGAACCCTTCTTGATCAATTTGACGGCATCGTCGTGCCTGTAGCGATCAGCGTCAAGGGGGAAGGGGTGGACCAATTCCCCATTTGCGGGGTACGAGTTAAGACAATTTCAAATGCAGGGATTTAAGCGATGCATATGCAAGGGAAAACTGTACTGATCACTGGGGCCAGCCGAGGTATCGGCGCAGAAGCCGGGCGCGTTTTTGCCGCAGCCGGGGCCCATGTGGCTCTGGTCGCGCGCAGCCGTGATCAGATCGAAGCGCTGGCTGCGGCGCTGGGTGAAAATGTGATCGCATTGGCTTGCGATGTCAGCGATTTTGCGCAGGTAGAACAGACAGTTGCCGACTGCATTGATCGGTTTGGTGCGCTGGACGTGCTGATCGGGAACGCGGGTGTGATCGATCCGATTTTTCATCTGTCGAACGCGGATACACAGGCTTGGAGCCATGCGATCGATATCAATCTAAAAGGTATCTTCTATGGAATGCGCGCGGCTTTGCCCATCATGCGGGCGTCAGGCGGGGGCACGGTTTTGACCGTCTCGTCCGGCGCGGCGTCTAATCCGGTGGAAGCCTGGAGCCACTATTGCGCCTCCAAAGCTGGTGCCAAGATGTTAACGGAATGCGTGCATTTGGAAGAGGCGCATCATGGCATCCGCGCCATGGGCTTGTCGCCGGGGACCGTGGCCACCGATATGCAGCGGGTGATCAAGGCCAGCGGTATCAACCCGGTCAGCCAGCTGGATTGGGACGATCATATCCCCGCAGATTGGCCGGCTCGGGCGTTGATGTGGATGTGTTCGGCGGATGCGGATGAGTTTTTGGGGACCGAGATATCGCTGCGCAATGAAGAAATTCGCAAACGAGTTGGTCTGACGTGATTGATCTGACCCAAGAAGACGGGTTGTGGACGGTCACGTTGAACAACCCGGAAAAGGCCAATGCACTGACTTCAGCGATGCTGGGTGAATTGGTCCACATCGCAGAGACCGCAACTGAGGCCCGCGCGTTGATCTTGACCGGCGTAGGCCGGGTTTTCAGCGCAGGTGCAGATCTCGAGGAAGCGCGGGCGGGACTTGCAACCTCAGATCTGTGGGAACGACTTTCGGGTGCGATTGCTGCGTTGCCCTGCCTGACGGTGGCGGCGCTCAATGGCACGCTGGCGGGTGGGGCCAACGGTATGGTTCTGGCCTGTGATCTGCGTATCACAGTTCCGTCAGCCAAGTTTTTCTATCCAGTCATGAAGCTGGGTTTTTTGCCGCAACCCTCTGATCCGAAACGGATGGCCGCTTTGATTGGCCCATCCAGAACTAAAATGATCTTGATGGCCGGGCAAAAGATCTCGGCCGAAGAAGCGTACAACTTTGGGTTGGTTGATCGGGTTGTCGAGGCCGATCTACTGATGCCCACCGCGCGGGAGTTGGTAGCAGACAGTCTGTCTGCTGACCCAGCAATTGCAGCTGGTATCGCCGGATTGTGCCCATGAGAATGGCTGCACTGCGCTTGCGAGTGACAGATCCGGATGGGTTGGCCGCGTTCTATCGTGATGCGCTTGGTATGTCGGTTCAGGCCGAAGGTGCCAATCGCCGCGTGGGATACCCCGGCTTGGATGCCGATCTTTTACTGATGCCGGGTGGCGGCGGCTACCGCCACGACCGTGGTCAACGCTATTGGAAGATTGGGATCACGCTGCCGAATGTTGATCTTGCAGCGGACATCCTGCACCAGAAGGGTATCGCGGTCAGCGCGCCGGGACAGTTTTTGGACATTGGCTACATGTGCCATCTGAGTGATCCCGAGGGGTTTGTTATCGAACTGCTGCAGCATGATTTCGAGGGTAACCGACCCGACGAAGCCGCCAGCCCGGACACCCCATTTGCCGAGGCCCACATTGGTCAGATCACCTTGCGGACTGGTGACATCGCCGCTGAAGATGCGTTTTGCCGATCCCAGAGAATGACTTTGCTATCTATGCAAGATGTCGAACCTTACGGCTTTGATCTGCATTTCTATGCGTTTACAGCCGACGCGCCTCCTAACCCCGATCTCTGGGCAGTCGAGAATCGCGAATGGCTGTGGAAGCGCCCCTACACGACGTTGGAGTTCCAACATATCCCAAGTGCTCGGTTTGCGCCGGTGCCGGATTATCTTGGGATTGAGGTCGAAGGATTGGCAGATCCACAAGAGGATGCGTTTGGTGATCCATGGCTTCCGGGTGGTTAACGTCCACGCCGTTTACCGGGCACCTTTGAACGAAAACCCGGTGGGCGTTTACGCACCCAATCCAGAAACTTTTCCAGCCTTGGGTGCGTGCGCAGCGAATCGACCGTGTTGTAGTCGCGCGCCAATTCGGCCTCGGTGAGTGTTGCATGTACTTCTTTGTGACAGATCTGATGCAATAAAACGATTGGCCCGCCCTTGCCTCCTTTGAGCTTTGGGATCAGATGGTGCAGGCTACCACCCCCTTCAGGGATCGGGCGGTTACAGAGCGGGCAGATCGGATCAGAATTTGCCATGACCTAACTTTGCGCCGAAGCGTGCATTGGGCAAGAGGGACACAATGGCGCAAACCGTTGTCATAGGAGCAGGACCAGCGGGATTGATTGCTGCCGAGCAACTTGCTGCTGCAGGGCATGAGGTTCTTGTGGCCGAAGCGAAACCTTCGGTGGCGCGCAAATTTTTGATGGCAGGAAAGTCTGGGCTGAACCTGACCAAAGACGAACCCTTTGAGACTCTTATTTCCGCATATGGGGAAGCTGCGAACTGGCTGCATCCGATGATCCAAGCGTTTGACGCGCAGGCGGTCATGTCTTGGGCCGGTGGTCTGGGGCAAAAGCTTTTCACAGGTTCAACTGGCCGTGTATTTCCCAAAGCGATGAAGGCATCGCCCTTATTGCGGGCGTGGTTGTCCCGACTTGATCGGGCTGGTGTCGAGATCAAAACCCGATGGCGCTGGAAAGGTTGGCAAAATGGTGCGTTGGTGTTTGAAACGCCCATTGGGGCACAGTATTGCACCCCAGACGCGACAATATTAGCGCTCGGCGGTGCCAGTTGGGCGCGGCTTGGATCGGATGGGGCATGGGCACCTTGGCTTGTAGAACAAGGTGTCAGCGTGGCCCCGTTCGCACCCGCTAATGCGGCTCTTTCAGTCGATTGGAGCCCGTACATGCAGCCTCATTTTGGTGCAGCCCTAAAGTCGGTGAGATGGTGGGCAGGTCAATTTCAAAGTCGAGGTGAGGCGACGATTTCCGCAAAGGGCTTGGAAGGTGGGGGCCTGTATTCTCTGACGCCGGCACTTCGGAATGGCACGCCACTATTTGTGGATCTGGTTCCGGATATTTCGAAAGATGCGCTGCATGAGCGATTGAGTGCGAAGAAACCCAAGGCGACCCTGTCGCATTGGTTGAAAAATGGTTTGCGCCTGTCTTCGCAGAAGGTCGCTTTGTTTCATGAAATGACCAAAGGTAGCGATTTGGCACCATCGCATTGGGTCGAGACCCTGAAGAACCTGCCTTTACACCATTCTGGCCTGCGCCCGATGGATGAAGCGATCTCGACTGCAGGTGGTATTGAGCGTCATTCGGTGAATGAAGGCCTAATGCTGACCGCCTTGCCTGGCGTCTTCTGTGCAGGCGAGATGCTGGATTGGGAAGCACCAACTGGCGGTTATCTTCTGACCGGCTGTCTGGCGACGGGTCGATGGGCTGGGCAGTCGGCAGTTGAATGGTTGAACCGCTAGGCTTCAGCCGGATCTGGCCAGCATCGCCAAGCGGATCATGGCCCTCTCCACCAGCGCCATTGCTGGTGCGGTTTGGCCAGCCGAGCGCAAGGACAGGTCAGTATCGGTCAGAACCGTTAATGCGGTCTGCAATTTCTGTGCCCCCCAACCCTGGGCTTGCCGTAAGATCCGATCGCGCCGTTTGCCATAGACCGGAGGGCGCAATTTGCCGATTCCCTGTGCCGCTCCGCCTGGATCTGACGCACAGGCATAGAGAGTTCGGAAATGTCGCGTGGCACCGATACACAAGGTTACCGCATTGGTGCCCTGCGCCTGCAACCGCCGGATCAATGGCCCGATCTCTTGTGCACGGCCTTCGGCGACAACGTTCAACACATCATCCAGTGCGGCCTCAGTCGACCGTGGCGCGCATGCCTCGATATCTTCTATGATCAGTTCGCTTGTGTCGCCACGCTTGTAAAGCGACAGTTTCTCAACGGTTTGCGTGAAATCGCCGGGGCTCAGCGCCATGGCGAGCTCGCTGAGGGCCGACATCGAATCACGCGGAATATTCTGTAATCCGGCTTGCGCTAGAATTCGTTCCACCTCGGCCCGAGAGGGTGGATCATCATAGATACCAACGGCGTACGCTGCCGGGTTCGCCTCAAACGCTTTGCGGATTTTTGAGCTGGGTTTGAGCTGACCAGCGGTTACAACAATTTGTGCGTCGCCATGATCCCAGTCTTCCAAAGCGGCAAGAATCGCGGGCGCTGCCACATCTGTCGTGTCTTCGACAAATACCGCGCGGGGTCCGGGAAAAAACCCGACCGCCTTTACTGCGTCCAGCAACAAGGCCGGGTCGCTGCGCAGCTCGCTTCCGGGGATTCGGGTCAGGCGCATTTCTTCTTCCGCGCCGGGTCCAAGCAGGGCGGCCAGTACCTGTTGGCGTTTCAGGGCAACCCGCATGGCGTCCGCGCCGTAGATCAGCAAACCCGCTTTGCCCTCATCCGGCTTGGCAAAATATCCGTCAGCCTCGCGCGGGCTCAGCTTCATGCGGACAGGCCCGGTGTGGCATATAGACGATTCACGATCTGATCGGCCAGTATCACCATCAATCGCTCGGTCGCGTCGCGTTCATCAGCCAATGTTGAGACGGTCGAGCCAGCGGCAGAATAACCGACGAAATCTGTGACCTGTCCAGAGGCAAGGACCTGCCCGGTCGCGTTGGACTTCAACTCGTATCTGGCATTGCCATCAATCGTGTAGCGATTGGTTTCATTTGCCGTCGTGATTGAGGCTCGGCGGGTGACCGTCGAAACCACGACATCTAGTTTGTATTCATTGCCGGAGGTCGCGCTTCGGCCCAATTTACGCTCAAGATTCTGTACCAGCAGAAAACTTTCGACCGTATTCGGTGCTGATACCTCAACCTTGCCATCCAGAGCCGAGCCTGATCCACCGGGTGCATAGACCGGCTCGAACCCGCAAGCGGCAAGCGCTAGCGGCATCAACAGCAAGGTTCTGCGATCAAACGACGACATTTACGATTCGGCCCGGAACAACGATTACTTTTCTCGGAGCAGCGCCATCCAGCGCCTTTTGCACAGCTTCGGTGCTGAGCGCGATTTTTTCAACCTCTGCCTTGTCCATGTCTTTCGGAACGCTGATTTCTGCACGGCGCTTGCCGTTGATCTGAATGGGCAGGGTGATGGTGTCATCAACCAGCATCGCCTCATCGGCCACAGGCCACGGTGCTGTTGCGACCAAACCTTCGCCGTCCAGCATCTGCCAAAGCTCTTCTGACAGATGAGGGGTCATGGGCGACATAAGCTGTGCCAGCGTTTTTGCGGCCTCGCGCTTGGCTGCGGTGCCCGCCTTTGATTTCGCCAGCGTGTTGGTGAAAGCATAAAGCTTGGCGATGGAGGCGTTGAAGCCGAAGGATTCGATGCCGCCTGACACATCGTGAATGGCTTTGTGCATCTCGCGCAGTAGCGCTTCGTCCTCGGCATTGGCGGCCACGTCCGACCCGACGATTTCCGATGCGATCCGGTGCACCCGGCTCAGGTGCTTGAACGCGGCTTCAGCGCCGGACGCGGTCCATTCCACGTCGCGTTCGGGTGGCGAATCGGACAGCACGAACCAGCGCGCGGTATCGGCACCGAAGGCCGAGATGATGCTTACCGGATCAACCACGTTTTTCTTGGATTTCGACATCTTGGCCGAGGGGATGATCTCTACCTCGGTGCCGTCGGCCAATTTGCCGTCGGTCACATCCTCGGGCAGGTGGTAGACCGGTCGGCCCTTGGCATCGCGCGTCTGGTAGATCTCGTGCGTGACCATGCCTTGCGTGAACAGCGCATTGAAGGGCTCGATGGCTTTTTTCGGCAGGTGGCCAGTGATGTTCATCGCCCGCGCGAAGAAACGGGAATAGAGCAGGTGCAGAATCGCGTGTTCGATCCCACCGATATACTGGTCGACGTTCATCCAATACTCGGCTTCGGCAAGATCGGTAGGCGATTCCGCGCGCGGCGCAGTGAAACGGGCGAAATACCACGACGAATCGACGAACGTGTCCATCGTGTCGGTTTCGCGCTTGGCCGGTGCGCCGCAGGACGGGCAAGGGGTGTCACGCCAGTTGGGGTGACGGTCCAGCGGGTTGCCCGGGATCGAAAAGTCGATTGGTTCGCCGTTGCCACCGTCATAGGGCAGCTGAATCGGCAGATTCTCTTTCTTCTCTGGCACGGTGCCGCATTTGTCGCAATGGACAACGGGAATCGGACAACCCCAATACCGCTGACGGCTCAGACCCCAGTCGCGCAGGCGGTACTTAGTGACGCCTTCACCCCATCCTGCCTTTTCGGCGAAATCGACCGTCGCGTTGATCGCCTCATCACCGGTCGCCTCGGTCAGACCGGCAAAATGGTTCACCCAGCGGACCTTTTCGGTCTTAGGCGGTACAAAGGCGATTTTGTCGACCGGTGTGTCACTGTCCAGTGCGAAGAACGTGTCGATCACCGGCAGGTCGTATTTGCGGCAGAAATCCAGATCGCGCTGGTCATGGGCGGGGCAGGCGAAGATCGCGCCGGTGCCATAGTCCATGAGGATGAAGTTGGCGATCCAAACCGGCAGCTCCCAGTTCGGGTCCAAAGGGTGCTTGACGCGGATGCCGGTATCGTAACCCAGCTTTTCGGCCGTTTCGATGGCTTCTTCGGTGGTGCCACCCTTGCGGCATTCGGCAACAAATTCAGCAACTTCGGGGTTTTCGGCCTCGAGCTGCTTGGCGATCGGGTGGTCAGGCGAGATGCCAACAAAAGATGCCCCCAGCAGCGTGTCGGGACGAGTCGTATAGACGGTGATAGGCTCTTTGCCATCGGTTCGTTCGAACCCAAACTGAAGGCCGCGCGACTTGCCGATCCAGTTTTCTTGCATCAGGCGCACCTTGGCGGGCCAGTTATCCAGCGTGTCCAGCGCGTCGAGTAACTCCTCGGAATAATCCGAGATCTTGAAAAACCACTGAGTCAGCTCCCGACGCTCCACCAATGCACCCGAACGCCAGCCACGGCCGTTTTCTACTTGTTCATTGGCCAAAACGGTCATGTCGACCGGGTCCCAGTTCACTACGGCGTTCTTGCGGTAGACAAGACCGGCCTCAAGCATATCTAGAAACAGCGCTTGCTGTTGGCCGTAGTATTCCGGATCACAGGTGGCAAATTCACGGGACCAATCGATCGACAGGCCCAGCGGTTTCATCTGACCGCGCATGTCGGCGATGTTGCCGTAGGTCCAGTCTTTAGGGTGGCCGCCGATTGCCATCGCGGCATTTTCGGCTGGCATTCCGAAGGCATCCCAGCCCATCGGATGTAGCACGTTATGTCCGGTCGCCAGTTTATGCCGCGCGATCACGTCGCCCATCGTATAGTTGCGCACATGCCCCATATGAATGCGGCCTGAGGGATAGGGGAACATTTCAAGCACGTAGTATTTCGGCTTGTCCGCCTTGTGGTTGGCGGTGAAGATTCCGGCCTTGTCCCAGGCCTCTTGCCATTTTGCTTCGATTTCGTTGGCCGAGTAGCGCGACATGGTGCGGTCCTTCGTGAATGAAAACGCCGGGTATGAACCCGGCGTTGTATTATTGTGATTTCTTGCGGGTTGCTAGAACTTGTTGTCAGCAATCCGTAGCTGACGGGCCCGGGATAGGATTGCATCCTCAACCGCGCGAGAGGTTGCCGCACTGACCGGGGAACCGCCACTGGTTTGAAGCGCAACAGAAAGTGAGCGCGCCTCGAGCGCTGGATCACTAATATGTACCGTTGCGCGATACGACCGCCCGCCGCCGGGCGGCCTTCCGTAACCGGTAACGATCACACCTGTAAACGGATCAACCTCTTCAATGGGCAGGAAATTCAGCACATCCAGTGACGCGGCCCAAAGATAGCGGTTTACCTGCGTTACCTGCTCGGATGTGTCCGGGCCGAAGATGTCCCATATCGTTGTACGATTCGGATCATTCAGCTCGCGCTCTTCTGACGAGCTGCCATCAACGGTCAAAACGCTGGCGTCTCCTGGCGGCAGTCGCCCGCGACTACAGGCAGAGACAGTCGCCGTCACCATGATCAAACCCAGAATCGTTATCAGGCGCATCGTTGGAAGGTCCTGTTTTACTTGTTTTGTACTGTTTGAATGTCACTCCTAGACAAGGAGTGGTGCTGCAACAAGCCTATTCTTTACATATGGGCGTGAGTTGCCCGCAGGACCTGGCGGAAAATCGACTGTGGCATCCTTGCACCAATTCGATCTGAATGACGGCAAGGCGTTTATGCCAAGCTTGCGCAACCGGGGTAAAAAAAGCGAAACGATGTCCGTGCTGAGACACGTGCTTTGCATGTGTCGAGTAGAAATATCTTTGAAACCGAGGGAAACAAGATGAAAAAAGTTCTCTTCGCATCGACCGCTCTGATCGCAACCGCAAGTGTTGCAGCGGCCGACGTTAAATTCAGCGGTTATGGCCGCTTTGGTATTGGTTACCTGGAAGACCGTACCGGCACCGTTGATTCGATTGATGGCGGCACCGCTTCTGGCGTTGACACCGACAACACAATCCTGATCTCGCGTTTCCGTCTGAACATCGACGGCACCGCAGAAACCGACGGTGGTGTTGAGTTCTCGGCTCGTGTTCGTCTGCAAGCTGACGAAAACGCCGGCAACGGCGAAGCAGGCACAGCTCAGCTGAGCGGCGCGCGCTTCTCGGCAATCTACGGCGGTCTGCGTGTTGACGCGGGCAACGTATCGGGTGCCTTCGACAACCTGGCAAACTACTACGGTAACGAGCCTGGTCTGGAATTCTTCATCGGTCAGTATGCTGCTGTTGACTACAGCTTCCTGGCATTCTCGTCGACCGGCGCAGGTTCGAACGCTGTGTTCTTCCAGTACGCAGTTGGCGATTTCGCCTTTGGCGCGTCGTATGACCAAGCCACTTTTGCTGAAACTGCAACTGCCGGTGCAGACACCGACAGCGGCGACCGCTGGGATATCAGTGCAACTTACACCTTCGGCAACGTCACAGCCGCTCTGGCCTATGGTCAGACCGACCGTCCGTTCGGTGGTGAGAAAGACACTCTGACCGTACTGACCTTGGGCGCTGACTTCGGCGACTTCAACGGTACCCTGTTTGTAGCTGACGATGACGTTGCAGCAGATAACCTGAACGGCACCGCGTATGGTTTCTCGCTGGCCTATAACCTGGGCGCGGCAACCACTCTGACCGCTGCTTACGGTGACGGTAGCGCAGACGACGACACCCAGCAGTACGGCATCGGCTTCATCCATGACCTGGGTGGCGGTGTGTCGCTGAAAGGTGGTCTGGGCAACACCAAAGCTGGTGACGGCGACAGCCGCGTTCGCGCAGACTTCGGTGTCAACTTCAACTTCTAAGTTGATTTGAACCGCAAGGTTTAAGGGCAGGTCTTCGGACCTGCCCTTTTCTTTTTTGTCTACATGATGTTTTGCTGCAGCAAACGCAAAATGAGAGGCCCCATGTCGCTGCAAGATATCACCGACCGTATCGCAAAAGCGGAATCCGCATCCGGGCGCGCCACTGGGTCTGTAAAGTTGATCGCGGTTTCCAAGGTTCAACCCAACGATCGGGTCGAAGCCGTTTTGCAACAGGGCCATCGGTGTTTTGGAGAGAACCGGGTTCAGGAGGCAGCGGGCAAATGGCCCGCGTTCCGGGAAAGTTATCCAGATGTCGATTTGCATTTGATCGGACCGCTGCAGACCAACAAGGCGCGGCAGGCGATTGAGCTTTGCGATGCGATCCATTCGGTAGATCGGCCAAAGCTTGCGAAAACACTGGCGAGATTGGCGCAAGAAATGGGCAAGTGCCCGGATCTGTTCATTCAGGTCAATACGGGAGAAGAGGATCAGAAGGCAGGCGTACTTCCACTTGATGCGGATACCTTTATCGCTGAATGCCGGGGCCTTGACTTGCCCCTTCGTGGATTGATGTGCATACCACCGGTCGAAGAAGAACCCGCGCTGCACTTCGCGCTTTTGGCAAAAATAGCCGAAAGGAACGGGTTGGACGGGTTATCGATGGGGATGAGCAGCGATTTCGAATCCGCAATTGCCTTGGGCGCGACTCACGTTCGCGTCGGATCAGCCATCTTTGGTGCGCGCGTTAAGCCTGAGGAATGATCAGCCGATTACCCGGTGCAATCTGCCGCGCGATCCATCGTAGATGGTCGCGCCGGAAGGCGATGCAGCCTTCTGTGGGATAGCGCGGTCGTCGCCACTGATGCAGGAATATGGCCGAACCTTGACCGGGTATCGAGTCTGGGTAATTCCAGTCGGTTATAAGTATCAGATCGTACAACGGATCGGGACGACGCAGTTTTTCGTGGCTGTAGCCGTGAGGCGCATGAACCAGATGATTATAGGCGGTGTCTTCTACGTCGTCTGACCATAAATCGTTTGTTCCGATAGGGCGCGCCCAAGAAGCGGGCCGCGACATTCGGTCAGCGCGGTAGAGCATCCCGACAATATGATGTGCGCCCACAGGTGTAGCCCCATCACCTTCCCGTTTGGTTCGACTCAAAGATCCCCTGCCTATCGCACAGGGGAACATGCGCCCCAGAAACCGTATGCCCCGAGGTGTTAGAACCAGATCGCGTGGTGTCACAGTAAATGACCCGATTTCGCCGCTTTGGTTGCAAGATATGAGCGGTTGAAATCGGTTTCGCCCACCTTCAGCGGAACGCGTTCAGTGACGGCGATTCCGGTTCGCTCCATCATCGCGATCTTAGCGGGGTTGTTGGTTAGCAGACGCACCGAACTGAACCCCAGAGACTTCAGGATGTCAGACCCCAGTCTAAAATCCCGCTCGTCATCTTCGAAACCCAATCGATGATTGGCTTCAACCGTATCAAAGCCCTGATCTTGTAAAAAATAGGCGCGCATCTTGTTGGCGAGCCCAATGCCGCGGCCTTCCTGATTCAGATAGAGCAGTACCCCCGCACCTTCGGCGCCCATCTGAGTTAGAGCTCCGCGCAATTGCGGACCGCAGTCGCATTTCAGGCTGCCCATAAGATCACCGGTAAAACAGGCTGAATGCAGCCGAGCGAGGACGGGTTCGTCTCGGTCCGGACGTCCGATCTCAATGGCGTAGTGTTCCTCTCCGCCGTCTTCAGGGCGGAATACGTGCAGGCGACCAGCCTCTGACACTTCCATCGGGAGACGCGCGGCGACGACAGGATGCAACGCGCTTCGATCGGTCAGATGTGGTGCCGCGCGTGCATGATCGATACGGGTCAGCCCGTGCGTTGCTGCAAACTCATGGCTTTCATTGATGGGGACGACCACAGTCGCGGGTAGCAGTTGGGCCGATTTGGCCAACGCAATCGCGATCCGGTGCAAATTTGCGCTGCCCTGCCGCTGGGTCATCAGCGGCCCTTTCATGGGCGCGTTCAGATCGTCCGAGGGGTCTGCGACTGCCTGGACCCAGCTTAGCTCGGCATCCGCTGGAATCATGACCCGGGCCAGATCGCCGTCATACGCGCGCGCTTTTAGTGTTTCGGCGCGCCGCATTGTAATGGCCACAACCGGTTCTCCACCAAGGGTACGCAAGTCTGCCAGTCTCTGCGGGCTCAGCGTTTCCGTGGCGAAAGCGAGAGCACCGAAACCGAGTTCATCCGTTAGAACGACAGGAACACCCATTCGCAGGTCCGCCCGCGCCCGCGCCAGCAGTTCAGTTATGTTGGGGACGAGACTCATGTATGTTACCCTATAACGATTTGTCTTTCTCCTACCCCGATCAATGGGAAATGTGAAACAATTCCTATGCGACAGACACGAGGCCGTGAGGCGACTGCAGTATATCTTGCTGATTGCATTCTCCGTACGCAAGTGATGGAAAAGGCTTAGGAGGACCGGACATGGCTCAGCTCAAGAAAATCCTGCTGGTGGATGATGACGAAGATCTGCGCGAAGCGCTCAGTGAGCAACTCGTGATGACTGAAGATTTTGATGTGTTCGAAGCATCAGATGGTCAGTCCGCAATGGAGCGTGCACGCGAAGCGATTTACGATCTGGTTATTCTAGATGTCGGCCTGCCCGATACCGATGGCCGCGAGCTGTGCCGCCTGATGCGCAAGCAAGGTGTCAAAAGCCCTGTACTGATGCTGACCGGGCACGACAGTGATGCCGATACGATCCTTGGCCTGGATGCAGGTGCAAATGACTATGTCAGCAAGCCTTTCAAATTCCCGGTTCTTTTGGCACGCATTCGGGCCCAACTGCGTCAACACGAACAATCCGAGGATGCAGTATTTGTTCTTGGTCCCTATACCTTCAAGCCAGCGATGAAGATGCTGATGACCGAAGATGATCGCAAGATCCGACTGACTGAGAAAGAGACGAACATTCTCAAGTTTCTCTATCGGTCGACCGATGGCGTTGTCGCGCGCGATGTCCTGCTGCACGAAGTGTGGGGTTATAACGCCGGTGTTACGACGCACACATTGGAAACACACATCTACCGTCTTCGTCAGAAGATCGAACCCGACCCGTCAAATGCGCGCCTTTTGGTCACAGAATCGGGCGGATATCGCCTTGTTGCTTGACTAATGGTGGATTGACTTGGATCAAAGTGATACCCTGTAGGTATCTTTAGATTACTCCCAACCCGCGCATGTCCGGGTTATGACATGCACCTCCCTGTTGGACTGCCGGGCCTCATGGCCCGGCTTTTTTTAACGCTCAGCCAATTGATCGCCTGAATTCTACTATGCTGTCACGATCAGAGATTGAGATGAAACTGACCTTTACACGCCTACCCGAGGTTGATCCGCAAGATATTCTTTCGCACATGTCTGATCCTCGCTTGGCTGAACATTTGCCTCTGTTAACAAGCGGATGGGACAACGCAGCCGTCGACCAATTTGTTCAGGTCAAGGAAGAGTACTGGGTGCGTGACGGGCTTGGGCATTGGGCAATATTGCAGGGCGATACATATATAGGTTGGGGTGGGTTCCAAAAAGAAGGCGACGAGTGGGACTATGGTTTGGTTCTGAGGCCTGAATGTTTTGGATTAGGCTCGCGGATCACGCGACAGGCAATTGAATTTGCTATTGCGGACACGCGCATCCCGTTCGTGACGTTTTTACTGCCTCTATCGCGTCGGAAATCGGGGGCTTTGGCACGGTTGGGTGCCCACTATATCGGTGAAATCGAGTATGAGGGTGCGAAGTTCAGAAAGTATCGTATTAAAACGGGCTGAAAGCCCGACACATGCCGTTTCGGGCAATAGGATCTGATTTGTCGGTCTTTTCCCATGGCGCCGCTCACAGTCGCGCGCTAACCTGCGCAGATCGAGACAAAGGAACTTTCCGATATGCCCTTTACCCTTGCCACATGGAACATCAACTCGGTCCGCCTGCGAGAGCCTATCGTGCTGAAATTGCTGCAGGAAGAAGCGCCGGATGTGCTGTGTTTGCAGGAATGCAAGTCGCCGGTCGACAAGATTCCGACCGAGGGCTTCGCCGAGCTAGGCTACACGCATATGATCGCGCGGGGGCAGAAAGGCTACAACGGTGTCGCCATCCTGTCCCGGCTGCCGCTCGAGGAAGTAGGCGACAAGGATTTCGCGGGTCTGGGCCATGCGCGGCATATTGCGGGCCGGTTGGAAAATGGTGTGACTATCCACAATTTCTATGTTCCTGCCGGGGGTGACGTCCCGGATCGCAAGATGAATGAGAAGTTTGGTCAGAAACTGGACTACCTGACCGATATGCGGGACTGGTTCCATGCCGAGAAGCCGGAAAAGTCCATACTGGTTGGCGATTTAAATATTGCCCCGCGCGAAGATGATGTCTGGTCGCACAAACAACTGCTCAAGGTGGTTTCGCATACGCCGATCGAAGTTGAAGCGCTGGCCGAGACGCAGGATGCGGGTGGCTGGGTCGATATTACCCGGCAGGATATCCCCGAAGGGCAGCTTTATAGCTGGTGGTCCTACCGGGCGCGGGATTGGGACGCGGCAGATAAGGGGCGCAGGCTGGATCATGTCTGGGCCACGCCTGATATCTCGAACGCTGGCCATTCCAGCCGAGTTTTGCGCGATGCGCGTGGATGGGAGAAACCAAGCGATCATGCGCCGGTTTTTGCGACATTCGACGTCTGATTGATGTAAAAACGCTCGACTCAGCCCTTGGTTTCTGAACTGCGGGGCTGCATATAGAGCGCAAATACGAACCTGAGAGTAAATACCATGGATCTTTTGAACGGCGCAGCCGGCCCTGATACCACTGATCTGATCAAGGATGGGACCGAGGCCACTTTCATGGCCGATGTGGTCGAAGCCTCGCAAGAGATGCCGATCATCGTCGATTTCTGGGCTCCATGGTGCGGTCCTTGCAAAACGCTAGGCCCGGCACTGGAAGAGGCGGTGACCGCAGCCAAGGGCGCGGTCAAGATGGTCAAGATCAACGTGGATGAGGCTCAGATGATCGCGGGCCAGTTGCGTGTGCAGTCGATTCCGACCGTCTATGCCTTTCATAAGGGGCAACCAATTGACGGATTTCAAGGCGCCTTGCCGGGGTCTGAGATCAAGGCATTTATTGATCGCGTGATCGAAGCCGCAGGTGGTGAGAGCCCCGGTAATCAGCTGGACGATGCGGTTCAGGCCGCAGAAGAAATGTTGACTGAAGGGGCGGCCGTTGACGCGGCGCAAACCTTTGCGGCTATTCTGGGCGAGGATGCCAACCACGCTGCAGCTTATGGCGGGCTAGTACGGGCGCATATCGCGCTGGGTGATCTTGATCAGGCTGAAGCCATCCTCAACGGTGCCCCGGCCGAGATTTCAACTTCGCCCGAGGTTGAAGCAGCCCATGCGCAGCTCGAACTGGCTAAACAGGCGGCGGATGCTGGGCCGGTTGGTGAATTGACTGCGGCGGTTGAGGCTGAACCTGACAACCATCAAGCCCGATTTGATTTTGCGCAGGCCTTGCATGCCAACGGTGATGTTGAAGAGGCGGTCGCTCAATTGCTCGAACTGTTCCGCCGCGATCGCGAATGGAATGAGGGCGCGGCCAAGGCTCAGCTCTTCACGATCTTCGATGCGCTCAAGCCCAATGATCCGATCGTGTTGAACGGACGGCGCAAGCTCAGCTCGATGATATTTGCCTAAATTCCGATCAGGGCTACACTCGTCTACATGATGCACCCCGCTGATCTGCCGGAAACGGTGTCTGTGTTTCCTCTGCCCGGAGCGCTGCTGTTGCCGCGCTCGCGCCTACCGCTGCACATTTTTGAGCCGCGCTATCTCCAGATGCTGGATGACGCTCTGAAAACGTCCGAGCGGCTGATCGGGATGGTGCAGCCGAACACCTGTCAGGGGGACGAGACCAAGCTGCATCAAATCGGTTGCGCTGGCCGCATCACGCAGTTTTCCGAGACTGAAGATGGTCGCTATCTGATCACTCTGACTGGTATATCGCGATTTAGGGTCAAATCAGAATTGGACAGTTTCACCCCGTATCGGCGCGCCTCAGTGTCTTGGGATGGGTTCGATCGTGATCTGGGCAAGGCCGAAGTGGATGATGGTTTTGATCGAAACAGGTTCCTAAAACTACTGGAACGGTTTTTCTCATCGCGCCAGTTGTCGACCGATTGGGACACGATGAAAGACGCAGACGACGAGCTTTTGGTCAATTCGCTGTCGATGATGCTCGAATTTGACCCTGAGGAGAAGCAGGCCCTGCTTGAAGCCCCCTGCCTGCGTACCCGGCGCGAGACCTTGGTGACATTGATTGAGTTCGCCATGCGTGGCGGATCGAATGAGGAACATCTGCAATGAGCACACCCGAACACGCATTTGATCGCCATATGCTTGAGGCGTTGATTTGTCCGCAGACGCACACGACGCTGCACTATGATGCCGAGCGGCAGGAACTCGTTTCCAAAGCCGCCGGGCTAGCCTTCCCGATCCGCAACGGTATCCCAGTGATGCTTGTGGATGAGGCGCGCGAACTGGACTAAATCGGACGCCCTTGCAGCAGTTTCGGCAAATCACCGGTCAGACCTGCTGCCTCGCGCACAAAGCCCCGGCGCAGCCCGGGCAGAGATCCGACAATGCCCATACCGATATCCCGGCCCATGCGGAGCAGAGGGTTGTCGTTTGAAAACAGCTTGTTGAACACATCCGTCGCCATTGCGAGCGAGGCGGTGTCGAACCGACGCCACTCCTGATAGCGCTCCAGTACCAGCGTTGATCCGATATCTTCGCCACGTCGTCCAGCAAGAGTCAGGACCTCGGCCAAGGCCCCCACATCGCGCAGTCCCGCGTTCAGGCCTTGCCCAGCAATGGGGTGCATGCCGTGGGCGGCGTCTCCGACCAAGGCCAGTCGATCTGCTATGAAGGAGTTGGCAATTGTCAGGTTCAGCGGATATGTGAACCGGTCGCCTTGCAGGTGGATGTCCCCAAGGAAATCGCCAAAGCGCGGGCGCAGGATCTGCAGATAGTCTGCCTCGGGCAGGGCATTGATCTGTTTTGCCGTCTCACTGCGTTCGCTCCACACGATGGAACTACGGTTGCCGGTCAGAGGCAGAATCGCCAGCGGGCCGGGGGGCATGAAGAATTGATGGGCAATTCCGTGATGGGGCAGTTCGTGTTCTATGGCACAAACCAAAGCGGTCTGTCCATAGTCCCATCCCGTGCGCTTTATCCCAGCGCGCGCTGCAGTCCCGCTGCGACGACCATCGCAACCGACCAAAAGATTGCCAGACAGAGTCGAACCGTCATCCAGCGTCAGCGTCGCTCCGAGTGCTGTGATGTCCTGAGATACAACAGTTTTGCCGCTGATTTCGGTGATCCCGGCATGTTCGGCCATGGCTTCCAGAAAGGCACGCCGAAGGTGACGGTCTTCGACCATATAGCCCATTGGACCTTCTTCGATCTCAGCATGATCGAAATGCATGAAAAATGGCGAGGGTCCTGCACCGGCATGGCCATCGGTGACCTTGATTTCGAGCATGGGCTGGGCATGTTCTTCGACCTTCTCCCAAACGCCGATTGCGTCCAGAAGACGTTGCGAGGCCAGCGCCAGTGCGTAAGCACGCCCATCAAAGGCCGCGTTCTTGCGCACCTTCTCTGCCAGAGCATCAACTACGGTGACCGAATGCCCGGTCTGAGCCAGCGCCAGCGCAAGAGCGGGGCCATTCAGGCCACCGCCAACAATCAGGATGTCGGATCTGTGTTCCATGTGCTGCAATATGCGTGCCCATTCGGGATTGTCCATGTGCGGTCCTGTCGCTACCGTCCGGACACGGAATTAACTGGAGGGGACCGGATGCAAGACTGGCTGACCATGACGGCATGTGATTTGGGCCGTGGTATCGGAATGGGGCAGATCGATCCGGTTGAACTTACCGAAACATATCTGAGCGCGATTGACGCCCATCCACATCGCGATCGCATTTACGCCTGTGTTACCCACGACCGCGCCCGCGCCGAGGCACAAGCAGCTCAAGAGCGGGTCAAACTTGGCCTGCGTCGATCATTGCTGGATGGGGTTCCGATCAGCTGGAAAGACCTGTTTGACACGGCAGGCGTCGGAACCGAGGCAGGTTCGGCCCTGCTAAAAGGCCGCGTTCCCGAATCTGACGCGCAGGTGGTACGGAACGCGACAGCAATGGGCACGGTCTGTCTGGGCAAAACGCATATGAGCGAATTGGCGTTTTCGGGTTTGGGCCTCAACCCTGTGACGGCCACACCTCCGTGTGTGAATGACGAAGAGGCCGTGCCCGGAGGTTCATCCTCAGGGGCAGGGGCCTCGGTGGCATGGGGTCTTGCGGCTGGTGGCATCGGATCAGACACGGGTGGATCGGTGCGCATTCCTTCTGCATGGAACGATCTTGTGGGGCTCAAAACCACGGCGGGGCGCGTTAGCCTCGAAGGCGTCGTACCGCTCTGCCTGAAATTCGATACGGTTGGGCCTTTGACAAGGTCTGTTGAGGATGCCGCTCATATGCTGGCTGCACTGGAGGGCACAGCCCCGGCTGATCTGCGCGGGGCCTCTTTGAAAGGTCGCCGCTTTGCTGATTTGCAGAACGTGGCCAAAGATGATCTGCGCGAGGCACCTGCCAAGGCCTATGATGAGGCGCTAGTGCGTCTGAAAGAGGCCGGGGCCGAGATTGTTCCGCTTGAAGTGCCCGAGTTGAACGATGCGATGGGACTGTCAGGTGTGCTTTATACGACCGAAGCCTATGGTCTGTGGCGCGACGTGATCGAAGCGAACCCTGAAGCGATGTATCCCGAAATCCTGGAACGGTTCCGCATGGGCAAAGCCTATACCGGCCCAGATTACGTGGCTGCCTGGTCAAAGCTGACTGCCTGCCGTCAGGCCTGGGACGCGGCGACCGCCGGGTTTGACGCGGTGCTTGCGCCGACGGCGCCGATCCTACCGCCCAATCTCGACCGGCTGATGAATGATCATGACTACTATGTCACCGAAAATCTCTTGGCCCTCCGAAACACAAGGATTGGAAATCTGATGGGGCTTGCGGCGTTGACTTTGCCCACGGGAACACCCGGTTGCGGGCTGATGATGCTGGGCTATCCGGGGTCGGAAGAGGCCCTGTTACGGCTCGGATCAGCCGCCGAAGGTGCTTTGACCTGAATGCCACAATCCCCTGATTCGGAACCTCTTTGTCTGGACGAGACCCGGGTCGATCTGTAATCTGCCAAGAAACGGGGCGCAAAATGACCCCGATATTGAGGCAGTATGATGAATTACCCCGAGCGGTTTTCGAACCTACCGGAATATGCATTCCCGCGTCTGCGCGCCCTGTTGGATCATCATCAACCGGGTGGTGATATCGTTCACATGACCATTGGCGAGCCCAAGCACGATTTCCCGCCCTGGGTAACCGACGTGATCATGGAAAACGCCGCCGGATTTCAAGGCTATCCGCCAAACGAGGGCTCGCCCGAATTGCGCGCTGCAATCGCTGACTGGGTCAACCGCCGCTATGGCGTGTCAATGGGAGCAGATACCAATGTGATGGCTCTGAACGGCACCCGCGAGGGGTTGTACAATGCTGCGATGGCACTGTGCCCTGAACAGAAGAATGGCCAGCAGCCGATCATTCTGTGCCCTAACCCGTTTTATCAGGTCTACATGGTCGCCTCGATCTCGGTCGGAGCGCAGCCCTATTTTGTGTCCGCAACCGCCGCAACTGACCATTTGCCGGACTACACCAGTTTGCCCGAAGAGGTGATGAATCGCACGGCCGTCGCCTATATCTGTTCACCCGCGAACCCTCAGGGGGCGGTCGCATCGCGAGACTATTGGGCTGAACTGATCCAATTGGCCGAGAAATACGATTTTCGCATCTTTGCCGATGAGTGTTACTCCGAGATCTACCGCGACACCGCTCCGGTCGGTGCGCTGACCGTTGCACAGGAGCTGGGTGCTGATCCCGAGCGGGTTACTCTGTTCAACTCACTGTCCAAGCGATCAAATCTGGCCGGATTGCGGTCCGGGCTGATCGCGGGTGGGCCTGAAACAATAAAACAGGTCAAGCTGTTGCGCAGCTATGCGGGTGCACCCTTGCCTGCACCGTTGCAGGCCGCCGCCGCCAAAGTCTGGGCCGATGAGGTGCACGTGCAGGAGAACCGCGCTCTCTATCAGGAGAAATACGCAATCGCGGATGAGGTCTTTGCAGGTGTGCAGGGTTACATGCCGCCTGAGGCCGGGTTCTTCCTGTGGCTGCCGGTCGAAAACGGCGAAGAAACCGCATTGAAGCTTTGGCAGGAAACCGGCGTTCGGGTTCTGCCGGGCGCATATCTTTCCCAAGGTGATCCGGGGCAAAACCCGGGCGAGCAATTTATCAGGGTCGCTATGGTGGCTCCAAAAACAGAGATGAAGCGCGGGCTGATCACGCTCCGCGACTGCATCTATTCGTGAGGTACGAGGGCAAAATGGCATCATTGAACGCGCGCAACCGTGACCCGCTGCTGGACAGCACCACGCAGGCCGCCATCGAACGGCGCAGTAAGGAACTGATCGGGATCGCTCTGATCTTGTTGGGGCTCGCAGCGGCCGCGATGGTATGGTCCTATACGCCTGACGATCCGAACTGGATGGTCTCAACCGACGCACCTGTGCAGAATTGGATGGGGCGCATCGGGGCCTCGATCGCCGCACCGTTGTTCATGATCGTGGGGTGGGGCAGCCTGGGTGTCGCGCTGGTATTGGTCACCTGGGGCGTGCGCTTTGCTGGTCATTTTGGCGAAGATCGCGCCATTGCCCGTTTGATTTTCGCTCCGATCTGGATTGCAGTTCTGGCCGTATACGCAGCGACGCTGGTGCCGGGTGTCGAGTGGCGGGCTACGCATAGCTATGGGCTGGGCGGTCTGTTTGGTGACACGGTGATGGGCGCTTTGTTGACGCTGTTGCCGATCTCTTCACATTTTCTTGTCAAGCTGATGTCGCTCGCGATGGCGGTTGGGATGCTAGCGCTGGGCGTTTTCGTGTTGGGTTTTACCAAAGTCGATGTGCGCAATGGTTTCCGGGCCTTCTTGTTGGGGCTGGTCATGGCTTATGACTTGCTGATGAATGCGCTGGGCCGAGGGGCGACCGCGACCGCGCAGGCCGCGCGCGATCGAAAAGCGCAGTGGGCCGAGCGTAAAGCAGAACGCGCAGTAGCGGTGCAGGCGGATTTTGATGATGATCTGGCCTATGCAGATCCTGTTTTTGAAGACCCTGAGCCTGAAGTTCAGGAGCCCGCAGCTAAGACAGGTCTTCTGGCGCGGATGCCATCGCTGATCCGCCGCCCCGAACCGATGCCCGAACCCGAGTTGATCGAAAACGTCGCTGTCGAAGGCTATTACGATATGCCCGGCGAGGATCGTATTCGGTCCAAGATTTCGGCTGCGGTACGCAATCGTAAGGTCGCGGCAGGGGAGCTGACGCCTGAACCTGATCCGAGTCTGCCATTGACCAAAGGGCGGGGTAGGGGTCCGGATCCGCTGATATTGAACTCTGGCGTGGCAGATGAATTGCCACCTGAGCCTCCGATGACATCTGCCGGTTTGCCCCCCGAACCACCGATGACTGCTGGTTCTGAGGCGTCTTATTTGGCTCAGGCTGATTTTGTGGCCGAACCGGACTATGAAGACGAGGCAGTGTTTGAGGATGCCCCTGAACAAGCGCCGCAACCACGGCAGGCGGTTAAGATACCGGTGGCAGAACCGCGTAAGCCCGTAGTGGCTCAGCCGGTTCGCCGCACTCCGCCGCCTTCGCGCCGGGCACAGGCCGAGGCGCAGCCGACACTTTCATTTGAGGAGCGGCATTCCGATTTCGAACTGCCACCGCTGGGCTTGTTGTCAAACCCGGCCAGCATTCAGCGTCATCACCTGAGTGATGAGGCGCTGGAGGAAAATGCGCGGATGCTGGAAAACGTACTGGATGATTATGGCGTCAAGGGTGAGATCGTCAGCGTCCGCCCTGGCCCTGTGGTCACCATGTACGAACTTGAACCGGCTCCGGGCCTGAAGGCCAGCCGCGTGATTGGTTTGGCGGACGATATCGCGCGCTCGATGTCGGCCTTGTCGGCGCGGGTGTCGACTCTGCCGGGGCGCTCGGTCATTGGGATCGAACTGCCGAATGAAAATCGTGAGATGGTGGTGCTGCGCGAGATCCTCGCCAGCCGTGATTTCGGTGATGGCAATCACGCCCTGCCACTGGCGTTAGGTAAGGATATCGGCGGTGAGTCCGTCGTAGCGAACCTCGCAAAGATGCCTCATCTACTGATTGCTGGTACAACCGGTTCCGGTAAGTCGGTAGCGATCAACACGATGATCCTGTCGCTGCTTTATAAGCTGACGCCGGATGAATGCCGCCTGATCATGATTGACCCGAAGATGTTGGAACTGTCCGTTTATGACGGTATTCCGCATCTACTCTCACCCGTTGTGACTGACCCGAAAAAGGCGGTCGTGGCCTTAAAATGGGTCGTGGGCGAGATGGAGGATCGCTATCGCAAGATGTCCAAGATGGGTGTGCGCAACATCGCGGGCTACAATGGCCGCGTGAAGGACGCGCTGGCCAAGGGAGAGATGTTCAGCCGCACGGTCCAGACCGGATTCGACGATGAAACCGGTGAGCCGATGTTCGAGACCGAGGAATTCGCGCCTGAGGCAATGCCTTATATCGTCGTCATCGTCGATGAGATGGCCGACCTGATGATGGTCGCAGGTAAAGAAATTGAGGCCTGCATCCAGCGTCTGGCGCAGATGGCGCGTGCCTCAGGTATTCACCTGATCATGGCCACGCAGCGCCCCTCGGTCGATGTGATCACCGGCACGATCAAAGCGAACTTCCCGACACGGATTTCATTCCAGGTAACTTCGAAAGTCGACAGTCGCACCATTCTGGGCGAGATGGGCGCCGAACAGCTGCTGGGGCAGGGCGACATGCTGTATATGGCTGGCGGTGCCAAGATTACCCGTTGCCACGGCCCGTTTGTCTCAGATGAAGAGGTCGAAGAGATCGTCAATCACCTGAAGCAGTTCGGCCCGCCGGAATATGTCGGCACCGTTTTGGAAGGTCCGGCCGAGGACAAAGCCGACAATATCGACGCGGTTCTGGGTCTGAATACTGGCGGTAACACCAACGGTGAAGACGCCCTTTATGATCAGGCGGTGGCGATTGTGATCAAGGATCGCAAATGCTCGACCTCGTACATTCAGCGGAAACTCGCCATTGGCTATAACAAAGCGGCACGGCTTGTTGAGCAAATGGAGGATCAAGGCGTTGTTTCCGGGGCAAATCATGTGGGTAAACGCGAAATCCTCGTCCCCGAGCAATAGGATATTTAATAACAAGGGCAGAACGCTTATCTGGGGCGTATGAAACAGATTGCTTTTGCCCTTGCTCTGACACTGGCCGCACCCGCCGCATGGGCGGCGGACAAGCTGCCGCTGTCGCAGATTTCTAACTATCTGAATCAGTTGAAAACGGTTCAGACCACGTTCACGCAAGTAAACGATGATGGCTCATTAAGCACCGGAAAGCTGTGGTTGCAGCGTCCGGGTAAGATGCGGTTTGAATATGATCCGCCAAATGACGCGGTGGTTTTGGCACGGGCCGGAACAGTGCAGATATTCGACCCCAAATCGAACCAACCGCCCGAGCAGTACCCTTTGAAACGTACCCCACTGTCTCTGGTCTTGGCGCGCAATGTCAATCTTGCACAAGCCAACATGGTCGTGGGTCACGACTTTGACGGAACAGCTACGATTGTCACGGCTCAGGACCCCAAGAACCCTGAAAGCGGCCGGATCGAACTGATGTTTACTTCCGATCCGGTTGAGCTGCGCAAATGGGTGATACACGACAACGCAGGCAGTCAGACGACCGTTCTGCTTGGGCCTCTGATCGAGGGTGGGACCCTCGATTCAAATGTGTTTTCTAACAAGGCCAGAATCGGGTCAAGCGATCGCTGATCCGACAGGTTCAATATCGGCAATTCGCCAACTGGGCCTGATACAGCTCTGCGCGGGCGTCCACATCACTCGCCACATTCAGCAGCCATGACTTGCTGTTGTAGCTGCCGCGTGCGTAACCTGTATGACCTTCGTGATAGGCCAGATACTGGTTGCGTGTGTCGCTGGGGTGGATGCCGTTCCGCTCATAGCTTTTGTTCATGTACCAGCCGATGAAATCTGACGCATCGCGAATGCGATCCCGCTTGGCGCGGCGTTTACCGGTTTCGCGCTGATACTGCTCCCAGGTGCCATCAAGCGCCTGGCCATAACCGTAGGCGCTGCTTTGACGACCCATCGGAATAACACCCAGCACATATTTGTGCGGGGTGCGTGCGTCGTGCCTATACCGGCTTTCCTGGTAAATTGTCGCCATCTGAACGTGGACCGGAACGCCCCATTTGCGCTCGGTGCTTTTGAAGGCCTTGATATAGTCGGGCTTTTCGCGCGCAATGCTGCACGCGTCATTCAATCTGCTTGGCGGCTGCTTCGACCCGCCACCACAGGATGCCAAAAGCAGCACCCCGAAGAGTACGAAAAGAAATCTGCTCATGTGCCTCGTGCCTTTTTTCTTTATTCTAGCGCAGATTGAGCATTTTGGAAATCACAATCGTTACAGAATAATAGCGAGAATTAGAGGTAGTGCTGCAACAGACAACATCGTCGAGACCATAACCATACCGGCAACGGCGTCGGAATCAGCCTCGAACCTTTCCGCCAGCAGGTATGATGTCACGGCGACCGGCGTGCACATCTGCAAGACCAACACTCCAAAAGCCACAGGCCCCAACCCAAAACCGGCGGCAAAAGCCCAGCCGAGCCCGAAGCACACAGAAAGCTTGAGCAGAGAAAGCCAAATCGCCTGTTGCAATTTTTGGGTTGTCAGTCGGGCAATCGCTACGCCCAGTGTAATCAGCATCATCGGAATCGCCATCTGACCCAGCAATTCCAGCGTGTTGGTCAGAAACAGAGGTGTTTGCCACCCACGCCAAAGAAACAAGGCCCCCAGCAACGTGGCCCAAACCATGGGTTCGCGCAGAACCTTGCCAAATGCTCCGCGCCCGGCGACCAGATAGATTCCGTAGGTGAATGAGAACAGAGCGGTCACTGCCAAAAATATCACCGCATAACCCAATCCTGCCTGACCAAATGCAAATATGCAAAGCGGTAGCCCAAGATTGCCGGTATTTCCAAAGATAAGCGGTGCCAGATAAGTGCGTTGCTCCATTCTGGTCAATCGCACAAAGGCCCAAAACACTGCTGCCAGCGCGATATGGGCCGCAATTGCCGCAATGGTGAACCGGGTCAGATCCCCACCGGGAATATTGGTCTGCATCAGGGCGACAAAAATCAGACTGGGCACCGCAAGTGTGACCGCAAGACGCGTTACAAACTGTAGCCGATACTCAAATCCAAGCCTAACCCATGCGAACCCGATCCCAGCCAAAAGGAACACAGGGGCCACGATTTCGAACACTGTCAGTAGTAGGTGCACAGACTGTTTCCCCGAATTTCCACTCAATGATTGGCTTTTCCGCCCGAAAAGAGGTAGTAACCTCTTTGGGGGCCGAAACAATGTTAAAGACACAAGCCAAGTACCGCCTGGGACAGGTGGTTCGACATAAAAGACACCCTTTTCGAGGGGTAATTTTTGATGTCGATCCGGAATTTTCGAATTCAGAAGAATGGTATCAAGCCATCCCCGAAGATAGCCGCCCTCTGAAAGATCAGCCGTTCTATCACCTGCTAGCTGAGAACGACCAATCCTTCTATGTGGCTTATGTTTCAGAACAAAATCTGATCGAAGACCAATCGGGTGAGCCCGTTGATCACCCCGACATCCCCAATATGTTCGGCCCGTTTCAGGACGGATCATACCCGTTACATTTTCAGTTGAACTGAATTCCGTAGCTGTATTCTAAGTGTTTAGTATCCAAGGGCGCAGCCGTCTTTACGCGGGTCACTTGCCCCTATCAAGATGCCTGTGTCACAGATTCGAATGGCTTGCGCGCCCCCGAGGGGTGTTTCCAGAACCTCAATGATGTGCCCCATATCGGATAATTGTTGTTTGATTGGGTCAGAATAGCCGCGTTCCATTTTTAATACACCTCCATCCGCAAACGCGCGGGGGGTGTCAATGGCCTGCTGCATCTCCATCTTGAAATCCGTCAGGTTTGATACAAGCCGGGCATGGCCGGTCGGTTGATAGGCACCACCCATGACGCCAAAGGGCATCGTTATCCGGCCATTTTCCCGCAAAAGGCCGGGAATGATGGTGTGCATAGGACGCTTCCCACCTGCCAACTCATTCGGATGTCCAGGTTCAAGATTAAACCCGGCCCCCCTGTTCTGCAGCAATATTCCGAACTTCTCGGAAGCAATGCCCGAGCCGAACCCATGGTAGATCGAATAGATCAGCGAAACCGCCATGCGATCCCGGTCAACGACAGTGATATAGACGGTGTCCTTGTGCACGGATTCAGTCAGAGGGGCGGCTGCGGGCATAGCGCGTTTCGGGTCTATGAGGGCAGCCAGGCTTGCAGCGGTTTCTGGGGCAAGGAAATGCGCCATCCGGCTGCTATGATCGGGGTCGGCAATGAACCGGTTGCGGGCGTCATAGGCCAGTTTGGTGGCCTCGGCCTCGATATGCACCCGCTCGGCCCCCAATGGGTCGAGTGCTGCCAAATCAAAATGTTTCAGGATGTTTAGCAAAAGGATTGCGGTGGCGCCCTGACCGTTTGGAGGATGTTCGTACAGATCGACACCTGCGTAATCTCCACGAACAGGCGACGCTTCGTCACTCTGAACCGCCGCGAAATCTTGTACTGTGTGTGTGCCTCCAAGTTCTGATAAGACCGCCAGCATGTCTTCGGCAATCTCACCGTTATAAAACGCGTCATGCCCGTGTCGTGCCACACGGCGCAGTACCTCTGCCTGGCCCGGTGCCCGAAAAATCTGACCGGTTTGCAGGGGTTTGCCATCCCTCAGATAGTGATCCCGTGCGGCACCTTGCAGGGTCGCGGCGCTGTTTTGCCAATCAAACGCTACGCGCGGCGCAACTGGTACGCCAATTTCAGCATAGTGGATGGCCGGTCGCAGGATCGCTTCCAGCCCCAATCGCCCCTCCGATTGTGCCAATCGGCAAAAGGCCTCAACGGCACCAGGAATAGTCACCGCATCGGGGCTGGTCAGAGGGACGGAGCTTAGTCCGCGATCACGCAATGCCCCCGCATCAGCATCCGTCGCGGCACGACCTGAGCCGTTTAGTGCACGCACCGTGTTTTCACCTGCGCGGTTATACAGAACAAAGCAATCGCCACCTAAGCCGGTCATCTGTGGCTCGCAAATACCCAGAAGCACAGCACCCGCAATGGCGGCATCCATCGCGTTACCGCCTTGTTCAAGAATGTCCAATGCTGTTTTGGCGGCCAGTGGATGTGATGTGGCACACATTCCTTCGGTTGCCAGAACTTCAGACCGTCCGGGCTTGTGCAGATCGCGCATTGCGTACCTCTTCCGTAGTCAGGCCGAGACTAGGGCTTGGGATAAAATTGTCCAACAATTTCAGGAAGGAGGTTCCTCGGCGCCGTTCACTGGGTGGGGGCTGTGACGCTAGGCGCCGAGGGAAGCTATCTGAGCTACCCCTTGTTTATGATCTTTGTTTGCGGCGCGACAATGGTTCGATCTGGGCGTTATTGTGGCCATTTGGTGCCGATCAGTGTGGCGTGTCAAAGTTGAAGCGAAGGTAGAGCAGATTAACTCCGTCTTTGCGCTCATACTGAATGTCGCTGCTAAGTCGGTGAATCAGGTACCAGCCAAAGCCGCCTTCAGGAAGGTTCTCCAAATCTGTGTCGACGGGTGCCGGGTGGCTGCTTGGCACACGCAAACCGGGCATTGGATCGCCGGAGTCAAAAATTTGGACTATCAGTTCTTTTGCGCACAAAGAGCAATTAATTCTAATGTCAGTCGGGGAGATCTCGGCATAGGCGTGTTCAACCACATTGTTTATGGCTTCGGTGAGCGCAATTCTAACATCGTCAGCTTTACTTTCCGGCAAGCCGTGTTTTTCCAGTCGGGCACTTAAAATAGCTATCCCTTCGGAGGCCTGAACCTGGGTCGCAGGAAAGCTCAAATTGAGACAATCTTGTTTGCAATTGGCGCCCACAGCGACTTACTCCTGCCGGTCGTCAATCCGCCCCTGCGCATATCGCTTCATCCAGCGAAGCGAACAACCTGAAAACGGTATCCATACGCGTAAGACGAAACACTTTTTCAACAATCGGGCGGGGTCCTGCCAAGTCCAGGCGTTGCCCGTCGCCCAGTTGTTTCATTGAGGCGACAATGGCCCCCAGGCCACTGGAGTCTATGAATTCTACCGATGACAAATCCAGAACAATTCGTTTCGCACCGGTTTGTGTTTCTGCCCGCATGGCTTCTTTGAATTGAATCGCCCTTGCGGCATCTATGCGGTCGCAGTGAACGGATATTACTTGTGTCTCGCCGGTCGTGCCGCTGCTGAGCCCCATGGTCAACCGCCCTTCGTATTGCAATTTGATCGTAGAAATACGCTAGACGGTAATTCTTACCATTCGGTATCCATGGTCGAGAAAGCACGAAGGAGATTCCGGATGAACGAAGTTGTGATCGCGGGGGCCGCACGCACGCCAATGGGTGGATTTCAGGGAATGTTTGACGGCGTCACTGCGGCGGATTTGGGTGGTGCTGCAATCCGTGCCGCGTTGAAAGGTGCAGGGGCCGATACTGTTGATGAAGTGCTGATGGGCTGCGTCCTTCCAGCGGGTCAGGGCCAAGCCCCTGCGCGCCAAGCGGGATTTGCGGCGGGCTTGGGTGAAGAGGTGCCCGCCACAACGCTTAACAAAATGTGCGGCTCCGGCATGAAGGCCGCAATGATTGCGTTTGACCAGATCGCTTTGGGCCATACTCAGACAATGGTCGCTGGCGGGATGGAGAGCATGACTAATGCACCCTACCTTCTGCCCAAGATGCGCGGTGGGGCACGGATCGGGCACGGGCAGGTGGTTGATCACATGTTTCTGGACGGGCTTGAGGACGCCTATGACAAAGGCCGCCTCATGGGCACGTTCGCCGAAGACTGCGCCGAATCCTACCAGTTCACGCGCGAGGCGCAGGACGAATACGCTCTGCGATCGCTTTCGAACGCTCTGTCAGCGCAGGAAAATAATGCCTTTGATCAAGAGATTACCTCGGTCTCGATTCAAACCCGCAAGGGAGAGGTCGTGCTGGATGCAGATGAGCAACCACAGTCGGCGCGGCCCGAGAAGATACCCACGCTGAAACCAGCCTTTCGCGAGGATGGAACGGTAACGGCGGCCAATTCTTCTTCGATCTCGGATGGTGCAGCCGCCCTTGTGCTTGCTTCGGCTGAGGAGGCGGAAAAGCAGAACCTGACCGTGCGTGCGCGAATCCTTGGTCACGCCAGCCATGCTCAAGCGCCGGGGTTGTTCACAACTGCTCCGGTCCCTGCCGCGCAGAAATTGTTGGATCGTATCGGTTGGAAGAAAGAGGATGTCGATCTGTGGGAAGTCAACGAAGCCTTCGCTGTTGTGCCCATGGCCTTCATGCACGAAATGGGCTTGTCCCGTGAGATCGTGAACGTGAATGGCGGCGCATGTGCGCTTGGTCATCCGATTGGCGCCTCCGGGGCCCGGATCATGGTCACGCTGCTCAACGCGTTGGAGAAACGGGACCTCAAGCGCGGTGTCGCGGCAATCTGCATCGGTGGCGGAGAAGGGACGGCCATAGCAATAGAACGCGTTTGACGCTTTGACTTTTTGCAAATACTTCGGGGAATTGGCGGCAGCGCCCGCAGTTCCCCGGATGCAAGGTCCATCAACATGACAGCCGATTACGACACACTCGCCAAAACCATTGCCGCCTTGACCGAAGGTGAAACCGACGAGGTTGCGCTGATGGCCACGGTGGCATGCGAAGTGCATCACTCTGACGACCGTTTCGACTGGACAGGGTTTTATCGCGTGACCGAGCCCGAGGTGTTGAAAATCGGACCCTATCAAGGTGGGCACGGCTGCCTAGTGATCCCTTTCGAACGGGGCGTTTGTGGCGCGGCTGCCCGGACAGGGCAGATTCAATTGGTCCCGGATGTCGACGCCTTCCCGGGCCATATCGCCTGTGCATCATCCACACGATCCGAGTTGGTGCTGCCCGTGCGGGACGCTAACGGAGACGTTATCGCAGTGTTTGATATCGACAGCGATCAACCTGATGCGTTTACCGAGGATGATGTGGTTGCGCTTGGCTC
This sequence comes from Ruegeria conchae, assembly GCF_000192475.1. Taxonomy (GTDB): domain Bacteria; phylum Pseudomonadota; class Alphaproteobacteria; order Rhodobacterales; family Rhodobacteraceae; genus Ruegeria; species Ruegeria conchae. The sequence continues at coordinate 102,160 of NZ_AEYW01000007.1, forward strand.
CATTCTCGCGGGTGTTTTTGCGCGCTAGGAATCTGCATCTATTGCAATAGCGCCCCGAGGTCGTGAGAGACGATCAGATAGCAAAGCCCGGCGTGACACGCGGTAATGGCATAAAGCCACGTGGAAAATCCACGCTTGCGTGTCTTGTGTCCAAATATCCAGCGCCCAAGAAGCGCGGCCAGACTGCCGCCGAGAGCTGCCAACCACAACAAGCGCCGCTCAGGAATGCGCAGCTTTCTGCGGCGTGCACGCAACTTGTCCCAACCAAAGATCAATATGGTTAGGGCGTTAATGGCCCAAAGATAGATTACGGCAATCCACATGGACCGTGCATAGCCAACTATTTTTGCGGACCCAAGTGAAAAAATGCTTGGAAATTTCACCGATTCGAGGCACCGTGAAAAAGTAAGAAAAAATTTCACGCTAACTCGGAGCGCAAATTGAACTCTCAGGCCCCCCACAGCGCAACACTCGGTGCCGACCTGCGCGCGCTCCGTAAGGCGCGCGGGTTGACGCTGACAGAAATCGCTAATCGATTGGATCGGTCCGTAGGCTGGCTCAGCCAAGTCGAAAGAGACATGTCCGAGCCTTCGATCTCGGATCTACGACAGATTGCCGAGTGTTTGGGCGTGCCGATGTCGATGCTGTTTGCTCATTCTGCCGCCCCAGCGGATGAGCAGGGATATGTCGTGCGGGCCGGATCACGTCGTCCGATGGGCTCGGGTGAAGAAGGTCTGATTGAAGAATTGCTTTCGCCCGACCTGACCGACGATTTCGAGATGGTGCATTCAACATTCGAGCCGCATTCGCAGATGCAGACGCCAGCAAACCGGCCGACACAGGAAGTCGGCTATATGGTGTCAGGCCGTCTGGAACTGACGATTGGTACGCGCAGTTTTCAGGTTGGTCCTGGTGACAGCTTCCGGATCAAGCACGAACCCTACACATGGTCCAACCCCTTTGACGAACCCGCGGTGGCCATCTGGGTCATTGCGCCTCCGGTGTACTGATGAGTTTTGAAGCCTGGACCATATTCGCTCTGTTCTGGGTGGTGTTTGTGACCACTCCGGGGCCGAATGCGGTCAACTGCATCTCAAATGGTATGAGCCTGCCATTAACCAAAGCTATGCTGGGCGTACTCGCCATTCTGACACAGGCAAGCGCGTTCCTGATCCTCTCGGCAGTGGGGATTACTGCGTTGATTGCCGCGTCGCCAATGGGGTTCTTTATCGCCAAGTTGATCGGGGCCGGGTTTCTGATCTGGATGGGCGTTCGCGGTTGGATGAACGCTGCGAAGCCAGCTCCAGCTTCTGAGCGGCCAGCGCGGCATGTTTACTTTCACGCGTTGGCCGTCGCCACGATCAACCCCAAAAGCGTCGCCGGATACCTCGCGGCGTTTTCGCAATTTGTGCAGCCGGATGTACCCATCTGGCAACAGATGGCTGTGATCATGCCGACGGCACTGGTCATCACGACACTCAGCTATACCGGGTTCACCTTGCTGGGGGCACTGATGGGCAAGGCCGCACTGGGGGCGGTGTTCAATATCTGGGTACGCCGCGTGATGGCGACCTGTTTCATCATCTATGGCGTTTTGCTGGGGGCCAGCTCTACGCCGACAGCGAGGGGATAAAGACATGCATACCGGTTCCTGCCTTTGCGGCGCGGTCGCTTTTGTTGTTGACGGAGACCTCACGCCACCAAATGCCTGCCATTGCGGGCAGTGCCGCAAACAGTCGGGGCATTTGTGGGCCTCGACCGTCACGCATCAGGACAATCTCAACTTTACCGCCAGCGAAACGCTGGGCTGGTATCGCGCCTCTGACATTGCCAAGCGCGGCTTCTGCCGCGCTTGTGGCTCGTTCCTCTTCTGGCAGCACAATGACGAGGACACGATCGCAATTTCCGTGGGCTCTTTGGATGAGCCGACCGGGTTGAAACTCGCCCAGCACATCTTCGTGGCGGACAAGGGCGATTACTATGACATCAAAGACGACCTGCCCCAGCGGGCTCACTAATAGGGAACCAAACACATGAGTGATTTTCCAACCAAGGCCCGCGTGGTCATCATCGGCGGTGGCGTTGTAGGCTGCTCATCGCTGTATCATCTGGCCAAGAAGGGCTGGACGGATTGTGTTCTGTTGGAAAAGAACGAGCTGACGGCAGGCTCGACATGGCACGCAGCGGGTAACGTGCCGACCTTTTCGACCTCGTGGGCGATCATGAACATGCAGCGCTACTCGACCGAGCTGTATTCGCGCATCGCGGACGAGGTCGATTATCCGATGAACTACCACGTTTCTGGGTCGATCCGACTGGCGCACAGCAAGGAACGGATGCAGGAATTCGAGCGGGCCATGTCCATGGGCCGCTATCAGGGTATCCCGATGGAGATGTGGACGCCGGAGGAGGCCAAGGAACGCTATCCCTTCCTTGAGACTCATGATCTTGAAGGCGTGCTCTATGACCCGACCGATGGCGACATTGACCCCGCACAGCTGACCCAGGCGCTGGCCAAGGGCGCACGCGATATGGGGCAGAAGATCATCCGCTTCTGCCCGGCAACCGATGTGACCCAGCATGATGATGGCACTTGGACCGTGCATACCGAAAAAGGTGACATTGCCTGTGACTATGTGGTGAACGCCGCCGGTTACTATGCCCAGCGCGTAGGGGAATGGTTTAAACCCTTCGGCGGCCGCACCGTCCCGGCAATGGTGATGAGCCACCAGTACCTGTTGACCGACGAAATCCCCGAGATTGAAGCGTGGTCGAAAGAAAGTGGCGGCAAGCTGCCTTTGCTACGTGACGTGGATATTTCCTACTATCTGCGGCAGGAAAAGAACGGCTTCAACCTCGGACCTTACGAACCCAACTGTAAGGGCCACTGGATGACCGAGGATGATCCGATGCCCGAGGATTTCAGCTTCCAACTGTGGAACGACGATCTGGACCGCATCGAAGATATCGTCACAGATGCAATGGAGCGGGTGCCGCTGATGACCACTTCGGGCGTTGGTCGCGTCATCAATGGCCCAATCCCCTACGCGCCAGACGGCTTGCCGCTGATCGGCCCGATGCCGGGTGTGACAAACGCGTTCGAGGCTCATACCTTCACCTTTGGCATCGCCCAAGGTGGCGGCGCTGGCAAGGTGCTGGCCGAATGGATCGTCGATGGTCACACCGAATGGGACATGTGGGCCGTCGATCCACGTCGTTACACCGACTACACCGATCAGGATTACTGCAATCAGAAAGGGATGGAGGTCTACGGCAACGAATACGCCATGCATTTCCCCCATCACGAATGGCCCGCTGCGCGCGACAAGAAACTCTCGCCTGTGCACGCCAAGGTCAAGGAACTGGGCGGTGTCATGGGGGCATATAACGGCTGGGAACGCGCCAACTGGTTCGCGCAACCGGGCGACGATACTTCTCTCGAAGCCACCCACACCTGGGGACGTTCAGGCCCATGGGAACAGCGGGTCAAAGAAGAATGCGAAGCCGTGCGCGATCACTGCGGCGTGCTGGATCTGCCGGGCTTCTCACGCTTCTGGATCCAAGGGGATGGCGCGGATGACTGGCTTCGGGGCTTCTGCACCGGAGGTATACCCAAAGCCGGGCGCATGAACCTGATCTATGTCTCGGATGAAAGAGGGCGCATTCAGACAGAACTGTCCTGTATCCGTCTGGCCGAGAATAACTTCGTCCTGATCACCGCCGCGACGGCGCAATGGCATGATGGAGAGCTAATCCGCAATTCGGTGCCCGAAGGTGTGACTGTTCGCGAAACTACTACCGAGCGCGATACGCTGATCGTAACGGGGCCGATGTCGCGGAATGTGTTGTCCGGCATCACGGATGCGGATCTGCAGCAAGGCTGGCTGACCCATCAGTTTGCCAAAGTTGCCGGGCAGGAGGCCTTTCTGATCCGAGTATCATTCGCAGGCGAGTTGGGCTGGGAAATCCACTCTGAAAACGATGCGATGCCAGCCATCTACGAAGCCGTGCTGGCTGCCGGGGCCAAACCCTTTGGCATGTATGCGCTGAACTCTTTGCGGATCGAGAAAGGTTATCGCGCGTGGAAGGGCGATCTGAGCACGGATTACTCTTTGCTTGAAGGTGGTTTGGGTCGTTTTGTCAAACTCGACAAGCCGCAGGATTTTGTTGGCAAAGCGGCCATTCAGAACGAAAAGCAACAAGGCGTTAAGAAATCCTTTGTCACTCTGATCGTGGACGCAGGCGAGGTCGATGCGCCTTACATGTCCTGCATCTGGAGCGGCGATGAGATCGTGGGTGAAACGACCTCTGGTGCGTGGGGGTACCGCATTGGTGCTTCCGTCGCGCTGGGCATGGTGCGTGCAGATCAGGCCGTGCCAGGAACTGAGCTGGAGGTTGAAATCTACGGTCAAAAATGCCGTGCTGTTGTGCAGGAAGACCAACCGCTTTGGGATCCTTCGAATGAACGGTTGAGGGCCTGACCACCTATATAGAAAGGAACGCAAATGACCCGGCAGATGCAAGGCGTATATCTGAATGGCCACGGTGGACCGGAGGTGTTGGAATGGCGGGACGATATCCCAGTTCCAAACCCTGATCCGGGGCAGGTCCTGATCCGCGTTGCCGCTGCCGGGGTGAACAACACTGACATTAATACGCGGATCGGTTGGTATTCTTCGGACGTCACGGGCGCAACGGATGCGGTCGATCAGCAGGTCGAAGCAGGTGGTTGGGGAGGTGCGCTGCACTTTCCCCGGATCCAGGGTGGCGATCTTTGTGGAATTGTCGAAGCGGTTGGATCGGGTGCGGCGTTCAAGCCTGGTCAGCGGGTGACTTGCCCGATCAATTTGCCGCGCCCGGTTCCTGGCCGACCACAGGGCTTTATCGTGCTCGGTTCAGAAATTGACGGGGCCTTTGCCCAATATTGCCTGATGGAAAGTGATGACCTGTACGACGTGACTGACTCGCCTTTGTCTGACGTTGAAATTGCCGCGATTCCCTGTGCTTTTGGTACGGCCGAAGGCCTGCTGACTCGTGCCGGTGTCATCGCAGGTCAAAAAGTGCTGATCACCGGGTCGTCAGGCGGTGTGGGCCTTGCTGCCGTCCAGCTTGCAGCGCTGCGCGGGGCGACGGTCTGGGGCGTTAGCAACGCCGCCAAGTCTGAAGTGGTCAAGTCACAGGGCGCAATCGGGACTTTTGAGCGCGACGCGGCTTTGCCGGAAGACATGTTCGATGTCGTCATAGACGTGGTCGGAGGTCCGGCTTGGCCAGACCTGATACTTGCGTTGAAACCTGGCGGCCACTATGCCGTAGCAGGCGCGATCGCAGGTCCCATTGTCAGCGCGGATTTGCGGGATATCTATCTGCGCGACATCACGATCCATGGGTGCACCTATCAGCCACCGGACGTTTTTGACCGCCTTGTTGCAATGATGAATGCAGGTCGGATCAAGCCCTTGGTCTCAAAGACCTATCCGTTGCGCGACATTGTTCAGGCGCAAGAGGATTTCCTGTCCAAGACTTTGCCCGGAAAGCTGGTTCTGGTGCCGTGAAAGAGGGAATAAATGGCTGATATTACGCTTTTGGATGGTTCGATCGGGCAGGAGTTGGTGAAGTTGAGCGGCGACAAGCCGACGCCACTTTGGTCAACACGCGTGATGATCGACAAACCCGAACTTGTGGCGGAGGTTCACGCAGCCTATTTCCGCAGCGGTGCAACGATCGCTACGACAAACACCTACGCCATACACCGCTCACGCCTGGTCCGTGAGGGGATCGAAGATCAGATGCCCAATCTCATTGACGCTGCCTTGTCACAGGCCGATCAGGCGCGCTGTGGCACCAGTGGGCGGATCGCAGGCGCGCTTGGCCCGTTATTGGCCAGCTATCGGCCCGATCTGAACCCCGACCCCGCAGATGCCGCCGCGAAATTCGCCGAGCTGGCTGCAATGATGTCGGACCGGGTCGATTTTTTTCTGATCGAAACAGTATGCTCGGTGCAGGAGGCCGAAGGTGCGCTGCGCGGAACAGAGAACAGTGGGAAACCCGTCTGGCTTGCCCTGTCGGTTATGGACGAGGACGGAACCCGCCTGCGTTCAGGCGAACCACTGGGGGACATTGCCCCTCTTGTTACGCGCTATGCACCCGAGGCGGTGCTGATCAACTGTTCACGCCCCGAAGCGATTCCGGCGGCTTTGGATGTCATCGCAATGTTGGATCGCCCGTACGGGGCCTATGCCAACGGCTTTACAGGCATCAAAGAAGGCTTTCTGGAAGATGCCCCAACGGTTGATGCCTTGGAAAGCCGCCATGACCTGGGCCCCGATGCCTATGCACGGCACGCGATGGGTTGGGTGGCGCAGGGCGCTACGATCGTTGGTGGTTGCTGCGAAGTCGGGCCGGAACACATCAAAACCCTCGCCGAGAATTTACGTGCGGCCGGACACAAAATCGTCTGAGGGACCTAGATGCCTGTCCGGACCAAATCTGACCAACAGCAGGATCGCGTCCAGTACCATTTTGACATTCTGGTTGCGTCGGGTTTCGTATTGCTCGAACTGGCCTCGCTGGTTGAGGTTTTGCGCTTGGCGAACCGTGTGTGTGCCCACCCGCCGTTCACGTTCACATATCGGTCGCGAAAAGGAGGGCCGGTGGAAAGCAGCAGCGGAGCGACAGTATCGACCGACACAGTTCCGGCGCAACCGAATGCGAATTATCTGTTTGTGATCGGAAACTCAGACCCGGATCAGCCCGAACTTTCTCTGGGACGTGTCGTGCGCGACTATACGTTTCGGGGCGGCCAGGTATTTTTGTTGGCTGAAGCTGCAAGCCGGTATATCGACGAAAATAGCGCTGATCATATGGCAACCCATTGGGAAAATGCCTCTTTCCTGCGCGAACGTGGAGCTCGGTTTGAGGCCAAGCTATCTATCGCCACCGAGCAAGGTTCGGTTGTCACTTGCGCTGGCATGGAGGCAACCACAGATATCGCGCTGGCCGTGATCGGGCGGCATATCTCGGGTGCGGCCAAGATGACGGTTGCCGACATCATGCTGCATGAAAACATCCGTGACTTTTCATCCATGCAACCTTTTTCCGGCACCCGGACAACGGCCACTGGTGATGAGAAACTGGACCAGTGCATCAAGCTGATGCAGGCGAACATCGAGGAACCTCTGCCGATCAAACAGATCGTTGACATATTGCACGTATCGAACCGCTCTCTTGAGCGAAAATTCAAAGCAATTTTTGGAACCACGCCAAACGGGTTCTACCGGGAAATGCGACTGGCCAAAGCTAACAACCTGCTTCTGAATACGACGATGAGCGTGCGGGAAATCGGGCTGGTTTGCGGTTTTCCAAACGGATTTTCATCCGTCTACAAAAGTTTTTTCGGCATCACACCTTTTGTTCTGAGACGCCAGAAAAGACGCCCGGAATATCGGTGATTTTTGTATTTAAGCTGACGCTTTTGATGCTTTTATTGTCGATCCTTCGTGGCATTTTACAGAAAACCTGAATCAGCGGAGACGTCAGGATGGTTGATCTTCCCACCAAGGCCCGAGTGGTCATCATCGGCGGCGGCGTCATTGGATGTTCGGTTGCGTATCATCTGACCAAGAAAGGTTGGGGCGATGTCGTTCTGTTGGAGCGCAAGCAACTGACCAGCGGTACGACATGGCACGCGGCGGGACTGATCGCGCAGCTGCGCGCGACGGCGAACATGACCAAACTGGCCAAGTACAGCCAGGAACTATATGGCGCGCTTGAAGAAGAGACCGGAGTTGCCACTGGGTTCAAGCGCTGTGGATCGATTACGGTCGCTTTGACCGACGAGCGTAAGGAAGAGATTTATCGCCAGGCTGCTATGGCCCGCGCTTTCGGGGTTGAGGTCGAAGAGATCGGCAATGACCGTGTGCAAGAGCTGTATCCCCATCTGAACCTGGAAGGGGTTAAAGGGGCAGTTTACCTGCCATTGGACGGGCAGGGTGATCCGGCAAATATCGCTCTGGCTTTGGCCAAAGGCGCGCGTCAGCGCGGAGGTATCGTCAAGGAACGTGTGAAAGTCACCGACATCGTCAAGCAGGGCCGTCAAGTGACGGGCGTTGATTGGGTCGCAGATGATGGCGGCGCTTCGGGCCATATCGAGTGCGACATGGTGGTGAACTGCGCAGGGATGTGGGGCCACGAGGTTGGCAAGATGGCAGGTGTGAACGTACCGCTTCACGCTTGCGAGCATTTCTATATCGTCACCGAGGGGATCGACGGTCTGACCCAATTGCCCGTGCTGCGCGTGCCAGACGAATGCGCCTACTACAAAGAGGATGCAGGGAAAATCCTGCTGGGCGCGTTTGAGCCGAATGCCAAGCCCTGGGCAATGAACGGCATCCCTGACAGTTTCGAATTTGACCAATTGCCTGAAGATTTCGACCATTTCGAACCGATACTCGAAGCAGCCTGCAATCGGATGCCAATGCTGGCCGAGGCCGGGATTCACACGTTCTTCAATGGTCCTGAATCCTTTACACCGGACGACGCCTATCATCTGGGCCTTGCACCCGAGATGGACAATGTCTGGGTCGCGGCCGGGTTCAACTCAATCGGTATTCAGTCGGCGGGCGGGGCCGGTATGGCGTTGGCCGAATGGATGGATACGGGTGAAAAGCCATTTGATCTGGGCGATGTGGACATCAGCCGCATGCAGCCCTTTCAGGGCAATAAACATTACCTCTTTGAACGTTCGAAAGAAACGCTTGGCCTGCTTTACGCTGACCACTACCCCTACCGCCAAAAAGCCACTGCACGGGGCGTCCGTCGGACACCATTTCACCATCATCTGCTGGAACAGGGTGCGGTCATGGGCGAAATTGCCGGGTGGGAGCGCTCCAACTGGTTTGCCAATGACGGACAGGAACGTGAATACCAATATAGTTGGAAGCGCCAGAATTGGTTTGAAAACGCGGCCGCAGAACACCGCGCAGTGCGCGAAAATGTAGGCATGTACGACATGTCGTCCTTCGGTAAGATCCGTGTCGAAGGGCCGGATGCCGAGAAATTCATGAACTATATTGGTGGCGGCGATTATTCGGTGCCCAATGGTAAGATCGTATATACCCAGTTCCTGAACCGCGCTGGTGGTATCGAAGCCGACGTGACCGTCACGCGCCTGACCGAGACCGCCTATCTGGTCGTCACCCCAGCGGCGACGCGTCTGGCGGATCAGACCTGGATGATGCGCCATGCCGGCAATTTCAACGTCGTCGTCACGGATGTCACCTCAGGCGAAGGCGTTCTGGCTGTCATGGGGCCGAATGCCCGCGCACTTCTGGAAAAGGTTTCACCAGCGGATTTCTCGAACGCGACCAACCCCTTTGGCACCGCGCAAGAGATTGAGATAGGTATGGGCTTCGCCCGTGCCCACCGCGTGACATATGTGGGCGAACTTGGGTGGGAGATCTATGTTTCATCCGACATGGCGGTTCACGTGTTCGAAACGCTGCATGAGGCCGGTCAGGATATAGGCCTGAAGCTTTGTGGTATGCACATGATGGACAGCTGTCGTATCGAGAAGGGCTTCCGCCATTTTGGCCATGACATCACCTGTGAAGATCACGTGGTCGATGCAGGGTTGGGCTTTGCCGTCAAAGTGGACAAGGGCGGTGATTTCATTGGGCGTGAGGCGGTTATAGCCCGCAAAGAAAGCGGGCCTCAAAACCGTTTGGTCCAGTTCAAGCTGACCGACCCCGAGCCGCTGTTGTTCCACAATGAGCCGATCATACGCGATGGAGAATATGTGGGGTATCTCAGTTCTGGCAACTATGGGCATACACTCGGCGGCGCGATTGGTCTGGGTTATGTACCCTGCGAAAGCGAGAAAGCGGCAGATGTTCTGGCTTCGAGCTATGAAATAGACGTTTGCGGTGTGAAAGTGAAAGCTGAGGCATCGCTCAAACCGATGTACGACCCAAAGTCCGAACGCGTAAAAGTATAGCCAAACTGTCGGGGCGCTGTGGCGCCCCGAATTGTTTGTTTGGCCTGCCTGTTTCAGATGAAACATATCAGGATTCCTGATGACCGGCTTCACAGTTTTGATGGTTCCCAAGCCCGTCTGATTTGCCGTAGAGAAATACAGTATCAGTCGGAGACCCATCGTGGCAGAGACCCCTGTAACGCCAAACAACACGGATACGCCCAAAGGGCTTGTGCTGGCCGTATTGGCCTATGTCCTTTGGGGCTTCCTGCCGCTGTACATGAAGGCGATGGAACATATCGGCCCGATAGAGGTCGTTGCACATCGCGTCATCTGGTCGGTTCCGGTGGCTGGGTTGCTGTTGGTTGCGCTTGGGCGTACCGGTGATCTTAAAGCTGCACTTCGCAATCCGAAGATGTTGGGCATGGCAGCGCTGACTGCGGCTTTGATTTCGGTGAACTGGGCGATTTATGTTTGGGCGATTTCATCTGGCCACGCGCTGGATGCGGCACTTGGCTACTATATGAATCCTTTGTTCAGTATTGCGCTCGGGGCGATCCTGCTACGCGAACCCTTAACCCGTACACAATTAGTCGCAGTCGGGCTGGCCGCATCGGGCGTGTTGGTTCTAGTGTTTCAAGCCGGAAGCCTGCCTTGGGCTGCTTTGGGATTGATGGTCAGTTGGGGATTCTATGCATTCTTCAAACGCTCTCTTCCGATTGGACCCAATCAGGGATTTTTACTTGAAGTCCTGATCCTGCTTATCCCGGCTTTGGCCTATGTTACATGGTTGGGCGCAAGTGGAACGGGGCATTTTGGGGCGGCTGCGTCAGACACTTTGTTGCTGGCAGGCGCGGGTATCGTAACAGCCGTACCCTTGTTGATCTATGCAAACGGGGCAAAACTGGTGCGCCTGTCGACCATGGGCATATTGCAGTACATCGCGCCCACTATGATCTTTATTACTGCGATCACCCTGTTCGGAGAACATATTGACCAGGCAAGAATGATTGCCTTCCCTTTGATTTGGTCTGGGTTGGTCGTGTATTCGATTCCGATGATCCGGCAGATACGGTCTCAGGCCTGACGAATAAGTCGAGTGATTTCGGCAGCCCAGATCGCGTAGGTTTTAGGGCTTGGATGGTACCCATCCGGGGCGGCGAGGGACGGATCGTCGGGCAGATTCAATGACAGATGGGAAACCTGCGGGAAACCAGCAGCCACCTTTTGCAATCCTCGGTCCAGCCGCGCGGCCTGTCGCCCCAACACCCATGCCAAGGGCTGAGGCAAGGCTGGGAATCGCGCCATCTGGGGAACGGCCGTCACGATTACATTTCGGGCTCCGATTTGCCTGGTCAGCAAGGCCAGAAGGCGTGATTGCTGATCTTCAAAGCGTTGTGCGGTCACGGCACGGGTCACGTCATTCACGCCAAGGGCCGTCACCACCACATCAAATTGGTCTTTTAGTCTCTGCAATCGGTCGATTGTATCTTGCGTGGTATATCCGGTCGTAGCTTCCAACCGCCATTCTACGGTGTGGTGTTTTGCCAGTAGGCTGACCAATTGCCCCGACAGCGCCTGTTTTTGCGTACCTGCGCCTACACCGGCAGCCGAGCTGTCCCCGGCGATCAACAAACGCAATCGCGGACCGCGCCCTTCACGCCCTTCGCGAGGACCTTCTGGTTCAGGCAGCAAGCGAGCATTGCGTCGCACAGAGTGGCCCTGAACAGCCAGTACGGGCAATAACGGGACGCGGAGAATTTGGTCCGCAGCAACAGGGAAAGGCATCTTCAGTTCAGTGCATCCTTGAATTTCAGAAAACGCGCATCTTTCATGACCCGCGCCATCATGGCTTCACGCAGGGCGCCGACAGTCTTGTAGGGGCGCATGACAACTTCGAAATCTTGAATGAGGCCATCAGTGTTCAAAGTGATCAAATCAACTCCGACTGCGTCCAGATCTCCGACCTTGCATTGAAACTCTAAGGCCCAATCGTTGCCGTCACCCATGATCCGGCGATACCGAAAATCCGAGAATACCTGACCTACATGACCCAGAACCGCCGCAACCGGTTCACGCCCTGTCCAGGTGCTATAATAGGTTGGGGGCAAAAACCGCACGTCCTCTGCCAGCAATTCGCGGATCAGGCTTTCATCGCCTTTTGCGACAACGTCCTGCATTCGTTTGATCGTCGGGTGCATGCCATCTTCCTTCTTATTGACCCGAGAGTTGCTGAACCGTTTCGTTCAAGCAAGGACGACGTTGCGGGAGGTGACGGGCTGGGATAGGCAGGCGCGCATGAGCGAGACCTATGATCCCCCGCAAACACCTCTGGACGTGCTGTATGAAGACACACAGTTGATCGTGGTGAACAAGCCATCGGGTTTGCTGTCTGTGCCCGGAAGGGGGGAGCATCTGGCCGATTGCCTGCTGACCCGTGTCCAGGCCGCGTTCCCTCAGGCTCTGCTGGTGCATCGTTTGGATCGGGACACATCGGGTGTCATGGTTTTTGCCCAGACACCGCACGCGCAGCGGCATCTGGGGCTGCAGTTTGAAAACCGTCAGACCCGTAAGACCTATATCGCCCGTGTTTGGGGACAGGTCGAAGCGAAAACGGGGACTGTGGATTTGCCTTTGATCGTTGATTGGCCCAATCGCCCACGCCAGATGGTGTGCCACGAGACGGGAAAGCCAGCGATCACCGAATGGCGTGTTGTGAAATACGAAGGTCAGTCGACCCGTATCCGCCTGTTTCCCAAAACCGGGCGATCGCATCAATTGCGTGTACACATGCGGGCGCTGGGCCATCCGATCCTAGGTGATCCATTTTACGCGGACGGCGCAGCGCGCGATTTTCCGAGGCTAATGCTGCATTCTGAAGAATTGCGACTGAAAAACCCAGAAGGCGGTGTATCAATGAAATTCCGCGCCCCAGCTGAGTTCTAAACTTCGGCGGTGCTGGTCCACAACATCTTCAGATTACCTAAGGAAAACCGCTTGGTACGTTTGATGGGTCGCGCGGCTTTGCATTCTCGGGCAGCAGCCAGCTCGCGCTCGATTTCGAAGCCGCGTAATACGTGATCCTGAGACCAGCGATCCAACTTCAAAGTCATCATGATGTGATTGTCGAGATAAGGCATGGGCAGTCTCCTGATTGGTGTTTGACCTATCTTCGCTCAACACTCCTGACACCACCTTGTCAGTGGGGTGTGCTAAGTTGTCAGCAGATCGCAAGGAGCTTCTGATGCGTCGTTCAACCCGTCTGTTCGAAATCATACAGATTTTGCGTGCTGCCGAGACACCTGTGACTGCTGATGCACTGGCTGCAAAGCTCGAGGTATCGGTGCGTACTGTCTATCGTGATATTGCTGCGTTGCAGGCGCAGCGCACTCCTATCGAGGGTGAGGCGGGTGTCGGATATCTGATGCGGCGGGGATATGATTTGCCGCCACTGAATTTTGACGCCGAAGAGGTTGAGGCCCTTTGGGTTGGTCTTTCGATGTTGGCGCGTACGGGCGACAGCACCTTGCAGCAAGCCGCAGACAGGGTGTGTCGCAAGATCGAAGCGTTACGGGTGCCTACGGATTGGCTGCAGGTTGCTCCATGGGGGGCTCCTATGGATGATCCTGAAAAGGGGTGTGTGCCAGTCGTAAACTATCGAGAAGCGATCAGGGCTGAACAAAAGATCCGCATCACCTATGTGAATTCGGAAGGTGAACGCAGCGAACGAACGGTGCGACCCGTTGCCCTGATCTACCACATTGAATGCACAATGTTGGCCGCCTGGTGTGAACTGAGAAATGGGTTTCGCCACTTCCGCACCGATCGGATTTGGGCCTGCGAATTGACGGAAGATCACTTTTGTGGGCAGGGAGAGCCATTGCGCGCGATCTGGCAGGAGCAAAATCACTGGAGCGACCCTGTCGGAGCGGCCTAAATGGCGAGTATTCGCCGATCTCACCCAATTGTTGCTTGAGGCCCATTGTTCTCACCATGTTATACTGCGCGCAACGAGGCAAACCCGGTGAACGGGTACGTGAGCAGAAGGTGAATTTATGACGATTTCCAAATTTGTACTAAGAGCCGGGCTGTGTTCGGCGTTTTTTTTGGCGGCGTGTACCGACCCCGGCACTCTGACCGTGCAAGAAGATCCCAATAAGAACGCGAAACAAGGCGCATTGCTTGGGGGTCTGATCGGTGCGGGTGTGGGCGCAATCGCTAATGATTCAGATCCGTTGCTGGGGGCGCTGGCCGGCGGTGCGATCGGTGCCGCAGGCGGTGGCGTGATCGGCAACCAGCTTGACCGGCAGGCGGCTGAGTTGCGGCAACAACTGGCCAATGACGGCATCACTATCGTCAACGCGGGTGACCGCCTGATCGTTACAGTACCGAATGATATCACCTTCGACACAGATAGCTCCACCGTGCGTCCGGCCCTCCGCGCTGATCTGGTGAAGGTGGGGCAGAACCTGGTCAACTACCCGAACTCGAACGTGCAGATTATCGGTCATACCGACAGTGACGGAGAGGCGTCATACAACCTGGGTCTGTCCGAGCGTCGCGCGAATGCTGTCGCCGATATTCTGCAGGCCAACGGTGTCAGCTTTTCCCGCATCACGACCGTGGGGCAGGGTGAAAACAATCCGATTGCGTCGAACCTGACACCGGAAGGAAAAGCCCAGAACCGACGGGTTGAGATTGTGGTCGTTCCCAGCGGCAATACCTGACCGGATGTTTCGCGCACAGTGACTGCGCGTCACGTGGGCTTTGGTTCAGGATCATCCCGGTCTAACAAGAGGGAAACACCACAGCGGAGTTTCCCCATGTCCGAACCGATCCTTCTTGGCCTTTCCGGCTCACTGCGAAAAGATGCCACCAATCGCAAACTTCTTCGCGAGGCTGCGCGTTTATTTGATGCCGGTACGTTCATCGAGGCAGATTTGAATCTGCCTCTTTATGACGGCGATGTTGAGGTTGGTGAAGGTATCCCCGAAGCGGTACATGTGTTGGCTGATCTGATTGCGCAGGCTCATGCGGTGATCATTTCGACGCCGGAATACAACAAGGGGCCCTCGGGTGTTCTGAAAAACGCGCTGGATTGGGTTAGCCGGACCAGCGGCAAGCCTTGGATGGATAAGCCTGTGGCAGTCATGTCTGCTGCGGCCGGTCGTGCCGGCGGTGAGCGGGCTCAGATGATCCTACGGGCTTTCATGGTTCCTTTTCAGCCTCGCATTCTGCAGGGGCCTGAATTGCATTTGGCCGACAGTTCCAACGAATTCGATAGTGAAGGGCGATTGTCTAATGAGCGCTACGAAAACACACTGAACGCGCTGATGAAGAAGCTGCGGGCCGAAGCCGGGTTTTGAACTTCAGCCCAACCTTTTTTGCATGGTAATTGAGGTCGGCCGATCAAAGCCCGGATGGGCCGTCTCACCGGTCTTTGAGAATCCAAGCCGGGCAAAAGTCGCGTGGTTTTCGACAAGCTCAACCCGGGACTGTAGTTCCAGTATATCAAGCCCGTACCTGCGTGCTTGGACCTGAGCTTGTTCGATTAGTGTACGGGCCAGACCGCGATCGCGCTGCCGAAGGTCTACAGCCAGTTTGCTAAGATATAATCGACCCGGTTTGGGTGTCAGAAAAACAACAGCATCGGGGCGGTCTCCGATCACCCAAATCTCGCCCTCATCGATCTGCCTGCGCAGACTGTCCAGAGTTAGGCGGTGCATTGAAGAAGGCGGATCAATACGACCTTCCATATACGCAAAGCTTTCACGGATCAGGCGTAATACCTCAGGCAGCACAAGGCTGTCGCGGTTCAGTCGTGTGGGTTCAGAGTATGCGGTGTTCACAGCGACGCCTCGGGGCGAAAACCATCAGGAACTGCATCGCGATTGTCGAGAATCAGGTCGGCGATGACCTCAGCTACCTTCGGGGCCATGCCAAAGCCGATTTTGAAACCACCATTTGCGATAAATTGTCCTTTGTGCAACGGATGTGCACCCAGCATTGGCGCGCGGCTCTTGCTGCGCGGGCGAACACCGGCCCAACGCTCAATCACCTCGGCCCCGTGCAGCACCGGCACTGCCCGCATCGCGCGATCCAGCAGCTCTTCCAATGCCGCATCCGTGCTAGTTGGGTCATCATACTCACGCTCGGACGTTGAACCGATGGCGAGTGTACCATCCGTATGGGGCACAAAGTGAATAGCATCAGCAAACAGCTGCGGGACGGCACCCGCATCAAATCGCAGTAGCGCCGCCTGTCCCTTAACGCCATTACCGACTGTTTTGCCAAATGCTGCGCTGAGTTCCTGCAGGCCTGCAAGCCCTGTCGCGTGGACGACTTGCCCTTTGTCGGGGGCATTTGTGGTGACCTCGACTCCCATTACCGCAAGCGCTGCAACCAATGCGGCGCAGGCACGCCGAGGGTGCATGCGCGCACTAAGCGTATCATGAATAACAAATCCTGTCGGGCTGGGCGGGCACCACGCGCCGATCTCTTCCAACGCTCTGACGTTCCAGTCGGCCTGTCCCTGCCAAAGTTCCTTGGCCGTTAGTTCGCGTGCGCGGGCCAAGTCCAATGTCCGAGCGTCTGCAATGGGTTGCAGCCTGCCAAGCCGCGCGTATCCCGGTGACACCCCGCCTGTGGCCTCGACATGCTTCCAGAACGGTTCGGCCATGATGAGGCTTTCGAACTGAAACGCTTTTTTAGCGTTCCAGTTTTCGGGGACGTGCGGGGCCAACGCGCCGACCAAGCCGCCACTGGAGCCCGCCCCGGGGCCAATGGGATCAACGATCTGGACTTTGGCGCCGCGTCTTGCGCAGGTCCAGGCGATGGATAGGCCAAATATCCCTGCGCCGCGCACCGTCACATCGACCATTGCCAATCCCCTTTTCCTTGTTCAGTGTCGCGCCGCTTAGCTACAGGATTCCCCGATGGCAGACCAGCGTGCCGAACTCACTTGGACAGAGGATCAGATTCCGGTCTCTGATCGGTTCGATGATCCCTACTACTCGTTGCAAAACGGGTTGGAAGAAACGCGACATGTGTTTCTGGCGGGCAATGACCTGCCTGCGCGCTTTGCACCGGGATTTCATATCGCCGAGCTGGGCTTTGGCACCGGGCTGAACCTGCTGACCGTTTGGTCGGCCTGGGAAGCAGCGGGTCAGACCACGCCTCTTCGGTTCACGAGTTTCGAAGCCTATCCGATGGCGCCCGATGATATGGCGCGCGCTTTGGCGGCCTTTCCCGAGGTGGCGCCGTGGGCTGAGCGCTTTCTGAATGCCTGGAATGGGCAGAAATGTGTGCTGGACACATTGCATTTTGAAGTCATGGTCGGAGACGCGCGTGAGACATTGCCCAGTTGGGATGACACTGCAGATGCGTGGTTTCTGGATGGCTTCTCACCGGCCAAGAACCCCGAACTGTGGGGCGCTGACCTGATGCAGCAGGTTGCTGATCACACGGCCCAAGATGGCACTGCGGCAACGTATACCGCCGCCGGTTTTGTGCGTCGCGGTTTGTCTGATGCCGGGTTCAAGGTGACACGCACCCCCGGTTTTGGTCGCAAGCGGCATATGACGCGGGCGGTGAAGACATGAGCCAGAAAAACAATGTTAATGCTGGCATTGCCTTGATGATCGCAGCAACGATTGTCTTTGCGTTACAGGACGGGATCTCACGGCATCTGGCGGGCACCTATAACACCTACATGGTTGTGATGATCCGGTATTGGTTCTTCGCCGCTTTCGTGATTGCCGTGGCTGCAAGGTCAGCCGGGGGACTGCGGACGGCGGCGAAAACCGAGCAGCTCGGGCTGCAGATTTTCCGTGGCCTTTTGCTGGCCGGTGAGATTTGCGTGGCAGTTTTCAGTTTCACCATCCTGGGGCTGATCGAAAGTCAGGCAGTTTTCATTTGTTATCCGCTGTTGATCGCCGCCCTCAGCGGCCCTGTTTTGGGAGAGAAGGTCGGCTGGCGCCGCTGGGCCGCCATCGGTGTCGGTTGCATCGGCGTCCTGATAATCCTCCAGCCCGGTGCAGGAGTGTTCAACCCCTGGGCCGTAGTGCCGCTGATCTCGGCATTCATGTTCGCGGTTTACGGCCTTCTGACAAGGTACGCCGCGCGGCGGGACAGTACCGCGACCAGCTTTTTCTGGACCGGCGTGGCTGGCGCAGTCGCAATGACGGCTGTTGGCGTCTGGTTCTGGGAGCCGATGGCCAGAACCGACTGGCTATGGATGGGTCTGCTCTGCATCACAGGCGCGCTGGGGCATTGGCTGTTGATCAAATGCTATGAGATGGCCGAGGCCAGCGCAGTGCAACCTTTCGCCTATTTCCATCTGATGTGGAGCGCCATTCTGGGCATCACGATCTTCCACGAAACGCTGCGCCCTGAGGTGGTTCTGGGCGCAGCAATTGTGATTGCCGCAGGTCTGTTCACCCTATGGCGCGAAAGACGAAAGAGTCGAGCCGGTTAGCTCCTGTGAGAATGGCACCGGGAGCGCTGGCTGACCTAGCCGCGCGCGATAGACCGGTAGGCTTTCAGCGACGCGCATCACATAGTTGCGCGTTTCCTTGAACGGGATGGTTTCGATCCAGTCGATCACGTCCACCTGACCCCGACGCGGGTCGCCGTAGCGTTCCATCCACGAGATTGGACGCCTTGGCCCGGCGTTGTATCCAGCCGCCATCATCACAACATTGCCGTTAAAGTCCTCGGCCAGTGTCGCAAGATAATTCGCCCCCAGTTTGGCGTTATACTGCCAGTCCGAGGTCAGACGCCCTGTCTTGTGCCCTCCCAGTATGCCCAGATCTTGCGCCACAAGTTTGGCAGTGGCTGGCATAACCTGCATCAAGCCACGCGCACCCGCACCGCTGATAACAACTGGATCGAACTCGCTTTCACGGCGGGCAATTGCAAGTGTCATCTCCTTCGCCATGGGCAGGCCCATATCAGCCACCGGATGCACCGGGTAATAGGCGGCAGGCAAAACCATGCCGGTGGTCGCAGCTCGTTTGGCGATCATAACGGCCAGATGCGGTTCATTCAGTTCGATTACGAGATCACCTAACTGAGCGGCTTGCGTTTGATCGAGGCTCTCCACCAGATGGGTCAGGAAACGCTCAGACAGGTTACCCTCGCCAGCGCGCAGCAACAGCAACCCAGCCTCAAGCACGCTGGATTCCGCAAACGCGGCCTGTTTCCAATGCGGTGCACGGCGTGGACTAGCCAATTCGCTGTCAAACGGACGGCCGATCTGCTCTGCAGCGAGCAATCCGTAGAACGAGGTCTGATAGTTCGCACCTTCTGCATAAGCCTCGTGCGCCTTGTCCGCATCCCCTTGCGCCGCGTAGGCACGACCCAACCAATATCCACCGCGACCCTTCGAGATCGGCGATTGCACGGCACCCGAGAAATTCTGGAAATGCCGTACTGCTGTGGCCGGATCATTCAGTTTGCGCAGGGCCAGAAATCCGGAAAGCCATTCCAGATCTGCATAGCCATAGCCCATTTCAGGCGTCATGTGATGATTTGCAGCAATCGCATAGGCGCGCTCTGCATCTCCGGTACGCATCTCGAGCCGCGCCAGTCGACGCCGGCCTTCCGCCCATTTGTCAGGCTCACCCAGCGACTTTGGTCCGGTGGAACGCGCCAGCATCAGATCAATGGCACTGTCGTCCAGTTCCTTTCGATCCCGCCATACGAAGCGATCAAAGGCCAGACCAGGATCCTTGGCCAACGAACCGGGTACAGCGGCGACCTTGCCGTCCACACCATTCTCGCGTTTTTGCAAAGCAATGCGTGCCTCAGCCAGTTTGCGATAGTCGGCATCGACAAGGGGCAGCATCTGCCCCGCACTGACCAAATGCCCGTCCCACAGCATTCGGTCCAACCGCGCCTCGTGATGCGGTTTCAGAAGTTTGCTAAAGTTCTCCAGGTAGCTCTTTTGCAGACTCGACCCCATCGGCATTGTCCGCCACGCCGTTACGATGTCGGCTTCGGCCTCACCGTTGCGGCCTTGGCTTTTCAATGCAACGGCATAGTTCAACGCGCCTTCGGCGGTTTGCGGAGGCATCCCCTCGTAGAAATTCAGAACCCGATCCGGATCGGCTGCGGTGAACGATGGCTCGCTCTTACGGCGCAGCCAGGCCAGACCGGGCCAATCCGGACGCCGCTCCAGAAATACCAGCACGTCACCCGAGCTGCCAAAGCCCTCGCGCAACCAATGCCAGACAATGATGTCCCGCGCCACCGATCCACGGTGACCTGCCACGCGCAGCGCGGCATTCCAGTCGCCCTTGCGCATCTCATAGAGCCCCGCGCGCAAATCCTGCGTCGCATCCGCCCGAGTGGCCTGCGGCTGTAGCACCAACGCCAGAATCATCGCTATTCCAAGCGACAGAATACGTCTCATCCCTTGCATTCCCCAACAAACCAAGGATACAGCCATGCAGGATAAACCTTGCGCCGCCGGGATCAACTCACAAACCCTTAATCGTGACGGACCGGTGCGCAAAAACACCTAAGGAGCGTTCCATGTTTAAAGGCTCGATGCCAGCCCTGGTCACCCCGTTCAGCAACGGCGCGTTGGACCTGGATACGCTCAAACACCTGGTCGAATGGCAAATTCAGCAAGGTTCGACCGGACTGGTACCGGTTGGTACGACCGGCGAAAGCCCGACGCTCAGCCATGAAGAGCATGAAACGGTGATTGCCGAGGTGGTCAAAGCCGCCGCAGGTCGCGTACCTGTCATCGCTGGTGCCGGGTCCAACAACACGGTCGAGGCCATACGGTTCGTTCAATTCGCACAGAAAATTGGTGCGGATGCGGCGCTGGTTGTAACACCCTATTACAATAAGCCGACCCAGAAAGGGCTGCTGGCGCATTTCCAAACTCTGCATGACAGCGCCGATATCCCGATCATCATCTACAACATCCCGGGTCGTTCGGTCATCGACATGACCCCAGCAACGATGGGCGAACTGGCGAAACTGCCCCGCATAGTCGGGGTCAAGGACGCGACCGGCGATCTTGCACGCGTCAGCCAGCAGCGTGCGAGCTGCGGGGCCGATTTCTGTCAGCTGTCCGGGGAAGACGCGACAGCACTTGGCTTCAACGCTCATGGCGGAGTGGGCTGCATCTCGGTCACCGCAAACGTGGCCCCGAAGCTCTGTGCCGAATTCCAGCAGGCTACGTTGGCGGGCGATTATGCAAAAGCATTGGATTATCAGGACCTGCTGATGCCGCTGCACGAAGCGATCTTCATCGAGCCTGGCTTGGTCGGCGCAAAATACGCGCTCAACAAACTTGGCCTATGCAGCACCGAAGTGCGT
The DNA here is from genome assembly GCF_000192475.1 of Ruegeria conchae. Classification (GTDB taxonomy): domain Bacteria; phylum Pseudomonadota; class Alphaproteobacteria; order Rhodobacterales; family Rhodobacteraceae; genus Ruegeria; species Ruegeria conchae. The sequence continues at coordinate 123,464 of NZ_AEYW01000007.1, forward strand.
TCGCCTTTGACCGATCTGGAAGACAGCACCAAAGCCACTATCGAAGCCGCAATGGCGCACGCTGGACTAATCTGAAGTCAACATACAGAATCGCAAGGGCGGCCTCGAAGATCGAGTGCCGCCCTTTTCAATTCGGGATCCAAACTTCATCTGGCTAAAAATATCTCGGGGGGAGTCGCGGCTTGCCGCGACGGGGGCAGAGCCCCCATCAGCGCTTGCCGTAGTACAACCCAACCACATGCTCTGCTTGCGCAAAGAACAACCAGCGTGAAACCGCGACGCCGGTCAGATGTGACATGACAGCAAACAAAGCCAGGATGTGTTTCAGGACAACGCCATCTGCTGGAAGGATAAGCAGCAGGATCGGCAATACGAAGGCCAGCGCGAAAGAGATGGCCCGCAGCTTTTGCGCGTGTTTGCGCCCGACCACATGCACGAATTCCCGCAGCAGATAGTTTGTACCGGTATGTGGCGGCTCGAACGCACGCACTGTGCCACGATTGCCAAGGCCGGTTGCGGTGCCCAGATCGGTACCAGCGTTTTGAAACGCATTGTCGCCCATGACCCAGTAAATCAGTTGCACAATGGCGGCGACGACCAGCAGCGTGGGTGCAATACTTTCCGCACCAGCGAGCAACGCGCCGCCGGCAAGGCTGAAAGTGATGAACATCGCCGGGGTCGCCCACATATTCCAGCGCGGGATGGTTTTGAGCTGGGTGTAAATCATCGAGGTCGTGAAGACCGTTGCGAGACTAAGGATGGAGCCGACAACCCCGAGAAGCGTCCACTGCTGCCCAAGGAATATCACGCCGATGGCATAAAGCCCCATCACCGACAAAGCTGCAACGGCGCAGACGCCTTCTCGGCTGAGCCAACTTGTTTTCCACTGGCTAAAGGCTTTCCATGCCCTTTCCGGGTGGCCGAGGTGGAAAGTAGAGGCCAGCAGCCCACCGATGGCCAGCGCAAAGGCGATGGCGAAGAACACGAAAGCGGTGATGCCCGAGACGTCAGGGGTGCCAAAGCCCAGAAAGTACAGCAGGCCAAAGCCGAGGCCGGACAGTGTGGTAAAGATGATAACGGAAGGGGCCGGGTGCATCAGAGCTTCTCCAGGGTCTTGTCGAGCCAGCCAAGAAAACCCTTGGGCTCTTCGGCGACCGGGGCCAGCAGAGGGGCCAGAATGTCGATCTGCTCCTCAATCTTGTCCTTGGGTCGGGGTGGCAGATATTTATTGACGGGTTTGGTGCCCATTTCGGGCATCAGGTCCATACCGTCGCGTTCGGCGACCAGCTTGCTAACATCGCTGTCGGGATCCCCGAGGTCTCCAAAATGACGCGCGCCCGCCGGGCAAGTGCGCACGCAAGAGGGTACACGATCCACTTCGGGCAGGTTCTCGTTGTAGATCCGATCGACGCAAAGGGTGCATTTCTTCATCACGCCTTCGGCTTGATCCAATTCGCGAGCACCATAGGGGCATGACCAGGCGCAAAGGCCACAGCCGATACAGTCGCTTTCGTTAACGAGAACGATACCGTCCTCAGCCCGCTTATAGCTGGCGCCAGTTGGGCAGACCGTGACGCAGGGCGCGTCTTCGCAATGCAGGCACGATTTGGGGAAGTGGATCAGTTGGGCGTGCCCTTCCGCTGGCTGCACCTCGTAGGAATGTACGCGGTTGAGGAAAGTACCCGAGGGGTTTGCGCCATACGCATCCTGATCGGAAAGAGGTGCGCCATAATTTTCGGTGTTCCAGCCTTTGCAAGAGATCACACAGGCATGGCATCCGACGCAGGTGTCCAAATCGATGACAAGACCCATTTTGCGGTCGGTAGATGTGGGGAGTCGGGTCATTTTCCTACCTTCCACGCCAGGTTTTTGGGGCCGGTGCCAACCGGGGATTTAATCGGATCGAACTCGGGTTGGCTTTCGGCGTCGCTTGGAGCGGCGGCTTTTTCGATCTTTACCTTCAGATCGAACCACGCAGCCTGACCGGTGATCGGATCAGAGTTTGCCCAGCGCAGACCGTCACCCTTCGGTGGCAGCAACTCGTGGATCAAGTGGTTGAGCAGAAAACCCTTTGTGGCCTCAGGCGCATCTTCCTGAAGTGCCCAAGTGCCTTTGCGCTTTCCGATGGCGTTCCAAGTCCACACGGTATTGTCATTCAGTGCTGCCATTTCCATGACCGGCACGGTAATCTCACCATGCGGAGAGCTGACTTTGGCCCAGTCGCCGTCTTCCAGCCCATGTTCACGCATAAGCTTGGTCGGGACGTAAAGTGGGTTACGCCCGTGCAATTGCCGCAGCCATGCGTTTTGGGTGCCCCAGCTGTGGTACATCGCCATGGGGCGCTGCGTCAGGGCGTTGACGGTGAAGCCTTCACTGCCGGTCTGGTCGGTCTCGTACCAGATCGGCAGCGGGTCCATCGTGTCCTTGATCCGTTGGCGCAGGTGTTCGGGTGGTTGCCGTTCGCCATGACCTTCGGCTGCCAGCTGGAACTTTCGCATGGGTTCGGAATAGAGCTGGAACAGATAAGGCTGCGGGCTGTCATATATGCCCATGCCAACAGCCCAATCCTGATAGGCATTGTTCCACGGCTTATAGTAGTCGGCACCGTCGGGTATATGCGCGATATAGAAACCACCGTTCTCGATGTAGCGGTTCAGCTGATCGGGATTGACCTCGCCGCGGCCTTCCTTGTCGCCGTTTGCGCCCCGGAAACCGGCCAAAGGCCCGATGCCAGGTTTGCGCTCGTGATTCACAATGTAGTCGGCGTAATCCGTCCACTTGGCGCTGCCGTCTTCGTTGGTAAAGCCAGGCAGGCCCATGCGATTGGCGAGATCAATCAAAACCGACTGGAAGCCGCGCACGTCGCGGTCGGGTTCGATCACGGGCCAGCGGATCGCATCTGCGGCGGCCTCGGCTTCGCAGATCGGGCGGTCCAGCAGCGAGATACAGTCGTGGCGTTCCAGATAGGTGGTGTCGGGCAGGATTAGGTCAGCGTAAGCCACCATTTCCGAGCTGTAGGCGTCGGAATAGATGATGCGCGGAATCACATAATCGCCGTTCTCATCCTTGTCCGTCAGCATCTCCATGACACCTTTGGTGTTCATGGTCGAATTCCAGGACATGTTGGCCATATACATGAACAGCGTGTCGATCTTGTAGGGATCGCCCGCATGGGCGTTCGAGATCACCATATGCATCAGCCCATGGCTGGACATTGGGTTTTCCCATGTAAACGCTTTGTCGATACGGGCGGGGCTACCATCTTCTTTAAGCGCGAGATGCTCGGGGCCGCGGACAAATCCCAGATGCGGCCCGTCCAGAGGTGTATTCGGCGTCACCTTACAGTGCGGGGTCGGATGCGCCTCAACCGGCTTGGGGTATGGTGGTTTGAAGCGGAAGCCGCCGGGGACTTCGACTGTTCCAAGCAGGATCTGCAACACATGCAGGGCGCGGCAGGTCTGGAAACCGTTCGCGTGGGCCGAGACGCCGCGCATCGAGTGCATCGCGACAGGGCGACCGATCATCTTCGAGTGTTTCTCGCCCCGGAAATCGGTCCATTCATGGTCCAGTTCGAAGGCTTCATCAAAGGCCACACGGGCCAGTTCGGCTGCGATCGCTCGAATACGGGTCGCAGGTACGCCGCATTTATCGGCGATTGCCTCGGGTGCGTATTCGTCGGCCAGATAGCGTTCGGCCATCTGGTGGAAAACCGGACGGTGCGTGACCCCATCTTTCTCGTAGGTTGCCGAGAGATCAGGCCGCACGCCCGGTTTGTCGAACGCAGTCAGCTCGCCAGTTTTGCGATCAATGACCAGCGGTTTGCCGTCGTCGTCTTTCAGGAACAGACCTTTTTCCGGGCCTTCGGATGCGTTGATCAAGACCGGTGCGTTGGTGTAGCGGCTGAGGTAATCCAGATCAATTTTACCGGCCTTCATCAGCACATGGATCAGCGACATGATGAACAGGCCGTCGGTTCCGGGTGTGATTCCAACCCAGTCATCTGCCACGGCATTATAGCCACTGCGGATTGGGTTGACCCCGATCACACGCGCGCCGCGGGCCTTGATTTTGCCAATTCCCATCTTGATGGGGTTTGAGTCGTGGTCTTCTGCCACACCGAACAGCATGAACAGCTTGGTGTGATCCCAATCAGGTTGACCAAACTCCCAAAATGCGCCGCCCATCGTGTAGATGCCACCTGCTGCCATGTTGACCGAGCAGAACCCGCCATGGGCTGCATAGTTACAGGTGCCGAAATTCTGCGCCCAGAAACTGGTGAAGCTCTGGCTTTGGTCGCGGCCCGTGAAAAAGGCCAGTTTTTCGGGATTGTCTTCGCGGATCGGTTTCAGCCAACCGACAGCGATCTCCAGCGCCTCGTCCCAGCTGATTTCCTCGAACTCACCCGAACCGCGCGGCCCGACCCGTTTCAGTGGTGCGCGCAGCCGCGACGGTGCGTTCACCTGCATGATCCCTGCGCTGCCTTTGGCGCAAAGCACCCCTTTGTTCACCGGATGATCCCGGTTGCCTTCGATATAGGCGACCTTTCCATCCTTCATGTGCACGTTGATACCGCAGCGGCAGGCGCACATGTAGCAGGTGGTGCGGCGAATCTCATCTGACACAGGCGGGGATAGGTTGAGGTTTGGTTGTTGGTTCACGTTATCTCTCTCCCTGTGGCGAATCGCCATGGTGCCTGCGCGTGTTGGACGCTCTGGAGCGTAGGAACGCCGGGCTTAACCACTCAGAGGAAGAGAGCGCGAAAGCCTCTTCCTCTGCTTTTGTTTGACGGACCGGTTGAACCCGGTCCGGACTTTGACTTTACAGCGATCAAACCTGCTGTGGTCGCATGTCAGCCGCGTCGATACCGGCAACTTCAACTGGCTTCTTCATCGCGTCACGGCGGAAGGGTTCACCCAGTTCCTGGTTGATCATTGCTTCGATCAGTGTGGTGATGCCGTTCTTCTGGTCTTCGATCGCCTGGCTCAGTGCAGCGGTTAACTCGTCCTGAGTGCGTGCGATGACGCCTTTCAGGCCGCACGCATTGGCGATGCCAGCATAAGACACTTTGGTGTCCAACTCTGTGCCGACGAAGTTGTCATCGAACCACAGGGTCGAGTTGCGCTTTTCCGCACCCCACTGATAGTTGCGGAACACAACCTGGGTGATGGCGGGCCATTCTTCGCGACCGATGGCGGTCAGTTCGGTGACTGCGATGCCGAAGGCACCATCACCCGAGAAACCGACAACAGGTACATCTGGGCAGCCGATCTTGGCGCCGATGACCGAAGGCAGACCATAGCCACAGGGGCCGAACAGGCCGGGGGCCAGATATTTGCGACCTTCTTCGAACGAAGGGTACGCGTTGCCGATGGCGCAGTTGTTGCCGATGTCGGACGAGATGATCGCCTCTTTTGGCAGAGCGGACTGGATTGCGCGCCATGCTTTACGGGGGCTCAGCCAATCCGGCTTGGCAGCACGGGCACGTTCGTTCCAGGTGGTGCCCGGATCGTCCTGCTCGTGATCCATCGAGGTCAGCTCTTGCGCCCAGCGCGATTTGGTTTCTGCGATCTTCGCTTTGCGCGCATCACGACCTTCGTCACCGGCTGTATCAGACAGCTGATTCAGAATGTTGGTGGCAACAGTTGCCGCATCGCCCACGATACCAACCGAGACCTTCTTGGTCAGGCCGATACGGTCAGGGTTGATGTCGACCTGAATGATCTTCGCGTCTGCCGGCCAGTACTCCATGCCGTAACCCGGCAGAGTCGAGAACGGGTTCAGGCGGGTGCCGAGGCACAGAACAACGTCTGCTTCCTTGATCAACTGCATACCGGCTTTCGAGCCGTTATAGCCCAGCGGGCCAGCGAAAAGCGGGTGCGAGCCGGGGAAGGCGTCGTTGTGCTGGTAACCAACGCAAACCGGAGCGTCCAGACGCTCGGCCAGTGCTTTCGACGCTTCGATGCCACCATTCGACAGAACTGTGCCTGCACCGTTCAGGATGACAGGGTTCTTTGCGTTCGACAGCAGCGCGGCAGCTTCGGACACAGCCGTTGCGCCACCCGAAGGCAGCTCGAATTCAACAACAGCAGGCAAATCGATGTCGATGACCTGAGTGAAGAAGTCGCGCGGGACGTTTATCTGCGCAGGGGCCGACGCGCGTTTGGCGTTCATGATGACGCGGCTCAGCACTTCGGCCATACGGCTTGGGTCACGCACTTCTTCCTGATAGCAAACGCAGTCGGCGAACATGCGCATCTGCTCCATCTCCTGGAAACCGCCCTGACCCATGGTCTTGTTGGCGGCCTGCGGAGTGACCAGCAGCAGCGGGGTGTGGTTCCAGTAAGCAGTCTTAACAGCGGTGACAAAGTTGGTGATGCCGGGGCCGTTCTGGGCGATCATCATCGACATTTTGCCGGTCGCGCGGGTGTAGCCATCAGCCATCATTCCGCCCGAACCTTCGTGCGCGCAATCCCAAAAAGTGATACCAGCTTTCTCAAAAATGTCAGAAATTGGCATCATCGCAGAACCGATGATTCCGAACGCATGTTCGATGCCATGCATCTGCAGGGTTTTTACAAAGGCTTCTTCGGTGGTCATCTTCATCTGCGTAATCTCCGATCATAGATGGCGGGACCGAGGTTAGGGACCCGGTTTTCTGGTCGGTTTTGGCGTACGGGTGTCTGTGGCGTTAGGGCCAGAACTGGTGGTGACTTAGGTCCAGTACGCCTCAAGACTGACGAATAGTCTCAGCGATTTGCTGGATGCCGGGTCCGATACGCGCTGACGAAATCGCAGAATACCCCAATCGATAGTAGTTCTGCGGTCGGTTCGGGCCCGAAAAGAAGGGCTCGCCCGGTTCAATGTGGACGCTTTGGCGCTGCAGATCGCTTGCCAGTTTCGTCGTGTCGATACGTTCTGGTGCCTGCATCCAGATCGAAGAGCCGCCAAGCATGCCGCGACCTGCCACCGTCAGGCCATACTGCTTGATCGCTTCTTCAATTGCTTCTCGTCGGCGTTGCAGTGTTTTGGACATCCGTCTGATCTGCGCGTCGTAGTGACCGAGCGACAGAAAATAGGCTGCTGTGCGCTGCATGTGGCCGGGAGGGTGGCGCAGCACGAGTGACCGGAGTGCCCGGGCTTCGCGGATGAAGGGCTCGGAACCGACCATGTAGCCCAGACGAAGCCCCGGAAACAGAGATTTTGAGAAGCTGCCTACATAGATCACCCGCCCGTCCCGATCCATCGATCGCAGCGCTGGCGACGGTGCACCCAGAAATGACATCTCGAACTCATAGTCATCCTCGACAATCATTGCGTCCAATTCCCGGGCGCGGCTCAACAGGGCATTGCGGCGATCAACCGGCATCGTTGCGGTGGTAGGGCACTGGTGGCTGGGAGTGGTGAAAATTACGTCAGTATCATCCGGTATCGTATCTGGGAGCAAACCCTCACGATCAACCTTCAGATAGGATAGCTGGCAGTCTGAGTGGATCAGAAGATCACGCAAGGCGTAATAGCAGGGATCCTCAATCGCGGCTCTTCGATTCCGGTTTAGCAAAATGCGCGAGGCCAGCCAAAGTGCGTTCTGAGCACCCAGAGTGATCAGGATTTCCTCGGGCCGAGCCACGATGCCTCTGCGTGGCAGAGTGTGTCTTGCAATGAATTCAAGTAGCAGAGGATCATCCTGGTCGACATAGTCCCCGGTCAATGAATGGAAATCTTTGTGTCCAAGCGCCCTTACTGCACAGAGGCGCCAGTTTGCGTGGTCGAACAGTTTTCTGTCGACCTGACCATAGATGAACGGATAGCGGTAGTCGCGCCAGTTGCTGGGCTTGGTCAATACATCGCCATCCGAAAAACGGCGGGCAAAGGCACGGTCCCAGTCTACACTCTCGTTATCACGCCGAACCGGGGCGTAGGTTGGCGGCACCGGAGCGTTTTCCGACACATAGTATCCCGACCGGCCTTTGGCGGTCAGATAATCGTTTGCCAGAAGCTCAGTGTAGGCAAGGGTAACGGTAATCCGGCTGACACCCAGATGAGCCGCAAGTTTGCGGGACGAGGGCAGTTTCTCACCAACATGAAAACGCCCTGAAAGAATGCCTTCGGCGATCAGCTGCTGAAGCTGCGCCTGCAACGTGCCTTGCCCGTTGCGCTCAAGAAAGAACGTGTCGACCGAAATGCCCATGGCGTCGTTATAGGCTGGACTTAAGGTGGAAGCAATCTGGACTTATGACCGTTCGCAACTGTTTGGTTGACGTTGGTTGGTTATTGAGCCATATAACTAGAAACCTAGTTATATGGAGAAAACTTGTGTGGGAAGAAGCCGCTGCCGGTTTTTCGGCTATGGGGTCCGAAGCCCGGCTGAAAGTTCTGAAAACGTTGGTGCGTGCCGGCGAGACCGGGCTGACTGTCGGAGAAATCCAGTCTCGTACGGGCATCGCGCCGTCGACATTGGCGCATCATCTGCGGTTTCTCGCTGCTGGTGGTGTTGTTGAACAAGAAAAGATCGGGCGCACTACAATCAATCGGGCGTGCTTTGATGAGTTGAGAAATCTCGCACAGTTCATCCTCAGCGAGTGCTGTGCAGATGAGGTGGGAAAGGCCGCGAACGATGGCTGAGTTGACCCAAAACCCCAAACCCTCGGCGAGAAATCTGGTCAGTCTGATAAAAACGCCGTGGGCGCTGATCGTGGTCATCCTGGTGCTGGTGGCCGTTCTTGACCCAAGCAACTGGGCCGAAATCGTGACATTTGCCGGTAAGGCACTTGCGCATACAGGGCAATACATCCTGTTTGCCGTTTTGCTGCTGTCCTACCTCAAGGCAACCGGAGCTGAAGTGATGGTAGCCCGCGCGTTTGAAGGGCGTGAGACGCGGATGATTTTTTTTGCAGCTTTGTTTGGCGGACTGGCGCCCTTTTGTTCCTGCGAAGTCATCCCGTTCATCGCGGGATTGCTGGCCCTGGGTGCGCCCTTGTCGGCAGTCATGGCATTCTGGCTCAGTTCCCCGCTTATCGACCCGCCGACATTGCTTATCACAGCTGGTGCGTTGGGCTGGCCGTTTGCGATCGGCAAAGCCGTGGCCGCCGTTGCCTTGGGGCTGTTCGGTGGATTCGCCGTACGCGCCCTGATGAGAGGTGGTGCCTTCGCACAGCCGTTGCGCGAATACAATCCAACGGGATGCTGTGGATGCGGACCAAAGAAGGATGACAAGCCCGTATGGCAGTTCTGGAACGAGCCTGAACGCCGCACGCGTTTTCGGGCTGAGTTTGTCCACAACGGTTTATTCCTGCTGAAATGGCTGGCCTTTGCTTACGTGCTCGAAGCACTGCTGGTCAGCTATGTTCCAGCGGACCTGATTGCCAGAGTCGTCGGCGGTGAAGGCGTTGTTCCCATCGTTGTAGCGGCATTGGTCGGAATGCCGGCCTATCTGAACTCTTACGTCGCGCCACCGCTGCTGGCAGGCCTTATGGAACAGGGTATGAGCGCAGGTGCTGCGATGTCATTCATGGTGGCTGGAGCCGTCAGCTCAATCCCAGCAATGGCGGCGGTGTGGTCGCTGGTCAAACCTCGCGTATTTGCAACCTATCTGGGGCTGGGCATCAGTGGGGCCATCATCGCAGGCATCGCATTCCAGATGATTTGAATGAAAACCGCCCGGTGCAGACACCGGGCGGTTTTGCTTTACTAACTTGCTTCGCAGTACCGCGGCAGCTTGAACCTGTATCGCGGCTCACCGCTCGCCACGTACACACGTTTTTCTATGCAGGCCTCTGTACCCACTGAACGCGCGATAGGGCTTTCTGTAGACGTAATCGAAGTTGCCGAACCATCAGGCAAGCGCACCGATGCAATAACCCCGTTTTTGAGGTCTCCATTAATCGGCGTCGCTGACAAAACGGCAACGGTTAGAAACGCTTCGTGCTCGTGCTTGCCGTCGTCATTCAGCAACAATAAGCCTGCAACGATGGCAATCATTGCGATGGCGCCGGTGATCGCCAACCACCAGGATTTCAGGAACACATAGATCGATACGGCGCGGTGCGGTCCAAAAACTGCGGACAGAATGCTAAGCATCAGTTTCCCTTGGGAATGTGGCCCCGAGTATTGAATATCGGGGCCGTGAGCGCGTCAGGGGCGCAGATCTTCTTCGTCTTCGTCGTCGCCGCCACCTTTGGGCAGGTTGAAGAAGCTATCGGCATCAACGATTGGCTCATCGTCTTCTTTGTCTTCAGGCTCGTCGGATAGCGAGAACGTCTCTAGGCCTTCAATCGCGGTCGGGATCTTAGGTGCAGAATCCATTTCCAGCGATTGCTCGGTCGACACCAGCTTGCGACGCTCATCATCGCTCATAACGCCGCCTTCAGCAGCTTTCTTGGCCGCAGCCTTCTGCACGATGGCATCCAGTTCGGACTGTTTGCACAGGCCCAGAGCAACCGGATCGATCGGCTGCATGTTCGAGATGTTCCAGTGCGTCCGCTCGCGGATCGACTGGATGGTCGGCTTGGTGGTGCCAACCAGCTTGGCGATCTGACCATCGCTGAGTTCCGGGTGGAACTTGACTAGCCACAGGATCGAGTTCGGACGGTCCTGCCGCTTGGAGAGCGGCGTGTAGCGCGGGCCGCGGCGTTTTTCTTCGCCTGAAGCCGCCGGGTTGAATTTGAGTTTCAGCTTGTGCAGCGGATTGTTCTGCGCTGTATCAATCTCTTCCTGAGTCAGCTGGTTGTTGGCAATCGGATCAAATCCTTTGACACCAGCAGCCACATCACCATCCGCGATGCCCTGCACCTCAAGCTCGTGCATCCCTACGAAATCCGCGATCTGCTTGAAGCTGATCGTGGTGTTGTCCACCAGCCATACGGCGGTTGCCTTGGCCATAAGCGGTTTTGCCATCAGCCCGTCTCCTATAAATACATCTGTCCCGTCGCCGGAATGCGGCGGCCCCGAGGCTTTGGGGCAGGTTTCCGTTGTCGGGGAACTTGGGGCCTATATAGTCGCGACAACTAAAGAAGGGAAGAGGCGAATGCGCCAAGGTATTCTGGGGCTGGTATTGTGGTTCTTCAGCGCGATGGCAGCGCTGGCCGATGGCGAGCAAGCGGGAGAATTCGACTACTATGTCCTGTCGCTTAGCTGGTCACCCAACTGGTGCGCCCGCGAGGGGGATGCGCGCGGATCGGAACAATGCGATGCCCGGCACGATCACGGATGGATCCTGCACGGGCTATGGCCGCAATATCACCAGGGCTGGCCCTCTTACTGCCGCACGGTTGAGGCTCCGCCATCACGCCGTATGACACGGGAAATGGAGGACATTCAGGGCTCATCCGGGCTGGCATGGCATCAATGGAAAAAGCACGGAACCTGCTCGGGTCTGAGTGCGCCAGACTATTTTGCGCTGTCACGAAAGGCCTATGAAGGCGTCACGCGACCCGACGTGTTTCGTAAACTCGATGCGTCGGTCAAAATGCCTGCTTCGGTGGTGGAAGAAGCATTTCTCAAGGCCAACCCCAATCTGGAACCAGACATGATCTCGATCACCTGCAAGCAGGGATATATCGAAGAGGTCCGCCTGTGCCTGTCCCGCGATCTCAAGCCCGTTCCATGTGGCCGGGATGTTATCCGCGACTGCACTGCCAAAGACGCCGTGTTTGATCCGATTCGTTAAAGCTTTTTGTTCTGGCAATCGCGCGCATATTCCAGCGCTTTGGCCGTGCCTTTCAGATCAATTGCCATGACAGTCTGACCCTCTGGGTTGTAAACGGTCATGGTCTTGTTCTGCGCAATCGAGGTGACGAAGCTCCGGTCGGTAAAGAACACCGTCGCGCCGGGCACGCGATCCTGTTTGAACCCGATGGCGGTGGCATCAAAGCTCTTGCCGTCCAACTCGAACCGGATCGGATAGCTCTGCCCTGGTTTGATGTCGCCCCAAGCCTTGTTGTAAACGGTGAAATACCCACGATTGTCCAGCGCGTCATAGCCCAGCCGCACCACCGAGAGATCCTGATACACGGTCTGGATCAGGCACCCATTTCCGAGGTTGGGGTCCATCATGATGTTCCAGCCCTCGACGAAGCCTTTGTCGATGAGTTCCTGCGACAGGGCGGCGGTGGCGCTGAAGGCGGCCAGGGTCAAGGCAAAAAGTCGGGACATCAGATCATTCCAAATCGCAAGTGATACTGACCCTTAGTAACCGCAAACCATTCTCTTCCAAAGAGAATTCGAGAGATTCAAACTGCAGGGTGGTTCATCCTTTTATTTTACCAGTTGATTAATTAACCATGTGATTTATTAATGGGATTATGACTGACGACAAAAAATTGGATTTTGCATTTGCCGCTCTTGCGCACCCTGCGCGCCGCGCCATGCTGGCGCGATTGGCACAAGGAGAAGCAACAGTAAAAGAACTGGCCGAGCCGTTCGATGTAAGCATGCCGGCAATCTCTAAACATCTTCGTGTTTGGAAGAGGCCGGGCTGATTGAGCGTTCAAGAAACGCTCAGTTCCGACCCTGCAGACTAAACCCGGAGCCTTTGGAATCGATTGCAAACTGGACTGACCAATATCGTCATATTTGGGAGGTTCGGTTTGAAGCGATGGAAAAACTACTTAGCGAAATAAAGGATTTGAATGATGAGTGACTCAGAAAACTGGGTGCGAATTGTGCAGGAATTCCAGGCTCCGGCGAACCGGGTCTGGCGTATGTGGACCGATCCGGCGCTTTTTCAGAAATGGTATGGGCCCAAAGGGTTCTCAGTTCCAACTGCAGAGATCGATTTGCGTGTCGGAGGTATACGAAAGGTCTGTATGGAAATGAAAACGCCGGATACCACCATGAGGATGTGGTTTACTGGCGTATATAAAGAAATCTCAGAACCGTCCCGGTTGGTCTATACCGAGAGCATGTGTGACGAGGATGGAAATATTATTTCGCCAAAAGATATGGGGATGCCCGAGGGAAGCCCAGACTTAACCGAGGTGATTATTGATCTTCTCGAACAGGATGGTAGGACACGCATGACCATGGTCCATCGGGGTGTGCCTGCCGGAAGTGCAGGCGAAGGCGGATGGAAGCAAGCATTCGAGAAGCTGGATGCTGTTCTCAAGGAAAGGTGATGCTTCGGCCTTGGTCTGACGGTCTAAAGTTCCTTCCTTGCCCTAAGCGCTGCTGTGATCGTCCCATCGTCCAAGTAATCCAACTCGCCTCCAATCGGGACGCCCTGCGCTAGGGAAGTCAGGCGGACCTGTCCATCTAGTTGGTCGGCGATGTAATGCGCGGTGGTTTGGCCATCAACGGTGGCGTTTAGGGCGAGGATGATCTCGGTGATACCCTCGGCCAGAACCCGATCCTTTAGCCGAGGAATACGTAATTCAACCGGACCGACACCGTCCAGTGCTGACAATGTGCCGCCCAAAACATGGTAGCGACCCTTGAAAACCCCGGCGCGCTCCATCGCCCAGAGGTCGGCGACGTCTTCTACGACGCACAGTTCCCCGGTTGCACGGTCTTCGCTATTGCAGATGTCGCAGATATCGGTTGTGCCCACATTGCCGCAGTTTAGGCATTCACGGGCAGTGACAGCCACCTGCTGCATGGCATCTGAAAGCGGCGTTAGAAGCAGGGCGCGTTTGCGGATCAGGTGCAGGACGGCGCGTCGGGCCGAGCGAGGGCCGAGGCCGGGCAGCTTGGCCATAAGGTCGATCAGATTGTCGATGTCGCTGTTCGAACTCACCGCGAAGCTCCTGCAAAGAGGCCGGGTAAGTAAGCCCCGGCCATTGATCCGTCAGGAAGGTGCATCAGAACGGCAGCTTGATGTCTGCGGGCAGACCCATGCTTTCGGTCAGCTTGGCCATTTCAGCCTGCGAGCGCTCCTGCGCCTTGGTCTGGGCGTCCTTGATCGCAGCGAGGATGAGATCCTCGACCACTTCCTTGTCATCGCTGTTGAAGATCGACGGGTCAATATCCAGACCTTTCAACTCACCCTTGGCGGTTGCGGTGGCTTTGACCAGGCCGGCGCCGGATTCACCGACAACCATCAGGTTGTTCAGCTCTTCCTGCATCTCGGTCATCTTGGTCTGCAAGTCCTGTGCAGATTTCATCATTTTGGCCATGTCACCCAGGCCGCCGAGTCCTTTAAGCATCGGTAATCTCCTGTCACTCGATTTGAGGCCTAGATACGAAGCGTAACCGCGCGACACAAGAGGTCAGGACACTCCCGCCCGTCGTCAAGACCTTTGACAAGACCTTTCCTCCCGTTTGGCCCGGGCAGGATCGTCGGCGTCAGCCGAGGAGCCGTGGCGGCACGGGAGCACCTGGCTGGATTGAGTAGATCGCTTACAGGATCAGTCTTCCTCGAACGGATCCCATTCGTCATCTACTTCGGGCAGGGCTTCAGTTTCGACCTGAGCAGCGCGTTGCTCGGCTGTTTCGATGCTTTTGATCCGCGCTTTCGGGAAATGACTCAGAACCGCTTGCACCAGTGGATGCTTTTCCGCTTCGGCTTTGAGAGCCAGATCAGCAGCATCCCGAACTTCCGCAATTGTCGGAGCGTCGCCTTCTGAGACAATCGATACTGCCCAACGGTTACCCGTCCAGCGTTGCAGCGATGCACCCAACCGTTGAGACAGATCGGTCGGGGCATTGTCGGCCGGGGTAAATTCGATCCGTCCCGGTTGGTACGACACGAGGCGTACCCCGTTTTCGACCTCGACCAGCAGTTTCACATCCCGGTTGGTACGGATTAATTCAACCACATGTTCAAAAGTGGGATACCGCGCTAGTGCTGCCTGTACGTCCTGAGCCAGAGCTGCACTCGGTCCGCCTGCATTCCCACCGATGGCCGAAGAGGTATAGGCCGGTCGGGCAGAGGCCTGTGGCGCAGCGCTCGCCTGGCCTGGCACTCCGATACCCGAACCCGGCCCGGGATTGGGGGGGGAGGTGCATCCTTTAAGCGCTTGATCAGTTCTTCCGGACTTGGCAAGTCGGCCACATGGGTCAGGCGGATCACAGCCATTTCTGCGGCCATCATGGCGTTGGGTGCAGCCGAGACCTCTTCCAGAGCTTTCAGCAGCATTTGCCACATGCGGGTCAGAACACGCATTGGCAGCGCTTCGGCCATCTGTTGGCCTCGGGCGCGCTCGTCAGGCGAAACGGTTGGATCTTCGGCGGCATCAGGGGTGATTTTGACCACCGAAACCCAATGGGTGATCTCAGCCAGATCGCGGAGCACTGCCAGAGGATCAGCACCTTCTGCATATTGTCCGCTAAGTTCGGTCAAAGCACTGGCCGCATCACCGCGCAGGATCATGTCCATCAGATCCAGCACTCGACCCCGATCCGCCAGCCCAAGCATTGCGCGCACCTGATCTGCGCTGGTTTCACCCGCACCGTGCGAAATCGCCTGATCCAACAGCGAGGTTGCGTCACGGGCAGATCCTTCGGCGGCTCGGGTGATTAGCGCCAATGCGTCATCGGCGATCTGCGCTTTCTCGGATTCAGCGATCTTGCGCAACAGGCCGATCATATCTTCGGGTTCGATCCGCCTCAAATCGAAACGTTGGCAGCGCGACAAAACCGTGACCGGGACCTTGCGGATCTCGGTCGTGGCGAAGATGAATTTCACATGCTCGGGTGGTTCCTCAAGCGTCTTGAGCAGCGCGTTGAAAGCGCTGGTCGAGAGCATGTGGACCTCGTCGATAATGTAAATCTTGTAGCGTGCGCTGGCGGCACGGTAGCGGACACTGTCGATGATTTCACGGATGTCGTTCACACCAGTCCGGCTGGCGGCATCCATCTCCATCACATCAACGTGGCGGCCTTCCATGATGGCGACGCAATGCTCGCACTGACCGCAGGGTTCGGTGGTGGGTTTACCTTCGCCATCAGGCCCGATGCAATTCATCCCCTTCGCGATGATCCGGGCTGTGGTTGTTTTACCGGTGCCACGAATGCCGGTCATGATAAAGGCCTGGGCGATCCGGTCCGCCTCGAACGCGTTTTTCAGTGTGCGTACCATCGCGTCCTGACCGACCAGATCGGTAAAGGTTTCAGGACGGTATTTGCGGGCAAGAACCTGGTAGGCGGGGCTTGGCGTATCGGTCATGTCTGCTCTGTCGGATTCGAATTACGCCGCAGCGTAGAGGCCCCCGCTGCCCGCGTCCACAGCAAGCCGCGAGGATTTTCATTTTGGATTGCCGTCCGACGCGGTTAATATCGTACAGTCTAAGACCAGCCAGAAAGATTTTCTGATCAGCGTTTCGGGGGGAGCGTAGAATGGCTCAGATTGTTATCCATGCACTTCAAGTGGGCGGGGGCTCGCTTGCGTTAACCTCAATGCCAGGGCGAGGAGGAGACTATTCCGGTGATCTTGATGCGGTTACCGGATGGAAGCCCGGCCTTATTCTGTCAATGACCACTGAGGTCGAGATGATCCTTGATGGCGCCAGGGATTTTGGGGCCGATGTTCGCAGCCGCGCTTGTCGCTGGGTTCATCTGCCAGTCGAGGATTACGGTATACCCTGCAACGACATTGATATGCGCTGGGCGGATGCCAGCGAGTCTGCTCGCCACGCATTGTCGGGTGGAGGCCGAGTACTAATCCACTGCAAAGGCGGATGTGGCCGCTCTGGTATGGCTGTATTGCGCTTGATGGTCGAGTGTGGAGAGCACCCGGACGAGGCATTGAAAAGGTTGCGAGCCTTACGCCCATGTGCAGTTGAAACCGACGCGCAGCTGCGCTGGGCGACTGCGCCTGCCAGTGTCCTGGTAGCCGAATAGCGATCAGGCCGACGGACGGTATTCAGCCTGCGCCCGAGTGTTTCCGCTCAGGGCTAACACTTCCAGCATTGCGCACGGCGGTCGGGACAAGGTGCCTGCAGGGATGGGGCGCGAGTCCGTGCCAAACATCAGGTCTGCATAGCTGTCCAGATGGTCGATCGCGACGTCTGAATCGGCATCACAGAACACTCGGGTTTCTTCCGGACCGGAGCGAAATCGGGCGGTGCATCCACTGGTGCAATGAGTCAGATCGCAGCTTCCTTCGATTCCGAATCCTGCGGTGGTCGTGGGGCCAGCTTTTCCAACCGAATTGGCCAGTGCCCGTGCCATTCGTGCCAAAGCGGGGCAGTTTTTCCCGGTCCGTTGGCAAATTGTTGCCGAGAATTTATGCGTGTTGGTCTTCCAGATCATTCATGCGCCCTCCGCGCAGGGCAGGGGCATCAATCAGGAGGGACAGCATGCATGCGGTCTTGCCCTGCCCGGACACCCCGCCCGAGTTTCAGTTTCGTTTTGATGGCAGGTCTCCTGACTCGCGGGTCATTGCTTTGCCGACCTTCCCGGCCTTCAAGGCCAGTGGCATTTCGACATCGCTCTCCGCTTACAGTTGCGGGGGCAGTCTCGGACTGGGTTCGTTCCGGGTTTATCCGGGCAGAACCGCACCGTGTTCCCTTTTCATCCCGGCCCGGTTGGGCGCGAGAACCATCACGTCATCGCTAGCGGTACAATCGTTCGGGTGTCAAGAAGATTGATCATGGCATGTGACGCACGGTCTAGCCACGTCAACCTTGACTCGGCGCGCCTTGGGTGAACTGATCGGTTCAGTTGATTTCAGAGGGCACCATGTTGGACACACAGCAAGCGGTTGTCACCGAGGACATTCAGTTTCAGTCCGGCCCGGCAATACTGTCGGCCCGGCTCTATCATCCAGTCGCAAAACCGGACAAAGTTGTTGTGATCAACGGCGCAACCGGTGTGCCCCGAGATTACTACCAACATTTCGCAAGTTGGCTTGCAGAAGCGCACGGCATGGCCTGCCTGACTTATGACTACAGGGATTTTGGTCACTCTCTGACAGGCTCACAAAAGCAATCGCGTGTCACCATGGCGGATTGGGCGCTGATCGACATTCCGGCTGCACGGACCGAAATGCGGCGGAGGTTTCCACAGGCCAAGCTTTGGAGTATCGGGCATTCTTTGGGCGGGATGTTTGGTCCGGTCCAACCCGATTTCGATCAGATCGACAGGATGATATGTGTCTGTTCCGGCCTGGTAACGCTGAGGGATCATCCTTGGCCTTACCGCGCTTTGGCGACGTTGTTCTGGTACGGTCATGCGCCCCTGGCGGTACATGCGCTCGGGTATTTGCCTGGAAAGGCTTTGGGTTTTGGAACAAATCTGCCTTCCCAAGTTTACTGGCAATGGCGCAAATGGTGCACAGCGCCTCAAAGCTATGTACCCGAAATCGGAAACACCTTGCCGGCAAACCGCTGGGCCGACATGGGCAAGCAAGTTGACATATTCGCCTTTGAGGATGATCAGGTTGTGCCCCCCGAGGCGGTTTGGCGGCTTGCCGATCTCTATGGTTCTGGCGCGCGGCGCCATCCGCTTTCGGCAAATGAATTCGGGTTATCTGAAGTCGGCCATATCGGCGCGTTTGCCCGGCGAAACGCTGCCGTCTGGCCCCGGTTGATCGCCTGAACTGCTGGGCACCGGTAACCGGTGCCCAGAATGGTCAAAGTCCCTTGCGGGATTTTTTCTCGTGCATCACGCTGCGCACCATTTTTCCAAACGCTTTATCGCGTGCGCGTGCCTGTGCCACCGAAGCCGAATTGTGCTGATCTTCGCGACGCAGCTTGCGCCATCGGTCCAGCCGTGCGGGATCAAGTGCACCGGATTCGATTGAAGCCTGTATCGCACAGCCGGGCTCGGTGTCGTGCTGACAATCAGAGAATCGACAGTTCAGGCTCAGGTCCGAGATGTCCGAGAACACCTCGTCCACACCCTCTTGCGCGTCCAGCAGGCGCAACGCACGCATACCGGGTGTATCGATCAACCAACCTCCGTTGCTCATTCGATTTAACGCACGCGCTGTTGTTGTGTGCCTGCCACGCGCATCATCTTCGCGAATGCCTGCGGTGGCTTGATCCTGCCCGGTCATCCCGTTGGCGAGTGTCGTCTTGCCAACGCCAGACGATCCGACCAGGGCGCTGGTCTGTCCCTTTGGGCACCACGACAGGACCTGTTCGATATCGGACTGATCCAAGGCATTTACGGCCAAAACTGTCAGAAACGGGGCCAGTGACTGGGCCTGTTCGACATAAGCAATTGCGTTGTCGCAGGTGTCCGACTTGGTCAGAACGATCACCGGATAGCTGCCTGCCTGATGGGCCAACGCAAGATAGCGCTCTAGTCGGGGCAGGTTGAAGTCGGCATTGCAGGAACTGACGATGAACAGCACATCCACATTGGCCGCGATTAACTGTGCTGCGACGCCTGTGCCCGCGGCCCGGCGCTGCAGCAGGCTGCGCCGTTCCAGAACACTGCGAACGCGTTTGTTTTCATCGGTCAGTACCCAATCTCCGACGGCAAAAGCACCAGTCGATTGGTCTGGGGAGAGTAGGGGAGTCTCGCCTTCTTGACTCAACCCGATCAACCGATCCCGGTGAACAGCTGCGATGCGAAAGGGGAGAAGAGAGGGCTCAGCCGCATGCTGAGCTGCAAAGTGAGAGGACCATCCGAGGTCCGATAAGGAAGGTGACATGTGTCTGCCTGTGATAGAAACAACGATCCTGTCGAATGGCGGACGCGCATTCGCAGGTGAGGTACTCAGGCAGTCAGCTGGAAAAATGAATCAGAACCTGTCTGCCCGAAGGGTCATTGCTACAATCATAAACGCCCTCCTACGGCTAATGGGTTCAAAGTGAGAGGTTGGACATCGACCCAAGCGGGGCTCGTTGTGGCTGCTTCCTTCCGGACCTGACCAGGTTGGCGAGGCGCTCGCCCGCGCCAACCTCTCGAACACCGATATAGGCCTCCGGCTGTAAAATGGCAACCCGTCAGAAGGTCAGATGAATACGCATAAACCCATCGGTATCACGGGGCAGTATCTGGGGATCATAATCCGCCAATTCTTCCAGGTATTTGTCCGCGCCAGGACCGGTGGTCAGAATTGCTCCACGGCTTCGGGTCGGCTCAAAAGTAAACGGTTGAGGAGCTTGTTCCAATGGGTCTACGGGCGATCTTCCCGCGATGTAGTCGCACAGGATTTCGTGAATGCGCAGCGACGGCAGGTTGATCTGATCTGCTTGAAAGTCGACAGGAAAATTACCGCCCCCGCTGGCGCGATAATTGTTGAGTGCAACAACAAACCTTTGATCGGGGGCGACAGGCAGCCCTTGAAATGCAAGATCGCGAACGCGGCTATGGCCGGGATCTGTGATCCGTCCGGTTGCATCGAAACGAGCGGGTTGAGACAGGTCGAACCGGCAGGTCACGCCATGCAGTACATCAAAATAATACCCGGCCCGCAGAGGATCGATGAGGTTGACGGGATCATTCAGCGAAAGCTGATTGAACAGTCCGGCGGACATCTCAAGCCAGTCACGAACCTGTTCCCCGGTGATCAAGGTGGCGCGCAACTCGTTTGGAAACACGCACAGATCAGCCACATTGCGTACCGAGATACTTCCCGCCGAGACATCGGTATAATATCGAGTGCCTGCGCGGCCTCCGAATTTGGTCGGGGCGGCGGCTGACAGGACTGGATGGTCTGCCCACTCGGTATTTATAAGGTACGGTCGAAGCGCTGCAGCCTGAGCGGTTGCGATAAGCGCCAATCCACGATCAGGGGCGCAGAACGAAAAATAGCTGTGTAAAGGGTGTGGGACATTGCCGACGGGCTTTGCCGCGCGGGCGCGTGTTGCTGTGTGGCCTTGGGCAAATAACTGCGCCAACTCGGGACAATCGGTCACCGGCGATTTTGCTTGATTGACTGCGCGTAATTCGGCTTCGCTCTTGACGATGTGCCAGCCGTCAATGTCTCGACCCAGTGTCAAATCAATGAGGCCGAGATGTGAGCCTGCCCAACCCGGCATCACTACCGGTTTGCCATTTACAAGTCCGCGATTGCTGTCGACACGTTTCAAACCGACATGCGCCGCGCCCGGCAGAGTCAGGTGTGTATGGCCAGCAACGATTGCATCAATGCCTGTCAGGGCCGCAAGCGGAATAACGGCATTTTCCAGTTCTGGCTGTGCCTCTGCCGAACCGAGGCCTGAATGAGCCAGCGCGACGATCAAATCGCATCCATCTTTGCGCAGTTCTGCTGCTGTACGTTGTGCTGCGGTTAGGATGTCGGCAATTTGCACGTCATCCCGCAGCATATGCGCCTCCCACCGGGCGGTCTGAGGTGGCAGGACAGAAAGAACACCTATGCTAATAGGAACATCTTCTCCACCGACACTGATTGTGCGCTGCAGAATTGCTTGGGACACCCAGCCCTGTTCGGGGGTGTTGCTTTTCATGTTGCTGCAAACAACCGGACACTCGAACTGACCTGTGATGCGATTTATGAACTTTAGTCCAAATCCAAAATCGTGGTTGCCCAATCCGACTGCATCATACCCCAGGATATTGAACGCCTTTGGCAAAGGGTGTTGGGCTGGCATGGCTTCGGCCGCCCAGTCGCCAAACGGGGTACCTTGCAGGCTATCGCCATTGTCGAATAGCAAAACCAGCGCCCCGTTGCGTTCCGCCTGTTCTTGGGCGACCCGGATCATGCTTGCGGTGCGGGCGAGTCCGACATCAGGATTGGGGCGATCGGCATAATAGTCGTATGACGTCATGTGCATATGAAGATCAGAGGTCGCCAGGATCCGAATGTGCGCGCGACCTTTGGAATATCGATTTTGAGGCAGGAAAACTTCGGCTTTCAATATTTTTACTTCTGGATGATTGTGTAACGTAAACTTCACTATGAGTTGTATTTAGTGCAAATTCCGAGGCATTGCTGCGGTCTTTCGACGGCGCAAGAAATATTGATCTGTGAATACCCCGTTGCACCGGTGGTCAAGACATGGCAGCCCTTTGCGCAAATACAGGAATGACAGGCATGAAACGCGCAGAACAGGTAACTTTTGGCGGCTCTGGGCTGGACCGGGCGGGATTGCTGCGAGGCGATGCGGACAAATTGGCGCAGGCACAAGTTGACCCGTCAGCAAAATGTGTTCTGCTGTGGCGCGGCAAAATTTTGGCTAGGGGTGACGCCGTGGATCAGCTTGCGCTGCTTCCCATGTCCCTCGATATTCTCAATAATGGTCCGGGCGGTGTGATCGAAGTGCCTGTCTTGCTTGGGTGTATGGACGACGGATCGCCACTGTTTGCCTTGGATATATCTGATTGGGCGGCCGAGGGGCTCGACCTCTCTGCCGTCGGGGAGTTTGTGGATGGTAGCGAACAACAGCACCCCGACCTGCCCAAAGGACATGTGTTTGTCGAGCTACGCCGGATCATGGCACGGCTGAATCCGCGTGATGCAGAGTTGGCAGCAACCGCCAAGGCGGTGATCGGCTGGCATGAAACGCATCAGTTTTGCGCCCAGTGCGGTGCACATAGTGAGATGGTTCAAGCTGGATGGCAACGCAGCTGCCCATCCTGTGGCGGGCAGCATTTCCCGCGCACAGATCCGGTTGTTATCATGCTGATAACGCATAGAAATTCGGTTCTTATGGGCCGTTCTCCTGGCTGGCCCGAGGGGATGTATTCACTTTTGGCGGGCTTCGTTGAACCCGGCGAAACGCTCGAAGCCGCAGTACGGCGCGAGGTGATGGAAGAAGCCGGAGTACCCGTGGGCGAGGTGCGCTATCTTTCCAGCCAGCCTTGGCCCTTTCCTGCATCCCTGATGTTTGGCTGTGCAGGCGAAGCCCTTTCGCGCGATATTCAGATCGACCCGGTTGAAATCGAAGATGCGATGTGGGTCACCCGGACCGAGATGATGCAGGCCTTTGCCGGGGACCACCCCAAGCTCCTGCCAGCCCGAAAGGGCGCGATTGCACATTTTTTGTTGCAGCACTGGCTTGCAGACACATTGGACTGACGAGAAACTGGACTCAATCAAGGGCAGAGTAAAACGAACATGCAGTTTTCAGCGCAGGAAGATATCGAAGTTCCGATTGATACGGTCTTCACCATGATTTCTGATTTCGAGCGCTTTGAACGCATGGCCTTGCGGCGCGGGATTGAAGTGAGGAGAATCGCCGATTCTGCGGTGCCACAGACCGGAACCGCATGGGAGACCGAGTTCAAGATACGCGGTAAACCACGTCAGATTGCCATAGAGATGACGGAATATGACAGCCCGTCTCTGATGCGCTTTCAATCCAGTAGCAAGGGAATGAACGGTGATACGGTTGTCGAGCTTTTGGCACTGTCTCAACGTCGGACACGTTTGCGGATTGAGACATCGCTGGGCGCAAAAACCCTTCCCGCACGGCTATTGCTACAGTCTTTGAAGCTCGGGCAATCCAGGTTCCGCCGACAGTTTCATACGCGGCTCAGCGAATTTGCGCGGGACATGGAAGAACGGCACCTGCATGGTGCCTGAATATGAGGGAGTAGATGAGTAGATTGGATCAACCGATCATCCGCGAAGCTGTTGAGGCTGATGCTGATGGAATTGCCAAGGTGCTGACCGAACTCGTGGCTGCCGGTAAGCGAAGCAAAGACAGCAACGCTGCTTTTGCTTTGGGGCATTACATCAGCGATCCCGAACGTATTCGGTGTAGTGTTGCTGTCACGCCAAACGGAGAAATTTTGGGATTCCAATCGCTGAAACTTGCCACCGAAAACAACCCCTATGAGGTTGCGGTCGGCTGGGGCATCATCGGCACACATATTCGGCCGTCTGCTGCGCGACGCGGTGTGGGGCGGGCACTATTTGAATCGACGCTTGAGGCCGCTCGGTATAAGGGTTTACCTGCTATCGACGCGACGATTGGGGCTGCCAATCCCGAGGGGCTTGGGTATTATGAAGCCATGGGATTTCGAGAATATCGCCGGATGGAAGGTGCAATATGCAAGATCTTTCATGTTCCCAAAGTCTGAGCCTGGCAACACCCAAACGATAAGCCCGTCCTAAAACATGTCGCAGATCTTCTTTCTTCACGGCGCATCCAGCAGTGGGAAAACGACACTGGCACAGGCACGGCAAAGGGCGGCAGAGGTGCCATTCTGGCACATCTCGATTGATCATCTTCGGGACTCTGACGTTCTGCCCATGCGGCGCTTTCAAAGCAGAGAATTCGATTGGTCGATCGAGCGTGGCAAGTTCTTTGATGGTTTCCATGCGTCTTTGGCGGCCTATGCAAATGCAGGGAACAATCTGATCATCGAACACATTCTGGATACGCCTGAATGGGCAGAAATGCTAAAGCGGCATCTGGCAGGTCATGATGTATTGTTTGTGGCTGTGCATTGCCCCACCGACCTCCTAATCAAAAGAGAAATGGCGCGCGGTGACCGCGAACAAGGCAGCGCGGTGAGTGACCAACAGGTCATTCACATAGGCAGGGTCTATGATCTGGAAGTCAATTCGATGGATGACATCGATGGGAATGTCGATCTCATCCTCGACGCTTGGCGCAATGGGACGCGGAGCTCTGAGTTTGCCCTGCAGGAGGGGTAGCGACAGCGAAATGTTACCCGCGGGGCTGCGCCGCCGGGTAGACGCCAAGCACCTCAACATTGGTGGTGAAATGCTCTAGTTCATCCATCGCCAATTTTACATTGCGATCATCCGGGTGGCCTACGATATCCGCATAGAACTGCGTCGCAGTGAATGAGCCGTCGACCATGTAGCTTTCCAGCTTGGTCATGTTGATGCCATTGGTGGCAAATCCACCCATTGCCTTGTATAGCGCGGCCGGGATGTTTCGGACCTGAAAGACGAAACTGGTGATCATCCCATGTTCGCCACGACGCGAATCGTCCACCTCTCGTGACATCACTAGAAACCGGGTCGTATTATCTCCCTGATCTTCAATATGTCGCGCTAATACGTTGAGGCCGTAGATTTCGCCCGCCAGTTCACTGGCCAAAGCTGCGGAATGCTTGTTGCCAGCCTCAGCAACTTCTCGCGCGGCGCGGGCATTGTCAGGGCTGACCCGTCCGCGAATTCCGTGCTCTCGCAAAAATCCTGCACATTGTGGCAGCAAAACAAGGTGGGAATGCGCTTCGGTGACGTCTTCCAACTTGGCGCCTGGTACGGAAAGCAAATTGATATGCACCCTCACAAATGCCTCATCGATAATATGCAGCCCGCTATGGGGAAGCAGGCGGTGGATATCCGCGACGCGGCCATAGGTGGTGTTTTCTACCGGCAACATTGCCAGATCAGCTTCTCCCGAACGCACCGATTCGATCACATCTTCGAATGTGCGGCAGGGCAGTGCGTCCATATCCGGGCGCGCGTTGCGGCAAGCCTCGTGGCTATAGGCGCCGGGTTCTCCCTGAAATGCGATGCGATTGGTCATTTGGTCGTTTCCGTGCAACAAGTTCTTGAATTGGGCGTTTAGTCGCGGTGTCTATACCTTGCCTCTTGTCAGGGGAAGCCTTAGACACCCGGAAGACAGCTAAAGTGGACTCGCGATCAATGTTCGACACGATGACAGTTACCAAGGCCGCAGCAGGCCTGTTTGGCACCTTCCTGGTGCTGCTTCTGGCAAAATGGGGGGCGGATGTCCTCTATAGCAGTGATAGCCATCATGCCGAGGCTGCCTACGTTATCGAATCCGAAAGCTCGGGCGAAAGTGCCGACGGTGAAGAGGTGGTCTTCGAAGAGATTCTGGCAGCAGCCGATCCTGAAAAAGGAGCAAGGGTGTTCCGTAAATGCACCGCTTGCCACAAATTGGAAGACGGCGCGAACGGCACTGGCCCGTACCTGTACGCTATCGTAGATCGCCCTGTAGCTTCGGCAAAAGGGTTTACCGGCTATTCTGCAGCTATGCAGGCGCATGGCGGCAACTGGACGCCTGAAGCGCTTGATGCCTTCCTGACCCGACCCAGCAGCTATATCTCGGGCACCTCGATGAGCTTTGCTGGCCTGAAAAAACCACAGGATCGCGCCGACTTGATTGCTTACCTGCAGACCATCGGCAACTGATCTTTTGATCATTACGCAAGAATTCAAAGCCGCTGCGCCAAGCAGCGGCTTTTATTTTTTACGTGAGAAAAACTTCACAAAGCGCTCACGCATTCTAAACTTGCAACTGACAGTGCTGGACCTTTAGCTGGCTGGCACGACAATGAAGATGACAGTTATTCAGAGGACGAGCCCAATGAAACCCCTTCTGCCCGCGATGCGCTTTACTGGAATTCATTCTTGGACTGCGGCGCTAGGAATTTCGGCAGCGGTTGTTTTCGGGGGTATTCAAGCCAGCGCCAGCGAGGATGGTATCACGCGAAGCCACGGCTATTCTTACTTTGGAAACCTGGATTACCCGGCGGATTATCCGCACTTGAATTATGTCAATCCCGATGCGCCAAAAGGTGGAGAGCTGTCGCTGGCGGGATCAGGTACGTTTGATTCCCTGAACCCCTACTCGCGAAAAGGTCGCGCAGGCGCGTTGACGACGATTCAATATGACCCGCTGATCGAAAGCACATCAGACAGTGTTGGCCAATACTACGGCGTTGTCGCCGAAAGCATGGAGTATGACGAAGGCCGCAACTACGTGATATTTCATTTGCGCCCCGAGGCGATGTTCTGGGATGAAACCCCAGTGACGGCCGAGGATGTAGTCTATAGCCACCGCCTGTTTATCAAGCAGGGCTTGCCATCTTATGCACAGGCAGTCGGTCGGATGGTCACGGGTGCCGAAGCGCTGGATGATCACACCGTCAAATTTACCTTCAGCCCGGATGTCACCCGTCGTGGGCTTATCGAAACAGTTGGTTCAACTCCGGTCTTCTCGAAGGCTTGGTTTGAAGCTGATGAAAACCGCCGTCTTGATGAACCTCGTCTTGAGGTCGCGGTAGGGTCCGGCCCGTACAAGCTGGACAGCTACGACATCAATCGCCGCATCGTTTACAAGCGTCGTGATGACTATTGGGGCAAGGACTTGCCGATCAATGTGGGTCGCAACAATTACGACATCATTCGGATCGAATATTTCGCTGATCAAACTGCCGCATTTGAAGGTTTCAAAGCTGGTGAGTACACCATGCGTGTTGAAAGTGATCCGAAGCAGTGGGCCTCGAGTTACGATTTCCCGAAGCTCGACGAAGGGTATGTTGTGCAGGATGAGATCGTTGATGGAAGTCCTCCGACACCATCTGGGTTTGTATTCAATCTGGGAAAACCGCAGTTTGCCGACAAGAATGTGCGCAAAGCACTAGCGCTGGCGTTTAATTTCGAATGGGCAAATGAGTCGCTGATGTTCGGACTGAACAAGCCGCGCAATTCGTTTGTGCAAGGCACTCATCTTGAGGCAACAGGTGCGCCAGAAGGCGCGGAACTGGCGTTCTTGGAAACACTGGGCGATGTCGTCCCGGCCGAAGTCTTAAGCGAGCCCGCGCTTGTTGTTCATGAATCCAACCCGGCCCGCCTGAACGACCGTCGCAATCTGCGGAAAGCGTCGAAACTGCTGGATGAAGCCGGATGGCCGGTCGGTGAAGGCAATCTGCGCCGAAATTCCGAAGGGCAGACGCTGAAAGTGAATATTCCTTACGCGTCCAGTATTCCCACCTCGACTTCGACGATGATCGAGACCTACGTCCAGAACCTTCAGTCAATTGGTGTGGATGCTTCTGCAGAGAAAGTTGACCCCTCTCAGTTCACGCTGCGGCGTCGTGAGCGGGATTACGACATGGTGTATTCGAACCGATATGGCTCGTTCCTATCCACCGGTGGCGGCCTAAGCCAGATGTATGGATCGGAAGAGGCTGCATTCAGCCTGTTCAATCCGGCGGGTCTTGCCAGCCCTCTTGTGGACGCGGTGATCGAAGCGTCCTTTGATACAACAAATCAGGCAGAGCAGGATGCCGCATTGATGGCGTTGGACCGTGTGCTGCGCTATGAGTTCTTTGTCATACCCGATGGGTATGTGGCGGACTATTGGACGGCTTACTACGACATGTATGAATATCCTGAAAATCTACCTCCATTCTCGCTGGGGTATCTCGATTTTTGGTGGATCAACCCTGAGAAAGAGGCTGACCTGAAAGCCAAAGGCGCGCTGCGGTAAAATGGGCGCCTATATTCTAAGACGCCTATTGCTGGTCATACCGACCCTTCTGGGCATCATGATCGTCAATTTCACGCTGGTGCAATTTGTGCCGGGCGGACCGATCGAACAGATCATTGCGCAGATCGAAGGTCAGGGCGATGTCTTTGCAGGATTCGCCGGTGGTGGCGATGCCGGGGCAGGCGCCGAACCTGCTGGAGGTTCCTTTGACGACAAATACGTCGGTGCGCGTGGGTTGCCGCCTGAGTTCATCGCTGAACTGGAAAAAGAGTTTGGATTCGACAAACCGCCACTCGAACGTTTTCTAGGCATGATGGGCAATTACCTGACGTTGGATTTTGGTGAGAGCTACTTCCGCTCGATTAGCGTGATCGATCTGGTGCTGGAAAAAATGCCCGTGTCGATATCGCTGGGTCTTTGGTCGACCCTGATCGCCTATCTGGTTTCGATCCCGCTGGGTATCCGCAAGGCGATCAAAGACGGGTCAAGTTTCGACACTTGGACCAGTGGTGCGATCATTGTGGCATATGCGATCCCCGGGTTCCTGTTTGCCATTCTGCTGTTGGTGTTGTTTGCCGGTGGGTCGTATTGGCAGATATTCCCGCTGCGCGGGCTCACCTCGGACAACTGGGAAAGCCTCAGCCTGCTTGGCAAAGTCGCCGACTATTTCTGGCACATCGCGCTTCCGATCATCGCACTGACGATCTCGGCCTTCGCGACGCTGACACTGCTGACCAAGAACTCGTTCCTGGATGAGATCAAAAAGCAATACGTCATGACCGCCCGCGCCAAGGGTCTGAGCGAGCGCAAGGTGCTGTACGGCCATGTCTTCCGCAACGCGATGCTGATCGTGATTGCAGGGTTTCCGGCAGTGTTCATCGGCGTGTTCTTTGGTGGCTCGATCATCATCGAGACCATTTTCTCGCTCGATGGTCTTGGGCGACTGGGCTTTGAGGCCGCAGTGGCGCGCGACTATCCGGTGATTTTCGGCACGCTCTTCATCTTTGGCCTGATGGGCCTGGTTGTCGGCATCATCAGCGACCTAATGTACGTTCTGGTCGACCCGCGCATCGACTTTGAAAAGCGGGAGGGATAATTGGCACTTTCCCCTCTTAACCAGCGCCGCTGGCGCAATTTCCGGCGTAACGGCCGTGCCTTCTGGTCGCTGATCATCTTCTCGATCCTGTTTGGCCTGTCGCTGTTTGCCGAGTTCATCGCCAACGATAAGCCGATCCTGGTGAAGTACCGGGGCGAATTCTACACGCCGGTCTTCAACTTCTACGCCGAGACCGAATTCGGTGGCGATTTCCAGACCGAGGCGATCTACCGCGACCCCGAAGTCATGTGCCTGATCGACAGCGGAGGGCTAGATCAGTGTTTCGATGATCCTGAAGGGATTATCGAAGAGATTAAAGCCGGTACATTCGAGGCGGACGGCTTCGAGCGCGGCTGGGCTATCTGGCCACTGATCCCTTATTCCTTCAACACCAGCGTGGACCGACCGGGTGCTGCACCGCTGCCGCCCAATAGTCAAAACCTGCTGGGCACGGATGACACCAAGCGAGATGTGCTGGCCCGCGTGATCTATGGCTTTCGCCTGTCGATCCTGTTCACGCTAATTGTGACCGGGGCTGCCAGTTTGATCGGCATCTTTGCAGGGGCCATTCAGGGCTTTTTTGGCGGCTGGCTCGATCTGATCTTTCAACGGATTATTGAAATCTGGTCATCAACTCCCTCGCTCTATGTGATTATCATCATGTTTGCCATTCTCGGCCGAAGTTTTTGGTTGTTGGTGGCTCTGATGATTCTCTTCGGTTGGACCGGGTTGGTTGGCGTTGTACGGGCTGAATTCCTGAGGGCTCGAAATCTGGAATATGTTCGTGCCGCGCGCGCGCTAGGTGTGGGTAACATGACGATCATGTTCCGCCACATGCTGCCCAATGCGATGGTTGCCACGCTGACCTTCATGCCGTTCATCGTGACCGGCACGATTGGCGGACTGGCGTCGCTGGACTTCCTTGGTTTCGGCCTTCCGTCCTCGGCCCCATCGCTCGGAGAGCTCACATTACAGGCAAAACAAAACCTGCAGGCCCCGTGGCTGGCCTTCACCGCCTTTTTCACCTTTGCCATCATGCTGTCGCTGCTGGTCTTCATTTTCGAAGGCGTGCGCGATGCGTTTGATCCCAGAAAGACCTTCTCATGAGCCTGCTGGATGTGAACAACCTCAAAGTCTCCTTCCGGCAGGACGGGCAGGTTTCTGCTGCGGTGAAAGGTGTGTCCTTTACCGTGGACCGGGGTGAAACAGTAGCGCTGGTAGGGGAATCGGGCTCAGGCAAGTCTGTGACCGCTCTCAGCACCGTATCACTGCTGGGCGATAGTGCGATCGTCGAAGGCTCGGTCACCTATGACGGCCAAGAGATGATTGGCGCGTCCGAGAACAAGCTGATGGAAGTGCGTGGCAACGACATCAGCTTTATTTTCCAAGAGCCGATGACCTCGCTCAACCCGCTTCATACGATCCAGAAGCAGATGACCGAGTCTCTAGCATTGCACCAGGGGCTGGCTGGTGATGCGGCGCGAAATCGGATTATTGAACTGCTGAACAAAGTTGGCATCCGCGACCCGGAAGAACGTTTGGACAGTTATCCGCATCAGCTGTCGGGTGGGCAGCGTCAGCGCGTGATGATCGCAATGGCGCTGGCCAACAAGCCGGACATTCTGATCGCAGATGAACCAACGACCGCGCTGGATGTGACCATTCAGGCACAGATTCTGGAACTACTGGCTGAACTGCAAAAGTCTGAAAACATGGGAATGCTGTTCATCACCCATGACCTTGGCATCGTCCGGCGCATCGCAGACCGGGTCTGCGTAATGAAGGGTGGTGAGATCGTCGAAACCGGCGTAACCTCCGAGATTTTCGACAACCCGCAGCATCCTTATACGCGCAAGCTGCTGGCGGCTGAGCCGTCAGGACACCCCGATCCGGTGGCAGCTGATGCCGAAGAGGTCGCGCGCACCGATCACCTGAAGGTCTGGTTTCCGATCCAACGGGGGTTCCTGAAACGTACAGTCGGGCATGTAAAAGCCGTCAATGACGCGACGCTCAGCGTCCGCGCCGGGGAAACGCTTGGAATCGTAGGCGAGAGCGGGTCGGGCAAGACGACACTGGCCCTGGCCATGATGCGTTTGATCGCCTCCGAGGGCGGGATCACTTTCCGCGATCAGGACGTTCGCCGCTGGTCAACGCGTGAACTCAGACGGCTGCGCAAAGATATGCAGATCGTGTTTCAGGACCCGTTTGGCAGCCTCAGCCCCCGTATGACCTGTATGCAGATCATCGCCGAAGGGTTGGCTATCCACAATGTCGACCCCCATCGTGCCCCGCGTGAATTGGTGGCCGAAGTGATGACCGAGGTCGGGCTGGACCCCGCCGCGATGGACCGCTACCCGCATGAGTTTTCAGGCGGGCAACGCCAGCGGATCGCCATCGCGCGCGCCATGGTGTTGCGGCCCAAGCTGCTGGTTCTGGATGAACCGACCAGCGCGCTGGACATGACCGTGCAGGTGCAGATTGTTGATCTGTTGCGGGACCTGCAAAGGAAGTACGGGCTGGCTTATCTGTTCATCAGCCACGACCTGAAGGTCGTGCGCGCGATGTCTCATAACGTCATCGTCATGCGCAACGGGGATGTGGTCGAGATGGGCGCAGCCGAGGATTTGTTCGAACACGCCCAAACCGACTACACGCGTGAATTGATCGCGGCAGCGGGCTGACGAGCAGCCCGCCCCCCTAGCCTCAGGCCATTTCCTTGTTCTTTGCAGAGGCAGGAACAGGGCCGCGCAGTTCTTCATAATGATCGAACTGCAGTTTGACCCAACCGGTGCCACGGGTGGCGCTGGCAAGGGTTCGGTGCAGTTCATCCTCGGCAACGGCCGGAAGCTGCGCGTTGAATATCTCCCAACCCGAAGCGTTCGGATTGCCCTCGAATCCTAGAACTTGACCCTGCAAAGAACTGATCGTGGGGACCAGGTCACCGACGAAGGTTGACGGCAGATGGATTTCGGCATTCAGGATTGGTTGCAGGACGACGGGTTTGGCCTCGGGCAGCGCTTCACGCACCGCGTTCTTGCCAGCGGTGCGGAAGGCATAGTCCGAACTGTCCACGTTATGGTGCTTGCCGTCGCTGAGCGTCACCTTGACGTCCACGACAGGGAAACCTTCAGGGCCTTCGACCAGTGCGTCCTTGGCCCCGTGTTCAACCGAAGGAATGTAGTTCCGGGGTACGGCCCCGCCCTTGACTACTTCTTCGAACTGGAACCCCGATCCGCGCGGTAGCGGCGCGATTGAGATCACCACATCAGCAAATTGACCTGCGCCACCGGATTGCTTGCGGTGGCGGTGACGATGATCGACTTTGGTGCGGATGGTTTCGCGATAGGCGGTTCCGGCGGCCTCGGCTTCAATCTCAATCCCAAAATCTTCGTCTAGTTTAGCTGTCACGCGGCGCATGTGTTGTGGGCCTTGCGAACTTAGAATGGAATGACCGCTTAATTCGTCCTGTTCCAGATGCAGTCCGGGATCGATTTCAACCAAACGGGTCAGCGCGTTCGACAGACGCACATCGTCGCGTTCATGCGCGGGTGAGACAACCTGACGATGCGCAGCGGGATGCGAAGAGGCCCATTCCGGCAGCGGTGTAGCAGCAGCGCTGTCATATATGAAACCAGGGTTGAGATGATCGGATTTGACGGCCAGACCAATCTGTCCAGCCTCAAGAGCACCGATCTGGGTTTTGGCGTCGAGTGTGGTCAGGTTCCCAACGGTTTCACCGCCCAGAGGCTCGTGCGCTTTGACGCCATCGCCCAGTCCGCGCAATACGGTGATCTTACCAATATGCTTCTTCACATCCGCAAAGCCTGCGATGGCGCGCGCTGAATCTTCGGCCTCGTCCCTGTCTGCTGCGATGTTGAATTCCGGGGCCTCATGGCGCAGTGCTTTCATCAGGCGCGTCAGGCCATTGCCATGGCTGGCAGCACCCAGGCAGGCGGGGATAAGCTGGTGGTTCTGCAAAACCTGCGCGGCCAACTCGTAGACCTCCTCGCTGGGTGGCTGCTTATCTTCGATCAGTTGCTCCAGCAAATGGTCATCAAAATCTGACAGGGTCTCGAGCAACTCGGTGCGCGCTTCCTGTTCGCGATCCTCCACCGATTGCGGCAATTCGATCAAGGCTGAGGGCTGGCCTTCTTGATACTTCCACGCGCGTTCCGAGATCAGGTCGACGGCCCCGATGATGTCTTCTCCTTCGCGAATCGGAACTTGACGCAAAGCGATGTGGTGACTGCAATAGGTCTGAAGCGCTGCTACGATGTCGCGTATGCGGCCATTGGGGCTGTCCATGCGATTGATAAAGAGGAAACTGGGAATACCTGCTTCCTCAACCAGTCTCAGATAAGGGGCACAAAGGACTGCGGCGTCTGGATCGGGGGGAACCACAACCACAGCTGCGTCTGAAATGGCCATCGCCGGGCCGACATAGGCCAGCGCATCGCCGCCTCCGTCCACGTCCACCGCGCACCACGGTTCGTCTAAATAAGAAAAACCGTGCAAATGCACGGTTCCGGAAACATCGAATGTTGTAGGCCGCCCGTCGAGGCGGCTGATCGCTTCGACCAAGGTGGATTTGCCCGATTGACTGGGGCCGAGGACGGTGAAAACGCGCATGAGTGCTGTCCCTGTTTCAGTTGCAACTTGGCTGCACGAAAAGGGCTGTCGAACGCATGCGCGTCGGCAAGAACTGTCTGCGTTTGCCTGCCTCAGGCTGTGAAGAGGCGGTCCTCTCCACCCCTTGAGTGTGGAGAAAACCGAAGGCATGCGTCAAGCCCCCGTGCTGGATTCGAAGGGCAGGTCGCGAAAAACGACCTGCCGAAGTGTGTTCAGATCGCGGAACTATGCCCAGCCTTACTCAGATCATATGCGTCGAAGCTACGTGCGATCATGCGGGTGAGAGCGCGCGCTTCGGGCGGGATGAACAAGCCGTTTTCATCAATGCGCAGCAGTCCGTCAAAGGCTGCATTTGCCTTGGCGTACATCTGGTGCAGCTCAGCGGCTGAGATGTCGTAGTCGCGCAGAATCTCGTTCGAATTGATCTGGAAATCACACATCAGTGCCTCGATCAGGCGCGACCGCAGGATATCCTGACCTTTGAACAAGTGCCCGCGCGACGTCGAGAACCGCCCTTCGCGAATGGCCTTCGTGTGGGCTGAGGTTGCCGGAGCATTCTGTGCATATCCCTGCGGGAACCGCGAGATTGAGCTGGCACCCAAGCCAATCAGGATCGGGGCCTGATCGTCCGTGTAACCCTGGAAATTCCGTTTCAGACGACCGGCACGCAGCGCATGGGTCAGCCCATCATCCTGGGTCGCGAAGTGGTCGATCCCGATCTCAGCGTAATTGTCCCACAGAAACAGTCGCCGGGCAGTTTCGAACAATTCCAGTCGCTTCTCTGGCGTGGGAAGCGCATCTGATGGAATCAGTTGCTGGCGCTTGGCCATCCAGGGCACATGAGCATAGCCATAAAGCGCGACCCGATCCGGGTTCAGGGAAAGCAGCTTTTGGACGCTCTCGGTCATGCGGGCTTTGGTCTGATGAGGCAGACCATAAAGGATATCCGCGTTCAGGCTGGCAATTCCACGTGCGCGGATCATCTCGGCCGCTTTGCGAGTGGTATCGTAGCTTTGAATGCGGCCTATGGTTTTCTGGATTTCATCATCGAAATCCTGCACGCCGATCGAGGCGCGGTTCATCCCGGCCTCGGCCAGCGCATCCAATCTGGCTTCGTCGATCTCATTCGGATCAATTTCAACCGAGAATTCCGCATCTGGACCCAGCGGAACGACTTCAAGAATCCGTCCTGCCAACTCGCGCATCAGGTCCGCATTCAACAGGGTCGGCGTGCCGCCACCCCAATGTAGCCGAGACAGCGTAACTCTCTCGGGCAAACGCGCGGCCAGCAGGTCAAGTTCGGCTTTCAGAACGTCAACATAGGCAATAACAGGGTTATCCGTTTGGGTGCCTTGTGTCCGGCAGGCGCAGAACCAGCATAGCCTGCGGCAGAAGGGTACGTGGATATAAAGCGAGATCGAACTGCCGGGGGCAATCCCGGAAATCCAGTCGGCAAACAAGTCAGCCCCCACGTCATTGCTAAAGTGGGGGGCTGTGGGATAGCTTGTGTAACGCGGTACTTTCGCGTCAAAAAGTCCAAGCCGTGCCAATTGCGGTTTCAGTGTCATGGCGATATGACTATAGCGGGAGGGCCCAGGGTACTTTGACCGAAATCAAATGGAAACGCGAATGACACTCAAGGCCCAATTCGACCACACAAATTGCGCAGAATGCCCGATACGGCATCGCGCGGTGTGCGCGCATTGTGAAAAGGACGAGCTGGAAGAACTTGAGAGCATCAAGTACTACCGCAGCTTTGAGGCTGGGCAGACAGTCATCTGGTCCGGTGATCCGATGAACTTTGTCGGTTCTGTCGTATCCGGAATTGCGTCTCTGACACAGACGATGGAAGACGGGCGCACACAGATGGTGGGCTTGCTCTTACCTAGTGATTTCGTTGGCCGACCCGGGCGTGAAAACGCGCCGTATGACGTTGTTGCGACGACCGATCTGGTGATGTGCTGCTTTCGGAAAAAACCTTTTGAAGAACTGATGGTGACGACACCGCATATCGCGCAGCGCCTGTTGCAGATGACTTTGGACGAGTTGGATGCCGCGCGTGAATGGATGCTGGTGCTTGGGCGGAAAACGGCGCGGGAAAAGATTGCCAGCCTTCTCTCGATCATTGCGCGTAGGGACGCGTCACTTCATTCGTCCGGCACTGTCGGCCCGATTGTATTCGACCTTCCTCTGACACGAGAGGCGATGGCAGACTACCTAGGCCTGACACTTGAGACTGTTAGCAGACAAATCTCAGCCCTCAAGAAGGACAAGGTCATCTTGTTGGAAAGCAAACGCCATGTCACGATCCCAGATATGGGGCGTTTGATGGAAGAGGCGGGTGACGATTCGGATGGCGGATTTCTGGTCTGATATCCGATGATCTGACTAAAGCCCCAAAACAAACAGGAGCCAACAATGGAATTCAGCGGTGTATTGGCCATGTTGTTCATCGGCGCGATTGCCGGGTGGCTGTCCGGAAAGATCATGGAAGGACGCGGGTTCGGCCTGATCGGCAACATCATCGTCGGAGTCGTCGGCGCGTTTTTGGCTGGCACGATCTTTCCCGCTTTGGGCTTTGGCGTCGGTGGTGGGCTGCTCTCTTCGATTTTCTTTGCGACGGCCGGCGCAGTGATTCTTCTGTTCCTAATTGGCCTGATCCGCAAGGCTTGAGAAAAAACCGCCCCGATAGGGCGGTTTTTGCAATTTGATCAATGGGCCAGAAAGACCGGCACTTCGGATTGTTCCAACATGTTCCGAGTCGCACCGCCCAGAATGGCCTCGCGAAAGCGCGAGTGCCCGTAGGCGCCCATTACGATCATGTCGGCCTCGGTATCGGCGGCGTGACGATTAAGAATATCCGAAACGCGTGTCATGGTTTTGCTCAGCACATCAATCTCGCATTTCACACCGTGCCGCGCCAACATTTGAGACAACAGCCCGCCAGGGTCCGAGCGATCGGGCCCATGACGTGGCGGGTCAATGACGACAATCCGTGTAAGCTCGGCCTGCTTCAGGAAGGGAAGGGCGCAGCGGATGGCGCGCATCGCTTCGATGCTTTCATTCCAGCCTACCATTATGGTTTTGGGTGAGGAGATTGGCTCAATTTCATCCGGTACCAGCAATACCGGGGCATGCCCTTCGAACATGGCGGCCTCAACAATCGGTTCGGCCTCGGCGTCGCGATCCTTTCCGTATGGGCGCGGCAATATCACAAGATCCGAAAAACGGGCGCGGCGGGCGACGTGTCGGCCAATATCGGCAATCTGTGCTACCCCATTTTCAGCCGACCAACGCACCCCCGATTTGCCAAGATAGTCCTGAGCAAATTTGAGGATTTCATCCGCCTCGGCATTTGCGCGACTCAGGGTTTCCTGCAGGATCAGTGCATTGGCCCCGGCGTAGTAATACCCGGTCTGACTGCGGTCGACCCCAAGGCACAGCGCTTCGGCGTGGGCGTCTTGCCCGTCGGCCAAGGCGACCATCTGTGCCAGAGCCGTTTGGGAAATCTTGGTTTCTGTCATGACCGTAAGCAGGGATTTGTATGCCATGTCGACCTCATTATTCCGGCGCTCCTTAATGCGGAACGTGTGTTTGTCTCTGGAAAATACCTCTCACAGAAAACAGGGGGTTGTCTTGACACAGATCAAAGCAGCAGAATTGGCATCACTGCATTACGACACGCAGTCAAAAGGGTTCCGTGTGGCATGAAGAATCGCGCGGGGCATGGCAAAGGGACGCAATATGTCAAATTACATCAAGCTGATCGTGCTTGGGCTGGTTGTGCTGTTCGCAGCCATTGGGTCCAATTATGCACGGGATTTGGCGTATCAGGTGCACGCAATTCTGGTGATGATCATCGCTGCTGGATTGTTCATTTGGACGCTTAGAAACACCGATGAGCCAGATATTCTTGTAGATCGCTCGGCGGAATATATGGATGGCGTGATCCGCTATGGCGTGATCGCAACTGCCTTTTGGGGTGTGGTCGGGTTCCTTGCGGGGACTTTCATTGCGTTCCAGCTGGCCTTTCCGTCGCTGAACTTCGAATGGGCGCAAGGGTATATGAACTTTGGACGTTTGCGGCCATTACACACGTCGGCGGTTATCTTCGCCTTTGGTGGTAACGCGCTGATCGCAACCTCGTTCTATGTCGTACAGCGCACAAGTGCCGCACGTCTGTGGGGCGGAAACCTGGCCTGGTTCGTGTTCTGGGGCTATCAGCTGTTTATCGTTCTGGCCGCAACCGGTTACTTGCTGGGTGGAACCCAGTCGAAAGAATACGCCGAGCCTGAATGGTATGTCGACCTATGGCTGACCGTTGTCTGGGTTGCTTATCTGGCTGTCTATCTGGGCACAATCATCAAACGGAAAGAACCCCACATCTACGTGGCCAACTGGTTCTATCTGGCATTCATCGTGACCGTCGCCATGCTGCATCTGGTCAATAACATGACCATTCCAGTCAGCATCTGGGGTTCGAAATCGGTCATCGTCTGGTCAGGTGTCCAAGACGCCATGATCCAATGGTGGTATGGCCACAACGCCGTGGGCTTCTTCCTGACCGCAGGCTTCCTGGGCATGATGTACTACTTCATCCCGAAACAAGCCGAGCGTCCGGTGTTCAGCTACAAACTGTCGATCATCCACTTCTGGGCGCTGATCTTCCTGTATATCTGGGCCGGTCCGCACCACCTGCACTATACCGCGCTGCCGGATTGGGCCTCGACGCTGGGCATGGTTTTCTCGGTGATCCTGTGGATGCCTTCGTGGGGTGGTATGATCAACGGTCTGATGACCCTGTCGGGCGCATGGGACAAGCTGCGCACAGACCCTGTGATCCGGATGATGGTCATCTCAGTCGGCTTCTACGGCATGTCCACTTTCGAAGGTCCGATGATGTCGATCCGCGCTGTGAACAGCCTGTCTCATTACACCGACTGGACTATTGGTCACGTGCACTCGGGTGCGCTGGGCTGGAACGGAATGATCACCTTCGGTGCGCTGTACTATCTGGTGCCTGTCCTGTGGAAACGGGACCGCCTGTATTCGCTGCAGATGGTCAGCTGGCATTTCTGGCTCGCCACAATCGGTATCGTGCTCTACGCCGCGTCGATGTGGGTCACTGGTATCATGGAAGGCCTGATGTGGCGTGAAGTGGATGCCAACGGCTTCCTGGTGAATTCGTTTGCTGACACCGTGGCTGCCAAGTTCCCAATGTACGTCGTACGTGGTTTGGGTGGGGTGATGTTCCTCGCTGGCTCGCTGATCATGTGCTACAACCTGTGGATGACTGTGCGGAAGGCACCGGCCAAAGAGGCCAGCCTGACCGTCGCGGTCCCGGCTGAATAAGGAGGGCCGGAGCAATGGCAATTCTCGACAAACACAAGATCCTCGAGACCAACGCGACTCTCCTGCTGATTTTCAGCTTCCTGGTCGTTACTATCGGTGGCATCGTTCAAATCGCGCCTCTGTTCTATCTTGAGAACACCATCGAGAAGGTGGAGGGCATGCGCCCTTACACTCCTCTGGAACTGGCGGGGCGTGACATCTACATCCGAGAAGGATGCTATGTCTGCCACAGCCAAATGATCCGCCCGATGCGGGACGAGGTCGAACGCTATGGCCACTATTCTCTGGCGGCCGAGTCGATGTATGACCATCCGTTCCAGTGGGGATCGAAGCGTACCGGACCTGATCTGGCACGCGTCGGCGGCCGATACTCGGATCAATGGCAAGTTGATCACCTGCGTGATCCGCAATCGGTGGTCCCGGAATCGGTGATGCCCAAGTATGGTTATCTCGAGCGTCGCAAGATCGACGGTAAGTACATCGGTGATGTCATGGCCGCGAACGCAATGGTCGGCACGCCTTACACTGAAGAGATGCTGGAGAACGCGCTGGCAGACTTCCGTGCTCAGGCGGATCCGGACAGCGACTACGACGGTCTTTTGGAGCGCTATGGTGACAAGGTGAACGTGCGCAACTTTGATGGTCAGCCCGAACTGACGGAAACTGACGCGTTGGTCGCCTATCTGCAGATGCTGGGTACATTGGTCGACTTCTCGACGTTTACGCCAGATGCAAGCCGCTAAGGAGGGATAAGATGGAAGAATACACTCTCCTAAGGCAGTTTGCGGATAGCTGGATGCTGCTGCTGCTGTTTACGTTCTTTCTGGGCATCGTGATCTGGGTTTTCCGCCCCGGTGCCAGCAAGGAATACAAGGACACGGCCAATATCCCGTTCCGACATGTGGATGCCCCTGCCCCTCAGCAAGACAAACCCGCCACATCCAAGGAGGCGCGGCAATGAGCAAAACACCTGAAAAACAGCCGGGCGATCCGAATACCACAGGTCACAGCTGGGACGGTATCGAAGAGTTCGACAACCCGATGCCGCGTTGGTGGCTGTGGACGTTCTATGCGACCATTCTCTGGGGCGTGATCTATACGATCATGTATCCAGCGTGGCCTCTGGTTCAATCGGCAACCGCCGGTGTATTGGGCTGGTCTTCGCGCGAGCTGGTGCAGCAAGAAATGGTCGCTTTTGAAGAAGCGAACGCGCCGTGGAATGCCAAGCTGGTGGAGACACCGCTGGAACAGATTTCGGCGGATGCAGAGCTTCAGCAATACGCTGTGAACTCTGGCGGTGCCGTGTTCCGGACCTGGTGCGCGCAGTGCCATGGCTCTGGTGCGCAAGGCGCGCCGGGCTTCCCGAACCTGCTGGATGACGCCTGGCTGTGGGGTGGTACGCTCGAAGATATCGAGTACACCATCGCCCATGGTATCCGGAACGAAGAAAGCGACGATGCGCGCTATTCTGAGATGCCGGCCTTTGGTGAGATCCTCGAGCAAGACGAGATCACTCAGGTAGTCCAATACGTCATGTCTCTGACAAATGCGCAGACCGACGATGCGGCGGCGCAGGCGGGCAAGGTTGTGTTCGAGGACAACTGTGCATCGTGCCACGGCGAGGATGGCAAAGGCGACGTCACACAAGGTGCACCAAACCTGACGGATGCGATCTGGCTTTATGGTGGCAGTGAAGAGGCTCTGACTGAAACGGTCACCTACAGCCGCTTTGGTGTGATGCCCCCATGGGAAAATCGTTTGACTGACGCGCAAATCCGCGCCGTTACGTCCTACGTCCACCAATTGGGTGGTGGTCAGTAGAGGCTAAAAGAACACCTCCGGGCGGTATTCCGCCCGAAGGCTGAGGCACCGGCTGTTCAATCTGTTCGCGCGTTTCCAGAACAGCCGGTGCCGATTTTCCAAACAATAGGGCCGCGTCAGGCTGCGGTCTAGTGTGGGGATCTAAGACGCCATCAGAGGTTGTTCAGATCCACCCCGCGCGGGCTTTCTCTCCACCAATGACTCTCGGGCAGCCACCGGCGCTTACGGAGACCCGGCTTAGGAGCCTCTCGAATGTGCGGAGCGTCGATGCGGGTCGCATTCATGAAAGATCGGGCAAATACAGTCAGCATGGCTTGCCTCCTATGTGGCGTTGTTTCTGCCGAATAGATTGACCTTTGATGCCGAAAATGCGACTCAATAACCTTTCCAACATGTAAGTATGGATTACATATGGATTGGCTCAAACTTCCTCCACTCGCCGCGCTGCGCGCTTTTGCTGCCTTTGCTGAGAAGCGTAATGTTGTCGAAGCCGGGGCCGCGCTGAACGTCAGTCATGCCGCCATTAGCCAGCAGTTGCGCGTGCTGGAAAAGTATCTTGGCGCAGCCCTGTTGGATCGCAGCGGCAAAGCCTTGACGCTGACAGCGGACGGAGAGCATCTGGCCCGCGCCTTGCAACTTGGCTTTGGTGCGATCGAGGCTGCGGTCGGCGATCTGGCCAGATCCGGCCTGGATCGCCCAGTTCATGTATCACTGACATCCTCTTTCGCGGCCTCATGGCTGATGCCACGCCTTCCGGTGTTTCGCGAATCCCACCCCGAGGTGAATCTGATCCTCGACCCGTCCGCCGAAGTGGTTGATTTGCGCCCAGGCGGAGTGGACATTGCGATCCGCTACGGCCCCGGAGGTTGGTCGGGGGTACATTCAGAAATGCTGTTGCAATCGCCGGTGGTGATTGTCGCCGCGCCGAAACTTCTGGGGGGCAAGACGTCATTGACCCCGTCGGAGCTGGCGCAGCTGCCGTGGTTGGAAGAGGTTGGCACCACCGAGGCAACGTCTTGGCTTGCCGAGCACGGCGTTGGTCCAGAACGCGGTGCAGGTCGGACTCAGCTGCCTGGCAATCTGGTTCTGGATGGTTTGCGCGCCGGGCAGGGGGTCACGGTGACCGTGCGACATTTCGTCGAGCAAGACATCAAAGCTGGGCGCATTGTGGAGCTCTACGCTGAGCCCGATGCGCGCGGATACCATATTGTGACGGCAAATTCGGCACTTAGGCCTGCTGTCAGAACTTTTGCCGGCTGGCTTAGACGTCAAGCTCGTGAAACGTGATAAAAGGTATCTGTACGATGCGCGTTTTGACCCATGTCAAAGTCCCTATGCTTGTGATCTGGAAGAACGCACACTCAGAAGAGCCAGTCCCGGAGCCAGCCTGTGAGCGATTCCAACCCGACCCCCAGCCTTTACGCCGCCAGAGAACCAATTTTCCCAAGACGGGTATCCGGTCCATTCCGGAACCTTAAGTGGATCATTATGGCGGTGACACTGGGCATCTACTATGTAACGCCGTGGATCAGATGGGATCGAGGGCCAAGCCTTCCTGATCAGGCTGTGTTGCTCGATCTGGCGAACCGACGTTTTTATTTCTTCTGGATCGAAATCTGGCCGCACGAATTCTATTTCGTTGCCGGGCTTTTGATTATGGCGGGATTGGGGTTGTTTCTTTTTACCTCAGCGTTGGGCCGGGTTTGGTGCGGATATGCTTGCCCTCAGACTGTGTGGACCGACCTCTATATTCTTGTTGAACGCTGGATCGAAGGCGACCGCAATGCGCGTCTGCGCCTGCATCGCCAAAAGAAGCTGGATTTCCGCAAAGCG
Source organism: Ruegeria conchae (assembly GCF_000192475.1). Taxonomy (GTDB): domain Bacteria; phylum Pseudomonadota; class Alphaproteobacteria; order Rhodobacterales; family Rhodobacteraceae; genus Ruegeria; species Ruegeria conchae. The sequence goes on from NZ_AEYW01000007.1 coordinate 166,208, forward strand.
CGTCTTCGACTGACCAAATGGTTAGTTTGGTTCTTTATCGGGCTGGCAACCGGCGGCGCGTGGGTTTTCTATTTTGCGGATGCCCCAACACTGGCGCGTGATTTGGTCACCGGCAATGCGCATCCCGTCGCTTACACGACAATGCTGATCCTGACTGGTACAACCTTCTTCTTTGGAGGCTTCGCGCGCGAACAAATCTGCATCTATGCCTGCCCATGGCCGCGCATTCAGGCCGCGATGATGGACGAGGATACCCTGGTCGTCGGCTACCGTGAATGGCGGGGTGAACCGCGTGGCAAGGGCAAACGCTCCGCTGACAGCGAGCTGGGCGATTGCATCGATTGTATGGCTTGCGTCAATGTCTGTCCGGTAGGGATCGATATCCGCGACGGTCAGCAGCTGGAATGCATCACCTGCGCTCTTTGCATTGATGCCTGCGACGACATGATGGCCAAGATCGGCAAGCCACGTGGCCTGATCGATTACATGGCGCTGAGTGACGAAACGCGTGAACGCGAAGGTCATCCGCCCAAGAATGTGTGGAAACACATCCTGCGTCCGCGCACGATCCTTTATACCTCTTTGTGGTCGCTGGTTGGTTTCGCCTTGCTCTTCGCCCTGTTCATCCGGTCGGATATCGACCTGACTGTGGCTCCGGTACGGAACCCGACTTTCGTAACCCTTTCCGATGGTACGATCCGCAATACCTATGACGTACGCCTGCGTAACAAGCATGGCGAGGAACGGGCCTTTAAACTGTCGCTTGCCGGTGATCCGTCGCTGCAGGTCGAAATCGAGGGCGTCGAAGGTGACACTGTAAATGTCACGGCAGATACGGCACAATTGACGCGCGTTTATATTACAGCAGCGAAAGACACCGGGCCCGCAGCGGTTGACAGCACATCAGTTCGCATCTGGGTCGAAGATCTGGAAAGTGGTGAGCGCGCATACAAAGACACCACGTTCAATGGGCGAGGAAACTGACAATGGCAGAGCGTCAATTCACTGGCAAACACGCACTGGCGGTATTTGTCGCGGCCTTTGGCGTGATCATCGCGGTGAACCTCGTGCTGGCCTACAGCGCGGTAAAGACGTTCCCGGGGTTGGAAGTAAAGAACTCCTATGTTGCCAGCCAGGAGTTCAACGAACGCTTGCAGGAACAGCAGGCGCTGGGCTGGGATATCAAGGCTGAGTTGGTCGGTGGATTGCTGGTATTGCGCATCACCGATCAGACTGGTTCACCGGTTGAGGTGGCTGAATTGCAGGCCGTCGTCGGGCGCGCCACCCACGTGAAAGATGACTTCTCACCTGACTTCACCTTTGACGGCATCACCTATGCCGCCCCAGCTGCGCTGGGTAAAGGTAACTGGAACATTCGCCTTGTGGCAAAAGCGAAAGACGGTGCCGAGTTTGCGCAACGCGTGCCGCTTTATGTGAAGGGTTAGAGGGATGACAGCGCAAGTTACCCCAGCTCGGGCAGCTTGTCCCGGTTGTGTCGCGACCGCGGCGGAACCGGCCCGGCTAATCCCCGAGGACGTGCAAATCGCGCTGTCGCTGCCGGGTATCCATTGCTCGGCCTGTATCTCCACTGTCGAGCGCGAGTTGAATGCTCATCCCGGTGTGGAGGGTGCGAGGGTCAATCTGACGCTGAAACGCGCGATGATCAAAGCGAAACCCGATACACGTGCGGCTGATCTGATACCAGTGCTGGAACGTGCCGGTTTTGAAGCACACGAACTGGATCCGGGTGCCCTGTCGGCCACGCAATCGGATAAGGCTGGGCGCGATCTTCTGATGCGGCTCGCGGTTGCGGGATTTGCCTCGATGAACGTGATGCTGTTGTCGGTTTCGGTCTGGTCTGGTGCCACCGACGCGACACGCGACATGTTCCACTGGATATCGGCAGCGATTGCCTTGCCTGCGATTGCATTTTCGGCCCAACCTTTCTTTGCCAACGCCTGGAGCGCGCTGCGCGTGCGCCGGTTGAATATGGATGTGCCGATTGTTTTGGCGATCCTGCTGGCGCTGGTCACCTCGCTTTGGGAAACTGCACTCAGCGGTGAACACGCCTATTTTGATGCGGCCTTGACGCTGACATTCTTCCTGCTGGCGGGCCGGTATCTTGATTATCGCACGCGCGCCGCTGCGCGATCGGCTGCCGAAGAGCTTACAGCGCTGGAAGTCCCCCGCGCCATTCGTCTGGTGGATGGTTCAGAACAGGAGGTCGCCGTCGCTAACCTGCGCGTGGGTGATCTGATCTTGGTTCGTCCCGGCGGGCGTATGCCGGTGGATGGCGAAATTACCTCTGGCCGGTCCGAGCTGGACCGATCGCTGCTGACCGGGGAAACGCTTCCTATCTTTGCCGAAGCCGGGCTGCGTGTCAGCGCTGGCGAGGTCAACCTGACCGGCCCTTTGACCATCCGTGCGACCGCGGTCGGCGAGGATACCTCGCTGCACCGTATGGCCGATCTGGTTGCCATCGCAGAGTCGGGCCGGTCACGCTATACCTCGCTGGCGGACAAGGCGGCCAAGCTTTACGCGCCGGGGGTGCACATCCTTTCGGCGCTCAGCTTTTTAGGATGGTATATCTATTCCGGCGATATTCGCACCGCGCTGAACATCGCAGCGGCGGTTTTGATCATCACGTGCCCCTGCGCATTGGGGCTGGCGGTGCCAGCAGTAACCACAGCGGCCTCGGGCCGGTTATTTCGGAACGGGATGCTGATCAAACACGCCACCGCCCTTGAACGCCTTGCCGAGGTGGACACGGTGGTGTTCGACAAGACCGGCACGCTTACTTCAGGGACGCCCGAGCTGACCAATCTCGGCGATCATTCCCGCGCTGATCTGGAAGTCGCGCTGGCATTGGCTGAGGCCTCTTCCCATCCGCTGTCGATTGCTCTTGCAAAGGCGGCGCGTGGGGTCGGGATAAAGCCTGCGATATTGCGTGATGTGGTTGAGGTGCCGGGCTATGGCACCGAAGGCATGTATCAGGAACAGCGCGTCCGGCTGGGTCGTGCAGCCTGGGTCGGAGGCAAAGATTGTGAGCAGACCGCAGCTTGGCTGGCCATAGGGTCGCAAACCCCGTTGCGCTTTACATTCACGGATAGCCTGCGCGCGGGTGCCGCCGAAGCCATCGCCGCGTTTCGGAAGGCGGGAAAAGACGTCATCCTGATATCCGGCGACACGCACCCCGCAGTTCAGGCCTTGGCTGACAAGCTTGGCATCCAGAACTGGATCGCACAGGCCTTGCCTCAGGACAAAGCCGCCAAGGTGCAGGACCTGAGCGATCAGGGTCGGCACGTTCTGATGGTCGGCGATGGGCTGAACGATACGGCCGCACTGGCGGCAGCGCATGTATCCATCTCTCCTGCCAGCGCCTTGGATGCCGCACGGGTGGCGTCGGATATCGTGCTGCTGGGCAACGATCTGTCTCCGATTGCCGAGGCCTGCGAAACTGCTGTCAAGGCGACGCGCCGGATTCGCGAGAACTTCCGCATTGCCACTGTCTATAACGTGATCGCTGTCCCGCTGGCCGTCGCCGGATTGGCAACCCCTCTGATCGCAGCCTTGGCGATGTCGACCTCGTCGATTACGGTGTCACTGAACGCCTTGCGGCTGAGGTAACCCCGATGGAAGTGCTTGCTTATCTGATCCCGATTTCGCTGCTTTTGGGCGCAGTTGGTCTTATCGCCTTTATCTACACCGTGCGCTCGAACCAGTATGAAGATCCCGAAGGTGATGCGCGCCGCATCCTCAGCGACGAATGGGATGACAAGCCCAAGCCCTGACGCGGTGCCAACAGCCCTTGAAATTGCCGCAATGCCCGGCTATGTCCGGCCCATCCGCAAGCAGAGAGATTGTAGCCTCATGGCAACCACAAACCCGATCCAGTTCATTCAGCAGGTCCGAGCCGAAGTTGCAAAGGTCGTCTGGCCGACCCGTCGCGAGGTGCTGTTGACCACGGTCATGGTGTTCATCATGGCAGCGCTGACTGCTGTGTTTTTTGCACTGGTCGATCTGGGCATTCGTGGTGGTCTGCAACTGGTCCTGGGCGCGTTCAGCTAAGCCCGTTCGGGGCGGGTGGAAACGCCATTGCCCCTTGCACAGCGCGCCGTGTCAGAGTAGGTGACACGGAACTATTCGGAATGGGCGTGCGGCGATTCGAGCTGCGCGCCGCTTTTTATTCCGGGTGACGTGATAGAATTTCAATGACGGTGCTTCGCCTGGTTCGAACGCGCCAAAGGCAAACAAGGACGACAGGTTCATGGCGAAACGGTGGTACTCGGTCAGCGTTCTTTCGAATTTCGAAAAGAAGATCGCAGAGCAGATCCGCACGTCGGTGGCTGAACAGGGCCTTGAGGACGATATCGACGAAGTTCTGGTGCCCACCGAAGAGGTGATCGAAGTGCGCCGGGGCAAGAAGGTCACCACCGAACGCCGGTTCATGCCCGGCTACGTTTTGGTGCATATGGAAATGTCGGATCAGGGCTATCATCTGGTCAACTCGATCAACCGTGTCACTGGATTCCTGGGCCCGCAGGGCCGCCCGATGCCGATGCGCGATGCCGAGGTGAACCAGATCCTCAACCGCGTTCAGGAAGGTGAAGAAGCGCCCAAGCTGATGATCACCTTCGAGGTTGGCGAGAAGGTCAAGGTCAACGACGGCCCGTTCGAGGATTTCGACGGTATGGTCGAAGGTGTGGACGACGAAGCCCAAAAGCTGAAAGTCTCGGTCTCGATCTTTGGCCGCGAGACCCCGGTCGAGCTGGATTTTACACAGGTTACCAAGCAGAGCTGATTGGTTTCTTTGAACCACCGGATGGGGTGCCTTATAGGCACCCTTTTTTGCGTTTACGGGCCACTCAACTGCCAAACGGTTTGATCTTCGCCAAACCCCTTGAGTGATACGGTCCCGACCGGTTCGCAGAGTTTCGGCAAAAACGCTGCGGCGGTTTCGGATAGGACGTGATCGCAATTCAGTTCTGTCGCCGCCGACACAAGTCTGGCTGTCAAGTTGACATCGGGGCCGATGGCCGTGAAGTCCAGCCGATCACCGCCACCTATATTGCCATAGTGGAAACGACCGTGATGGATTGCAGTCCGTACGCCAAGCTTGTGCTGGAAATCGGCATTGGTCAGCGACGCCAAACCCTCGCGGACTGCTGTAATGGCGGCTGTGATCTGTGTGCTCGGAGTAAGGTCCGAGTTGGTTGGGAAGATGGCAAAAAAGCCGTCGCCCATGAATTTCAGAATCTCTCCTCCCTGATCCATTACTGAAGGAACAAGGCAGTCAAAGCTGTCATTCAGCAGCCTAACCAGTGCATCGCCGGATACAGAATTTGAAAGATGTGTGAATCCCTTGAGGTCTGCAAACAGTATAACGGCGTCGATTGTGTTACCATCACCGCGATGCACCTTGCCATCCAGTATCTGCGCGCCGCTGTTACGTCCAACATAGGTCGACAGCAGGTAAGTCGCGTCGAGCCGAAGCATATAGGTCTCGGTCAGGCGCGCGAGCGGACCGCGAACCCGGTTCAGGACTGCCAGATCTCGATCTGAAAACCCACCGGGTGTAGCACTTGACCAAGTGCAGACATGAGTATCGCCATTGAGATAGATCAGCGGCTGCGCCAGGTAGTCCGTGAATCCCTGCTCGCGCAGTTCGCTGACGATAATGTAGTCCTGAGGGCAGTTTGGATCTTCCAGATGGCGACGGATGGATTGCTGACGCTCGATCACGTGCGGCAAGGGGTTATCGGTATAAATAGCGGTAGTAAACAGTTGTGACGGCGCATCGACCCTGTCGACGCCAGCGCCCGCTTTCCACAGGAAACGCCGGCCCATCAGATTGGGGTGTAGCGTCCAAATGAACAAACCGAACCGATCAATGGCCACATCAGCGTCCAGCAGACGCGTGCAGATACCTTCAATAATCTCGACCGCATTTCCAGCCGGTCGGGCTCCGTCAACCATCCACTCGATCAGAGCATCAACCTTGTTCTGTTGCTGGTTCGCTTCGGATGCTGGGGGCAACATAAGCCTCTCGCGATAGAATGCTGGGTCAGGTTCGTTCCGCGTTAGATAAAATTGTGGCGGTCTTAGTCCGAGACCGCAAGTAGCACGCGAAGATAGTGCTGCGACTAATGGAATAGACTATCAGGGACTGGTACGTGATCGAACGGGTCTCAAAATCGATCTTTGGCCAAATAACCCAAACATATTGGGATCTCCGTAGGCTGCCGCGCCTGTTCGGACTCTGCCTGAGAAAATCAAAAGCGGTGCCCGAGGGCGCCACCTGTTTCTGCTATCGGTTCAGCCATTCGTTCAGACTGGCAAAAAAGGCATCCTGCTCTTCTATGAATGGGTAATGGGCAGATTTTTCGAAAACCACGACTGTGGCGTTGGGCATCAATGCGCCAATTTTTTCGGCCCCAGGACCGGGAGGCGTAATGCCATCATGCTGACCAGCCATGGCAAGAGTAGGCACAGTCACATCAGGCAGTTTATCCAGCATGTTGAATGTGCCCAGAAGAGGGCCAGCGGCATTCCAGGCCTGATATTCATAGACGGTTCGATCATCCAGATCCGCGCCAGTATCTTCAGGATATTGCTTGAAGTAGAGCTTGACGACTTCACCCCAGGTAGACCGCCAATCATCATTGTCGGCCATGGGCTGGCTGAACAACTTCCCAAAAGCCGCCATTTGCTCGTCTGGCCCGGAAATCGTTGGCGCATAGTCAAACGCGGGGACCGTATCGATCAATACAAGCCCCTCCAGCCGATCCGCATTTTGAGTGGCAAAGTCCTGGGCAATAAAACCGCCGTAGGAATGGCCGATCAGCGTGAATTTTTCATGCCCCAGGTGATCCATCAGCCCGGCGGCATCTGATACCAGGCGGTCAAAGGTCATTTCAGAATATTCGTCGGGTCTGCCCGAGCGACCATTGCCAAAATGGTCATAGTAAATAACCGTATGCGTATCGGACAATGTATCGAAATAGGGTCTCAGGTAATCATGGCTCAGGCCGAGACCGCCATGCATCATCAGAATTGGCGGCCCGTCTCCGACGGTTTCATAATACATATCAGACCCATTGATCTCGGCGGTTTCTCCGTGCGCGGTGCCGACCGACGCTGCCAGCACGGCAATTGCCATTGCTCTGCCTGTCGTATTCATCATTGATTTCCTCTTTTTAGGCGGTTGTCGGTTCAGCACTTTGGATGGACAATCGATAGCACAATATTCCACAAAAAACGCTTGGCTATTTGAAAAACGGGTGAATGTATCAAAACTCCGCCCCAATGTATTCAGCGTTAAGCGTAGTTGCGGTCACAATAATTGGGGAGAGGCTTTCATCCCAGATTGAAAGGCGCGCGATCACGGGATGAGCCATGCTACGCGACCGGAATAAACGCCGCAACGCAGCTAGCGACGCGGCGCGTTTTGAAACCTACAGGGGCCGATACCGAATTGCGTATCGTCTTATTGCGACTGGATCATAGCCGCGCGCAAAAGTTGTGGACGGTCGGTCTGGGACGGCAGGAAGACAGCCTGTGAACCGGCATCCAGTGCCGAAAGGCTCGCATCATACCACTGCATCGCAAGATCGCGACGCTCCTGCACGCCAAATCCTTCGCGCAAGTGGTGGCCCACCAGCTCTCCATAGGCGGGTTCACCCATCGCAACCAGCATGAGCGCAGAGCCAACGGCGGTATCCATGTTGTCCTGACGGTAGCCCATCGCCAGACAGACCTTGCTCGTCGCAGCGAGATCCGCGGGGCTCAATCCAGAATCCAGCGCCATTTTGCGAACCTGCGTTTCAGCATCTGTTTTTGAGCTGATAGACAGGGCGTCAACTTGGGGTGCCAGCATCTCACCATACGAGGCACATTGGGCAGATACCTGATCGGGTGTCAGGCCCTGGATATCCTGCATCAGATCCTCACCACGCGCCATCGCATAGCTGCGGGCAAGGCAAAACTGCTCGCTGAGTGCAAAGTCGGCATCCGTCATGTTCGAAAGCGTTGTGTAGCCTCCGTTGGTCGAGGTTTGCAGCATGACCCCGCTGCAACGATTTGCCAGCGATGGACCTCCGGTGCCGCCGGAAAACAGAGTCGGCAGGCTCGCAGATGCTGTTTCAGTGGTGTTCGCTGCGGCTTCGGTATCTTGGGGCTTGATAACCGGAATAGCCTGAGCTGGAGCCTGAGGTGCCGCAGCCAGAGAAGATCCTGATTGAACCTGTCGGCGGTACTCCATCAACAGCGGTTGACCCGAGAGCTGGGTGGCGGCCTGTCCACCGCTTGTCGCCCAGTAATAAGCCTGCTGCAGGAAGTCATATTGATAAGGCTGAAAGTCATGCCCATTTACGGGATAACCCATTGAGGCCTGATAACGTTCGATGGCGGAGCGCGTGCCACGCCCGACCTGACCGTCAACACGACCGGCATTGTAGCCAAAGTAATTCAGCGCCGTTTGGGTTTGCGCCCCTTGAGTGGTGGATGGGATGCCCTGCCGGTAGGTTCGGGTCGCTGTCGATGACTGTGTCTTCTTTTTTTGCTGATCTTTGCCAATAAGATATCCAGCGACCCCTCCGACGACAGCACCGCCGATGAAATCCCCAGCGTCAGCGCGCGCATTCTGAGGGGCTATTGCTGCAATAGAAATAGCGATACCCAACGATAGAATAAAACGAATGATCATAATCAACCTCCACTCAAAAATCACTAATTTCGCTGAGTATAGCACAGCTAAGCACGCGCAGGTGAAACCGGCGACAATTGGCTGATTGTGCGCGGAGTATCTGGAATTTCTGTCGAACTATGGGATAGTTAGCTGTTCACCCGACGTTGGTGGCGAGACCGCTCATCCATAGAACTCACTCTCGATGCTGCGAAGCGCGATTCGATATGGCCCAATTGGTCGCCAGTCACTTGCCAATGTCTTCGTTCCACTGTAAACGCCGCCCCTATCGTCTTCGGGCGAGATTCTCTCGTGGGAGGTTACTGAGATCGCGATCTTGGGCCGGACCACGCAACATAATCTGGGTGGGACGCGTCCCGCCTAAGTTGAAAGGAAAACCAAATGGCCAAGAAGCTTGCTGGTACAATGAAACTGCAGGTTCCTGCAGGTCAGGCGAACCCGTCGCCGCCAGTTGGTCCAGCGTTGGGTCAGCGCGGCATCAACATCATGGAATTCTGCAAGGCGTTCAACGCCAAGACCGCAGACATGGAGCCCGGCGCTCCGTGCCCGACCGTGATCACCTACTATCAGGACAAGTCCTTCACCATGGACATCAAGACGCCGCCCGCGTCTTACTACCTGAAAAAAGCGGCTGGTTTGAAGCCGGTTGGCAAGCGTAACCGCCCCCGTGGCGCGGAAAACCCAGGTCGTGAGACCGTGGCAACCGTGACCTCGAAGCAGGTTCGCGAAATCGCCGAAGCCAAAATGAAAGATCTGAACGCTAACGACGTCGAAGGCGCAATGCAGATCATCCTGGGCTCGGCCCGCTCTATGGGCATCGAGGTGAAGTAAGATGGCAAAACTCGGTAAACGTACCCGCGCTGCGCGCGAAGCTGTTGCTGGCAAGGAAAACCTGTCGGTTGAAGAAGCAGTTTCCCTGGTCAAAGGCAACGCAACTTCGAAATTCGATGAGACCATCGAGATCGCTCTGAACCTGGGCGTTGACACCCGTCACGCAGACCAGATGGTTCGCGGCGTTGTTGGCCTGCCGAACGGCACCGGTAAAGCGATGCGCGTTGCTGTTTTCGCTCGCGGCCCGAAAGCTGACGAAGCAAAAGAAGCTGGCGCAGATATCGTTGGCGCAGAGGACCTGATGGAAACTATTCAGGGCGGCACCATCGAATTCGATCGCTGCATCGCAACCCCGGACATGATGCCGATCGTTGGCCGTCTGGGTAAAGTGCTGGGCCCCCGCAACCTGATGCCCAACCCCAAGGTTGGCACCGTGACCATGGACGTGAAAGCGGCCGTGGAAGCAGCCAAGGGTGGTGAAGTTCAGTTCAAGGCGGAAAAAGGCGGCGTTGTGCACGCTGGTGTCGGCAAAGCGTCCTTCGACGAAGCCAAGTTGGTGGAAAACGTCCGCGCCTTCATCTCGGCAGTTGCGAAAGCCAAACCGTCGGGCGCCAAAGGTACATACATGAAGAAAATCGCACTGAGCTCGACGATGGGCCCAGGTGTTACTTTGGACGTGGCTGCTGCTGCGGGCGAATAAGTTCTTCGAAATACTCTCGGAAAACCCGGCCAACAGGTGTTGGTCGGGTTTTTTGTTCCGCGTTGCCGCTGCATTGATGTCACAAATAATGCCGACAAGTTGGGAGATGGTTTCGCTATTAGACTTTTGCGATAGAAAAGGTCCAAATTTCGGTTCTATCAAGAGCGTTCCATGCGTCCGAGCAAATCTCCAAAAGAATTGCGGCAGTTAAAGCGTCAGATCGTCCAGTATCGGAGGGACATAGGTAACCAACTATTTAAGGAACGTGGTGGATACGTCATGGGCGGCTGCCTTCGCGGTTTCCGGTTGCTTGAAGAAAGCAGTTGGGGGCAAGCAGATTTGTTCACGAAATTGCTGGGGATCTACGAACAACAAAATCAACCTATTTTCGTGGAAAGCACAAAGCCGATACTCGTCGATCTTGGGGCGGCAGATGGCTATTGGGGCGTTGGTTTGGTGCAAGCGGGCCATTTCGAGCGAAGCCTATGTTTCGAACAAAGACGCAAAGCTCGACAGATCATCCGTAAGACCCTGCACGTGAATGGTGTTCGCAACAGGGTCGAGATTGCTGCCACCGCTACGGACACGTCAATTCGCGAACTGGTGTCTACTAGGTATCAGCCTCAGGATTTGTTTTTCTTGATTGATATCGAAGGCGGTGAGTTCGAACTTTTAACCTTCGAATTTCTTAGTGAATTCAAGTCTTCAGAGTTTCTGATCGAGTTGCACTCCAGTGGCGTTTGGTTGGGCAACGAAAAAGAAGAAAGGCTAGTTCGCGACGCACAGGTCTTGTTTGATGTCGAATTGGTTGACGATACAAAACGCGATCTTTTGCAGCTTCGGAATGAGTTGCATATGCCAGATGATTTGACTTGGGTGCTTGCATCCGAGGGACGTAGATACCCAATGCGTTGGCTGCACTTAAAGCCAAAGAAAAAGCCAAAGAATGCCGCGTTGCCCAAGAAGCGAAGCGAGCAAAAGAAGGACCAAAAATTTGGGACACTCTGGATGGGGGGAGAGCCGGGAAAACTGGAACGTTCTTGCCTCAATTCCATGAAGGACTTTGGTTATAATCCTATTGTCTTTTCTTACGAGCCGATCCGAAACCTGCCAGAAGGGGTGGAGTATTTTGATGCGAGAGAAATATATGAGCCAGGCAGGGTCATTCGGCATGTAAGGCACAAAAGCCCAGCGATACACGCAGACATATTCAGGTATCATTTGGTTAGTAAGACCGGCATGATCTGGCTTGATACCGATATGTACATGGTCGCTTCGGCCGAGAGGCTCATGGCTTCGGCTGAATCTCGTGCAGGTTTTTGTGTTGGATGTGTTTTGCCGGATCTTCCAAGGCATCAAACGTATCATTCACTCGTGAATAATGCGGTTTTTGGGCTTCCGGCGCATAGTAAATCGCTTGCTCTGTTGGGAGAGGTGTTCGAGGAGGACCGTTTGGCCTCTGAGGCCTGGAAGGATTCGCCGGCACTTTTGGGATTGAACGCGGTGGTTGAGGCGCAACGAGAGAAACCTTTTGGGCGCTTGCGTTGGGGGTCAACTGGCCCAAGAGCTTTGACGACTGCATTGAATATGTCAGGCGAACGCAAATACGCTCATGACAGCACCGCATTTTACTATATTTCCAGTCGAGAAATACCTGCGTTGTTTCAAGCAGGAACCCGGCTTTCAGATTTGGTGACACCCACCACATTTGGGTTCCATTTGTGGGGTCGAGATTTCCGCTCTGCTTTGGCCGAGCTTGATCCAAATGTTCAACAGTGCGCTGCCCGCGACATACTGGAGTCAGCTGTTTGACGGAACGATTAGCGACCATCCACGCTATTCTACAAAATGGCGATCTGCCTTTGGCGCTAATTGCGGGGTGTTTGTATGTTCAGGTCTCTTGATATGGAGGTGGGTAGAACCTGATAATGGTTTTGATTTTGCACAAGGATCACAAATACCATGACAGACACCGGGCAATTGCCTAGAAATGTTAATTAAGTTTACGATTTAAGCCCGGTGACCCCAGTGGAGCAATTGGCATTTACCTATGAGATGGCCGTGGTGTCGGGGCTTTTGGCGTTCACGGTTTTCTTGTTTGTGTCTGAAATCGTCCGGATCGATCTTTCCGCTATTCTCGTTTTGGTCATTGTCGGTCTGCTGAGCTATGCGCCCGGCCTTGAGAATCTGGCAGATGTACCGCATCTGTTTGACGGATTTGCGTCGAATGCGGTCATTTCGATCATTGCAGTAATGATCGTTGGTGCGGGGCTGGACAAGACGGGGCTGATGAACAAAGTCGCCTCGGTTATCCTGAAATATGGTGGCAAGTCGGAAGGACGGGTTTTGCCCATCATTTCAGGTACCGTCGGTGTCATCTCGTCATTCATGCAGAATGTCGGTGCCGCGGCTTTGTTCCTTCCTGTGGTTAGCCGGATCTCATCTCGATCAGGGATCCCGCTGTCGCGATTGCTAATGCCGATGGGGTTTTGCGCCATATTGGGTGGCACGATGACCATGGTGGGCTCTTCTCCGCTGATCCTTCTGAATGATTTGATTCAAACTGCGAATGAGGGTTTGCCTGAAGCACAGCGTATGGAGCCTTTTGGGTTGTTCTCGGTCACGCCCATAGGTGCGGTGCTGATTTTGACGGGTATCGCGTATTTCCTTTTGCTGGGGCGATGGGTCTTGCCGGGTGATTCAGGTTCGGAAAGCACCGGTACCGGGCGCGGGACGCAGGAATATCTTCAGCGGGTTTATGGGCTGAAGGCCGACGTGTTTGAGGTTGTTGTACCGGCCGACAGCCCTTTGGTTGGGCAAATTCTGGCGGATATCAATTTCGAAAATCACCTCTATATCATCTCGACCTTTTATCGCGGCAAGACCTCGATGGTTCAGGTGTTGACAGCCGAAATTGCCGCGCCATGCCGATTGGCGATTGTGGGGCGGCGTTGGGTTGTCGAAGAATTTGCCGAAAAGTACGGGCTGACCGTGCTGCCGGATCTGGATGTGTTTGTCGAAGAGTTTGCACCCACAAATGCCGGGGTCGCAGAGGTGGTCGTGACGCCCGAGAGCAAGCTGATCGGCAAATGCCCGAGGGAGTTGCTGTTTCGGAAAACTTACGGAATGTCTCTGCTCGCCATCCATCGGGGGGAGGAAACGCTAAGCCATGTCGAAACAGAGACACACGAATCCACGCAAATCGGTCTTGAGAAGTTCAAGGCCGGTGACATGTTGGTTGCCCATACCCGTTGGGATAACCTGATGCGGATCAAGCGTGACCCGGATTTTGTTGTGGTCACATCTGATTTCCCGCAAGACGAATTACGCCCGCAAAAGGTTGGCTGGGCGCTTTTGTTTTTCGTGATCTCTTTATCGCTAATTCTATTCACAGATGTGCGGTTGTCGCTTTGCCTGCTGACGGGTGCTGCGGGTATGATGCTGACCCGCGTGTTGAGCGTGGACGAGGCCTACCGCGCGGTCGGGTGGAACACGGTCTTTCTCTTGGCCTGCCTGATCCCATTGGGGCAAGCGGTGCAGAATACGGGAACTGCAGCATGGATTGCGCAACAGATCATGATCATCCTGGACGGATGGCCAATCTGGGCGCTCCAGGCCGGTGTAGCCATTCTGGCGACAGCGTTTTCGCTGGTGATGTCGAATGTCGGGGCCACAGTTTTGCTGGTGCCCCTTGCGGTTTCAATCGCGGTTGCCGCCGGTGGCAACCCCGCTGTCTTTGCGTTAACCGTCGCGATTTCGACCTCGAACAGTTTCATTATCCCGACCCATCAGGTCAACGCGCTAATCATGGGGCCCGCAGGGTACAAGGTTATGGATTTCGTGCGTTCCGGCGGCGTCATGACGATCATATTTCTGATCGTCTCGCTGTTGATGCTAAACGTGATCTTCTAAACCTGATGACTATCCGGACAGGTTGATTGTTTGGCCCTGTTCGGATGCTTGTTGCGCCGCAAGACCGATGCGTACGGCCCAAATCCCATCACCCAGAGAGACCTCGGGTTTGGCGCGCTCACCCCGGATCAACTCCAGAAAACCTTTGTGCTGATAATAGGTCGAGCCATTGTGGTCGCCAGCCGCCAGCAACTCGGGGTCGACCGGAATCTCACGTTGGATTGGGCCTTTCGGTGCGCGGGGGCTGATGATCAGCTGTGGTACCGGCGCGTCGCCCAGATGTTCGGGCCAGAACCGGCCCGGGCCGGGCACAAGCGCTTCGATCTTTGCTTCGGGTCCAATGGCTGAGATTTCTTCCTGATACCGCGACCCCTCGGCGAACATGCAAAGCTCGAGCATCGCCCGCGCGCCTGAGGCGAAATCGACAATGACATAGCCGTGGTCCAGAATATCCGGAGTATCGCCGTTATAGTCTTCGTCCAAGTGATTGACGGCTTGGCCACCGCTTGCCGAAACCCGAACCGGATCTGATTGCAGGATCAGGCGCATGAGATCGAAGAAGTGGCAACACTTTTCAACGAACGTACCGCCGGTGTTGCGGTTGAACCGGTTCCAGTTGTCGACCTTTTCAAGAAACGGGAAACGGTGTTCGCGGATCGAGAGCATTTTGATCCCACCACTGGCGGTCGCTGCTTTATCGATGAGCACCGCAATAGGGGGCATATAGCGATATTCCATCGCCACCCAGATCGGGTGAGGGTAAATGCGATCCAGTTCCTCAAGCCGGGCAAGATCGGCGGGGTCGGTGAATAACGGTTTCTCGATCAACAGGGGCAGGGGGCGGGTTTCCGCAATCTCGGCCAGTTGATCGACATGCAGGTGGTTGGGGCTGGCGATGACCAGACAGTCTAGGTCACTGACCGCCAGAAGGTCCTGAATGGAAGATGCTATCTTCGCATCGGGCGCAATCGCCTGCGCCTTTTGCGCCATCTCCGGGTCAGGTTCGAAGATTGCGGCGACGCGTGTGCCCTCAAGCAGAGCAATGTTGTGCAGGTGTTCCTGCCCCATCATGCCGCATCCGATCAGCCCGTAGTTGGTGGTCCGGGTCATGCGCAGTTCCTTTTACTTCAGGCGTTGAACGTATTTGGCCCGATCCGGATCGAACCATGTTTTTGAAAACTCGACAGGTTCGGCTTTCTCAGACCAGCTGAACCGTTCGATGTAACCGACCGTGTGTCCGGCAGATTTGGTGAAGCCTTCAGGCGTCCAGTCGGGCAATGAACCGATGGAAACGCGATCCTCTGCCCGTGTAATCCAGAAGCCAAGCTGTTGCTGGTAATAGCGATAAAGTGAGTCGGACAGCAGGTTCTGGTCGATGGTCCCAGCCGATTCGTCCAGCCAGATTTCCTCGACCGCGATGATTGTGTCATTCAAATAGCGCATCCGGCGCACCCGCGAACCGTGATCAGACAGGCCGAATTCCGGCAGGTCTGCGGGCTTTTGCAGATGATCAACCGATAGGATATCAGCGCGCGGCAACCCGCCGCCTTCGGGTAATTCCAGCCGGAACATCGCATAGACGCTGTTCTGCGTTCCAGTCTCGCGGATGTAGTTGCCCGAACCCTGAATACGCTCCAACATGCCTTTTTTCTCAAGCTCGGCGAGGGATTTTCGCAAGGTCCCGACTGAGACATTCAGGTTCGAAGCCATGTCTCGTTCGGGCGGAAGACGTTCACCATCAATCAGGCGACCCGCCGCGATATCACGGATCAGCAGCTCTGAGATCTGGACATAGATAGGCAGGGCATTTGGGTTGCGGCTGTTGGAGGACATTGAGGGCGCTTCACTCGGTCGCAGGAAAAATTGATATACTATTGATCTACATCAATGCGCTTGCTACGCAAGAGGAAAGTCAAAGATGTACGGAGCGTGAATCAAATGACCATCGTCCCCATCACATCCCCCGACCTGGATGCGGCCGAGGTTTCGTGGTTTGCAGCGCTCTGCTCGGATGACTACCAGTTTCTGGGTGTGCCCGATGGTGATCTGCGATCCAGTTGGGAGCATTGCTCGGGCATCGTTAAAGAGGCCGAGGCGCAAGGTTTTCGCAACATCCTTTGCCCATCGTCATATCAGGTCGGACAGGACACCCTGAGCTTTGTCGCAGGGTGCGCGCCGATTACCGAAAAAATCAACCTACTGGCCGCCGTGCGCTGTGGTGAGATGCAGCCCATCATGCTGGCCCGTACCATCGCGACGCTGGACCACATGCTCAAGGGGCGGTTGACGGTCAACATCATCTCGTCCGATTTCCCGGGCGAAAAAGCCGACAGTGCGTTTCGCTATCAGCGTTCGCGCGAAGTGGTTGAGATTCTGAAACAGGCCTGGACGCAGGATGAGATTAACCATGCGGGCGAGGTCTACAATTTTTCGAGCCTGACTACGGACCCGGCCCGGCCTTACCAGGCTGGTGGCCCACTTCTGTATTTTGGCGGCTACTCCCCGTCTGCTTTGGACCTGTGCGGCGAGCATTGCGATGTCTATCTGATGTGGCCAGAAACCAAGGATCAGTTGGCCGAGAGGATGAAAGCCGTTCATGCCGTTGCCGAGAATTACAATCGTACTCTGGATTACGGTCTGCGCGTCCACATGATTGTTCGCGATACCGAGGCTGAGGCACAGGAATACGCCGACTACATCGTTTCGAAACTGGATGACGAATACGGTCGCGCGATCCGCGAGAGGGCGTTGGACGCGACATCGTTGGGTGTGGCGCATCAATCCAAGAACCGTGATCTGGCGGATGAATTTGGCTATGTCGAACCCGGCCTGTGGACCGGCGTCGGTCGCGCGCGTTCGGGCTGTGGTGCTGCGCTGGTCGGTTCGACCGATCAAGTTATGTCTAAGATTGAAGAGTATCAGAAGCTGGGCATCCGCGCCTTCATCTTCTCGGGCTATCCGCACATGGACGAGGCCAAGCATTTTGGCGCCCGCGTGATGCCCAACCTGAAAACCTGCTCGCTTCCCGAAGCCTACGGACGCGTGCCAGCAACCACCCCGGCGACCCCGCTGGGCAACGGAGTTCGTCGCTAATGCAACGTGTGAAACTATCTGACACGCTGGAAATGAGCCGCCTTGTCTATGGCATGTGGCGCTTGGGTGATGACAGTGACACCTCGACAGCGCATGTCGAGGCCAAGATACAGGCTTGTCTGGATCAAGGGATCACCACCTTCGACCAGGCAGATATCTACGGTGGATACGCAGCCGAAGCTGTTCTGGGCAACGCCTTGCGCGCCAATCCCAGCCTGCGCCAGAAGATGGAGATCGTCACCAAATGTGACATCGTCGCGCCAATGGGTCGCTATGCGGAGGCCAAGGTCAAATACTACGACACGTCGCGCGCGCATATTCTGAAATCGGTGGATACGTCTCTGTCGGAAATGGCGATTGACCACATCGACCTGCTATTGATCCACCGCCCTGATCCAATGATGGACCACAATGAAACCGGTGCAGTGCTGGACGAGGTGGTTGCCAGTGGCAAGGTCGGGGCTGTAGGCGTGTCAAACTTCCGCCCTTGGGATTGGTCTCTGCTGCAGTCGGCAATGAAAACCCAGTTGGTCACCAATCAGATTGAAATCTCGCTTGGAGAAATCGGCCCGTTCACTAACGGTGATCTGGCGTTCCATCAGCAGCATGGACATCCGCTGATGGCGTGGTCCCCGCTTGGCGGCGGCCTTTTGATGGCCGGGAACCCTCCGGTCGGTGTTGTAGCGGATGAGATCGCCGCAGAATTCGGCGTGGACCGAGCGGCAGTGGCCGTTGCCTTCCTGCTCGCGCATCCGGCAAACATCCTGCCGGTTCTGGGCACAAATAATCTGGGCCGCATCAAGCGCGTCTCGGATGCTTTGAAGGTCAAGCTGGATCGTGAAAGCTGGTACCGCCTGTATGAGGCGGCGCTGGGACATGAGGTGCCCTGATGAATGCAATCTCGCGCGATATGAACCATACATTCGTCCCGCATAAAGACGACACGCGCACCCTGCGCGATGCCTTTGGTCGCTTTGCCACCGGTGTTACGGTCGTGACCTGCGACAGTGAGGATGGCCCGATCTGCATTACGGCCAACAGCTTTTCGTCACTGTCGCTGGACCCACCACTGGTGATGTGGGCGGGCGATCGTAATTCGCGCCGGTTCCGGTATTTTCACACGGCACGCCATTTTAGCGTGCATGTCCTGTCTGCTGAACAGGCCGAGCTGTGCTTTGGCTGTTCAAAAGACGCCCATGCGCTGCGTGATATCGAACATGACCGTTGCGAAAACGGCACCCCGTTGTTGCCGGGCAGTCTTGCCCGGTTCGAATGCGAGCAGCACGCTTATCACGATGCGGGCGATCATGTGATCGTCGTGGGCAAAGTTCTGAAGGTCAGCATGGCGGATGGAGACGCGCTGACTTTCTTTGCCGGAAAACTCGGCCAATTCGCGCAGAGCTAAGCGCGATATGACGATTGCGGGGCAAACCCGCAGCTGAACAAGGGAGGATCCGCATGGGCGGACTGGCATCGGCGCTCGCGCCGATTGCATTCGTGAACGAAACCGTGCTGCGATTGGGCCGCGCGGTTGGTGTCGTTGCGATTGCAGTCATGGTAATCGCAATCCTGATCCAAGTGTTCTTTCGATACGTTCTGGGCAACGCCCTGCCGTGGCCGGATGAGGCTGCGCGGTTCTGCATGCTCTGGATGACGGGTCTGATGGCCCCCACCGCTTTCCGCCGTGGAGGGTTCGTCGCCATCGACATGCTTGCGCGTTTCCTGCCGCGTGCGCTTGGCCTTTCGCTCAATCTGTTCCTGCTGCTGATCTCGCTGGCCGTCCTGCTGGTTGCGGTCAATATCGGCTGGTCCGAGGTGACGGGCTTTGGTGGCCGGTTCGCCACTGCGGCGTTGTATTTGCCTACCTCTTTGGGGTTTGATGAATGGTATCGCATCCCGCGCAGTTGGATGATGGCCTCGCTGCTGGTGGGGATCATCCTTCTGATCTCGGTCAATATCGAACTGATCCTGCGGTCCATCGTGACCATGCTAGGCGGAGCACATCTGTTGCCCGAAATTCCCGAAGCTGCGGTGGGGGCTGAATAAATGCTGATCTGGTTCCTGCCTACATTCCTTGTCTTCCTGCTGATCGGCCTGCCGGTCTTTTTCGCGCTACTGGCTGCACCCGGTATCTTGCTGTGGCTGAGTGGCCAAACCAACGACATCACGCTGCTCTATCGCAATGTCTATAACGGCATGGACAGCTTCCCGCTGATGGCTATTCCGTTCTTCATGCTGGCCGGAGAGCTGATGAATCGCGGCGGCATCACCATTCGCCTGGTCGAGTTCAGCCAGGCCCTGATGGGCCACCTGCGGGGCGGTCTCGCACATGTGAACGTCCTCAGCTCAATCCTGTTTGCGGGCCTTTCCGGGTCCGCCGTGGCGGACACCTCGGCGCTGGGTTCGATGCTGATCCCCGCGATGGAGAAGCAGGGCTATACCCGCAAATTCGCCGCAGCGATCACGGCGGCCAGTTCAGTGATCGGGCCGATCATCCCGCCCTCGGGCATCATGATCATCTATGCCTATGTCATGGGCGAAAGCGTGGCGGCCCTGTTCCTAGCAGGTATCGTGCCCGGTGTGATGGTTGGCGTTGGGCTGATGCTTATGATCAAGGTCATGGCCGATCGTTATGACTTCCCTGTCGCGAGCCGTAAATACACTTGGCCCGAACGCCGTCAGGCCAGCCTTAAGGCCTTCTTTCCGCTGATGACACCAGTGATCATTCTAGGTGGTATTCTCGGCGGTATCTTCACCCCCACCGAGGCCGCCGCCGTGGCTGTGGGATACGCTTTCATCATCGGTTTCTTTATTCTGCGCACACTTACCTTGAAGGAAGTTCCTGAAATACTTAGCAACGCGGGTATGACCTCGGCGGTCGTCTTGCTGTTGGTGGGCGCGGCAATGGCGTTTAAGACGGTGGTCAGCCTCAGCCATGCGCCGGAACAGTTGGCTTCGCTAATCCTCAGCCTATCGGAAAACCCGCTGATCCTGCTGTTCCTGATCAACCTGCTTTTGTTCATCGTGGGTATGTTTCTGGACGCAGGCCCGGCGATCATCATCCTTGGCCCGATCCTTGGTCCGATCTTCACCAGTCTTGGTGTCGACCCGATCCATTTCGCCATCATCATGAGCGTCAACCTGACCGTTGGTCTGGCCACACCGCCAATGGGCCTGGTTCTGTTCGTAGCCGCCGCAGTGTCGCGGGAGCGGGTAGAAACCATCGCCAAAGCCATCCTGCCGTTTCTGGCAGTCGAAATCATTGTGATCTTCCTGATCACATACATCCCCGCACTATCCATGACGATCCCGAGGATAACGGGATTTGCAAACTGAGTTTCACAGGGAGGAAACGCATGCTCAGAAGATTTATCAAAACCGCAGCGGTGGCCACATCGTTGGTGGCTGCATCCGCGATTGCCGCGACAGCCGCCGACTACACGCTACGCGCCACAGCAAACTCGAATGAAAACGACGAAGACTATGACGGTCTGGTCGTTTTCAAAAACTATGTCGAGGCGGCCTCGAACGGAGCCATTGAGGTTGAGCTGTTTATCGGAACGCAGCTTTGCTCGAACGGTGCCGAGTGCCTGCAGGGCGTGGCGGATGGCACCATCGACATCTACATCTCCACCTCTGGCGGCGCGTCGGGCATCTTTCCTTACGTGCAGGTTCTGGACCTGCCATATCTGATGGCCGATGACCGCATTGCCGAACACGTGTTGTCAGGCGATTTCACCCGCAAAATGCGCGACATGGCGCTGGAAGATTCCGGTGGCGCGATCCGCTTGATGACCATTGGCAACACCGGTGGCTGGCGCAACTTCGCCAATACGCAGCGTCGTGTTGCCGAGCCTGCCGATATGGAAGGTCTGAAAATTCGCACAGTCGTGGCCGACCTGCCACAAGAACTGGTTAAGGCTCTTGGTGCCTCGCCGACCCCAATCCCGTGGCCGGAACTGTTCACCAGCTTCCAGACCGGTGTGGTTGAAGGATCCAAAAACGGCATCACCGACATCATGGGCATGAAATTCCCCGATGCGGGTCTGCAATACGTCACGCTTGATGGTCACGCTTACATGGGTGCGCTGTGGTGGATGAACAACGCCAAATTCCAGGAAATGCCCGAGGACATGCGTCGCGTTGTCGTGGATGGTTTTTATGCGCTGCAGCAGGCCACCTTTGCCTCGCCCAAGCGCAAATCGATCCAAGCGTACGAAGATTTTGTTGCTGGCGGAGGTGATCTCTACGTACCTACACCCGAGCAGAAAGCCGCGTTCAAAGAGGCTGCAACGCCGGTCTATGCCTGGTTCCAGTCAAACGTGGCACGCGGGGACGAAGTGTTCACTGCGCTGACCGAGGCCGTTGCAGCGGCTGAGGAGGATGTAAACGCCTCGCGTGATGCGGATCTGAACTAAATTGTTGGGTCGGGCCTTTGGGCTCGGCCCTCACCGAAACGGGTACATCCACCCTTTGTAGTCGTTGACCAGAACATGCGCCCTTTCGATCTGCTCCGGCGACATCTTCTTGACCACTTCCTCAAGGCTGATCGCCGCATCGGGATCGCCGCCGATCGCGCTGAGCGTGTACCACATGTAGGCTCGCACCAGATCAGGCGCAGGCATGCCCAGACCCAGCTCATAATACCAGCCGATGCCGGATTGTGCCCCCGGATGCCCCTTCATCGAGGCGCGCAGATACCATTCGAACGCGCGCTCATAGTCTTGCTCTACCCCAAGACCCAGCCCGTACATCACACCGATCAACTCTTCGGCTTCGGCATTGCCGGATCGCGCCGCTGGCAACAGTTCTTCGCGCGCGGCCTTAAACTCCCCGGCTTCCATAAAATCACGCGCCTGTTCCAACTCGGCCAGCGCCGGAGTCGCAAGCAGATAAAGGGCAAATACAAACTGACGCATGGGGTTTCTTTCCTCTTGGCCGGGGCCGCGGTGGCTCAGGATTTGCCGCGCCCGCTGACGGATGCTGATTTCATTCCCTTTGATATGGAACAGGCCGCTATCGGTCATCAACTGTTTTACGATCCGATCCTATCGGGTAATCAAAACATTGCTTGCGCTCATTGCCATCACCCGGATTTTGGCACCTCGGATGGGCTGTCTCTGGGCATCGGCGAAGGCGGGCAAGGGCTTGGCCCGGACCGCACGCCCGGCATCGGGGCGGACAAGATCCGCAAGCGAATTCCGCGGAACTCGCCGGGTTTGTGGAATCTGGGGGCCAAGGAGATCCATACGGTTTTTCACGACGGCCGCCTGAGTATTTCGGACGTTTACGGCAACGGCTTCAATTCACCTGCACAGGAGTGGCTGCCGGAAGGATTGAATTCCTTATTGGCCGCGCAGGCGCTGTTCCCGCTGACTTCGCAGTTCGAGATGGCCGGCAATGTCGCCGAAAATCAGGTGACGGGCGCGGTGCATGACCGCATCGACAAAGGTTGGCCGATCCTCGCAAAGCGCGTTCGCACCGACCCTCTCTATGGCCCAGCCATGGTCAGTGCGTTTGATGAAATCGACACGACCGAAGACATCACGATTACCCAGATCGCCAACGCGCTGGCCGCGTTCATGGCATTGGAATGGCGCAGCACAGACAGTCCGTTTGATCAATTTCTGGCCGGCGATCGTTTGGCTCTGACTCCACAACAAAAAGAAGGGATGTCCTTGTTCTTTGGCGACGCGGGCTGTTCTTCCTGCCACTCTGGCCCATTGCTTTCGGATCAAAGATTCCATGCATTAGGGTTGCCTCCGTTTGGTCCGGGGAAAACCCGTCAGTGGGATCCTTATGCGCGCGACGTGGGCCGTGTGGGTGAAAGCAATCGCCTGGAAGACGCCTATCGGTTCCGCACGCCAATGCTGCGGAACGTCGCCAAAACGGCACCCTATGGTCACAACGGTGCGTTTCCCGATCTTGAAGGTATTGTACGCCATCACCTGAACCCGCCGGAAAGTCTTGCGACATGGACCTCAGATATGGCTGCCCTTCCCGAAGTGCCGTGGCTGGAACGTGTCGACTTCATCGTCTGGGAAGACAGCTTAGAGATGGCTCGCCAGCGCCGCAAAATCGATATTACCCCGCAAAATCTGACGGATGATCAGATCGCCGACCTAGTTGCCTTTCTTCATGCTCTGACGGGAACGACGCTTGATACGCCGCTCTTTGGTGTGCCCGAGGGCTTTGAACCCTAGAAGAGCTTGGCCATGTCATTGGACATTTGCTTGAAATCTCATAATGCTCCGGTCAAATCCACCGCCGAGAGATTCAATGCATTGCCACTACAATCCAAATGATCAGTTACAGAATTGCGATATTGCAGATCTGACGCGGCGCTTCACAATACAGGATGCAGCTGCCTTGGACGCGACTCTGCAACGGGAACGTATATCGGGTAGATTCTGATGGACCATATCATTACTCTGAATTCGGGTTCGTCTTCACTCAAGTTTGGGTTGTTCACAACCACCGGAGACGATCCGGTGCTGATCTGCTCGGGTGAGGTTGAAAGCATTGGCAGTGCAGCGGCACATATCAGCGCAAAGACCACGGATGGCCGGGTACTTGTTGATACCACGTCCGAGGCTCTGCACGATCAGGCCAGCGCACTGGATTACATTCTGGATTTTCTAGAGCGAGAGTTCCCGGCTGCACGTGTGGCAGCCGTTGGGCACCGCATTGTGCATGGCGGGCCGGACAATGATCGACCGATATTGCTGACCCCCGATAGTTTGCAGGTGCTTGAAAAGCTCGAGCCTTTTGCGCCGTTGCACCAGCCTTACAATCTGCACGGCGCACGCGCGGCGATGGAAAGGTTCCCAGATGCCAAGCAGGTTGCCTGTTTCGATACGGCTTTTCACCGCCATCACCCCTGGGTCAATGACACCTTCGCATTGCCGACCGAGTATTACGACATAGGCGTTCGGCGTTATGGCTTCCACGGGTTGAGCTATGATTACATCTCGGACCATCTGGCCAACACCGCCCCACTAATTCACGGTGGGCGCGTGGTTGTAGCCCATCTTGGTAACGGTGCCTCGATGTGTGCCATGATCGCAGGCCGCTCGGTCGGGTCGAGCATGGGATTTTCGGCCATGGATGGTTTGCCTATGGGCACGCGCTGCGGTCAGTTGGATCCGGGGGTTGTGCTGTATCTCATGGATCAACAGGGCATGAATGCGGACGAGATATCGGATCTTCTTTATCGCAAATCCGGGTTGCTGGGACTTTCGGGTATGACCAATGACATGCGCACACTCGAGGCGTCGAATACGCCGGGTGCGCGTAATGCAATCAACTATTACACCTTCCGGATACGCCGCGAACTAGGTGCATTGGCCGCCGTGCTGGGTGGGCTGGACGCGGTCGTGTTTACCGGTGGGATCGGAGAGAACTCGACCTACATCCGTGATCGCATCTGCACCGATATGGGATGGTTGGGCATCGAGCTGGACCATGATGCAAACGCTGATAACAGGCGGGTTATTTCCACCGATTTGTCGCGCGTGAAATTGATGGTCATTCCGACAAATGAGGAATTGGTAATAGCGCGTGCGGCGGCTGCGCAGATCGGTTGAATCTTCCCTTACGAAGCGCGCCGGTTTGAAGATTTTTTCTGGGATCAGACAAAAATGTTTCGACACTACGGGAATCCCCCAATTTCGCGATTCCCATGGATGCGTTAACTTTTGATTAACTACCGGGCCAGTGTGCCCAACCACTTTCACTAATTTCCCCCGATGAGGGGCTGGCTTCCTACCCCCTTGGCCGGCCCCTCAACTTTTTTGGGACTAGGCTCACACCGTATCGTTTTGAAGGATTTGCCGAACGAGTGCAGGCAGCTCGGCGCTGTCTTGATAGCTGAGCGTGTGCGGCAGGTCCGAAATAGGTGATTTGCGATAGCCTTGTTCAAATAGCAAAAACGGTACCCCTGCACGCTGGGCTGTTTCGGCATCAACCTCGCTGTCACCGACAAAGATGGGCGGGCCAGCAGCCTGCAGTGCCTCAAAGCTGGCGTTCAGATGCGCTGGGTCGGGCTTGCGGATATCCAAGGTGTCGCCGCCAAATACCGTGTCGAAATAAGGCTGCAGCTTCAATTCGCTCAATACATGCCTGGCCGGCGCTTCGGGTTTGTTGGTACAGACCCCAAGAGCACAACCCATTTCACGCAGTTCTTCCAATGCCTCAAAGACTCCGGGGTAAACGACGGTCTGGTCGCACGCGCCCGCATTGTAGTGCGCTAAGGTAAGCTGCGTCAGTTCCGCGTGCCGATCCGGCTCTATCCCGCAATGGGTCATTACACGCTCGACCAATTTAGGCAGGCCGTTTCCGACGAATCTACGGATTGTGTCATTAGGCAAGGCCGGATGCCTTTGATCATCAAGCATTCGATTTGCTGCAGTAGCGATGTCGGCAAGGCTGTCTACCAAGGTGCCGTCCAGGTCAAATACAACGACTGCCGTCATCTGCGAATCCACCTATAACTATTGATGATTAGTGCCTAGGTCGCAATTCGTGACGACGCAATGGAGAGCCGAATAATTGGCTTCAAAACTGTGGCTTGACAAACCTTACTATTTTTATCAGATTAATTTTACGAAAAGATAGCCAACCCTATTCAGGGTCAGCCAGATCAAGCGAAACAAACCGACAGGCCACGTGCCAAAGACGCTCTGGAGATGCCCCGATGAACATGCAAACACCCTCCTCGACGCAAAGTTATGCTGTTTCAATGCTGCCGGCTCATAAAGCAGAAGATCTGACAAACGGTGGCAATCTGGCCCATATCGAGCTGGGCGATCAGCTTTATACACTGCGCATCACCCGCGCAGGAAAACTGATCCTGACCAAATGAGTGCACCTTCTTCGCGCGGCGGGGCGGCCGTCGGCCGCCTGTCAGACTTGAGCCCCATTGAGGCCGGTGCAGTCATGTATCTGCGTCTCTGGGGTGAAGGTGACAAAGGCCGCGCCAACGCTGCTAGTGATTTCGACATCGCGCTGGGCGCAGATCAGGGCCATGCCACGATGCTGACGTTGGATCGGCTGTGTTCACTGTGCGCGCATCACGGTCGCCGCCCGCTAGTGCGCCATGGTTTGGGTTGCGCGTGTCTGGGGGCTGATGAGAACTGCTTTGCGCAGATGATCGGCGCCGCGTCCGAAGGCGCGCGCGAGGACGCGATGATGATGGCCTCGCTGATTGTGCGACCTGATTTTGCCCCAGCATTGGCCTCATTGTCCGAGGAACTGGGGCTGGCTCTACGCCGGATGATTAAAGCGGCACCTTTGCCGACGACAGGGCACCAACCCCCAAATGCGGTGCTCCACTGATCGGTGGTAGCAAAACCCCGGCCATTTTGCCGGGGTTTTGTTTTACTCAGCAGCAGCCACAGCCTGCATGGTGGTGGTCGTGATCGCATTCGAGGGCGGGGCAATAGTCCCCAACCTCCGCAAGAACTTCCCGCAACGCCCAGAGGATCATGTCCACATCTTCCGCTTCGATGGTCAGCGGCGGCCGGATTTTCAGGATGTTGTCCTCCGGCCCCTCGCTGCCAATCAGGATGCGGTGATCGCGCATCCGATTTTTAACGTAGCTACAGATCTCGTCACTTTCCGAGCCATCCGGGTTGATCAGTTCTACGCCCAGAAAAAGGCCCATACCGCGCACATCGCCAACGCAGGCAAAGTCTGCTTCAATTTGCCTGAGGCCGTCCATCAGGCGAGCCCCCATGACGCGGGCATTTTCTTGCAATCCTTCGTCGTCGACAATGTCCAGCACCTCTTTCCCGATCCTGCAGGACAGGGTTGAGCCGCCAAAAGTAGAAAAGAACTCGATCCCGTTGTCGAAGCTTTGGGCGATCTCTTTGGTGGTGACCAACACGCCCAGGGGGTGGCCGTTGCCGATGGGTTTTCCCATGACCACGATGTCAGGCAGCGCGCCCTGATGTTCAAAGCCGAAGTAATGTTCACCCAATCGCCCAAGACCAGTCTGAACCTCATCTGCGATACAGACCCCGCCGGCAGCGCGGATTTTCTCGTAGACAGCAGGCAAATAGCCCTTTGGCGGGATGATCTGCCCGCCGACCGAAGGGAAGGTTTCTGCGATAAAGCCCGCAAGGCCGTGGCCTTTCGCCTGTAATGCCTCAATCGCCGGATCAACCAGATCCGCAAACCTCCGGGCACGGTCGGGATCGTCACGGCGGAACGAACCGCGATAGTCATTTGCGACCTCAACCAGTTCCACCCAATCGGCTTGCCCAACCCCTCGGGGTTTGTTGAACTTGTAAGCTGAGATCGCCACCGCTGCGTTTGTGTTTCCGTGATAGCCGTGATCCGGCGTCACGATACCCTTCGCCCCGGTATGCGCGCGCGCCAGCCGCAAGGCCAGTTCGTTGGCTTCGGTCCCCGAGTTGACAAAGAAACAGACCTCAAGGTGATCTGGCAGTTTCGACAAAATCTTGTCAGCAAATGCGGTCTGCGCAGGATGCAGATAGCGGGTGTTGGAGTTCATCCTCTTCAGTTGATCCGCCGCGACCGCTTGAATGCGCGGATGTGCATGGCCCACATGGGGCACGTTATTGTATGCGTCCAGATAAGGCCGCCCCCACTCATCGAACAGGTGATGCTTCCAACCGCGCACCAGCATGACCGGATCGTCATATGTTAGGCTGAGGTTGCCGCCAAAGTGATCGCGTCGGTCTTGCAGAATAGCTTGCTTGTCGGTTGGGCGATAGAAAACCTTCTCATCCGACAGGTTCAACAAAGCCGCCGGGTTGGGGCACACCGCGTTCCACAGTTCCATCTCATCCGGGTCGGCAACTCCGGGCCAGTCGGCCTGCATCCCGTCGGTCGTCAGTGCCAGTTGGAAATGCACATGCGGGGCCCAGCCACCATTCTGGCTGGCATTGCCCAGCCGGGCAAAAGCCGCACCCTGAGCCACCGGATCACCGGGTTTCAAACGCTCGCTTACTTCGGGGTCCAGATGGCCGTATAGCGTATAGAACGCGTCCCCCTCGGGTGTTTCGTGGTGCAGGATCACCACCCCACCGTAATCGAGATGAGCGTCCCGGTTCTCAACCACCTCGACCCGACCACTCAGCGGCGCATGAAGCACTGTTCCGGCTGGTGCAAACACATCCAACGCCAGATGCACGGTGCGCCGATCCGACGCTTTCCACGGACCCTTGCGGAACCCTGGCTCCGCATAGATCAGGCGGGGTTCATTGTAATAGCCAAGCCAGAGGCCCTCTCCGAATTCCTCTCCGACTCGAGCCGCCTCAGCAAGCGGCATGTGGAATGGATTTTGTGGCCATGTCGAATTTTCCACGGACAACGAGCCCATCGGCACATCGCTTAAATCCTGCCCGAACATCTGTGCGAAATGCCCGCGATGGCTGGACAGGTAGGTGTGGACGCGCTCGGCACCGTCAACTACCGGCAGGCCACAAGCGGCGCGCAGGCGGGCTGGCATGAGCGCGCCATTGATCTTCGCGTCCTCCAGGAATCGCCACGCCGGAGCCTGGCTGATTGTCACATAAGGGTCGTCCGGGTTCTCGGCCGCCATCAGAGTCGAGTTCACCACCGACACTGCCAGCCGCATCTGCAGAAGGGGCCAGATCAGATCGATTTCATCAGGTCGCAAACGGTTGGCGGCGTGATAGCCACGCACCAACGCGGCCAATGCGCGTTCGGGTTTCGGGTGGTCCAGAACAACATAAGCCCCAGCAATGGCCAACTCGCATACACGCGGTGCCGCGCACATATCACCAAGGTCGATCAGGCCCGAGACGCTTCGACGTTCGCTCAACTCACCTTCAACAAGGATATTGTAGTCATTGGCATCATTGTGGATCGCCTGTTTAGGTAAGCCGTTCAGCTGATCACCGATGGCATCAAATTCCAAAGCTATCTTTTGCAGACGTGCGCGCCTTGCAGGATCAGAAATTGCCTCCAGTCGATCAACAATCCAACCCGCTTGGGTCAGGTCCCATTTGAAATCTGCACGACTTAAGCCCTTGTGCTTGAACGCCTCCAACGCCCGGTCCGTTGCGCCTAGAACACGCCCCAGCTTGAGGATCAGGTCCTCGTTTTTTGGCACACTGCGGGCAAAGCACTGCCCCGGCATTCGTTCAAGCATCCAGACCAGCCGCGGTTGCCCGTCCGCGTCAGCAATTTCAGGCAACATGGTTCCGTTCAAATCAGAAACAACGTCAGGAAACGGCAAGCCCGGAGCCTCGGCATCGAGATGCTTTAGTGTTTTGATCTGCAAATCCACCAGATCGGCGTCACATCCGGCCCGCATTACTTTGAGCACATAGTCCTGCCCATTCGTGGCCTCGACTAGAAAGTTGAGGTCATATTCCCCATCCAACCGCGTTAGACGGGCTTCCAGCCCCCAGTTCTGACGCAGCTTTCCAGCCCAATATGCATTCAGATCGCCCATGCATTACCCCATGCCATTCCCAACTTGATCCCCTTCATCTGGCCAAAAATACTCTCGGGGGGATCGCGCCCCGGTGCGATGGGGGGCAGACAGCCCCCCTGCCGTCAACTCAAAGCACGCAGGCGTTTGAACAGCGAGGACGTATCCCACCGGCCGCCGCCCAGTTTCTGCACATCCTTGTAGAATTGATCGACTAGCGCGGTAACGGGCAGCGATGCGCCGGTCTCATTTGCTGTATTCAGGCAGATCCCCAAATCCTTGCGCATCCAATCCACGGCGAAGCCATGTTCGAAGTGGTCATCCAACATGGTCTCGTACCGGTTTGCCATTTGCCAACTGCCCGCAGCGCCCTGGCTGATTACCTCGACGACAGCACGGCCATCCAGACCGGCCTTCTCAGCAAAATGCAGCGCTTCGCTGAGGCCTTGCACCAGCCCAGCAATGGCGATCTGATTGCACATCTTCGTCATCTGGCCTGCACCGTTGTCGCCAATGCGGCGGCAGATCTTGGAATAGACCTGCATCACCGGTTCAGCTGCGTCATAGGCCTCCTGATCGCCACCACACATGATCGACAATACACCATTCTCGGCCCCGGCCTGACCGCCCGAGATCGGGGCATCCACAAAAGCGATCCCATCAGCTTTGCCAGCTTCGTACAACTCGCGCGTCACTTTGGCGGATACCGTAGTGTGGTCCACAAAGATCGAACCTTTGGCCATTCCGTGAAAGGCCCCATCCTCACTTGTGCACACCATGCGGAGATCGTCGTCGTTGCCGACACAGGCCATCACGAATTCTGCCCCTGCTGCGGCTTCACGCGGGGTGAGCGCCATGGTTCCGCCATGCTGGGCAACCCAGGCCTCTGCTTTGGATGCGGTGCGGTTATAGACTGTGACGTCGTGACCGGCGGCCTGAAGGTGCCCGGCCATCGGGTAGCCCATGACGCCCAGACCAAGGAAAGCGATTTTTGCCATGTGATGATCCTCTTTGTAATCCGTCCCAGGCCTCGACGGCACTACAGGGCGAGATGTTCAGCAGAGACAAATCAAAGGTTGGGCTAAAGGGCAACCCTGCGTCACAGTTTGCCGCCCAAGTCTTTCAGAATCGGGCAATCAGGACGGTCGTCCCCGGCACACGCATCGACGAGATGGCTAAGCGTTTGGCGCATACCTTTGAGATCAGCAATTTTGGCGTCAATCTGCGCCAGATGATCCCGCGCAACGCGTTTTACGTCAGAGCTGGCCCGGGTCTCATCCTCGTAAAGGGCCAGCAATGTGCGGCAGTCTTCGATGGTGAACCCGAGCGTTCGGGCGCGACCCAGGAAATTCAGTTTGTGAATGTCCTGATCGCGGAACCGACGATACCCATTGTTGTCGCGCAGCGGTTTGATCAGGTTGATGTCTTCATAGTAACGGATGGTTTTGACGGGCAGGCCCGTATGGGTCGAGACCTCTCCGATGTTCATGCTACCGCCTCCCGTCGAAGTGAATTGTCACTGGCCGCCGGCACGCTGGTCCGGATGCGCCGCAGCCGCAGAGCATTGGATACGACAAAGACGCTGGACAAGGCCATGGCCGCGGCGGCCAGTGCGGGGGACAGTAGATAACCGCCTAACGGATATAGTGCTCCGGCTGCGACCGGGATCAGCAGCGTGTTGTATCCGAAAGCCCAACCGAGATTCTGGCGAATATTGCGCATCGTGCGCTGGCTGATTTCGACCGCGTTTGCGACACCGCGCAGATCGCCCGACATCAGCACGACATCCGCGGTTTCGATTGCCACGTCAGTGCCGGTTCCGATTGCCACACCTATATCAGCCCTTGCCAGAGCAGGCGCGTCGTTGATGCCATCACCAACAAAGGCGAGCGTTCCAAACCTGGTTCGCAACTTTTCGATTGCGTCAACCTTCCCCTCCGGCAGTACCTCGGCGGTGACGTGGTCAATGCCCAGCTTATCGGCCAGCGCCTGTGCGGTTTGCGCGTTATCGCCGGTGACCATGGCGAGGGTCACACCCATCTCATGCAGTCGGGCCAGTGCCTCGGGCGTGCCCGGTTTGAGTGGGTCTGAAACTGTCAGCGCAGCAGCGGCTTGTCCGTCAATCGCTACATAGATCGGTGTAGCCCCTTGGGCTGCACGTATCTGCGCATCAGGCCGCAGGCTACCAAGGTCGATGCCGGTCTGTACCATAAGGCGGTCAGACCCAATCAATACAGAATGCCCCTCGACCTGCGCACGCAAGCCCAACCCTGTCAGGGAGTTGAATTCCTTCACGTCAGGCAAAATGTCAGGACCTGCGCGAGTTATTGCGGTAGCGATAGGGTGTTCCGATCGCGCCTCAGCCACCGCGGCCAGGCGCAGGACTTCGGCGCAGTCAAAGCCGTTTGTTGTCGCAATCTCTTCCAGTTCGGGCCGACCCAGAGTCAGCGTGCCAGTTTTATCCAGGGCGATGACTTTGGCTTGTTGTAACTGCTGTAATGCATCGCCCTTGCGGAACAGCACGCCCAATTCAGCTGCATGCCCGGTACCCACCATGATCGAGGTCGGCGTAGCCAGACCCATCGCACAAGGGCAGGCGATGATCAGCACCGAAACCCCGGCCACCAGTGCCAGCGGTAAAGCCGGGGCGGGCCCAAAAATCAGCCACGCAACAACCGTCAATAAGGCCACACCTATCACCGCAGGTACAAAATAGTAGGTGATTCGATCCACCAGCGTTTGAATGGGTAGCTTTGCCCCCTGTGCCTGTTCGACGAGTCTGACAACCTGCGCCAGCACGGTATCCGAACCTACATGCGTGGCCCGAATGCGAAGGGCACCTGTTCCATTCACCGTTCCTCCGACCACCGGATCGTTCTTGGCTTTGCCGATGGGTATGGGCTCACCGGTAATCATGCTCTCATCTACCTACGAGGTTCCGTCCAAAACGTTGCCGTCCACAGGAACGCGCTCACCCGGGCGGATCTGAATGATGTCACCCACGATGATCTCAGCGATAGGCTGGTCTTGGGTTGTTCCATCCCTCTCGACCCGTGCAGTTTTGGGTTGGAGTCCGGCCAGTTTGCGAATTGCTGCACCTGTTCGCCCTTTTGCGCGAGCCTCCATCAGACGGCCCAGCAGGATCAGTACAACGATGACTGCCGCAGCCTCGAAATAGACATTGGCGGTACCTTGCGGCAGAACCTGCGGTGCAAATGTCGCGAGGACCGAGTACAGATATGCCGTGCCTGTCCCCAAAGCGACCAGCGCGTTCATATCGGGGGCGCCCCTCAGCAGTGATGGGATACCTTTGGTGTAGAACACCCGGCCAGGACCGACAAGCAACGCTGAAGCTAGGGCCAACTGGATCAAATAGCTTGTTTGAAGGCCGATAGTAGAATGAACCCAATGGTGAAATGCAGGGATCATATGCCCGCCCATTTCCAAAACAAAAACCGGCAAGGCCAACATGGCCGCAAACACCGTCGCGCGCCGCAGTCCCGCAAACTCATCTATTTTGCAATTATGATTGGATCCGTCCTCGACCTCCGGGCGCGCCGGATACCCCGCTTTGGTCAAAGTTTTCGCAAGTAATGCCGTTTCGGTTACACCCTCGGCATAGGTCACTGTGGCGCTTTTCGTGGCAAGATTGACTGCCACATCTGACACACCCAGGCTTGACTGCAAAATACGCTCAATCCGCTTCACGCACGAGGCGCAGGTCATGCAATCGATGTCCAGACGTATCTGTCTTGTCGCCGCGGGATAGCCCGCCGTGTTGAGCGCGTCTAGAATCTCGTCGAATGAGGCCTCATGGGTGATATCGGCCGTCTTGGTCGCGAAGTTGACTTCGGCGGAGCACACCCCGGGTGTCGCACGCAATGCGCCCTCGACCCGGCCAACGCACGAGGCGCATCCCATGCCCGGAATCCTGATCTGTGTATGCAGTAACTCGGCCATTCGTGGCGTCCTGGTAATGTACTTTGGTCTCGATATAGAGTCTCCAGTCACTGGAAGGTAAAGACACTGTTCTCAACTGCGCGTCACCGTCGCACCTGGATTGAAGTTGATCTACGCGCCGGAAGCCTTGAGCTCGGCCAACTCGCGTTGCAGCCGCTGATTTTCTGTCTGTAAATCAGCCAGTTGCTTGCCCAGAGTGTTTAGGTGGGGCCGTAGCTCGGCCTCGGTGAAGCGGGGCGTGATATGGCGCGGGCAGTTCCAATCGAGCGCCTCAACTTTGATGATGGCAGCACGCTCTGCCTCGGTCTCCGAGCCGTCGACATAGAGATTGGTTGCGGCCTCAACACCCTCGGAAAATGTCATCCGCCCTAGGATCTTGAGGCGACGCTGGTTCGCGTAATCCATCAGAATCAACGCTACGCGGTCATTTCCATCAAGATTTCCGCGCGAGATGTACTGCTTGTTTCCCGACAGGTCAGCGTAACCGATAGTTTGCGGGTCCAGCACTTTCGGGAACCCGACCGGTCCACCGCGAAACTGAACATACGGCCACCCTGTTTCTGATACGGTGGCTTGATAAAATCCGTCGCGTGCGTGAATGAACGCCTCTTCTACCGGTCCGATTTGATGGCCTTGCCGTGGCCCGGATTCGAGGAATTTTGAGTAGGTTTTGGTTGATCCCATCCGCTCTTGATGGGTGCGCACTGCGGGCGTGAAGGTCAGTTCAGAAAAGGCGCGGGGCATTTTTGCGGTCTCCTGAGACTTTCGCGGATTGTCTTCAATATGGATGACAATTGCGTGGGCTGTCAGATGTGGGAACGCAGAAGTGAACAGGGCCGGAAACTGGACCAAAGACGTTGCGTAGCAACGCTTTTCGACGCCACGTCACATGGATTGGAAGGAATCGCACACGCAGATAGCCTTAGGTCAAACACCTGATCTGGAGAGCTTATTGATGTCGCTTTTTACCAGCACCGCAGCCTGGGTTACTGACGAACACCGGATGTTTGCCGAGATGGCCGGCCGTTTCATGGACGATGCTTTGGTTCCCAACACAGAGAAATGGGCCGAAGACGGCGTGGTCGATCGGGACTTTTGGCTGCAGGCGGGTCAGACGGGTCTGATGGCCGGTTCGATTGCCGAGGAATATGGCGGTGTTGGTGGTGGAATGGGCTTCGATTCTGTCACCCTGTACGAACAGACCGCACGCGGTGATGCTGGATGGGGATATGGCATTCAGTCCATCGTGACTCATTACATCACGACCTATGGCAGTGAGGATCAGAAACACAAATGGCTGCCAAAGCTTGCCTCGGGCGAGATGATCGGAGCGCTTGCCATGACCGAGCCGGGTACCGGATCGGATGTGCAGGCAGTGAAGACTACGGCTGAGAAGGATGGCAATTCGTATCGGCTTAAAGGCTCCAAGATATTTATCACCAACGGGCAATCGGCTGATCTGGTCATCGTGGCGGCGAAGACCGACAAATCCCTTGGGGCAAAGGGTGTCTCGCTGATTGCCGTCGAAACCGAAGGAACCGAGGGATTCCGCCGGGGACGGAACCTCGAAAAGCTTGGGATGAAGGGCAACGACACGGCAGAATTGTTCTTTGAGGATGTCAAAGTTCCAATGACTAACCTGCTGGGCCCAGAGGAGGGGCAAGGGTTCTATCAGCTGATGAAACAGCTGCCGTGGGAAAGGCTGACCATCGGGATCATGGCGCTGGGCGCGATCGACTTCGCAATATCTGAGACAGTGAAATATGTGCAGGAACGCAAAGCCTTTGGCCAGCGGGTGATGGATTTCCAGAATACCCGTTTCAAGCTGGCCGAGTGTAAGACCAAGGCCGAAGTCCTGCGCAGTTTTGTCAATGACTGCATCGGCAAACTAGAGGCCGGTGAGCTGGACGCAGCGACAGCATCGATGGTGAAATACTGGGGTTCAGAGGTGCAGAACGAAATCATGCATGAATGCCTGCAACTGTTCGGCGGCTATGGCTTCATGATGGAGTACCCGATTGCGCGGCTCTACGCGGATGCGCGGGTGCAAATGATCTACGGTGGCACCAATGAGGTGATGAAAGAGCTTATCGCCCGTTCGCTGGACACCTAAGGCGAGACACTCCCGCCCGTCGTCGACATTCCTTGCAGAACGTCTCCTCCCGTTGGGCCAGGCAGGCGCGGGCGCAGCCCGCGCCTGCCTGGCCCCTGCCGTCCGCAGGACGCAAGGCCGGAGGCCGCGTAGGTTTGCGGCACTGATTGCCATTGAAGCACTGAATTCTGCCTGCCATTGTGATTGAGGGATATTCTGTCCGAAAGGAACCTCGATATGGTTGCGTCTAACAAAGATCGCATATGCGCCCTGCTCAAGAGTATTGAGACGGGCGATCCGGGCCCGATTTCAGTGGTGAACGAAGCGCGGTATATCCAGCACAATCCACAAACTCATGAAGGCAGTGAGGGCCTGGCGGCGTTGTTCAAGCGGCTGTCTGATACCTCTCCATGCGTGAACATTGTGCGCGCGTTTGAAGATGGAGACTTTGTCTTTGCGCATACCGAATATGATTTCTCGCGCCGAAACATTGGATTTGAAGTATTCCGCTTTGAAGACGGGCAAGCGGTCGAGCATTGGGATAATATTCAGAAACGACTGGGTCCAAATGACTCGGGGCGAAGTATGGTGGATGGCCCCACAGAAAGCCGGGACATCGAGAATACAGAAAAGAACCGGACGCTTGTCCGTTCTTTCGTCGAAAATGCCCTGATCGCAGGAGACCCAGATCAGATAGGAGCTTTTGTTAACACAACTGCCTTTGTGGAACACAGCCCGGGTTTCTCAGACGAGTTAACAGCGTTGCGCGCCGCATTGTCCGACATAGAGGCCATAAACTATCAGCATCTTCACCGGGTTCTGGCGGAAGGCGATTTTGTTTTGACCGTTTGTGAGGGCGAGCGAGCAGGCAAGCATAGCTCTTTCTATGATCTGTTCCGCGTATCTGTTGGCAAGATCACTGAACATTGGGATACGGTTGAGACGATTGCACCGCGCAGCGAATGGAAGAATGACAACGGCAAATTCTAAGGGAGTTCTAAAGGCTGGTATCAGGCTCCAATTGTTCACTGATCCAGCCTTGGAAAGATCGCAGCGGCTCGGGGGTAGACCGGTCATTCGGCCATACGAGATAATAGCTGCCAAGACTCACATACGGACCGTCCCACGCCTTAACAAGTCTCCCTGAGCGCAGATCATCCTGAACCAGATATGAAGGCACCAAAGCTACGCCTAATCCGTGGATCGTGGCTTGGATCATGGTCGAGAACTGATCGAACATCATACCTCGCAGACCGGTGACTGATTGGCCCTGCATCTCGAACCAGCGCTCCCAGGCGTCTGGTCGGGAATCCAGGTGCAACAGCGGCGCGGCGCAGAGGGTATCCAAGGTGTCGAAATTGACGTTGGTAAGTGCAGGGGCACAAACGGGCAGGACCTCTTCCCTCATGATCGGCAGATACTGAACACCCGTCCAATCCTGCTGACCAAAATGGATCGCTGCATCAAACGGTTCAGAGGCAAAATCAAATGGCCTGAGGCGGGTACCCAGATTGACTGTGACCTCAGGATGGCGGCGGGCAAAATCCTGCAGGCGCGGTGCAAGCCAGTGCATCCCGAACGCGGGAAGGATCGACAGGTCAAGCGACCCGCCAGCCGGGTTGGCTTTGAGCTTCAATGCCGCACGCGCCAGTTCCTGCACTGCAGACCTTGCGGTTTGGACATAAACTTTGGCGGCGGGCGTGAGGTGCAGACGCATTTGGCTGCGCTCGATCAGTTGTACGCCCAACTGGTCTTCCATTGTCTTCAGTTGGCGACTGATTGCGCTTTGGGTCAGGGACAGTTCAGCAGCCGCAGCCGAAGCGCTGCCCAACCTGTCAACAGCCTCGAGCGCGAGCAGAGATGAGATGGAGGGAAGAAACCGCCTGGGCGTAATCATATGACTTATCCTCATACCTTCTGAATGCAATAGCACTGGTTTTTTCCAGCCACCAGAGCGATGAAAGCTGGAACGCATCGCCAATTGTGATCTTGAAACGAGCGCCCGGGCGCGGGAAAATCGAGAGGCTGGGCGAACCCGCGCCGAGATCGGTCAACGCCGATGATACAGACCAAACAAAAGCGAGAACCATGGACCGCGCCCAGATCGTACATGAGAATTTTCTGACCCGCGTTGCAGATCGCGATTTTCCCGACGGCGTGCCGCCGCGCTCCGGGTTGAGCGATGCAGATGCGGTTTCGCTGTTCCGGTCACAGGTTCTGAGCCGTGCATTGGACAGGACCAGCCGAGCGATGCAAAAGGCTGGGCAGGGGTTCTATACGATTGGCTCGTCCGGGCATGAGGGGATGGCAGCCGTTGCGCATGCCCTGCGCCCGACCGATATTGCGTTCCTCCATTATCGGGACGCGGCCTTCCAGATCGCGCGGGCGGAACAGGTACCGGGTCAACAGATCACATGGGACATGCTGCTCAGCTTTGCGTGCTCAAGTGATGACCCGATCTCGGGCGGACGGCATAAAGTTCTGGGGTCAAAAGCACTGATGATCCCGCCACAAACCTCGACCATCGCCAGCCATTTACCCAAAGCTGTCGGTGCGGCTTATGCGCTGGGGGCTGCGCGCCGAAACACGCCTGAACATCGCGTGTTGCCGGAAGACGGAATTGCAATGTGTTCTTTCGGGGATGCTTCGGCCAATCACTCGACGGCTCAGGGGGCGATCAACACTGCAGGGTGGACAAGCGTGCAGTCGACGCCGCTGCCCTTGCTGTTCGTGTGCGAAGACAATGGAATCGGGATTTCCGTCAAAACGCCCAAAGGCTGGATTCAGGCGTCGATGGAGCACCGTCCGGGGATCAGGTATTTTCAGGCAAACGGGTTGGATATCTATGAAACTCAAGCCGTCGCAAAAAAGGCTGCCGACTATGTCCGCAGGCGTCGAAAACCAGCTTTCCTGCATTTGAAAACAGTTCGCCTGTATGGCCACGCAGGTGCGGATGTGCCGACAACTTATCTGCCAAAGTCTGAAGTTGAAGCAGATGAGGCAAACGACCCGCTATTGCACACCGTACGGCTGCTGGATCAGGCAGGTGCGTTGTCGCCTGACCAAGCGCTGAGCATCTACCGCGACACTTGCGCAAGAACCGATCGCGTGGCGACCGAGGTCGCCAGACGTCCGCATCTGGCGAATGCGGCCGAGGTTATGGCAAGCCTGATCCCGCCCAAGCGTCCCTGCAAGCCGACAAATGGCCCGAGTGCCAAAGCGCGGACTGATACTTTTGGTGGCGACATGCGTGCGATGGATGAGCCCCAGCCAATGAGTCGGCTGATCAACTGGGCGCTGACTGATCTGATGCTGACACATGGTGAGATCGTGTGTATGGGTGAAGATGTAGGACGCAAAGGTGGCGTTTATGGCGTAACGCAAAAGCTGCAGCAGCGTTTTGGCCCGGATCGAGTGATTGATACACTTCTGGACGAGCAATCTATTTTGGGGCTCGCTATCGGCATGGGTCATAACGGCTTCGTGCCGATCCCCGAAGTCCAGTTTCTGGCCTATCTGCACAATGCCGAGGATCAGATCAGGGGTGAGGCGGCAACTTTGCCGTTCTTCTCGAATGGACAATTCACTAATCCGATGGTCCTGCGGATCGCTGGTCTGGGGTATCAGAAGGGATTCGGCGGGCATTTTCACAACGACAATTCTCTGGCCGTTTTGCGCGACATACCGGGGGTGATCATCGCCTGCCCCTCTACTGGTACGGATGCGGCAAAAATGCTGCGCGAGTGCGTGCGGTTGGCGCGAGAGGAGCAACGGGTTGTGGTGTTTCTTGAACCGATCGCGCTCTATCCCATGCGCGATCTGCACGGGGCGCAGGATGGAGGGTGGATGACCACATATCCGTCACCGGATCAAAAGATCGCGCTGGGCGAGGTTGGCATACATGGTGACGGCACAGATTTGGCGATCGTGACCTACGGCAATGGGCACTATCTTTCGAGACAGGCTTTGCCCGAGCTTGAAGCGGCAGGGCTGAAAACCCGGATCATTGATATGCGCTGGCTGGCTCCGCTACCGACTGACGCCTTGCGCGAGACCACCAACACATGCGCGCATGTGTTGATCGTTGACGAATGCCGCCGCACCGGCAGCCAGTCTGAGGCGTTGATGACTTTCTTCGCGGAAGACAGCCCCGCAATACCAACTGCTCGTGTTGTGGCCGAGGATTGCTTTATAGCGACCGGACCGGCCTATGCTGCTCCACTCCCCTCGAAAGACGGAATTGTTGACGCTGCTTTGGCGCTGACCGGAGGAAAATCATGACCCGCACTGCTGTTGTGATCTGTCCTGGTCGGGGTACTTATAACAAGCCTGAATTGGGCTACCTGCATCAATATCATGCGGATCGGATGAGCCAATTTCACAGTTTCGATGAGATCCGTGCTGAAGCGGGGCAGGAGACGGTTACGGCGCTGGATGGTGCTGGCCGTTTCAGCGTTGGAAAATATTCGCGTGGCGATGTGGCCTCACCCTTGATCTATGCGGCGTCATTGGCGGATGCGCAGGCACTTGCCAAGGATATTGAGGTAGTCGCCGTCACCGGCAATTCGATGGGATGGTACATCGCGCTGGCCGTCGCTGGTGCATTGACCCCAGAGAACGGCTTTCGTGTGGTCAATGCGATGGGTACGCTAATGCAAAAGCAACTGATCGGTGGCCAATTGGTGTACCCGTTCGTCGACGAAGAGTGGTCGAATGATGTTGCACGCAAATCAGCGTTGTTAGACGCGGTTGCACGGATCAACACATTGAAAGACCATACTCTGGCGCTTTCGATTGATCTGGGCGGGATGCTGGTACTTGCAGGGAATGAGGCAGGACTAAATGCGTTTGAAACCGCCAATCCCGTTGTGCAGGATAGGTTTCCTTTGCGACTGGCGAACCACGCTGCCTTCCACACCGCGCTACAGGCACCAGTCGCGGCGGAAGGTCGGGCGCTACTGGGCGCTGATCTGTTTGGCCAACCCGAGCGCCCGATGATTGACGGCCGCGGCAAAATCTGGTGGCCAGGAGCGACAGATACCGGGGCACTGTGGGAGTATACACTTGGCCATCAGGTGACCGAGACCTATGATTTCACCCATGCCATCCAGACGGCGGCGCGCGAGTTCGCTCCGGACCTCTTTATTGTGACAGGCCCCGGTGCAACGCTAGGCGGTGCCGTCGCGCAATCTCTGACTTTGGGGAATTGGCGCGGTATGACGGACAAGATGTCGTTCCAGTCGCTGCAGGAAGCTGACCCGTTTCTGATTGCCATGGGGCGGGCCGATCAACGCGCCCTTGCAACTGGCTAGATCCGGCCTGATGATCGACGAAAATTTGGCGAGGCTTGGGAATGCCTGACTATGATCAATCGTTATGGCGGCAGACCTGCGGCGAGAGTATCAAAACGCAAAAACTCTCCGGTGACGTAACCGTAGACATTGCAGTTATAGGAGGCGGGTACACGGGGTGCTCTGCCGCCTTGACCGCAGCAAAGGCTGGGGCTTCGGTTTGCCTACTCGAAGCACATGAGATTGGGCATGGCGGCTCGGGTCGAAATGTCGGGTTGGTCAATGCAGGGCTCTGGCTGCCGCCTGATCAAATTCGATCGCACTTGGGGCAGGTGCCAGGTAATCGTCTGATCGATCTGCTGGCGAATGCACCATCTGAAGTCTTTGGGTTGATTGATGCGCATGAGATCGCCTGCGAGCCGGTGAGGCATGGCACGTTACATTGTGCCCATTCGGCCAAGGGCTTTGAGGATTTGCATACACGCCATAGCCAGTTGAGCGTTTCTGGGGCGCCGGTCGAGCTACTTGATGCAAACACCTCACGCAAGCGCACAGGTAGCCCCGCTGTCCATGGCGCATTGTTCGACCCCCGTGCTGGCACAATTCAACCGCTGGCCTTTGTAGTCGGCCTGGCACGCGCTGCGCAGGATGCGGGGGCGCTGATCTATACCGATAGCCCAATCCAATCCCTGCGACAGGAGGCGGGGATGTGGGTTTTGCACGGAGAAAACGGCACCGTGCGTGCCAAATCGATCATTCAGGCGACCAACGCCTATCATCAAGGCATCGCCGATACCGCGCCCGCCTACGTACCTGTGTACTATTTCCAATACGCCACTGCTCCGCTGTCACATAACCTACGAGCCAGCATACTGCCCGAGGGTGAAGGGTGTTGGGATACAGGGCTGATCATGACATCGTTCCGGCTGGATCAGGAGGGACGATTTATCATTGGCGGAATGGGTGATCTGAACAGCGTCGGAGGCTTTGCGCACAAAGCTTGGGTCAGTCGCAAGTTGGTGGTGCTCTATCCGCAACTGGCGGATCAACCGCTGGTCGAAGGTTGGCACGGACGCATTGCGATGACTTCAGACCACATTCCCAAGATCATTCAGATTGGTCCGAATGCGCTTGCCGCGCATGGGTTCTCGGGGCGTGGGATCGGACCGGGCACGGTGTTCGGTCGCTTGATGGCCGAAAGCCTGCTTAACGATGATCCGTCGCTGCTGCCTGTGCCGCCGATAACGGAGTACTGTGAGAGCTGGACGGGTCTACGCCGTGCTTTTTTCGAAACCGGAGCTGCCCTGACGCACCTCGTCAAAACCCGATTTTGAAGTTTAGACAGACCGGGTAATGCCGCCGTCCACACGGATATTCTGGCCGGTGATATATCCGCCACCCTCGGAGGCCAGCAGCGAGACGACCGAGGCGATCTCATCATAGCTGCGCCCATATCGGCCCATCGGAATGCGTGCGCGGAATTCTTCCTTCTCGGGAAGGCTGTCGATGAACCCCGGCAAGACGTTGTTCATGCGGATATTGTCGGTGGCATATTTGTCCGAGAACAGTTTTGCAAAGGCTGCCAGCCCCGCGCGGAATACGCCCGAAGTCGGAAACACCGGGTCAGGTTCGAAGGCGGCAAAGGTCGAGATGTTGATGATCGATCCACCACCCTGCGCCTGCATGATAGGGGTAACCAGACGTGTGGGCCGCACCACGTTCATGAAATAGACATCCATACCAGTGTGCCAGTCCTCATCCGTAAGCTCGAGCACCGGTGCGCGTGGGCCATGACCAGCCGAGTTGACCAGTACATCGATGCGCCCCCAATTGGTCATCGCCGCATCCACAAGTTTTTGCAGGTCATCATTTGACTGGTTCGAACCCGTAATACCGACGCCGCCCAATTCATGCGCCAGCGTCTCACCCTTACCCGAAGAGGATAGGATGCCAACCTTGAACCCGTCCGCCGCCAACCGGCGCGCGCTATCCGCGCCCATACCGCTGCCGCCTGCAGTGATCAATGCAACTTTTTCCATCTTCGCGCCCCTCTGCGATAACTGATGTGAAGATGACTGACCTGCATGAATTTGACCAATCAGTTCTATTGCGCGATAGCAGTAGAAAATCTACAGTCTAAGAATGCCTGCTCTTCCACCTCTCAACGCGATGCGCGCCTTCGAGGCCTCGGCGCGTCACTTGAACTTTCGCCTTGCAGCGGAAGAAATTGGGGTCACTCAAGGGGCCGTTGCTCAGCAAGTGCGTGGACTTGAGGCGCGATTGGGGACTGCTCTGTTTGAACGCCTTCCGCGCGGGTTGCGGCTAACCGAAGCGGGACGCAGGTTCCAAGCGCCACTACGTCGGGCGTTTCGTCTGATCGAAGATGCCTTCGATGACCTATCCAATAATAGGCAGATCGCAATATCGGTCACGCCCAGTTTTGCATCTAAATGGCTGGTGCCGCGTTTGAATGATTTTCTGACCAGCTATCCCGATATTTCAGTTCAGGTTGATGCACGCGAGCGGTTGGCGGATTTCAGATCGGATGGGATCGACATCGCAGTACGTCAAAGCCGTTCGCCGATTGCGCAGGACCTGAATGCCATACCGCTATTC
The DNA here is from genome assembly GCF_000192475.1 of Ruegeria conchae. Taxonomy (GTDB): domain Bacteria; phylum Pseudomonadota; class Alphaproteobacteria; order Rhodobacterales; family Rhodobacteraceae; genus Ruegeria; species Ruegeria conchae. The sequence goes on from NZ_AEYW01000007.1 coordinate 209,834, forward strand.
TCGACCGAGTTCGTTGTTGTCAGCTCTCCAGAATTGGCATCACAAATCTCCAGCCCAGATGATCTGATGGAGTACGTTCTACTCAGCGATTCCCACGGACTTTGGCCTCTGTATCTGGAACGTGCAGGGGTAGAAGGGAAACCCCGGACGATAAGCTTCAGTCAGACAAGCCTGGCGATTGACGCCGCAATCTCAGGTCAGGGGTTTGCGCTGGCCAATGCCCCGCTTGTGTCGGATGAACTGGCCTCGGGGCGCCTATCGCAACCATTATCCGAGGTGCTGGTTGATGATCTGAGCTTTTTTATCGTCACCCCTAAGAAGCCACGTCAACCAGAATTAGTAGGACACATGCGCGACTGGCTTCTATCTCAGGTCTGAAGATTGGCGGCAATGCTCTCGATCCGTGTGCGTAACCAGCGATGCGCGGGATCGTTGGTCGAGCGCTGGTGCCAGACCATGTAGATCGACACTGGGTCACACTCAAATGGTAAGGGCGCACAGTCCAGTGTCGCCAGCGGGCCGCGTTGTATCAAAGCTGTATCGGTCGAGATCAGGTCGCTGCCTTTCACGAAGGGCGGGATTGCGTTGAAATGCGGCAAGGTAACAACGGGTGGTCTGATCTGGCTTTGGTCCACGCCACGCATTACGGCACGGGCATTTCGTCCGTCGGCGAAACGCACCTCGACATGATCGCTATCGCAATATGCCTGCCAGTCCTTGGGCGGGTCGTGGTGGGCGGCATCGTAGAAAATCATTAGCGGGCTGGTGATCAGCCGTTTCTGAAAGATATCCGGCCCATCTGGCGGCAATGGGGTCAGCATCAACTGGCACCGGTCACTGCGTAGTAGGTCCGGGTCCGGAACCCCCGAAGGGATGAATTCCAGCCGCAGCCGGACGCCTTCGTCGCGTGTTTCCCGCAGCAGTTCGGGAAAGATCAGCTCGCGCGGCATATCATTGGTGGCGATCTGGATGTCCATCTGTTCAGACACAGGATCAAATGGACGGCCGACGGTCAGGGCGCGCATTTTGTCGAGCACCTGTTGCACCGGCTCTTTAAGGGCAAGCGCGCGCTCGGTCGGGGTTAGTCCTTGCCCGGATCGAACGAACAGCGGATCACCAAGCACCTGCCGCAACTTTCCCAACGTATGGCTGATGGCCGATTGCGTCACCCCCAACCGGTCGGCCGCCTTCGAGACTGAACTTTCTTCGAGTATCGTCAAAAATACCCGCAAGACTTTGCCATCAAGATCGGTGAAATCAATTTTGTTCATACCATATATGACTATTCATGAATGGATTTGGTGTCCATGCCCGGATAGGGGGAAAGGCAGCAAGCAGGAGGCACGCGATGGGGATCCGCTTTTTCTCGGACAAGAACCGACCCGTTCATATGGGCTCGTACCCATTGGAACGGCTGGCACGGCAAAACCGGATGCCTGACCTGTCACAAGTCTCACCAATGCGCGCGCTCAGCTATCACCGTTCTGATCGGCCCGAAAGCATCGTCAATGCAATGGGAGAATTCCAGGCAATGCTGGATGCGATCCGGGACGGTTTCGTGAATCCAGTCGCGTCTGAAATTCCAGCCGATCCCGTTGATCGCGCCAACCACCTGAAAGCGTTCGGTTATTTTAACGACGCGTCGATGATGGGCTGCGGACCTCTACTGCCGGATGCAATGTTGGCCGAACCCCGGCGCAACCCGGATATCGATCGCTTGGCCCATGCCCTTCGAACCCGCCAGACCAAAACGCTGGCCTCGGGTATCGATGTGATCATGGCTGATCTGAAAGAAAGTATGGAGGCCGAACCCAAGCCCATCGACAGCCATCGCCATGCACTTGTGTTTCTTTACGAATTCAACCGTGATCCTGACCCTGCTGAGCCGGGGGCCGAATGGATCGCGGAGGCGCAGGATCATCGCGCCTGCCTCTTGGCTACCGAAAATGCCGTTGTGATAGCCAACTACATTCGTTTGTTGGGTTTTGATGCGCGGGCACACTCGGCAATGTCATCCGAGGTTGATCTGGGCAAACTCGCCGTGGCCGCAGGCCTGGCTTCACTGGAGGACGGTGAAGTCGTAGTGCCGTGGCTTGGCAAACGCTTTGGTCTGACAGCGGTAACCACCGAAATGGAATTTGCTCATGACCTCCCGCTTTGCCCCATGGCGGAACAACCCTGGTTCCGAACCCAGGGTCCAGCGTGGTGGTTGGGTACCGGCTTTGCGAAGAATGCCATGAACCGTGATCCGTATGCTAAGCGTCGATATGTCGATGGTGCCCATCCGTTCGAAAACCTCAAACGCGTGGATAACCCCACCACATATATCGACGAAGAGAATGTTGCCCGCGTGCCCAAACGGGCGGATATGTTCGCACGAGCACAGTTCGGCGACATGGGCAAAAACCTGCAGGACGCAGCCAAGGGCGGCTATTATGTCCGCAAAGCGGCCCCAAGCTTTGCCCAACGCCGTGCGCTGGGCGCGTTTGTTCTGCTGCAGGATGGCGACAGCGCCAAGGTCGAAGGACCTACAGATGCCGACCGAAATGCCGCGAATATCAAGGCTGCGACTTACTTCCTTGGGGTCGACGCGGTCGGTCTCAGCCGGTGTCCCGAATGGAGCTGGTATTCCCACGACGCCACTGGCGAAGAGATAAACCCGCCACATGATCAGGCGATCAGCATGATCATTGACCAGGGTTACGAGACGATGGAAGGCGCCAGCGGTGATGACTGGATCAGCGTGGCCCAGTCGATGCGCGCATATCTGCGGTTTTCGCTTTTGGGCGGCGTAATTGCGCAGCAAATCCGCAACCTCGGCTACAAAGCCAAGGCCCATACGGTGATGGATGGAGAGGTGCTGCAGCCCCCTCTGTTGCTACTGTCGGGAATGGGCGAGGTCAGTCGGATCGGAGAAGTTATTCTGAACCCATATCTCGGCCCCCGATTGAAATCGGGTGTCGTGACAACCGACATGCCGATGACGCATGACAAGCCGATCGATTTTGGCCTGCAGACTTTTTGTGAGAACTGCAACAAATGCGCGCGTGAGTGCCCATCGGGTGCGATCACCGCCGGGCCGAAGCTGATGTTCAATGGCTACGAAATCTGGAAGTCCGATAGTCAGAAATGCGCGACCTACCGGGTCACCACTCCGGGCGGCGCCATGTGTGGGCGTTGCATGAAAACCTGCCCCTGGAATCTGGAAGGCATATTCAAGGAACGCCCTTTCCGATGGGCCGCGATGAATATCCCTCAGGCCGCGCCTGCCTTGGCAAGGCTGGACGATGCCGTCGGCAATGGCGGTTTGAATGACACCAAGAAATGGTGGTGGGATATAGAGCTGGAAGCTGACGGTGCCTATCGCCCTACGCAACATCCCCTGAACCGGCGCGATCTGCAAAAGGACCTCGACCTGAAATACGAGGATCAGACGCTTGCGGTGTATCCGGCCTACCTTGCACCGCATCCGTGGCCCTATCCGTTTGCGATGGACCGCGAGGCCGGGATCGCAGCGTATGAAGCGATGCTGACTGCCGATGAATACAAAGCCCGCAAGGCTGCGGGCGATATGTCGGTCATTCATCGTTATCAGATCGCAGGCGATGCTCCGGTCATGAGGGTGGAGCTGACTAAGGTCGACAAGATGACCGCGGATGTCACGAAGTATGAATTCTCGACGCTCAATGGTGCCTCGCTGCCCGAATGGACTGCTGGTGCGCATCTGGACGTGCTGGTCGCGCCAGAATTTTTGCGGCAGTACTCCATGTCCGGCGACCCGTCAGATCGCTCGACCTATCAGATCGGCGTTCTGCGCGAAGATGAGGGGCGGGGTGGATCAGCCCTCTTGCATCGGATTTTCAATGAAGGTCGTAAGGTTTTCGTGTCCAAACCGATCAACCACTTTGAGCTGAATGAAGATGCATCAAAATCGTTCCTGATGGGGGGCGGCATCGGGATTACTCCGATGATTGCCTTCGCGCATCGATTGCACGCGTTAGGAAGTCCATTTGAACTGCACTATTCTGCCAGCACGCGCGCCGGGGCGGGATATCTGGACGACTTGGCCACGATGCCCTGGGCGGATCACGTCCACTATCATTTTTCAGATGAGGGCACGCGTGCCGATCTGGATGCGATCCTTGGCGGCTATCAGGAGGGTTGGCATGTCTATACCTGCGGTCCGGATCGTTTCATGGATGGCGTCATGCAAGCCGCCGAAGCGCAGGGTTTCCCAGAAGAAGCGCGGCATCTGGAGTATTTTTCGGTCCCTGAACAGCCGGAATACGAAAACCACGAATTCACCCTTAGGCTGGCCAAATCGGGTCGGGAACTGAAAGTGCCAGCGGACAAAGATGCTGCTCAGGTCCTGAATGAATCGGGATTTCACGTTGATGTGAAATGCTCTGATGGCATCTGTGGTGTCTGCAAATGCGGTGTGATTTCGGGCGAAATCGAACATCGTGATTTTGTGTTGTCGAACAAACAACGAGAAGAGGCGATCATTCTTTGCCAAAGCCGCGCAGCGGAAAAAGACGGTGTGATCGAAATCGATCTCTGAGCGCAGTCTGAATGCGACATATTTAGATCAAAAAATAGGTCGTACAGGCCATGGACGAACTGGGGTCGCTGCACTAACGTCCCCGCAAAACCCAGTGAACCCTGATCAACAGGTGCGAGGTACTTTCATGGACTATCACAGCCCTGCCAGTTTTGCCGAAGCGTCGGCGCTGGCACAAAATGCAACGGGCATCACGCGGTTTCTGGCGGGGGGCACCGACGTTCTGGTGCAACTGCGCTCGGAACTGGTGACACCGGATACGCTGATCGATATCAAGAAAATCAACGGCGTACATGACATCACCCGTAATTCCGACGGCAGTTGGACATTGGGTGTAGCCGCAACCGGCGCAGAGATGAGCGAGCACCCTGAGCTTGGCCATGACTGGCCCGGTGTGGTCGAGGCAATGGACCTGATCGGATCGACTCAGGTACAGGGGCGCGCAACGTTGACCGGTAACCTTTGCAATGGCTCTCCGGCGGCTGATTCCGTTCCCGCCATGGTCGCGGCAGGTGTAACGGTCACAGTCACTGGCCCAGAGGGTGCACGGGACGTGGCGGTTGAAAACATCCCGACCGGTCCCGGTAAAACTTCACTGGCTAAGGGTGAGGTAATCTCGTCTGTCAACATTCCGGCGCGTGGCGAAAACGGTGGGGATGCCTATCTGCGGTTCATCCCGCGTACCGAAATGGATATCGCCGTGGTCGGAGTGGGTGTAAACCTGCGACTGGACGGCGACATCATCACCGAGGCGCGCGTATCACTTGGGGCTGTCGCGCCGACCGTTCTTCTGGTCGAAGAAGCAGCCCGCGCGATCATTGGCACCACTTTGGATGACGCCGCGCTCGATGCCCTCACCGCTGCCGCATCGGCTGCGTGCAACCCAATTGATGACAAACGTGGCACCATCGCGTTTCGGACCGAAGTTGCCGGAGTTCTTGCCAAGCGTACCGCCAAGATCGCCTATGCCCGCGCCAAGGGAGAGCAAGCATGAGTAAGCTGCACGTAACGACCACCGTAAATGGTGATGAAGTTGAATATCTTTGCGATCCGCGTGAAACGCTGCTGGATTGTTTGCGCGACAAGCTGAACTTGACCGGCGCGAAAGAAGGCTGCGGCACCGGTGATTGCGGCGCTTGCTCTGTGACCGTCGATGGTCGTCTGGTGTGTTCGTGCCTGATGCTGGGCGTCGAGGCTGAGGGCAAGCAGATCGAAACCGTTGAAGGGATCGCAGATGGCTATGTCCTTCATCCGTTGCAGAAGAAGTTCATTGAATATGCCGCCCTGCAGTGCGGTGTTTGCACGCCGGGCATATTGGTTGCGGCCAAATCCCTGTTGGAAAAGAACCCGGATCCAACCGAGGAAGAGGCGCGCTATTGGCTGGCCGGCAATCTGTGCCGCTGTACCGGTTATGACAAGATCATCCGCGCCGTGATGGATACGGCCGCTGAGTTGCGGGAGGCATCGTAATGGCACTCGACCATCGTAAGTCCATCTTCAACTTTGTGGGCACGCGCCCCGACCGCCCTGATGGGCTCGACAAAGTGACAGGTCGTGCCAGGTTCGGGGCTGATGCCTACGCGCCGGGTATGTTGCATGGTGCAATCCTGCGCTCACCCCACGCCCATGCGCGGATCGTCAGGATCGACACCTCAAAGGCCGAGGCGCTCAAGGATGTCAAGGCTATCGTCACTCGTGCAGATTTTGCCGTACTCCCGTTCAAGCCGGGTCTGGAAGGCGAGTTCTGGAATGTCCTGGAAAACGTCATGGCGGGCGAGAAGGCGCTGTATGACGGCCATGCGATTGCTGCGGTTGCCGCGACTTCAGCGTTGGCTGCACGTGATGCGCTGAAACTGATCGAGGTGGAATATGAAGTGTTGCCTCATGTCACCGATGTAGACAACGCGATGGCTGCGGATGCACCGGTGATCCGCGAAGGCGCGGCCGACTATTCGGTGCCTGAAGGCATGCATCCAAATGTCGTACGCTATCATGAAAGCGGTCACGGAGATGTAGAGGCCGGGTTCGCCGAGGCTGATCTGGTCATCGAAGACAGCTTTGTGACCGAGGCGACTCATCAGGGCTATATCGAGCCTCATGCCTGTCTTGCGTCGTTGGGCATGGATGGTAAGGGAGAACTTTGGTGCACCACTCAGGGTCATTGGTACGCCCAGAAATACTGTGCCACATTGCTGGGCATCGAAACCGCGCAGTTGCGCGTGACAGCTTCCGAAATCGGAGGAGGTTTCGGCGGCAAGACCACTGTGTTCATCGAACCGGTGGCCTTGGCGTTAAGCCGCAAAGCCAACCGCCCGGTCAAGCTGGTGATGAACCGATCCGAGGTATTCCGGTCCACCGGCCCCACTTCATCCGCGTCGATGGATATTAAGATAGGGATGAAGAAAGACGGCACGATCACAGCGGCCCAAGGTATTTTTCGTCTGCAGGGCGGCGCGTTTCCCGGTGCACCCGGCGATTTGACTGCGATGTGTGCTTTTGCGCCCTATGACCTGACCAACGTGCGGCAGGTGGGGTATGACGTAATAGCTAATCGCCCCAAACAGGCCGCCTATCGCGCGCCAGGCGCACCTATGGGCGCGTTTGCGGTTGAATCTGTGCTGGATGAGCTGTGCAATCAGCTGGGTCTCGACCCTGTGGATGTGCGCCTAAAGAACGCGGCGGCTGAAGGTTCAAAAGCCAGCTATGGACCCACATATGAGCGCATCGGCCTTGTCGAAACACTTGAAGCAGCCAAGGCGCATCCGCATTATTCGGCACCGCTGAAACCAGGGCAGGGGCGCGGAATTTCCTGTGGCTTCTGGTTCAACCACGGTGGCGAGACCTCTGTTTCGTTGGCCTTGTCCGAGGATGGCTCGGCGCAAGTTATGGTTGGAACGCCTGACATTGGCGGTTCGCGTGCATCAATGGCCCTGATGGCGGCCGAGGTTTTGGGTATTCCCTATGAAAACATTCGGGTGACCGTCGCGGACACTGCTTCGCTTGGTTACAATGATGTCTCTCACGGCAGCCGCGTAACCTATGCCAGTGGTCTGGCGACGATCAAAGCCGCAAACCACGCGGTTGAGAAACTGTGCGAACGCGCAGCAGCCAAATGGGGCATTCCGGTTGATGCGGTGAAATGGGAGGATGGTTGCGCAGTACCGTCGGGCCCGAATGCGGGCGATTTCGACCCGCTGCCGTTGGCTGACATCACCGCAGATATGGGCGCGACCGGAGGTCCGATCTCAGGTCATTTCGAAGCCACCCCGGAAGGCGCGGGTGTGTCCTTTGGCACTCATATTGTGGATGCCGAGGTGGATTCGGAAACCGGCAAAACAAGCATCGTCCGCTACACGGTCATTCAGGATGCCGGCAAGGCGATCCACCCGACCTATGTGGAAGGCCAATATCAAGGCGGCGCCGCGCAGGGCATCGGCTGGGCGCTGAACGAGGAATATATCTATGGCGAGGATGGTCGATTGCAGAACTCGATCTTCCTTGACTACCGCATCCCGGTCGCAAGCGATTTGCCGATGATTGATACGGTGATTGTCGAAGTGCCCAACCCCGGCCATCCCTTTGGCGTGCGCGGCGTGGGTGAAACCGGGATCGTGCCGCCTCTGGCCGCCATCGCCAACGCGGTATCCAACGCAGCTGGTGTGCGGATGAAGCAACTGCCGATGTCACCGCCGCGCATTCTGGCGGCGCTTAAGGAAAAATGATCCAGGTTCACCTCTGGTCCAGCCTCCGGTCTCTGACCGGAGGCCAGCAGGTGGTCGAAGTTGAGGCGGCTACCACGGGGGAGTTGTTGAAAGAACTGGTGCGCCATCATCCCCGATTACAGGCCCCAATTGACGCGGGCGTATCGGTTGCGGTTGACGGTCGCATCATCGCGACGGGTCTGTCCGAGCCGATCCCGGAAGGTGCCGAAGTTTATCTGATGCAGCGCCTGCGCGGAGGCTGAATTTGGGAATCCTATTTCTTGGCGAAATCGCATGACAATATGAAAGTGCTGCACTGTTCGGTCAGGTTCTGAAACCGCGACCGTTCGCGGACATACAGATAAACCTGCCTCTTGTCGTCAAGATCCACGATAGGGCGGAAAGCGACCGCCTCTGGCAGGAATTCCGCCACGGTTTGGGGCAAAACAGTGATCCAATTACCGGATCGAACCAGAGTGATCAGTGAATGTGTATTGTGGATTGTGATCGCGGCATTTTCGGTGGCTGACAGGAACGCTGGCGATTGAATGAGATCGCAAAGCCTATTTCGCACAAATGGCGCGGTTGGGATATCAGCGATGCTCAGCGGTTTTGCACTTGTGATCAGGTCATGATCTGAGGCGGCGACAAGTCCAAATGGATCCTGAAATAGTGGAAGAGCGCGAACACCATTCAATGGATGATATCCCGATGCAATGCCGATATCGGCCTGATCTTGCGCAATCGCGTCGAGCACCTGTTGCGTATCCGAGTCACGCAGTTCGATCTTAACACCTGGGAACTGGCTGGTCATGTATTCCAGCAGAGGTGGAAATATCAACGCCCCGACCGAAGGGACGGATACGATCCGGATCAGACCCTGTTGAGCCTGTGCCGCCGCATCGATGTTCTGGACTGCCTGGTCAAATTGGCGAATCTGCTTCAGGGCAAGTTCGAACACCTGCTCACCCAGCGCCGATAGCTGGTTTTTTCGCTCGCCTTCAAACAGTTTCTTACCCAGATGGTCCTCGAGCTGTTTTAGCGTCATTGAGATGGCTGATTGCGTTCGGCCAAGGCGATCGGCTGCCTCGACCAGATTGCCGGTCTGCGCGACGGTGCAAAAGCATCGCAACATTTCGATTTTGATGGCCAACCTTCAGCTTCCTTGAAGTTTGTTTAAGTTATTTGAGTTTGACTGATGCGCCCCCGAAAATCCATCCTGTGACAAACGAATTCTGACTCTGGGGCGCATTGTGACCAAACTGAACCTAATCGCTGGCGAATGGCTGGCAGGCGAAAGCGAAATTGAAAACCGGAACCCTTCTGATCTGACCGATCTGGTCGGCATGTTCGCGCAGGCCAGCGGCGACCAGCTCGAGGCGACACTGGATCAGGCACGCGTGGCGCAGGCGGAATGGGCCGCCTACGGGCTGGAGCGCAAGCAAGCAGTTCTTAACGCAATCGGCAATGAATTGATGGCGCGCGCTGAGGAACTGGGCACGCTGCTCAGCCGGGAAGAGGGAAAGCCACTGGCCGAAGGCAAGGGCGAAGTTTATCGCGCCGGTCAGTTCTTCACCTACTACGCTGCAGAATGTCTGCGTCAGATCGGTGAGAACGCAGATTCTGTGCGCCCTGATATCGAGGTGGATGTGCGTCGCGAAGCCGTTGGCGTTGTTGCGATCATCAGCCCGTGGAACTTCCCAACTGCGACGGCCTCGTGGAAGATCGCACCGGCGCTGTGCTATGGCAACGCTGTCGTCTGGAAGCCTGCCAACATCACCCCGGCCTCGGCAGTGGCCTTGACCGAGATCATCGAGCGTCAGGATATTCCCAAAGGATTGTTCAGCCTCGTTATGGGGTCAGGGCGCTCAATTGGGCAGCGTCTTGTTGAAAGCCCCAAGGTCAATGCAATCTCGTTCACCGGATCGGTCCCGGTGGGCAAGGGCATCGCCGCAGCGGCCATACAGAATCTGACGAAGGTTCAGATGGAAATGGGGTCCAAGAACGCACTGGCGGTCATGGATGATGCCGATCTGGATCTGGCGGTTTCGCTGGCATTGGGCGGCGCGTTTGGTGGCACCGGTCAGAAATGCACAGCCTCGTCGCGGCTGGTGGTTCACGCGGGCATTCACGATGCATTTGTCGAGAAACTGGTTGCAGGCGCGCAGGCGATGAAGGTCGGCCATGCACTAGAAGAGGGCGTTCAGATGGGCCCCGTCGTCAGCCAACAACAACTGGGCGAGAACCTCGCCTATGTTGATCTGGGCAAATCCGAAGGCGCGGAACTGGCCTGCGGTGGTCAGCGTCTTGAGATGCCGCACGATGGCTTCTACATGTCGCCGGGCGTGTTCCTGAACACCAATAATGACATGCGTATCAACCGCGAGGAAATGTTCGCCCCTTTGACCAGCGTCATCAAGGTAGGCAGCTATGACGAGGCGCTGAGCGTGGTCAATGACACCAATTTCGGTCTGACTTCGGGCATCGTTACTAAATCTCTGGCACGTGCCACTCACTTCCGCCGCAATGCCCGCACGGGTGTTGTTACTGTCAACCTGCCCACCGCAGGTACTGACTACCATGTTCCCTTCGGCGGGCGGGGTGATAGTTCTTACGGTCCGCGTGAACAGGGCAAGGCAGCGGCGGAGTTCTACACCACCGTCAAAACCGCCTATATCAGCGCAGGCCCTGTCTGATGCTGATCGATGGCCTGCAATATGCAAACTGGTCGGAGAAGATCTTCCGGCAACTGCGTGAAGGAGGCGTGGACGCGATCCACGTCACCATCGCCTACCATGAGAATTTCCGCGAAACCGTTCTGAACTTTGAAAAGTGGAACCGTTGGTTCGAACAATACCCAGACCTGATCATGAAAGGCCGCTGGGCCAGCGACATCGACACTGCGCGCGAAACCGGGCGGTCGGCTGTGTTCTTCGGATTTCAGAACCCATCTCCGATCGAAGATGATATCGGTCTGGTTGAAATCCTGCACGATCTGGGCGCGCGCTTCATGCAGCTGACCTATAACAACCAGTCGCTGCTGGCGACCGGTTGTTATGAGGCCGAAGACACCGGTATCACCCGCATGGGCAAGCAGGTCATCAAAGAGATGAACCGCGTGGGGTTGGTGGTTGATATGAGCCATTCGGCGGATCGGTCGACTATCGAGGCCGCCGAACTTTCCGAGCGCCCCATCGCGATCACCCACGCAAACCCCCATGAATGGTCTCCAGCGCTTCGCAACAAGCGGGATGACGTGATCCGGGCGGTGACGGAAAAAGGTGGGATGCTAGGCTTTTCGGTCTATCCTCATCATCTGAAAGACAAGTCCGACTGCACGTTGGAAAGCTTTTGCGAAATGATCGCCCGCGCGGCTGACAAGTACGGGGCGCAGCATCTGGGGGTTGGTACGGACCTGTGTCAGGACCAACCCGATAGCGTGGTCGAATGGATGCGGGTTGGGCGCTGGACAAAAGAGATCGACTATGGCGAAGGCTCGGCTTCTAACGCCGGGTTCCCGCCGATGCCAAACTGGTTCCGCGACAATCGGGATTTTGGCAATATCGAATCTGGATTGCGTGCCGTTGGCATGAATGCCGAGGAAGTCGCCGGAATCATGGGCGGCAACTGGTATCGGTTCTTTGCAGAAAACTTTGGACCTTATGAACCATGAATACCGTGAACCCAACAATCGAACGCCGCGATCCCGCCACGGTGATGCGCCTTTCGCGTCTGGGCTCGCTTCATCAATGTCGGCTCAGTTTTATGCGCCAGCTCACCCGTCGCATGGCGGCCGAGCAGTGGGTTTTTAGCCGCCCCGTATTCGATATCGATGACAACGGGGTCGGCCACGCGGTCTATTCCGCACAAGGACCCGATCGCACCTATTCACTGGTCGCATTCGCCCATGACCTGCCGCCCGAGCAACGCTCGGACCGTGTGATCGCCGAGGCCTGGGATGCCACCTTCACCTTGTTTGATGGTGTTCCCACCAAGGACGATATCCAACGTTTGTCTCGCAACGTACCACTGCAAGAGGCCGGGCGTGTCAGTGAAAATGAATTGTCGCTGTCGCGTGCCAACCGTTCTGTTCGGTTGTGGGCTCATGTGGTCGACCAGTTGGCTGCGGGCCAGCAACCAGATCTCGCGCAGATCTACAAGGTTGGCTATCTGATGCGCACAACTGCGGTTTACGGATCGGGCAAGTTCGGCGCGGCGGATCGGGAAAAGATCGCAGACCGCCCCGAGGTCAGCGGCCCGTTTCAGGCCGAGATGCTGTCAGTATATCTGACGCGAATATTCGTCCGTGATCTGGTGCAGCATATGGCAAATGCAAAGGGTGGTACGCAGACCGCGCAGCTTGATCCCGATATCGCTCGTTGGCTGGGGATCGGCAACTCGACCGGATTGGGCATGGCGCCTTTCATCGTCAATCACCCGATCCTGTTCAACAACTGGATCATGGTCCGTGAAGAGGCCATCGCACGCGTTCGGTCCCTTGATGCCGCCACAGACGCCCAAGTTGCCATGTTCCGCGAGATTTTCGAGCGCAGTAAATTGTCGATCTCGTGGTGGCGGTCCGAGCACCCGATCCAGATTGAAAAACTCGCCGCACTGAATGCCGATCTGGGCGCGATAGCCGCGCATCTCGATCAGACCGATCTGACGGAAAATCAGCCCTGGGATCGCCTGATCCTGTGGTCCCGGACCGCGCTTAGCGAAGAAGGGCAAGAGTTGCTGGCTTCTTTGATCCTTGAACCATATGGCGAGTTGGTGGACGGGCTGGCCAGCTGCATGGCGGATGGCAATAGCGCGGCCTTTACAATTGACGGCGCGATGCCAGTCGCACAGGTGCGCGACCTGATCCGCTCCAGTTTTGGCTGGGCGCTCGATCTTGACTGGTCGGCGCCTGAACACTGCGCGCGTGCCTGGTATGTGTCGGAAGAAAAGCTTGAGCCTCGTTTGGGGGAACGGTTTGAAGAACCGATAGAGGAGTATGAGCAACCGCTTGCTCCGGCACGTGATTCTGCGCTTGCCGATAAGGCTTTGGCGGACTGGTTGGGCGAAAGTCCGATCGCCGAATTCCTGCTGCGCCACCCTGAACACCGCCACACCGTACGTCGTGCGCAGATGAGCCGACTGGCACCATATGGCGAAATCAGCGACAATACGATCAGTGCGGAGGTCCTGCCGATTGACATGTTGCGCGCCAAATTGTCGTTTTTTGGTGCCACGCATTTCGACCCGCGCTCGGATCGTTGGGTGCGTATTTGCATGTATTCGGGGGCACCTTACCCCGAGGAACTGAGTCCGGAGAACGCGGATTTGTGGGTGTATCCGGAGCGCGCCCAATGAGTTTTTCCCTTAATGAAATCGAAGCCACGGCCAAGCGTGCAACGCGGGGTGCGGGCTATGCCTGGGGCATCTCTGAAGAGGCCGCAAAAGCGACGCGATGGCTCTGTGCGCAGGGGCTGGATGGAACGGTCGAATTGTCGCGCGTGCTGGAAGGCGAGTTTGCCGGGTCACTGGAAGATCATGTTCCCGCAGGGCTGGACGGAGACTGGGTTGGTCGTAAAGACCTATGCCCACTGATGGTCGGTGCTCTGCTTTCCGACTGTGCGCACATGCTGTTGGCAGGCCCGATCCGGATCAGACAGGTTTCTTCGCCAATGATGATACTGCCATTTGCGGCCTATGCTGCGCGCATGCACAACACGGTGGTTTCAGTCACGGCGGGCGATTTCAAGGCTTTGACGGATGGTGCGAGATTGATGCCGAGAAACGACTGCCCGGTTCGCGCGGATCATGTCGAGGTTGCATTTAGCGACCTACTGATCGAGCCGTGTTCACGACAGACGCGTGCAACGCCTGATCCGGCGGCATGGACAATACTGAACCGTTTTGCCCATCTTACCTATGCTCCTGCGACTGAAGAATCCCGTTTGCTCGGCGCAGGGGCTGGGCTTTCTGACAATGACTGAAAAGAGACAGACATGATTGAAACCCGCACCCTTTCACTTGCTGAAATTGAAGACCTGTCCTTTCGCGCGCTGGTGGCTGCGGGGACGAGCGAAGAAAACGCGCGTCCCTTGGCGGTTGCGACCGCGGCAACCGAGGCTGACGGGGTTGCCAGCCATGGTCTGGCCTATATCCCGATCTACTGTGAGCATGTTCAATGCGGCAAGGTTGATGGGCTGGCACAGCCCGTTCTGGCGCAGCCACGCCCCGGCGTCGTTACAGTCGATGCTGCCACCGGATTTGCGCATTCCGCCATAGAAGCCGGGTTCGACGCCTTGATCCCCGCTGCCCGCGCGCAGGGGATTGCGGCGCTGGCGATCAGAAACAGCTATAACTGCGGCGTTCTTGGATATCACACTTATCGTCTGGCGCAGGCCGGCCTGGTAGGTCTGGGTTTCACCAACGCTCCGGCCTCAATTGCGCCCTCCGGCGGAGCCAAGCCGGTGGTCGGCACCAATCCGTTTTCAATCGCCGCTCCGGGTACGGACGGCCAGCCCGCCCTTTTGATTGACCAGAGCGCCAGCACCATCGCCAAAAGCGAAGTCATGAAACACGCACGTGAAGGCAGGCCGATCCCTGTTGGTTGGGCGCTGGACGAAGAAGGAAATCCAACTACTGATCCGAATGTGGGCCTCAAGGGTTCGATGGCGCCGTCGGGTGGTTACAAAGGTGTTGGCATCGCGCTGCTGACCGAAGTTCTGGCTGCTGCTCTGACCGGCGCGACATTGGGAATCCACGCCTCTCCGTTTTCTGGCACGGTCGGTGGTCCGCCGAAGACGGGGCAGTTCTTTATTGCGATTGACGCAAATGCGACGGCGAATGACGCATTTTCAACAGGAATTGTCGATCTTGTCGAAGCGATCCGGTCGCAAGAGGGCGCACATTTGCCCGGAGATGGCCGCCGTGCAAAACGATTGGCAGCAAAATCTGATGGCGTTGCGGTGAACGTTGCGACACTTAACAAAATTGAGGCTCTGCTGACTTAGGGCTTTGTGGTGCAAATCCGGGGTGCCAGAAGAGAATGACCTGGAAATCGGGACACGTGCGAACAGGGAGGAATCACATGTCTATGAAGGATCCTTTTACCGATCTGGAGATCAAGCGATCTTCGGGTGGGTTTTACGAAGGCCACAGCGTCGAAATTGCCTTGCTCAGCAAGTCAATCATGGTCGCGCTGGTGATCTGGGCATTGGTCTGGCCCGCGAATGCAAACGGTGTTCTTGGCAGCCTGAACTCTCGCCTGCTGGAAGACTTTAACGCCTTCTATATCATCATCGTCGGCTTCTTTGCCTTTTTCCTGTTTGTTGTGGCTGCGCTGCCGCAAACTGGTAAACGACTCATGGGGCCGGAGGGTGAAAAACCGGAATTTTCGGATTTCTCGTGGTTTTCTATGATGTTCGGCGCCGGTCTGGGCGTCGGTCTGATGGTATTTGCCACCGCCGAACCTCTGGGCCTTTGGGGGTCAAATCCGGTTGTGATCGCCGAACAGGTAGTTGGTAATACCGAAGAGGCACTGCAGTCGGGGTATCGTTATACCTTCCTGCACTACGGGTTTCATGCCTGGGCGATCTATGTCGTGACGGGCTTGTCGCTGGCCTACTATGCCTACACGCGCAACATGCCGCTAACGATCCGCACTGCGCTGACACCTTTGTTCGGCAAGCTGATGAACGGTTTTCTTGGCCACGTCGTGGACGTTCTGGGTGTTGTTGCAACAATCCTGGGTGTCTCGGTAACGATCGGTTTTGGCGTTTCACAGTTTATCGACGGTCTTTATGCCATCACCGGTATGGGATGGATCATGGATCTGAACGGAGAAGTGCCGACGCCAAGTACAGTAGGTCTGTTGGCGGGTCTGATCGTCATCATGGGCCTATCGATCATATCGGCTGTTTCGGGTGTTGGTCGTGGCGTTAAGTATCTGTCTAACCTAAATCTGGTGTTGTCTCTGATCCTGCTGCTGGTCTTCGTCGTATTCGGGTCGTTCCTGTTTGCAATGACCACCTATGCAACGGCGTTCATCGACTACATCCTGCATTTCATCTCGCTCAGCTTTGGCGCGTTCAACCCGCAGTCAGCGGCAGCATTTGATGCAGCGTTGCCAAGCGAAGCTGCCCCATTTGCCGATGCCCTGTACAGCGGTGCAACCAACCCCTGGGGTTCGTTTGACGGGTTCAAATCAGGACTTGAAGGCGACGCCGCAGCTTTGCCTGAATCCGTTCTCGCTTCGGTATACGCCGCTGGTGATCCGGGTCGCCAGTTTGGTTGGCAGGCAGGTTGGACCACGTTCTACTGGGCCTGGTGGATCGCGTTCTCGCCCTTTGTGGGCCTGTTCTTGGCGCGCATCTCCAAAGGGCGTTCAGTTCGTGAGTTCATCGTTGGCTGTGTATTCGCACCAGCGCTGGTCTGCTTTGCTTGGATGACCATACTGGGTGGCACCGCGATCGATCTGGAACTGAACGGCACGGCCGAAGGCGCCATCATCGGTGCATCGAACACCGCCAAGCTGTTCGTCACTCTGCAAGAGATGATCTCGGGCGGGTTGCTGTCCGGCATCACCGTGATGTGCGTTGTACTGATCATGACGTTCCTGGTCACATCGGCAGACTCGGGTATTCTGGTGATGAACACCATCATGTCGGGTGGCGATCAGAATATTGGCAACAAGCACAAGATCATCTGGGGTCTGATCCTGACCGCAGTGATCGGCGCGCTCATACTTGCTGCGGGTGAGAACAATCCGATGGATGCGTTGCGAAATGCAATGATCATCGGCGCATTGCCATTTACAATGGTCATGGGGCTGATGTGCGTGGCGCTTGCTAAGGCGCTGTATCGCGACGGATTGCGGCAAAAGCACGCTGCGCCGGCTGAATAAGCTGTTGTGCCGGGCGGTCGCGATGCGGTCGCCCGGCATCATTTCGGTATTTGGCATCGCCCATCTCCGACTACCCCTCTGCATCGAATCACGCACTTAAGCTACGCCACGTAACCGGAAGATACGCAGACAGGAAAATGGCTGCCTGGCTCGCCGGCAGCATCTGTTCCCCTGATTGCATGGTAGGTCATGCCGCCGGTCATTCCCGCGCAAGAAACTGGTGTGGAATTTGGGCAGTTTATCAACAGCCCAAATCAGATCGAAATGGCATTCACCTTCGAACAGTATGCGCGGGACAAGGCTGGTTTAGGTGTTGATCCATCGTGCCACTATAGCGGCGAGTTGCGAAGAGGGGCTGATCGTATCTCTCATGCCAACACCGTCGCGCCGACGACTCAAAAAATGTTTTGAAAATTACGGCTTTCGAAAGCGCGGTTCGTTTCGAAGCGTGTTATGGCATAACCTTTTCCGAAATCTTCCATTTCTGAAGTTCTCCGGTGGTTTAAGCCAAGCCGGGGCGGCCAAAAAGACATAGTCAGCTTTGTCCCGCATGGCAGTCGTTCGAGCCATGATCGCTATGCGGTTGCTTTTGCCCAAAGCGATCGATACTGCTGCAAAAACTACAAAGCACCGACCAAGTGTGTTGTTGCCACTTATTGAAGTGCCACGAGGCTTCTTGCTCTGTTTGGAGAAAGATCCAGCGTCGCCTGATAAGCGACCGCAGCTTCATTGGGTTTTCCAAGCTCCATCAGCATGTCCCCGAGAAGTTCTCGTGCCGGAAGGACGTGGCCGGGTGTAACCGGGCTTTTGCCGATCTTATCCTCGAGATCAGCCGCGGCTGCCTGCTTAGCAACTGCGGTCTCAGAGCCCCCACCCGCCAGTTCAATCCAGGCTTCCACCGACATGATCTGTGCTTCGGTCAACTGCGCCCAATAGCCCTGCCCACGCTCCTTCATCATAGCGTGCAAAGACTTGAGCTCCGCAAGCGCGCTCTGCGCTGTATCGACATCACCGCTACGGGCCGCGCCGATACCGATCGCGAACCATCGCATGGCAACAGTTTGTGGAAATTTCTCCCATGGAATGACCGGATGCATCTCAGGCGACAGTGCCGCCGCGACGTCCCATTGTCCCTGCTCAAGAGGCAGCCGAACGGGTGCAGCCGCTAACGCATAAGCGCTTCCGAAACTGGCCTGATGATTTTGAATTGCGAGCATTTCGTCGACCAGCCCTGCAGCTTCGTCTGTGTTCCCAAGTTGTAGGTGGCCGTAAACCATGTAATCGATCGCGTGCGCATAGTGGCTTTGTACCACGTCTTTTGATTGCTCAAGAGCGGCTTCAGCGGACCGGCTATTCAGATCAATTGATTTTTCCCACTCTCCTGTTCGTGTAAAGATATGAGCGGGCATATGCAGCGCATGTGGAGCGCTTGGAGCCGTTTTATCGTATATCTCGGCGTACGGCCTGCCTCGCTCCTTGAGTAGTGGATTGTCATAGGCGTGGATCGCGTAGTGAATGACGCCAGGATGTTCTGGTGCCTTTTGATGAAGCGCGTCGAGCGTATCTCCCACCTGCGACTTTACTTTGATTCCGTCGGCCCCTCGCGGCGCCGTTGCAAGGCGCGCCAGCGCCGCAAATGCCGCGGCATCCAAGTCGTCTGCATGTTGGTCCGCAGCTGCCACCTGTTTCTCCGCCCACGATTTTAGCTGAGCGCGGTAGCCTTCCTGGCTTGAGGCGTAGAAAGCAACGGCGGCGTCGATCAATGCTTGTTCAATGGCGCTTTCGGAGGACATTGACCCGAGTCTTTCCGCTGCAGCAGACCCTCTCTCTGTTTCGGCTTCACTGGGAGTGCCCGGCCAAAGAGGGTGAAAGTTCGACATCGCGATGCCCCACTGTGCCATGGCACAAGTTGGTTCCGCAGACGCTGCTTTGTTGAACGCTTCTTCGGCTTGAATGTACATCATGTTGTGAATGAGATTCAGACCTTCGTTGAAAGCCTGGTCCGCTTTTGGGTTGCATGTCGTCTGGAAATTAGCCTCCGCTGAGATTGCGGGCACGAAAACAAGAAACGAGCTAATACAGGCGACAAAAGTATTGCGGGCTTTAGTATGCAAATGCTGCATCTATCGTCTCCACATTAAATATTGTCCGAATTTGTTTGAGCGTATGGCTCGGCGGCATCATACACAAAATTGTGCGATATGTCCGAACTGTCATCTGAGCGGCGATGCGCTCTGTTCGATCGAATATTTTCTTACGCTGCGTGTCCGCGTTATCCGCACAGCGGTCGTCCAAGCAAAGCAAACCTGCCGCAGCGCAGCTAGGCCAAAGGTTGGACGAACATGGAGGCCGCGCCTGTGCCAGATGGCGGCAAGATTCAGCGATTTACGCTTTCGTACGACGGCTGGCAGGTGGGACGCGACTATGTTCCAGTTCTGCCGCAATTTTCGGGTCTTGAACCATCACGGCGTCGAACCGCCAGACCACGCCATAACGACCGAGCAGGAACTCTATGGACCACCGGGGCACAGAAGAAACCCGCAAGCAACAGAAGCGAATTAGTCGATTTTAGTCACTTCCGACTTTCTGAACACCAACAGTGTTACAAAGAGACCGCCTATCAGTAGCATATGCGCCGACGCTGTTACGCCGAACACGAAGTAACTGCCGACCATAAGCGAGAAAATTGCGCTCCACATCCATGCCAACATTTGCATCAGCAAATGGGCCACGGGTAAGGACTGATTTCTTAGTGGGTTTTTGGTTTCATCCATTACCGAAGCCCATGTGGTTTTCACGTCTAAACTACTGGTCATGATTTTCCTCCCAATTCCAAATAATTCGTGATCTCAGTTCCACTGAGCATAACTGGAGTGTTTGCTGCCAGTGGAGCAGCGGGATCAAATTACAAGACAAACCGTTCGTGATTTGTGATATTGCTAATACGTACAATTCAGACGGTTGGACCGAAAAAAAACGGCGCCCGAGGGATGGGTGGCACGCGCAGGTTACAGGTTTGGGGTGCATGTGATAGCCGGCAAAGCCCGGATTGGATTCGCAACTCGCGCTATCAACTGGACCGGAGGGACGGATCGTTGGCAGCGCGGCTAATTCCGAGTGATGGATACTTTTTAGTTAAGGTGAGCCTCAATGCCGCGATTTTTCCTGATAGCTGCAAGCCAGCGTTGAAGTCACTTCCTCAACTGTAAACTCAAGGCCGGAGCGATTTCATTGGTCAAGACAAACAGCATGGGGAAGAAGGTCAAAAGACGAGCCCGAAAATCCGCGTAGCACAGGCTATCGGCATTCCTTGGTACGTCGGAAGAAAACATAAAGACACTTAACTTTTTAACCAATTTCTTCGCGGACCCGGCCGCTGAGATCGTCGGCGCTTAACGACCAACATTCCGCTGGTTGGTCCGATTTGACTGGTCCGAATTTACCTGACAGCACCGTTTCCTAAATAGTTGGCCAGACAACAGACAATGCCCCTTTGGGCAGCACAAGCCAGTACTTCGGAATGAAAAGTGTTCTTTGCTTCAACGACTTCAGCTATGTAAAACGGCAGAGGTGGTCTAAGCATGTGTTTCTCATCACAAGCCAGTTTTGTAGCCGGTGCAGCAATCATAGCCTGCAGTGGTCTTACGATACGTTTGGCGTTGCAAATGGGCGAACGATTTCTTCCGCTAGCCAGCTTTCCACTTTTCTTTGGGATTCAGCAATTGTCCGAAGGCTTTTTGTGGGTGTCCATTGATAACCCGTCGGCGAACCCTTCTTCGGCAGCTGCGTTGACGTTTCTTTTCTTTGCTTATTTTTTTGGCCGTTTTGGGTTCCGCTGTCCGCGGCTTCGATCGAAAGTAACCGGCGTCACAGGCTCATATTCCAAGGGATTTGCGGAATTGGTTTCTGCCTTGGCTTGTTGCTTTACTTACCAGTGTTGTTGTCACCAGAAAACCTAGATATCGGCCTCGTTCATCACTCCATTCAGTATGAAAACATAGAAACGTACCCCTCCGAAATTACGAGGAACTTTGCACGTGTTTTCTACGCTTTGGTGATCTGCGTTCCGCTTGTAGGATCGAGCGATAAAGGTTTGCGAGGTTTCGGGTATCTAATTGTCGTTTCCGTTGCTTTGGGGTTCTTTTTTGCTTCTCATGCCTTCACGTCAATCTGGTGCTTCGTTGCGGCAGGTTTGTCTGCCTATATCTACTTCGTTCTAAAGTTTCACTACTGGGAAGTGGACCGCTTAGGTGGGCCCGCCAAAGGTTGAGGGACATTTTGAAAAATGCGTTTAAGTGCGGGAAGGGGGTTTCGCTGGAAAGCCGTCATCCGACAGTTTTTGTCAGATGACCGCGTTGAGCTCAAAGCGGAAGTTCACTCGCCTAAGGTGAAACGAGTGGTTTTGGACGATTTTGCATTAGCCTGATTCCAAGTAGCAAGGACAAACATCCAAACGCCAATCCCATTGCGAGGGCATTGGCAACGAAGATACCGCCAAACAGGGATAAAGTTCTCGTCTTTCCCAAAAGTGAACCCAAAGATGACGACAGGGGAAAAGAAAACTATGTCTAGCCATGTACTAGAGCCTTGCCAATCAATGTCGCCGCTCTTCACTTTTTCCCTCAAGCTGTTCTTCCGATTATAAACCCATGATCGAGCACGTTGAGCCGCCGTTTATGCGCTGCACCTCCAGTCTTTCGTTGATGCTGTGCTCTTCGGAGCTGGCGTGCCGGTTGATTTCATCTTGGATGAAGCAACCAATGCGCCGCTCAAGTCGCTTATCTCAGCCATGACCGTTATTCGCGGTTATGGCGGCAACTTGCATTTCATCGCGCAGTCGCGGTCCGAGATACAGCGGGCCTACTCTGACAAAGAAGCGGCAACGATCGAAGAGAATGCGATCGTGAAGCAGTATTTTGGCTTTAGCTCATTCGAAGAATGCGAGCGAATTTCGCGCGCGATCGGTGACCCAAAAGTAACAATCAACATAGTGCCAGAGGGTGAACAATGACTCCGCGCTTGTTCAAGCCCAGTTATCTTTTGTGGGTCGGACCCTTGGCAGCGTTGTGGCTGACCTTCCATACGCTCGGATTGCCGCATGTGATTTGGTCATACACTTGGCGAGACAACGGTCATGGCATGAGCCTATCCGTGCCGCGCATCTATGTGCGCTGTCGCTTCATCGGACCCTATGGTGAATTCGATGTTCCGGCGACAGGTGGCAACTGCGCTTGGGTGCGTTTCTTCCATGAGGAGACGCGCTAATGGATTGTCTCTTCGGGCCAATCAACACGCCATTCGAGTTCCAGAATGGAAGCCAATTCCACCCTGGCCAAATTCTTCACGACGTGGAGAACGGTTTCTTCATCGACATCACCATTGGCAATGTCGGTGTCGCATTTCTCACGGGGCAGCATGATCAAGCAAAAAGGTCTGATCTCTTCCCAGAAGGTTTCGTAATCCATTGGCTCAAGCCAATCCACAATATCGTTGATGAAGCTGAATTTCATATTGGATTCAGCATAGCAAAATCTGTGATCTGGCCACAAATGTCGGCCCGAAACCAAGGGAGACTATGATGCCAGAGTCATCCAATGAACTTCGTGCTCACTTCAATCCAAAGGGTGAGCTTTATGAGCTGCGCCATCAACTAGCCCGCGTCATGAACAACAAGGAATGGAAAACCTATTCCAAAATTGCTGGGGATTTCGATGCCAAACGCCGCTACACCGAACGGGCATTTCAGCTTGATCGCAATTTGCGGTTTCAAGAAACCCGCAAGCGCCTGATCGATGAAGCAGGCTCCGTGAAACGCCAGTTCACACCAAAGTTCTTTGGTGCCGATAACTTCGACAAGAATGACATTAATCGCCGTGCGAAAGCTCAAGTGATCGATGCCCACAAAAAAGACATGGCCCGGATTGATCGCGACGAAACCGAAGTTCTGCGCACTATGCTCGAAACCTGCGAGAAACGGGCCTTCAAACGCGAAGAAGTGAAACGGGATTTTCAAAAATCTGTGGACCGCCGATCTGGGTATGAACGACGTCAACGATCGTGGAGCCGCTAGAAACACATCAATCGCAACTTATGCAGGAAATCACGCTGTAACCCGCTGAAATTAGCCGTTTTTAGGAGTTTATGATAAAATGAAGTTAGGTGATAAAATGGTTGAAAAACTGAATGACAAAACAGGCTGTGACGGCCTTAAGTTCGAGTTCGACACCTCTACAAAGCCAACCCTATCGGTGGATGTGGAGCGCTATCAACACTTCCTTGATGAAAGCGACTTGACCGAAGTTCAGAAGGCCGAGTTCCTTCAATCGCTTTGGAATATCATGATGAGTTTTGTTGAGCTGGGGTTCGGTGTGCATCCGCTTCAGGAAGTCTGTGGAAAAGATGCTGGGACAAGCACTCTATCCACCGATGAATATTCAGATGCGCTAAGCTTGGAATACCCCCAAGATGACGAGGACGCCCGCGCTAATGAGCGTGAAGGCAGTTTGGAGTTAGAATGAAAGATGAGTATTCAAAAAGCGCTGAAGTAACTCGGGCATTGGTCTATTGCCGCGTGTCATCAACCAAGCAGCGACTAGAAGGTAGCGGGCTTGAAAGTCAGGAA
This sequence comes from Ruegeria conchae, assembly GCF_000192475.1. Taxonomy (GTDB): domain Bacteria; phylum Pseudomonadota; class Alphaproteobacteria; order Rhodobacterales; family Rhodobacteraceae; genus Ruegeria; species Ruegeria conchae. Next base: position 233,614 of record NZ_AEYW01000007.1, read on the forward strand.
CAACGCTGCCGCGCATATGCCGATGAAAAGGGTTATGCCGTGGAAGCGGTATTTCCTGATGATGTCAGCGGTGGCGGCGATTTCATGCATCGCCCCGGCATGGTCGCTCTGCTTAGCTTTCTTGATGCACAAAAGGGCAAGCCATATGTCGTGATTTTTGACGATCTGAAGCGCTTCGCCCGCGATACGGAATTTCATTTGAAACTACGCCGTGAGTTCGCCAAGCGTGGCGCAACGATCGAATGCTTGAATTTCCGCTTTGAAGATACCCCAGAAGGTAAGTTCATCGAGACGGTGATCGCGGCTCAAGGTGAATTGGAGCGCGAACAGAACCGTCGCCAAGTTGTTCAGAAAATGAAGGCGCGCGTCGAGAATGGCTTTTGGGTTTTCCGTGCGCCTGTTGGATATCGTTACGTGTCAGCGCCTTCTGGTGGTGGCAAGGTTCTCGAACCCGATCCGGTGCTTGCGCCCATTGTAACGGATGCGCTTGAAGGTTACGCATCAGGTCACTTTGGCTCTCAAGCCGAAGTGCAGCGTTTCTTGGAACGCAGCCCACATTTCCCAAAAGACAAACCGGACGGCAAATTGCGACCAATGACAGTGAATCGTCTGCTTAAGAAGGTTGTTTACGCCGGTTACGTCGAGGCCCCCAAATGGGGAGTGAGTACCCGCAAAGGGCAGCATGATGGTCTCGTTAGCTTTGCGACCTTCCAAAAGGTGCAAGACGTTCTGGAGGGGCGCAAACGCCATTATCCAGCGCGCAAAGACCACAACGAAGACTTCCCATTGCGCGGCTTTGTTGCATGTGATTGCTGCAGCAACGCGATGACTGCCGCTTGGTCAAAGGGTAAGTACCGTCACTACGCGTACTACAGGTGCGAAACCCGTGGCTGTGAAGCCAAAAGTAAATCAGTCCCCAAGGCGAAGCTGGAGGACAGCTTTGCTGAAATCCTGAGGGGTTTGCAGCCAGCCAGAGAACTCTTCGATCTGGCGAAGGCTATGTTACGCGATGCCTGGGATATGCGTTTTGCAATCGCCCTAGGCGAAAAGGAAGCGATGCAGAAAAAGTTGGATGATACCAACAAGCAAATCGATGGCTTGCTCGACCGAATTGTCGAAGCAAGCAATGCATCCGTCGTGAGCGCCTATGAAACGCGTATCGATAGGCTCGAACGCGACAAAATGGTACTCCAAGAAAAGATCGATGCTGCCGTGCCTGACAAGGGACGGCTGGAGGAGTGTATGGAACTCTCACTACGGTTCCTATCAAGTCCTTGGAATGTTTATAAAAATGGTGACTACGCTATGCGCCAAACTGTACTCAGATTGGCATTTGCAGAGCCATTAAGGTACGGCCTAAATGGCGTGTATGGAACTCCCGAATTATCATTCCCTTTCAAGTATTTAGGGGGGATTTCGGGATCAAAAAGCGAGATGGTGCTGCTGGAGAGAATTGAACTCTCGACCTCTCCCTTACCAAGGGAGTGCTCTACCTCTGAGCTACAGCAGCGCTGTGGGCGGGTGATTAGACTCAAACGAAACGCGGCGCAAGGGTGTCTGGACGGTTTTTTTCCACTGCTGTAGAGAAAGACAATGGCAGACAAAAATTCACCCAAAAAACACGGCAAATCCGGGGAAACGCGCGAGGACCGTTTGAAGGCGGCTCTGAAGGCGAATATGGCGCGGCGTAAGGCACAGGCGAAAGCGCGGGCAGCGTCCGGGCACAAGGCCGACAAGGACGAGGGATAAGAGCAGATGGATTCGATTCTGGTGACGGGCAACGGTCCGCTGAGTGGGCAGATTCCCATTGCAGGGGCGAAGAATGCGTGCCTGACGCTGATGCCTGCGACGTTGCTCAGCAAAGAACCGCTGACGCTGACCAATGCGCCGCGCCTTAGTGACATCAAGACAATGACCGCATTGCTTCAATCTCTTGGGGCTGAAGTGTCCGCATTGCAGGATGGGCAGGTGATTGCGATGTCGAGCCACAGCCTGACCAGCCATGTTGCTGATTATGACATCGTTCGTAAGATGCGCGCTTCGAATCTGGTACTCGGACCGTTGCTTGCGCGGTTTGGGCAGGCGGTTGTCTCGCTGCCTGGTGGCTGTGCGATCGGCGCGCGCCCGATGGATTTGCATGTCGAAGGGTTAGAGGCGCTGGGTGCCGAAATCGAATTGAAAGATGGCTATCTACACGCCAAGGCACCCGGTGGTCTGAAAGGTGCCGTGCACGAAATGCGATTTGCCTCGGTTGGTGCGACTGAGAATATCGTCATGGCTGCCACGCTGGCTAAGGGTACGACAGTACTTAAGAACGCTGCGCGCGAGCCTGAGATTGTCGATCTGGTGGAATGCCTGCGCAAGATGGGCGCGCAAATTTCCGGTGAGGGTAGTTCGACCATCGAAATTCAAGGTGTCGACCGGCTGCACGGTGCCACCCATCAGGTGGTGACCGACCGGATCGAGTTGGGCACTTATATGCTGGCCCCTGCGATCTGCGGAGGCGAGGTCGAGCTGTTAGGTGGCCGTATGCGGCTGGTTGAGAGTTTTGCTGCCAAGTTGGATGCGGCAGGGGTCAGTGTGGCAGAGACCGACAAAGGCCTGAAAGTGACGCGCAAGAACGGGCGCGTAAGCTCGGTTGATGTTGTTACCGAACCGTTCCCCGGATTTCCAACCGATTTGCAGGCGCAGATGATGGCGCTGATGTGTACAGCTGAGGGAACTTCGGTGCTTGAGGAACGCATCTTTGAAAATCGTTTTATGCACGCCCCCGAATTGGTGCGCATGGGTGCGAATATTGAGGTGCATGGTGGCACGGCCACCGTCACCGGGGTTGAGCGCTTGAAAGGCGCGCCGGTGATGGCGACCGATCTGCGGGCTTCGGTCTCGTTGATCCTTGCCGGATTGGCGGCGGAAGGTGAAACGGTGGTCAGCCGGGTCTATCATCTGGATCGCGGATATGAACATGTGGTGCGCAAGCTGGAAGGCGTGGGCGCAAAGATCGAACGGATTAAGGGTCAATGACAGACGCGAGTTTCAAAGACGGCCGTGAGGCACCGCTGAACCTTGGGGCCGAGGATGCCGATGACCTGCAGGTTATCGCGACCCTGACGCAGGACGCGATTTTTCCGGTCACCGAGATGACATGGCGCCCATCCGAGCGTCGCTTTGCCTTGTTGCTGAATCGCTTTCGGTGGGAAGACAAAGATGCCGCTGCCCGGCGAGGCCGCGCATTCGAACGAGTGCAGGCAGTATTGGTGTTTGATTCCGTTTTGTCGGTGGCCAGCCAAGGTATCGACCGCAGCGATAAGGATATGATCCTGTCCCTGTTGTCGGTTGAATTCGAGCCCGCAGAAGATGGCGCCGGTCAGGTGTTGCTGACGCTCGCTGGCGATGGTGCGATACGGCTGTCGGTCGAGGTGATAGACGTTACGCTCAAGGACGTTACACGCCCATACATCGCGCCCTCGGGCCAGGCTCCGCAGCACCCTGAGTGAACAATAAACGTGGCATCGCTCAGGCGTTTTCGAACCCATCTGAGGGTCTAGGATTACGACCCGCAACTGTTTTTGATGTGTTCGGCATGAGCCGGACTCTGACCCGTTCGTTCTGCGATCTGTGTCAGGCGGATCATCGGGATGACCCCATGAAGCTTGCCCTATGGACCGCCAACAAGGATCCGGCTGCGATCCGAGACTGGATCGATGCTGGAGCCTCTCTGTGGGTCGCGACAAAAAGGGAGGAGGTTGTAGCGGTTGGCGGACTGCGTGCAGAGGGTGAGATTTCATTACTCTATGTCGATCCAGATCACTCTGGGCAACGAATTGGCGCAACTCTTCTGCATCAGTTGCAGGATGAATTGCGCGCGCAAGGCTGCACAGAGGCGCAATTGCGTGCGACCAAAACCGCGCATGGGTTCTATGTCGCTCAGGGTTGGCAGGATGCTGGAGACCCCACCGAATGGAACGGCCTTCCGCAATATCCAATGCGCAAATCGCTGCATCCAGTAGGCTAAGGGTTGAGGCCACGCGGTCCCGGCTATAAGACCCGTTGAAACGCCTTCGGAGTACCCTACATGCCCGTTTTCCTCGATACGACCGCAGCTGATTTCGAGCCCGCTTTTCAGTCGCTGCTATCCGCAAAACGCGAGGACAGCCCCGATGTGGACGCGGTCGTGGCACAGATCATCGACGATGTGCGGACCCGAGGCGACGCGGCGGTGATTGAACTGACCGCGAAATTCGACCGTCTCGAGCTGACGCCCGAGACCATGGCCTTCTCTGCAGATGAGATCGCTGAAGCCGTCGCGCGGGTTACGCCAGAGGATCGCGCAGCGCTGGAACTGGCGGCTGACCGCATCAGGGCCTACCACGAAAAACAGATGCCCGAGGGCCATCGGTGGACTGATGAGGCCGGGGCGACGCTCGGCTGGCGCTGGTCCGCGGTGTCGGCTGCGGGGCTCTATGTGCCGGGAGGACTGGCGTCATACCCCTCATCGGTTCTGATGAACGCAATTCCTGCAAAGGTGGCTGGCGTGGGCCGGCTGGCGATTGTCGTCCCAACACCTGACGGTCAGGCGAACCCGTTGGTCCTGCTGGCGGCGCAGCTGTCGGGTGTGGATGAAATCTATCGTATCGGAGGTGCGCAGGCCGTGGCCGCGCTGGCATATGGCACCGAGACTATTGCGCCGGTCGACAAGATCACCGGGCCGGGCAATGCCTTTGTTGCGGCTGCCAAACGCCGCGTTTTCGGCAAAGTTGGCATCGATATGATCGCCGGTCCCTCGGAAATTCTGGTCATTGCCGACAGGGACAACGACCCCGACTGGATCGCTTTGGACCTGCTCAGCCAGGCCGAACATGACGAATGCGCGCAATCGATTCTTATTACTGACGCCGCCGATTTCGGTGAGGCCGTTGCCCAAGCCGTCGAGAAACGCCTTGAGACCCTTCAGCGCCGTACCATCGCAGGTGCCAGTTGGCGTGATTTCGGCGCGGTGATTACCGTGCGTGATCTGAATGAGGCCGCCGCATTGTCCAATCGTATCGCCCCCGAGCATCTGGAACTCTGCGTGTCCGACCCAGAGGCTCTGAGCCAGAAAACCATCCACGCAGGTGCCATCTTCCTCGGCCAGTATACGCCCGAAGCCATCGGCGACTATGTCGGCGGCCCTAATCATGTGCTGCCAACCGCACGTTCGGCGCGATTCTCGTCAGGACTCAGCGTGATGGATTTCCTCAAACGAACCACGCTCAGCCAAATGACGCCCGAGGCTCTCCGCATCATCGGTCCGGCGGCCGAAATGCTTGCGAAGTCGGAAAGCCTTGAGGCGCACGGATTATCGGTTACGGCACGCCTGAACCGGTTGAACGGTTGATGAGACGCAATGACTTGAGGCGATGCCACTTCTGTGCGTTGCCCATTGAAATCCGTTGTTATAGGTCTGTGCAGACGTAAGGATTGTGACTGTTAAGATGACCCGTATCTCACATATCGAACTGGATGACCGGAACCTACCCCCGCCGACCCCCGAAATCGAGCAGGAGCGCAAGGTCGCCATCTATGATCTGCTTGAGGAGAATTCATTCACCCTTCCTTCGCGCGACGACCGGGCAACCCCGGACGGGCCATACCACTTGCAACTGTCAATCCGCGACAAACGTCTGGTATTCGACATTGCAACCGAGGCGAGCGAGAAGGCGGCTGAGTTTCATCTGTCGCTGGGGCCGTTCCGCCAAGTGGTCAAAGACTACTTCCAGATTTGCGAGAGCTATTTCAACGCGGTGAAGAACCTTCCGCCCAGCCAAATCGAAACCATCGATATGGCCCGGCGCGGTATCCACAACGAAGGTAGCCGCGTGCTACAGGAACGGCTGGAAGGCAAAGCCGATATCGACACCGACACCGCCCGCCGCCTGTTCACGCTAATCTGCGTGCTGCATTTCGGAGGCTGACGGGTGACGTCTCTGCCGCAGTCCATTCTGTTCTGTTGCGACCACAATTCGGTTCGGTCCCCCATGGCCGAAGGCATCATGAAGAAATTTTATGGGACAGGCACCTATGTGCAATCTGCGGGTGTCCACGGTGATCTTGATATCGACGGCTTTTGCATAGCTGTCTGTCAGGAGATCGAAGTCGAGTTGTCCCGCCACCGTTCGCGATCATTCGACGAGATGGAGGAATGGGGCGACGATCTCAGCTCGTTTGATCTGATTGTGGCCCTATCGCCAGCCAGCCAGAGAAAGGCGCTGGAACTGACCCGGTTTTTTCACCTCGATGTCGATTATTGGCCAATTATGGACCCTACCGGATTAGGCGAATCCCGCGAGGAAAAGCTACGTCACTATCGACAGACCCGCGATCAGATCATCTCGCATCTGAAAGACCGCTGGGGCGAACCTACGGAGTGACCATGAACCCGACTGTAAAAACCTATTTTGATGCCTTCAATGCGGGTGATGTGGAAGGCATGTTGGCCTGCCTCTCCGATGACGTGGCCCATCATGTGAACGAAGGTCAGATACGCGTCGGCAAAGAGAAATTTGCCGCATTCTGCGCCCATATGAATCGTTGCTACCACGAGAACCTGACCGATATCGTGATCTTCGAGGCCGAGCACGGCGCCCGCGCCGCCGCCGAGTTTATCGTTAACGGCACCTATCTGGAAACCGATGAGGGGTTGCCTGAGGCGCATGGCCAGACCTATCGCCTGCCTGCGGGTTCGTTCTTTGACCTCAGGGATGGCAAGATCACTCGCGTGACGACCTACTACAATCTTGCTGACTGGACCAAACAGGTTGCAAATGGCTGAGATCACGGATGTCCGCCCCTTGACCGGAGCGGCACTTGAGGTTGCGCTGGACGATGTGGCGCGCCTGCGGATCGAGGTGTTCCGGGTCTGGCCATATCTCTATGATGGCGATTTGGCCTATGAACGGGAATACCTGCGATCCTATCGGGACAGTGACAGGGCTATCGTTGTCGGTGCCTTTGATAGCGACAGGTTGGTCGGCGCCTCGACAGGGGCCCCCCTGACCGATCATGCAGACGACTTCGCCGCAGCCTTTGCAGAGACGGATCTGGACCTTTCAAACATCTTCTACTGCGCAGAGTCCGTGTTGTTGCCGCGCTACCGAGGACAAGGTGTAGGGCATAAGTTCTTTGACCTGCGCAAGCAACATGCGCGTGCGTTGGGCTTCACCAAATGCACCTTCTGCAGCGTCCAGCGCCCCGACAACCATCCGATGCGACCCACCGATTACCGTCCGCTTGATACCTTCTGGCGCGCGCGGGGATACACGCCGTTACCGGGGTTGGTAGCGCAGTTCTCGTGGAAGGATGTGGGCGAGGAGTTTGAAAACCAAAAACCACTGCAGTTTTGGATTCGTGATCTATAAAATGCTTGAGGGCAAGCTGCCCACTTGCCCCGATTATAGCCACCCAATACCATCGTGGCATGTGTGGTAAGTTTGCAGCCGGTCACCTGACGCAGCGCGAGATGTTGGCGATACTCGAGAATTTTCTCTACGGAAAAGTTTCGGCTCATTTGCCCGACCAGTTGCCAACAGGCGGTTATAATGTTTCCCCGACCAATCAGATCGGCATGATCCGGTGGGCGAATGGCACCGCAGAACTGACAACCGCACGCTGGCAGTTGAAGGACCCGCGTAGCGCGAAGCCCGTCATAAACTCGAAGATTGAAAATGTAGGTTTCTGGCAAGATTACTGGGACAACGGCCGCTGCTTGATCCCGGCGTTGGGGTACTATGAGTGGCCAAAAGACCGGGGCCATGATTGCCCGGTCTTTATTACGGTCAAGCGCAACGCACCTACCATGTTCTTCGCCGGTTTTGTTCGAACACAAGACGGAAGTCACAATTGTTCGATTCTAACCCGTCAGCCAAGCCCGCAGATTGCCCATATTCACAGTCGTATGCCGGTCATCCTGACGCCTGATGAGATTGAAAGCTGGTTGTCAGGGGTAACGACACCTCAGGACGCTCAGAAATCGCTTGGAGCAGGTTACGAGGGCCGCTTCGAGTTTCACGCTGTAAGACCGATTAAGCGCGATAGCGAAGGCGAAGAAATGATCGAGCCATATTCCCCGCCGGTTCAGACGGCGTTTGATTTTTGATTGAACCAAAGCGTAAGTGGCCGTCCGGTGAACCTGGCCGGTTATTATGGAGCGGAATGTACTGTGTGGTGCCACGGCATAGAGCCTTGCGATCCGACGAGTGCCTCGCTCGTGCCATCCATGATAAGCAAGCAAACGCGGCGCTGAATGCCCAGCCGAGCACAATCTCGGGCACCTCTACGCCGCCAAACCCGATTTGGCGACGTTCTACAAGTGGATTGATCCTACAAACAGCATGTATCGGGGAATCGGAAAATGTCGCGAAACAAGCATTATTCGTGTACCAAGCCGAACCGCTCCCGCATAACCTTACTTGAAGCTGCGGCTGTCCTTGATCTGGTCCCAAGCCCAGACGACCTCTTGCAACTGTTCTTCCTGCGACCGGTCACCACCGTTCATGTCGGGGTGTAGCACCTTGATCAGTTTCTTATAAGCCTTCCGGATTTCAGCCTTGGACCAGCTGTCCTGAGCTTCGAGAATCTCGATCGCGCGACGTTCGGTGGGGGGTAGGCGGCGGCCGCCAGAGTTGGCACGGCCGGGGTTCTTGGTGGCGTTTTCGCCCAGAACCTGATGCGGGTCCTCGATGCCCAGGCGTGCCCATGCTCGTGCTTCGGGGTCACCCATAGGTTTGGTCTCACGCTCCCACACTTTGTCCTTCGAGCGCTGTGCGTTCAACTCGGCCTCGGTGGTGCCGTCGAAGAAATTCCATTTCTGGTTATATTCGCGCACGTGTTGCTGGCAGAACCAGAAAAAATCATCCAGAACATCAGGTGCCTTGGGCGCGCGGAACTTGCCGGCCTCTTCGCAACCCTCGTGATCGCAGATTCGCACCGAAGTTTCGGACGCACCCGACATGCCTCGGCGCCCGCGCGGCTTCTTTTTCTTAGCGCTGGACACGGACATATCGAACCCGAAGGGATCTGACTTTACCATCTGCACAACCTCACGAAGGCATCTTTTCGACTCGGAGGCAGCAGTTTAATCTAAGCAGCCGAAAGTAGAAGAGGGGAACGGCAATTTATTTGCCGTTGAGCAAAAAAATGAGCGTGACCGACGAAATCCGTAACCGATTGCAGGCAGCATTTGATCCGACTGAGCTTGATGTAGTCGATGATAGCGAAAGCCATCGCGGTCATGCAGGTTATCAAGAGGGTGGAGAGAGCCATTTCAACGTTCGCATCCGGTCTGAAGCCTTCACTGGCCAATCTCGTGTCGCCCGCCATCGCGCGGTTCATAAAGCGTTGGGGGACATCGTGCCGCGTATTCATGCGCTGGCGTTGGATATTGATGTATAGCGGTCAAAACCTCGGGCGTAGTTAAATTTGCGCGTGTCCGAATTTGATTGACCCGCCAGAATCGCCAACTGCAGAGCTAGAGTGATTGGGTTGGCTTGGCACACAGCCCACTTTCAGAGGCAAAATAGCTGATCTCGAATTTATTGCAGATTTAACCTCGATCAAAGAACTGCAATTCACCGCTCTTTAAATTCGCCACGTCGATCTCTGGCCTGCCAGATCGATCGGAGTAATGGATTAAGAGGGCTCAAAATGGCTGATGGGTGTGATTGTGACCGTAACGCTCTCATATATCAAACCGTGGATGCGGCCTTAACCCTTGGCCTGTCGATCGCGCACCCGGTTGGTAACACTGCATCCTTACCGCTGCAGCAAGCGATCGGGCGTGTACTGGCCGAGGAGTGTTATAGTAAGGTCGACATGCCAGCCTTCGACAATTCGGCCATGGATGGATACGCCATTCGGACTGGTGATCTGGACGAAGGGCCTGAGTTTGAATTGCCGATAGGCGGGCGAATGGCCGCCGGTGATAGCGGAGTGCACAACGCACCTGTGGGCAGCGCCTTGCGAATTTTTACCGGCGCTCCGGTTCCAACGGAGTTTGATGCCGTTCTTATGCAAGAGGACTGCAGCGTAATCGCTGACCGCATCCGATTTTCTCGTCGGCCCAAGCCCGGTCAACACATACGCCGCACGGGCGAGGATTTACAGGTCGGGACCCAGATTCTGTCCCGCGGATGTGAGATTACGGCGCGCGAAGCTGCCGTACTGGCGTCTTCTGGTCACGGGCGCGTCAAGGTATATCGCAAACTGAGGGTGACAATTTTTTCGACTGGCAGTGAGTTGCGCGAGCCGGATGAAGTGCTGGGCCCCGGCCAGATTTACAACTCCAATCGGTATATGCTGTTGGCTTTGTTGAACAAGCCGTGGATTGATTTAACGGATTGCGGCCAGATCGAAGATGACCCCAAACTTCTGAAGCGCGTGTTGGAGGAGGCTTGTGAAACGTCTGATCTAATCGTCACCACAGGTGGCGTTTCGGTGGGGGATGAAGATCATATGCCTCGCCTGTTCAAGGAAATTGGCGGTGAGACTGATGTGATGAAGGTGGCAATGAAGCCGGGCAAGCCAATCATGTTCGGGCGCCGTGGGGATGCGCTATATGTTGGGCTACCGGGCAATCCAGTATCTGCTTATGTCACATGGCAGATCATCGGGTCGCACATAATGGCGCGGAAGGCGGGATTGAGCCACACTCAGCCGGTAAGCGAGCAAGCTGTTCTGGCAGAGCCATTGCAACGCCAAGCAGGTAGGCAGGAATATCGGCCGGTGCGGATTGAAGGCACATCACCAGAGGGGACTCCGCAGTTGCGATGTCTGGCGGCATCCTACAGCGGGCGGGTGGCATTGCTGGCGCAGTCCGACGGGTTGGCGGTAATCCCGGCAGAGATCGCGAACTTGCCTGAAGGGCACCGGGTTGAGTTTTTGAGATTTAACCGACTGTTTTGACGACCGGTAATAAGCTCAGGTCCTTAAACATATAGGTTGTGGGTTCCAGTCGATTTTCGAACGGGTTGCGGCAATAGTTCGGAATTTCGCCAGAGATTTGAAAACCCAGCGACTGGTACAATACCCGTGAAGGATCGGAGCTACGGGTATCCAGAACCAGTAAGGATTTTTCCAGTTCAACCGCCCGTGCTTCCAAAGCGGTCATCAGGGCGCGTCCCAGCCCACGGCGGCGCGCATCGGGGTGGACCAGCAGTTTGGCAACATCTGCACGATGGGGCTGGTTTGGCATTGTGGCTTGAATCAATTGCACTGTACCTTGAATGCGTCCATCACCATAGGCAACGAACAGATCGAGCGTGCCTTGGCGCAGGCCGGGGCGCACCCGATCCCGCCAATAAGTAAGGGCGGCTTCGTGTGAAAATGGCAGGATGAAACCTATGCTGGAACCGGTATGCACGCACCGATGAAGGATATCCGACAAATCCTCCAGTGCGGCATCGAAAAAGGCCTCGGGCAAGCGCGAGATCATATTAGCACCAGCAGATAACGCGCGCCTCGTTTCGCCCCGGTTTCAAACCGCGTGGGTCCGGACAAGTGATAGCGCAGACAGTCGCCGCCGCTGAGTGCGTGGCGCACTCCGTCTACTGTCAGCGCCAATTCGCCGTCCAGAACAATCAGATGATGTTCCTGCCCCGGTTTGGGTGGTGTGTCGTAGTTTATGACGGTTTCGCGGGGCAGATGGCCCTCCATCACTTCACCGCTGAGTCCCGTCGCCGGAGGTGAGACCGACCGGCGCGTAAAACCGCTTTCGGCGTCGTGCCATTCGGGTTGCTTTTCAAAAGGCACCTTAGGGTCGAAACTGTCCTCGACCATCATCAACAAGCGCGACATCGGCAAGCTGTAAGCCGCACATAAACGTCCAAGGGTTTCGGCGGTTGGGCTAACATCACCATTTTCCATCCGCGAAAGGGTGGCTCGACTGATACCGCTTTGGTCAGCCAGTTGTTCAAGCGACCAGCCACGGCCCTGACGCAACTCGCTCAGACGTTTTGCAAGGCGGTTTGAGAGGTTGTCTAGCATAAATCAAATATGGGAATCATTTTCATAATTGAGAATTATGCCAAAAATAATGTAGTGCGCAACAAAAAAGGACGCGGAATATCCGCGCCCTTAACTGCTCGGGTTGCCAGATAACTTACTTCCAGCCAACCTCATTAAAGATTTTTTGGGCCTCGGGGATGTTCTTGGCGACTTCCGAAAGGTTCACCTCATCCGCTTTGAAATCACCCAACGCTGCAACGTTGTCGGCCAGTGCTACACCTTCGACCGCGGGAAACTCATCGTTTCCGTTTGAGAAATATACCTGGGCCTGATCGCTCGCGAGATATTCGAGGAACTTGATGGCGTTCTCTTTGTTCGGCGCGTTCGCCGCGACACCGGCGCCCGACAGATTCATATGAGCGCCCTCGGCGTCTTGAGCCGGGAACTGCACGCCGATCATATCGATATCTGCGCTCAGGCCTTTTACGTCTTTGCGCATGGCACGAGCAAAGTAGTAGGAGTTTGAAACAGCGATCTCACACTCGCCGGAAACGATACCGCGCAGCTGGTCGGTGTCACCGCCCTGTGGCTCGCGGGCCATATTGGCGACAACGCCTTCGGCCCATTTCTTGGCTTCTTCCGCACTGTGGTTGGTGATGATCGACGCCAAAAGTGTCTGGTTATATGTGTTGCTTGACGACCGTATACAGATCAGTCCTTCATACTCTGGCTTGGCCAGATCCAGATAGGTGGCCGGGGGATTGGCAACGTCGGCCTTGTCGTAAAAGATGATCCGTGCGCGCTGCGAGAATCCGTACCACTGATTGTCCTGATCCTGCAGATTGGCCGGGATGCGTTCTTCCAGCACTGCACTTTCGATGGGCTGCAGAATACCAGCATTCTTGGCGCGGGCCAGACGTGACGTGTCGACTGTTAGAAGGATATCGGCAGGTGAATTCGCACCTTCAGCTTCCATCCGCGCGATCAACTCATCTGCTTTGCCTTCAATGCGGTTGATGGTGATGCCGGTGGCGTCTTCGAAGTCAGAATACAGGCGCTCATCAGTGTCATAGTGGCGCGAAGAATAAAGGTTCAGCTCACCTTCGGCTGCAGCCGAGGTGGAGATCAGAGCCGTCAAGACGACGGCGATACATGTGGAGGATTTCAGCATGATGTGTCCCAACATTACAATTCGGTGCGGGCGCTTACCCGACTGAAACAGTCAATTAGACGATTTGGCAGGAGATGCAAGTAATTCCGACAAAATTACTTGGTCAAATTGTCGCCGCGCTTGAAGGCTTAAACGATAAGGCATCGGATACTGCAGTTGAGTTGCCGGTGCAGTCATTATTCGGAGTGAACCGCGTAAGCTCTGCGCGTCCCGTTTTATGTTAAATGTATGGGTGATCACGTGCCCTCTGGCCGCAAACGAGACCAATTCAAGTGACATAGCCCTATGTGTTGGGGCTAAATCAAACTTGTAGAACCAACTAAGATCAACCGCTTTAGAGCGATGCTATCATGAACATTTTTTCTAATGCGGCGTCTAAGCATGCCTTGCTCTGATGCGTTCGCAGGTTAACAAATTGGCGTGGTCCACAATACGGCTGACCGCTGTGGAAAATTTGGCATCACTGATCGTCAGCGCGACACGTACCCAATCGTTCAAGCCGTCGCCAAAGGCTGATCCGGGCATGACGGCCACGCCAGCTTGTAGCAGATCCCAGGCGTAGGCCTCTCCGTTTAAACCGGTGGCTGAGACGTTGATAAGTGCAAACATCCCTGCCTCTGGCCGGTGTACTGTCAGCTTCGTTTCGGCGCGCAGTCGCTCGGCCAACAGGGTGGCGCGCGACGCAAATCGTTCAGCCATTTCAGGGGCCACTTCAGATCCGCTTCGGATCGCCAGTTCTGTCATGTCTGCAATAAAAGGCTGGTTCCCGAACAGCATGGTTTCGGAAAAAGGCAGCAAAGCCTCACAAAATGAGACGGGTCCGACACACCAACCGCTGCGGAACCCCGGGGCCGCATGTGATTTCGAGATCGAAGAAACCGCGATAACGCGATCAGCCAGATTCGACATAGCTAATGGCGAAACAAATCTAGCGCCTTCATAGACGAGTTCTTCATAGACTTCGTCTGAGATAATCCACAAATCATGTTTGATAGCCAATTGTCCAATCTCGGCAATGTCTGCCTCGGTCAGAATTGCACCTGTGGGGTTGTGTGGTGTGGTTAGTAAAATCGCGCGACTGCGCGATGTTATCCGCGGCGCGATGTCCTGCGCCTGCATGCGAAATCCGCATTCAGGTCGAAGCGGAACGGGCACCACGTCAGCGAGAGACGCGCGAATAACCCCTTCGTAAGTCGCATACATCGGGTCCCCGACAAGAACCTCGTCTCCGGTCTGAGCCACCCCGGCCATTACTGCAAACAATGCGGTTTGGGTTCCGGGGAAGCACAAAACATTCTCAGGTTCAAAAACTCGCCCTCGGTTGGCTGTGTAGCGTTCGGCAATCGCTGTAAGTAAACCAGGTTCACCGTGGCCATTGGAATACCCAGTGCGCGCAGCCCTTAGCGAAGATACGGTGGCTTCAATCAGTGTATCTGGAACAGGGACGTCTGGTTCGCCAATTGTCATCTCGACGATATCCGCACCAGTTTTGATAAGCTCTCGTGCTTTCAGGTGTACACCCCATTTCGCCCCTCCCAGGTTGGCGAGCCGTTTAGTTACGTCAGTGGTTCTCAAGGCTGCCTCATATCTTTGGTTAACGGAATTCTGATGATCGCACTGATCGCTGTCAGCCCAATCTGCGCTAGTTGCCCATCAGAGAAAGCGTCCGGGATGGCGCCACCTTCAAGCCAAAGCCCATCAAGTACCGCGTTGCAGGCGATCGCTAGTTGAGTTGCCTCGGATGCTTTGACCGTGTGTCCGGATTCGTTCAATGCCGCGACGATCAGTTTCTCAAGTTTGTCGCGAAAATAGGTATAGGTCTGTTGGTGGATACACTGCATTTTGGGGTCATGGAGCACCCGGTTCAGAAAACCGGCCCATAACGCTATGGCAGCTGGATCAACTACCGGAGGCTGTAGCGACGCAGTCACAAAATTGGTTAGCTGAGACACCGCGGTTCCATCACCTGCCGCGGCTGTTGTTTGATTGGTCAGAGCGTTCATGTGATGTTCATAAGCGGCCTGAATCAGCTCTTCTTTCGATAAGAAATAATGCCGGATCAATCCCTGCGTAACGTTTGCGCGAGCGGTAATTTCGCGGACAGTTGCGCCGTGTAAACCTATCTCCGCAATCAGGTCCAACGTCGCCTGAATCAGGGCTTCACGTCGAGATTCGGCGGATTGACGCGTGAATTTCCGACCTTGGGTTATCATTTCCAATCCATGAAATGCCATTGTTATGCAGTTGTATAATTATTAATACTATTGATTATCGCAAGGTGATTTTAACCAAGGATTGGATCAAGAATGGGCGGCTATTCTTGTAAAAATCGTTCTGCGGTACACGGGGTTGGAAACGATGATGAACCACCCAACAAAGACCTAACCGGGTAGAACGGGCTATATCAAAGCCGTCGACAGTATTGGAGCGTAGCTTAGTAGGATCAGAACGGTGGCAACTGCGATTAGAAAGGGCCAAAGAGATTTGAGAATAGCCCCCGGGCTCGTGCCGCTCATTGTGGAAGCGATGTAGAGACCGATTCCGACAGGTGGCGTCAGCAGGCCCAGAACCAGATTCAGGCAAACGACAACACCGAATTGATATGGGCTGATATCATAGGATCCGGTTGCGATGGGCAAAAGAATGGGTGTGATCAGAATGATCGCTGCGATGCCGTCTATGACCATTCCAACCAAAAGCAGGGCGAGATTGACGATCAGCAGAAACAGAAACGGATCGGATGTAATTGAGGTGATTAAACCGGCCAGATGTTGGGGGATTTCTTCGTAGATAATAACCCAGCCGAAAACGCTGGCAGCGGCGATCATGAACAGGATCATTGACGCGTTTGAGGCGGTTCTTTTGAACATCTCGCCCAGGTTTTGAGGTTTAAGATCGCCGTAGATCAACCATCCGACCAGAAACGCGATC
Source organism: Ruegeria conchae (assembly GCF_000192475.1). Classification (GTDB taxonomy): domain Bacteria; phylum Pseudomonadota; class Alphaproteobacteria; order Rhodobacterales; family Rhodobacteraceae; genus Ruegeria; species Ruegeria conchae. The sequence goes on from NZ_AEYW01000007.1 coordinate 249,695, forward strand.
AGTGAGGCGATGGCGGCGGATTCGGTTGGCGTGGCGATGCCGAACAGGATGCCTCCGATGATCGAAACAGGGATCAGTAGGGCGGGCAGGGCAGCGATCAGAGCGCGCATCGCGTCGCCACGTGACATCCAGACGCCCTTGGGAAACTGCTGCGACCACCCAATCAAAGTGATCACCAGCGCAAAGGCCCCGGCCAGCAGTAGACCCGGAATGATTCCTGCGATGAACATGTCGCCGATCGGGATCTGAGCCAGAACCCCGAAGATGACAAACATCATCGAGGGCGGAATGACGGGCGCCAGCAGGCCTCCCGCCGCTGTGGTCGCGGCGGCAAAGCCTTTATCATAACCTTCTTCTTCCATCGCGGGGACCATGGCGCGCGACATTACGGCAATCTGCGCGGTGGCAGAGCCAATGATGGCGGCCATGAACATGTTGGCTAACAGGTTGATATAGGCAAGCCCACCTCGGAACCCGCCCACAAAGACACGCGCCAAAGCAACCAGGCGACGCGTCATGCCGCCTTCGTTCATCAGCTCTCCGGTTAACATGAACAGGGGGATCGCCAGCAGGCCATAATTCTCCAGCCCGCCAAACATCTTCTGGGCAAAACTGTCATAGAGAACAGTATTACCGCTCTCCCAGATGTACCAGATCGCCGTAATAGCAAGAACGATGGCGACGGGAACCGACAAAAGCAGTGCGGCCAGAAAGACAATCGGGCTCATGATTGCGCGCCCTTAGTTTGCCAAGCCAGCAGGTGCATCGTGGAATGCAATGTGGCCCCCAGAGCGAACAGCCACATGACCAGCCAGAACAGATATTTCGGCAGCCCGAGAGTCAGGGTTGGCTCGGCATAGATGAAATTGAAAGTGTTGCCCTGAAAGGTCGCTGTATCGAATCCAGCGCGCGCGATATCCAAAGGTAGGAACCAGCGCCAGCAGAAGTACAGCATCGCGGCTGCGAAAACGAATACAACCAGATCCACCACCTTGCCGATGATTGCCCTGATATGAGGTGGTACCAGATCAACAACGAGCGTAATCGAGACCGAGTTGCGGTGATGCAATGCTGCTGATGCGCCTAGAAACGTCATCCAGACCATCGCATAGATCGCCAACTCATCCACCCAGAAAAGCGCGTTTCCAGCTGTGCGTGTCACCACGTTCAGCAAGATCAAAAGGGTCACGCAGACCGCCAAACCTGCGGCACACCACAACTCTACTCGCGCCCAGGCGGCTGACAGCCGGTACAACATCGCTGATCCCCTATGAAAAAGGGCGCAGGATCGACCTACGCCCTTTCCTTGATGTATTCACCTTTATTTGGTTTCTGCCGCAGTCGCCCGCAATGCGTCAAGGGATGAGGTTTTTTCCGACCAGATACCGTTCCATTCCTCGATGGCATCGCCGAAGAACGAGGCATCCACTTTCTTGTAGGCCTTGCCGGTTCCCTCGATCTGATCGAGCCACTTGGCCTCATTGGCGACATAGGCATCGATGGTGCTGTCCACATGCTTGGCCATCAGATCGCCAATCATTGCGCGATCTTCATCGGATAGACCGGCCCAGACCTTGGCCGAAACCAGACCGACCATTGGGAACATCATGTGGTCCGACTGCACGATCGTATCGGCGTGATCATAGTATTTCAGAACCCAGATCAACTCAGCATCCATGTCGATGGCATCGACCTGACCATTGGCCAGTGCGTCGTAGACCGCCGGCAGGGGCATCGGAGTTGGAGCAGCCCCAACTGCGTTGTAGAAATCAAGGATCGGTGTGAAGGGCGTGATCCGAAGTTTCAGGCCTGACAAGTCGTCGGCTGATGACACTTCTCCCCGGCTGACGATCTGGCGCAGGCCAGCCATACCGTAGCCAACGCCCACGACGCCAACCTGACCGGGCAGGGGCTCCAGCATTGTTTTGGCGGTATCGGAACGCAGGATACGCCCAGCATGGCCAATATCATCCGCCAGATAGGGGGCGTAAAACGCACCCAATTCTGGTGCGCGGTTCGATACCTCGGCCACCGTCATGAACGCCATGTCCAGCGCACCGGTCTGAAGTTGCTGCAACATCTCGGCCTCGTTCCCTAACTGGCGGGCCGGGAAAACCGAAACGGAATGAGCGCCACCGCTGGCTTCATTCAACTCGGCCCCAAAGGACTCTGCTGCTTTGGTCCAGATATGCGGGGGTGGAGTAATCAGGCCCAGACGGAATTCATCTGCATGGGCGGCCAGCGATGTCATAGCAAGCGCGACTGCTGATGCGGCGATCTTAGCAAAATGTCTCATGTGTTTCCCTGTTTTATTGTTGGTGTCAGAGGGTGACCCAGCCTTCTGGCGGCTCTTTGCCCGGATGCACGGTCCGGCACTGGGGGCATGTTCGGTCCTCTTCCGATGCATAGAATTTTTCGTAGACTGGCGGCAAGTCTTTGACGATGGACTGCAGTTGCATCTCGGCTCGATGAACGAGCGACCCGCACTCAAAACAGTACCACTCGATAGCGTCCAGATCACCTGTCTGCCGTTTGGGTTCTATAACCAACCCGATCGAGCCTTCCTGAGGGCGCTGCGGAGAATGACGTACATGGGGCGGCAGCAGGAAAATCTCGCCCTCGCGGATTGGGACGTCGTAGAACTCATTACCATCAAACAGTTTCAATACCATGTCACCTTCGAGTTGGTAGAAAAACTCTTCGACCGGGTCGTCATGGTAGTCGGTCCGCTTGTTCGGTCCACCAACCACAGTGACCATCAGGTCGGCATCTTCCCAGATCTGTTGATTGCCGACAGGCGGTTTCAGCAGGTGACGGTGTTCGTCGATCCATTTCTGAAAGTTGAATGCTCTTAACTTCGACATATCACACTCCCTGTTAGTAGAAGATTGGCCTGTTTTTCCATAACCGCAAAGAAATTATCTGCATTTAGATATCTGATTTGCTTATATCTATCGGGCTAAACCTTAAGTCCGCTTTCTTCGAACCCATTGCGAATGATCTCTTTTTCAGCCTCTGTCAGTTCTAACATCGGGGGCCGTACACGCCCGCCAGTTTGTCCCAATAGTTCCTGCCAGTATTTGCCAAAGGCGGTGGGTTTGTCCGCAGGCCGGGTACGCTTCATTGCGTCCCGCACTGGGTTCAGGCTGTCGAACACTTTGCGTGCTTCATCTGCTTTGCCCGCAAAGGCCAGCCGCGTGTATTCATTCATCCGCTGGTCGTTATTGCTCTGCAACAGGTAGGGTGGTGACGAGCACAGGTACAGTTTCCAGTTCAGTTCGAGGATGTTATCCAGCCACTCATGTTCGGCTGAGGTAGAGACTTGAATCTTGTCGCCGACCATATGGGTCAGCTTCACGTACATCTCGCGCGGGACCGAGTATTTGATCGCAACGATATTGGGCAGATCGGCAATCCGCGCGCATTCCTCGGGTTGCATGAGATATCCGCTGTCCGGATGGCTCCACATCGCGATTCCAATATCAAGCTCGTCGCAGAACCGCTTATAATATTGGTACAGAACCTCTCCGCGTTCCTGAACAAAACTCAGAACGGGCGCATGCAGAACGACGTAGTCGGCACCGCAATTCTGCGCATGGCGTGCTAGGTCCAGCGCTGTGTCCATGTTCTGATCCGAAACTGAAACGATCACACCGGCCTTGCCCGCACATTCATCGACGGCAACCTCAAAGTTTCGTTTGCGCTCTTCAAGGCTCATCGAAAAGAACTCGCCTTGTTTGCCCGCTACAAACAGGCCCTGAATGCCCAGATCATCAATCCAGTGCCGGATATTCGACCTCAACCCCGCCTCATCCAGCGTAAGGTCGTCATTGAACGGATTCAGGGCTGCTGCCCAAATTCCTGTCATGTGTTCGCGTGCATAGGCTTTTGCATTGTGCTTGGAGTATTTCATTTCAGACGGGCCTTCCGGTTGACCGCACCATGAAAGCCCGATCATTCCACCTGATCCAACGCGAAAGCCGGGAATTGGATATCGGAAAATAGAATATCCATGGATTATCAATTTAGAAAACTTTAGCGCTGGAGTAGGCTTGCCACATGAGGATCGGATTGATTGGTAAAGGCGCGATTGCGCAATATGTTTCGAACGCGGTTCAGGCCCGGGGACATTCGGTTTGCGCGGTGCTGGTGAGATCGGGCAGCGTTTCGCAAAATCCGGAACTGTTTGTAGATTCGGTTTCGAATCTCACGGCGAATACGGAACTGGTGATTGATTGCGCGGGCCATCGGGCACTGGAGGAGTACGGGCCCCAGATTCTGGCTTGCGGCCTCGATCTGGTTACCGTTTCCATTGGCGCACTGGCGGATCAGAGGGTGGCAGATGCGTTGGCATCGGCCGCACGGGAAGGTGGGGCAAAGCTGCATCTGGCCAGCGGTGCGATCGGAGCGCTCGATTGCCTTAGTGCCGCCGCGACGGGCAAGCTGGAAAAAGTCACCTATGTCGGGCGGAAACCGCCACTGGGCTGGATGGGTTCACCGGCAGCGGACAAACTGCACCTGGAGGCTCTGACAATCGCGGAAACGCATTTCAAAGGCACCGCCCGAGAGGCTGCACTGAGATTTCCTAAGAACGCGAATGTTGCGGCGGCGGTCGCGCTGGCAGGGCTGGGTTTCGACCAAACGCAGGTCCGTCTGATCGCTGACCCTTCGATTACGCGCAACATCCACGAGATCGAAGCCGAAGGCGATTTCGGGCAGTTCCATTTTCAGATCAGCGGAAATTCCCTGCCTGACAATCCGCGCAGCTCAGCACTGGCCGCGATGAGCGTCGTCTCGAAACTCGAACAGATTTCAAGTCCAGTCGTGCTCTGATCATGGTGGGGCGTCATTCACGCATTGTCGACCGCGCCCTGACTCGGCTGAAATTGCGCCAGTTGCGTTTGCTTGTTGCCGTAGGCGCACACGGCAATATCCAGAATGCAGCGCGCGAGCTGGGCATTTCGCAACCCGCCGCGACCAAGATGATTCAGGATCTGGAACTAGACTTTGAGGTCAAACTATTCAGCCGAACCAATCGCGGCGTTATCCCAACTGTGTTCGGAGAGACCCTGATCCGTCATGGCAAGCTGATCTTTGCACAAGTCTCAAACGCAGCGCAGGAACTTGATGACCTGAATGAGGGGAATTCGGGGCGTGTGGTTGTGGGTACTCTGCTCGCCGCCTCGACCAGCCTGCTGCCAACGGCAATTGAAATATTGTTGGCCGATCGCCCGAACGTGGCAATCAAGATCAATGAAGGCACGAATGAAGTTCTGATGCCCCGATTGCTGTCAGGTGAAATCGATATGGTGGTAGGACGCCTGCCCTCGCACCGACACCGTGACAAGATCAGGCAGGAGAAACTGTTCGAGGATCACATACTTGCAATTGTTGGCAATCAGCACCCCCTTGCCAGGCGTAAGAACATCTCGTTTGCCCAGACCAAGCCTTTTGGCTGGATTGTGCCCCCATTGGAAACCACACTCAGACGACAGCTCGACCATTTCTTCGTTGGTCAGCAACAACATGTGCCGCCGGTGATGATAGAATCCGTGTCCTACCTAACCAACCGGGCTTTGCTGCAATCGCGCGATTTGATTGGGCTTATGCCGGCAGAAGTTGTCTCGCAGGACGTTGCCCACGGTTATTTGACGCCGTTGGATTGGGACGTACCCTTTGGTCAGGGGCCCATCGGAGTTTCATTTCGTGCCGATGCCGATCTGTCCCCGGCAGGCCGGGCTTTCAAAGCCGCGCTACACCAAGCAGTGCAAAAGAAATAGGATCAGGTATTCGCCAATTTGATATCAGTATTCATCCAATTCACTTGAAGTAATGTCAGCCATTGCATGAGTTGAAAGGGTCCTAATTCGGAGGCATCAATTACATGTATCCTGAGCTTAAGCTGTTCATCGCAGGAAAATGGCGCACGACCAGCCAGGATCTGCCTGTCGTGAACCCGGCGACCGAAGAAGAAATCGCACGTCTTCCCTGTGCGTCCAAAAGCGATCTGGATGATGCGCTTGATGCGGCTGTCAAAGGTCTCAAAATCTGGAGCCGCACCGCACCACGCGAACGTGCTGACACGATCCTGCGTGCTGCTGCACTGATGCGGGAACGTCAGGAGGAAATCGCTCAATCCATCACTTTGGAACATGGCAAACCGCTAAAACAGGCCCGACTTGAGGTGATCCGAGGGGTCGAGTTCTTTGAGTGGGACGCGGGCGAAGCAATGCGCACCTATGGACGGATCATACCCGCTGCGCCGGGTCACAAATTCGCGGTACATCACCAGCCCATCGGTGTGGTCGCCGCGTTTTCACCTTGGAACTTTCCTATGAGCCAACCGGCACGGAAAATCGCTGGTGCACTCGCCTCAGGTTGTTCGATCATCTTGAAAGCGGCCGAAGAAACACCGGCGGGTGCAATCCATATCGCAAAGGCCTTTGACGACGCTGGATTACCTCCGGGTGTGTTGAATCTTGTGTTCGGCAACCCAGCAGAAATCTCTGGCCACTTGATCCCGCAGGAACCGATCCGGCTTGTGGCTTTTACCGGTTCGACAGCAGTGGGCCGCCATCTGACCACGCTTGCGTCCGAACATATGACGCAGGTGCTGATGGAACTGGGGGGCCATGCGCCCGTAATTGTCTGCGAAGATACCGATGTTCGGGCGGCAGGTGTATCAAGCGCGGTTCGAAAGATGCGCAACGCCGGGCAGGTCTGTACATCACCGACTCGGTTCTTTGCCCATGAAAGCATCTTCGATGCGTATTCAGACGCGTTCGTCGAACGCGCCGCTGCAACTGTTGTCGGCAACGGGATGGGCCAAAATGTTGAGATGGGGCCACTGGCCAATGATCGCCGGGTACCTGCATTGACAGAACTGGTGGAAGACGCCCGCGCAAAGGGCGCGACGGTTGCGACGGGCGGAGCCAAACATGGTGACAAAGGCTACTTCTTTCAGCCCACGGTCCTACTGAATGTGCCCGACAAAGCGCGTATCATGCAGGAAGAACCTTTTGGTCCGGTCGCGGTAATCAATCCGGTCACTTCATTGGATCATGCGATTGAGCAGGCAAATTCGGTGCCTTATGGATTGGCAGGCTATGCCTTCACCAATCGTGCAGATTATATCGACCGTTTGATCGATGAGGTCGAGGTGGGCAATCTGTCGATCAACACGCTCGAAGCCTCGATGCCCGAAACGCCTTTTGGTGGTGTGAAATCTAGCGGCTATGGCCGTGAGGGCGGAACCGAAGGGTTGGAGAACTACATGACGGTCAAACATGTCTGGCACTCGGCCAAACTCTCTTAACCCAGGCGTCGCACAAATCATTTCAACCCTAAACAAAAAAACCGCGCTCAAAGGCGCGGTTTCTTATTCGGATATGTGCAGCTCTTAGCCCTGACGAGCTTTGAACTTGCGCTGCGTCTTGTTGATCACGTAGACGCGGCCTTTGCGACGCACAACCCGGCAATCACGGTGCCGGTTCTTGAGCGAGCGGAGCGAGTTCTTGACCTTCATGGTCTGTCTCCAATCTGCGGCGCCTTCATCAAGGACGTGGCCAGCGCCTGGGTTAATCGGGTGCCCCGGAAATCCGAAGCAGTGAATTCATGGTGGGCGGTACAAGGATCGAACTTGTGACCCCTTCGATGTCAACGAAGTGCTCTACCGCTGAGCTAACCGCCCATGAAACCGTCGCTTGGCCTACCCCATAACGAAATGGGGCGCGGAACCCCGCGCCGGTAGCGGGGTCTATAAAAGGAGTCGTTAGGGGGATCAAGGGGTTTGGCAGAACTATTTTCCGGTCTATGTTCAATGCGAACGAACGGAGAGCCCATGCCCAACGCCGCGACCAATGCAGCCTATGTTCTGGATATGCCCGCAGAGCGTACCTCATGCGTGGTATTTGCCTCTCCGCATAGTGGTCGGGCATATCCCGCGTCGTTGCTTAAACGGTCTGTACTGAACCGTAAAATGATTCGGTCTTCCGAGGATGCCTATGTCGATCAGCTATTCGACTCGGCCCCGGAATCCGGAGCGCCATTCCTCGCCGCGGCCATGCCACGCGCCTATCTGGACCTGAATCGCAGTGCTGATGAATTGGATCCGGCGCTGATTCAGGGCGCGCGCCGTCACGGGCACAATCCGCGTGTGGCTTCGGGGCTGGGAGTGATCCCCCGCGTGGTTGCCAATGGGCGCGCGATTTACAGTGGTAAGCTGACGATGGACGAAGCGCGCCTGCGGATCGACACTTACTGGCGGCCCTATCACCAAAAACTGAAATCCCTTCTGTCCGAATCGCATGAGATGTTTGGGCAAGCGATCCTGATCGATTGCCACTCGATGCCACATGAGGCGGTCGCAATGGCCGGCGGCTCTGGCAGTGCGCGCCCCGAGATCGTTCTAGGTGATCGGTTTGGTGCTGCTGCTTCGGGGGTGATCGTCGATCAGATTGAATCTGCATTCACAGATGCGGGTCTGAATGTAGCTCGTAATGCGCCCTTCGCAGGGGCCTATGTCGCTCAGACCTATGGACGCCCAACCCGGCAGCAACACGCGATCCAGATCGAGATCGACCGCTCTCTTTATATGGACGAAGATACAATTCAGCCAAACGGCAACTTTCAGTCGTTCCGTGAGGTGCTGCGGCAGGTCACCGGCAAGATTGCCTCCATAGGGTCCGAGCCGTTGTCGCTGGCTGCCGAATAACCTTAGCGCAGCGCGCGTCCCTTAACGATCGCATCATTACCAAATCGGCGGCGAATATCGTCTGTGGCCCGCTCAGCCTGGGATCTGCGTGTGGCACCGGGATCCAGCAAATCACCCGAAATATCAGCCTGATCCTCGGTGCACAAATCGGATAGGCCACATCCAAGCAGGCGATACGGGCCCTGATCCCCAACCTGATCGAACAATCCGCGCGCCGTGCGATATATCCTATCCGCGATCTGTGTCGCGTCGCGCAACGACACGCGCCGGGTAATGACTTTGTGATCGGCTTGTTTCAGTTTCAGCGTCACAATCCGACCCGCCAATCCCTTGGCTTTGGCACGATCGGCCACTTTTTCGGACATGCGCCACAGGTGTCCGTCTAATATTTCGATGCTGGCGGTGTCTTCAAAAAACGTGGTCTCGTTGCTTATCGACTTCATCGGTTCATGCGCAGAGACGCGCCGCTTATCCTGCCCTCGGGCCAGATGCCATAAGCGATAGCCCATCGATCCGAACCGGGCGGTCAGTGCCTCCTGATCCCAGCGCAGAAGATCGGCAAATGTTCGAATTCCTACACGATCCAGCGATTCTTGCGCAGCCGGGCCGATTCCCCAGATCAGCCTCACTGGTTTATCGTGCAAAAACTCAGCTGTTTCAGCCTTGCCGATCACCGAAAACCCGCGCGGTTTGTCCAGATCTGAAGCGACCTTGGCCAAAAACTTGTTGTGGCTAAGACCGATTGAGCCGGTCAAGCTAAGTTCATCCTTCATTCGTCTGACCAGCCGTGCCAGCATTACAGCTGGTGGCGCACCATGCAGTCGTTCAGTGCCCGACAAGTCCATAAACGCCTCATCCAGTGACAGCGGTTCCACAACAGGCGTCAATTCGTCCATCATCTCCCGGATTTGGCGTGAAACGCTGGCATAAACCGACATGCGCGGTTTGATCACGACCGCGTCGGGGCACAGCTGAAGTGCCTTGAACATCGGCATCGCTGATCGCACGCCGCGTATACGCGCGACATAACACGCGGTCGATACCACCCCGCGCTTCCCACCCCCGATAATCACCGGCTTGTCTGCCAGTTCGGGATTATCGCGCTTTTCGACAGATGCGTAGAAGGCATCGCAATCCATATGAGCGATGGTTAGATCGAACAACTCGGGGTGCGATTTCAATCGTGGGCTGCCACAGTATGTGCAGCGCTTGCTCTGCTCTATTTGATTTAAACAATCGCGACAGATAGCAGGCATCACAGGTTCTTTCGGTCCAGTTTCGACTTGGCGAAGTCTCTGGGTCGGTTAGAATCTATCTCGATTGGGCCGGAATAAAAAGGGGATTGATGGATTTCACCGGGGCCAAAACTGCGCTGTTCCTCGGGGACGAATTGCTTGTGATTTTGCGAGACCAAAAAGATGATATCCCCTTTCCCGGGCATTTCGATTTCCCCGGCGGAGGGCGAGAGGAGGGCGAATCCCCCATAGAATGTGCGTTGCGAGAGACGGTCGAAGAAGTTGGGCTGAACTTGTCGGAAACTGATATTGTATGGTCCCGTCAATACGATCAAAACTGGTTCTTTGTTGCCCGACGCCCGGCCCAAGATGTGCATCTTGTCCAATTGGGTGACGAAGGGCAGGGATGGTGCCTGATGCACCCTCAAGATTATTTGGCCGACCCACTTGCGATACCCTATTTCGTTGTCCGTCTAAAGGATTACCTTACCGAACTTGGGTAGTGGAAAAGGGTTGGTTGTTCTCAGAAGAAAGCCCCCCGCTGGTGCGGGGGGAGGAAACGGACCTCAGGAAGAGATGGCCCGTTGGGGAGTGTCTCAAGTCCAGAATCGCGCAAATTCGCCCATTTCGATACCTTCAAGCCAATCGTGCAATAAACTCGTATTTTTCATGTGTGTTTTCGGGCACAGGGGCGATTTGGCGCGGCTGCAGTGAAAATTGACGTTAGGTCAACTGGTTGCAGGTCGAACTTGTCCTCTATTCTGCATTAATCCGGTTGCTCAGTCAGTGCCGCGGCAAAGAAATTAGTTCGTTCAGAACGGCTTCTGCGGCGGCCCGTGGATTCTCAGCCTTATAGATCGGACGACCCACAACTATGTGGTCCGCGCCGTCTCCAATTGCGCTGGCAGGGGTTGCGACTCGTTTCTGGTCGCCATGAGCAGCGCCAGCCGGGCGCACTCCAGGCGTGACAATCAGACGGCCGTCGGATTGGGGTAGGGCCCGGATCAGAGCAGCCTCCTGAGGGCTAGCGATGACGCCATCGGCCCCCGCTTCAAATGCCTTGGCTGCACGTTCAACCACGAGGTCCTGAACGTCGCCCGCTTTCAGAAGGCTCGCATCCAAATCGTCCCTGTTCAGGGATGTCAGGACGGTAACCGCCAAAATCTTCAGGTCTTTGCCCGCTGCACCTTCCTTTGCGGCGCGCACCACATGCGGGTCGCCATGAACAGTGAGGAAGTCCAAGTCAAACTGCGCCAACCCACGCACCGCATTTTCAACAGTATTGCCGATATCGAACAGCTTCATGTCCAAAAATATGCGCTTGCCGTGATCCTGTTTAAGTTCGTTGGCCAATGCCAGCCCGCCGCCGGTCAGCATCCCCAGCCCGATCTTGTAAAACGAAACAGCATCCCCCAGCCGCTCAGCCATGGCCAGACCCTGCAGGGCGTTTGGGACATCGAGGGCTACGATTAGGCGGTCATCGGACATAGGGGGCTCCTTTTTGGCAAACGTGTGCGTCCTAACGGGTTCGGAGCGATCTGTCTATGCGCGAAGCCTGAGGTGAAGCTGTGCTAATGTGCAAACGTTCAGAACAGGGATAAAAAAGATGAAAAAAGTAATTCTACTTGGCGTGGCACTGATGTTGGCCGCATGCGAAGACGCGCCTCAGAGTGATCCGCCCGAAACTGGTGCTGCACCGGCTCCAACCAATGACAATCTTCTGCTGGTGCGTGGGTATCGATCGGAAGACGACTGGTGTCAATTGACAGGGGAGACAGCCTATACCGGCAACTTCCTCGATCATACAGCTGATCTGGTTTCATGCCCCACAGGCAGCAGTGCCGAGCAATCTTTGGTTGAAATGTATGATGCTGAATTGATGGGCCAAACCGGCGGTTATTCCGTCTATTCCATTCCGCGCGGGTGACGCCGATTTATCTGCTCTAGCCCCTTGAACGGGAAAAGACATTTCCCAAATTGAATGTGAGGCCCAGAACGACGCGTGCCGCCAAGCGGGCGCATCAAAACGGGGCGCTTAGGAGAAGGAGAAAGCTATGGACTTGAACAAGTTCACCGAGCGGGCACGGGGATTCGTGCAAGCGGCGCAGACCATTGCGCTGCGTGAGGGGCACCAAAGGCTGGAACCCACACATATTCTGAAAGCATTGATGGATGACGATCAGGGGTTGGCGAGCAACCTGATCACACGCGCTGGCGGCGCACCGAACCGTGTGGTTGAGGCGTTGGACGCTGCAATGGGCAAGATCCCAAAGGTCAGCGGCGACGCGAGCCAGATTTATATGGATGGCCAGACTGCCAAGGTTTTGGACGAGGCAGAGAAGATCGCCACCAAGGCGGGCGACAGCTTTGTGCCGGTCGAACGCGTTTTGATGGCGCTGTGTATGGTGAAATCCAAAGCCAAAGAGGCGTTGGAGGCCGGTGCCGTATCCGCCCAGAAACTGAACGAAGCGATCAACGACATCCGCAAGGGGCGCACCGCTGACACCGCATCGGCGGAAGAGGGCTATGACGCGCTTAAGAAATACGCGCGCGACCTGACCGAAGCCGCAGCCGAAGGCAAGATCGACCCGATCATTGGGCGGGACGAGGAAATCCGCCGTTCGATGCAGGTTCTGTCGCGCCGCACCAAGAACAACCCGGTTCTGATCGGGGAGCCCGGCGTCGGTAAGACTGCGATTGCCGAGGGTATGGCCCTGCGCATCGTCAACGGCGACGTGCCGGAATCGCTGAAGGACAAGAAGCTGCTCGCGCTCGACATGGGTGCGCTGATCGCTGGTGCGAAATACCGCGGTGAGTTCGAAGAACGACTCAAGGCCGTTCTGACCGAGGTCACCGAGGCCGCCGGTGAGATCATCCTGTTCATCGACGAGATGCACACGCTGGTCGGGGCTGGGAAGTCCGACGGCGCGATGGACGCTGCCAACCTGATCAAACCCGCGCTTGCCCGGGGTGAGTTGCACTGTATTGGTGCGACGACGCTGGATGAGTACCGCAAATACGTCGAAAAAGACGCGGCCCTTGCGCGCCGGTTCCAGCCCGTTGTGGTGGCTGAACCGACCGTCGAGGACACGATCAGTATCCTGCGTGGCATCAAGGAAAAGTACGAGCTGCACCATGGTGTGCGTATTTCCGACTCGGCACTCGTGTCGGCGGCGACGCTCTCGCATCGCTATATCACCGACCGCTTCCTGCCCGATAAAGCCATCGACCTTGTCGATGAGGCGGCGTCTCGGTTGCGGATGGAGGTGGACTCCAAGCCGGAAGAACTCGATCAACTCGACCGTCAGATCCTGCAGATGCAGATCGAGGAAGAGGCGCTGAAGCTTGAAGATGACGCGGCCTCCAAGGATCGTCTGGAAACCTTGCAAAAGGACCTCGCCGACCTGCAGGAGCAATCCGCCGAGATGACTGCTCAATGGCAGGCCGAGCGTGACAAGCTCGCGGGTGCCCGTGATCTGAAAGAACAGCTCGACAAAGCGCGGGCCGATCTGGAGATCGCCAAACGGGAAGGCAATCTCGCCAAGGCGGGCGAGTTGTCTTATGGCGTCATCCCTGAGCTTGAGAAAAAGCTGACCGAGGCCGAGAACGCCGAGAGCAACGCCATGATGGCCGAGGAAACGGTGCGCCCAGAGCAGATCGCTTCGGTGGTGGAGCGCTGGACGGGTATCCCGACCTCGAAAATGCTGGAAGGTGAGCGCGAGAAGCTGCTGCGGATGGAAGACGATCTGCATTCCCGCGTGATCGGTCAAGATGCGGCAGTGACCGCCGTGGCCAACGCCGTGCGCCGTGCGCGTGCCGGTTTGAACGATGAAGGCCGCCCGCTGGGCTCGTTCCTGTTCCTCGGGCCAACCGGCGTGGGTAAGACCGAATTGACCAAGGCTGTGGCGAACTTCCTGTTCGACGACGACAACGCGATGGTGCGCATCGACATGTCCGAGTTCATGGAGAAACACGCGGTCGCCCGTCTGATCGGAGCCCCTCCGGGCTATGTCGGTTATGATGAAGGCGGTGTGTTGACCGAAGCCGTACGGCGCAGGCCCTATCAGGTCGTGCTGTTCGATGAGGTCGAAAAGGCACACCCGGATGTGTTCAACGTGCTGTTGCAGGTTCTGGACGATGGCGTACTGACCGACGGTCAGGGTCGCACCGTGGACTTCAAGCAGACGCTGATCATCCTGACGTCGAACCTCGGGTCTCAGGCGCTCAGCCAGTTGCCCGAAGGTGCGGACAGCGCCCAGGCACGGCGCGATGTGATGGATGCGGTCCGGGCGCATTTCCGGCCCGAGTTCCTGAACCGCCTGGACGAAACGATCATCTTCGACCGTCTCAAACGGGCCGATATGGATGGCATCGTCGATATCCAGATGGCACGTCTGCAGAAACGTTTGGCCGCCCGAAAGATCGAGCTGGTTCTGGACGATGGGGCTAAGGAATGGCTGGCAAACGAAGGCTATGATCCGGTTTTCGGTGCCCGCCCGCTCAAGCGCGTGATCCAACGTGCCTTGCAGAACCCGCTGGCCGAGGCTTTGCTGGCCGGTGAGATCAAGGATGGTGAGACTGTACCTGTAACAGCAGGCACGGATGGATTGATCATCGGCGATCGGTTGGGAACGTCTGAACGCCCACGTCCTGACGATGCCGTGGTTCACTAAGCCTTAAGAACTGAAAAGACCCGTCAATCTGACGGGTCTTTTTTTGGTAGTGGCGCGAAAAAGGGTTGAGAGCGTTCAGGCCTGTCCGGCCAAGTCCTGCGCCAGCATCATTGCATTGCCGTCCGGGTCGTAAAATGTGGCAGTGCTGACCATCCCCTCAATCGTCTCGGTTTCGCCGTCAAACCGAACTCCAGCCCCTTCCAAAGCATCGCGTGCGCTTGCGATATCAGCAACACCAAAGACCGGAACGGTGTTTCCGGGCGCTGGTTCTGCCTGCTCACCCAAACCAAGGGTCACGCCTTCGGTTTTGGTGAGCATCTCGCTCCAACCCGCCTCATCAATATGATGAACCAATTCAAACCCGAGCTTCTCATTGTACCATTGTGCGCTGGCGTGGCGGTCTTTGACCGAAATGGCAAGAGTGATGGTGTTTTCTAAGGAAACGAGGGGCATGGAACTTTCCTTTTGTCCTAAAATAAAGTAACTATACTTTATGGACATAAAGCTACTTGTCAAGCTTACCTCTCGGGCCTGGTCGCTGAACATTCTTGCGCAGTTGCACAGTGGGGTTCCGGGCAGGCAGGCCCCATTACTCGCTGCGACCGGGGCAAGCCGGACGGCATTTGCAGCAAGTCTGGAGCATCTGGTCAGCCTTGGCCTGCTTGAACGGAACCCGGGCCACGGCCACCCTTTGCGACCTGAATTCCGTTTGACCAAAGCCGGAGTACAGGCGGCGGCGGTAGCGGCAGAAATCATGGCTTTGGTGCCGGATGATACCGAATTGACGCTACTGCGCCGCAGCTGGACGGTTCCTATTCTGGCGCTGACCCGCCAACCTCGGCGCTTTTCCGGGCTTAGGTCCGACCTTCAGGTGATCACGGATCGTGCATTGTCATCCTCGCTCAAGCAATTGGAGGCGCAGGACTGGGTTCGACGCGATATCGAAACTTCGGCCCGGCTGCCTTTTCCGACCTATCAGGCGGTCAATCTTGGCTGCGAAATAAACCGTGTTGTCGGCTAGAACATCGGGTGACTGATATCTCTGCGCCAAAGCACGCCGAGTTTTCGTTACAATCTGTTCGCTCAATCGTGACGCCTGTTTCCTTGGCTCTGTGCTATCAGACCTTACCTCAGTTCCGAGGTTAATGAATGACGGAGAACCAAATGGCGCATCGCTGGACCAACAAACTGACGCATGCAGACGTCACCCCAAGGGCGGCGTTCCTGAACCGGCGGCAGGTCATGGCCGGTTTGGCGGGTGTCGGGCTGGCGGGCTTTGCACGACCCGCAGCGGCCGAGGCGCTTGAGCCGAATACCTGGGAAGAGATCACCTCGTACAACAACTATTACGAATTCGGGACCCGCAAGGATGACCCGGCGAAATATGCGCACACGCTGGTGACCGAACCCTGGAGTGTCACCATCGACGGCTTGGTCGACCGCCCCGGAGAGTATGATTTCAAGGACATCATGTCTGAAATGACGGTTGAAGAGCGAATCTATCGCTTCCGCTGTGTCGAGGCATGGTCGATGGTCATCCCCTGGAACGGGTTCGAGCTGGCAGATTTGCTTGGCATGGCCGGTGTTCAGGACGGCGCGAAATATGTGGCCTTTGAAACAGCCTATCGACCCGATGAGATGCCGGGTGTCGCATATCCGGTGCTCGACTGGCCGTATCGCGAAGGGCTGCGTTTGGATGAGGCGATGCACCCGCTGACCATTATGGCGACCGGGATTTATGGCAGGGACATCCCGAACCAGAACGGTGCGCCTCTACGCCTGGTAGTGCCGTGGAAATACGGTTTCAAATCGATCAAATCGATTGTGCGGATCACCCTGACGGATACGCAGCCTCCGACCAGTTGGAACCTGGCGGGTCCGCGTGAATATGGATTCTACAGCAATGTGAACCCCAATGTGGATCACCCCCGCTGGTCGCAGGCCTCGGAACGCCAGATCGGCGGAGGTCTGTTCGCCAAGCGAATCCCGACGCTGATGTTCAACGGGTATGAAGACGAAGTTGCCGGCCTTTACGAAGGCATGGATCTGGCGAAGAACTATTAAGATGATGCAGCGGCTCAACGACCTCTTGCGACGGATCCCCATTTGGTCCGTCTATCTGCTGGGCGCGCTGCCAGCGCCCTGGTTGTTCTATCAGGGCATGACCGGTGGCCTCGGGGTCGAGCCGATCGAGGCGCTCGAGCATGAATTTGGCGAACTGGCGCTACAACTTCTGATTTTGGGTCTCGCGATTTCGCCCTTGCGCCGCTTCGTTGGGCTAAATCTGATGAAGTTCCGCCGTGTGATAGGCGTACTGACATTTTCCTATGTCGCGTTACATCTGTTGATCTGGCTGGTTCTGGATGTCCAGATTCCCAGCCAAATCTGGGCGGATATTATCAAGCGGCCCTATATCACGGTCGGCATGGCTGCCTTTGTATTGTTGCTGCCGCTTGCAATCACATCCAACAACTGGTCGGTTCGCCGTTTGGGGTCTCGGTGGCGCAAATTACATCGTCTGATCTATCCAGCAGCAATTCTGGGGGCGCTTCATTATGTGATGCTGGCGAAGGGGTTTCAGATCGAGCCATTGGTCTATCTGGCGATCATCCTCGGCCTACTGGCCATGCGTCTGCCGGTCACAACACTCCTGATCCGGTTTAGGCAGGCCGATTCAGTCTGACTCGCGGGCGAGTCTGTGGGTAACCGTGTGAATAACATATCTGAGGTGCTGTTTTGCGATGGTCGGCGTTAGCGACTTCCGGGTGCTGCGGCTGAGTCGCTCTCATAACCGTTTGTTTTTGTGCATTAAAATTTGATATTTGT
>NZ_AEYW01000006.1 GCF_000192475.1 Ruegeria conchae
TGATGTTTTCCGATGCGATCAGCTCGATTTCATCGCGCTGGCGGCCCAATTCGGATGTGACCGAGCCAAATAGCTCGGGGTCACGATCGGCAAGGGATTGGGTGAAGAAACCGGTATCACGAAGATTGGCGTTCATAATGGCTCCACAGGGCTGGGGTTTATCTGGCGGATTTCCTATCGGAAACGGTAGAAATCAGAAAGGCTGTAAAGCGACGAATTGGCCCGCTATGGCGTCAAGTCTGGCCTATTGCGGAAAGGTATGTTTGTTTCGGAACCAAATGTGCAGCACTGGAAACCATAAAACATGACCAAGAGAATCGCCTTTCTGGCCAGCGATGCCAAAGTGGCGCAAACTGCCCGAGACTCTCTTGTGGCGTGCTATGGAAATGCCGCACCCAGGGATGCGGATGTGGTTGTCGCGCTGGGTGGGGATGGCTTCATGCTGCAAACGCTGCAGGGTATCCAGCATCTGAATACACCAGTCTACGGTATGAACCGCGGGACCATCGGGTTTCTGATGAACGAATATGCCGAGACCGATCTGATGGCTCGGCTTGCCGAGGCAGAGGAAGAGGTCGTCAACCCATTGGCAATGACCGCGATGGATCAGTCTGGCCAAAAACACGAAGCGCTGGCGATCAACGAGGTGTCGCTGTTGCGTGCAGGACCGCAAGCAGCGCAACTCAGGATTAGTGTGGATGGGCGTGTTCGCATGGCCGAGCTTGTGTGTGATGGCGCATTACTCGCCACTCCTGCGGGTTCAACGGCTTATAACTACTCTGCGCATGGACCTATTGTTCCGATTGGCGCAGACGTGTTGGCGCTGACACCCATCGCGGCATTTCGCCCGCGAAGGTGGCGCGGTGCTTTGCTGCCGAAAATGGCAAAGGTCAGGTTCGACGTGATCGATGCTGACAAGCGACCAGTTATCGTTGCGGCTGATTCAATCTCTTTTCCAGATATCGACTGGGTCGAAATTAGGTCTGATACGAGCATCCAACACCGGATACTTTTTGATCCGGGGCATGGATTGGAGGAGCGACTGATTTCCGAACAGTTCACATAAATGTGAGCGAATTGATAAATTTCCTGTCGTTTGTGTGAACCAGTTCACATCCACACCGATAATGGTTTGTTAGCTTCAACTTGCCCGGAGAACACGCCAAGGTGGAAGTGAGTGGCCATCTGACGGTGTTTTCGAATGATTGCGCAGTTTTTGCGCTGGCGAGGGTGGGTGGTGCTACGCTCGTCTTCTAAAATCCGGGCATATTTTATTATGCGGACCCCGGGCACAAAACCCCGGGGTCTATTCTCTATGGCAAGCTGCTACGTGGGCACAAGTTGGACCTAATTGCTCATTTGCTCCCATAAAATCGGGGCCATCTGCCCGACGCGCTCTTCGATGGCGGCTGCGGCATCTACGGCCATATCTTCGCGCCAGCACCGGGCAGCGATCTGAATGTTGATCGGTTGGGGGCCATTCGGCAATTCCGCAAGGCGTGCGGGAACGCTGGCAGCGGGCAACCCCAGAAAGTTCATCGCATAAGAATATACTGCACAGCCCAGCACCTCATGAACACCCTCCGCGCCTTCGGTGTCTCGATCAGGCTTGAAAAATGGCTGCGGCAGAAATGGAGACAGGACTAACGGATAATCCTGCAGGAACAATGACCATTCGCGCGCATGGTGGCTGCGCTGCGCAAGGGCCTGAATCAGATCGTCTCCGACAATCGGGGGAAACTCTTGGAAATAAACTTCAAAAATGTCGCGGATGATTTGCGATCCGGCAGCTTCGATATCACCTTTCATCAAGGTCAGCACTTCGCCCATCAGCGCGCGGTAGCCCAACCTGCCGCATTCGAACACATCTGGCGGATCAATCTCTTCAACCAGATATCCGGCATCGATTAAGGCGTCCCGTGCCGTATCCAGCGCCTTGTCTACTTCTGGATGCAATGCGTAGCCGAACGTGTTTTTTGTGAAGGCGACCTTGATCGGTCCGTCTTGCATATTGCCGCGCCAGGGTAGGTGTACGTGAAAGGGATCCCGAGGGTCTGGTTCAATCAGGCTTGGCATAGACAGGTGTAAATCTGCGGCCGTTCGGGTAATCACCCCCTGAACCGACATCGACTGCGCCAGCATTCCCCGCTCGGCCTTTTGGCTTGGGTTCCACGCGGGCACGCGGCCAAGCCCCGGTTTCACGGTGACCGCACCATTGGCTGCGGCGGGAAAACGCAGGCTACCACCGATATCGTTGCCATGACCCAGAGCGCCTATTCCCGCCATAACGGCCGCGCCGGCGCCACCAGACGATCCGCCGGGTGAAATATGGCGGCCCCAGGGATTATGCGTGCGCCCATGAAGCGGGTTGTCCGTATCAGCACGGAATGAAAATTCGGGGGTATTGGTCCGCCCGATGACAATCGCACCTGCTTTATGCAAGTTTGAGACCACAGGAGCATCATCTGGTGCAATGACATCCTTCAGGGCCACCACGCCATTGGTGGTTGCATGACCTTTCTGGTCCACATTCACCTTGATCGTAACCGGAACACCATGCAGGGGACCAGCCAAAGCACCATCACGACGGGCACGGTCAAGAGCGGATGCACGCTCCATCGCCTCCGCACCAAGATCTTCCACAACTGCATTCAACTCGGGGTTCACTTGGTGCATACGCACCAATGCATCCTTGACGACTTCCTCCGCGCTCAGATCGCCCTTTTTTGTCAGAACAGTCAGTTCGGTCGCACTCAGACGCCAAATCTCGCCGTTTGTCATGCTCGTCCTCCTCACTTCAACCTGAGGGGAGGCGCGACCAATGACAAGCCCCAGTAAGACAAAACGGATCCACCCTTCATCTGGCCGAAAATATCCCGGAGCGCGAGGCAGAGCCTCGCATTCGCGCTTTAGCGCAAATCAAGTGCGCCTTTTTGGTGCACTGTTGGATTCCATTGCAAAGTTACTGCGCGTAACCGATGGTTTGCAGGGCCGATTTGATCTCGTCCAGAATAACTGGATCATCGATGGTGGCAGGCATCTTGTATTCATCGCCATCCGCAATCGACACCATCGTGCCTCGCAGGATCTTGCCCGATCGCGTCTTGGGTAGGCGATCTACCACCACCGCATTCTTAAACGCAGCGACAGGCCCGATTTTGTCCCGGACCATCTTGACCACATCCGCCACCACATCCTGGTGGTTCCGTTCAGATCCGGCATTGAGGCACAAGAATCCAACCGGCATTTGCCCTTTTAGTTGGTCCGACACGCCAATCACGGCACATTCTGCCACATCGGGGTGCGCAGCCAGCACCTCTTCCATCCCGCCAGTCGACAAACGGTGGCCAGCAACGTTGATGACATCATCGGTGCGCGCCATGATATAAAGATAACCGTCTTCGTCGATCATGCCTGCGTCACCGGTCTCGTAGTAGCCTGGGAAATGCTCCAGATACGACTTCTTGAACCGCGCCTCGGCGTTCCAGAGGGTCGGCAACGTACCTGGGGGCAATGGCAGCTTGACCGCGATAGCTCCCAATTCACCTGGTTTCATGGGATGGCCACCTTCGTCCAGAATTTGAACGTCATAGCCTGGCATGGGCTTTGCAGGTGAACCCAATTTGATCGGAAGTTCCTCGATACCAAGTGGATTACCCGCGATTGTCCATCCGGTTTCGGTTTGCCACCAATGATCGATGACCGGGACATTCAACGCATCCTGCGCCCAGATGATGGTGTCCGGGTCGGCCCGCTCACCTGCAAGGTATAGCGCCTTCAGGCGGGAGAGGTCGTATTTCGACATCAACTTCCCATCGGGGTCTTCGCGTTTGACGGCGCGAATGGCTGTCGGGGCCGTGAAAAAACTTTTGACCTTATGTTCGGAGATCACACGCCAGAAGGTGCCAGCGTTTGGCGTGCCAACGGGTTTGCCTTCGAACACAATGGTCGTATTGCCATGGATCAGCGGAGCGTAGCAGATATAGGAATGCCCCACGACCCAGCCCACATCTGACGCTGCCCAGAACACGTCACCTGGATCAACGTTGTAGATGTTCTTCATCGTCCAATTCAGCGCGACCAGATGGCCAGCGGTCGGGCGCACGACACCTTTTGGAGCCCCGGTGGTGCCCGAGGTATACAGAATATACGCCGGATCGTTGCCGTTTACAGGCACGCATTCTGCAGGTTCAGTTCCGTATTGGAACCCATGCCAATTGACATCGCGCCCTTCTATAAGTTGTGCAACCTCCTGTTCACGTTGGAAGATTACGCAGAACTCGGGCTTGTGGCTGGCAAGATCGATCGCGCCATCCAACAGCGGTTTGTAGTGCACGACACGACCCGGTTCCATCCCGCATGAAGCGGCGATGATCGCCTTGGGTTTCGCATCATCGATACGCACGGCCAACTCGTTGCTGGCAAAGCCGCCGAACACCACCGAGTGCACCGCTCCAAGGCGGGCGCAGGCCAGCATGGCCTCCAACGCTTCAGGGATCATCGGCATATAGATGATGACCCGGTCCCCTTTCTCAACGCCTTTCGCGCGGAGCGCACCGGCCAGATTAGCGACCCTGTTGCGCAGCTCGACGTAGGAGATTTCGCGTTTGGTATGTGTGATGGGACTGTCATAGATGATCGCGGTCTGCTCGCCACGACCGTTTTCCACATGCCGGTCGACTGCGTTCCAGCACGTATTTACCTTGGCATCGCTGAACCATTCATAGAGAGGCGCATTGTCGTCGAACAGAGCTTTGCTGGGCTCTTGAACCCAGTCGATCCCTTTTGCCGCATCCATCCAGAATGCTTCGGGGTCGTTCTTCCAGCTCTCGTAGACGTCCTGATATGCCATGATGGCCTCCTCCCAAATTCCTCGCGTTTTGTGTTAGGCGCCGAAGGTGCCTCGGGCAAGCGACGCGGAATGCGGCGCGTCAGTTTATCGCAAAATCTTTGCAGAACCTTTCAGATTGGACTGCAAAGTTTTGCAAATTCTCTGATATTTATGACCCTCTAGTTGATCCATCTAAGGTTTTGCAAATTTGCTAACTCACCGCTGCAAAAGCGACTGTGCCAATAGAATCAACTTGGGCAACTGGTCCGGAGCCCGTTCGTGAGTATCCTCTTACCGCCGCGCCCAGTTTACCCGTAATGTGCCACTGGCGTTCCGGCGATGGCCGCCATGTTCAACAGCCCCCGGGCAGTGATTGATGGCGTTACGATATGGGCTTTGTTTCCCATTCCCATCAAGATCGGTCCCACCTCTAGCCCGTCCGCTTTCATCTTGAGGATGTTACGCACCCCGCTTGCTGCATCCGCGTGTGCGAAAATCAGGACATTCGCAGCGCCTTCCATACGCGAGTTCGGGAAAATACGTGCACGCAATTCAGGATCAAGGGCCAGGTCCAAGTTCATCTCGCCCTCATAGCTGAAATCGCGCGGCTCAGAATCGAGTATCTCAAGGCCCGCCCGAAGGCGCTTGCCCGATCCCTCTGCCTGATTGCCGAACTGCGATTGCGAACAGAATGCAATCTTCGGCTCCAGTCCGAACCGCCGCACGTGACGGGCTGCGCCGATGGTTGTTTCGGCGAGTTCCTCGGGGGTGGGCAGTTGCCGTACATGCGTGTCGGCGATGAATAGGGGGCCGTCTTCCAGAATCATAAGTGACAGCGCGCCGTGCGGGCGTAAATCGCCATCATCCAGAACTTGCTCAACATAATTGAGATGCCAGCGGTATTCGCCGAATGTACCGCAGATCATGCTGTCAGCTTCGCCGCGATGCACCATGATCGCCGCAATTGCAGTATTGTTGGTGCGCATGATGGCTTTTGCGAGGTCCGGAGTGACCCCCCGCCGCTGCATGATCTGGTGATATGAGTTCCAGTAGTCGTAGTAGCGCGGATCGTCCTGCGGGTTCACAATCTGGAAATCCTGCCCCGGACGAACTGTCAGCCCCAGTCGTTCGCATCGTGCGTCGATTACGTCCGGGCGACCAATCAGGATCGGGGTTTCTGTGGTTTCTTCCAAAATAGCCTGTGCTGCACGCAATACCCGCTCGTCCTCGCCTTCCGCAAAAACGATCCGCCGGGAAGCAACTGCTGCGGCTTCAAATACTGGTCGCATCAGAAGAGCCGATTTGAACACAGTCTGATTTAGCCGTTCCTTATAGGCTTCTAGGTCATCAATGGGCCGTTTTGCGACCCCACTTTTCATGGCTGCTTGCGCAACAGATGACGAAACGACTCCGACGAGGCGCGGGTCGAAAGGTTTGGGGATCAGATAATCCGGCCCAAAGGTCAACTGCTCTCCCTTGTAGGCTGCCGCAGCTTCAGCGCTGGTTGTCGCACGGGCCATGTCGGCAATTCCGTCGACGCAGGCGATTTGCATCTCGTCATTGATTTCAGTCGCACCAACATCCAGGGCACCCCGGAAGATGAACGGGAAACACAAGACATTGTTCACTTGGTTCGGGAAATCGCTGCGGCCGGTTGCAATGATTGCATCTGGCGCAACTTCGCGTGCCGCTTGTGGCAGGATTTCCGGAGTTGGGTTGGCCAATGCAAAGATGATCGGGGTTTTAGCCATCTTTTCAACCATCTCGGGCTTCAACACGTTCGGTCCACTCAGCCCCAGGAACAGATCGGCATCCGGGATCACATCGTCCAGAGTGCGTAGATCGGTTTTTTGGGCAAACTGGTCCTTGTGCGGGTTCATATCCTCGGCGCGGCCCTCATAGACCAGACCGTGAATGTCACACAGCCAGATATTCTCGCGTTTGACCCCAAGCTTCACCAACATGCTGAGGCAGGCGATCCCCGCGGCGCCACCACCGGTTGAGACAACTTTGATATCCTCAAACTTCTTGCCTGCCACATGCAGGGCGTTCTTGGCAGCGGCCCCAACAACGATCGCGGTGCCGTGCTGGTCGTCGTGAAAGACGGGGATATTCATCCGCTCTCGGCACAGTTTTTCAACAATGAAACAATCCGGTGCCTTGATGTCTTCAAGGTTGATCGCGCCAAAAGTCGGTTCCAACGCGCAGACGATATCTGCCAGTTTTTCGGGGTCAGGCTGATCCACCTCGATGTCAAAACAGTCGATGCCAGCGAATTTTTTGAATAGGACCGCCTTGCCTTCCATCACCGGCTTTGATGCCAGAGCACCGATGTCGCCGAGCCCCAGAACCGCAGTGCCGTTCGAAACAACAGCCACCAGATTGCCGCGCGCAGTATATTTTTCTGCATTGGCTGCGTCGCTTTTGATCTCGAGGCTGGCTTCGGCCACTCCAGGCGAATAAGCGCGTGCAAGGTCCCGGCCGTTTGCCATCGGCTTCGTGGCCTTGATCTCAAGCTTTCCGGGCTTCGGATGGGCATGATATTCAAGCGCAGCCTGTCGCAGGTTCGGTGTGTCAGACATCGGCAATTCAACTCCGTTCCAATATTCGTTTGATGGTTAAACCATTTCTCAACGCTTGGCTATGTCGCCTCGGATTGCTGTCGAAATAAGGTCTCACGGATACGTTAAGGGGTTGCTGGTTGAGATTTGATGCTTTGCTTCTATGTACAGTCAATTCCCGACAATCTAACGGGCCTCAGAAGCGATGGATCTGATCATGCGCAATAAAAACAAAGCTTGTGCTGACGCGCAAATGGCCACCGCTTTTGACAGGCTTGGCACCAAAGGGGGTGCCTTGGTTGGTTCGCTTTCTTTGGCTGTTGTTCTGCTTTGCGTGATCATGATCTGGCCTTTGCAGGCCGCAGCATTCAACCAAGAGGGCGGCTTGATCGAGACAATTTCAGCCACTGCGTTGCTGACTGCCGGGCTGGTCGCGCTGGTGCGTTTTCCAGGCCTCTCGCGCTTATATATTGCACTTGTCTGCCTACTGTTGGCCGAGCGCGAGCTGGAAGCAGAGGTCTACACCGAAGGCAGCGTACTTTTCGTCGTGCTAGAATGGCTGGATTTACTGCTTGATGCGACCACAGTCCGGATCGCTTTGGGCGTGATTGTCATTGGTGGTTTGCTTTGGCACGGGATACCAAACGGAGTACGCGCACTTAGGATCCGCGCACCATTTCTGACGGTATTTGTCCTAGCCGGAAGTGTTGCTGTACTGGCGCAGATACTCGAAGAAGTCAGTGGATTTTTCTCGGAAAGCCTTTCGGTCACGATGGCTACGCGCCTGTTCGTGCTTGAAGAAACGCTTGAAATGTACTTTTCAATTGGCATTTTGGCCGCTGTTCTGATCGGATGGCCAAAAATCAGATCCGAAGAGATACAGAATGACAAGCGATCCGAAAGACTTCCAGACGCGCGCTGAAATCCGCCTGCCGACGCAGGAACTCCGCAACGATATTCCGTTCTACACCAAGGTGCTGGGGATGCGGATGGACATGATCTATCCAGCCGACGATCCAAATACCGCTGTGTTTTCCGGACATGGTTTACGTTTGCGGATCGAGAAAGACGCATCCGGGTCTCCTGGGACCTTGCGCATTTTGACGTCTGACCCCGACAGGTTCGCTGACGGCCAGCGCAGTCTTGTCGCACCAAATGGCACCCGGATCGAAATAGAGGAACTGGATCCACCGCTGGTTATGCCGGAAACGGTTCATTCATTTGTTGTTCGCCGCCTCAAAGATCAGGCACCTTGGATCATAGGGCGGGCAGGGATGCATTATCGCGATCTGGTGCCTGACAGGTTGGGCGGTTCGATCATCGCCAGTCATATCCGCATTCCCGATGGCGGCCCGGTGCCGGACATGGTGCATTTTCACAAGGTCGGGTTTCAGCTTATCTTCTGCATCCACGGTTGGGTGGATGTGGTTTACGAGGATCAGGGTGAGAAAATGCGCCTGACAGCGGGTGATTGCTTTATTCAACCGCCCGAAATCCGTCACCGAGTGCTTGAGGCATCGGACAACGTGCAGGTGATCGAGATTGGTGTACCGGCTGAACATGTGACCGAGATCGACCACGAGATGGACCTGCCAACACCACACTTCCGACCGGACCGGGAATGGCAGGGCCAACGGTTTGTTTATAATCAGGCCAAAGACGCGGAGTGGATACCTTTCCGTCTGCCCGGATATGTCTGTCGCGACACAACCATTGCCGAAAACACCAAGGGTGTCGCGGGTGTGCAGGTCTTCCGTCGCGGGCAAGGTCAGCCAGAGTGGGCCAGCCACGATACTGATATCCACTTTACCTTTGTGATGGATGGCGAGGTCACACTTGAGGGTGAGGGGCGCGAACCCTATCGGCTGGAACAGGGCGACGCCTTCGTCATTCCACCTGGCATGAGAACTCGTTTGTCTGATCCAACTGACGATGTCGAATTGTTGGAAGTAACGCTGCCCGGCACATTCAACACGACTCTGGGCTAAATGCTTGTGATTATCCGCGCTCGGGGGCTTCAAATTCCCCGGCGCTTTCATTTAGGGTATGACATTCTGACCAAGTGATCAAAAATTGGGAATCGTCATGTCTTTGAAAGATGCTGCTTTGGCTGCTCGTGAAAATGCGCACGCGCCTTATTCGAATTTCAAGGTCGGGGCGGCGATCCGGGCAGGTTCAGGCACGGTTTACATCGGCTGCAATGTCGAAAACGTAGCCTACCCAGAAGGCACCTGCGCCGAGGCAGGGGCGATTGCCGCGATGATCGCCGCAGGCGACAAAGAACTGACCGAAGTTTACGTGGTTGCCAGCAGTCCGCATCCGGTGCCACCTTGCGGCGGCTGCCGTCAGAAACTGGCTGAATTCGGAAAAGGCGATGTGGTGGTCACTATGGCGACTGCCGATGGTCTTGAAACCAAAACCACAATAGCTGATCTGTTGCCGGGTGCATTTGGTGCCGCGCATATGAGGGACACCTGATCAGATGGATGCGCGTTCGATTATCGCCAAGCTTCGCCGTAACGAGATACCGACATCAGCCGAATTGCATTGGTTCGCACAGGGGTTGGCTGATGGTGGCGTAAGTGACGCGCAGGCGGGAGCCTTTGCCATGGCGGTCTGCATGGGTGGGCTGGGGGCTCAGGGCAGGGCTGATTTGACGGTTGCCATGCGTGACAGCGGTGAGGTGCTGAACTGGGATGTTGATGGCCCGGTGATCGACAAACACTCGACTGGTGGAGTCGGGGATTGCGTCAGCCTGGTTCTCGCACCGGCCCTGGCCGAATGCGGGGCCTATGTACCAATGATCTCGGGCAGGGGGCTGGGCCACACCGGCGGCACTTTGGACAAACTCGAAGCAATCCCCGGCGTGACAACACAGATCGGCCAGACAAGGCTGGCGCAGATACTGAATGAGACCGGCGCTGCGATTGTCGGCGCTACGGGGCAGATCGCACCGGCGGATAAACGGCTGTACGCGATCCGCGATGTGACGGCGACGGTGGAAAGCCTTGATCTGATCACTGCGTCGATCCTGTCAAAGAAGCTGGCCGCCAGCCCGGATGCGCTGGTGCTGGACGTCAAGGTGGGCAGCGGGGCGTTCATGAAGACGTTGGATGAGGCGCGCAAGCTTGCTCGGGCGCTGACCGAAACTGCAAATACCGCTGGGTGCCGGACCTCAGCGGTGATCACCGACATGAATCAACCGCTTGCGCCAGCGCTTGGCAACGCGCTGGAAGTTGCCGAAGTGATGAAGGTCATGACCAGTGGTCAATCCTCACCTTTGGCCGAAATATCTGCTGAACTGGGTGGCGTGTTGATGGCAGATGCGGGCATGTGCGCATCGGCGGAAGAAGGCCGGGCGCGGATCGCAGAAGTAATACGTGACGGGCGCGCCGCCGAACGGTTTGGCCGCATGATGGCCGCTGTCGGAGGACCTGTGCACTTCGTCGATACCTGGGCGCGATTCCTGCCCGAAGCAAACGTGATCCAAGAGGTGCCTGCGCCCCGCGATGGCTACATCTCTGCGATAGATGGTGAGGCACTAGGACTGGCGGTGGTTGCCCTGGGTGGTGGACGCCAGGTTGAGAGTGATGAGATCGACCCGGCGGTTGGATTGTCGGATATCTTGCGGTTGGGTCAGCACGTTCAGAAGGGCGCGCCATTGGCCGTGGTCCACGCAGCCCGAGAAGATGCAGCGCGACTTGCGTCCGAGGCGGTATTGAATGCCGTAGCGCTTGGCGATGCGCCAGTAGAACAACCTCCGCATATACACGAAAGGATCAGCGCATGAGCCGCGCTTTCCTTGTTGTTATGGATTCGGTTGGTATCGGCGGCGCGCCAGATGCCAATCAGTTCTACAACGGCGCCACGCCCGATACGGGTGCGAACACGGTGGCTCATATTGCGCAGGCCTGTGCCGAAGGGCGCGCAGAAGAAGGACGCTCCGGCCCATTGCATTTGCCAAATCTCGACGCTCTGGGACTGGGCGCTGCAACGCGACTGGCCTCAAATGATGTCACGCCGGGGTTAGAAGCCACACCAGCAGGTCTCTGGGGATGTGCGCGAGAGTATTCGCCGGGCAAGGACACGCCCTCTGGCCATTGGGAATTGGCAGGCGTTCCGGTGCCGTGGGACTGGCACTATTTCCCGGATACGACACCTGCCTTTCCCGCCGAGCTGAGCCGGGCAGCGGCCCAGGCTGCAGGTACCGAGGGCATTCTGGGCGATTGCCACGCTTCTGGCACGGCGATCATCGCTGAATTGGGGGCTGAGCATATGCGAACCAGCTGGCCGATCTGCTATACATCTGCCGACAGTGTGTTCCAGATTGCCGCACATGAGGAGAGCTTTGGCCTCGACCGTTTGCTGGATTTGTGCAAGGTGCTCGCGCCGCAGCTTCACAAAATGAAAGTTGGCCGTGTGATAGCTCGGCCATTCATCGGAACACCGGAAACTGGATTTACCCGCACCACCAACCGCAAGGATTTTGCCATCGTACCCCCAAGCCCGGTGCTGACAAACTGGGCGCAGGACGCGGGTCGGCACGTGTATGCAGTTGGCAAGATCGGCGACATCTTCTCGATGCAGGGGATCGATACGTTGCGCAAAGGTTCGGATGCCGAACTGATGACCCATCTTTCTGATCTGGTGGACGAAGCCGAAGATGGCAGCCTGACATTTGCCAACTTTGTCGAGTTCGACAGCATCTATGGCCACCGTAGGGATATCAGCGGCTATGCCCGCGCGTTGGAGTGGTTTGACCGCGAGTTGGGTGCCATTCTTCAAAAACTGCTCCCCGGCGACCTGATGCTGCTAACCGCCGATCATGGCAATGATCCCAGTTGGATCGGAACCGATCACACGCGCGAACAAGTGCCGGTATTGATTGCCGGACATGGCACAGGTGAAATCGGCCGGATCAACTTTGCCGATGTCGCTGCCAGTATCGCGCATCACCTGAATATCCCGGCGCAAGGACCGGGGCGGAGTTTTCTATGACTGTGGCTGACCAACCCAAGATCGAACTTCACCTGCATCACGAAGGTGCAGCACCGCCCGCCTTTATTCGCCAGTTGGCGCATGAAAAACGCGTGGATCTGAGCGGGATCTTCAAGCCAGATGGTTCGTATGATTTTCGCGACTTTGCACATTTCCTCAGTGTCTACGAGGCTGCCTGCGAGGTTCTGAAATCGCCAGAGGATTTTCGCCGATTGACGTTGGCCATTCTCGAAGAAAGCGCAGCCAACGGGGTGGCGTATTCTGAAACTTTCCTTAGCCCCGATTTTTGCGGCGGAGGAGATTTGCATGCATGGAAGGACTATTTGACCGCGATCCAGGATGCCGCTGATGAGGCCGAGCGCAAATTCGGGATTACGCTGCGCGGTGTCGTGACCTGTGTGCGCCATTTCGGACCCGAGCAAGCCAAGCGCAGTGCACATTGTGCAGCCGAAACTGCTGGTAACTGGATCACCGGATTTGGCATGGGCGGCAATGAATCCGTCGGAACGCAGGGTGATTTCAAATGGTCCTTTGAGTGCGCGCGCGAGGCAGGGCTGCAGTTGACCACACATGCTGGCGAATTTGGCGGTCCCGATAGTGTGCGGGACGCAATTCGCGATCTGGGGGTCGAGCGTGTGGGCCATGGTGTCCGTGCCATCGAAGACCCGGACCTTGTGCATGAACTGATCGACCGAGATATCACGTTGGAAGTGTGTCCGGGCTCGAACGTGGTTCTTGGCCTATTCCCCGATTTCGCGGCGCATCCCATTGCGAAACTGCGCGATGCAGGTGTCAATGTCACCGTATCTACTGATGATCCGCCGTTTTTCCATACCACGATGCGGCGCGAATATGAGATGTTGGGTGCAGCATTCGGCTGGCAAGCCGAAGATTTTGCAGCCCTTAATGTAACGGCCCTTAATGCGGCCTTTTGTGATGAAGAGACCCGCGCGCGGGTCAAGAAAAGACTGGAGACATCATGAGCGATCACCTGACCGTCGTCGACCACCCGCTGGTGCAGCACAAACTGACGCTCATGCGGGACAAGGGCACCTCGACCGCCGTGTTCCGGCAGTTGTTGCGCGAGATCACGTTGCTGTTGGCCTATGAGGTCACCCGCGAGATGTCGCTGACGACGCGCCACATCGAAACCCCGATGGAAGAGATGGACGCACCCATATTGGCGGGCAAGAAGCTTGCGTTGGTTTCGATCCTGAGGGCCGGAAACGGGATGCTGGACGGGGTGTTGGAGCTGATCCCCTCGGCACGGGTCGGCTTTGTGGGTCTCTATCGCGATGAAGAGACGCTCAAACCTGTTCAGTATTATTTCAAAGCCCCCGAAGGGCTGAAGGACCGTCTGGTCATTGCTGTTGATCCGATGCTGGCAACTGGCAACAGCTCGGCCGCAGCGATCGATCTGCTGAAAGAGCAGGGGGCCGCAGATATCCGTTTCCTTTGTCTTCTGGCTGCACCCGAAGGCGTGGCTCGCATGAAAGAGGCGCATCCGGATGTCAAAATCGTGACTGCGGCGCTGGATCGTGAGTTGAACTCCAAGGGCTACATCATGCCGGGCCTGGGCGATGCCGGGGATCGGATGTTCGGCACCAAATAGGCGCTATTGCCCGCAGATATTCTGCAGCCGGACCCAATCGCGGTCCGGCAATACCTGTTCCAAAGTTCGACCTGCCATGGGGTCCGCCTCTATCAACCCGAGAACGGACTCGCCTGTGATGTCAACAGCATAAGCGTACGGTGTTGAGGGAAGGGCGGCCTGAGCGAACACTGCCAGCAGATCATCATCGCTAATTTGTGGTTGAGGTTCAGCCAGGATTTCTTCGGTGTAGGTATCGACTACTTCAGTGGTCAACTCGCCAGTCGTCAACAGCCGAAACGCGGTTGTTGGGCCGGTACGATCTAACAGGTCGTCCAACGGTGCCTGTTGTGCCGCGCGAGCGCGCGCGGCGATAACATACCCCGCGGCAACGGCGGGGTCTTCATGATCCTCCACCAGCGCGCGATTCAGCAATACAGTCCCCCCCGGCAGGCTTAGGCTGTTGGACAAACCTGCGGGCAGAATTACGATCTGTCGAACACCAGTTCGTTTTGCAAGCCGGTCCAACGAGTCCTGCGCTTCGGGTGAATTGCATGCCTTGCCTGAGACCCTTTCAATGCGCTGCAGGATCGTATCACCGATCTCTTGCTGTTTGATCTCTGGCACGACTGAAACGACATGACGCTGCAAAGCGCTGGGCAACCACAGCAAAAGAACTGCCACAACGGCCAGCGCCACCCCCGCAACGCTGAGCCAGCGCAGACGGCCGGGGTGCGGTCTGGCGCGGTCGATAGCACGTTGCAGACGATCGATGGCCTCGATCATCGTGGTTTCCGTTTCTGCAAGCTCCAGCGTTTCGCCGGGATCGCCGTCGGGACAATAGATGGCGGGATACGCACCCGGGTTTTGACGCTCTAACGCAGCCAAAGACCAATGCGTGAGCGCGCTGTCATTGAAATCCGAGATCGTCAGAGTGGCTTCGCCAATCGAAACCACAACCTCACGCCGCTGTTCATCGGGCGAAGGGCGCCACAAACCGGTGGCTTCGATCCGCTGGTACTGTTTGAGTGCGGTCATCGGTTAATGCTGCTCGAGTATTATTTTGCACTAAGCTTAGCATGGCAAAAACCAGCGGCGCAAACCTGTTGCGTCAGGTTTGTGAAATGTGCTGATTGTAGCGGGTAGTTTTCTGGCCAGCACTGGCTAATCAAGCGCAGAGGCGGGAATGCAGTCACAACAACAATCCCATTCGATGCTGGCCTCTTTACTGATGGTCGCCTCGATGGCCATTATCGGCGTCATCGATAACTTTGTGATCCGGGTCGCCGAAAGCATTGGGCTTTGGCAGTTTCATCTAAGCCGCGCGACGTTGATGTTACCCCTGATTGCGCTTCTTTCGGTTCTTGGCTTGGGCGGTTTGAAACCGCGCCGGTACGGCATCGTCGCGGTGCGTAGCGTATTGATAACCATGGCGATGCTTTTTTATTTTACAGCTCTGGCTCTGATGCCGATTGCGCAGGCGTTGGCAGGGCTGTTTACCTCACCGATTTTTGTGCTGCTGATTTCCGCGCTTTTTCTGAAGCAGCATATCGGCCCCTGGCGGATCGTGGCCGTTCTTTTGGGCTTTGCCGGAATACTCAGTGTTTTGCAGCCTGACCCCAATTCATTTGATCTCAAGACGCTGATCCCAGTAGCTGGAGGTTTTTTCTATGCTCTCAGCGCCGTTGTAACCCGCACGCATTGCCGTGATGAAAGCACCGTCGCCCTGCTGGCCGCGATGGTGGTAACTCTGGGATTGGCAGGGTTGATTGGTCTGATATGGCTGGCTGTGTTTCCGGTTGACGTGCCTGAAGGCCCAGAGGGGTTTGCCATGCGCGGTTGGGTCTGGCCGATACATGAAGCCCTGCCTTGGGTGGTGCTGCAGGCGATTGGGTCTACGATCGCCGTTTTCATGCTGATCAAAGCTTACCAATTAGGAGAGCCTTCCTACGTCGCCGTATTCGAGTATTCGGTCATGATATTCGGACCCTTCTTTGCATGGATCGCCTTTGGACAATCGGTAGGATTAATGCAGGTCGTCGGTATTGGCATGATCGCAACTGCAGGAATTTTATTGGCATGGAGAGAGAAGCGCACTGCCGGAAAGCTGCCCAAAGCTCTGCCAAATTGAGGACGTGTGTAGATAAAGCAAAGTTACTTGCACATCGCTTATAGTTTCCAGGTGTCGTGCAAAGCGATCTTCGCCGCCCATATTGTTCCGGAACGTCACGTGAAATATGGCCAAAAGGTCCTTGTTTCGCCGCAATTGTGGCAAAACTTAGCCAGCTCGTGGCACATTCGCATGGTCAATCTGAACTATGTCGAAGTGCCAAGAGGGGGGCGCAAGTGTTAGAGTTAGTGAGTGTTTCGGGGTATTCGAAACGTGAGGGTCAAGGCCCGCAACCTGTTCAAGAGTCAGCCGTTTCAGTGCGCCGCGGTGGATTGCTGCATGGGACCAGGGTTGCAACAACCAGTGGCTGGAAGCCGGTTGAAAATCTGGTTACTGGCGAACTGGTGCGAACGCTGGATCACGGGTTTAGAGAATTGCGCCGTGTCTGCGCCGATAGCGTTGTGGTTCCAGGGGGGGAACGCAGGCCAGAGTATCTGCCGGTCCTTGTCCCGGCTCGCGCCGCGTATAATGGGCGGCCGGTCTGGCTGATGCCAGAGCAGGGAATGGCGCTGGATCAGACTAAACTGGATCTGGGAATTGAGGGGCTCTCAATTGTCCCTGCGCGTATGCTAAGCGGTGTTGGCAATCTCAGATCAAATACTCCGGCGCAAACCTTTGATGTGACGTCGTTGTATTTTGATCAGGATGAGATTGTCTTTATCGAGGGGGGATTCCAAGCCTACTGTCCTGCGGGAGGTATGGGACCGGTCTGCACATACGAAGTTGCCGACCAAGAAGATGCTGATCTGTTGATCGAAGCGGTGGCCATGAAAGGCGACATATCGGTTTTTGCAAACCCATTGGGTGCGCTGCCTGCGCCCATCCCGCAGGAACCAATATTCCCTATTCGCCCCCCCAAGGGCATGCGTCGGCCAGGGCGGCCAGGGCGGCCTAATGCCCCGATCTTGTTTCTGCGATCGGACTGGCGCATCTGAACGTAATCTGCTGGCGCAAAACAGATTGCGCCAGCAGCTCAATATCAGGCAGCTTCGGCCTCTGGGTTGAAGCGACCATAGAAACTCTGACCTTTCTCGGCCATTTCGCGCAGGAGCGGTGGGCACGCAAAACGCTCGCCATAGGCCTCGGTCAGTTGGTCGCAACGCTCAGATGCATAGGGCGTGCCGATGATGTCCAGCCAACTGAGCGGACCACCCGACCAAGGGGCAAAACCCCATCCAAGGATTGCACCCACGTCGCCTTCGCGGATGTCCTCAAGAACACCTTCTTCCAACGCACGAACCGCTTCCAAAACCTGCGCGAACATCAGGCGTTCCTGCACTTCGATCAGGTCGGGTTGTTCGGCAGCCAGCGGGTATTTGTCCTGCAAACCCTTCCAGTATTCGACGCGTTTACCCTTGTCGTCATAGTCGAAGAATCCGGCATTGGCCTTGCGGCCCAGACGCCCCTGTTCCTCCATCCAGAAGATCAGATCGTCCGAGGGGCTATCAGGATAGGCATCGCCCATCGCTGCTTTCGTTGCCCGTGCTATCTTGGCCCCGAGATCGATTGAGGTTTCGTCCGTCAACTGGATCGGTCCTACCGGGAAACCCAACTGCCGCGCGGCATTGTCTATCAAGATCGGACTGACGCCCTCGGTGATCATCCGAGCACCCTCGTTGATATAGGGGATGATGCAGCGGTTGGCGTAGAAGAAGCGTGCGTCATTGACCACGATCGGCGTTTTGCGGATCTGGCGCACGTAATCTAGCGCTTTGGCCACCGCGCGATCGCCAGTTTCCTTGCCTTTGATGATTTCGACCAGGAACATCTTCTCTACGGGCGAGAAGAAGTGGATGCCGATGAACTGCTCGGGCCGCACCGAAGCTTTAGCCAGATCGGTGATCGGCAGGGTCGAAGTGTTCGAGGCAAAGATGCAATCTTCGGGGATGATCGCTTCGACCTTCTTGGTCATCTCAGCCTTGACGCACGGGTCCTCGAACACGGCTTCGATGATCAGATCACAGCCTCTTAGGTTCTCTAGGTCGGGGGTCGCGGTGATCTGGCCCAGCATGGCCTCTTTCTTCTCAGCCGTAACCTTGCCGCGCTTGATGCCCTTGTCCAGATAGGTCTCGGAATAGGCTTTGCCTTTGTCGGCTGCTTCCTGATCACGGTCGATCAGAACAACTTCCATGCCCGCTTGAGCCGAGACCAGAGCAATGCCTGCGCCCATCATGCCAGCACCCAGAACGCCGACCTTCTTGACCCTCTGATCGGGCACATCCTTGGGCCGCACAGCGCCTTTTTCCAGCGCTTCCTTGTTCAGGAACAGCGACCGGATCATCGCCGATGAGGACGGGTTCATCAGGACGTTTGTAAACCAACGCGCCTCAATCTTCAGGGCGGTGTCAAAGTCAACCAAAGCGCCTTCGTAGATTGAACTCAGCAGAGCCTTGGCGGCGGGGAATGCACCTTGGGTCTTGCCGTTCACCATTGCGCTTGCGCCGACGAAGGTCATGAAGCCTGCAGGGTGATAGGGCGCACCGCCGGGCATTTTGTAGCCTTTCGCATCCCATGGTTTGACCAGATCGGCATCCTTGGCGTTCAGAACCCATTCCTTGGCCACGGCAACCGGATCGTCCGCCACGGCGTCGATCAGTTGCGCGCCTTTGGCCTTCTTTGAGTCCATCATCTTGCCTTCCAGCAGCACCGGAGCCGCCGCCATTGCACCAACCATCCGGCTGTAGCGCATGGTGCCGCCGCCGCCGGGGAAGATGCCCAGAAGGATTTCAGGTAAGCCGATTTTAGCTTTGGGATTGCTGGTCATCACGCGGTGATGGCAGGCCAATGCGATCTCGGTCCCGATACCAGCACAAGTGCCGTTGATGGCGCAAGCCACTGGTTTGCCGCCTTTTTTGGACTTGGGGTCCATGCCCGCCAGCTCCAATCGACGCAGGATGTTGTGGCCGCTCATGACAAAGTCGAACAAAGCCTGAGCCGGCTCGTCTCCGGCTTCCTGACGGATCGTGGCGAGGGTGCTCAGATCCATGCCGCCCGCAAACGACCCTTCCTTACCGCTGGTGATAACAATCCCTTTGATCTCATCATCTGCCAGCGCCTGATCGATCAGTTCACCGACCAAAGTAAAAGCCTCGCGGCTGAGAACATTCATGGATTTGCCCGGAACGTCCCAGGTGATGAAGGCAACGCCGTCGGCGTCTTTGCTGAGGGTAAAATCAGTCATTGTCATCTCCAATCTGGTCAGCCGTCAGCGGGCTGCCGTCTTTGCGGGTAAAGCGAAAGTCGTC
Source organism: Ruegeria conchae (assembly GCF_000192475.1). Classification (GTDB taxonomy): domain Bacteria; phylum Pseudomonadota; class Alphaproteobacteria; order Rhodobacterales; family Rhodobacteraceae; genus Ruegeria; species Ruegeria conchae. The sequence continues at coordinate 19,397 of NZ_AEYW01000006.1, forward strand.
GCCTTCGAACTTCACCATCATGTCTATGTCGCTGTAATAGCCGGTCTCGGTCGGGGTCCGTGTGCCCACCACCAGAAAACTCGCGGGCGCGTCGGTTTTGTTCACAAGGTGATGGCCATTGGCGTCACCTGCAGGCCAGGCGGCGCAGTCACCGGGCAGCATCTCATGCTCGCCATCATCATCGATCAGCACACATTTGCCGCTGAGCATGATGGCAAACTCGTCCTGCTCCATGTGGTAATGGCGCAGCGAGGACAGGCCGTTCGGTTCCAGCCGTACGATGTTGACCCCAAATTGCGTCAGACCGTTCGCATCGCCCAAGGGTTGGACGTAGCGGTCATCGCCCGCTCTTGCCAGTTTGCCGGGATAGCCCGAACCGTTCCGAAACGGTATTTTGGAAAGATCAATTTTAGGCATCAGACACGCTCGATAATGGTTGCCGCACCCATGCCGGACGCGATGCAGAGTGTTGCCAGACCGGTTTCCTTGTCCTGACGCTCAAGCTCATCCAGCAGCGTGCCGATGATCATCGCGCCGGTCGCGCCCAGCGGGTGGCCCATCGCGATTGATCCACCGTTGACGTTCACCAGAGCCGGATCGACATCGAACGCTTGCTGGAAGCGCAGCACGACCGAGGCGAAGGCTTCATTCACTTCGAACAGGTCCAGATCGCCGATCTTCATACCGTTGTCGGCCAGAATTTTCTCGGTCACAGGAACCGGGCCGGTCAGCATGATGGTCGGGTCTGTGCCGATTTTGGCAGTCGCTTTGATGCGGGCGCGTGGCTTGAGGCCGTACTTCTCACCGAATTCCTTGTTGCCGATCAGAACGGCGGCCGCACCGTCCACGATGCCCGAGCTGTTGCCGGCGTGGTGAATGTGGTTCACGCGCTCAAGATGCGGGTATTTCAGCATCGCAACCTTGTCGAAGCCGGGCATCTGCTCACCCATCATCTGGAAGGACGGGTTCAGCGCGCCGAGGCTCTGCATGTCGGTGCCGGGGCGCATGTATTCGTCGCGGTCCAGAATGGTCAGGCCGTTCTGATCCTTGATCGAGATCACCGACTTATCAAAGCGGTTGTCTTCCCACGCAGCAGCCGCGCGTTTCTGAGATTCAACGGCCAGCGCATCCGCATCGTCGCGGCTGAAACCATATTCGGTTGCGATAATGTCGGCGGAGATACCTTGCGGCACAAAATAGGTTTCCATCGCCAAAGACGGGTCAACGGCAATCGCCGCACCATCGCTGCCCATGGCCACCCGGCCCATCATCTCGACACCGCCTGCGATATAGGCTTCACCCGCGCCGCCTTTGACCTGGTTTGCGGCCAAGTTCACGGCCTCCATGCCCGAGGCACAGAAACGGTTGATCGCCAGGCCGGGGATCGATTCATCCAGATCCGAAGCCAGAACTGCCGAGCGTGCCAGACAGCCACCTTGCTCCATCACCTGCGTGACGTTGCCCCAGATCACATCCTCGACGGCGTGACCTTCCAGATTGTTGCGCTCTTTCATTGCGTTCAGAGTCAGGGCCGACAGACGCACCGAGGTTACCTCGTGCAGGCTGCCATCCTTGCGGCCCTTGCCGCGCGGAGTACGCAGGGCGTCATAGATATAGGCTTCGGTCATGGGGTCTTCTCCTTAAGCTCGATCCGACGGGTTGCCGGGCATCAGGTCGTAGGGGTGTTTCCAGCCGGGCTGTTCGCTGAGGCGCGTCAACCAGGCGTCAATATTGGGCCAGTCGGCGCGATTAAAGCCGAATGGTTCGGGGTAATAGAGGTAGCCGCAGCAGCTGATGTCAGCATTGGTCACGCCGTTGCCAACGATCCAGTCACGGCCGTCAAGATGGGCGTTCAGCGTCTGATAAGCTGCCTTTAGGCGACCCTGATTAAACGCGATAACATCCGGGTTGCGGTGCTTCTCGGGCAAGAAGTTGATCAGGAAACGGGTCAGCCCGGCCATCGAGCTAAGCTTGTGGTTGTCCCACAGAACCCATCTGAAAATCTCGTAATTCTCATCACGATCCTTGCCACCGAATTTTCCGGATTTTTCCGTCACATAAGCCTGAATCGCGCCGGACTGACTGGTGCGAAAATCACCGTCCACCATCACGGGGGCTTCACCCATCTCATTCACTTCTGCCCGAAATTCAGGGGTGCGCGTCACACCCCCGAAGAAATCAACAAAGACCGGCTCCCAGTCCAGACCGGACATTTCCAACGCAAGCGCGGCTTTGTAGCTGTTTCCGCTTTCACCAAAGCAATGCAGTTGAATGGTCATGAGTGCGCCCCTCCCAAGGCATAAAGATATGTTTTCGGTGCTACCTTCAGTGGCCAGCACGAAGTTTTAACGTTTTCGAGCTTCCAGCTCTGAATTAAATATGCGCAGCCTATGCGTCAGGTTTTCGTGATCGATCACGCTGTTGAAGTTCTCAAAAAGGAACGACAAAGCCTCACCTTCATCCAATCCCGCTTCACGTGCGAAACCGCGGAGCTTACGGTAGCCGTCCTCGGTCATCGCGACCGGAAATCGGCGGGTCAGGCGAAAGCGTTTTGGCATCTTGTCTCCTCCGTTGGTGGGCTCGGGTTGCTTTAACCGAGCCCACACTGAGATCAGAAGTTCGCCGCGTCCAGCGCCATTACCGTGTCCGCTCCGGTCTGGATGCGGGCCAGATGCATGGCTGTCGCGGGCAGGCGGCGGGCCATATAGAAGCGACCGGTATTGATCTTGGTCTCGTAGAACTCTTTATCCGAGGCACCGCCGTCCAGTGCGTCCTGAGCGGCCTTTGCCATCTGCGCCCACATCAGGCCCAGGCAGACATGGCCGAACATGTGCATGAAGTCGTATGACCCGGACAGAGCGTTGTTTGGATTCTTCATACCTTCCTGCATGAAATACATGCCGGCGGCCTGCAGGTCCTTGGAGGCGGCCTTCAGTGGTTCGATGAAGGCTTTATCATAAGCTTCGTCCTTGCCACCGTTCTCCTTGCAGAAGCTTTTGACCATCTCGAAGAAGGCCATGACATGCTTGCCGCCGTCCTGGGCCAGCTTCCGACCCACAAGATCCAGCGCTTGAACGCCATTTGCACCTTCGTAGATCATCGCAATCCGGGCATCGCGGGTGTATTGCGACATGCCCCATTCTTCAATGTAGCCATGGCCGCCATAGACCTGCTGCGCCTGAACAGTCATGTCGTAGCCTTCGTCAGTCAGGAAGCCTTTGATGACTGGCGTCAGCAGTGAGATCAGCCCGTCCGCGTCTTTGTCTCCCGAGCGGTGCGCCTTGTCGATCATGGTCGCGCCCCACAGGATGAACGCACGCGCACCCTCGGTGAAGCTTTTCTGATCCATCAGGTTGCGGCGAATGTCGGGGTGTACGATCAGCGGATCGGCGGGGCCGTCCGGGTTTTTTACGCCTGTTACATCGCGGCCTTGCAGGCGATCTTTTGCGTATTCCAAGGCGTTTTGATAGGCCGCTTCGGCCTGAGACAGGCCTTGCATGCCCACACCTAGACGCGCTTCGTTCATCATGGTGAACATGGCGCGCATACCTTTGTGCTCTTCGCCCAGCAGCCAGCCGGTTGCCTCGTCATAATTCATGACGCAGGTCGAGTTGCCGTGGATGCCCATCTTCTCTTCGATTTTGCCGACCGAAACACCGTTGCGCTCGCCCAGCGAACCGTCTTCGTTCACGATGAATTTGGGGACGATGAATAGCGATACGCCCTTGATGCCCTCGGGGCCGCCAGGGATTTTGGCCAGCACCAGATGGATGATGTTGTCGGCCATGTCGTGATCGCCAGCCGAGATAAAGATCTTCTGACCGGAAATCTTGTAGCTGCCGTCGTCCTGCGGTTCGGCTTTGGTACGCATAAGCCCAAGATCGGTGCCGCAATGCGGTTCCGTCAGGTTCATGGTACCGGTCCATTCGCAGCTGACCATGTTCGGCAGGTAGGTGTTCTTCTGCTCGTCAGTGCCGTGCGCTAGAATGGCTGAGGCCGCGCCGTGGGTCAGGCCCTGATACATCACAAATGCCTGGTTCGCGCCCGAGAACATCTCACCCACCGCTGTGCCCATCACATAGGGCATGTTCTGGCCGCCATACTCTCCCGGCATGTCGAGGCCCGTCCAGCCACCTTCTTTCATCTGCTCAAAGGCGTCTTTGAAACCTGTGGGGGTGTACACAATACCGTTTTCCAACCGGCACCCTTCGGTGTCGCCCACCACGTTCAGCGGGTGCAATACGTTGGAGGCAACCTTGCCAGCCTCTTCCAGAACCGCGCCGGTAAACTCGGCTTCCAGTTCGTCATAGCCGGGGATATCCGACTGTGAGATTTTCAAAACGTCGTGCAGGATGAACTGCGTGTCTTTGGTTGGCGCGTTGTAGACGGGCATGTGAAGCTCCCTTAATTCATATGTCCGGAGGCGGGTTTATTCAGCCGCCTTCTTTTCCTGTTTCATCGAGGCGATCACCTTCTCGCCCCAGCGCAACTGCTCTTTCAACTCGTCGATGGCCTGTGTCAGCTCTTCGCGGCGCGATTCCATGTCAGCAAGGCGCTCGCACGCGATTCCATATGTGCGGGACATCTGTGTCAGCTGTTGGTCACCGACGTGATACAGGTCCAGAAGCTGGCGGATTTCTTCGAGGCTGAAGCCAAAGCGCTTGCCGCGCAGGATCAGTTTCAGGCGTGCACGATCCCGTTTGGTGAACAGGCGTTTTTGGCCCTCGCGGATCGGAAACAAAAGCTCTTTGGCCTCGTAGAACCGCAATGTGCGGGGCGTGACATCATATGTCTCGCACATTTCGCGGATGGTCAGCAGATCTTCGGTCATGGTTCAAACTCTCATCACTGGCGTCATGCAACCTGAGTTGCGCAGTCGATGAGCGTTTTACAACACACAAGTGACGTTTACGTAATGCGGACGCTACGTCACAAATAAGTTGACGTAACATCCGGTCGCGTAAGCAGGGGTTTCGGCAATTTTGTTGCCGTAAGGGAAGGGCGATTACTTCAACAGATTGACGGTCTGGTCGCGCAATTGCTGCAGCGCATCCATCGCCTCATCCAGCTGCGCGCGTTGCTGACGCAGCTCTTCCATTTGCCGATCTGCCATCTCGATGAAGGTCGCCATCTGGGCCTGATCGCCCTGATCTTCGTAGATCAGCAACCACTGGCGAATCTCTTCCAGAGGAAATCCAAACTTGCGACCACGTAGGATCAGTTTCATTCTTGCGCATTCACGAGCACCATAGAACCGCGACCGACCTTCGCGGTCCGGTTGCAGCAACTCGATATACTCGTAATAGCGCAGGGTGCGCGGGGTCACGTCGAACTCGGCGCACATCTCTTTGAATGACAAACGGGTGTCGGACATTCTGGGTCTCCTCGGCTGCAACCTAGGGCGTCGTTGCGGCAAGCGCAACAGGTGGGCTTGCCCTTGGCGTAAACGCAGGCCCATAAAGGGGTGGCTATAAGGATAGGACCCAACCCCATGGTCGATAAGACAGTTTTAGCGCGGCAGTTCATCGAGGCGATTCCGCATGCAAAAGCCCTGGGGCTTGATTTGACCCATATCGGAGAGGGTGAGGCCGAAATCTCGATGCCCTACAACGAGCAACTAATCGGCGACCCCAGAACCGGAGTAATCCATGGTGGCGCGGTTTCTGCCATGCTTGATACTTGCTGTGGTGCTGCGGTGATGAGCCACCCATCGGCCCCCGGAGGAACCGCTACAATCGATCTTCGTATTGACTACATGCGGGCCGCGACGCCCGGTCAAAGTATCCGGACACGGGCGACCTGCTATCACATCACGCGCAATGTGGCCTTTGTTCGTGCGACGGCGACGGATGATGACAGCGACCGACCGGTTGCTACTGCCTCGGGCGCATTCACCGTGGAGGGGCGCTGAGATGGCAAGACCTCGCCCCGAACCCATGCAGGTAGTCAAGCAACGCCGTGATGCCGCTCTGACCGCTTTGGTCGAAGGTGTGCCGTATATTCGGTTCCTCAACATTACATTCGACCGGCGTGGGGACGAACTGACAGGTGTACTGAATTTCGATGAGAAGTTGATCGGCAATCCCTTTCTGCCTGCCATCCACGGCGGTGTGACGGCGGCGTTCCTGGAAGTCACTGCCGTTATCACGCTGAGTTGGGAGCATATGTTCCCCAGGATTGAAAGCGGTGAGATCGGTGCCGAAGATATCTTGACCGACGAGAATATCCGCTTTCCCAAAACCATCGACTTCACGGTCGATTACCTGCGGTCTGGTTTGCCGCGAGACGCTTATGCACGCGCATTCATCAACCGATCGGGTCGACGTTATGCTTCTGTCCGGGTCGAGGCTTGGCAGGACAACCACGCCAAACTCTTTGCGCAAGGCACCGGGCATTTCTTAATGCCGCAGCCTCCGACAAAGCCGTGAGCTTGGAGGAGGCCAACGCGCCCATCACCCATCGGCGCGTCCTGAAAATCGCGATGCCGATCGTGCTGTCGAACGCGACCGTGCCGATCCTTGGCGCGGTCGATACCGGCGTTGTCGGTCAGATGGGGCTGGCAGCACCTATCGGGGCAGTGGGCATGGGTGCGGTGATCCTGTCGGCGATCTACTGGATTTTCGGCTTTCTGCGGATGGGGACCACCGGGCTGGCCGCACAGGCGCGCGGTGCGGGCGATACAGCAGAAACCGGAGCGTTGCTCATGCGCGGCTTGCTGCTGGGCGCAACGGCCGGTTTGGTCTTTATCGCTGCACAAGTTTGGGTATTCCTTGGGGCTTTTGCACTGTCTCCAGCCAGCGCCGAGGTCGAGTCTCTGACGCGCGCCTATCTGGAAATTCGCATCTGGGGCGCTCCGGCCACGATTGCCCTTTATGCGGTGACAGGCTGGCTGATCGCAGTCGAACGCACGCGAGGCGTATTCATCCTGCAGATATGGATGAACGGGCTGAATATCGTGCTGGATCTATGGTTCGTGCTTGGCCTTGGATGGGGTGTCGAAGGCGTTGCCATTGCCACTCTGATCGCCGAATGGACAGGCCTTGCGTTGGGCTTATGCCTGTGTCGAGAGGCGTTTGGCGGCAACCAGTGGCGGGATTGGCCGCGAATTTTTGACCCAATGCGTTTGCGCCGGATGATGCAGGTAAACGGTGATATTATGGTGCGCTCGGTTTTGTTGACCGGGGCATTCACAACGTTTCTGTTTGTCGGTTCCGATCTGGGCGACGTGAATTTGGCGGCCAATCAGGTGCTGTTGCAGTTTCTCGAAATCACTGCCTTTGCTTTGGACGGCTTTGCCTTTTCGGCTGAAGCGCTTGTCGGTGGAGCCGTCGGCGCGCGCGACCGCCGGAAAGTCCGGCGCGCATCGGTCATGGCTTCGCAATGGGGCGTTGGCGGGGCCGTCGGGCTTGGGCTGATGTTTTATTTGGCAGGGCCGGCGCTCATCGATCTGATGTCAACATCGCCCGAGGTTCGGGCGACGGCACGCGAATATCTGTTCTGGGCTGCTCTGGCACCGGTCATCGGGGTGGCAAGCTGGATGTTCGACGGTATCTATATCGGTGCCACCTGGACCCGCGATATGCGCAATGCGATGATCCAGTCGGTCGCACTGTACGTGGTCGCGCTGTTCGTGCTGGTGCCGACGATGGGTAATCATGGCCTCTGGGCCGCGCTGATGGTCTTGAACATCGCGCGTGGGCTTACGCTTGGCTGGCGCTATCCTCGACTTGAGGCACAGATCGCCTAAAGCAAGTCCAGCAGGTTTTCCGGCGGGCGTCCGATAGCGGCTTTGTCGCCCGCGATGGCCAACGGGCGCTCGATCAGGATTGGGTGGTCGACCATGGCCTGAATAAGCACCTCATCGGGTGAGGTCTTGGTCAGACCCAGCTCTTTGAACGTCTTCTCTCCGTTGCGCATCATGCTGATCGCCGGGATATTCAGCTTGGCCAGAACTGTCCGGATTTCATCAGCCGAGGGCGCGTCTTCAAGATATTTGCGCACCTCAGGCTGTGCACCGTTTTCCTGCAACAATGCCAAACCCGCGCGGGACTTGGAGCAGCGCGGGTTGTGCCAATATTCGATCATAGCCAGTCCTCTCGTTTGCTGCCCACCGCCTGCGCGACCGAGGTGTATCCGTCGCGTGCCAGCAGGTCATCCAACCCCTGCGCGATTTCAGCGGCCAGAGAAATCCCTCCATAAACCATCGCCGTGTAGAACTGCACTGCGGAAGCACCGGCGCAGATCTTGGCATAGGCCTGTTCTGCTGAGCTGATGCCGCCAACCCCGATCAGCGGGATATCTGCGCCCGTCAACTGGCTGAGCTGCGCCAGCACACGTGTCGATTTCTCGAACAGGGGCGCGCCGGATAGGCCACCAGCCTGATCCTTGTGTGCACTGCGCAGGCCATCGCGCGACAGTGTGGTGTTGGTTGCGATCACCGCGTCCACACTGGTTTCACCGGCGACATCGGCGATGTCCTGCAATTCGGCCTCGGTCAGGTCAGGGGCGATTTTCAGGAAGATCGGGATCGGGCGGGGCAGGGCGTTTCGGGTTTCGATCACACCGCTGAGCAGCGCAGTTAGCGCCGCTTTGCCCTGCAAATCTCGTAGTCTTTCGGTATTGGGCGAGGACACGTTGACGGTGGCAAAGTCCAGATGCGCAGCGCAATGGGCAAGCACTTTGGCGAAGTCTCCAGGCCTAGCGTCACTGTCCTTGTTGGCCCCAAGGTTCAACCCGATCACTGCATCCTTTGGGCGCTGCGCCAGACGCGCGGCCATGACCTCCATACCTTCATTGTTGAAACCAAAGCGGTTGATCGCCGCGTGGTCTTCGGTCAGGCGGAAGAGGCGTGGTTTTGGATTGCCGGGCTGTGGGCGGGGTGTCACCGCGCCCACTTCGATAAACCCGAATCCGGCGCGCGAGAGCGGTGTCAGCGCCTCACCATTTTTGTCAAACCCCGCAGCCAGTCCAACGGGGTTTGGCAAATCCAGGCCTGCAACACGGGTTTTAAGACGATCCGATGTGACCGGCCCGGGCGTCGGTGCCAGCCCCGAGGTCAGGGCCTTGATCGAAAGCCCGTGTGCAGTTTCAGGGTCAAGGCGGTGCAGGGCGGCCAGCCCCAGTTTCTCAGTCAGTTTCATCCGAAGGAAGCTCCACCCTCTGTTGGCGCGCAGCGGATCAGGCGCGAGGTTTCAACGGCGGCTTGCCGGTGCATCACGGCAGCGCGATAAGCTGGGTCGGTCACCATCTCAAGAAACGCATGGGTGGTGGGATAGCGGGCGATAAACACTTCGTCCCATTCTTCATCCTGCGGCCCGATTAGCGTGGTCTGAAACGTACCGCGCCAAAGGATCGTTGCACCTATGCGGGCGATGATTGGGGTAGTCTCTGCCCCGTAATTGCGGTAGGCTTGCGCTCCGGTCAACCCAGCATTGGCCAGCGGATGATCCGACGGATACTGCGCTGTGTCGCGGAACTTCACCAAGTTGAGCATCTCGATCGGATGGTCACGGTTGAGGTCTTTGAATGCCTCAAACTGTTCCCGATCCGGGTCGATGAAGCGGGTCATTCCATCCCCTCCGGGAACCGGTGGGCTTGACCATCAAAGGGCAGGTCTTGCGACCAAATCACGTCCGACATTCGAATTTGACGATAAAGGTGAGGAAACAGCGCACCGCCGCGCGAGACCTCCCATTTCAGATCGTCGCCCATGGCATCCGCATCACATGCCAGAAGTGTTAACCCCGCGACACCAGCGAAGTGCTTGGCGGCTGTCTCTGCAGCCTGTTCGGCGGTTGAGAAATGGACGAACCCATCTGTCACATCAATCGGAGCCCCGTTCGAGGCTCCGTGTGCCTGCAAGTCGGCCCACTCGTCGGCCCGGAAAATCTTGTAAATCAGCATATCGGTCTGATGCCTTGCGCGTCGGGTAGAATCAAGCCGGATTTCCCCCTTTGACTCTTCGCCGCGCAACGCGCACGATCACGACAAAACAACGATAGGGAGTTTTGAGATGTTCACCCGATTTTTAACTTCGGTGGCTGTATTGGGCCTGACAGCCGGTATGGCGGCTGCCGAATACAAGCTTACGATTTTGCACACCAATGACTTTCACTCGCGCATTGAACCGATCAACAAGTACGACAGCGCTTGTGGTGATGAAGACAATGCCGAGGGTAAGTGTTTTGGCGGCTCGGCACGTCTGGTGACCGCGGTGGAAGAGGCGCGTGGACGGGCCGAAAACTCGATTCTCGTGGACGGAGGTGACCAGTTTCAGGGCTCTTTGTTCTATACCTACTACAAGGGCAAAGTCGCCGCTGAGTTCATGAACAAACTGGGCTATAACGCGATGACCGTAGGCAACCACGAGTTTGACGATGGCCCCGAAGTGTTACGTGGCTTCATCGATTCGGTTGATTTCCCGGTTCTGATGTCAAATGCCGATATAGCGGACGAAGAACTTCTGACCGACAAGATCAAGAAATCCACCGTGATTGAGGTGGGCGGTGAGAAGATCGGCCTGATTGGTTTGACGCCGGAAGACACACATGACCTGGCGTCGCCGGGACCGAATATCACCTTCTCGGATCCAGTGCCTGCGGTTCAGGATGAAGTGGACAGATTGACCGCAGAGGGCGTGAACAAGATCATCGTCCTCAGCCATTCGGGTTATGGGGTGGATCAGCGCGTGGCGCAGGAAACCACTGGTGTCGACGTGATTGTAGGCGGTCATTCGAATACCTACTTGTCGAACACGTCCGATAAAGCAGCGGGACCGTATCCGACCGTAGTGAACGGGGTGCAGATCGTGCAGGCGTATGCCTATGGCAAATTCCTGGGCGAACTCAATGTGACATTCGACGATGACGGCAATGTCGTTGCGGCTGTTGGTGAGCCGCTGATCATGGACAATTCCGTGACCGAGGACCCGAGTTCGCTGGACCGCATCGCTGAGCTGGCCGTTCCGCTCGAAGAGATTCGTAAAAAAGTTGTGGCCGAGGCTGCAGACGCGATTGAAGGCGATCGGTCGGTCTGCCGCGTACAGGAATGCGCGATGGGCAATCTTGTTGCGGATGCGATGTTGGCGCGGGTCGCGGATCAGGGCGTCCAGCTTGCGATTGCAAACTCGGGCGGGCTGCGAGCCTCAATCGACCCAGGCGAGGTGACCATGGGCGAGGTGCTGACGGTTCTGCCGTTCCAGAACACGCTCTCGACCTTTGAGATCAGCGGCCAGGGTGTCATTGATGCGCTTGAGAATGGCGTGAGCCAGGTTGAAGAGGTCAAAGGTCGCTTCCCGCAGGTGGCGGGTATGACCTTTACCTGGGATCCATCGGTTGCACCGAATGAAGGCCGGGTTGTCGAGGTCTTGGTCGCCAACGGCGACGGGTTCGCACCAATTGACCCGGCGGCGACATATCTGGTTGTCACAAACAACTATGTCCGCAACGGTGGTGACGGGTACAGCGTATTCTCAGGCGATGACAAGAACGCTTATGACTTTGGCCCCGATTTGGCGGATGTAACGGCCGAATACCTTGCCGAAAACGCCCCATACCAGCCCTATCTGGACGGTCGTATCAAACAAAAGTAAGGCTAGCACAACAAACGGAAAGGCCGCCCATTGCAGGCGGCCTTTTTTTGGTTCAGTCGAACTTGTACTCAGGCCAAAGCGCTTGGTCGAAGCCGTCTAACATAGGTTGAATGTGGTATGTGACATCACGCCAGCCGCCTATGGAACGGGTCGAGATTCTCTGGCGTACCTGATCGACACTGGCAGTGCGCACTTGCTGTGTATTTCTTTCAGGGTGCATCATCTGTTCGTCCCATCCGATGCCGCAAAACGCTGTAATGTTCTTGCTATGAGTTTCGGGATCGGCGACCAGCTCTTCGTAAGATACCGACAGGATACGGTCCCCGAAGATGTTGTTCCAGTGCGCCATATAGCGCCTGTACAGGTTGGCCGAATGCGCAATTGCCTTAAGATCAGACGCATAGCGCAGCCCCGGTTCAGGAAAACGCCTGATCCATTTGGACAGGCCAACATCCCGCGGATCGCGGATCATGTTGATAACCCGGGCTTCAGGGAAAGCCGCTAATAAAAATCCAACCCGCTGATAATTGTGAGGCATCTTGTCGACAAATGCAGTTGAACCCTTGGGGGGCGGTGGCATTAGTCTGCGGAATTCCTGTGCAAAGTCTGCGGCTGCATTCGCGTCAAAAGGCGTGTTCGAATCCAGATAGGAATTTGAAAGATCAGCCCCCAGCATAAGCTCTCCGCAGCCAACAACACCGGGTAGGGAACTCAACATCATTTCCATCAATGTCGTGCCCGACCGGGGCTGCCCCACCACAAAAATCGGTCTTGGCTCGCCGTCAGGCATCGAACCAATTGAAGACATATCATCGGTGAACAGGCTGCAAATTTCGCTTTGCTTTTTCTCTTCAATTGCGAAGTCATACGGGTTCGTCGCATGTTGTGCCGCATTGGCGCGCGCGAATAGAGGCAACGCCACATGCAACCCTTTGCGTGCCAAAGTCACGTTTGCCTTTGCAAAGCCAAGCAATGAATCGTCGTGATCGCTTTGTGAAATCGCGGTTTCAATGGTGTCGGCAAGTTCCTCTGCTTGCTTTTCATCCGCTACCATCGACATTTGGTATAGCGCCGCAGCTGAAACAGGATTTGCCGCAAGAACAGAGAGCAAGATCTGCCTTGACCCGTCCTTGTCGCCGGCCTGATGCAGGTTCACTGCTTTTCGGATGGCGATGTCTTCTTTTTCAGGTGCTATCTCAAAGGCGCGTGAAATATCTTCGGTGCTTTGTTGCGCAAAGCCGATCTGCCCATAGGCCCGGGCACGCGATGAAAGCAGATCAGCATTATCAGGATCAGTCGCCAATTTTTGCGTGGCATGTTCGATGATCAAGCGCCAGTTCTGCCCTTTGAGCTGGATTTCGTCGATGACACGAACCAGTTCTTTGCTGTTGGGGAAACGCGCCAGCTTTTGTTCGGCATACGTAAGCGCGCGTGGGATTTGCCCTGTTTGCATCAGCGCATTTGCCAGATTTTCAACAAATTGCACATCGTCTGGCTTCATGCGCGATGCTTCGGCGAAATGGGGAATGGCTTGCTTGTACCGCTTCATCTCAGTCAGCACAAAACCAACAATGGCTTGATAATCTGAATCCTTGGGGAATTTCTTGATGCCCAGTTGCGCCTTTTTCAGTGCCTGAGGCAGCTTTCCCGCCTCAAGATCACTTAGTGCTTTGCTTTTGAGAGAGTTCGGGGTCTGTTGTGCCATTCGAGCGCAGGTCCCATGAATGAAATCTATTTAGAAAGTTCATTACCCAAGCGCACGCGTATTGCAATGGCTCATCAATGCGGCGTTCCGGTGTCACTGATGGCCGCTTGCTTTTCTTCTGCCGATAGGCGCGATAGACCGTTGGCATGACATTGAAATTCTCCAGTCTGGCACAGCTTTACAGCCACGAGTTTGATACGGTCATCGACGTGCGAAGCCCAGCTGAGTTCGTCGAGGATCACATGCCCGGCGCCATCAACCTTCCCGTTCTGAACGATGAAGAGCGTGCGCGGGTTGGCACCATGTATGTCCAGCAAAGCCCGTTTCTGGCCCGCAAGTTGGGTGCGGCACTGGTATTTCGCAATGCAGCGGATCACATTGAGAACCGACTTAGCCACCATGAGGGAGACTGGAAACCCTTGGTTTATTGCTGGCGTGGTGGTCAGCGATCCGGGTCCTTCGGCTGGATGCTTCAGCAGATTGGCTGGCGCGCCGAGGTGGTTGAAGGCGGATACCGATCCTATCGCCGGATGGTGAAGCAATACCTTTATGATGATGCGCTGCCCTATCGGCTGGTCGCACTGGACGGATACACCGGGACGGCCAAAACTAACCTGCTAGCACACCTGCAGACGTTAGGTGTTCAGGTGGTTGATCTGGAAGGGTTGGCCAATCACCGAGGATCATTGTTGGGCGAAATGCCCGGCGGCCAACCGAGTCAGAAAGCGTTTGAATCCGCTTTGACCGCAGCTCTGGTCGAAATGGACGAGGCCCGGCCGATCGTAGTTGAGGCGGAGTCGTCGAAAATCGGAAGCCTGATCCTGCCACCCAGCCTTTGGTCTGCCCTGTGTTCGGCACCTAGAATTCAAATCAATGCGCCGATCGAGGCGCGGACGGAGTATCTGGTTTCGGCCTATGACGACATCTTGTCAGATAGAGAAAGGCTACGAGACCGATTGTCACCGCTGCGGCTTCATCGTGGCCATGATGTTGTAGATGGTTGGTTGGATTTGATTGACGCGGGGGACAAAAGGGCTCTGACTCAGGCACTGATGGAGCAGCACTATGATCCGGCTTACGCCAAATCCCGTAAAGCACAACACGCTGAGGTAATCGCCCAGATTGATGCGCCGTCACTTGATGGCAAGGGGTTGTCCGCGACAGCGGAACAGATCGAAAGGATACTTGATCAGTTGTGAACGCGCAGGACCGGTGTCGTGTTCAAGTGGCCGATCAGAGCAGCAGGATAGCCGACGGCCTGCAGTTGGGCACACAGATGTTCAGCCTCCTCGGATGCAACGGCTGCCAATAGGCCTCCGGCTGTTTGGGGGTCGAACAACAGGTCAGCTTTGCCTCCGGTTGGAAGTTCAGGGGTTATGGTGCGGTTATCGGCGTAGATTGTGGATCGGATGCCCTGATCACTTAGTTCAACTGCACCTTTCATAACCGGGACCTGCGCCAGAGACAGGGTCGCGCCACATCCCGAAGCCTCACACATGCCCTGCAGGTGACCTGCCAGACCGAATCCTGTGACATCGGTCATCGCGTGGGCGCTTCTTAAGATGTGGGATGCCTCGCCTTGCGGCTGTATCATGTGCTCGAAGGCGGATACGACCCAATCTCCTTTTGCTTGCCCGGCCATTTCAGCGGCCATCAACACACCGCTGCCCAGTGGCTTTGTCAGGATCAAGGCATCACCGGATTTCGCACCGCCTAGCGTGATGGGTTCGGCTTCGCAAAGACCTGTCAACGTGAAGCCAAAGGTCGATTCATCGCCCATCGAACTGTGCCCACCGACAACTTCGGCACCGGCCTGATGCATGACAGAGCTGGCAACCTGCATGATTTCGGCCATCGTGCGTTGCTGGAGTTCAGCGGACATGCGGGGCAGGATGATTGTGGCCGTCGCGGCTTGTGGCTGTGCGCCCATCGCCCAAATATCACCAAGTGCGTGAACTGCGGCAATCCGGGTCATCAAGGTCGGATCATTGGTGAAGCTTCGCAGATGATCCGAAGTTATAACCTGTCGTACACCGCCGGTCTTCAGCAATGCCGCGTCGTCGCCGGGCAGCTGAGTGATGTCAGGCTTTTCAAGCCGCGGCAGTTCGGCCAGCGCGGTTTGCAGCGCTCTTCGACCGATTTTGGCACCGCATCCACCGCACATCGGCTTTTCTCCCAGTGCCTCTTGCATCCCAGCAGTGTGATACCGAGGCAGAGGGGGGGCGGGCATTTGGGGCAGTTCACGAAATCTGTTCATGAAACGCTGATCGATGCGGTTCTTCCACTTCCACATGAGCGTTCCTCTGAACGAGGTTCCCAATCGTTCGGCAACCGCAGATTTTTGGCCGAGCGAGATGAGCTTCAGGTAATCCTTTTGAGGGGCATATCGCCTCATCTTCCCGGCACCCAGTGCCGCGCGCAGATTGTCATACAAGATCGGTGCCTCGCGCACCGCGTATACCCCGGCTTTGGGGCGCGGGTTATCTGAGAGGTGCGCACAATCGCCGGCGGCAAAGATCGCAGGATCGCTGGATTGCAGGAACGCGTTCACCTGGATGAAGCCGTCTTGAAGCGCGAGGTCGCTGTTGGAAATCCAATCATATGGCCGTGCGCCTGCCGCTCCGGTGATGAATTCGGCAACGATCTGATGACCGTTTGACAAATCAATTCGCCCCTTTGAAATTTGCTGAATGGAAGCGTGCTCAAGAACCTCGATCCCTAGTTGCTTCATGGCCTGACGGATGGTTGCTGAGGCTTTTGGAATTGTTGCGGACAGGGCGGTTGCATTATCGATCAAAGTGACCTTTGCGTCACGCCCGTTGGCGCGCAGGGCATGGGCCATTGCCATGACCAATTCAGCACCGGCAACACCGCCACCGATCACCGCGACCGAGGCGGGGCCGGGCTCTGAAAGATACTCCTCCCATTGTGCGGCGAAGCGGCCAAGGGGTTTGGCGGGGACCGCATGGTCGGAAAAACCGGGCAAGGCAGGCATATCTGACGTGATCCCCACGTTGACCGAGGCGACATCAAACGCCACCGGCGCGCGTCCGGGAACATTGATTTGACGTCTGTCCGGATCGATCCCCTCAACTGTGCCCAATATTACCCGAGCCCCTGCATAGCGGGCGAGACGGACCAGATCGATATCAAGTTCCCAACGCTGATAATGGCCAGCAACAAAGCCCGGCAACATTCCCGAATAGGGCGCGGTCGGGCCGGGATTGATCACCGTAATACGCGCACCCGGCAACGGGTTCATCCCCCATTTGCGTAGCAGTAGCGCATGGGTGTGACCCCCGCCAATCAGAACCAGATCGCGGGTCAGGGGCAGCGGTGGTGTGTGCATTGTAACTAGTTCGCGCTGTGGTCCGGGACGTCTTCAACCTGCTCAACGGCGTGGGTGGCCCAAAGCTCATCCTCGCCCGCATCAGGCAAATCACTGGGCTTTTCATGTCGATGAATGTGCCATTTGGCAATGAACAGGGCCGTGATCGGTGCCGTCAGGAAAAGGAACAGCGTAATCAACAGCTCATGCAGTGAAAGTTTGCCCTCAAGCAGTACTGAATGTGCGATCGAAGCCAGGAGTACACCTCCCACACCCAGCGTTGTCGCTTTGGTTGGTGCGTGCAATCGCGACATCGGGTCTTTCAGCTTAATCATGCCAAACGAGCCGACAAAGCCGAATATGCCCGAGACGATCAGGAAGAAGGCAATGAGCAGTTCGAAGATGAATGTCATGCCGCCCTCACTCGATGATGTTGCCGCGCAGCATGAAGCGCGCGTAGGCCACGGTTGAGACAAAGCCCAGCATGGCGATGATCATCGCGGCCTCAAAGAAAATCTCGGTTTCGATGCTAAGCCCATACAGTATCAGCAATGCGATGGTGTTGATCACCATTGTATCCAGTGCCAGTACACGGGTGCCCACGCCATCTGCAGTGATGATCCGCCAAAGGCACATCATGATCGCCGCTCCGAAACAGGCGAATGCAAAATATATCGCATATTCGATCATTCGAAAATCTCCTTAAGGCGGCGCTCGTAGCGGCTTTTGATCTGGTCGCGCACTTCCTCGGGGTTTGGCGCATCCAAGCAGTGTACCAGCAGATTGTGCCCTTGTGCGGACAGATCACAGCTTACGGTACCGGGTGTCATGGTGATAGTTCCAGCAAGCACTGTGATCGCTTCGGGCGTGCGCAGTTCGAGGGGAACGCAGACAAATCCGGGTTGGCGGTCGGCATCCCGTTTGAACAGGATGATCCTGGCGACAGTAATGTTTGCGATCACGATATCCCACAGCACGACCAGCATATATTCCACGACCATTGGCCAATTGCGCAGCTTGGGACGGTCAGGCCAATAGGGTTGCGTGATGAACGGAATAATGATCCCCAGCAACAAGCCGAACACAAGCGAATTCAGCGACGGCGAATTCGCCAGTAAAATCCAGACAAGCGTCAGCAAAACGGTCAAATGAGGGTGGGGGAAAATCCGGTGCAGCAGCTTTATCATTCTTCCCTCCCTAACACGGCAGAGATGTAGTTGTCGGGTGTAAACAACTGTTCTGCGGTTTTACTGGTGTACTGCAGTGCCGGACCAGCAAATAGTGTGAGCAGTACCAGACCAAGAACCGCGCCAAAGACTGAGGTAAACGCAAGGGCTGCGTGCGGTTCAGGCGCAATTGCGGTGGCAACAGGTTCTTCTTCGGAATCTGGTTCAGTTGGCGGGATTGCCTGCACGTCGTGGCACTTCCAGAAAATGAGTGTGCCGGCACGGGCCAGTCCGACAATGGTCACGAATGATCCGATCAAGATCACAGCCCAGACCGCATTGGCATCCGGTGCCCCGCGCGAGGCGTCAAGAACAAGCAATTTGCCGATGAAGCCGGATAGTGGGGGCATTCCTGCCATAGCAATGGCACCAACAAAGAAGAGGGCCGAGATCAGCCCGGTTTGCGGCATCGGTGCAGTCGGCGAGATGGCACCTCCACGACGTTCCATCACCATATCCGCCACCAGGAATAGCAAAGCGGTCGCGAGCGTCGAATGGAAGACGTAATACAGGGCTGCTGCCGCTGCGACCTCACTGAATAGCGAGATAGCGATGAGCAATGTTCCCATCGAGGTAATGGCGCAGAAAGCAACCATCCGTGCGATATGCTGTGAGCCCAGAATGCCTACGGTACCAACCGCCAAGGTGACCAATGCTGCAGGTTGCAACCACGCACCAACCAGGCCTTCGGTTGCGGCAACGTCCGGTCCGAAGACCAGAGTATACACCCGCAGGATAGAGTAGGCCCCGACCTTCGTCATGATTGCAAACAGGGCGGCCACAGGTAGAGGCGCATTGGCATAACTTGCAGGAAGCCAGAAATGCAGCGGCAGCACGGCAGCCTTGATACAAAACACCAACAGCAGCAGAACGGCCCCAACCCGTAGCAGGGCGGTATCCTCGGGTGGAATTTCTGCGACCCGAACAGCAAGATCAGCCATGTTGAGCGTGCCGGTGACGGCGTAGATAGTTCCAAGCGCAAACAGGAAAAGGGTTGATCCCAGCAGGTTGTAGGTGACGTATTGCACCCCTGCCTTCAGCCGGACCGCTCCGCCTCCGTGTGTCATGAGCCCGTACGAAGCGATCAGAAGGACCTCGAAAAACACAAATAGGTTAAAGGCGTCCCCTGTCAGAAAGGCCCCGCAAACACCCATGAGCTGGAAATGGAAAAGGGCGTGGAAATGCTTGCCCCTATCATCCCACCCGGATCCGATGGCGTAAAGAACGATGGGCAGGGCCAGCAACGCAGTAAGCAGCACCATCATGGCCGACATCCGGTCCAATACCAGCACGATGCCGAATGGCGCAGGCCAATCGCCCAGCTCATAGACCTGGATTTCCCCGGTTGTGGCTTGCGCTGTGATGGTCAGTGCGATCCCCAGCAGCCCGACTACCCCCGCGACCGAGAATATGCGTTGCAAATCCAGATGATATCGCAGGACCATGATGATGAACGGGGCCAGGATCGCGGGCAGGACGATCGGCGCAACGATCCAGTGGTTCATGCGTCTTCTCCCGGTGCATCCACGCTGTCACTCGCACTCATGTCAATATGGTCATCCTTCGAGGACAGATAGGCAGACAGGGCGATCATCACGATCACCGCGGTCATCCCGAACGAGATCACGATTGCCGTCAGAACCAGCGCTTGCGGCAGCGGATCGGTATAGGGCACATCTTCGTATTTGTTCAGAACGGCCGGGGCGTCCAGCGCCAAACGTCCTGTGGCGAACAGGAATACGTTCACGGCATAGGTGATCAGAGACAGGCCCAGAATAACCGGGAAGGTTCGGCGGCGCAGGATCAGGAAAATCCCGGCGGCGGTCATCACACCTACGGCAGAGGCTACGAGCGCTTCCATCAGGCCTGCTCCTTCTCATTTTCATCTTCCGGAGGATTGTCTCGCAACGGATTGATATCCATCGGGAATTCCTGCGCCATGCCCGGCTGCCAGGCGAACCGCGACAGACTGTCGAGCGCCAGCATCACCGCCCCCAATACGGCGAGGAACACTCCGGTATCGAACAGAATTGCAGTGGCCCATTCGAACTCTTCCAGAGGTGGCCAGTGGATATAACCGAAATCACTTGTCAGGAACGGGCGCTCATTAAACCACGCGCCTAAACCGGTGGCGGCGGCAATCAGGACACCCCAGCCGATCGTGCCGTGGTAGTAGAACCGTTGCCGTTCGATGGCCCATGTGTATCCGCTGGCCATGTATTGCATCAGATATGCGATGGCGACGATGAGGCCTGCGATAAAGCCACCTCCGGGCTGGTTATGGCCACGGAAGAAGATGTAGGCACCAACCATCAAGGCAATTGGCATCATTACCCGTGTGGCGACAACCATCATCAGAGGATGCGAGTCACCTGACTGCGGCCAGTGCGGTTTGCGGTTCAGCAAATAGCCGCGCACGTTGGTGCTCAGAACCGCTTCGGTCAGGGCAAAGATGATCAGGGCGGCAATACCCAGCACGATGATCTCACCGAATGTATCAAAACCCCGGAAGTCGACGAGAATTACGTTCACCACATTGGTACCGCCACCGCCCTTGTAGGAATTCGCAAGATGGAATTCCGAAATCGTCGGAAAGGCGAAATCCCGCATCATCAGCGCGTAGATCAACGCGCCCGAGCCGACCCCGGCAACAACCGAAATCGCTGCATCGCGCCAGCGCCGTGCGGCGCTGCTGTCCCAAGGCGTTTCGGTGGGCAGGAAGTTCAGCGACAGCAACAACAGGATCATGGTTACAACTTCAACTGAGATCTGCGTCAGTGCCAGATCGGGGGCCGAGAGATAGTTGAACGCCATGGATACGATCAGACCGACAACCCCAATCAACACCAGTGAGAGCAGGCGGTTGCGGTGGAACCACATGATCGCAAGTGTCGCCGCGACAAGGCAAATCCAACCGATGATGGGAATGATCTGGGCCGGGAGCGGCACCCGGGTTTCTAAGCCTATCGTGCCAGTTGCAAAGGCGTAGTAACCGATGCCGACCGTGAAGGCGATCAGGATGATGGCATAGCGGCTGATCACGCCGTTGTGCAGCTCATCCGTAATCCACCGGCTAAGGCGGGTAAGCGCGTCGATGACCGCTTCGAAGATCACCTTGGCCTCGGGGCGGGGCAGGACGTTCCAGATCTGGTCGCCGCGTTTATGCAGCGACAGCAGGAACAGGCCACCCAGCGTTGCCACTGCCGACATGTAAAGCGCAGGAGTGAAACCATGCCATAGTTTCAGCGAGTAATAGGGCAGCTTCTCGCCCCCGATCACCGCGCTGGAGACAACCGCGACAAGCGGGCCAACGATGGCTGCGGAATAAAGACCGATCAGGACGACCAGCACCACAAGGAACGCCGGGGCCAGCCAAAGACCGACGGGCGGGTCGTGCGGATGCGCGGGATAATCGTCGCGCTCGGGGCCCAGAAAAACATGGCTGACAAAGCGGAAGGAATAGGCCGCCGAAAACAGCGCCGCCAGCAGGGCTAGACCGGGCACCAGATAATGCGAGTTCAGCCAGGTGGTGTGAACGGTCTCCTCCAGCATCATCTCTTTTGACAGGAACCCATTCAGTGGTGGTAGACCGGCCATCGATAACGCCGCAATGGTGCCAATGATAAAGGTGATTGGCATGAGGTGCCGCAGGCCGCCCAGCCTTTTGACATCGCGCGTTCCGGTCTCGTGATCCACGATCCCAGCGGTCATGAACAAGGCCGCCTTGAACGTCGCGTGGTTGATGATGTGGAAGATGGCTGCCACAGCCGCGATCTTGGTGCCAAAGCCCAGCAGCATGGTCACCAATCCAAGGTGTGAGACTGTCGAAAATGCAAGCAGTGCCTTGAGATCGTCCTTGAACAGCGCAATCACTGCACCCAGCAGCATGGTGATCAGCCCGGTGGTGGCGACGATGTAAAACCACGCATCCGTCCCAGCCAGAACCGGCCACATCCGGGCCATCAAGAACAGACCGGCTTTTACCATCGTGGCAGAGTGCAGATAGGCTGAAACTGGTGTCGGTGCAGCCATGGCGTGCGGTAGCCAGAAATGAAACGGGAATTGTGCCGACTTGGTGAAACAGCCCAGCAGTATCAGGATCAGCGCGGGCAGGTAGTAGGGCGACGCCTGTATCAGTTCTTTGTTCTGCAGGATGACGCTTAGATCGTAGGAGCCAACGATGTTGCCCAGGATCAGCATCCCGGCGATCATCGCCAGCCCGCCTGAGCCGGTGACAGCCAGCGCCATCCGGGCACCTTGCCGCCCTTCGGGCAGATGCCTCCAATAGCCGATCAAAAGGAATGAGCTTAGGGACGTAAGTTCCCAGAAAATAAGAAGAAGTAATATGTTGTCAGACAGAACGATACCGACCATCGCGCCCTGAAACAACAGTAGATAGGTATAGAACTGCCCCATCGGATCTTCGCGTGACAGGTAAAACCGCGCATACAGGACTATCAGCAAGCCGATCCCTAAGATCAGCAGCGCGAACAGAAAACCCAGCCCGTCGAGCATGAAATTCGCGTTCAGCCCCAGCCCCGGTATCCAGTCAAATCGCGCAGTCACCACCTCGCCGCGCATGACGCTGGGAATATGGATCAATAGTCCCATGAGGGCGAGGAATGTGGTCAGCCCTGCCGCGGAAGCTGCTGCGTTTCGTCCTGCCCGGATCAAGAGGGCTGGAAAAACAGCTCCGAGGAAGGGAAGGGCCGCGATAAGGAATAGGGACAAGTGCGATACTCCGGTCTGTGCGGTCAAGTTAGTCCTGATTTTGTAGGGAAAAATTCCGAACTGTCCAGAGATTGGGCTGTTTTTTCGAAGAGATTGACCATTGCAAAGTTGTTCGGGGGGCGATGACGATATCTTGAACGACGCGCGCGAACTGGGGCGCGAAATGGTGGCGTGCTTGTGATATGACCCAAATTTACATCAGGAGTCGCAATTTGGCAGAACACGCGATCAAAACCCGTCGATGGGTCTTGCTTGGTGCAGGAACGGTGATAGCCGGAGGCTTGGCGCTCCGGGAATACCGTTTGATTCCACAGGATTACGCAGGACATCAGATCGCGGTTTCCACTGCCCACCAGCAGGTGCGGCAGGGGGATATTGTTCTGATCGACATCCGTACCCCTCGCGAATGGCGCGCAACGGGGATCGGTGAAGGTGCCCATCCGCTCGACATGCGACGCAAAGATTTTGTGCCCGTTTTGGATCAATTGCTCGAGGGCGATCGCACCGTGCCGGTGGCATTGATTTGCGCGCGTGGTGTACGTTCTGCCCGGTTAAGCAACCAACTGACCGAAGCGGGTTTCACCAATGTCATCGATGTGCCTGAGGGTATGTTGGGGTCGGCCGCCGGACCAGGTTGGGTTCGTGCGGGTCTGCCAGTCAATGATTACAAAGAGGATACGTAATGCGAGCGAGATTATTGCTGGCTTTGGGCCTTGCCTTTACGGGGGAAACCGCTCTGGCCGTTTGCGGTGATCAAGATGGGGTTTGCAAGACAGATGCAGGCGCGTATCAGATCGAGTTGCCGGCAACTGACAATCCGCCGCTAGTCGTATTCATGCATGGATACGGTGGCACGGGTACTGGGACACTCAAGAACAGGGCAATGGTCGATCCGCTCCTGAATCGCGGCTACGCCGTGATGGCCCCGGAAGGTTCCGAGCGGAATGGTCGTCAAAGCTGGAACTTCTTCCCTGGTTGGGACGGGCGTGATGAGGCCGCATTTTTGACCGAAGCCGTTCAGGATGCGGCCAAGCGGTTTGACGTAGACCCCGGTCGCGTGGTGCTAAGCGGTTTTTCAGCGGGTGCATTTATGGTTTATTACCTTGCCTGCGCTGCGCCGGAAAACTTCTCGGCCTATGCACCGGTTTCAGGCGGTTTCTGGAGGCCGCATCCCGAGACTTGCGAAGGACCGGTCCGTCTGTTCCACACCCACGGTTGGACAGACAATGTGGTTCCGTTGGAAGGGCGCATACTGGGCGGAGGCCGGTTCCATCAAGGTGATATCTTTGCTGGATTGGAGATCTGGCGCGTTGCCAATGAATGCGTCGATACCAAACCCAGCGGGTTTTCAACCACTGGCCAGTTCATGCGTCGGAACTGGATGGGATGCGCTGAAAGCAGCGCGCTGGAATTCGCGCTGTTTCCAGGTGGACATACAGTGCCCAAAGGTTGGGCCGATATGATGGTGGATTGGTACGAGGGCTTACCCGGCAGTTGATTACTCTGCTGGGGTGACGATGCCCTTACCTTCGATCAGGCGCTTCAACTCATCACGATAGAGCCGTGCTGACCGGGTGATGGCAGGCTCGCTGACGTCTTCGCGCATCCCGACCATACGACGCGCAGCGCCCGCTGATACGCCGCTGAGCGCCGAAAGCGGGATTGCCAGCGCAAGACTGATCGCGATTGGGGCCAACCAAACTGAGACGAGACCAGCAAGGATACCAACGCTCAATGCCACACCGCTTACGGTTTCAAGCGCGTGACACAAGATCAGGGTCCGCAGCCCATAGCTGCCGCCATCGCGGGCCTGCGGTGACCAGCCTTTTTGAATGCCCAGGGTGGTCCGGAAAACCGCGATCATCTGCTGCACCATCAAAATCGGAGCATAGAGAACTGATAAAACGACCTCGGACAGGAATGAAGTAAAGAACTTACGGGTACCGCCGAAATCGGAATATCGTACGCCGCTGAGGGGCAGTGCGGCCACGCCCAGAACCTTTGGGGCCAGCAGCATTGCGTACATCACCAAAATGATCAGTACGTGGCGTGTTTCGGACATCTCAGGCCATTGCGGGAAAAGCGGATTGTCGGGGCTGAAGTAATGCAGAACCGAGGCATCCTTGCCCTGGCCGATCAAAGCCCACATCACCAAAAGCGCAAACCATAGCGGCGACATCAGATATCCGACCGCACCGTGAAACATATGGAAGCGTGAGACCGCACGGAACCCCGTCGAACCAAGCAGTTTCAGGTGCTGCAGGTTGCCCTGACACCAACGGCGGTCGCGCATGGCGTGGTCGATGAGGGTGGGTGGTGTTTCTTCATACGATCCGCGAATGCGTGGCAAAAAGCGCACGGCCCATCCGGCGCGACGCAGCAGTCCGGCCTCGACGAAATCGTGGCTCATGATCAGCTTGTCCTGCCCATTGAGAGATTTCAGCTTCGGCAAGCCCGCGCTGGAGGCAAAAGCGCTTGTGCGGATGATGGCGTTATGGCCCCAGTAATTGCCTTCTTGCCCGCACCAGCGGGCCAGACCTTCGGCAAATGCGATACCATAGACACCATTGGCAAATTGCTGCATCCGGGCGAAAACCGACTGCGCGCCGATCAGTTGCGGATAGCTCTGGATCAGGCCTGCACCCGGATCACGCGCCAGCGCGTCGGTCAAACGGCTGATCGCGCGACCTGTCATCAAGCTGTCGGCATCCAGCACCAGCATCGCATCCCAATCCGCGCCCCAGCGGCTGACCCAATCGGCAATGTTCCCGACCTTGCGATCCGTGTTTGCAGGGCGGCGGCGATAGTAAAGTTCCAAACCTGGTGCCAAGGTTGTGCGCAATGCCTCGACACTGGCCTGTTCTTGCGCCGCAATTTCGGGATCGCGGGTATCGGATAGAATGAACATGGCATAATGGTGCTGACCGCCGCGTTGCTGCAGGTCTTCAAGCATTGTGCGAGCATTGCCCAGAACGTTCCAGGGCACCTCGTTGTAGACCGGCGTCAACAGCGCCACGCGCAGCGGCTGCGGTCGGCCTTCGCGTTTGGGCTGCTCCTGACGGGACAGCGAAACCATGCCCAGCAACACGGTACAGACCGTGAATGAAATCCAGAAGAAGTTGAAAGAGATCAACGTTAGCAGGATACCTTCGACCAGGTTGATCCCCTCGGCGCTGAACCAGTCAGACATGACCCAGAGCAGGCCCAAAGTTGCCGCCATCGCCGGTGAAAAGGCCAGCGCACGCCAGAATCCGGCTGATGGTCTCCGACCGCCAGTCGGGGCCTGCGCATCGCGGAACCCCTGCGCAAAGTTCTGCGCGGGCATCGCCAGAGGGGCCTCGGGCGGCATGATATGAAGATCGCGGCTCATGAGGTCCAACGGTATAGCCAGACTTCAGAGGCCGGCTGTTTGTCTTTCAGCAATTGTGCGCGCAATTCGACATGGTTGCGTTCACCAGGTTCAAACGAGAACGCCAGTCGTAATCCACCTGTATCTGGATTACGCTGCAACACCCCGTCCGACGTCTCAGCATGAGGCGAGTCGACAAAAACAGTCATCTCCTCGGGGTCGTCAAACAGATCGCTTGGTTCAAAGTCGATCACGGCCAACCGTCCTTCGCCAAAGGTATTATCGCCCATGGCTGTATTGATGACCCGCGCGACGGGTGTGTGCTGAGGCTCTTCGCCCCAGATCAGGCGATAGGACATATCAACTTGGCTGCCTGCCGCGTACGGTTCCATCGGCCGCCAGTAGGCGACGATGTTGTCATAGATT
The DNA here is from genome assembly GCF_000192475.1 of Ruegeria conchae. Taxonomy (GTDB): domain Bacteria; phylum Pseudomonadota; class Alphaproteobacteria; order Rhodobacterales; family Rhodobacteraceae; genus Ruegeria; species Ruegeria conchae. The sequence goes on from NZ_AEYW01000006.1 coordinate 45,752, forward strand.
TCCTGATCTGCGGGTATTTCTACCAGCGTGACAGACCCCTTGCCCCAGTCCCCATTGGGCTCGACCCACAGGCTGGGGCGCTTGTGATAGTTGGCCTCAAGATCAGCGTAGTCTGAGAATTCGCGCTTACGCTGCATCAGGCCAAAGCCACGTGGGTTCATATCCACAAATGAGGCGATCTGCAGGCGGGTTGGATTGGCCAATGGCCGCCATAGGACTTCGCCCGCACCATTCCGGATCAGCAACCCGTCGCTGTCGTGAACTGCGGGGCGAAAATCATCGAACCGGCTGTGATTGGTCTGATCGAACAGGAACATGGATGTGCCTGGTGCGATGCCGACATGGGACAGGTCGGTGCGCGGAAACAGCGTTGCGCTGACGTCCATGATGGTGTCGTCACCTGGCGTGATTTCAAACCGGTACGCACCACTGACGCTGGGGCTGTCCATCAGGGCGTGGACCACCATGTTCCGCTGTCCCGACGCAGGCTTTTCGAGCCAGAAGCGAATGAAATCGGGAAATTCCTCCCCATCGGGATCGCCGGTTTTCAGCGCCAAACCGCGTGCTGACAAACCATATGCTTCGTGCAAACCGATCGCGCGGAAATAGCTGGCACCCTGAAAGACGCAGAACTCGTCGGTTAACCCGGGCCGATGCATCTCGGCACGCAGGCGGAACCCCGAAAAGCCCAGCGTTTCATCTGCAGGCAAAGAGGGAACGTCTTCGCTTTTTGTGAACATGTCCAGATCAAAGGCAACAGGTGTCACATGACCATGGTCGACGGTTGAAATTTGCACTGCGCGAGGGAAGTAAAGTCCGGGCGCGAAGAAGTCGACTTCGAACGGTGACTTGGTGCTGTACCAAAGGCCTTTTTCCAACTGGAAACGGATCGAGCGATATTGCTCATAATTCAGATCCTGCCATTCTTGCGGCACCATCTCGCGTTCTACATAAGGTCGGCTTGCCAGGTCACGCGCCATTTCGATAACTGTGTTGCGGTCAAAGGCGACCTCACCGCCGGTCGCATGAGCTGCCGGAGCGAGGATCAATGCCGTTGATGAGGCGAGGAATGCGCGGCGTGTAAAATTCATTTCTTAGTCTTCCAAGGGTGTGACTTAAACCACGCGGCCAGATAGGCCACGCCGATGATCATGGCAAAGCCAATCATGTTGGCGACAAAGACACTGGCAACATCCCGCCCACTCAGGTCCAATCCGACGCCGATAAGTCGTGCTGCAGCCATGGAAAATACAAAGACCGCAAGCGACTGCTGCCCGACTTTGGTGATGACACTCAGCAGCAACTGCCAAACCTTCGCTGCGGCTCCCTGACCGGTGGTGATCAGGCGATGGCCATGCTCACCGGCAACAACCCAGCCCAGATAGGCCAGTGAGAGGAAATGCAAATATCGGAAAAGGCCAAAGTCTGTCTTGTTGCGGAACTCTTTGGTTACCGGCCAGACTTTGCGGATTTCATCGGCCAGATCGGGTGCTGCGGCATTTATCCAGGTAAAAACCTTCCACGAACCAAACGGCATCGAGAAGATCAGGAATAATGAGGCCGCCCAGATCAACGTTTTTGAAACCGGCGGGGCGGGAATCCAGCCGCGCATGAACGCGAAGCCAGTGAAGAACAGCAATTGCCAGCCAAACGGGTTGAAGAACCATTGCCGATCCGACCAGGGCTCAGCAGGCAGATCGAGATAGTCGTATTGCGCGATCAGCCAGATCGTGACCGAGGCCAGGGCGACTGCCCAAAACCCGATGCGATGCAGCCCCATGAACAGCGGCATCATCGCAAGCACCACCAGATACATCGGTAGGATGTCAAAATAGTTGGGCACATAGGTCAGGGTGAACAACCCTACGATCTGTGGCGCGGGGTCATTGAAGAAATGCTGCAGGTTCAGCGACGAGATATAGTTTTTCTCGAACAGCCCGCTTTGGTTCAGCGCTGCCATGGTCATAGCGACGAAGAAAAACAGACAAATATGGGCCCAATAGACCTGCCAAATACGGAACGATACGCGCGCGGTGCCCATCAACCAGCCCTTGCGCATGAACGCTCCGCCAAAGGCGATGGCCGAGGCCATGCCGGAGCAGAAAACAAAGATTTCGGTTGCATCCGAAAACCCGAACCGGGCAGGAATCCACTTGGCCCAGGGATCGTTCGGGATATGGGCAATAAGGATGATGAACATCGCGATACCGCGATAGAAATCAAGGCGCGGGTCGCGCGTGCGGGCAGGGGCAGCGCTTTGAGAGGCCACCGGAGCAAAATCAGAAGCGGGCGATGCAGTCGCCATACGGTTTCTGTCCTTCTTGGTCTTTTTTATTGTTCTTATTCGGCGGGGACGCTTTGTGCGTCGCCATTGTCGCGTGCGGCCTCGATCAACGCGCGGCGGGCGAGGGCATAGTTGTCTTCGCCACCGGAGCGCTTGGCGCGGCGGTCGTCAAGAATGCGCTCGACAGCATCCAGACGGCCGGCGCGCAGGCCTGAATCAATTGTGATGCGCTCGAATACATCACGTTGGGCGTGGCTGCCACCAGCCAGCTGCATTCCACCACGTGCGTCTGACAAAAAGTCAAAGGCTTGGCCATAGAGGCCTTCGCCAAAGGCCTCAAGCCCCTTGGCCGCAGCGACGCCGGGATCAGACATGCGGATCGGCGTATCGCCCTGGTTGCGCTGGGCATCGCTCTGGATGCGGTGCAGTATTTTGCTGGTCGCATCCGAACGGTTGTCGCCAGTCAGGGCCAGCAAGTAATGCAGGTCGGCGAAGATCAGGCATCCGTCTTCGGTGCGGGCGGCGCTGAGATCGGCCAGTTCTTCCCAACGGTTGCCTACGTCGACGCCCTCAAGCTCAAGCCGCGACAAAAGCGAGGTGGCGTTCGAGATATCTCGGTAATCGTCGGTTTTGTCCTGACGAATGTGGTGATCGTAAAGCGCCATCACCTGATCGACCTGTCCCAGATCCAAACGCATCAGCGCCTTGTGCCACCAGACGTGATAGCGGAAGTTGTTGCAATGCGCCCAGGCGTCCTCGCGTCCCGCGAGCCAGTCCAGACCCAACTGGGCATTGCCGGTCATCTCGTGCACATGCGCTACGGCGTGCAGTCCCCAGGCGTCGTCCGAGACCATCCACAAGGCCTGACGCCCGGCGATCTCGGCTTTCTCGTAGGCACCCGTTTCTTCAAGAGCAAATGAATGGCAGCCCAGCAGATATCCACGCCCAGCGTGGTCGGGTTCGTAAGCGGGCATCACGCGCTCAATCGAACGGCGCATACCGTGCGAATCCCCCAGAACGAACCGAGTGGCGTGGCTGAGTTTCATCGCCAGAGTGTCCGTGGGGTGCGCCCGAAGGATTTCTTCGAATTTCTGTACCGCTTGAGTGGGGAGGTCAGCCATATACATCGCCAGTGCCTCGACATACAGCTTTTCACGGTCCGAAACCGGCTGACGCTCCATCGCTGCATTGGCTGCGGTCAGCGCTTCGGCCGCGACCGCGATCATCTCGCGGCGACCCAGCAGGACCATGAACAGACCTTTGATCGCGTGACCCAGGGCAAAGTCCGGCTCAAGCTCCAGCACCTTGCCCAGATGCTGCGGCGTTACGGCTGCGTGCGCCATGAACCCAAGGAGAACACCATCCCACGCCTCGACGCTTGCGGGCTGGGTCAGGGTGTTCATCTGTCCAAAGACGTCTTGTTTCATGCTTGGGTCCAATCTGATTGCGGCATTCTATAGTGTTTGATGTAACAGAGTGTGCCGCGGGGTCGTAACAGTATCGACCCTGCTCTCGAATTGGTGAAAACGCGTGTGTGGAAAACGCGAAAAAAACCGCCGATTCAAGGGCATGTTTCAGCAACTTGCCGCCTAATCAGGCAGAGTGTTTCAATCTTCGAAGGGATTTTCTGCGTTTAGAACAGCTTGTGTGTCAGCGCCACAGACTGGAGGTGCACTGCGATATGTTACAGGTGTACGGGACAGGTTCAGAGGGTTTCCGATCAATTGCACCTCACCGGGTGCAGCCTGCATGGTGACCTGCATCCGCCGGGCAGCGACCTGATCTGAGGTGAAGACCTGATCAAGTGTTTGCACAGGACCAACCGGTACTTTCAATTCTTCCAGTCCTGCAATAACGCGGCTGGTATCCAGCGCCTGTACGGCGGGGCGAAGGATTGCATTCAATGCGTCACGATTTTCAAGACGGGCAGGATTGGTGGCAAATCGCGGATCGTCAGCAAGCTCTGGGTGTTGGATGAAACTGCAGAATCTTTTGAACTGGCTGTCGTTTCCGACCGCAAGAATCACGTGCCCGTCGCTGGTTGCATATACGTCGTAAGGGACAATGTTTGGATGCCCGTTGCCGCGTCGTTGAGGCACATTGCCCGAGGTCAGGTAGTTCACGCCTTCGTTGATCAGCCAGGCCACTTGCGAATCCACCAGCGCAAGGTCGACCTGCTGGCCTTCGCCGGTCAGATCGCGATGCCGCAGAGCCGCCAAAATACCGACGCAGGCATACATGCCGCACATCACATCGGCGATGCCAACGCCAACCTTCATTGGTGCGCCTTCGGGATCTCCAGTCAGCGACATAACTCCGCCATAGCCTTGTGCCATCAGGTCATAACCGGGTTTCGATGCGTTCGGACCGGTCTGCCCGTAACCCGAGATCGAGCAATAGACTAGGCTGGGAAACTCTTTGGACAGGGTGGCGTAGTCGAGCCCGTATTTCGCCAGCCCGCCGGGCTTGAAGTTCTCGATCAGGATATCCGCATGAGACGCCAATCTCCGGATTTCCGCTTGACCTTCCGCCGAGGCGATATCCAACGCGACCGATTTCTTGTTGCGATTGGATGACATGAAATAGGCGCTCAAATCCGAGCGGTTACCATCCGCGTATTCGATGTAGGGAGGACCCCATTGCCGCGTGTCGTCACCTCCGGTCGCTGGGTTTTCGATCTTGATGACGGTGGCTCCCAAATCACCCAGCAGTTGCGTGCAGGTCGGGCCAGCCAGAATGCGCGACAGATCCAGTACCTTGACGCCCTTCAGGGGTCCTTCAGATGCGGCCATCATATCCTCCACGGTCGATCTCCGCAGCAATGACAGTGAATTTGTCGGCTTTCAACGCCTGATCCAGCGCTGCCCGCAATTCGTCGCGGTTGCGCACCGTATGACCGTACCCGCCAAAGGCTCGCCCCATGGCGGCAAAGTCGTGGCGGTCGAAATCGACACCTCGATTGCCCATCTGGCGCTGGCGCTGCTTCAATTCAATCAGGGCAAGGCTGGAATCGACAAACACAAGAAAGATCGGGTTGCCGCCCATTTCGGCGGCAGTCGAAAGCTCTCCGGCGACCATCAGAAACCCGGCGTCGCCCGAGAAGCTGATCACGGGGCGGTCCGGTTCAGCCAGTTTCAGTCCAATCGCCATAGGGACAGCGCACCCCATTGTGCATAGCGCCGAAGACTGGATCAGCCCGCGCTCCTCCGAACACTCCCACATCTGGCTGAGCAGAATGCGATGGGCGCCACTGTCGGCGGTGGCGAGTGACTCAGTTGGTAGCACTGCACGGGTTTCCGCGATGATCGCCGCCGGTCCCCAGTCTTCATCGGTTGGGAAGGCTTCTGCCAGTGCTGTCTTGACTTGATCCGGTTCACCATTCGACCAAGTCTTGCGGGCAGGGTTGCCCTTGGCGATGGCCTCAAGCGTTGCGCTGGTGTCCGCCACCAAATTTAATCCGGCCTGATGCATATAGTGATCGTTCACTACAGCAGCAATGTCGATCACTCGCTTGTCTTCCGGGTCCCAAATCTCGCGCCAGCCAGGGCGCATTTCTATGGGGTCATAGCCCAAGCATAGCACCAGATCAGCTTGTTCCACCAACGGGATCAGATGCTTGTCGGCCAGCGGCGAAAGACCCGCCCCACCCAGACATAGCGGATGATCCTCGGGCACCACCCCCTTGGCCTTGTAGGTCGTGACGAAGGGAATGTTGAAATGCTCCAAAAACGCCCGCACGACAAAGCGCGAGTCGTCGTAGAGAATATCGAGACCAATGATCGCCAAGGGGCGTTCGGCCTCGGCCACCCAACGGCGAGCCTTTTCCAGACATTCAGCGCCAGGTGCGACGGGTGCGATTTTCGCGAGACGACGGTGTTTAACCCCCGATACGCGCGTATCGGCCACTGAGATTGGCACATCGATGTGCACCGGACCGGGGCGCGGCTGGTTCGCAAGCGATACCGCCTTGTCGGCGATGATATCGGCCCCGTCAGCAGTTAGCATGAAAGTGCCCTTGGTGATCGAGCGGTAGACTTGCGAGTGATCCATCACCTGATGAGTGTAGGTCAGTGCTTCGTCCGCATCGACGCATCCGGTCAACACGATCATCGGAACGCGATCCTGCAATGCGTTCGCGACAACGTTAATCCCATTCATTGCGCCCGGGCCAAGCGTGGCCACCAGAATCGCAGGTGCACCATCGCGATGATGAACGGCTTCGGCCATGAAACCGGCTGCGTTTTCATGTTTGGTCAGATGAAAGGTGATACCTGCGCTTTCCAGTGCATCCACCAATGTCAGAACCTCGCCACCGGGCATTCCGAACGCGTGGCGGCATCCGGCCTCGAAAAGGCGTTGTGCCAACAGATCCGCAGCGCGGGGGGACAGGTCCTGCATCAATCAAGCTCCGACAAGTTTATCTTTCAGCAGATTGCGGAGGACGCGCCCGGACGCAAGCAGCTTCACGTCAGTGTGACTATTTGACGGCGCGTTCCGCCACGGCCTGAAACTTTGCGTCTAATTCGGCGGCAATCTCGCGCAGCGCCTCACCGCCTTCATCCGTATATGGGGCGAACACAAAACTTGGCGTTTTGTAGGACAGGGTCGCAGTGCCATCCTTTTCCTCGGTCACGTAGAAACGGATGGGCGCTTCGATCATCGCATTGGTCGAGGTTTCAAGGACCCGAACTGCGTAGTCGTTGTTGAATGCGCCGATCACTCGGTTGCCCGGAATGGTAATGCCGCGCGAGGCCGCTGCTTTGGTCGGTCCGGCCTGAGTGACCACGATCAGGCCGTTCTCTTTTACCGCGGCCTTTGTGTCTTCCACGAGGCTCTCATAGCTTTTTCCGCTGGGGTAGACCGCCCATCCGGCAAGTGGTTCGATGCTGTCAGCCCAAGCAGGCATGGCCAGCAGGCAGATCGCAGCCCAAAGCGCCCTCATGTTCTATCCCTTCCTGTTGATTGGAGAATAGATGACAGAAAACCGCTGAAACGGGGCTCACAATCCTGTGCGCGCGTCAGGCCGTACGTTTCTTCAGCAGATAGATATCCATGATCCAGCCGTGATCAGAACGGGCTTGCGCGCGCGAGTCCAGAATGTCTTGCGCCACATCCGCCAATGGGCCTTTGATCAGAATCTCTTCTTTCATGCCCACATATGCCCCCCACCAGATGTCATAATCGGCCATCTCTAGGCTTTGGAACGAGCATTCGCCATCCAGCATAACAGCCACTTTCGATGCCGTTTCAGGCCATCCCTCATCGCGGATGCGGCGACCGGTGGTCACGACATAGGGTGCCCCCAGATCATTGATCGGGATCGCATGGGCCGCAGTTAACGCCTGCAACGCGGTGATGCCCGGCACAACCTGGACCTGCGGCTGTGGGTCCAGTCGAGCGGCGATCCTGAGCGAACTGTCATACAGCGACGGATCACCCCAGATCAGCAACGCGACCTTCTGCGCGTCGGGGTGGGCTGAAATCGCTTCGTGCCAGCGCAGGGCAATTGCGTCGTGCCATTCGTCGACACCTCGTAGATAACCGTCATCTGCCCGGCGTTTGGGAACGTCGAAATAGACGATCCGCGCAGGTTTATCGGTGACCTGCGCGATGATGTCTTCGCGCAAACCGGCCAGATCAGCTTTGTTCTCTCCCTTACGCGGGATCAGGATCAGGTCTGCTGATCTGATTGCCTGCGCCCCCTGAAAGGTCAGGTGGTCGGGATTGCCGGTGCCGATCCCGATCAGTGTGAGATCAAACATCGCCGAACTCCGCCAGCGGGCCATACAGGATCAAGGCAGGAGCAGTACCGATCTCGGTGCGCAGTTTGTCGGAAAGCTCTCCGATGGTGGAACGATGCAAAGATTGTTCGGGGGTTGAAACGGATTCGGCCATCAAGGCAGGTGTGTCCAGCGGCAGGCCATGCGCGCTCAGCGCTTCGACCAGCAATGGAAAAGTGCGCTTGCCCATAAATACGACCGTTGTCGCGCCAGCATCAGCTAGGGCGGGAAGATTCAGATCGGCAGGCAGTTTTCCACTCGCATCATGCCCGGTGACGAATTGAACACGACGCGCAGTCAGGCGTCGTGTCAGAGGAATTCCCGCAGTCGCAGCCGCCGCGACGGCAGAGGGGATGCCAGGAATGATCTCGTATTTGATACCGGCGGCCTGCAACGCGACCAGTTCTTCCTCTAGTCGACCGAACAATCCTCCATCACCGGATTTCAGCCGCACGACATGCTGGCCGGTCTGCGCATACTCAACCAGCAACCGGCTGACGTGATCCTGCTTGGGCGAGGGGCGACCGGCGCGTTTACCTACGCCCACCAGATCAGCGTCGTCACGTGCATGGGTCAAGATCGGGCCACTGCTGAGATCATCAAACAGCACCGCATCGGCCTTCTGCATCCGGTCCACGGCCTTGAGCGTTAGCAGCTCCGGATCACCCGGACCGGAGCCGATGAATGAGACAAACCCGGTCATACCGTTGCCTCCGCAATCAGGTGAAAGAACGTGCCGGTGACATTGCCGCGTCGCGATCCTGTCTGAGGGCCTTCAGCCCCTTCGGCATCGAAGACCCGCGCAAGAGGAGCGTCAGGTTGTTCGATGATCGAGGAATAATGGAACTCATGTCCGCGCAGAGCGGTACCTGCTGCAAAGCCGGGCATCGAGGCCAAAAGTTCAGCCCTACGATAGCCAAGGTTGAATTTGCGCTTTTGGTATGAGGTTTGCAGACCCAACAACCCCGCCATCTGATGCGGGGTGCCATCTTTGTCGACCAGCACTTCCCCCAATGCCATGTACCCCCCGCATTCACCATGCACTGGCCGCGTTTCCGCGTGTTTCCGCAGCCCGGTCAAGAAGGTATCTGCTGCTGCTAATGTTCCTGCGTGCAGCTCAGGATAGCCCCCCGGTAGCCAGACCAGATCGGCGTCTGCAGCTGGCGCTTCGTTTGCCAGCGGCGAAAAGGGCAGTATCTCTGCACCCGCGCTGCGCCATCCTTTCAGAAGATGCGGATAGGTAAACGAAAACGCGGCGTCTCGGGCAAGTGCGATCCGCTGAGCCGGGGGGTGCGGCAGTGCGGCCGACGATGGCCCATTAGGGCCTGAGGAGGCCGCCTTTTTGATCGTATCCAGATCAACATGTTCACGCAGGAATGCGGCGTAACCGGCGATCGCCGTTTCCAGATCGGGATGTTCAACCGCTTGAATCAAGCCCAGATGCCTTTCGGGCAAGGTAAGGTCTCCCCGGCGCGGAAGAACGCCCAGAACGGGTAATCCGGCACGCTCCATGCCCAAACGGGTCAGTCGTTCGTGGCGAGGGCTAGCACAGCGGTTCAGGATGACACCGGCAAAAGGCAAATCGGGGTTATACATCCGAAACCCAAGCGCGGTCGCCGCCGCTGATTGCGCCTGTCCTCCGACATCCAGAACCAATACGACTGGCCATCCCATTCGCTGAGCCGTTTCAGCGCTCGACCCATGCCCCAGCTCTCCGGGTTTGGCGACGCCATCAAACAAACCCATTGAGCCCTCGGCCACCACGATATCCGCGCCCGTGGCTTGCTCTGAGATCGCGCTGAGCAGCGGCTCTCCCATCGCCCAGCTATCCAAATTGAACGAAGCGCGGCCTGCCGCAGCGCGGTGAAAGGCTGGGTCTATGTAGTCGGGCCCGCTTTTGAACGGCTGCACGGTCAATCCGTCCTCAGCCAGCGCCCGGAGCAACCCCAGCATTACTGTAGTCTTGCCTGTACCCGACGACGGCGCGGAAATCAGTAGTCCCGGAGGGTTAGTCATCACCGTGGCTCCAGCTCGACCACGGGCTGTCGGCGCTTTGAGGGCGATAGCGGCGGTCGTATGTTTTTGAATACAGGCAGCTTTCGTCAAACCCTTCACCTGCGAGCGCCGGACCAACCATTATCAGTGCGGTGCGCGAGATGCTTTCGTCCAGCGCCTCTTTCAGCGTGGCCAGAGTCGCACGGATGATCCGTTCATCTGGCCAGCTGGCGCGGTAGACAACGGCGACCGGGCAGTCCGCACCATAGGCAGGGGTCAGGTCGGCGATGACATTGTCCAGATTTCCGATCGACAGGTGAATGGCCAGAGTAGCACCTGTTTTAGCAAAGTTTTTCAGCGTCTCACCTTCAGGCATCGAGGACGCGCGCCCAGGCGTCCGGGTCAACACCACCGATTGCGCCAGTCCCGGAAGGGTGAGTTCAGTTCCTAGAGCAGCAGCTGCGGCGGCAAAAGACGGGACACCGGGCGTGACGCTGACCGGGATTCCCATCTCTTTCAGACGTCTGATTTGCTCTCCCATTGCCGACCAGACAGAGAGGTCTCCGGAATGCAGCCGCGCCACGTCTTGCCCGGCTTTGTGCGCTATTTCGATCTCGGCCATGATCTGATCCAGATCCATCGGAGCCGTGTTCACGATCTTCGCGCCGTCGGGGCAGTGGCTCAAAATCTCCTCGGGAACCAATGAGCCAGCATAGAGGCACACCGGGCACGAGGCGATGATATCGCGCCCGCGCAGAGTCAGCAGGTCCGCGGCACCCGGTCCGGCGCCGATGAAATGAACGGTCATGGTTGTCCTCCAATGGCGACGGCGCAGGTTGCAAGCCGGTCGTCCGAGATTTGTCTGGGTGAAATCAGCCGCGCGCCATGCCCGGCGGCAGCAAGAGCGGATGCTTCGGCCACGCTGCTGGTGCCGTATGTGGCACGACTGCGGGGCGAGCAGGTGAGGGTTCGTTGTCCGGCAAGATCATGTGCCGGGACGAAATGAACCGGTAGATCAGTTACCTCTGCAAGTGCGACAAGTGCGGCATGTCCGTCCTTGTCTGCAACGGTTGCCAGGGCATCGACTGTTTTTCCTTTCGAGGCCAGATCAAAGGCAGCGCGCAGACTGACCAGCGTAGCAGAAGACGAAAATCCGAGCCCGGCGACGATCATAGCGTAAGACTCCACTGCATCACGGGGTAGGCAGATTTCCAACCCCGCCGTGGACCAAGCGAAGCAGCTTGCGCCAATTCGATACGCAACAGGTCTCCGCCCAGCTTGTCGTGCCACGCAGCCAGCAAGGCTTCGCTTTCCAATGTCACTGCGTTGGCGACAAGCCGCGTACCGGCGCGGAGATTTGCGTGTAGCCAGTTCAACAGCTCCGCGCTCAGGCCGCCTCCGATGAAAACGACATCTGGTTGGTCAAGGTCAACCAACGCCTCAGGTGCGATACCATGAACGACCCGCAACCGATCCTGCCCGAGCGCATCGGCGTTTCGGCGAATGCGCTCGACCCGATCTTCACGCGGCTCGATTGTCGTTGCAGTCAGCGTCGGATCGCACATCAGCCATTCGATGCTGATCGAACCGGTGCCGCCGCCAATATCCCACAGATGTTCTCCTCTACGCGGGGCAAGGGCCGACAGGGTCAGTGCGCGGATAGGGCGCTTGGTGATTTGCCCGTCGGTTTCGAAGATATCATCAGGCTTGCCCGAGGCTTTGGGAAAGGCGCACCCTGTGCCCGCGACGTCCAGCCCGACACAGACCGGATGTTCGAATGTTCCCAGTAGCGCTTCGGTCAGCGACACGCTCCGCGCGCGTTCACGGGGGCCGCCAAGGGCCTCCATGACATGCAGGGTACAATCGGCAAAGCCGGTTTCACCCAGATAAGTTGCAAGCTCAGCCACCGCTTTTCCATCACGCAGCAAGAGAATGGCGCGGAGGCCCTGCGCCAGGTGGGGGCGCAAACGGGTCAGGGGGGCGGCGTGCAGTCCAAAGGTTAACGTGTTTTCAAGCGGCCAGCCGAGCCTTGCAGCGGCTAGCGAAAAGGTCGATTGACCGGGTATGGCGGTCCATTCGCTCGCATCGAAATTTCGCGCGATGACGGAGCCGGCCCCGAACCAGAACGGATCACCCGAGGCCAGAACAATAGTTTGCCGACCGCGTAATCCGGTCAGTATCGGAAGACCATCGGCAAATGGAACTGGCCATTCAATCTGTTCGGCGTTGCTTTTGGTAATCAAAGATAGGTGGCGCGACGGACCCATGACGATCTCGGCGCGATCCAGCACTTGACGGCTTGCGGGAGACAGGCCATCCAGTCCATCTTCGCCCAAACCCAATACGGTTAGCCACGGAGTTTCAGACATGCCCAACCTCCTGATTCTTGGCGGGACGACCGAGGCAAATGCTCTGGCAAAATCCGTTTCCGAACAAGGTATTCCGGCCACGTATTCCTACGCGGGCCGTGTCGACACGCCACGCCCGCAGCCCGTTCCCACGCGCGTGGGCGGTTTCGGAGGAGCGGAGGGGCTGGTGCGTTACATCCGCGACCAAGAGATCAGCCATATCATAGACGCAACCCACCCCTTTGCCGCGCAGATGAGCCGCAACGCCGCGGAAGCCTGTGCTGCGACGGCGACTCCGCTGGCGGCGCTGACGCGGCCTGCCTGGGTCGCTCAAGATGGCGACAGTTGGCAGCATGTTCCGGACATCGACGGTGCCGTCGACGCGCTTTCCGGTTCCGCTCAGCGCGTGTTCCTTGCCGTCGGTCGCATGCATCTTCAGGACTTTGCAGCACAGCCTCAGCATCACTATCTTTTGCGGCTGGTGGATGAGCCTGAAACCGTGCCGTTTCCTAATAGAGACGTCATTATTTCGCGCGGTCCGTTCACTGAAATTGAGGACCGGGGGCTGATGCAGCGTCACGGGACGCAGTTGGTTGTGTCCAAGAACGCGGGTGGCATCGGGGCGCGCGCAAAGTTGGATGCCGCACGGGCGCTGGGTCTTCCGGTTCTGATGATCGACCGTCCGCTGTTGCCGCAGCGGACTGAGTTCGAAAAGGTTTCGCAGGTCTTGGACTGGCTGGTTCATACCTGATCCTTGTCAGGCGTGAATCTCGGCGTGTAAACGATCGGCGCGCCGTCGCGCTCGATCACCCGGGTCAATGACGAGCCGACGATCACGATGGTCTGCATGTCCGCCATGTCTGGTGTGGCCTCTGCCAGTGTTGAAATCCGCAACTTCTCATCCGTACGCGACACTGCGCGGGCGAACAGGATCAGGCGTTCTGGCTCACATTCCTCGCGAAGGATTTCCAGTGTTTTTACAAAGCCTTCCGGGCGTGACTTCGAGCGGGGGTTATAGAACGCCATCGCGAAATCTCCCTGCGCGGCAAGGCGCAGTCGTTTTTCGATCAAAGACCATGGTTTCAGATTGTCGCTGAGGTTGATGGCGCAGAAATCGTGCCCCATCGGCGCACCCGCACGGGCAGACGCAGCTAACATCGCTGTGATCCCCGGCAGTACGTCGATCTGAATGCTTCGCCATTCAACAGGACCATTCTCCAATGCCTCGAACACGGCAGCGGCCATCGCGAACACGCCTGGGTCTCCGGAGGAAACAACCACGACACGCTTGCCCTCGGCCGCCATCCTTAATGCGTGCTGCGAGCGGTCGATCTCGACCCGGTTGTCACTGGCATGTAGGGTCAACCCTTCACGCTCAGCAACGCGCGCGACGTAGGGGATGTATCCAACAACATCCGTCGCCTCGGCCAGAGCAGCGGTAACCTCGGGCGTGACCAGAGCTTCGTCTCCCGGTCCGAGGCCGGCTATTTTGACCCAGCCACTCATGGGCGACGGCCCTGACCGTGAACCAGGATGATCGAGAAATAGGGTGTGATACCCTCGCAATTGTCCGAGAGTTTGCAAACCCGCTGGTTGGGCATCTGGGCGTATTCGACGATCCATGCACGGTCATAGAGATCGGCCCGTTTCAAGGCGCGTTTTACCTTGTCAAAGTTGCGACCGATCTTCATGACCACCAACGCATCGGTTTGGGTCATGCGTTCGGTCAGCGTGTCCTCGGACAATGTACCGACCAGAACCGTCAGGACGTCATCACCCCAGGTTATCGGATCGCCGGTAGCGGTCCAGGCACCCGACATTCCGGTAATGGCTGGTACGACCTCGACCTTAGATATATCCCGTAATCGATTGTAAAGATGCATGAATGACCCGTAGAAGAAAGGATCTCCTTCGCACAGGACCACGACGTCTTCGCCGTTCTCTGTCAGCGTCTTCAGGTGGGCGGCGCAATCCTCGTAAAATACGGAAAGCAGCTCGTTGTACCTCGGGTCCGTCACCGGGATTTCGGTTGTTACGGGATACTCCATCGCAAACTCGATAGCGTCGCCGGGGATCATTCCATTGACGATCTTGCGGGCCTGCCCCGTGCGGCCCGGCTTGCGGAAGAACGCCACGTGTCGGGCATTGCGCAACAGGCGGTCTGCACGGACGCTCATGAGATCCGGGTCACCAGGGCCAAGGCCCACGCCGTAGATCTTGCCCCCGCTCATTCCACACGACTCGCGATGGCGTTGATGGCAGCAACGGTGATTGCACTGCCGCCCAAGCGACCTTTGACGATGCAGGAGGGTACGGGCTGCGCGTCCCACAAGGCGTCCTTGGATTCGACTGCGCCGACAAAGCCCACAGGGCAGCCGATGATGGCGGCCGGGCGCGGACAATCTGGGTCTTCCAGCATGTTTAGCAGATGGAATAGCGCAGTCGGAGCGTTACCGATCGCGACCAGCGCGCCGCCAAGATGCGGACGCCACAGCTCTAGCGCAGCGGCAGAGCGCGTGTTGCTCATCTCAGCGGCCAATGGGCGCACGCGTTCGTCATGCAGAGTGCAGATTACCTCATTATCCGCAGGCAGGCGGAAGCGGGTCACACCTTCGCTGACCATGCGCGCGTCGCACAGGATCGGTGCGCCATTTTCCAGCGCGGTGCGGGCAGCTGTGACGAAGCCGGGCGAGAAATGCACGAACTCCTCCAGCCCAACCATTCCAGCGGCATGGATCATGCGCACGGCCACTTGCTCTTCATCGGCATCGAACCGAGCGAGATCGGCCTCCGAGCGGATGGTGGCAAAGCTCTGTTTGTAAATCGCCGCGCCGTCGGTTTCGTATTCATAGGGCATCAGGTGAAGTCCATGGTCATAAGTTTTTCTTCGGTCAGGCCGCGTTGGCAGGGCTCATCACCTGCGCGACCTTGTTTGACAAGATCAAATCGTCCATTGCATCCTACTAAGGTGACATCTGCAGGGATCATCCGGGCGCAACCCTTTGCACACCCCGAGACATGCAGAGATCCGGGCACTCGAGCCGCCAAAACGCGCGCGATCTCTCGCGTTTCCACTTGCGCCTGCGGACAGAACGGCGTGCCAGGGCAGGCGTCGGTGGTCATCAGCGGGTCAGTACCGTCTGTGACGAAGGCTGGTGCGGGAGTATCTGCTCCGCCTTCCAGCAGGATCAACCGCCACGGTGTAACTCGCAGGGCAGACGCACCGCTGCTCTCGATCAGTTTCGAGAGCGGGCCTGCGGGCAATTGCCCAAACGTCGCGCCCAAAAGTGTTCCCAAATCGCAAGCGCCAGGCTGTAGAGGGGTACTTATTGGGCCAGGTGGGCTGCCTTGCCATTCGAGCGGAAGGTCTTGCGCAGAGATCACGCGGGCCATTCGGCGGGTCTCAGGCGTATAGGTGTCAGAGAACCACTTTGCCAGTTCGATCAGTCGATCGATGACATCAGATTCAGAAACAGTCCGTCCGGTCTCTGCACCATCTGCACGCAGAATCAGGCCGTTTTCGCCGGTTTCCACGCGTATGTCAGCCGAGTCTCCGGCTAACATGCGCTCAGGTCCCGTATCGATTGCAAATCCGAACTTGGCGGGCAGCGAGGGCAACTCTGCTAGGCGGTCAATCAGATGCTGCGTTAGTCGCGCTGTCAGATCACCTGCACGGTAGAGCGGTGTGACCAAAATATTCCGTCTAATCTCGATGCCGGGCTCGGCATCGAGAAGGTTCAGATCAGACAGCTCGGTCAATAGTGGCTGGTGGTCGGCTTCCTTGACGCCACGTAGTTGCAGGTTCGCACGGTTGGTCAGGTCGATAGTGCCATTGCCGAAACGGTCGGCCAATTCGCACAGACCCAAAGCCTGCTGAGCGCTAAGCCGCGCCAACCGCGGGCGTACGCGCACGACCAGCCCATCGCCGGACATCATCGGGCGATGTGCGCCGGGGCACCAGCCTTGGACGACAGGTTTGTCGGTAAGGGCGCTCATCCCAGACCTTCCAAACCGGCACGGATCGAGTTTCGGCGCGTGTTCCATAATCCAGCGTCCAACAAGGCACGGAATCGGTCTTGCATCGCCTGATGCGCACGCGGGTTGGCCTCTTGTAGAAAGGCATCGACGTCTTCGTCGCCAAGCGTGGCTTCGTGATAAAGGTCGAACAGATGCGGCGCGACGGTGCCAGACAAATGTGCAAACGAGGCCATGTGATCAAGCGTCGCCGCAATCTCGGCCGCGCCTCGAAAACCATGCCGCTGCATCCCCGCTATCCATCCTGGATTGGCGGCGCGCGCATGAACCACGCGGCTAATTTCTTCGGGTAAGGTACGGGCGCGTGGATTTTCCGGGTTGGTATTGTCCAGGTGATAGAGCTGAGCGTTACCACCGGTGATTTTCTTGGCGGCAGCAAAACCAGCCTCATGCGTGGCATAGTCATTCGCCAATAGCAGATCGGTTTCGGTCAGGTCCTGGAGATGCACAAAGCTGTCGGCATTGGCGACGCGCTGAGTAATGCCGTCCTTATCCTGTGCGATGTGTTCGCCTTCCAACGCGAAGGAACTGGCGTCCAGCCAAGCCTCACCCGCCTGCACGCGTGCCTCATCCGTATAGGTTTCGGACAGATGGGTCATGTTCAAACCATAGTTGCCGGGGGCTGGCCCATAGACCCGCGCGGCTGGCTCCTGACCGGCGTAAGGGTTCCAGTCGGCTGCTTCATCTCGTTTTGTCAGTGCGCGGACGGCCTGACCGTACAGCGCGGAAAGCGTCGGGAACACGTCCCGGAACAGGCCTGAGACGCGCAATGTCACGTCCAGTCGCGGGCGGCTGAGATCGGTGATTGGCAAAACTTCGATGCCAGAGACCCGCTCGGACCCTTTATCCCAAACCGGCTTCACCCCCAGCAGGTGTAGCGCCATGGCGAATTCCTCGCCCGCTGTGCGCATCGTGGCCGAACCCCATAGATCGACTATCAAGCCCTTGGGGTAGTCGCCTTCTTCCTGCAGATGCCGCCGAACCAGCTCTTCAGCGAGCTTGACGCCTTGTGTATAGGCCGCGCGCGTAGGAACTGAGCGCGGGTCGGTCGTGTAAAGATTCCGCCCGGTAGGCAATACATCCGTACGCCCGCGATAAGGGGAACCGGACGGCCCGGCCTCAATCCGTTTGCCCGCCAAAGCGTCAATCAGGGCGGAGCGTTCAGCGTGGGCCGACGGGGCAGGGTCGAAGGTGCCAGTCGCATCGGGCACCCGTCCAAAGATGTGCAGGCCGTCGCTGAACTGGCTTTCCTTGATGTCGCAGACAAATCGATCAATGCGGGTGATCGCCTCGGCGATGCAGGTGGCTTGGTCGAGACCAAGGTCGCTCTCCAGCCCGATGGCCTGTGCCTCGTCGCGGATATCTCCTTGCAGGCGATCACGGCGCTTGGGGTCCAGACCGTCCGCGTTCGAGAACTCATCCAGCAGTGCTTCCAGCCGAGCCATGCGATCTGGCGTACCACTTTCTTTCATCGGGGGCGGGATATGGCCCAGCGTAACAGCGCCGATCCGGCGCTTGGCCTGCGCAGCTTCGCCGGGGTCATTGACGATGAACGGGTAGATCACCGGCAGATCGCCGATCAACACCTCGGGCCAGCATTCACTGCATAAAGCGACCGATTTACCTGGCAGCCATTCCAGCGTGCCATGGGCACCAATATGGATCAAAGCATCCGCGCCTATCCCTTTGCGTAGCCAAAGGTAAAAGGCGACGTAGCTGTGACGAGGAGTGCGCGAAAGGTCATGATAGTCATCCTCGCGCAGCTCTGGCGTGCCGCGTTCTGGCTGCAGCGCAACCACAGCGTTGCCACGCCGAAGGGCCGTGAAATGGAATGCTCCATCTGCGAACACTGGATCGTCCTCGGGGTCTCCCCAGACCGCCTGCAGATCGGCGCGCAATTGATCGGGTAGCTCTGCATGCGCAATCAGGTAGTCCTGCAATGACCATGAAATCCGGACGCCCAGCAGGGTTTCGGCAATCGGCTCGGCCGGTGCGGTTGCATATCCCTCATTCTGAAGATCGGTCAGCATCGCTTCGGCTGAAGCAAGCGCATCAAGGCCAACTGCATGCGCCATCTGCCAGTCCTTACCCGGGTAAGTCGACAGAACCAGCGCCGGTATTTGATCTGAACTGGGCTTTTCGTGCAGGTCCAGCCAGCCAGAGACCCGATCGATGACAGCTTCGATCCGGTCAGGTTCGGGCTGGTGGGCAAAACGCGAATATTCCAGATAAGGATCGCGCTTGCCCGGTTCTTTGAACGACACGATGCCCGCGTTAATCCGCCCGTCGACCTCGGGCAGAACCACATGCATGGCGAGGTCAGCAGGCGAAAGCCCGCGTTCCGCTTCTGCCCAGGCTTTGCGGCGCGAGGTCGCGAGGGCGACCTGAAAGACGGGCACATTGGCAGCATCCAAGGGTGAAGTGCCTGATGCGCCCTTGCCCGAAAAGGAGGTGGCATTGATGATCGCTGAAGGTTTCAGCGCCACGATCGTCTCACGCAACCAGTCAGCGGCGGTTGGCGCTTTGAGCGACGGGGCGAACAGGCCAATGGCCTCGAATCCACGCGATCTCACACTGCGGATCAAAGCCGCGATCGGGGCAGTGTCGGCAGAGGTCAGGTAGGCCCGATAAAACGTGACAATAATGCGTTTTGCATCGCCCGAAAAAGCTGTGTCCGCCGGTATCACGCCACGATCCGGGCACCAGGCGCCGTAATCCGGTATGGTCTTTGCCCCCATCACCGGACCGGCATATAGTCCCGCCGCCAGCGCCGTCTGTGCGAGCGCGGCCTGTGCCGCAACCTCTCCGCCGGTATCACACAGATGCGCCAAGCGCCGCAGGGTTGAGACGGGCAGGGTGGAGTACTCATCCAGCCGCGTATCTTCGCGCCCGTCCGCAGGCAGGACAGCCAGTGCGATCCCCTTGGCCTGTGCCAGTGCCAGAACCTGCTGCAAGCCGTAAGACCAATATGGCACGCCGCCAATCAGGCGGATCAGGATGCCTTTGGCCCCCTCAAGCGTCTGTTCCACATATGTGTCGACTGACAGGGGATGTTTTAGAGCTGTCAGGTTGGCCAGCCGCAGGGTTGGCATGCGCCCGTCTGGCCCGCCACCGCGATGCCAGCCCGCCGCGAAAGCGCCAAGGTCACTGTCAGAAAATGACAGCACCACCAAGTCCGCCGGGCTCTGGCCCAGATCGGTTGGGGTCTCGGTTTCCTCTAACCCGTGGCTTTCGCGGAAGACGACGTGCATGAATCTTACTCGGCGGCCTCGGTCACACCCACAAGGATATCACGGATTTCGGCCTCTTTGATATCATCATGCTCGGCGATGACCACAAGGCGCGAGTGGCGCTCTTCACCAGGTTCCCACGGGCGGTCATACTGATGACGTACCCGCGAGCCGACGGCCTGTACCAGCAGGCGCATGGGCTTGCCCTGAACCGCGGCATAGCCTTTGACGCGCAGGATGTTCAGTTCCTTTGCCAGGCGTTCGATCTTGGCGACCAGATCCAGCGGATCAGTCTGTTCCGGCAGTTCGACGATGATGCTTTCAAAATCGTCATGCTCGTGATCGTGATGACCATCATGATGGCTGGGACGCGCTTCCATGTCGTCCTCGGCGGCAGCTTCAAGGCCCAAGACAACGCGCACGTCCACGACACCTTCGGCGACTTCGACGACGGGTAGGGGGCGAGGGGCTTTGGCCGCGATGACCTCTTTGGCTTTGGCGACACCTTCGGGACCGGCCAGATCGGGCTTGGTCAGCAGGATGATGTCGGCGCAAGAGATCTGATCTTCAAACACTTCCGATAGTGGCGTCTCGTGGTCGATCGACTCATCGGCGAGGCGCTGGGCGTCTACCGCTTCGACATTGGGTGCAAACCGACCAGCGGCAACCGCTTCGGCATCGGCCAAAGCGATCACGCCGTCGACTGTGATTTTCGAGCGAATGTCTGGCCAGTCGAACGCTTTAAGCAGCGGCTTAGGCAGAGCCAGGCCCGAGGTTTCGATCAGAATGTGATCGGGGCGCGGCTCCAAGGCCATAAGCGCTTCGATCGTGGGAATGAAATCGTCGGCCACAGTGCAGCAGATGCAGCCATTGGCCAGTTCCATGATGTTTTCTGCTGGGCAATCCGGGATTGCGCAGGATTTCAGGATATCGCCATCGACACCCACATCGCCGAACTCATTGACTACAACAGCCAAGCGCTTGCCTTGCGGGTTCTGCATCAAATGCTTGACCAGTGTCGTTTTGCCCGAGCCCAGAAAGCCAGTGATCACGGTGACGGGCAGTTTTTCGAGATTGCTCATTTCAGGGCTCCAATCGGGGGAATACGGGCCGCGCAATTCTTGCGGAAGTGTTCGGGGCGTTCACGCCATTTGACCAGCCCGTCCTCGGTCTGAAGGTACTTGGTGGCACCTTCAATGATGGTTTCGACGTGATCGGTTTCGCTGAGGTGTTCGTAAACGAATGTCCAGCGATCAGGTCCGCCACGCAGCACGATAGAACAGCCCTCATCGCAGTTTGAAAGGCATTCTACTGCTTTCAAGGTGATGCCCTCGGGCAGGGCGGCCTGTTCAAGCGCTTTGTGCAGCAATGTGCCGGGGCGTTGGGCGTCGTCTTCGACGGGTAGGCCGCGACGGCATGTAGTGCAGACCAGCAGCTCGACCGGTGTGGTCTCGGTCATGTCTCTCATCCCCCCAATCCTCTTCGTGGGGGACGGGGTTTCATGCGGGCCGATCAAAGCCCCACACCGGAACACCCCGTCCGGTTTCATCTTCGGGCGTTGGCAGGTCTCCCGGCTTGCGGATGTCAGAGCAGTGCTCTGTCGGATGTCCCGCCTTCCCGGCATTCGCCAGTGGCTTGGGCACCCTCTCCGGTCACGGTCGCGGGGGCGGCTGCGTTTGACGGAAAATCCGCTGACGCATTCCCTTTTCATCTGCTGCTGCAGACACCAACACTTGGCTCTTGGGACAGCATTACCCCCCTTGTCAAGCGAGTCTCGCTCAACAGTGCGTACAGGGGCAAAAAAGCGACCTCTGAGGGTCGCTGGACGGCATGACTTAGGTCAACAGGCGTGTTCGCATGTGCATCGAAAGACGAACAGGGAGAGCGTCATATGAAAGTAGGCTTCATCGGGCTGGGAAACGTGGGCGGAAAATTGTCGGGCTCGCTGCTGCGCAATGGGATTGACCTGACCGTTCATGACCTCAACCCTGATCTTGTGTCTGGATTTGTCGCGCAGGGTGCGAAGGCAGCTGAAAGCCCCGCTCAATTGATGCGGGATTGTGACGCTGTGATTACCTGTCTGCCATCTCCTGCCGCCTCGGACGCGGTAATGCAGGAGATGCTGTCCGAAGTGACATCCGGTAAGATCTGGATGGAAATGTCCACCACCGACGAAGCGGAAGTAAAACGATTGGGTGCTTCGGTGATCGAACGTGGGGGGGCTGCAGTCGATTGCCCGGTATCGGGCGGATGTCATCGGGCGGCTACGGGCAATATTTCGATCTTCGCAGGCTGCGATCGAGAAACATTTGAGCGCATTCTGCCGTTCCTGACGACGATGGGGCGCCGCGTTTTGCACACAGGCGATTTGGGATCGGCCTCAGTGTTGAAGGTGCTAACAAACTATTTGGCAACCGCAAATCTGATCACTTGCGCCGAGGCTTTGGTGACCGCAAAGGCCGCAGGGATGGATCTTGGCACGACCTATGAGGCGATCAAAATTTCGTCGGGCACATCATTTGTGCACGAAACGGAAAGCCAAGTGATTCTGAATGGGTCCCGCGATATTTCATTCACCATGGATCTGGTCAAAAAGGATATCGGTCTGTTTCAGGAGGTCGCCGACCGCGCCGGGGTGCCGCTGGAGATAAACCCGGTGATGATGGAAATCTTCGACGACGGAATCGCACGCTACGGTGACCGTGAACTTTCCCCTAACATTATCAAACGCCTTGAGGACGCCACGGGACTGGATATCCGTGCACCGGGGTTCCCCGCCGAAATGCAGGATGATGAGCCGGAAGAGCCGGGTTACGAAGTGGTTCCTCAGAATCGGTAAAACATATTGTGCTGACGTTCAGGAAGAGTTTCGTTTGTTGATGCCACGGTTATCTGCGGTTCGGAGGTGGTTATTCGGATTGTCGCAGGAAAGTTCTGATCAAGTCAGCGGTTAACTCAATATTAGTTGGCGCTGAATGCATATTGAGTTCCATCATTTTCATCAGCCCCCCCTGGGGGCCGAGGTGCGGTAGCCAGTTCTTCCTGGAACTTGCTGCGTTGGACAAATTCTGGAGGCTATTCTAAACAGATCAACAATAGTCCGATAATGGCACAGGCAAGAGTTTAACTTATGGGAAACGAGACCTTTCTCATCGTGACGACGATGAAGAACGAAGGGCCATTTATGATCGATTGGGTGGCTTACAATCGCGCAATCGGGTTCAATGATATCCTGATCTACACCAACGACTGTTCTGATGGCACAGATGTCATCGGTGATCGGATGCAGGCCTTAGGCTGGGCGCATCATGAGCGCAACAAGGTCGGACCACGCGCTGCGCCCCAGAACCGGGCTTTTACCCGATCTCGCAGTCATCCAAGCTATCAGTCCGCAAATTGGATCATGAGCCTGGATGTGGATGAATACATCAATATCCGTTTGCCTGAAGGCAATGTTCAGTCACTGGTAGAGGCAAGCGGTGAAGCTGATGCAATATCGATCTGTTGGCGTATGTTCGGAAATGCCGGCTTAAACGACTTTGTCGATCAACCTGTCCCTGAGACATTCTTTCAGGCGGCCACCGAAGACAGCTACCCCCATCACCGGACAAAAGGTTTCAAAACGCTATTCCGAAATAACGGCAAGTTCAGCCGGTTTCGCGCCCATCGCCCTCGGATAAATCCAGAGGATGCCCCAAATCCTGACGCACCGTACGAAGGGGTGTTGTGGAGAGATGCAGGCGGAAACCTCTACCCGGCAGATCAGGTGAAATGGAAGGCGTGGCGCGGATTCAGCCATGAATTCGCGCGTATTCACCACTATGCAGTACGAAGTACCGATAGCTTTCTTGTCAAACGTGAACGGGGGCGGACTAACCATGTTGGCCAGGACCAAGGTCTGAAATACTGGCTTGTAATGAATCACAACGACGTCGAAGATCGCTCGATCTTGGGCCACATGCCCGCCATGCATGACATCAAAGCCGAGATGATGGCTGATCCTCAGTTGGCCGAACTTCACCACAAAGCCTGCGAATGGCATAGTGCAAAAGCCGAAGAATTGAAGGCCAGACCTGATTGGCTAGATTTGGTTGAGGCTTTGCAGAATTCTCATATCGGAGAAGACGCCCATGGCTGAAACCGTATCCGCCGAGGACCGCCGCAAGAAACAAGCCCTGCAGCGCGAGCGGAAAGATGCGCTGAGGCGCGAAATGCTCAAGACAATGCCGCACGGAAAGCTCAGCATCGAAATCGGCGTCTGGCGGGGCGAGTTTTCGCGGATACTACTCGATGAATTGAAGCCTTCTAAGCTGTGCCTCATCGATCCATGGGGCGTGCAGCCCGACGCAGATGGTGGCGCATCTTTGGCCGGAGCGCGTAGCCAAAACGATATGGACCGCATCTATGAAGCGGTGAAAAACACATACGCCTCTGAGATAGCGAAGGGTCAAGTTTCGGTAATTCGCGATTTTTCGGTTCCTGCACTGCGCCTGTTCGAAGATCAGAGTATCGGTTTCGCCTATCTTGATGGAGACCATTCATATGAAGGGGTCAAAGCGGATCTGGATGCGGTATTGCCGAAGATGATCGAAGGCGGTGTCATCATGTTGGATGACTACCATCGGAGGGGATGGTGGAAAGATGGCGTGATGCGTGCATTCCACGAGTTTTTGGGCGCAAACTCGGCGGGCTTGCGTCTTAAGGCGATCAAAGGCGCTCAGGTCGCGGTTCAAAAGCTATAGTCAATGAGCCAGTTTCATATCGAATTGGGGATGTTGGCACCCGAGAAGGACCTACAGAAGATGGCGCCACTTTGGTTCAACCGCAGGACTTGCAATGACTGACAGGATCGTTGTCTACACGACAATGAAGAACGAAGGCCCGTTCATGATTGATTGGGTGTCCTACTACCTGTCACTCGGCATCGACCATTTCCTCATTTACACCAACGATTGTGATGACGGCACCGATCTGATTGCAGAACGGCTCGGGGATCTGGGCATTGCAACCCATGTTGATAATTGGGTCAAGCCAAAGCAAAGCCCGCAGAACACGATGCTCAGGCGAGTTCGTTCACATCCGAGGTTTCTTGATGCGGACTGGACCTTTTCGCTGGACGTTGATGAATATCTGAACATCCGCCTTCCTGATCCCTCCATGCACAAGTTGCTGGAAAAGTTACAGGAAACCGCAGGAGAGCCTTTTGATGTTGCCTCTTTTGCCTGGAAACTATTCGGATGCGGAGGCATTGAAGATTTCAGCGATATTCCAGTGGCTGAGCAGTTCTTTCTTTGCGATACCGAGCAGGGCTATTATTCGGGCGTTGCGGGCGGGCTGAAGAGTATAACGCGCAACAACGGGTTATTCACCCGATATGGTCCGCATCGCCCCAAAGGGGTTGCGCCTGAGCGCATGTCCGAGATCAGATGGGTTGATGGTGGGGGGCAACTTCTTGACCCCGAAGCTGTAACCTGGCGCGCCACATCCAACTACCGCCATGATTTTGCGCGTATCCATCACTATGTGACGCGTTCAATTGGGTCGTTCATGGTTAAACGGGATCGGGGTAAAACCAATCATATTCACGATGATCAGGCCGAATCCTATTGGAACAATATGAACGCGAATTTGGTTGAGGACCGGTCGATCTTGCCGCTTTGGGAAAAGGCTGCGGTAGAGCGGGAACGTTTGATGTCCGATGACCAACTGGCGTCCTTGCATGCCGCCGCGTGCTCCTGGCACGCGCAGAAAATTGTCGAGCTAAATCAAAGACCGGATTGGGTGGAATTCCGAGAGTTTTTGCACCGGTACAAGACCATGGGCCCCGGTCGCTGACGCATCTCAGGGCCGTAAGAAGTCTTCGACGGGGCACCATACAAAGACGCTGAGGCACAGCTTATTGGCAGGGCTGCCGGCGGCGTTAGCGCTCTTGGGTTCTATCAATCAGGGATGCAATACGGCACCGAACAGCGAGAGTGTTCCAACAAATGGGAGACGAGCGCAATCCTAACAGAAAAATGTTTCAAGTGGTCCGATATCAGCCCGTTTCCGAAGGAGCCGCCGTTGGAAGTTGCGCAGGGTTGAGTGGCCGGCCGAGTGATATCGCGAGTAGTTGCTTCTTCTAACAGTTCACTGCACGACAAACGACACCGTAACCCTCGTCCGCCTTTTATCCTCGTCCTGTATGGAGAGTCGCATTGTGTGCCGCCCAACCGGCAGTTCAGCCGAACGTGCGAGCAGGCGCGAACCTTCGACTGAGGCGTGCTTCATTATTCGTTTGGTCACATTGACCCATGCTGGACCCATACGATAGTCGATCCGAATTGACGACAAATCAACTGCCGTATCTCCTCTCGGGCTAATGTCTACGTCAATATTAACAGGCGACTGGACAATATCCTTTTTGGGCGAATTGAAATTTACGAATGGGCCATCGGATTGAGTAACGGTCAATCCTCGGTCTAGAGACTCAGTAACTTTAGGTTGATTGTCGAGTTCTGCCATTTCGGCTGGAGTAAGCAGGGAGAACGCTTCTTGCTCGCTATTTCGCGGAAGAAGAATCCATACGGAAAAGGCCAACACAAACAGTATTGCACCAATCAACAACCATCTCGCACGCACTACCCACACATACATCACCTTAAGCAAACCAGAATGAAACGAGACTATCACACAACGAGACAATATCTCAATTTGCGGGACTTGGTCTGAAATCGAGTCACCCAATTGTAGAGGTAAATGGGCATTGCGCATGGAATCACACGGCAAGTCTTGTGGCGGGATAAAAGCTCAAATCGGGCTACATTTCCCCTATGTAACCCCAAAGAACAAGCATTTGTATCGCTCGGTCTGGGGAGGTCGTGTAAGCTATTGAATTCTTTTGGAGGCGAGTACCAATTTCGAACCTGCGTAAAGGAACTCTATTTCTTAATAAATCACAATTTTTTGTGAGATGTTGGCGTTACGTGGGTTTGTGAATGTTGCGGGATTGTTGGTTGAAATTGTTCATTGGCTTGTCTTCGCGGTCGATATCGGTTGTCGCATGATGGTGCAACACGAGGGGAAGCGGCACAGGCTTGCCTAAGTCCGCTGATTGGGATGCGGGCCGGTTGATCAGTCAGATATTAGAGTTGGATGTGGAGGTAACTCACCGACCACGAGGCAAGGAGATGGCGCACTGGCTGATGAAGGTGCCGGGAATTGGGCCGCACGTTGCCACTGCACTGGTCGCCCTCTCGATCCCGAACTGGATTCTTCACTAACATCTTAAATCACTGATCCTCGTCATGATCGGCTACATGTCCGCCAGCTAATCCATCATCTTCAAGGGCGTGGGGTTTGAGACGATCTGGCCGGAGTTCCTATGGATGGCGCTACCGGGCGCAGTCCTTCTGGCGTCAAGCCTGACGTTTTTCAGACGCTCGGTGGCGCAATAGAGTCAGATTAGTTTGCCCCTTGGCCTGGACGTATGACCGGTAATACGCCTTGTTTCATTCAGAATGCCGATACGGCCGTGATGTCTTTTGACGCGATACCGAGGATGCTTGGTTGCGCAAGATCAAGGTAATTAGATGCATTTTTTGCGATAATGCTGCCTCACCCCAATCGCACCAAAGGAGGAGGATCAGAAAATGCTTGAAGACAAAAAAAACCCGCAACTGTTTGCTGGAACACATCCGCTATCTGATAATTTTCGACGCGAAATGGAATCCATGATGTCGCGCTTTTTCGGGGGCGCAGCGCCATTCCTGCCACTGGAAACAGCCGCGCAACGCACGGGCTTTCCGTCGTTGGACATGACGGGTGCGATTTCGCCGGCGATTGACATCCACGAGACGGATGCGGCGATCATTCTCACCGCTGAATTGCCGGGCTTCGAAGAAGACGATGTCGAAGTCGAAATCAAGGACCGCAGATTGACCCTACGAGGCCAGAAGAAGGTCACGCATGATGACACGGGCGATCTGCGCTTTAGTGAGAGAAGCTATGGCAGTTTTACCCGGACAATGACGCTGCCTGATGCAGTCGATATCGAGGAGATTTCTGCTGCGTTCGACAAAGGGGTCCTGCACGTCACGATGCCGAAAACCGAACCTCAGGATCCCAGCCGAAAGATTAAGGTCTCATCGAAATAGGCGCGATGGAGGCACACGCGCAACCATCATGGTCCGGGCAGCATGCGCGGACCCTTGGTGTTCTTAAAACGAGCACATTATTGCCCACCATAGCGGTTTCACTGCTGGGCATGATAATGTGTCAATAGCGCTGGAGAACAGAGATGGACGATGCGGACGCCTGACAAAAGCGATGTGGAAAGTGAAACGGGCGATGTCCGTGCATTTCTGGAGAGCTTGACGGGGCCGTCCCGCGGAACCGTTACCTGGCTTGTCGGCAACGCTTTGGCTGCTTCGGTGGGTCCTGATCGTATCCTGAAGTTCAGGCGGAAAGAGGACTTGCCCCCGCATGATGAAGACGTGGCGACCATTCAGTGGTCGCAAGGCGGTTACGCGTTAAACGCGTTGCCTGGCCGGGATATTTGGGTCAATGGTCAAAAAACTGCTTCGGCAGTTCTTGGGCATGGCGACATGATTGAGTTCGGTGAAGAGGGGCCCATGTCGCGCTACAGGGTGTGTGACCACTCATTCCCTGCACATCACACGGTCGAAGACATAATAAGTGACGCGTATGTGTATACGCGCTCCAGCCGACGACCCTTCGCCAGAAAAATGTCCGGTGCGCTGCGCGAAGGCGGGCGTCGGCTGACATCACAAACCACGGTTTTGTTCAGGGTTGCCGTTATCGGTGTGCTTCTTCTGATCTTTGCCTTTGGCTATTTGCTTTTTCAGAACGACCGGAAACTGGCGGACAGCCTTAAACAGGAATCTCTCAAGATCGAGGCGGTTGCCGTGATGCTCGCGCAGACACGAGAAGATGCATTGACGGCGGATGATCTGGTCGCGCTCAGAGAGGCGTTTGACCACCAGGTAATTTCCACCGAGCAACGCCTTGGGACATTGGAAGACCGTGCAGGTGCGTCCAGGCGGGTAGTCACGGCCTCGACGCGATCCATTGCCTTTATCCAAGGGGCCTACGGATTGCGACAAACCGAAAGCGGAAAATTGCTGCGGCATGTGCTTGGCCCGGACGGGGAGAAACTAAAAACTCCATTCGGGAAACCATGGATTGAGCCTGATGCGGTCGGCGCGCCGGCAGAGTTTCAGTTTACCGGAACCGGGTTTCTGTTGCAGGGCACCCCCCTGCTGGTGACCAACCGTCACGTGGCCTTGCCCTGGACGACCGGGGATCGGGCGCAGGCCCTGAAGGCAGCAGGGCTTGAAGCCGAGATACTTAGTCTGCTGGCTTATCTGCCAGAGCAATCCAAGCCAATGGAAGCGGTATTGCTTAGGGCAAGCAAAACGGCCGATCTGGCGCTTCTGTCTGTTGATGCGAGCCGGGTTCAAGGGCTCGGGCTTCCACTGGCACCTGAATCGCCGCGGGCAGGTGAAGAAGTTTTCCTGCTTGGATTTCCGACTGGCCTCAAGGCTTTAATTGTGCAGGCCGGGCCGGACTTTCTGAAAACGCTTGAGAGCGATGGCACCGTCGATTTCTGGACGATTGCAAAACACCTTTCAGAGCAGAACAAGATCCGGCCTCTGGCCAGCCGGGGGATCGTCGCTCAGACCAGCCCTGGTGCGGTCGTTTATGATGCGGAAACCACAACCGGCGGAAGTGGCGGACCTGCCCTGAACCGAAACGGCGAGGTGGTTGCCATCAATGCCGCGATCTTACCGGAATTTGGCGGCTCGAATATTGGCGTTCCGGTGTCACACCTCAAGACACTTCTCGATGAAAGCGATTGATCGGCATATTCAATCGCGTGTTTGATAAGACGAGTTTTGCACAAGAAAAACCACAGCCAGAGGAACGATAACAGAGATCAAGGCCACGGTAATCAGCAAGTTCCCCAAGTGGCTATAGTCAGCGACGGAGGCAACAGTACCCGTTCTGGGATCGGTAACCGCGCGGGTAACGGTAAAGATCTGGTTCAGGTATTTTGTACCGAGGCTGCTTGCTGACAATGCCATGTTGGTGAACGACGCCATGACTGCGAAAAAGGTAGCTTTCAGATGTGTTGGGGCGTTGCGCGCGATCCAGGCCAACATTGGGACCATCGCGATCTGACCCAGCGGTGACTCGACTGCTGTGTCGAGTATGGCGATAAACCTTGCATCCACGACCCCACCTGTGCGCGCGGCCGTCCATTCATGCACTCCGTAGTACAAGGCAAGGTTTGGCAGGGCCAGCACTCCTGCGGCAATCGTGAGTAACACTACAACCTGCGCAATCGAACGACTTGCCATAAATGGCCTGAGGATAATCAGGCCAAGCAGAGCAAGTAGTGAGGTCAGAAGCGCTAGAATGGCCAGGAACTGTTCGTCAAACCCAAGCTCGTCTATCTCGAACCAGGTCAGGCCCGGTCCTGGCAAGGGAACTGCTCGAAAAACGAAAATGATAGTTGCTGTCCCGATCAGTACTTTGGCCTGTTTCGACTCCAGCTCTCTCAGCAAACGCGACATGAGGTAGAGAATGACCGTGAGCGACACCGCAAAAACGGTCTCTTGCGCGAAGGCAAAATTTGCGGTTCCCAAAACTATGCTGAGAACAACAAACGCAAAGCCACCCAGCAGAATGGGCCACCTGACCTCGGTGGTTTGATCTGGTCTGTGCGGAAGGTGTCCTCGACGAACGAGGCGACGCTGTATCAGAGCGTGAAGAACCACTCCGCTGATCGAAAGCAAGGGGATAACCAGAGCGACAAGATAGACCTGACCGTAGAGAACCAAACGATCGCCTTTCTCCAGATCTTCTGCCCCCGAAAAAATCCAGATGTTAACCGCTGCGACTCCTGCAAACCCGGATATGATCGCGATCCTGCCGAGGGTCTGCATAGTGGTGTGCCGGGCACGAACTTCTTCCGACGCAAAAGCGCGTCCGTCGCGGTCCGATTGCGGCACCGCTTCTACTGTCATGGCGTCAGCAACGACATCCTGAATGGCATAACCTGAAGGAGCCAACATCAAAGCAACGACGTACCAATCCTCTAGTGGCATAATGCCGGCCATATGGTCAGGCGCAGCCACAAGCCTGTACATGATGAGCAATGACGCCGTGATAAGGGTTGCGCCAACGACAATCAGCAGGGATTTCCAGCGCCAGAACAGATCAACTAGATGACCCAGCGGCATTTTTAGAATCCACGGCAACCCGGCCCAGAATGCCAATCCCGCAACAAAAGCGGCGGATAGATTCAGATATTCCTTAAGAAAAAACGCACCGACGACGGATGTTAGTCCCGAAACCCCGGCCGCAAAGTAAACCATCAATGGTGGTAGGTAAGACCATTGCAATTGCTCGATCAGATCAACAAAGGTCTGGTGCCACCAGCCTGAAATCCGCCTTCCAAGTGTTGATCGGTCAGTGTTCATGCGTCAGTCGGACCCCGTTCTGGTGACCCTGTGCTGTCGGTTTTCCTCTCAGAGAAATCCGGCACCAAAAAGCAGGGCGCTGGTCAGCACCCCAAGGATTGGTACAACAAGAGGTACGCGGAAATGTTCCCGAGTTGACCCAGGCCGGGACTTCATCAATATCAGCGAGATGTTGACCAAAACAAACACTCCCAAAACGATCTGGGATGTGCGCTCTGCCAGTATGCCGATTGGCAGAGTTTGCGTCAGCAGAAGGATTATCGCAACAACCAACAGTGTTGCGACGACCGGTGTTTGGGTTACCTGCGGGACAGTTGCCAGTATTTTCGGCAGATGGTCCCGGTCGGCAAGGCCATAGATCACTCGCGACGCCATGATCATCTGGATCAGGACGCCGTTGACTGTCGCAACAACCGCGACTGCGGCGAACCCCTGTTTAATCACTTCGGGTGCGTTCGAAAAAACCAGGGTAAGCGGGGCTGCCGAAGCTGACAAGGCATCGATAGGAACAACAAGCAGAACCGTCATTGAGGTCACCAGATAAAGACCCGTCGCCAGAACGAGTGTCAAAAGGATGGCCTTTGGAATTGTGTGGGTTGGGTCTTTTACCTCTTCGGCGACGTTTGCCATGTCCTCAAACCCGACAAAGGCAAAAAAGGCCAGCAGAGATGCCGCCATAATACCGCGCCAGGTATCGAGCTCGAGTCCCGGCACCATCTCACTAATTTCATAGCCTTGCGCTTCCTGTACGGACATGCCCCAGCCAATCACAAAAAGAAGCCCCGCAATCTCGATGACCGTGATCACGGCTGCCACAAATACCGATTGTGTAATGCCCCAGAGTGCAATCAGACCCATGACCGACACAACGCCGATCGTAAGCAACGCGGTGCCAAGCCCCGTCAGGGTGTGAAGGTATGAGGCCGCCCCGATCGCAACAGCGGAGGCTGAAATAATCCCAGACGCAGCAACGGCAAGACCGATTAGAACCGCCATCCAGCCCCTTTGAAATCCCGCTTCAATGTATGCCGCTTCTCCCGCGCTTACGGGAAAGCGTGTCGCGAGTTCGGCGTATGACAAAGCCGTCAGCGAAACGACGAGAGCAGCAACAAGAAACGAAATTGCAGCATAAGGGCCCGCGGCCTCGGCGGTAGCGCCGACCAGCACATAAATTCCCGCACCGACGGTAACACCGAGTCCATATAGTGTAAGCAACGGGGTGGTAAGAGAACGCCGGAGTTTAGGTGCCGGTGGATCAACTGTATGCATTCACCTCACTCCTTGATGGACAATTGCCTGGGCACCGAAGCAGTGCCGCGAACAAGCGCCCCAATCATAAATCAAGGGCTCGTCACCACTCATGCCGAGCTTCCGCTGAAACATTCATACTTTGATATGTAATGCTTCATTTGGCATTGATCTATATCATTAGGCGCTAAGACCCGATCAGCGAGGCGGATTCGACTGCTACGACCGTCCTTTCGTGAAGGTTTTTCTCAGTTGGTACTCAAAGGCTGAATATGAGCGAGATCAATGAAACATTCATTCGATATCGCGTATTTTGAACTCGAAATGCTGAACTTGTCGGAGGAACAGATGCTAGTTTGTCGTACACTTCTTTTGTCAATTTTTACTGCAAGCGCTGCACTGGCGCAGGACATAGACCTTCAAAATGGGCACGATCTCTACAGAACTTATTGTTGGCAATGCCATGGTTTCGAGGCCACAGGAGATGGTCCAATGGCGGAGATGCTGGCAATAAGAACACCTGATCTGACGAGGCTCGCGGCCCAAAACGAAGGTGTTTTTCCGATTGAGGCGGTGGCGCGCCAAATTGATGGTCGCGCGCCATTGCTCGCGCATGGCGGAGAAATGCCCATTTTTGGACCAGCTTTGGATTCGGATCAAAAAGTTGCGCTGACGATGCCTGACGGCCAGCCGATGTTCGCAGGTGTTCCGTTGGCAAATGTAATTTATTATCTGGAGTCTATTCAAATCGAGTAGGATGGTACAAATGCCGCCATTAGATTGTAGAGCACCTCTGCTTAAGTTTGGTGACACTGGTTGATCTACATTAAGGTTATTTTTTGCGAGATCTGGTAACATTCAGCATTTGGAAGATGAGGAGGAATCTCCAATGCCTGAAGAGAAGCCAAAATCATGTTACTCCAACCCACTTGTCGATGTTTTCAAGCAGATGCAGCCGACTACCACGGCCAATCCGTTTTTAGGCGCTCAGCTTGAGCAATTCTGGGACACGCAGAAAAAATCACTTAAAGAGGCAGAGGCCTTTGCTCAACATTGGTTTGAGAGGCGTCACGAGGCTGTTCGAACCGCGCTGGAAGCTGCGCGTTCGGCGTCTGCCGCAGACCCGACTGATCCGGCGAAAGCACTGCAAACCATAGCAGAGTGGCAGAAGCATTCAGCCGAACGCCTTGTAGCTGACGCACAGGAATGGTTCGAAACAGTTGCCCGATGTGCAGCATATGCAGCGGAAACCGAAGCCGAAGCAGTAGAAAAGACGATAGATGATGTTGCAAGCACAGCAAAGAAAGCGGGTAAGTCTTCGAAATCAGAACCGGTTTAGTGTGCCGTATCACTGCGGAGGCCAGATAGATCGTAGCTGGAGCAATGGAAGGTAGCTAATATGTACAATAACATTCTGGTACCAGTCGCGCTGGACAAAGATCATGATACACAGGCCTCATTTGAAGCTGCTCGTTTGCTGGCGAATGCAAATGCGGAATTCACAGTGCTCCATGTGCAGGAACCGATCCCTGCATATGTGGCATCCCAGATACCCGAGGAAGTTCTGGCAAACACTCGAAAAGAGCTTCAGGAAGGCTTACATCGGGATGCTGCAGAGCTACCGGGCGCGAAACCGCGGCTTACCTCGGGGAGCGCTGGCCGAGCGATCGTTGATTTCGCAAATGAAAACGACATCGATTGCATAGTGCTGGCCTCACACAAGCCGGGAATCGAGAACATATTTATTGGGTCGACTGCGAACCGGGTCGTTCACCACGCTAATTGTTCTGTCCACGTGATCCGCTGAACTGGTTTCTGGTAAGTGCCGCACGTCGATTTAGCGTCGTGGATGAGTCGACTATCCAGACCCGAGTTATTTTCGATCATCACACGCAGCAAGACCATGTGGAAACGGAAAGCGTTGATAGGCTCAATGAGTGAGTCCGAGTGAATGGGTTCGCCGGGTGAAACTGATGACGTTTTGACGCTTCTAAGTGAGGCCAAGGAGAGCAAAGCGTGAACGGAATTGTAAAATGGATTGTAAAACGCGCTTCGGCAGAAATTGCCAATGCTTCTAACTCATTGAAAAGTAGTGGAGGCGAGTACCGGAATCGAACCGGTGTACACGGATTTGCAATCCGCTGCGTCACCACTCCGCCAACTCGCCTTTTCAAGCAATATCAAATACTTGCTGTGGTGTGGTCGGCGTTCTAACAGCTTTCTGAGTGAACGTCCAGAGCTTTAAGTGCGATTGTTTCTGCTCTTGTACGAAATTCCGAAGCGCTCTGATATGATCATTTTGCCGCGCCCGAATTTGCCGTCTGAGCCGTTGCTGCTGGCAGGCGGATGTGGCACAAGCCAATAAGCAGAATGACAAGGATTGAGCGATCAAATGACAGATTTCGCAGCCCGGCGTCTTACGATGGTTGATACTCAAGTCAGGCCCTCGGATGTGACAAAATTCCCGATCATTGATGCGATGCTGTCAGTGGCACGTGAAAATTTCGTGCCGGATTCGCAGCGCGAGGCAGCCTATGTCGGCGATCTGATTGAATTGGGAGGCGGGCGTTGCCTGCTGGAGCCCAGAACTTTGGCCAAGATGTTGGATGCAGTGAATATTTCCAACGATGAAGTGGTTTTGGATATTGCACCTGGATTGGGCTATTCGACTGCGATTGTGGCGCGAATGGCTGAGTTAGTCGTGGCTGTGGAATCCGAAGACTATTTGGCGGCAGAAGCGCAGACACTTCTGATGGAAGCCGATGCAGATAATGCAATTGTTCACACAGGCCCTCTCGAAATGGGTGCCGTTGAGCATGGCCCTTATGATGTAATCTTGGTTCAGGGCGGTGTTGAGCAGTTGCCCGCCACGCTGCTGGATCAGCTCAAGGATGGTGGACGGATCGTCTGCCTGTTCATGGAGGGCAGTCTTGGGACTGTGCGGGTAGGTATTAAGGCTGCAGGCCGGATTTCGTGGCGCTATGCGTTTAATGCCAGCGCTCCGGTTTTGCCCGCGTTTTGCGCTGAGTGTGCATTTTCGCTATAGTTGGCAATAGAAGTATTTTTGATGCCTTGATTACTTGAAAACACCGGCGCAAACTGCTCCGGTGGTTGCGTAATTTCGATTTGAGAGGATTTGGTAATGCGCGGGACGACGACAGGAAAGCTGCTCAAAGGTCTCACTTTGGCTGCTGGTATTGCGTTTAGTGCAATACCCGGACGGTCAGTTTGGGCTGACAATCTGACAGATGCGTTTATCGGTGCGTATAATACCAGCGGTCTGCTCGAACAGAACCGTGCATTGCTGCGGGCAGCGGATGAAGACGTCGCAATTGCGCTGTCTGCATTACGTCCCATCATCAACTGGACGGTGCGTGTTAGCCGCGACTACACGCGGACCAATACAAGCAGCCTAATCAACACGACCGAACCCTCCAGTTTTTTCTCGGGCCTTACGCTTAGCCAGTTGATCTATGACGGTGGCGCTTCGGTTCTGGGCAAGCAATCGGCGCAGGAAACCGTTCTTTCCACGCGTCAGTCTTTGATCGATATCGAACAGCAAATCCTAATTCGTGCAGCGAATGCTTATTTAGGTGTTTTACTGCAGGAAGAAACTGTCGCGATCCGCCAAAACAACGTGGAAGTGTCAGCCGAGGAACTCCGTGCCTCGCAAGACCGTTTCGAGGTTGGTGAAGTGACACGTACAGACGTTGCGCTGTCCGAGGCACAGTTGGCCAGTTCGCAAGCGGACTTGGCCGTTGCCCGTGGTAACCTGAGCATTGCTCAGGCTGAATACGTGAATGCAGTTGGCAAAACGCCAGGAAGGACGGCTGGCCAGCCGAGGTTGCCAAATCTGCCGCGTTCGGAATCCGATGCTGTCAATCTGGCACAGCGTAACCACCCGGCTATACTTTCGGCGCAGCATCAGGTTCGCGCGCTGGATCTGATCGTGCAGCAACAGCGAGCCAATCTTGGACCGAATGTCAGCTTGAATGCTGATGCAGGTATTACCGAGAGCTATGACAACGATGACTATATCAACGATGCAACGATCTCGTTGAATTTCAATCAGCCGATCTATGCTGGCGGTGGTCTGGCGGCTGCAGTGCGTCGGGCGATGGCAACGCGTGACGCGTCTCGCGCGAATTTGCTGAATGTACAGAAAAACATCACGCAAGGAGTTGCGGATCGCTATGCGGCATTTCAGGCCGCTACGGCCAGCTTGCGGGCTTCGACCGAGCGTGTTCGCGCCTCGCAAGTTGCCTTTGACGGTATCCGCGAAGAAGCGACGCTAGGTGCGCGTACAACTTTGGATGTTCTGAACGCTCAGCAGGATTTGTTGGACGCACAGTTGGCTGAAGTTGCGTCTCGGACTGAGCGGTCTCGTGCTGCGTATGAGTTGCTGCAGGCGCAGGGTTTGTTGACGGCAGAACGTTTGGGGCTGGCGGTGCAGATTTATGACCCGACCTTGTATTACAACCTCGTCAAAAAGGCGCCATCGCAGGTTAGCAAGCAAAGCCGCGATTTGGATCGGGTGCTCAAGGCATTGCGCCGGGATTAAACAGTATCGCTACCTGTTGTGGCGATGGTTTTGATTGGCTACAATCGAACCAAGGTTAGAGCGGTAGAAAAATATGTCGGATCGTGTTGTAAACGCCAATATTCAGGACGTTCTCTCGTCGGTTAAACGAATGGTCGACGAAGACGCCAGTGGCGAATCGGAATTTATCTTTGTCCCTTCGCCCCCGGCGTCCAAGCCTGGGCGGCTGGTTTTGACCGACGCCCTGCGTGTCAGCGAGGAACCGCTGATTGCCAAGAAGCGGGCACCTCTGAAGTTGATGCCTCATAGCAGCGCGGGCGATGAGGCAGAAAGACAGGCCGCGAATACGCCTGACAACCCAGACGAACCGATGCGTTTGCAGCCCAACGATGTTGTGCCTGCCAAACATGCGGAGGTCAGCACCGGAGAACCAAAGCGTGACCTTGCGGGGAGTTTGAGCGCAAAAATCGAAGCCTTGGAAGCCGCGATCGCCCGGACTGAAGATCAGTGGGAACCGGATGGTGAAAGCGACGATGAGTACTCTGGTACAAAGACAAAGGCTGTCGAGTGGCCAGTGGACAAGGGATTTGCGCAGTCTAAAGTCGCACAACCTGACACAGAGTCCAAAACAGAGGCCGTGTTCATACGCGATCGTTCGGTCAAAGCGGATCCGACACCAAAGCCCACCGGTGCGGTGTTTGAGGAGCAGCAGTTGCGCGAGCTTGTTGCGCAGATCGTCCGAGAGGAGCTGCAAGGCGCATTGGGCGAGCGGATTACCAAGAACCTGCGCAAGATGGTTCGGCGTGAAATTGTGCGCGCATTGGCCGCTGGGGATCGAGACTAATCCTCAGCCCCGATTTGGTGTCTGCGCCATCGAGAGAAGCAGGTCCAAATCCATGTGCCGCTCAAGATGGTCGGCAAGGTCGTCCAGAACCTGTTCGACGCCGTCTTCATAGGCGTTTTCTGATACAACGCCCAATCCGGACAGATAGCTGGCGCGAAACGCGTCTGATGTGAAAATCCCGTGCAAATAACTGCCGCGTACGCGTCCATTGGCGCTGGCGGCACCTTCTGGCCTCCCCCCGACCTGCAGCCACGCGCGGGCGCAATCCGGACCTTCGGTCCTACCCATATGGATTTCATAACCGCTGACAGGTTCCTTACCGGGTAGGGTGGTCGCTGATCGCAATGTAACCTGCTTTTCACCGGCCATAGTGGTGGTGACATCCAGCAGCCCCAAACCTTCGACGTGACCTGGGCGACCGTCTACGCCATCCGGATCCGCGATGGTTTTTCCCAGCATCTGATATCCGCCGCAAAGGCCCAGAACGTGTCCTCCCCGACGGACATGGGCATAGAGGTCTATGTCCCAGCCTTGCGCTCGAAAATAGGCCAGATCGCCAATCGTGGATTTGCTGCCGGGCAGCAACACCAGATCGGCATCGCCGGGCAGGGGGCGGCCGGCAGGAATGATCTCTACCGTCACACCCGGTTCTGCCGACAGCGGGTCAAGATCATCGAAATTCGCCATCCGCTCTAGCTGAGGCACAACGATCTTGCACGCGCCTCCGGCATGAGAACGAATATCCATCATATCCTCGGCGGGCAGCTTCCATGCATCGTGAAACCAGGGCACCACGCCGACACAGGGCCAACCGGTCCGGGCCGCGATGTCATCGCGACCTTCATCAAATAGGGACACGTCGCCTTTGAACCGATTTATGGCAAAGCCTCGGATCATCTCGAGATCCCTTGCGTCCAGGACTGCCTGTGTTCCAACGATTTGGGCGATCACTCCGCCACGATGGATATCCCCGACCAGAACAACCGGAACGTCAGCGGCACACGCAAATCCCATATTGGCAATATCACCCTTGCGCAAATTGGTCTCAGCCGGGCTGCCTGCGCCCTCGATCAGCACCAAATCGGCGTCGCTGCACAACCGGCCGAAGCTTTCCAAAGCTGCACCCAGAAGCTTGGATTTATCTTTGCGATAGTCGCCCGCTTTCATTGTGCCTGCGCGCTTGCCCTGAAGGATGATTTGCGCGCCTGTGTCGGTTTCTGGCTTCAACAGGATCGGGTTCATGTCGGTATGCGTCGGCCGTTTCGCCGCCCGCGCCTGCAGGGCTTGCGCGCGCCCGATTTCTCCGCCGTTTTCGGTGACAGCGGCGTTGTTCGACATGTTCTGTGGTTTGAACGGCACAACCCTCAGCCCGCGTCGGGTATATGCGCGTGCCAGTCCGGCCACCAAAACCGATTTTCCGACATTGCTGCCGGTGCCTTGAATCATGATGGACCGCGCCATGGCCTGTCTCCTATGTTGACGCGCAGATGACCTGATTTAAGGGCAAAGGAAAAGCCCCCTATGAACACACCTGCGCATCTTTTGATCGGCGCCGCCGCTTTTGCACGCCCAGCCCAAGGAGCCGCATTATGCGCAGCGTTACTTGGATCGGTGTTGCCGGACTTGTCGTTGTATGTGATGGCAAGTGCCTCGCTGTATATTCTGAACATCCCGGCACAGGTTGTATTCGACCAGCTTTACTTTTCGCCAGCCTGGCAAACGGTGTTCGCCGTCGACAACTCGTTCTTTGTGTGGGGAACCGCGCTTGGCCTAGGGCTGTGGCGAGGTTGGCACCTATTGACCCATAGGTGCGTCCGCAGGGCTGCTGCACTTGGTGATGGATTTCTTATTGCACGCAGGAGATGGTCGGCCACAATTCTGGCCGCTCAGTTCTTGGGTCTTCGAAAGCCCCATCAGCTATTGGGACAGTACGCATCACGCCATTTGGGTCGCGCCCATATCCATGGCGGTGTGTTTGGCGGCCTATGCGGTGTTGTGGCAACGCGGCCTTTCGATAGGGGCTAAGCTCTTTTTTGCTGTTTTTCTTGCAGCCGAGCTCTGGGTTGCAAGGCAATGGATAATGTACTTTTAGCCTGGTCAATGAAAAACGCGCCCCGTCGTCAGGGCGCGTTTTTTCAATCGGATGCGGGGTTCAATCAGGCCGCTTCGGCCTGCTGAGCCGCATTCCGGCGTTCGCTTTCTTCGCGTGACAGAGCCACCGAAGTCCGGACGCCGCGACCGACGAATTCCATCAATCCGCCAACAACCCGCTCATTGGGGTCGATACCGGCGCAGGACAGTACTTCGCGACCATCGCGTGAACGGGCCCAGCGGGCAATTTGTTCTGGCCCATTGCCGTATTTCTTGTCGTCAGCGATGGCATCATCCAGAGCAGCCAGTACAACGGCTGCGAAAAGTTTGCGTGCACGATTGCCTTGTTCGTTATTGAAGGCAGTGCCGTCAACGAAATCTCTCATCTCGTTTTTCCTGTTTTTCTTGCTCTTGCAATTTTCGGCGTGACGGTCCTTATGACCTATTACATGCGATTCGGATACACCTAAATTGCATAACTACGTTGCGTCATTTGCATGGCTCGCTGCATGTGCAGCACTAGGTTTCGTTGTCTTGTCAGGTGTGGTCACGCCAGATATAGGGACAACAACTGACGCATCAACCGTTTGTGAAGGATTTAAGTCATGCCCAAGATA
This sequence comes from Ruegeria conchae, assembly GCF_000192475.1. Taxonomy (GTDB): domain Bacteria; phylum Pseudomonadota; class Alphaproteobacteria; order Rhodobacterales; family Rhodobacteraceae; genus Ruegeria; species Ruegeria conchae. The sequence continues at coordinate 86,250 of NZ_AEYW01000006.1, forward strand.
AATGGGAACGAAATACGCCCTGGCAATGTGCTTGAGCATAACGATGGGCTGTGGGCGGCTGTTAAGGTGGATCACGTAAAGCCCGGTAAAGGCGGTGCTTTTGCACAGGTCGAACTGCGCAACCTGCGTAATGGCTCAAAACTGAACGAACGCTTTCGTTCTGCGGACAAGGTTGAGCGCGTACGGCTTGAGCAAAAAGATCAGCAGTTCCTGTACGAATCCGATGGCATGTTGGTGTTCATGGATTCTGAGACATACGAACAGATCGAGCTGCCGTCGGAATTGCTGGGCGAGCGCCGCCCGTTTCTGCAGGACGGCATGACCATTGTTGTCGAATTCTATGAGAGCGAGGCGTTGAATGCGACGCTGCCGCAAAAGGTGACCTGCAAGATTGTCGAGACCGAACCGGTCGTCAAAGGGCAAACCGCTGCAAACTCGTTCAAACCTGCAATCTTGGATAATGGCGTCAAGGTCATGGTTCCACCGTTTATTGGTCAGGATGAAATGATCATCGTGAATACAGAAACGATGGAATATTCCGAGCGCGCCTAAGCTTGTTCCAACCACATTCGAAAGACCGCATCCTTCAGGTGCGGTCTTTTTTGTTGCGCGGTCGCCGGTATCGCTCGGGGTCTGGACCGAACAGTTCAAGCATCAATTCGAACTTGATGCGATTGGCACTGACTTGGCGATAGAATGCGATTAGGAATGCGGTTGGACCTTGTATGCGTGTTAGCCCGCTGGTGGCAGCAACCACCGTGCCGACGTCCGTACGCCCCTGCAAAACCAGCCATCCGCCAAGCATCAGAATGCCAACCGTCCCGGCGCCGTTGATAACGCTCAGCAAGAATTTGGCAGACAATTTCCAGATGAACATGCGACGGCGTGTTTCGTAAATGTCATCAAACAGTGCGTCGATATCTGTAGATACAGCCTCGATATCTTCGGTCGTCAAACGGTCGGTCGAATTGCGCAGAATACGGACCCGTTCGGCGACAAAGACGTTCACGCGCCGTTGCGAGACCAGAACAATGATGATTTGTGGAAGGATCATCGAAAACGCGATCAGACCCAGGCCGGGTTGTGTGGAAGAGATATAGCCAATCACACTGATCAACGTTCCGATCTGAACAACGGGGTCGGAAAAGGCGCCGCCTGCAAATTTACCAAGCTCTTCAGCCTCGGCAGAGACGGCTGTGCTCATGGTTCCCTTGCGAAAGGATTCTCCGGTTTGGTTGAGATCAGCTGCGCGCACCAACAGGCGTTGACGGATCAGGCGGATCAGGTCCTCGCCCAAAGTGCCCGCCCGATAGCCCAGCACCCATTTCAGCGCAAGGCTCAGCAAAATGACAGCCATCATGCCAGCACCCAATGTCAACAATCGCTCAACCCCGACATCTGCGGATGTCAGGTGATTGATGATGTCGCGCTGAAATTCCAGCGGAACTGCAGCCAGCGCTGCAACTGCCAATGACAGCAGGATTAGTATTACTTGCCGGCCCGCACTGGCCCGCCAGATTGCCCGATACAGCCGGAACATCTTTTACATCCCTCTTGCAGTTCCGGCGCCAGTGTTACCGCGCAGCGCGATGGGTTCCAGCGAAAACGTGGCGCGTGGCTATCCGTGGGGTTAGTCGGTCAAACGCACGATCGCATCGCCCGCCAGCATGTCCCCTTGGGCGCGATCAAGGCGCAGATAGGCAATAGCCTTGCCATTGGATTGCGTAAACAAAGTTCCGGCGGGCTTCCCACTAGACTGTATCTCGGATCCGATCGGTGCAGCGCCCATAATTTCAACAACACGCAAGCCTTTGCGCAGTTCGGTTTTGTGCTTCATGCGCGCGGTGACTTCCTGACCAACATAGCAACCTTTTTTGAAGTCGAGGCCATTCAGGGCTTCGAAACCGGCTTCAAGTATATAGCTGTCTGGCGTTAGTTCGATATTTGTCTCTGGAATGCAATGACGTACGCGGATCGCATCCCAGTCTGTACCATCTTCGTCTTCCGGTGCCGAAGAATAGCCGCGCCAGCCAAGATCAGGATGCCTTGGATCGGCCAGGGCGCCTTCTGGCGCGGGGCCTGTGCCGCGCTGCAGATTGAGGTCGGTTGCTTCGATCGCAACATCAGCTCGCAGCTTGTACATCGTCAGGCGCTTATTCAGCGCGTCGGCCAGATCCTCTGCCACGTCCAGCAGAACCGATGATCCGTCCCGTTTCAAAAAGAAATCAGCCAGATACTTGCCCTGCGGGGTCAGCAGGGCAGCGTAGACCAATCCCTCATTCAACCGCTGTACGTCATTTGTGATCAGCCCTTGCAGAAAGCTGTCTGTATCCTTGCCGGTCAGGCGCAGAATGCGGCGATTGGGCATGGGTTGATCCTCGTCATTTGGTCTGGCCTCGTGATATAGGAGAACGCGCCGCCATGACCAGAGGGTATCAGACGTGTCCGCCCCAATCAGCATCGTAATCCCGACATTGAATGCAGGGCAGGAGCTGCCAAGTACACTGCAATCGCTGATGGAAGGTCTGCAACAGGGACTGATCCGCGAGTTGATCGTCAGCGATGCTGGTTCGGATGATCACACGCTAGAGATCGCTGATGAGGCAGGGGCCCGGATCGTGTCAGGTGCCCCATCACGCGGCGGGCAATTGCGGAGGGGATGCGCTGAGGCCAAGGCTGACTGGTTGCTGATCCTGCACGCGGATACCGAGTTGCAACCGGGCTGGACCGCAGCGGTTGCAGAACATCTGAACACAGGCCAACCTGCGGCCTTTCGTTTGCGGTTCCGCGCCAAGGGTGTGGCCCCACTCTGGGTTGCTGGCTGGGCGAACTTGCGCAGCCGCCTGTTCGGGTTGCCTTACGGCGATCAGGGACTGTTGGTCCAGCGCCAGACCTATCTGTCGGCGGGTGGGTATCCGGATCAGCCATTGATGGAAGATGTTGCCCTGGTTCGCGCCCTGCCGCGCTCGGTGCTGTTAAAAGCGAATGCGGTTACGAATGCGGAACGCTATATCCGTCAGGGCTGGTTTCGGCGGGGTGCGCGGAATCTCTGGACATTGGCGCGCTATTTTCTTGGGGCTGATCCGGCGAAGTTGGCGAAGGCATATCGGGGATAAAGGCGGTGCGCAGTTCAACAATGGACTTCCCTAGGCGAAACGGGGCCGCAAAACTGACCAGACATAGGGCGATGATCTGTAAGACCAGAATATGCGCATTGGCCTGCAGATATTCCCATTCCTCCTTCAATTTGCCCACCTGATCAATCAGATCGTCATAGCTCTGGGCGAGGATCAGGTAGTCGCCTGCGATGGCAGGTACTTTGCGGCGCATGTTGTCAACGGCGGCTTGCGTGGTTTCATCCAGAGAGGTGAACACCAGAAACTGCTGGATATCAAAAGCATCGGCCTTAGCGGCCATATCGCGAGCCTCTTCCATCTCGTCCTTTGATGTCCGGCCAAACAGAAAATGCAGCCCTTGCAGCGGTGCAACTTCGTTTGTGACCGCAATAAAGAGCGGTAAATCCGCATTGCTGGCGGTCGAGGCAGACAAGAATTCCACCTTTTCACACAAAACGGCGGTATCGGGATCATATGCCGGGTCGCAAAACCGCAGTCGAAAGCGTGCTGCATCGCGGTCGAAGGCCAAAGTTGCAGCATAAGCGACGTCAATTTGCCGATCCAATCGTGAACTGTCTGATGTATAGAGCCCCGCCAGTACGGCGACCAATGCGCCGATCCCGCCCAAAACCACCCAGACAAGATCTGCCAGTTTCCAGGCTCGATGTCCCGCTGGCTTCCGGAATAAGAAGCCCGTTCCCAATAGGCCGATCAGAAACGAAAGAATAAGCAACGGTAGTTGATTGTCGGCAATAAATGTCATGTGTACAGAATGTACGATCTGAGGTTGTTCAGACAATAGTGTTCACGCGCAGTTGTATCTCATGACACCACGAAAAAGGCGTCAGGATCCCGAGCTTTGGCCGAATTTGCGGAACAGTTTGGTCCTGTCGAATGCCTGCTCAAGCTCTTCCGTACGTTCTTTCACGCTGTCCCACAGACGTTCTTGCATTTCGGCGATCACACATTCCAACAGTACCAGGATCGAGGCCATGGAATCCCACGCAGACGGAACCGCGATACGCGCTGCAAATGTGTGCTTTGCCAGCCGATGGATCGGCGAACGCCATTGATCCGTCAGCAGCACGACCTCGGCGCCTCGTTCATGGCAAAGCTGTCCGATCAGCAGCGTGGTGTTTTCGTACCGCCGCACATCCAAGGCCACCAACACGTCTCCTTCACGCACCTCAAGCAGATCATGAGTCCAGGAGGCCGCATCTGATAGCAGTTTCACGTCGGGTCGTATCATTTGCAGGTGCAGATACAGATACTGCGCCAGCGTCCCGGTAATGCGTCCTCCGGTTATGAAAATGCGTCGATCTGGATCGCACAATAGGCGGCAAAAGCTGTCGAACTCTTCCGGAGCCACCTCATCGATTGAACGCCGTTGGTTGTCCAGCGCCTGCCGGGAATAGCGGTTTAGGATATGTTCCTCTGGCAGATCATTTTGCCAGACATCCCGCTTGGCAACGGGACCCGAGATCATCTCTTTCACTTCGCTGCGGATAGCGGCCTGAAACTGAGGATAGCCGACAAATCCGGTTTTCTGCAGCATACGCGCGACTGTCGTGGTTGAAACCGAGGCGATGCTTGCGAGTTCCGTAATGCTGCCAAGACCTGCCATTGGATAATCATCCAGCAGCACATTCACCAATTGCCGCTCCGATGGGGTCATCGTTTCGCGATGGGCAAGGAGTCTTTCAGTTACGCGCACGGATTACATCCTCTTTGGTTGACCACCATCTGATGTGCAATTTTTGACATCTGAAACGGTTGTGTGGAATATTTTACAGGAAAATTATTGACAGGTTAAGGCTGGGTGTAGAAATTTTTCCCCATGGAATCGCAAAACAACCTTTCGCCGGTCGGGGATCTGGATTTTGGACCAGTTGTTCACGCACGCGAACCGGCGGGCAGCCCATCGGTCATCGTGGTCTGTGAACATGCATCGTGCCGGATACCCAAAGAATTGAGGGACTTGGGTCTAAACGCGGATGCTTTGCGCAGCCATATCGCATGGGATCCGGGTGCTTTGCCTGTCGCGCAGGCTATGGCACGACAAATGTCTGCTTCATTGATCTACGGAGGCGTTTCGCGGCTTGTTTATGATTGTAATCGGCCACCTGAAGCCGACGATGCGATGCCTGCTAACAGCGAGGATTTCGCCATTCCGGGCAACGCCTCCCTGTCCGACGCTGATCGCAAGGCCCGAGTCGATGAGGTCTATAAGCCATTTTGTTTGGAACTTGCAGGAATGTTGGATCGTCATCGCGAAACACTTGAGTTGATGGTGACAATACACAGCTTTACGCCCGTGTATCGGGGACAGAAACGGACCGTCGAATTGGGCTTATTGCATGGCGAAGACGAGCGCTTTGCGTTGAAAATGCTGGAAAAGGCCCCTGCAGACCTGCCGCTGAAGACGCGCCTGAATGAGCCATACTCAGCCCGCGATGGCGTAGCACATACGCTGGATGTTCACGCGAAACCAAGAGGTTTGCTGAACGTCATGATCGAAATTCGCAATGATCTGATCGAGACGCCTGAACAACAACAAGCGATTGCTGATGATCTGGTGCACTGGATCGAAAACACGATGAGCGCGATCCAAAGCGAGGGCGCGCGGCAATGAAAATGATGGCCGCATATGTGCGCATCGTTGATGCGGTGAACTATCGGATCGGGCGGGTCATGATGTGGGGCCTGTTTGTGATGATGGGTATTTTGCTGTGGTCCTCGATCTCGAAAACGTTCTTTCTACCTTCGCTCTGGACGCTGGAAATGGCGCAGTTTGCAATGGTGACCTACTACATCATAGGAGGTCCGTACTCGATCCAATTGGGTTCGAACGTACGGATGGATCTGTTTTATCACAATTGGAGTCCGCGCCGGAAAGCTTGGTTCGACGCCTGCACGGTGTTGTTACTGATCCTATATCTTGGCGTGCTGTTCTACGGTGGACTTGGTTCGACCGCCTACAGCCTCGGCTATTGGGGCGATGAACCGGTTTCCTATTTCACAGGTCTTCTGACCGGCAGTGAAGAGATCGGGAGACTTGAACGCTCATCGACTGCATGGAGGCCCTATATCTGGCCGGTCAAGGCAATTATGGTGTTCGGCTTCTTTCTTATGCTGCTGCAAGCAATTTCTGAACTCTTCAAAGACATCGCACGGATCAACGGGCAGGAAATCGGGGTCAGCCGGGCATGAGTCAGGAATATATCGCCATTTTCATGTTTGCCTCAATGATGCTGATGCTGTTTACAGGCCAGCGCGTTTTCGGGGCCATCGGCGCGGTTTCGGCGATTGCGGCGCTGGCACTGTGGGGAACAGGCGGGCAGGATATTCCCTTTTCGGCCGCGATGAAACTGATGAAGTGGTATCCGCTGCTCACGCTGCCGATGTTTATCTTCATGGGTTATGTTCTGAGCGAAAGCCGCCTGGCTGACGACCTCTATCGCATGTTTCACGTTTGGATGGGGCCGGTGAACGGAGGCCTTGCGATCGGTACAATCGGGCTGATGGTTCTGGTTTCTGCTATGAACGGCCTCAGTGTCGCCGGAATGGCCATTGGGGCGACAATTGCTTTGCCCGAGCTTTTGCGGCGCGGATACGACAAGACCATGGTGACCGGGGTCATTCAAGCCGGATCGAGCCTGGGGATTCTCGTGCCGCCTTCCGTGGTTCTAGTGCTCTATGCCATGATCGCGCGGCAACCTGTGGGTCAGCTGTGGTTGGCCGGTATTGTGCCCGGGCTGCTGATGGCGTCAATGTTCATCCTCTACATATGGATACGCTGTCGCATTCAACCTCAGCTCGGCCCAGCGATGGAGGACGCGCACGAAGTGCCTCGGGCCGAAAAAATCCGGTTGTTGGGGGCAGGCGCTCTGCCGCTGATTATCTTCGCGTCCATGATGATCCCCTTCGTCAATGGCTGGACCTCGCTTGTTGAAAGTTCAGCGATCGGGGCGCTGGCGGCTTTAGCGGCCTCGGTTCTCAAACGCCGGATGACGTGGAAAATCTTTGAGGACTGCACCAAGCAAACGCTGGCCATATCCTGCATGTTCATGTGGATCATTCTGGCCGCGCTGGGATTTGGAGCCGTATTTGATGGATTGGGTGCGGTTAAGGCCATCGACAATCTGTTCACCGAACAACTCAATCTTTCACCATGGATGATCCTGATCCTGATGCAGCTCAGCTTTATCGTCATGGGCACGTTCCTCGATGATACCGCGATGCTCGTCATCGTTGCTCCGCTATATGTACCGCTGGTGGGGGCATTGGGTTTTGATCTGATCTGGTATGGCGTGCTTTATACGATCACGACCCAGATCGCCTATATGACGCCGCCGTTCGGTTACAATCTGTTCCTGATGCGAGCGATGGCCCCGCCCGAGATTACGCTGCGCGATATCTATCGCTCGATCTTTCCTTTTGTGGGCGTAATGGTTCTGGCGCTCGCGATAATCATGATCTTCCCGGAAATAGCGCTTTGGCTGCCCGGATATGTTTACGGAAATTAACCAGAAGGCCCGGCAAACGGGCACTTGAACTTTAACGGAGAGGAAATTGACATGACGACAAGACGTAAGTTTCTGAAAACTGCCGGGGTGGGGGTTGCAGCTGCACCATTGGCCGCACCGGCGCTGGCGCAAAGTACGATTACATGGCGGATGCAGACCTATGCGGGGCCAGCGCTTGCGGCCCATGTGATCGATCCAGCCATCGAGATGTTCAACAAGATCGCAGGTGACCGGATGCAGATCGAGCTGTTCTATGCCGATCAGCTTGTGCCCACCGGAGAGCTGTTCCGTGCCATGCAGAAGGGCACCATCGATGCGGTGCAGTCGGATGATGACTCGATGGCTTCACCCACCGAGGTCACTGTTTTCGGCGGCTATTTCCCATTTGCTTCGCGCTATTCGCTGGATGTACCGGTTCTGTTTAACCAGTGGGGCCTGAACGAGATCTGGGATGAGGAATATTCCAAGGTCGGCGTGAAGCATATCAGTGCCGGCGCGTGGGACCCCTGCCACTTTGCCACCAAGGATCCGATCAACTCGCTGGAGGATATGAAGGGCAAGCGCATCTTCACCTTCCCGACGGCGGGTCGGTTCCTGTCGCAGTTCGGCGTGGTTCCTGTGACCCTGCCGTGGGAAGACATCGAAGTCGCGGTGCAAACCGGAGAGCTGGACGGCATCGCGTGGTCAGGCATTACCGAAGACTACACCGTCGGTTGGGCCGATGTGACCAACTACTTCCTGACCAACAACGTATCGGGCGCCTGGGCGGGTCACTTCTTTGCCAATATGGACCGTTGGAACGAACTGCCCGAAGACTTGCAGACGTTGTTCCGCGCTTGCTGTGATCAGTCGCACTATTATCGCCAGTGGTGGTATTGGGGTGGTGAAGCCAACCTTCGCGTCAATGGCACCAAGATGCAACTGACCACAATTCCAGATGCCGAATGGGCGCAGGTCGAAGAAGCGGCTGTCAAATTCTGGGATGAGATTGCAGCTGAATCCGAGACCAAGGCCAAGGTTGTTGAAATCTTCAAGAAATATAACGCCGAAATGCAAAAGGCCGGTCGGCCCTATCGCTACGGCTGACCCAACTCGACCGGTCCGCGAGCGAGCGGGCCGGTCGCAACTGCGCAAAAAATTTTCGTTGGTAATTATCAATCAAACTGGACGAGTTTATTTGATCCTGCGACATCGGGCGCGGCGCTCTGTCAGGCACACAATCTACCAACATGGGCCTGCGAGACGCATTCATCCGAACGTTTCCAATACCCCAGCCAGACTTCGTCGAATGTGCCTTCATCGACCCGAATGCCATCCAACGGACCGGGGACAATACCCCAGTCCTTTGAGCGCAGTGCAGTAACGGGCTTGCAGACCTCGTCCTTCACCTCACATATTGGTCACAGGTGAGGGAGTTTTTCATGACAAAAGAGATTGTTCTGATCCACGGAGCTTTTGCCGGGCCGTGGTGCATGCAGGATTACGCGGAGTTCTTTCGCGCACGTGGCTGGTCGGTACACACACCTGCGTTGCGGTATCATGGCGGCGACCCTAACGCCGAACCCGATCCGGGCCTGACCGAAACCAGCGTCTTGGATTACGCTAATGACGTAGCTGAATTCGTTCAGGGTTTGGACAGCAAACCGGTGCTGCTGGGCCATGCCATCGCGGGGGTAGTGGCACAACAGGTGGCCTCTCGCGGTTTGGCCAGCGCAATTGTCCTGATCAACCCGAACGCGGCTTGGGGCACCTTGCCTGAAACTGACGACGAACGTGCTGTGCCGCGCGCTTTGATGGAGGGCGGGGCGTTCTGGAAACAGTCCATGCGCGTCGATTTCGACCTGATGGCCCCCTTTGCGCTGAACAAGATGCCCGAGGCGCAGCAGCATGAGGTGTTCGACCAGCTCGGCCCGGAAAGCGGGCGGGTGATGTTCGAGATGTTCTTCTGGATGTTCGACGATCACCACGCGATGAAGGTGGATATCGACAAGGTCGACTGCCCGGTTCTGATCGTTTCAGGCACCGAGGATCGGGCTGTGAACCCCAACACCTGCCGTGCGCTGGCGAATCTTTACGGAGATCGCTCGACGTTTCTGCCAGTCGAGAACCACGCGCATTTTCTGTTCATGGAACCGGGCTGGGAAGGCCCAGCCGGACAGATCGCCGATTGGCTGGACCAGAAATTGGGGTAGGATGGGGTTTCACCCCATCGCTCCCGGTACGCTTTGATGGGTTGGAAACCTATCCTACGTCAGTTGTTGGTTTGAAACGTGCTTTGCGGTTTCCAGACCAGAGAGCCATCGTCATTGCGATGACACCGCAGCAAGCGTTCCTCGCGCGTGCTGATGGTTGAGGTGACGGTATTGTCACCGGTCAGCAAGACGAACGCATCCGGCGAATAGGCCATGCCGTCATAGTAGCAAAACCGCGTCTCGGCGCCGTCTGGAATGGGCGATGCGGTGCTGAGCATCTGCTGCGCGGGGGCTGCCGAGGCCAGCAGGGTCAGGGCCAGCCCGAGGGTTAGTGTTTTCATGTCGTCCTCCCGTTCGGAAATGTGATGGTGGTCAATTGGGTCTTGGACGCTCGGAACCTCAAAACTCGTTCTTGGATGACAGATTGAGGGTAAGTGTGAACGGGATCAACGGGTTAGGCAAGGGGCGTGTTAATGCGTCGCTTGTGGAGACCTTCCGCGCCATTCAACCAATCCTCGGAGATTTGCGTCATGGACGCTCCTAGCCTACTTCTCAAGGCGGGCGCGAAATCTTGCGTGAGCCTAGCAGAATTCATCGATGACACGTTTTACCGTCTCTTCTGTTTGAGCGCGGCTCTGCCCATTCACCATCTCATCCAGATATATTAACTGCATGGCGATCAGAGGCCGGGCATCGAAATTTTGAAATATGGGGGGGCCAAAGGTCTCACTTGAGAACGTGTCTTCCGAATACAAGGAATCCAAACCTAACGGATCTCCCGGCACGCCACTTGCGTTGAAAATTTCTTCTTTCACACAATTTGCAAACTTCTTTGGTGAAATCGATGTTTTGATCCAAACCTCGGAATACTCAATATCAGCGTTGTGCCAGTCAAAGTTCGTGGCGAGGCAGGTTAGCTTTTCGGATTTCAGGAATTTTGCAAAAAACTCTGGCACCAGAGTAGTTTGATCTATCTCTTCAGAGTCGCCAACCAAAATTACATGGATGAATCCTGTTACTGTATCCGGATATTCATCAAGATAGAACTTTAGCCCCGACAAGTGGCTCACTATGTTAACGGTGTATGCCAAGTTAACATTAAATAGCTTTCTAGTTTCCTCAGAACCACCATCTTCGATAGTAATTTGTATGGGGCTTGTTCTTTTCTTCAGTCCATTGTCGCAGCCATCAGCCAAGTGGCAGTACTCAACGTCATGTGGCATATGCGTGACCAAGTCTGAGAAGGAACCCTCACCCTCAATGCTCTCATAGAGTTCAATGAAATCACACGCAGGTTTTGACAGCTCGGAACTTGCGGCTGTTGCGAAGGCGAGAAGTATTGAACCTGCTGCGATATTGAACTTAAATTTTCTCATTTTTTTAACAACTAATTGTGAATCTATAAGGGATAGAACTAAAGAGTTTTAGCGTCATTTAGACTGACGATGCACAATCTTCGACGCTCACTTCTCAAAGCACAAAATCAAACATCCAGCTCCTCAACAAACCGCGCGTTTTCCTGAATGTATTGGAACCGCAGTTCGGGTTTTTTGCCCATCAGGCGCTCGACCAGATCGCCGGTCTCGCCGGGTTCGTCCTCGTCGATGGTGACGCGGATCAGTTTGCGCGAGGCCGGGTCCATCGTAGTCTCTTTCAGGTCCTTGGCGTCCATTTCGCCCAGACCCTTGAAGCGCGAGACGTCGATCTTGCCTTTGCCGCCCAGACCTTTTTCCAGCCATTCGTCCCGCTCGGCCTCGTCCAGACAATAGACGCGCTTGGCGCCTTGGGTCAGGCGATACAGCGGCGGGCAGGCGAGGTAGAGGTGGCCCGCGTCGATCATGGGCCGCATCTGTGTAAAGAAGAATGTCATCAGCAGAGCGGCGATATGCGCGCCGTCCACATCCGCGTCGGTCATGATGATGATCTTGTCATAGCGCAGGTCATCGACGTTGAAGCGGGTGCCGAGGCCAACGCCCAAGGCTTGGGTCAGATCATTGATCTCGGCATTGGTGCCCAGCTTGGAACTGGCCGCGCCCAGCACGTTCAGGATTTTGCCGCGCAGGGGCAGAAGCGCCTGCGTTTTGCGGTTGCGACCCATCTTGGCGGAACCGCCCGCTGAGTCGCCCTCGACGATGAATAATTCGGTTCCGTCCCGTGTTGAGCTGGAACAGTCCACCAGCTTGCCGGGGAGACGAAGTTTTTTTGTGGCGGACTTGCGTTGTGTTTCCTTCTCGGCCCGTCGGCGCAGGCGTTCCTCGGATCGCAAGATCAGAAAGTCCAGAATGGCGCCGGCGGATTTGGTGTCCGCGGCCAGCCAGTTGTCGAAATGGTCGCGGACCGAGTTTTCGACCAGCCGTTGCGCCTCGACAGTGGCGAGGCGATCCTTGGTCTGACCAACAAATTCCGGTTCACTGATAAAGCAGGATACCAGCGCACAGCCGCCTGTAATCAGGTCGTCGCGGGTGATCTGCGCGGCCTTCTTGTTGTTGATCAGCTCGCCATACGCCTTGATTCCTTTGAGGACGGCGGCCCAGAACCCGGCCACATGGGTGCCGCCTTCGGGGGTGGGGACGGTATTGCAGTAGGACTGGATGAACCCATCGCGCGACGGTGTCCAGTTGATCGCCCATTCGACCTTGCCGGGGGCGTTGAACTTCTCCTGAAAGTCCACGGTGCCAGCAAAGGGTTGCTCGGCGTAGGTGGACGAGCCGTTCATAGTTTCTTTAAGATAGTCAGAGAGCCCGCCGGGGAAGTGGAATGTGGCCTCGGTTGGCGTTTCACCGTCATCGATGGCAGATTTCCAGCGGATTTCGACGCCCGAGAACAGGTAGGCCTTGGAGCGGATGGATTTGAACAGCCGCGCGGGTTTGAACTTGTGATGGCCGAAGATGTCGGCGTCCGCATGGAAGGTGACAGTGGTGCCGCGCCGGTTGGGCGCCGCGCCGACCTTTTCGACGGGGCCCAGTGGGATACCGCGTGAAAAGCGTTGCTCGAACAGCTGCTTGTCGCGCGCTACCTGCACGACCATCGAATCCGATAGGGCATTGACCACAGACGCACCCACGCCGTGCAAACCGCCCGAGGTCTGATAAGCCTTGCCCGAGAATTTTCCACCCGCGTGCAAGGTGCACAGGATGACCTCTAGCGCCGATTTGTCGGGGAACTTGGGGTGCGGATCGATCGGGATACCACGCCCGTTGTCGCGTACGGTCAGGGCGTAATCGGAATGCAGTTCGACCTCGATCCGGTTGGCATGGCCCGCTACGGCTTCGTCCATCGAGTTGTCTAGGATTTCGGCCACCATATGGTGCAAGGCACGCTCATCGGTACCACCGATATACATGCCGGGCCGTTTTCGAACCGGTTCCAGCCCTTCGAGCACCTCAATGGACGAGGCGTCATAAGTTGTGGTCGCTTCTGGCGTCAACAGATCGTCGGGCATGGGTGCTGCTCTTGTTTTTGAGTTTCCCCTATTATGGCAGGTGATGTGGTCCGGGGGAAGAGGGACGCGAGGTGTTGTGGGTGTTTTGAACTGCGATTGATCTGAGCAGTTTTTGCGGCATTGAATCAACCGCTTGTTGCGTTACGCGAGAACGGGACTTTGTAAGCACGCTTAGCCTCTGCTTTAAACGCTCTTGAACGTTTGCTTTTAGGCGATTTCCGGACGGGCTTTCAGAACACTTAAGAAACTAGATTCGAAGGACTGAGGAGTTCACTCTTTCTCTTCAATCAATAGCTCTTCAATCAGAACACACAAAAGTTGCGTTCTCGATTTAACATTGGCCTTTCTGTAGATGGAGTTGTTCTGCGACTTAATTGTGCCCTCACTGGTCTCACGCAATTTAGCTATCTCTGCGACAGACAAACCCTTCACAGTGAGTAGTGCAACATCTCGCTCCGCAGCGCTCAGATTCCAGCGGTCGAATTGCAGCTCTAGCATCCGGAAAAACTCACCTTGAGCCATCTGAAGACTATGCTTGATCTCCTGATGTCGCCGCAAAAAAAGTTTGTGGCTCTGCCAGATCAACACCCCCCCAATAACAAAGCCGAACAGGGTGATGAGCGCGGTGATTTCGTGCACCACCCAGCTCGCAGAGAAAAGATAATATCCGGTGATTTCGCCAACCAATTCAGCCGCAAACGCAAATGCGGAGATCGCATATATAGCGATCCCCGCCTTGAACATGGCGTCCTTGTTAAACCAATTGTTCAAACTTGAGACTCACTTGCGGGCAAGCGGAAATACACCTTAGTCATCATCTCCCTCACCATCGTCACCTTCGCCATCGCTTTCGCCACCGTCGTCGCCTTCGCCATCGCTTTCGCCGCCGTCGTCGCCTTCGCCATCGCTTTCGCCACCGTCGTCGCCTTCGCCATCGCTTTCGCCGCCGTCGTCGCCTTCGCCATCACTTTCGCCACCGTTGTCGCCTTCGCCGTCGCTTTCGCCGCCGTCGTCACGCTCGCCATCATCGCCTTCGTCGTCACGTTCGCTATCATCACCTTCGCCGTCATCTTCTTCGTCATCAAATCCTTCATCATCATCTTCATCGTCAAAATCTCTGTCGTCGTCTTCTTCGTCATCGTACTCATCGTCACGCTCAGATCGATCGCGGACGATGGTTCCATCTTTTCCCAATACCACTTCTCTCTCGATCCCAGGCCCAGTTGCCTCAAAGCGGAGATTCCCAAAAAGCGTGTTTGTTATTTCAATTCTCTGGAAACCTTGTTCAGTAAGCTCGTCGATGACGTCTTGTTTGGTGGTTTGCGAGAGTGCTGTTGTAGCCATCAAAACAAAGGTTGTCGTAAGACCCATAGTTTTCTTGTTCATGTTCCTATCCTCAACAATTTTGCTGATTAATTTAGAGCACTCGCCGCTGAAGCTGGGAATATAACTTTGGATGGTTTCGCCATACTTGAACCAAAGATCTATTTCCTCAACGATAGGGGGTAACGCACGTAAAGTATTAAGGTGTGGGTTTGGAAAGCCCTAGGAGATCTGGCAAGGAAGACTCTTGCAGGTGCGCTCGGGGTGATCTGAATATTTTGACCAACAGTTTAGTTGAAGGTAACGCCAAGGACATGCCCGAAGCCAAGAAATTCGAGAAGCTTTTCTCCACTCCAATGATGCGATTCCAAGTGCCCAACAGCGCAGCATTAAATGCGGCGTTGTTGTTTGAGGCAGAAAAGATGCGTGAGGAAGATGAAGGCGTCTCAAAGTCCAATCGCGGGGGTTGGCACTCACGAGGGAATCTATTTGAACGCGATGCGCCGGCCATTCAGACTTTGCGCGACGCAGCAAAAGATGCGGTTTTCCAGATGACACGAAAGGTCTCGGACAAGGTTAAACCGGACGAACTTCGTCTGAAACTGTTCGGCTGGATGAACGCCAATCCCTCCGGCGGTTACAATGCACCACATACGCACCCCGGAGCGCATTGGTCAGGTGTATACTATGTCTCTCAACCCGAGGTCGAAGAAGGTTCGTCTGGAATGATTGAATTTCTCGACCCTCGGAATGAGTTGCCTCATTGGCGGATACTTGAGGCGAGTGCATTTCGGAATAAAAAGAAGCTGCGCCCATCTCCGGGTGAAATGATCCTGTTTCCATCCTATCTGACCCATTGGGTCCACCCAAATCAAAGCGAGGACAGCCGTGTAACCGTTGCGTTTAACGCAACTTTTCGTCGCCCTAAGTCAGGCACGCTGAAAACGTCAGGAAGCAAGTAGTATTTCATTCTGCGCAAACGATATCTAACGGATACATGTCGAATTCGTCTCGCCACCTGCTCAAAGCACTCCTAGTCTGTGGACATTAATCAGTTACGACAACAGGAACCCAAATGAGCTGGATCAAGACCATACCCTATGTCGAGGCGACGGGCAGGCTGCGCAAACTCTATGACCGGGTCACCGGCCCGGACAACAATGTGGACAACATCATGATGGCGCACAGCCTGCGCCCGCACTCGATGGAAGGCCATATGGCGATGTATAAGGCTGTACTGCATCATTCTGGCAACGTTATCCCGAAGTGGTTTCTTGAGGTGCTGGGCGTGTGGGTCAGCTCTCTGAACCGATGCGGGTATTGTGTCGAGCATCATTTCGCGGGTCTGCAGCGGTTGTTGCAGGATGAAGCACGAGGGAACGCGATCTGGGCGGCGATTGAGGCAGGCGAGCCGGGGCAGGCGCCTTTGGACGCGGCGCAGGTTGCTGCGATGTATTATGCACGTCTACTGACCGAAGCTCCGGCGGATTTGACTGAAGCCGATGTTGAGCGTTTGCGCTCCGCTGGTTGGGATGATGGAGAGATTCTTGAGATCAATCAGGTATGCTCGTACTTTTCCTATGCGAACCGAACCGTACTTGGGTTAGGGTGCTCGACGGATGGGGACGTTCTGGGACTGTCGCCGAACAACTCGGAAAATCCGGATGATTGGGGCCATCGGTGAGGACAGGAGCGAGGGGCCGAGCCCCTCGCGCTCCCCGAGATGTTTTTGGCCAGATGAAGGGCAGATCGGCGCGCCTGCCCGGAGGCTCAGTTAAAACACAAGTCTGTTTGACACCAATCAAAGCGCTGATTGTGCCGAACTGCTAGATTTCTCTTCGACAGGAAACCGAGGAGAGAATGTATGGATGCAACGCCCCAGATCAGTCAGAAATCACCTCATATTAATTCGGCAACTGCCCCGAGTGCGGAGGCCTCTGCGCCGACGCTCGAAAAAATTCGGCAAGCTTTTGAAAGCGGTAACTATCCCTATGGCCGAAAGATGGCGCGCAAGGATTATGAAGCGCAGAAGGCTGAGTTACAGGCCGAGTTGCTAAAGGTTCAGTTGTGGGCACAGGAAACCGGACAGCGATTTGTGTTGTTGTTCGAGGGCCGAGATGCCGCTGGCAAGGGCGGGACAATCAAGCGGTTTATGGAGCATCTGAACCCACGCCAGGCCCGTGTCGTTGCGTTGAACAAGCCGACGGATGAAGAGAAAGGGCAGTGGTATTACCAGCGGTACGTGCAACAGTTGCCGACCTTGGGTGAGATGGTGTTTTATGACCGGTCTTGGTACAATCGCGCGGGTGTCGAACGGGTTATGGGGTTCTGCTCTCCCAACGAGTACTTGGAATTCATGCGCCAGACTCCTGAGTTAGAGCGGATGTTGGTACGCTCGGGCATTCAGCTTTACAAATACTGGTTCTCGGTCACGCAGGAAGAACAGCAACGGCGCTTTCGGAGCCGTGAAACCGACCCATTGAAACAATGGAAATTGTCGCCGATTGACAAAGCCAGCCTGAGTAAATGGGATGACTATACTGAGGCGAAAGAGGCGATGTTCTTCTACACCGACACGGCCGACGCGCCCTGGACCATTGTAAAATCCAATGACAAAAAACGCGCGCGTCTGAATTGCATGCGTCACTTTTTGTCGACGTTGGATTATCCTGACAAGGATCACGAGATTGTTGTTGAACCTGACCCTCTGATCGTGGGGCAGGCGCATCATGTGATTCATCGCTCGGACCATATTCTTGGAACGGCACTGCATCCGGATGTGAAAATTGGCTAACGGGTCGGGTCATCACCAGACAGGGTGATGGCCCACTTGGTACAAGTCAAGTAAGTCTCACATTGAAATAAACCTGTTCTGCTCTTGTCTTGCGCTGCGGGCAAGCCTAAGGCTGGCGGGATGAACAAGGTGATGACATATCCCGGCCATTTGCGGGCAATTACAGTGCTGGGCCTGCCATTGATTGGTGGGCATTTGGCACAATATGCGATCGGTCTGACCGACACCATCATGCTGGGATGGTACGGGGTCGAGGCACTGGCCGCAGTGACACTGGCCAGCAGCTATTTCTTTGTTCTTTTTCTGTTTGGCGCAGGGTTTGGCTTGGCCGTTATGCCGATGGTGGCGACTGCTGCGGCTGAAGAGAATGAGACCAGCATACGCCGGTCGACTCGCATGGGTCTGTGGCTGTCTTTGATCTATGCGACGGTGATGATGCCCCTTCTGTGGTGGTCACAACCTATACTGATTGCATTGAAGCAAGAACCACAAGTCGCTGAAACTGCAGCGATTTACCTGCGTGTGGCAGGGTGGGGACTGTTCCCCGCATTGTTGGTTATGACCCTCAAGTCCTATTTGGCCGCACTTGAACGAACGCAGATTGTGCTCTGGATCACGGTTGTTGCCGCTGTTGTGAATGGATTGACGAACTATGCGTTGATTTTCGGCAATTTGGGTGCGCCTGAGTTGGGAGTGATGGGCGCGGCCATCGCTTCGGTCGTGACGCAGATCGTGTCACTGGTGGCGGTGGTGATCTATGCGGTGAAGGCGTTGCCGGAACACAGTCTGTTCCAACGTTTTTGGCGTCCGGATTGGGAAATGTTCATGAGCGTTCTACGCCTGGGCGTTCCGATAGGCCTGACGACACTGGCAGAGGTGTCTTTGTTCGCTATTTCAGCGGTGATGATGGGCTGGCTGGGTCCGGTGCCACTGGCGGCGCATGGTATTGCTCTGAATCTCGCGTCTGCGACATTCATGGTGCATCTGGGACTGTCAAATGTAGCAACAATCCGCGCGGGAAATGCATTGGGTCGTCGAGATCGTGCACATCTTGAAAAAGGCGCCATTACAGTGACCGGAATGTCGCTGGTGGTTTCAGTCTTGACCATTATTCTGTTCTTGACCTGTGCAGAGCCTCTCATTTCCTTGTTTATGGAATTTGATGATCCGAAACGGCCAGAAATTCTGTTGATTGGCACCGGGCTGCTGGCAATGGCTGCTTTGTTCCAACTGGTCGATGGCGCACAGGTGATCGCACTGGGTCTTTTGCGCGGATTGCAGGATGCCAAAGTGCCGATGGTGATGGCCGCGCTCAGCTATTGGGCGATCGGGATACCTGCATCGTATTACTTCGGCTTCGTTCAGGGCATGGAAGGGATCGGAGTGTGGCTTGGCCTGGTGCTGGGCCTTGCCTGTGCCGCTGTCCTTTTGATGTCGCGATTCTGGCTGCGGTCTGTGCGCGAGGTTGGCGAAGTTCCGGCCTAAGGGATCAACCTTTGCTGATCCGATCTGATTTTTTGCGGACAAGCACCGAGCGCAGATCATGCATAGCCATCAATAGCCGATCCGTGACGTCCTCCAACTGCTCATCCGTGGCCTTGGACTGCGCCCATTGCGTCGTCAGATTCAGATGGTCGACGGCGCGATGAATATCATCCAAGTCGCGGAGGGATAGCAGGGCTTTCCGCTCTTCCATCCAGCGCGTGATTTCGGCTTTGTCCGCGTCGGACAGACTACGTCGACCCTGTGGTTTGACCTCACCATTGCGGATGTTGACCACTGCGATCTGATCCATTTCGATCCGACGTTGGCGGTTTTCCGTATCGATCTTGAACACTGCTGCGCCATTCTCGCGTACGCGGAAGTAATATTCGGGCAGGATTGTGGACATGGAAACCTCAGGTCAGGGACGCGCAGAAGCGTTGGATACGGGTGCAAGCCTCGGTCAGAGCTTCATCAGATGTCGCGTAGCTGACTCGGAAATTGGGAGATAGACCAAAGGCCGCGCCAAACACCACCGCAACGTCGGCTTCTTCCAGCAGGGCAGTGGCAAATGCTTCGTCCGAGTCAATCACCGTCCCTGCCGGGGTGGTCTTTCCGATCAGGCCAGCGATGGACGGGTAGACATAGAATGCGCCTTCAGGTGTTGGGCATGAAATGCCATCGATCTGGCTAAGCATATCGACCACCAGATTGCGACGGCGTTTGAATATCTCGTTATTTGGCGCAAGAAACGCCTGAGTCCCATTCAACGCTTCGACCGCAGCCCATTGGCTGACCGAGCAGGGATTCGACGTGGACTGCGACTGCACTTTACGCATTGCCGCGATCAACTCGACCGGGCCCGCAGCATATCCGATGCGCCAGCCGGTCATGGCATAGGCTTTGGAGACGCCGTTGCAGGTTAGCGTCCGGTCGTAAAGCCCCGGTTCCACTTGTGCAGGTGTGCAGAATTCGAATCCGTCATAGGCCAGATGCTCATACATATCGTCGGTCATCACCCAGACATGCGGGTGCCGCATCAGCACGTCAGTCAGCTCTTTCAGCTCTGCTCGGCTGTAGCCCGCACCGGTTGGATTGGACGGAGAATTGAAGATGAACCATTTGGTCTTGGGCGTAATCGCTGCTTCTAACTGATCGGCCGTCAGTTTAAAGTTGGTCTGAAGCGAGGTTTCAGTAATCACCGGTGTCCCGCCTGCCAGCAAGACCATATCCGGATAGCTGACCCAATAGGGTGCGGGGATGACGACCTCATCCCCCTCATTGAGCGTGGCCATAAGGGCGTTGTAAAGCGTCTGCTTGCCCCCGGTCCCGACCGAGACCTGAGCGGGCGTATAATCCAACCCGTGGTCACGCTTCATCTTGGCGCAGACCGCCTGTTTCAGCTCAGGGATACCATCTGGCGCAGTGTATTTCGTCTTGCCTGCGGCGATAGCAGCAACAGCGGCGTCCTTGATGTTCTGCGGTGTGTCAAAATCCGGCTCACCAGCACTCAGCCCAATGACATCGCGTCCGGCAGCTTTCAACTCGGCCGCTTTGGCTGTCATGGCGATGGTGGGCGAGGGTTTTACGCGTGACAATGTCGCAGACAGGAAACTCATGGGTGGCCTCAGTTTGTATGTTCAGCCTGACTGTCATAGGGTGCGCCGAAATATCGATCAAGCCAATTGAACCTCACCTATTGGAGACCCCAATGAACGACGAAACGGACTGGTTCGGACCGGACACTGCAACCTTTGGAGATCGCGTCGCGGGCGCGCGCGAGGTTGCGGGTATGACACAGACACAATTGGCCCGTCGTCTAGGGGTTAAAAAGGCGACGATAATTTCTTGGGAAGATGATCTGTCCGAACCCCGTGCCAACAAGCTGTCGATGATGGCCGGGCTGTTGAATGTCTCGATCATGTGGCTTTTGACCGGCGAAGGCGACGGCATGGATGAGACCAGCCTGAACGGCGATGTCGACTCGGAGCTGCGTGATCTGGTGGCAGAACTGCGTACAATCAGGGGTGAGATGCGTGCCAGTTCAGAGCGTTTGGCCAGGGTGGAAAAGTCGCTGCGCCTGAAGCTGGAACGCAGTCAATGACCGAATCCCGAGAAACTCGGATCAAGCGCATGAAAATGCGCTCGATGCGACGTGGTATCAAAGAGATGGATTTGATCCTGACAGCCTACGCTGATCGCAACCTGACTTTGATGGATGACGACGGGCTGAATACCTATGATGCGTTGCTGCACGAAAATGACCAAGATTTGTATCAGTGGGTCACCGGTCAGGCCAGCCCTCCGACAGAGCTGTCAGATTTGATCGCAG
This sequence comes from Ruegeria conchae, assembly GCF_000192475.1. Lineage (GTDB taxonomy): Bacteria > Pseudomonadota > Alphaproteobacteria > Rhodobacterales > Rhodobacteraceae > Ruegeria > Ruegeria conchae. Next base: position 107,457 of record NZ_AEYW01000006.1, read on the forward strand.
ACATTGCGCAAACATTTCAGAAATAAGCGATAATTCAACTTAACCGATTTTTCGGAAATTCGCGTCATGTTTTCAGAAACAGCGCGATGAATCGGAGGATCGGATGAGTATGGAGTTACAGGTCGCCGCGCCAGGGACCAAAGGGTTCATGACGGGTTATCTTGAGGCACTGGCGCTGGTTGAGCGTCTGCACCGCTTGCTTCTTGATGTCATCAAAGATGAATTTGAACGTGTCGGTGTGTTGGAAATTAACGCCGTGCAGGCCTTATTATTGTTTAACATAGGCGATCATGAAGTGACTGCCGGCGAGTTGACGAGCCGAGGCTACTATCAAGGCAGCAATGTCAGCTACAACCTCAAGAAGCTGGTCGAGATGGGGTATATGCACCATCAAAGATGCGAAATTGACCGGCGTTCTGTCAGGGTGCGATTGACCCAACGCGGGCGAGAGATTCGCGATATAGTATCTGATCTATTTGCCCGTCATGCAGAAGGGCTGCAAAATCGTGGCGTGATTGGTGCGGATGGGATTGAAGAGATATCGGGTTCATTGCGACGGGTCGAGCGGTACTGGACAGATCAAATCCGCTATATTTACTAGCTGTCTAAGCGGTCAGAGGCCAGATTTCATTGGACTGTCCAATGAAGCGGCACCTCATGCCTGCAGATGTGAAACATTCATCAGGGGTGCAGCTCGGTAAGTTCAATGCCCTTCAATTCTCGTTCCAGCTTGCGCCGCATTGCGTTTTCAAAGTCTTCAAATCCATTTGCGATTTCAAGGAAAGCTCCGGGGCCGTGCAGGACGTTGGACTGAAAAAACGGGATCAGGTCGATTTCGCCCTCAAAGTCGCCAGCGTTGATGACCAGACCATTCACGGTCGTGTTCTGGAACGGAAAATGCTTGTAGGCGATTTGAGGCCCGTAGCCATCGTTGTTTTTCCCGTCACCTGAAATGTCGATGGTTTGGAACAGGCAGCGGGGCGCGCGTTGCATGAGCGTTGCACCGTATGCCAAAGCATGTCCCATCGCTGTTGGATAATCATTGGCAGACCTCTCGGAATCGCCGATGCTGTGTGCGGCAGCAAGCAGGTCTGCAGGCGTCTCGATCAAGAGCCAATCCAAAAGAAGTTTCTGGTTGAAACTGCCGGACCATTCGTAGACCGCCAGTGCAACCGGCTGCGGAGACCTAAAAAATGCCTCTTGCACTTCTGGTGCGATCAGGGCGGCGGCCAACCCTTTGCGCTGTAATGCATCTTCGACAGCATCGACCGAAGTTGAGATGTCCATAGCAAGGGCAAGTGCAAGGCGACATTGCTCGGCCCAAACGGGGCCGCCTAAAACGAGCAACCCCAGAGATGTTATCCGGCGGATCACCAATGACCGGTGCTTTCCATGCTTGCCCACGGTTCCGCCGGTTCCAGTGCCTCTCCGTTTTGCAGTAATTCGACAGAGATGTTGTCGGGCGAGCGCACAAACGCCATTCGCCCGTCGCGGGGTGGGCGGTTGATTACGATCCCGTTGTCCTGAAGGTGATGGCAGGTCTCATAAATATTGTCGACACCATAGGCGAGGTGACCAAAATGGCGGCTGTCGCTGGGCAGTTTATCGTCGCCATCCCAGTTATAGGTCAGTTCGATCGGGGCGTCTTCCTGACCAGGAGGGGCGAGGAAAACCAGTGTGAATCGACCTGCTTCACTGTCGTAGCGGCGGGTCTCTTTCAGGCCAAGAAGCTCATAAAATGCCATGGATTTCTCAAGATCCTTCACGCGGACCATAGTGTGGAGGTATGTCAGCCCCATCGCGACTTTCCTTACATTGATTGTGATGCCCAGCACCTTAGCGCGCCGCGATGCGGTGTCGAGAGGGAAGGAATGACACAATTCGCAAATTGCGCGCTACGCCGCACATATCGCGGTTCCGGTGGTTGATAAGCCGATATATAGTGGTGGGCGACTCATTGCTGGAAAGGATGATTTCATGCCTCTGTCTTCCGACCAACTGGCCGAGATTGAAGCGCAACGCGCACAATCGAGCCCGACCCGCCGCGTCGTTGCCGAAGGTATGGAAGATCACCTGTACACGGCGCATCAGGTTCTGGATCACGGATTTGTTCGGGTCATCGACTATATGGGCGATGACGCCGCGATCTGTCAGGCCGCGCGGGTATCCTACGGCAAAGGCACCAAATCGGTGCAGAATGACGAAGGCCTGATCCGTTATCTGATGCGGCATTGGCATTCGACCCCTTTTGAAATGTGCGAGATCAAACTGCACGTCAAATTGCCGGTTTTTGTCGCCCGCCAGTGGATTCGCCATCGGACTGCTAATGTGAACGAATACTCGGCCCGTTACTCGATTCTGGATCGGGAATTCTACATCCCCGCGCCCGAACATGTGGCCGCACAGTCTGAGGTGAACAATCAGGGCCGTGGCGACACGTTGCAGGGCGAAGAGGCCGCACGGGTGTTGGAGATTTTGAAGGCCGACAGCGCGCGATGCTATGACAACTACGAAGCTATGATTGGTCAGGATGGCCAGCAAGGGTTGGCACGAGAACTGGCGCGGATGAACCTGCCAGCCAATATCTATACGCAATGGTATTGGAAGGTGGATCTGCACAACCTGTTCCACTTTTTGCGTCTACGCGCTGACCCTCATGCGCAGTACGAAATCCGCGTTTATGCTGATACCATGTGTAAGATCGTCGCTGACTGGGTGCCGTTTGCCTATCGCGCGTTCGAGGATTATCGTTTGGGTGCTGTCAATCTCTCGGCTCAGATGGTGACCTGCCTGCGCCGCATGCTAAGCGGTGAGACCGTTACTCAGGAAAATTCAGGCATGACAGCGCGTGAGTGGCGCGAGTTCGAAGGCGTTATCCGCGAAAGCTGAATAGTCAGGAAAAAAGAAATAGCGCGTCCCGAGGTGGGCGCGTTTTTTAGGGGTAGCTAACGGTTAACGGCCGGAAATTGGCCGCCAACCTTATTTGTCTTTCCCGCCGGGGCGGGCCTTGCCTTACAGCGGCTTCAAATCAGACGCCATCTGTCGGCCATCACGTCCGTCTTCCAGCTCGTACGAGACCTTCTGATTGTCAGCGAGTCCGGTCAGGCCGGATCGTTCTACGGCCGAGATATGTACAAACACATCTTTGCCACCCTCATCGGGCGCAATAAAACCATAGCCTTTGGTTGTATTAAACCATTTCACGGTGCCAGTTGGCATTTCCCGTGTCTCCTTCTACTTACACGTTGTCCCACAAATTGGTGGGGGTAGTGGATGGCAATACCGCAACACATCACTGTTCGCCCAAACGATACAGCCCGGGTCGCGTGTTTCGCCTTTTTCAACATTGCACGGTGAAGTAAAAAATCAAGAATAACTGGGCCATGCCAATGGAATTGCCCGATTTTGCAGTGAAGACAGGATCAATCAAACTATGCGCCTCTATGGATTGAAGAATTGCGACACATGTCGCAAGGCATTGAAATCGCTTCCGAATGCGGAGTTTGTCGACGTGCGGGGGCAAGGTGTTCCCGAAAATATCCTGTCGGAGGCGTATGAGGCTTTCGGCAAAGCCTTGCTCAATACGCGGTCAACAACCTGGCGCGGATTGGATGAGTATACACGAAATCGGCCGGTGCTTGAGCTGTTGGTTGATCATCCTACCTTGATGAAGCGACCATTGATTGAGGCAGATGGCCGGATGTATTTGGGCTGGACGCCTGAAACGCGTCAGGCCCTTGGTGTTGCCTAATCAATTGCCTATGTGACATGGACAACAAGCGGAGACCTGTGAATGCGAAACGCTGCCATGATACTAGGTGTGATTGCCGGGCTGATCGGAATGGTCGTCGGATTTTTCGGCTATGGCTTTGTGGAACTGATCGACCAATTTGGTGAGATCGAAGGGATTGCCGAGCAGGTCGATAACCCGGAACTGACCCAGACCGCTTCGATTGTGGCACCACTATTGGCGATAGTGGGTGGAGCGATGGCTCATTCACGTGCTCTGGTCGCGGGCATATTACTGCTAATTTCTGCGGCGGGGATGTATTACGCCTTTGGCTTTGGCGTCTTCACAATGTTCCCAATTGCCTTTGCCGGAGCAGCAGGAATGCTTGGGCTCGCGGCTGGAAAACCGGACGAGCCCAAGGCGCATTTTTAAGTCACTTCAGGCGCAGCAGCCGATCCAGTGATAGCGGGCCTGCGCCGTTGATTACGATCACCAGCAATAGGAATGTCCACATCACGCGCTGATCCATCAGCGTGATCGCGTTGTCGAACAAGCCACCTAGTTTGACGCCATGTCCAGTAACATCGGTCAGGGTCTGCACCCAGACAAATCCAATCATGCCAAGGGCGGCGAGACGGGTCAGCAGGCCGACCAGCAGCAGTACGGGCAATACAAACTCAGCCACGGTTCCAAAGAAGATGACAATTCGCTGGAAGAAAGTCATTTGGCTGACGTCATACAGGACGGCTTCGGCCGCCTTGGGGAAGATTTGCCCAAATGCCCCGGCGGATGGCGAAAATATTGAGCCGTCAATCTTCAGTGTTGCCGAGTTCCAATAATAAACGAACAGGACAGCGATAAAAACAACCCGAGCGAGGGTAGGCGTCAGCCAGCCGGACGTGTTCGCCACTTTGTCCATCGTGTCATTGTAGGTAGAGATCAGGGCAGTCATGTGTCCAGCCTTTCGATAGTCACAGAAGTTATTGCACCGCCCTGCAAAAGCAGTGCCAGAGTGGTTCCAAGGTCAAACTCGGGCGTTTCCGCCATGGTGGCTTCGAATGCTTCACCGATGTTTTGCCCGTTTTGAACGCGTGCGATCCATGCCGCGCCGCCTTGTGGCAGCAGCTGCGGGGCAGGATCGTATTCGGGACGTGTAATCAGTACATCCTGAGCGCCCGCTTCAGGTTTCGGGGCGCCGTCTTCAGTGTTAAACAACCAGATCGCGTGAACAGGCCATTCAGATCTTAAAGCAGTTGCCGCAGGTGCGAGGGTCAGCTTGGCGCGCATCAAATCTTCTGGTGGGACGCTCAATGCCTCGGGGTCGATAGGCTGGCAATCGGCGGCGTGATAGGCCCGCCGCAACGCCAGCTCCAGCCGCGCTACATCTGGCAGGTATCCCAGATGCGACAATTGCTCCATACCTTCCAAAAAGGCAGGGAATTCGTCACCGTAAAACATCATAAGTGGTGAGGTAGGCGGGTGCTGGCGCAGGAAAATCCCGGCAAGCCCATCCATGTTCTGTGATCCCAGCAACTTAGCAATGACTGGAAACGCCTGATGCATTGCCTCTGTCAATGAAACGGCGACATTGTTGCGATACACGCTGAAACGACGGCCCGCCGCGTTTGCTTGTGCATCCACCAAACCACCCGGAATCGATTTGTTGGCGTCCAGCAAAGCGTCATGGAAGGTGGTTTGCGATACGTTCATGCGGGAATCTTGTCCAAAGCAGATTTGGCACGTTCGGCTTCGGCCCTCAGGATTGGCCAGTCCGGTACGTCGGTATCCCATTCGATCAGCACCGGCTTGGGTCCCGATTTGTCCAGAACGTAGTCCAGCAATGCCCAGACCGGATCAACCACCTCGCGCCCGTGGCTATCGATTAGCAAGGGATGGCCGTGATCGTCTTCGTCTTCGTCATGACCGCCCAAATGAATCTCACCCACCTTATCGAGCGGGTAGGCGTCGATATAGCCCTGAGGTGAGAAATCCAGATTAGTGGCAGAAACAAAGACGTTGTTCACATCCAACAGCAAACCACATCCGGTGCGGCGCGTTATCTCGCGTAGGAAATCAGGCTCGGACCAGGTGCTTTCTTCGAAAGCCAAATAGCTGGAAGGATTTTCCAACAGCATTTGCCGTCCAACGACCCCTTGCACCTGATCAATATGATCGCACACGCGGGTCAGAGTGGCATCGGTATAGGGCAGGGGCAGCAGATCATTCAGGAAGTGACTGTCATGAGTTGACCATGCCAAGTGTTCCGAGAAGCTTGCTGGGTTCAGCCAACCAACCAAGTGTTTCAGGCGTGCGAGGTGATCTGGGTCCAGCGGTGTTTCACCACCAATGGAGAGGCCAACGCCGTGAACGGATATGGGAAATTGTTCGGATAGATGGCGCAGTTGTGCTAAAGGACGCCCGCCATCGCCCATATAGTTTTCTGCATGAATCTCAAGCCATTCTACTGGCTTAGCATGCTCAAGGATTTGCGAGAAATGCTGCGGTTTATATCCGACGCCTGGGGCGGCGGGCAATCGATTTGATCTGAGAGCATTGTCTAACATGTGCAAATCCCTTGATCATCACAGAAAGGGCGGGCGATGGTGCCCGCCCTTTCCGGTTAATTCGGGCAGTCTTATGCAGGCAGATCGCGTTCCAGCGGCTCGAGCGAGCCTTTGCGGTCCGCACCATCTGCTGTTTTTGGCAGCTCAATGTCCGCGCAGGTGCCTGCGTCAACCAGAGTCCATGCATTACCCTGATAATCTACAGTTGACGTGCCCGCGCAGGTCGTACCGGGGCCAGCCGCGCAGTCGTTTTGACCGGCCAGCGAAACGCCATAGCATTTCTCTTTGGCCTGAGCGGTCGCCGTTGTTGCAGCGCCGGAAACGGCGGCGGCCACTGCGCTTGCGATAACCAGTGTTTTTGCGGTGTTCGACATCTCGGATTTTCCTTTTGCTGACTTTAAGTGTCTGCTTGTGACAATGACAAAGGTAGTAGCTTGATGCTCAGAGTTGAATTCACGAGCCCGTGTCTCACAACCCCGTCAAAGACCGTCATGGCCCCTTGAAGGTTAACAAACTGTTTTTGAAATGAAAAATGGTATTTGTTTCAATCCGGCCCTAAAATCAGGGCCGGATTTTCGGCAATTTGGCACCGAATGTTACAGCAGATCTGGCGGCGTTGCGGCCTGACCCAACTCTTTTGTTACAGATTCAAGCGGCTGAACTTGCGTCTGTTTTTCACCGAGACGGCGGACACTGACCGTGCGCTCATCAACTTCGCGGTGACCGACGGCCAGAATGATCGGGACTTTGCCAACCGAATGCTCGCGGACCTTGTAGTTAATTTTCTCGTTACGAATATCAGCTTCGGCCCGAACACCAGCGGCGCGCAAGGCTTCGACCACTTCGGCCACATACGCATCAGCCTCGGACGTGATCGAGGCGACTACGACCTGCCGCGGCGCAAGCCAGAAGGGCAGCTTGCCTGCGTGTTCTTCAATCAAGATGCCGATAAACCGCTCGAACGAACCCAGTGTCGCGCGGTGCAGCATGACCGGACGGTGTTTGCCGCCATCGGCGCCGATATATGTGGCGTCTAGACGTTCTGGCAGAACAAAGTCCACCTGATGGGTGCCGCACTGCCAGTCCCGACCAATCGCATCGGTCAGAACGAACTCCAGTTTCGGGCCATAGAACGCCCCTTCACCCGGGTTGAGTTCCGGTTCGATCCCTGCGGCACGGATCGCACTGAGCAGGGCGGCCTCAGCCTTGTCCCATACCTCGTCGGAGCCAGACCGCTTTTCGGGGCGATCCGAGAACTTGACCGAGAAGTTTTCGAACCCGAGGTCTTTGTAGATCTCGGACAGGAACCGAATGAACTCGGCGGTTTCAGATTCGATCTGGTCTTCGGTGCAGAAGATGTGCCCGTCGTCCTGGGTAAAGCCGCGTACGCGCATGATACCGTGCAGAGCACCCGAGGGTTCGTACCGATTGCACGATCCGAATTCGGCCATACGCAAAGGCAAATCGCGATAGGATTTCAGGCCTTGGTTGAATATCTGCACGTGACAGGGGCAGTTCATCGGTTTCAAGGCGTTAATAGCCTTTTCCCGCGCATGTTCCTCGTCGACTTCGACGATGAACATGTTTTCCTGATATTTGTCCCAGTGACCCGAGGCTTCCCACAGCTTGCGGTCGACAACCTGAGGCGTGTTGACCTCGACATAACCGCCCTTGCGCTGCTGACGGCGCATATAGTCCTGAAGTTGGGTGTAAACGGTCCAACCATTGGGGTGCCAGAAAATCTGCCCCGGAGCCTCTTCCTGCATGTGGAACAGGTCCATCTCGCGGCCCAGCTTGCGGTGATCGCGCTTGGCGGCTTCTTCCAGCATATGCAGATACGCCTTCAGCTTTTCCTTGCCGGTGAAGGCCACGCCATAGATGCGTTGAAGCATGGCGCGGTCGCTGTCGCCGCGCCAGTAGGCACCGGCAATGGACATCAGTTTGAACGCATCGCCCGGCACCTGTCCGGTATGCTGCAGATGCGGACCGCGGCATAGGTCCTGCCAGTCGCCATGCCAGTACATGCGCAATGGCTCATCGCCCGGGATGGCCTCGATCAGCTCGACTTTGTAGGGCTCGTTATTGGCCGCATAGAAATCGATCGCACGCTGACGATCCCAGACCTCGGTGGTCACGGCGTCGCGCTTGTTGATGATTTCCTTCATCTTCTTTTCGATCTTGCCGAGGTCTTCTGGAGTGAACGGCTCGGCTCGGTCGAAGTCATAATACCAGCCGTTCTCGATCACGGGGCCAATGGTGACCTTAGTGTCCGGCCAGATTTCCTGCACGGCGCGTGCCATGATGTGCGCCAGATCGTGACGGATCAGCTCATTGGCCTGCGCTTCGTCTTTCATGGTATGGATGGCGATCTGTGCATCGGTTTCGATGGGCCACTGCAGGTCCCAATGTTTACCATCGACCGTCGCCGAGATCGCTTTTTTCGCCAGCGATGTTGAAATGTCGGAAGCGACCTGAGCTGGCGTGACGCCTGCGTCAAAGGTACGGGAATTGCCATCGGGAAAAGTAAGGGAGACTGACTGTGAGTCCAGGGCCATATCGGCTCTCCTCGTCGGTTTGGCGCCCACTGAACGCCCGGTTGCGGGTTATGTGTGTTCGGCTCATGTGGCAGGTGGGGATGCGCGTGTCAAGGGTGGAAACGAGAGGCGCTGCCCCTCGCGCACCCCGGGATATTTTTGGCCGGATGAAAAAGGGGTCGGGGAATTGCGAAGCGCGTGATGACGTGCATGATGCGGGAAAAGAAAAGAGGATTTCATGGCAGAGACGAAATTTCTTGAGACAGCGCAGGGGCGACGGCTGGCTTATCACAAGTCTGAAGGAACGGGGCCAACCATCGTTTTTCTGGGCGGATTGAAATCGGACATGGAAGGCACCAAGGCTGTGCATCTTGAGGCCTGGGCCAGGGCGCGAGGGCAGTCTTTCTTACGCTTCGATTATTCGGGGCATGGTGAAAGTTCCGGTGAGTTTACCGACGGGTGCATTGGGGACTGGCACGAGGATACGTTGGCTGCAGTCTCACGGTTGACCGCGGGCCCGTTGATTATTGTGGGATCATCCATGGGCGGATGGCAGGCATTGTTGCTTGCGCGGGTTATGCCTGAGCGGATGGCGGGTATGGTGACGATCGCCGCAGCGCCGGATTTTACCGAAGACGGGTATTGGGCTTCGTTTTCAGATCAGCAGAAATCTGATCTGGAGACCGTTGGGCATGTGGAGCTGCCTTCGGACTATATGGAGCCCTACGTCATTACCAAGCGGATGATTGAAGATGGGCGGCAGCGTCTGGTTTTGCGTACGCCGCTTAAATTGCCCTTCCCGGTGCGTTTCCTGCAGGGAACGGCAGATACGGCGGTATCCACTGAAACAGCAGTAGGCTTGCTTAACCACGCGTCGGGTCAAGACATGCAGCTTCTGCTAGTCAAAGACGCGGATCACCGATTCTCGGATGGACCGTGCCTTGGTTTGATCGAGCAGGCCGTTCGCGACGTAATAGGAGGCACCTGATGCAGCGCTTTGGCTGGATTTTGGGGCGTCTGCTGCTGGGATTGGCCCTGATTGGTGGGTTGGTCTTCGTATTTGGCCCCCGTGAGCCTGTAGACCTGCATCCCCGTTTCGATCCACGCAAATTTGGTGAAGGCGTTCAGGTCTATTTTGAAAGCATCGAAACTGCCTATGACGACATCGAGCCGGGGGTCGAAAAGCGTGTGATCTGGCAGGATGAGTTTTATGAGCAGCGAACACCGTACGCCGTGCTTTATATCCATGGGTTCTCGGCCTCGTCAGAAGAGATCAGGCCGGTGCCCGATCGAGTCGCAGAGGCGCTGGGCGCCAACCTTGTTTATACCCGGCTTCAAGGGCATGGGCGTGATGGTGACGCGATGGCTGAAGGGACAGCATCGGGCTGGATGCGGGATGCGGCCGAGGGGTTGGCAGCAGCCCGGGCAGTCGGAGAGCAGGTAGTTGTAATCTCGACATCTACTGGCGGAACTCTGGCGGCAGCAGCTGCGCTGGATACCGAACTGAGTGCGAATGTGGCCGCGATGATTTTTGTCTCTCCGAACTTCGGTGTGAACATGGCTGCGGCCTGGGTGCCAACTTTGCCTTGGGCGCGAGATTGGTTGCCTCTTTTGATGGGGGCCGAGCGGGATGTATCCAGTTCTGATACTGAAAAGAATAGGTATTGGACAACAATCTACCCATGGGAGGCGGTTGTGCCGATGTCTGTCATCGTAGATGCAGTCTATGGGTTGGACTTTTCAGGTGCACCGATCCCCGCGCTATTCTGGTTCTCGGATGACGATCAAGTCGTGCGGCCGGACAGAACGCATGAAGTGGCAAAGGCATGGGGAGGCCCGGCCTCGGTTGCATTGGTGACCATGGGCCCCGGGGATGATCCAGCTTCGCACGTTGTGGCGGGGCGGTTGATGTCGCCCGGTCAGACGGATGCAACGGTCTCAGGTATGTTGGAGTGGCTATCGGAGCAGGGGATTGAGTGATGGAACAGCGTGTAAGTCTGATCACGATCGGCGTCGAAGACTTAGAAACAGCCGCTGTTTTTTATGAGAAACTGGGCTGGCGACGTGTTGAAAGTCCGGATGGGGTGATTGCGTTTGATCTGATCGGGCAAACGCTGGGCCTCTATCCACTTGCCGCTTTGGCTGACGAAATGGGAGTGGACGTCGCAACTCTGGGAGGCGGGTCAATGACGTTAAGCCATAACTGCCGAGCGAAAGATGACGTGGCAGCGCTGATTGATCAGGCGGAACGTGCCGGAGCGGAGGTGCTCAAGCCAGCATCAGACGTCTTCTGGGGCGGACATCACGGGTATTTTCGCGCTCCGGACAAGACGATCTGGGAAATTGCGTTCAACCCGTTCTCGACCTTAGCAGCGGACGGTTCCTTTCGCTGGAACGGGTACTGATCGTGCGTCGGCCGGGCAGCATGTGGAGCCTCGAGAACCTGGGTCGTGTGCGCCTTTCCCGGCATTTCTTCATGCGGGATTTCCTTTATTCCGAAATTGGAAACTTTCACGAGATACAGAACGTACCTGACAACCCCGATCTTGCGATCGAAACGGGGCGTGCGTTTTGTGAAACACTGATGGATCCACTGGAAGAGACCTTTGGGCGGGTCGCTGTACGCTCGGGCTATCGTTCTCGGTCCTTGAACCGGTTCGGGAACGAGAACAGATTGAACTGCGCCCGCAATGACAACCCATTAGAGTGCCACATCTGGGACTGGGGCGAAGGCGACGCGCGTGTCGCGGGTGCTTCGGTCGTTATACCATGGTTTGCCGACCGGTATGAACAAGGGCGCGATTGGCGGGATCTTGCGTGGTGGTTGCATGACCATCTGGATTACTCTGAAATCTGGTTTTTTCCGAAACTCTGCGCGTTCAATCTGGTATGGCGGCCCAAGCCTGTTAGGCGGATCGACAGTTATATTGCGCCGCGCGGCTGCTTGTTGCGGGCGGGGGCCGATCCGGAAGAAACGCTGGCACAAAGGCAGGCGCGCTACGCGGATTTTCCGCCATTCAGGGCGATCAGTTATCCCTGAAGTTTTACTTGCCCGCCCCTGGCAATCCTCTCATCCTGTAACAAAACAATAAACAACGAGCGGAGGGCGCCAGGGTGATCGAGCCGTTGGTTTTGCTGCCCGGATTGATGTGTGACGCGCGGTTGTTTCAGGCGCAGATCACAGCGATGTCGCATGATCGTGCGGTCACGGTTGCACCAATCACCGGTGGTAAGCGGATAGAGGAGATCGCGTCGGGTCTGCTGGATCAACTACCGCATCGGTTCGCATTGTGTGGGTTTGGTCTGGGTGGAAGCATCGCGCTTGAAATTGTGCGACGCGCGCCTGAGAGGGTGACACGATTATGTTTGATCACGGCAGAGGTGCAGGCGGACACGCCTCAGATCGCTGCAGACCGCGAAGAATTGATCATAGGGGCGCAGGCGGGACGGTTGGACGACGTCATGCGCAGCGTGATCGGTTCAGACATGCTGGCCCCAGGACCGAAACGAATTCCGATTCTCGATGATGTATTGCAGATGGCCGGGGCGTTAGGACCGGATGTGTTGTGCGACAGATGCGAATATTGCAGCGGCGTCCGGATCAGCAAGGCACGTTGCGACGGATCAAGAGGCCGACCGTGATCATGTGCGGTGCTCATGATGCCGAAGACACGGTGCGGAAACACGCTTTCGTGGCAGATCTCATTCCGGATGCGGTGCTGCATGTAATTGATGGAGCTGGACATTTCCCAACACTGGAAGCTCCTGACACAGTAACTGAAACGCTGTAGGACTGGGTTCAAACTCCGCTACGGCTGACCTAGTCGTAGAAAGCTGCGCGTTCTTCTTTTGTTAAAATGGTCGGTTGAGCAACGGGGGTGCCCGTCTCGGAATCGAAAAACGGTGTTTTCTTCCAGCTTCCCGACAGGCGCGATTTTAGAACCCGCTTCAGCAATCCCATGGCCGCGTAGCGAATTTTTTCATGAGATTGTTTGCCATCAGGCCCGGGCACAAATCCGCGTGTGGTAACGGGACCAAGACTGTTGCTGTCGGGGATGCGTTTCACAATAACCCCCGCGAATGGAAATTTGGGGGTCAATGGCGTTGTTGCCAATGGCGCGTTGCAGCATTTGGCATACCACCGCAACATACCCTTGGGACTAAGCTGCATCAAAGCCAAGTGCTCGGCTCCTCGGTCTAACTCGATTTCTTCCGGGGCCATCTGAAAAATGTCGACAGGACCGGGGGCCGGGTCTGGCTGTTTGAAATAAAGCTGGGCTGCGCGACAATCATGGCAGAAGCAGACGACATGCGTACCTGATTTGACGCCGCGCTCTGTGATGCGGCCAGAAAGCGCGCCGCAGTCACAGCTGAAGGAAAGTTCCTTGGCTGCGGTGCCGCTCATGCCACTTTGTTGCTATTGGCGGCGCGACGGCGTGGTTTCTTGCGGCTGTTTTCATTCATGAAATCAATCACAAGCGGGCGGATGTTGTCACGCCAGCTGCGGCCCGCGAAAATACCATAATGGCCAGCGCCAGGTTCGACATGGCTGGCTTTTTTGCTGTCCGGCAGGCCGGTGCACAAATCAAGCGCTGCAATGCACTGACCGGGTGCCGAGATATCGTCGTTCGCGCCTTCAACCGATTTCACGGCGACATCGGTAATCTTGCCGATATCCACCTTGTGTCCGGCGACAACAAATTCGTTCCGCGCAATCTCGCGGTTCTTAAAGACCCGTTCGACGGTTGAAAGGTAGAACTCGGCCGTCATGTCCATCACGGCAAGATATTCATCATAGAACCGATTGTGGGCATCGTGATCCGAAGCTTCATCCCGGATCACCCGCTGGATTTGGTCCGAAAACGCCTTGCTATGACGCTCGGCATTCATCGACATGAACGAGGCAAGTTGCAGCAGGCCGGGATAGACCATGCGACCGACCCCTTTGTATTTGAAACCAACGCGCTGGATCATGGTTTCTTCCAGTTGGCCCATTGTAACGCGGCGACCAAAATCCGTGACCTCGGTTGGGGTCGCATCCGGATCGACCGGCCCACCGATCAAGGTCAGTGTGCTGGGCTGCGCTTTTGGTTCGACTTCGGCCAGATAGGCGGTTGCGGCCAATGTCAGAGGGGCAGGCTGGCAAACGGCGACAACGTGTGTGTCGGGCCCGAGTTCTTTCATAAAATCGACAAGGTAGAGGGTGTAATCCTCAACATCGAACTTGCCTTCGGACACAGGGATATCGCGCGCATTATGCCAATCGGTGATGTAAACCTCGCAATTGACCAACAAGCTTTTGACGGTCGAGCGCAGCAGCGTCGCATAATGGCCCGACATGGGTGCCACCAGCAGAACTTTGCGAGGCTGCTCTTCACGCCCGTTGACGCGGAAGTGGATCAGGTCGCCGAACGGGCGCTCAAGCACTGTTGTGACATCGACCAAATGGTCCTTGCCATCTTCGCAGGTGAAGGTGCGAATACCCCAATCGGGTTTGACGACCATACGTTGGAATGTTCGCTCGGTTACTTCACCCCAGGCTGCCATCCAGTTGAAGGCCGGATTGGGTGTCATCGAAAACAGGGGATAGGACGCCATCGCGCTGGCGGTTGCACCAAGCCATTGGTTGGTGTTACGCATGGTTTCCATCAGGTCGTAAGTCATCATGTAGCGCATCGAATGTGCCTCCTGAGTATCAGCCTGAGAATTCGGACCATTCGCCGCTTTGCCCCCCGACGCCTACGACGTTATTCTGCACAGCAGCGAGACTAGGGGGGAATTGTTAAAATGACAACTACCGACGACCAGACGCCAGAATTGACTGAAGAACATATTGAACGACTTAAAGAAAATATGGGCAAAGTCGAAGAATTGTCCAAACGCCTCGTCGAAGTCATGGCGGGAAAAACGCCGCATACCCCTGCGTTAGACGGCCCGAATCAAGAGCTTTTTGCAAAAGCAGCAACAGCCTATTGGGCCGATGTCATGCAAAACCCCTCAAAGCTGCTGGAACAACAGATTGAGTATTGGGGAAAGTCAGTACTCAACTTTGCCGAAGCGCAGAAAGCGATGACTTCTGGCGAAAGCGAAGAGCCGGACGCCCCAGTCAAAGATAAGCGGTTTTCCAACCCGATGTGGGACACCAACCCCTATTTCCGCTTGATCCGCCAGCAATACCAGACCAATGCTGATGCGATCGCTCAGGCTGTCGCATCTGTTGATGACCTAGATACCAAAGACAAACAGCGCCTGCGTTATTTCTCGCAACAGATCATCGATATGATGGCGCCGACGAATTTTCTGGCCACCAACCCCGATGCGCTGGAGAAAGCCGTCGAGACTGAAGGTCAGTCATTAATACAAGGGCTTGAAAACCTCGTATCCGATCTTGAGGCCAATGACGGCGAGATGGTTGTCCGGCTCGCCGACGAAAGCGCCTTTGAGATCGGTGGCAATATCGCGACAACGCCTGGAGACGTCGTTTACCGCAATCGGATGATGGAACTGATACAATATAAACCGGTGACCGAGACGGTGCATGAAACCCCGATCGTTCTGTTCCCGCCCTGGATCAACAAATTCTATATCCTCGACCTGAAGGCTCAGAACAGCTTGATTAAATGGGTGACCGAGCAGGGCTATACCCTGTTTGTGGTCAGCTGGGTCAATGCCGACAGCTCTCATGCTGATATCGGGATGGAAGACTATATTCAGGAAGGGTTTCTGACTGCCATCGAAGAGGCCAAGAAAATCTGCAAGGTCAAGCAGGTCAACGCGGTAGGCTACTGCATTGCTGGAACGACACTCAGCCTAACCCTTTCGCTAATGAAGCAACGCGGCGACAAATCGGTCAAATCGGCTACCTTCTTCACAACTCTGACGGATTTTGGCGAGCAGGGAGAATTTACGCCGTTCCTGCAAAACGATTTCGTAGATGGGATCGAAGATCAGGTTTCAAAAGACGGCGTGCTGAAGGCCTGGATCATTGGCCGGACGATGTCTTTCCTGCGTTCACGGGATCTGATCTACACACCGGCGATCCGCAGCTACATGATGGGTGAGACACCGCCCGCCTTCGATCTGCTTTACTGGAACGGTGATGGGGCCAATCTGCCAGGAAAGATGGCGATCCAGTATCTGCGCGGTTTATGTCAGGGCAATGGTTTCGTGACGGACGGGTTCGAATTGCTGGGGCAGAAGCTGCATATCAAAGATGTGGATGTGCCGCTTATGGCGATTACCTGTGAAACAGACCATATTGCCGCCTGGAAAGACTGCTATCGCGGTGTGCAGCAGATGGGTTCGAAATCAAAATCCTTTGTCGTGTCTGAGTCCGGTCATATCGCAGGCATCGTCAATCCGCCCAGTAAGAAGAAATACGGCCACTATACCAACCCTGATCTTAAAGCGGATGCTGAGACCTGGCTGAAAGAGGCTGACTTCCACGAAGGTTCGTGGTGGCCGATGTGGGAAGCGTGGTTGAAGAAGCGGTCAGGCAAGCAGGTTCCGGCCCGGGATACCGGCGATTCGGATCATCCGCGCTTATGTCCGGCTCCGGGGACCTATGTTTTGGTCAAGGCAAACCGCTGATATCACTTTGAAACTCAAAATTTTCTGCATCGCAGCAAGAAAAAACTTGCAATGCTGCGATGCAGCAATCATATTGCCTTCAAGCTGATGAGAACCGGGGTGGGCCCGGAACGGCTAGAAGGATTTAGGACAATGGCAAAGACCCAAGACTTTACCGCGACCCTGAAAGACATGATGGGCGCGTTCCCGGTTGACACAACCGCTCTGGAAGACGCATTCAAATCGACCGCTTCGCTGAACGAAAAGCTGTCGGGTGTTGCTCTGGACGCAGCTGAAAAATCGGCTGAAATCTCGAACAAATGGACCAAAGAAACTCTGGCCAAACTGACCGAGATGTCGAAAGCAAAAACCGAGCCTGCAGATTACGCAAAAGCCGCAACCGACTTCGCAAGCGCGTCGGCTGAAGTTGCTGCTGAAAACCTGGCTGCTTTCGCTGAGATTGCGAAAAAAGTTCAGACCGAAACCGTTGAGCTGCTGATGGCGGCTGGCAAAGACGCTGCAGAAGATGCAACTGCAGCTGTCAAAAAAGCCACCAACGAGGTGACTGCTGCAGCAAAGAAAGCAGCAACTGCAAAGTAAGATAAGACTGCGACTTAGCACCCATTCCTCCCAAATGGTGCAATCGCTGCGGGCAGGTCGCTTGACCTGCCCTTTCTTTTTGTTCTGCAGTCGCATAACCTCTGCTGCAACGCATCATCCTTGGGGAGGGTACAGGGTGTCGGAACAAGAAAAACCTCTGCTGATCAAGCGTTATGCCAGCCGTCGGCTGTATAATACTGAGACTAGCGATTACGTGACGCTTGAAGATATCGCGGGCTTTATTCGCGACGGGCGTGAAGTGCAGATCATCGACCTGAAAACCGGCGATGATCTGACCCGCCAATATCTGCTTCAAATCATTGCCGAACACGAAAGCCGTGGCGAGAATGTGCTGCCGGTCAACGTCCTGAATGATCTGGTCCGTAGCTACATGGTGCCGGGCGGGGGCATGATGCCACAATTCCTGCAGAGCTCGTTCGAGATGCTGCGTGAAAGCCAGTCCAAGATGATGGAAAACATGAATGCGATGAACCCGATGTCACAGATGCCGGGTTTCGACGCGATGCAGGCGCAGCAAAAGGCTTTCCTGAAGGCAATGACCGGGGGCTTGGCTGGCAACTGGTCCAGCCCCGAGCAAGAGCCTGAGGCACCGTCCGAGCCGAAAGAAGATCTGGACGACATCAAGAAGCAGCTTGCCGATTTGCAGCAGAAGCTTTCAAAGCTGAGCTGATTTTACCGATGCGTTGGCTGTTTGTGCTGTGCGCGGTGCTTTGGGCATCCCAGACTGCAGCACAAGGGCAGTTCACGTCGATCTGGGAACCTGTCTGCACATTAGGACACGATACCGCTGCGGGCTGCGATGATATCCGCGCGCGCGAAATTCTGGACGCTTCGACTGAACCTTGGCGCGCGATAGGGCGCGTCAACTTTGCCAGTCGTAGCCAACGGTCGCACTGCACGGGTGTTCTTGTCGCTGAACATTTGGTTCTGACCGCAGCGCATTGTCTGTTCAACACTGCCCGTCAGCGCTGGATCCCTCCTGGCAGCATCCGCTTTGCATCGGGTTATCAACGCGGTGAGGCCATTGCTGTCTCATCCGTCACTGCCTACCGGCTTGATGCAGAGCAGGGTGTCGGTGGTCGTTTCAACAATCGCGCTGATCTGGATTGGGCCGTATTGGAACTGGACCAGCCGATTGGAGTCCAGTTGGGCTTTTTCTCGATTTTCCAGACCGCTGAGAGGGTCGGTTCGGTCGTAGGGTACCCCGGATTGCGCCCGCATGTGCTGAGTCAAACGGGCTCATGTGCCCCAAACCCGTCAGGTGATGGGCTTTTCCATGGGATTTGCCCGGTCATGATGGGAGATTCTGGTGCACCGTTCCTCGTACAAACCGATGCGGGCCTCGCCGTTGCAGGAATACTATCGCGTATTGCACCAACCCCCGATGGGATTGATGCATTGTTTCTGTCTATACAGGAGTTCGATCTGGGCAGGCGTTAGAGCTAGGTGCCATAAACCGGCATCGGACCAACAACTTCACCAATCGAGGCCAGTAGGATGTCGGCAATGACGTCCAGCTCTTCGCGTGTCAGGCGCACAGGCAGGCGCACATCACAGGCCTTCATCAACATTGCGCGGGTCTGCGGCAGATCAAACTGCTCGGGCAGGAACTGCCAGTTCCAGAAGGCGCGGGCATTGTCCTGACTCATGCCAAACACCTGCACTTTGACGCCACGCGCTTCGGCAGCAGCGGCGAAGGCGCGAATTTCTTCGTCGTTAAGGTCAACCAGATTAAACTGGATTGAATCCGGTGCGCGCTGCTCGGGCGCCAGAGGGGCAGGGACATCGATATAGGGCGACGTGTTCAGTCGATCAGCCACATAGTCATGGTTTGCCAGCCCGTCGCGCACTCGGCGGGCCAGTTCGGGGATTTGCGGGCGAATGACTGCGGCGCTGAGGTTGCTCATGCGCAAGTTATACAGTGGCAATCGGTTCTGCCATTTGGCAAAGGCCTGTTCCAGCTCTGACGAGCCCGAGTGTTTTTTCCAGTTATGCTCGTACGCACCCGACATGATGACCGCCTGAGCAACCAGATCAGCATCATCGCTAACCAGAATGCCACCTTCACCGGCGTTGATCATCTTGTAAGACTGGAACGAGAAGCAGCCTACCTTGCCGATAGTGCCAATATTACGCCCATGCCAGGTTGTGCCCAGTGAATGGGCCGCGTCTTCGATCACAGGGATATCGAGTGCGTCACACAACTCCATGATGGCGTCTATATCCGAAGTATGGCCGCGCATGTGGCTGATGATCACCGCCTGCACGCTGTCGAGCTTGGCGGCGAAGTCGGCCACATCGACGCGATAATTGTCGCCGACTTCGCACAGAACCGGAATGCAATCCGCGTGCACGATTGAAGACGGCACGGCCGCAAAGGTAAATCCGGGAATCAGAACCCGCGCATCGCGGGGTAAGCCCAACGCTTTGAGCGACAGAAATAGTGCTGCGGAACAGGACGAAACAGCGAGCGCGTATTTCGTGCCAAGTAGTTCTGCGAATTCTGTTTCCAGCAGGGCGACAGGCGCATCCTGCGGGGCGGTATAGCGGAACAGATCGCCTGACTTCATCAGGGCGTCGATGGCGTCTCTTGCGGCTGCGGGGATAGGTTCGGCTTCATGAACGTTGGGTACAAGCGTCATATTTGGATTTCCCGAATTTTATCTTTGGGAAATATAAATTCGATGCTCTGACAAGCCAAGTCCCAATTCGCATCGTCAGCGAGATTTCACCAATTCGTCGTATGGAATGTGTTCAGATACCCAGCCTGTCGCGCGTCGCGTACCAAGTCATCGCCAAGATCAACAGGGGCGTTCGCAATGCGGGTCCACCAGGGAATGGCAGCGCAGGAACGCGGGCCATGGTATCAAACCCCTCAGCCTGTCCCTGAATCGCCAGTGCCATTAGTTGCCCCGCATGGGTCGCAGTGCCAACGCCGTGACCGGAATAACCCGAGGCGGACAGGATATTCGGTGCGATCCGGGCGAGGTAGGGCATACGCCGCATGGTGATACCGAGGGTTCCACCCCAAGCATAGTCAATCTTGACGTCTCGCAGATGCGGGTAAATCTCGGTCATCGGTTTGCGCACCTTGGCGGCGATGTCCTCGGGGAAACGATAACCATAGCTTTCGCCACCCCCAAACAGCAGCCTTCCATCTGCACTTAACCGGAAGTAGTTCACCACGAATTTCGTGTCAGCAACGGCGATATCCTTGGCCAATACCTTTTGCGCCTCGGCGCCCAATGGCTCGGTTGCCGCGATGAAATTGTTGATGGGCATCACACGCGATGCAACTTGCCGGTTCAGATCGCCGAGATATCCGTTGCAGGCCAGAATAACGTTATCTGCGGTGATCTTGCCTTTTTCCGTGCGCACAGTCACGCGAGCGCCCTGATCGATGCCAAGAACCTCGGTGTCTTCATGCAGTCGTAACCCCGCTCCGACCGCGGCGCGCGCGAGGCCAAGCGCATAGTTCAACGGATGCAAATGCGCCGCACCATTGTCCAGATACCCACCCGCATAGGCAGGTGAGGGACAAAGCCCGCGCGCAGCATCGGCATCCAGGGCTTCGATTTGGTCGTATTTGTATCTGCCCGACAGATGCGCCGCGTGATCATGTAGCTCAGCGCGCTCCGAGTCGTTGAAGCCCAGAACCGCAATTCCTGGCTTCAGATCGCAGTCGATCTGATGCTTTGAGATCAGTGATTTGACCAGATCCTTTGCATCTTCGGCCAGATCCCAAAGCTTTAAGGCGTCGTCATCGCCAACGAGCCGCTCAAGATCCTCCTGGTCCATCCGCTGTGCGCTGCCCAGTTGGCCTCCGTTGCGACCCGAAGCGCCAAAGCCCGCGCGGTGAGCTTCGAGCAGGACAACATCGAACCCGGCCTCAGCTAAATGCAAAGCGGCCGAAAGGCCCGTATATCCGCCCCCGACAATGCAGACGTCCGCGGTGTGGTCGCCTACAAGTGCCGGATAGCGGTCGAATGGATGCGCAGTCGCGGCGTACCAGCTCGGCGGGTACTCCGCCTTGCGATCATTGGAATACAGCAGGTTCATCGCGTCGTTGCCTTAGACGTTCATCAGCAGATGCTCGCGTTCCCACGGGGAAATGACCTGCAAGAACTCTTCGTACTCAGCACGCTTGACGATGCCGTAGACGCGGGCGAATTCAGGACCCAGAACTTCGTGCAGGGCTGTTGCTTCATCAAACAAGTCCAGGGCTTCACCCATGATCTGAGGGATATCGCCGTCGCCTTCATAGGCGTCACCGTAGAATTGGCGGCGTGGGCGTTCTTGCTGAGTCAGCCCCAAATAGCCGCAGGCCAGTGACAATGCGATGCCCAGATAAGGGTTGCAGTCCATGCCTGCGATGCGATTCTCGACCCGTCGCGCCTCGGGGCCGGACAGAGGTACGCGAATGCCGGTTGTGCGGTTGTCGCGCGCCCACTCCAGATTGATCGGAGCCGCGTGGTCTTTGACGTAGCGGCGATAAGAATTCACATACGGCGCCATCACCGCAAGCCCTGCGGGCAGGTGGTTTTGCAAGCCGGCGATGAAGTTGTAGAAGGCGTCCGTTTCTCCGCCCTGAGGGCCCGAGAAAATATTCTGACCCGATTCCATATCGATAATTGAGTGATGGATGTGCATGGCCGAGCCCGGCTCATCCTCGATCGGTTTCGCCATGAATGTTGCAAAGCAGTTATGACGCAGCGCGGCTTCGCGGATCAGACGTTTGAAGTAGAATACCTCATCGGCCAGTTTTACAGGATCGCCATGACGCAGATTGATCTCCAACTGCCCGGCCCCGCCTTCTTGCGTGATCCCGTCGATTTCAAACCCCTGAAACTCGGCAAAGTCGTAGATGTCGTCGATCACCGGCCCGAACTCATCGACCGCCGTCATCGAATAGGCCTGCCGCGCCGCCGCCGGACGGCCCGAGCGGCCCATCATCGGCTTGATCCCTTGCGCCGGGTCTACATTCGGCGCGACAAGGAAAAATTCCATCTCAGGGGCGACAACCGGCTTCCAACCTTTGTCGTGATACATCTTCACAACGCGTTTGAGCACATTGCGGGGGCTGAAAGGGATCGGCTCGCCATCTCGGTCGAACGCGTCGTGAATCACCTGCAAGGTCCAGTCGCCCGTCCAAGGAGCGGCCGACGCAGTTGAGAAGTCGGGTTTCAGGATCATGTCCCGCTCAATGAAACCGTCCTCACCTGCAGCTTCGCCCCAATCCCCTGTGATGGTCTGGTAGAAAATGCTGTCGGGTAGGTGAAAATAGGATTGCTTGGCAAACTTTGACGCCGGGACCGCCTTGCCGCGGGCGATGCCGGGCAGGTCAGAGATGATGCATTCAACCTCATCCAGCCGTTTGCCTTCAAAGTAGGTGCGTGCCGCTTCAGGCAGTTGATCTGTCCAGTCGGCCATTAGGCCCTCGCTTTCTTTAGGAATTCTGCCATGTGGCGACCGATTTTGGCATTGTCATCCGGGGCATCATGCCGGTTCGCGGCCGCCTGCATCAACGCATCAGGAACCACACCTTTGCCTCGGGTCTCCATCAAGCCCTGAATGAAGTCATTTCCATATTCAGGATGGGCCTGCACGGTCCAGATCGTATCGCCATAAGTGACCATGGCGTTTTGGCAAAAGTCATTCGTGCCAGTGACCACAGCACCTTCGGGCAGTTGGGTCACCTGATCCTGATGCCATGCGTTCAGGGAGACGGATTGATCGCCAAAACGATAATCGGTGCGTCCAATGGCCCAACCATCTTTGAACTTTTCCACTTTTCCACCAAGGGCTTGCGCGATGATCTGGTGACCAAAGCAGACACCGATCAGCGGGTTTCCGGTTTTCTGAATGTCCCGGATCAATTGCTCGAGCGGTGGTATCCACGGGTGATCTTCGTAAGCACCATGGCGTGAGCCCGTGATGACCCATCCATCCGCCTGATGTGCGTCCTCAGGAAACTCGCCATCGACGACTGCATATGTCTGGAATTCGAAGCCGTTGCCGCCCAGCAATGCACGAAACATTCCATCATATTCCCCGAATTGATCATACAATTCGTCGGGTGGGTGGCCGGTTACAAGGATGCCGATTTTCATAGTTCACCAAATTTGATCAAATTTATTCTAGCGGAGCAGAACGAGGCGGGCAAGAGGCTCATACGCTCTCGAGATAGCTAAGCCAGTGGCTTTCTGGGGGCCGCTCTGCGAAGCGTGCGATTTCCTGCCGTTTTGTCATCGCCATGTAGCGGATCAGGTCAGCAGGGAAGATGCGCGCAACCAACCGGTCTGTCTCAAATGCGGAAATTGCCGAGGACCAGTCGGGAGCAAGCTGCGGAAGGTCTGCAACCTCATAAGCATTTCCGGATATCGGAGCAGGTGGCTGCAAGGCGTCCTCTATACCAAGCAGCGCGGCACCTAGCACGGCGGCCAGCATGAGATAGGGGTTGATGTCTCCCCCAGCGACGCGATGTTCGATCCGTCGGGCGGCAGGGGCACCGCCCGGAATGCGCAGGGCGGCTGTGCGGTTCTCATAGGCCCAACTGGCACCAGTGGGGGCATGCGCGCCGGGTACAAGCCGTGTGTAAGAGTTTCCGTGCGGCGCGAAGATCAGGGTTGAGCCGGGCATTGCGGCCAGACATCCCGCAACCGCTGAGCGCAGCAATTCGGTGCCTTCGGCCCCCCCGTCGTCAAAGATATTTTGGCCATCAGCGTCTATAACCGAGAAGTGCACATGCATCCCGTTGCCAGCATCCTCGGCGTAAGGTTTGGCCATGAAGGTCGCAGTGAATCCGTGTTTTCGTGCAAGGCCACGCGTCAAGCCTTTGAAAAGCCACGTATCATCGGCGCAGCGCAAGGCGTCCTGATGATTCAGGTTGATCTCAAATTGACCAATCCCGCTCTCAGAAATGGCGGTTTGGGCCGGGATGCCCATTGCGGTGCAGCCATCGTAAAGATCGGTGAAGAACGCATCAAAGGCATCCATCTCGGCCATCGATAGAACGGCCTCGTCCTGCAGTCTGCGGCCGGTGACCGGGTTGATAGGAGCTTGCGGTTGGTCGCCTGAAGCGTCGAGCAGAGTGAATTCCAGCTCAGTGGCGGCAACAACCGACCAGCCTCGTTCTGCATAGCGGTCCAGTACAGCAGATAGCGCGTGCCGGGGATCGCCCGCAAAGGGAGTTCCATCATCATGATAAAGGCACATGGGCACCAGAGCCGTGGCTGTGTCGAGCCAGGGCACCGGAACTGGGCCCCGCCCCGTCGGACGTAGGACGCCATCGGCATCTCCGCTTTCGAAGACCAGCGGGCTGCCATCAATATCGGCTCCCCAAAGATCGACATTGAGCGCTGAGAACGGCATTCGAACAGCCCCCTTATCCAGCTTGCTGGCATAGGAGGGCGGCACGCGTTTGCCGCGCATCTGTCCGTTCAGGTCACAGGCGGCGACGCGAAATGTGTGCAGGGCGCTCAGGTCCATTGGGGGCTCCGTGGTCTTGTCACGAGAGGTTTAAATCAGGATTGGCGCCTTGTCACTAAATTTGATCAAATTATGAGTCAACGCTTTTTGCGATGAGGGCCGAAGCTGGAAATCTTCCAACTTGTACAGGGATCAAAACCGCTTTCTTCCGAGTTGTACAACAGTTAGGCACCTGATTGTGCCCGGAGCGGTGATGCCTATAGTCTCGGGTATGTTCATCTTTCTTACTACTGCATTACTGATCGCTGGCGGGATCGGCTATTATCTCTGGTCCAAAAAGCAGGCCCGCGCGGCACTGCTGGCGACCCATCTGACCTCGCATCAGGGTGACATCATCGAACAACAGGTGCCCATCATCCGGCGGCTACCCGCCTCATTGCGCAGCCACCTGGATGGCAAAGTGAATCTGTTTCTGGATCAGGTCAGCTTTTATGGCTGCGACGGGTTGGAAGTGACCGAAGAGATGGAGCTGTCGATTGCGGCGCAAGCCTGTCTGCTCGTGATCAACAGTGACCTTTGGTACGATAACCTGACGACGATCCTGATCTATCCCAATGCGTTCAAGTCAAAGCAGCAGCGACGCTCGGGTTATGTCGTGTCTGAGAAAGAGATCGTGAGAACCGGCGAAAGCTGGGATCGCGGGCCGGTCATTTTGTCATGGGCACACAGTCGGCAGGGCGCGCTGGATGATCGCGATGGGCAGAATGTGGTGCTACACGAATTTGCGCATCAGATTGATGATCTGTCCGGAGGTACGAATGGTGTGCCGATCCTGAGCGAAGGGCAGAGTTTTGCCGAATGGGAAAAGGTTTTCCTGACCGCCTATGACGCGCATGTCCACGCTGTTGAGAGCGGGCGGCGTACGGTAATCGACCCCTATGGTGCGACGGGGCATGAAGAGTTCTTTGCGGTCTCGGTCGAAGTATTCTTCGAGCGCCCCCGTGCGTTGAAGCACGAGGTGCCAGAAGTCTACGAGCAGCTTTCGAAACTGTTCCGACTCAATCCAGTGGACTGGGCTTAGCGGGCAAGGTTCAGGCGGAACCGCATCTTTGCTTTTCGCTCGGCTGGCAGGTGGCGGTTCAGGCGTTTGTTGATCATGCCAAACCCCCAAACGATCACCAGCGTCAACAGGATGAAATAGAATGCCAGAATCGGGTAGGGGATGAACGGGTTGAACGTCTTGTCCGCGAAATAGCTGGCGTAGTACAGCGCATCGCCCCTTTGCTGCCAGGCCGGGAAGGCCGAGAAGAAGACCAGCGTAGTTGCGTGGAACAGAAAGATCGCCTCGTTCGTATAGGCGGGCCATGCCAACCGCAGCATGGTGGGCCAGACGATGCGGCGGAACCGGGACCAGCCCGACATGCCGTAGGCATCTGCCGCTTCAATATCTCCCTTGGGGATCGAGCGTAGGGCGCCATAGAAGATCTCGCCCGAATAGGCGGCTGTGTTCAGGAACAGCACAATCAGGGCGCCCAGCCAAGCCGAGGTCAGAGCGTCAAACATCGGGTAAGTTTTCTTCAGTGACAGGAAGAAGAAATATGCAAAGAAGAACTGAATGAAGAGCGGCGACCCCCGGAACAGGAAGATGAACCACTCGGACGGTTTGCGCAGCCATTTGTTGGTGGATGCTTTTCCAACGGCCAGTGCAGTGGCCAAAAAGAACCCGGTCGCCAGCGCCATCGCGCCGAAATAGACGTTCCAGATCATGCCCGAGCCGATCAGGGTAAACTGCTCACACAATGTGAAATCGGTCTTGGGCAGAAGGCGTTCACCGAAGCCAAGCGAACGGAGGCCATAATCCTGTATGGTCTGGATGCAGCTCATGCGGTGGTCTCCTTACGCAGAAGCTCTCCGCCGGATGTTGCCTGACCGTGGGACAGGCGACGCATCAGTTTTTCAAGCCCGAGTTCCGAGAAACGCGTCATACCAAGGTAAAAGATCAGCAATCCAAGGAAGTACCACATGCGCCAATCGCCATGGGGGTACTGCGTGAATTTCGAAGTTTTTGTGCCGCCCAATTCGCGGGCCCAATAGACGATATCTTCGACCCCCAGCAGGAACAGCAGGGGGGTCGCCTTGATCAACACCATCCAAAGGTTGGACAGACCGGGCAGGGCATAGACCCACATTTGAGGAACAAGGATTTTCCAGAATGTCTGGCGTCGGGTCATGCCGTAGGCTTCTGCCGTTTCCAGCTGCGCATGCGGCACGGCGCGCATGCCGCCGAACAAGACGTTGGCAGCGAAAGCGCCGAACACAATGGAAAATGTGATGACCGCGAGGAAAAAACCATAGGTTTCGTGCACCCATTCAGGGGCGCTGCCCAGTGGCAGTTTGGCGGCCTGGCAGACGAGGAAATCGTTGCCCTGACGGATCGGATCGGTCCAGTCGGGGCAGAGAATCTTGTGTCTTACCCACTCAAAACCCTGATCCAGAGCGATCACGAAGAACATGAAAAAAGCAATATCCGGCACACCGCGTACAATCGCGATATACCCTTTGCCCAACCAGCTAACCGGCGGGATATGCGAGCGCGCTGCCATGGCTCCGACAAAGCCAAAACCTAATGCAACCGGGGCGGTGACCGCCAGCAAGGCCAGCACCTTGAGGAATGAGGCGTAGAACGACCAGTGGACACCGTTGGTCAGGTAGCATGAGAACCAACGGAATGTACCCAGCGTATCGGGATCGGAGCAGTACGAGAAAATGGCGGGCCTCTTAGACTGGCAAGGGCGCTGCAGGGACGCGCCCAGCGTTCAGGGCGCGCCACTTGGATCATCAGATCAGAAGGTCGAGGACACTTCCCACTTGGTGATCAGCTCGTTCAGGCTGCCATCGTCCTTCATGGATTGGATCGCTGCGTTGAACTTTTCTTTCAGTTCACCGTCCGATTCACGGATGCCCATGCCGACGCCACCGCCCAGCGGTACGTCATCGGCAACAAATTTCAGCTCACCGTCTTCTTCGACGATCGGTGCGAGGAAGGATTTGTCAGCCAGCACAGCATCGGCTTCGCCGTTGCGGACGGCTGCGATGGTTTCTTCAGGGCTGGCGAATTCGACCAGAGTTGCACCGGATTCAGCAATGTAACCCGCCTGAATGGTCCCGGTCTGAGCTGCGACAACGCCACCAGCGACGTCAACGTCATCGGACAGCGCAACATAGGCAGACGGATCCGGTGGCGTATAGTTCTGGGTGAAGTCGATGACTTCGTCGCGCTCGTCGGTGATCGACATACCTGCGATGATCACGTCATAGTTGCCCGACACCAGGTTCGGAATGATCGAATCCCAGTCGTTCTTGACCCATTCGCATTCCAGATTCGCGCGCTTGCACAGCTCATCGCCCAGTTCACGTTCGAAACCGTCGATCTCGCCCGCGTCGTTGATGAAGTTCCAAGGCGCATAGGCACCCTCGGTGCCCATGCGCACGGTATCGGCCATGGCGATACCGGCGGTCAGCGCCAGTGCTGCAGTGGTCAGAATCAGGTTTTTCATTGTTACTCCCCTTATTGGTTCTGTCCGTTGATTAAGCCGCCTGAGTGGCGGAGAGAAAGCCCTGAAGCCGTTCGGATTCAGGGGTGGTGAATAGATCTTCTGGCAGGCCCTCTTCTTCGATCAGGCCCTGATGCAGGAAGACGACGTGGCTCGAGATATCCGCAGCCATCTTCATGTCGTGGGTCACGATGATCATGGTGCGGCCTTCCGCGGCCAGATCCTTGATCACCTTGATCACTTCCTGTTCCAGTTCGGGATCGAGCGCCGAGGTCGGTTCATCGAACAGCAGCGCCTGCGGTTCCATGCACAGGCCGCGCGCGATCGCGGCGCGCTGTTGCTGTCCGCCCGACAGCTGTGCCGGATAAACATCGCATTTGTCGCCGATGCCGACCTTTTCCAGATACCTGCGTGCGCTGTCCTCAACCTCAGACCGATCTCGGCCCAGAACGGTGACGGGGGCCTCCATCACGTTTTGCAGGATGGTCATATGCGCCCACAGATTAAACTGCTGAAACACCATCGACAGGTTGGTGCGGATGCGCAGCACCTGTTTGGGGTCGGCGGGACGACGGTGATTGTGGCTGCCGGTCCAGCGGACAGGTTCGCCTTTGAACAGAATCTCGCCTTCTTGGCTGTCTTCCAACAGGTTGCAGCAGCGTAATAGGGTGGATTTCCCCGAGCCTGAAGACCCGATCAGCGAGACAACGTCGCCGCGATGCGCGGTGATATCCACGCCCTTGAGCACCTCAAGTTGGCCAAAGCTTTTGTGAAGGTTCTTGATCTCGATGACGGGAGCGGCGTCTGTCACGGGCTGTCCAGATATGATTGGTGTTGGTGCGGTAATAGGGCTGAAAAATCGGGCTAATGCAATGCGCAAATAACAAGTTCACGCTGAGAAATAGCCAATTTGGCCAATGACGCTGTCAGAATTGTCAGTTGGTTGGGCGATTTGCGTGCCGTTAGGGCGAACAGACAGGTAACCTTATGAGATTTGCAGTGACGGTTCTCAGGCTATCGACACCACCATCATACGAACGATATCCAATGCCAACATTGCGGGACTTACCGGCCGTTCGTCTAATCGTTCACGCTTTTGAGAATTTGTTGATAGAACGCGACGTTTGCATCCTCACCAGTAGGCCGTGCGACCCATTCCAAATCTAAACTCAGTGCTCCTGCGGGTACGATTTGCCGCGCGATATCGGGCGGTGTGGTTTCGTCAGACGTTCCATTCTTCCAGTCGTGAAAGGCTGTTGAGTATCGAACGACCGCTCCGCTAACCGGCAAATCGAGCAACCCGCCCTCGGCAAAGAACGTCAATCCGTCACCCATTTCTTCCCCGATGAGTTTGAGCCTGTTTCCCAATCGATGTCTAAGGATCGCTACAAACACTATCGCTGCGGAAAACGTGAATTTATCGACGAGCACAACAACCTGCTTGTTTGCGCTTTCCGAGATCGCGTCGATCAAAGGCATCGTTAGAAGAAAGTCGCCACCAGTATTTCCGCGAACGTCAATCAGAAGTGTTTTGGTCGAGCCGGCGCGCACATGTTCCACTGCGGCTGAGATGGCTTTGGGTAGCGCACTTTCGTTCGGATCAAAGAAGCTTGGTAACACTATTGATAGCCCAAGCTCTTGCCAGTCCTGTATTTCCACAAAAATCTCGGGCTCCCAAGCTGGATCAGCCTTGCCGTGCTCGTTTCTCGGGTAGAGCATCGATCCGGGAACCGTATGTTCATTTGCCAATTTCAGATTCGCTATCTGTCCATTTTCGTCCTGCACACGATATTCGGTCGCTTTGCCGTTTGACGAAAAACCCAAATGTGCCAAAGCGTACGGCCACGCAAAAAGGATCGGACCGATGACCCTTTTCCTTTGGCATGTTCCCGCCAGAAAATTCTCTGCCGTGGCTTCAATTTTGCTCAAAGCCGCACCGTTGATCGCGATCAATTTTCCACGCGGTGCAATTACCCCTGGTGCCGCCCCCATGACTTGCACTGAACGCCCCACGTTCACGAACCTCAGCGGCAGCACCGAGATCGCATCATTCGGGATCAGCCTTGTGTGCCCATTTTGGGGGAGTGCCAATAGGCGCATCGCGGACATCAAGAAGGCTTCGATACAGCCCTCCGAGGCGTATCGCCGGGTTTCACTAAGGCAGCTGTCTATCACGGCCTTATCGATCCGACGAAAGCTGGGATCGGTTGGCAGAGCAGTTTCTAGAATTTGCTTCAGGTCTTCCGTCAGCGCCATGATTCACAGTGCGCATAGCCAATCGTCAATGTCTAGATTGGACACGAAGCCGACATCAAGCTTTCTCAGCTCAGGTAAAATTATCCAGCAGCTTCGTAGTTGGGCTTATCGCTTGGCTGTGCTGCAATTGGCTCAGGCTTTGGCTGCTTTTTGCCGTGCCAGTGCCGAATCCACGTCGCTGACACCCAACAGGCTTACGACGAGACGCAGCAGCGAATCCTCTTCTCCGCTGCGGTGTCCATCTGCCAATGCAACCGACCACATTGCCTGCACCACGGCTAGGCGATCATCATAGGCAATGGCCTCTTTGATGGCGCGGGTAAAGCGGACGGTGTCGGGGGCTTCTGCCTCAAGATCTTCAGCACAGGCGCGCAGGGAGGCGGCTTCGAACGGGGACAGGCCAAAACGTTCAGCCGAGATGCGGTCGATCCGGGCCATTTCGGTATCGGCATAGTCATTGTCGGATCGTGCAATTCGCACCAACAAGGCGGTGAGGGCCAGACGGGCGTCATCTTCGACAAGCGGGTCGGGCTGCGGCTGCGTGAGCCGGGACAGGAAATCACTGAACATGGTCAAAGATATAGAGGCTGCTTAGGTCGCTTCCAAGCGGCTTTGTATCCGTTCGCGTGCGGCCTTACTGTCGTTGAAGCTGAGACCCATGGCAATGCGGGCTTCTTCGACCATCTTGACTTCTCCTTCATCCGTATTGCCGTCGGCCAGCACCACCTCCCAAAGCGCGTCCAGAGCGGCCAGACGTTCGTTCAGATTGGTGGTTTCGCGGATCAGCTTGCCGAACGTGTCGGTTTCGGGGGCGGCTGCGTGCAGCTTCTCGCAAGTGGCGCGGACCTTGGCGGCCTCGATCGCGTTGTGCTGGTAGAGACGCGCAAGGATGCGGTCGATCAGGCTGATCTCTTCCAGCTTATAGTCGCGATCGGCCTGTGCCACGCGCACCAGCAGCGCCCCCAAAGCCAGTTCGGCATCAGGATCGGGCAACTTGTCATGTTGCGGAGGCCGGAAGGCCTGGAAGAATTTTTTCAACATGAGGTCAAGATATTCCGTAATTCGAGGTGCGCCAAGCGGTGCTAGCCCTCATAGCCCTGAATAATCACAAGATCGGCGGTTGATACCGGTTCACGAAGGGTTTTGGCGGCCTGATATCCTGCACATTCATAACAGGCTAGGGCCTGTTCATAGCTGGGAAACTCGATCACGACTGTACGGGCTCGGGCTTTGCCCTCGACCTCGGTCCTTTCACCGCCACGCACAAGAAATTTGCCGCCATATTCGGCAAAAGGGGCCGCGTTGGCAGCGACATACGATTTGTAGGTTTCGATGTCGTCTACATCGACATGGGCGACCCAATAACCTCTGGCCACGGCAATTCCTCCGCTGGTATCTGATGCAAGGTGCGGAGGAACCGCATAAAATGCAATCCCTTAAAAGTGGATCAACCGCCTGTCTGCAGCGCCTCGCGTGCTTTGTCCTGCAGCCAAGCGATCATTTGCCGATAAGGCACCGGGCCATAGCTGATCCGCGCCACGCCGAGTTTTGCAAGCGTTGGCGTAACCGGCGTGCCGGGCAGGGCGATGATGTTGACCGGCAGGTCGGTGGCCTCGCAAAGCTGGCCAATCATCGCTTCGTCTTTCAGTCCCGGTGCAAAGAAGCCGCTGGCACCAGCATCGGCATAGGCTTTGGCGCGGGCCATGGCATCATCCAGCATCGCCTGGTTATGCGTTTCCGGAGCCGCCTTTAGGAAAATATCGGTGCGGGCGTTGATGAAAGCAGGCACACCCGCAACATCACAAGATTCGCGCATGGCGGCGACACGCGCGGCTTGGGTTTCAGTGTCATAAAGCTCTTTAGTACCAACAATTTGGTCCTCGAAGTTGAAGCCGATTACGCCGGTTTCCAGCGCGCGTTTGACATTGGCCGATATGCCGAAAGTATCTTCGGCATAGGCGCCTTCAAGGTCCATCGTAACCGGGATATCGACCGCCTCAACAATGCGGCGGGCGTTGTCCAGCGCCGCATCAAAGGGGATGTTCTGCCCATCCGAAAACCCCTGTGCCATCGCGACCGGAGCACTGCCGGTCGCTAGTGCCTTGGCCCCCGCATCGCGCACAGCGGCGGCGCTGCCGGGGTCCCAGATATTGTAAAGGATGACCGGATCGCCCTTCTTATGCAGTGCGGCAAAAGTTTCTGCTTGGGTAATCTGGTTGGTCATGGCCGGTCTCCTGTCGCTGCTATGGCGGCAGTTAACCGTGTAACTGGTCGGCGCGTAAAGATATTTCGCGCCGAGGGGTACAATACTGTTATCGGTCCGTGATCAGACCAGACGCGAGGTGTCTTTTGCGGCGCGCACGAACTCGCGGAACAGGGGGTGCGGATCGAAGGGTTTGGATTTCAGTTCCGGGTGGTACTGAACGCCGATGAACCATGGATGATCCGACCATTCGACGATCTCGGGCAGACGGCCATCAGGGGACATGCCCGAGAAGTTCAGGCCGGCTTTTTCCAGCTTGTCGCGGTACTTGATGTCAACTTCATAGCGGTGTCGGTGGCGCTCCTCGATCTGGGTGCTGCCATAGACGTCTGCGACCTTGGAGCCTTCGGCCAGGACGGCGTTATAGGCGCCTAGACGCATGGTGCCACCTTTGTCATCACCGACTTTGCGCTCGACCTTGTGGTTGCCCTGCACCCATTCCTTGAGGTGGTAAACAACGGGCTCAAAACGCTTTTTTCCGGCCTCGTGGTCGAATTCCTCGGACCCGGCCTCGGTGATTCCCGCCGCATTGCGTGCAGCTTCGATGACCGCCATCTGCATGCCCAGACAGATGCCCAGATAGGGCACCTTGTGCTCGCGGGCGTATTGAGCAGCCTTGATCTTGCCTTCAGTGCCGCGTTCGCCAAACCCTCCGGGGACGAGGATGGCGTGGAAACCTTCGAGATGGGGGGCGGCGTCTTCGGTATCGAACACCTCGGCATCAACCCATTCGACCTTGACCTTGACCCGGTTGGCCATGCCGCCATGCGTCAACGCCTCGGCGATCGACTTATAAGCGTCTTCCAACTGCGTGTATTTGCCGACGATCGCGACCTTCACTTCGCCCTCTGCGTTGTGAATGCGGTCGCTGACGTCTTCCCACTTGGCCAGATCGGGCTTGGGGGCAGGACTGATCTGGAACGCGTCCAAAACCGCCTGATCCAGACCTTCGCGGTGATAGGCCAGCGGGGCGTCATAGATGGTGGACAGATCCTGCGCTGCAATAACGCTATCGGGGCGGACGTTACAGAACAGGGCCAGCTTTTCGCGTTCTTTCGTCGGAATCGGTCCTTCCGAGCGACACACCAGAATGTCAGGCGCAAGACCGATCGAGCGCAGCTCTTTCACCGAATGCTGGGTCGGTTTGGTTTTCAGTTCACCCGAGGCTTTGATGTAGGGCAGCAGCGTCAGGTGCATGAAAAGGCACTGACCGCGCGGCTTGTCTTGGCTGAACTGGCGGATGGCTTCAAAGAAGGGCAGGCCTTCGATATCACCCACGGTTCCGCCAATTTCGCAGAGCATGAAATCAACCTCATCCTCGCCAATGGCGATGAAGTCCTTGATCTCATTGGTGACGTGCGGGATCACCTGAATGGTTTTGCCGAGGTAATCTCCACGGCGCTCTTTCTCGAGCACGTTGGAATAAATCCGTCCCGAGCTGACCGAGTCGGTTTTGCGTGCGGCCACGCCGGTGAATCGCTCATAGTGGCCAAGGTCCAGATCGGTCTCGGCCCCGTCATCAGTGACGAACACCTCGCCATGTTCGAACGGCGACATCGTGCCCGGATCAACGTTCAGGTAGGGGTCCAGCTTGCGCAGACGCACCGAATACCCTCGGGCCTGTAACAGCGCGCCCAGAGCCGCCGAAGCCAGTCCTTTGCCCAAGGATGAAACCACACCACCAGTGATGAATATAAAACGCGCCATGTTGTTCGGCTGCTCCCGTGAGACGTCATTATCAGCTGCCCGGCGGCTTACAAAAAACCGCTGCATCACGGGACTTCACATATAAAGGATTCGCGCACATAGCGCAAGAGAACCGCAAGATGCTGTTGCAGTTCCCCTATGAATTTCTAGGTTTTGTGGCTTAGTCGGCAGCCTGCGGGATCAGCGGAGCGTTGTCGCCTTGTGCTGGCGGCAGCAGTTCATCCGCAGATGGAACCGCCGGAGCGCTTTCCTCAGCCGGTGCCGGAGCAGGTACGCCCAAACGATCAATCACCGAGCTGCCCGAAGATTTCTGAGCGGCCAAAATCGTCAGCGTGATCGAGGTTACGATGAAACACGCAGCCAGGATCCAAGTCAGCTTGCCCAGAGCGGTCGCTGCCGCGCGGCCCGTCATGGCCCCGCCGCCACCGCCACCCATGCCAAGGCCGCCGCCTTCGGAACGTTGCATCAGCACAACGACAATCAGGCCCAAAGCCAGAAGAAGGTGGATGATGAGAACGACGTTTTCCATGGTGGTCCTGTACAGCGTGGCGTGTATCGCGTGGTACTTATGCAAGTTTGATGCTGGGGGCAAGTCACGAGTTGGCATCACGTGCGGTGATGTTTCATATCACACCAAAGAGACTGGACAGAGCGCCGTTCTGTCGCGCAGGCTGCGCCCCATGCCACATGATGATCACGACCACCCGCACGCTCTGTTGCCCCCTGAACCCGCGCTTCGCGTCAAGGCGCTTGAAACGATTCTGACCCGCAAGGGGCTGATCGATCCGGCGGCGTTAGATGAAATCATCGACACCTATCAAAACAAGATTGGCCCGCAGAACGGCGCGCATGTCGTTGCCAAGGCCTGGAGTGATCCCGATTTCAAAGCCGCGCTGCTGGAGGATGCCACCTCGGTCGTGGCCGATCTGGGCTATTACGGCCGACAGGGTGAGCACATGGTGGTCGTCGAGAACACGCCTGAACAGCATAATATGGTCGTCTGCACCTTGTGCAGTTGTTACCCGTGGCCGCTGCTGGGTATCCCGCCGGGTTGGTACAAATCCGATGCCTACCGCGCCCGTGCCGTACGCGAACCGCGCAAGGTTCTTGCCGAATTTGGCGTGACGCTGCCCGAAGATACATCCGTACGGGTGTGGGACTCGACCGCCGAGATTCGCTATCTTGTCCTGCCGATGCGCCCCGAGGGCAGCGAAGGGCTGAGTGAGGAAGAACTCGCTGCGCTGGTCATCCGTGACAGTATGATCGGCACCGGGCTGCCCAAGGTGCCATCATGACGCGGATTCATGACATGGGAGGGCGTTTTGGCGATGGCTCGGTTGTACCGGAGGCTGAGGACGCTCCGGTCTTTGCAGAAGACTGGCACGGTCGGGCGCTGGCGGTAACACTCGCTGCGGGATTTCTGGGGCAATGGAATATCGATATCTCACGCCACGCGCGTGAAAAACTGTCTCCTAAAGACTACGCGCGGTTTTCCTACTATGAGAAGTGGATATCCGGTCTAGCCGATCTTTTGGTCGATAAGGGTGTCCTGACGCTTGAAGATTTGCGCGGTGTGGACCGGGATGGTGACCATCCTTTGGCAGAGCGCACCCTGAAGGCTGAGGCAGTCGCGGACGCTTTGGCCAAAGGTGGACCCGCGGATCGCCCGTCGAGCGTCGAAGTTCGGTTTGAAACCGGGCAAGCCGTCCGAACTCTGGGCCAAAGCGCAAATCGCCTGGTTGAGGGCGGCCACACCCGACTTCCGGCCTATGCCTCGGGCGCAAAGGGTCGCATTCTCAGATTGCATGGCACCCATGTGCTGCCGGATTCCAACGCCCATGAATTGGGTGAGGCCCCTGAGCCGCTTTACGCCGTCGCGTTTTCCACCTCGGAGCTTTGGGCAAATCCTGAGCATCCATCAGACGAGGTCGTATTGGATCTGTGGCAATCTTATCTGGAGCCCGCATGAGCGATTGTATCACCCATTCGGCCCCGGAGCCGATTTTCGCCGAGCCCTGGCACGCGCAGGTTTTTGCAGTCACCGTAGCTTTGAACGAAGCGGGCCGGTTTGATTGGTCGGACTGGGCAGAGCGGTTTTCCATTACTTTGAAACGGAACGGCCTCAAAAAAGAACTGGATGGTGGTGACGATTACTTTCACGCTTGGTTGGAGACCTTGGAGGCGCTGCTGGCTGAGCAGGGAAAAGCACCCACTGATGATGTCCAAGATATTCGCAATGCATGGGAAGAGGCCTATCTGACAACACCCCACGGTCACCCCGTACACTTACGCTAAAAGCAGAAGGGGCTCTGCCCCCGCCACCCGTCCGGGCGGCTCCCCCCAGGTACTTTTGGCCAGATGAAGCAGGGGATCCGTTTTTCATCTGGCCCAAAGTACCTCCGCCGGAGGCATCGCGCGCAGCGCGATTTTCAACTGCGGCGAAATATCGGTTTCCCTGCCGTCTGTGCCTCGCTATATGAGCCAGGTTTGATTATTCAGCGCAAAAGGACCGGATATGGCCAACGTGGTTGTTGTCGGCGCCCAGTGGGGTGACGAAGGAAAAGGCAAGATTGTCGACTGGCTCAGCGAGCGTGCAGATGTGATCGCGCGTTTTCAGGG
Source organism: Ruegeria conchae (assembly GCF_000192475.1). Classification (GTDB taxonomy): domain Bacteria; phylum Pseudomonadota; class Alphaproteobacteria; order Rhodobacterales; family Rhodobacteraceae; genus Ruegeria; species Ruegeria conchae. The sequence goes on from NZ_AEYW01000006.1 coordinate 144,302, forward strand.
TGGACATAATGCCGGGCACACACTGGTCATTGAGGGCGAGGTATACAAACTGCACGCGCTGCCTTCGGGCGTGGTGCGCGGCGGCAAGCTGAGTGTGATCGGCAATGGTGTTGTTCTTGATCCTTGGCACCTGATCAAAGAGATCGGAACAATCCGTGCCCAAGGCGTTGATATCACGCCTGAGACGCTGATGATTGCTGAAAACACCCCACTGATCCTGCCGTTCCATGGCGAGTTAGATCGTGCGCGCGAGAGCCAGAATTCAGTCGCCAAGATCGGGACAACCGGTCGCGGGATCGGTCCGTGTTATGAAGACAAGGTCGGGCGTCGCGTAATTCGGGTGGCTGACCTGGCCGATGACGCAACGCTGGCGCTCCGGGTGGATCGGGCGCTGGTCCATCACAACGCGCTGCGCAATGGTTTGGGGCTTGATCCGATTGATCGGGACGCGTTGATCGCGCAGCTGAAAGAGATCGCGCCGCAAATTTTGCCTTTCGCAGCACCGGTGTGGAAGGTGCTGAATGAGAAGCGCAAGGCGGGCAAGCGTATCCTGTTCGAAGGCGCGCAGGGCGCGTTGCTGGATATTGATTTCGGGACCTATCCGTTTGTGACATCGTCAAATGTGATTGCAGGCCAGGCCTCAACGGGCGTCGGAATCGGACCGGGCTCGATCGACTTCGTTCTGGGCATCGTCAAGGCTTACACGACCCGCGTGGGTGAGGGGCCATTCCCCACCGAGTTGGACGATGCAGATGGCCAGCGTCTGGGCGAACGGGGACATGAGTTCGGAACGACGACGGGTCGCAAGCGACGCTGCGGGTGGTTCGACGCCTGTCTGGTACGCCAAACCTGCGCGACCAGCGGTGTGAACGGCATTTCGCTGACCAAATTGGATGTTCTGGATGGGTTCGAGACACTGAAAATCTGCGTTGGATACGAGCTGGATGGCAAACGTCTGGACTATCTGCCGACAGCCGCCGACCAACAGGCGCGATGCACTCCTATCTACGAAGAGATGCCGGGGTGGAGCGAATCAACCGAAGGTGCACGCAGCTGGGCTGATCTGCCAGCCAACGCAATCAAATATGTGCGCCGGGTCGAGGAACTGATCGATTGCCCGGTTGCCCTATTGTCCACCAGCCCGGAGCGGGAGGATACCATTCTGGTTACCGACCCGTTTGCAGACTGATGAGCGGTAGCGACAAGCCTGGCCTTAGCTACAAAGCACGGCGGCGCTGGTCTCTGGTACTGCTGCTGGTCGGGTTGCCAGTCTATATCGTTGCGGTTGTGACTATCGTGAACTGGCTGGACCGCCCGCCAATCTGGCTGGAGCTTTTGGTCTATGTCGCGTTGGGCATTCTATGGGCATTACCCTTCAAGTTTGTCTTTCGTGGTGTGGGTAAAGAAGACCCAGATCAGGATCAAAATTAGACTTTCCGACTGCCGGTGCGTCATTCGCGAGGCACGCTGACTGCAGCTTAAACGCGTTGCAGGTAAGGGCGGTTAGGGCATGAACAAAGGGCTTTTCGCGGCGTTCGCCGCGTCTTGTGTCGCATACGGCGCTCAGGCTGGAGACTGGAGCTACACGGTCGCACCCTTTTTGGGGGGCTGGAATTCAGGACCTCCCTTGAAGTGGGGCCGAACCCGCCGGTGAACGGGGATACCTCGATCTTCAATATTTCAAAGGGGGCAATTCTGATTGTAGGCGAGGCCCGGAATGGCGGATGGTCCATTGGATGCGAGTTCAACTACCTGAACCTAGGAGACTATGTTTCCATCGGACCATCTAACAACGCCGCCAGTTGAGAGCTTGAGGGCACCATGACATCGCTGGGGGCCGGTTTCGCGGTTTATGAAGATGAACAGTCGCGGCTGGAAGCGATTGCCGGGCTGCGCCATTGGGATCTTGATGTCTCAACCACGGTGCTGGTTCGCACATTCAGCGCGGATCAAACTTGGACTGACCCGTTGGTTGGAGCGCGCTACAGTCGTGCTCTGAACGATCGATGGAGTGTCACCGCAATAGGAAACATTGGCGGCTTTGGTTATGGTTCAGAGTTACAGTGGGAGGCGCTGGCACAAGCCAACTAGAAATGACGACCTGGCATCAGCGTCGCCGGTGGGTGCCGCCATCTGGATGTTGTGTTTCAAGATGGACGTGAATTGATCGATCTGATCCTGACCGGCCCCTACGTGGCGTTGGCCTTATTATTCTAATCTGGTTGGTCGCGCCGAAGCCGCGCTATTAAAAGAATTAGGGCCAGAGTATCCTCTGGCCCTACTACGACTCGAGGGGGGTAATGGATTCGCTGGGACCTAGCCCGCAGCGCGTTCGTTGTCATTGGGGCGGAAGCCGATGTCGGTTGAGGCAGCGAATCGACCACCTCCAGCTTTCTCGATCTTGCCATCGCGAAGCAACTGACCGAAGGAGCGCAGGCTTTCTTCGCGATTAAACGCATCTTGCTTAAGCGAGCGGACCTTGTTCATAAGTTGCGGGCGCGAGAACTGCTCTTGACCTTCGATAAAGGACAGATAGGCAGCTGCAGCTTCAAGCAGATCAGGCAGCGACTGGGCGCCCTGTTCCTGTGCGAAAGTGGCAAATCCGCCTTCTTCTTCACCCGTGTCTTCATCAGTTGAAGTGATCCGGCGCGGCGTAACAGGGCCAGTATCGGCATTCTCGGTATCGATGCGCTGTTCGGCAACCAGCTTCAAGGGGGCGGCCGATTCTGGGGTCGGGCGCTGGCTGGTGACTTCAACCGCGGGACGACGTGGATTGACGACTGAGGCCAGATCGCCGCGAAAATCATCTTCGGGTGTCTTTGTCTTGTCGCCTACGGCTTCGCGTTCGGCCTCGGTCGCGGCGACCGCAGCGCGCAAGTGCGAGTAGGTATCACGCTGATCGCTGGTAGCGGGATCGTCCAGCTGAACATCTGCTTCGTCCATTAGGCGCGAGACGTCCTCATCTGGTCCAGAAATACTGGGCACATCGGCTTCAGAAATTGCTTCGAGTTCGGATTCAACAAGCGCGATCTCATCCAACAAAAGCGCTTCTTCCTCGACCGAGATGATGCCGTGCTCGATTCCGGTCATTGCCTCAGAGGCAACACTACTGGCTTCATCGCCTAGAATGTTTGATGGGTTTTCTTCCTCGACTTCTGGGGCCTCATCATCCAGATCAGAAAACAGAACGTCGTTTTCCGTTACATCAGCTGTGGCAGGTTCCGACGCTCCGATTTCTTCAGCTTCATCCGCCGATTCCGCGGCAGCGACCAATGCACTTAGATCGTCGGAGGTCTCCTCTACCGTTTCATCTGAGGTCTCTTCAACCAATTCATCTGAGCTTTCTGGTTCCGTAACATGAGCCGCCTCGTCGGCCTGTGCTTCGGCTAACTCGTCGACATGTTCCGGTTCGGCAGCCAGCTCGGGCTTGGGCGCAGGGAAGGTATCCTCTTCTGCTTCCTGCAAGTCGGCGGGATCCAGTGCGCCTGCTTCAAAGGCGGCAGAGATGGCATCAACCTTTGGCTTCACAGGCTGAAGATAGCTGGAGTCTTCGTCCTCTGAATAGCCGGGGGAGACTTCTTCGGAATGCGAAACCACAGCTCGGATGCGCTGGAGTTTGGCCGCAATACTGTCGGCCGCTGGGCTGTCCACTGCAGGAGCGGATTGTGCCGCGACGGGCGCAGGGGCGGGGGGAACAACATCGGTGGTCTGAACAGGTGCAGGCTCAGGCGCACTCGCGACTGCAGCGGGGGTCGGTACTGCAGGTGCAGCGGGGGTCGGTACTGCAGGGGCGTCGGTCTCGGTCGCGCGTAGCAGCAGACCGCTGTCGTTCTGACTGGCTTCTACCTTTCGTGCGACATCGCGCTGGGCTATGCGGGTCAGCATCTCGGCATCGGGCTGAGGGGGCTCAGAACCAAAATAGCGGTCGTCCGCCGCGAGATCTCGGAAATACTCGGCTATGGCTTTCATCGTTTCAAATGAATCGTCGAAGCCTTCGAGCGTGCATGAAAAGGTTCCGTAGGAAACGGTAAGTACCTTGTTGTTCTGTACCATCAGACGCATGTCCTTTACAAACTACCAGGCCGATCGCCAGACACAGCAGCAGCAATCGACTCGAAACTCTAGTCATGAAGCTACCATTTTGTGGTTTCATTATGTCCAAAACCGGGAATTATGGTCAATCTTGTGGAATCTGGGGTGATTGTTCAGGCTGAAATGCCAATCGGTCTGTTTGGCGGGGGGGAAATCACATCTGAAGATGTGAGTCTGGTCCTGAATCGCGTCAAAAGCGCTGTTGCAGCGGATGGGGGCGCTGCCGCGTTGATTGATTCGGGTCGAATTCCGGATGCGGTGATCGGCGATTTCGATTCGCTTTCATCCGGTCATCGCGCGCAGATACCGGCTGATCGGCTGCATCCAATATCCGAACAGAACAGCACCGATTTCGACAAAGCCCTTCGAAATGTCATTGCCCCGGTCGTCCTGGCAGCGGGATTTCTGGGCGCTCGGGTTGATCATCAGTTGGTCGCGTTCAATACGCTCGTTCGTTTGCAGGACCGGCCCTGTATCCTGTTAGGGGCACGCGAGATAGTGTTTCACGCGCCTCCCCAGATCCGGCTGGAATTGACTGCCGGAGATACCGTTTCTCTGTTCCCTTTGCGACGGGTGACCGGGCGCAGCGATGGGCTTGAATGGCCGATCAACGATTTGGTGCTTGAACCGGACGGGCGGGTCGGAACCTCGAACCGGGCGCTGGGTGCACTTGCACTTGAGGTGGACGCGCCTGGTCTGCTGGCGATCCTGCCGCGCACCGCGTTGGATCAGGTCATGCAGGCGTTTCTGTCGGGCCAGACCGGGCATTGGCCCGCTCGTGCAGGATGACATAAAGCCCCGCGGAGATGGTGATGCCGATGCCGATCGCCGCCAGCCCGTTGGGCAGGTCGTGGAAAATCAACCAGCCGATCAGGGTGGCAACAGGAATTTCAAGATATTGCATCGGGGCGAGGGTCGCGGACGGTGCATAGCGCAGCGACCACGTCATCAGAAGATGTGCCACGGTGCCGAGCACGCCGATGCCCAGCAGCAGCCAAAGCGTTTCACCCTTGGGCATCGTCAATGACATGGCGGGCAGGCCAGCCTGAGAGCCCACATAGACGATCGGCAACAAGAGAGCTGTCGCCATAGCCCCCGATACCGCTTGCAGCGCAACCGGGTCTGTTTCTTTGGCGATCTGGCGTGTGACCAGCATGAACAGGGCAAAGACCACGGCGACGATCAAAGGCAGTAACGCAGGAGCGCCAACCTGCGCAAAGCTAGGTTGGATGACGAGCAAAGTGCCGATGAAACCCACGACACAGGCAATCAGGCGGCGCGGGCCGACTTGTTCGCCAAGAACGTACTTGCCCAGCAGCAGCATGATAAACGGCATCACAAAAGCAATGGCGACAGTATCGGCCAGCGGCATATATTGCAGCGCTGTAAACATCGCCGCGATCCCAACAATGTGCAGCAGCGTACGGACCATCGTCAGACGCAGGACCCTTGGTGTCATCCGCCATGGCTTGCCGGTCACAGCGATGAGCGGGATCAGGATCATCGCTTGCACGCCGAACCGCACCAGAACCAACAAACCCAGAGCAATGGTTTCGCCCAACAGCTTCGCCATCCCGTCACCAAGCGGAGCGAGCACGCAAAAGCCGAGCATCAATACGATGCCAAAAACGGGACGATCCTGAGTCATGTGCGCGACGCTAGCGTTTTCGCATCAAAGGGGGAAGCTCTGATCTCAGGCGTCGGGCAGGGGTTGGACTTTGGTATAATCCGGGCCAACGCAGGTGGGCAGGCCGTCATTGAGTTGAAGCCAGCTTAGCTTTTCCTCGTGCGCGACATGCAGAGTCGGGGTCAGCGCCTCGGGGTTTTCTAGCGTCGCCACATAGAGGTGCATCACATCCGACATTACTGTCGAGCGGAAGGATATCGGTGTGCCGCAATGGGGGCAAAAGCTGCGCTCGACCCCGGGGGAGGAGTTAAACCTTCTCGGTTGTTCTCCGGTCCAGCGCCAATTGCCATCGCGCACCCCGAAATAGGTGGTGATCGGGGCCGCGCATTGGCGACGGCAGCTATCGCAATGGCAGGTGACACAGGACAGAACCGGAGGATCAACCTCGTATCCGATCTTGCCGCATAGGCAATGTCCGCGCATGTCACCCGCTCTTTCTTGCTGTCAGATCAGCAGTTCGGCACGTTGACGGCCAGCCCGCCCAATGAGGTTTCCTTGTACTTCGCGTGCATATCCTCGCCGGTCTGGCGCATGGTTTCAATGGCCGCGTCTAGGGGCATGAAGTGCTTACCGTCACCGCGCAGGGCGAGTGACGCGGCCGAAACGGCCTTGATCGCGCCAAGGCCATTGCGTTCGATACAAGGCACCTGCACCAAGCCCGCGACTGGGTCGCATGTCATGCCGAGGTGATGTTCGAGCGCGATCTCGGCGGCGTTTTCCACCTGCTCGGGCGTACCACCCATCACAGCGCACATGCCGGCGGCAGCCATGGCCGAGGCACTTCCGACCTCTGCCTGACAGCCCGCCTCGGCGCCCGAGATCGAGGCGTTGAACTTGACCAGACCGCCGATGGCGGCCGCGGTGAGCAGGAAATCCTCGACATGGCTTTCGGACGCGCCGGGGACATGATCGAGGTAATAACGCAAGACTGAAGGCAGCACGCCTGCCGCGCCGTTGGTAGGTGCGGTGACGACTTGCCCACCGGCGGCGTTTTCTTCGTTCACGGCCATCGCGTAGACGCTCATCCAGTCGTTGATCGTATGCGGCGCGTTCAGGTTCATGCCGCGTTCGGCCAGCAGGGCATCGTGGATCCCCTTGGCGCGGCGGCGCACGCTAAGGCCACCGGGTAGGATGCCATCGGTTTTCAAGCCGCGCTCGATACAGTCATTCATGACCTGCCAAAGACGTGCCGTGCCTTTGGCAAAGCTATCCGCGCAACCGCGCGCGATTTCATTTTCGCGCTTCATCTGAGCGATACTTTTGCCGTTGTCCTTGGCCATCTGCAGCATTTCGGCCGCGGATTTGAACGGGAAGGGAACAGGCGCACCTTCGTCGGTTGCTTTGCCTTCGGCCAATTCTTCTTCGGTCAGGACAAAGCCGCCACCAATGGAATAATAGACCTGACGCAATATGACATCGCCTTGTGCGTCAGTGGCCATCAGGATCATGCCGTTGGCGTGGCCGGGCAGATTGTTGTCGTAGTCAAATATCAGATCGGCCTTAGGATCGAAGCTTAGCGTAGGCAACCCTTCTGGGGTTACCGTATGCGTATCGGAAATCTGCGTCAGCGCGGCCTCGGCCTTATCGTTGTCATACGTGTCGGGCACGAACCCGGCGAGACCAAGGATCGTAGCGCGGTCAGTCGCGTGGCCGACGCCGGTGAAAGCAAGCGATCCATGCAATGAGCCGCGCAACCCCGCAAATTCAAACGGTGATGCACGCATCAGATCAAGAAACCGTGCGGCGGCAACCATAGGGCCCATGGTGTGTGACGACGATGGGCCAATGCCCACTTTGAACATATCGAAAACTGAGAGAAACATGTCAGGTAGCTGAGCCTTCTGGAGGGGTGGCGTAGGTTGGAGATGTGAACGGCGTCGCCCCCAAACCCTCGGCGGCGATGACCGATCGGGTTGCCGGGCGAAATTCGAGTTGATGCAGTATCTTTTGCAAATAGGGTGTGTCGGCCAGTTGATACCAACTGCGGTCAGCCTTGGCGGGATAAAGCGCCATCCAGCGCATCATGCAGGCGACATAGACGGTCAGGGCCGAGGGCACCTGCGTGTTGAACCAATCGGGCGCGTCTTGGGCCAAATCATCCAGCCGCTTCAGATGCTGGCGCAATCTGGGGCGAATACCGGCACGCAACGCTTCAGCCTGTGCTGCGTCAATGTATTTCTCAGCGTAGAACAGGATGCGCAGATCGGCATGCAACGTGTTTGAGGCAAAGAACAGCCATTTCAGAAACGCCGCCCGATCGGCGCTTTCGGGCGCGGGGGCCATCTGTCGGTGCGTGTCGGCCAGCCACAACAGGATTGCGGCAGTCTCGAAAATTGGTCCTTGTGGTGTTTCCAATACGGGAATCAGCCCATTGGGATTCAGTGCCCGATAAGCGGCACTGTCTTGTGCGTTACGTGTGCGATCGACCAGCGCCGTCTCATACGTCAAGCCCATCTCTTCCAATGCCAATCGGATTATCAGCGAGGCATTGTCGGGGGCATAGTGAAGGCGATAAGTCGATTCCATGACGTCTTTCTAGAGTGTCTGGCGACCAGTATAGTGATCGATTACGACGTTTCCTATAGGAAACTCGTCGTTAAGTGTTAAGTTAGCGCTGCGATCGAGTGAATTGCCTCTCGCAGTTGCGCGGGGCATTCCCTATAAGTCCGTCAATATTCTGAGGGGAAGCTGCCATGATCAAGGATTTGTCGCCCATCGACAAAGCAAAATATGTTGCGGCCTGCCGTGCCGCCGATCTTGTCCAAAGTGGAATGCGCGTGGGCCTGGGGACCGGGTCGACCGCCGCGTGGCTGGTCCGCCGTCTAGGCGAGAGGGTGCGCGACGAAGGTCTGTCGATCAAAGGCGTTCCGACCTCGACCGCGACCGCGCAATTGGCGCGGGAAGAGGGGATCGAGGTTATCTCGCTGGATCAGGCTGGATGGTTGGACCTGACCATAGACGGCGCGGATGAATTCGATGGTGAATTCAATCTGATTAAGGGCGGCGGTGCTGCGCTGCTGCAGGAAAAGATCGTGGCCACGGCCAGCGACCAGATGGTAGTGATCGCCGACGCCGGCAAAGAGGTCGAGACGCTAGGCGCGTTCCCCTTGCCGGTTGAGGTGATCCCGTTCGGCTGGCAAACCACCCGCACGCTGATCGAAGAGGCGCTGGACACGATGGATGTGCTGGGCACGTCGGTTACTTTGCGGATGAATGGCGAGGCCCCTAAGGTCACGGATGAGGGCAATCACATCTTGGACCTGCACCTCAAACGGATCGGAAATGCGCGGCAGTTGGCGCTGGTGATGAACCAGATCCCCGGCGTGGTCGAGAACGGTCTCTTCATCGACATTTGCGACAAAGTAATCGTCGGCCATGGTGACGGGCGCGTTGAACTGCGCGACCTCAATGAAGGCACCGTGCTGACCAACATGCTGGGCGAGGGTGGGGACAACCTGTTCTCCGATCTGGCAGATTAAGGTCGGGTCAGATAGCGCGGCGGGTATCTGATGAAATCTTGATATTTCAGCGCTCAGGGGTTGGCAGTTTGAATTTTGCGCCCAGATATCCACTGAATTTTAGCCACGCGGCAAGCAAAGGAACGTATGTATGAGCTTTGACTATGATCTGTTCGTCATCGGAGGTGGCTCGGGTGGTGTACGCGCGGCGCGTGTAGCTGCGGGTGAGACTGGTGCCAAAGTGGCGCTGGCAGAAGAGGATCGTTACGGCGGAACCTGCGTGATCCGCGGCTGTGTGCCCAAAAAGTTGATGGTTTTTGCCAGCGAATTTTCTGGGATGGTCGGAGATGCTCAGGCATTCGGTTGGGATATTCGGCCCGGTGGGTTCGACTGGAACTTATTCCATGGCAAGTTGGTGACTGAGTTGGACCGTTTGGAGGGCGTCTATCGCAACATCCTTAAAAACAACGGTGTCGAAAGCTTTGATCAGAGGGCCCGTGTGGTCGATCCGCATACGGTTGAACTGGCTGACGGGACGCGCAAGACCGCCAAGCACATCCTGATCGCCACGGGTGGGCGTCCGGTTGTGCCCGAGTTTCCCGGCTCGGATCTGGCGATCACCTCAAACGAGATATTCCATCTGGAAAAATTACCCGAAAACATCCTGATTGTGGGTGGCGGCTATATCGCAAGTGAGTTTGCCGGCATCATGAACGGATTAGGGGTGAAGACTACCCAGTTCTATCGTGGACCTCAGATTTTGCGCGGCTTCGACGAAGAAGCGCGCGGCCTGATCTGCGACGAGATGCGCCAGAACGGCATTGATGTGCGTCTGGAAACCAACGTGGTCGAAATGACCAAAGCTGGCGACAAGATCCGTGTCAAAGCCACCGATGGCAGTGAAGATCAGTTCGATGTGGTGATGTATGCCACCGGCCGCGCACCCAATGCAGATGATATTGGGCTCGAGGCGCTGGGTGTCGAACGCGGCCGCAAGGGCGAGATCATCGTAGATGAATACAGCCAGACCGGCGTGCCATCGATCTACGCCATTGGCGACGTGACGGATCGGGTGAACCTGACTCCGGTTGCGATCCGCGAGGGCATGGCCTTTGTTGAGACGGTTTTCAAGGGCAACCCGACCCCGGTGGACCACGAACTGATCCCAACCGCGATCTTCACGCAGCCAGAAATGGGCACTGTAGGCCTCAGCGAAGAAGAGGCGGCTGCGCAGGAATCAATCGAGGTTTACACGACTTCGTTCAAACCAATGCAGAAGTCATTTGCAGGTGGCTCGCAGAAGGTTCTGATGAAGCTGATCGTATCGCAGGCGACGCGCAAGGTGCTGGGCTGTCACATTGTGGCTCCGGGGGCGGGTGAGATGATCCAGCTGGCCGGAATTGCCGTGAAAATGGGGGCTACCAAAGAAGATTTTGACCGCACCGTTGCAGTTCACCCGGTGATGGCCGAAGAACTGGTGACAATGCGGCAACCTGTGCGCACGGCTTGATTTGCAAGCGCGCGCACACACGTTACAAGGGAACCCGTGATCACACGGTCCAATATAAGGGAAAAGATACATATGGCGGGCAACAGCGGCGGCCCCTGGGGGGGCGGAGGCTCATCCGGAGGCGGAGGAAATCGGGGTAACAACGGGGACGGGCGCAAGCCCCCCGAAGGCGACGGCCCGCAGATCCCCGAGATCGACGAGCTGATGAAAAAAGGCCAGGAGCAGCTGCGCGTCCTAATGGGCGGTCGCGGCGGCGGTGGCCGAGGGACCAATGGCAAAGGCGGCGGCGGTGGTCCGGCATTTACCAAGGGTACAATTGCAATTGGTGTGTTGGTGGCAGCAGGTCTCTGGGCTGCGGCAAGCTTCTACACCGTTAAACCCGAAGAACAGTCTGTTGAGCTGTTTCTGGGCGAATTCTCGGCTGTTGGAAATCCAGGTCTGAATTTCGCGCCTTGGCCTCTTGTCACCGCAGAAGTGATTCCGGTCACCCGCGAACAAAACGAAGACATGGGTGGTGCCCGCGGCAGCGACGATGGTCTGATGCTGACCGGGGACGAGAATGTGGTCGATATTGACTATCAGGTCGTCTGGAACATTAACGACCCGGCCAAATATCTGTTCAACCTGCGCGATCCGCGCCAGACGATCCGTGCCGTTTCGGAATCGGCCATGCGTGAGATCATCGCGCAAAGCGAGCTCGCACCAATCCTGAACCGGGATCGTGGCATTATTGCCGACCGTTTGCAGGAACTGATTCAGGCGACAATGGACAGCTATGATTCAGGTGTGAACATCGTCCGTGTGAACTTCGACAAAGCCGACCCGCCGCAGGACGTGATTGCCGCGTTCCGTGATGTTCAGGCCGCCGCGCAGGAACGCGACCGGTTGCAGAACGTGGCGGATGCTTATGCCAACCGCGTTCTGGCCGAAGCGCGGGGTGAAGCCGCTCAGGTTCTGGAAGAGGCCGAAGCCTATCGTGCCCAGCAGATCAACAGCGCAATGGGTGAGGCCAGTCGTTTCAGTGCGGTTTTGGAAGAGTACTCCAAAGCGCCGGATGTAACCCGCAAACGTCTGTACCTGGAGCGGATGGAGCAGGTTCTGGGCGATGTTGACAAGATCATTCTGGATGAAAAATCCACAGGATCAGGGCAGGGCGTCGTCCCGTATCTGCCGCTGAATGAACTGCGCCGTAGCCCTGCAGGGGAGAGCAACTGATGCGTAAATCGACAATCATTCTGCCGATCGTATTCGTCGCAATCGTCGGCATCCTGTCCTCGATCTTCATCGTGGATGAGCGCGAGCGCGCGCTGGTTCTGCAATTTGGCCGCGTTGTTGCAGTGAAGGAAGAGCCGGGCTTGGCGTTCAAAATCCCGTTGATTCAGGAAGTGGTGCGCTACGATGACCGCATCCTGTCGATCGATGTGCAGCCGCTAGAGGTTACGCCTTTGGACGATCGCCGTCTGGTGGTTGACGCCTTCGCGCGCTACCGGATTTCGGACCTGAACCAGTTCCGTCAGGCTGTCGGTGTCGGTGGCATCCCGGTTGCCGAGGATCGCCTGGACCGTATCCTGCGCGCTGAAACGCGTGAGGTTCTGGGTTCGGTATCGTCCCGTGATATCCTCAGCTCGGATCGTGCTGCGCTGATGCTGCGAATCCGCAACAGTGCGATTGCCGAAGCGCAGGCGCTGGGCGTTAACGTGATCGACGTGCGTCTGAAAGCCACCGATCTGCCGCAGGCGAACCTCGAAGCGACGTTTGACCGGATGAAGGCCGAACGTGAACGTGAAGCCACTGACGAACGTGCCCGTGGTAACGAGGCGGCGCAGCGTGTACGCGCGCAGGCCGACCGGACCGTGGTTGAACTGGTGTCCGACGCAAATCGCGAGGCTGAAATCATTCGCGGTGAAGCGGATGCCGAACGGAACTCGATCTTTGCCGAAGCCTACGGTGCCGATCCGGAGTTCTTTGAATTCTACCGGTCGCTCACAGCTTACGAAAACGCCCTGCAAGGCGGCAACAGTTCGTTGATCCTGAGCCCGGATTCAGAGTTCTTCAACTACCTTGCTTCGCCGACCGGACGTCGGGCGCCGGCCGCTGCGGCTTCCGAGTAATGGGTATGATCCTTCTGGCCTTTGGGCTGGTGTTGATCGTTGAGGGGCTGGCATATGCGCTGGCCCCTTCGCTTATTGAACGTATGCTGGAAGCGTTGCGCACCCTGCCTGAACAGGCGCGGCGTTTGGCCGGATTGCTATGTGTCGTCAGCGGTTTGATCCTATTGTGGGGCGCATATCAGGTCGGTTTTTGATGCGATGGTTTCACGCACCGGTGATTTCCCCGCGATCCCGAGTTGCGGGCTTGGCCAAACTGACTACATTGGTTGCTAAGAAGGGTGATCTTTGGTTGCCCGCAAAAGAAGTGTCGACAAGGAGACCCCAAGTGCAGGCGAAAGCGCGCAGTGTGTCCGTCCGGCGGGACGATGTTATGGTAATGATGCGGCTTATGTGGCTGGCCTTTTTGGGGATGCTGCTGGTTCTTGCACAGTCAGTGGCCGCGCAGTCGCGCGGTGACAGTCTGGCACCGCTTGCTGAAAAGATCAGCCCCGCGGTGGTCAATATTACCACCTCGACCCTGATCGAAGGTCAGACCGGTCCGCAGGGGATCGTGCCCGAAGGCTCTCCGTTCGAGGATTTTTTCCGCGAGTTTCAGGACCGCAATGGCGGGGATGACGAAAACCGCCCGCGCCGCAGCAACGCGCTGGGCTCGGGGTTCGTGATTTCGGAAGACGGGTATATCGTCACCAACAATCACGTCATCGCCGAAGCCGATGAAATTCTGGTCGAGTTCTTTCCTGGTGATGGTCAGCCTGCAGAAGAACTGGTTGCTAAGGTGATCGGCAAGGACGAAAAAACCGATATCGCGCTGCTGAAGGTCGAAGCCGAAGGGCCTCTGAAATATGTCCAATTCGGTGACAGCGATACGGCGCGCGTGGGGGATTGGGTGATTGCGATGGGTAATCCGCTTGGGCAGGGATTTTCGGTCTCGGCCGGGATCGTGTCGGCGCGAAACCGGGCGCTGAGCGGTTCTTATGACGATTACATCCAGACCGATGCCGCGATCAACCGAGGGAACTCGGGCGGTCCTTTGTTCAATATGAATGGCGAAGTAATTGGTGTGAACACGGCGATCCTGTCGCCCAATGGCGGCTCGATCGGGATCGGGTTCTCGATGGCCTCGAACGTGGTGATCAAGGTTGTCGATCAGTTGCGCGAGTTTGGTGAAACCCGCCGCGGCTGGCTGGGCGTGCGCATTCAGGACGTGACCGAGGATATGGCCGAGGCAATGGGTCTGGACAAACCCGGCGGCGCGCTGATCAGCGATGTCCCGGACGGTCCGGCCAAAGAAGCCGGTCTGTTGGCCGGAGATGTGATCATCAGCTTCGATGGAGTCGAGGTCGAGGACACGCGCGGCCTTGTACGGCAGGTGGGTGAGACCACGGTAGGTAAATCCGTGCGCGTCGTTGTGCATCGTGACGGTGGCACGCAAACCGTGCTGGTGACGCTGGGGCGTCGCGAGGATGCCGAGCGCTCCGAAGAAGGTGATGAGCCAGAAATCGAAGCACCGGCGGAAGAGGATAAAGACATTCTGGGTCTGACCATCGCTCCGTTGGGCAACAGCCAGCGCGAGGAATTGGGGCTGGATGCCGATGCCGAGGGCCTGTTGGTCACCAATGTGGATGAAGCTTCGGAAGCCTTTGAGAAAGGCCTGCGCACCGGCGATCTGATCACAGAGGCGGGGCAGCAAAAAGTGACCTCAATTGCTGATCTTGAGGCCCGCATGGAAGAGGCGCGAGAGGCTGGGCGTAAATCGCTGCTGCTGCTGGTACGGCGTGGCGGAGAGCCTCGTTTTGTGGCGCTGAGCTTGGAACCGTAAACAGCATTCCAATCAAAATTTGTGAAGGCCGGGTGAATATCCCGGCCTTTCTTCATTTATTCATACTTTCTTAAGAAAGAAGCCATATGCCGGGGAAGGCATATGGCTCTTGTACAGGGAGAGGTCGGTGGACAGATATCGGGGATGATAAAACCGACCTCCTACGGTAACAGGATTGACCTTAGGGCAATCTTGATGCCGCGTATGTGAAGCGGATCACATCCGTGCAACTTTAGATCAGATCAGATTCGGCAAGTTGCCGTAGTGCGTCGAAATCGTGGATTTGCAGACCTCCACGCGAGGCTTCGACCACATTGTCGCGCTTCCAAGTCGATATGGTTTTTGACACCGCTTCACGCGTTGCACCGACGAATTCAGCCAGTTCGCTTTGTGACAGCGTGATCCGAGCCGTCGGTGTGTCTTGTTGACCTGCCAAATGCAACAGCTTGCGCGCCAGTCTTATCGGCATTGGCAGGAACACCTGCTCGTTCAACTGATCACCCATCCAACGCATGCGCACCCCCGCGAGGCGGATCAAGTCGACCGCGAGATCGGGGTTCTTTCTGATCTGTTCCATGACATCCTTGTGTCGAACGCGAAGTACTTTGGCAGGCTCTGCTGCGGTGACAGTGGCGGTCCGGGGACCGCTGTCGAACAGAGCAATCTCGCCGAACACTTCGCCAGCGCGCATCAGCCTAAGCGACAGTTTACGTCCGCTCATGGCCAAAAAGGATACCTCGAGCTTGCCGGACAGGATCGCATAAAGCGCCTCTCCTGGGTCGCCTTGTTCGAACAGTACATCGCCCCGGTCGAGCGTCAATTCTGTGGCCTGGGCCGCCAGCATTGTGCGCAGCTCTTCAGAGGCTTCGGATAGGAATCCGCTATTGGGGAAAGCCATCATGCGGGCGATTGTCTCCGGAGTTGAGTGGTGCGGGTGGTGACCCAGCTTTCCACAGCTTGCGTTCTAAGCCAAGAAAATTCATCAGATATTAACGCTGAGTGATCCGACCGGTTACTGATCCGGGTCATCCATATAGCGTTGCAGCATGCTGAACTGCATCATCAGGAACGCCATCAGCGCGATGGGAAAGCCGAAGGTTTCGATCTTGACCCAAAGGTCGGTCGACATTGTTCTCCAGACCAGTTCATTGGCGACCGCAAGCACCGCAAAACAGGCACACAGTCGGCGCGTCAGGATCATCCAGCCTTCGTCACGCATGGGCAGCATTTCGTCCAGAACGTAAGCCAGGTAGGACTTTCCCTGCAAAAGACCGATCCCAAGGATGGCGGAAAAGAAGCCATAGACCAGCGTTGTTTTCATCTTGAAAAACCGCTCGTCATTGAACCAGGCGGTAAGGCCACCGAAGAAAATCACCATGAACGCAGTGAAAATCTGCATCCGGCTGAGCTTGCCGGTCAGGTACCAGAGGATGCCCATGGCAGCCAGCATCAGAGGCACAAACAGGATGGTGGCGACGATAAAGCCCGAATACTCGGTGCCGCCGATCACGAAATTGTCATCACGCAGACGCAGGTAGATGAAGAAGAAGGCCAGCGGGGGCCCCAGTTCCAGCACCTGTTTGAGGAAAGGGTTGATGTCTTTTTTCTCTGCCATGATTCCGACCTGCTGCTTACCCGCCCATTTCAACTATTACTGCACCGAGTGCAATCAATGCCATTAACGCAATGCGCCTGGGGCCGACGGTTTCTTTTAGCACCAGCCACCCGATGAGCGCGGCGAAGACGGTTGAGGTTTCGCGCAGGACGGCGGCTTCTCCGACCTTGTCGAGCCGCGTGGCCAACATGACCGCACCAAAAGACAGCGGTGCGACGATACCGCCGACAAAACCGCGTAGCATCAGGGGGCCGAGTGCTGGTCGGTGAATCATGGCACGGTATCGAAGCGCGGCGTAAATCGGCATGGCGGCTCCGTCGATCATGAAGAACCACGCGAGGAAGGTGAACGGGTCGGCTGTGGCGCGTATGCCGTAGGCGTCATAGGTCGTATAGAGCGCGACAAAGAGGCCAGTGGCAAGCGCCAGTACCAGCGCGATATGTAGCGTGTCACGATTGGTCTCAAGATAGCGCAGGTTATAGGCGGCGAGGCCGAAGATACCTGCCAGCAAAGTGGCCACACCCAGCCATTGAACACCTGTGAATGTCTCGCCAAACAGAATATAGGCCCCGATTACGGTAAAGAGCGGGCCAGTGCCACGCACGACCGGATAGACAACCGTGTAGGAGCCTTTGGTATAGGCCATCGCCTGCAGGACCTTGTAGCCGATATGGATCACCCAAACGACGCCAAAGATGGGCCACATATATGGTTCGGGCCATGGGACGACGAAAAAGGCGAAGGGCATCGCCATAAGGCAATAGCAGGCATCGATCGCCCCACGCGACATCCACGGGTCATGGCGACCCTTTTGCAGCGCGCCGAAGACTGCATGCAGGAAGGCCGCCATCAGCGCGAGGGCGAGGGCGAGGTGGTGGCCTGCTTCGGTGCCTTCGAGGGAGATTAGCCAGTCGCTCAAATCGGGGCTTTCGCTTGGGCGGAGAGAGTGGGGGGCTGTCTGCCCCCCACGCCCCCCGAAGGTATTTTTGGCCAGATGAAGGGGCGGATCAGGTTTGCAGGCCGGTGAGGGCGGCGGCGAATTCTTCGGGGTCGAAAGGGGCGAGGTCGTCAATCTGCTCACCGACGCCAATCGCGTGGATCGGCAGACCGAACTTGTCGGCGAGGGCGACCAGTACGCCGCCTTTGGCTGTGCCATCGAGCTTGGTCATCACAAGGCCCGAGACATCGGCGAGATTGCGGAAGGTTTCGACCTGGCTAAGGGCGTTCTGGCCGGTGGTGGCGTCCAGCACCAGTAGGGTGTTGTGCGGGGCCGTGTCGTCGACCTTGCGGATGACGCGGACGATCTTGGCCAGTTCCTCCATTAGGTCAGCGCGATTTTGCAGGCGGCCTGCTGTATCAATCATCAGAAGGTCGGCACCTTCGTTTTGCGCTTTGGTCAGGGCATCGAAGGCCAGCGAAGCGGGGTCTGAGCCTTCGGGCGCGGTCAGCACCGGGACACCAGCGCGGTCTCCCCAGACCTGCAACTGCTCGACGGCGGCGGCGCGGAAGGTGTCTCCGGCGGCGATGACGACCTTTTTGCCTGCGGCTTTGAACTGGCTGGCGAGCTTGCCGATGGTCGTGGTTTTGCCCGAGCCGTTCACGCCCACGACCAACACCACTTGTGGGCGCTTGGGGTAGATTGGCATTGGTTTGGCCACAGGGTCCATCACACGCGCGACTTCCTGCGCCAGCAGCTGTTTGATTTCCTGGGTCGAGAGTTTGCGGCCAAAGCGCCCCTCTGCTATGTTGGACGTAACGCGCAGGGCGGTGTCGACGCCCATGTCCGAGGCGATCAGAAGCTCTTCGAGCTGTTCCAGCATGTCGTCGTCCAGAGTGCGGCGAACAACCATGCGGTCTTCGTTGCGCGTAAACAGGCGGCCCAGCAGGCCTTTGGAATCGGGGACTTCCGGGGGCGGAGGGGCCGGTGTGGGATCAGCCGGGATCGGAGCTGGGGGTTCGGCCGGTTGTGGCACAGGCGCAGGCTCCGGCACTTCGGGAACCGGTTGCGGTTCTGGCTCGGGGTCAGGGATCACGGGGTCAGGTGTGGTTTCCTCGCCGCCATCCTCGACAATCGCATCCAGCCCCTCTTCGAGGCGCGACGAGGATTTGAACAGCTTGTCCTTGAGCTTTGAGAAAAACGCCATTTTTGGTCTCCGCAGGTGTTCCCCTCACCTAATGCGGATTGAAGGCAGTTGCAAAGGGTCAGGTGAAGGTGATCAGAAACCCGGCCTGCGCCCCCCAATAGAGCGGCCAGACCAGATAGGGCGTAAGCTTCAGGGCCGGGTGCTTGGCGGGCAGCAGAAACTTTTCAGTCGCAAGGGTCAGGTCCGAGGCGATGAAGGCCATAGCGGCGGGCAAGGCCCAGCGTAATACACCAGTATCAGGAAGGGACAGAACGGTAATGCCCATGCCCAGGATGATCGGGATATAGGCGAGGACGGGGATCTTGAGGTCTCCGGCGCGGGGGGCGAGCAGCGTGGCCATAACGATGCCAAGAATGATCAGGGACCAGAAGGTCGCGGGGTGGTCGAAGATCAGTTCCAGGTTGCTATCGGGATGGGTCAGGAACAGAGCAATATAAGCCAGATGGCCAGCCGCAAATGTGCCGATGCCTGCCATGAATGTGCTGTCGGTTTCGCGTGACAGAAGGGCATCCCCGATGGCGCAGAGGGTGAGCGCAAGGATCAGAAGCCATGGTGCATTTGCCAGTAGGGCGATTCCGGCCAGCAGGGCGACCGACGCTGTTTTCAGCGTGCTGCGCAGGGCGCTGGCAGGGCGCGGGGTGAGTGGCAGGTAGGCCAGCGCGCAGGCCCCCGCGATCCAAAACAGAAGTGTCGTCATGGTGCATCCCCGATGTTTTTGAGGCAATCATCGCCATGATCACCGCGGTGCATCAAGGCGTGACGTTGAGTTATCTTGCCGATTTGGCAGAGCCAGAAAGGTTGAATGGTACTCGGTAGCAGCATCTGACAGACTGAAGACATGTTCAGAGCTATTATGATTCTGCTGACCTTCGTGGCGCATTCCGTTGCGGCGCAGTCGCCTCTGACTGCGACTGAGTTCGATGCGTATACCCGTGGGAAAACGTTGTTTTACGGGTTCGGTGGGCAAGCCTATGGGGTCGAGCGGTATCTTCCTAATCGTCGTGTGATCTGGTCATTTCTGGATGGCAAATGCATGGAAGGGGTCTGGTACGAGCAGGAAGATCAGATCTGCTTTATCTATGAGGATCAGCTGGCGCCGCAATGCTGGGTGTTCACGGAGTTTGGCGGCGGGCTGATCGCGCAATTCGAAGGTGATCCGACTGCGACGGAACTGTACGAGGCTGAGGATATTGGCGAAGAGATGCTGTGTTACGGGCCGGATGTCGGGGTCTGATGTCAAGCGTCGGGTGGCCTTAGCTCTTCGTAGCCAATCATGACATGTCTTTTATATGCAGGTCTTTCGGTTAACGTGTCGTAGTATCTGCTAAGATGCGGGAGCGTCGCGCGGTCTATTTCGATATCGTAGTAGCGGTAGAGCACGTGGCCGAATTGGATATCGGCCAAAGTGAACGTATCGCCCGCCAGATAGGGTGAGTCGGCAAGCAGAGTGTCTGCTATGGTTAGCTTGATCTCCAGATCGATGACGGCCTGTCGGATTGCCTGATCGTCCCGCTGTTTTGCAGGGGTGCGAACCACTTGCCAGAAAATCGGGACGGTAAACGCCATTGCGATGTTTAGTTTTGCCCATTCCGCCCATTTGTCGATCTGCGCGCGCTGAATGGGATCTGATGGCCAGAAAGTTTCGTTCCCATATCTGGTAGCAAGATACCGCAGGATGGCACCGGTCTCCCAGAGCGGTGCGCCGTCACCATCTCTTAGAACCGGAATGGTTCGGTTTGGGTTCAGGGCCTGAAACGCCGCGCTGTCCAATCCGCCAAAGAGATGACCCAGATCGTGGCGCTGGTACTCCAGATCGAGTTCGCCGACACACCACAGGAGCGCCTGAACATTGGATGATGTTTTACGGCCCCAGATCGTCAGCATGGATCAGAACAACGATCCCTGATCAGGCGGTGCCTGTTTGGGTTTTTTGGTCGATGCTTTGCCCTGTGTTCCGGTTTGGAGGCGACCATCGGCGAACTCGATCTCAAGTGCCGTGTGACCGGCGGCCTGTGCTTTGGTTGTGATGACTTCCCCGTCGGCGCGCACGACGGCGTAGCCACGCCCGAGCGTCGCCTTGTAGCTCAGCGTTTCGCGCAGGCGGTCGGTGGCCTCCATTTGCTGGCGTAGGCGGTCCAGCCGCGTGGATTGCGCGGCGTTCAGGCGATCGCTCAGTCGGTTGAGGGTATCGCGCCGTGTTTCCAGCTCGCGCTGGATCGGGCGCAGCGACAGGCGTGAGGACAGGTTGCGCCAGCGGTCGCGGCGGGTTTCGACAAAGCTGCGCAGGGTCGAGGGGCGCAGACGCGCCGCACTGTCCAGCAGCTTGACGCGGCGGTTCTGAACACCCCGGATTAGCGCGTTGGGCAAGCGCTCGGATATCTGGTCGAGCCTTTGGCGCGGGCTTTCCAGCAGTGTGTCTGGGCGCGGCAGCGCGCGCGACAGATCGCGCAGGCGTTGGCTGCGGCGCTGCACGGCGTCCGTTGCCGCGCGCGACAGGCGGGCCCCTTGTTCGTTGGTCCAAGCCAGCAGTTCCATGCGGACCGGTACGGCAAGTTCGGCAGCGGCGGTTGGCGTAGGGGCGCGGCGGTCCGAGACATAGTCGATCAGGGTGGTGTCGGTCTCGTGTCCCACGGCCGAGATCAGCGGGATTTCTGAAGCGGCGGTCGCACGCGCAACGCTTTCTTCGTTGAAGCCCCAGAGGTCTTCGATTGATCCGCCCCCGCGCGCGACGATAATCAGGTCGGGGCGCGGCAGCGCTCCGCCGGGGGTAAGGTTGTTGAAGCCTTCGATGGCGCGGGTCACTTCAGGGGCGCAGTTTGCACCCTGGACCGCGACGGGCCAGATCAGTACTTTGCGCGGGAAACGATCGCGTAGCCGATGCAAGATGTCCCGGATCACCGCGCCGGAGGGCGAAGTGACAACGCCGATGATTTGGGGCAGGTAGGGCAGCGGTTTCTTGCGTTCGGGCGCAAACAGGCCTTCGGCTTCGAGCTGTTTCTTGCGCTTTTCCAGCAATGCCATTAGTGCGCCTTGGCCGGCGACGGCGACCTCATCGACGTTCAGATTGTATTTCGACTGGGCTCCGAAAGCTGTGAGACGTCCGGTAACGACAACTTCAAGACCTTCCTCGGGAACAACCGACAAACCTGATATCTGCCCTTTCCACGTGGTGCAGGCCAGAACATTCCGGTCGTCCTTAATGTCGTAGTAGAGATGCCCCGAGCGCGCCTTGAACACCCGCCCGACCTCGCCGCGTACACGGATTCGGCCAAACGTGCCTTCGAGCGTGCGCTTCACCTCACCCGAGATGTCCGAGACGGTGTATTCGGGGGTGTTTTGGCCCGGAATCGGGTCATCAAGCAGGTCGGACATTTCAGCGCCTTGTGTCAAATCTCTGCGCAGCTTAGAACGCCGCGCAGGCAAGGCCAAGCAGATCGGAGCGTTTCATGAATATCCTCATTCTCGGCAGCGGCGGGCGCGAACACAGCCTTGCTTGGGCGGTGATGCAGAACCCTAAATGTGATCGCCTGATTGTGGCACCGGGCAACGCCGGGATCGCGCAGATCGCAGATTGTGCTGCGCTGGATATCGAGAATGGTGGCGCAGTCGTCAGTTTTGCCGAAGAAAACGCGATTGATTTCGTAATTGTCGGCCCTGAGGCTCCTTTGGCGGCGGGGGTTGCTGATCGGTTGCGTGAAGCAGGCGTTCTGGTCTTTGGTCCGTCAGCCGAAGCGGCGCGGTTAGAGGCCTCAAAAAGTTTCACCAAGGAAATCTGTGACGCATCTGGCGCGCCGACAGCGGGTTATGCCCGGTTCACGGAAGCAGAACCAGCCAAGGCTTATATCCGCGCGCAGGGTGCCCCGATCGTGGTCAAGGCCGATGGTCTGGCTGCCGGGAAGGGTGTGATCGTTGCAATGGATGAGCAAACCGCGCTGGACGCCATTGATGACATGTTCGGCGGTGCCTTCGGTGGCGCGGGGGCCGAAGTTGTAATCGAAGAATTCATGGAGGGCGAGGAGGCTTCGCTTTTCGTTCTCTGTGATGGTGAGGATATCCTGTCGATTGGCACGGCTCAGGACCACAAGCGTGTGGGAGAGGGGGATACCGGACTGAACACCGGCGGCATGGGTGCGTATTCTCCGGCCCCGGTTTTGAGTGCCGAGATTGAGGCCCGTGCAATGGATCAGATCGTGCGCCCGACCGTAGCTGAGATGACGCGGCGGGGGACGCCATTTCAGGGTGTGCTTTATGCAGGGCTGATGATCAACGATGGTCAGCCCAAGCTGGTGGAATACAATGTGCGTTTTGGCGATCCGGAATGTCAGGTTTTGATGATGCGGCTGGGCGCGCAGGCGATGGATCTGTTGCACGCTGCGGCCGAAGGGCGGCTGGGTGAGACGCGTGTGAACTGGGCTGAGGATCACGCGATCACCGTCGTGATGGCCGCAAAAGGATATCCCGGCACCTACGAGAAAGGCACTGCAATCAAGGGATTGGAAGACCTGCCCGAGGACAGCCGGAACATGGTCTTCCATGCGGGTACTAAGGCGGCTGAGGGGCAGGTTCAGGCAACAGGCGGTCGGGTTCTCAACGTGACCGCACGCGGGGACACGCTGCAAGAAGCGCGCGACCGGGCTTATGCGATGGTAGAAGGCGTGGATTGGCCCGAAGGCTTCTATCGCCGTGATATCGGTTGGCGCGCGCTGTGATCTGATTTCCGGGCTATGCCCGACTTGATTGTTTGCAAGTAGGGGGCATTGCCCCCTCGGCCTTTGGCCTCACCCCCCCAGGGTATTTATGGCCAGATGAAGACGGGATCAGCACTTTAGCGCTGCGGTCAAGTCATCGCGTTTTCTGAGCGGGCCGAGATCAGCGGTTTGCCAGCCGTTCTGGTATGAGACGCTGATGATGCGCGTCCAGTTCGCGTTTGCAACGATTAACTCTGGGGCACCGTCGCATTGACGTAGGCCGCCCGAGATGAAGTCCTCTCCGATTTTGTGATTGGTGAGGCTGGGGATCGACTGGATTTCGGTCAGGGTGCCGTTTTCATAGCGCCAGATCCGCAGGGTTTTAGCGAGGTGTGGGCGGTCGACATAGGCGATCTCGATATGGCCGTCACCATCGAGGTCGGCGGCACCGATAGGGGCAAGCCAGCGATTCCGGGTTCCGATATAGGGGGTGGCGGCGATCAGACCGCCGCCGTTGTAGATTGCGAGCCGGGCACCTTTGTCACGATGGCTTTCAACCACTAGCGCTTCGCGAAGGCCGTCATTGTCTATGTCGACAAGACGCGGCTTAATATCTTCAAAGACCCGTTCCTTGGGCAGGCGGATTGTGTATCGCGCCGAATTGGGTGCGTATTGCAATACAAGCGCGCCGTATTCGATCTGATCACCGAGCACGCCGTGCGGGTATCGAGCGGTGGGCTCGGCGTATTCCGCCGATTCCAATGGCTCATACTGCCATGGTTGCTGTGACTGAGCTTTGATCGGACAAATCCCCAGCGCGATTGCTAGGACCATGACCGACCAGGAAGGCATCAGATTTGTTTTTCGGGCATCTGGACAACCAGCCCGTCCAGCGCATCGGTGACCTTGATCTGGCAGGTCAGGCGCGAGCGCTCAGTGTCGGGCTCATAGGCAAAGTCCAGCATGTCTTCTTCCATGTCGTCCTTGGCCGGGATTTTCTCGACCCAGTCAGGGTGAACATAGACATGGCAAGTCGAGCAGGCGCAGGCGCCACCGCAATCGGCCTCGATGCCGGGGATATTGTTGTCACGGGCCCCTTCCATGACTGTCAGTCCGTTGGCGACCTCGACTGTATGTTCGGTACCGCCATGCTCGACATAGGTGATCTTTGCCATTGCGTGCGTCTTCCTTTTTCGGTTGTCGAACTCTTCCTTAGTGAAGGGAGCCTGATGTTTCCAGTCTCATTTGCGTCTCATCGTATTGAGCTTGGATTCTCCTGGTGAGAATTCCATTTTTGTTCTCATCGCTGCTTTGATTATGAAAGGGTGCATTATTAATTTGCGTCCCTTCGGCGCTGTATCTGTTTCAACGCGGCGTCCACCTTAAGCTGAACCATTTGTTTGCCGATTTCGCGCGTCGCGAGGTCAGGTTGACCGTCGAATCCTGCGCTCCAACCAGGAGGAACCGGTGCTCGTGAGCGACCGACTTCATCTGCATTGACATACATGAGCTCGGAGGTGTCCCGCAACGCAGCATGATTGCCGATTTGCTCTGCACTGAAACCTTGATCTTCCAGAAATGCGATCTGGCCATTTTTTTCATAATAGTCAGAGACATGCTGAACGATTACCCCGGTTGTCGCTAATTCAAGGCTGGTTGAAGTGGCGGCACGGGACTGCGCTGCCTGATTTCCCCCGCTGTCGCCGATCAGGAGGATCTCCTTGAACCCGTGAGAGGCGAGGCTGCGGATTGTTGCTTCCAGCACCTGCTGAAAGACCGGTTCGGGCAATGAAATTGTACCCGGCCATTGCATGTGTCCTGTGGGGTTGGGGACAACGTCACCTTCAGGTACATAGCGGATCACCGGTGCGATCAGAGTATTGCCCAGTTGTTCGGCAATTTCCCGACTGGCATATTCGACAACGAAATTGTGTTTTCCCAAAGTGACGTGGGGACCATTCTGTTCGGTTCCTCCTGTGGGAATGATGATTGTTCTGTAGCCGTCCTCAAGCGCGGCATGCACTTCTGGCCAGGTCATATGTTCCAGAAAAAGATCGTTGGTAGGGTCTGGCGTTTGCTGTATCCACATCAAGCTGGCGGTTATGAGCGCTGCCCCGACAATGCACACCGCCCAAATGGTTCTGCGCAAACGTGCCTGGCACATGTTCATTCCTCTTATAAATGATGCTGGAACCCACTAATCGGGTCAGGACAAAGACAACGAATTCACCGATTGAACAAGATCCCCTGCGATTTTTTGTCCCCGTGATCCCCACGCAGCTCGGCATGCAGCGCGCGACCGGCCTGAACGCCGGGGCGGGCGCTCATCATCTCAAGCCAGCGTGTGAAGTGCGGTTTGTCCTCCAGTACCTGCTGCTGACCCTCCCACAAGCTCGCCCAGCCCCAGATCGACATGTCGGCGATCGAGTAGAAATCGCCCGCAACAAATTCATTTTCGGCCAGACGCCTGTCCAGAACGCCGTATAGACGCCCGACCTCGGTGCGATAGCGGTCTTTTGGATAGGGAAGGTCTTGCGGCGGCTCCAGTTTCGGAGCGTATTTCAGGAAGTGATGCGCCTGACCGGCCATGGGGCCAACGCCGCCCATTTGCCACATCAACCATTCTTCGACTGCAATCCGGTCGCGCTCGGTTTTGCCATAAAAGCGCCCAGTCTTGCGGGCGAGATACATCAGGATCGCGCCGCTTTCGAAAACGGAAACGGGCTCGCCGTCGGGGCCATCCGGATCGACGATAGCTGGCATGCGGTTGTTGGGTGAGATCTTCAGGAATTCGGGATCGAACTGATCGCCCTTGCCGATATTGATCAAGTGGGTTTCATAGGGCAGCTCCATCTCTTCCAAAGCGATGGACACTTTCCAGCCGTTGGGCGTGGGCCAGAAATACAGATCGATCATGGGACCTCCCTAGTTTGGGGCGATCATGAAGTTTTCTACACAAACGGCAAGAGCCTGCTTGGGCCATTTACGAAAGCGTGACCCGAAGCGGGACGGGCTTGACGAGGCCTGGGACGGGGCGTAAACGCATGCCTACCACGTGGCGATTTGTTACCGGATTGCGGGCCACGCTAAACAACACCGCTAAAAGGTCAGGATGAAAGACCCCTTTCGCTTGGCCGCGTCTGGGGTTTTTTGTTTGCCTCCCAAGCGGGGCTGAAAGGAATGAGATGAGCGAGAGCTGGAACAAACGCACCCAAGCCGTCCATGGCGGCATCCGTCGCAGTCAGTACAATGAGGTTTCCGAGGCGATCTTTCTGACCCAAGGGTTTGTCTACGAAAACGCTGAGCAGGCCGAGGCCCGGTTTATCGAAAGCGGCCCGGATGAGTTCATCTATGCCCGCTACGGCAACCCCACCGTTTCGATGTTCGAGCAACGTATAGCGGCTTTGGAAGGCGGCGAGGATGCGTTCGCAACCGCTTCGGGAATGGCGGCTGTGAACGGTGCGCTGACTTCGATGTTGAAAGCTGGCGACCATGTGGTATCAGCCAAAGCTCTGTTTGGGTCCTGCCTGTATATCCTTGAAAACATCCTGACTCGGTTCGGTGTTGAGGTGACGTTTGTGGACGGTACCGATCTGGCCGCATGGGAGGCCGCGCTCCGACCTGACACCAAGGCGGTATTCTTCGAATCCATGTCGAACCCGACGCTTGAGGTGATCGATATCGCCGCTGTGTCGAAACTGGCCCACGCGGTTGGTGCCGTTGTAATCGTAGACAATGTGTTCTCGACGCCGGTGTTCTCGCGCGCGATCGAGCAGGGCGCGAATGTGGTTGTTTATTCGGCAACCAAGCATATTGACGGGCAGGGCCGCGCGCTGGGCGGTGTGATCATCGGCACCAAGGATTTCATCCGCGGCACGGTCGAACCCTACATGAAACACACCGGCGGTGCACTTAGTCCGTTTAACGCCTGGATCATGGTCAAAGGTCTTGAAACCATGGCGCTGCGCGTGAATGCGCAGGCAGACAGCGCCCAGAAGATTGCTGAGGAGCTTGAAGGGCATCCCGCACTAGAAAGGACACTGTTCCCTGGTCTTAAGACGCACCCGCAGAACGCATTGGTGCAGGATCAGCTGGGCGGCAAAGGCGGCACGGTTCTGTCGCTGGATATCAAGGGCGGCAAAGCCGCAGCGTTTGCGTTCCTGAATGCGCTCACGATCCCCGTGATCTCGAACAATTTGGGTGACGCCAAGTCGATCGCGACACACCCGGCCACCACCACGCATCAGCGCCTGAGCGAAGAACAGCGCGATGAGTTGGGTATTACGCCCGGCCTGATCCGCCTGTCGGTCGGGCTTGAGGATGCCGGGGATCTGCTGACGGATATCCAGCGCGCGCTGGAGGTATCTCAGGGCTAGCGCCGCGCCGGGAATTCATGGTCAGGCGGGTGTGAACCGCCTGATCCGGCGCTTTTGGTTGTAATGTGACGATTTCTCGCCTCGAATTTCGATCCGGGCTGCTATCCCGCGCGTATCGTTCAGGACTGGTAATTAAACCTCGGTGGTATATAACCGTCGGCCTAGCAAGGGATCCGTGCCAATGAACATTCATCCGCGCGACATCAACGAGACACCCGATCACGATCAGGCCGCCGCAGCGCTAAAGGTACTGCGGGAATGGGCGAAATCGGCCTCGGCGGTCGAAATCAGCCAGCTTGATCCGGCGGTGGCGCAGCTTGTTCCGGGGCTGTCTCAGGCGGAATATCCTGCTTTGTCGCGCGACTATCCCGAAAGCTTTGAGGCAGATGTAGCCTACAGGGCCACCTTGCCCGATTTGCAGAACGGGCCGTCCAGCCTGATCCGGGGGTCGAAGCAGCAGATCCAGCATGTCGGCATCTCGAATTTTCGCCTGCCGATCCGGTTCCACCGCAAAAGCGGTGCCGAGCTGACACTTGAGACCTCGGTCACCGGATCTGTCAGCCTTGAGGCCGAAAAGAAGGGGATCAACATGTCCCGGATCATGCGGTCTTTCTACAAGCACGCCGAGCGTACCTTTAGTTTTGAGGTGATGGAGGCAGCGCTGAACGACTATCTGTCCGATCTGGACAGTTTGGATGCGCGGATTCAGATGCGGTTTTCCTATCCCGACCGGATCGAGAGCCTGCGTTCGGGATTGTCCGGATACCAGTACTACGACATCGCGCTGGAACTGGTTGATCGGGGCGGAGAGCGTCTAAAGATCATGCATCTTGACTATGTCTATTCGTCCACATGCCCCTGTTCACTGGAACTTAGTGAACACGCACGCGCCACACGAGGGCAGTTGGCAACGCCGCACTCGCAGCGCTCAGTCGCGCGGATTTCGGTCGTGGTTGATTGCAATGCGGATTGCCTGTGGTTCGAAGATCTGATCGCGCTCTGTCGCCGTGCGGTGCCGACCGAAACGCAGGTGATGGTCAAGCGCGAGGATGAACAGGCCTTTGCCGAACTGAACGCGGCCAACCCCATTTTCGTTGAAGATGCCGCGCGTCTGTTCTGCGCCGAGTTGCAGGCCGATCATCATGTCGGCGATTTCCGCGTGATTGCCAGCCATCAGGAAAGCCTTCACAGCCATGATGCGGTCTCGATTTTGACCGAGGGTCCAACGTTCGAAACGGCTAGCCTGGACCCGCGTTTGTTCACGACGCTGTTTCATGTGGGTTGATTGACCCCTCGGAAGCTGCTGGAAAAACGATCAAAAATCCCGCATGGGCGCTTTTTTGCCGCAATGCAGCAAGTAATGCTGCATCTGCACCTCAATTTGCGCTAGGTTGCCCCTGAGTGCAGCTGCTGCGCCTCCGCAAAACCCGGATGGTGCAGCCCGAAAGGAAGCCGGGACGTGCGACGCCTTGGACCGCCAACCTGCAAATCCGCCCGGACGATTGGGGCGGGTGGGGTCTTTTACTCATTTTCCCGCTGCCTCGGTTTTATCAGGAGAGACATGCAATGAATCCGATTACTCAACCGCTTGAGTTTCAGGCAGCGGCCATCCGGATGGCCGGTTACGCAATGGCCAGTCAGATTGAGATCATGCAGATCATGACGCGCGCGGCTTTTGATCTGCCGATGACACCTCTGCACGGACTGAAGACAGCCGAGGCACCCGCACCGGTTGCCCGCAAAGCGGCGACACCAGCAACACGAAAGCCAGCCAGGCCGGCTGCCAAAACCAAGGTTGCAGCAAAGTATAAAGCCGAGCCGAAAACCAAAGCGGCACCTAAGCCAAAGGCGGCGGCTACGTCTGCGGTGGTACCAGTGCCGAAAGCGGCGGCTCCTAAGGTTGCGGCCGCTGCACCCATGGCGACCCCTGCGGCCAAGCCGGCTGTGAAAACAGCACGGGCCAAGGCCATGATGCCTGTGAAACCCGCCTCGAAATCGGCCAAGCCAGTATCAACGGCGGCCAAGGCGGTCGCGGAGTTCAAATCCTCCGCGCAGGCCAAGGCACAACCGGTAGCCGCAGCGCCGAAAGCGTCGGCAAAAACGGCAAAAGCTGGGCCCAAGGCACCTGCGGCAGCTAAGCCTGCCCCCGCAAAGCCCGCGCCGGCCAAAGCTGCGCATCAGGTCACAGCGGCCCCGAAACCTGCCGCAGCAAAGCCTGCGCCGCAGAAACCGGCAGCTGCGTCGGCTGAGCAGGCCAAACCAGCGCAGCGTCGTGCACGCGCCCCGTCGAAGCCACCCGCGATGCCGGGCTCTGAGGCAAAATCCGACAGTTAACGCCGATCATCTGCTTGACACCGTCGGGTTGGCGCGCCAACGCTGCCCGTCATGATGGATCTTCGCCCGGTCGGATATGTGATTGGCCTGCTGGTCGCCATTCTAGGGGCGACCATGCTGCTGCCCATGCTTGTCGACATGATCGAGGGGCGGGGCGAGTGGCATGTTTTCTTTGAAAGCGCGATCATCACGCTGCTGACCGGCAGCGTTCTTGCGATGAGTTGTTCGAACGGGGTGGGCGAAGGTCTGACCATCCGTCAGACCTTTTTGCTGACTTCGGGCGTCTGGGTGGCGTTGCCGGTTTTTGGCGCCATACCCTTTGTATTCGGCGAGACCGAGCTCCGCTTTGTTGATGCTTATTTCGAGGCGATGTCGGGGCTGACCACCACCGGGTCGACTGTGATCTCGGGGCTGGATGATCTGCCACGTGGCCTGTTGTTGTGGCGGGGGGTCCTGCAATGGCTGGGTGGCATTGGCATCATCGTTGTCGCAATGGTGTTCCTGCCCGAACTGCGCGTAGGCGGAATGCAGATCTTCCGCTCGGAAGGATTTGAAACCATGGGGAAGATCCTTCCTCGTGCGCAAGAAATTGCAGGTCAGATTTCCCTGATCTATGTCGTTCTCACAGTGGTCTGCATCCTCGTATATGCCGGTCTTGGGATGAGTTTCTTTGACGCTCTGGTCCATGCGCTGACCACGATTTCCACCGGCGGGTTCTCTAACTATGATGCATCATTCGGGACTTTTTCGGGACCTGCCGAATACGCCGCCGCCGTTTTCATGATCCTCGCGGCCTTGCCATTCGTACGCTATGTCCAATTTGCCAATGGCAATACGAGTTCGCTTTGGCAAGACAGTCAGATCAGGGCATTTCTGGCAACGATTGCGGTTCTTGTGGTTCTCATGTCGATATTCCTGACATCGGTCTTTCCACACCATTGGGAACAAGCGTTCCGCGAGTCGCTGTTCAATATCACTTCGATCATCTCGGGTACCGGCTATGCCAGCGTTGATTATATGGGCTGGGGCAGCTTCCCGATCATGCTGTTCTTCCTGATCGGCCTAATTGGCGGTTGTGCGGGCTCTACCGCATGTTCGATCAAGGTGTTCCGCTATCAGCTGCTGTTTGCCTCGATCAAAACGCAGATCAGCCGCATCCGGTCTCCGCATGGTGTGTTCGTGCCGCGATATGACGGGCGACCCATCGGGCGCGATGTTCTGACCTCGGTCATGAGCTATTTTATGTTCTTCGCACTTTCGATGGGGGTGCTGTCATGGGCTCTGGCATTGACTGGACTGGACTTTATAACCTCGGTTTCGGGTGCCGCAACTGCACTGGCCAATGTGGGTCCTGGGCTGGGTGATCAGATCGGCCCTGCAGGAAACTTTGCCGGGCTCAACGACAGCGCGAAATGGATGCTTATTGTAGGTATGTTGGTTGGGCGGCTAGAGCTGCTTGCCGTTTACGCAATATTTACTGTTCAATTCTGGAGAGACTAATGAAGCGACCGCTTGGTGCGCAGATATCGCATATGTTGAAAGATCGCGGCGTTGATGTGATTTTTGGAATTCCCGGCGTTCATAATCAGGAAATGTACCGTGGTATCGAAGAAGCTGGCATAACGCATGTACTGGCGCGCCACGAACAAGGCGCTGGGTTCATGGCTGATGGATACGCGCGCGCTTCTGGCAAGCCTGGTGTGGCTTATGTGATCACCGGTCCTGGCCTGTGCAACATCATGACGCCAATGGGCCAGGCCTATTCGGATTCAGTTCCAATGCTGGTGTTGTCCTCTTGCCTTGATGATGTTCAGTCACGGCGTGGACAGTTGCACCAGATGAAAGATCAACGCGGCGCAGCGGACACCGTGGCAGACTGGTCCTGCCAGGCAGACGATGCGCAGTCCACATATCTGTTGGTTGAACGAGCGTTCGAAGACTTTGAGTTGTCGCGACCACGGCCCAAGCATATCCAGATCCCAATTGCTCAGCTGGAAGCTGAAGCTGAGCCGGCACCATTCCCGAACCAACCCGCCTTGCGTACCAAGGCGTTGCCGCCTGATGTCGCTCCTGTTTTGTCTTTGCTCAATATTGCGCAGCGGCCATTGTTCATTCTAGGCGGTGGTAGCCGCTCCAACCTGTGGCGGCAGATTCTGACGGAGCTAGGTGCTGCCTGTTTCACCACATTTGCCGGACGAGGGCTTGTTGGGGCCAACTATCCGCTGGATTTCGGATCGATGTTGCCTCGTCCGGGCAGCGCCGAGGTCATCGCTTCGGCCGATCTTGTAGTTGTTGTCGGGGCAGAGCTGGGAGAGGTTGATTTGTGGCGTGATCGATTGGGCCATTCCGCCCAGCTGGTACGCGTTGATATCGACCCCGAAGTGTTGTCCGACCACCATAGGGCGACAGTCAAGATTCAGGCTGATGGCGAAAGCTTCGCATATGCGTTGTGGCAATCCGTCGAAAAGGTTCAACCGGCAGGCGGATGGTCCCAGGATGAAGTAAGTGAGGCACGCGCGCGCTGGCGTGCGGAAATCAACGCCGAACTACCGGGCATCGTTCAGGTGTCCGACGCGCTGCGCGAGGCGATGCCGGTCGAGACGATGATCTATTCGGATATGACGCAGTTCGCTTATGTCTCGAAAGAGATCTGGGACATGCATTATCCTTATCACTGGCATCACCCAACTGGGTTCGGCACACTGGGATATGCTCTGCCCGCAGGCATCGGTGGTGCCATGGCGCGACGTGGAAAACCCACAGCGGTGATCGCGGGCGACTATGGTTTCCACTACACGATGCAAGAGCTTGGCGTCGCAGTGGAGTTGGGCCTGCCTTTGCCCATTATTCTGTGGGACAATGGCAAGCTGAAAGCGATCGAAGATAGCATGGTGCGCAGTCAGATCGCGCCCAACGCGGTGATCGCGCGCAATCCGGATTTCTGCAAACTGGCCGAGGCCTTCGGGGCCCGATCGGCAGAACCGGGTAATCTGGATGAGATGCAGGCGGCAGTTCGCAAGGCGTTTACTGCTAACGGCCCAACTCTGATCAGAATTACGCCGGAAATTCTGTGAGGCATGAAAAAAGGCGCTGCACCTCGGTCCAGCGCCTTTTCAGTGATGTCAGATATTCAGTCCCAGCAATGAACTAATACAGTCATTCCACTGGCCCGGCGGCTTAGCTCGTTTGGTGAGATCTGGGTCGAGTTTTGTGCGGTTTGGCCGGAAACACCCGCCTTGTTCAGGACTTCTGTCAGGCGATCGACATTTGCCGCAAGGCTAACCGAGTCGGGCAGGGTGCGTCCCTCAGATGGGGTGGGTAGCAGCATGCCGACCACGTTGCCGCTGTCATCAAAGACCGGCCCGCCCGCATCCCCGGGCTGCGCGGCCAGCGCTAAACGTTTGACGCCATCTTCGCCGTTCAAGCCGCGAAGATCGGCGATCTCGCCAAAGGTCAGGGTGGGGGCACCCAAAGCGCCTTCGTAAGAAAAGCCCGAAACGGCGACCTGAGACTGAATACGGGGTTGGTCTGATTGGAATTCGGCGACGCTGATTGGGGCCAGTGTCTGGCTGGGGCGCAAAACGGAAACGCCAAGATCAGCGTCTTGCCATGCGACCTGAACCTCCAGACCACCGTCCAGAGTGATGCGGTTACAGCTGTCGGAAGCCTCCGATACAGTCAGGACTGTCCCGTTGCTATCGGCGTAGAAGCCGGATCGCGACAGTCGCGGTTTGCGGACCTGAAGACCCGAGACCAGATCAATGCGTTGTTCGGCCTCTGCCCCGGCACTGGCATCGAGCACCGCATCCGTTGGGGTGAAGCTAGCGCGCATTGCGGCCAGAACGCGGGCGCGTCGCGCTTCATCGCCTTCAGGCCAAACCAGAGTGAACCCCTTGATCTTCCCGTCCTTCAAGGCCGCCTGAGTGTGCGAGGTTATTCCCTGGCCGCGCCCCTCTATCGTAAAACTGTTCCCGCGTAAGGCGCGTTTGCCATCAAGCGGAACAATCTCAAGCGATTGCATCACCTGATACAGCGCCCGAAGGGTGGCGGGTGAACCTTCCTGGCTGATCAACAGCGCTTGAGCGTCCAGATCCGAGGCGGGTTTGAAATGCGCAAAGGGGGCTTCATAGCGATCAAATGCAATCACGCCCAGAGGCATGTCCAACTCGATCCCCGCTTGAACGTCGGAATATCGCGCCAAGCCGACGCCGATCAGCGGTGCGTTGTAGTCGTCCATCAGCGTCTTGCGCTGCAATGTTGTCAGAACGCCAGTTGCCTCAAACCCGTTGAAGCTTTGCCAATCGCTCATCGAGCGACGGGTACCCTGACCAAACGCACCGTCGATGGTCGAGTTGTAGAACCCGGCCGCCTGCAGCGCAGTCTGCAGGTCCTTGCGTTCCTGAGCCGTCAGCAGGCGTTCACCCTGCAGGGCTTCCGAACGCGTTTCGTCTGCGTCCTGCAAGCTCAAACCAATCGCTGGCTGTTCTGGTTGCTGTTCCGGCTGTACGGGTGCGTTGATCACACCCCGTTCAAGAATGTTGGCTCCAACAGGCCAGAACTGCTGAGCCAGCGCATTGGAAAAAGCGATGAAACTGTCTGACGGTATCTGGCGTTCAGCCCGGTAGACCCGCAATACCTGCTCGGCGTCATCGCGAATATATGGCCCGATTACAATGGCATACCAGCCCGAGTTCAGGCGAAATCCGTTCACATCTGGCAGGGCGTTTGCGTAAGCCTGAGCGCGCTCTCGCGCTTCGCGAAGCGAGGGCTGTGCCTCAATCTGGATCCAAACGCCGGCGTCTTGTTGGGCGAAAGCGGCGCGAAGACCGAAGAAGAGAAAGAATGTAATTACTGTAAATACGCGTGTCATTGTCTGCCCGTTTTATGCAGTGTTTTCACTTTGCCGCAGAGTACGCGGAATCGCGACCCGATGGCCATGCCCGGAATACGGGGAATTCTGGGTGTGGCTGCTCAGCGACAGCCAGTGCCGTTTGGCCCGTTGACGCCCCTTGGTGGCTTGCATAGGAAGGGCCAAACCCACTGAAACAGGGCGCAAATGGCGTCCAAGGGAAATGTCATGACCGAACCCAAAAGCGCTCCTCGTTCATTTCAGGAGATTATCCTGCGGCTTCAGACCTATTGGGCGTCGAAAGGCTGTGCGATCCTGCAGCCCTATGACATGGAGGTTGGCGCGGGTACGTTCCATCCGGCAACCACCCTGCGCGCGCTGGGATCCAAGGCTTGGGCCGCGGCCTACGTTCAACCCTCACGCCGCCCGACGGACGGGCGCTATGGCGAAAACCCAAACCGGTTGCAGCATTACTATCAGTATCAGGTGTTGATCAAACCCAGCCCGCCGGATCTGCAAGAGCTGTATCTGGGCAGCCTTGAGGCCATCGGTATCGACATGGACCTGCACGACATCCGGTTTGTTGAAGATGACTGGGAAAGCCCTACTCTGGGCGCGTGGGGACTGGGCTGGGAAGTTTGGTGTGATGGCATGGAAGTCAGCCAGTTCACCTATTTCCAGCAGGTCGGGGGCCACGACTGTACGCCGGTTTCGGGCGAGTTGACCTATGGTCTGGAACGTTTGGCGATGTATGTACTGGGCATCGATCATGTGATGGATATGCCGTTCAACGATCCGCAATCACCCAGTCCGCTAACTTATGGCGACATCTTCAAGCAGACCGAAGAGGAATACGCCCGCTGGAACTTTGATGTGGCCAATACCGAGGTCCTGCTGCGCCACTTCGAAGAGGCCGAGGCCGAATGCGCGTCCATTCTGGCGCAGGAACATGATGACCCGAAGACGGGCAAGCGCATCATCATGGCGCATCCTGCATACGATCAGTGCATCAAGGCCAGCCACATTTTCAATCTGCTTGACGCGCGAGGCGTGATCTCGGTGACCGAACGGCAGGCCTATATCGGTCGCGTCCGCGCATTGGCCAAGCAATGCGCCGATGCGTTCGTGCAGACCGAGGCCGCCGGGTTCGAGGTTTTATGCAACGCCTAGGCCAGACCGGGCAACAACGCCTTCAGGCCGTCTGCGATCATGCTGATTGCGATGGCCGCAAGGATCATGCCCATGAAGCGGCTCATGACCACGCGGGCATTGTCCGACAGCCGCTTGGCCAGCGCCGAGGCGTTCCAGAATGTACCCAGCAGCAAAGCGACGACAAACAGAAATACACCCGCATAGACAATGGCTTCGACCGGTGTCTTGATGTGATGCGCGTAGAGGATCAAGGTCGTGATCGTGCCGGGGCCGACCAGTATCGGAAAGGCCAAGGGATAGAAGGCAACCGTCTCGGGGGCCGGGTAGGATTTCTTTTCTCCGTCGGTCCCATGGTGCGAGCTGCTTTCGTTTCCGTTCAGCATGTTCAGCCCGATCATCAGGACGACAAGGCCACCGGCGACACGCAGGTCATCGACACTGATGCCAAACAGCCCAAGCGCTTGACTGCCAATTGCGGCGAAGGCTCCACCAAGGATCAAGCAGTAGAGCGCGGTTTTCACAGCCACTTTGCGTTGATCCGAAACGGGCAGGTCTTGCGTAACACTCAGGAACACAGGCAGGTTGGTGATCGGATTCATGATCGCGAACAGCGCGCCGAAAAATCCGACGGCAAGGGTGGTTTCCATGCGTGTAGCCTCGTTTCTGCTCGTACTAGTTTGAAACCTGTCCTATTTTCTGTGAACTTGAAAGAGGCGGCGTAATCGATGACTGGAAAACTGCTTGCGCTGATCCTTGTGATTTCTGCCGTTCTGGCAGGGGCCGGGATGTATTATCTGCAGGTCTATGGGTTCTATTATGAGGTCGAGCCACGCCCGGGCCAGGATGTGGTAGTGCTGGCGCGAGGGGCGGAGGCGCCCGAACCCATCGCTTACACTGCGTTCCAGGCCATTGACGCCGACAGCTCTCCGATCCGGTATAGGGCCTGTTTCGAAACTGAGATGATGCCGGATCAGATGGTGGATTTCATCCCTGTCGAGAACCCCGAGCCATTGACTGCGCCGGGATGGTTTGACTGCTACGACGCGGTCGCGCTTGCCGATGCGTTGAAAACAGGGCAGGCGCAGGCCTTCATGGGCGCCAAGAACATCCATTATGGTGTCGATCAGATCGTCGCCATTACACAGGATGGTAAAGGCTACATCTGGCACGCACTGAACAATTGCGGTGAAAAGGCCTATGACGGCACGGTTGTGGGCGAGGAATGCCCACCCAGACCCGAGGGTTGACGAAGATGGGTACGGTTGTTGACATTCCGGAGTTCCTGACCGCAACGCTGGGCTTTGCGGTTTACCTGTTGGGGGCCGAGATTAACGCCCGCGTTGCGCCCTTGCGCAGCTTCAACATCCCCGAGCCTGTGACCGGGGGCCTTTTGGCCTCGCTGGTGGTGTTGGCTCTGTATCTTGGATTTGGCATTGAGCTGTCATTTGGCTTGACCGCGCGAGATTTCCTATTGGTTCTGTTCTTTGCCGGGATTGGTCTGAACGCCCGTCTGTCCGATTTGATCGCGGGCGGCAAGCCATTGCTATTGCTTCTGATTTTGACGCTTCTAACCATCGTCGCGCAGAATGTGATCGGCGCTGCTGGGGCCGTGATGTTCGGATATCCGGCGCAAGCCGGGGTGCTATTCGGGTCTGCTGCGTTGATCGGGGGGCATGGGACCGCGATCGCCTGGGCACCCGAAGTTGCGGATGCCACCGGGCTGAGTGGTGCAACCGAGTTGGGTGCGGCCGTGGCTACATTGGGTCTTGTGTTGGCCGCCTTGGTCGGTGGGCCGATTGCGCGGCTGCTGATCGAGGGGCGCGAGCTCAGCCCCGAACGGCCGGGGGAAGAGCATACGGTGGGCTTGCCCAATGAGGTCGACCAGAAGTCCGAGATTGATCATCTGACAATCATGCGGGTTCTGCTGTATCTCAACCTCGCGATCATTTCCGGCGCGATTTTGAGCGAGGCGATCAGTGCGGCTGGGTTAAAGCTGCCCTTGTTCGTGCCCTGCCTGATCATGGGGATCGTAATCGCCAATCTGCGCAGCATGGTCGCACCGAACGCAAAGCCGGTTTCGCGCACACCATCGCTGGCACTGATATCGGAATTCGCATTAGGCGCATTTCTGGCGATGTCCTTGATGAGCTTGCAACTGTGGACCATCGCCGAGCTGGGCCTTGCAATCGCGGTGATCATGACCGCTCAGACGCTGTTTGCCGTCGTGTTCGTGATCTGGGCACTGTTCCCGCTGATGGGATCAAATTACCGCGCCGCCGTTCTGGCCGCTGGGTTCGGAGGATTCGCATTGGGTGCGACCCCGACCGCTATCGCGAATATGACCGCCGTAACCAAGCGATATGGACCTTCACCTATTGCCTTTATCGTGCTGCCCCTTGTATCCGCATTCTTTGTGGATATCGCCAATGCCATCGTCATCCAGACGATTGTCAATTTCTAAGGACCGACTATGCCCGACCTGCTGATCGAACTGTTCTCCGAAGAGATCCCCGCGCGGATGCAAGCCCGCGCCGGTGAGGATCTGAAAAAACGGATCACGGACGGTTTGGTCGAGGCTGGTTTGACCTATGCCTCTGCCGCTGCACTGACGACGCCGCGTCGCCTGACGCTGGCTATTGAGGGCCTGCTTGCGGAAAGCCCTACGATCCGCGAAGAGCGCAAAGGCCCCAAGGTCGGCGCGCCTGACAAAGCCATTGAAGGTTTTCTGCGCGGCGCTGGTCTGACCCGAGATCAGTTGGAAGAGCGCGACAGGCCCAAAGGCGCAGTCTATTTCGCCACCATCGAAAAGGCGGGCCGCCCGGCCGCTGAAATCATCGCCGAGGTTTTGGAAGCTACCATTCGAAACTTTCCCTGGCCTAAATCGATGCGCTGGGGGGCTGGATCGATGCGGTGGGTACGGCCTTTGCACTCGATCCTGTGTATCCTGACAGATGAGGCAGGCGTGCAGGTCGTGCCGCTTGAGGTCGAGGGGATCACATCCGGTGACACGACTGAGGGCCACCGTTTCATGGCCCCGAACCGGTTTTCTGTGACCTCGTTCGAGGATTATGCCGCCAAGCTGAAACGCGCCTTTGTGGTTCTGTCGCCCGAGGAACGTGCCGAGCATATCTGGAACGACGCTCAGAACATGGCCTTTGCCGCAGGTCTGGAAGTGGTTGATGACAAGGGTCTGCTCGCCGAGGTGGCCGGTCTGGTCGAATGGCCCGTTGTACTGATGGGGCAGATTGATGAGGAGTTTCTTGAGCTGCCGCCCGAGGTGCTGCAGACCTCGATGAAAGAGCATCAGAAGTTCTTTTCCGTGAAAAACCCCAAGACGGGCCGGATCGAACGCTTCATTACCGTCGCCAACCGTGAAACCGCCGACAATGGTGCGACCATTCTGGCAGGGAACCAGAAAGTGCTTTCAGCCCGTCTGGCCGATGCGAAATTCTTTTGGGAGAACGATCTGCGCGTTGCCAAGTCGGACATCGCCCAATGGACCCGCGCGCTGGAGAATGTGACCTTCCAAAACAAGCTGGGTACACAGGCCGAGCGGATCGACCGCATCGCCGCACTGGCCCGCGAACTCGCCCCGGTGATCGGGGCGGATGCCGATCAGGCTGAGAAAGCCGCGCGTTTGGCCAAGGCTGATCTGAACTCCGAAATGGTCTATGAATTCCCTGAACTTCAGGGGCTTATGGGGCGGTATTACATCGAAGCGGCTGGCGAGGACGCTGCCGTCGCGGCTGTGGCGCAAGAGCATTACTCGCCGCTGGGGCCGTCGGATGACGTGCCAACCGCTCCGCTTTCGGTGGCCGTGGCGCTGGCCGACAAGTTGGACACGCTGACCGGATTCTGGGCGATTGATGAGAAGCCGACTGGCTCGAAAGATCCGTTTGCGTTGCGTCGTTCGGCGTTAGGGGTAATTCGACTAATTGTGAATAACAATCTACGCCTTCGGTTGGACCGTTTCTTCGATAGCCAACTTGTTCGAGCAGAAAGCGCTATCAATGACGCCTTGCCCGAAACGAATGTCCGCGATCTCTTGGAAGAAATCGCAGAACATGGTGTCTTTGGTGCGTCATACCAGACAGTCAAAGAAAAGCTTGAAGGACTGCCCGCAACAGCATTTCTTGAGCTTGAGAAAAAGGTTCCTGACGCGTCTGACGATCTCCTTTCTTTCTTCCACGACCGGCTCAAAGTCTTCCTCCGAGACGAAGGCATCCGCCATGATGTCATCGACGCCTGTATCGCGATGGAGGGGAATGACGACCTCAACCTGTTGGTCAAACGTGCGCGTGCTCTGAACGCGGTGATTGCGACCGAGGATGGAGAGAACCTCGTGCAGGGGTTCAAGCGGGCCAACAATATCTTGTCTCAGGCGGAAGAGAAGGATGGGGTGGAATACTCCTACGGCGCGGATGTGAAATTTGCTGAGACCGACAGCGAAAAGGCGCTGTTTGCAGTACTTGATGCGGCAGAGGCCAAGATCGATCCCGCGCTGAAGGCCGAGGATTTCCCGGCAGCGATGGCAGCCATGGCCGAACTGCGCAAGCCTGTGGATGCGTTCTTTGAGGATGTGCAGGTCAACACCGAAAATGACATCCTGCGCCGCAACCGTCTGAACCTGCTGAGCCAGATCCGCAAGGTCTGCTCCAGCGTGGCTGATCTGACCCGGATCGAAGGATAACGCCCTTGCGCCATGGGCGCAGGGCCTTATGCTGCGGGCAAACCAAAAGGTGCCGCAGTGCAGAATAATCCGCATACCACGCTTATCACTCCTAAAGCGCCCGTTGCCGCCAATACCCATGGCGGCCGGGCGAAGTGCCTGCAACGTCTGGTCCGACTGGACATGCCGGTGCCGCGCACGGTGGCGCTGTCTTTTGACGCGGTGCAGCGCATCGCGGAAGGTCAGGTGCCTGACATCGCCGCCATTCTGGAACAATTCGATGCCGAGGCGCTGCTGTGTGTACGGCCTAGTTCAGAAGACCCAGATTGGGGTGGCCCGGGCGCAGTGCTGAACATCGGTATGAATGATGCGCGTTATCTCGATCGATCGGCGGATATGGGCGCAGAAGCGGCGGCGGCGCTCTATCTTCGGTTCGTGCAGAGCTACGCGCTGCATGTGGCCCGTCTGGACCCGGATGTATTCGATGATATCGAGACGGATGGTCGCGAAGGGCTGAGCTTGTATCTGCGCGCGTATGAAGATGAAACCGACGAGGTCTTCCCTCAGGATCGGGGTGAGCAGTTGATCGGTGTCTTGCGGTCGATGGCGCGGGCGTGGGATGGAACCTCGGCCCGGTTGCTGCGACAGGCCAAAGGGGCACCCGCAGATGCCGGGCTTGGACTGGTGATTCAGGAAATGATCCCGGGCGTGGGGCAAGGCGAATGTGGATCGGGCGTGCTGCAACTGATTGATCCGGCAACGGGCATGCCTCAGATCACTGGGCGGTATCTGAGCCAGAGCCAGGGGCGCGATGCGCTCGGCGAAGGCGTTGCTGCGCTGTATCTTGAGAAGGATGAGCGCGGACCATCACTGGAAGATGTGGCTCCCGAAGCTTTCGCAGATCTCAAGGCCAATGCTGCCTTGATGCGAGAGAAGCTGCGCGAAGAGATGCAAGTCGAGTTTGTCGTTCAGAACGGGCAGGTACATATTCTGGATGGTGTCCGGGTGCCACGCGGATCGCGCGCAGGCATGCGGATTGCGGTGCGTTTGGCCGAGGACGGGATCATCCCGCCGCAAGAGGCTGTGATGCGCATCGACCCGCACTCGCTGAATGAACTGCTGCACCGTCAGGTTCACCCAGACGCTGAACGTGATGTTCTGGCCACGGCCATCGCCGCAAGCCCGGGCGCTGCGACAGGTCGGATTGTATTTACCGCAGCCGAAGCGCAGGCCAGCGCTGCACGGGGTGAACCTTGTATTCTTGTGCGCCGTGAAACTTCGCCCGAGGATGTGCGGGGAATGCATGCCTCGGTTGCGGTGTTGACCGAAAAGGGTGGGATTACCAGCCATGCGGCGGTGATCGGCCGAGGTTTGGGACTGCCTTGTATTGTCGGCGCGTCCGAGATGCGGTTTCAAACCAAGAAAAAGCTGCTGAACGCTCCGGATGGGCGGGTGTTCAAAACAGGTGACATTCTGACCATCGACGGCACGTCCGGGCAGGTTCTGGCAGGCCAGCCGGAAATGCTTGAGGCAGCGCTGGATGATTGCTTTCAAACCTTGATGGGGTGGGCCGACGCCGAGCGGGACATTGCGATCCGCGCG
Organism: Ruegeria conchae; assembly: GCF_000192475.1. Taxonomy (GTDB): domain Bacteria; phylum Pseudomonadota; class Alphaproteobacteria; order Rhodobacterales; family Rhodobacteraceae; genus Ruegeria; species Ruegeria conchae. The sequence goes on from NZ_AEYW01000006.1 coordinate 186,408, forward strand.
AATGCCGATACGCCTGCCGATGCACAGACTGCGCGGAATTTTCAAGCAGAAGGGATCGGGCTTTGCCGGACGGAGCACATGTTCTTTGATCCGGGTCGTCTGACCGTGATGCGCGAGATGATTTTTGCGCAAACGCCCTCGGGGCGTGCTGCGGTGCTGGAACGCCTGCTGCCGATGCAGCGGCAGGATTTTGTACAGCTGTTTCGTATCATGGAGGGGCAGCCGGTTTGCATCCGCCTGTTCGATCCGCCATTGCATGAATTCCTGCCCACAACCCGTAGTGGACAGAGAGAACTGGCCGAGGCGCTGGACCTGCCCGTTTCTGATGTCGAGCGTCGGGTCGAGGCGATGAGCGAATACAACCCCATGCTGGGGCTGCGTGGCGTACGTTTGGGCGTGACTGTACCCGAAATCTACGACATGCAGGCGCGCGCGATCTTCGAAGCAACGTTGGAGGCCAGCAAGGAAGGCGCACCCGTGGTGCCCGAGGTGATGATCCCACTAGTTTCGGCCAAGCGCGAGGTTGAGCTGGTTAAAACCCGGATCGATACGGTCGCGGCCGAGGTTGCCACGGAGCAAGGGCAGGAATTCGATTATCGGTTGGGCGTGATGGTGGAAACGCCCCGGGCCTGTCTGCGCGCGAATGAGATTGCCCCGCATTCCGCCTTTCTCAGCTTTGGAACCAACGATTTGACTCAGATGACCTATGGATTGTCGCGCGACGATGCGGGGCGGTTCATGTCGGCTTATGTGAATTTGGGGGTCTTCAATGAAGATCCATTTCACGTTCTTGATGGGGACGGGGTTGGCGAATTGCTGAAGCTTGGGGCCGAACGTGGTCGGGAGGCTCAGCCAGACGTTACGCTTTCAGTATGTGGTGAACATGGTGGTAACCCCGAATCAATCGCCATCTGCCGAGCTCTGGGGTTTGACTACGTGTCCTGCTCTCCCTTCCGAGTTCCGGTCGCTAGGCTGTCTGCCGCTCAACTGGCGATTTCGTCCAAACTTGGGGGTTGACTAACTGTCCACTACCTAGAAATAGTGGCGAAGTAATTGCCCCGCTGTCGATGAAAATCGGTGGCGTAGGCGATTTTTTACTTGCATTTATTTGAAAACTGGACGTCTGCCTCGAAGTGGGGTATGTGCCTCGTCGCGCCCGCCGGGGGAGGGTATGGCGCGTTTGTGCCTGTGCGAGGTTATCTGATGAGACGCTACATAATGGCTGTCGCCGTGGGGGCCGCAGCCGTGCTGCCAAGTTTGTTGTTCGCCGAACGGCAGAACGACGAAAAACCTGTTGAACTGGTTGCCCGTAACGAGCTGCCAGCGCAGAACTTTCGCGACTATCTTACGCTGTTCAAGCCGCGTAAGGCACCGGAAAAGGTTGAAATCTCTTACACCAAAGGTTGGTTGGATCAGCAGCCCAACGCAAACGGAGATGAACATTTCCGTTGTCTTGCAGAGGCGCTGTATTTCGAAGCCCGTGGTGAAAGCGTACGCGGGCAATTTGCCGTAGCCGAAGTGATCATGAACCGCGTCGAAAGCGGACGCTTTCCGAATTCGCTTTGTGGTGTGATCAAGCAGGGAACCGGCAAGAAGTATCAGTGCCAGTTTACTTACACCTGCGATGGCCACAAAGAGGTCATCCACGAAAAGCGTGCTTACGAGCGTGTCGCCAAGGTTGCCCGTGCGGCGATTGATGGCGTTGCTGAAGAGATGACAGCGGGTGCCACACACTATCACACGAAGGCAGTTCGCCCGTCCTGGTCACGGGTTTACAAGGAAACTGCGCGGATTGGTGTGCATATTTTCTACAAGCACAACTATCGCACTGCCAGCAACTGATTGACGCACCAGCGCTGGAAAGGTGCTGGCTACAGGCGTTTTACCGACTATGTTGCGAGCCAGGAGGCTCGTAATGACCATATCACGCCGACAGTTTCTGCAATCGACCTTGGCCTTGTCGATGATGCCACGCGTGGCGATGGCATCGGCCTCCGAGTTGGTGGCACAGACTTCCATGCAGCAGATCGCGCCCCAAGGGTATCCGGAAACACCGATCTGGAGTTACGGCGGTGGTGTTCCGGGTAGCGAAATCCGTGTTCCACAGGGCGCCCGAGTGCGTCGCAAGCTTGTTAACATGCTGCCCCAACCAACGACTGTTCACTGGCATGGCGTCCGGATTGACAATGCGATGGATGGAGTGCCCGGTCTGACGCAGGAGGTCGTGCAGCCGAAGGCTAGTTTTGACTATGATTTCGAGGTGCCGGATGCGGGGACCTATTGGTACCACGCGCATAATCAATCTATGGAACAGGTCGCGCGAGGGCTTTATGGCCCTTTGATCGTCGAAGAGGCCAGCGGACCCGATGTTGATCAGGACCTGAGCCTGATGCTGGACGATTGGCGCCTTGACCCCGAAAGCGCAGAGATTTCAGGCGAGTTCGACAATGGTCATGATCTGAGCCATGCGGGTCGGCTGGGCAACCTTATAACGGTGAACGGAAAGTTTGACCCTTCTTATCCGGTACAGACGTCTGAACGATTACGCTTACGGCTGATCAATGCGGCGAATGCCCGGGTATTCGACGTCACGCTCGACGGGCTCGCCGGCTGGATCGTGGCGCTTGACGGTATGCCGCTTGAGGTTCCATTGCGGGTTGAAAACAGTTTCCCATTGGCACCCGCGCAGCGGGCTGACCTGATCGTTGATGTTTTGGCGAACTCGGGCCAGGCGGCGAGCATTGTCAGCGTGGAGCGGGACGGCGCATACGGATTGCTCAAGTTTGATGTGTCAGGAGTTTCATCACGTGTTGCGCGGACTGAAATTGATCCGCTACCGGTAAATCAGATGCCCGAAATTACACTGCAGAACACTCCGCTGCATCGTATGACGATGCAAGGTGGGGCAATGCGCTGGTTGGAAAGCGCCAACTTGGGCGATGCGGAGCTTTCAGGTCGTGAGTTGGCACAGCTTGGGCGATTCTGGGCATTGAACGGATATGCAGAGCGGCCGGATGATCCGTTTCTGGATGTGCGATTGGGATCGGTTCATCGGATTGAATTTGCAAATGAAACGGCATTTCCACATGCCATGCATCTGCATGGCCACCATTTTCGCATAATCTTGCAGGATGGTACGCTGGGGCCGTGGCGTGACACTGTTCTGGTCGAGCGTGGGCAGGTGCGGCAGGTGGCGCTTGTCGCCGACAATCCAGGTAACTGGCTGTTGCATTGTCACATGCTAGGCCATGCGGCATCGGGAATGATGAGCTGGTTTCGGGTCATGTAACGCCGCAATCGATAGCTGGAAAGGCGCATGTTACGGTGCTATACGCCCGCGAAACGCCTAAAGTGGGCTGTGATCAGTCCACCGAGCCCGAAAAGGTCCGACGTATGAGCTCTGAAATCCGCCTTGCCTTCGCGCATCCCTCTGAGCGGTCCGAGGCAACCGCACCTCGCGGTCCTTTGGATCGTATTTCTTTGCGGGATCACATTGTCGAAGTTGAGATCGGTGCCTTTCAGGCTGAACGCGGCACAACCCAACGTATCTGTTTCAACATCGTCGTTGAAGTGCGTCCGTTGAGCGATCCTATTGATGATGATGTGGATCGCATTCTGTCTTATGACAGAGTAACCGAAGCGATCGCGTTCGAATTGGCGGCTGAGCGGTTGAATCTTCTAGAAACACTGGCTGACCGCGTGGCTGAGCGAATTTTGCATGAGCCTCAGGCCGTAAGAGCCTTTGTTCGAATTGAAAAATTGGATCGCGGCCCCGGTGCGCTGGGGGTCGAGATCGTCCGCGGAAAGGATGCGGTGCATCACGACGTGACCGAAGAAGAGCGGCCTCATCCGCGGCTTGTTTTCCTGTCAAATGCCGCGATTGAATCCGAAAACCTGACTGGCTGGATCGATCAGCTCGAGAACCGTCAGCGCCCGCTGATCTTGTGTGTTGGTGCCTCTGATCTGGCGGTGCCGCAGACCGGCCATGCCATGACGCAACGCAGGATTGATCTGCTGGCGATCGAGCAGAACGCCTGGGTGTTGGCCGCAAGGGATTTCCGTTGCGTAGTCGTCTCGACACGGACCGAGTTGGATTGGGCGATGAAAAACGGTCAGATATGCGTTTGGGCACCGTCGAAAGTAGTGTTGGATGCGGTAGATGGCCCGTCTGCGGCACCGTCGGATGCAGTGGCGCTGGCTGCGTGGTTCGCGGCAACATTTGAAGCCAGCGAAATGCTGGTGATCGGCGGAGACCTGCCCGAGGCCCCTAAAACGCCGTTGCGTGCAGTTCCGGTCGAACAGGCGCAACTGTGACTGTCTATTATCGACCATTGGTTCAGCACGGCTCCTTGCGTCCTCAGGGTTCAGTACCTCTGGCCGGTCAGAATCTGTGGTTTACGCAGGCCGAAAAGATCGAGCGGAACAATGTCAGGAAGATCGTGAATGTCGTTGATATTCCTCCGGAATATCTGGATTCGTTGACGCGCGCGCGTACAACAGTCGCCGGGCTTGATATGGCGCAGCCTCAGATCATGGGCATTCTGAACGCAACGCCCGATAGCTTCTCGGATGGAGGGGTGCATAACTCGGTTGACACAGCGCGCACCGCTGCAGTCGAGATGGTGGCGCATGGTGCAAGCATTCTGGACATCGGCGGCGAGTCCACACGCCCCGGAGCTGATTTCGTGCCGGAGGACGAAGAAATTGCGCGTACGCGCCCCCTGATCGAGGCGATCCGCTCCGAAACCGATGCGTTGATCTCGATCGATACTCGTAAAGCCAGCGTTGCCAGAGCCGCGTATCAGGCAGGCGCAGGGCTGATCAATGACGTGTCGGGGTTCACTTTCGACCCGCAACTTGCGCCATTTTGCGCACAGATCGAGGCTCCGGTCTGCGTAATGCATATGCAGGGTGATCCGGCCACGATGCAGGATGACCCGCAATATGACGACGTTTTATTGGACGTTTACGATTTCCTAGATGGGCAAATCACTGAATTGGTAGGGCAGGGCCTGAACCGCGATCTGATTATCGTCGATCCCGGCATCGGGTTTGGCAAAAACACAGATCACAACCTAACCCTTTTGCGTAATCTCAGCCTGTTCCACGGGTTGGGCTGCCCAATCCTGTTAGGCGTTTCGCGCAAAGGGTTCATTGGCGAGATCGGCAAAGAGTCGCGCAAGGATGCCCGCGCGCCGGGATCAATCGCGGTTGCTCTGGCGGGAATATCACAGGGCGTGCAGATTGTGCGGGTACATGACGTGGCCGAGACGGCTCAGGCCTTGCGTCTATGGGCCGCCGTCCGGTAATCCGGACACAAGGAATTTCAGGAGAACGACTTATGCGCAAGCTGTTTGGAACCGACGGAGTGCGGGGCACCGCCAACACGCACCCGATGACGGCGGAAATGGCATTGCGTATCGGTGCTGCTGTGGGTCGGTATTTTCGCCGGGATGCGTCAGGCGTGCATCGGGTGGTCATTGGTAAGGACACAAGGCTGTCTGGCTATATGCTGGAAAACGCGTTGACGGCGGGCCTGACCTCTACGGGCATGAATGTGCTGTTGCTGGGGCCGGTGCCGACGCCCGCAGTCGGGTTGATGACTCGTTCGATGCGTGCAGATTTGGGCGTGATGATCTCGGCCAGCCACAACCCGGCGATCGACAATGGTATCAAGTTTTTTGGGCCAGATGGCTTCAAATTGTCTGATCAGGCAGAGATTGATATCGAACGGCTGATCGAAGAAGGCGTAAGCCCCGCGCAGGCACAGAACATCGGCCGTGCGCGTCGGGTCGATGATGCGCGCTTTCGTTACGGAGAGCGGGTGAAATCCTCGTTGCCGCGCGATCTGCGGCTGGGCGGGCTGAAGGTCGTGATCGACTGCGCAAATGGGGCGGCGCATCGGACAGCGCCCGAGGTTCTGTGGGAGCTGGGTGCGGATGTGATCCCGGTTGGGACTGCACCTGACGGCAAGAATATCAACCTCGATTGCGGCTCGACACAGCCGCGCGTAGCGGCTGAGACGGTGGTGTCGCATGGAGCGGATGTGGGGATCTGTCTGGACGGTGACGCCGACCGGGTGGTTGTGATCGACGAAACCGGGACCGTAGCTGATGGGGACCAGCTGATGGCTCTATTGGCGTCATCCTGGTCCCGCGCCGACCAGCTCAAAGGCGGTGCGCTGGTGGCAACGGTGATGTCAAACCTCGGGCTGGAACGGTATCTGGCGGGGCAAGGGCTGCGGTTGGAACGCACTGCCGTTGGTGACCGGTATGTAGTCGAACGGATGCGCGAAGGTGGCTTCAATCTGGGCGGCGAACAATCGGGCCATATTGTTATGAGCGATTATGCCACAACCGGCGACGGGCTTATGGCAGGGCTCCATTTTCTGGCCGAGATGGTACAGACCGGAAAGAAGGCCTCGGAACTGTCGCGCCAGTTTGAGACGGTGCCGCAACTGCTGAAAAATGTGCGTTTTGGTGCCGGTCAGGCGCCGCTTGAGGCCGCCAGCGTCCAAAGTGCTATTTCCGACGCCGAAGCACGCCTGAATGGTCAGGGACGCCTGTTGATCCGCAAATCAGGAACCGAACCTTTGATCCGGGTTATGGCTGAATGCGAAGATTCCGCCCTGCTGAACCAGGTTGTTGATGGGATCGTGGCCGAGGTCGAGGCCGCCACAGGCTAACGCCCGATCAGCATTTTACGCAGGCTGAACCATTGGCTGATCGCCAAACCGGTCAGAATCATGAGTAGAGCGATGTAGAAGCGCAGAGGCAAAGCCTCGGACAGAATCCACGCTCCGAATACCATTGACCAGATGGGCACCTGATAATTCACCAAGGTCATAAAAACCGATCCGGCGCTACGGATGATCGAAACGCGAAGCAGTGTGGCGAAGGCTGTTGGTATCAGCCCCAGAATTATGATGGCAAGTCCTGAGCGTGTGCCTTGCCATGTGGGTGTTCCTTCAGTCATCAGCATGATCGGCAATAAGATCACTGCGCCAACGACCAGTGTCAGTGCAGACAACGTTATCGGGTCAATTGGCGGACAACGGCGTGTAATAACGGATGAACTGGCATAGCAGAATGCCGCGCCGATACAGGCAAGCTGGGCCAGTGGCTCGGCCCCTTGGCCCAGCTGTGCCAGGCCGGGGCCGATCAGAACAAGCGCACCGGAAAATCCCAGCGATACCCCAACCAAGCGGCGCACGTACATAGGCTCATCCGAAAAGAAATGTGCCAATGGCAGCACCATGAGCGGAACCGCGGCCATCGACAGGCCCGCAAATGCCGATGGCACATATTGCTGGCCCCAACTCAGCAACACAAAGGGCAGGGCAGTAGAAAGCACTCCGATAACAGTGACGAACCACCAAAGTTGAGCACTCATCGCGGGCATTTTGCGCCGTGTGATCCGCATCAACATCAGCAGTGTGACCGCGCCCAGAGTTGTGCGCGCGGTGGCCACAGTAATGGGGCCATAGCCTTCAAGAGCTATGGCCACGACCATGAAAGTGGCCCCCCAGATGAGACCGAGCGCTGCGATGCCGCTCCAGTCGCGGTGGTCGGGTTGTTGAACCATTCCATCCCCTTATCCTGCGATCAGGTCGGTGTCACGATGCGATCTTGACTTTTTGTAAGTATTTACTTACCGTTAGTCATGACTTACCATGATACGTTCTATGCGTTAGGTGATCCGACCCGCCGGCAGGTGTTCGAAGCGGTAGCTGACAAGCCCCGTGCAGTAGGTGAACTGGCAGGTGAATTGCCCGTTAGTCGCCCTGCGGTATCCCAGCATCTGAAAGTGCTTTCCGACGCCGGTTTGGTCGAATGCCGCGCTGAAGGCACCCGACGGATTTATGCGGCGCGGCCCGGCGGGCTGAATGAAATGCGGGCGTGGTTAGAGCGCTACTGGTCTGATGTTCTGGAAAGCTTTGCAATTGAGGTAAATGAAGGGGGGCAGGACATATGACGGATCCAATCATCAAAACTGTAGTTGTAAATGCAGCGCCACAACAGGCTTTCGACATATTCGTCAAGCGCACGGCATCATGGTGGCCACTGAACCGGCACGCGGTATCTGCCGGAGCTGGCAAGGCGGCTTTGGGTGTCGTGATTGAAACTGAAGTTGGCGGCGCGGTCTATGAAGTGATGCATGATGGCGCACGGGCCAAATGGGGGGAGGTTCTGGATTATGAGGTCGGTCGCCACTTTGCTATGAGCTGGCATCCGGGCACTGATCCAGACAAACAGACCCGCGTCGAGGTGAAGTTCGAGGATCATGGGCAGGGACAAACCAAAGTTACGTTGACCCATTCTGGTTGGGAGGTCTGGGCCGCTGAGGCACAAACCAAGCGAGATGGCTATAACAGTGGCTGGGATTATGTACTTGCGACCTGTTTTGCCGATGCGGTGGGCAAATGAAAAGGGCGGCCACATGGGCCGCCCTTTCACTAACAGACGTCAGGCCTAGTTCTTTTCTTTGTCGACCATTTTACCGGCCGAGATCCAAGGCATCATACCACGCAGTTTGGCACCGGTTTCTTCGATCATGTGCTCGTCATTGGCGCGGCGGGCCGCTTTGATGGTCGGCTGACCAACGGCGTTTTCCAGCATGAAGTCACGAACGAATTTGCCCTGCTGGATGTCGTTCAGAACCTCTTTCATTCGTGCTTTGGTCTCGTCGTATTTCAGGATACGCGGGCCGGTGACGTACTGGCCGTATTCGGCCGTGTTCGAGATCGAGTAATCCATGTTGGCGATGCCGCCTTCATAGATCAGGTCCACGATCAGCTTCACCTCGTGCAGACACTCGAAATAGGCCATCTCGGGCGCGTAGCCAGCTTCGACCAGCGTTTCAAAGCCGCAGCGGATCAGCTCTACCAGACCACCGCACAGAACGGCTTGTTCGCCGAACAGGTCGGTTTCGCATTCTTCGCGGAAGTTGGTTTCGATGATGCCCGAACGCCCGCCACCGATGGCTGAGCAATAGGACAGGCCGATTTCCAGCGCTTTGCCGGTCGCATCGTTGTCGACCGCGACGAGGCAAGGAACACCGCCGCCTTTGGTGTATTCACCGCGCACAGTGTGGCCGGGGCCTTTAGGGGCCATCATGATGACGTCGACACCTTCTTTCGGCTCGATCAAGCCGAAGTGCACGTTCAGGCCGTGGGCAAACGCAATCGCGGCGCCCGGCTTGATATTGTCATGCACGTATTTCTTGTACGTCTCGGCCTGCAGTTCGTCGGGCATGGTGAACATGATGACGTCGCACCAAACGGCGGCTTCAGCGATGTCCATCACTTCCAAACCTTCCGCTTCGGCTTTCTTCGCTGAAGGCGAACCTTCGCGCAGCGCTACGACAAGGTTCTTGGCGCCCGAGTCACGTAGGTTCAGAGCGTGGGCGTGACCTTGCGAGCCGTAGCCCAGGATGGCCACTTTCTTGTCTTTGATCAGGTTGATGTCGCAATCGCGATCGTAATAGACGCGCATTTTGCCGGTCCTTTCTGTTTCGATTGCGGTGGTTTTTACTTTGTATTTCCATGGATAGCGATGGCTCTATCCTTGGAAAATCAAGAATAAATGCCTTGTCTATTCTTGAAAAATGCTATTCTTGTGAATTTCATGTTAGATGATCTGGATCGCCGAATATTACGCCATCTGCAGGCCGAGCCGAGTTTGTCCGGTGCGGAACTGGCCGAACGTTGCCGCAGCACGCAGGGAGTTTGCGGGCGGCGAATCGAAAAGATGCAGGCGGCGGGTATCATCGAAGGGCAGGAGGCAGTAATTGATTGGACCGCTCTGGGATATGCGGTAGAAGTGTCGCTGCGCGTGACCTTGGACAAGACGCAGGCACGGGCCTTTGATGAATTTACCGAAGCTGCCCGTGAAGTGGGCGAGGTGATCGAACTTCAGACCTTTCTGGGGCGCGTCGATGTGCGCCTTTCAGTGCTGGCACAGGACATGAGCCATTACCAACAGGTCTATCGGGATCGCATCCTGACACTGCCGCATATCGCAGATATTGAGGCCTTGATGCACATTGCTCGAGTCAAACAGGATGAGGCATTGCCGATATGATCGAATTGGACGAAATCGATCGAAGGATTTTGCGCGCTTTGAGGCAGGATGCCACCCAAAGCGCCGGTGCATTGGGGCGCAAGTTCGGGTTGTCTCAGCCCGCCACCTGGCGCCGAATTAAGCGTCTGGAAGATGCGGGTGTGATCAAAGGTCGACGATTGCGGCTGAACGCCGAAGCGCTCGGGTTCGGGGTAACGGTGTTTTTGGGCGTGAAACTAGCGCGAAAAGGTCAGGTTAGCCTTGAGGATTTTGAACGCGCCGTCAGTGCCATTCCAGAAGTGCAGACAGTCGAGCATGTGCTAGGGCTTTACGATTATCGCTTGCGGGTTGTGGCGCGGGACCTGGCTGATTTCGAGAGAGTCTTGCGGAGACGCGTTATGACTCTGCCCGGGGCCGGGGAAGTCGAGGCCAACGTATTGCTAAGCGAAGAGCGCCTTCCAGGACCGATTGGTTAGTACTTTGAGCGGATTCGAAATCCGGGATGATGGGTCATGCGGGCAAAAGTCATGGGGCGGCCGTTTTTCCATGTGGTCCGCTCGAGCTGGATCATCGATGTCCCAGTCGTGGTGCCCATGAAATCAGCTAAGCGCCCATCGGCAGAGATGGCGCAAAAGGCGATCTCAGCTTCGGTAAAAGGTGCTGCGTTCAGCAACCATTCATGAGGGCCGCTTTTGTTCAGATCGGCGTGTTCAACCTCGGGAACGGCTTCAATATTGATCCAGCGCTCTTCAAGCTGGAAGGGACGATTGTCAGCATAGTGCATACAAATCACATGCAAGACACGCGCATCCGGCTCGACATTCAATTGAGAGGTCAGCCAGCCGGGGCTGTAGACCACCCTACGTTCCACCAGTGCGTAGCGATAGGCTGAGTTCTGATTCTCAACTGCCTGACGTGCCAGTGAAATCTCAAGTTTGGCTTGTTTGCGCGGCTCTTTCTTAACCCGCGTCCCGCTTTTGCGTTTACGCTCGACAAAGCCCTGTTCTGCAAGTTCTCGCAACGCCCGGTTGACTGTAGCGCGGGCGCAATTGAACTCTTCCGCAAGTTGGGTTTCGGTGGGCAGAAGTGAGCCCTGTGGCCAAATACGTGATTCAATCCGCCGTTTAACTTCGTCCCGGACGACCTGAAAATTGATCCGCTTTTGCGCAGTCACGAGCTAAAAAATCCATTCTTGTTCAAAGTGAGTGTATCTGGTCAGAAACACGTCAGGGTGTAAAGAGATGGTGACACTAGTTGGCGTCATTTCTGCTAATTGTTGCATGTTAAATCTCAAAGTAAAACTTAAGGTTGCGGGTTACTTAAGGTCAACCAATCTTGGCGCATTGAAGCTTTACCCCGAGGCAAGGAACAGGCAGAAACAAGTGGCGATAGGAAAGGACGCATGATGCCTGCATTACTCGGAACCGTTGATCCCAATGGCCTTGAGGAATTCTCGGTCGTATTTACTGATCGCTCGCTCAACCATATGTCTGCAAACTTTCAACAGGTTATGCGCGATATCTCTGATATGTTGCGCGAGGTATACAACGCTGAAGGTGTCGCCATTGTTCCTGGAGGCGGGACGTACGGGATGGAGGCGGTTGCGCGACAATTTGCACGCGGGGCAAATGTTCTCGTGGTCCGCAACGGCTGGTTTTCCTATCGCTGGAGCCAGATCATAGAATCAGGTGAATTGACCGGTTCGACGACGGTTTTGAAAGCCCGAGAGACCGGGAATGCCAGCCCTTCGCCCTTTGCACCTGCTCCGATAGAAGAAGTTGTCGCGACAATCCATGAGAAACGCCCGGATGTCGTTTTTGCCCCGCATGTCGAAACCTCTGCTGGGGTGATTTTGCCTGATGACTATGTAAACGCAATGGCAACCGCCGCGCATGAGGTGGGTGCGCTTATGGTACTGGATTGCATCGCGTCGGGCTGTGCTTGGGTCGATATGAAGGCAACCGGTGTGGATGTGCTGATTTCGGCTCCGCAAAAGGGGTGGAGTGCGACGCCCTGTGCCGGTCTTGTCATGCTGTCTGAGCGGGCCGAAGCACGGTTGACCGAAACCACATCTGACAGTTTTGCGATTGATCTGAAGAAATGGCGACAGATCATGCAGGCCTATGAAAATGGCGGCCATGCCTATCACGCCACGATGCCCACGGATTCTCTGCGTGCCTTTCGCGATACCATGCTTGAAACACGTGAGTATGGATTCGAAAAGTTGCGTGCGGCGCAGTGGGCTTTGGGGGATGGCGTACGGGCTTATCTGAAGGATAAAGGCGTGATGTCGGTGGCAGCCGAAGGTTTCGGCGCGCCTGGAGTGGTCGTCAGTTACACTGCCGACCCCGAGATTCAAAACGGTAAGAAGTTCGCGGCTTTGGGCATGCAGATCGCGGCAGGTGTGCCGCTTCAATGTGATGAACCGGCTGGGTTCAGCACATTCCGTCTGGGGCTGTTTGGCTTGGACAAACTTTATGATGTCGACGGCACGATTTCGCGCCTGACACGCGTTTTGGATCAGGTATTGTAACCGGCAACGCGGGCAGAAGCCCGCCTGACGGATCAGCGGACGCCGAGGCCCATTTGCATCAGCGTCTTCCGCACTGTTGGTAAGGAATAGAGCGCATTTAGCCCCATCGCCCTTGCATCACGCAGCGGTCGCGCCTCGATCATCGAGGCGCGGTTCAGCAGATCGATACCTTTGACGCGCAGTCCGATCTCAGTATGGCGGGCCTTATGATAGGCATCCAGCATTTGCGCGTCACCCAAGCCTTCGGGCCGAGCCAGCGCTAGTTCCATCAAACTACGAAGATCGCCGAGCGACATGTTCAGTCCCTGCGCGCCGATAGGGGGGACCACGTGTGCGGCTTCGGCCATCAGGGCAATGCGTTCACCAGCAAGACGTTCCGCCGACTGGCTGATGATTGGCCAGATTGTCCTGCGCGAAGCGAGTTTCAGCGGTCCGAACAGCCCGCAGGAGCGTTCAGTCATCGCAGCCTCGAATGTCTCGGCTCCGAGGTTCAGCAATTCGACCGCGCGTGGGCCGCGTTCCATCCAGACAATCGCAGACGACGGCTGACCCTGCCAATCGGGCAGGGGGACCAAGGTGAAGGGCCCACCGGACCGATGGATTTCGGTCGAAACATTGTCGTGCGGGATTGGGTGAGTAACGGCGAAGGCCAGAGCTTTCTGGCCGTAGCGGGTGGTATGCACGCTAATTCCGGCGGCTTCCCGCATCGGCGAGTTTCGTCCGTCTGCGGCGATGACAAGTTTGCAGCGGACGCGGCTGCCATCGCTCAGACCAACACGTGCTTCATTGGTGCGGGTGAACAGGCTGATCGTGGCAGAACCGGGTCGGAAATCGACGTTTGGCAATTCCCCCAGCCGTGCCACCATCTCACGCCGCAGCAGCCAGTTGGGCAGGTTCCAGCCGAACGGTTGATCCGAGATATCAGCGGCGTTGAAATCGCGTACCACGCGGGGTTCGGGTACATCACCGCCTGCGTCCACAATGCGCATGATCTGCAGAGGGGCAGCATGTGCATCCAAACGCGCCCAAAGTCCACATTGCTCTAGCAACCCATGGGCGGGCTGCAAAAAGGCAGTAGTGCGCAGATCCGAGCCATCCACGTCGCGTTCTGTGATCGGTGGTGAAGGGTCGAGGCAAATCACGTCAAACCCGGCAGCACCAAAGGCGGCGGCGGCGGTCAATCCGGCGATTCCACCGCCAGAAATCAGGATGTCACAGCTGTCGGTCATGAATATGTCTCCGTTGCCGCAGACACTAGTGCTGTTGCGAGGTGGGTGCCAAGTGACATCCTGTCTCGTGCCTTATCCGCGAGAGATCAAAATCAGGACAAGGAACATCGTCGGCACCATCATCAGTGCAGGGATGTAAAGGCCAGGCAGGCCGAACAGAAGGATGGAACACCCCCACATACTGACGAGTGCTGCGGCCGAGTAGTACAGGTCTTCGGCCTCGGCATTGGCCACATCCCGGGCCATCCAGCCAAAAAGCGGGATTGCAAACAACAGGCGCTGCCACAAAGGCGGGCGCGCTGGGATATCGAGCGCGGTCATTGGGATCTCCAATTCTGTTCGTCGCTGAGCTGCATATGGGGCTGATGCTGCGACTGCGAAACGCACAGATCGTCGCAGTGTGACAGCCTATCGCAGGCGGCCCAGAAATCCGGTCAGATCGTCCGTGTGATGGTGAATGTGATCTGCATGGTGTGGATCAGGGGCGACGTGAACGGTACGCATTCCCATCTCATGCGGCGCTGCCAGGTTGCGTGGATCATCCTCGAACATGGCTGCTTGTGTGGCTTCGATTCCGTCCTGAGCAAAGATGGCTTGGAATGCAGCCTTTTGCGGTTTTGGGCGATAGCCCGCATGCTCAATTCCGTAGATCGCATCGAATAGCCCATCCAGCCCACGTGCAGCTAAAACACGCTGTGCGTAAGGCGCTGACCCATTGGTATAGACGATGCGGCGGCCCGGCAGCGCACGAATGTGATCGGCCAATGTCGCGTCAGGCTCCATATGGCTCATATCCACCTGATGCACTGCGTGCAGATAGGGATCTGGGTCCAGATCGTGTTCGGCCATCAGGCCGGCAAGCGTGGTGCCGTATTCACGCCAGTAGTGCGAACGGAGCCGATCGGCCTCGGGTCGGTCGACGCCGATCGCTTGCACCACGTAATCCGTCATCAGCACCTCAATCTGATCGAACAGGCGCATATGCGGTGGGTAAAGTGTGTTGTCGAGGTCGAACACCCATTGGGTGACGTGAGTAAAGGCAGGTTTGACCATGGTTTGGGTTTAGGGCGATGAACGACGGTTTTCAATGCCGCACTTGATTGCCGGGGCGTGAGGCGGCTAGACATGTCCGAACCAGGAGACATAATAGCCGATGCCCCAATCCAAACAGTCCAATACGGATGCCTATAGCCTGATACTCGAAGCAATCGATGTGGGCGTCTACAAGCCGGGCGACCGGTTGGTGGAAAGCGAGTTGGCCGAGCGTTTTGGCGTTTCGCGTACACCGATCCGCGAAGCGTTGCAGCGGTTAGAGACGCAATCGCTGCTGGAACGGGACGGGCGGTCTCTGATCGTGGCGTCGCTGGACCACAACCAGATGGCAGAACTATATGTCGTGCGACGCGAATTGGAGGGGCTCGCCGCAAGGCTGGCGGCCAAGCATGCGACCGAAGAAGAAATCCGGGTCCTTCAAGATATGGTAGATGCCGATGATGCGCTGGTGAATGACTCGTCTGCGCTTTCGCGTGCCAACCGCAGGTTTCACGAGCAGATCCATCTGGCCTCGCACAATCGCTATCTGGTGCAACAGCTTGATCTGGTGCACAGGACCATGGCGTTGATGGCGACTACATCCCTTGCGGCTGAGGGGCGCGGTGAAATCGCGCAGAATGAGCACAAAAACATCGTTGACGCGATTGCTGCCCGCGATGAGGTAGGGGCCCAACAAGCCCTGCAGGACCATATCTCGGTCGCGTTCATGACCCGGCTGAAACAGGATGCGATCCGGCGCGAGAAATAGCAGCCTCGCTTTCCTCGACCGCATGACCGTGCTGGGTTTTGTCCCAGAAGAATGGCCGTACCGCTAGTTCCCACAAGCCCTTATAGGCCGCCAGAACACCCAGTGGAAAATAGAGGACCATCATCGGAACCCAGGGCAGCAGAAAGCGCCTGTTGCCCGCGATGACGCCCAGCATGCCAACCAAAAGATTTGCAGCTTCTGCAGCGAGCAATAAGTAAATGCAGTTTCGCAGAAAGTCAGGTGTTGTGATGTGCTGAAAGGGGTGCGGCAGATCGAGAAATGTCAGCCAGAATACCCATAACACCGGGGCAAGTAGAAACTGCCCGAGCGTTCCAAGAAAAAAGGCCTGAAAGCCCAGAAAACGGAGCGGTCCCAGATCGCGCAGCAACCTTAACGGCGCGCGCATATGGACCAGATATGTAACCATGAATCCCTTTAGCCAGCGCGAGCGCTGTTTGACCCAGGGCCAGGCCCGAAAATTAGCCTCTTCATAGGTGGCAGTGCTGACGATTTCAGTCTTGTAGCCAGCCCGGCAGAGACGAACGCCCAAATCTGCGTCTTCAGTAACATTATGGGCATCCCATCCGCCCAGCTCGACCAGTTTGTCTCGACGAAAAAAGAAGGTGGTTCCACCCAGCGGAACCACAAGGCCCAATCGGGCGATGCCGCTGAGAATCACCCGAAACCAACCGCTGTATTCGATGGTAAAGCACCGCGACCGCCAGTTGGTGCGCGGGTTATAATAGTCCAGGACGCCCTGCAGGCAGACAACATCTTCGGGCGCGGCCGCAAAATGCCGGACAACGGATTCGATCTGATCTGGCATCGGGGCGTCTTCGGCATCCCAGACACCCAATATATCCCCACGGCAGAAATCCAGCGCATAGTTCATCGCACGAGGCTTGGTCGTTAGTTTACCCCGCTTCGGCACCTCAAGTACCCGTACCCAGCTGGGAAGCTCGATGTTATTCAGTGCGGCTTTGGTGACGCTATCCTGCTCTTCAAGCACCAATATGATATCGAGCAGCGCCTTTGGGTAAGTCAACCGTCGCAGACGGGCGATCAGGATTTCTGCAATTTCTTTTTCTTTAAAAAGCGGCACCAGTATCGACACACAGGGCAGGCGGATCGGATCTGCTGTGACAAGACGAGGGTTTCGAAGTGTCAGATGGGCAATCAGCCCCGAGACACGAAGGAAGAGGAACAACGCCAATGTCGCAAGCGTTGTCCAAAGTAGAGCGGTGAGACCCAGCATTGGGAATAAGCTGCATAAAGTGATTAGCAAAACGACCAACGTGATAGGTCTGGCCCGAGCCGTTGCCCCCCAGTTGCGACAGCTTTGTTGCAAATCGACGCGCGTTTCAGCCGCCTCCGTCAGATCGGCGGCAAAATGGCGCGCAATTGCGGTATCAATCTGTTCGGCCCCGGCTAGAACCGGGACGATCGTATAGCCTGTATCACTTAACGCAGTTGAAACCGTATCGAACCGGTCAGGCCGCGCCGTTGCAATTGGCAGAATTGGTCCAACTCGCATCCAAGGCAGAACGTTGTGGGTTAGCCAAAACTCCAATGGTTTCAGCGCGCAAAGCTCTTCGGGAGGTGGAGTTTGATCCAGATCGGCAATTTGCAAGCCTGTTTGTTCGGACAGGGCAGAGAGAACTTCGGCCCGACTGGCCCAATCTTCACCAACAAGGATTTCCCCCAACGGGGCATTCTGGCGGGTTTGTAAATGCAACGCCTGTTGGAGCTGAGCCTCTGATATCACCCCTTGATCCCGCAGGCAGGCCCCAAGAGGTTTGCGTGAATGGAGGCCGGGAACCGGTTCCGCCGGTATCTGGCGTTTCAGATTCAGTTCAACCATAAGAATACCCTGCCGCGCTTCACAGACGGCAGGGTTGCTCAAACAGGGTTAACGCCGAGTTAACTCGACTAAATCGCACTTAGGCCTGTGTTTTTTGATCGGCCATTGCAGCGGCGAAACGTTCGAACAGGTAGAAACTGTCTTGTGGTCCGGGTGAGGCTTCGGGGTGATGTTGCACCGAATAGACTGGGCGACCCGTCATGCGGATGCCGCAGTTTGAGCCGTCAAACAATGAACGATGCGTCTCGATCACGCCATCGGGCAGGGATTGAGCGTCTACGGCAAAGCCGTGGTTCATCGAGGTGATTTCGACCTTGCCGGTTTCCATATCCTTGACGGGATGGTTCGCGCCGTGGTGGCCGTGGTTCATCTTGACGGTCTGCCCGCCCAAAGCCAGCGCGAGCATCTGATGGCCAAGGCAGATGCCAAAGACCGGCAGGTTAGTGGTTTCCAACACTTCCTTGATCATCGGCACGGCGTATTCACCAGTGGCCGCCGGGTCGCCCGGGCCGTTGGACAGGAAAACACCGTCGGGCTTATGGGCAAGAACTTCTGCTGCTGTCGCGGTCGCAGGCAATACGGTCACGTCACAGCCTGCCGATGCCAGGCAGCGCAGGATGTTCCGCTTGGCACCATAGTCGATAGCGACAACCTTATGTGACGGAGCTTCCTGGCGCTGATAGCCGTCAGGCCAGGCCCAACGCATCTCATCCCAACGATAGCTTTGTGCGCAGGTAACGTCCTTAGCCAGATCCATGCCCTCAAGTCCGGCAAACCCGCGCGCAGCCGCGATCAAAGCTTCGATGTCGAAGTTACCTTCGGGGTCATGCGCGAGCGCTACATGCGGTGCACCTTGCTGACGGATAGCGCGGGTCAGGCGGCGGGTGTCGACGCCCCCAATCGCAATGCGGCCGCGACGGGCCAGCCATGCTTTTAGCTCTTCGGCAGAGCGCCAGTTTGAAGGCTCGGTCGGGTCCCATTTGACCACCATACCCGCGGCAACTGGATCGCCAGTTTCGTCATCCTCCGGGTTCACGCCAACATTACCGATATGCGGGAAGGTAAATGTCACGATCTGGCCCGCGTAGGAGGGGTCTGTCATGATTTCCTGATAGCCGGTCATGGCGGTGTTGAAGCACAGCTCGGCCACCGTCTGGCCGGTGGCGCCAAAGCCAATACCGTAGAACAGCGTTCCATCGGCCAATGCCAGACATGCGGTGGGCTTGGACGGGGCGTTCTGGGCCATGGCGCGACTCTCCTGCAAGGTAAACGGACGCATACCTAAGGGGGTTAGCGCGTCGGGTCAAGCCTGTTCAAATTTTATGCTATTGTTTAAAATCAATAACTTAGGAAAGTATCGCCCCTGTTGTGCCCGCCTTTTTGTTTCGATATGGTCGAGGTTCCTTTGCCATGGGGATGGACAGACCATATGGATATGCGATCACGGGTGAATGCCGCCCTGAAGCAAGCAATGAAAGACAAAGAAGCCGAGCGCCTATCGACGCTGCGCCTGATCAATGCCGCGATCAAGGATCGTGACATTGCTTCGCGCGCATCCGTAAATGAAGAGGCCAAAGGCTGTGGCGATGCCGAGGTGCTTGATATTCTTGGAAAAATGACCAAGCAGCGCAAGGAAAGCGCGCGCGCCTATGAAGAGGGTGGGCGCCTGGATTTGGCCGAGCGTGAGTTGCGCGAAGTCGAAGTGATCGAGGAATTCCTGCCCAAGCAGCTGGATGATGACGAGGTCAGCAAAGCTATTCAGACGGCCATCACGGCCACCGGCGCGGGGTCAATCCGCGATATGGGCAAGGTGATGGGCGAATTGAAAACGCGCTATACCGGTCAGATGGATTTCGGCAAGGTCGGGCCAATGGTCAAAGATCACCTTTGCGCCGCATCAAACGGCGGTTAATCAAGCAGAATCGCGCAGTTTCCGGGTTAAGTCATCGAAAAGCGCGATCCGTTCCTCTTCAGTGAGGAATGCACCAATTTCGACCTCCCGGCCGTCTCCGACCAGTGTCACGTAATGGGGCACCGGACCACCGCTCGCGTGCATTTCGGGGCGCGCCCAATATCGATTGCAGGACCATTCCAGATCGTCTTTGCGTGGATTGCGGTGCGCGAGGCGCGCCTGCGTTTTATCCAACGTGAGAACCTCGAACACGCTGCGTGCGCGATAGTTCATCTCAAATGCCAGCCAGAGACCTAATACGGTCAGCAACAGGAAGGGCAGCAAGCCCCACAGCAGAACAGATCCGAGCACTGCAAACAGCGGAATCAGACCGAACAGAAAGACCGCGAGAACAACCCCCATCGCGCCGCGCGGCGGTAAGGAGTTATGCGGCCAAAGGCGCAACTCCTGCTCTGTATCTGAATTCTTGATCCATCGATAAGGCATGGTCGAAACCTAGCGCAGCAACTGCCTGAGTCGAAGTGCAATCTGTCACACAACGTGTCCAACACGCACCCATGACAGCGCGTCGTCCAGCCGATCATCACCCCAAAACACCTCGCCGCGCACGACAAAGCTGGGCGCGCCAAACACACCCAGTTGGATGGCAGTGTTGGTCTCGTTTTCGAGAGATTGCACAATGTCCGGACTGCGCGCACGTGCGAGGGCTAGGCGGGGGTCCTGCTGACAACGATGCAGGGCTTCGGTGATGGCTGTCTCGGACCCGGCTTCTATGCCGTCTTCAAACCAGAGACCATAGAGCGATTGTGTATACGTCTTTCCCCAGCCTTCGGTCATTCCCAGTAGGGCAACCTGATTGGCCAATGCGAGGTCCGAGATTGGGTAGGGCGCTGGCAAGTTGGCGTGAATATGATACTTGGCCGCCCGGCGTTCGATATCCCGCCACATGTAAGCGGATTTAATCGGTTTGCCAGCGAAGGGGATGTTCTGCTGTTCTGACATCACGGTCCGCACATTGAACGGCCGCCAGTTCACGGTGGCATCGTGTTCGGCACTCCAATCGTCCAGGCGTTTGATCGTCAGGAAGCTGTAGGTGCTACCTATTGAGAACCAAAAGTCGATCTCGGGCATCGTAAACCCCTTCGGTTGGCCGGATATTTTGCCCGGACCAGAATACTCTATTTTTGCTGTTCTGGCGACTGCCCCGCTTACACAGGTCAGGCAGGAACAAAAAACCCCGCCTCAATGGGCGGGGTTTTCTTGTCATTCAGGTCGGGATCAGTGCGCGTGGCCTTTATCCCAATCCTCCTGCTTCGGCAGCTGCTCGAACGTGTGTTCAGGCGGCGGCGTTGGCAATGTCCATTCCAGCGTATCCGCGTATTCGTTCCACGGGTTCGGCCGCGTCTCTTTCGCGCCGCGCAGCAGGGCGTAGATCACGATGCCAAAGAACAGCAGGAACGAAGCGAACGAGATGAATGCACCAATCGACGAAACAAAGTTCCACTGCGCGAACGCTTCGGGATAGTCGATGTAGCGACGTGGCATGCCCTGACGACCCAGGAAGTGCTGCGGGAAGAAGGTCAGGTTGGCGCCGATGAAGAACAGCCAGAAATGAACCTTGCCCCAGAACTCGGAATACTGACGACCTGTCATCTTCGAGAAGTAGAAGTATACGCCAGCGAAGATCGCGAAGACTGCACCCAAGCTCATCACATAGTGGAAATGCGCCACGACGTAGTAAGTGTCATGATAAGCACGGTCTACACCTGCCTGCGACAGCACAACGCCGGTTACACCACCAACGGTGAACAGGAACAGAAAGCCGAAGGCGAACAGCATCGGGGTTTTGAACTCGATCGAGCCGCCCCACATGGTCGCAATCCACGAGAAGACCTTGACGCCGGTCGGAACCGCGATGACCATCGTGGCCAGCATGAAGTAGGCTTGCTGACGCAGCGACATGCCAACGGTGTACATGTGGTGCGCCCACACGACGAAGCCCAGAACACCGATCGCGATAATCGCCCAGACCATCGGCAGGTAACCGAAGATCGGCTTGCGTGCGAAGGTCGCGATCACGTGGCTGATAAGGCCAAAGCCCGGCAGGATCACGATATACACTTCGGGGTGGCCAAAGAACCACAGGATGTGCTGATACAGGATCGGATCGCCGCCACCGGCCGGATCAAAGAAGGTGAAGCCGAAGTTGCGGTCCATCAGCAGCATGGTGATCGCGCCCGCAAGAACCGGCAGCGAAAGCAGAATCAGCCACGCGGTGACAAAGATCGACCAGCTGAACAGCGGCACCTTGAACAGGGTCATGCCCGGGGCACGCATGTTCAGGAAGGTGGTGATCATATTGATCGCGCCGAGGATCGAAGAGGCGCCCGATACGTGCACGGCAAAGATCGCAAGGTCCATGGACATGCCACCCTCGGTCGTGGACAGCGGTGGATACAGAACCCAGCCGACGCCCGAACCGAGCTGATCGTTACCACCGGGGCTCAGCAGCGAGGCGACGCCCAGCGAGGTCCCGGCGACGTACAGCCAGAAGGACAGGTTGTTCATCCGCGGGAACGCCATATCCGGCGCACCGATCTGCAACGGCATGAAATAGTTGCCAAATCCGCCGAAGAGGGCCGGGATAACCACGAAGAACATCATCAGGACACCGTGATAAGTGATCATGACGTTCCACAGGTGTCCGTTGGGGGTACATGGATCGGCCATGAAACCTTCGAGGCACATGTACTGAACACCGGGGTGCATCAGTTCGAGCCGCATGTAGACAGTCATCAGAACCGAAATCAAACCGGCCAGCGCCGAGACGATCAGGTACAGAATCCCGATATCCTTGTGGTTGGTCGACATGAACCAGCGGGTAAAGAACCCACGCTGGTCTTCATGCTCGTGACCATGAATGGCTGCGTCTGCCATTAGGTGCCTCCTGTTGCAACTACACCGCGTAGTCGGACCTCTCCAACGCGCGGGATTCCTGCTGGTTTTAGATTGCAAGGGGGCGACCTTCAATGGCCGAGTTTGATCTGGATCAAGATTAATTGTCGCGGGCAGCCCATGCAGCCCGGCATTCCAACCTCAGATACTAGCGATTTGGGGGGGCAGTCCACGAATTCAAGTGGTGATGGGGGAATCCCGCTTGACCCGCATCGGGGGGCGGCACAGAACAGCAAAGAAGCGCAATACCGGAGGCCCGTGATGACTGAATATGATCCCGAAAACGTCTTTGCCAAGATCTTACGTGGGGAAATCCCGTCGAGCCGAGTTTATGAAGATGATGAAACAGTCGCCTTGATGGACATCATGCCGCGCACTGATGGGCATGTGTTGGTCATCCCAAAATCACCGTGCCGCAACATGCTGGACGCGTCGTCCGTAGAACTTGCGGCAGTGATAGCGACGGTTCAGAAAATAGCACAGGCTATGAAGGTCGCGTTTGAAGCTGATGGTGTAACTGTTCAGCAGTTCAACGAAGCTGCGGGCGGGCAGGAGGTGTTTCATCTACATTTCCATGTCCTACCCCGTTACGAAGGCGTATCGATGCGTCCACCGGGCAAGATGGGTGATTTTGATCTGATCGCCAAACACGCTGACAAAATCCGCGCAGCATTGGGTTGAATTCCAAGAAAGTTCCGCTGGCACGTGGGGTCGATAAGCTGCACGAAAGGCCGCAAAGGCAAGGGATTTACAAAATACCGAGGCCCTAAAACGAGAATTGCCGTTCCGATTATGGGGTCGGAACGGCAGACTCGTAACCAAACACTTCTCGGATTTCGCTGGGCAGCCCTGCGATCACCGGTTAACACACCACTCACTCATGAACGGTCATTACATACTACGTGGTCAAATGGCGTTTGTAAGGAGTGGATGTGAAGAATCCCTGAATTTGAGGCGAATTAGGGCGATTTGAAGGACAACCCACTATGATTTTCGAAACAGAACGCATCGAAATTCAGCATTGTTGTTTGGGTAATGTTTCCGGATCGTTCCGAGTACGTGGAATCACCTAGTTTTCAAACGCCTTCGGAGGCGAACACATCATCAAAGGTCTTTTTTAGTGCCACGTCGACGTCATCCATAGTTACGGGAAGCCCGAGGTCGACCAAAGATGTCACACCGTGTTCCTGTATGCCGCAAGGTACAATCCCACCGAAATGAGACAGATCTGGTTCAACATTGATTGATATTCCGTGGAAACTAACCCACTTCCTCAGACGTATTCCGATGGCTGCTATTTTATCCTCGGCGGTCTGTCCTGCTATCGTTAGCGGCTTGTCCTGTCGTTGCACCCAGACGCCCACGCGGCCTTCTCTTATTTCACCCGTGACATTGAATTCTGCCAGTGCGGCGATCACCCAGGCCTCAAGCTGCTGAACAAAGCGGCGCACATCATGGCCGCGTTTGCCCACATCCAGCATCACGTAGACCACACGCTGACCGGGTCCGTGATAGGTGTACTGACCACCACGTTTACTTTCATAAACCGGAAAGCGGTCCGGATCGGTCAGGTCTTCTCGCTTGGCAGAGGTCCCAGCGGTATAAAGTGGCGGGTGCTCTAACAGCCAGACGCATTCATCCGCTTCGCCCGCCGCAATCGCTGCAACGCGTGCCTCCATGAAGGCGGTGGCCTCGTCGTAGTCGATCAGCCCGTCAGTGGTTTTCCATTCCATGTCGGTTCCTTAGACCTTCTGAGGGGCAGGGGGAAGGGGTCAGGCGGCCTCGGCCAGACAACGCTGCAAGACCTGCGCATAGGTGTCAGCGCCTTGCGCGCCGGTCAGCAGGTATTTCCCTTCGAAAACCATCGAAGGGACGCCCGAAATGCCTCGGCTGGTCCAGAACCGTTGTTTCTCACGCACCGGTTGGGCATGTGCACCCGATTCAAGCGCCGCGCGCGCTGCCACTGTGTCGAGCCCCGCCGTTTCAACCGCGCCCAACAACACGTCGACGTCAGAGACATCCTGTTGCCTGGTGAAATAAGCATCGAACAAGGCCAGCTTAAGCGGATGTTGTCGCCCCTTCGTTTCCGCCCAATCAAGCAGTTGATGCGCGGCAAAGGTGTTCACGATTCTGCTGTCATCGGTGAAATTGAAGGTAAATCCAAGTTCAGCCCCCAACGCGGTCAACCGCTCGCGCGCCTGGTGGCTTTGTTCGGGCGTCAAGCCATATTTTTCGGCAATATGCTCTCGCAGGTTCTGCCCCTCGGGCCCCATGCTGGGGTTCAATTCGAACGGATGCCAGCGCAACCGGGCTAGAACATTCTCTTGCTTCAGTGCGGCATCGAGTTGATGAAAGCCGACTATACACCACGGACAGACCACATCCGAAACGACATCAATCTGCACGGTAGGGCGGGGATCGGGCGAGGGCATGGGCTGCTCCAGATTGCATTGGTCGCGTTTAGATATTGCTAAAGCGCGCGAATTCAATCGGCTGTGTTTTTGCCTCTTCACATCGCGTGGCACAGCGTCTATACGCCCCTCTACCAAGTCATTGGCAGTGCGGTCGTGGCGGAATTGGTAGACGCGCAGCGTTGAGGTCGCTGTGGGGTAACACCCGTGGAAGTTCGAGTCTTCTCGACCGCACCAAATAATCCATCTCGTTGTGTAATTTCAATTTATTATGTTGGCGTGAACGATCTTGGTCCACCTAAAGGCTTGTGATTTGGTCATCAGCGCAACGTAGTCGCTTTCGCTGCTTCTGCACGCGTGCACTGATACCTCCGATCGTCGAGTAGAGTGCCCGACAACCGATCAAGTACATAAATGGCTTCCACCATTACTGTTTATCGAGGAGGAACCTCGACTGCTGGTTAAATGGCTGTATGAGTGCGTCAACGAAATTAGCTGCCGCACTTGTGAAGGCTGATTAGCCGAGAATATTGAGATAGACGTGCAACACGGGCTTAAGAACTGTGACGACCATACAATCAGAGTTGGGCGTCATAACTTGAGTGAATTAGTTCAAATAGAGTGCGCCCAATCGATGAAGAAGCTGAATATGTTGACAGTCCGGCGGTCATTGGCTTCTTTGTTTCCGGATTACATCAATTAGAACAACTAAAACGAACAAAACACGAGAATTTCTCGGTGCTTGGACAGCTCATCCCTTATGATGTTCGTAGTAATATCGCGGCCTGCAAGTAGTAGGCCTATTTGCCGAAAGTTGTAAATCTACTGCATCTTCGGAAGTGTATTTGGTAACGAGTGTGCTGTTTCGATCGTATGATCGGGACAGCATTTTCTTTTTGGAGTTGCTTTGGCAATATGCAGGCTCCCTCATTTTACCACTGACGATCTCGAGTGTGCCACGAGGTCTTGTGATCATAGGGATAACTTCACAACCGAAAATCCGCTACTGAATCACGGGATTGCTTCAAAATGCAAAGTGTTGTGCCATCGAAATTGCTTGGCAGGAATTCGTTATCGTTGCTCCGGTTGCGTGGCGCAGGGTGGTGAGGTGTGCTCTTCTCCGGTGGAACCTACTTCATGTCCGCTTATCGCAGGGAATTTAATGAAAAACTCTGTGCCTTCACCAAGTTTGCTTCTGTAGTCTATTGTTCCGCCAAAATGCTCAACAATTTCCTTTGAAATGTGCATCCCGAGCCCTGTACCGCCTGCGTGACGTTCATCGGAGGAGTCTATCTGGGAAAATCGATCGAAAACTTTGTCATGGCTCCCCTCAGGTATCCCGATGCCATGGTCTTTGACGAAGAGGCGAATATTCTCGCCGACTTTCTCGCATCCGACGGTTATCTCGCCTCCATCAAGGGAGAATTTAGCTGCGTTGGAGATAATGTTGGCCAACACCTGAAGAAGGCGGGAGGGATCACCTTTAACGTACAGATCATTGTTTCCCCTTAAGTCTTCTACAATTTCTACGTTGTGAGCACTGGTGTATCCCATGTTACAGGCAATCGCTTCCTGAATCAGCGCATGTACATCAACAGTTCCTTCACGGTAGTTCATCTCGCCCGCTTCCATTTTTTGAATGTCCAGCACATCATTGATTAGGGATGCGAGCCGTTCGCAGTTTTTACCTGCTAAATGTATGAGGCTTTGCATTGATTCTGGAGCTTCACCCAATGCGCCTGTGTTGATTAGGTCAAGTGATCCCTTGATCGATGTCAGAGGCGTACGCAGTTCATGACTAACTGTCGATATGAACTGAGTTTTCGCAATGTAGGCCGCTTTTGTTCTTTCGTGCTCTGCTTTGAGCTTTTCGAGTTGTTCCAAATTCCTGCGGTAGAGCTTCAGAAACACCATCGAACAGTCAATCAGAAAGTACATTACGAAGATAACGGTGAAGAAGTGCAGCCAGAGTTCAGATGAAAGCTCGGGGCGTTCGGTCCAGATATCCTTGACGACAATCAACATGAACGATACGCCGTACATTGTCAGACGGATAATCATTGCCCACAGAAACTGATGGTTGTTCATTGCTGCAAACAACGCAGCAGCAAACAAGAAGAACATTGGAGTAAAGTGACCACCGGCGGGCTGTGCGAAAGCAACTGAAACAGCATACAGGCAGATTGCGGCCGCGCTGAGGATCGTGTTCAACAGAATCCAAACAACCATCATACTAATTGCTTTGTGCTGATCTGGCTTCAAGCGCGGTACGCGTTTGGCCAGCAATAAATCTTGCGCTTCGCAAATGAGGATTGTCCCATAGAACAGCATGGCGTTAATGGGATCGAAGAAGAACGCAGTCAAAATGGTCGTGGCCAGATAAATAGCCTGCCGCTGCCACAGAAGCGCAAAGCTCATGGCAGTATAATCTATGATGTTTTGCAGAAGCCGGTTTTCCGTTTCACCGGAGTCCCGGTCCGGCAGATTGGCGTCGATGGCTGTCATCTAGATGTCTTCGTTTTTCGCGCTTGGAAAATACCATTACCGGCACAATGAGGACTTAGTTGGTCTGAATTGGGTTCACAGTTTGGCGCTAATCCTTTGAAGGCCACTGGGATTGTTGGCTTTTCACGCAAGATTCTGGTGTGAGAGGTTAAAAAAATTTTTGTTGCGCAAATGCAGTGTGGGGCGCCCAAATTTGACGATCTCGTTGCTAAGTACATTTTTTTTATCTTAATGTGCCAGAAAGACGGAGAAAATCTAAAAGGGTTGGGGTTTGACTGCAGTTGAATTTACGAAGTTGGGACAGGGCGCTGTCGCTCCTGTTTCGGCTAGGCTTGCAAAAAAGCCGGTGACACTGCTTCAGTTTGCAAGGTCCGCTGGCCGAAACATGTTTGAAGTCATCCCGGCCGAAACTTTGCGTGAAACTTATGTTCGCGGGCCTTTGAACATACACTATATCTGCGATCCTGAAATGATAACCGAATTACTCGTCGGGCAGGGTCGTTCGTTTCCCAAAGCCAAGTTCACTAAAGACATTATTGGATCGGCTGTAGGCAACGGGTTGATACTCTCTGAAGGGGAAAAATGGCGTCAGCAGCGGCGTAGGTATTCTCCACTATTCGCCGCCAGGAACCTCCCGGTTCTGGCTCGGCATTTTGCAGAGACTGGTGTCGAGATTGCAGATTCATTGGCGGAACACGAAGGCCCCGTAGATGTTGCACAAATTGCGCCTGCATCAACGTTGACGAATATTTCTAGGGTGATTTTTTCGGGTAACAAGAAAGTCAATTCAGAGCAAATACGCGTGGGGCTGATCAAGTATTTTGAGTACATTTCTGATTTGTCTCTTTTCGACTTAATGGGTTTGCCAAAGTGGGTGCCGCGCAAGAATTGGCTACGCAGCCTGGCCCCGGTCACTAATATGCGGAACCTCGCCAGACAGGTCATTGATCAGCGTCGCGCCGAATGCCGCAGCGAACCACAGGACTTCCTCGATTTCATGATTGAGGCGTTGAAAACAGATTTCGAAGATGAAGCGACAACCGTCGACAACCTTTTAACCTTTGTTGTCGCTGGTCATGAAACTTCCGCCAACGCTCTGGCCTGGGGGTATTATCTGCTGGCGCTGCACCAAGATATGCAAGCTAGGGTTAGACAAGAAATTCGGTCGGTTCGCCCAAAAGGCCCAATCGAGTTTTCTGACCTGGAGGCAATGCCACTCCTGCGCGCCCATGTAAAAGAGACGCTGCGGCTTTACCCTTCAGCCGCGTTCTTTGCTAGAGACGCATCTGCCGACCTTGAAATCAAAGGGGTAAAGATTGCAAATGGTGACGCGCTGTTCTTCCCAGTTTACTCTTTGCACAGAAACGAAAAACTATGGGATGCTCCTGACCACTATCAACCGGAACGGTTCTTGGGATCTACACTGCCTCGAGGTCAGTACATTCCATTTGGAGATGGTCCCAGAATCTGCATTGGTGCTCAGTACGCTGAAACTGAAATCATGGTACTTATGGCTTCGGTGCTCCGCCAAATAAATTTTTCGATTACAGAGTCTGAATTACCGGAACCAGTTTTGACATTCACCATGCGTACGAGTGGCCCACTCATCCTCAATGCCGAACGGGTTCGCGAATAAAGTCGATATTTACACTCCAGTGCCTGACCTTTGATCGACGTCAGGCCTGGCGACAGAATTAGCTTACTGCCGGCGAGTGAGGTAAGTGTTATCGCCGTACAGCTCACGCAAGACTACATCAAACAATCTATCGTTGACCATTTCTTTGCGATCCGGTGTGGGCTCTGAAAATGTGGAGGAAGTTGTAACCAGGCCCTTTCTGAGATTGGCCTCGCGATGATTCACTTTTTTGATAGCCATGTCCAAAGAGGCGAATGCTCCAACCTTCGTAAATGAACGAAGCGATACCGGTGTACCTTTCACCACTTTAAGATGGACAGATGCGCAGCGGTTGCTGAGAACAGTCCCTAGTTCTTGGTTTAGGAAAGCTTCGGTCGGAATATTCTGGGTGCGTTCCCGCCCATGTGTAACAACGAGAAATGTGCCACTCCCGCGATAGGAATAGATTCCTCCAGCAGCCTGTGTTGTTCTTTCAATGCAGAATCCAATGTCGGAAACAGATCGCCGAAAATCACCAAAATTTCCCAGATCAAAGTGATACTCGGCGTCACGAAATTTGATTGCGGTGACCCAGGTGTCAAATCGACGCCTCCGTGAAAGCTGCTCGACATAGTTGTCGAATTCGACATACCCCAAGCATTGTTCCTGCTCGTCGATAGACAAAGGATCCTTGAAATTGAATTTCTGGTTGAAATCCAATTCACTGCGAAGATTTTCTATCGACGCCGATGAGGATTGGGTTTTCTTTCTCTCCATCATCAGAAGGTGAGCAGCGTTCATACGGCTGCGCAGTTCAAAGAAGTCGAAGGGTTTAGTTACATAATCAAACGCGCCTTCTAAAAATGCCTTCTCGATGTTCTGCCTGTCATCCAGTGCAGTCAGCATTATGACAGGTGTTTCCAGATTTTCCGGCAGGTTCCGGATTTGTGAAAGCAACTCTATCCCTGAGGTTCCAGGCATCTGAATGTCAACAAGCAGACAGTCGAACGGGGATTCTGCTGCTTCTATCATCCCAAGCGCTTCATCAGCTGAACTGGCAGCAGCCACATTGCAGTTTTCGAGTTCAGGAAGCGCTGATTGGAGCAATTTCAAGATGTCAGGATCATCATCAACCGCCAGTACAGTAAGTGCGGTCTTTCTTTGTGCTCGATGCTCTAGATTTCTTTGGAACCGATCACTGCCAAATGTGGAATGTCTCATAACTGGTGAACCGCCGATATCCTCATAACGGGTTGAACCTATGAGGTGAGTGGGTCGAAACCGCGGCAAAAATTGAGAAATTCTTCGTAGAAAGGGGTTTTTTCTTGACCTTTGTTTGGCGCAAACGGCCTCAGCGACGAGTTGCCTGTTTTTTGTTTTGAGCGGCCGTGGCGCTTTTTTGGTGCTATTTATTCGGCAATTTGTTTGTGTCTAAGAACAATTCACGATCTCAAAACAACGGAATTGAAATGCGATAGGGAATTTAAGCATCAACTCTGGTAGCGCTGCTAACATGCATTATAGCCACGGTTTCCCTATAGCCTGAAAATAAACCCCAGTCGCAATGAAGTCAGCGTCGGGCGTTAGAAAGTACAATAGACCATCCAGCGGCGGGGTTGTTCAATTTACTTGTAGATGTTGAACAAAACCGACTGACTGACGGTGCCATCGATAGAGAACTTTGCGCCGACAGGCGAGGCATTGACACCCAGACGCCGTGACCACCGTGCCCAGACTGAAGGAACGATGCCCAATATGCTGGATGCACCACCTTCCATTGCGACAGTAGTCATCTGGTGAAACAACTCTTGTTGAACCTGCTGCCTGCGTGATGAAGCGACATCTTTTGTCACGAAGAAACGGGATGCTTCCCAGACAGATTGCTTTACCGGGGCTTCAACAAACAGAACGTCAGATGGGATATCTTTAAGAATACCTCTTTGTGCGTCGCGCAGCATATAACTGTATACCCCGCATTGTGCAGTCGTGGGCAGAAGTCGTACACCTGCCAAAATTTCACCAAACTCGTGCAGCACAACCCACCGACAGGCTGGCGTGTCGTATTGGTCGAATTCCATCCCGTCAGCTTCGCCGACTTGCCACTTTAGCTGATCTATAAAAATTGACTTTCTGGTTTCGAGGTATTTTGCCAGCAGTGGGCCATACTCGTGAATATTGCGAAAGCTAAGCGTAGTCGCACGAATATTGCCAACGTCACTACGTGGCATTGGCTGGCTACTTCTAACCGCAAAAACTTCTATTCGCGCCGATTTACTCGGAACGCTTGAAGTGGCGTTAGCGGGTGTCAGCTCCGGAAATCCCTCCGGGACCGAGTATGTCTGCTTAAACCTGAGTGGACGGTCCATATTTTGCTCATATTATTGACGCACTTATGACAATATTCAGCTCGGCAAGTCCACCAACCTATGCGGTAGTTAACCGAATTGATGAATGGGTGTGTCCAAATCTCCTCTCTCCCAATGGTTGAGTTCGCTGACAGATCAGTTACGCAAGTTTTTTTTAACTTTTCTTTTCACCCGTAGGCTTCATTCATTTCCGCGTGTGCAGCAACATTCTGAAAAAAAGCTTTTTTTGCTCTTTCAATTAGAGCTTACGCTGGATCAAGTGCCGTCTCGCTGTCTGATGAAATTTCAAGGCAGCCCTGACTGCTGATAAAAGCAGTCATCAAAATGACATCCAAATTTGGAGGGAGTTATTTTTCTAATTGCGTCCTCGGGCTGAGAAATTTGTACAGATTAAAAAAAATGTGCAGACATAAGGAAGTCTGCCTAATGTCACCGTTTTGCCACCTTCGTAGAAGAAAATGAGAGAGGATGAGTAATCCCTGAGTGTTTTATGCGCCAGCCAGCCGTTGCCTTAAAGTCTGCAATGCCCAACGGTTGGAGAGGTGTAAGAGGTTGGTGAAAAGTTATGCGTATACTTGCTGTAGACGACGATCCTAGCATCCTGGAGTTGCTTGATAAAGTTCTAGAAGCGTTCGGGTACAAAGATGTCGTTACCGCCAGAAGTGGTCGGGAGGCCCTTGAAATACTGTCGAGACCAAATGAAGCGTTCGACTGCTTATTGCTTGATGTGCAGATGCCGCAGATGAACGGCATAACTCTTTGCGAAGAAGTGCGAAAATTACCAGAATACACGTACACGCCCATTATCATGGTGACCGCCATGGTGCAAAAAGAGTACATCGACGAAGCATTCGGAGTTGGGGCAACGGACTACGTTACAAAGCCTTTTGAGTTCTCGGATCTGAAGCAGAGGTTGTCTGACGCCTATAGAATGGCAGCGGAACGCAGAGCCGCAATCGAAGTGCTGGAAGCTGAAGCGGATTCTGAGTTGTGTTTTGGCAATAGTCCGGACGTTCGCTTAAGTGATCCGCAATGTTTCGGAGATTTGCCCGGTTGCATTGGGTTAGCTGAATTTGAGAACTACGTAATTCAGCTTTCAACGATGCACTCCATGGCTGCAAAGCTTGTGGCGGTGAAATGCATAGGCACCGAACAAATCTATGAGACGAGCACGGTCAGTGAATTCCGTAGTGCCATGACTTTAGCTGGTACCGCGCTTCTGACAG
The DNA here is from genome assembly GCF_000192475.1 of Ruegeria conchae. Lineage (GTDB taxonomy): Bacteria > Pseudomonadota > Alphaproteobacteria > Rhodobacterales > Rhodobacteraceae > Ruegeria > Ruegeria conchae. Next base: position 218,883 of record NZ_AEYW01000006.1, read on the forward strand.
CCAATCAGCAAGGGCGCAAAGTAGCGACCTATTGGGGAAATGGCGTATTCTTGATGATCTATGACAATCAAATTGATTTGAGTGTGGACCAGTTGGGAGCACCGCTTCCGGAGGCATTGAAAGAAATTTCCAGTGACACCACTTCAGGTCGGCCAATTGGCTTCCAAGTTAGCGAAGAAGTTATGCTTAAAGCCAAAACCAAGATGGAGGCGTTGTTCTTGATAGACAAGGCCGTTGAAATGGCTGAAATGTCGGAGCGTCAAGCGGCGAATATCGGATGAAAAACTGCATATATGGATGGTGATTAAGGCCAGGCTGTTGGTGTAAAAAATACATTTGAACGCCCTGAGTTTTTCATTTTTCTGGTTTAAGTAGATCCGCGCGCTCGTTCATCAGACGTTCAACCTTTGTGCTTTTGGCCTACTTCGTCCGATCTCAGTGCCTACCCGGCGGCAACAACTCTGAGAAAGAACCCGTAAGCTTCTTCTCGAAATTTGATCAGATGCGAGATTTGGCGTATTCGCTTCTCTCTGATTTCCTGGAGGTTTCTTTCGCGACCACGGTCAGAGCGTGATCGGTCTAAGCAGCTTCCCGGTGTATCCGTTCTTGTTCTTTGATCGGGTCTTTGCCTTGACGGGCTACGGGTCGCCATTTCTCTGCTTCTTGGCGTGAATCTTCAGAGCTATGGCTGACAGAGCGCCCAAACCCATCTCTCTGCGACGCCTGTAGACATGGACCCGAAGCAACTACTTGCCAGCATCACCGTCCTTTTTGGCAGCCAGAGGTTCTCGCCATCCTAGTACTAGCCGGTTTGAGTGTTCTTCACTTGCAAAGATAACAGCTTGTTGACTGCATAATTGGTCCTCCCCAAGGTCCAACTTTTACTATGAGACACAGTGATCCATCTAGAGACTACTGGAAGCCTCATTATGTTGTTTTAAAATTATTCTTCTGGTTTTTCGAGGAGTCCGGAAACAGGCGTGTTTAAGTTTTCAATACATCTCGACCGCACCAAAATCCTAAAATCGTTACCCGATATTGTCAGGTGAGACGGGCACCCTGTGGGTTGAAGCGATAGGTTCGATCCTGAGCATAGCCGAAATGTACGGATTCACCTGCATTAACCTGATGTTGGCCGAATAAGCGCGCGGTGATCTGATGGTCTTGCATCATCGCGATCACGTTGGTGTCTCCGCCCAGATGCTCGACATGAGTCACGTTCGCGGTCAGGGGGCCCTCGTCGGTCAGGTATAGGTCTTCGGGGCGTATTCCCAGTATCGTGTCCGCGCTGTCGCCGATCACGCTGGCAGGGAAGAAATTCATCGAGGGCGCACCGAGGAAGCCTGCGACGAACTGGTTGGCGGGGTTGTTGTATAGCTCCATCGGGCTACCGACCTGTTCAACGCGCCCGTCGCGCAGGACGACGATTTTGTCGGCTAGCGTCATCGCCTCGGTCTGGTCGTGGGTGACGTATATCATCGATGCATCGAGCTGCTGATGCAGGTTTGCGATTTCCAGCCGCGTGTTCATGCGCAGGGCGGCGTCCAAATTGGACAAAGGTTCGTCGAACAGGAACAGTTTGGGTTCGCGCACGATGGCACGCCCAATGGCGACACGTTGACGTTGGCCGCCGGACAGTTCCGAGGGGTAACGGTCGATATATGGTTCAAGGTTCAGCATCTTGCTGGCCTTGGCAACGCGCTCTTCTATGACCTGCTTGCTTTGACCTTCCTGTTTCAGTGCCAGTGACATGTTTTTGCGCACATTCAGGTGGGGATAGAGTGCATAGCTCTGAAACACCATCGCGATGCCGCGTTTGGAGGGCGGGGTTAGGTTCATAAGTTCTCCGCCGATGCGAACCTCGCCCGAGGTCACATCTTCGAGCCCCGCAATCACGCGCAGAAGAGTGGATTTGCCACAGCCCGAAGGTCCAACGAAGACGACGAATTCTCCGTCTTCGACTTCGATGTTGATATCCTTAAGGACTTCGACGGAGCCGAAGGACTTGTTCACGTTCGTTAGCGTCAGGGCGGTCATGTGTTTGCCTCTTTCAGCGAAATTGGTTGGCCGGTGCGGATACTTGTATCGGCAGCCAGACAGATGGCCAGCGATTGCACGGCGTCGTTCATGTGGCGGGTCAGGTCGATGTCTTCAGCGATGGCGCGCAGCATATAGGCTTGTTCGGCATCGCAGAGCTCCTGATGGCCGGGTTCATCCGGCATGTCGATTGTCTGGTCGCCTTCGGGGCGATGGACCAGAAGGCCACCGACTTTGGTGTGGCCGTCGATATCGGCTGACGCACCCTTGTTGCCATCGGTGATCGAGACGGAACCGTTCGGTGAGACAATGTCTTTCACGAAGAATGCGGTTTCAGACATCATCGGGCCCCAACCGGCTTCGTACCAACCGACGGAGCCATCCTCGAAGATCACCTGAAACTGGCCGTAATTGTACATGCCTTCGGCTATCTCATCGCTTAGGCGCAGGCCCATGCCGTGGACGCGCACGGGGTCTGAGTCCGTGATCTGGCACATCACGTCGACATAGTGCACTCCGCAATCGACGATGGGCGAGGTGGTCTGCATCAAGGCCTTATGCGTCTCCCACTCGGCCCCGCTGCTTTGCTGGTTGAGATTCAGCCGGAACACGTAGGGCCCGCCCAGGTCGCGCGCCTCGGAAATCAGACGAATCCATGAGGGGTGATGGCGCAGGATGTAGCCGATGACCAGTTTGCGTTTGGTTTCAATGGCTTTCGCTACAACGCGTTTGGCATCAGCCACAGTCGTCGCTAGTGGTTTTTCAACGAAGACATGCGCTCCGGCCTCCATCGCAGTGCAGGCGTAATCAGCATGGCTGTCAGAATAGGTGGCGACGACTACCAAATCCGGGTTCGTCTCTGACAGAGCCGTCTGAAATTCGGAAAAGGCCGGATATTCTGACAAGTCAGGATGGTCTACGCGGCCAGACCGGTTCACGAGCCCCACGACTTCAGCGTCCGGGTGGTGATGGTTGGCCAAAGCGTGGCTCAGCCCCATATTGCCAAGGCCGGCGATCAGAACTTTGGTCATTTCACAGCTCCTGAAGTGATGCCGCGGATCAACTGGCGTGAGAAGATGACATAGAGCACCAGCACCGGCAGGATCGCCATGCTGAGCGCCGACAGAACCGCGTTCCAGTCGGTGACGAACTGGCCGATGAAGACTTGGCTGCCCAGTGTCAGTGTTTTGGTTTCCTCAGCTGGGGCGAGGATCAGTGGGAACCAGAGGTCGTTCCAGATCGGGATCATGTTGAACACGGCCACGGTCGCCATAGCAGGGCGGACGAGGGGCAGGACCAACCGGAAGAAGATGGTGTATTCGGATAGGCCATCGACGCGGCCCGCGTTTTTCAGATCGTCCGAAACCTGTCGCATGAACTCGGACAGGATAAACACGGCTAGGGGCAGGCCCTGTGCGGTGTAGACAAGGATTAGTGCCCAGAGGGTGTTCACCAACCCTGTAGCAACCATCATCTCAAGTATCGCAACGGTGCCGATGCGGATCGGGATCATGATCCCAAGTGCCAGATAGAGGCCCATCAGGGTGTTGCCCTTGAACTTGTACTCGCTCAGCGCAAAAGCAGCCATTGCGCCGAACAACAGAACAAAAGCCAGCGATACCACGGTCACGATCAGCGAGTTCTGGAAATAAAGGAAGAAATCCCCTTGTTTCATCACCGTCTGATAACCGATCAGCGAGAAGCTTTCGGCATCGGGCAGGGCGAGTGGCTCGCGGAAAATCGAGCGTCGGGTTTTGAAGCTGTTGATGATGATCACGAAGACCGGGAAGAGGGCGATCAACGTGTAGAGGATCAGCGCCCCATGCATGGCGGCCGTGTTTAGCGGGTTTTGGCGTGCTTTGTTCATGCGTTCACCCTCACAGTTGATACCGGCGCATTCGGGTCTGGATGCCGAAGAGGTAGATGCAGACACCGATCAAGATTATGGCGAACATGGCGCCAGCGATGGCGGAGCCCATATGCGGGTCGCCCAGTTGCAGCTGGAAGCCAAAGAAGGTGCGGTACATGAAGGTGCCGAGGATATCGGTCGAGAAATCCGGTCCTGCCAGTGCGCCTTGCGAGACGTAGATCAGGTCGAATGCGTTGAAATTGCCTACAAAAGTCAGGATTGAGATGATTCCGATTGAAGGAATGATCAACGGCAGTTTGATCTTCCAGAATGCCGAGGCTCCGGTGATGCCGTCTATTTCTCCGGCCTCAAGGATCTCTTCGGGGATCGACAGCAGGGCGGCATAGATCAACATCATCGGGATGCCGACGAATTGCCAGACCGAGACAAGTGCCAGTGTCGTCAGCGCGTATTCTTCCTTGCCCAGCCATGGTGCAAACAGAGACTTAAGACCAACGGCGTCCAGCATCGAAGGTGCAATGCCCCAAAGCGGGGACAAGATTAATTTCCACGCGAATCCGACAATGACAAAGCTCAGAATGGTCGGAATGAAAATCGCGGACCGGTAGAGCGCCGCAAACCGCAGGCGGGGATGCGAAAGTAGTGCCGCCAGAGCGATACCGATTGGGTTCTGCACCAGCATGTGGATCAGGAAGAACCAGAAGTTGTTGCCCAAAGCGTTCCAGAACTGCTCGGACCAGATTGGATCGAAGAACAGGGTGCGGAAATTCTGCAGGCCCACGTAGATACGTGTCTGATCAACCTCGGTGAACAGTGCGAGGCGCAGAGTGTTGAACAAGGGGAAGATCATCACCGCCGTATAGACCAACACCGCAGGGGCGAGGAAAACGGCAATGTGCCAGCGTATGCGGCGGGTCTGCATGGGAATCTCCGGGGAAAAAGGTCCGGACGCGACGCGGCGGTCGCGTCCGGTGTGAGTGGCCTAGGTGTTACTGATGCGGTGCGTACCAGCTGGCCAGACCGTCTTGCAGTTGCTGACCCAGCGCTTCGGGTGTCTCTGCACCCTTGATGGCTGCAACGGATGCACCCCAAGTCTCGTTTTCGAGGTTCGGCGTGCCGCGCGACAGGATTTGGTAGGTCGAACGGATCGTGCTTTCGCACTCTTCGCGCCAGCCAACGATTTCTTTGGCCAGTGGATCTTCCAACTCGACCGGAGTGCTGGATAGCGGGAAGAAACCGGGTAGGGCGTTACCGAATATGCTGGCAAACTCGGGGCTTGCGACCCAAGCCAGGAAGGTGCGCGCAGCTTCTTGGTTTTCGCTCGCGGCGTTCATACCGATGCCGATATCAGTGTGGTCCGAAATATAGCAGGTATCGCCCGCGTTCTGGACCGGTGGCTTAAAGGCGCCCATTTCAAAATCGGCCTGCGTGTTGAAGCCCGAGATTTCCCAGCTGCCTGCTGGATAGACCGCTGCACGACCCAGCGTGAACAGGTTCTGGCTGTCGGGATAGGTTTGCGCTTCATACCCGTCGCCCAGATAGTCCGCCCATTTGGCCAGCGTCGCATATGGGGCAACCCACTGGGGATCGGTCAGCTTTTGCTCGCCTTTGATCAGCGCCTGACGGCCTTCTTCACCTTTCCAGTAGTTCGGGCCGATGTTGTTATAGCCCATTGTGGCGGCTTCCCACTGATCATTGGTGCCCATCGCCATCGGGATATAGGTGCCGTCTTCCTTGATCTTGTCGAGGGCGGCAAAGAATTCAGCCTCGGTGGTAGGAACTTCGATGCCCAGCTCGTTGAACGCATCCTTGTTGTAGATGAAGCCGTGAATCACCGACGCCATCGGGACGCAGAAGCTGGCCGAACCGTCATCGGTTTGCCAGGCAGATTTGGCGACGTCGGAGAAATTGCCCATAGCGTCCAGATCGGACAAATCCGTCAGGTGGCCGTCTTCATAAAGCGCGAGCGACGCATCAAACGGACGGCAGGTGATCAGATCACCAGCCGATCCGGCCTCGAGCTTCGAATTCAGAACGGCGTTGTATTCCGCAGGGGCAGAGGGCGAGAAAATCACTTTGATGTCGGGGTGCTCGGCTTCAAAAGCCGGAATGATTTTTTCCTGCCACAGAGCCAGATCGTCATTGCGCCAGCTTTCGATTGTCAGGGTGGCCTCCTGTGCATAGGCGCTTGTGACCAAGGCCGTACTCATCAGAGCAAGGCTCAGAACTTTGCGTGTCATTTGGTTTCTCCCAGGTTGATGGTTTCTTGGTTTTGCTTAATCCGCTCCAGGGCGGGACGGAGGTGATCATTCGCGTCGTGCAATATGGCCTGTGCCTCGCCCAGCGTCGGGACCCCTGCTGCAAGCAAGGCGGCGCATTTCAGATTGCCGCTGGCCGTCATCAATGCTGTTTCGGCTTGTTCGGGGTCAACGCCGGCCAGTTGACAAACAATCCCTTTGGCGCGGGCGCGGAGCTTATCATTGTCAGCACGCAGATTGATCATCATGCCGTCCTGAATATGCCCCAACTCCATTGCCATCAGGGTCGACAGCATGTTCAGCGCGATTTTTTGTGCCGTGCCTGCCCCCATGCGGGTCGAACCCGAAACCAGCTCGGGCGGTGTGGAAAGCAGAATGGGGTGATCAGACAGCCGCAACAGTTCGGTATCGCCGTTATTCGCGATCCCGACGATAGGGGCACCCTTGTCGCGCGCGATCTGGGCTGCGGCAACAGTATACGGCGTCGTACCGCTGGCAGAAACAGTGATCAAAGTGTCTTTGGGGGACAGATCCACAAGATCACGAGCAAGAGTGCTGGTCGCATCTTCAGTATCTCCGGGCATCTCGACACCCGTTGGCATACCACCTGCCATATGAATGCGTATTTGGCTTGGAGGTATTGAATAAGTTCCGCCGAGTTCCAGTGCATCCGAAGCGGCCATCAGGCCAGATGATCCCGCCGCGAGATAATGCAAGACACCACCCGTGCGGATCGTTTGCGCCATTGCTTTTGCTCCGGTGCAAATGGGGGTGAGCGAGGTGAGCGGGGTGGTCGCGGCCTCAGACTGGGATCGAGCCAGCAACTCGGCAACTTCGGCCAAGGGGCGCGCGTCTAGCCCGATCGCATCCTTGTGCAGTTGTTCCGTTACTGGCGTGGCCACGTGATTCTCCCCTCAGTTCTGGACATCATACCTTTTAGATACCATTAGTCTACCATTTTCTTTTTGTGTCGATATGTTTCAGAATTTCAGCCATAATTCTGCAATTTGGTCGCAATTGGGTCTTCAAAAACTTAAATAGGTATTATAAAGGTATTTCCATGAGTCGTCTTGCTGATACCATAGTGCTCGCTGTAGATGGCGGTGGTACGCGTTGTCGTATCGCTGTTTCTGATGGCTCTGTTGCTCGCCAAGTTGAGGTGGGGGCTGCGAACGTCTCGACCGATTTCGAAGCAGCTTGTGCCGAGCTGAATCGCGGTATTGCGGATCTGGCCAAGCAAGCCGGATTAAATGGCGCACAGATTGCAGGGACGTCGGCCTATTTGGGGTTGGCTGGGATCACTGGCAAAACGCTGGCAGAGCGACTCGCAGCGAGGCTGCCGTTCGAACGCGCCCGAATTGAAGATGACAGGCCCTCCGCATTGAGGGGTGCGCTTGGGTCGAAAGATGGTTTCGTGGCGCATTGTGGTACGGGGTCGTTTCTCGCGTCGCAGAGAGATGGTCAGATTCGCTTGGCCGGTGGCTGGGGGCCGGTATTAGGGGATCAAGCTTCGGCGCAATGGGTTGGCCGGCAGGCTTTGGCGCGCACTCTCGATTGTGTCGATGGCATCGCGCCGACCTCCGACATGGCGAATGGTCTTTTGGCACGCTTTGATGGTGCCGCCGGGATTGTAGGGGCTGCATCCATGATGACGCCCACCGAGTTTGGTGCGCTGGCCCCTGTAGTCACGCTTAGCGCTGAGCAGGGGGATGCGCTTGCGCGCGCTATCATGGAGGCCGGTGCACGATATCTGGCGGATCAGATCGAGGCGATGGGCTGGAAGCCCGGTCTATCGATTTGTCTGACCGGGGGGATCGGTCCGCAATACGCGCCTTACCTTTCAGAGATCATGCAGCAGGACCTGACTGAACCACTAGGCGATCCATTGGCCGGTGCAATCGCGCTGGCCCGTGCGTTTCATGAGGAGATCGAACATGAGCGTTGCTGACTTCCTGAAACCTGAAGGATGGCTGGGTCAGACCGCTGGTCCGCGTTATGTGCAATTGCGCCATCGGTTGGAGCAGGGGATAGAAGAGGGCATTCTAGCCCCGAACAGTTCACTTCCACCCGAACGCGAGATCGCTGAGCTCACGGATCTGTCGCGCGTCACGGTGCGAAAGGCGATTCAGGAATTGGTGCGCAAAGGTGCGATTGAACAGAGGCAGGGTTCAGGCTCATTCGTGCGTCAGCCCGTTGCACGGGTTGAGCAATCATTGTCTCACCTGACCTCGTTTACCGAGGATATGGAGCGACGTGGTTTTGAAACAACATCAACCTGGTTGGAGCGCGGGGTGTTTCTGCCTTCTCCGGACGAGATGTTGGCACTAGGGCTATCGACCAATGATCAGGTCGCCCGAATTCATCGTTTGCGCGCTGCCGGAGGACGGCCAATGGCGTTAGAGCGTGCAGCTTTGCCACTGGATATCCTGCCCAACCCGACCGAAGTCACTGGGTCCTTGTATGCGTTCCTGGAAAGATCCGGGAACCGTCCGGTGCGCGCGATCCAAAAGATCTCGGCCATCAACCTTGAAGCCACCGAGGCATGCTTGCTTGACGTTGCAGAGGGTACAGCGGGGCTGCGCATTCAGCGTACCTCATACCTCGAAAGCGGGCGCGTCGCCGAACTCACCCGATCCATCTATCACGGCGATGCCTACGATTTTGTGGCAGAGCTGCGTCTATCAACCTGAAAGGCGGGACATATGTCCACCGAAAAAACTCAAATGCGGCGGGAAATCAACGAGATACCCTTTGCCGTTGATCGACTTTTAACCGAAGGTGCCAGGGCGATCTCCGCGACTGCTGGCGCGATCCGCGAGCATGATCCTAATTTCCTGATCTCAGTCGCACGCGGATCATCGGATCATGCCTGCAGCTATCTGAAATACGCGTCTGAACTGCTGCTGGGCCTGCCCATGGCGTCGGTCGGGCCGAGCGTCAAATCGATTTACGGGGTAGACATGCGCTGCCCCGGCGCTCTGTGTATCTCGGTGTCACAATCGGGCCAAAGCCCAGACATCGTTCAATTGACAAAATCCCTGACTGAAGGCGGATCATACTCGGTTGCAATTACCAATGATACGGGATCGGCCTTGGCCAAGGTCGCCTCTTCGGCTCTTTCGATCCACGCGGGCGCTGAACTGAGCGTGGCTGCCACCAAAACGTTCGTCACCTCTCTGGTTGCCGGGCTTTGGTTGTTGGCCGAGGTCAAGGGCGATGAGGAATTGCTGTCTTCGATCCACAAACTGCCGGATGTTTTGTCGCGCGCGATCACATGCGATTGGGGTGCTGTCGTAGACGCCGTTGATGGCCAATCACTTTTCACGCTTGGGCGTGGCATGTCCTGGGCAATTTCGAATGAGGCGGCTCTGAAATTCAAGGAAACCTGCCAAATCCACGCGGAAAGCTATTCCTCGGCCGAGGTATTGCATGGTCCGGTTTCGATTGTCGATCAGGGGTTTCCAGTGATTGCCTTCGCCTCAGGTGATGCGGCCGAGGCCAATATTGCCGAGGTTGCAGATGCGCTTGCGGGCAAAGGGGCAAAGGTCTTTGCGACAACCAACAAGGTGGCTGATGCTGCGTCGCTGCCGCATGTGCGCACATCGCACTGGATGACGGACCCGGTCGCCTCGATTGCGTCTTTCTACGGTATGGTCGAGGCAGTAGCCACGCGGCGCGGTATCAACCCTGATGCACCACGCCACCTGCGGAAAGTGACGGAAACGGTATGACCGCTGCGACGATCACCTTCGCCGGAGGGCCGATTTTCGACGGCGAAATGCTGGTAGAAGGGCACGCGGCCCGCTTCGTCGACGGGAGGTTGGATTGCATATTGCCCGAATCTCAACTGTCTGCGGGTGAAGTGATCGAGAACCTGTCGGGTGACATTCTCAGCCCCGGTTACGTAGATTTGCAGGTCAATGGAGGCGGAGGTGTCATGTTCAATGATGATCCGTCAGTCGAAACACTGCGGCATATCGCAGGGGCACATCGCCAACTTGGGGCGACATCGATCTTGCCGACGTTGATTACGGATACACCTGAAAAGACCAGAGCCGCCATTGCGGCCGCAACGCAGGCCATCAAACAGGGGGTGCGAGGGATTGCAGGGCTGCACCTTGAGGGCCCGCACCTGTCCGTGCGTCGCAAAGGCGCGCATGACGCTGCACTGATCAGGCCCATGGAAGGTGCCGATCTTCAGCAACTGTTAGATGCAGCAAAGGTGCTGCCTGCGCTCATGGTCACGATTGCACCCGAGAGTGTCACGACGGCTCAGGTCGAAACGCTTACCAAAGCGGGAGTCATCGTCTCAATGGGGCACAGTGATGCTGCGTTTGAAACCTGTGTGACGTACGTTAAGGCAGGCGCGCATTGTGCGACGCATCTGTTCAACGCCATGAGCCAATTGGGCAACCGCGAGCCCGGCCTCGTTGGCGCCGTCCTTTCCCAAGGTGCAATGTCCGCAGGTCTGATCGCAGACGCGATTCATGTTCACTCAGAGACAATGCGCGCGGCCTTCGCCGCCAAGCAGGGGCCGGGCCGCCTGTTTCTGGTCAGTGACGCGATGGCCGTCGCCGGGACAGACTTGACCGCGTTCAAGTTGGAAGGACGCATCATCCAACGAGAAAACGGCAGGCTAACCTTGCAGGACGGAACACTGGCTGGGGCTGATCTTGATCTGACCACTGCCTTGCGTGTGTTGACGACAAAAGTTGGCATATCTCTGCCCGATGCCTTGGCAGCGGCAACGCGCATTCCCGGAGATATCATCTCGCAAAGAGCCATCTCTGATCTGAGCACGATCACGCAGGCCATTCGAATTTCCCCGGATCTGTCACAGGCCCGACCGGTTGTTGCAGGTTGAACGCCATTTTTGGCGAAACTCATGACACCACAGATTTCGCATCTCGCCGCAGCCGCTGCGGTTGTGTAAGACGTTAGGCAAACGCGGTTTGGGAATGTCCTAATGTTTCAAGATATTGGCAAAATCGACATGAGGGCGGCCGCCCGGACTTTGCCATGACCCAGAAGCGAGGCGTTTTCATTGGGCAGCGCAAGGATCGTATGGGCGCGCGCCTGTTAATGATCCTGACCTGTATTCGTCTGGCTGAAGATTTTGAGACCGACTACCGCGTGAACTGGTTCCCACAGGGCGCGGACGCACCGGAACTGGATCAGCCCGAGGAGCTGTTCACTTCTGATTGGATGGATGCGCATTTTCTTAATCAGCCAGAGTTCGACGCACTGAATGAGACCGCTCAGCCGATTTGGGCTTTCCAGAACGACCCATCGCCAGAGCGGTTGATGGACCATTTAGCCTCGGGCCGTTCGGTACTGGTCGAAGAAGGGTTTGAGGTGCTGGCGTTCCCTTGGGAGGATATCGAAGCCATCCGCCCCCGTTATCGCGATTTCATCCGCGGTGTTGGGTTCGTCGATAAGGTTCGTCAGATCATGGATCGGGCGGATGAAAAACTTTCAGGGCAGGGGGTTTCTGCCTATCACATTCGTCGTGGCGATATCTTGAATGGATTGCCGTGGAAACACTCAACCTGGCCCGCCAAGATCGAGCCCGAAGAGTTTTATGAGGCCCATCTGGAAAAATCCAGGGGCCAGACGGCGATCATGTTCTCAGATCAGCCCGAGTTGATCGTACGGTTTAAGCAGCGGTTTCCGCAGCTTATGCAAATGTCGGACATTGCTGATTTGTCGGGTCTGACACGAGCGCAACGAGACTTTCTGGAACTCTACGCAATGTCGCGGGCGGATCAGGTGATTGCACCTTATATTTCGGCCTTTTCGATGGCAGCGGCGCGGATATCGGGGCAGCAGCGCAAGGTGTTTCGCGATGTATTGACTGAGGAGGAATTGCAAGGGGCGAATGAGCGCGTCATCGAGCGGGTCGCGCAAGGACCGGCAGAGTTTCTGAACCCATCGGAGGCTGCGCATATCTATGCAAAAGCGGCGCAATATCTATCGGCTCAGGATCGCTGTGAAGAGGCGTATGAAAGTGCCAAACCCATCCTAGACACTGGGGCCGACAACGCCTTTATGCCGTTGCTGCAATCACTGAATTGTTTTTACCTGTCCAAGTGGCAGGAAAGCGAGACGCTTGCCCGTGAGGGGTTGGAGAATCCGCATCTCTGGCCCGAAGATTATGCAGTTATGTGCGCTTTGCGTGGCGCCATTCTGGGTGTGCAGGGCAAACGCTGGGCGGCGACACGGCATTTCGCAAAAGCGTTCTGGGCCAAGCCATTACGGCCGGATGTTGTAGTGCTGGGGTCCAGAATGTTGTACCGGTCACATCTGGCACATCGACTGCTGCCGCCGGTCGACTGGTCGTTGCAGCGCATGGTGCGTCAGCGCCGTTTTCCACCGTTCAACAATCTTTATCTTGTTCAGCACAAGGTGGTATCATGGCGGCCGTGCAACTTTGATTTCGTTCTGCTGGATTGGGCGGAACTGGCGCTGGATCAACGCGCAAGACGTCTGTTTGATCAGCGTAAGAGGCTGGAAGCATTGAGTTCAGCCTTGGACGATCTGCCTGACGTACCCGCAGACGACCCGCGATTGCAGAGCGCGCAGGTGGTACTGCAAAAGCATCTGGGCGAGGTCTCTGACGCGCAGGCCATCGACAGAACACGTCGGATAGTAGCCGAAGTGCCGGAAAATACACTGTATCAGAAACGACTGGCCGAGCTTTATGAAGCGGAGGGCGATGCCGACGCCGCCCAAAAAACAATGGCCGAGGCGCTGGCCTGCGACCCCGAAAGCCCATTTCTTCTGTACGCAATGGGCCGTTTGCTGGAGCGGACGGGCCAGATCGGGCAGGGCGAGAAGCTGATCTTGCAAGCCGCTGATCAGGATGAAGTCAGCGTCGCCATACAGGGTATGGCGGGTCAGATCCACATGCGACGTGGAAACAAGAAAAAGGCGCGGCCGTATCTAGAGAAAGCGCGCGATCTTTATCCGCCCTACAAGCGGTTTACCAATCAGTTGAACAGGATTTCGGGGTAGACGCGGCCCTAGTCCAGCGCAATCTCTTGCCGCAGTTTTCCGGTTGTCTTGTCAAAGATCATAATACGGTTGTCCTCGGTCACGACCGCATACCAGTTGTTGCCGATCGTCAATGCTTGGGCCTTTGCTCCGTCAGGTAACTCGATCTGATCGGGTAGCTTCGGTGTGCGATCGGATAGGCGGATGACAATCAGGGCGAATGTCACTAGAACCCCGCCAATCATAACCGCGGTCAGCAGCATGACCATGCGCCGGAGCAGTCGAAGCTGCGGTGTTTCCTGCGGTTCCTGAGGTTCGGAAGGGACAGTCATGGGCACCCGCCTGATAGAGTTTCAAATCGCGGCCGCTCCGCCGCCCCGCCTTGATAAGGCGCTTGCGCGGGATGTGCCAGCGGAAGAGAACCTGTCGCGTACCCGACTGACACGATTGATCAGCGAGGGGGCAGTCACCGTCGATGGGGCGGTCATTAAAGACCCCAAGGCCAAAATTTCCGAAGATGCACAGATCGGGATTACAGTGGCTGAGGCCGAAGACAGCCATATCGGCCCCGAGGATATCCCTCTGGAAGTTGTCTATGAGGATGACGATCTGATCGTGATCAACAAGCCTGCCGGGATGGTGGTGCATCCGGCTCCGGGCTCTCCGAACGGTACGCTCGTCAATGCGCTGCTTCATCATTGCGGCGAAGATCTATCAGGAGTCGGAGGTGTCAAGCGCCCGGGAATCGTACATCGGATCGACAAGGAAACCAGTGGCCTGCTGGTCGTGGCCAAATCGGATGCAGCGCATCATGGGTTGGCGGCTCAGTTCGAGGCGCATAGCGTCGAGCGCTACTACCGCGCCATATGTTATGGTGTGCCCGATGCCAATGATCCCCGATTGCGCGGGATAAAGGGCGTTAGTTTTGAGCCCGGCAATATTATGCGTCTGACGACTCAGCTGGCGCGGCACAAAACGGATCGGCAAAAGCAGGCCGTGCTGTTTCACGGTGGTCGGCATGCGGTGACACGAGCGCGGATTGTCGAGGTGTTCGGATCGCCCGGTAGCCTATCGTTAGTCGAATGTTGGCTCGAGACGGGCCGGACACATCAAATCCGTGTCCACATGGCACACGCTGGCCATGGCCTTGTCGGTGACCCGGTTTATGGTGGCAAACGCAAGCTGGCAGCGCGCGCGTTCACACCTGAGGCGATTGAAGCTGTGCGTGCATTCCCACGCCAAGCATTGCACGCAGCGGTGCTTGGGTTCGAACATCCCGTTTCCGGCGAAATGCTGCGATTTGAGGCGCCGTTGCCGCAGGATATGTCAACGCTGTTGGAAAACCTGAGAAAGCCGCTGAAATAATCTGCAAAGGCTTGTGAAAATCGCAATTTCAGCTTTCCTTTACATAGGGTTAATTCCAGACTTGTATTAGTTCCTCTTGAATGTACCGGGTCTGGTACCCATATCCCATGTTAAGGGCTTAAACATTTGTCCAAGGGGCAGAAATAAATGGCAAATTATTCAAATCTTCCAGCACCTACACCTGAAGGTGGACTGAACCGCTATATGCAGGAGATTCGTAAGTTTCCTCTGCTTGAGCCAGAGGAAGAGTACATGCTGGCCAAGCGCTGGGTCGAGGAGCAGGATACCGAGGCTGCACATAAGATGGTCACGTCACACCTGCGTTTGGCGGCCAAGATTGCTATGGGATATCGTGGCTACGGCCTTCCACAAGCCGAAGTGATTTCCGAGGCCAACGTGGGCCTGATGCAGGCGGTCAAAAAGTTCGACCCCGAAAAGGGCTTTCGTCTGGCGACCTATGCCATGTGGTGGATCCGCGCTTCGATTCAGGAGTATGTTCTGCGATCTTGGTCGATGGTGAAGCTGGGCACAACTTCGGCACAGAAGAAACTGTTCTTTAACCTGCGTAAGGCGAAGGCGCGTATTGGCGCGCTGGAAGAAGGCGATCTGCGTCCTGAAAACGTGGCCAAGATCGCGGAAGACCTCGGCGTAACTGAAGAAGAAGTCATCAGCATGAACCGCCGGATGTCCGGTGGTGATGCCTCGCTGAACGCGACTGTCGGGTCAGAAGGCGAAGGCACCATGCAATGGCAGGATTGGCTTGAGGATGAAGATGCTGATCAGGCTGGCGACTACGAGGCGCGCGATGAACTGGAAGCCCGGCGCGAGCTGCTTGCCGCTGCGTTGGATGTCTTGAATGATCGTGAAAAAGATATTCTGACCCAGCGCCGTCTGATGGATCAGGCCGTCACGCTCGAAGAATTGAGCACGCAGTACAATGTAAGCCGCGAACGGATTCGTCAGATTGAAGTGCGTGCATTTGAGAAGTTGCAGAAGAAGATGCGAGAGCTTGCGCGCGAGAAGGGCATGTTGAGTTCAAGTTGAGCCGCTCGCATTCGAAGCGCCAACCGGTCTGATCCACGTCAGGCCGGTTTTTTCTTGCCCAAGGGGTATGACAGTCCTGTCCTTCGCTGCTAATGATTGGTGGCGCTAACATCGCGAGGAGATGGTGATCATGCAAAAGCCGGTTCAATGGGGCATATTAGGGGCTTCGAAATTTGCGCTTCAGCACATGGGGCCAGCTATCCACGCCGCTGATGGTGCTCGCCTTGCTGGGCTGGCCACGTCCGATCCGACCAAAGCAGCGCCATTTCAACAGTTTTGCCCCGATATCAGCGTTTTCCATAGCTATGACGCGCTGTTGGCTGATCCGGGGATCGAAGCTGTCTACATCCCATTACCTAATCATTTGCATGTCGAATGGAGCCTGAAGGCGCTGGATGCGGGCAAGCATGTTTTATGTGAAAAGCCGATGACCATGCGGGCTGATGAGTTTGAAACTCTGATTGCCAAGCGGGATCAGACCGGATTGCTGGCCGCCGAAGCTTACATGATCGTACATCATCCGCAGTGGCAATTGACCCGCAATATGATCGCCGACGGAGCAATCGGGAAGCTGGTCCATGTCAGCGGCGCGTTCAGCTATGACAACCGGGCGGATACTGCCAACATTCGCAACCGCGCAGAAACCGGCGGGGGTGGGCTGCGCGATATCGGGGTGTATGTGATCGGCGGCGCACGCTATGCGACGGGGCAAGAGCCGATCTCGGTCAGCGGTGCGATCAGATGGGAGAATGACGTGGACGTCTTCACCGAAATTCGTGCGCAGTTTCCCGACTTTACCTACTCCGCCTACGTCTCGACCCGAATGCATCCGCATCAGGAGATGGTGTTTCACGGCGAAGGTGGTTTGATCCGTCTGACCGCGCCTTTCAATGCGCGTGTATTTGGCGAAGCAAGGGTCGAGTTGCACCGCCCTGGGCTTGAGGTACAGGTGACGCGCTTTCCAGGGGACGATCACTATAAGCTGCAGGTCGAGGCATTCTGCCGCTCAGTCCGCGATCGGGCTGACTACCCCTGTCCGTTGGAATTCGTGCGGGGCACGCAAGAGGTTATCGATCAGGTCTTTGATACAGCTGTATCGCTCTAGCTTGCCACGCCCTTGGTGTCTCGCGTATCCTGTCCCGACCGGATCAGGAGGGTCAAATGGCGGGCGGTTGGGCGCGCGATGGCGCGGTGAGTGAACAGATCGAAGCGTCGATTTCGGATGAGCTGGCGCGGATGCAGGCGCAAAAGCGACCTGTGGGCGAAAGCCTGACCCATTGCGCCGAATGCGAGGAACCGATCCCTGAAAAACGCCGCCTTGCTTTGCCAGGCGTAAAGCTGTGCCTGGACTGCCAGCAAGAGCGTGACAGCAGCTTCAAGACCCGCGGCGGGATCAATCGGCGGGGTTCGAAAGACAGTCAGCTGAAGTAACGCTAGGAGCGTCCTTTGAAGGATCAGCCGCAGAGATCATTACTGCAAAACGGGTTGGTTCTTGGGTTCCTCGCCGCGTTTCTATGGGGCACGCACAGCGTTATCGTGCGGTACCTGACCAGTGATCTCGGCGGGTTACAGATTGCCGTATCACGCCTGTTCATAGCCGCATTTGCGATCTACTGCATGTTGCGGGTGATGAGCGCGCGGGTCTCGGTCCAGTACAGGGATTGGAACTTCCGGCTGGCGGTGTTGTCGACGGTGGTGAACTACATTCTGTTCCACATAGGCTTGGAACATACAGGTGCTGCTAATGCGATGGTGCTTGAGAATACAGCGCCGTTCTTCGTGTTGATTTTCCTGTATTTTTTCGCGGATACCGCCGTTGGCCGGACTGATGTATTGGCGACTCTGCTGGCGATCCTCGGTGTGTTTCTGACCGTTTATCGGGATTTTCAAGGCGGGGGAGAGCCCCTGTTGGGCGATCTGATGGAAATCGGGGCGGGGCTCAGCTGGGCGGTGTTCCTGATTTCCAGCAGCCGCGCGATGCAGACCTCGGAAACTACCGCCGAAAGGTTGAACTTCCTGTTTGGCATCTTTTTGTGTTCGGGCGTCTTGTTGATGCCACTGGCGGCTTTCTCGTTCCAGATGCCAACCGCAAATGATGTGATCTTCTTGATCCTTCTGGGCGTTTTGCCCACCGCGCTTGCCTATTATCTTTGGTACGAAGCCGCCGCGCGCGTGTCGACATTGACGGCGACGCTGCTATTCGCCGCGTCGGTTGTGTTTACCTTTGTCAATTCGGCGCTGTTTCTGGGTGCAACGATCACACCGCTTGCGATTGTCGGCGCGGTTTTGATCGTGACGGCCATTTTCGTGACGACGATGAAATCAACCAAAGAGAAATGAGGCAGCCCTTGCAGGCTGCCCCTTAGATTTGGCGTTCCATCGCTTCCAGTTCGTCAATAAAGCTTGAGATCATCGACAGGCCTTTGTCCCAGAACTCGGGATCGCTGGCGTCCAGTCCGAACGGGGCAAGAAGCTCTTTATGGTGCTTCGAGCCACCGGCTCGTAGCATCTCGAAATATTTATCTTCGAACCCGTCCGCACCGCTTTCGTAGACCGAATAGAGCGCGTTCACGAGGCCGTCGCCGAAGGCGTAGGCGTAGACATAGAACGGAGAGTGGACAAAGTGCGGGATATAGGCCCAGAAGGTCTCGTACCCGTCCATGAATTCGAATGCGGGGCCAAGACTTTCGGCCTGAACGCTCATCCAAAGGGCGTTGATGTCGTCCGGGGTCAGTTCGCCCTCACGACGGGCGGCGTGCAGTTTGCATTCGAAGTCGTAGAACGCGATTTGGCGGACAACCGTGTTGATCATGTCCTCGACCTTGCCGGCCAGCAGCACCTTGCGCTGTTCCGGGGTTTCGGCCTGATCAAGCATTTTGCGGAAGGTGAGCATTTCGCCAAACACGCTGGCGGTTTCAGCCAAGGTCAACGGGGTCGATGACAGCATCTCGCCCTGATCGGCGGCCAATACCTGATGTACGCCGTGGCCCAATTCATGTGCCAGAGTCATTACATCGCGCGGTTTGCCCAGATAGTTGAGCATCACGTAGGGATGAACCTCGGTCACGGTGGGATGCGCAAAAGCGCCGGGCGCTTTGCCGGGCTTCACTGCCGCGTCGATCCAACCCTTCGAGAAGAAGGGGGCCGCGATTTCGCCCATGCGGGGATCGAAGGCGTTATAGGCGTCCATCACGGTCGCCTCGGCCTCGGCCCAGTCAACAATCCGGGTGTCTTCCATCGGCAGCGGCGCGTTACGATCCCAGACTTGCATCACGTCCAGACCAAGCCATTTGCGTTTCAGTTCGTAGTAACGATGGCTCAGCTTGGGGTAGGCGGCCACAACGGCCTCGCGCAGGGCTTCGACCACTTCGGGTTCTACATCGTTCGACAGGTGACGACCGGTCTGGGCGGTTGGCATTTTGCGCCAGCGATCGACGATCTCTTTTTCCTTGGCCTGCGTGTTATGAACGCGCGCGAAGGTTTTAATGTTGCTTTGGAAAACGTTGGCGAGTTCGCGCGCTGCGGCTTCACGCTTGGCGCGATCCTGCTCGGTCAGCAGGTTCAGCGTACCTTCGATATTCAGCTCTTCACCATCGACGGTGAAGGTCAGGCCCGCGATTGTTTCGTCGAACAGGCGTTCCCACGCGTCACCGACAACGCCGAGGTCGTGCAGAAATTTCTCAAGCTCGTCGGACAGCTGATACGGTTTCATCGCACGGATGCGACGGAACACAGGTTCGTATCGCGCCAGATCAGAATTGGCGGCGAAATGCGCGGCCAGCACGTCATCGTCGATGCGGTTCAGTTCCAACGTGAAAAACACCAGCGGAGTGGTGAATACGGTGATCTTCTCCTGCATGTCCGAAAGGAACTTGGCGCGATCCGCGTCGGTGGTCAGTTGATAATAGCGCAGACCGGCAAAGGACATGATGCGCCCGGCGATGGCGTTGATCTTTTCGTTGCGCAGCACGCAGGTCAGAAGGCCAGCGGCGTCCAGATCGGCCAGCTTGCCCTCATAATCTGCGGCAAAGGACGCACATTCGCCTTCCAGCCAGTCCAGATCGCGGGACAGTTCAGGTGCATCTTCCGAGGCGTAGAGGTCCGTCAGATCCCATTCCGGCAAATCGCCCAGATCATCGGCACCGCCGCCTGCATTTGCGTCACGGACGGGAAAGGGAAGGTCGCGCATGGAACACCTCGAATAAACTGCGTTGGCAAACATTTAGGCGCGGCACGTCCGGATCACAAGCAAGCTGTCGGCTTGGGCCTTAATGACAGGGCTCGGGTTTTGGTTTCGCCGCGGCTGCCGCGAAATGTGCAGCCAGTTGATCAAAGACCGGCTCGCGCACCTCGGGTGCCTCCATCAGAACTTCGTGTTCGCCGTCGGGGATCTCGACCAGAGTACCACTGGGCCAGTCGGCCATCCGGGCTCGGATCGCTTTGCGATCCACAATCTGTTCGTGACTACCCAAGAAGGTCAGGGCAGGGATGTCGGGCGCGGTCTGTTCCATCAGCCAGGTGCATTCATCCAGCGCCTCGCGCAGCCAGATGGTGGACGGGGCACCCAAAGCCAGCTCGGGATGCGCGGCCAACTGGTCCTGCATCATTCGGTACATCGCTGGATCGCGCGTCAGCACGTTTCCTTCGAAAGGTTGCGACACCACATAGCTTTCAAGCGAAGTTGTGGGCGGCTTTTTCTCTCCCAATCCCAGACGCGGCCCCCAATAGGCGGTCAACTGGCTGAGAGGCTTCATGATCGGTGTAAAGAAAATACCCCACATCGGCCCTGTGAAGGCACAAGCAGCGAAGTCATCTCCTTCCAGAACCGCGCGCAACCCAATGGCACCACCCATCGAGTGACCGATCACAAACCAGGGTTTGGGCAATTCCAGTTGCGTGGCGAGTGCCAAGGTGGATCGAACGTCATGCTGATAATCAGTGAATTGTTCGACATGACCGATTCTCGGATCATCCAGCAAACGATCCGCCAGACCTTGTCCGCGCCAGTCAACAGAAAGGCAGGCAAATCTCCGGCTCACGAATTCTTTGGCGGTATCACCGTATTTTTCGATATATTCCGTACGACCGGGGAACAGCATCACCGTGCCGCGCGCATCACCTTCGGGCAGCCAATGTGCCACGCGGATGCGTATGCCGTCTTCGGTAGTCAGCCAATGGGCCACTCCACCAGCAGGGCCGCCGGCCACGTCTTCGAATAAGGGGGCCGGCGAAAACTCCATCAGGCCAGCACCGAGGCGAGTTTCATGGCGATTCCCATGTCTCCGTCAACGCTCAGCTTGCCGGACATGAATGCACCGGTTGGGTTCAGGTCGCCGCTGAGGATTTGTTCAAAGGTATCCGCATCGGCGCTGAGGGTCACATCAGCCTCATCATCGCTGACGCGCGCACCGCTTGCATCCAGGATGATAGATCCCAGATCGGCGATGGCGAACTTTGCTGATGCGTCGAAATCGCCGCCCGACAGTTTCTCATTCAATGCCGCCGCGGCTTTTTCCAGAATATCGCTCATGGTCTTCCTCATATTGTTCATGCGCCGTGAATGGACATCCCCGGTCGCAACGCTACACTGGCCATTGTTATGGGTATTGCAATCACCAATCTCAAACGTACCGTCGCGGCACTTGCCGTCATAGTCACGTTTTCCACCACTTGCACTGCGCAAGAGGCGGATTCGCGCGACGAGGCGGCGTTGTTAGAGCAACTGGCGCAATCGACGCCCGAGCAGGCCATCGGTTTGGATCGGCAATTGCAGGCGCTGTGGTCACAATCCGGTTCGGCCTCGGCTGATTTGCTGCTTGAGCGCGGGCGAGAGGCGTTGGATGATGGCGATGTCGAGGCTGCTCTGGACCATCTGACAGCGCTCACTGATCACGCACCTGAATTCGCCGAAGGCTGGCACGTGCGTGCATCGGCTTTTTTCGGCATGGAGCGGTTTGGTATGGCAGCTGCTGATCTTGAACACGCTTTGACCCTTAACCCAAACAATTATGAGGCTATCTATGGCCTTGGGCTGATCTTCGAGATTGTAGGTGAGCCCGAGCAGGCGTTCGAAGCCTATTCGCGCGCATTGGCTATACATCCCCATCATGAAGAAGTAACCAATGCCGTGAATCGGCTGAAGCCTCAGGTTGAAGGCAAGGCGCTGTAAGTCTCAGGGCGCAGGGGGCAAAGGTGAGCGGGTCATCCCGAATCGTGGCCGTACTTGGCCCAACGAACACAGGTAAAACCCATTACGCGATCGAACGTATGCTGGGGTACCGGACAGGTTTGATCGGCCTGCCACTGCGGCTGCTTGCGCGCGAGGTTTATGACAAGATCGTAGCCATTCGCGGTCATTCGGTCGTGGCGCTGGTGACGGGCGAGGAACGTATCGTGCCGCCGCGGGCGCAATATTGGGTCTGCACGGTCGAGGCGATGCCCGAAGGAATGGGCGCCGATTTCGTTGCTATCGACGAAATCCAGCTCTGTGCCGACCCTGAACGCGGCCATGTTTTTACCGACCGTCTACTGCGCTCGCGTGGAACGAATGAGACGTTGTTCCTCGGCTCTGACACTATGCGGGGTGCGATTGCCGCGCTTGTTCCCGAGGCGCAGTTTGTCCGGCGCGAGCGGATGTCTCAACTGGTCTATTCTGGAAGCAAAAAGATCAGCCGAATGCCCTCGCGCAGCGCGATTGTCGGGTTCTCGGTCGACAATGTCTACGCCATCGCGGAATTGCTGCGTCGTCAGAAGGGCGGGGCGGCGGTGGTCATGGGGGCGCTCAGCCCTCGAACGCGGAATGCGCAGGTTGACCTCTACCAGAACGGCGAGGTTGATTATCTGGTGGCTACCGATGCCATCGGCATGGGTTTGAACCTGGACGTAAACCATGTGGCGTTCTCATCCCTGACCAAGTTCGATGGCCGCCGAATGCGGCCTTTGGCGCCCAATGAACTGGCCCAGATCGCAGGACGGGCCGGGCGTGGCATGTCGGATGGCACTTTTGGCGTTACTGGTGAGGCTCCGCCGCTGGATGAGGGCGTGGCCCAAGCCATTATGGACAGCCGGTTCACACCGATGAAGAAGCTGAACTGGCGGAATGCCGCCTTGCGGTTTGGCACGATCGAGGCATTGATCGACTCGCTTGAGATCAGCCCCGACAATGAGCACCTGATCAAGGCGCGGCCCGCCGACGACCTGAACGTTCTGAAATCTTTGTCCCAAGTCACCGAAGTTGTCGCCCGTGCCAGCGATGGACCATCGGTACGCTTGCTGTGGGATGTATGCCGAATCCCTGATTTTCGCGGAATAAGCCACGCCGAACATGCCAGCCTGCTCGAGGTGATCTATGGCCACCTGCATGAGCGCGGATCTATCCCTGACGATTTCATGGCGCGGCAAATCCGCCGGATCGACCGTACGGATGGGGATATTGATGCGCTGTCCAAAAGGTTGGCATATATTCGCACTTGGACATATGTTGCGCAACGAAACGGATGGGTGCGTGACGAATCCCATTGGCGTGATGAGACGCGCACTGTAGAAGACAGGCTGTCGGACGCTCTGCATGACCGTCTGACCCAACGATTTGTGGACCGGCGTACATCTGTTTTGCTGCGCCGGCTCAAGCAGAAGGAGGCCCTTTTGGCCGAAGTAAATGACAAGGGTGAAGTGACCGTCGAAGGCGAATTCGTCGGCCGTCTGGAAGGGTTCCGGTTTTCGCCGGACAAAAGCGCGCAAGGAACCGAGGCGAAAGCTTTGAAATCGGCCTCTTTGCAAGCACTCGCGCCGCAATTCCATCTGCGTGCCGATCGCTTCTACAACGCGCCCGATACCGAAATAGATTTCACCGATCAGGGCGGACTGATGTGGGGCGAATATGCTGTCGGCAAGCTGGTTGCCGGGGCCGAGCCTCTCAAGCCAATTGTCGAGGTTTTTGTCGATGAGGCCGCAGGCCCGGACGTCGAACAGAAAGTGCAGCGCCGGCTGCAGCATTTCATCGACCGCAAAGTGGCGGCGCTGTTTGAGCCGCTGCTGAATCTGTCGCGCGACGAAGAGCTGACCGGTCTTGCCAAAGGCTTTGCATTCCGCATGGTTGAGGCGCTTGGCGTGCTGCCCCGTGCGCAGGTCGCGCAAGAGGTCAAGGATCTGGATCAGGACGCGCGCGGCGCGCTGCGCAAGCACGGCATCCGTTTTGGTCAGTTCACCATCTTCATGCCACTGCTGTTGAAACCTGCGCCGACGCGTCTGCGTCTGGTGCTTTGGGCGCTGTCGAGCGGTCTGCAGGAGTTCCCCGAAGCGCCGCCTCCGGGGTTGGTCACCGTGCCCGTCGCAAAGGATGCGCCGCAGGGCTATGACACCATGTGCGGTTATCGTGATGCCGGCGAACGCTCGATCCGGATCGACATGCTAGAACGTTTGGCCGACATGTTGCGGTCCGAGGACAGCCGGGGTGGTTTCGAAGCCAAGCCTGATATGCTGTCGATCACTGGTATGACGTTGGATCAGTTTGCCGACCTGATGCAGGGGCTGGGCTACAAGGCTGAACGTGGCGAACGTGAGAAAGTGAAGCCAGTACCGGTCGAAACCGCACCCGAAACTACGACAGACGCGCCCGAGCAACCTGTCGCTGAAGATAACTCTGCGCCAGATGCGCCGACCGAAGACGTCGCGACATCCGCCGAGGCGTCAGCCGAGGCCACCGACAGCACCGAGACGGCAGACGAGGCACCTGCTGCGGACGAACCCGAGGTCGAGGTGTTCTATACCTTCACCTGGGGTCGCCAGCGCCAGCAAAACCGTGGCCCACGTCGCGAGCAGGGGCAGGGCAAAGGCAAGCCGCGTGGTAAGCCGCAAGATGGTCGCAAGCCGCATGGTAAGAAAGGTGGCAAACCTCAGGGTGCCAAGTCCTTCTCGTCTCGGCCGCCCAAGAAGGAAAAGGCCATCGATCCCGACAACCCGTTCGCAGCAGCGCTGATGGGTCTGAAGGACGGTAACTGATCCGCGATGGCCGAGGCCAAGCTGCGGATCGACAAATGGTTGTGGCAGGCGCGGTTCTTCAAGACCCGTAGCCTGGCCGCTAAACAGGTCAGCGGCGGCCATGTCAGGCTAAACGGAAACCGGGTGCTGAAACCGGCGCAAGCTGTGGCACCCGGAGACGTCCTGACCTTTCCCCAGGGGCGGATCGTCCGCGTTGTGCGTATCGAAGCGCTCGGAGAGCGCCGTGGCCCGGCCCCCGAGGCGCAAGGTTTGTACTTTGATATGACTGAAAAGCAGGATGTACCGCCCAAGAATCCCGGATTTGAAGGAAAAGGTCGTCCAACCAAGAAGGAAAGGCGCGCGCTTGATCTTTCTCGCACCCCAAAGGGGTGATCTGACCTTGAAGAGGCGGTCAGACTGGATTAGCTAGTCGCCAAAGCGCAAACGGGAATTCCAAAATGACCTACGTTGTCACCGAAAACTGCATTGGCTGCAAATACACCGATTGTGTCGAGGTATGTCCGGTGGATTGTTTCTACGAAGGTGAGAATACACTGGTCATTCACCCCGATGAATGCATCGACTGTGGTGTGTGTGAACCCGAATGCCCCGCCGACGCAATTCGCCCCGATACCGAGCCGGGTATGGAGCAGTGGGTCGAGTTCAACCGGAAATACTCGGAAATGTGGCCGGTGATTGTGACTAAGAAAGACCCCTTGCCCGAGGCCGAGGAACGCGACGGCGAAGAAGGCAAGATGGAGAAATATTTCTCGGAAGCACCCGGCGAAGGTGGTTAACCGATTCGGTGGCCCCTAACCGTACGTTAGACAACAATCTGCGCCATAATACATTGAGGTAAAAAGGGAATCTCCCATTTGCCTTAGGTCGGTCTTTTGAGTGTCGCAATTTTGTGATATACTTGGGGTCGAATGATGACTGTGATTGGGATGTGCTCCGTAAGTATGCTCGCTTTGGAGTTCTGATTTTATGACAAATAAGCCGCCTGGCGGGGCCGTTTAGGGCCTCGGCTGTGGTCTTTTTGTCGTCTCATATCCCGATCTGTAATGAAGGATGAATGTGAATGTCGAAATCGAAAAAGCTTGAGTTCCGCCCGAACGATTATGTCGTCTACCCGGCTCATGGCGTGGGACAGATCGTATCGATCGAAGAGCAGGAAGTTGCAGGCTTCTCGCTTGAACTGTTCGTAATCTCCTTTGAAAAAGACAAGATGACGCTGCGCGTGCCGACCAACAAGGTCACCGAATCCGGCCTGCGCTCACTCAGCTCTCCTGATGTGATCAGTCAGGCCATGAAAACGCTAAAAGGCAAAGCCAAGGTCAAGCGCGCCATGTGGTCGCGTCGGGCGCAGGAGTATGAGCAAAAGATCAACTCGGGTGATCTGATCTCGATCGCTGAAGTGGTCCGCGACCTGCACCGCACCGACGACCAGCGCGAGCAGAGCTATTCCGAACGTCAGCTATATGAGGCGGCGCTTGAGCGTCTGACCCGCGAAGTTGCTGCAGTGTCTGGTGCAGATGAAATCTCGGCCGCCAAGCAGGTGGATGAGGTGCTGACCTCACGCGCTGCCTGATCAAATGCACCACCCATTTCAAAGCCGCTCCGGTATCGGGGGCGGCTTTTTTTATGAACCGTCGCTTGGTGCTGTAGTCGTTTCAGGGTATTTTTCTCTGAATATTAGGCGGATACGGGGTCAAGATGAAGCAGGCTGTGAAGTTTCTATACATCAGCCACGACCCGATTTCGGTCTGGTTTCGGTATGGTCTGATCCTGTTCGACATCGCGACGATCGTGTTCTTTGTTGCGACCGCGCATATTCCGCACGGTCCGGGTATTACCGCAACCAGTATTGGGGTCGGTGTGCTCATTCTCATGGATTTTTCTGCCCGGCTTTGGATATCGAAAGATCGTTGGAAGCTACTGCGTCAGATTTACACGTTGGCGGACATTGTTGTTATCGTTTCGCTTTTCCTTGATCCGTTTCTGACCGGCAACTTGGCGTTTCTGCGTATTTTGCGCGCCTTGCGTTTGATTCATTCATACCATTTGCTCAGGGATTTGCGGCGTGACAGCAGCTTTTTCCGAACGCATGAAGACGCGGTGATCGCTGCAATCAATTTGCTGGTCTTTGTCTTTGCGACTTCGACCGCTGTATTGGTCTTTTTTGTGCCGGAAGACACCCAGACGCCCTATATCGACGCGCTGTATTTCACGATGGCCACACTGACGACAACTGGGTTTGGTGACATCACGTTGTCGACGCCGGGTGGTAAGCTGTTTTCGGTTTTCATCATGGTTGTTGGTGTGGCCCTGTTCGTGCGTCTGGCGCAGGCGATCTTCATGCCGCAGAAAGTGCGTTACAAATGCCCCAGCTGTGGTCTGTTTCGCCACGACCCGGACGCTGTGCATTGCAAGCACTGCGGCGCGACGCTGCGGATTGCGACGGGGGGTGCCAGTTAGATCAAAGCGATCAGCGTCAGCAGGAATGTGATCTCGGTTATCTGCTGCGTTGCCCCCAGAATGTCGCCGGTTTGACCTCCGATCTTTGCCTTGGCGAACTTCGCAACAATCAGGCTGGCGATCATCGCAAAAAGCATTGGGATCAACGCCAGAGCCCCCAATAAGCCCAATGCCAACACTGCGGCCACTACCAACCCGGCTAATACCGCAGATATCGGCGGTGCGCCGACCGAATGGCTTAGCCCTGAGTGCCGGGCATTTTTTAGAAAAGTCATCAAGGCGGGCATAAGAGATCGGGAATACACACATGCAGCCAGCACACCTGTCATCACCTCGGCACCAACAAGAGCTGCAATGGCTGTGATACGTAGAATCTGAAATAGCAGCAGTGCCAGCACACCATAGGTGCCGATATGGCTGTCCTTCATTATCTCGAGCCGCCGCTCGGGCGTGAACCCTCCCCAAAGGCCATCGAACGTATCAGCCAACCCGTCTTCATGCATTGCACCTGTGGTTGCGATCAGCGCGGCAACGATCAGGCCTGCGACTGCGAAAACGGGCAACTGCGCCCAGATTGCGATCCAACCGATACCACACGCCAGGGCACCAACGATCAGCCCTGCAAGCGGAAATGCCCAGACGGCGCGCGACTGGCGAGTAAACGCCTCTTTCGGCAAGCGTGGCAGGGGCAAGCGTGTCAGCAAGACCAGCGCAAGCGGAATATCCCACATGGAAAATGGGGCAGTGTCGTTTTTGGTCACTCCCAGGCCTTTCAGGGTCTTGTTGCTTTGTCAGGTTTGGTTAAACACACAGGACCACTCTGACGCAACGAGGCTTTCAATGCTGCCTGAACTCGACGATCTGAACAGTTTCCGCGACGCGCTGACCGGTGCGGCCGGTCCGGATACTTCTGCCGTGCAGGGCGCGCAAGAGCGCAACGGCCAACTAACCAAACCACCCGGAGCCTTGGGGCGGCTTGAGGATTTGGCGATATGGTATGCGGGTTGGCGTGGTGATGCGCGGCCACAGATCAGTGCGCCTCAGGTCATTGTGTTTGCTGGCAACCACGGCGTGACCGCGCAGGGTGTTTCAGCATTTCCGCCTGAGGTCACTGTTCAGATGGTCATGAATTTCGAACACGGCGGTGCTGCGATTAATCAACTGGCCAAGGCTGCGGGTGCCAAGATGGATGTGCATGCGTTGGATCTGGACTGTCCGACCGCAGATTTCACCCAAGCCGCCGCGATGAGCGAAGATGAATTGCTGCGCGCGCTGCGCACAGGCTGGGAAGCCGTCGATCCGCAGGCTGATCTGCTGGTTGTGGGAGAGATGGGTATCGGCAACACCACCCCTGCAGCCGCCATCGCCTGTGCGCTGTTTGGAGGAGATGCATCTGACTGGACCGGGCGCGGCACAGGCGTAGATGATGCAGGGTTGGCGAACAAAACACGCGTTGTTGCCGAAGGCGTTGCCCTGCACGGTCAAGGCGACGGTCTGCGTATCCTTCAATGCCTAGGCGGGCGCGAGATTGCGGCCATGGCAGGGGCGATTGCCGCTGCACGTGTATTGCGCATTCCAGTCATTCTGGACGGATTCATCTGTACGGCAGCAGCGGCCTGTTTGGCGCAACTTTCGGACACTGCGCTGGATCACACTGTTGCGGGCCATCAAAGTGCCGAAGGTGCACATTCCGCAATGCTGAACAAGCTAGGTAAGGAACCGTTGCTAAGCCTTGGCTTGCGCTTGGGCGAAGGTTCGGGCGGGGCGCTGGCGATCAACATTCTTAAAAGCGCCGTGGCCTGTCATTCCGGCATGGCAACGTTTGCCGAGGCCGGAGTTACAGACGGTTAAGCCGACTTCTTGGCGTGTTCCTCAGCCAGTTCCAGCAGCGCGGTTTCCAGATCTTTTTCAAGTTGCCGCGCACGCTCGATATATTTTTGTTTTCTGCCGTGGGCATGCCGGGTATCCACAGCTCGGCCAACTCGCGCACCGATCCTCGGTCGTGGTGATAGAACGTTTGCTCTGCTTGCGCGGCCTCATATTCACTAAGGCCGATATTCTCGAGAACATAGCGACCGGCACGTAGTGACCCATCGAACATTTCGCGCACGATGTCATTGGCCCCGGCCTGATAGAGTTCATAAACATGAGTGCGATCTCGCGCCCGAGCGATGATGTGCAGGTCAGGTCGCTGGCGGCGCGCATATCCGACCAGACGAGTGACCTGTTTGTAATCATCCATGGCCGCGACCAAAACCGAGGCTTTTTCAATCCCGGCGGCGCGCAGCAGTTCGGGACGCGTCGGATCGCCCAAGAATCCTTTGACGCCAAACCGGCGCATAAGCTGGATGGTTTCAATGTCGTGATCCAGAACCACGGTCTTGAATCCGCTTGCCTGCACCAGGCGATTCACGATCTGACCAAAGCGACCGATCCCTGCAATTATGACAGGCCCTCTCTCATCAATCTCATCTGGTTCGACCTTTGGCTTGCTCTCGCCGATATAGCGAGAAAGCAGATCGTAGAGGATAAACAGGAGAGGTGCGATCAGCATGGTCAGGGCGATGATCATAAGCAGTTTTTGCGACAAGCCCGGAGGGATCACGTTTTGCTGTGTCGAGAATGCCAGCAATACAAACCCAAACTCGCCAGCCTGGGCCAATCCCAAAGTAAACAGCCAGTGATCACGTCCACGTAGTTTGAAAGCACGCCCAACGATGAACAGGATGATACCTTTGGCCAAGATCACAAGTAGCGCCAACCCGATCAGATCAAATGGATCGGCGAAGAAGTACCCAATATCGATCCCAGCGCCGACTGTGATGAAAAACAGGCCCAACAGCAGCCCTTTGAACGGCTCAAGGTCGCTTTCCATTTCATGTCGGAATTCCGAGCTAGCCAGAACGACGCCCGCCAAAAATGCACCAAGGGCGGGGGAGAGGCCCACCAGCGTCATCAGAAACGAGATACCAACCACGATCATCAGTGCAAGCGCGGTATACATCTCACGCAATCGCGTGGCGTGGATAAACCGGAACAAGGGGCGGGTCAGATAGACGCCCGCCAGTACGACAAAGACGACCACTCCGATCGTGACGAGAGTAACGGCCCAGCCCGGCAGTCCTTCGACCAGCGACAATGTGGCGTGGTGATCGGCTCCGTGGGCGGAATCCACACCTCGATTGATCGAGCCATCGTCTTCTATGTGGACGCTGGCAGGCAGTGCAAGAAGGGGCAGAAAGGCCAGAATAGGTATGACGGCGATATCTTGCGTCAACAGAACCGAAAATGTGGCTCGCCCGCCATTGGTCTGCATCAACCCCTTTTCGGACAAGGTTTGCAGAACGATAGCGGTGGAAGATAGTGACAACGTAAGGCCGACAGCCAGCGCCACCGACCATTGATGGCCCGCGTAGAACGCCACAGCTGCGATCGCGGCAGTTGACAGGCCAACCTGCAGCCCGCCCAGCCCCAACAACTTGTCGCGCATGTCCCAAAGGGCGCGGGGCTCAAGTTCCAGCCCGATCAGGAACAGCATCATGACAACGCCAAACTCGGCGACGTGTTGAAGGCTCTCTGTTTCTGCGCCTACAAGGCCCAGAATCGGTCCGATTGCAATTCCGGCGGCCAGATATCCCAGCACCGAACCCAGGCCCAGACGCGCGGATAACGGAACGGCGATCACCGCTGCTGCCAAATAGATCGATGCCTGATAAAGGAACTCGTCCATTATTGTCCTCTTATATCCGCTCAGGTCGGGAGCGGCGCGTCACGTTTCAATTGGTCCATCACGATCTGGCTTTGCACACGTGCTACTGCAGGATGCGGCAGGATGACTTCGTGAAGCAAGCTGTTGAGTGCGGATAAGTCGTCACAATAGACATGAAGCAGGTAATCTGCCTCACCCGTC
This sequence comes from Ruegeria conchae, assembly GCF_000192475.1. Taxonomy (GTDB): domain Bacteria; phylum Pseudomonadota; class Alphaproteobacteria; order Rhodobacterales; family Rhodobacteraceae; genus Ruegeria; species Ruegeria conchae. The sequence goes on from NZ_AEYW01000006.1 coordinate 249,817, forward strand.
ATCGTCCAGGCACTCGTGATCTCGGGGCGCGTGTTGACCATGCGGGAGAAGCTGGCGGATTGTTCGGGGCCATGTGTGCCCAGATGCACCTGAATGAACCCTTGAACCTGCAACCCCAGCATCAGCGGGTCCAGCCGGGCCGTATATCCGGTGATATAGCCCTCAGCCTCAAGGCGCTGTCGGCGGCGGCCCGCCTGACTGGCCGACAGGTTTAACATCTCACCCAATTGATGTGCCGTCAGGTGCGCATCTTTCTGCAAAGCTGACAACAGTCGTGTGTCTGTTGCATCCAGCATGTGCGGTGAATCTCCGGTTTTTGCGTGTTTCGTGCGGATGTTCCGCGCTCAAATTCAGTCTACATGAAAACAATGCGCAGAAACAGCACCGAATAAGGCGTATTTTTGAATCAGCAAAGAAATTCCTGTTTTCCAAGGAGACGCGCCATGGGTCCTTTCCCGCATAATGCCCCGAAATCTGTCATCAGCGAAGAAAACCCAGCCGGCACCGACGGGTTCGAGTTCGTTGAATTTGCCCACCCCGAACCGCAGGAACTGCGCGATCTGTTTGCGCGGATGGGGTTCGAATATGTCGGCTACCACCGCGACACCCCCAAGGTTGAGCTGTGGCAACAGGGTGATGTGACCTACATCCTGAATGCTGATCCGGACAGCTTTGCCGCGAAATTCGTCGCCGAGCATGGTCCTTGCGCCCCTGCGATGGGCTGGCGTGTCGTGGATGCGCAGAAGGCTTATGAGCACGCGATTGCCAAAGGGGCCGAGCCCTATGACGGTGCCGACAAGACCATGAATGTCCCGGCGATCAAGGGTATCGGTGGCTCGCTGATCTATTTCATCGATCAGTATTATGACACCTCGCCCTATAACGAGGAGTTTGAGTGGCTGGAGCAATCGAAACCGCGCGGTGATGGGTTCTATTACCTCGATCACCTGACCCACAACGTGTTCAAGGGTAACATGGACAAGTGGTTCAAATTCTACGGCGACCTGTTCAACTTCCGCGAAATTCGCTTCTTTGACATTCAGGGCAAACATACAGGTCTTTTCAGCCGAGCGCTGACTTCTCCTTGCGGTCGCATCCGCATACCGATCAATGAGGACCGGGGTGAAACCGGGCAGATCGTCTCTTACCTAAAGAAATACAATGGCGAGGGTATCCAGCATATTGCGGTGGGTAGCGATGATATCTATGGCTCGACCGATGCGATTGCCGAAAAGGGGTTGAAGTTCATGCCTGGCCCGAACGAGACATATTATGACATGTCTTACGACCGTGTGTCTGGCCATGATGAGCCCAAGCATCGAATGATGAAGCACGGTATTCTGATCGACGGCGAAGGCGTTGTTGATGGGGGTGAGACCAAGATCCTGCTTCAGATCTTCTCGAAAACCGTCATCGGCCCGATCTTCTTTGAGTTCATTCAGCGCAAAGGCGATGACGGGTTCGGCGAGGGCAATTTCAAAGCCCTGTTTGAATCGATCGAACGCGAACAGATTGAGTCGGGTGAGATTTCGGCCGCCTGATCTGAGGTCTATGAAAATAACTGAGCGCTCCGTTTACCAAACAGGGCGCTCTTCTTTTATCCGCGTGGCATCTTGAGGGTGATGTTCTTACCGCGTTTCTGATAGCGCAATTCGCTATCTCCGATGGCCACGACATTCCCACCATCGATACGATCACCCACTTTCAGCTTCTTGTAGCGCCCGCTGGGCAGGCGTACCAAGGCACGCCGATTGGCCGGGGTGCCATATACACCGATCAGGTTGAGCTTGCGTAGGTTGATGGCATTATCGATGGTCGCCTGTCGCGCAACCGAGGCGGTTGTCGGTATCTTGGGTTTTACAGCCCTGGGCTGGAATGAACCGGCCTCATCACTGCTGGTTGCCACATTCGCGGTCGATCCCAGCGAAGCACTTTGGGTGCTGGGTTTCTTGGCAACCAATGCGGCGATATTCGCAGGGCGTGGCTTGGGGCGTGGAACACGAACCACCGCCAGAGCGGTTGGTGTTTCGTCAACCTCGGGCTTGGATTGCAGGCTTTCCGGGCGCAGTTTTGGTCGCACCGAGGCCAATTCCTGGCGAGACCGGCCACCCAATTGTTGTCTTTCGAATTGATCAACAAGGTTGTTGGGCCTTGGGCGGGGTCGGATTGCTGCGAGCCTTTCGTCAACCTCTTCAACAACAACGGGCTCTGTCTCAAACCGTGTAGGGGATTCCGGAGGCACAGATGAAGGGCGGCCCAGGTAGACCATCACACCGGCTGGATTCAGAGTGCCCTCTGCGGTCGGCGTTACAAGACCACGTTCGTCCAACTCAAACCTCTGACCAGCGGCGCCGGGCAGGGCGGTGAACTCAAAGGCTTCGTCAGTTTCGAGGCTTTCATGCGGTGGCAGGGCAACGGTGTCGGTCGACAGATCTGCGCGATCAACCGAAGTTAGATAGACATCAGCAAGCTGTTCCAGCGGCGGTTCGGCCAACGGGTTCGGTTCAACAGGCGCGGTCCCGGTGAAGTCATGAAACTCTGCCCCGAAATCTGGCAGGCCAGCAATTTCTTCAACCGGTTCAGGAGCAACCTTCAAAGCTTCGAGAATGGCCTCATCAGTTGCAGACAGATCAATTTCGTCACCGGTGTTCGGCTCAACGGGTTCAGGTTCAATTGCGAGCTCCGCAACATCTGGTGCGCTGGGTTCAACGGTTGTCCGGACATCTTGCTGTGGCTCTGGAACTAAAACGGGCGCCTCTGCCACGACTGGTTCTGGGGCATCGACCGTCGGTTCATCGTTGTTCAGTGACCAGAGACCAAGCACCATGCCCAATAGAACGGATGAAGCAACCGCCGGAATGAAATATTTTTTCACCTCTACCGACGAAGAGATCGTGGGCGATTCAGCGCTTTGAGCGGAACGGAAAGCGGTCGGATCAGCGGTATCCGCGATGGGATGAATGGGAATACCCGATGCCTCATCAGGCGTGGATTCCGGCGATTTGGCCACGGGCGCAGTGCTGACTTCATTTGACTGGGAGTCCACCTCAGACGCAGGCACTTCGTAAACGGACCCTGATAGAGCGTCTTCACCATTGGCACTAAGCCAGAACCCTTCTGGGATAAATCCATGTTCCACCGCAAACGAGTGCGCTTCTTTCAAAGTTTGCTGCGCGACTGCCGCGACGTGAATGTCCGAACCGTTCGGAGTTGCGACAAAGGTCAGCTCGGACAACTGGTATGGCGTTGCTGAGGCTAAAGTTTCTTCAACTTTCTGCGTTGCCGCTTCGCTATCCATTCCATCGGTATCGACCGTCAAAAGGCGTATCTGATCCGAAGGAATCACGAGCTTGCAGCTTAGGTTGTTTTCTAGTGCGAATCCCTGATCACGAAGGGTCCGGATCTGATCAGTGAAATCCGGTGCATCCAACGGGATAGTGCCAATGCAGTACCAGTCTCCATCCGACTGGTGATGCAAGGAAATACCGTTTTCAGAAAATGACAGCACAAAGGCGGGTTTCATGATCGCGATGAACCATAATTGTCAGCTTCAATGCAAACGCTTGGATGTCTGCCCGACGAGATTAGAGCAGGAACTCGCCGAGGGAAAGAAAAAGGCGCGTTTCCCCCTTGCCGTGTACGGAGTATGACACCCATCTTAGCGACAAGTCATAAGGAGAGATCACCTTGAAGACACTTGCTTTTCTGGCTGCCATGACCGCAGCCGTCGCGGCGTTGCCTGCCCATGCGGAAGAACGTCGCATCACCGTCAGTGGAACCGGAACGGCCCTGGCTGCGCCAGATATGGCAACCATAACGCTTGGCGTGACGAACCAGGACGCCCAGGCATCGGTTGCGATGCAGGCGACCTCTGACGCTGTGACACAGATTCTAAAACGGTTGGATGAGATGGGCTTGGAATCACGGGATGTTCAGACCCGCGATCTGTCGTTGTCACCAGTCTGGTCTGGGCACAGGAACTCAAACGACGAAGCACCCAGGATCACCGGATTTACAGCCTCAAACCGTGTTTCTGTTCGGGTTCGGGATTTGGATAAACTGGGTCAGATTATGGATGCCGTCATCAAGGACGGGGCCAATGATTTTGGCGGCTTGAGCTTCAGTGTACAGGAGCCTAAGCCGCTTGAGGCCGAAGCGCGCGCGAAAGCGGTCGTAGACGCAACCGATAAGGCGCAACAATTGGCCGAGGCCTCAGGCGTGACTTTGGGTCCTGTGATTTCGATAAACGATCACGGTGGGGGCGTTCGCCCGATGGCCCAGATGCGCGAAATGGCGATGTCTGACGCCGGTGGCGTTCCGGTAGCGGGTGGAGAGATCTCCGTATCAGTCAATATCGCTATGGAGTTCGAAATCGCGGACTAAGCTACGCTCCAACGTGGGCTTGCAGCGGTTGTCGCTGCTGGCCCGCCGCATCGAAATTCCCCGGTGCAAGCCAATTCTCGAATGCTGCGCGAATGCGCGGCCATTCGCTGTCGATAATAGAGAACCAAGCGGTATCCCGGTTACGCCCTTTGTAATGGGTCGCTTGTCGGAAAATACCTTCGAACGTAAATCCCAAGCGTTCGGCCGCGCGCTTTGAGGGTGCGTTCAAAGCGTCGCATTTCCATTCGTAACGGCGATAGCCAAGCTCATCGAACACCCGTCGCATCATCAGATACATTACTTCGGTTGATTGCGGTTTGCGTTGGAGCAGGGGTGAGAAATGGATATGGCCCACCTCGATTGCACCCGCTGCTGGTTCGACACGCAAATACGAGGCCATACCCACCGGCGTTTCGTCGGCATCCAACACCGTATGGAACATGGGATCGGCGTCCATGCAGTTGTTCTGCGCCCATGTGGTGAAATCAGCCTCAGAGGCGAAGGGGCCATAAGGCAGATAGGTCCAGTCATGGCCATCCGTGTCACTGGCAAACGCCCGGTACAATCCGGGCGCATGCCGGTTCACATCTAGCGGCACAACGGAACAGAACCGGCCCTGCATCGGTGTGTAAGGCGGGGTGGGGCGAGGAAACTCGCCCGTGACCGGCAAGCCAATGGGCTGGCCCAGTTCGTTTGTGTCGTGCTTGGTCATTGGATTAGGCGCTCGCCTTGGATAGCGCTTGATCCAGATCGGCGATCAGATCGTCTGCGTCTTCGATGCCGATGGAGACGCGCACGACTCCCGGGCCCGCGCCTGCAGCTTCCTGCTGCTCAGGCGTCAACTGACGATGGGTCGTCGAGGCAGAGTGGATGATCAGCGAGCGCGCATCGCCCAAGTTGGCCACATGGCTGAAGATTTCCAACGCGTTGACCAGCTTGATGCAGGCGTCATATCCGCCCTTGACCGCAAATGTGAATAGCGCACCGGCCCCGCGCGGGTAATGCGCTTTGACCCGATCATGATAAGGCGACGAGGGAAGGCCTGCATAGGTCACGTAGTCCACGCGATCATCCGCTTCCAGCCAGGCGGCGATCTTTTGGGCGTTTTCGACATGTCGCTCCATCCGCAGTGAGAGTGTCTCGATCCCCATAAGGGTATAATGTGCTGCCTGCGGGTTCATGGTCATACCCAGATCGCGCAGACCGATGGCAATGCCGTGGAAAGTGAAGGCCAGCGGGCCGAAAGTCTCGTGGAATTTCAGGCCGTGATACGCAGTCTCGGGCTCGCTGAGCGAGGGGAATTTGTCATTCGCAGACCAGTCAAACTTACCCGAATCCACGATACAGCCGCCGGTGACAGTGCCGTTACCGGTCAGGTACTTGGTGGTTGAATGCACGACCAGAGTCGCGCCATGCTCGATCGGACGGCACAGGTAGGGCGTGGCCGAGGTGTTGTCGACGATCAGCGGGATGCCAGCCGCGTCTGCGACGTCCGCAAGCGCGCGGATGTCAGTGACATAACCGCCAGGGTTGGCGATGGATTCGCAGAACACCGCGCGGGTGTTTTCGTCGATGGCGGCTTTTACGGCGTCCAGATCGTCGGTGTCGACAAATTTGGCCGACCATCCGAAACGTTTGATGGTCTGGCTAAACTGCGTGACCGTGCCCCCGTACAAGCGGGTTGAGGCGACCACGTTGCAGCCCGGACCCATCAGTGGGAATAGCGCCATGATCTGTGCCGCGTGACCCGAGGAACAGCAAACAGCGCCGACACCGCCCTCAAGCGTTGCCACGCGTTCCTGCAAAACGGCGACGGTCGGGTTGGTCAGACGCGAATAGATGAACCCAACTTCCTGCAAGTTGAACAACGCAGCAGCATGGTCGGCATCGCGAAACACATAGGCCGTAGTCTGGTAGATCGGAGTCTGACGCGCGCCGGTAGCGGGGTCGGGGCGCGCCCCGGCGTGAATCTGCAGCGTGTCGAAACCATAGGTGGGGCCATCAGACATCTTCGAAATCTCCTGTTGGAATGTGCGTTAGTAAATCTCTAGGACATTGCTTTACACCACACAATGTCCACGTCACCGCAGCCAAAGTCCCTTGGCCTTGATGGTCTTGCGTATGACCTGTTCGCGTGCTGGCAGGTTGTTCCTGTCGAACATTGCCCGGATTTTTGCACCTTTGCGCTGGATCACCAATTTCTTCATCGGATCATAGCCTTTGAGCACCTTCTTGATCTTGTTGGGAGCCACGACGGTCTCTAGCACCTCGACCACATGATCGCTTTCTCGCGCATAGAGCATCGGAAACAGGTGATAATGGCAGCTGACTGACCCATCCAGCAGACCTTTTGGCAGCGCATCCCGACCACCGCCGAACGAGTGGATGACCAGCGGCAATGCCACCTGATCCAGCCAGGGGTCTAGGACCTGCCCGGTGAGTTCCGGGATACCTTCGTCCCGAATGGTACGGGCGTAATCAAGATACCGCCGACCAAACTGGTGAGGGCATTTGTAGAAGAAGTATCCCGCATTGAAATACAGGTAGTGTCGCCAATATCCCGGTGGCTGTCTGGAATCGAGCGAGCTTTCGAAATCCAGCCCGAATCGGTCATAAAGCGCGCGCCAGATGCCGTCATAACCGGGGCCATAAAGTGTGGGCTTCGGCCATGTGCCTTCGACACGGAGCGAGGCGCCGGGCCGGTTGAAATCAAATGGCACATCGGCAATTTCACCGGTGATCAATGTATCGGTGTCGAAGAAGACAAATGGCTCGCCTTCGGGCATAGCCAACAGCGCTTCGATCTTGTTGCCGTGGGGATAGCTTGCTCCAAAGGTTTGCGATTCGAAGGGAAGGATCTCAGCACCCAATTGCCGCAAGGCTTGCAACACATCCTCATCCTGAATGCTCGGGTCTTGGGGCCACAAGGGGCCTTTTTGAGGAACGCCAACGAATAAACGTCCGCTAAACCCGGGTGAGCTGTGGCGCAGCGATGCCGCGAACAAGAGTGCCTCGTATTGCAGACGGTTGTTTTGCCCGATGATGAGGATGTTGAACGTCGTTGGGCTTGCCTGCATCTTTTTGCGCTTTCTAAACGGGCCGGAATTGGGCACCGGTCTCAACCGGAAGTACAACAAGCTGTGAAGGGCGTCAAAACCCCAAACATGACCGGTTTGCAAATCCGGCTCGTGCTCCCATCTAATGTGACAGCAACGCAGGAGGATTGCAGATGCGCGTCAATGCAGATTTCACCCAGCGGGTCGCCGTTCACTTTGATCAAACCGCATGGGTCGCGTCACCGGCCGCCGGCGTTGAACGCAAGATGCTGGACCGCATTGGCGAGGAAGTGGCGCGGGCCACAACCATCGTGCGTTTTGCCCCTGGCAGCGCATTTTCAGCGCACACCCATGACGGAGGCGAGGAATATCTGGTGCTGGATGGTGTGTTTCAGGATGAAACCGGAGATTTTCCGGTCGGCAGCTATGTGCGTAATCCTCCGACTTCATCCCACACTCCCTCGGCCAGCAAAGGCGCGACGATCCTCGTCAAGCTTCACCAGTTCGACCCCAAAGACCGCACCGAAGTGCGTCGTTCCATCAACGGGGGCGGAGATATCGATTTGTTCAAGGATGCGCATGAGGATGTTCAGGTGCAATGCTGGGCTGCTGGTGAGCAAATTGAACTGGACGCTGGCAAGGGGCTTGAGGTCTTCGTTCTCGAAGGCAGCTTTATCGAGACAGGCGAAGAATTTGGTGTTTGGGATTGGCTGCGACTACCACCTGGATCACGCTCGACAGCCATCGCAGGAGAGGGTGGAGCCCGCGTTTGGATCAAATCCGGCCACCTAAGCGGGATGATCTGACACCAAACGTGCTAACAATGTGGGCAATTATTAAGGAAATCCGGGCCATTTTTCCCGGATTTCTATTTTTTTGACCATTTGGTAAATTTACCAATTGATAAAAAATCAGAATGTGGCAAGCTGAAGCTCATAACAAACATATCTACAGGGAGTAGAGTGATGGCACAGGGCCAGATGGCACCCGGGATCGTCTCCGGGCGGCTTTCCAGCGATGAGCTGACCTCGAATTTCACCGATCTGCATCCGCCTCTGGCTCCGCATGAGGCAGCCGTGGCAGCAGATCGTTGCTATTTCTGCTATGACGCACCATGTGTAACGGCCTGTCCGACGGATATCGATATTCCGTTGTTCATTCGTCAGATTCAGGCCGGGCAACCGCAGGCAGCAGGGCAGACGATTCTGGAACAAAATATCCTAGGCGGCATGTGCGCCCGGGTCTGTCCGACGGAGACTCTTTGTGAAGAGGCTTGCGTGCGTGAGACGGCCGAAGGCAAGCCGGTCGAGATTGGACGCCTGCAGCGATATGCAACTGATGACGTGATGGCCTCGGGCGCGCATCCGTTCGAGCGCGCCACGTCAACGGGCAAGACGGTCGCCGTGGTAGGGGCAGGGCCCGCTGGTCTGGCCTGCGCCCACCGTCTTGCGATGCTGGGGCATGATGTGGTGATCCACGAAGGCAAACCCAAGCCGGGCGGGCTGAACGAATACGGCATTGCAGCGTATAAATCGACCAATGATTTTGCGCAGGCCGAAGTCGATTGGCTGCTAAAAATCGGTGGAATTGCGATTGAGACCGACTCGGTTCTGGGTGAGACGATTTCACTGGAAGGGCTGCAACAGAACTATGACGCTGTGTTCCTGTCGATCGGACTGGCAGGGGTGAATGCGCTACGTGCAGATGGGGTCGATAAAGACGGGGTGCGCCCGGCGGTCGACTTTATCTCGGATGTGCGGCAGGCCAGCGACCTGGCTGATCTCCCGGTCGGTCGGAATGTCGTTGTGATTGGCGGCGGCATGACAGCGGTAGACGCGGCAGTGAAATCGAAGCTGCTGGGGGCAGAGCACGTCACCATCGCCTATCGCCGAGGTCGCGACGCAATGGGGGCCAGCCGGTACGAGCAGGATTTGGCGGCGTCGCACGGTGTTCGAATTCTGTGCAACGTTCAACCTGTGGCCATTCACGGAAATGGAGCCGCGGCTGAAATCGAATTGGAGTATACTGCTAGTCATGATGGTCGACTGACCGGTACAGGAGAAACCGTTCGTGTGCCTGCCGATCAGGTTTTCAAGGCCATCGGTCAGGCGCTTGACGGTGCGCCGGAAGGGCTAACGCTGGATGGCAATAAGATTGCTGTGACTGGGGCAGGACGCACCTCGATGACCGGCGTGTGGGCTGGCGGAGACTGTGCAGCAGGTGGTGAAGACCTGACCGTTACCGCAGTGGCCGAGGGCCGCGATGCAGCGATGGATATCCATGCTGCTCTGAGCGCGTGAAACTCAAAGGCAAAGATGCAAACCTGCATCAGGGAGGCCGGATAAATGGCTGATTTAAAATCAAACTTTCTGGGAATTTCAAGTCCAAACCCTTATTGGCTGGCCTCGGCGCCGCCGACTGACAAGGAATACAATGTCCGCCGCGCCTTTGAGGCCGGTTGGGGCGGCGTGGTATGGAAGACTTTGGGGTCCGAAGGCCCTCCGGTCGTAAACGTAAATGGGCCGCGTTATGGCGCGATCTACGGGGCGGACCGCCGGCTGCTGGGGCTCAACAACATCGAACTGATTACCGACCGGCCACTTGAGGTGAACCTTGAGGAAATGGCCCGTGTTAAGGCCGACTACCCAGATCGCGCGCTGATCGCCTCGATCATGGTGCCCTGTGAAGAAGCCGCGTGGAAGGCCATTCTGCCACGCGTGGCTGAAACTGGCGCGGATGGGATCGAGCTGAATTTCGGTTGCCCGCATGGGATGAGCGAGCGCGGCATGGGCTCGGCTGTTGGGCAGGTGCCGGAATACATCGAAATGGTGACCCGGTGGTGCAAACAGTACTACGACCGCCCGGTTATCGTGAAACTGACGCCGAACATAACCGATATCCGCAAACCCGCAGCGGCAGCTAAGAACGGCGGTGCGGATGCGGTGTCGCTGATAAATACGATCAACTCGATCACCAGTGTAAATCTGGATACGTTCAGCCCCGAACCATCGATTGACGGCAAAGGCAGCCATGGTGGCTATTGTGGTCCGGCGGTGAAGCCGATTGCTTTGTCCATGGTGTCAGAGATTGCGCGGGCTGAAGCCACGCGTGGCCTGCCGATCTCGGGCATCGGCGGCGTGACCACTTGGCGCGACGCTGCAGAGTTTATCTCGCTTGGTTGTGGTAATGTTCAGGTCTGCACCGCAGCAATGACCTATGGCTTTAAGATCATCGACGAACTGACTGCAGGCTTGTCAGAATGGATGGACGAGAAAGGCTATACCAGCATCGATCAGGTGATCGGCCGCGCGGTGCCCAATGTCACTGACTGGCAATATTTGAATCTCAACTACATCGCAAAAGCGAAAATTGATCAGGACCAGTGTATCAAGTGTGGCCGCTGCTATGCCGCCTGCGAGGACACCAGCCATCAGGCGATTTCGATGTCGGCAGATCGGGTATTCGAAGTCATCGATGAAGAATGCGTTGCCTGCAACCTGTGTGTCGATGTCTGCCCGGTCGAAGGCTGTATCTCGATGGAGCCAATGGCGGCCGGAGAGGTTGATCCGCGCACGGGCAAAGTGGTTAATCCCGAATATGCCAACTGGACAACGCATCCGAACAATCCGATGGCCAAGGCCGCCGAGTAAGAGATTCCGGAATCCCGCTACAACCGGTTCGGTGATACACTGCCGCTGACGGACAGGATCAAAGGAGCATGTCATGTCAGCGGCACCAATGGGTCGGAACAAAGGTGGCAACCGGGTCACAAAGCTTGATCGGGATACATCCAAGAAGAATGTCGCCCTTTCCAAAGCGAAACAGCGCGACGCGCTTGCTGCAAAAAATTTTGTGAAACATCAAAAGCAGGTCAAAAAGGATCTGGAACAATTGATCAAACTTCGACGCTCGATCGAAGAGATGCTTAAGAAGCTGAAAGAGGACCGGCAACTGGATCAGAGATTTCTGAACCAAGTTACGAAAAAGGTTAAATCTCTTAAGGACTTTAGCACTTTCATTAAAGCATCCGAACGTGAGCATTCAGTAGGTGTTCAGCAGCCCAAGATGTACACCGCAATTGTACGGGATGCCGGAAAAGTACCCAAAATCAACACAGTCAATACAATGGGCGACTTGACCATAATTCTGGCCATGACCATCGTGATTTTGAAGCGTATTCTAGCCCTGAAACCGGCGAAGTAACGTCTACGGCGTTAGAAGTTTGCGATAGAGTGTGTCAACGAAAGTCTCGGCGCCTTCAAAAGGATCTTCATCGCCCAAGATTGCGCGAACCTGCACGTCAAAATCTGCATAATGCTGGGTCAGAGCCCAGATTGAGAAAATCAAATGATAGGGATGCAGGCGCGCAATCTTTCCCTGATCCATCCAACGGGTAAGGATGGCTGTTTTTTCATCGACCAGCTTCTTGAGATCGCTGGATAAAGCATCGTGAATGCGAGGCGCTCCCTGAACCAGTTCATTTGCAAACAGGCGGCTTTCGCGGGGGAGGTCGCGGCTCATCTCAAGCTTTCGGCGGACGTAAGATAAGATCTCTTCCAGCGGCTCTCCGTTTTCGTCAAGCTCGTGCAAAGGTGCCAACCATACCTCAAGTAAGCCAGTTAGAAGGGCAGTGTGAATCGCCTCTTTTGACGGGAAGTAATAGAGCAGATTGGGTTTGCTCAATCCCGCCTCGGTGGCGATTTGGTCAACGGTGGCCCCGCGATATCCATGTGCAGAGAACACATTCAGGGCAGCGTCTAGAATCGCTGCTCGGTTTTTTTGCTGAATCCGTGTTGGCGCGCGGTCCTTGGGCATGTTTCCCTGTGCCTATTTTTGGTTTTCTGCGTGGCGGATATGTCGAAAATTTCGGCAATACCATGCATTTTCTTGACTGATGTCGAACCCGTGATAGCGTGAGTTTGACCAGATGGTCAAATCAAGACACCAAAAGCGAGCTAAATCGCAAGCAACAGGGAAGAAAAAGATGGCAGCTCCGGCGCAGAATCTCAGGATCAATGGCGACAGGTTATGGGACAGCCTGATGGAGATGGCCAAGATCGGGCCCGGTGTGGCGGGTGGCAATAATCGCCAGACGTTGACTGATGAGGATGCCGAAGGGCGCGCATTGTTTCAAAAGTGGTGCGAGGACGCGGGTTGCTCCATGGGATTGGACCAGATGGGTAACATGTTCGCCCGTCGAGAAGGCGCTGATGCTGAAGCGTTGCCGGTATATGTTGGGTCGCATCTGGATACTCAGCCGACTGGCGGCAAATACGACGGTGTGCTTGGCGTGTTGGGTGGGTTGGAGATCATTCGCACGTTGAATGATCTTGGGATCAAAACCAAGCACCCCATCGTCGCGACCAACTGGACCAACGAAGAGGGGACGCGATACGCGCCTGCGATGTTGTCTTCGGGCGTATTCGCCGGAATGCACACGCAGGATTGGGCCTATGATCGTGAGGATGCCGAGGGCAAAAAATTCGGGGATGAGTTGAACCGTATCGGCTGGCGCGGTGATGAAGAGGTGGGTGCGCGCAAGATGCACGCGTTCTTCGAACTGCACATCGAACAGGGCCCCATACTGGAAGCCGAGGGCAAGGATATCGGCGTTGTCACGCATGGCCAGGGGCTAAGCTGGACCCAAGTCACAGTGACTGGCAAGGATGCGCATACCGGGTCTACTCCGATGCCGATGCGTAAGAATGCCGGGCTGGCAATGGCACGTATTCTTGAGAAAGTGGATGAGATTGCGTGGTCACATGCGCCTCATGCCGTTGGTGCGGCGGGTCATATCGACGTGTACCCGAACTCGCGCAATGTGATCCCGGGAAAGGCGGTGTTTACGGTCGATTTCAGATCACCCGAGTTGGATGTGATCACCGATATGGAGAACCGGCTGCGCGTCGCGGCAGAGGATATCGTCAATGAGATGGGACTGCAGATCGAATTCGAGAAGGTTGGCGGCTTTGATCCAGTAAAATTCGATGAAGGTTGCGTGGCTGCGGTGCGCGACGCGGCTGAACGGTTGGGTTATTCACATACAGATATCATTTCAGGCGCGGGACATGATGCCTGCTGGATCAATCGAGTTGCCCCGACAGCGATGGTGATGTGCCCCTGCGTGGATGGGCTCAGCCACAATGAGGCTGAAGAAATCAGCAAGGATTGGGCTGCAGCCGGGGCGGATGTTTTGCTGCACGCCGTCGTTGAAACGGCCGAGATCGTGGAATAGGGGGCTTTACCCCGTCGCCCGATGGCCCCCCCCCCGGGGGGATATTTTTAGCCAGATGAAGCAAGCGGCGCAGACCGCATCAGGGAGTTTAACATGAGCACTGTGATCAAGAACGGAACCGTTGTGACCGCTGATCTGACCTACAAGGCGGACGTGAAGGTTGAAGGTGGCGTGATTACCGAAATTGGGCCGGACCTGCGTGGTGACAAGGAACTTGATGCGTCGGGCTGTTATGTCATGCCCGGTGGGATCGACCCGCATACGCATTTGGAAATGCCGTTTATGGGCACCTATTCCAGTGACGATTTTGAAAGCGGGACGCGCGCGGCGCTGGCTGGCGGGACCACGATGGTGGTGGATTTTGCGCTGCCCAATCCGGGTGAAAGCTTGTTGGACGCGCTGAAACGCTGGGACAACAAGTCAACGCGGGCAAACTGTGATTATTCGTTCCACATGGCGGTGACCTGGTGGGGTGAGCAGGTGTTTGATGACATCAAAACCGTCATCGAGACGCGCGGCATCAACACCTTCAAGCATTTCATGGCCTATAAAGGCGCGCTGATGGTGAACGACGATGAGCTTTTTGCCTCGTTCAAACGTCTTGCGGAGCTAGGTGGCACTGCGATGGTCCATGCCGAGAATGGAGATGTGGTTGCTGAGCTGAGTGCGAAGTTGTTGGCAGAAGGAAATACAGGGCCAGAAGCGCATGCCTATTCCCGTCCACCGCAGGTGGAAGGCGAGGCAACCAACCGGGCGATCATGATCGCAGATATGGCAGGTGTGCCGCTCTATGTGGTGCATACCTCCTGCGAAGAGGCGCATGAGGCCATTCGGCGCGCCAAGATGCAGGGCAAGCGTGTATGGGGCGAGCCATTGATCCAACACCTGACCTTGGATGAAAGCGAGTACTTCCACCACGATTGGGAACACGCGGCACGTCGGGTTATGAGCCCTCCGTTCCGGAACAAGCAGCATCAGGACAGCCTTTGGAATGGTCTACAGTCTGGAACGTTGAGCGTTGTGGCCACGGACCATTGTGCGTTTACGACTGAGCAGAAACGATATGGCGTGGGCGATTTCACCAAAATCCCGAACGGGACCGGAGGGTTGGAAGATCGGATGCCGATGCTATGGACCCATGGGGTGAATACCGGGCGTCTGACGCCGAATGAGTTCGTGGCTGTTACTTCAACTAACATCGCCAAGATATTGAATTGCTATCCGAAAAAAGGCGCAATCCTTGTGGGCGCGGATGCTGATCTGGTTGTTTGGGATCCGGACAAGGCCAAGGTGATCTCGGCCGAGACACAGCAATCCTCCATCGACTACAACGTCTTCGAGGGCAAAGAGGTGCGCGGGTTGCCTCGATTCACGCTGACCCGCGGTGCGGTGGCCGTGCATGATGGTGAGATTCAGACTCAGGAAGGGCACGGGAAGTTCGTGGCGCGTGAGGCCAATACCCATGTGAACAAGGCGCTGAGCACCTGGAAAGAGTTGACAGCGCCCCGGCCTGTTGAGCGGACAGGTATACCGGCAACGGGTGTGTAAACCCCTTGGGTCGCCTTTCCGGCGACCCGGGTCTGAGCTTCTTCAAGGCAATGGAATGAATACAGAAAATACTACTCAGCCCGTTATTGAGGCAAGGCAGCTGGATCTTACATTTCAGACGAATGATGGGCCTATTCATGCGCTGAAAGATGTGAACTTGTCGGTTGGCAAGGGGGAGTTTGTCAGTTTCATCGGTCCATCTGGCTGTGGCAAAACCACTTTCCTGCGCTGTATCGCGGCGCTGGAGACGCCGACGGGTGGGTCCTTAACCGTCAATGGAATGACCCCGGATGAGGCGCGGAGAAACCGGGCTTACGGGTATGTGTTTCAGGCGGCGGGGCTGTATCCATGGCGAACGATTGCGAAGAATATCAAGCTGCCGCTTGAGATTATGGGTTATTCGTCTGCTGAGCAGGATGAACGGGTTAAAAAGGTCTTGGAACTTGTTGATCTTGAAGGGTTTGAGGGCAAATTCCCCTGGCAGCTATCAGGAGGCATGCAGCAGCGGGCCAGCATTGCGCGAGCCCTGGCCTTTGATGCAGACATCTTGCTGATGGATGAACCGTTCGGTGCCTTGGATGAGATTGTGCGCGACCATCTGAACGAACAGCTCTTAGCGCTGTGGGCTCGGACCGAGAAGACTATCGGCTTCGTTACCCACTCGATCCCCGAGGCGGTGTATCTCAGCACCAAGATCGTGGTTATGAGCCCACGGCCTGGTCGGATCACGGATGTGATCGATAGTCCTCTGCCGAAAGAGCGGCCATTGGATATTCGCGATACGCCCGAGTTTATCGAAGTTGCTCATCGCGTGCGCGAGGGGTTGAGGGCCGGTCATGGGGATGATGTTTGATGGCGGGTGACGGCATCAGACGGGCATCTTTGGATGATGTGAAAGATTGCGCGCGGATCATTTGGACCTGGGCGAAGCAGACGGGCTGGATGCCCGATGAACTGCCGCAAGAGGAACTGGCGGGCCTGATCCGTGAGGCGTTTCCCAACCGGGACGTCTGGGTCGCCGGAGATCCGCCTGATTGTTACATGTCGGTTGATCCGGTCGAGAACAAAGTGGGCGCGCTTTATTGTCTGCGGACGGGACGGGGTGTCGGCAAACGGTTGTTGGATAAGGCGAAGGAAGGGCGCGACCATCTTTGGCTAACGACGCATGAGCCCAATGTGGACGCGCAGCGGTTCTATCGTCGCGAAGGGTTTATCGAGACGGGACGGGAGCCACCGGTGCCGCCTGACACGGTACCTGTCATTCGGATGGAGTGGCAGGCATGAAGCAAATTGTTGCAGTCCTCACTGTCCTCGCCGCGATTGTTATCGTGTGGTACGCGGCCTGTATCCCGATGAATATCAAAGGGGTTCTGACTGAACAGGAGCGTGCGGGGGCCGAAGTCCAGCCGCCCTCAGCCAAAGATCGCCGAGACATGGATGAGATCGGTTTGGCCCTGAATAACGCTTTCGCCATACCTGCAACATGGGAGCAAGAGCGTCCGCGCCTTCCAGCGCCCCATCAGGTTGCGATTGAAATGTGGGAGACCACGGTTCAGAAGAAAATCACCTCAAAACGCTCGCTGATCTATCATGGTTGGGTCACGTTAAGTGCAACAATGCTGGGTTTCGTTATCGGGACCGGGCTGGGCATTCTGCTGGCCGTTGGAATTGTGCATAGCCGGGTGATGGACTTGTCGGTGATGCCCTGGGCGATTGTTAGCCAGACCATCCCAATCATCGCGCTGGCGCCGATGATCATCGTAGTTCTGTATTCGGTCGGCGTGCAGGGGATCATTCCGAAGGCGATCATTTCGGCGTATCTGAGTTTCTTCCCCGTCGTTGTTGGTATGGTGAAAGGGCTGCGCAGTCCGGATGCCATGCAGCTTGATCTGTTGCGGACGTATAATGCCAGCCGCTCGCAGGGGTTCTGGAAACTGCGTCTGCCGGCCTCGATGCCCTATCTGTTTACATCGCTGAAAATTGGCGTCGCTGCGTCTTTGGTAGGGGCCATCGTTGGGGAACTGCCTACAGGTGCTGTGGCGGGGTTGGGCGCGCGATTGCTCGCAGGCAGCTATTACGGCCAGACCGTGCAAATCTGGTCAGCGCTGTTTGCAGCGGCCATTCTTGCCGCTTGTCTTGTAGGGTTGTTGGGGCTGATTGAGCGGACGGTTCTGAAACGGATGGGGATGGCACAATGATACCTATTCTTGGTGCAATAGCTGTCTGGTTATTGGGCTGGTGGTTGAACAGCCGTCTGGCCAGCGGACCCTATTCCGACACACGGATGGTGCGGTTTCTTGCGCCTTTGATCTTCGGTTTAACCGTCATTGGCATCTGGGAGTTGGTCGTGCGCGGCCTCGAGGTGCCATTGGTCATCCTGCCGGCACCATCTGTCATCTGGGTTCGTTTCTGGGACAGCTTGCCAACTCTTTGGGCGGACTTTGTACAAACGATCATCAAGGGCGCTTTGAGTGGCTATCTCATCGGCTGCGGTTCGGCCTTCCTGATGGCGATTGCCGTGGATCGATGGGATTTCCTGCGGCTCGGGCTTCTTCCTGTCGGCAACTTCGTCGCAGCGCTGCCGATCGTGGGCACAGCGCCTATTCTGGTAATGTGGTTCGGCTTCGACTGGCATTCGAAGGCGGCCGTTGTCGTAGTGATGGTGTTCTTCCCAATGCTGGTGAACACGGTGGCGGGGCTGCGCGAAGCCACTGCGATGCAGAGGGATTTGATGGAGACCTATGCGGCCACCTATTGGCAAAGCTTTCTTAAACTGCGCCTGCCTGCCGCGATGCCATTCATATTCAACGGATTAAAGATTTCTACCACACTCGCCCTGATCGGCGCTATCGTGGCCGAGTTCTTTGGCTCACCCACCCTGGGCATGGGCTTTCGGATATCCACCAGCGTCGGGCAATTGTCGCTGGATATGGTGTGGGCCGAGATCGTGGTCGCAGCGCTGGCAGGGACGGCCTTTTACGGCCTTGTGGCGATGATCGAAAAGGCGGTGACCTTCTGGCATCCGTCTCAGCGAGGATAAATGTAATAATTCAACAGACCCCACAAACGGGGCAAACATAAGCAACTAGGAGATATGATGATGAAGAAGCTACTCAGCGGGGCGGTTGCCGCCTTTAGCCTGGCAGCCAGCGCGGCACTTGCTGCCGATGAGGTGACGCTGCAATTGAAGTGGGTCACGCAGGCCCAGTTTGCAGGCTACTATGTGGCGAAGGACAAGGGGTTCTACGAAGAAGAGGGGCTGGACGTTACAATTCTACCCGGTGGCCCCGACATTGCACCCACTCAGGTGATTGCAGGCGGTGGTGCAGACGTGACGGTCGAATGGATGCCAGCCGCGCTGGCCGCGCGTGAAAAGGGTCTGCCTCTGGTAAACATCGCACAGCCCTTCAAAAGCTCAGGCATGATGCTCACTTGTTGGAAGGATGCTGGAATTGCTGCACCCGAGGACCTGAAGAACCGTACTTTGGGTGTTTGGTTCTTTGGCAACGAATTCCCGTTCATGAGCTGGATGAGCCAGCTGGGTATCAGCACCGATGGCAAAAGCGACAGCGGTGTCGAGGTTCTTAAGCAAGGCTTTAACGTCGATCCGTTGCTGCAGCGCCAGGCCGATTGCATTAGCACTATGACCTACAATGAGTACTGGCAGGTCATCGATGCCGGTGTCACGCCCGAGGAACTGGTGACCTTCAAATACGAAGATCAAGGCGTCGCTACGCTTGAGGATGGCCTCTATGTGCTTGAGGAAAATCTGAGCGATGCGGCCTTTGCCGACAAGATGGAGCGTTTTGTCCGTGCCTCGATGAAAGGCTGGAAATACGCCGAAGAGAATCCGGATGAGGCCGCTGAGATTGTGCTTGAAAATGATGCAACCGGTGCCCAGACCGAAGAGCATCAGAAACGCATGATGGGTGAGATTGCCAAGCTAACCGCAGGGTCGAATGGTGCTCTGGACCCGGCTGATTTCAATCGTACGGTTGAGACTCTGCTGGCCGGTGGTTCCGATCCAGTTATCACCAAGCAGCCGGATGGTGCTTGGACACACCAAATCACGGATGCTGCGCTGAACTAAGTTCAGCAAAACGCGCAACTCTAAACGCGGTCCCATTGGGGCCGCGTTTTCTGTTGTGGATGCCGGATTCGTGCCTGTACTTGCTGGTTGAAAGGTATAGTATTTCACTGAAATTAGCGGCATTTAGTGATGTTATGGCATCTACTGGGTAGAGAATGCAGAGTTTTGCATCAGAATTCAATCAAGCGATCTCGTTGATCCTGAATGGGGATGCCGAGTTGTGGGCGATTGTTCTGTTGTCGCTGCGTGTTTCGGTGTTTGCGGTGCTGATTTCGGCAGTCATTGGTATGCCTGTCGGAGCCGCATTGGCGGTCGCCCGATTTCCAGGGCGGCGCGCGCTTATCATTTTGATGAACGCTCTGATGGGATTGCCACCGGTTGTCGTCGGATTGCTGGTTTACCTGATGTTGTCCCGATCTGGCCCATTGGGTGTGTTGGAACTGCTCTACACACCTACCGCCATGATCATAGCGCAAGTGGTTCTGGTGACGCCGATCATGGCCGCGCTTACCCGCCAGGTGGTTGAAATGCTGGCCGAGGAATATTCCGAACAGCTCCGCTCGCTTGGGGTATCGCGGTTGGCGTCGGTACCGGTGCTGTTGTGGGACGCGCGGTTGGCGCTGGTTACCGCCTTGTTGGCTGGGTTTGGTCGGGCGATTGCCGAGGTTGGTGCGGTGATCATAGTGGGTGGAAACATCAATCACGTCACACGCGTGATGACGACCACGATCGCTCTTGAAACCTCCAAAGGTAACCTTGCGATGGCGCTGGCCTTGGGGGTGATCCTGATCGGCTTGGCCGTGGCGGTAAACGCGATGGTCAGTGCGCTGACACTTCGTGCCGAGCGGGAAGGGCTGCGCCATGCGTGATGTCGTGACCGGGGCGCCGGGTATTCTGGACGTGAGCGGCCTGAGTATTGCACGTAATGGCAAGGCATTGCTGGACGTCCCGCACCTTTGTCTGGATGGTCCGGGCCCGACCCTTATTCTTGGACCGAATGGGGCGGGTAAAAGTCTGCTGCTGCGTTGCCTGCACGGACTGATACAACCAGATCGGGGACGGGTTTGTCAGAACGGTGCTGTGTTGAATGCCCGCCACAAGGCACGACAGGCGATGGTATTTCAAAGCCCTGTTTTGCTGCGCCGTTCTGTTGCTGCCAATCTGGACTTTGTTCTGAAACGGCGATCCATGCCGCGCGCGGAAAGGAAGCATCGTATCGAATCCTTGCTGGATGAGGGCGGGCTAGGTGGCAAGGCGCGTCAACCCGCGCGTTCGCTTTCCGGTGGTGAGGCGCAAAGGCTCGCAATATTGCGCGCATTGGCCTTGGACCCCGAGACGTTGTTTTTGGATGAACCCACCAGCGCACTGGATCCCAGCGCAACGCAGATGATCGAACGGATGATCCTGCGCGCCTCTGAGCGGGGCGTACGCATCGTTATGGTGACGCATGACATTGGACAAGCACGCCGGTTGGCATCTGACATAGTGATGATGCAAGCAGGGCGAGTTGTTGAACACGGTAAAGCAATGCAGGTTCTGGAAGCACCAGAAAGCGACGAGTCGCGCCGGTATCTGGCCGGTGGCCTCGTTACCTGATTTATACAGATGGAGAAATGGGATGATCCCTGATTTCATTCGGGCATCAATTGTTGCGCTTGGGCTAACCGCTGGCGCAAGTTTGGCGGAAGAACCCTTTATTATCGTGCAGTCCACGACCTCTACTCAAAACTCGGGTTTGCTTGATTATATCTTGCCCGGGTTTGAGGCCGAAACCGGTATTGATGTGCGGGTTGTGGCTGTTGGAACTGGTCAGGCGATCCGAAATGCAATCAACGGGGATGGTGATGTCCTGTTGGTTCATTCCAAATCAGCCGAAGAGCAGTTCGTTGCTGATGGTTGGGGGGTTGAGAGGTTCGATGTCATGTATAATGACTTTGTTCTCGTCGGCCCGAAATCTGACCCGGCCGAGGTCAAGGGCGATACCGATATCATCGCAGCCCTTGCGGCAGTGGCCAGCTCCAAAGCGCCCTTCGTTTCGCGCGGCGACGACAGCGGAACCCACAAGGCCGAGATGCGTTATTGGCAGGTGACAGATGTCGACCCGACAGTTGCGTCGGGAACATGGTATCGCGAGGCTGGAGCGGGCATGGGCGCATCGCTGAATATCGCTAGCGGAATGGGCGCTTATATCCTGACGGATCGCGCAACATGGCTTTCGTTTGGAAATCGAGGTGATTTGGAAATCCTGGTTGAAGGCGATCCTCGAATGTTCAACCAATATGGTGTGATTCTGGTGAACCCAGAGAAGCACTCAAAAGTTCGTGCAACTTCGGGGCAGAGGTTCATTGATTGGTTGATTGGTGCTGATGGTCAGGCGGCGATTGAATCCTATGAGTTGGATGGGCAGCAGATGTTCTTTCCGAACGCAAGATGAATTTCATCTTTGGCAATTGTCATTGGAAAGACAGAAAGATCAGCCACTTGCGCCGTTGTGGTGAATCTGGCCCAGATACCTGAGGTCATATCCGCCCAGGTCGGTAGCGCGTTCAGAGAAACGCTCGGATTGCAGGAACTGGATTAAAGTCTGCATCGGCGGCTCAAAGAAAGCGCGTCGCCAGATGGCAAGATCTAACCGTTCAGAGTGAGTGGGCACAAAGCTCAGCCCATAAGGGCTCGCAAGTGCACCGAGGCCGAACCCGGCTTCTGCTTTGCCATCCCGTACGGCAATCGCCAGTTCTTCTTCAGTGCGGGCGCAGATCGGGAGGGCATTCAGGTCCTCTCGGCCGAGCCCATGCTTGCCAAGCTCTGCATCGAAAAGGTGCTGACTGGCGGCACTGTCCTGTCGCAGGATGACGCGACGGCCTTTCAAGTCCTGAATACCAGAGATTTCAGGTGTGCCAGTCGCAAGCAACAGGCCGCGCTGCCGATGCGCGATTTGGTAGAGGATCACCGGGGCGTTGCCCATTTTGTCGCGCAAAGACTGGGTGTTAAAGCCTTCGGGTTCATGGATATGCAACGCAGCCGCTTGTGCTGTGCGGTCAGATAGGCGGTTCAGCCCGTCGAATGAACCGTCATAATAGGTGGCCAGCCCCGAGCCACTTTCCCTCAGCGCCCAATCCAGCAGCGGATCATGGCTGCCGGCGACAATGGGGGGCAGGGGCGGTTCAGCCACCTGCGGACCAGAGCGCGAGGCATTGAGCCATGCGATGATCTCTGCCTTCGGGAACAGCAGTTTTCCCATTGCCCGCACGCAAGGGATTTCACCAGAGGACGCCAGATCATAGGCTTTCCGCTCACCAATGCGCAGCAGATCCGCCAATTCGCGTGTTGTCAGGTATTGCGACATTCAGTCTAGACGCACCGAAGAGCCGGAACCCGACGCTGCAGCGCTGAATCCGATCTTGTCCAGAACGATCGGCGCGGCAGCGGTAATGACGACCATCGCAGCGACGGCGGAAAGGAAGGCTTTCATTATTTCCTCCGGCTCAGTTTTCGGGTGCCGTGGCGTGTCGTAAAAAGGTGACCAGATCAATGCGGTCTTGCGATCCGCTAATCCGCTGCATTGGCATATTTGATCCCGGAATGTAATGATCCGGGCCCTTGTCGAAAAGAGCGTTTATTGTCTCTTCATCCCAAATGATATCAGAAGTTTGCAGTGTATCTGAATAAAGATAGTCCGGTACTGTCCCTGCTTTGCGTCCAAACACCCCATACAGGGTTGGACCCGCGCGCCGCTGGTCATCCGGTGAAAGGCTATGACAGATTGAGCATTTGCGGGCAAATTGGCGTTCCCCATTTCCCATCTCGTTCGGGTTCTTCAGGAAACTGGGTTCGGCCGCCGCCATCTGCTCGCGGTCTTCCGAGGCCGCGATCGGCCAGCTATACATCGCTTCGTCAATTCCGCCAGCATGAATATTTTGCCCATCGTTCGAAAAAGCCAGAGCCCAGACAGGCCCGCGTAGCGTAGCCCTGAAATCTTGCGAGATACGCCAGTTCAGGGTGTCGATGACCATGATAAAACCTTCACCATCACCGACGGCGAGAAGGCTTCGATCAGGGCTGAGGGCAAGCGCCAGTATCGGCCTTCGGTCCAGGGTGAAATCGCGTTCGTCGCCAGTTGCCAGGTCAAGGATGCGGGTGACGCCATCGACGGCACCGTAGGCGATCCAGTTGTCGATAGAATTCAAGACCAACCTGTTCACGCCGAACCCGTGCTCGATAAGGCGATCCACCTCCTGACCGCTCGCGACATCCCAGAGGCGGACCGAACCATCGACACCCGCCGAATAAAGCTGTGATCCATCAGCAGTGAATTCCACGGCGTTTACCCCGCTGCCCGTTGGCCCGAGCAACATAGGTTCTGACCCATCGACCGGCCAAAGCCCGATCATTCCGTCCCAGCTTGCCGTGGCGACATGAGTTTTTGATGCAGCGAGCCCGACGATCTTTCCTTTGTGTTGTCCAACGATTTCGCCTCCGGGCCAACGGCGTAGCGTGAAATCATCACCAGCAGAATAGATTGCGGTGCCGTTGAACACGACAGTGTTGACGGCAGCTTCATGGCCTTCCAGCCATTCCGGGGTCTGTCCGGTCCACAGGCCAACCGAATTGTCGAAACTCGCCGTTGCGATGCGCCCGTCTTGTGCGATTGCGATCCCCATGATCGGCCCGCCATGGCCTTTGAGCGTGAAGAACTCGGACCAAGCGGGCAGGGGGATCAAGCCAAGCGTCAGAACCAGCCAGCGCATTTATTCAGCGGGTGAGGCCGCCGCTTTGCTGGCCTCTTTTTCCTGCACCTCT
Source organism: Ruegeria conchae (assembly GCF_000192475.1). Taxonomy (GTDB): domain Bacteria; phylum Pseudomonadota; class Alphaproteobacteria; order Rhodobacterales; family Rhodobacteraceae; genus Ruegeria; species Ruegeria conchae. The sequence goes on from NZ_AEYW01000006.1 coordinate 273,929, forward strand.
TCCAGCCACAGCGAGTGATGCTCGCGGGCCCATTGTTCTTCGACTTCACCAGTGCCCATGGCGTCAAAAGCACCTTCCATGCCGACTGAGCCGAGGTAGATATGGGCTATGATGATTGCAATGAACACATAGGCCACCATGACGTGCCAAACCTGAGCATATTGCATCTCTTCTTGTGGCGACATCTGCACGGGTAGGTTCAGGCCCAGCATCTGTGGAATGCCGGTTGCGTTGGCGATTTGGAATGTCTTTGCGAACATCGGCAGCTCAAACGGGAACAGCAACGAAAGGCCCGACAAGCTGATCGAGGCGCCGAGTAGTATGCAGGCCCAGAAAATCACCTTTTGACCTGCGTTGAACTTCTTTGCGGGCGGGTGGCTGTTCTTGGTGAACAAACCACCTCCGGCTGCGAGCCACTTCAGGTCGGTCTTGTTGGGTATGTTGTGTGAAATCCAGTTCACGGTGACGATGATCAGACCAAGCATGAAGGCCCAGGCGAGGTTGTTATGTAGCCATTTACCCCCCTGAGCGATGGTTGCGAACCTTTCCTTGCCGAAGATCGGGATCAGGAAGTCACGGCCATAAAGCGCCAGCAGGCCGGTGATGCCAAGGATCAGGAATGAACCGGCAAATAACCAATGTCCGAACCGTTCGAAACTATTGAACCGCAGGACCTTGCGCCCGGTCTTTTCGCCATCAATGCGGATTTTTCCGCGGATCAGGAAGAATAGAACGATGACCGCAAGCATTCCCGCGATGATGTACGTACCGTATTCGCGCAGTGGCCCGGTACGGAAATTCAGCCACCACATACCGCCATCTTGAATCAAAACACTGTCTGCTGGTCCATGGGATGAAACGGTGACATCTGCCGATCCATAGCGCAGCGCGCGATAGACATCGCTGTCTGAGGCGACGCCGCGCGTGCCGATTTGCCCGAGCAGGCCTTCCACATTGCCCTGTCCGGTATTTTCCGACCGATAGCTGTTATCGACCTTCTCACCGCGCTGACGGGCCAGAATGTCCTCAAGCGTTGTCGCTCCGCCGGTCGAAGCGCGTTCATTCGTGGTTGCGGGTGCCTCAGCGTCGTTGGTTTGGGCAACGGAAGCGTGGACCAGCCCGATGGTGAACAGCAATGCGAAGAGTAAGCGGAACATCTGAACCTCGGTCAAAATCCCTGATCAGGCGACCCACGGATGCGGGTCGCCTGTTTGGTTCATGAAAGCGGAGTTATCCGTCTTTCTGGTCGTAGGCTGTACCCCAACCCCAAGCGCCCGAGCCGAAGCCGCGCGCCACTACGCGTTCGCGGTAAACAGCAGACACCACGTCGCCGTCACCGGCAAGCAGGGCTTTGGTGGAACACATTTCGGCGCAGATCGGCAGTTTGCCTTCGGCGATCCGGTTGCGACCGTATTTGGCGAACTCCGCGGTCGAGTGCGTTTCCTCGGGGCCGCCAGCACAGAAGGTACATTTGTCCATCTTGCCGCGCGATCCGAAGTTGCCCGCCTGCGGATATTGCGGCGCGCCGAAGGGGCACGCGTAGAAGCAATAGCCGCAACCAATGCACAGGTCCTTGGAGTGCAGGACGACGCCTTCTTCGTTCTGATAGAAGCAGTCGACCGGGCACACCGCCATGCAAGGCGCATCCGAACAATGCATACAGGCCACCGAGATCGAGCGTTCGCCAGGGTTGCCATCATTGATCGTTACCACCCTGCGGCGGTTGATGCCCCATGGCACTTCGTGCTCGTTCTTACACGCGGTTACGCAAGCGTTGCACTCGATGCAGCGTTCAGCGTCGCAGAGAAACTTTGCTCTAGCCATTATCGTCCTCCTTACGCTGCCCAGATTTTGCAGAGAGTACACTTGGTCTCTTGCATCTGGGTCACTGAATCATAGCCATAGGTTTGGGCGGTGTTGGTACTTTCACCCAGCACATAGGGGTCTGCACCGGCGGGATATTTGTGCCGCTGGTCTTCGCCCTGGAAATGGCCGCCAAAGTGGAAGGGCATGAAGGCGACACCGGCACCAACCCTGTTGGTCAGCATCGCCATCACCTTGACCTTGCCACCCTCAGGACCTTCGACCCAGACCTGCGATCCGTCACGAATGCCAAGGTTGTTGGCATCGCGAGGATTGATCTCGACGAACATATCCTGCTGAAGCTCGGCCAGCCACGGGTTCGACCGCGTCTCATCCCCGCCGCCTTCATACTCGACCAGACGACCTGACGTTAGGATTATCGGATAATCCTTTGAAAAGTCGTTCTTTTGGATCGAAGCATAAAGGGTGGGCAGCCGATATGCATGCCGGTCCTCGTAGGTCGGATAATCCGCCACCAGATCGCGACGTGGCGTGTAAAGCGGCTCGCGATGCAGTGGGATCGGATCCGGGAAGGTCCAGACAACCGCGCGGGCTTTGGCATTCCCGAAGGGCGCACAGCCATGGGCGATTGCAACCCGCTGGATACCGCCGCTAAGGTCGGTCTTCCAGTTGGTTTTCTCGCCAGCAACTGCGTCGATGGCCGCGCGTTCTTCTGCGGTCAGATCGCCGTCCCAGCCAAGGTCCATCAGCATCTGCATCGTAAATTCGGGATAGCCATCCTGAATTTCCGATCCAACGCTATAGACCCCTTCGGCCAGCAGGTTGTCGCCGTCACGTTCCACGCCGAATCTGGCGCGGAAGGTCAGGCCACCTTCGGCCACCGGTTTGGACATGTCATAGAGGTTTGGTGTCCCCGTATGACCCATCTCGGCGGTTCCCCAGCAGGGCCACGGTAGACCGTAATACTCGCCGTCGTTTGGTCCACCAATGGCTTGCAGCGTGGTCCTGTCGAACGTATGCTGGTTGGTCATATGGCTTTTCAGACGTTCCGGCGACTGACCGGTATAGCCAATTGTCCAAAGGCCGCTGTTGAACTCACGCGTGATGCTTTCAACATTCGGGGTTTCGGGATCTTCCATCTCGATATTGCGGAAGAACCGATCCGCCCAGCCAAACTTATTGGCGAACTTGGCCATGATGACCTCGTCCGGCAGGCTTTCGAACAACGGATCAACCACCTTGTCGCGCCACTGCAACGACCGGTTCGATGCTGTGACCGAGCCACGGGTTTCGAACTGCGTACAAGCAGGCAACAGGTAAACGCCGTCGGTACGGTCATGCAGAACGGCCGAAACTGTTGGATACGGATCGATCACGACCAGCATGTCCAGCTTCTCCATCGCCGTCTTCATTTCCGTCATCCGGGTCTGCGAGTTGGGCGCGTGGCCCCACAGAACCATGGCGCGGACATTGTTGTCCTGGTCCATGTTGGCCGGGTCTTCCAGAACACCGTCGATCCAACGAGAGACGGGGATTCCGCGCTCATTCTGGAGCGGCTTATCCTTGCCTTCCTTGTCTTTGATCGTGGCGAACTGACCAGCCAGCCATTCGGGCTCTTCACCCCAAACGCGCGCCCAGTGACCCCATGCGCCTTTCGACAGACCATAGTAGCCGGGCAGGGTGTGGGACAGAACACCAAGGTCCGTCGCGCCTTGCACGTTGTCATGGCCACGGAAGATGTTGGTGCCACCACCCGTCGTGCCCATGTTTCCAAGTGCCAGCTGAAGCACACAGTAGGCGCGGGTGTTGTTGTTGCCGTTGGTGTGCTGAGTACCACCCATGCACCAGACGACCGTACCTGGACGGTTGTTCGCCATTGTGCGAGCAACGCGCTTCAATTGCGATCCCGGAGTTCCAGTAACGCGTTCAACCTCATCCGGGTTCCAATTAGCAACCTCTTCGCGGATCTGGTCCATGCCCCAGACACGGGTGCGGATGAACTCTTTGTCTTCCCAACCGTTGTCGAAGATGTGCCACAGGATACCCCAGATCAGCGCCACGTCTGTGCCGGGGCGGAAGCGGACATACTCATCCGCATGCGCTGCCGTGCGCGTAAAGCGCGGATCGCAAACGATCAGAGGGGCGTTATTCTGCTCTTTCGCGCGCAGAATATGCAGCAGCGAGACAGGGTGTGCCTCGGCCGGGTTGCCGCCGATGATGAAGATCGCCTTGCTGTTGTGCATGTCATTGTACGAATTGGTCATGGCGCCATAGCCCCATGTATTCGCAACACCCGCAACAGTGGTTGAGTGGCAGATACGGGCTTGGTGATCCACGTTGTTCGTGCCCCAGTAGGCAGCGAACTTGCGGAACAGATAGGCCTGTTCGTTGTTATGCTTCGCAGAACCCAGCCAATACACGCTGTCTGGCCCGGATTCCTCGCGGATGCTCATCATGCCGTCGCCGATCTCATTGATCGCCTCTTCCCAGCTGATGCGCTTCCACTCGCCGCCTTCCTTTTTCATCGGATACTTGAGGCGGCGCTCGCCATGGGCGTGCTCGCGGACCGAGGCCCCCTTGGCGCAGTGTGCACCCAGATTGAACGGGCTGTCCCAGCCGGGTTCCTGCCCGATCCAGACGCCGTTCTGTACCTCGGCTACGACCGTGCAGCCCACCGAGCAGTGAGTGCAGACGGATTTGATATTCTCAACGGCGGTGTTTGCCGCTGTCTGGGCGCTGGCAGGCGTCACGGTTCCACCCGTGGCGCTGATTGCGGCAAGGCCGCCGATCGTCAGGCCCGAGCCACGCAGGAATGCGCGGCGATCGACGGTTTTCTCGCCGACCTGGGACAGGATACTTGTCCGCTGGGGGCGTCTCGCAACCCCGTTGGTCTTTTTCCTAAGCATTTCTTTCCTCCCTTGCGCGCCGTGTAAGCCACGGCTGGCTTGGTACTGCTGATCCTGACGTCAGGGCCAATCGCAACCGTCTGTCAGGTATGAAAACGTCCAGTCCTAGAACCGGGTGCTTTCGATGTATGCGCGCGTATGCGCGGTATCCTGCATCCGGGTGTCGTCCGTTGGCAGCTCGGCTGCTTCGGCCTGTCCGGTCAGGCTGGCTGCGGCAACAGCAGCAGGGGCTGCGGTTCCGGCCAGTTTCAGGAAGTCGCGGCGGGTTGCGCCTTCTTCCTTTGTCTTGCTCATGGGCTCCTCCTGTCCCAATTGCGGTTTGGCGCTGCAAAGCACCGGCGAGTGGCGGATTAATCCGCCGTCATTCGGAAGGCTTCGCGCTCGATCTCCATGAACACCCGACCGGCGGTGCCGGCCGAGGCATAGAGAACCGAGTTCTCAGCGCCTTCCAAATCTGAATAGAAATGTGTGGCCCAGGGGCCGATGTGTTTACTCCAGAACGCCTTCTGGTCTTCCAGCGAGGCAGGCGCGCCGAAACGCCCGACGATCATGCCCGCCATCATCTCCATCAGAGAGGCAATGTTGTCTTCGGGTTCGTAAACATTTTGCGCCCTCGTGATACCGCGTGCTGCCATATCATTGCGAAGCTGGGCCAGCGGTTTTTCGTTCAGAAAACCGGTCAGATAAAAGCTGGCATACGGCAACAATTCACCACGCCCCAATCCGATGAAAAGCGCATTGAACTCACGCTCGGCAGCGGCGGGCTTAGTGACCTTTGCCACGCGCGCCATCGCCTCTATGGCCTGACCCAGATCAGAGGCGTCACCGCTCAGCCCTGCCATCTGGTCCAGCAGCAACTGATCGGGCGGACCAGCCAGAAGCAAACCCAGAAAATTGTAGAAATCCGCGCGCAGACGATCCTCGGCCGAGATATCAATGGTTTGCGCGTTGTCTGCGGTCATAGAGTTATCCTTCGAATTCAAATTTCATGCGGCGCGGAGCAGGGGGGACTTCAAGCTCCTCTGGTTCTTCCACATTAGCCACGATCATGGGTTCCGGCGCAGGTTCTTCTGCCTTGGCCGGTTCTTCACGCGCCTCGATCACATCAAGCGTATCTGTCTCTGGATCGCATTCTTGCTCTTCAGCCTCGGCAGCGAGCGCTTCGACATGAGCCAACATGCCCTTGCCTACCTGATACGCGGTCTGAAGGTTCTCAAGCACGCAGGCTGCGTCGGTGTAGTCCTCGCCGTAGTCGACCAGCCCGTCGACATTGGCCAGAACAGGGTTCAGCCGCCATAGGCGCCGCAAGGCGCGGCGGCGCAGGCGGTCAGGCACGGCTTTGGCCATGAAGCCCGAGACATCATCACCTGCTTGCAGCGTATCGGGATCGGGCAGATCAAACTCGGACAGAATTTCGGCGTCGCTTTTTTCTTCCAGCTCAGCTTGCCGCGTTGTGATGATCTGTTCCTTTGCGGCCAAAGCTTCTGCTTCGGTCTCGGCCTGAACGGCGGCCTTGCGGCGGGACCAGAAATCGCGCGCTTGGGTCATTGCAGCACCCGACGCGGTGCGCGGTAGACATCTGTGTCCTGACGGATGCGAGCGTCGCCTTTTCCGTCCTCAACCAAATCTATGCGCTTCTTATCCCGACGGCGCTTTACGAACACTTCGTCCCGATGATGCTGCAGCGTGAAATCGCGCACCCAAGCGATTAGACCTTCTGTCATCGGGATCTTCTCGACAATCTCCTCGCCGGTATCAGCGTAGTCCTGACCTTCAAACGGAGAGGCCGTGATCAGCACTGCATTCAAGGGAGTTTCACCTTTCAACTCATCCCGAAGCACCAGGTAAAGCGAGGGCTGTCCGTCCGACAGGTTCACCATATAGGCCTCTGTCTCGTCAGCCCAGAGTGATAGAGGCAGTGTGGCAGCGTGATATTCGACGGTTTCACCTTCGCGGCGCAGCTCTTGCCAATCCGCAGGTCCGGCACCAGGCAACAAAGCGACTGCGCGCCAGCTCCAGCGGGCCCAACGAGTGACCCCGGGTGTTTTGCGCACGATGACGCCAACCGGCATTTTAATCTGGCTTGCGGCCTTGGCCACTGGCTCCTCCCCGGAAGGCTCTCCCCTGCCTTCCCTATGATGTACTATGGTACATAAATTGGCGCTGTGCCAAGTCCACTTGCATTGATCAGGTCGTTTTCTTCGATAATTTATTCGTTATTGACCTCAATGGCTCGTGGATGGCTTGGGGGTCGATGAAAAATAGTGCACAAATCTGCCATTCTGCCCGGTACCGCATTGCCACGGTGCGGATTAGGTCTAGTGTGAATTGGGGCAGCAAACAGTCCGGGAGAAGACATGACCAGCAAGCTTTTGTTGTGTGATTGCGAGGGGACGCAATCAATTGACGCAGATCGCATATCTTCGGCCTGTGAACTGAGCTGTTCAAAGGTACATACTGCGCTTTGTACCCGAGAACTTGGCGTGGTGGCTGAAATGCTTCAGACCGACGATCAGGTGGTGATTGCCTGCGGGCAAGAGACTGTCGTGTTTTCTGACCTTGCAGATGATCTGGGTGTGGATCAGCCGGGATGCGTTGACCTCAGAGACCGTGCTGGCTGGTCGGATCAGGGCCAAAATGCAGCGCCTAAAATGGCAGCGTTGGCAGCTGAAGCGATGTTGCCGCAGCCGATCACTTCTGCAGTTGATGTGATCAGCGAAGGCACTTGTTGTATCATCGGGTCGGGCGAGATCGCTTATGATCTGGCTGAACAATTATCGGACAGCTTGGCCGTAACGGTTTTGGTCACAGATGAGGTTCAACCGCTGAGCCGTGCTTTTGATGTTATTCGTGCCAAGGTGCGGAACTTGTCGGGCGCACTGGGTGGGTTCACGTGGCATCTGGATCAAGTGCAACAGTTAGAACCCGGCGGGCGTGGTGATTTCGCGTGGAGCGCGCCGAGGGATCGGGCCAAATCGCGCAGTGATATTGTTGTTGATTTGACCGGAGGTACGGCTTTGGTTGCAGCCCCGGATAAGCGCGAAGGCTACCTGCGCGCCGATCCTCGTGATGCGGTTGCGGTTGCGCGTCTAGCCTTCGATGCGGTGCAACTGGTCGGTACCTTTGAAAAGCCGCTTTATGTGCGACTGGATGAAGCGCTTTGTGCCCATTCGCGCGCAGGACAGACCGGGTGTTCGAACTGTTTGGACATATGCCCGACCGGTGCCATCACATCAGCGACAGATCATGTGGCAATCGACCCCATGATTTGCGCCGGGTGTGGTGAGTGTTCTGCCCTATGCCCGTCTACAGCCATTACTTACGAGGATCCGCCGGTATCTGCCATTCTCTCTAGGATGCACATACTGGCGCGAACTTTTCGTCGGGCAGGGGGTACAGCGCCGCGTTTGCTGGTGCACGATGCCCACGGGGCGCAGATGATCCGAATGGTTGCCCGGTTTGGCCGAGGTCTTCCAGCGGATGTCATTCCACTAGAATTGAACGTGGTTTCAGGCTTTGGTCATGCCGAGATGCTGGCCGGGTTGGCACATGGCTTCGCCCGCGTCGACGTCCTGTTGGGGCCCAAAGTCGAACGGGACGCGCTGGATCGGGAACTGGTTTTGGCGCAGGCCATCGCGGGGCAGGGTGCCCTGAGCCTGATTGACGAGGTTGACCCGGATGCGTTTGCTGATCTGCTTTACGCGCAAGAGGTGCCGCTACCATTGACCGATCCGGTTCTTCCATTGGGGAACCGGCGACAGATCACCCGACTGGCGGCACAAGCGCTGAATGCCAAGACCGAATCACCGTTGGCATTGCCCGATGGCGCGTCATATGGCGCCGTCGTAGTAAACACTGGCACCTGCACCTTGTGTCTCAGTTGTGTATCTTTGTGCCCCTCAGGTGCGCTGATCGACAATCCAGACAAGCCGCAGTTGAACTTTCAGCAGGATGCCTGCCTGCAATGCGGTATCTGTCGCACGATCTGTCCTGAGCAAGCCATTAATCTGGTGCCGCAGCTTGACCTCAGCGACAAGGCCCTGTCGCAGCAGGTTCTTAACGAGGAAGAGCCGTTCGAATGCATCGAATGTGGTGCGGCCTTTGGCGTCAGGTCGACGATCGAGCGCATAATGGACAAACTGTCGGGAACACATCCGATGTTTGCAACTTCGGATCAGGCAAGGCTGATTCAGATGTGTGATGATTGTAGGGTAAATGCTCAGTTTCACAGCGCTGATAATCCTTTCCAATCATCTCCCAGACCCCGTGTCGTGACAACGGACGATTATTTTTCAAAGCGTAAGGATCACTGAAGTTGCAGCGGTGCGCCCAGATCGGCGGCGCTGATGGCGGCGACAAAGGCCAAAATGGCTTCGAGATCATCCAGACTTATTTCCACCGGATGGATCGGCGATGGACGCTCGGGCGGGAAGGGCTCGGTTACGCCCTCAATCTGAGTGAAGGCGGGATGCGGGTTCAGGGCAAAAAAGGCCTGAAACCGCTCGGACCAATCAGGCATCGCGCGCAGGACGGCGAAAGACGGCGTGGAACCCAATCCGTTCATGCGATTTTGCGGCCCGATCACATGGCACCGACCACAGTGAGTAAACGACAAATCCTGACCCAAAGCAGCATCTCCGTCGATTTTAGCGTCTTCGACAACATCTGCGATTTCGAAGTTCGCGCTAAAGGGCCCACCTTCAGCGGGAACAAAGCTTTCGACCGTACGTTTCCCAATGTCGGACAACAGCCAGTCTCGGAACTTGATTTCCTTTGCGCTGGCATTAATGCGCAGGTGATAGACTGTTTCGTCACGGGCAAAAACCGGATCGCCAGGAGGTGCCGGAGCAAGAGCCATTACACCATTATCGTCTGCGACAACGCGAACCCCAGTCTTGAGAGAGAAGCGCGGAAGGATATGTTGCAGAAGACCCGAGTTTGAAATCTCATCTGGCGCTGCGAGTCCAATTGCCTCTTGTGACCAAGAGGGGGTGGCGGTGAGCGTCAGGCTCAGGCACAACAGGACAAAGCGCATGGCCAAACCTAACGGTGTCAGGCCAATTGCGTCAAATGAACGAAATGAGACGGAGTATCATGCAATGAGCGGCGACCGCAATCAGTCGACACGCAAGACCCTAATCGAAGGGCGGGCAACGGAGGTGATCGCATGAGCATCCGTGACGCCGTACTGGCGAACCTTAAGAAGATCACTGATCCTGTTTCCGGACAGGATATCGTCAGCGCAGGTATTGTGCGCGCGCTGAATGTCGAGGGGGATACGGTACGCTTTGTACTTGAGATTGATCCCAAACAGGCCGAGAAAATGGAGCCCGTGCGCGCCACAGCCGAGAAAGCGGCGCAGATGGTGGACGGCGTGTCCAACGTCTCGGCCATGATGACCGCGCATTCAGACAAGGTCCCACCCGATTTGAAGCCCAAGCCTAAGCCTTCGCAAACCGGTCCGCAGGCGGTTCCGGGTGTGGACCGGATCATCGCGGTGGCGTCTGGTAAAGGGGGCGTCGGCAAGTCCACTGTGTCGGCCAACCTTGCCTGCGCGCTAGCCGCAGAAGGGCGCCGCGTGGGTCTTTTGGATGCAGATGTCTACGGTCCGTCGCAACCCCGGATGCTGGGCGTCTCGGGCCGTCCGGCCAGCCCTGATGGCAAGACGATTCTGCCTTTGCGCAATCACGGTGTTACCATGATGTCGATGGGACTGATGACCAACGAAGGACAGGCGGTTGTCTGGCGTGGCCCGATGCTGATGGGCGCATTGCAGCAGATGATGGGGCAGGTGCAATGGGGCGCGCTGGATGTGCTGATCGTTGACCTGCCTCCTGGCACGGGTGATGTGCAACTTACGTTGAGCCAAAAGTTTCAGGTGGATGGCGCCATCGTTGTTTCAACCCCACAAGACGTGGCTTTGATCGATGCTCGCAAGGGGATCGACATGTTTAATCAGCTCAAAACACCCATCTTTGGGATGATTGAAAATATGTCGACACATATCTGTTCGAATTGTGGACACGAAGAACACGTGTTCGGTCATGGCGGTGTGGCGTCAGAAGCCGAGGCATTGGGCGTGCCGCTGCTGGGTGAGATACCACTGCATCTGGATATCCGCGTGGCAGCAGACGGGGGTGCTCCGATCGTGGTCAGCAAACCCGACAGCCCACAGGCAGAAGCCTTCCGCAAGATCGCTCGCGACATGATTGCCAAGGGGAATGCATGAGCCACCCGGTCTTTCCCCCATTGCTCAGCGGGCATCCTGCCAAGGCCGGAGAGGATCCGTTCGAAAAGGCTCAGGCCATGGCGGCGCTAGGCTGTGATGGGGGAACCGTGGTCTATAGTATTCAGGCGGATCGTTTGCGCGTTGCCATCGTCTTTGCCCCCGAGGTGCCGCTGCAGGATGCAATAGCAATGTTGCCGCTATGTGCCGTCGGTTTCCAGAACGCCCTGGGCGCATTGGCTCCTCCAGAAGTTGCTGTGCATCTAGGCTGGGACGGAGTGATCTGCGTGAATGGCGCAAAATGCGGGACGATGAAGGTTGCAGCCTCGTCTGCCGAGGCTGGCGAGATTCCTGATTGGCTTGTCGTCGGTTGGGAGCTTGCATTGCTGCCGACCAGCGACGCCCCCGGGGAAACGCCGGATGTAACTGCGCTTTATGATGAAGGTTGTGCTGACGTTTCGGCGACGCAACTGGTCGAAAGCTGGTCGCGCCACATGCTGACATGGCTCAACCGCTGGCAAGAAGAGGGCAACGCGCCGCTCCATGCCGAATGGATGGGGCTGCTGCGCGGGGTTGGCGAACCCATCGCGGACTCCGGTGTATTTCTCGGCACCGACGAACGGTTTGGCATGCTGATCCGCGAGGGCGCAGAGACCCAAATACGCCCGCTGACAGAACTGTTGGAGACCGTCTGATGAATCTCGCCCGCGCAATCCATTTTGATGAAAGCGACATGAACGTGTTCCATTCACCTGCACGAACCGGTGAGTGGTGCATCCCGGGTGGTTTCGAGTTTTCGAATTGGGGAGAGGCCGACTTGGAAGGCAAGGCACGTCAGGCCTTTGCCAACGGTTGGCTGGGGCTTGAGACGTTTGGGCGCGTGACATTCGTTGCGGTTACGCAAATTGAGCAGGCTGAAATTGACCAACTGACAAAGAATCTGGCTGAGCATTTTGTGCAGTTATACGGCGCACCATCGGTCGAGGCGGCGATGGATGTCGCGCAGACCGAAATCGCGCACATGACCGAGATGTGCGAGGATCATGCCCCGAACACGTTGCTGACTGTGGCCCGGGAATTGACAGGGGCAGGGGTGCACGAGGCGTTTCGTGTGATCACGCCGCAAGAAACGCAGCTTGAAGCATTGGCCGTCCACGGATCGCTGGACGACTAGATCAAATCTGCGAAACCACCAAACTGGCCGCGTTTAAAGATCAATCCTTGACCGGGGCGGTGCATGACTTTCTCGACATGGCCAACAAGAATCAGGTGATCACCTGCCGTGTGTCGCGCCGACAAGCGACAGTCGAAGCGGGCCAGACATTCAGCAAGACGGGGACGCCCGGCATCATCTTCCTGCCAATCTGCATGGGAAAAATCGAACCCGTTGCGCGCAAATTGCAGCGCCTGATCATGCTGGTCCTGCGCCATCACATGGATCGCGTAATGTTCGCAGGCGCTGAAGGCGTCATACCGGTTCGAGTTCCGGTCGAGACACCATAAAACCAATGGTGGGTCCAAAGACACGGATGCGAACGAGTTCACCGTGATTGCGGCGGGTCCTTCAGCGGTGCTGGTGGTGACAACGGTGACCCCGGTGCCGAAACAGCCCAACGCCTCGCGAAAGGCAAAATTGTCCTCAGGGCCAGGAATGAATGTTTTTTCCGTCATCACGCGCTCGTTCAAGGGGCCTGTCTCAGGTGCCATGTGGCGCAGGGATTGTCCACGAAAAGCTGCGGTGAATTGTGGATTTTCCGGCTAGTTCAGATCCTCCAGCAACCGGCCGTGTTTGCGGGTTTCCGCAATGACGTCGCCAAAGGTTGTCATGCCGCGCGCGTTGAGCATTGGCAGCATCAGAACCAGCACTTCTGCCGTGGCGACCGCATCGCCCAATGCCGTGTGACGCAAGGCTTCGGGGATTGTGATACCCAGCCGTTCGCAAACCGAATCCAGCGTGTGCGTTTCGCTTGCCCCGAACAGCACCGCCGACAGCAAGACGGTATCCAGAATGGGATGGGTCCACTCTACCTGCATACGCTCAGCGTGGCGGTGCAGAAATGCCATGTCGAACGGTGCGTTATGCGCAACAATCACCGCGTCACGGGCGAATTGATGAAAGCTGCGGCCAGCCTGGGCAATATCGGGTGCGCCCTGGACCATCCTGTCACTGACCTTGTGTACCTTGGTCGAGGCTGGCGGGATCGGGATGCCGGGATTGACCAGCGTGTCCAACCGCTCGCCCTCGACAATTTTGCCCTTCACGACGCGCACCGCGCCGATCTGAACGATTTCGTCCTTATGCGGTAGAAGCCCCGTGGTTTCGGTGTCAAACACCACAAAGCAAAGATCCAGTAACGGCCTTTCTTCAAACGCGTCGTCGCCGGGCGTTTCAAGAAGCTCGAAATCATAGACCAGTGGGCGCGCCTCGTCCGGTTCGATCTGTGCAGCGCTGTCGTCGAAAACCAGCATATACCCGGGTGCATCGCCCAAGGGTTTTATTCGGGCCGAATAGGTTTGCCGCCCGTCAACGCTGGTCAGTGTGCAATGTACGTCTTTTCCGGTCTTGATCAGCTTGGCATAAGCGTCGGTCAGGCCAGTTGCTTCGAGGTAATCAAACAGCGAGGCGTTCAAACGGGGATGCGCGATTTGCGCCAGAACCTCGGCTGCCTGAGCGTCATACAAGACAATCTGATGCTTGGGTCCCGCCAGCAGCATGGCGACCGGGATTTCGGTCAGCAGCGCGGTGAGGCGCTGTTTTTCCGAAGCCAAATGAGCGGTCTCTGCCGCCACAGCCTCTGCCGTGTTCATGGCGTTTGCGGCCAATTGTTCGGCCAGCCCGGCGGCGGCGGGGGCCAGATCACCCAAATAGCGTGCGGCCTGAAGGTCCAGATCAGCGCTGACCCCGGCATGAGCGCGCGCGCGCAATTGTGCCGAAAGCCGTTCGATTGGTTTTGCAACATTGTCATCGAACAGAAGCCAAACTCCGGCAACCAACGCCAACATCCCAAACGCAATCAGAATCTCTGCAAAGATGAACGCGTCCAACAGTCCGGGATCACGTGCCCTTTGATAGCCGACCCACAAAGCCAAAGCGCTGATAACCAGCCCGCCTGCCGCCAGCAGTAGGAAGAATAGAAAGACCCGCAGGCGCAAGCTAAGGTGATTCAACATCTTCAGACCCCGCAAGTTGCCTCGATCACCGGATCATCGGCGTCAATCTTGATCCAACTGGCGTTCAGCAAACGTCCGTCATCAGCGAATTCTGCCCCGTCAGCCAGATTGGCCCGGCTGTTATCAGCGCAATTGACCGCAACGGGCATCTTCGACACTGGTGCCCAGCGACCGAAGAAATACAGATCGACCAAACGTTCGTCGGGCACGCTGCCATTGGTACGGACCGAGGCAGAATCGATTGCGGCAAAGCGGTCTACAAACGGTACCGCGTAGGTCCAGGGACGATAAAAGGCACGGCTCTCGACTTCTTGTACCACAGTCAAACTGTCGGGCAGTTGGTCACGTGTTCGATCGTACCACGAGTATTCGCTGGTGATCGTCATCGCGATCATCCCGATACCCGCTGCAACCGGCGCGGCCCATTTGGGTAGGCGTCCCCCGGTCAGCTTGTTCACAACCATCACAACACCCGCAAAAGCAAAGCCCGCAAAGATTGTGCCGATCAGTTCCAGAAACATAAGGTTTCTCCGTTCATTTCCAGTTGCTTACCCCAGCATTCCCTTGCCGTGTCCAACCGCCGATTGCATCGTTTTTATCACGACAAAGGCGTTGCGGAGATGACTTCGCTCAAAGTCGGACAGGTCAGCCGGGGGAAGGTAGTTGTCGGGCGCATCACCGACCTTGACCAGACGTGCCTGATGTTCAAGCCGGGTTTCAGCGATGAGGTCATAGGCGTCCAAAAGATCGCGTGCTCCAGTAGCGCTTAGGACACCAGCAGCCTCAGCAGCGCTGAGCCGCGCGCGTGTGTTGGCCTCGGTTAACTGACCCTGAAGGCTGTAGATGCGTGCCAGATCAACCACAGGCACGACGCCATTGTGCTTGAGGTCCAGCGTATTGCGGTGCTCACCCGACCGGATCGTTGCAAAACCGCGCAGCAGCCCCAATGGTGGCGTGTGTTTCAGCGAATTCGAGATCATGTGCGCCACGAAGATCGAGTTTGCGCTGGCATTGGCCAAAGTCTCGGACTGCAGATCAGTGAACAGGTCGAAATTGCCCCCGATCGGGCGTAGATCGAACATGACTGAGGCCAGCATCTGTGCCTCAGGGTTCGGCCGGTCGATCCATCCTTTGAAGTAATCGCGCCAGACCCTGACTGGTTGGCACCAACGTGGGTTTGTCGCCATCATGTCGCCGGGGCAATAGAAATACCCGCAGGTGTCCAGCCCGTCCGACACAAATTTCGCCAGCTCGGCGAAGTACGCCATGTCGTTTTCGGTTACGCTGTCATCCAGCATCAGGCAATTGTCCTGATCCGAAACACCGGTCTGCTCCTGCCGTCCTTGCGAGCCGCAGGCCAGCCACAGGTATGGCACCGGAGGTGCCCCAAGCTCGGCCTCGGCCAGTGCCAGCAAGCGCCGTGTTGCGGTGTCAGCAATGTCGGTGATCAGTCGTGTCACGATCTCGTGCCGGTTGCCGCCTGCAACGAGTTGAACCAGCAGTTGGGGTATCTCGGCAGTGACTGTAGCCATCTCATCGGCAGTATTGGCGCGGGCGATCCGGCCCACCAACTCGGCAGAATTGACCGCCTGATAACGGGTGAGGTCGGTTTGAGTGACGATGCCAACCAACCGCCCGGCCTCGGAAATCGGGATATGCCCAATGCCACGCTCCATCATCACATGCAGCACGTCCGAGCCGATATCGGTGGGGGACAGCGTGATCGGGTTGGTGGTCATGATGGCTGAAACCGCAGTGTCTGCTGGCATCGACTCGGCGACGAATTTACCCGAGATATCGCGCAGGGTCGCGATGCCCAGCAACTTTTCATCCTCAGTCACGCAGAGGGATGAGATATGTCGGTCGCGCATGATCTGCGCGGCGTCTTGAACCGGAGTATCAGGCGGGCAGGTGGCAGGGTCGCGCGCCATCAAAATGTCAATTGCACTTGTGGCCAGGCTTTGTGGCCCACTGCGCCCACCGCGCGTGCGGTCGAAAAATTTGGACACCACATCGTGCCCGTCGATCAGGTTTTTCACCAGATCTGGTGGCAGCACGATCAGCACCGACGGTGTATGCGCGCGCGCATGGGTTGCGGCCTTGCCATCCTTCAGCAATCCGCGCTCACCGAAGGAATTGCGCAAACCGAGATGCGAAACGACAGCGCCGTTTTCATCTGTAATCTCCACCTGTCCTTCGTAGATAACAAAGACGCCGGGCAGAGCTTTGCCCAACTGGTAAATGCTGCCATCGGCATCGACCTCGCGCACTTCGATCTGCTGGACCAACTCGTCCAAAGCATCTTGGGGCAAGGCGTCATAGGGGTGCACAGATTTCAGAAACCGGGTGATTTCGTCATGAGACAGGGGCATTTACGCTCTCCGGAGTTCCGAATAAAAATCCCGCCCGGTGGTGTGCCGGGCGGGAACAGTAAGTCGAAAGACGCGATCGAAGACAAGAGCCGCCGACCGCATCACACTCAGTGATCCTGAGCTGCGCCCGCACCACGGGGAATGCGAATGCTTTCGACCATATCTTTGATCTCCTGCGGAGTCTCTTTGGTAGCGCCCGCGACAAAGTAGGCGACCGCAAAGTTGATCATCGCACCGATGGCGCCGAACGAGGTCGACTTGATCGGACCCAGAAGTGGGTCAGCATCGGTGAACGAGTTGGTGCCCGGAATGAACAGCCAGCCCTTATGCAGGAAGATGTAGACCAGGGTTACGGTCAGACCAGCCAGCATACCTGCGACCGCACCGGTGTTGTTGATGCGGGTCGAGAAGATCCCCATCATCAGCGCCGGGAAGATCGAGGCAGCCGCCAGACCGAAGGCCAATGCAACCGTCTGCGCCGCAAAGCCCGGAGGGTTGAGACCCAGATAGGTTGCAACAACGATGGCTACAGCCATGGCAATCCGCGCCGCTAGAAGTTCACCCTTTTCAGAGATCGACGGGTTGATTGCACCTTTGACAAGGTCGTGGGACACGGCCGACGAAATTGCCAGCAGTAGACCCGCAGCGGTAGACAGAGCAGCCGCAAGACCACCGGCTGCGACCAGACCGATTACCCAACCAGGCAGGTTGGCAATCTCGGGGTTGGCCAGAACCAGGATGTCGCGGTTGAACTTGGTTAGCTCGTTTCCGACCCAGCCTTTTTCTTCGGCAAGCGCCTGCATGTCGGCATTCTTGTCGTTGTAGTACTGAATCTTGCCGTCGCCGTTCTTGTCTTCCCAATCCAACAGACCGGTTTTCTGCCAAGTAGCCATCCAATCATAGCGCGGATCGTTGTCTATATCTTCGACCGAGACAGCGCCACCTTCGATGCCGCCATTGGGCCACATCATGTCACTGATGTTCAGACGCGCCATGGCACCAACCGCAGGGGCGGTCAGGTACAGCAGCGCGATGAAGACCAGCGCCCAGCCAGCCGACCAACGTGCGTCAGATACCTTAGGAACGGTGAAGAAGCGCATGATGACGTGCGGCAGACCCGCTGTACCGATCATCAGCGATAGGGTGAACAGCACCATGTTCAGCGTGTTCGAGTGGTGTGCTGTGTATTCGTTGAAGCCCAGCTCGGTCACGATGGCGTCCAGCTTGGTCAGCAACGGTTCACCGCTTGCGGTGTCACCAAACAGACCCAGCGCCGGAACCGGCGTACCGGTCAGCTGCAACGAGATGAAGATGGCCGGGATAGTATAGGCGGTGATCAGCACGCAGTACTGAGCGACCTGAGTGTAGGTCACGCCCTTCATCCCGCCAAACACCGCGTAGGCAAACACAACAGCGGCACCGATTAGCAGACCCGAGGTGTTGGACACTTCGAGGAAGCGGCCGAAGGCCACGCCCACGCCAGTCATCTGACCAATCACATAGGTCACCGAGGCAACGATCAGGCAAATCACGGCAACGATGCGAGCTGTCTGGCTGTAGAAGCGGTCGCCGATGAATTCCGACACGGTGTATTTGCCGAACTTACGCAGATAAGGCGCAAGCAGCAGAGCCAGCAGCACGTAGCCACCGGTCCAACCCATCAGAAAGGTTGAGTTGTCATAGCCGGTAAAAGCAATCAGACCCGCCATCGAGATGAACGAGGCCGCAGACATCCAGTCTGCCGCTGTCGCCATACCGTTGGTGACCGGGTGAATGCCGCGACCGGCGGCATAGAATTCCGATGTGGAACCCGCACGGGCCCAGATCGCGATGCCGATGTAAAGCGCAAAGGACGCGCCCACAAACAGCAGGTTGATGGTAAACTGATCCATGGCTCTTACTCCTCGTCCACGCCGTGTTCAGCGTCGAGCTTGTTCATGCGCCAGGCGTAGTTGAAGATCAGCACCAGAAAGACCAGGATCGATCCTTGCTGAGCGAACCAAAAGCCCAGATCTGTACCGCCAACGGCGATGCCAGACAGCAGCGGACGCAGCAGAATGCCGAATCCAAACGACACCAGCGCCCAAATCGCGAGGCTGATGTAGATGAGGCGCAGGTTGGCCTGCCAATAGCCCTTGTCGGCTTCGGCAGTCTGCGCGGAGTTTGTTGAATGATCCGCCATCGCGGGTTCCTCCTTCGCTTCCCTCATTGGCGGCCCATTGCCCAACTCCTCCAGTGCGGTGGGCCGCTTCTCGGTTGTGCCAAACGCCCCGTGACGTCAGGCATAACTTCTCTGGTCCGCCAAGGCGGGTCCATCGAAGTATTCTGATTTAGGATCAAAGCCCTAGGGCTTGTCTCCTCCCCTTAATTCATGACTTCGCTAACAATCCCTTGAAGGTCTTGCGCGATGTCGTCGATCTGACCCATGGCATCGATGCCTTTCAGCACGCCATGGGCCTGATAGTAGTCAATCAGCGGCGCGGTCTGCGCGTGATAGGCCGCCAGCCGCGAGGCTACAGTCTCGGCATTGTCATCAGCACGGCGCTTGAACTCGGTGTGGCCGCACTTATCGCATTTGCCATCTTCGATAGGCTGCTTGTACGTGTCGTGATAGCCTTCGCCACATCCGGCACAGGTGTAACGGCCTGAAATCCGGGTTACCATCTCGGCGTCTTCAACCTCAAGGCTGATGGCCGCGTTGATCTTCTGATCTGAAGACGCAAGCAATCCATCCAGCGCTTCGGCCTGAACCGTAGTGCGCGGGAACCCATCAAGAATGACGCCCTTGGAGCAGTCCGGTTCCGCCATGCGGTCGCGCAGGATAGCGATGACGATCCCGTCGCTGACAAGATCACCGGCCTCCATTACCGCTTTGGCCGCATTACCGGCATCAGTGCCTGCGGCAACCGCGTCGCGCAGCAGATCACCGGTGCTGAGTTGTACAAGCCCGAACTTCTCTTCCAACATACGGGCCTGCGTGCCCTTCCCGGCGCCCGGAGGGCCGAGAAGGATCAGAACGGCGGGGGATATGGTCGTGGCAGCGTCCATCACATCCTCACTTGTTCGCGCGGTTTACGATCAGGTCTTCGACCACCGAAGGATCGGCCAGTGTGGAAGTATCCCCAAGCGAGCCAAAGTCGTTCTCGGCAATCTTGCGCAGGATGCGGCGCATGATCTTGCCCGAGCGTGTCTTGGGCAGGCCAGGAGCCCACTGGATCACATCCGGGCTGGCGATCGGGCCGATCTCGGTCCGGACCCAAGTGCGCAACTCCTTCAGTAGATCATCCGAAGGCTCGCGATCATTCATCAACGTGACATAGCAATAGATGCCTTGTCCTTTGATTTCATGTGGATATCCGACAACGGCGGCCTCGGCCACGGCGGCATGTGCCACCAGCGCACTTTCCACTTCGGCAGTACCCATCCGGTGACCCGAGACGTTGATCACATCATCGACGCGGCCGGTGATCCAGTAATCGCCATCCTCATCCCGACGGCAGCCGTCGCCTGTGAAGTAGTAGCCTTTGTAATCCGAGAAATAGGTCTTTTCGAACCGCTCATGATCGCCCCAAACGGTGCGCATCTGACCGGGCCAGCTGTCCTTGATGCACAGAACGCCTTCGACACCATTGCCTTCGATCTCAACACCGGACTGAGGGTCGAGAACCACGGGCTGAATGCCAAAGAAGGGCTTCATCGCCGAGCCGGGCTTCATCGCGTGAGCACCGGGCAGGGGGGTCATCAAGTGACCGCCAGTTTCGGTCTGCCACCAGGTGTCAACGATCGGACAACGTCCACTGCCAACCACTTCGTTATACCAGTTCCAGGCCTCCGGATTGATAGGCTCGCCGACCGTGCCCAACGTGCGTAGGTCGCTCAGGTCGCACTTCTCGACCCACTCGTTGCCTTGCCCCATCAGAGCGCGCAGCGCAGTTGGGGCGGTATAGAACTGGTTCACCTTGTGCTTTTCACACACCTGCCAGAAGCGCGAGGCATCCGGATAGGTAGGCACACCTTCGAACATCAGCGTGGTCGCACCGTTGGCCAGCGGGCCATAGACGATATAGCTGTGGCCGGTGACCCAGCCCACATCCGCCGTGCACCAGTAAATGTCGCCTTCGTGATAATCGAACGTGATCTCATGCGTCATGGCCGCATAGACCAAATAGCCGCCGGTCGTATGAACAACGCCCTTGGGCTGACCTGTCGAACCGGAGGTATAGAGGATGAACAGCGGGTCTTCCGCGTTCATCTCAGCGGGTGCACAATAGTCGTCCGCCTCAAGCGCCATTTCGTTGTAATCGTAGTCACGACCGTCGATCCACGTGGTTTGCCCGCCAGTGCGTTTAACGACCAAGCATTTTACTGTGTCCTTACAGTGCAGCAGTGCAGCGTCTGCGTTCGACTTCAGCGGGGTCTTGCGGCCACCACGGGGCGCCTCATCGGCAGTGATGACGACTTTGGCGTCGCAACCGTTGATACGTGCCGCCAACGCGTCGGGTGAAAATCCGGCAAATACAATCGAATGAATCGCTCCGATCCGTGCACAAGCCAGCATCGCGTAAGCAGCTTCGGGGATCATTGGCAGATAGATGACAACACGGTCGCCTTTGCGTACACCCATCGACTCAAGGATGTTGGCCATCCGGCAAGTGCGGCGATGCAGTTCGGCATAAGTAATATACTGAGCCGTGTCGTTTGGATCATCTGGCTCCCAGATAATGGCCGTCTGATCGCCACGCGTCTTCAAATGACGGTCCAAGCAGTTGGCTGAGACGTTAAGCGTACCGTCCGCATACCAATTTATGCCAACCGAACCAAATTCATAGCTGACGTCTTTGACCTGAGTATAGGGCTTGATCCAGTCAACGCGCTTGCCTTGCTCATCCCAAAACGCTTCAGGCTTGTTGATCGACGCAGCATACATATCTGCGTATTTGTAGGCGTCGACATGCGCGCGGGCGACGGTTTCTGCGGATGGCGGATATGTCTTGGCATCTGCCTGGGCAGCGGTGGTCATTTTTGAGGCTCCTCCCTCTAGACTGGATTGCATGTGACCGATATTGCCAGCCGATCAGACAATGTCGATCCATTTCCTCCCCGAGTCGAATAATACGGAGATCAGAAAAGAAATAAATAAATTGCGATAATCCTTGAACTTCTTTGTAAATAAGTTTCAGAATAATCGCGTTACTTGTAAACAAATATGAAATTATTAGTAATTATGTAATAATAACAATAATATAACTGTAACATATATAAAGCTCAACGGATCGGTTCTGGAATATTAGTGTATAGCCCCATTTTGTTGAGCTGAATTGATTGCGGTAACACCGCTTATCCAAGCAGGGGTTGGCAGATTCCAGACTAGGCGCTAGCTTCTCTTTCAAGCGCCTCGATAGGGGGCGCATCTATGGGAGAGATCACAATGAATAAGATACTGAGTGGTGCGGCCTTTGCCGCCCTGAGCGTGGCGTTTGTCACCGAGGCAGCCGCGACCGAATGGAATGCCTCGGTCTGGGGTAAACGTCGTGCTTTTACCGAACATGTTGAAAAACTGGCTGAACTGGTGAACGAGAAAACCGGCGGCGATTTCACCATCAATGTCAGCTATGGTGGCCTGTCGAAGCCCAAGGAAAATCTGGACGGGATCGAGATTGGTGCGTTTGAGATGGCGCAGTTCTGCGCGGGCTACCACCGCGACAAGAACCGCGCGATCACTGTTCTGGAACTGCCCTTCCTGGGTGTGAACACACTGGATGAAGAAGTGGCCGTCAGCCACGCGGTTTATGATCACCCGGCGGTCAAGGATGAGATGGCGCAATGGAACGCGCGTATCATCATGACCTCGCCGATGCCTCAATATAACCTTGTTGGCACCGGTGACCCTCGTGATGAACTTGCCGATTTCGACGGAATGCGCGTCCGCGCCACCGGCGGGTTAGGGCAGGCATTCGAAGCGGTTGGTGGCGTTCCGACTTCGGTGCCAGCGACCGAGGCTTACAACGCGATGGAATCTGGCGTTGTCGACACTGTTGCTTTCGCTCAGCATGCACATCTGTCGTTTGGAACCATCAACGAAGCCGACTGGTGGACGGCGAACCTCAATCCGGGAACCGTGAATTGCCCAGTTGTGGTGAATATAGACGCCTATGAAGCCCTGCCAGCGGAACACCGTGAGGCGCTTGATAGCTCGATTGATGAGGCGATCGCACATTATCTGGCCAACTACGGTGGACTGCTTGAAAAGTGGGACGGCGTTCTGGAAGAAAAGGGCGTTGAAAAGGTCGAGATTGACGGCGCAGTTCTTGAAGAGTTCCGCGCTAAGGCCGCCGATCCAATCCGCGCAAAATGGATTGAAGACATGACGGCTCAGGGTTTGCCAGCGCAGGACCTGTACGATCTAGTGCAGGCAACACTGCAACAGCAACGCGGCGGTAATTAATCGCCCTTCGCCGGGTGTCATTGGGCACCCGGCCTTTCCTACAATCAAAGGATTGCTGAGATGGCAGGACATGCCACGGTGCTTGAGGATGGCAGTCTTCTAAGTCGGCTGGATCATCGATTGTTGCGATTGGAGCGCTTTATGGCGCTGATCAGTGGATTTGCGGTCTTCGGACTGATGGTGCTGGCTGTTGTGTCAGTCAGCGGCCGAAACGCCTTGAACGCGCCGTTGCCCGGCTATGTTGACTGGATCGAACAGGCGATGCCCCTGATCGCATTTCTGGGCATTTCGTTTGTGCAACGCGATGGCGGGCACATCCGTATGGATATCGCGATCTCGCGCCTGAAAGGGCGGGCGCTGTGGTTGTTTGAACTGATCTCGGTTCTGTTGATCCTGCTGCTGATGCTGGCACTGGTTTGGGGCAGTTGGTCCCATTTCGACCGCTCCTTTGATTTTGGCGCCCCGATGTGGAGCCGCGACAGCTCAATCGATATCGGGATACCTATTTGGCCAGCCAAGCTGTTGGCACCCGTTGCTTTTTCGGTTCTTTGTGCCCGGCTGATCTTGCAGGTCTGGGGCTATGGACGCGCCTTCTTGCTAGGGCTCGATTCCCCGGTGGCCGTACCGCTGATACAGGATGCCGCTGCGCAGGCTGCAGCCGAGGCCGAACAATTCGAAGGACGTAACTGACCCATGGATACGATTGATATCGGCCTTTGGGTCACTGCCGGTCTGCTGATCCTGGTCGTCACGGGCATGCGGGTGGCATTCGCCGCTGGTTTGGCAGGCTTGATTGGCCTTATTTGGATATTCTGGGCCAAGTTTGGGTATGATCCTGGGCGATTTGGCAAAGCGCTGACGGTCGCAGTCAAAACAGCCGGGCAGGTGCCGCACTCTAAGGTGGCATCGCATACACTCAGCCTGATCCCAACATTCATACTGATTGGCTATCTTGCTTATTACGCTGGCCTGACCCGCGCCTTGTTTGAGGCGGCAAAACGCTGGGTGGCTTGGGTGCCTGGCGGTTTGGCCGTTTCAACAATCTTTGCGACCGCCGGTTTTGCAGCGGTCTCAGGTGCCTCGGTCGCCACATCAGCTGTCTTTGCGCGCATCGCCATCCCCGAGATGCTGTCCGTAGGGTATAACAAACGTTTCGCCGCCGGGGTGGTCGCCGCTGGTGGGACCTTGGCTTCTCTTATTCCGCCGTCTGCGATCCTTGTGATCTACGCCATAATTGTCGAGCAGGACGTGGGAAAACTGTTGCTTGCGGGTTTTATTCCCGGTGCGTTCTCGGCGGTGATTTATGGGTTGTTGATCGTTGGCATCGCCGTGATTTTCAAATCCGTCGGGCCGCCTGTGACAGGATTTACCTGGAAACAACGATTTGCGGCGCTTCCGGGCGCATTGCCCATCGTGGCGGTGATCCTCATCATAATCTGCTTTGTTTACAACCCTTTCGGCGACAAGGCCTGGGGCACCCCGACCGAGGGCGGAGCCATCGGTGCCTTCATCGTGTTCTGCTTTGCCCTGATCCACGGGATGCGCTGGCCAGAGTTCAAGTCGGCCTTGCTTGAAACCGCCAAACTGACCGCCATGATCTTTGCGATCATCTGGGGCGTTCTGATTTATGTCCGCTTTCTAGGGTTCGCTGATCTGCCCGGAGCGTTTTCCGACTGGATCACCTCGCTCGAGATGTCGCCGATGCTGATCCTGATCTGCATCTTGCTGGCCTATGCTGTGCTGGGCATGTTCATGGATGCGATCGGCATGCTGCTTTTGACACTGCCTGTCGTGTATCCCGCCGTTATGGCCCTGAATGGGGGAGAGGCCGTCAGCGCCGCAGACAGCGCTTTTGGCATGTCCGGGCCGATGTGTGCGATCTGGTTTGGTATCCTGGTGGTGAAAATGGCCGAGTTCTGCCTGATCACACCACCCATCGGCCTGAATTGTTTTGTCGTTGCCGGGGTGCGGCCTGATCTCAGCGTTCAGGATGTGTTCAAGGGTGTGACACCTTTCTTCATTGCAGATGCTCTGACCATCGCGCTGCTAGTGGCTTTTCCGGGGATCGTTCTATACTTGCCATCGCTGGCCGGATAAGAAAAAGCCCCGGCCAAAGGCCGGGGCACAGTTATTGATGTGCGGGTTCTTTATCCTGCCCGCATCAACATCCCAAACAGGTCCCTTGGGTCGTCAGGGTCTGCTAGCATATCCAATGCTTCATAGAAATCAGTGCCTTCAATTGCACTTTTAATGTATCGTAGTGCTGAAAAATCTTCGATTGCGAAACCTACACTGTCAAACAACGTGATCTGTCGATCGTCGGTGCGGCCTTTGGCCTGTCCGGTCATCACTTCCCACATCTCGGTGACCGGGTAATCATCCTCCAGAGCCTGTATTTCACCTTCGATCCGCGTTTGCTCGGGGTATTCTACAAAGATTTTTGAGCGCAGAAGGATATCGCGGTGCAGTTCGGTTTTGCCGGGGCAATCGCCGCCAATCGCGTTGATGTGGACGCCGGGGCCGACCATATTGTCTGTCAGGATGGTGGCGTATTTCTTGTCTGCGGTGCAGGTCGTTATGATCTGAGCGCCTTCGATCGCGTCCTCTGGCGTCTTGCAGGGCGCAACCGTCAGCCCCTTGCCCTTGAGGTTGGCCGCGCATTTCGCAGTCGCGTTCGCATCGGTGTCATAAAGCCGGACAGTATCGATCCCGCACATGGCCTTGAATGCGAGGCACTGGAACTCGGATTGCGCTCCGTTTCCGATCATGGCCATCGTCGTCGCGGATTTGGGCGCGAGGTATTTGCCAACCAGCGCCGAGGTTGCCGCCGTCCGCAGTGCGGTCAGCATAGTCATTTCGGTCAATAATGTCGGGTAGCCGGTATAAACATCAGCCAGCAGGCCAAACGCTGTAACGGTTTGCAGGCCCTCAGACGTGTTCTTGGGGTGACCGTTTACGTATTTGAACCCGTAAGCCTCACCATCCGAGGTTGGCATCAGTTCAATTACGCCGTGCGGTGAGTGAGCCGGGATGCGGGGCGTTTTATCAAAACTCTCCCAGCGTTTGAAATCAGCTTCGATCTGCGCAGCAATCTGTTTGATCATCTGTTCGACCCCGACGTGGTGAACCAGACGCATCATGTTGTCGACGGATACAAACGGCACGAGGGCCTTATCAGAGGGTTGCATCAAAGACTCCTATCGGCGGGAAAGATGGATACCAGCGATCATACAACGTACGGATCCACCGGCTGTTTCAATTGTGGGAACCGAGAGCGGCAGCGGAGTTGCGCTGGCTTCGATAACCGCGACTTGAGCGGGCGTAAGAGCCATTAGCGCACGGCTGGACAGCGCCAAAACAAGACCATCGTTGCCGCTAAGCTCAATCGCGTTTCCTGCAAAATCTGCGATCTGTTCATGAGACAGATCGATGACAGTACGACCAGACTCCTCGAGCCGTGCCCGAACTGTTGCCCGACGTTCTGGGTCGGAAATCATGTCCAAACAGATCAGCGCGTAGTGCGTCCCGATCCCCAACAGAACATTGGTGTGATAGACATCGCGTCCTTCGGCATCCTTTGCATCGAACGCGATCGGCTCATAGTTGAAATGCGTACAGAAGCGCTCCAACAACACCGGATCGGCGCGGTTGGACCGAACGGTGTAAGCGATACGCCCAACGTGATCCAGAACCATTGCGCCCGTTCCCTCAAGCGCGAGGTCGTCGTGTTCGAGGCCGGAATAGTCGATGACGTCTTGCACTCGATATTCACGCTTCAGCAACTCGATCACATCTGCGCGTCTCTCGCGCCGGCGCGATGGTACGAACATCGGATATACGGCGACATGACCGCCGGGATGAGTCGAAAACCAGTTGTTTGGGAACACGCTGTCGGGTGTATCGCGCTCACCTTCATCGTCAAACACATGAACGGTCACACCAGCAGCGTGAAGCTGTTCTACTGCTTTGTCATGCTCATCCCGCGCAGCCGCTGAAGTCGCTGCGGCAGATCGATTTGCCAGCGTTTGAAACGCATTGTCGTCTCGGGTTTCTGGATTCGACGCGAATGCATGGGGGCGCACCATCACTACAGCCGAAGGAGATTGAAGAGATATCATCAGAAACTCCGGGTCGGGCGATCGAAGATGCGACGACCCATAAGCGAGGCCGCAAGATCGACCATCAGTTTTGCGGTCCGGCCGCGCTCATCAAGGAACGGATTCAACTCGACGAGGTCCAGCGAACAAACGAGGCCGCTTTCGTGCAGGAATTCCATGACCAGATGCGCCTCACGCTCGGTCGCGCCTCCGGGGACTGTGGTGCCGACGGCTGGTGCGATCGAGGGGTCAAGGAAATCCACATCCAACGAGACATGCAGGATGCCGTTGGCCTCGCGTACTTTGTCGAGAAAGGCCAGAAGTGGGGTCTTGATGCCGTGTTCATCGATGCTGCGCATATCGGCCAGCATCGCGTCATCCTTTTCCAGCGCCGCGCGTTCGGCTGGATCAACCGAGCGCAATCCTATCATCCCAACGCGATTGGTTGGGATTGGAGTGGTTACAGGAGGAAAGGGCTCAAACCCCGGTTGACCGGTGAAATAGGCGACGGGTGTTCCATGTAAATTGCCGCTATCTGTACTGCTCGGTGTATGAAAATCACTGTGTGCATCCAACCAAAGAACAAAGAGCGGGCGCCCGATCTCATCCGCATGTGCCGCCATCCCTGTCACCGTACCCATCGAAAGCGCGTGATCGCCGCCCATGAAGATCGGCAAACCCTGCTCTGCGACTTCATTCGCAGTCCGGCTCAACGCCTGTGTCCAGCCCACGCATTCCGGAAGCGAGAACAGATGGGCGTCTTCTGGCACATCTACCTGATCCGGGTGAGTATCGCCGATGTCGGTCACGGTATGTCCCAGGTCAGACAGCGCTTGTTCAAGCCCGGCAACACGGTAGGCGTCGGGCCCCATTCGGCAGCCCTGACGATGTTTGCCAGCATCCATCGGAATCCCGGCGAGAATGATGTTCTGTTTGCTCATAAGTCTATCTATCGATACGATATGAGTTGAGAGAAGAGGGCAAATTGATCAAACTGGATCAACAAAATTCTATTTGGTAATTAAGTATGGACGAACTGGATAATAGATTGCTGAATGCCCTGCATAGGGACGCACGCGCATCGCTGTCAGAGTTGGCCGAATTGCTTGGCGTAACCCGAACGACTGTGCGCAGCCGATTGCAGCGTCTCAAACAATCTGGCGAAATCGTGGGGTTCACTGTGGTGACCCGGCAGGGTGTGTCGGAAAGCCCCGTACGTGGATTGATGATGCTTGGAATCGAAGGTCGCGGGACCGAGCGGATCCGATCCCGGCTGGCTGCGATGCGGCAAGTTCGGGCAGTACACTCGACCAATGGCAGTTGGGATCTGATAGCCGAGATCGGCACAGATACTCTGGACGAGCTTGACGAAGTGTTGTTCCAGATCAGGCGGATGGAAGGCATCACGCGGTCCGAGACAAACCTGTTGCTTTCTACGCGCAAGGGCCGTTCGTGACAGGCTGTTCAAGCCACTTTGACGGATTCGAGAATCGTGCAAAGCTTTGAATTAACACTGATCTGAAGA
The DNA here is from genome assembly GCF_000192475.1 of Ruegeria conchae. Lineage (GTDB taxonomy): Bacteria > Pseudomonadota > Alphaproteobacteria > Rhodobacterales > Rhodobacteraceae > Ruegeria > Ruegeria conchae. The sequence goes on from NZ_AEYW01000006.1 coordinate 302,495, forward strand.
TCATAGGGCAGGGACGTACGGTATGACCACAAAGGCGAGCACCAATGAGACGCGCGTGGCAAATTTAGCCGAGCGCGTAACAGGGTTGTTGGAAAAGCCATTGGTCAAGATTGCGGTTCCGCTGCTGATCACCGGAATAGCACTCGCGGTTCTGCACGACCTGTCTGCACATGTGAAATGGTCAGATATCCAAAGTGATATCGCGGCAAAGCCTGGGAAGTTCATGTTCTTCGCGCTGTGTTGGACGGCGTTCAGTTTTCTGTCTCTTTCATTCTATGATGTCCTTGCCGTGCAGAGCGTGGCTGGTGGAAAGGTGCCTTTGCCCGTTGCCGGTATGGCTGGGGCGAGCGGTTACGCAGTATCGAATTGCCTTGGATTCTCTTACATCACCGGCACAGCGATCCGATATCGGATCTATGCCTCGCTCGGGCTGGATTTGGGGCGCGTTGCGGGAGTGATCGCGACCTCGTGGGTGGCGTTCTGGATGGGGCTGGTTCTGCTTCTGGGCCTGCTGCTTACCATCCATCCTGACGGTATTTCCAAGGTCCTGCCCATCAGTGAGACAATGGAAACTGTGATAGGCCTCTGCATGCTTGCGGGGCTGATTGTTCTGTTTGTTTGGCTTTCAAGCGGTGGGCGGCGATTGGCGTATGGCGGCTTTGGGTTCAACCTGCCGGGTGGTAAGCTGGCAAGCTTGCTGACAGTCGCCGCAGTTGGCGATCTGTTCGGCGCGTCCATGGCGCTTTGGGTATTGATGCCTGACGATTTGGGTGTTGGCTATCCATATTTCTTCGCGGTCTATATCGGTGCGATCGCGGTGGGTATCCTCAGCCATGCACCGGGCGGGATAGGCGTGTTCGAAGCGACCCTGATTGCAGGCCTCGGGGCTTCGGGCCGGTCTGATGTCATTGCTGCACTTCTGCTGTACCGGCTGATCTATACTTTTTTGCCATTTGCCATTGCCAGCCTGTCGATTGCGGTCGCATCGGCATTGACTCAGCGCCAACGCATCGGGGGCGCGATGACTTGGGTTTATCGCGCAATCCGCCCCATTGTCCCGATGGTGGCCGCGGGTGTTGCGGCAGTGGCCGGGGTGATCTTGCTGGTCTCGGGTGCCTTACCCTCCAGTTCCCAAAACCTTGGCGTACTGCGTGCGGTGCTGCCCTTGTCGTTTGTCGAGGCCTCACACCTCGCAGGCAGCGCAGTGGGCGTTTTGCTGCTGTTGGTATCGCGTGGACTATTCCGCAAACTCTATCGCGCATGGGTGGTGGCCATGTTGTTGATGGCGGCTGGTTTCTTTGCCTCGCTCGCCAAGGGGCTGGATACACACGAAGCCCTGTCCTTGCTGTTTACGATTGGCCTTCTGGCGATGTTCCGGGGGGCTTTCTACCGGGTTAGTGGTGCGTCGATCTTTCGGCTGAATATCCCATGGCTGGTCAGTGTAGTCGCATTGCTGGCGGTAATTTTCTGGATCGGGTTGTTCGCTTATTCCCATGTTGAATACGAGAACGCCTTGTGGTGGGATTTTGCCTGGAGCGGCGATGCCTCACGTTTCTTACGCTCGAGCCTTGTTGTCGCTGTGATCCTTGGCATTGTGGCGGTGAACTCTCTGTTTGGGAGAGAAATTCCGGCTCCGGTCCGTACTGAAATTCCCGAAGTCGTTGAACGGCTTGTGATGGAATGTGAAGACACCGAGTCGCAGATTTCGCTGACGGGCGACAAACAATTCCTGATTTCACCCGACGAAACCGCATTCCTCGCTTATGCCGATACTGGCAACGCGCTTATCACCAAGGGTGAGCCGGTGGGAGATGAAAAGGCAGGGCAACAACTGATCTGGCAATTGCGAGAAATGGCCGACCGGGAGGGTAAGCTTTGTGCCTTTTACAGTGTCTCGACCACGTATCTGCCGACGTTCCTGGACCTCGGTCTGTCGATTCTCAAGATCGGAGAAGTGGCCCGCGTGCCGCTGCAGGATTTCTCTCTGGATGGAAAATCGCGCAAACGGTTTCGTCAGGCCAAGAACCGGGCCGAGCGTGAAGGGTACAAGTTCGAAATCATCCCCAAGGAACAGCTTGCACCGGTGCTACCCGAACTTCGGAAGATCTCGGACCACTGGTTGGCGCAGAAGGCAGGTGAAGAAAAGGGCTTTGCCTTGGGTGGGTTCGACGATGACTATTTGTCTTATTTTGACCACGCCGTTCTGCGGGATGAGACAGGCAAGATCATGGCTTTCGCCAACCTGTTTCAAGGCGGAAACAAATCCGAATTGTCTCTGGACCTGATGCGTTACGAACCCGACAGCCCCAGCTTTGTCATGGACGCACTGTTCGCCGAGATGATGGTTTGGGGGTCCGAGCAGGGTTTCCACCGGTTCTCGCTGGGCGCTGCACCATTTTCAGGGATTGAGAACCGGCAGTTGGCCTCGCTTTGGAATCGGATCGGTGGGTTCGTTTATGAACATGGTGAGCAGTTCTACCACTTCGAAGGCCTGCGCGCCTTCAAGCAGAAATTCGATCCGGAATGGAGCCCCAACTATCTGGCCAGCCCTGGCGGATTGGCGGCACCGCGTATCCTCTACGAAGTTAACATCCTGATCTCGGGTGGCCTGCGCGGTTTGACGAAATAGGGCTTAATTCAAGCTGGCGCGTGTTGGCGTTTTCTCCAACAGATCACCCCAATCAGTGCGATAGGCCATTTCGGTCAGAACAGTCTCGGGTAGGAACTCCTGATTCTGACGGATCTGCCAGCCGCCACCCAAACCTTTGTAGATCGCGACCAGATTGGACGAGACTTCTTGCCGCACCTCGATCAGATTGGCCTGCGACCGTAGCAGGGCAGTCTGTGTATTCAAGATACGGGAGTAGCTGGCGATACCGTCGCGATACTGGTCAACGGCAATATCAGCGGCTTTGCGCGAGGCATCGACGCTGCGCTGATAAAAGGTGACCTGTTTGCGCGCCTGTGCATAAGCGACCATCGCGCTTTCGACCTCGGAAAAAGCGGTCAGCACGGTGTTCTGGTAATTTGCGATCAGCGCTTGATAAGCCGCATCCTGAGCGCGGACGTTGTTCTTGATGCGGCCATAGTTCAGGACATTCCAGACAACGCCCGCACTGGCCAATCCTGCGGCACTATTGGTACTGAACAGATCGCGCCCGCCCGAGGCTTGTAACCCGATCGACCCAGACAGGATGAATTGCGGATAGAGATCAGCCAAAGCGATCCCCACCTGCGCCGACTGCGTGGCTGCCGCAAGTTCGGCGGCGCGGACGTCGGGCCGCCGCCGTAGCAATTCGGCGGGGACTCCCACAGCTACGTTGCTGCGTCCTGTTGGAATGCGACCCGAGTTTCCGATCAAGCCCGCCATCTGAGACGGCGTTTTTCCCAACAGAACCGCAAGCGCGTTCTTGGCCTGTTGGATATCGCTTTCCAACTCGGGCACCAGCGCTTTGGTGTTGTTGAGCAGTGCGGTTGATTCCTGCACATCCAGCTCGGTCGTCACGCCGTTGTTAAAGCGTAACTGGGTGAGGTCTGCCGATTCCTGCTGGATCGTGATGTTCTCCCGCGCGATGCGCAGAGCCTCCTGCAAGGAGCGGATGTTGATATAGAGCGCTGCAACGTCCCCGGTAAGCGTGACTAGAGCGTCGTCATAATTGGCGACCTGTAGTGCAAGGTTAGACCGTGCGGCCTGTACGCCGCGACGTTGTTGGCCCCAAACGTCTAGCTCCCATTGCGCATCAAAACCCACTTGCGAGGTTGAGAATTCGGTGTCCAAAGGGATGATACGCCGGATATCCGAAATCGGCCCAAGGTTGTCGCTGATCTGTCGGCGTTGCAGCGAGCCGCCCACGGCTTGTGATTGCGGGTAAAGCTCACCAAATGCGATGCCAAGCTGCGCGCGGGCCTGCAGTACGCGGGCACCGGCGACCTGCAAGGTCAGGTTTTGCGCATAGGCTTCGGCGATTAGTTTGTTCAGCGTCGGATCGTTGAATGTCTCCCACCAGCGCACAACGGGGGCGCTGCGCGAGGTCAGGCCGCTTTGACCCGCGCTGGGGTTGTTGACCTCCATCCATTGCTTCACGACCGGTGAGTTTGGGCGTACGAAATCTGGCCCAACCGGCGTACAGGCGGCGAGGGTGGCAGCGCAAAGGGCGGTGCCCAACAACCGGCGGAGTGTCATCGTACGCATCCTCAGATATCCAGTGGCCGGATGAAGTTGGCGAAGGAATAGAGGCGGATATTGATGCGCCTCAGAAATTCAAAGCTTTTTCCCATGCCTGTGTAAATCGCCACCGCAGCGTGGCCACCTGCAGGAAAAGTATGCCCCTCAGGCACATCGACCGAGATCTGAACAGCGATCCGACCGGGCAGTTTTGGCAGCTCAAAGCCGGGCAGGCGGCCTGAGGGCAGGTATTGGCCTTGACGTGTGGCCCACCAGACGGCTTCGACCTTGCCGGTCAGAATTTCTCCGGGGTACAGGTCCAGCGCAACTTCAACCGGTTGGCCGACTTCTACGAATTTGAGGTTTTGCTGTCGGAAGGTGGCCAGAATATAGGGGTCTTCTTCGGTGACAAAGCTGGCAATGGCACCCAGACGAATTTCCCCCACAACCATCCCCGGGCGGGCCTGTTGCGAAACGATCATGCCATTTTCAGGGGCGTAGATCGTTGTGTTTTCAAGAAAGTACTCTGCTTCGGCCAGTTGGGCCTCAGCTTCCAGAATGCCGGTATTCACCCCGTCGATCTGTGAATCCAACGCGAGGTTGGCCTTTTCCAGATTGGCCTGAGCCTCTTTGATTTTCGCCTGATCTTCCGCGACCTGTTCGTTCCAGCGATCTAGTTCGTCCTGACGTGCCCCACCAGCCGGAACAAGGTTTTCGTATCGCGCCTGTTCCGTTTGGGCATACGCCAATTGCGCATTTGCACGCTCAACCGCCTCGCTTGCAGCTATGACGTCCTGTTCGAGAATTTTCGCGTTTTGCTGCGCCGCCACCAGTTGCGCATTTGCCTTGTCCACGGCCAGCGAAAACACCGTGTCGTCGAACTTATACAGCGGATCGCCCTTCGTGACCCATGTGTTGGGCTCTACCAGAACCTCGGACAGGATTGTGGGCTGTGTCAGGCGCGGTACGATCTGGATGGTGGACCGCACGACGTGACTGTCGACTGAGAAGGGCTGAAAGAACCGCAGCGCGACCAAAAAGATCAGCAGCAGATGCGCGCCGACCCAGAACGAGACGATCCCCCACATGATGTTGAATTTCAGCCACTCCATCTTGAAGAAGATGAACCAGACAAAAATGATGTAGAACAGCGTGATGCCAAGGGCGACAAACATGAGTGCTGAATTCCTTTGGCTTTAGGCTTGCTTGGTTTCGTCGGTGTCCAGCGGGTCCTGGTATTCTGGTTTGATGGTGCCGCCAAGACGCTTGATCTCATCCCGGATCGCTTTGCGTTCTTCATCAGGACCACGGCGCATGTCGACTGTCACCCCGTCATGGAACGCCCAGATAAAGGCATGCACCCACGGGACTATAGCCAAAAAACCCATCCATCCCATGATCTTGACGGCTTCGGCGTGCGGGTGGTTGCGTTTGATCGCAATCCGTCCGGGCAGGCCCATGAGGAACAGAAACAACGCCATCACCGCTGCCAACAGCAGAATAAGCGCCACGAATGTCAAATAGTCATAGTAGCCTAGCGGCTGCCCCAAAAGTCCCATGCTCGCGCCTCCTGTTGGGAAGGTTGTGCCATCCTCAGTTGTTGTTGCCCAGTTCGTCAATCAATTTGTAACTGGTCGGCGGGTCCGCACAAATGGTTGGGCCACATTCGATCAGGGTCGAGATCGCGTTTAGCCCTGCCAGAACCAACAATGTGAAAAAGGCAGCCTTGGCCAACCCGCTTCCTCCGAAACGCGGGCCTTGTTGCGCGTCACTGACATATTGCCTGTCAAACATCAGCATGATCGCCGTTCCCAGAAGGACTAGAAAAAAGCAGATGGCGGCCCAGGTGTAGTAGTGCAGTCCTAGAACGGGAGAGCCATAGTGGCCCGTGCCTGGTACGATATGCAGCAGGATTTGACGGATCGAAACGCTGCCTCCGTAAAGTGCGGCAAGCAGCATCAGCGCATAGTGACGCGCGCGCGCTCGGTAGAGCAGGTTCAGCCCAAGTCCAACGCCGACGGCGACAAAGCCGACCCTCTGCAACAAACAAAGCGGGCAGGGCAACTCGTTCAGCGAAAACTGATAGGCGTAGGCCAATACCAGTACAAGGCTGACAGCAAATGCGCCAACGGCATTCAGGGTACGAGACAGTTCAGGTGTCATTGAATCGCTCCCTACAACTGAATGGTCAGCGTGCTGGTGGCATGGAATTTCAGCCAATAGACGCTCAACGCCAGAGTGATCAGAAACAGGGCCATTCCGGCGTTTGTCCGGCCAAAGTAATTTAATCCCATTGTGACTGTAAGTAACGAAAATAAAAGCGCGATCATGGTCCGCTGCCGCCCCCCTTGCGCCAATTGCAATTGATCACGACTTTGTCATCTGGATTGTGGTCTGGCAAGCAAAGACAACCGAAAGGCGCAGTGGAGGGCTATTTGCATTCCATAATTTGCGTTTGCCAGTCATTGCATTTCCGGGCCAGCGTTTCAGGAAAGTCAGAATCTGTATAAACCGTATCAATATCCGCCAGCGACGCTATGCGCGCAGGTGCGGTTCTGCGGAACTTGGAATTGTCAGCGACGAGGCTGATCTGCCGTGCCTGTTCAATGATTGTTTGGCTGACCAGTACTTCCTGTAGGTCAAAATCCATCAAATCTCCGTCCAAATCCAAGGCCGAGCACCCAATTATGGCGTGATCAAATTTGAATTGTCGGATGGTTGAAACTGCCAGATTGCCTACCAGCCCGCTATCCGATCGGCGCAGAACACCACCTGCAACGACAATCTGACAATCCGGGTTCTCTACAAGGATATTGGCCACGTTCATGTTGTTGGTTACGACCATCAGGTTCTTGTGGTCGAGCAATTGTCGTGCGACGGCCTCGGTCGAGGTGCCGATATTCATAAAGATCGAGCTGCCTTCCGGAATATCAGCTGCGCAGCGTTCGGCGATGCGAATCTTGGCCTCATGGTTCAGGGCACGCCGGTCTTCGTAACCAATATTGGACACGCCCGAACGCAGAACGGCCCCTCCGTGCACCCTGTCCAGTTTTCCTGCATCTGATAGCTCGGACAGGTCGCGGCGGATGGTCTGAACCGTCACCTGAAAGCGTTCGGCCAGTCCGTCGACGGTAACGCGACCTTCTACATTGGCGATTTCAACAATGTCTGATTGACGGAAGGATAGTGACATAGATCAGCTCTGCGCTTGGGATAGTTCGTTTTTGTTCTATTTTTTGAAACTGACAAGACTTATTGTGCAGTTATTGCAAAAATTTCGAGAATTTTGATCGCAAGCGAACATTTACGAAAAGTTATGTTGACGATACGAAGTGTTGTGATGCTAATGCCATCGAAACTGCCACTTTTGGGGAATCGTTTGGATATGTCATCAGACAGCAGTCAGGTAACCGATCTTTTCATAATCGGTGGCGGCATCAACGGGTGCGGAATTGCAAGGGACGCTGCGGGGCGGGGATTGTCTGTCACTTTGGCAGAGATGAACGATCTGGCGTCTGCCACCTCCTCGGCGTCGACCAAACTGTTCCATGGTGGGCTAAGGTATTTGGAATTTTTTGAGTTCCGTTTGGTCCGCGAAGCTCTGATAGAGCGGGAAACGCTGCTGCGCGCGATGCCGCATATCAGTTGGCCGATGCGTTTCGTGTTACCGTATCACGCCGATATGCGTTTTGATTCTGAGACGCCAACCTCGCGATTGCTGAGTACGGTGATGCCATGGATGCGTGGGCGACGCCCGGCCTGGCTGATCCGGTTGGGTTTGTTTTTGTACGATAATCTTGGCGGCCGCAAAATCCTGCCGGGAACGCGCGCGTTGAACCTGCGCTCTGTGCCTGAGGGCGCGCCTTTGCAAGACAAGTTCGAAACAGCCTACGAATACTCGGATTGCTGGGTCGAAGATTCTCGGCTGGTGGTTCTGAACGCCCGTGACGCTGAGGCAAGGGGCGCGAAGATCAGGGTTCGGACCGAAGTTCTTGCGGCCAGGCGTGTTGATGACATGTGGCATATCACGATCCGTGATCAGCAGAGCGGTGAGACTGAGACAATTCTGGCAAAGATGTTGATCAATGCAGGTGGCCCGTGGGTGGGCGATATCATTCAGACCAAGATCCACATAAATTCACGCGAAGGGGTCCGGTTGGTACGGGGCAGTCATATCGTGACGCCCAAACTGTTTGATCACGACAAATGCTACTTCTTTCAGGGTGAGGATGGGCGCATCATCTTTGCCATTCCTTACGAGCAGGATTTCACCCTGATTGGCACCACAGATCAGGATCATTCTGATCCATCGGAGCGGCCAGTTTGCACCGAGGCCGAGCAGGAGTACTTATGCGCATTTGCCACGAAGTATTTTAAGAAACCGGTGACACGTGCTGATATCGTCTGGACCTATTCCGGCGTGCGTCCACTTTATGATGACGGCGCAAGCAGCGCCACCGCAGCGACCCGAGACTATACGCTGAAGGTTGATGCCACAGGCGGCGCTCCGGTTCTGAATGTCTTTGGCGGCAAAATCACCACATACCGGCGCCTCGCGGAAAGCGCGTTGGAGAAGATCGGAGAGTACTTCCCAGATCTTGCAGGGCCTTGGACGGCCGGGGTAGCGCTGCCCGGAGGAGATTTCCCCGTTGATGGTGCGCCAGATTTAATCCGGCAGGTGCAGACGGATTATCCTTTCCTCACCGAAGCTTGGGCGCATCGGCTGGTCCGAGCGTACGGCACCGAAGCTTGGGACATTCTGGGGGCGGCCAAAGATCAGACCGATTTGGGCGAGGATTTTGGGGCGACCCTGACCGAGACCGAACTTGTCTGGTTGATGGACAAGGAATACGCGCGCACCGCCGAGGACGTTATATGGCGCCGCAACAAATTGGGTCTACGACTAAGCCCCGAGCAGATTGATCGGCTCGATGACTGGATGACAAATCGGTAACGCAACAACCAGTCGCTTCACACGAAAAAAACGCCCCGCTGTTCTGCGGGGCGTATTCGTTTTATTGCCGTTTTTACGCGGTTTCCTCTGACGGTCCTGGATCATTCTTGCTCCCTTTGATCCACTCTCGCATGCTTTGCATAACGGCATAGAGGACGGGAACCAGAATGACGCCGAACAGTGTCGCAGCAAGCATACCGCCAAATACGGCCACACCAATGGCCTTCTGACTTGCCGCCCCGGCACCATTTGCCGCCAGCAATGGAACCACGCCCAGCAGGAAGGACAACGCGGTCATCATCACGGCGCGGAAACGCTGGAAGGCAGCTTCGACCGCGGCGTCTTTAACGGACAGCCCCTTGGCCCTTTGTTCCATCGCAAATTCGACGATGAGAATCCCGTTCTTTGACGCAAGCCCGACCAGCATGATCATCCCGATCTGCGTGTAGAGGTTGATGTCGCTGCCCACGATTGCCACCGCTGCGACGGCACCGAACAAGGCAACGGTCACCGACATCAGGATCGAAACGGGCATCGTCCAACTTTCATATTGGCCGACAAGGAACAGGTATCCGAACAAGATCGCCAGCCCGAGGATCACGACAACCAAGTTGCCCGACGCCAGCTGCTGCTGCGCGGTCCCTGTCCATTCAAAGGCGTAACCGGGGGGCAGGGCGGTCGCCGATTCTTCGGTCATAGCGGTGATGGCGTCACCGGTTGACAGTCCGGCCGCTGGAACTGCGGTCACAGTCGCAGAACGGAACAGATTGTGCCGTTTCAGCAGAACCGGGCCCAGTACGTTCTCGACGTCGATCAATGTGCCCAACGGCACCATCTCGCCTTTGGTGGAGCGTACATAGAGGTCCGAGATATCCTCGACCTTGTTCCGGTACGAGCCTTCGGCCTGGATCATTACGCGGTAAACACGACCAAACAGGTTAAAGTCGTTTACGTAATATGAACCAAGCTGCGCCTGCATGGTCTGGAAGATCTCGGCTACCGAGACCTGCAGCGTCTTGGCTTTTTCCCGGTCTAGATCAACGAAAAGCTGCGGGACGTTTGCGCGGAAAGTGGTGTAGGCCTGTGCGATTTCAGGCCTCTGGTTCGCGGCATAGACATATGAGCCCACTGCTGACGCCAGATCCTGCGGCGATCCGCCTCCGGTTTGCTGTACCTCCATTTCCACGCCAGCGGACATGCCCAAGCCCTGAATGGGCGGCGGGTTGAAGGCCACAATCGACGCTGCAGATTCCTGGTTTGCAATCGCCATAACCTTGCCCAGAATGGCATCGGCGCTCAGATCAGGTTCTTGCCGCTCCTCCCAGTTGGTAAGGTTGACGAAAATGGCCGCTCCGTTTGTCGTCGTGCCGTTCAGCAGCGAGAACCCGTTTACCAGTACGGTGCTCGCGACACCGGGGATCTCTTGAATCTGCGCATCCAGACGTGCCGAGACAGTTTCGGTGCGTTCCAGCGTTGCGGCGTCGGGCAGTTGGATGTCGACAAACAGATAGCCATTATCCTCAAGCGGAATAAACCCTTTCGAGGTGACACCCATGATGGACCCTGTACCGGCAGCGAAGGCCGCGATGATGCCCAGTGAAATCACCGGCAGGATCAGCAATTTTCGTACGATTGCGGTATATCCGTTGCGCATCGAACCGATGAACCCTTCGAACATAGCCAGCAACCCGGTTGGGGGACCAGAGCGTGCCTTCAGAACCAATCCACACAAGGCCGGAGACAATGTCAGGGCGTTGATCGATGAGATCACGACAGCGGTCGAGATCGTGACCGCGAACTGAGAATAAAGCCGCCCTGAAATACCAGGCATAAAGGTGACGGGTACGAACACTGCCAGCAAAACCAGGGTTGTCGCAATCACCGGACCGGTGATTTGGCCCATCGCTTTGCGTGTCGCTTCGGCAGGAAGCAGCCCCTCATCCGCGATGATACGCTCGACATTTTCAACTACGACAATGGCGTCATCCACCACGATGCCGATGGCTAGCACCAGCGCAAATAGTGAGATCGTGTTGAGCGACATGCCGAATGCCAGAAGGAATGCGAATGTTCCAATCAGTGAGACGGGAATTGCCACCGCGGGAATAATAGTCGCGCGCCAACTGCCAAGGAATATGAACACGACCGTAATCACGAGTATGAATGTCAGGATCAGTGTTGACACCACGTCATTGAGCGATTGTTCCACAAAGTCTGTCGTGTTGAACGGAACGGCATATTCTACATCCGACGGAAAGGCTCGGGACAGACGGTCTAGCTCGGCTTCAACACGTTCGGAAACCGCAAGCGCGTTCGCGCCGGGGGCCTGATAGATACCGATAACCGTTGCCGGAACGCTTTGAAAATAACCCGAAGCTGAATAAAACTGCGCACCAAGCTCTGTGCGAGCGATGTCTTTGACACGTACAATCGCGCCTGCATCCCCGGTGCGGATAACGATATCTCCGAACTCATCAGCAGAGGTCAGGCGGCCTTTGGTCTTGATCGTGTATTGAAAGGTTTGCCCTTCTGGAACAGGCGGTGATCCAATCGATCCAGCCGATACTTCGATATTCTGCTCGCGGATTGCGTTTATGACATCACCCGGAGTGATCGACAGCGCGGCCATCTTATCCGGATCCATCCATATCCGCATCGCGTATTCCAGATTGGTCAGAACATCCGCCTTACCTACGCCCTGAACGCGTGCCAGCGCGTCTTTCAGGTTGATCGAGGCATAGTTCGAAAGAAACACGCTGTCATACGTGCCATTGGGCGAGGTCAGCGTGACCAGCAGCAGCATGTTTGTTGACGCTTTTTGGGTTACCACGCCCGATGAGGTCACTTCGCTCGGCAACGAGGCCATGGCCTGCGCGACGCGGTTCTGCACATTGACCGATGCAATATCGGGATCGGTGCCAACTTCAAACGTTACATTCAGAGAATAAGAACCGTTATCTGACGAAGTTGACGTCATATAGATCATGTCGTCCACGCCGTTGACCTGCGCCTCGATTGGCGCGGCTACAGTGTTCTCGACAGTTTCGGCATTCGCGCCGGTATAGGTGGCGGTTACACTGACAACCGGAGGCGTGATATCAGGGAATTGCGCAACCGGCAGAACCATATAACCGATCCCGCCCAAGATGGTCAGGACCAGCGAAATTACAAGCGCCAGCTTGGGCCGGCTGATGAACAGGGCAGAGAACATCTGTTATTCTCCTGGCTGCTCAGAGGCGACAACGGCATCGACGGCGACGCCGGGACGAACGCGCTGCAGGCCTTCGACGATCACACTTTCGCCCTCACGCAGACCATCCGTTACGATAATGGCCGAGTCGACGGGGTCTCCGGTTGTGATGTAGCGCTGCTCGACCATCTGTTTGTCATTGACGACCAATACGAATTCCCCGCGTTGGTCACGTTGCAGGGCTGCTTGAGGGATTAAGACCTGCAGCGTTGGCTCCAACGCTTCGATCTGGACGTTTACGAACGCGCCATCGACAAGCAGACGTTTGGCATTTTCGAACTGAGCTGTGAGGGTGATCGCACCGGTCAACGGGTCAATGCGGTTATCTACAAAAATGATTTCGCCTGTCTCATCCAGTACGGTTCCGTTCGGCAAGGTCACATGGACGTTTGGACTTTTGTTGCTTTCTGCCAGGGTCGCTGGATCTTCACCAATTTGTTCAAGAACCGAGGTGAACTGTTTCTCGTTCAATGAAAAATTCACGTAGATGGGGGCTTCGCTGACTAGCGTGACGAGGGGCGGATTATTGGGGCCGACGACGTCGCCAACACTAATTTCGACCCGACCGATCCGACCAGAAAATGGCGCGTGAATCTGGGTGTAGCTGAGATCAAGCTCGGCCTGCTGGATGGCCGCATTCGCAGCTTTTACTTCGGCTTCCGCAACCAATTCGTTGGCACGTGCGATATCACGTTCGGACTCGGGTGTGGCGTCTCGCTTGTACAGTTCTTCTTTTCGCGCCAGATCGACTTTGGCCAGTTCAAGGTTGGCCTGAGCGCGGTCAAGATCAGCTTTGCGCGCCTCCAGAGTTGCTTGGTAAAGGTCTGGTTCGATCGTGAACAGCAGGTCATCTTTAGACACGGGGGCGCCGTCATCTACGTTCTGACTGTCCAGAAATCCGCTGACGCGCGCGACGATGTCGACCTTGTCGATGGCCTCGGCCCGCCCAATAAACGTCGCCTGATCAGTAATCTCTTCTGTATAGGCCGCCGCGATCGAGACCTTTGGCGCGGGGGCGTCTGACTGATCCTGTGCCATAACTGAGTGCGGAAGGATGGACCATGCGATTACACCGAGAGATGCGCCTATTGTCCTGAAATATCCGCGGCGGCGGTATGTGGGCTTTTTAAATGCAAAGGACATGATGGCGCCTCGTTCAAACTAAAGATAATGCGCCCGGGCATCAGATATGCGCGGACGAGTCGAGTGATGTTTCAGGCAGGATGGCGGGTTTGGCGCAGTTTCTCAAGCATGTTGAGACTTCCTGCGAAGTTCAGATGGTAAAAAATTTCTTTCCAATTGGCGGACTTAGCTTGCGTCAACAGCAGATTTGCAGAGGAAAGGGCATCTTTTTAGGGCCGGTGGGTCCCCTGAATAAAACACGACAGAGGATTGCTCAGCCCTCTGCCGCTTCATTCACAGATGAAGATTTGTTGTTACTTACGCGTCCCGGCGAAGCGATTCTGCCAGTCTTCACGTTGCTCATCGGTCACCTTGGCGAACAGCACATCGGGAACCGTGAAGTCGTGGCCTGCGGGTAGGGCACGCAGTGCGGCGTCGACGTCATCAGGCCAGCTGGTGTCCAGCGTGTTCATCGCGCTAAGCATTTTTGCCGAAGTTTCAGGAATAAACGGCGCGCTCAGAACCGCATAGAGTCGGATCAAGTTCAGCCCCAGCCTGACTTGAACCGCAGCCAGCGCCGGGTCTTCCTTGAAAGTTGACCAGGGGGCCGCGGCCTGCAGGTATTCGTTGCCTGCGACCCAGATCGCCCGCAACTCCTGCGCAGATTTACGCACTTCCATTGCTTCCATATGGCCTTCATAGGCGCGGATGCGTCGGGTCAGTTCTGCGATAAGCGTTTGCTCATGCTCACCATATTCACCATCACCCGGAACGGCCTCACCGAACTTGGAGCGGCAGAACTTGGTGATCCGGCTGACAAAGTTGCCCAGAACGTCAGCGAGGTCCTTGTTGACCGATTGCTGGAAGTTTTCCCAGGTGAATTCGCTGTCGCTGCTTTCCGGCGCATGGCTCAAAAGCCACCAGCGCCAGTAGTCGGCAGGCAGAAGCTCCAGCGCCTGATCCATGAACACGCCGCGCCCTTGTGAGGTCGAGAACTGGCCGCCGTCATAGTTCAGATAGTTGAAAGATTTCAGGTGATCGACCATCTTCCACGGCTCGCCCGATCCCAGAATGGTAGCAGGGAAGCTGAGCGTGTGGAACGGCACATTGTCTTTGCCCATGAACTGGACGTACCGCACGTCATCCGCGCCTTTGTCGGTGCGCCACCATCGCTCCCACTCGGCATCGGACTTACCGTTGGCATCCGCCCATTCCTTTGCGCAGGCGATGTATTCGATGGGCGCGTCGAACCAGACGTAGAAGACCTTGCCTTCCATTCCAGGCCAGTCCTGATCGCCTTTCTTAACCGGAACACCCCAATCCAAATCGCGGGTGATCCCGCGGTCCTGCAGACCGTCGCCATCATGCAACCATTTCTTGGCAATCGAGGTGGTCAGGATTGGCCAGTCTGACTTGCTGTCAATCCACGCATCCAACTGATCCTTCATAGCGGATTGGCGCAGATAGAGATGTTTGGTCTCGCGCACCTCTAAATCCGTCGAACCGGAAATCGCTGAGCGGGGCTCGATCAGGTCGGTCGGGTCCAACTGCTTGGTGCAATTCTCGCACTGATCACCACGCGCGCGATCATAGCCGCAATTGGGGCATGTACCCTCGATATAACGGTCAGGTAGAAATCTGCCGTCGGCGTTTGAATAAACCTGCTTCTCGCTGACCTCGCGGATCAGCCCGGCCTCATCCAGTTTGCCTGCGAAGTGCTGGGTCAGGTTACGGTTCTGATCGCTGGATGAACGGCCAAAGTGGTCAAAACTCAGACCAAAGCGTTTGGCGATGTCTGCCTGCACCGCATACATATCGGCGCAGTATTCCGCGACGGGTTTGCCCGCTTTCGCCGCAGCCAGTTCCGCAGGGGTGCCGTGTTCGTCGGTCGCGCACAGGAACATGACCTCATTCCCCCGACCACGCAGATAGCGCGCGTAAAGATCGGCGGGCAACTGCGAGCCGATCAGATTGCCGAGGTGTTTGATCCCGTTGATATAAGGGATCGCCGAGGTGATGAGAATCCGAGCCATTTTGCGTTTCCAGATAACTGTCTGCGCGCCCGTCTACAGTATGTCGGCGGTTAGCAAAAGGCCGGGTTTTGCGACTCTGTGTAATTCACACTGAAATCGCGCTTAGTGCTTCTCACGCGAACCTTTCAGCAATCTGCCAATCGTAAACGAAGTACGCGGCGCATAGACGTAATTTGTCCGTTCGTCGGGCGTTGGGCGCGAGCGCATGCGGGCAAGGCCAAACACGATCAGGAATGCATGACCCAGAGCCACGAAGGCAAATAGGGCGCCAGGGCCGAACTGCTGGATCAACGTGGATGAGATGTATGGTGAGGCAATCGCGCCCAGTGCGTACCAGAACATCAGTGCTGCGGCCAGTTCTACGCGTTGTTCGGTAGTGGCAAAGTCATTCGCATGGGCTGATGAAACCGAGAAGATCGGGAATGTGGTCAGGCCGAAAAAACCGGCTGTCAGCATGACGCCGACAGTGCCGGTTCCGCTGGCCAACATTGTGATGCCGCAACTTAAGACCGCTGCTGCCGATAACCAGATCAAGACCCAGCGTCGGTCATATTTGTCGGCCAGCCAGCCCAGCGGGTACTGCGCAAGTGCGCCGCCCAGAACGAATGAGGCCAGAAAGAACGCAATCTGATCTACAGCCAGCCCCACCTCCTGACCGTAAACCGGGCCGACCATTCGAAATGAGGCCGAGCTTAGGGCCGCGACGATCACCCCGGCCACTGCAAGCGGTGAGTTTTGCCACGCCAGCCGGGGCCGTAAGCGTGGTGCGTCCGGGGTTTTGGGTTGGCTCGCGCGTGTTAGCGTCAAAGGCAGTAGCGATGCGCAGCATAAGATGGCCAGAAGATTATATGAAACATAGGATGCCGGAGGCAGAACCGCGATGATCAACTGCGCGCAAAGCGAGGCGCCCAGATCTGCGATGCGATAGCTTCCCATCACACGTCCACGTGATTCATTTGTGACCTTTGCATTTAGCCACGCCTCAATCACCGTGTAGCACCCGGCAACGCAAGTGCCCGACGCGATCCGTAGGATGGCCCAGACATAGGGGTTCTCAGTCAGCGTGTGTCCCAACAGCCCCATGGCACCCAAGGCGGTGCAAACGGCAAATGCGCGCGAGTGTCCGACGCTTCCCATCAGGCGCGGTGCCCACCAGCAGCCAATGAAAAAGCCAAGGAAATGCGAAGACCCCAACAGACCGATCTGTTCTGTCGAAAAGTTCAGTGTCAGGCCCGAGATCGCATCCAATGGCCCGACACCGCCGGTCGACAATTGCAATAGTATGACCGAAAGAAAAAGTGCGGCAAATGAAATGATCGTACGCATGATGGGGGCAGCTTGTCTTTATTGTCACGAATTGCGCGTGTCTATTCGACACCTTAGCGTCGTTTTTTGGCGTTCCTTGGCTAATCCTGTCGAATGATTTCGGCTCGGATGTTTAAACCAATCATTGGCTGTACCAGATCAGGATAGCCTGACGCACCAAATTCGTGCCGATTAAGCGCGCCCACCAGCCTTATGAATAGGGTGTCCAGATCATCCACTGCGCTGCCCGGTCTTCGATAAAGATCGGCCTTCAGCGTTACGGGACGAGTTACATCACGCACTGTCAGGTCACCCGTTACTGTCGCGCCTTCCGAGATGCGACCAGTGGGTCCAAGTTGAATTTTGGTCGTGACGAACCGAATGGTTGGATATCGGGCGGCGTTCAACACGCTGCTGCCTAACATCGGGCCGCGCGCAAAGGGTAATTTCGTACGAGCTCGGGCCACGTCCATCGCAACATCGACCCTACTGTTTTGAAGGCGTCTCGTGTCGATTAAAATCTGCGCCGACTGAACTGGCATCGTACCTGTTTGTGCTGTGCCAGACAGAGTGTAGGTAAATTCGACCGAGCGGCGCTCCGTTGCCAGAACGTACGGGGTGAGTGCTGCATGAGCGTCGCGCGCGAACGGTAGAGCCGCAAGGCCAGCGATGAGTGTGCGGCGCGTGTGATCGGTCATGCCATTGCTGTGTCGCCGCGTGGCCTTGAGCGTTTCAAGAGCATCAGCAGGATGGCGATGTTCATGCCATTCCAAACGATGCCGTTGATAAAGGCGAGTTGATAGTTGCCGGTTACATCGTAGATCCAGCCGGACATCCAGCCGCCCAGCGCCATGCCCAGAATGGTCATCATCATGACAAAACCCACACGCGCTCCGGCCTCTTGTGGCGGCATGTATTCGCGCACAACCAAAGCATAGCTTGGAACGATACCACCCTGCGCCAATCCAAACAGCATGCTGACAACGTACAGGGACACCATACCGTCGTAAGGCAGGAACAGGAACAGAGCGATGCACTGAAGGATCGAGCCGATCAAAAGGGTGGTAAGCCCTCCCAATTGGTCCGCGACCAGCCCTGAAATCACCCGGCTGACAACGCCTCCCAGCAGCATCAATGATAACATTTCAGCTCCGACCGCCGGACCGTAGCCAAGGCCGACGCAATAAGACACTATATGGACCTGCGGCATCGACATGGCCACGCAACATCCGATACCAGCCAGCCCGAGGATGTATTGCAGGGTGCGGGGTGAAAAGCCGACGCTTTGTGCTTTGATCTCTGCTGCGGCAGCTGCGGTGCTGTGCGCTTCGACCGGAACTTGGCGACGTAGGAGCAGGGACAGGGGTATGACAACGACCAATGTGATGAGGGCGAGGCTCAGATAAACCTGTTGCCATCCTTCGCGCTGCAGAATGCCCGATAACAGCGTAGGCCAGATTGCACCTGAAAGGTAGTTGCCACTGGCCACCAGCGCCACAGCAACCCCGCGCCTGCGCATGAACCAATGCGAGATATCGGCGATCAGTGGCCCAAACCCGATCGATGTTCCAAGACCCAGCAACAGATGCGCGACTGAAAGGAGGGCAATGTTCGGTGCAAGCGTGGCCAGCAAATAGCTTAATGCGCTTAATAGGGCGGCCCCGATCAGAGCCTTTGTCACGCCCAGATTATCCACCAGCTTGCCAAGCCACATGTTTCCAAAGGCAAAACCGATCATGGTGAGCGTATAGGGCATCGATGCGGCAGCTCTGCCTGCTCCAAAATCGGCCTCGATGGCGGGCATCACGACAACTACAGCCCACATACCCACATTGACCACCGTTGCGATCGCCAGAGTGATCAGCAGGCGAAGCCAGGAGTATCGGCTGTCATGGATCGGATGTGTCATGCGGGCACGCTAGGGTGCATGTTCTGCTTTGACCAGTCACAAGTTATGTGAACGTGGGTGCGTCTTCGGTTTTGATCTGTTGTAACTGCAGGCCGAAATGTGGGGCCGTCCGCGTCACGTGCCAACTGGCCGGGGGCAGGGCGCGGGCGCGGCGGCGGGTCAGGCGCCAACTGCAGGCCTCGTCCCGATAAGTCGGCTCCATATGCCAGCGCGTCTCGATCCCCTGCGCGCCGCCATCGTCAGGTGTCAGCAACAGTCCCAGAGGGGCCTGACCCGATGTGCCACCCTGTTCGGCGGCCAGATGCAACCGCCGAACAGGGGTCAGACCCGGCGGGCCGGGCAGGTCGCCGATAACCAGGGGCGCAGCACCACTGCGCAAGGCTTCTTCCATGCACCACAATAGGTCTTCGGGTTTATCAGGGCGGATCAGCAGAAACCGGGACGGGTCAGCAAAAGGTAACATGCCTTCGGGATGCAGCTGGACGACCTCCCACGCCGGGGCAATCCACATTACCGGACCCTGAGTTTGCCCCGCCACCCACAGGGCAAAACTGCGTCGAGCAGGGCCGCAGGCCTCGTGCACACGGGCCAGTTGTAGGCTGATCTGTGGGTGCAGGGCCACCCCGGGCGGGGTGCGCGCGGGCTTGCGGCCAAGAAGATGGGTGGACATGCTGATCAAACTAGCATGTTCTTACTTTGTTCTCAATTGAGGATTGCCATCAGCGCGACAAAATCAGGCGTCCGTCAGCAAACTGGATATTCGAGAACCGATGCAGATATTCCATCCCCAGCAGCGATTGATCCAGATCGCCCTCATTGATCGAGGCCGGGATATTGCGATCAGTAATCGGGCCCAGAGACAAGCTGTCCAACCGAACCGGCGCGGTGCGCACGATACCATTGGCCGTTGAGGCGCGGCCGAGATAGTTCAATTGATCCGTATCGATTCCAATTCGTTCGGCATCTTTCGGACTAATGACGATATTGCTGGCCCCGGTATCGACCAGAAAGGTCACGGCTTTGCCATTTACAAGCATCGGCAAATAGTAGTGTCCATCATACGAACGGGGCACTTCGATCCTCTGATCGGTTACGGTCAGCTGTGGGGTAGGGCTGACGGTCGAACGGATGTCATCCCACAGCCCGACTACGGCGATAACGCCAATAAAGATGAACACCCAAGCCGCGACCTGCTGCATGGTTTTGCCCAATGACTGGCGGTTTTGAGTGAAAAACCACATCAACAGGGCGGCTCCCAGCAGAACCAGATAGGTCAATCGCCCAAAATCTTCGCCGTCCATTCAATCACCCGAATACAGTTGTCTGATGCCAATATGGTGCCTCAGGAGGCGAAACCAAAGGCTTTGAGGCCATCCAGGATGAACTGAACCGATAGTGCGGCCAGCAGCATACCCAGCAGCCGTGTCAGTACGTTCAACCCGGTTTTGCCCAAGATGCGAGCAATCAGACCTCCGGCCAGAAAGAACACAAAAACAACCAGCATGACGCCCAGCATGACGGCACAGGCGGCTGCGATCCCCTGAATGCCGGGGTTTTGTCCTGCCAATAGAATGATGGTTGCAATCGACCCGGGGCCTGCGATCAACGGAATGGCCAACGGGAACACCGACGGGTCAGGATGCTCTTCCTCTTCTGCACGGTTCTCACGCCGCTTGTTGCGCCGCTCGAACAGCATGTCGAGCGCTGTCAGGAACAACAATGCGCCGCCGGCCACTTTGAACGCAGGCATCGAGATACCAATAAAGCCCAGAACCGCCTCACCAAACGCGGCAAAGGCGATCAGGATGAAAACGGCGGTCAAGCAACTGCGAATGGCAATCTTACGGCGCGTTGCGGCATCCATGTCCTGTGTCAAAGCAACAAAGACCGGCGTAGTGCCGAACGGGTCGATCACCACGAACATCGTGGTGAAAGCAGTTACGAAAAAGGCCATGTCGATCATGCTGCGCTCTCTGCCTGTTCCAAGCGTTCTGCGGCGGCAACCCAAAGGGCCTCAGCTTTTTGCATGGCCTCGACCACCTCGGCGAACTTGCGGTTCCAGGTTTCCAGATCGTTGATCCGGTCGTCTTTATAGAGCTCCGGATCCGCCAGCTTGGCCGATAGCTTGTCGTGCATATCCGTGAGTTTCTTGACCCGATCTTCACATTTGCGCAGATCCGCGCGTAGGGCCAATACCGTCTCGCGTGATGCACGTTTGGGTTTGGCGGTCTGTGGTTTCACTTTGACCGGTTTTTCGCGGGCCAAAAGAAGGGCGCGATAGGCCTCAAGGTCGCCATCGAACGGTTTGACGGTGCCATCAGAGACCAACCAAAGCCGGTCGGCGACCAGCGACAGCAGGTGCATGTCGTGGCTGACCAAGATAACCGCGCCGGAATAGGCAGTCAGCGCCTCAACCAACGCCTCACGGCTTTCGATGTCCAGGTGGTTGGTCGGTTCGTCGAGGATCAACATGTGCGGCGCGTCGATGGTCGCGAGCAGCAGCGACAAACGCGCCTTTTGTCCGCCCGACAGGCGACCGACCAGCGTTTCCGCCTGATCCGAATTCAACCCGAACCCCGCCAGGCGCGAGCGCCACTTGCCGGGTGCCTCATTCGGGCGCAGGCGGCGCAGGTGATCCAAAGGCGTTTCGTCCACATGCAGCTCATCCACCTGATGCTGTGCGAAATAGCCGATGCGCAGCTTGGAACTGCGGGTCATTTTTCCCGCCATCAGGGGCAGTCGGTCGGACAGCAGTTTCGAAAGGGTCGACTTGCCTTGACCGTTCTTGCCCAGCAAAGCGATGCGATCGTCCTGATCAATGCGTAGGTTCAGTCGTCGCAGAACCTCGGTCTCGCCATAGCCAGTCACACCGCCCTCAAGCTGGATGATCGGGGGCGACAGCTCTTCCGGCTCGGGGAAGGAAAAGGCGCGCAAAGCTGCCTCTTGTGGGGTTGAGACCAGCTGGATGCGCTCAATCATTTTGAGGCGGGATTGGGCCTGAACCGCCTTTGACGCTTTGTAACGGAAGCGATCCACGAAACTTTGCAAATGTGCGATGCGCGCCTTGGCTTTGGCATTCTCGGATTCTGCCTGCGCCAGACGTTCGGCGCGGCGTTCAGCAAACTTGTCGTAGGGAACCGCATAATATGTCAGCTTGCGGTCTTCGAGATGCAGAATTGAGCCCACCGCACGATTTAGAAGCCCACGGTCGTGGCTGATGATGATGACAGTATGCGGGTATTTCGCCAGATAGCTTTCCAGCCACAGCGCACCTTCGAGGTCCAGATAGTTGGTCGGTTCGTCCAGCAGCAGCAGATCGGGCTGTGAAAACAGCACTGCCGCCAGCGCCACGCGCATCCGCCAGCCGCCCGAGAAATCAGAACAGGGCTTCAGCTGATCTTCATCGTCAAAGCCCAGTCCTTTGAGGATCGAGGCCGCGCGCGCATCAGCCGACCAAGCGTCGATATCAGTCAGACGTGTTTGAATCTCGGCAATCCGATCCGGGTCGGTCGCGCTGTCAGCTTCGGCCATCAATGAACTTCGTTCGACATCCGCTGCCAGAACGGTGTTGATCAGCGAGACATCCGACGACGGCACCTCCTGCGCCACGCCGCCGATCCGCGCGCGTTTCGGTAACGAGATATTGCCTGATTCCAGCGACAGCTCACCACGGATCAACCGGAAGAGCGTCGTCTTTCCGGTACCATTGCGCCCGACAAGGCCGACCTTGTGGCCGTCGGGAATGGTCGCGCTGGCCCCGTCGAACAGGGGACGGCCTTCAACGGCATAATTTATATTCTCAATCCGTAGCATGAGGCGCTCTTATCAGAGCATCAAAGACGCCGCCAGAGGTCACCATGTTCAAGCCAGAAGCAATGTGTTAGCGCTGTTCCGGTTCGTCTTCCAAACGGTTTCGATATGCGTCCGGCTCAATCACCTCCGACCCTGATAACGCTGATCTTTGCAACGGCACTCTCGGTTCTGACACTGAACATGTTCCTGCCGTCGCTGGCGCATATGAGCGAAGATTTTGGTGTGGATTATGGCCTGATGAACGTATCTGTGGCCGGGTATCTATGTGTCTCGGCAGCCTTGCAGTTGATCGTCGGGCCGCTTTCAGATCGTTACGGGCGTCGGCCGGTTCTGCTGATCGCGATGACAATATTTGTTGTCGCATCAATCGGGTGCGTGTTGGCAGACTCGATCTGGGCATTCCTTGCATTTCGGATGGTTCAGGCGGCGGTGGTGGCCGGGCCGGTTCTGTCGAGCGCTTCGATCCGCGACCGATATCCCCCAAATGAAGCAGCCAGCAAACTGGGCTATGTCGCGATGGCGATGGCTCTGGCACCGATGCTTGGACCGATGCTGGGCGGCGCGCTGGACATGCTGTTCGGTTGGCGCGCCGGGTTCGTAATGTATTCGCTGCTTGGGGCAGGGGTACTACTGCTGTTGTGGTTCGACATGGGTGAAACCAACACCAATCGCTCGTCGACTTTCGCTGCGCAGATGCGCGAATACCCGCATCTGTTTCGCGCACGCAGGTTCTGGGGCTATGCCTTATGCGCTGCGTTCTCCATCGGTGGTTTTTTCAGTTTCATCACCGGCGCACCGCTAGTCGCTGCGGCCTGGTTCGATCTGAGCCCCGCAATGCTGGGCCTTGGGATCGGGATTATCACGGGCGGTTTTATGGTCGGCAATTTTGTCACCGGGCGCATCGCAAAGCGCACTCAACTCACCACAATGATCCTGTTCGGTCGGATCGTGGCGTCGGTTGGGCCGTTCTGCGGATTGCTGCTGTTCATCGGCAACATGGGCTCGGTCTGGGTGTTTTTCGGATCAGCTATTTGCGTGGGTTTCGGAAATGGTCTGACCAATGCAAATGCCTCGGCCGGGGTGATGTCGGTACGCCCGAAACTGGCAGGCAGTGCTGCCGGCCTGTCAGGCGCACTGATCGTGGCACTGGGTGCAGTCTTGACCATGATGACCGGGACTTTTGTGAGCCCCGAAAACGGGCCTTATCTTGTACTGAGCATGATGTGCGGCAGCAGCTTTGTTGGTTTGCTGGCAGTGCTCTATGTCCGACGGTTAGATCGTACCGACCCACTGCCTGAGGCGATCTGAGCGATAAACGATCATAACGCTTTTCATGAGACAAATACCGTGTTAGGCGGCGCGCGATGGATTTCGGCGCAGGTTTTGCGCCCTTAAGTCAAGGAGAGGCCAATATGGCACTGGAACGCACATTCTCGATCATCAAGCCCGATGCAACCCGCCGCAATCTGACTGGCAAGATCAATGCCAAGTTTGAAGAAGCTGGCCTGCGCATCGTTGCGCAAAAGCGCATCCACATGACCAAATCCCAAGCAGGCAAGTTCTACGACGTCCATGCTGAGCGTCCGTTCTATGACGAACTGTGCGAATTCATGTCGTCGGCACCGGTTGTTGTCCAGGTTCTGGAAGGCGAAGGCGCAATTGCGAAGAACCGTGAAGTTATGGGTGCGACCAACCCCGCTGATGCTGCCCCCGGCACCATCCGCGCCGAATTCGCCGAGTCGGTTGGCGAAAACTCGGTCCACGGTTCGGACGCTCCGGAAACTGCAGCGGTTGAGATCGCCTACTTCTTCTCGGGC
The DNA here is from genome assembly GCF_000192475.1 of Ruegeria conchae. Lineage (GTDB taxonomy): Bacteria > Pseudomonadota > Alphaproteobacteria > Rhodobacterales > Rhodobacteraceae > Ruegeria > Ruegeria conchae. The sequence continues at coordinate 326,863 of NZ_AEYW01000006.1, forward strand.
ATCGAGCTGGTCGGCTAATCTTTCGTCAGATCAAAGTTTTTGGCCGTGCCCTTGTTGGGCGCGGCATTTTTTGTTGCTTAGACAGGTTTGAGGTCACTTGCCGATACACGCACGCCAACGGCATCCAGATCTGAAATCAACTGGCTTTCAGGCGCCCGACTGGTGCTGGCCTTGATCGCATCGAACCGTTCACGCAATGCCTTCTTTTCCTCGCCTTTACAGTCATTCCATGGGCGCCCTTGCAAGCCCATGACTAAGACATAATAGCCGATGAAATGCGGGCGGGTTCCAGCTTGCAACAGGCGAGCATATGCCTCATCAGCACCAAGATCGCGCAACTCCTGAGCTGTCATAATTCCCGCCTGTGTGCAGGCTTGTTCGAACGCTGGGCCAAGATTGCGGATTGATGAAATCGGGTCAGACATGTCTTGTCTTATCCGGTCCGACGTGGCCTGTCATCCGACAAGGTTGTTTGCTGCAGTCTATTCCGCTACCCAAACGTCAGGGGGGCGAAGCATGAACGACATAAGCCTAAAGAATCTTGCGCAAAATCTGGACCTGACAAACCCACCTGAGGGGTTTGTCGATGACCCATTTCCCTTTTACGATGCTTTGCTCGAATACGCACCGATACTGCGTCAACCAGATGGTTCCGTACTGTTGTCTCGTCATGCAGATCTGGATGCGATTTATCGCAACACGACGCTCTATTCTTCGGACAAAGAGGCAGCGTTTGGTCCGAAATTTGGAGTTGGCTCGCCGTTGTTCGAGCATCACACAACGTCGCTGGTGTTCTCTGACCCGCCGCTCCACACACGGGTGCGCAAAATCATGACCTCGGCCCTGACGCCGCGCGCAATTGCGCGGATGGAGCCGGGTCTGATCGAAACTGTTGATGTATTGCTCGACGACATGGAAGGCAAAGCACAGGTGGATCTGATTGAGGATTTTGCATCGACGATTCCGATCCAGATCATTGGTAATCTGCTGGACGTCCCTATGGATGAACGTGCACCGCTAAGGGATTGGTCTTTAGCTATTCTTGGTGCTTTGGAACCCGCTTTGACGGACACTCAGCTGGAAATAGGCCACAGCGCGGTATGTGAGTTCAAAGCCTACCTTCAGGACCTCGTTGCCCGTCGCCGTGCAAAACCGGGTGATCCTGAGATTGATGTTTTGACCCGCCTGATCCGAGGTGAGGGTGCAGACGAAAAATTAAGCGAAATTGAGCTGTTACAGAATTGCATCTTCATCCTGAACGCCGGCCATGAGACCACCACCAATCTGATCGGCAATGGGTTGGCATTGCTGAACGACCACCCGGCACAACGCAAACGCCTGCTGGATAATCCTGACCTGATCGCTTCGACAGTCGAGGAGGTCTTGCGCTTTCGGTCCCCCAATCAGTTTGGCAACAGGGAAACCACGGCTGAGGTTGAGATCGGGGGACATCTGATCGTCAAAGGAACGAACCTGCACCTCTGTATCGGTGCGGCGAACCGCGATCCTGAGGTCTTTCCCGACCCGACGCGTTTTGACATCACGCGCAAACCGAACCGGCATCTGGCGTTCGCAGGCGGTCCGCATGTCTGCGTTGGCCTGACTCTTGCGCGGCTTGAAGGTCGCGTGGCGCTAGGGCGATTGCTGAACCGGTTTCCTGATTGCCAAGTTCAGGGACCTAGGGTGCGAGGTGGCCGCATTCGCTTTCACGGGTACGCCTCTCTGCCTGCAGTTCTTTGATTATATTACAACGTCTTGCGGGCCGCTCTTGAATTATCAAGATTTGCGATAAAGTCTCAGAGTCGTCTCCAGTCCGGGCTTGCGGTTACGCGCCTGAAAGCTACCCCCGTGCATATGCGAGATGGCGGCTACAAGTGCGAGACCTAGCCCCGCGTTGCGTTCAGTCCGTGCGGGATCAAGTGTGACGAAGGGCATCTGCAACCGTGACAGATCGTTTTCCGGAACACCGGGGCCACGATCTCGGACGCTAAGCAATGCATAATCATCATCTTCCCGGATTTCGATGGTGATCGCAGTACCGGGAGGCGCATAGCGCATCGCGTTTTCGAGCAGGTTTGACAATGCCTGAGAGAGAAGTGGGCGGTGACCCTGGATCGGTTCGGCGTTACCAACAACTTCAAGTCGGATGTTCTGATCAGAAGCGACAGGTTCATACAGTTCAACCACATCCCCGACCAGTTGCAGCAAATTAACCTGCTCGAACTGCTCGCGCCCCAAACCGGCTTCTGCCCGCGAGATCTCGGTCAATTGGCTGAGGACGCGCAGCAGATGATCAATTTCCCCAGTCGCACGGGCCAAGTCGATATCACGGTCCTGTTCGCTTTTTCCGGGTTCGGCAAGAGACTCGACGCGCTGACGAAGTCGCGACAGGGGCGAGCGCAGGTCATGGGCGATTGAGTTGGAAGTTGTGCGCAGGTTGCTGATCAACTCTTCGATGCGATCAAGCATATTGTTCAAAGTGCCTGCAACTTGGTCGAATTCGTCACCTGTTCCGCGCAAGGGCATGCGCAGCGCCAGATCGCCTGATACGATATTGTCGGCGGTGTCGGCAATATCCTTTAGCCGCGAGAACACAAGCCGAGTTAGCAGCCAACCGGTCAACAGGCTTAGCGCAAGTGCGGTCACCAGTGCCAGGGCGACCGAGCGGAGAAGAACGCGATCAAATTGCTGTCTGGCCAGCGCATCTCGTCCAACCAGCAATCTTTCGCCACCCGGCAATCTGATGGAAGCAGCAGAAATCGGAACGTGTTGATCGGTATCCCCTTTGCGCAACTGCAGGTCGACCCACCCACTGCCCGCCGTGATTCCTTCGGGCCAATGAGATAAATTTCCTGCCAGCTTTGTACCCTGCCGACCGGTTAACAGATACAACGCATCGCGCTCGGCCGCTGTTGGCAATCGCCTCTCGATCGCAGTGATCAAACCGATCATGCCGTGCCGTTCATATTCATCCGCCAATCCGGTGAGCTCAGCCGACACGACCGAGCGCGTTTCGCCCGTAATCGTGCGGTTGGCAGTCACATAGACCATCGCAAGCACCGCCGCTGTTAGCAACGTGCTGAGAACCATACTGGCCAGAACCAGCCGCGTACGAGAATTTTTGAGCGACAGGCGCAGGTTATCCATCCGAAACCATGTAACCGGCCCCTCGGACCGTTTCAATAATCGGGTCGGCCCCGTCTTCATCGAGTTGGCGGCGAAGCTTCGAGATATGCACGTCGACTACATTGGTGTTCGGATCAAAGTGATAGTCCCACACCCCTTCTAGCAACATGGTGCGCGAGACGACTCGGTTCTTGCGCCGCAGAAAGAACTCCAGAATCTGAAATTCGCGCGGGGTTAGAGTGATTTCCCGGCCACTGCGCGTGACTTTGCGGGTCAACAAATCCATCTCAAGATCGCGGCAGGCGAGGGAAGGGGTTTCTTCTGACTCTTGTGGGCGGCGCAGCAGCGCCTCGATCCGAGCGTGGAGCTCCTGGAACGAAAATGGTTTGACCAAATAGTCGTCAGCACCAGCACGCAGGCCTTTGACGCGTTCGTCGACCGCGCTCATGGCGGTTAGCATCAGCACAGGTGTTTTTACCCCGGCCGCACGCATTGATTTGATCAGCGACAACCCGTCCAAGCCTGGCAACATTCGATCCAGCACGACTGCGTCAAATCCGCCATCGGTGGCGTGGTACAACCCTTCGCGGCCGTCTGATGCAACTTCGACAACGTACCCTTCTTCGCCAAACCCTTTGGCAATGAAGTCCCGTGTGTCTTGGTCATCTTCAACGATTAACAGGCGTCTACTCATAATCAGGGCTCCTTCACATCGGGATTTAAACACACATACTGTTTGAAAAAAACATGCCGGGTGCGATGCCGCACCCGGCTGTTCCGGCGGCGCGTGGACAATCCGCGTCGGCCAGAAATAAGCGCACCAGATTTCCCCATCATGTGGCGCGCTTAGGTGTGTGGTCAGACGATTTCGACCGCGACAAATATTTGGTTGCCGCCACGGTTGATAAGAACCAACGCTGGATCGGTCTTTTCGCTTTCCAGTGCTTCCTTCAGCGCATCCGGCGAAACCGTATCCAGATTGCCCAGCCGGACGATTACATCGCCGCGTTGCAAACCAGCTTTGGCCGCAGGGCTTTCGGGCTGGAGATCGGTGACAACAACGCCATCTACAGTTTCCGCGACGCCAACTTCTGCACGGGCGCTTTCAGTCAGCGGAGCCACGATAACGCCAAGCTTGGTGCCTTCGAACTTGTCTTCCGCCACGCTGTCAGTAGCCGCCGATGCCGCCTGATGTTGGCCGATCGTCAGCTTGATCTGTTCTTCCTTGCCGTTGCGCAGAACTGTCAATGTGCTGTCGGTGCCAACCTTGGTGGTTCCAACCAGAACAGGGAGTTCATTACTGGATTCAACGGCATCGTCGTTGAAAGTCAGGATCACGTCGCCTTGCTGCAGCACGCCATCGGCGGGGCTGTCCGGGACAACATCGGATACCAGGGCGCCGGTAGCGACATCAACTCCCATTGCTGCCGCCAATTCGGGGCTCACATTCTGAATCGAAACACCCAACCAACCGCGGCTGACTTCACCGTCATCCAGCAAATCGGCAGTGATGTGGTCGACAATATTGGATGTGACCGCAAAACCCAATCCTACCGAGCCTCCGCTAGGCGAATAGATTGCCGAGTTCACCCCGATTACTTCGCCTTCCATATTGAACAGCGGTCCACCCGAGTTACCCTTGTTGATGGCAGCATCAGTCTGGATGAACTCGGCGTAAGGACCTTCCGATATATTGCGGCCCTTCGCAGATACGATGCCAGTCGTAACAGTCGCGTTCAGACCAAACGGGTTGCCGATGGCCACCACATCTTCGCCGACGCGAATGACATCGCTGTCACCCATTTCGACGGCCTGCAAGTCTTCTCCGGCATCGATCTTGAGTACGGCAATATCCGTTAGCGGATCGGTGCCTATGACTTCAGCTTGGAACGTACGGTCATCGCTCAGGCGGACGGTCACTTCGGTTGCGTTGTCGACAACGTGGTGATTGGTCACGATGTAACCCGCCTCGTCCAGCACGAATCCAGAGCCCAAACCCTGGCTTGGACCGCGCTGCGGCATGTTGAACCCTTCCGGGCCTCCAAAGCGTTCAAAGAATTCACCAAAGGGGTGACCTTCGAAATTGAAGTCCTGCCCCTGCGCCTGTTTTGGCGTTGCGTCTTGTTTGGCGATGATTGTCACCACCGAGGGTGAAACCGTTTCGACCAGATCAGCCAGCGCCTCGTCTGCCATTGCGGGCAGAACGGTTGTGGCCAGCATTGCCGCGCCCAGTGCGCCAGCCCCCATCCAGCTGGATGTGCTTGGAAGAAGCAGTGAGGATTTCCGGATGCTCATTTTGACTCCTGTCTGTGTTTGGCGGTTGATCCCGCGCGTTCAGACAGGAGATGCCCCAGCAACCTTGGGATATCCTGAGAGAAAAATTAAGAAACCTTAATTTCGCCACGTTTCGCCGCTTTAATGACTCTGTTCGAAAGGGCTTAACAGCGAGAATCAGCTTGGGAGAATCGGGGAGAATCGGTGGATTGTTGCCGACGAAGTCAATAATTTCGGAAAAGTATTGAATTGAATCATTTTTGTTAACAAAGAAACGGCACGTGGACGGCCCGTCGAATTTCTCCCCTTAAAGTTGTATCGCGCAATCGATCTAATCTTTGAGTGCGTGTGTAGGTGTCTATGAAATAGGCGCAATGGGCGTATCGATGAACTATTAACGCTGTATTTGCTCCGAATAGAGTTAAGGAGTTGCAACCACTGGTAGAGTCTTGAGCGTTGTATTGTTGCGCAAAAGCCAAACCGTCTTCGCTCAAATTTACCATTTCTTCCAATTTTACATTGTTTGAACGCATCTGATCGGCGACATTGGTTATGCCCAAGTGAAGGGGGCCTGAGACACTAGGGGGTGTCAAAGGCACATCTCAGTCTCCACAGCGCTGAGCGGCATGTTAACGAGGGGGTCTTGTTTAGGTTCTGCAGCTCAAAGTCGGACAGCCTGATTGGCGATCTGATAGTGCTTTAGAGATTGGTGAAAGTGGTAGTCCTGTTTTTGGGCATACGGCCCGGTCGAAAACGACCGGGCCGTGTTTATTTCGGGTGAAGCCCAGAAGGTTGGCGGGCTACCCACTCTGCCCAATCCTCTGGTGTATCTAGATCCAACAGCGCATTTTGGCTGGGCAGGCGATGAAGGTGAACTGCATCCTTGTGACGCCGTACGACAGATTGCGCGCCACTGTCACCGGTCAGGTCTATCAGTTCTGCAAAGAGAGAGCGATCAAAGATCACCGGGTGCCCAGGGACGCCCTGGTTGGTCGCACCGCGCCAAATTCGATTGGCAGGATGGGTTTTGACCGATTGCAGGACATTGCGTAGATCTGCAGTCGTAAGGTCCGGCAAGTCGGACAAGAGGATCATCACTGCCTTCGCATCGGCTGGGATTGCAGCCATCGCCCCCTTTAGACTGGCATTGATACCTTCCCGTGCGTCCGGGATTTCGACCGGCAGCACATCGAGATCTTTCAACACCGTATAGCGTGGATGAGGCATCGGGGGCAGGGCAACGAAAACAGGACCAACGGCAATCGCTCTTTGCGCGACACGGCGCAGCAGCGGCACGCCACCCACTGGCTGCATCAGCTTATCGGTCCCACCCATACGGCAGGATTGGCCAGCGGCGAGCAGTATGATGGGAATCTCTTTCATCTCGCCACCATGCCGCTAAGGTCAGATTGTGTCATCCCCGCATTCTTGCACCGTCGGCATCAAACAGAGGCGTGGTGATCACACGGGCCGCGCGCATCCTGCCCAGTATCTCAATCGAAACCTCGCAACCTTCGGTTGCTTGTTCGGTTGGCAGGAATCCCATTGCTATCGATTTGCGTGCATAGTGGGAATACCCGCCTGACGTGCAGAAGCCGACAACTGAACCATCAATCCATATCGGTTCATACGCGTTAACATCGGCATCGGCTGCATCGACCTCGAACGCAACCAAACGGCGATTGGTGCCAGCAGCGCGTTCGGTCTCGGCAGCTGCGCGGCCAATGAAGTTGCTGTTCTTTGAGAATGAGATGAACCGATCCAGACCGGTTTCCGCGGCAGTATAATCCGGCGAAAACTCGCGCATCCACGACCCAAAGAACTTGTCCAAACGCAGGCTCATCATCGCACGCATCCCAAATGGTGCGATGCCATGAGGTTGGCCGGCCTGCCATAAGGTCCACCAAAGCTGCCGCTGCGCCACAGGATCACAGTAGATCTCATATCCCAAGTCACCGGTATAGCTGACACGCTGAACGATGCAGTCGGTCATTCCGATGGTCATCTCACGCACGTCAAGGAACCTTAGTGAACTGACATCTTCCCGGGTACAGGCCGACAGGACTTCGGTGGCCTTGGGGCCAGCAATCTGAAAGCCGTTCAACCGGTCACTGATGTTTTCGATGTTTACGCCTTCGTCCTGATTTTGCAGGAACCAGCGCATGTGAAACGCCTGGCTGCCATATGAGGCCGTGACGCGAAACTCATTTTCGTTCAGGCAGGACACGGTGAAATCCCCGATTAACTTGCCATTGGGCGACAACATGGGCGTTAACGAGACACGACCCGGTTTCGGAATTCGGCCAGCCATGATGCGATCCAGCCATGCGCGGGCACCGGCACCGGTGATGCGGTATTTGCCAAAATTGTGAACCTCGTTGATCCCCACACCTTCGCGCACGGCGCGGACTTCTCGACCAGTGGCCTCAAAAGCGTTGGAGCGGCGGAAGGAGGGTGTTTCGAAATCTGGTTCATCCCCTTTGGCAAAGTAGTTCGGAACCTCCAACCCGTACTGCTGCCCCCATACGGCACCGAGATCGCTGAAGATGTCATACATCGGCGTGGTTCGGTTTGGGCGTGCGGCAGGCAGCTCTTCGTTCGGATATGCGACGCTGAACCGTTTCTGATAGTTCTCAATCACTTTGGGGCGCGTGTAACCGGGGCTGATCCAGTCGCCGAACCGGGCCACATCCATCGCAAACACATCGCGTCCAGGTTCGCCTTCGATCATCCATTGTGCGAGAGTCAGGCCTACGCCACCACCCTGACTGAAACCGGCCATGACACCACAGGCCGACCAGTAGTTTCGCACGCCGGGCACAGGCCCGACCAGGGGATTGCCATCGGGGGCAAAAGTAAACGGTCCGTGGATGACCGATTTGACCCCCACCTCAGCCAGCACAGGGAAGCGTCGGTATGCAAATTCGATACTGTCGGTGATCTTGTCGAAATCATCGGGCAGCAACTCGTGGCCAAACTCCCAAGGGGTTCCGTCAACAGCCCAGGGCTTACAGGGTTGTTCATAGAAGCCGATGCACAGCCCGCGCCCTTCCTGCCGCAGATAGCTTTCTCCAGCAGGATCCATCACATGCGGGTGCTCGCCACCCGCGTCGATAATGGCCTCGATATCAGGGATGGAGTCAGTAACCAGATATTGGTGTTCCATCGGATGAAGCGGGAAATAGATACCGGCCATCGCGCCGACTTCGCGTGCCCAAAGGCCGCCTGCATTGACGATATGTTCGGCATGGATAGTGCCTTTGTCGGTCTCCACATCCCATGTGCCGTCAGGGCGCTGGTTGGTCTCGCGCACCATGCAATGGGTTTCGATCGTGGCGCCGCCCATACGCGCGGCCTTGGCATAGGCATGGGTGGTGCCCGAAGGGTCTAAATGCCCGTCTAGGGGGTCATAAAGCGCGCCAAGTATACCATCGGTGTTGGTGATTGGAGCGATCTTCTTGATCTCTTCTGGCCCGACAATCTCGGTCTCAAGGCCCATGAACCGGTGCTTGGCGCGCTCGGCCAGTAGCATGTCGAACCGGTCCTGATTGTCGGCCAGAGTGACGCCGCCCACATGGTGCAGGCCGCAAGACATGCCCGTGATCTCTTCCAGCTCTTTATACAACCGTATGGTATAGCCCTGCAGGGCGGCCATGTTAGTGTCGCCGTTCAGCGTGTGGAAACCACCTGCCGCGTGCCAGGTCGACCCGCTCGTCAGCTCGGACCGTTCCAGCAGCATCACATCCGACCATCCAAGTTTGGTCAGATGATAGAGGACCGAACATCCGACGACGCCCCCGCCAATCACTACAACACGGGTGGTGGTTTTCACGATGCATCTCCCTCGGCTTTTGGCCGAGCCTGCCGAGGGCTCTGGCGCAATACTATTCCGTTCGCGACACTGCGCGTCGCTTGTCAATTGCGAACGCTGCCGAACCTAAAGAGGTCGCACTTTGAGGGCCGTGATCCGGTTACCCTCGCGTGCGGTGACTTCGAACCGAAAGCCGTGAAATGAAAACACCTGCCCAACGATCGGGATCATCTGTGCTTCGTGAATGACAAGACCAGCCAAAGTGTTGGCTTCTTCGTCCGGCAGGGCCCAGTCGAGGGCGCGATTGACGTCGCGGATGGTCATTGCACCTTCGACGAGGAATTGGCCATCATCGGTGCGGGTGACGGGTACTTCTTCGTCGATGTCGAACTCGTCGGCGATCTCACCGACGATTTCTTCCAGAATATCCTCGAGCGTGATCAATCCGCGCAGCGATCCATACTCATCCACAACAAGCGCGAAATGGCTATGCATCCTAAGAAACTCGCGCATCTGGTCGTCCAGAGTGGTGGTTTCAGGAACGAAATAAGGATCGTTAGCCACCTTTGCGATGTCGAAATTCTTAAGCCGCTCCGGATCGCCATCTGCACCGCCGACTTGGGCGTACATCGCGCGAAACAAGTCCTTGGCATGGACCACACCCACGATGTTTTCCTGTTCCTCCCGAAAAACCGGCAGGCGGGTGTGGGGGCTTTCCAGGCATTGTTTAAGGATCGCCTCGGGTTCATCATCGGCATCAATCATCTCAATATTCGAGCGATGGAGCATGATCTCTTCCACCGCGCGATCACCAAGATCCAGCGCACCCAGAATACGGTCGCGATCTTCCTTTTCGACAACTCCTTCGGAATGGCCCAGTTGCAGCGCGCCAGCGATTTCTTCCCGCACCGCGAGAATGTTGCTGTCAGGGTCGATTTTTACGCCAAACAAGCGCAGCACTCCGCGCACGAGAAGCCGGACGGCGGCTACGACGGGCGAAAACACCGTCACGACAACACCGATAACAGGCGCGACCCATGCGGCAGCCTTTTCAGCGTTTGTAATAGCGTAGGTCTTGGGCAGCACTTCGGCAAAGATCAACACCAGCAAGGTCATCACTAGCGTCGCCAATGCCACTCCGCTTTCGCCGAATAGCCGCGTAAACAGTGCTGTGGCCAGCGAAGCGGCAAGGATGTTGACAAGGTTATTGCCCAACAGGACCGAGCCGATCAGGCGTTCGTTGTCGTCGGTAATATCCAGCGCCATCTGCGCCCCGCGTGAACCTTTGTCAGCCTGCGCCCTTAGCTTTCCGCGTGATGACGCAGTCAGGGCGGTTTCCGAGCCAGAGAAAAAGCCCGATAGCACAAGGAGAAGAAGAATGGATCCTGTCGTGATCCAGAATGCACTGTCGAGCAAAGAAGAGGTGGGTTCCATCGGTCCTAGGTTATTCTTGTTGCTGCATCCGTTATGGGGCTGCGACCACGTCCGATCAAGGGGTTAGCCTTGATCTGTGGTGTCATCCTTGGCAAGCGGGTGGTGTTCCAGCACCAGTTCCGACAAGCGTTCATCCAGAACATGGGTATAAATCTCGGTTGTGGCGACATCCGCATGGCCCAGAAGTGTCTGGATCGAGCGTAAATCCGCACCATTGGCCAGCAGATGCGTCGCAAACGCATGGCGCAGTGTGTGCGGGGTGACCTTCTCGGGTGAAACGCCGCCCTCGACGGCCAGTTCCTTGACCAGAAGGAAGAAGCGATGCCGTGTCAAATGCCCTGATTTCCCGCGCGAAGGAAACAGAAAACGTGATGCCTGTGCACCTTTTTTTATCGCTTGCTCTTCAGCCGCATCGCGGACCATGAGCCATCCGCTTAACGCTTCGCGCGCGGGAGGGGATAGCGGGACCATCCGCTCTTTGCCACCTTTGCCTAGAACTAACAGCATCCGGGGGTCGCCTCTGGCAGAGCTTACCGGCAACGACACAAGTTCAGTCACCCGCATCCCTGTTGCGTAAAGAAGCTCCATCAAACAGGTGTTGCGTATTCTGTCGGCTTCGGACCGACCCGTTCGGCGTGCTGCGGCAAGCAGGCGGTCAACCTCAGGCACATCCAGCGTTTTGGGCAGTCGTTTCGCACGTCCGGGGCCTTTGATCTGGATCGCGGGGTTGCTGTCACGCCATCCCTCCTCGAACGCAAATCGATACAACTGCTTGATCGCAGACAACCGCCGCGCGCGGGTGGCGCGGGACAGGCCCTGCGCATCGCAGTCGATCAAGTAGCCTTCGATCCCGTCTCGGTCAGCCTCGGCAAAGCCAGACTTTCGTCGTGTCAGCCAGTCTGAGAAATCCTTAAGGTCGCGTCCGTATGCAAGCAAGGTATTGGTTGCAGCCCCGAGTTCGGCGGCTTGCGCTTCGAGGAAGGTGGAAACCCACAGATCCTGAGACGAGGGTGCGGTCATCCTCAGGCCCCGTTCAGGATCATGAGCTGTAATGCAGCTCGGCGCGCGGTATCTTCGAGCCCGACACGTCGGAACGTGGCAATCGCGGCCGTCAGATCCACCAGATTGCCGCGCGCGCCATGGGCGAACAACTGCATCGTTTCCAGAATGGCCTCGCCCAACTGATCATTGAGCAGCATGGCGTTTATGTCCGAAGGGACAGGCGCAGACCAGGCAAAACCTTGTGAAATGGCATCAGCGAGTGGGGTAGGAGAGGGCGCGCGCTGCGGATCGCCTTGTGCAAGGGCGGACAAAAACTTGTTGGCGTCCGACTCGTCAGGCATCGTGCGTGCCGCGTCTTCATAAAGCTCGGACAAAAGCAGAATACGCCAACGGAGGTTTTCTGCAGTCTGATCGGGCAACTTCATTGATGCCAGACGCGGCGCAAACAATTCGGCAAAGGGCACTTCCAGGCCGACCGATTTCATCTGTGCCCAAACAGCTGTTAACGCGTTTGAAACTGGCACCGGCTTGCCAGTTTCGAGCGCGGCTTCGAACTTTTGTATGGCTGAGACACGATCCCATACCGCACCTGAGGCTGCAGGGGAGCGTTCGGTATAAAGGCCAAGCAACTGGTTTGGCGTCAGAGCACCAATCCGCGTCAACCGTTCGGCAGCTTCGATCTGAGCTTTCCACCCCGCAACGTCCCGCAAATCAGCGTTTGCAAAGGCCCGAGGCAGAGATGCCGTGGGCAGGCGTTCACCAATGGCTTCGAACATTCGGAAGGTGAGAGGATCAGGATCTTCGGGTTGTGGAAGATACTCGGCCCCTTCGAACAATTCAGGGCTGAGAAAGCGATCGAGCAGGGCAAGCTGATCGTCGGGCAAGACCTGCAACGCATGTGCTGCTTCAAGTGTAAGCGCTGCCGAGGACCAATCCCCTCGGCGCGCCTTACAGAATATCTGAGCGGCGTAGTTCCTTGATAAATTCGGCTGTGCGATAAGGGCTGTGCAGCTTCGATCTTCGTCACCGGTCAGCAACGTGGCATCGAACCAACGTCTAAAGCGGTCTTGCGTATCGGTCGGACCGGCCAGTTGAACCAAGGATTGCACCGGATCGGATGCGCCCAATTGCATAAGACGTTCGAGTCGCGCCATCAGCAATGTGTCTTCCGCCTGCCCACCCGCTGGGGCGCGGGCTTCGGACAAGAGCAACGTAAACAACAATCGTTGCATCGCTGGGTTGGACTTGACCTGTACCTTCGAGATCAAATCCGCGAGCCGATCAGCATCGCTGCTGCGCCACAGGTCCACCGGCAGACCAGTGACTGAAGACGCAACCAACCCCAGAGGAGGGGACAGCGCCTCCAACGGGGTGACCTGCACCTCGGGTTGCAGTCCCGTCTGCGTCACAGGGGGTTCCATCAGCACCGTGCCCGGCAGGTTTTCTGGCGGGTCAGTTAGCCAGTCGATGACTGACAATGGCTCTTGCGTTTGCGCCTGTGCGGTTCCGGCCAGAAAAAGCGCCAGTAAGGTGCCTTTAGTCTGCATTCAGGATGACCGGCTCGCGAATTTCATTTTTCGGGGCGGAGAAGTCCGCGCCGAAATACGGCCCGATATAGGCATACCCAACCAGCCCGATGAAACACAGGCAAATGATGTATATCAGGAACTTGATCAAACGGCCCATGGGTGAACGCTGCCTCAATTTTTGCTTTTGGCCAAGTTATAACTAGCATTTTCCCTAAGATCACGTCATTCACGACGAAATGAGCGAAATTAAGCATAACACGGTGCCTTCTGACACAGCGACGCAGTTTCGACTGCACAAAACCGTCGTTTTGGTTGGAATGATGGGGGCAGGCAAAACAGCCGTGGGTCGTGCGCTGGCTGCCCGGCTGGGTGTTCCTTTTCTTGACAGCGATACCGAAATCGAATCGGCAGCCAACATGACCATCCCTGAAATCTTCGCACGGGATGGAGAAGCGTTCTTTCGCAGCAAGGAAAGTCAGATTATCGGGCGGCTTTTAGACGAAGAAAGAGGTATCCTGTCGACAGGTGGTGGTGCGTTTCTTGCCGAAGGTAATCGCAAAATGATCTCGGATCGTGGTGCCTCGGTTTGGTTAAAGGCTGATTTGGATGTGCTGTGGAATCGTGTCAAACACAAGGATACGCGGCCTCTGCTGCGTACAGCGGACCCCTATGCGACGCTGCGCGACTTGTATGAAGCGCGGGTGCCGATCTATGAACAATCTGATCTGGTGGCGGACTCGGATGGTGAGACCGCAATCGAAGATATGGTGGATCGGGTCATCGCCGCCTTGGTGACACGCCCAGATATTTTGGAACGAAATTAATGCATCAAACTGTACATGTTGACCTGGCCGAGCGTTCTTATGATGTTGAAATCGGCCCCGGACTTTTGGCGCAATCTGGGGAACGGATTGCCCCGTTATTAAAGCGTCCGCGTGTCGCGGTTCTGACCGATGAAACGGTCGCGGGAATGCATCTGGATGCCCTGCGTGATGGATTGGCGTCAGCCGGTATCAAGATGACTGCGCTGGCGCTTCCAGCCGGTGAGGCAACCAAAAGCTGGCCGCATTTTGAGCGCGCGGTGGAATGGTTGCTGGCGGAAAAGGTTGAACGGAACGACATTGTCGTTGCGCTTGGTGGCGGGGTGATCGGCGATCTGGCGGGTTTTGCTGCTGCAGTGATGCGGCGCGGAGTGAGCTTTGTTCAGATACCGACCTCGCTGTTGGCGCAGGTCGACAGCTCGGTTGGCGGCAAGACCGGGATCAATGCGCCGCAGGGCAAGAACCTGATCGGCGCGTTTCATCAGCCGTCACTGGTATTGGCCGATACTGACGTGCTGGGCACGTTACAGACGCGAGACTTTCTCGCTGGATATGGTGAGGTCGTCAAATACGGACTGTTGGGTGATGCCCAGTTCTTTGAGTGGCTAGAAGATAACGGGCCTCTGTTGACGTCCGGCGACATGGCAGCGCGGGTGCAGGCTGTCACACGCTCGGTTCAGATGAAGGCCGATATCGTGGCGCGTGATGAGACCGAGCAGGGCGACCGGGCTTTGCTCAATCTGGGTCATACCTTCTGTCACGCGCTTGAGGCCGCAACGGGCTATTCAGATCGCTTGTTGCACGGCGAAGGTGTCGCCATCGGGTGTGCGCTGGCGTTTGAGACTTCTTCTCGGTTGGGCTTGTGTTCGCAAGAAGACCCGAGCCGCGTCAGGGCGCATTTGAGCGCGATGGGTATGAAGACGGACCTTGCTGATATCCCGGGTGAGTTGCCGGATGCGGAAACGCTGGTCGATCTGATGGCGCAGGACAAAAAGGTCATGGACGGTCAGTTGCGGTTCATTATGGCGCGAGGGATCGGGCAAGCTTTCGTCACACCGGATGTGCCCCGCGAGACGGTGGTTTCTGTACTTAAGGACGCGTTGGAGGTGTGATTGAGGCTTAGCGCCCCTGGATCACCATCAACTCGCCGATATTTTCACGCGTGATATAGCCGACCATGTGCCCCGATTTGGTGCATACGGCAATCGCGGGCGCACCTTTGTGTAGGCCATTCAGGACTTTGTCCAATCCGCTGGTCAGCTCAACCTGCGGAATATTGGTATCCATAATCGAGACCGCCAATTCCGAGCGGGGATGGTCACCCGCCAATGCGGTAAACAGGCGATCACGGGTCACGAACCCCATAAGACTGCCGTTTAGTGCCAGTACCGGAAACTCGTGCTGGGTTGTGTGAATGACTGCTTGTGCTGCTGTTGCCAATGTATCGTCCGGCGATAACGCCTTAAACTCGGTGATCATCGCATCCCGAGCCATCACACGCCGTGCAACTGAACGCAACGCAACGTCCTGATTCTCGGCGTTAGCAGCTATGAAAACAAAGACGGCGATCAGGACCAATATTGGATTGCCTGAGGTCAGCCCCAGAAATCCAAGCCCGACAGCAACGATCTGACCACCGAGTGCAGCAATGCGGGTTGCCTTGGCGCGTTCCATTTTCATGCACAGCAAGGCGCGGAAGACGCGTCCTCCATCCATCGGGAAAGCCGGGATCATGTTAAAGGCCGCCAATAGCAGGTTCACATAGGCCAAACGGCTGAGCAGGCCGGTTGCGGCCGAGTCAATCTGGTCGAGTGAACCAAGTTGTATGCTTGCCCCCAAGACAACAAGAATCGCCCAAATCGCGATGTTTACGGCGGGTCCAGCGAGGGCGACCCAGACCTCTTGCATCGGTTTTTCTGGCATTCGCTCAAGACGCGCCAGCCCGCCAATCGGTAACAGAGTGATGTCAGGGGTACGGATGCCATATCTCCGCGCCATCAGCGCGTGGCCGAACTCATGCGCCACAACACAGGCAAACAAGGCGAGTACGAATACGACATTGTCAATCGCCGCAGGCAAGCCGCCGCTGGAATAGGCCGCAAAACCAACCCAGGCGAGCAGCAAAAAGAAGGTGACATGGACCCTCAGTTCCGAGCCGAGTAATCGGCCAAGTGAGAAGGACCATGCCATATTTAGTCTCCGCTTGGTTTAGAACGGAATCTCGTCATCGTCGATCCCGCCAGACGCAGGGGCTGGTGCGCTGGAGGGGCCGCCATAAGGGTCGCCATATCCGCCGCCCGCTTGTCCGCCGCCATAGCCGCCTCCACCGCCGCCGCCTTCACCGCGGGCATCGAGCATTACCAGCGTCGAGCCGAAGCCCTGTAGTACTACCTCGGTCGAATAACGATCCTGACCGGACTGATCCTGCCACTTACGCGTTTGCAATTGCCCCTCGACGTAAATTTTTGAACCCTTGCGCAGATACTGTTCAGCCACGCGTACAAGTCCTTCGTTGAATATGGCGACCGAGTGCCATTCTGTCCGTTCACGGCGCTCTCCGGTATTGCGGTCCTTCCAGGTTTCCGAGGTGGCAATGCGCAGGTTGCATACTTTACCACCGTTTTGAAACGTCCGCACTTCAGGATCGCGGCCCAGATTGCCGACCAGAATGACCTTGTTGACTGAACCCGCCATTTATTCCCTCGTTTTACTCTGACTGGATGGCGCCCGAATCTGGCGCTGTGTTCTGCTGCTGACCCTATACGGGCTGAGACTTGGTTAAAACATGATTGATGCTGCAACGGTGAATGGGAAAATATTAGGCCAACTTTAACCAAGCTTTCATTTCCGGCTGATTTAACTATAATTCGGCTGGTTGTTGAGGGTGCAGGATTGGCTTTAATGCGGTTTCTGATCGGTGGTATTTCTGTTTTAGGTGTTTGCCTTGTGTCCTTTTCGGCGCAGGCGGAAACCCTTTCAACAAAGAATCGAAAGGCGCTTTTCCTGAAGCAATCCAAGGTATTGGACGGTCGTGCTGCAAGCCAGTATCGCGATTCAGATCGGCTTAGACCTAAAACTGAGAACGGGAAGTTTGCCAAGCGATACACCGGAAATTATCGGGGCCAATATCTGAATCACGCCCGGAATGCGGCCCGAAAGCATAATGTGCCAGAAGAGCTGTTCTTGCGACTTGTCCAACAGGAAAGCGGATGGAACCCGCATGCTGAATCGCACAAGGGCGCTTTGGGTCTTGCGCAATTGATGCCACAGACAGCTAGGTTGCTGGGTGTCAATCCGTATGACCCCATCCAAAACCTGGAAGGGGGCGCGCGTTATCTGTCGTGGCAGTATCGCAAGTTCAAATCCTGGCGGCTTGCTTTGGCAGCGTACAATGCTGGCCCCAAAGCGGTCGAAAAGCATGGCGGCATACCACCTTACAAAGAGACCCAGAACTATGTGAAAGTGATCTGGGGCGGCTAAAAACCCGGTGCTGCGGCGCAGAGAGGCTGTTTCTTGATCAAGTACAGAGCGCTGCCTTAGTCTGGGTAGATAGCTCTCAGACTTGTGCGGTTTGTAATGATCAAGGATCGACCGGATATACCAGCCGAAACGATGGCCAACTGGCAACGCCTGGTTGATCTAGTTTCACAACTCGCGGACGTGCCAGCGACATTGATCATGAAGACCGAAGCACCTGATCATGCGGTCCTGATCACCTCGGATCATCCGGAAAATCCGTACCCTGTCGGCATGAATTTTCGCCTGAATCCTAAGCTTTATTGTCAGGGTGTCCTTGAACGAGACGGCGAATTTGTTGTCGAAGATGCTACTTGCGATCCAGCCTGGAGTGACAATGAGGACATGGAGCATGGCATGTCCTTTTACATCGGTTTTCCGCTGAAATGGCCGGATGGTTCAGTTTTCGGAACCATCTGCGTTCTGGATCGCCACCGCAATCGCCGCGCTTTGCTATTCCGTGAGGGTCTAGCGCAGTTTGCACGTATGGTTGAGTCGGATTTGGCTTTGATTCAAGAGGTTTATCTGCGGCGCGCGCTAGAGGAAAAGCTGAATGAAACACTGGCCCAGTTGGAAAATCGCGTCGAGTTGAGGACACGTGAGTTACGAGAAACCAACACTGCACTTCGGGTATTGCTGACTAGTCTGGACGACGACCGGAAAGAACGCGATCAGGACATTGTCGAACGGGTTCGTTCGATGGTCCTGCCGTATCTGGACAAGTTGCATAGCCAAATGACCGAAGGTGACGCCTCGCAAGTTTATCTGGAACTGGCATTGAGAAATCTGCAAGACATCACCACGATGATTTCCGACAAACTCTCGGATGCGTTTTCGGTTATGACGCCGACGGAAATCGAAATCGCTCAGTTGGTCATGTCCGGTAAAACCACCAAAGATATAGCCCGGGCCATGTCGCGCGAGACATCAACGATCGATTTTCATCGCAATAATATTCGCCGGAAACTGGGACTCGAAGGGCGGGATCAGAACCTCCGCAGCCATCTTTTGTCGATTTCGTGATCTGGGAATATGGGGATTACCCCCATATTCCCCCCAGATTTTTCTGATCTGAGCCTTCCACGAAGACCTTGTTAACCTGATCAGAAGGGTGCGGATACAGCCGCACCCGCTCAATCGGGAGGATCAAGATGGATCGCAAAGATCTAAAGCCAACTATTCTGAACGGGGAACGTGACACTCTAGCAACTGGCCTTTCACGCCGGTCTTTTTTTATGGCGGCTGGCGCTGCGGGCGTTGGGGCAGGGGCTTCGTTTCTGGGTAGCAAACCAGCCGAAGCACAATCTCAGGCTTGGCTGCAGCCGGGCAACAACAATCATGTGATTGATTTGCAGGGCTCGACTGGGCAGGCCAGCACGGGAACTGTTGGGATCGACTACTACGGTCACTGTGCCATCAAGATCACCTCGCCAAACGGAGCGACCGTGTTATTCGACCCTTGGCGGGATGATCCCTCGGGCGCATGGGGGTTATGGTTCCGCAACGAATTTCCGCAGATCCCCGTAGACATAACCATGTCCACTCATGCTCATTTTGACCATGACGCTATCGAACGGCCTAGCTCCACAATGGTTTTGGACAGGATGGCGGGGAATTTTGAGTTTGCCGACCTAAAGATCACGGGCTTTGCTGACAAACATGCCTGCGTTGCGCCGGGATGGTACGAATGGACCAACGCATTGGCCGAATTTGGTGCCGAAGCTTGCCCGCCCAACAACGTGGGCCACATGGATATGGTGGTCTACCTAGTGGAAACCGGCGGGATTCGCATCTTGATCTGGGGTGACAACCGTCACAATCCGCCTCAGGAGTTCTGGGATGCGATCGGGCAGGTCGATGTGCTGACTTTGCCTGTCGATGGGTCAGAACATATCCTAAGCTTCGATCAGGGAAATGATATTGTCGCCAAGCTCAAGCCCAAAATCATCATCCCGACACACTACCTCAATGAGGTTACGTCGTACACGCTGACGACGCTGCAGGCGGCAGACGATTGGGTCAAAAGCCAGCAGAGTTACAAGATGCTCGACAGCGCCAGCTTAAAGCTGGAAGCCGGGGATGTAGCGGGCATGAATCAGGAGTTCATGCACTTCGGCAACAACGTGATGACGGGTTGATTGCAAACTGAAACTGCCACTCACCCACGACCTGCGTCTCCTGTCCCCCCAACAATCGTGACGCAAATCGAAAGGGCCGGTCGAGGACCGGCCCTTCTTCATTCTTTTACGAGGAATTATTCGGCCGCAATTTTGATGACAGGCTCCATTTTAGCCAGAATATCTTCGGCAAGGTGACATTTGACCTGATGTCCATCCGCAAGCGTCTGAACCGGGGGTACATGGGACTCACACCGCCCATCTGGCACTTCGGACTTCCAGCGGCAGCGTGTCTGGAACGGACAGCCCGGCGGCGGGTTCATGGCAGAAGGGATGTCGCCTTCAAGAACGATATGCTGTTTCTCAACTGACGTGTCCGCGATCGGAACCGCGCTCAACAACGCCTCGGTATAAGGGTGGTATGGTGGAGCAAAGACTTGGTCGGTCGTGCCCAGTTCCACCACATGGCCCAGATACATCACCATTACACGGTCACTGAGGTAACGCACGATTGACAGGTCATGGCTGATGAACAGCAGAGTGGTTTTGTGTTCTCGCTGAATTTCCATCAACAGATCGGTCACCGCTGCTTGTACCGAAACATCCAGCGCCGAAACCGGTTCGTCCGCGACAACGATCCTCGCGTCTCCGGCGAAGGCGCGCGCGATTCCCACGCGTTGCTTCTGACCACCTGACAGCTGGCGCGGCATGCGATCGGCAAATGCCCTCGGCAGTTTGACAAGGTCCAACAGCTCAAGCATCCGCTTTTTCCGCTCAGCCTCTGAATTACCGACGCCAAATATCTCTAGGGCCCGAATGATCTGACGCCCGACAGTCATCGACGGGTTCAGCGTATCGAAGGGGTTCTGAAAAACCATTTGAACCTCGCCCACGGTCTTCGCGTCCCGCTCTTCGATAGGCACCTGTTCGATGTTGCGATTGTCCAGCAGGATCTGACCGTCGGTTGCAGTTTCTAGGCCCATCAGCACCTTTGCGAAAGTGGACTTGCCGCAACCGGATTCGCCAACAATGGCCAGTGTTTCAGATTCATGCGCCTCAAAACTAAGGGTTTCGTTGGCCTTGACCACTTTAGTCTCACCCCCACCGAACAAGGCATTCGCAGCCACCTCATAATATTTCTTGAGGTTGTCCATTTTCAGGACAGTCCGGCCGATTTCACCTTTCTCTTTTTGCTCACCCACGGTGATTGGCGCATTCCAATCAATCTCCTGGAATTTCAGACAACGCGTATGGTGTCTGTCATTTCCCGGCACTGCTTCCATCAGTATGTCTTTGGCATCACAGCGACCTTCTTCGAAATAGTCGCAGCGCGGGCCAAAGTTACAGCCCGGGGGCCGCTCGTGGGGCAGGGGGAAGTTCCCCGGAATCGCCACCAGCGGGCGCGAGTTCTTGTCAGCTCCGGGCAACGGGATCGACCGGAACAGCGCTTGCGTATATGGGTGCTGCATCTCGTCGAAAACATCCTTGATGGAACCACGCTCGACCGCTTCACCAGAATACATGACGCACAGCCGATCGCAGGTTTCCAGCACGAGCCCGAGGTTGTGCGAGATAAACAGCATCGAGGTGCCGTATTTCTTGCCCAGATCCTTGACCAGTTCGACCACTGCGGCCTCTACGGTCACGTCCAAAGCGGTCGTTGGTTCATCCAGGATCAACAACGCCGGTTTCGACATAAGCGCCATCGCAATCACGATCCGCTGCTGCTGGCCACCGGAAAGCTGGTGTGGAAACGAATTCAGCATCCTTTCGGGGTCAGGAAGACGCACGTCTGTTACCACCTCAAGCGCGCGTGAATAAGCTTCTTCCGCACCGACGCCTTCGTGGATCATCGGAACTTCCATCAGTTGCTTGCCGATCTTCATCGCCGGATTCAAAGAGGCCATCGGCTCCTGATAGATCATTGCGATTTCATTGCCGCGAATGTCGCGCAGCTCTTCTGTGGACATTTCGCTCAGATCGCGGCCTTTGAACTTGATCGAACCACCGACTATGCGGCCGTTCTTGCCCAGGTCTTGCATTACGCCCAAGGCAACGGTCGATTTACCGCACCCGGATTCACCAACCAGTCCGACGGCCTCACCAGGTTGCACGCTAACCGAAAAATCCATCACAGCCGGAATTTCCCGCAGACGGGTAAAGAACGAGATCGACAGCTTGTCGATCTCCAGGATGGGCCCGTCATAATCCGCCAGTTTGTTCATCTTGTATCTCCTCGCGAGAGTCCGGGGGATCCCCTTCATCTGGCTAAAAATATCTCGGGGGGTCCGGGGGCTGGCCCCCCGGCCTCGATCACATCAGTCCTTCAGACTTTCTTCGCGCAGACCATCCGCCAGCAGGTTCAAACCAAGAACCAGCGACAACAGAGCCAGCGCAGGCGGAAGGGCTGGGTGCAGATAGATCGACAAGAGTTTACGCCCTTCGTTGATCGTGGACCCCCAATCCGGGCTTTCCGGCGGAAGACCCAGCCCGAAGAAACCCAAGGTCCCCAGAAGGATGGTGGTGTAGCCGATGCGCAGACAGAAATCGACGATCAGCGGGCCGCGCGCGTTGGGCAGGATCTCCCACAGCATGATGTACCACGGGCCTTCACCTCGGGTCTGGGCCGCAGCCACGTAGTCTCGGGTTTTGATGTCCAGCGCTAAGCCACGTACGATGCGGAACACCGTAGGTGAGTTCACGAAGACCACCGAGACAAACACCACCAGAATACCACCCGGAATATCGAAGAGATCCAGATAGGTCGGCAGTCCCCAGATACGGTAGCTGTCAGTGTTGATGATGTAGCCGCTGGTTGAAATCAGCGAGAGATACAACCAGAGCGCAACGCCCAGTACTCCGATCAATAGCGGAGTCCGAAAGTTTGGCCGTGTGTAGTACCGCGAATTCAGCAAAACACCCAGAAAGATGATTGGGAATACGAACAATACGGCGGCCATATAATTAGGAACGCCGGTCGCAACGATCTCGGGTGTGACCAGCAGGTAGAATAACAAGATCACTGGGAAGGCCAGGATCAGGTTCGCAAGAAACGACAGAAGCGTATCCAGCCGCCCGCCATAGTAACCCGCAGGTAGACCAAGAGTGATACCAACCATGAAGGCAAACATGGTCGCCAGAGGTGCGATTTGAACAACAATCCAGGCACCCTTGACCATGCGACTGAAGACGTCGCGTGCAAGGTTATCGCCACCCAGTAGGTACCAGGCGTATTGACCCTCTTCCAAACTGGCCAGAGGCGTACCCGGCACCTTGTTTTTCATGCCTGAGAGCTGAGCCAATGGGTCATGGGTGACGATCAGGTCGAGCGCGCCGAAAATCCCGGTGAATACCCAGAACATCACAAGGCCAAAGCCGATCATGCCAATGGGGCTGTCGAAAAGTTTGCCGTAAAGTCCAAGCTTGCGTTTGAACGCAATCGACATCGCATAAAGGATGATCAGCGACAGCCAAACCGGCAGGAACTGCTGGGATATGGCGCCAATGATACCGGCGCTGGTGCCCATCAGAATACCCAACACGATATAAGCAACTGCGAGACCCACAATAGCTAGGAAACTATAGCGCAGCGCGGCTTGTATTAGATTGCGAAGACCCGAGCTCGAACTCAGCGTTCCGTCTGGATTCACTGTCATTTGGTCTTCGGGCAGAACGATACTTGCCAGCATCCAGACAACGATGGACAAGGCCAAAAGCCCAAGTGCCAGCAACAGTAGCGGGTTGAGGAAGGCGATAGAGCCGGTCCAGGTAAGTGGTTCCATGATCTAACCCTCCTTAAGAAATGCGAATGCGCGGGTTGAGGTAGACATAGCCGATATCCGAAATCAGCTGCGTCACCAGCACCACAAACACCGACACGACCGAAATCGCCAGCAGCAACTGGATGTCGTTATTGCCTGCCGCCTGCACCAGCGCCCAACCAAACCCTTTGTAGTTGAACAGGGTCTCGACGATCACCACGCCGTTCAGCAGCCATGGGAACTGCAACATGATGACTGTAAAGGGCGCGATCAGCGCATTGCGCAGCGCATGTTTCATGACGATGTTCGAGAACGATACACCTTTCAGGCGCGCCGTCCGGATGTACTGCGCCGTCATTACCTCGGTCATCGAGGCGCGGGTCATCCGGGCGATATAGCCCATTCCGTAAAGCGCAATCGTCAAAACCGGGAGGAAGAAGTTCTCGAATGTCGGGTTCTCCATCGCTTGTGTGGCAGTGCCCTTGAACCACTTCAAGCCGACAGCGGACGAAGTGAAAATCGCTATGAAGATAACACCAGAAACATATTCTGGGGTTGCGGTTGTGGTGATGGCAAAGGTCGACAGCGTCCTGTCGGTTGCTGAACCTTCTTTCATTCCGGCCAAAACACCCAGGATCAGTGCCGAAGGGACCATCAGCAGCATAACCCAGAACATCAACCGCCCGGTTAATGCCAGCCTGTTTCCAACTACGGTTGAAACCTCTTCCTTGAAGACCGTTGAATAACCCCAATACCCCTGCAGGATACCACAGAAACTGGGAGACTCTTCAGCAGTTTTCCCGGGCAGAATGCATCGGCCCTGAACGGTTCCATCTTCGTTCGTATGCCGATACGAAGGCAAGACCCCTAACCATTCACCGTATTTGATCGGAGTGGATTGGAGGTAACCGTTTTTCTGCAGATAGCTCTCAACTTGCTCATCCGACATACGGAAGTTGCCCTGCGTTTTCGCAAGCTTTTCGAGGTTCGGGTAGAGGTTGGTCAAAAAGAAGACCAGGAATGTCAGGCACAGTGCAGTCACCAGCATGATGCCGACGCGCCTTAGAATGAAAAGTCCCATATTAGCCCCTGTTGGTCGGCCAGCATGAATGCCAAACGGCTTCATGCATTGCTGTTATTATGGTCGCCGTGTTCAGGACGAAAAGGCCGCACCAGAGCGGCGCGGCCTTTGATGTTTGGTTAGGAGATGATGCCGAACTTGTACAACTGCGGCAGGTCGGCGATGTGTTTTTCAACACCCACCATGTTGTCACGATGGTGGCGCATCGCCGTCCGCCAATAGGGCTGGATGGTCACACCCTCGTCAATCATGATCGCCTGCAGTTTGGCCATCACTTCGCGACGTCTGTCGACATCTGCGATCGAGTTTGCCTCGGCCAGCAGAGTATCGAATTCTTCATTGGCAAAACCGGATTCGTTCCACGCGACGCCTGACTTATAGGCCAGTGCCAGAACCTGAGTGCCCAACGGGCGGTGGTTCCAGTTGGTCGACGAGAAGGCGTATTTCGTCCAGTCGTTCCAGAAGGTCGAGCCCGGCAGAACGGTATGCTTGGCCTTGATGCCCGCGTCGTTCAACTGCGCGACCACCGCGGCGGTGGTGTTACGACGCCAGTCATCGTCAATCGACTGAACTTCGTGTTCGAAATCACCCATTCCGGCTTCGTCCATCAGGGCCTTCGCCCCCGCTGGATCATACGGTATGCGTGTCACAGCTGAATCATACTCCGGATGCATCGGACCGACATGACAGTTATCGGCGGGGATGCCGTAGCCTGACATGCCCAGTTCCAAGCACACTTCGTTATCAACAGCCATAGCCAGAGCCTGACGCACACGCTTGTCGCCATAGATCTTGTTGCCATTCGCATCTTCAGCCAACTGGTTCGGGCGGATAACGATGGTAAAGCCTGATGGAATTTCCGAGCGGACGAGGCCGATGCCGTCGAAGATGTCGACAAACTCGCCGACCGATTCCCAGTTCATGTCGATCTCTTCGGCCTCATAGGCTGCCAGGAAGGCCGCCGGGTCGGTGCCGTAGTCGATGAACTCGATCCGGTCGATATAGCCGCCCTTGCCGGCCTCATAGCCCCACCAGTCAAAGCCTTCGTTGCGAACCAATACACCCTTAACACCCACTTCGTGGCTTTCCGGGATCATGAAGCCCGTACCAACGGGGTTGGAGAGCATGTCGTTCGCGTCAAAACTGCTGTGAACGATGGCGC
Organism: Ruegeria conchae; assembly: GCF_000192475.1. Classification (GTDB taxonomy): domain Bacteria; phylum Pseudomonadota; class Alphaproteobacteria; order Rhodobacterales; family Rhodobacteraceae; genus Ruegeria; species Ruegeria conchae. The sequence continues at coordinate 352,497 of NZ_AEYW01000006.1, forward strand.
CCGGATAGTCGGCCATGCCGGGGATGATTGTGATGTCGGGCGCGTTGCATTTCAGTATTACGGTGTGCGAGTCGACAACGGTGATGGCGCCGTCGGCTGCCTTCTGCGTTGACTCGTCGACCAGTGACGACATGCGCGATGCCATCGAGTTACCCTCGAGCGATGAGTCACACCAGCCAGCGATGTTGCGCGCCACGTCTTCGGCGGTGAAGTCGTCTCCGTTGTTCCACTTCACACCTTTGCGGACGTTCAGCGTGTATTCTGTGGCGTCATCATTGGCTTCCCAGCTTTCCAGCAACATCGGCTTGAACGAACCGTCGTTGTTGTACTCGACAAGGTATTCAAGCCAGCCCGCAGTGAAGGTCGCAATTTGCGTCCAGTCATAGGTGCGAGGATCTTTCAATGCGCGCACTTCCATCTGGTAGCGAATGGTGCCGCCTTTCTGGGGCTCCTGCGCTGCAGCAGGTGATTGCAGACCGATCATGCCATATGCCGCCGGAACGGCGACGCCAAGTGCGGTTACCCGCGCCATGAACTCGCGCCGACTCAGATTGCCGTCGCGATACTCTTGAGCATGCATCTCTGCCGCCCAGTGCATCGGCTTTCCATTGATTGTCTGGTTTTTCATAGATGTCTCCCTGTGACACTAGTTATTAGGTAAAGTTCGCGTTGTGATTGATTGAAACGGGCGCTACGGCCAACTAATTGGATCGATTGACCGGGCCGCAGGCTTGTTTTCTTGACTATTGAACATCCCCATGACCTCCATTCGGCACCAGTTTCATTGCGGCGTCAATGTCGGAAATCGTCATTGATGGTACAAAAACGACATCAGGCGGAAAAGTAAGCCATTCAGGATTATTTCGTGGTGTGTTCGCACAACTAGCCGAAAGCACCGCGGATAGAATTGACAGTCACGCTGCAACAAATTCGGTCGTTTTTTTGGGGAGAAAACTAAGAAATCCAACTGCTTCCAATGCCCGAGGAATGCTCCTTACTGATGAGACGCGGCATCAATGTGGTGCCAGGATTTCATGCGGGCGCGAAACCAAGTTCGTTGTCGTTTGGCAAATCGACGTGTAGCTATTGTTGCCCGGTCCCTGGCTTCTTCCTGGGACATGCGGCCTTCTAGGCATGCCATCAATTCAGGCACGCCAATGGCCTTGAAGGCTGGTAGAGAAGGGTCAAATCGGTTCTGCATCGCGGCCACTTCGGCCATGGCACCTTGATCCAACATCTGATCGAAACGACGATTAATACGATCCAGTAACCAGCTTTTTTCGACGTCGAATACAATCGGAACTGTATTCCCCAGATCCAGAATCGGGGCGGGTGTATCAGCCTGCCAATCAGCAAGCGAGCGACCGGTTGCGGTCTGAACCTCCCAGGCGCGTTGAACACGGGCTCGATTCTGGGTGTCGATTTTCTGCAGCGTTTGAAGATCAAGACCTTCGATCAGGTTTCTTATTGATAAAGCGTCCGCCTCGGCCCGAATTTCAGGAGGGGTTGCAGGTATCTCGGCCATCCCTTCGGTCAGCGCAGTGAAATACAGACCTGTACCCCCCACAATGATAGGGCGCTGTTTTTGTTTAAGCAAAGGCGTGACGTCGCGAAGCCAATGTCCGGTGGAATAAGTCTGATCATATGCGACATGCCCGTACAGTAGATGTGGGGCACGTTTTTCTTCTTCGATCGAGGGACGTGCAGATATGATGCGCCAGCAATCATAGACCTGACTTGCGTCGGCATTGACGATCACACCACCGCAGCGCTGCGCGATCAAAAGCGCCAGCGCTGACTTTCCTGAAGCCGTAGGCCCAGCGATCAGCACCGGTTTGTCATCAGGAATCGGAGGCAACTGCGTCCAAAGCCGGTTCTCATTTGTATCGGCCATCGCTGATTGCCTCATCCCTGACTATCCGCATTGAACCTGCGGAGGTTTTGCTTCATTTTGCGCCGGAAAATAAACCCGTGCCAGCCCGGAGCGCAACATGAGCCTTTCCCCTTCTGACGAGACCACTGAGACCCCGAAAACAACGTATGACCGCGTCATGTTGAAGATTTCGGGCGAGGCCCTGATGGGGGATCAGGGATTCGGACTTCATCCTCCAACCGTCCAGCGCATCGCACAAGAGGTGAAATCGGTACACGATCTGGGTGTCGAAATCTGTATGGTCATCGGTGGTGGCAACATCTTCCGGGGGCTTTCCGGCTCGGCACAGGGGATGGAGCGTACGACCGCCGATTACATGGGCATGCTGGCAACGGTCATGAACGCGCTCGCGATGCAATCCGCGCTTGAGGCGGCCGGGGTCTTCACCCGTGTCATTTCGGCCATTCGGATGGACGAAGTGTGTGAGCCATATATTCGCCGCCGCGCTGTACGCCACCTTGAGAAAAAACGGGTCTGCATCTTTGCGGCGGGAACCGGGAACCCCTATTTCACCACTGACACCGCTGCCACTTTGCGCGCGAACGAGATGGCCTGCCAAGCGATCTTCATGGGTAAGAATGGTGTCGATGGCGTTTATGACAAGGACCCCAAAGAACACTCGGACGCGGTACGTTATGACAACGTTTCGTATGACGATGTGCTGGCTAAACGCCTGCGAGTGATGGATGCATCGGCCATCGCGTTGGCACGTGACAACAATCTGCCGCTGATCGTTTTTGGTCTGGATGAACCCGGCGGGTTCCGCGGTATTTTGGCGGGTGAGGGCACCTATACCAAAGTCCAGGGATAGGGCATCAATTAGCACATAGACCGGGTCAAGCAGCCCGGTTCTTTTTTGGGCGCTAGATATGAAAAATGTTATCAGCACAGTGACTTGACCTAATCTTTTTCGTCTGACTATCTGTTCCTGTTTGGTTGCAGCAAGCTGCCATCAGAAGGACTGCTGCCATAGCATGTCCTCTGAAGGGGATGGCGGCCGGACAGTAATGCCTTGGTTGTTTTGGAAGTGCCCAGATCTTGCGCGGGCGGATTTCCGAAATGAGGCATGCCATCAGGGAGAGACGTGTGATGGGCACACTTGATATCGATTTCGTTCGGGCGCAATTCCCGGCCTTTTCTGAACCCAGCCTGAAGGGGCAGGCCTTTTTCGAGAACGCTGGTGGATCTTATACCTGTAAGCCGGTGATTGATCGCCTGAACCGGTTTTATACACAGCGCAAAGTCCAACCTTATGCGCCATACGAAGCCAGCCGTCTGGGCGGCGAAGAAATGGATGAAGCGCGGAGGCGGTTGGCCGCGATCATGGGCGTGGATACGGAGGAGCTGAGCTTTGGCCCCTCGACGACTCAGAATACCTATGTGCTGGCGCAGGCCTTTCGTCAGTGGATGCGGCACGGTGACGCCATCGTTGTGACCAATCAGGACCACGAGGCCAATACCGGCCCGTGGCGTCGATTGAGGGAAGACGGGATCGAAATCCGCGAATGGCAGATTGACCCGGACAGTGGATCGCTAAACCCACAGGATCTGGAAAACCTGTTGGACGAGAAAGTCCGCCTCGTTTGCTTCCCCCATTGCTCAAATGTCGTCGGCGAGATTAATCCAGTGACTGAAATCACGGCGATAGCGCATGCCGCGGGTGCGTTTGTCTGTGTCGACGGAGTTTCTTATGCGCCACATGGCCTGCCGAACGTCGGTGATCTCGGGCCCGACATCTATTTGTTCTCAGCCTATAAAACCTATGGCCCGCACCAAGGCTGCATGGTTATTCGACGCCCTTTGGGTGAGATGCTTCCGAACCAGGCCCACTATTTCAACGGTGGCACGCTCTATAAGCGGTTTACACCTGCCGGTCCTGATCATGCGCAGATTGCCGCGAGTGCTGGCATGGCTGATTATATAGATCTGCTTTGCGATTATCACGGCGGACCAGAAACCGGGGCGTCTGCGCGCGGTGGTTTTGTTCATGACCTGATGCGCCAACACGAGATTGCATTGCTGCAGCCACTGCTCGATGCAGTCAAAGATAGAAACGCTTTGCGTTTGATTGGCCCGTCCAAGGCCGAACAGCGCGCGCCGACGGTGGCGTTAAGCCTGAACAAAAAAGCCGAGGCTGTTGCAGCTGAGCTTTCCCAACATGGGATCATGGCAGGTGGTGGCGATTTCTATGCGCATCGTCCTCTGCAGGCCATGGGTGTTGATCCAGATCAGGGGGTTCTGCGGCTCAGCTTCACGCACTATACAAGTCATCAGGAAATTGATCAGCTTTTGCAGGCGCTTGACCGCGTTTTGTGATCCAATATTCGTACCGGTTCGTATTCTTTTAGAATCAAGAGGCGGATATGGATCCCGGGCACTCTCCGATCATTTTATGGTTCAGGCGCGATCTGCGATTAAGAGATTATCCGGCGTTGACGGCGGCGGTACGGTCGGGTCGCCCCATTGTACCCGTATTTATTCTGGACGATCAGGTTCAAGCATTGGGCGCAGCGCCCAAATGGCGCCTGGGTTTGGGTCTTGAGGCGTTTGCTAAGGCCCTTGATCAGATCGGCAGCAATCTGATCCTGCGCCGGGGGACTGCGCTGAGGGTCCTAAAAGATCTGATACACGAAACCGGAGCAGGAGCTGTATTTTGGTCCCGAGCGTATGACCCGAAGGCGATCAACAGGGACAAGCATATCAAGGCGAGCTTGAACGAACAGGGGATCGAGGTGCGATCCTTTGCAGGGCATCTTTTGTTCGAACCTTGGACGATTGCGACCAAAGCGGGGCAACCGTTTCGTGTATTTACTCCGATGTGGAGGTCGGTGAGCGGACGAGATGTTGCGATGCCAGAACCGACTCCTGCACGAATTGCCAAACCAGATCTTTGGCCTGCTTCTGATCGGCTGTCCGATTGGAATCTGGATCGGGATATGCAGCGTGGCGCGACGATCGTACGACCGTTTGTCCGTCCTGGAGAGGCCGCGGCTTTGGATCAGTTGGATAGGTTTCTGGAAAATATCGATCATTATCAGGAAGCGCGAGATCGGTTGGATCAGGTTGGTACGTCTGATCTTTCAGAATACCTCTCGTTAGGCGAAATCGGGCCGCGCACAATATGGCACCGGGTGCAAAACGCGGATCGCACTGGTTCGCGAGGGGGCGAGGCCTTTCTACGGCAGCTTGTGTGGCGTGAGTTCGCTTATCACCTGATGTACCATTGGCCGCATCTCCTGACCGACAATTGGAAACCTGAATGGGATGCGTTTCCGTGGAATACTGATCCCGACACGCCTGAAGTCCGCGCGTGGAAGTTAGCCAGAACTGGGGTGCCACTTGTCGATGCGGGGCTAAGGCAGATGTACGTGACCGGGCGGATGCATAATCGTGCACGGATGATTGTGGCGAGTTATCTAACCAAGCATCTGATGACGCACTGGAAAATTGGTGCTGATTGGTTTGCCGAATGCCTGATTGATTGGGACCCAGCCGCAAACGCAATGGGATGGCAGTGGGTGGCGGGTTGTGGGCCAGACGCAGCCCCGTATTTCCGTATCTTCAACCCAGAAACTCAGCGCGAGCGGTTTGATCCACATTCGACCTATCTGAAGCGCTGGATTGCTGAGGGTCGGTCTGACCCGTCCCCAACCGCACGCGCCTATTTTAGTGCCATACCGCGGTCTTGGGGGCTTTCTCACGAAGACAGCTACGGCGCTCCAGTGGTAGGGCTGAAAGAAGGTCGCATCCGAGCATTGGACGCGTATGAAACCAGAAAAGTTCCGGTAAGGAACTGAAAACTTGCCATAAACCGAATCCCGTCCTAGCTTTATTCTGCAACCGCAGAGGGGAGAGCGGATGTTCCTGACGAGCACCGAAGGGCAGGAGGACCTGCCAAGATATTTTGCACAAGTCTTCAAGATGCTGAGCCGCATGGAAAGCGGCCGCCTTGATATCGCTCTGCCGGATGGTCGGGTGTTTCGGGCGGATGCACCTAAAGCCGGTCCGGTTGCCCATGTGGATATCCATGATCCCGACGTATTTGCCAGGCTGCTACGAGAAGGAGAACTGGGGTTTTCGGACGGCTATCTGGAAGGCGACTGGAGCACACCTGATCTGCGCAGCTTTATGGACTTGGTACATTTGGGAACTGAAACCGTTTATGACGATTTCACGGGCAAGTTCCTGGTTCGCGCCTACGAGCGTCTGAGGTTCTGGTTGCACCGCAATAATCGGACGCAGGCTAAGAAGAACATCTCGTATCACTATGATCTTGGAAATGATTTCTATGGCATGTGGCTGGATGACACGATGACTTATTCCAGCGCCATTTTTGAGACCGGGCAGGAAAGCCTCGAGAATGCGCAGACCGCAAAATATGCCAGTTTGGTGGATGAAATGGGGGCCAAACCAGGGGATCATATCCTTGAAATCGGGTGCGGTTGGGGCGGTTTCGCCGAATACGCTGCCAAAGAGCGCGGGCTCCGAGTGACTGGTTTGACTATCAGTCAGGAGCAGTTGAAGTACGCGAAGGAACGCATTGAAAAGGCTGGGCTATCAGATCTTGTAGATTTTAAATTACAGGATTATCGCGATGAACAGGGACAATATGACGGTATTGCATCAATCGAGATGTTCGAAGCGGTTGGTCGGAAATACTGGCCGGCATATTTTAACACTGTTCGTGACCGGTTGAAGCCCGGTGCGCAAGCGACATTACAGATCATAACAGTCGCGGATCACCGCTGGGAAGTTTACAAGAATGGTGTTGATTTCATACAGAAATACATATTTCCGGGTGGCATGCTTCCCGCCCCGTCCATCCTGAAAGAGCAGATAGATCAGGCAGGGCTTCAAGTAGTACGCTCAAAGGAATTTGGCCAAAGTTATGATCTGACACTGCGCCGCTGGTACGACACCTTCAACGCCAAGTGGGACCAGATTTCAGAACTGGGGTTTGATGAGCGTTTTCGCCGCATGTGGAATTATTATTTAACTGCATGCGGCGCAGCCTTTGACACCGGCAATTGTGATGTGACACAGATCACTATAGCTAAGCCAAGTTGAAGAACGGAACTACAAATGCCTACAGCTTCCCGCCTCGTCGCCGCGTTGTGTCTGCTGGTCATTGCCTTCCTTGTTTCAAGTATGATCATCAACAATGGTGAAGAGGGCAAAAGCTATGGCTGGTTCACATATGTGAACATGTTGTTAGCGGTGACCTGTGGTTGGGTTATCATGGGCAAACGGGCAGGCCGGGGTTGGACGGCTGCAGTTAACAATGGTCTGACTGGTGTTGCCGCGCTGGTTTTCTGGGGATTGTTCGTTCAAGGCACCTACGAGATGTTCAGTCAGGCGATGCGCCATCGGTATGGCGGCCCATTTGAAGCCTTGCTGGAAATCTTCAAGATCGGAGTGGCCTATGGTGAACAACTGCTGCCCAGTGAAATTTTGATTACGCTTGGTATTGGTGCGGTGGTCACTGGGATACTTACCGAAATCGCCTATCGACGCTGGCGTTAAAACGGACCTGCCAAGTCGGGGCTCCTACTTTGTCTAACCTGTTTTTCTACGGCACTTTACGCCATGCGCCTTTGCTGGAACTCGTGATGGGTCAAACAGCGGGCAAATTGTCGGCGAAACCGGCAATCTTAGCTGATCATGCGGTGTATTCGGTAAAGGGCCAGCCTTTTCCCATGATCGTTGCTGAAAAAGGCGCAACGGCAGATGGCGTATTGGTGCAAGGATTGGGCAAGGACGAGCTTGCCCGATTGGCCTTTTATGAAGGCGGATTCGAATATGATCTGCGCCAGCAAACGATTGAAACCAGTGAAGATGGGAATCATCTGGCATTGGTGTTCTTTCCCGACTCGGAGGCATGGAAGACCGACACTCTCTGGGATTTTGAGGCATGGAAAAATGATTGGAGCGCTTTGTCGATGCTGGCGGCGCAAGAGGTTATGGCCCAGTATGGGTGTGTTGACGCCTCGACGATTGCAAATAGTTTCCCTGCGATCCGCACACGGGCATGGGCCAGACTCGCAGCGCGTGAGCGAAACACCGGAGATGCCCGGGACACCAACCATGATGTCGTAATCCACCAACGCAATCACCCTTATGTCAACTATTTCGGTATCGATGAGATAGATCTGCAGCACCGTCAGTATGATGGCAAGATGGGGCCTGTATTGCACCGCAGCGGCTTGATGCAAGGATCTGCAGTCATCGTCCTGCCTTACGACCCCAGGCGCGATACGGTTTTGCTGGTCGAGCAGTTTCGCGCACCTGTGTTCTTGATCGACGACCCCGAACCATGGATGTGGGAACCGGTCGCCGGTATGATTGACCCCGGCGAAACGCCCGAGCAGGCAGCGTATCGTGAGACACAGGAAGAGGCGCATGTTTCTCTGTCTCGGCTGGAATATGCAGGTGGTGCCTATACATCCAGTGGATCGTCAACCGAATACGTCTACCTCTATGTTGGGCTGGGTGATCTGACAACGACTGTTGAAAGTGGTGGTCTTGCCACGGAAGGGGAAGATATTCGGAGTACAATTCTGCCGTTTGACGAATTCATGAACATGGTTGATACACATGTTTTCAAGGACTTACCGCTTCTTTCTCTGGCACATTGGCTGGCGCGAAATCGCGAACGTCTGCGCGCATAACTATCCCGGCTTGTGATCAAGTCAGGGCGCCTGTAAATCTGCTGCAATACCATATGACAAGAGGACGCCATGCGCATTGCGAAAGACCTTGCCGACGCGGTCGGTAAAACACCCTTGATCCGGTTGCGTCGCGTCAGCGAAGAGACAGGCTGCGAGATCCTCGGCAAAGCCGAGTTCATGAATCCGGGTCAATCCGTCAAAGACCGTGCGGCGTTGTTCATTATCCGCGATGCAATTGCGCGCGGAGACCTCAAGCCCGGCGGCACAATTGTCGAGGGTACGGCGGGTAATACTGGCATTGGTCTGGCATTGGTCGGGGCCTCAATGGGTTTCAAGACGGTGATCGTCATTCCTGAGACTCAATCGGAAGAGAAGAAGGACATGCTCCGACTTGCCGGAGCTCAGCTTGTGCAAGTGCCTGCTGCGCCTTACCGAAATCCCAACAATTTTGTGCACTATTCCCGCCGCTTGGCTGAGGAACTTGCCCAGACCGAGCCCAATGGTGCCATCTGGGCGAACCAGTTCGACAATGTCGCCAACCGGCAGGCGCATGTGGAAACCACCGGCCCTGAAATCTGGGACCAAACCGGTGGCAAAGTTGATGGCTTCGTCAGTGCGGTCGGGTCGGGTGGAACCCTAGCGGGTGTCGCCGAGGTTTTGCAGCCCAAAGGCGTAAAAATCGGACTGGCTGATCCGATGGGGGCCGGCCTTTATTCTTATTACACTACGGGTGAGATCGCGATGGAGGGCGGCTCCATCGCCGAAGGCATCGGACAGGTTCGGATAACGAAGAACCTGGAGGGGTTCACCCCTGATCATTCCTGGCAGATCACCGACAATGAGGCGTTGCCCTATATCTTTGATCTGCTTCGCGAAGAAGGTCTGGTGATGGGCGGATCAACCGCGATCAATATCGCGGGCGCTGTACGTCTCGCGAAAGAGATGGGGCCGGGGCACACCATCGTGACCGTATTGTGTGACTTTGGAACGCGCTACCAATCCAAACTGTTCAATCCTGACTTCCTGCGGGAAAAGGAACTGCCAGTTCCGGATTGGATGACCGAAGCGCCGCGCAGCATTCCCGGCGTATTCGAGGACGTGTGATGCTGCGACAGGTCCGCCTGTTTCTGTTTCTAAGTTTATTCTGCCTGATCGGGCTGGGTGGGATCGCATCTGCCCAGCTCACTGACCGGCAGAGTGAATATTACCAGGGCTGGGTCAGCACGGCGGATCGGGCGGAATCTGTGATCCGGGCGAACCGGGCATCGAATGCCGCGTTAGAGAATTTGCGCTCAGAAATAAACGGTTACCGCGAAGACTTTAACAAGGCGCGCGGCGCAAACACGGATCGTATTCAGACGCTTGAGGGCCAGCTTAAGGCGCTTGGCGCGGAGCCGGCAGACGGCGAGACCGAGCCTGAAGATATTGCCAAGCTGCGCACACATCTTGAAGAGCAACTTAACAGTTTGCGGGTGCCGCGCATAATCTCGGAAGAGGCTTTCAGCCGAGCCAACGGGTTAATCAGCGAAATCGACCGGATCATTCGCGATCGTCAGAAAAAAGAGATGCTGGAACGCGGGCCATCGCCTTTCAACCCCGTTTACTGGGGCCCAGCCTGGATCGACGTCAAGGAAGCGACGCAGAGCCTGATCAATGAAACCGTCACGAATATGCGGTCTGACATCGTTCACGAGCGCATTCGTGAGCGCGGTCTCGGCATTTTCGTTCTGTTGGCCATATCTGCGGTATTGCTGCTATTTGGGCGCAAATGGTCCGAAAAAGGGGGCGCTTTTCTGCGGTCTCTGGGGGGGCGCGGAAGTGGAGTCTGGACCTTCGTCGTTTCACTGCTGCGCATACTGCTGCCTTGGTTGGGCGTTCTGGCATTGGTCACGGCGATTGTGCAGACTGGGGTTCTGGGCTTGCGCGGCACGTTGCTGATTCAGAATATCCCTTATTGGGCTGCCATCATCTTCTACTTTGACTGGATCGGTCGACAGGTTTACCTGATGGGGGCCTCTCAGAATTTCAAACGATTGTCGGCAGGCAGAATTCGAGAACTGCGGGTCTATATCGATCTACTGGCCGTCATGCTTATTTTGCATGATCTGGTTTTGCTATTTGAGCAAATTGAGAATATTTCGGACCCAACACGAGCGGTTGTTGGATTCCCGATCGTATTGGTTACGGCGCTGCTGCTGCTACGTGTGCGTCAGATCCGTCAATTAGAACCACAGGAAGAGCAGACCGATTCAGAAACGTCTCGCAGAGCGGCTGGTTTTAGTCAGTTGGTTGAATTGTTGCGGCGCGCTCTGTTCATACTTGGGATTGCAACACCAATACTGGCGGCATTGGGGTATATCAATGCCGCCGAAGCAATCGTCTTCCCAGCCGTGAAAACACTGGTTCTGATCGCGGCGCTTGTGATCATACGACGGTTTATCACCACGATTTACGGTTGGTTATCGGGGCAGGGGGAGGCCGCGCGCGATTCTCTGTTTTCGGTTCTTGTTGGGTTTGCGCTGGCGATATTGTCGCTGCCTATTCTGGCGCTGTATTGGGGCGCACGCAAGACAGACCTGCTCGAGGCCTGGTCGCGATTGCTGCTGGGATTCGATATCGGCGGCGTCACGATTTCACCCAGTAATTTCCTCACCTTCGTCGCAGTTTTTGCCATCGGGTACACATTGACCCGCCTTCTGCAAAGCGGGTTGCGCAACTCATTGCTGCCAAAAACCAGTATCGATCCCGGCGGGCAGAATGCCATCGTATCGGGAACCGGCTATGTCGGAATATTCCTGGCGGCGTTGGTCGCCATTGTTGTTGCTGGATTTGATCTTTCCTCCTTGGCGATCGTGGCTGGTGCCTTGTCGGTTGGTATCGGTTTCGGTCTGCAAACCATCGTGTCGAACTTTGTTTCAGGGATCATCCTGCTGGTCGAACGCCCGATCTCAAAAGGCGACTGGATCGATGTCAACGGCATGATGGGATATGTTCGTGATATCTCGGTCAGGTCCACGCGGATCGAGACGTTTGATCGGACGGATGTGATCGTCCCCAACTCTGACCTGATCAGCGGAGTGGTCACCAACTATACCCGCGGCAACACCATTGGCCGGGTGATCGTTCCTGTCGGCGTGGCCTACGGTACTGACACCCGAAAAGTCGAAACCATTTTGGGTGAGATCGCCAATGGGCATCCGATGGTTCTGGCCAACCCAGCGCCGAGTGTGGTGTTTCAAGGATTTGGTGCGGATTCTCTGGATTTTGAAATCCGGGCAATACTGCGCGATGTGAACTGGGTGCTATCGGTCAAATCCGACATGAACCATGAGATTAACCGCAGATTTGTTAAAGAGGGTATCGAGATTCCGTTTGCTCAACGCGATCTGTGGCTGCGAAATCCTGAGGTGCTGACGGGCCATTCTGAGGAGGCTAAGCCCGACGAAGACCTATCTCCTACTGCCCCTTCCGCAAAGCCTGCCGATTTGACAGCTGATGATCTGGACTCTGCCGGAGACGCAGATGCAGACGCGGATGGCGACGGTCGCTAAACGCGACACATCAAGCATTTCTCCCAAGTGATTATCGGATTGTTACATTTCGATGTAGTCTGAATTTTATTTGAAGGAGGAATTTCGATGGTAACTTTCTCACACAGTCTCGTGCGTATCGCGGTTTGGAACCTTGCGGGTTTCAACCCGTTTAACACAAGTCTGGGCATACCCGCCAATAGTGAGCGGGTCATCCACCAGATTGAAGGCTTGGCCCTGCTTGATGCCGAGTTGATCACGCTGGTCGAGGTTAGTCCAATAGAACATATCAACCGGTTGGCAGCGGGTTTGGCGGACAAGGGCTTGGACTATCAGGTCAAGATCCTGCAGCAACCCAACGGCAACATCCACATTGGATTTCTCCACAAACCAGGGGTTTCGGTGACGGAGCTAGAGTTGATTGACGGTTCGGAAGGTAATGATTCCGGCGGGCGTCAGGCCCTTATCGCCGATGTGCAGGTCGGCAAATTCAAAGCCAAACTGATCGCGGTGCACCTGAAATCCGGCCGTGACCGGCCTGAACAACAGATACGTGATAGCCAATGTAAGATCATCGGTGCCAAGATCGCCGAAATCCGAGCGACACCGGGCCTGACTCAGCGCACGATCCTGCTGATGGGCGATTTCAACATGATCCCCGGTCAGGACGTCAGCAATTTCCACCATCTTGGTGGGGATGACATGATGGACTTTGTTTCGTGCTGGGATTTGCAAGACCGGTTCTCGCATATTCTGGAAAAGGGTCGCGCCAACCTGCTGGACGGGTTCGCTGTTTCGCGAACCTATTCCACCGACTATGTTCGCGGCAGCCTGCGGTTATTTCCGATGCACTGGACGATGAATATGGGGCGCGAAGCCTTCAAGGACGAGGTTTCAGACCATCTGCCATTTGTCGCCAGCTTTCGTATATTTTGAGCCACCTGTTTTTACGAATGGGGCCTTGCGCTCGGTTCAGAAATTCGCATAAGTCACCTCTACCGGAGAGGTGGCCGAGTGGTCGAAGGCGCACGCCTGGAAAGTGTGTAGGCGGGAAACCGTCTCCAGGGTTCGAATCCCTGTCTCTCCGCCACTATTTCAAGCTAAAATTTAGCGGGTGCTTAGCTGCCCAGTTGGTCTTCATTAGTTTGATAACAACGCAACGACTTGACTTGTTTCAGATCTTTGTCGCGTCTTCGAAGGCAACGAAACAACAAGAGATCGACCTGTCGGACAAGAGCGCGAATGCGCAAACAGAAGCGTTTTGGATTCCAGTGCGTCTTCGATCAGACACAGATGCCCCATTAGCAAACCAGCCGATGCTTTGGCTTCTTCTACAGCAAGGCTATATAGCGAGAACTGTGGGCCGCTTGCGTCAATTTGCAAATCAAAGCCCACATTTCGGGACCACGTGAACCAATCGTCGTTCCAGGTCTGGTCGTGCAAAATCGGTATCTCTCGGAAACCGTTTGAACAGTGCGCTCGGTCCAGAAGTGTAGGGGCGCAAACTGGCGCGATTACGTCTTGTGCCAAGGCAATTTGGTTTGACGAGCCGTCAGGAACTGCGAAAAATATCGACAGATCAAACATCTCTCGCGAGAGACTGGGCGGATTTTCCATAGCGGTGACAGAGAAATTGATTTCCGGCAATTCTTCTCGGATCCGTCGCAATCGTTTTGGAAGCCAGAGCTGGGCAACGGCGGGCAGGGCAGCGATATGAAAATCAGCGTTTGGTTTAAGGTCGCGCAGGGCACGGGCTGCATCAGCCATTTGATCAAAGGCAGCGGAGAAAACCGGGACAAGCGATTGCCCCTCAGGCGTGAGTTCAACGCCTTGCGCGTTGCGTCGAAACAGCGGTGTACCGGCCCAGCCTTCCAGCGCCTTGATATGCTGCGAGATCGCCCCGGGCGTGACGTTTAATTCTTCAGCTGCAGCAACAAAGTTGACGTTTCTAGCCGCCGCTTCAAACGCCCGCATCGCATTCAATGGAGGGCCTTTGGGGCGCTTGGGGGCAACACTCATTGCACTAGCCTTAGTTTTTCTACACCAAGAAATATCATTTCTGCTTTGCGATGTCACGCGACTGCCGCCAAAGTGGCAAAAACTAGGAGGATGTCAGATGACACTTGCACAAAGAGACTGGGTGCCCACCGCAAGCGAAGCACTGGTTCAGGATATCGCAAAAAAGGCGGCATCGGCATCTTCAGATGACCTGATGGCGCGGATCGAGAATCTTGCAGAGGAAAACCGCCGCATACACGAACATGAGTGCTTTAACCTAAACCCTGCCACAAACGTCATGAACCCAAAGGCCGAGGCGCTTTTGTCTTCGGGGATTGGGTCGCGGCCCTCGCTGGGCTATCCCGGTGACAAATATGAAATGGGTATGGAAGCAATCGAACAGATCGAGGTTATCGCGGCAGAGCTTTGCGCCGAGGTTTTTGATGCTAGGTTCGCTGAGGTCCGGGTGCCCTCCGGGGCGATTGCCAATCTCTATGGCTTTATGGCGACCTGTAAAGCTGGCGACACTATCATAGCCCCACCTGGTTCAATTGGGGGGCATGTGACACATCATGCGGCGGGTTGCGCGGGTCTCTTTGGCCTGCGTACCATCGAAGCTCCTGTTAACGCTGATGGCTATACCGTCGATGTGGATCAGTTGAGAGCGTTGGCAAAGACCGAACGACCAAGGCTGATCACCATCGGCGGCAGTCTTAACCTGTTTGAACACCCCGTCGCCGAAGTGCGTGCGATAGCTGATGAAATCGGTGCCAAGGTTATGTTCGATGCGGCCCATCAATGCGGCATCATCGCGGGGCGCGCTTGGTCCAACCCGTTGAAAGAGGGTGCACATTTCATGACCATGAGCACTTACAAAAGCCTCGGAGGACCGGCTGGGGGCCTGATCGTAACGGATGACGAAGAAATCGCAAAAGCGCTAGATGCAATCGCTTTCCCTGGCATGACCGCCAATTTCGATGCGGCCAAAACTGCGGCGCTTGCTGTTACGATGCTGGACTGGAAAGCGTTTGGTTCTGCCTATGCGAATGAGATGATTGCGATGGCCAAAGCTCTCTCCAACGCATTGGATACAAAGGGTGTTCCCGTTTTTTCTGGAACACGGGGCTTCACCAACTCTCACCAGTTCGCGGTATTGGCTGCCCCATATGGAGGAGGTCAGGCCGCATCTAAGCAGCTTCGCAAATGCGGGTTCCTCGCCTGCGGTATTGGATTGCCGGTGGAGTTAGTGGAAGGCGATATGAACGGACTTCGTATCGGCACACCTGAGCTGGTGCGGTGGGGCATGACCTCTGGGGATGCCGAGCGTTTGGCTAATTTGATAATGCGTGGCCTGGGCGGGGAACAAATCCAGTCAGAGGTATCCGCATGGCGACGTGAATTTGACACGCTGCATTATGTGAACTGAAAAGAGGATGGCCGACTAAGTCGCTGAACATTGACGGCCCTACCAACCTTCGTTGGTTGAGCCAATGCAAACTGCATATCGCAGATCAAAAACGGTAGGTTGCACCCAACAGCGGACCGGATTGATCAAACTTAAAGTCGTTACCGTCGATGTCGTGGTCAAACGAGATATAGCGATACCCACCCCGGATCAGCCAACGGTCATTGATTGCGTAGTCGGCAGTTAGAAGAACTTGCCATGTTTCGCTCCCGCTCCGGAAACCGCCATAATCAATAAACCCGGTACCAGACCATTTGTCCGAGAACCTGACGCGTGCGCGGGCACCAATTACAGGATCAGTCCAGCTTGCATCAACCGTTGTTCGGCGCCCAGGGGCAGCACCGGGTTGCAGGTCGAATTCAGTTTCAGTGCTGAACCACCTAAAGCCGCCGACGATATCAACATATGCGTCTTGATCGTCATAGACCCGATATCCTGCATATCCGCTCAGAAACTGAGTGGTGAAAGAGGTGTCCAAGCCCGAGCTCGCTGGGCCAGGCGTGTCGCTGCTGAAAGACAGATCTGTATAATTGTAGTCTGCCAGGAATGACCAACGCCCATTGGTTGCTCCGAATGCAGCCATAAAGGCAAAGTCCAAATTCTCCAACGCGTCGGAAAAGCTTAGCGTGCCATCTAATGTGCCCAACGGGGTATCCAGCGACGTTTCTGTTTCAGGCATGAACAGGTAGATTGAGGCCTCGTATGACCAGTCGGACTGTTGGGCCGAGGCCATTGACGCCATTGCGCCCGCCAATGAGATTCCGAGGAGTGGTCCTCTCCAATTTCGTGTCGCACCCATTATTGCTCTCCCGTCAAAAGTCTTGTTTCGAATTTTCGTTTCTGTGCAGCGAAAATCTGCGCAGATTTGTCTTGCGGTCAGGCTACTGCATCCTCGGTTTTGCCAGAACCAACGCCAACACGATTTATATCAGTGCTGGGAAAGAACTCGGACCAGACATGCCAGAATATGCCTGCGCGTAGAGTTTCGACCCGCTGCAGTTGCCCTTGATCAGACATTCCCCAAAAGTCGCATTTGGTTACGGGGTGCCCGCTGTCATTGTACCAGACGCCTAAACTTTCATATTTCGGATCAAGGCTGACGACAACATCTCGACCTCCGACCGTTGCGTTGACGATCCAATCGTTGTCGACGACGAAATCATCGGTCCAGCAGGTGGCATCCTGCCCGATGGTAATCCCCCAAACATAGGTTTTGTTCGGCAACCGGTCGTCTGAACGATCCATGTTGTCCATCACTGGAGCGTTTTCCTGATGTTGACGGCCAATCCCCCACCCAAAGGTGATTTCGGTCATCATATCAAGCAGGCGCAGCAATGGGTTTGGGGAAGGTTCATTCAGGAAAACCTCTCCATCCGGGTAGGCTTTCTGAAAGCCGCGAAATGTCATCCGGTAGGTAGGCCACGGTTTCATCCGGGCCTCGGGCCGGAGAGGGCATGCGAGGCCATCTGTGTTTGGGTTCTGGTCCGCTTCACGAAAGCCATATATCTGCTGAATCGGCTCGCCGCTTTCGTTGTCGCGCAGGATCAGGTTATTGCCGTGCTGGGCGAGAACCTCGAGATTCAGGCGCTTACCCTCTATTCTTGGAGTGTACCCCTGACCAAGATTGGCCATGGCACAATACGTCATGACGACGTCCTCTCCACCAAGCCCTTTTTCATTACCGGCAAGATGCGGTCGCATGATCTGCGCGTCGGGGTGTGCACGAGCGTGGCCGTTGTTGTCGATCACCATCACGGGCGCGGTCGGCCCCACGTATTTACGGGCCTCGTCAATCGGGAAGTACTGCGCGGTATTTAGTTGGTTTCTCAGCCCCAGATGAACCCAGACGTAGGGGAATCCATAGAAGAAAAGGACCAGCACTGCCGACACCAGCCACAGCCAGAACGGACCTGCACCAAGTATGAAATGTACAAGTGTTGCGACAGCAAATGTACCCAACCCAATGGCGATCAGGCGATATTCATGACGGATGAAGCGCACCATATTCTCGCGCTTCACCTTCAGCAGCATCTGGGACACATCGCCAAGGTCTCGGAAATAGATGAACCCGATCCCGAGTGATCCGATCAAACCCAGTGCAAACAGAAGTAGTCCAATCATGTCATGATCCTAAAGTCTTGAGCGCGTGATTTCCGTTGCACGGTGTTATTGCTGCGGGGATTGGCGTTTGATCAGGAAAGCCTCGACCGCTTGCTGGGTTTCGGGGCGGATGTTCTCGATCCCTTCATATGGCACACCATACGCTGGCGCGGTGTCGGGAAATTTCTCTTTGCGGGCCATATGTCGGCCAAGGATGCGTGCGAACTCCTGCCCTCCCCAGGCGCCAACCTCGGTCGAAACTGAATATTCCTCGCGCGTGTCCCGGTAGAGATCAAAGAACTTTGCCAGAATAGCGCTTTCGCCAGGTCCCGGCAGTTTCAGCTTAAGCTGGTCCTTCACGATCGCCTCGGGTTTGTTCACGGAATAGACGATGACGTGATCGCGTCGGGCCTTGGATTCGTCAGCAAACAACAGGGCGGCAGATTGGTCCACGCCATCCACCAGACGATCCCGCGGAATGTACTGATCTGCCCCAGCAAAACGCGACAGCGTTGTATAGAGGTCCGAGACATGGATGATGCTGTTGAGCAACCCGTCAGCCTCGATCATGCCGGGCCAGCGGATAAAGGCGTCAACGCGGATACCTCCCTCAGTCGTGTCGCCTTTGCCGCCCGCATAGATCAGCGGGGTGAACCCGGATTGCGGCGCGTATTTGGTGAAGTGGCCGTTATCCCCCATGACCACAACCACGGTGTTTTCCGTTAAGCCCAGTTCTTCGATGCGCGCAAACAAGTCGCCCAGCCACTGATCCAGTAACTGCATCTTGTCGACATACAGACCACCATTCACGCTCTCTGGTCCTGATCGCCCGGCCCGGGTGTTGTCCAGCGGGATCATCGGCCAGTATTGCAGGAAAAACGGGTCTTCCCCACCTGCGAGGCGCTCCAGTTCCTCCATCGTCTTGTCTTGAAACGCCTGGTTCATCTCATCGTATTTCGCAGCGTTCCAGCGCTCTCCGGTTTCCATGCGAATTTCGCGGATCGGCCCGCTGGTTTCCCCTTCGATGACTGTCATCATCGCGGCAGAGTCCGGCCGGAACCAACCGTCCAGCGTGTATTTATCGTCATAGTCCTGGATTGCGACCGAGACCTGTTCTTTGATGGCATCATCATTGAAGATCGTCAGCTGGCCCTGTTGGTGGATGGCGTGCTGGGCATAGTCAAATCCCTGATTCATTGCCCAACTTTCGGCGATATCACCCATGTGCCATTTGCCGACATGGCTGGTCGCGTAACCCGCCTGTTTCAGAATCTCGGCCAGGGTGACCTCGTTTTCCGGCAAGCCGAACCCGGCAATGTCCACCGTGGTATCGCCCATACCCATGCGTACGGGCAACCGCCCGGTCATCTGCGCCACGCGGGTCGGCGTGCACGAAGGTTCAGTATACATGCGCACCATTCGCATGGCCTGATCCGAAAAGTCGTTGATATTCGGCGTCTCATAACCTCGCACCGCGTTGAGTTCGGGTATGCCCATGTCGCCGAAGCCCATATCGTCGATCAGAACGCTGATTATGTTCGGGGGCTGCCCATTGTTACGGCCACGAAAAGCGGTCAGAGCATCATCAACAGCGGTATCATCCTGCGCCCATTGTTCTGCGTGTTGTGCTTGCAGAATGTAAAACTCGGCATCGTGTTGGATTGGATTGTCTTGTGCCGACGCGGCCTGCGCTGCAAGGCTGACAAACAAAGCCAATACCCCTGAAATCTTCATCCCATATCCCCCGGTCATCTGCTTGGTGGAAGGCAAACGCTTCTGCAGTTGCCTTCACATTTAAACATTATCATATGTAAACAAGATTTTCTGTAGATTTCAATTCTGCCAGCCCATGAACACATCGCGCGTCAGTTCGGATTCAGGGCGCAGGTTGTCGATACCCTCATAAGGGATGCCTCGCCCGATCTCGGAATGCGGATGTTTGGCGATCATTTTTTGATGGCGTTTGATCATGTCCTGAAACGAAGCTCCGGCCCACAGCGAGTACCCAACCAACGGGTGCAGTTCACGTGGATCGCGATAGATGTTGAAGGTCGGGGCCGCCGCACCGGGTTGGCCGGGCGCGGGCAGGTGCATCTTGAACTCCTGTTTGACAACTGAGCGCAGAACAGGGCCTTCGTAGACATATACATAGTCGCGTCGACCATGTCCTTCACCATTCAGCAACAGCGCCGTCTGATCGATCCCGTCGATGATGCGGTCACGTGGGATATGATCAGTCGCACCTGCAATCCGCGCCATGGTGGTGTAGATATCCGACACGTGAAAGATATCACCGGCTGCGCTGTCCGCTTCGATCACGCCGGGCCAGCGTATGAAAGCGTCCGTGCGTACGCCGCCTTCCAGATGTTGGGTCTTACCACCGCGATAGATCAGCTGATTAAGGCCCGAGGTCCCCTCGTAGTGGTACATCAGCCCATTGTCAGCCATCAGTACCACAATCGTATTATCGGCTTCTCCGGTCTCTTCAAGCTTGGTCAGAAGATCACCAATCCACCCATCCAATAACTGCAGTTTATCAGCGTGGAAGCCACCATTGCGAGAGAGTGGCTCATCCGCATAAACAAAGTTAAGGGGGTAGAGAGGCCAATATTGCAGAAAAAACGGTTCGTCCTCGGCGGCGGCACGCTCCAGTTGCTCAAGAGCCTGACGTTGATATCGCTCGTTCATCTCTTCGTACTTGGCCTGGGTCCAGATCTCCCCCGGGAACATGTCCACCTCAAGGGCAGTGCCGCCTGCTTCGGCCTCGACACCGGTCACCAACCCGTAGGGTTTGAAACGTTCATCCAGCAGAAACTGATTGTTTTGCCCTTCGGGCACATATCCGAGCATGTTGTTTGCGCGCATCGCCTCGGGGGTCATAAGGCTTAGTTGAACCTGTTGATGCAGGGGAAAAGCTGCCCAGTCGAAGCCCTGATTGTGCGGGTAGGCCTGTTCGATATCGCCTTGATGCCATTTGCCGACATGTACGGTGTTATAGCCAACTTCCTTCAATATCTCGGGCAGGGTTACTTCACTGGCAGGCAGGCCTTCGCCCACCAACGCAACTTTGACTTCTGATACCCCGGCGCGGACAGGGTGGCGACCTGTAAGCATGGCAGTCCGCGTCGGGGTGCAGGATGGCTCGGTATACATGCGCATCAACGATAGGCCTTCGGTGGCGAACTGGTTGATACTGGGTGTCTCGATGCCCATCACGTAGTTCATCTTGCGGTCACCCATTTGACCAAAACTGATGTCATCGATCAGAATGTACAGAAAATTGGGTGGATTACCGCCTTTCGCCTCGCGAATTTCAGCTAGCTTTGCGTCAATCTCGGCATCCTGTGCGTCCCACGCATCGCCAAATTGGACGCGCAGATAATTGAACTCGCCGTCGTGAATGATCGGAGACTGCTGGGCGAATGCCGCTCCGGTGGTCAGAATTAACGAAGACAGGATGGGTATTAGTTTCATTTTAATCTCCGGGTTTGCCAAAATTCTGAGGCATGTTTTGAGCTTCAACTATTCTGGTTTCGATGCTGCAGCGCAGATCGGCGAGGGTTTCGGCCAAATCGGCCAGGAACCGAGATTGCTGAGGCGTGTTTGAGTGCTGCAAAAGAGCGATTTCAGTAAAGATCTCTTGGTAATCCAGACATATCCGGTCAAATTCACTGTCCTCGGTGCGTAAACTTTGCAGAAGATCAGCGTGTTCAGGGAACTGATCTTCAATAAAATCACTATCGACCATCGGCAGCACTTTCGAAGCTGGTTGCTCGGTCAGCATGCGCTCCGCACGAATTTTCTTGAACGTAATAAGCCGCATGCTACGGTAGCAACATGGCCACAAGTCCTTATCGTGAAAGGATAGTTCTTGACCGGCATGGGGGATGGAAAGCAAGACGACAATAAGCGTAACTTCTCTGCTGAAGATGTACGTGCTGCGCTTGAGCGTGTTTTAGACTCGGCAGGATTTAAGGGATCGGCCCGAATGCGGTCTTTCCTGACCTATGTCGTCGACGAGGCTCTTGCCGGACGCACCGATGAAATTCGCGCAAAAACGATTGCGATGGATGTTTATGGCTACGGCGCCGACGAACTGACTAAACGCGAAGGCGTTGTGCGGGTAGATGCTGGTCGGATGCGACGAAAGTTGAAGGCCTATTACGGCGGAGCGGGAGCGTCTGATCCGATCATGATATCGCTACCCGTTGGTCGTTATGCACCAGAGTTCAGACCGGGTACGCGCCAGTACCGAAAATTAACAAATCTGTGGCGTATAAGTGTGATGTCGGCGATGGCTATCACCCTTGTTGCGCTGGGTGGCGTCGGAGGCACCGTCCTTACAAAGCAATGGCCATCGAGCGATGTAAAAGCCGAGCAGTCCGCGATCTATGACGTGTCTCCGGCGCGGGTCGAGGCGATGAATCTGTGTAGTGCCGGACAGGATGTGATGTTTCCGGTTGTTAACTTGCCGCGCCTGAAACCCGCGTTATTGATCTTTAAAACCGCGATTGAGCGAGATCCGCTATATTTCTGCGGGTACGCGGGGGCCGCTCAGGTCGAAACCATGCTTGCCATTCTTCAGTCTACCGATCCTGCAGCCACTGATATGCTTGCTGTGGCAGACGAAAACAGTGCTCATGCGCTGGAAATCGAGCCGGATGCGGCATGGGCACTTTCATCGCGTGCCTGGTTGGAATTCGGGTTGGGGAACTACGACAAGGCTACGGCGTTGTCCCGCAGGGCGGTCGATCTTGCACCAACAGATCCACATATAGCTGAATTTGATGCGCTAATCTCGCTCTACACAATGAACTTTACGTATATCATTTCGCAATCAGAGCGATATGAAAAACTGGCGGAAAGCAGCGGTGCGCTTGTGTTCGGGAATGTGCTCGGATCAGCTCAATTTCATTCTGGTGATTTTACGGCCGCGATTCGAAGCTACGAAGATACTATCGCGCGTGGTGGCCCCTTCGGCCCGATTTCCGCGGCATATCTGATGGCGGCGCGCTGGAACAACGGAGAGCAGACTGAGGCGCGTCGGCTCGCAAGTGTTTACCAAAAGACCTGGCCCGATTTTCCACTGGAAACCTTAAAACGGCGGGTTTTCCAACAGTCACAACCGGTCGACGCACTTGTCGAAGCGATGAAAGCCGCTGGAGTAGTTATGGAGCGGGACCATGCGCCTCTTACAGCAGACTGACCTGCTCTGGAATTGGAAGCTTTGTCATTCGTCCTGCGCGACCAGCCCCAAACCGCGTAAGTAGATACCGATCCCGCTTTCCAAAAGGTCTTCAGGAGGGAAGGGAGAGCTTGCACCGGTATTGCGCGCATAAAGTTCAACGACACCGTGACTCATCGCCCAAATGTGAGCACTGAACATCGAAGCAGGTGGTCTTTTCTCTGGCGGTATGTGTTGAGACAAATCGCCAGCAGCTTTTTCCAGCACATTTTTTGCGCGATTGGCGGCGAGGGCCAACTCGGGCGTTCGGTTCAGAGATATGCCGCTTTCGAACATCGCGATGTAGTGGCCTGGGTGCTTGCGCGCAAAGGCTAGATAGGCGCGCCCAGTGGCTTCAAATGCTGCCAGTGCCGATGGTTGCCCCTTATCATAGGCAAATTGCATCAGGTCAGCGAACATCTCAAAGCCCTGTCGCGCGGCCTCAGCAATCAGATCTTCGCGCCCTTCATAATGTCGATAGACCGCTGCGGGCGTCACCCCAGCCGTCTTGGCGGCCTCGGACAGTGTAAACCCGGTCGGACCTTTTTGTTCAATCAGAGACAGGGCAGCCTCGATAAGGGCCTGCTTCAGATTTCCATGGTGATATCCGCGCTTTGTCATCCCGTCCTCAAGTGCTTATTCGGGTATATATGCACAGGTCTTGACCTAATCCAGCGCAGTTCGTGTATTGCCCCATACCAAGTTCAGGCATCCCAGATTTCCGGTCCACCACTGATCGTTTTGTCTGGCTCGCCAACCACGTCGGCATCTTTGCCATCATAATCCAACCCGCTGAGCACTGTACGAATGGCGGCCAGCCGAGCGCGTTTTTTGTCATCGGACCGAATGATCGTCCAGGGACAATCTTCGGAATGGCTGCGGGTCAGCGTTTCGGAAATTGATTGGCTGTATTCGTCCCACTTTTGCAGGCCAGCTATGTCGATTGGGCTGAGTTTCCACTGCTTCAAAGGGTCGGTCTCGCGGGCTAGAAAGCGGTTCAGTTGTTCTGAGCGACCTACATTCAGCCAGAACTTGAACATGTGGATCCCGTCATTCTTGAACCCCATTTCCAGAGGCAGAACCTGTCTGAAGAACCGATCACGCTCATCTGTCGTGCAAAAACCAAAGACGTTTTCAACAACGCCCCGGTTATACCAGCTGCGATCAAAGAACACGATTTCTCCGGCAGAGGGTAGGTGTGAAATATAGCGTTGAAAATACCACTGGCTGCGTTCAGCATCTGATGGTTTGCTAAGCGCAACATTGCGCGCACCCCGTGGATTAAGGTTTTCCCGGAACCTTTTGATTGTTCCACCTTTCCCCGCTGCATCGCGTCCTTCGAACAGGATGGCGACGCGCTGATCAGTGTTCTTGACCCACCGCTGCATCTTGACCAGCTCGATCTGCAAACCCTGCATCTGCTCGTCATATTCCTTGCCCTTCATCTTTTTCGGATAAGGGTAGGTCGGGTTTAGAATTTCCCCTTTTTTGGCCTGCTCAATGACCGATTGAACAGTCTTGGGCGCGTCATTGCGAAAATAGCTCTCGATAGCGCCATGTTCTGATTTGGTCATGTGCGGCCTCGCCATAAAATCCATAACTTACTATGGATTACGGATGGGGTTAACGCAAACCCGCACGTGCGGCGGCACGGTCGATTGCGGCTGCGACCTCCGGTGCGGCAACTACCTGAGGCATGTGACCGATACCGTTCAGTTCGACCAACTCCGCACTTGGTATTTGCTCTATCAGGCGCTCAGAATGCCAATCCAGCCCAACGGTCGTATCGGCGGTGCCGTGGACTATTTCAGTTGGAACCGTAATCTCGTTATAGCGGGGTTGAAGTTCGGTGATTTCGTCCAGCAGATTTGCTCGCTGTTTGGCATTAGCATGCATCGATGCGCGGCGCATGGTCAGACCGGGGCCGAAATGTTCCGCATAACCTTCGGGGGCTACTTGCGGCGCAAAAACCTGATCCAGTGCTTTCGAAACGAACCAGTCAGGAACGAAGGCGCTGACCAACGGCAGGCCAAGTGCGTTGCCGATGGTTGTTGCGCCCATTGTGTTGAATGCGTCCAATGGCGTCTCCCAAGGGATAGCTGCAGGAGCGATCAAAACGAGAGCGGCGATATTGTCAGGCCGTGTGACTGCCCAGGCAAGTGCGACTGACCCGCCATAGCTTTGCCCAGCAACAACGGGTTTTTCAGCACCAAGTTCTGAGGCAGCTTTCTGTAGGATTTCTGCTTGTTCAACAATGGTTTCTCCGTCTGGGTTAAAGCTTTCAGAATAACCTAGCCCAGGGCGATCGAATACAATGACCCGATAGCTCTCTGCTAAGATCGGTGCCAACGCAAATGTCATGTCGCGCGTATTCCCGCTGGAACCGTGGATCAGCACGACATCCGGACCTTCGCCCATGACGACGGCATGTACAGAGATACCATCGACATCCAGGATCTGACCTTCAGCAGGAAACGAAGCTTCGGCACTGCTTTCGCGTTGCGTACCACGCCAGGCAGTGACTATGGCAACGGCTGCTAGCGCAATGCCAATTGTTATCAATAGTTTACTGGCCAACTTTATCCAAATCGAAGGGGGTTGTCTGATAGATGGAATTGATCCAGTTGCCATAAAGCAGGTGCGCATGGCTGCGCCAGCGGTTCTGCGGATTCTGGCTTGGATCATCGTCAGGGTAGTAATTCATAGGGACATTGATCGGTGTACCGTTGGCAACGTCCCGGTCATATTCCTGCTTGAGCGTGTCGCTGTCATACTCGAAATGGTTGAAGATATAGAGTGCCCGATGTGCTGGATCTTCGATCAGGCAGGGGCCCACATCATCGCTGCCAAGCAGTGTGATCAGATCAGGTACCGCGTCGATTTCAAACTGCCGCATCTCGGTCCAGCGGCTTACTGGGATCACGCAATCGTCAGAAAAACCACGTAAAAATGGCGATGCTGGCGCAAGATTTCGATGCCGGAAACACCCGAAGGCCTTTGCATCCAGCATATGTTTTTTAACATCGTGAAAATGGTTGATCATGGCCATGCCACCCCAACAGACGCCGAAGGTGGAATGCACATTGGTCTGCGTCCACTCGAACACTTCACGGATTTCGTCCCAATAGGTGACATCAGCGAAATCAAGGTGCTCGATTGGGGCACCGGTAATGATCAACCCATCAAATTTCTGGCCCTTTACCTCCTGAAAAGGGTGGTAGAATTCGGCCATATGCTCGGCGGCGGTGTTTTTGGTCTGGTGTTCGGTCATGCGGATCAAGGACAGTTCGATCTGCAAGGGTGTCGCCCCGATCAGACGCGCAAACTGGTTTTCGGTCTGAATCTTTTTGGGCATCAGATTCAACAGGCCGATCCGCAAGGGGCGAATATCCTGCCGTGCGGCCTGATCTTCGGCCATGACCATGACGCCCTCATTGGTCAGGACGTCAAAGGCGGGCAGGTCGGAAGGAATTTTAATCGGCATTTGGTCACGCTGTTGAAACTGCGAAAGAAGTCTGGAACTTATGCGGGGTTGGCGCGGGCCTCAAGGGTGCGTTCGATCAACTCATCGAAATCACCCTCGTCACGCACCTTGGCGATATCATCGGCGGCGATTGTGACGCCCCAGTTTCGCGCCATCGCTTCATATCTCGGTTGTCGGTGCGCCAGCGCTTGCGCATAGGTCCAGCGTATGAACGCGTCCGGATCGACCGCGGAACCTTGGCAGTCGTTAAGGGCAAGGTATTCATCCCAGACCCGCTGTAGGAACTCGGCTTGGTAAGACATGGGCTTTGGGGCCTTGTCGAAGCGTTTTACCAATTCCTCAGTATGGGCCTCGTCGCCCTTGATCCAGATCATCAGCGCCTGGCGCGATAGCTCGGACAGGACCTGGTCGTTCGGATCTTCGGGGTCGACCCACTCGCAGATAGAGCCACCGGTATCGCAGATAAAATGCGCATAGCTGTACAGGCGCTCGGCTCGGTCGATAAAATACTTGGTATCCAACAGAGCGTGAATCTCTGCCAGTCGGAACTGTTCCTGGCGAAGCCGGTATTCCGAGATTTCAAGTCCACCAAGCGCGGGATTGCCGGGTTTGCCCAGATAGGCGGAGACGGGGGTCAGGTTTTCGAACGTGATGTTCGATCCGATATAGATCGAATCCGATAGCAGAAGCTCGCGCAGAAAGGGCACTTTCATCGCTTCAGCCTTGGCGTTGTCGGCGATGTATTCGCCCATGTAGCGTGTCCCGATCCGGTAATCGATCGAGTAGTGGAACCAATCACCTGCATCCCGAAGAGTGTTCGAGACATAGGATTTCCCCAACCCGGACATACCGAAGAACAGTACTTTCTTTCGCGCAGCGTCGCGCCAGTCCTTTGCCGAGTTGTAAATCATGCGCCACCATCCCTTGTTTTGCATTAGCTAAATCGGGCTGATCGCGGCGTCAATTGTGCTGCAGTGTTCCGTAATAAAAAGAAGACGTGTAAATGGAAAAGCCCCACCATACCAAGGCGGGGCTTTCCGATGTGTTTGCTGCCGCTGGGATCAATCCAGGGCGTAAGTCACCTGAATACCAACGCTCCATGCACTGTTGCCGGTGAAAGTGGCGCGGTTGTCGGGACCGGTGCCGTTTGCCGTGGCATCACCGATGTCGGTATAGCGCACACCGCCGGAGATTTTAGCTTTCTCAAGCGAATAGGTGCCACCCAGACCGATGCTCCAGAAACCATCTGTCGGTCCGAGGTTGGAAACCGAATTCCCTTGCGAACTTTCGTAGCCGAGAGTTACGGCGCCCGAGAATTCGTCGGTGAATTGGTAGCCCAGACCAAGTGAATAGGTCCAAGTTGCTTCCTCATAGTCGACGAGGTTTATACCTGTCAGGCCGGTATAGATGGGTGGCGCATATACGGTTTGGGGCCAGTCGACCCAACGGATCGAGCCGAACAGCAGCGTCTTTGGCGCGACGCCTGTTTGGAAGTCGAGATTCACAGATTGAGGTGTAATAACCTCGGTTGAAGAATCTGCGCTCGATCTAGCGATTTCGGGAAATGGCGTGAAAGCAAGCGCATCATTTGACTCGGTCTGCGACAGATCGTGTTTAATCTTTGAGTTATATGTCAATGCGACGCGAGCCGCGATATCAGGTCGTTCCCACGCGACGCCAACCACATAGCCAAAATCGATTTCAGCGTCTGTTTCAACACGGTATCCACCCGATGGGAACGGCTCTAAGCCCGCGCCTGCAATTGGTACTGATACGCTTGCTTTCAGCCTTTGTGCACGGAGACCGCCGATTACACTGAATCCATTGTCCAGTTTATAGCGAAGTAGAGCCGTAATTGCGTCAGTGTCTGCCTTGGCTCTCAACACATCTTGGTTTGCGCCTAGAGGAAATGGAGGAGAGAAACCTAACACATTCTGCGACAATGGGTACTCCGAAGAGTAATCGATATCGGCGCCAAATGGCTGGTCATAGACCAGCGCAAAATCCAGTTTCTCTGTCAGCGATGTCTTGTACGCCAGATGTGGCGTGAAGAAGCTGTTCGAGACATTGCCCGACTCAATGGTTTCCCCGAATGTTGGGCTCAACGGGATCTGATCTTCCATCGAGCCACTGACATCAGGCTTGGTATAGCCCAGTCGAAACTGAACGGCAGATCCTTCTTCAAACAGAATGTTAACGCCCTGACCGCTACGATCTAGGCCACCTGCCTGCACAGTGGTTGCCCCGATGCACAACGCGCATGCGTGAAACAACGATCGTTTCATATATTCCTCCCTACACTGTCCTGCGGCCTGTAATGCTCATCCCATCAAACGCATCCGGCCTTGTTACCGGCTTTTACTGTCTTAAACTTTAAATTTTGGTCAATTGGTGACGGAACGTTACTCGGTGTGCGCACGCTGCACGGGTGTTGCGGATTTGTTACGATTTTCTGACCAGACGTTCAGGAAAATCCCCGCAAAGATGACTGCTGCACCCAGGAGCGTCCACTGGTCCAGCGGTTCATGATAAAGGATCATTCCCACTATCGCGATGGTCGGAAGGCGTGCAAAATCAAAGGGTACCACGATTGTTGCTGGAGCGATCGCGAGAGCATTGGTGATACAATAATGCGCAAATAGACCAGCCACGCCGACCAGCAGAAGAAACGGCGCTGTATTTACGCTAGGTAATGAGATCTGTCCGTCATAGACCGATGCGATGAAACCAAGGCCCGCCTGAATCAGAGTCAGCCAAAACATGATGCAACCGATGCTCGCGAACCGAGTAAGGGTTTTCGTCGATATCGTCGTCAGAGCGAAGAATAAAGCGGACAATGCTGCTGCAATCACTCCTGGGCTGATCGAGGCCGCGCCAGGACGTGCCACAATGAGTATTCCGGCAAATCCGATTAGTGCTGAGGTCAATCGAAGCGCAGTCAATCTCTCTTTCAACAGCAATGGTGAGAGGAGTATCACCCAGATCGGTTGGGTAAACTCCAGCGCGAAGACCTGCGCAAGAGGAATGACCGTCACCGCATAGAACCAGAGGTTTTGCCCCGTAAAATGCAGTATATTTCGAACGCCATGCAAATCTAATCGCCGTGTCGAGACTTGATGCCATTTGCGCGATACCGTCAGAAAAAAAGCGACAATGCAGATCCCGACGAGGCTGCGATAGAACATAATCTCGAAAGTATCATGAGTTACGCTAAGTTCGCGCCCGGCAATTGCCATCGATGAAAACGAGGCGATTGCTCCGGTCATCCAGAGCGCGGCCTTGCCGATCTGCATTGAGTTGCTGCTCATGAAACTTGGTTTACGTCCCGACGTATGGCAGGCCGACTTAATGGTGTTTCACGAGACAACGCAACGAATAATAGCCGTGTCAGAATTTTTGTGCTTTGCGTGTGAGAGTTTATTCCCACTCGATGGTTCCGGGCGGTTTCGAAGTGATGTCGTACGTGCATCTGTTGATGCCTTTGACCTCGTTGATGATACGTGTTGCCGTTTCACCCAGGAACTCGTGACTGAACGGATAGTAATCAGCTGTCATGCCGTCGACTGACGTCACCGCACGCAGTGCACAGGCATAATCATATGTCCGTCCATCACCCATCACGCCGACTGTTCGCACCGGAAGAATGGCGACAAAGGCCTGCCAGATATCGTCGTATAGCCCATGTTTGCGGATTTGATCGATATAGATCGCGTCGGCTTCGCGTAGAATGTCGAGCTTTTCTCGAGTGATTTCTCCAGGGCAACGGATCGCAAGGCCGGGGCCGGGGAAGGGGTGGCGACCGATGAAACTGTCGGGCAGACCCAACTCGTGACCCAAGGCGCGGACTTCATCCTTGAACAGTTCTCGCAGGGGTTCGACAAGCTTCAGGCCCATTTTCTCGGGCAACCCGCCCACATTGTGGTGCGATTTAATAGTGACCGAGGGACCACCAGAGAACGAAACAGATTCAATCACATCGGGATACAGGGTGCCTTGTGCCAGAAACTCGGCACCATCAATAGTGTCGGCGTGTTTCTGGAAAACATCGATGAACAGTTTGCCGATGATTTTCCGTTTGGTTTCAGGATCGCTTTGCCCCTCCAGCTCGCCCAGAAACAACTCGCTCTCGTCAGCATGGATCAGCTGGATATTGTAATTGTCGCGGAACATTCCGACGACCTCGGTCGCTTCGTTCTTGCGCAAAAGGCCATGGTCAACGAAGACACAAGTCAACTGATCACCGATTGCCTCGTGGATCAGGATTGCCGCGACCGAACTGTCGACGCCACCTGAAAGACCGCAAATGACTTTTTTGTCGCCGACCTGCTCGCGGATTTTTGCGATCATTTGCTCGCGATATGCGCCCATGGTCCAGTCACCCGAGAATCCTGCCAGTTTGACGAAATTCTCATATAGTTTGGCACCCTTGGGAGTGTGGTGCACTTCCGGGTGGAATTGCACGGCATAGAAATGACGCGACGGGTCTGCCGTTATGGCAAAGGGCGCGTTGGGTGAGGTGCCAAAGACTTCAAAGCCGGGCGCGATTTCACTGACGTGGTCGCCGTGGCTCATCCAGACCTGCTCATCACCTTCTGCGAACCAGCCATCAAGAATGTCCAACTGGTTCTGAGGCGTCACGAAAGCACGCCCGAATTCGGCGGTGCCGTGACCGCTTTCGACCTGGCCGCCCAGTTGCTGCATCATCACCTGCTGGCCATAGCAGATGCCTAGGATCGGCACGCCATAGTCAAAAATTTCCTGTGGCGCACGGGGTGAACCCTGTCGTGTAACGCTGTCCGGACCGCCCGAGAAAATGACGGCTTTAGGGGCCATCTGTCGGACAAAGTCCATCGTGACGTTCTGATAAGGATGAATTTCGCAATAGACATTCAGTTCGCGCAGGCGACGGGCGATCAGCTGCGTCACCTGGCTGCCGAAGTCGATGATCAGAAGGCGGTCGTGGGATGCTTGGGTCATGACTGGCTATTAGGTTGCAAGCCTTGCTTGTGCAAGCGCAATGACGTCAATTGGTGGCGGAGGCACTCAGATGACTGACCTAATTCTTAGAACTGCGAAATCAGGCGACGTTAATGCGATAGAAATCTGTATTACAAGCGCCTACGCCGATGCGATCAGGAAAATTGCCGACATGCCAGATGTCGCAAGCGGAATCGAGGGCGATATTGCCAACCGAAATGTCCTTGTCGCAGAAGAAGGTGCGCAACTTTTGGGTGTCATAATTTATGGTCTAAAGGCTGGCGTGATGATGGTCTTCAATCTCGCGGTTGTGCCGCAAGCTCAGGGGCGTGGCCTCGCAAGAAAATTGCTTGCTGCTGCTGAAGCCGATGCGCTGACAGCGGGGTTGTCCGTGCTTTGCCTAAGAACGCATCGACTTATGGGGGCAACCCGCGCCATGTATACACATCTTGGCTGGCAAGAAGTCGAGGTGACCGGGAACTCGGTCATGATGCAGAAGAGCGTGACGTGACGTGCAAATGTGTCTGAAATAGCGATGCTGCCAGTTCATGTCGCTTTTACCTCTATTGCGCCGTAAACTACCTCTGGCATCTTGGTTCGTTGATGTAACACACTTGTCGAACCAACCAATAAACGGGATTTTCTCATGACAGAGGCAAGCACCCGGCGCAGAGCACGAGGTGGCGGTGGCGCCGCCCGCCGGGCCGAGCGCACGGCGGTAAAGATCGAAACCGCAAAATACATCGAACGTAACATTCCCAATTTCGAAGTTCTCAATGAAGAAGCGCTTGAGATCATCGAAACCAACGCGGAAACTGTGCTGGCCGAGATCGGTGTCAATTTTGTTGACAATCCGGCGGCATTGGAACGTTGGCGCGAGGCTGGTGCTGATGTCGATGGTGAACGCGTGCGTCTGCCGCGCGGTCTCGCGCGTGAATTGATCAAATCCGCACCCAGCGAATTTACTCAACATGCGCGCAACCCTGAGAAATCAGTCGTTATAGGCGGACGGAATCTTGTTCTGGCCCCGGTATATGGCCCTCCGTTCGTGCGCGATGCGCAAGGCGGCCGTCGCTATGCGACCATGGACGATTTTAACAAGTTCGTGAAATTGGCCTATATGTCCAAATGGCTGCACCACTCGGGCGGCACCGTGTGTGAGCCGACGGATATTCCGGTGAACAAGCGTCACTTGGACATGTTGATGGCGCATATGACCTTGTCGGACAAACCTTTCATGGGCTCCGTCACCGATCCTTCGCGAGCACAGGATTCGGTTGAAATGTGCGAGATTCTCTTTGGCAAAGAGTTCGTGCAGAACAACACGGTTATGACCTCGCTAACCAACATCAATTCACCGATGACATTTGACGATGTGATGATGGGTTCGCTTGAGGTTTACGCTGCTAACAACCAAGCCTGCATTATCTCGCCCTTCATCGTCGGTGGTGCAATGGCACCGGTATCAGTCGCTGGTACGCTGACGCAGGTTCTGGCAGAAGTTATGGCCGGGGTGGCATATAGCCAGATCATCCGTCCGGGGGCTCCGGCGATTTTTGGGGCTTTCGTTTCATCGATCGACATGAACTCGGGCGCGCCGACTTTTGGTACTCCTGAAGCATCGCACGTGACTTATGGTGCGGGTCAGCTAGCACGTCGTTTAGGGCTGCCATTCCGGTCTGCAGGTTCGTTCTGCGGCTCGAAGCTGCCCGATGCGCAGGCGGCATACGAGACCGCAAATTCACTGAATATGGGTCTGATGTCAGGCGTGAACTTTATGCTTCACTCCTGCGGCTGGCTTGAAGGCGGTTTGGTGGCAGACTTCGAAAAGTTCGTCATGGATGCTGACCAGTTGGGTGTTTTGCATGGTCTGGCCAAAGGCGTCGCATACGACGAAAATGCTCAGGCCATGGATGCGATCCGCGAAGTTGGTCCGGGCGGGCACTACCTTGGGTGCGCCCACACGCAGGCAAACTTCAAGGAAGCGTTTTGGAAAACCGATTTGCTGGATTACAAGCCGTTCGAAACCTGGGAAGAAGAAGGCGCGCGTGACACACGGACGCTGGCATCGGCACGGGTTGAACATCTTTTGGCCAATTATCAGCAGCCACAACTTGATCCTGAAGTTAATGCGGCACTGGACGCATACGTCGCCGAAAAGAAAGCATCCATGCCGGATGCCTTCACCTAATCACTGAAATTGCGCGGCGCGACTGGTTTGATACAGTTGCGCCTCGCCATTCAATGCGATCAGCAAATCCAGATGACGCACCAGAGAATAGGCCGCGTCTTCTTCTATCCGCTGTGCATTCACTTCGCGTTCCAACTCTAGCAGGCGCAGTAACGCAGCGCCCGTTCCTGGAACCGATCCATAACCCAGAAGACGTTGCAGATGACGGTCGCGATTATAGTCCTGCGCCCCGATCTTGGCAGCACGGGTCAGCAGTCGCGGGCGGCGGAGTGAAGTAATCAAGGTCATCAGGTCCTGCACGGCAGCTTCCTTTTCGTTCAGTTTCGCTGTCTGAAATGTGACACAACCAGAGCGGGTGTTGCCTTGATGTAGTTCGTCCCGAACTATGGTTTCACCACTGTTTATCTTTTTGAATCAATTCTGCTCTGAGCCGTCTGTGATTAACGAACGAGTAACGAAAGCACCTCTAGTTAGATTTGGTTAACTAAGAATCCGACGGCTAAAACTGTCAGTTTGTTTTGTCGACAAGGGCGAAGAAATATGGAAAACAGCGTGGCTTTCACCGTTCCGGCATGGGTTCCCGAAGGAGCACAACGATATCTTGACCATACAGAATCTGGGCGGTCGATACGGGATATCGCGCGGTCGGCTGGATGCCATGCCTCGACCATATTGCGACAGATCCGCAGGGTCGAGATGCGTCGCGATGATCCTTTGGTGGACGCCGCGTTACAATCATTGGCCCAATCGCATTTTTCACCCACGGAATTCAAAAATCCTGCGTTTGCAGTCGTAACATCCGAAGAGAACCGACCAGAAACTCAAAACGCAGAGTTCGAACGAGAAGCGCTGCGTGTTCTGAGACGTTTGTGTGAATCCGGTGCTGTGCTTGCAGTGGCCGAAGACATGGATAAGGCCGTAGTGGTTCGGGACAACGGTGAAGGCGGGACAACCAAAACAGCAGTTGTGGATTGCCGAACAGCGCAGGCGCTGGCGTTAAATGACTGGATATCGTGCGACAATCCCGGTCGGATTTCACGATATCGTATTTCAAGTGCGGGACGCACGGCACTGAGCCACTTGATTGCCGAAGTGGAAAACCGGGCGCGCACTCAGAATGAATTTGGCATGGCCGAATTTCAGACTTCATTCACGCCCGCAAACTCGGGTACATGTACCTCAAATCAACCCAAGGTTCGTTATAACACGGTCGAAAGCCCCCTGATCGCATTGGCGCGGCGACGGGACAAGAGCGGTAAACCTTTCCTTGATGAGACATTGGTCGGCGCGGGTGAGCGTTTGCGTGAGGATTTTGAACTTGCACAGATAGGCCCTCAGATCACGCAGAACTGGGATCGCTTTCTGACCTGTGGAGGGCGCGGAGATTTCGTTTCAGATGCCCATATTGGGCAAGGCCAATCCAGTGCCAGGGACCGTGTAACAAAGGCGCTTTCAGATTTAGGGCCGGGTTTGAGCGACGTTGCCTTGCGTTGTTGCTGCTACCTTGAAGGGTTGGAGTTGGCGGAAAAGCGCATGGGCTGGTCGGCGCGATCGGGCAAGATCGTTCTGCGTATCGCTTTGCAGCGGCTAAAGCGACACTATCAGGATCAGGCCGAGCAAGACCGCATGATCGGCTGATGACCTATTAGGATGGTCTTGAGTAACGGGCTGTAAATGATAGTCAGAGGTTATGAATTTTACCATTCGACAATTGCAGTATTTCCGGGCTGTCGCGGAACAACGAAACTTTGGTCGTGGTGCGCAGGTCTGCAATGTATCGCAGCCTGCGCTGTCCGTTCAGATCAAGGCACTGGAAGACGCGATGGGCGGGCCACTGTTCGAACGGCAGGCGCGGGATATTTTGCTGACCCCACTTGGGCGAGATGTTCTGGAATACACACAGGATGTACTGAATGCGGCAACGCGTTTGGATCAATTCGCGCGTGATCAATCTGGTGGGCACCGTTCCCTATCGATTGGAATAATTCCGACCGTTGCCCCGTACCTTCTGCCGGGGGTGCTGGCTGGGTTGCGCGCGTCAGATGTCTCGTTAAAGGTGCAGATTCGTGAAGCCCGCACTGAGCGACTTCTTTCAATGCTGCGCTCAGGTGAGATTGATGCGGCTATTCTGGCGCTTCCGCTAGGCAGCGAAGCCTTTCACGAAGAACCATTATTCGAAGACCGCTTTTTGCTCGCAGGAAGTCAAGCCCGGCTGGATCGGCTGACAATCAGCCCCGAGGCGTTGCGGCCGGTGGACCTTAAGACGGCTCAGTTGATGCTGCTTGAAGACGGGCATTGCTTGACTGATCAGGCACTTGAAGTTTGCGGGCAGGATCGCACCAGCGGTCAGATAAATATGGGCGCGTCATCGCTTGCGACATTGTCTCGGTTGGTCGCGGAAGGATTCGGTATGACCTTGATGCCAGAACTCGCAGCGCAGGCCGAGACAGATGCGGTGCCTGGTCTGCGGTTGCTCCGGTTTGGCACCCCGCAGCCAGCCAGAACCATCGGTTTGGTGCGTCGCGTTTCGACTGGTGCAGAGGAGTGGTTCAATCGGTTGGCGCGGGTGATCCGTGAGGTTGGGGAAGACGTGGTCTCGGGAACTCGTACCTGAAAAAAAGGCCCGCCGAAATGGCGAGCCTGGTATCGGTTTGTCTGATCGGATTATGCCAGCGCTGGTTCGCGGGCTTCGTCCAGATGTTTCATCAGATTCTCTGGCGACGACACACCATAAGGGTCTTCGGGGCAGTTATCCATCAGGCCGGGCTCTTCAAACCATGCCTCAACAACACCGTCATTGACGATGGCCGCATAGCGCCACGAGCGCATACCAAAGCCCAGATTGTCCTTATCGACCAACATACCCATCTTGCGGGTGAATTCTCCGGATCCGTCAGGAATGACTTTGACATTTTCCAGACCCTGATCCGCAGCCCATTTGTTCATGACAAAGCTGTCGTTGACGGACATGCAGTAGATTGCGTCGACGCCTTTGGCTGCGAAATCAGCATGACCTTTTTCAAAACCGGGCAACTGATAGGTCGAGCAGGTCGGGGTGAATGCACCAGGCAGCGAGAAAAGGATGACGCGCTTGCCCGCAAAATAATCTGCGGTTGTCTTGTCTTCCCAGCGGAAGGGATTGGGGCCTTCGATTGCCTCGTCGCGGACGCGGGTGTGGAAAGTTACGTCAGGCAGTTTTGCACCGGTTTTCATCATCAAACTCCTGTGATTCACATGTGATTAACGTGAGGGTTAGAACGATTCCAGAGCGGCTTCAACATTAGATATGGTGCACTTGCGATATATCTTATTCGCAGGCCATTTGACTGAAAACAGGTAATAATATGTGGCTGATTTGAGGCTTTTGCTGCAGTCGCGAATGCGGTCTGCATAGCGGCTATGCGCCGCTGGTGTAACCAACAAAGTCAGTTTATGTTAAGCACCAAGCAAATTGACCCAAAGTCAGGAAAGCCAGCCGTGCGTGATCTGAAAATACCCGAACAAAGACACCCCGAAAAAGCGCATCGGCCTGATAATGCAGCGCCGCGCAAACCTGCGTGGATTCGTGTCAAAGCGCCTGGTGGCAAAGGGTATGCTGAAACGCACAAGATCATGCGTGACAACAATCTGGTCACTGTTTGTGAAGAGGCCGGATGCCCGAACGTAGGCGAATGCTGGAGCCAGGGCCACGCCACCATGATGATCATGGGTGAGATTTGTACGCGTGGTTGTACCTTCTGCAATATTGCGACGGGTAAGCCGGATACGCTGGATGCGTTTGAGCCAGGGCGCGTGGCGCACGCGGTGCAAAAGCTGGGCTTGAATCATGTTGTCATCACGTCGGTTGACCGGGATGACCTGCTGGATGGCGGCGCAGATCACTTTGCTCAGACCATCCGCGCGGTGCGACACCGGTCACCCAAGACAACGATCGAGATTCTAACGCCGGATTTCCTGAAAGGTGATCCTTCGGTTCTAGAGGTCGTCGTCGAAGCCAAGCCGGATGTGTTCAACCACAACCTCGAAACAGTACCAGGACTATACCCTGAAGTTCGTCCCGGTGCGCGTTATTTCCATTCATTGCGTTTGCTGCAGCGAGTTAAAGAGATGGATCCGTCGATTTTCACAAAATCCGGCATCATGGTTGGGCTTGGCGAGGACGAGCAACAGGTCCGTCAGGTCATGGATGACATGCGTGCGGCAGATATCGATTTTCTCACAATTGGTCAGTATCTGCAGCCAACGCCCAAGCACCATGGCATTGATCGTTTTGTCACACCCGAAGAATTCGCGGCCTATGAAAAGGCTGCTTTTGGCAAGGGCTTCCTGATGGTTTCGGCAACCCCATTGACCCGGTCGTCATACCATGCGGGTGATGATTTTGCTCGCTTGCGTGAGGCCCGTCAAAAGAAGTTGAATCAGGTGTGAAACCCGAGCTTCAATCCTGGCTCACTGAAAAACGGCATGAGCTGCATCAGGTCCCGGAGATTTCGGGCGAGGAGCGCGGAACCGCCGCAAGTATTTCCAATCTTCTGCTGGCTTGCGGCCCTGATGCGGTTTTGACCGGGATCGGTGGTCATGGAGTTGCGGCAGTCTATGAAAGCGGCCAACCGGGGCCAACGATAGGTATTCGATGCGAACTGGATGGTTTGCCGATTCAGGAAATATCAAGCGCGCGATACGCGTCGCAACATCCGGGCAAGGGGCATCTGTGTGGGCATGATGGTCACATGGCAATGGTTTTGGGTGTGGCTTTCGTTCTTGGTGATAAGCGCCCAGCAAAAGGGCGCGTCGTTCTGATTTTTCAACCCGCTGAGGAAACTGGGCAGGGCGCTATAGCCTTTCGCGCCGATCACAAGTTCGCCAATATTGCACCGGACTACGTGTATTCTCTGCATAATCTTCCGGGGCTGGAATTGGGAGCGGTCGAGATGTGCTCCGGTCCAGCCAATTGCGCCTCCCGCGGGATGCGGATCGTGCTGACAGGCAAAACCTCGCATGCAGCCGCACCGCAGGATGGGCTTTCACCGGCTGGAGCCTTGGCTGAGCTTATACCTGCATTGGCCGCATTGGGACACGGTGGGGCGTTGGATGCAGATTACGCTCTGACGACCTTAACCCATGCGCGGCTGGGTGAAACCACGTTCGGGGTTGCACCTGGCATGGCCGAGCTTTGGGTTACTCTGCGGACGGTATCAGATACGCGAATGACCGGTTTGATCCGCGAGGCGGAGCAGCTTGTGAGCGCAAGCGCTCAAGCGCATGGGCTGGGTGTCGAAATCAGCTATGACGATGTGTTTGAGGCTTGTGTAAATACGGATGAAGCCGTGCAAATTCTGTCAGAGGCTTGCCAAACACGCGATATACCCTGCAAACTGGTGCCGACGCCACAGCGGTTCTCGGAAGATTTCGGGCAGTTCGGCAAAGGCGCGAAAACTGCGATGTTCTGGCTTGGAGCAGGCCGGGATCATCCGCAACTGCACAACCCAGACTATGATTTCCCGGATGCTCTGATCCCGATCGGGACCGACATATTTCTTGCAGCGATCGAACAAACGCTCAAGGCTTGAGCTTTCTGGGCTGGCTTTCTGCCCATTCGGGCCACCAGCCCATATATTCAACGCCGGCAACCAAAAGACAGACAAGGATTGCGCCGAACACCAGTTTCACCCGCCGTTCCGAGGGCGGATTTCGCCCCCATTGCGACATGCGAAGGAAGTGGCGCAAATTCATCAATCCTGATCTTCGACAAATCGAACCTTGCCAATAAACGGCAAATTGCGATTGCGTTGCGCATAGTCGATCCCATAGCCCACGACAAATTCATCAGGGATTTCGAACCCGATCCAATCCGAGCGGAAATCGACCTCGCGTCGGCTGGGTTTGTCCAGAAGGGCGATGGATTTCAACCGGTGGGGTTTACGGGTGCGGAGCAGCTTGGAGACGTGGTTCAGGGTATGGCCGGTGTCCACGATATCCTCGACTACCAGCACATCACGCCCTTCAATGGCGCCCCGCAAGTCCTTGAGAATGCGTACTTCTCGGCTGCTTTCCATCGAGTCTCCGTAGGACGATGCCTCAAGAAAATCGACCTCAATGGGCAGGTCTAGCTCACGCACTAGATCGGCGATGAAGACGAAACTGCCGCGCAGCAGGCCGACAACAACCAGCTTGTCGGTACCGCCAAACTCGGCTGTGATTTCGCGGCAAAGTTCTTCGATCCGGGCGGCAATTGCCTTGGCCGAGATCATCTCATCTATCACATATGCGCGTTGGCTCATCGCTGCCCCCTTGATCTTTGGCGCGCAACATACGAAATCACGCGCCATTGTCACCAGTTAATCCCGGATATCATGCCAACCCATTCCGAGACCCGCCCACTGCCTTACACCGCTCAGCAGATGTATGATCTGGTCGCGGATGTGGCAAACTACCCTGAGTTTTTGCCCTGGTGCGCCGCGGCCCGGATCCGTCGGACCTATGCCGCGGGCGATAGCAAGGTGATGGAAGCGGATCTGGTTATTTCATTCAAGGTGTTCCGCGAACGCTTTGGCAGCCGGGTTACGTTGTTTGATGCTCATAAACGGATCGATACCGAGTATCTGGACGGTCCGTTCAAATACATGCGTTCCGATTGGGAGTTCGAAGATACGGATGACGGCTGCAACGTCTCGTTCCACGTTGACTTCGAGTTCAAAAATGCGGTTCTGCAAGGGATCATCGGCGTCGTGTTCAACGAGGCTATGCACCGTATCGTGCGCGCATTCGAACAACGTGCTGCCGTCCTCTACGGCTAAGGCTTTACGCGCGTGACGCGCGCGCTAGACTGCGCGCCATGACCGATCTCACATCCGCCCTTGCCGAATTCGCCGCTGGTCCTGTGTCGACCACTTCACAAGCTCGAATCGTGACATCGCTTTCCGCGTTGGATTGGCTCGCCGTAGGGCGGGCGGGTGCGGAAGAGCCTGTTTCCCGCATCATTCGTCAGATGGTTATTGCCGAGAGTGGTGCCGTGCAGGCCCGCTTGTTCGGAGGTGGTTCGGCCCCTTTACGCGCTGCGGCGCTGGTGAATGGTACCGTTTCCCACGCGCTTGATTACGATGACACCCATTTTGCCCATATCGGTCATCCATCGGTTGCTGTATTTCCGGC
Organism: Ruegeria conchae; assembly: GCF_000192475.1. Classification (GTDB taxonomy): domain Bacteria; phylum Pseudomonadota; class Alphaproteobacteria; order Rhodobacterales; family Rhodobacteraceae; genus Ruegeria; species Ruegeria conchae. The sequence continues at coordinate 393,219 of NZ_AEYW01000006.1, forward strand.
GGCCCTTGCGCTTGCGGCGTGGGAGGATCGGCCGCTGGTCGATTTGCTCGAAGCAGCGCTTGTTGGGATGGAATTGTCGATCCGCGTTGGACTGTGGTTGGGCCGTGGTCACTATCAGGCAGGCTTTCACCAGACCGCCACGGCGGGCGCGTTTGGGGCTGCGGTAGCTGCGGGGCGCATCATGTCCTTCGATGCCAAGCAGATGCGTGATCTGTTGGGGCTGACCGCAACAAGAGCATCCGGACAGAAATCACAGTTCGGAACCATGGGCAAACCCTATAATGCTGGGCTTGCGGCCTCGAATGGCGTTGAGGCGGCTCAGTTGATCCGCAATGGATTTCAACCCGGTTCTGACGCGTTGGAAGGTCCGTTTGGGTTTGGGGCGACACATCTGGGGGCAGACGATATCAATGCGGCGCTCGATGGGTTGGGTGATGAATGGTTGTTCGAAAACGTAAGCCACAAGTTCCACGCCTGCTGCCACGGCCTGCACGCGGCGCTTGAGGCCGCGCGCGATCTTGACATTGCCGAACCAGAGGTGGCCGAGATCAAGGTTAAAACGCACCCCCGCTGGATGAGCGTTTGCAATCAACTGCAGCCGACTAGCGGGTTGGGTGCGAAGTTTTCTTATCGCACAGTGATCGCAATGCAATCGATGGGGTACGATACGGCACTACCGGGCAGCTATACTGCCAAGATTTGTGCAGACCCGAGGCTTCAATCCCTGCGGGATCGAATTACGGTAGAGGCAGATGAAAGTTTGTCCGAGACCCAAGCCCATCTGTCCCTCTTGCGCCGCGATGGCGCCCGCCGCGAGGCCAGCTATGATCTGCTCGCCGCGATGTCTCTTTCAGACCGCGAAGATCGGGTCAGGGACAAAGCGTCAAAACTGATCGGTGGGGATGAAGCAGATGCGATCTGGTCGATGCTGCGCACCGGTGGGCGCGCAGCGGATTTGGCTGAAAGGCTAACTGATTAAGCGACGCGCCAATGCAGCGGAAAGCCCGGATCGAATACGGTCACGGGGCCGTCGCCGCTCTCGATTTTGGCGGGATAGACGACCTCGTCCCCCTTGGTCAGCGTGATGGTCTCTTCGTTCGCAGGTAAACGATAAAAGGCCGGGCCGTTAAGCGAGGTAAACGCTTCCAGCTTTTCCAACGCATCAGCGCGCTCGAACATTTCAGCCAGCAGTGACATCGTATTGGTTGCAGTGAAACACCCGGCGCAACCACAGGCCATTTCCTTGTTCGAATCCGTATGCGGCGCGCTGTCTGTGCCAAGGAAGAAGCGCGCGTCGCCTGAGGTCGCGGCGGTCAACAGCGCCAGCCGATGCTCTTCGCGTTTGGCGACCGGCAGGCAGTAGTAATGCGGCTTGATGCCGCCGACCAGTATGTGGTTGCGGTTGATGATCAGGTGATGCGTTGTAATCGTCGCACCCAAATCTTTCTCGTTCGCCTTGACGTAATCCACGCCGTTTGACGTCGTGATGTGCTCCATCACCACACGCAACCCAGGTGTTGTTTTGCGAATTGGATCAAGAACGCGGTCGATGAACACGGCCTCACGATCGAAGATATCGATCTCTGCTTCCGTGACTTCGCCGTGAACACACAGCGGTAGACCGATCTCGGCCATCTTCTCCAGCACCGGGCGCACCTTGTCGAAATCGCGAACGCCCGAAGACGAATTGGTCGTTGCACCTGCCGGGTACAGTTTGACCGCCCTGATCAATCCCGTCGCATGCGCCGCTGCGACATCGGTAGGGTCCGTGTCTTCGGTCAGGTAGAGCGTCATCAGTGGCTCAAATGTCATATCATCGGGCAAAGCGGCCAGAATACGCTCTCTGTAAGCGGCCGCATGATCGCCGGTCACAATAGGCGGAACCAGATTTGGCATGATGATGGCACGGGCAAAATGGCGCGCGGTTTCAGGCAGGACGGCTTGCAGCATCGCGCCATCGCGCAGATGCAGATGCCAGTCATCGGGGCGGCGGATCGTCAGGGAATGGGTCATGGCCCCCGGCTAGCACAGCCGCTTGGGTGGCGAAAGACCCTGTTGCCCTTGCCGGTGAGGCAGATCGTCGTAAGTCTCTGACGGATGGTGGTCTTGACCTCTGGTTGTGGTCATGACCTGTTGGGGCGCAGGAAAAAGGGGAACTCATGACACAGCCAAACTCCATCGATGCCGTACAGGACCTTTTGGGCTCTGAGGGCTATGTCTGTGGCCGGGCTTTGGCGACGGTTGTGTTTCTTTCGCTGAAGCTTGGTCGGCCTCTGTTTCTGGAAGGTGAGGCGGGCGTCGGCAAAACCGAAATTGCCAAAGCGTTGGCCGCGGGATTGCGGCGTCGCTTGATCCGGTTGCAGTGTTACGAAGGTCTTGATGCCTCCTCCGCTGTGTATGAATGGAATTTCCCCGCTCAGATGGTGGCGATCCGAACCGCCGAAGCGTCGGGCGGTGCGGATCGGAGCGCGCTACAGACCGAGTTGTTTTCGGACGACTATCTGATCGAACGCCCGTTGCTACAGGCCATGCGACCGGATGAAAACGGGGCGCCTGTGTTGCTAATTGACGAATTGGACCGGACTGACGAACCATTTGAGGCGTTCCTGCTGGAAGCCCTCAGTGACTTTCAGGTAACGATCCCTGAGTTAGGTACTGTCAAAGCGCCTGAACCGCCGATCGTGATCGTCACCTCGAACCGCACGCGAGAGGTGCACGACGCGCTGAAACGCCGTTGCCTCTATCACTGGGTGGATTATCCGGACTTTGATCGAGAGATCGAAATCCTGCACGCCCGAGCGCCTGAAGCGGCTGAGGCGCTGAGCCGCGAGGTTGTCGCCTTTGTTCAGTGCCTTCGCACTGAAGATTTGTTCAAGAAACCGGGGGTGGCCGAGACCATCGATTGGGCTAAATGTCTGCTTGCGCTGGACGTCATCAACCTCAGCCCCGAGGTGATTGGCGATACGTTGGGTGCGATCCTAAAATACCAGGACGACATCCAAAAGCTTCAAGGGTCCGAGGCCAAGCGCATTCTCGATCAGGCCAAGGCCGACCTCGAACCGGCCTGATGCTTCATCCGCTTGCAAATATTTCGGAGGTGTGATGGCCGAACAACTCCCACTCGATATCCCGGACAACCCCAAGCTGGCTCAGAACATCACCCATTTTGCGCGCGCTTTGCGTAAGGCCGGGCTGCCGATTGGAACCGGACGTGTGGTAGACGCGATCCGTGCAGTGCAGGCTGCGGGTTTCACCGAGAAAAGAGATTTCTACTGGACGCTGCATGCCTGTTTCGTGAACCGGCCTGAGCACCGCACGGTTTTTGCGCAGGTCTTCCGCCTTTACTGGCGTGATCCGCGCTATCTCGAGCACATGATGTCGATGATGTTACCGGCCATTCGCGGAGTTCAGGAGGAACGAAAGGCGGATGCAGCGGAAAAACGCGCGGCTGAGGCGCTGTTAGATGGCGTCGAACGCGACTTGCCGGAAACGACGGAGCAGGAAGAAGGAAGTGAGATCGAGATCGACGCGACCCAAACCGCGTCCTCCGAAGAACGCTTGCGCAACCTCGATTTCGAACAGATGAGCACATCCGAGATCGCCCAGGCCAAACGCATGCTGTCGCGCCTGAACCTACCGGTCAAACCCATCGAGTCTCGGCGTGGTCAGGCCAGTCATCTCGGTCACCGCATCGATCGCGCACGCACCCTTAGGTCAGCCATGCGGCAGGGTGGCGAGCTACGCGATATCGCGCGCCTGCAACCAAAACCTCGCTGGCCGAATTTGGTAGCGCTCTGCGACATTTCCGGATCGATGAGCCAGTACAGTCGGATCATTCTGCACTTTCTTCACGCGGTTTCGAATGCCAAAGGCGCAGGTTGGGCCAAAGTGCACGCCTTCACATTTGGCACACGCCTGACCAACATCACCCGCCATCTGCATCAACGTGATGTCGATGCAGCTCTGGCCGCTGCCGGGGCCGAGGCGCAGGACTGGGAAGGCGGAACACGGATCGGAGAATGCCTGCATCAGTTCAACCGCGACTGGTCGCGGCGTGTCATGGGGCAGGGGGCGGTCGTGTTGTTGATCACCGACGGTTTGGAACGGGGCGATCCCGAGATGCTGGAAAAGGAAATCGAGCGTTTGCACCTGTCGTCGCGACGCTTGATCTGGCTGAACCCATTGCTGCGCTGGGGTGGGTTCGCGCCTAAAGCCCAGGGCGTTGCGACAATGCTTCCACATGTCGACAGCTTCCGCGCCGGGCATTCGATTGCGTCGCTGGAAGATCTGGCCGCCGTAATATCTCAGCCTGACGATCAGGGTCAGAAAGCGCGGCTGATGTCCGCGCTTGCCGACTAGATTTTAAGACAGCTGTTCTTCATTGCACTTTCGCGCCATTTCCATGGCTTTGTAAGTGCCGGTCAGATCAACTGTGAAGGCGAACTCTTTTTCCGGGAACACGACCATCACCTTCTTTTTGGCAAGGTCATCTGCGAACTGAGGATCGTCTGACAGAACATACCCGCCTGAATAGCCCTTGGTGATATTCCCTTTCATGCCAGTGGCCTCACCAACATAAATGTTGTCTCCGATGAGGATGGCGACGGCTTCTTTCTCTCCCTTCTTGATATTGGTTTTGGCTTTGGTGAAAACGCCCACATAGCCGACACCGCGATCTTCGGTCAGCCCCATCTGCACGACATTTTCCGAGTCATCCACCGCTTCGATCAGGCAGGATTTCTTGTCTTGATCGATGAAGACTTTCCAGCCTTCAACCTCACCGTACTTCAAAAATGTATCAGCCCATCCGGCGCTGGCAGCCATCATGCCAAGCGCCGTTCCCAGTGTAAGAATACGTTTCAACTGTTTGTCTCCGCTTTGAAATATGCAGGGGTGATTTCGGGAAGTACCCGAAACTGCGTCCAAGCTAGAGTGCAGTCAGATGACAATCAATCTTTTATGAATATGAGTTCAAAACCGGCCTGTTAGCGCCGGAAACTTAGACCTCGGACCGCTTTTCATTGTTGTAAAGCTGACTATGTTGAAGCCGAGCACGGTCGGAGGTCTCAATGGAACGATTCGATAGCAGCCCGGAAACCGCATTGGAATGGTATCGCGCCGGTAAGGGTGCGGCTCTGGCAACTGTAGTCGAGACCTGGGGCAGCGCACCACGCCGTGTCGGTGCGCAGCTCGTTATTGCAGGCGACGGTAGGATCGAAGGTTCGGTTTCAGGCGGCTGCGTAGAGGGCGCAGTGATTGTCGAGGCGTTGGAGGCCATCGAAGAAGGTGAGGCCCGGCTGCTGGAATTTGGGGTCAGCGATGATGACGCATTTGCCGTCGGATTGGCCTGCGGTGGGACGATCAGGGTTCTCGTCGAACCGGTTGGAAAAGTCCTGTCTGAACCGATGCTGGCTGAACTGGTCGCCGCACGGGCGAGGCGTGAACCTTTGGCGTATGAGGTAAACACTGAAACCGGCCACCGAGCATTGCGTCGAAACGCCTATACCGAACGATTGCGCATGGATAGGTCCGGGTTCGAAGAAGATGGTCAAACCTTTGTTGCGGTTCACAATCCTCCTTTGCGATTGATCGTGATTGGAGCTGTGCATATTGCCCAAGCACTTGTGCCGATGGCACGCCTCGCTGGCTACGATCCAGCGATTGTTGATCCACGCGAAGCTTTTGCCTCGGACGTCCGATTTCCCGGAGAGACCATCCTGACAGACTGGCCGGATGAGGCGGTGTCGAAACTGGGGCTGGACACAAGAACGGCGCTTGTTCTGCTGACCCACGATCCCAAGCTAGACGACCCAGCGCTTCAGGCCGCATTGTCAGCCGATGTGTTTTACATCGGAGCACTTGGGTCCAAGCGCACCCACGCCAAGCGTATCGATCGGATGAAACAATCCGGGTTTACAGACGAGCAGATTTCAAGGATTCACGGACCGATCGGGCTGGATATCGGTGCGGCCAGCCCTTCCGAGATCGCTGTGGCCATCCTTGCACAAATGACAGCGGTTCTGCGGGGCAAGGCGTGAAGTTTGGTCCGGTAGCCGTTGCCGACGCCAGCGGCACGATTCTGGCTCATTCCGTCAAGGCAGGTGACCGGAGGTTGCGCAAGGGTATCACGCTGACGCCCCAGCATATCGCTGAATTGCAGCAGGCTGGTCTGACTGAGGTAACGGTCGCCAAGCTTGAGCCCGGCGATTGTCATGAGAATGAGGCGGCGGCAATGCTGTCTGCAGCCCTAGTGTCGGACCCTGCAAAGGCCAACCTGCGCGTGACCGACGCCTTCACAGGGCGGGTCAACTTGCTGGCTGATGGTCCAGGCGTGGCAATCTTGGACGCTGATGCACTGCAAAACTTCAATCGGGTCAATCCGATGATCACGGTCGCAACCGTACCGCAGTACCAACAGATGACGGCAGGCGGCATGGTCGCGACGATCAAAGTCATCTCTTATGCGGTGCAGCAAACCGACGTTCGCCGTGCGGCCGAACAGGCGCAGAACTCCATTCGACTTTCGGTGCCGAAATACAAGAACGCCGGGCTCGTCATCACCGATATTGCCGGCGGGCCTTCGAACGAAAAAGGTATTGCCGCCATTCGTGGCCGGGTTGAGGCATTGGGGATGGACCTGTGCGACGTTAAAGTTGTTCCGCATCGACAGGGTGATTTAGCAGCCTTGCTAAAGTCCGTTCGCGGCGAGATCGTCATGATTCTGACCGGATCGGCCACGTCGGATGAAAATGATGTGGCACCGGCCTCTGTTCGAGAAGCCGGAGGCGCAGTCGACCGATTTGGGATGCCGGTTGATCCAGGAAACCTGTTGTTTCTGGGGTCTTTGGGTGGTCGCCCAATCATCGGTCTGCCTGGATGCGCCCGTTCGCCTGCACTGAACGGGGCGGATTGGGTGCTGTCTCGAGTCGCTTGCGGGATCGAGACGACGGGTGCTGACATCGCAGCGATGGGTGTCGGAGGGCTACTGAAGGAAATCCCTACACGGCCGCAACCTCGCGCTGCCAAACAAAAGTGACGTAACGGCATTTTTGCCGTTTCGATCATACGCTTCATGATTAGTGAGATGAGCAAAGAAGTTGCGGAAAAATCGGGCAAATATTTTTGTTCTCAAACAAAATTTCCCGTGTTTAACTCGGGGCTAAGGAAAAACAATAAATTGGGAGGATCTCATGACACAGGTCTCAATGACCGTGAACGGGAAAGCCGTTAGTGGTGACGTTGAAGGCCGGACGCTGCTGTCCAGCTTTTTGCGTGATCATCTGTCGCTGACCGGAACACATGTCGGATGTGACACAGCACAATGTGGTGCGTGCGTCGTGCATGTGAATGGTGAGGCGGTCAAATCCTGCAATATGCTGGCCTTGGAAGCGGATGGTGCCGATGTGGGTACGATCGAAGGGCAGGCTGCAGAAGATGGTTCGCTGAATGTCATTCAGCAGGCCTTTCAGGATCATCATGGGCTGCAATGCGGGTTTTGTACTCCTGGCATGGTGATGAGCGCTGCGGCACTGCTCAAGGATAATCCGCGCCCGACCGAAGGGGAAATCCGGAAGTACCTTGAAGGCAATCTGTGCCGGTGCACTGGCTATCACAACATCGTTAAGGCGATCATGGCCGCATCCGGCCAGGACGTCTCCAGCATCGCCGCCGAGTAAGGCGGGTAAGAATTTTCTACGAAAATTCTTTTCCAGGGAGGAGAACAAGCAATGCCCAAAGACAGTGGCATCGGAGCCAGTTCCAAGCGGCGTGAAGACGTACGCTTTCTGACCGGAGCAGGCAATTACACCGACGACATCAACGTGCATGGCCAGGCCTATGTGCATTTTCTACGGTCCGACATCGCACATGGCCGGATCACCAATATCGACACATCTGCTGCCGAGGGCATGCCAGGTGTGGTGAAGGTTTTCACCGGCAAGGATTTTGAAGGCGTGGGCGGAATGCCCTGCGGCTGGGAAGTCACCGACCGTCATGGGGCCCCGATGCAGGAACCTCCGCATCCGATTCTGGCGCAAGGCAAGGTGCGCCATGTGGGCGATCCCATTGCCGCTGTTGTTGCCGACAGCCTTGCGCTTGCCCGCGACGCGGCCGAGGCGATTGAGGTGGATATCGAAGAGCTTCCTGCCGTGCTGGATATGAAAGCGGCTGCGCAGGATGGCGCGACGTTGGTTCATGACGATCTCAAGAACAACATTTGTTATGACTGGCATTTGGGCGAAGAAGACAATGACAAGGTCAATGAGGTCTTTGCCAATGCAGCTCACGTCACCACTCTGGACCTGGTCAACAACCGACTGGTCGCAAACCCGATGGAGCCGCGCGTGGCCGTGGCCGAATACAGCCGGGGCACGGATGAGTACACGCTCTACACCACGTCGCAGAACCCGCATGTGATCCGTTTGCTGATGTGCGCGTTTGTTCTGGGCCTACCCGAGCACAAGGTGCGGGTGGTCGCCCCGGATGTGGGCGGTGGCTTTGGAACCAAGATTTTCCACTATGCGGAGGAGGCATTCTGCACCTTCGCTGCCAAGGCCTGCAACCGCCCGGTCAAGTGGACGTCCAGCCGTTCCGAGGCGTTCATGTCGGATGCCCATGGCCGCGACCATGTAACCACGATTGAGCTGGCGCTGGATGCGGAGAACAACTTCACCGGTTTGCGCACCAACACTCATGCCAATCTGGGTGCTTATCTATCGACCTTCTCCAGCTCGGTTCCGACCTGGTTGCACGGCACGCTGATGGCGGGGAACTACAAGACGCCAGTCATTCAGGTGAATGTGCGGGCGATGTTCACCAACACGGTGCCGGTGGATGCCTATCGCGGCGCGGGCCGGCCTGAGGCGACATTCCAGTTGGAGCGGGTCATCGACAAGGCCGCGCGAGAGTTGGGCGTTGATCCGATTGCGCTGCGTCGTCAGAACTTCATTACCCAATTCCCGTATGACACGCCGGTCGCGCTGACCTATGACACCGGGGATTATAACGGGACGATGGACAAGCTCGAGGCCGCGGCCGATCTATCTGGCTTTGCCGCTCGGCGGGCGCAGAGCGAGGCCAATGGCAAGCTTCGCGGTTTAGGTGTCAATTGTTATATCGAGGCCTGCGGTATCGCGCCATCAAACATCGTTGGCATGTTGGGGGCCCGGGCGGGTCTATATGATGCTGCCACGGTGCGGGTAAACGCCACCGGTTCGATCAGCGTTATGGTGGGCGCGCACAGCCACGGGCAGGGGCATGAGACGGCCTTCCCGCAGGTTGTGGCCGACATGATCGGTATCGATGAGTCGATGGTCGAGATTGTACATGGCGATACCTCGAAGATCCCGTTTGGGATGGGCACCTATGGCTCACGCTCGCTGGCGGTTTGCGGTTCGGCCATGGTCAAGGCGACTGAAAAGGTAATCGACAAGGCCAAGAAGATCGCAGCTCACCTGTTGGAAGCGTCAGAGGCCGACATCGAGCTGAAAGACGGTCAGTTCAGCGTCGCGGGCACTGACAAGTCGGTGGCCTGGGGTGATGTGACCCTGACGGCTTATGTACCACACAACTACCCATTGGAGGTTGAACCGGGGCTGGAGGAGACCGCGTTTTATGACCCGGCCAACTTTACCTTCCCGGCCGGCGCCTATGCCTGTGAGGTCGAGGTGGACCCCGAGACCGGTCAGGTCAGCATCGAGAAGTTCACCGCCGCAGATGACTTTGGCAACATCGTGAACCCGATGATCGTGGATGGTCAGGTACATGGTGGTATTGGTCAGGGCATCGGTCAGGCGCTGCTGGAGAACTGCGCCTATGACGAGAACGGTCAACTGCTGAGCGCGTCCTTCATGGACTACGCGATGCCACGCGCGGATGATCTGCCGTTCTATGAAGTCGACCATTCCAGCCAGACGCCGTGTACGCACAACCCGTTGGGTGTGAAGGGCTGTGGCGAGGCCGGAGCAATCGGTTCGCCACCTGCCGTTGTCAACGCGGTTTTGGATGCGCTGAATTCGGGCGGAAAGGCTGTTGATCACATTGACATGCCGATGAGCCCGTCGCGTGTTTGGACGGCGATGCATAGTTGAAAGGTTGGGGTGCGAGGGGCCAACCCCTCGCGCTCCCCGAGATATTTATAGCCAGATGAAGGGCGGATCCGCGCCTTTCGGAAAGGAAGAACGAAATGTACAATTTCGATTTTGAGAAGCCCTCGACCATTGCTGACGCGGTTGCCGCGTTGGCGGGTGAGGATGCGCAGGCGTTGGGGGGTGGTCAGACCCTGATCCCCACGTTGAAGCAACGATTGGCGGCGCCATCAACGCTGGTTTCGGTCAGCGGGATTGCCGAGATGAAGGGCGTCTGTGTCGAGGATGATGGTTCAGTTGCCATTGGTGGTGCCACGACCCACGCAGATGTAGCAGCGGATGCAGCGAGCAGCTATCCGGCGCTGGCGGCCTTGGCTGGTCAGATCGGAGATCCGGCGGTACGTAATCGCGGCACCATTGGTGGCTCTGTCGCCAACAATGATCCGGCGGCCTGTTATCCGGCGGGAGTGCTGGGTTCAGGGGCGACCATTGTCACTAATACACGCCAGATAGCGGCGGATGACTTCTTTCAAGGCATGTTTACGACTGCGCTGGAAGAGGGTGAAATTATCACCTCGGTGCGTTTTCCTGTGCCGCAAGCTGCGAGCTATCAGAAGTTCTTGCAACCAGCGTCCCGTTTTGCATTGGTCGGGGTCTATCTCGCCCGGTTTGCGGATGGCGTGCGGGTTGCTGCAACCGGCGCCAGCGAAGATGGAGTGTTCCGTTGGTCCGAGGCCGAGGAGGCCTTGAACAAAGAGTTCCGTACGGATGCTTTGCTGGGTCTGCACATCAATCCGATGAACATGATCGGGGATTTGCATGGCAGCAAAGAATACCGCGCGCATCTGGTCAGCGTGATGACAAAACGGGCCGTCGAGGCCTGCAGCTAAGCAGGTTCGCAACCAAATCGATAAGCCCCGGTGAAAGCCGGGGCTTTACTTTTTTCTGACCCGAGGCGGCTTAGCCGGTCGCCAATATGCGCCAGTGTCTTCTCGAGCCGTCTGATACCGTTCGACGCGGTCGCGCGCTGCCGACCCTCCTGCAGCAAAAAGGTGACCGATCAGGCATTCGAGTACAGCCATGGCCCCGGAGAAGCTGGAAAAGTGATGTTGAGTACGGGTGCTGACTGGCAGCACGACATCCGGGTCAACACCAGGGGCAATGACTTCGCTATCCGACAATAAGACGATCCGCATCCCGCGTTTACGCGCAAAACGCATGGATTGGATAGTGTCCGAGGAATAGGGGTGAACGGTGATAGCGAACAAGCAGTCCGCTGAATCGGCCTCGAGCAGATCATCGACGGCGGAACCCATGTGCCGGGGGACCAATTGAAATCCGGGGTGTGCCATCCGACCGGCATAGTGAAAATAATAGGCCAAAGCATAGCTGGCTCGGGTTGCTGTGATATAGCAGCGTTTTGCTGACAACATGTGGTCCGTGACCTGCTTTACCAACGAGGGATCAGCCAGACGCAGGGAGCGGGTAACGACATTCAGCTCATTTTGCGCGAACCCTGCTTGAGCCGCGCTAAAGTCATCACCTGAACGCATGCGGCCTAACCAATCTTGGCCCAACCGATCCTCGCGGTCGGTGACAAGGGTCTGCCGAAATGGTTTTCGAAAAGCCAAGAAACTGTCGAAGCCCAGACGGTACGCCAGACGTACGAGGACATTTGAACTTACACCGATTTTCTTAGCCGTAACGCGGACCGGGTCGAGCCCAAAATCCCCGGGATGGTCGATGATGTATTTTGCTGCGGCCTGCATCTGTTGAGGCAGGGATTCGATATCGGCGCGTAGCTGCTCGGTCAGTTGGGCTGGTTTGTTTTGCATGGTTAAAGAAAAACATATGTTATGGATGATGCAAATTGAAAACACTAGGGCTGAATATATTTCGGGATCAGATTAAGCCGTTTGGAAATGTCAGAAGGTGGTTCCGGGATGTTGGTAAGCGAAGCCCTGCCTTACATATTGGTGGCGCCAAATGGAGCACGCAGAGGGCATAGGGATCATCCCGCCTTGCCTGTCACAATGGAAGAAATCGTCGAAACGGCGAAAGCCTGCAGCCTGGCAGGTGCCAATGGATTGCATCTGCATGTCCGTGATCAGGCGGGTCAGCATTCTCTGGATGCAGGTTTGTATCGAGAGACGCTTGCGGAATTGCACCACGCCGTACCGCAGATGGACATCCAGATTACCACAGAGGCTGCCGGAATTTTTGACGTTCAGACCCAGTTCGAATGCTTGAAGAACGTCCACCCGGATTGGGCTTCGATTTCGGTACGCGAGATTGCTAGGTCGCCGGAGCTTGCGCCAAGCGTTTATGCGCTGTGCGCGGAACAGGGGACGCGCGTTCAACACATTCTCTATGACGCTACCGACGTTGAGTTGTTGGTCCGCTGGCAGAAGGATGGAGTTGTTAAACCCCATCAGGTCGAACATCTGTTTGTACTTGGCCGCTACTCGACAACGCAGGAATCGACACCGGAAGATCTGGATGCATTCCCGGCTACGACAGACCCATGGATGGTCTGTGCCTTTGGCGGGCAAGAGCATGCGTGCCTGCAAAAAACTGTACAGTTTGGTGGCGATGTGCGCGTGGGGTTTGAAAACAGTATTGCGGGCTGTGATGGTCAGGCCTGGGCAGACAATGCCGCATCCGTTGCAGCTTTGATTGATCTTTTGAAAAGGACTTCGAAATGAGTCACGTTTTTCCGCGCCACACTAAGTCTGAATTGCCGGTCGCTGCAGGTGGTGAGGGTTGTTATCTGATTGATTCAACCGGTCGCCGCTATCTGGATTGCGGGGATGCAGCGGTTTCGTGTCTTGGTCATTCCAATGAAACTGTGGTCAAAGCGGTGCAGCAGCAGGTAGAGCAGATCGCGTTTGCCCATACCGGCTTCATGACCTCGGAACCGGCTGAGGCGCTTGCTGAATTGTTGATCGAACATGCTCCCGGTGATTTGGACCGCGTGTATTTTGTGTCGGGCGGGTCCGAGGCGACTGAGGCCGCGATCAAGTTGGCACGGCAGTACTATCTGGAAACAGGTCAACCTGAGCGCCGTCATGTCATTGCACGTCGGCAAAGCTATCACGGTAACACACTGGGAGCACTGTCGGCGGGGGGCAACGAATGGCGACGGGCTCAGTTTGCGCCGATGCTAATCGAGATGACCCATATCGCACCCTGTTATGAATACGCTGAAAAGCCTGAGGGCGAGAGCAGCTACGACTACGGGCAGCGTGTGGCTAATGAATTGGAGGCCGAAATATTGCGTCTGGGGCCCAATACGGTGATGGCCTTCATGGCAGAACCCGTGGTCGGCGCGACTTTAGGGGCTGTTCCTGCGGTTGAAGGATATTTCAAACGTATTCGTGAGATTTGTGATCAATATGGTGTTCTGCTGATCCTTGATGAAGTGATGTGTGGCATGGGGCGTACCGGCCATCTGTTTGCTTGTGATCATGATGGCGTGGCACCGGATATTTTGTGTATAGCCAAGGGGTTGGGGGCCGGGTATCAGCCAATCGGGGCGATGCTGTGTTCGGCTCGGATCTACGACGCAATCCAAAACGGATCGGGATTCTTCCAACACGGTCACACCTATATTGGTCACCCGGTTGCAACAGCTGCCGCATTGGCGGTCGTGACGGAACTTACGCAGAACGATCTGCCATTGAGGGCGGCGCTGATGGGCGAGAAACTGCAGTCAGCCCTGACCACTGCGTTTGGTCAGCATCCCCATGTTGGCGATATCCGCGGGCGTGGTTTGTTCCGGGGGATCGAACTTGTGGCAAATCGCGAGACCAAAACGCCGTTTGATCCAGCACTTGGAGTTGCGGGCAAGATCAAGAAGGCGGCGTTTGCGGAAGGATTGATTTGTTATCCGATGTCCGGAACACGCGATGGTCAACATGGGGATCACATCCTTCTGGCGCCTCCATTCATTATAGAAGGCAAGCAGATCGATGAGTTGGTCGCCAAGTTGGATCGCGCGATCTCAAACGTGATCTGACAAATCTGATAGCTGTCTTCTCAAATAGTTCGCGGTACGTTGAAAATCTGCAGAGCGGATTCGAGACGAGCCAGGCATGAAAAAAGGCTCCGACCAGACTGGCGGAGCCTTTGAGCACGTCCTGAAGCGCGGTTACTTCTGCGGCAGCGGGCCGATCATCATGATCATCTGACGACCTTCCATCTTTGGCATGTTCTCGATCTTGCCCAAATCCTTGACGTCCTCGGCCACACGCTCCAGCAGTTCACGACCCAGGTTCTGGTGCGCCATTTCGCGACCACGGAACCGCAAGGTGACTTTCACCTTATCGCCGTTTTCAAGAAACTTGAACACGTTCCGCATCTTGACGTCATAGTCATGCGTATCGGTGTTGGGCCGGAACTTGACCTCCTTCACCTCGATGATCTTTTGCTTCTTACGGGCTTCGCTTTCGCGTTTCTGCTGTTCGTATTTGAACTTGCCGAAATCCATGATTTTGCAGACCGGCGGGTTGGCGTTGGGCGAAATCTCAACCAGATCGAGGCCTACATCGGCGGCCATCTGCATGGCTTTTGCGGGATGAACCACCCCGACATTTTCACCTTCGGCGCCAATCAGGCGAATTTCGGGAGCACGGATCTTGTCATTGACGCGCGGGCCGGTATCTCGCTGTGGCGGCGCGTTGTGAGGTCTGCGGGCTATGGGTTCATTCCTTTGATGATTGCAGAATTTCGAGCCCGGAATTTAGACCGGGCTGAGAGGTGTTTCAAGCGGCATAAATTACAAGCCGCATGAATTTTCGATGAAATTCGGGTGTTTTTGCCGGTTTAGGCTGTCGACAACCCGACCGGCAAACCCGTTTAGCCCACAAAGGCCTTTTCGATCACGAATTCCTTGGGTTCGGAATTTGCGCCTTCGCGCAGGCCGAACTCTTCCAGAATTGCTTTGATGTCATGGTTGAACGCAAGGCTGCCACAGACCATGGCACGGTCGGTGTCCGGTTTGATACCACCTTCGATGCCCAGGTCGGCAAATACCGAGCCGTCTTTCAGCAATTCGGTGATGCGGCCCATTTTTGGGCTCTCTTCTCGCGTGGTGGTCGGGTAGTAACGGATCTTGTTGGCGAAACCTTCACCGATCAGTTCAGCCAGCAACTCGTCCTGACGAATGTTCTCGATCAGCTCGCGACCATAATCCAGCTCGGCCACGTCGCGGCAGGTATGAGTTATGATGACCTCGTCATAATCTTCATAGGTCTGCGGCTCGCGCAGCAACGATGCGAAGGGCGCAAAGCCGGTTCCTGTGGCAAAGAACCAGAGGCGCTTGCCGGGCAACAGCGCGTCATGCACCAATGTGCCCACGGGCTTGGGCCGAAGGATGATCTGATCGCCAGGCTGGATGTGCTGCAGTTTCGAGGTCAGCGGGCCATCCTGCACTTTTATCGAATAGAACTCGAGCTCTTCGTCCCACGAAGGCGAAGCGATTGAATAAGCACGTAGCAGAGGTTTGCCATTGTCACCCAGCAGACCGATCATCACAAATTCGCCCGAGCGGAAACGCAAGGACGCAGGACGTGACACTTTGAAAGAGAACAGGCGGTCGGTCCAATGCTTGACCTCGGTCACGGTCTGAGCGTCGGGCAGGACGGGGGCCTTTACGGCGGTTGCTTCACTCACGGGCTTCATCTCTGTCATAATTTCACCACCGGTCTGCTAAACCGGTATCTCCGTTTAATCTTTGATCCAAGTCAGGAAAAGGGGCAGATTGCCCCTTTCGCGTCACAAGCTGGCGATGGCGGGTTTCAGCCGCGCAGACGGGCCTGATAATTGTTCTCTTGCCAGTTGGCACGCGCCAACCACTGATCTTCGGGCTGACGTGCTGCTAGGCTGTGATCGATTTCGACCTCATCAAACCCGCTGCGACGTGCCATTGCGTACTGATCCGCCAATACATGGCCTTTTGCACGAAGGCGACCGGTATACCCTTTCAACCGCAGCACGCGTGCGATCGTAAAGCCACGCCCGTCTGCTGATGACGGGAAGTCGACGCGCACCATCTGAGCGCTACCCAAACGGTCAATCAGTTCATCCGGATCCGTGTCCGAGCTGACGTCGAATGCAACAACATCGTTGGCTGCATCGTCCAAAGTAACGAAGCCGTCGGTCCAGTCCTCGGGCGAAAAGCCTTGGTCATTCACGATTACGTTCATGTTTTCTCTCCAACACGCACCATCTTGCCGTCGACAAAATGGATGCCGCATTCTTCTTTTTCTCTGTTACGCCAGCGTCCGGCGCGGGGGTCTTCGCCCTCTTTGACCGGCGATGTGCAGGGTGCACAGCCGATCGATGGGTATCCTTTGGCCACCAGCGGGTGCCGGGGCAGGTTGTTCTCAGTCATATAGGCGCGCACATCTTCGGGCGCCCAATGGGCCAATGGATTGACTTTGATCCGTCCGGTGCCGTCTTCGACTTCGAAGAATTCGAGCGCCGCGCGGGTTCCTGATTGAAACCGTTTGCGCCCGGATATCCAGCCACAATATCCAGATAGCGCCCGTTGCAGCGGGAAAGTCTTTCGCAAATTGCAGCAAGCGTCAGTGTCACTTAGATGTAGTGCCCCATAAGGGTCGTCACGCTCAACATCGTCCTTATCCGCTTGGATGATTTTCACGTTGGTCAGCCCCAGACGTTCACTAACCTCGTGCTGATACTCGAGCGTTTCCGTAAACAGCATCTGCGTGTCGATGAACAATACCGGTGTGGCTTTGTCGACCACTGCCGCCATGTGCAACAGCACCACTGATTCCGCCCCAAAGCTGGAAACGAGCGCAAGTTCTTCGATCTCTTCAATCGCGCCGTGCATCACGTCATGAGCACTATGATGACGGAACCGGGTATTCAGAGCGTCGACCTTTTCGGTCAGATCGCGTCTGTTGGAACCCAGTTCCGTCTGGATCAGGTCAAGCGGCATTAGCCCGCGCCTCAGGGTAAAGCACAGCTTTGAACGGAGCCATTCCAACGCGGCGATAGGTTTCTAGGAAAGTTTCCTCGGCGCTATCACGCAGGTCCAGATAGGCTTCGACGATGCGTTCAACGGCAGGAACGATCTCATCATAGGCAAAGCCCGGACCCGTGCGGTCACCGACGGCTGCCGTTTCAGTCGCGTCACCACCCAGCGTGATCTGATAGTTCTCGACGCCTGCGCGATCCAGGCCCAGGATGCCGATGTGACCGACGTGGTGGTGCCCACATGCGTTGATGCAGCCCGAGATCTTGATCTTCAGGTGGCCAATATCATGCTCCAGCTTCAGGTCTTCGAACCGAGTCGCGATCTCTTGCGCAACCGGAATCGAGCGGGCTGTTGCCAGCGCGCAGTAATCCATGCCGGGGCAGGCGATGATGTCGCTGATCAGGCCGATATTGGCGGTGGCGAGTTCGTGCTCTTTCAGCTTGGCGTGAATCGCGGGCAGATCTGATTTGTGGACATGCGGCAGGATCACGTTCTGCTCATGACTGATGCGTAGCTCGTCATAGGCGAACTCTTCGGCCAGGTCGGCCATAACGCGCATTTGCTCGGCAGTTGCGTCGCCCGGCGTCTGGCCGTGCTTTTTGATCGAGATCGTAACGATCGCGTGGTCCGCGTTTTTATGCGGCGCGATGTTGGTGTCGACCCACGAACGGAAAACCGGATCGTTGGTATAGGCGCTTTCAAACGAGGCGACGGATGCTTCGCGGAAGGCAGGTGCAGCGAAGTGGCCTTTGATTTCTTCCAGCAGGTTCATGTCAGCGCCCTTGAACTGTGGGCGGACCTGCAGGAAACGCTCGTTTACCTTGGCGCGGATGGCGTCGATGCCATGCTCATGCACGGTTATCTTGATGCGGGCTTTGTACTTGTTGTCGCGGCGGCCGATCTGGTTCCAGACGGAAACGGTGGCTTCGAGGTAAGCCAGCAAATCGTCAAAGGCGACGAATTCGGACAATTCTTTACCGATCATCGGCGTACGGCCAAGACCACCACCCACGATAACACGGGCGCCCAGAACGCCGTCACGCTCGACCAGTTGCAGGCCGATGTCATGCGCCTTGATCACGGCGCGGTCGTTTTCGCTGCCGGTGATGGCGATCTTGAACTTACGCGGCATGAATTGGAATTCCGGGTGGTCGGTGGACCACTGGCGCAGCAGTTCAGCATAGGGGCGCGGGTCGGCAACCTCATCCGCGGCAGCACCGGCGAAGTGGTCGGCTGTCACGTTACGGATGGTGTTGCCTGAAGTCTGGATGGCGTGCATACCAACCTCGGCCAGCGCGTCTAGCATATCCGGCACGTCGTTCAGTTTGGGCCAGTTGTACTGGATGTTCTGACGGGTGGTGAAATGGCCATAGCCCTTGTCCCACTTCTCGGCCAGTAAGGCCAACTGACGCATCTGTGCACTGGAGAGCGTGCCATAGGGAACCGCGACGCGCAGCATGTATGCGTGCAGTTGCAGATACAGGCCATTCATCAGGCGCAGGGGCTTGAATTCGTCTTCGGTCAATGAGCCGTCAATGCGACGCTCAACCTGCGCCCGGAACTGAGCGTTGCGTTCTGCCAAAAATGCTGTGTCGAACTCGGAGTAGCGATACATGTTTAGCTGTCCTTAGTTGCAGCCCCGGACCTGGGGCCTTGAAGGGGAGAGAGAAGAGCCTGAAATCAGACCCGGGGCTGCGGGGAGGTTTCCTGTTTGCCGTGGGCATAGTTGGACGGACCAGTCCGGCGGAAATCCTCCCGGAAATGGGTGGGTTCAGGTCCCTTGTCACCGGCGATCGCATCGGCGAGATACGCGCCAACGATCTTGTTTGCCTGGCGCGCGGCATCCAGCAATCGAACCTGCGCATGGGCTTCATCGGTGATCAGCTCGGCCTCGGACAGATCTCGCGACCAGCTGTCATCTTCGGTCTGATAAATCACGTCGCCTTCCAACAGGTCGTTGGCGGTGACGACTTTAGGGGTAAAAGCGCGGGCCATCAGGCAAACTCCTTATGAAAAACAGAGATCAGGTGCAGGCCGAACACGGCTTGGGATAAGCCGGGCTTGTTCATGCGTTCATCTGACTGTTTGACCTGCATCGGATCATCTCGTGACTGAATTGACTTGAATGGCAATATAGGAAATATTCCCGGTAAATCGCCATATGCGCCAGCAAATAAGGACAAATGCTCTTCCATTGGCTGCGGGCAGAACCATTGTCTTGATTTAGAGGGAAATTTGGAATGTCGGTGCGGATAGACGACACGGATCGGAAAATTCTAGCCGAGCTGCAGCGGGACGCGAGCCAGTCGTTGGACGAAATCGCGGCCCGTGTCGGCAGTTCGAAGACGCCAGTTTGGAATCGCATACGCAAGCTGAAGGGGGCAGGGGTCATTGGTCAACAGACGGTTTTGCTGGATGCTGAGGCGCTTGGATTCGAGGCCACTTTCTTTGTGTTGATCCGTACGTCGGAACATGAAGCGGAATGGCAGCAGAAGTTCCTGAAAGCTTTGCGAGACCGTCCTGAGGTGCAGGAAGCGCATCGGTTGGCGGGCGACATCGACTACATCCTGAAGGTGCGAGTTAAGAATGCGCGTGCCTATGATGCATTTTACCAGGCACTGATATCAGAGGTTCGGGTGCACAACGTTACGGCTTTGTTGTCGATGGAAGAGATCAAGTCGACCACCATGCTGCCATTAAAATCTGTCGGTTGAATTAAGGCGAGTGATTGGGGGCGCTGCCCCCGTCGCCCATGGGCGACTCCCTGGGGATATTTTTGGCCAGATGAAGAACGGATCCGGGATCGACTGACCGGCTGATTTTTTATGCGCGTCTGGGATTCACGGTTCCACCATCAGTTTGGATAGCCCATGGAAATGAAAACTGTTCGAGTATTCAGGTTCATCTGCAAGCCGCAATTTTGGATGTCTGTTGAACAGGATCGGAAGCGCGATACGCATTTCCAATCGTGCCAGAGGGGCGCCGACGCAGAAATGGAGACCTCCGCCAAAACTGGTGTTGGCGCTGATGTCTCGTGTTGGATTGAACGTATCAGGTTGGTGCCAGACCGTTGAGTCACGATTGGCGGCCCCCAGAAGCAATGCGACCTGATCTCCGCGGGAAAAGCGGTGCCCAAATAGCTCAACCTCTTCATAGGCATAGCGTGTGAACATATGAAGGGGCGGATCATATCGCAGAATTTCCTCGACGGCCCCATCAATGGAGTTGGGTGACAGGACAAGCTGCTGAGTGCGTGTTGTCAGTAGGGTTTTCACGCCATTGCCGATGGCATGCACCGTCGCTTCGTGACCGGCATTCAGCAAAAGGATACAGGTTGTTATCAATTCATCGCGTGAGAGTTTTTCGCCATCTTCTTCCGCTGCGATCAACCGCGTGATCAGGTCATCGCGCGGGTCTCTACGTCGCAGTTCGATGTAGTCTTCAAGATAGGCCGTAAACTCTTGCGTGGCCTGAACAGCATCATCCTCGATTACGCGGGTTCGGTTTGCCTGATACATGGACACCATTGCGTGGGACCAATGCAGGAATTTTGGTGCCATCTGTTCTGGAACGCCCAGTAGGCGGCAGATCGTAATGACAGGAACCTGTGTGCAATAGGCCTGCAATAGATCGAAGGGGCCATCGGGAAATCTCTCGATCAAATCGTTGCATAATTCTTCTATGGCGGGCTCCAACGCGGCAATGGCGCGGGATGTAAAGGCCCGCAGGACTAACGATCGCAGCCTTGTGTGCCTGGGTGGTTCGAGTTCCAACATTGAATGCGACTCGACCACGAGCCAGGGTGCAAGGTGGCTTGGGCCGGGTTTTGCAAATTCCGTTGGTACTTCGCGCCCAAAGCGCCGATCACGCAACAATGTGTGCACGGCCTTATACGAAGCGGCTGCAACCAAGCCATACTCCTCCCAGTAGAACAGATCGCCGAATTGGCGCGCAGTGTCATAGAACGGGTAAGGGTTTTGCACGAATGCCGGGTCAGTCGGGGATTGGTAGAGCGTCTTCATGCGCTGCACACTTGCCATGGGCGTCGCTGAATGCAAGACCCTAGATATGCAACGGATTTGGATCATTGCAGGTTTTTTGTGCGCAGTTGGTTTGTTGTCGGCTGGGGTCTGGACATATGGCTATCGTCAGGCCTTGTCGCAGCTGAGCGAAAAGGCCGAGGCGGATCTGGAGCTGGCGGCGGACCGGTTGAGCACACAGATGCAAGTATATCAGGAAGTGGCTGCGTTGATGGCGGACCATCCTGCATTACAGGCGCTTGGTGCCGGGGCGCAGCAGCAAGCAGCACGAAAAGTGTTGTTGGATGTGGCTGACAAGACCGCTGCGGTTAATGTGATCTACCTGGACACAGATGGGCAGGCTCTGGCGGCGGCACAGCCCGTGGCGCAGCGCGATATGTCTGAGCATCCGGCTTTTGAACGCGCCATGCAGGGAGCGTTAGGGAGCGCGCATGGTGTCGAAGACGAGAGTGGGGATCGGATCTATTCGTATGCAGCGCCAGCGTTTGGAGATTCAGGGCAAATAAAGGGTGCTCTGATGGTTCTGGCCGACGTGCAGGATGTCGAGCAGACATGGCGTGGAAGCACAGATGCGGTGTTCTTTGTTGATGCGGATGGGGTCGTTTTTATTTCGAACCGCTCTGATCTGTTGCTTTGGCACCGTGAGCAAGGCCAGCAGGGTTTGATGTCACCAGCAGGTGAGAATGTTGAATTTGCGTCGTCACGAGTTGCCGGGCATGAAGTTTGGAAATTGAATTGGGGGCGTTATCTTCCTCGCCGTGCGTTGCACCTGACTCTCGACCTGCCGGTGATTGCGATGACTGCCGAGATGCTGGTTGATGTCGCGCCTGCTCGTCGTTTGGCAGGATTACAAGCAGCAGCGGTTGCAGCGATCTGTTTCGCGTTTGGAGCGTTGTTGTTTCTGGCCTCAGAACGTCGGCGAACATTAGCGGATGCCAATACTGTATTGGAAAGCAGGGTGGCCCAGCGCACGCGAGCGCTGACAGCGGCAAATTCGGCTTTGCGCCGTGAAGTCGC
Organism: Ruegeria conchae; assembly: GCF_000192475.1. Taxonomy (GTDB): domain Bacteria; phylum Pseudomonadota; class Alphaproteobacteria; order Rhodobacterales; family Rhodobacteraceae; genus Ruegeria; species Ruegeria conchae. The sequence continues at coordinate 415,364 of NZ_AEYW01000006.1, forward strand.
TGAGCGTGAAGAAGCCGAGGCGGCGCTCAAGCAAGCTCAGGCTGAACTGGTTCAAGCAGGTAAGCTGAGCGCATTGGGCAAGATGTCAGCGGGGATCAGCCACGAGTTGAACCAACCGTTGATGGCTATCCAGCAATTCGCTGATAACGGGTCAGCATTTCTGGAACGCGGTAAAGAAGAAAAAACCGGCGAAAACCTGAGCCGTATTTCCGACATGGCTGCGCGTATGGCCCGGATCATAAAAAACCTTCGTGCATTTGCCAGAAACGAAAGCGAGCCGATGGGGCGCGTCGACTTGGTTGAAGTTTTGAATACGGCTGCCGAATTGACTGAGTCTCGATTACGAGACGAAGGCGTCGAATTGAGTTGGGAGCCGCCAAAATCAGCGGTTTACGCATGGGGAGGTGAAGTGCGTTTGGTGCAGGTTTTCGTCAACCTGATCAATAATGGCGCAGACGCCATGGCTGATCGGGCAGCCCGCAAAATCTCGATCACTTTGACGAAGGGGCAACCCATTCGTGTTTCGGTCAGAGATTCCGGGCCGGGTATCGAAGACCCAGATCGCGTGTTTGAACCATTCTACACCACGAAGACAGTGGGTTCATCTGAAGGGATGGGTCTGGGGCTATCCATCTCCTACGGTTTGGTTCAAAGTTTCGGAGGGGACATTCGCGGCGCAAATACGGACGACGGTGCTGAATTTACCGTCGAACTGGAACCCTTCAGCGAGGACAAGGCTGCATGATCCGCAAAGTGCTTTTGGTCGACGACGATGCCGCTGTTCGTGAAGCTTTGGCACAGACGCTTGAATTGGCAGAATATGAACCGGTTACAGCGGGATCATTTGTTGCGGCGAAAGATCATATTCATAGCGAATTTGACGGTGTGATAATCTCGGATATTCGGATGCCTGGCCGCGATGGGTTCCATCTACTGAACTTCGCGCGCGAGGTTGATCCTGAACTACCAGTTGTTTTGCTGACCGGCGAAGGAGATATTCCAATGGCTGTGCAGGCCATGGGACAAGGCGCTTTCGATTTTCTTGAAAAACCCTGTGCGGCAGCAGATCTTCTGGCGGTTCTGGAGCGTGCGATTGCCGCGCGGTCAGAGGTGTTGCGTGATCGTGAGCTCAAGCGCGAGTTAGAGCGAGGCGATCCTGCAGCCCGAATGCTATTCGGTTTGTCAGAGCAGGCCGAAGCCTTGCGAGAGCGCGTGCGGAGCGTGGCACCGACACACGCCGAAGTCTTAGTCACTGGACCGGCGGGCAGCGGAATATCCAAAGTGGCCGAGGTTGTGCATCTGATGTCTCCGGTCGGGCAGGGACCGTTTGTCAAGCGCCCGGCCGCCAGCCTGACGCCTGAAGGTTTGTTAACGGTCTGTGGGGACGCGGCTGGCGGGTCGCTGTTTCTTGATGAGGTTTCTGCAATGCCGGATTCCACTCAATATGCTGCGCTGGAACTGATCGAGCAGGGGATAGATGCGCGAATAATAGCAGGCACAACTTCCGACTTGTCACAGCTTTCTGGACAGGGGCGGTTCAACGTCGATCTGTTCTATCGCCTTGATGTCATGCGGGTTCGCATTCCTGCTTTGTCCGAGCGCCCAGAGGATATCCCGATCATTTTTCGCCGTTATGTGGCACAGGCGGCGGAACAGGCTGGTATCGCCGAGCCTGAGATTACGCCTGAACATCTGGCCTCTCTCATGGCGCAGGAATGGCCGGGAAATGCGCGTTCTTTGATGTCTGCCGCCATGCGGTTTGTGTTGGGAATGCCGGAAGAGGTCGGACAGTCTGCGGACCTGGGGCTGAGCGAACAATTGGCGCGGGTCGAGAAATCTTTGTTGGTCGCTGCACTTGGGCGCCACAATGGCAAGGCTTCTAACGCGGCCAAGGCTCTGAAGCTGCCGCGCAAGACGTTCTATGACAAGTTGGCTCGCTATGAAATCCGACCAGAAGACTATCGTCGGTAGGGAGATCCTCCCGCCAATTTTGCCAGTATTAACATACCAGCAAGACTGTTGGGCCGGGCAGCGCGCATATGCGGGCTGCGGTCGGACATTGCCCAGACGAATCGATTCGGTCGGGTTGATTTGATTTTGTGCGAAAACTCGCACTCGACGTGGTCGCTCTGTGCGAAAATTCGCACAAAGCATTGCGGTAGTTTTCTTGACTCGCGAAGTGGGCCATTAAACGTATTGATAATAAACAACAATTATTAATTTTGTTAGTAACGGAACAAACCGTTGAGAGGGAGAGATTGATTCGCTTCACTCCGCTTCATACGGCGCGGACTGAGCGCTTGATCGAAGTTTTAGGGAAATCTGGGAGGAAAAGACTGATGAAATTCCTAACAACGGCAGCAACTGCAATTGCACTTTCTGTCACTGCGACGGCCGGGATGGCGGCGTGTGATGACGGTGAGATCGTGGTCAAGTTTGCCCATGTGACCAATACCGACAAACATCCCAAGGGTATTGCCGCCTCGCTGTTGGAGCAGCGCGTCAATGACGAGATGAACGGCGTTATGTGCATGGAGGTCTATCCGAACTCGACCCTCTACAATGACGATAAAGTGCTTGAGGCGATGCTGCAGGGCGACGTGCAGCTGGCCGCGCCATCGCTGTCGAAGTTCGAGAAGTTCACCAAACAGTTCCGCCTGTTCGACCTTCCGTTCATGTTCAAGAACATCGATGCCGTTGATGCATTCCAGGCCTCGGCTGATGGTCAGGCGATGAAAGACAGCATGCAGCGTCGTGGCCTGCAAGGTCTGGCATTCTGGCACAACGGCATGAAACAGATGTCCGCGAACAAACCTCTGGTTGATCCGTCGGATGCTGACGGCCTCAAGTTCCGCGTACAGTCCTCGGATGTTCTGGTGGCACAGATGGAAGCCATCGGTGGTAGCCCTCAGAAAATGGCATTCTCGGAAGTCTATGGCGCGCTTCAGCAGGGTGTTGTGGACGGGCAGGAGAACACCTGGTCGAACATTTACGGCAAGAAGTTCTTTGAAGTGCAGGATGGTATCACCGAGACCAATCACGGTATCATCGACTATCTAGTGGTCACTTCTGTGGACTGGCTGGACAGCTTGGACCCCGAAGTCCGTGATCAGTTCCTGACAATTCTAACCGAAGTGACGGAGACCCGGAACAAGGAAGCCTTTGCGGTGAACGAAGCGGCTAAGGCCTCGATCACTGACGCAGGCGGTATTATTCGTGATCTGAACCCTGAGCAGCGTCAGGCTTGGGTCGATGCGATGAAGCCCGTGTGGGACAAATTCGCTGACGACGTAGGTCAGGACAAGATCGACGCCGCACAGGCGATCAACGCCGGGTTCTGATCCCGGATCAAGCCGCGTGTCCGGGGACTGGGGAGTTATGGACGCGTAGGTCAGGCGGGCCATGAAGGCCCGCCACACTCCCTCCACTCTCATCATAAAAATGCGGGGACAGAGAGATGTCTGGTGCGAAATCCGGCCAAGGCGGGCTGGTCGACCATATCGAAGAAACCTTGATTGCATGTCTTTTGGGCCTGATGACGATTGTCACCTTCGCCAATGTGATCGCGCGGTTCGTGTTTAACTCTAACATTCTTTGGGCACTAGAGCTGACGGTATTCACCTTTGGTTGGTTGGTGCTGCTGGGTGCGTCGTATGCCGTGAAAAAGCACGCGCATCTGGGTGTCGATGCGATCCTGAACATGCTGGCCCCTGCGCCGCGCCGGGTTTTGGCGCTGATAGCGGTTGCGTGCTGTCTGGTGTTTTCGCTGCTCTTGCTCAAGGGGTCGTATGACTACTGGGCGGTGTTTGCCGATTTGCCGCCAACTTCGGGTCGTTGGTTTCCGACCGGCTTTGACATGAGCGCGCGTAGCCAGAGCTTCTATGAAGTCGATGATATCCCGATGGTGGCACCGCTGCGGTTTCTCGAAGATATGATCAACTACGGTGAGTACTACGAGAAACTGCCCAAGGTCGTTCCCTATTTCGTTTTGCCTCTGTCGATGTTGCTGCTGGTGATCCGTTTCGCTCAGGTTGCCGCTCAAATCTGGCGCGGCGAAACCGATCGCCTTGTTGCCAGCCACGAGGTTGAGGACGAGATCGAAGAGGTTCGCGCGCAGCAGGGGGAGCATGACTGATGGATGTTGTTCTTCTCTTCTCGATGGTCATTGGTCTGCTGCTGATCGGTGTTCCGATTGCGGTTTCGCTGGGCCTCAGCTCGACCCTCTTCCTGCTGATCTATTCCGACAGTTCGCTGGCCTCGGTCGCGGGCACGCTGTTTGAGGCGTTCGAAGGGCACTTTACGTTGCTCGCCATCCCTTTCTTTATCCTGGCGTCGTCCTTCATGACGACAGGCGGCGTTGCACGCCGGATCATTCGGTTTTCGATTGCCTGTGTGGGGCATCTGCCGGGCGGGTTGGCAATTGCGGGCGTGTTCGCCTGTATGTTGTTCGCCGCTCTTTCGGGCTCATCCCCGGCCACTGTTGTGGCAATCGGTTCTATTGTCATCGCCGGGATGCGTCAGGTTGGCTATTCCAAGGAATTCGCCGCCGGTGTGATCTGTAACGCCGGTACTCTGGGCATTCTAATCCCGCCGTCCATCGTGATGGTTGTCTATGCCGCCGCTGTCGAGGTTTCGGTCGGGCGGATGTTCCTTGCAGGCGTTATTCCGGGTCTGATGGCCGGTCTGATGCTGATGATCACCATCTACGTCATGGCCAAGGTCAAGAACTTGCCCAAAGGAGACTGGAAGGGTTGGGGTGAAGTCTTCACCTCGGCGCGCGAGGCGGGTTGGGGCCTGTTCCTGATCGTCATCATCCTCGGCGGAATCTACGGTGGTATTTTCACCCCGACCGAGGCCGCTGCGGTTGCGGCTGTCTACGCATTCCTGATCGCGAGCTTTGTTTACAAGGACATGGGGCCGCTCAGCACCGAAGGCGATGCAAAGAACATTTCGTTGTTGAAGAAGCCCTATGCTCTGGTCACGGCCTTTGTGCACCCCGACACCAAGCATACGCTGTTCGAAGCTGGCAAACTGACCGTCACGCTGCTGTTTGTTATCGCCAACGCGCTGATATTGAAGCATGTTCTGACCGATGAACAGGTCCCGCAGCATATCGCAAGCGCTATGCTGTCCGCGGGTCTGGGGCCGGTTACGTTCCTGATCGTGGTTAACGTGATCCTGCTTATCGGTGGCCAGTTCATGGAACCCTCGGGCCTCTTGGTCATCGTGGCGCCTCTGGTCTTCCCGATTGCGATTGAGCTGGGCATCGACCCGATCCATCTGGGCATCATCATGGTGGTGAATATGGAGATCGGGATGATCACGCCGCCGGTTGGTCTGAACCTGTTCGTAACCTCAGGCGTCGCGGGTATGCCAATGATGAGTGTTGTTCGCGCGGCGCTGCCGTTTTTGGCCGTGCTTTTCGTCTTCCTGATCATGGTGACGTATATCCCGTGGATTTCGACCTTCCTGCCCAACACCTTCATGGGACCAGAGATCATAACCAACTAGATCGGATACACCGATCATATGAACCGGGCGGCGTAATCCGCCCGGTTTTTTTGTGCCTTGAAACTGATGTCTAAACACATATCTAAGCGTCAGAGGACGACCTCACCACCATGGATGATCATTCGGGACGACCCGAACTCGGAGAGTGAGGTGTTCTTATGCCCTGGATATTACTGTTGTTCGCTGGCCTGCTTGAGATTGTCTGGGCCGTCGCAATGAAGCAGACCGCAGGTTTTACACGTTTGTGGCCGACGGCGATCATGGGTGTCGCAATGATCGGGTCATTTGGTCTGCTTGCGATGGCCATGCGGGAGTTGCCGCTTGGAACGGCCTATACCATCTGGACCGGAATCGGCGCCGTCGGTGCGTTCACCGTCGGCATCTTGTTTCTGGGCGAAGCGTTGACACCGATGCGGATCGGTGCGGCGGTTCTGATTGTGACCGGATTGGTCGTGATGAAACTGGCCTAAGTCTTCTTAGGCCTTTTCAAGCGCCCGAATGATGCCCGAAAAATCTTGGGCTTTCAGGCTTGCACCACCAACAAGTGCGCCGTCGACATTTGATACTCCAAAAATCTCGGCGGCGTTGCTGGGTTTTACCGACCCACCATAGAGCAACCGGACCGAGCGGCCCACGCCTTCACCAAAGCGGCGTTCCAGCCGGGCGCGGATGAAATCGTGCACTTCGCCGATCTCTTCCAGGGTTGGCACTTTGCCGGTCCCAATTGCCCAAATGGGTTCATAGGCAACAATGAGATTTTCGCCGGTCGCCTGATCCGGGATTGATCCCGACATCTGACCTCCGATGATGTCCAGCGTGTTCGCCGCTTCACGCTGTTCAAGGCTTTCGCCAACGCAGACTATCGCTTTTAGCCCCGCGTCCATCGCTGTGCGGGCCTTGGCGCGAATGTCTTCGTTCTGTTCGCCATGGTCCTCTCGACGTTCGGAATGACCGAGTATTACTGCGTCTGCCCCTGCATCAAGCAGCATCTCGGCGCTTAGATCCCCGGTATGCGCACCCGAAGTCGCGGCGTGGCAATCCTGTCCGCCGACAGTGATTCCCGAGCCTTCGACGGTGTTACCAGCGCGATGAAGCAATGTGGCAGGCGGGCAGATCAGAATTTCGACGGGGGAAGAGGGATGTGACGCACTCAACTCTTTCAATTCGTTCAGCGCAACGCCGGTTCCATTCATTTTCCAATTGCCTGCCGCCAACTTACGCCGCATTGCGATCCCTCCGGTTTTGTGCGTTCTGCATCCCGGATATCACTGGCAAGCAGCGCTGACAATTCCGGTTGCGGACCGCGAATTGTGTGGACAGATTGCACGCGTAAATGCAGAGGGCAGCATGATAGACAACCTAGACCTTACAAAGCTGGACCAGCGTGAGCCTGCGGAGATGGATAAGCTGAGACATGCCATTGGCCGGGTCGGATTTCTGACGATTTCCAATGCCGGACTCAGCGCTGAGCGCGTTCAGCAGGTGATTAGCGAATATAGCAACTTTTTTCGGCAACCTGAACAGATCAAGCGGACTGTAGACATGGCCACCTCCGGTGCCAACCGCGGCTGGGGCGCACCTCGTTCTGAGCAAGTCGATCCTACGGCGAACCCGGATTTTAAAGAAGTCTTTGACTGCGGCTATGAACTGTCCGCCAATGATCCTTATGCAGAGCGAGAACTGAGCGTATATGCCCCCAACCTCTGGCCGGACTTTTCCGGCGAGTTCCGGACAATAATCCAAGTCTACTATTCGGACGCTTGTGTCATTGCCATGCGTGTTCTGCGTGCCATTGCCGTTGCCATCGGTCGGGATGCGAACAGTTTTGATGCCGCCTTTGATACACCCATGGCCTTGCTGCGCGGTAACTTCTATCCGCAACGTCCTGATTGGGCAGGAGAAAACGATTTTGGAATCGCTGCTCACACTGACTATGGCTGCCTGACATTGTTGGCCACCGATGGCACTCCGGGGCTAGAGGTGCGTATGCCTGATGGCGATTGGCAGGCTGTAAACGCGGCGCCGGGGCAGTTCATTATCAATTTTGGCGAAATGTTGGAGTTTTGGACAGACGGTGAAGTCAAGGCAACCGAACATAGAGTCAAAGGGACTTCAGACGAGCGAATCTCGGTCCCACTGTTCTTCAATCCCTCTTATGACACCAATATCGCCCCGCCGGATTCAGGCAAGATAATTCGGGCTGGAGAGCACTTGACGCAGCGATTTAATGAAACTTACGTGCACCTGCAGGCAGCGTCTTAACGCTGCGCTGCCAGAGTATCGTCGAACTTGATCGATTCCCCGCAGCCGCAGGCATCAACCACGTTCGGGTTGCGAAACTTAAAGCCGGATTCGAGCAGTGAAACCTCATAGTCGATCTCGGTCCCAAACAGGAACATCTGTGCCATTGGCGCGATCATCACGCGGGCACCATCCTGTTCGACCACTTCATCGTTTGGGTCGGCCTCATCGACATAGTCCATGGTATATTCCATACCAGCACAGCCGCCTTTCTTGACGCCAATGCGCAGACCGGCGTGGCCGCCAGAATTCATCAGCCGAACAATCTGTTCGGCGGCTTTGGGTGTCATAGTCACGGCTTGTTTGCCGGGAATGCCAAACATGATGGGCTCCGTATTCGCGCGTTATCTCCAATCTAAGGCCGACGCTCGTCGGGCTCAAGAGAGGGAGGGCACAATTCCCACACATGTGGCGGGTTGATAGGGAATTCGGATTGGCAATATCGCGCGGGATATGGTCGGATGACGTGGATTTATTGTTCTGACAGAGGCGAAATAAGATGGCATTGAGAGCAAAGCAGTTGTTTGGTCGAAGTATTTCCACTTGGTTGGTTTGCTTTGCATTGGCTTATCCGGCACTCGCCGCCGGTGATGACAAACGGCACCCGGTCAATTGTGCCACAGCACCGGGTGATCTTCGTGCGATCGCTGCGGAAAAGAAGCATGCGGAGGAACAACAAGCGGAAAGCGTTGTCTCGATCCTACCAGCCGGAGCTTTATTGGGATTGATAACCGGGACCGAGAACAAACACCTAAAGATGCTTTCAGGCGATTACGTCGAACAGTTGGATGCGAGAGCCGCGGAAATCAAATCGACCTGTGGACTCAACTAGCAGCGACCGGAAAAGACCGCCCTCGGGCAAGGGCGGTCAATATCCGGGCTAGGTCAATTTGGGGACAACAGACAGGTTTACGACCCGGTGTGCCAGCACAGTATGTATCACTGCGCAAACAACCGAAAAGTACCGGCTTTTTGTGTCACAATGTCTACGCATTTGTAACAAGCGCGTAACCGTTTCACGACAAACGATAAAACCTGATGAGAAAAGGGGTTACATGAACCCCAGCTCAAGCCGCGCTTCATCCGACATCATCTCCATACCCCAAGGCGGCTCCCAAGTCAGTTCGACGTCAACTTCCTTGACGCCCGCAACGGGTTCAATGGCTTCCACGATCCAGCCGGGCATCTCGCCGGCGACCGGGCAGCCGGGGGCCGTTAGGGTCATAATGACTTTGACCGCGTTTTCATTGGTGATGTCGATGGTATAGATCAGACCCAGATCATAGATATTGACCGGAATTTCAGGGTCAAAAACTGTTCGGCACGCGTCCACTATCGCGTCGTACAAAGGATGTTCGATGGTCGAAGGCGCAATGAGCGGGCTGCCTTCGAACTGTTCGCTGGGGTGGGTCATTGATGCCTCGGGTCTGTTACCTGAGAAATTATATAGGGAAACCGCTGACCAGCGTCCAGAGGGGCAGTGGCGCCCGGAATGGGCGCCAGTACAAAATCACTCGTTGATATCGTGATTGAAAGTTTTGACCTGTCCGTGAGGCAGCGCGAACATGCGGCGTAATGCGAGCCAGGATACCAGCGAAAGAACCGCGAAGATCAGCAATAGAACGGGCAGGGAAAGTACCAGCCCCGGTATCAGCAACAGCAATCCTGTGATGGCTGCTCCGATGGCAAAGCCAAGAAAGATGAAGCCTGGCAGGGCGACCTCAAGGATGGCCAGAGCGAGCGCTGCGGCCAGCCAGACCCACCAAGTAAGCCAGAAAGGTTCAGCCATTATTTTCCTCCTTTCAGCATGTTAAAGGCATTCCCAAACGCTTCAATAGCATTTGCCGGTACCACAATTGTCTGCGAGCCGCTGCCATTACCCAAAGCGTTCAGTGATTCCACTTGCTTCAAGGCGACCTGGTATTGCGCAGCTTCCAATCCATTATCCTGAATCGCCTTGGCCACAACCTGAGTCGCGTAGGCTTCGGCCTCGGCCTGGATACGGCGGGCTTTGGCGGTCTGTTCAGCGGCATAAAGCTCGGCATCGGCTTGCAGCTCAACGGCACGCTTCTGACCTTCGGCCTCTGTTACCTGTGCGCGGCGCGCGCGCTCGGCATTCAGCTGCTGCAGCATTGCGTCACGGGTGGCCTGGTCGAGGTTTACGTCCAGAATCTCGGCGCGGGTCACTTCGATTCCCCAGTCGTCAACGGCGGTTTCGACACTTTCCTGAATGCGTTCAATCAGTTGCGCGCGGTTCGACTGAACTTCATCCAGGTCCATCTTACCGATCTCTGCACGGACGATGCCGGCGACGGTTGTGGCAATCGCACCATCTACGTCACGGATACGGTATACAGTCTTTTCAGGTTCCAGAATACGGTAGAATACCGAGGTATCGATCTGCACCAGAACATTGTCCTTGGTGATCGCGTCTTGAGTTGCGTTGGGCAACTGACGCTCAAGGATGGATATCTTATGGCGTGCAACATCAAGAAAAGGAACGATAAAGTTGATTCCGGGTCCAAGGACTGAGCGCAAGCGGCCGAACCGTTCAACCACGTATTTTTCGGATTGAGGCACGATCTTGATGCCTTTGAAGATGACAAGTGCAATTAGCGCTGCCGCCAGCAAATAAATAATGTTCGAAGTAAGCAATCCGATAATCTGGTCTTCTGTCATATCTGTCCTCATTTATTGTGTACTATGGTATACATTTGGGGATTGAGTCGCCCGATTTCAACTCTGGTATGGATTGAGTGCGCCCAAATGCAAATCTTTGAAACAGTTAATGCGGTGCGAATTCTTTGCCTGTGACCGCTTTGCATCCTACCTGTGTTTGCGGTATCGGGCGGGGATGAAACTGATAATTGATACTGATCCCGGCATCGATGATGCGATGGCCATCGCCTATGCCGCTGCAGCTCCGGAAATAGAGTTGGTCGGCCTGACGACCGTCTTTGGCAATACTCATGTGCATCAATCCAGTCGCAATGCGCGCTATCTGGTAGATAAACTTGGATTGAATATTCCAGTAGCTGAAGGGGCGCCATTTGCACGTGGTGAAGACCGCCACGCGCCGTCCGAGCATGTACACGGGCCTGAAGGGTTCGGTGATTTTACCGATATCCCGCATATTGGCGAGAACCACGCGCTGACAGGCGCAGAGTTCCTGGTTGAAATGGCGCGCGCGCATCGCGGTGAATTGGTCGTTTGTGCTGTTGGCCCGCTCACCAATATTGCGGATGCGATCAAGCTTGACCCAGAGTTTTCTGATAACGTGGCCAAGCTGGTGATCATGGGAGGCGCGGTTTACTGCCCAGGTAACATCACCGAGCATGCCGAAGCGAATATTTACCATGATGCCAAGGCTGCCGATGAAGTATTCGCTGCGTCTCTGCCGACCGTGCTGGTTGGCTTGGATGTGACCTTGAAAACGCTTTATGAAACTGCCGACTTCGAAGGGTTGGCTCAGAAATCCCCCGATATGGGTGGTTTTCTGCGAAACATCTCGCGGTTCTATTTAAAATTCTACAAAGAGGTTGGCGGGCTTGAAGGTTGTGGCCTGCACGATTCAACGGCAGTAATCGCTTGCACACATGAGCCAATGTTCGATGTGGTTGAAACTGGTTTGCAGGTGTCGCTCGAAGGATCTGACATCGGGGCCACACGTATTAACCCTTCGCGGCCTGCAGTACGCGTATGCCGGAATGTGGACGGGGCAGGGGTTGTACAACTGTTTACCGAACGCGTTGCATCTCTGCCCTGACGGGTTGCATTGAACCAGCAGATCGGGCAAAGCCTGCCCGGTTCCGCGACCCGAGGCCCCAACATGACCGACCGTTTCTCGTTTGACCTGAAAGCCACAGACGGCAAGGCCCGCACTGGCGTGATCAACACGCCTCGCGGCGAGGTGCGGACGCCTGCATTCATGCCCGTTGGGACTGCGGCGACGGTTAAGGCAATGATGCCCGAAAGCGTCCGCGCAACCGGTGCGGATATCTTGCTGGGCAACACTTACCACCTGATGCTACGCCCTACGGCCGAGCGGATCGACCGCCTGGGTGGTTTGCACAAGTTCATGAACTGGAAACGCCCGATCCTGACAGACTCGGGCGGGTTTCAGGTCATGTCGCTGGCTGGCTTGCGCAAGCTGACTGAGAAGGGCGTGACCTTCAAATCCCATATCGATGGGTCAAAGCACGAATTGACACCTGAACGTTCGATGGAGATCCAGCGCCTTTTGGGATCGGACATCGTGATGTGTTTCGACGAATGCCCGGCATTGCCTTCGGATCGGGACCGCATCGCCGAGTCGATGCGATTGTCGATGCGATGGGCCGAACGGTCTCGGGATGCGTTTGGTGATCGCCCCGGACATGCCTTGTTCGGAATCATGCAGGGTGGGTTGGAACCGGACTTGCGTGAAGAAAGCGCAGAAGCACTAAAACAGATCGGTTTTGAGGGCTACGCGGTTGGTGGGCTCGCGGTGGGCGAGGGGCAAGAGGCCATGTTCAGCTGCCTCGACTACGCACCAGAATTCCTGCCTAAGGATAAGCCGCGCTACCTGATGGGGGTGGGCAAACCCGACGACATCGTGGGTGCCGTGGCACGCGGGATCGACATGATGGATTGCGTGCTGCCTTCGCGGTCCGGACGTACCGGGCAGGTGTTCACACGCTACAGCGTGGTAAACATCAAGAACGCCCGCCATGCTGACGATCCGCGCCCTCTGGATGAGCATTGTACGTGCCCTGCGTGCTCAAACTACTCCCGCGCCTATCTGCACCATGTATTCCGGTCAAATGAGATGATCTCGGGTATGCTGCTGACCTGGCATAACCTTCACTACTTTCAGGAAATCATGCAGGGCATGCGTGAAGCTATTTCTAAAGGAACATTTGCGCAGTGGCAGGCGCAGTTTCATGCACAACGAGAGCAGGGCGATATAGAACCGCTCTAGATTGCGTCTCATGCGGTGACAAACATCGCCCTGTTTGCTATACTGTTCTCAGTTTGTTTCATCAATTTCATTGTTTTGTTAAGGAGGATTCCATGCCTCGCTTACTTGTTTCTATAGCAATCGTTCTTTGTGCATCCTTGGCCCACGCAGATGTCTGGACCTTTGAGACCCCGTCTGAAAACATCCAATGTGCGGTCGGGCAGGATGCCGGAGCCTCGGATTTATCTTGCACTATAATTGAGCGTAGCGGCGCGCCTGCTTTGCCACGACCTGCGGATTGTCAGTCTGATTGGGGACATGAATTTTTCATGACCGATAAAGGCGCTGTCCGCATGCTGTGCCAACCTGTCAATCAAAATCGCGACGGTTATGATCGCGCAGAATATGGCGTAACCGGGACGTTTGGTGGATTTATCTGCCATTCCTCGAAAAAGGGTTTGGAATGCAGGAATGAAGTCGGCCACGGGTTCTTTTTATCTCGCGCCAAGCAGCGGATATTTTGATCCACAACTGACAATTTATTGGAGGTTTTGTCAGCGCGCCGGGCCAAAATCGGTGGATATGTCTGCTGGACGCCTTGAAGTCCCGAATTCATCGGGTCATGCTGCATCACGACAAACGGCGATGAGGTTGAAATGGGGGAACAGGTGCCCCACCTTTATCGTCCAAGACAGGAGACAGCCAATGGTTGCCTGATCCAGGGACCAGCGCCGTCTTGCCAATGATAAGGATAGAGCATGCAAGAGCCTCTGAATTCCTCATACCCCGTCCTGCCGCTGCGCGACATCGTGGTATTCCCACATATGATCGTGCCGCTGTTCGTGGGCCGAGACAAATCGGTCCGCGCACTGGAAGAGGTCATGCAGGATGACAAGCAAATTCTGTTGTCGAGCCAGATTGATCCTGGTGAAGACGACCCAGAGATCGACGGTATCTACCGCTCGGGCGTTCTGGCCAATGTACTGCAGCTGCTGAAGCTGCCCGATGGCACGGTTAAGGTGCTGGTCGAAGGGCAGGCACGTGTGCAGATCACAGAATTTCTTGAAAACGATCAGTTTTTCGAAGCCCGCGCCGAGTATCTGACCGAAATTCCCGGCGATGTCACCACGACTGAGGCGCTTTTGCGCACTGTCGCAGATGAGTTTGAGCGCTATGCCAAAGTGCGCAAGAACATACCCGAGGAAGCGCTGGCTGCGGTCGGTGAAACCACCGAGCCCGCCAAGCTGGCGGACCTTGTGTCGGGTCATCTGGGCATCGAGGTCGAACAGAAGCAGGAACTGCTGGAGACCCTTAGCGTCAGCGAGCGCCTTGAGAAGGTCTATGGCCTGATGCAAGGCGAAATGTCCGTTCTGCAGGTCGAGAAGAAAATCAAGACCCGCGTCAAATCTCAAATGGAGAAGACGCAGCGCGAGTACTATCTGAATGAGCAGATGAAAGCCATTCAGAAAGAGCTCGGCGATGGTGAGGACGGCAGCAACGAAGTCGCCGAACTGGAAGCCAAGATCAACGAGACCAAGCTTTCGAAAGAAGCGCGCGAGAAGGCCGAGGGTGAGCTGAAAAAGCTCAAGAACATGTCGCCGATGTCGGCCGAGGCCACCGTTGTGCGCAACTATCTGGACTGGATCCTTGCTCTGCCATGGGGCACCAAATCCCGTGTCAAAAAGGATCTGGGCCGTGCGCAGGACATTCTGGACGCTGATCACTATGGTCTTGAAAAGGTCAAGGAACGGATCGTTGAATACCTCGCAGTTCAACAGCGTTCGAAGAAGCTCAAAGGCCCGATCTTGTGCCTCGTTGGTCCTCCGGGCGTGGGTAAGACCTCACTGGGTAAGTCGGTTGCCAAAGCCACGGGGCGCGAGTTTATTCGCATTTCACTGGGTGGCGTGCGCGACGAATCCGAGATCAGGGGTCACCGTCGGACTTATATCGGTTCGATGCCCGGCAAGATCATTCAAGCGCTGAAAAAGGCAAAGACCACGAACCCGCTCATCCTGCTCGATGAGATCGACAAGATGGGGCAGGACTTCCGTGGCGATCCGGCCTCGGCGATGCTGGAGGTGTTGGACCCGGAGCAGAACAACACGTTCATGGATCACTACTTGGAGGTCGAATATGACCTGTCCAACGTGATGTTCCTGACCACGTCGAACAGCTACAATATGCCCGGGCCTCTGCTGGATCGGATGGAGATCATCCCGCTGGCTGGTTATACCGAAGACGAAAAGAGCGAGATCGCCAAGCAGCACCTGATCGGCAAGCAGGTCAAGAACCATGGTCTGAAAGACAAAGAGTTCGAACTTACCGATGAGGCGCTGCAATCGATCATCCGCACCTATACGCGTGAGGCGGGTGTACGGAACCTTGAACGTGAAATCGCCAAGGTGGCGCGAAAATCGCTGACCAAGATCATCAAGAAAGAAGCGGAAACCGTGACGGTTACGCCGGAAAATCTGGATGACTTTCTAGGCGTGCCTAAGTTCCGCTACGGCCTCGCCGAGCAGGACGATCAGGTCGGTGTTGTCACCGGCTTGGCCTGGACCTCGGTCGGGGGCGACTTGCTGCATATCGAGGCGTTAAAACTGCCCGGTAAGGGTCGGATGAAGACCACTGGTAAGCTGGGCGATGTGATGAAAGAATCCATCGACGCAGCATCGTCGTACGTTCGGTCGATTTCGCCTCAGATCGGCGTGAAGCCACCGAAGTTCGACAAGATCGACATCCACGTGCACGTGCCCGATGGCGCGACGCCCAAGGATGGGCCGTCAGCGGGCTTGGCGATGGTGACCTCGATTGTTTCGGTTCTGACAGGTATTCCGGTACGCAAGGACATCGCTATGACAGGCGAGGTCTCGCTGCGCGGGAATGCTATGCCAATCGGTGGTTTGAAGGAAAAACTGCTGGCTGCTCTTCGTGGTGGGATCAAAACTGTTCTGATCCCTGAAGAGAACGAAAAAGATCTGGCAGATATTCCGGATAACGTGAAGGAAGGGCTGGAAATCATCGCGGTCAAGCATGTTTCGGAAGTTCTTGAGCAAGCACTTATCCGTGCGCCTGAGTCCATTGATTGGGACGAGGCTGCGGAAGAGGCTGCCGCGGCGGCTGCAAAAGCGGCCGAAGGTGCCGGACCGTCTGCGACAGCTCATTAAGACTGCTGATAAAGTTAAGAGGCGGGGTCATCCCCGCCTTTTTTTGTTTAAAGGCCGATTACCGGTTTGGACGGATCGAGCACTTCTTCATCAGCGATGTAAGCCTGAAACTTTTTATCCGACAGGGCCGAACGTACAGCGAGTGCGAAGATCACCATCGAAAATACGACACAAAGCAAAATGTCCCAACCGAATGGGATTTGCCTCTGCGCACCGTCTCCAAATTGCCCCATGTAAGATATCAGCCCCAGGCCGCAGAAATATGGCATCAGCCAAAGGGCTTCTGTCGCGTCCATCTCATCAAGTCGGTTGTGAAAGCGGATCAGCAGCAGCGCCATGCCAATAAGCAAGGCGATACCAAGCCTCCAGACCGTGTCCCAACCGCTCCAATAAACGATCAACGTCGAAATGGCGAAGGCTGTGATTGCGACAAGTTTGACCGCGGGGATACGGATCGAGCGGGGTTGATCAGGTAGCAGATCGCGGAGGCACACCACGGCGATGGGGCCGACCGCAAATGAAAGGACGATTGCGGCCCCGTTCAAGGCGATGACTGTAGTGAACGGTACGGTGAGCAAGAACAGCGTGCCGATCAGAAAGTTCAGCGCCAGTGCCCACAAAGGGACGCCAAAGGATGAGAGCATCTGCAACCGCTTCGGTAGGAATCCATTTTGCGACAGGGCCATTGCGATCCTTGCATTTGAGCCTGTCGCTACAAGCCCATTGCCAAAAGGGCCAATAATCGAACCAATGTTCAAAAGGCTGAGAAACCACAACAGCCCAACTGACATGATGACGCCATCCAACGGCCCTTGACCGCCAAAGCTCAGGTGCGCCCAGCCTTGGCTGATCATTGTGGGGTCCAGTGCTCCTATAAAGGCAACCTGTAGTCCGAGGTAGATCAGTGCACACAGCACAATGGAAAGAACCAATGCGGCCGGTATAGAAAATTTCGGATTGCGAACTTCCCCAGCCATATCAACCACATGTCGGAATCCAATGAAGGAAAAAATCACGCCGCCAGTAGATACGGCCGCCATGATACCCCTAAGACCATAGGGGGCGAATCCATCTGGCGTCGTAAAGTTTTGCGTTTCAAATCTTGATGCGATCAACAGAACTGACATGACAACTGGGATCGCAATTTTAGCCCAGGTCAGTGTCGCATTTACCTGGGTGAAAAACTTAACCCCCAGCGCGTTTACCGCGACGAATAACAGCATGAATAGCAGTGCAACAGAGACACCGGCCCCGGTCAGTTCCCCAGTTTCTGCCGTATGGAGCCAAGACGCGTATGGCGCGAGGTATTTAAGCATGGCCTCAACCTCGATTGGGGCGGTCGTATTGTAGCCAATCCAGGCGGTCCAACCCATCGCCATCGACACGATATTGCCATGCGAAAACTGCGGGACGCGTGCGATGCCGCCGGGGATAGGCAGCATCGCCGATATTTCGGCAAATGTGATCGCCAAAATGAACATTGCAACGGCGCCGATGATCCAGGAAAGAATAGCGGCAGGGCCGGCATGCTGTACGGCGAGCAGGGGTCCGAATAGCCAGCCCGATCCGATGATGCCGCCGACTGAAATGAACGTTAGACCAACGAGGCCGATTTCCCGCTTCAGTTTCGCCATTTGTTAACCCACCCAGGAAATCCGTTGGTTCGACAGACCACAGTTTCAGGATAAGCAGGCCGTAGGAAACATGGCAAGTCTCTATAATCATGAAAGAATCTCAGTGCCTAAAGCAACGAATTGGAAAGTTCTTCCAGTCGTTTCGAGCACTTTCTGCCACGAGTGTCTATCTTCAGGGTATCATAACGCTGGACCCGGGTTGGAATATCATTCACGCTGAGAGCCCACGCCATTGTAGGAGACCCCAGGATGCCTCGGTACAACGATCTGTTCGAACTTTCGGTGGAAGATATGGAATTGATTGAAGAGGCAATGCGCCATGCGATTTCGGCCAGGTCCGTCGCACTTGTTGATGAAGGCAATGAGGACAGAGAGGCCCGCGAGAACTTTGTGCGCAAAGCACACGAATTACTCGGCAGGCTACATGACCAGAAGATATTCTATCGCCCGAAGTCCGGCGTGTATGTCAGTGGGTAGTTCAGGGTGCGCTGCGCGTTTGATCTGAAAGGATCCCAGCACTTTACTTGCGGCCAATAAGTTATTGAAAACATGGTGGGTGATAAGAGATTTGAACTCCTGACATCTTCGATGTGAACGAAGCGCTCTACCACTGAGCTAATCACCCTTGGCGGGCTCAAATAAAGAATCCAAGAAATATTCGCAAGCTGAAATCGCTGTCCGCTTGCATTGGAGTAGGGTTTTCACGACGCATTTGCTTTGTTCAAAGTTACTCGCATTGGAAAAATTCGTGATTAAGCAAAAAACTTGAAAACGCCGCTTGACGCTGCACAGCGGTAGCCATAATACACCCCAACGTTCAGAGATGAACGGGCAGTGGGCGGTTGTAGCTCAGTTGGTTAGAGTACCGGCCTGTCACGCCGGGGGTCGCGGGTTCGAGCCCCGTCAACCGCGCCATCACTGTCAGCCTTTGATCCGGGCAAACGGATCACACATAGACCCAAAATGCGCGGTTGTAGCTCAGTTGGTTAGAGTACCGGCCTGTCACGCCGGGGGTCGCGGGTTCGAGCCCCGTCAACCGCGCCATTTTCCTTTGAAATCAGACACACATACCCACGCTATCGCATTGCAGGGTGTCTTGAGGTCTGGCATGACGTTTCCGTCCGACTTAGTTCTGTCCGAGAGGGTGCTCATGACAAGCTTGAACCGGGTCGTGATGGCCCGCCGCAGCCGTCAGTGGATTCATGAGCTCATTCCGCAAAAGCTGGAGGCTTTCGAGATTTCAGGTTCCTGGGGTAAACAATTCGCCTTTCAGAACTATGCGCAAGCCTGGCAGCGTCAGCTTGATATCTGCTGCGGACCATTGCTGGATGAACACGGACAAGTCCGGCAATTTGACCTGATCCTGGCCAATCAGGTCTGGGAACATCTTGATCGACCTTATGAGGCGACTTTGAACGTGTTGGAGATGCTGCGACCTGGCGGTTACTTCTGGCTCGCAGTGCCTTTTTTCATTCCGTTTCACGCAGCTCCGCAGGATTGTTCTCGGTGGACTGCGCGAGGTTTGAAGAATTTGCTAAGTGAGTGCGGATTTGATCCGACTGGCATCAAAGCAGAGCAGTGGGGCAATCGCCATGCAGCCCAACGAAATCTGGAACTGGATTGGCCACCGACCTACGATCCCGAGACCGACGATTTGGAAAATGACCCGGATTTCCCAATTTGCGCATGGGCATTGGCCCGGAAATCGATTCAGTAGTTGGTAAGCCGGAGAAAATCCGCTAGTTCTTGCTTTGTTCTAACTTTTCGATTGGAGACTCGGCGCTGCTCGCTTATCTCTGAAAGACGTATCTGTTGGGGGCCAGAATGGCTGAGCTGAAGAATATCGAGGTGCGCGGCGCACGCGAGCATAACCTCAAAAGCATTGATGTCGACATTCCGCGTGATCAGCTGGTTGTGATCACCGGTCTTTCTGGCTCGGGCAAGTCCTCGCTGGCGTTTGACACTATCTACGCCGAAGGTCAGCGCCGCTATGTCGAAAGCTTGTCGGCTTATGCGCGGCAGTTTCTGGATATGATGGAAAAGCCCGATGTAGATCACATCAGCGGCCTGAGCCCTGCTATTTCGATCGAACAGAAGACGACGTCCAAGAATCCCCGCTCAACCGTGGGGACTGTGACCGAGATTTACGACTATCTGCGTCTGTTGTTTGCTCGTGCTGGAACGCCCTACAGCCCAGCCACAGGGCTGCCTATCGAGGCGCAGCAAGTGCAAGACATGGTCGACCGGATCATGACCATGGAGGAGGGCACCCGTGGCTATTTGCTGGCCCCAATCGTGCGGGACCGGAAGGGCGAGTACAAAAAGGAATTCCTTGAACTTCGCAAACAAGGGTTTCAGCGCGTCAAGGTCGATGGCGAGTTCTACGAGTTGGATGAACCGCCAACGCTGGATAAGAAGTTCCGCCATGATATCGACGTCGTGGTTGATCGTTTGGTTGTACGTGAAGGGATGGAAACGCGCTTGGCTGACAGCCTGCGGACAGCGCTTGATCTAGCCGATGGGATTGCAATCCTCGAAACCGCACCGAAAGAGGGTGACCCCGAGCGGATCACGTTCAGCGAAAATTTTGCCTGCCCGGTCAGTGGGTTCACGATCCCCGAGATCGAACCCCGTCTGTTTTCATTCAACGCGCCTTTCGGCGCTTGTCCCGATTGCGACGGTCTGGGGGTTGAACTGTTCTTTGATGAACGCCTCGTTGTGCCAGACCAAACGTTGAAGCTGTATGATGGGGCGTTGGCGCCGTGGCGGAAGGGAAAATCCCCGTATTTCCTACAAACCATCGAAGCCATCGCGCGGCACTATGAGTTCGACAAAAACTCGCCGTGGAAGGATTTGCCCGATAAAGTTCAGCAGGTGTTTCTGCGCGGTTCTGGCGATGAGGAAATCCAGTTCCGCTATGACGAAGGTGGTCGCGTTTATCAGGTCACGCGCAGCTTCGAGGGCGTCATTCCCAATATGGAGCGCCGATATCGCGAGACTGACAGCGCCTGGATTCGCGAAGAATTTGAGCGTTACCAGAACAATCGTCCCTGTGGCACCTGCGAGGGATATCGTCTGCGCGCAGAAGCACTGGCTGTAAAAATAGCAGGGCTGCATGTGGGGCAGGTGGTCCAGATGTCGATCCGAGAGGCATTGGCCTGGATTGAGGATGCGCCGAACCATCTGACTGCGCAAAAGAACGAAATCGCTCGGGCCATTCTGAAGGAAATCCGCG
The DNA here is from genome assembly GCF_000192475.1 of Ruegeria conchae. Classification (GTDB taxonomy): domain Bacteria; phylum Pseudomonadota; class Alphaproteobacteria; order Rhodobacterales; family Rhodobacteraceae; genus Ruegeria; species Ruegeria conchae. Next base: position 436,151 of record NZ_AEYW01000006.1, read on the forward strand.
AACGGCTCGGATTTTTGAATAATGTGGGTTTGGACTATCTTACACTGTCACGTTCAAGTGGCACTTTGTCCGGTGGCGAGAGCCAGCGTATTCGTTTGGCCAGCCAAATCGGATCGGGCCTGACCGGGGTATTGTATGTACTTGATGAACCTTCGATCGGTCTGCATCAACGCGACAATGACCGGCTGTTGGGGACACTCAAGAACCTGCGCGATCAGGGAAACACCGTTATCGTCGTAGAGCACGACGAAGAGGCCATTCGCGAGGCTGACTATGTCTTCGATATTGGACCCGGGGCTGGTGTTCACGGTGGGCAGGTCGTCAGCCATGGCACGCCTGAACACATCGCTGGTGATGCGGCTTCGATTACCGGTCAGTACCTGTCTGGGACGCGTGAAATTGCGGTGCCTGCAGAGAGGCGAAAAGGTAAGAAGCAGAAGGTGAGCGTGGTCAAGGCCACCGGAAACAACCTGAAAAACGTCACGGCAGACTTTCCGCTGGGCAAGTTCGTCTGTGTTACTGGGGTCTCAGGAGGCGGTAAATCCACCCTGACGATTGAGACGTTATTCAAAACGGCCTCGATGCGGCTGAATGGTGCGCGTCAGACACCGGCGCCTTGCGAGACGATTAAAGGTCTAGAGCATCTGGATAAGGTGATTGATATCGATCAGCGTCCGATAGGCCGGACTCCGCGTTCAAATCCAGCGACTTACACCGGGGCCTTTACGCCGATCCGCGACTGGTTTGCGGGCCTGCCTGAGGCCAAGGCGCGTGGCTACAAACCCGGTCGCTTCAGCTTCAATGTAAAAGGTGGACGCTGCGAGGCCTGTCAGGGTGACGGTGTGATCAAGATCGAGATGCACTTCCTGCCTGATGTCTATGTGACTTGTGAAACCTGTAAGGGCGCGCGCTATAATCGCGAGACGCTTGAGATCAAATTCAAGGGTAAGTCTATCGCGGATGTGCTTGATATGACTGTCGAAGATGCGCAAGAGTTCTTTAAGGCCGTGCCTTCGATCCGAGACAAGATGGATGCCCTTGCGCGCGTCGGGCTGGGATATATTAAGGTCGGTCAGCAAGCAACAACGCTGTCTGGTGGTGAAGCGCAGCGCGTGAAGCTGTCGAAAGAGCTCAGCAAACGTTCGACCGGGCGAACACTATATATCCTTGATGAGCCGACAACCGGTCTTCACTTCGAAGATGTTCGTAAGCTCCTAGAAGTGCTGCACGAACTGGTGGATCAGGGAAATACGGTTGTGGTGATCGAACACAATCTGGATGTGGTGAAAACCGCCGACTGGATTATCGACATCGGTCCCGAGGGAGGCGACGGAGGCGGCCAGATCGTGGCAGAGGGCACACCTGAAGATGTCGCGGAATGCGAGAACAGTCATACCGGACGCTACCTAAAACCGATGCTCAATACTGAACGTGTGGCCGCTGAATAGCGAACTCTAGTAGAGGATATCGGCAACTGCGCCGATGAGGTTCAACACTTTGCGCGTGTCCGGGTCGATTGAATAGACATAGTCACCGGCACGCACATAGTTGCCACCGCGCCGCAATCCATAGCGATAAGGGTCGTCAATCCAGATGTAGTCATCAAGCCGATCACCCTTTCGGTAGAGCTTTTTGACCTGCCCGGGTGGCACGCAAGGCACAGCCTTTTTCGCAAGCCCCGGAGGGCAATGGCCAGCATTGCTACGCACCACACCAGATTGCGGAGCGACTCGTTCGACCTGCAACTTGGACTTGTTTTTACCTTTACCATTGCCATTCCCGGCCAACGCTACGGCTGGGCTCAGCGCAATCAGGGCGATCATTGAAAGGCAGGTCAGAATTTTCATCGAGGCGCACTCCGGCGTGGGTGTTTGTATTTGCTTGTACAATACCCAATCACGTAGGAGCGCGCCTCCTTGTATTCCAGCCCTGTGCGGTTTTCCGCTGCCAGAGTGTTAGCTTCGGCCGCGCTTCTCGAACCGTGGCAACATGGCGCTGAAATCGCGACCTAAGCCATTTTCGTGTTCGACAAACTGTTCATAAAGCTTCGTTGCGATTTTTCCCATGGGAGTATCTGCATCAGCGCTTTCTGCAGCCTGTTGGCTGAGGCGAAGATCTTTCAGCATCAACTCGGCGGCAAAGCCAGGGGTATAATCATTGTCAGAAGGGCTTTCGGGGCCAACACCCGGCGCGGGGCAATACGCATTCATCGCCCAACTGTAGCCAGAAGAAGTACTTACCACATCAAACATTTTTTGGCGGTCCAACCCTAGCTTGTCAGCCAGTGCAAATGCCTCGCAGGTGGCAATCATGGTGACGCCGAGGATCATGTTGTTGCAGATTTTGGCGGCTTGACCAGCGCCCGCCTCGCCGCAGTGAACCGCTTTCTGGCCCATGATTTCAAACAAAGGGGCGGCTTTGGCAAAAGCGGTATCAGAACCACCAGCCATAAAGGTCAGCGTGCCGGCCGCGGCACCGCCAATTCCACCAGAAACCGGAGCATCCACCGAGAGCAGACCGGCGTCTGTGGCTTGCTGGGCCACGGCGCGGGCGCTGTCGACATCTACCGTCGAACAGTCGATCAGAACCGCACCGCCCTGCATCGCAGGAATGACCTCATTGGCCACGGTGCGCAGTATTTTGCCATTGGGAAGCATGGTGATGACCGCCTCTGCGCCAGAAACGGCTTGGGCCCCTGACGCGGCTATCGTCACACCATCGATCGATATGTCTGCCATGTCATGGCCGACCACTTCATGACCGGCCGCTGCCAAATTGGCTGCCATCGGGGCGCCCATGTTGCCCAGTCCAATGAATGCGATTTTCATCCCTTACTCCTCTGAAAAGGTCAGCGCGTTCTCACCTAATGGTTGCAACATATTAGAGACTGCCGCCGCAGGTACGTTCATATCTGCAAATTGCCAGTTTGGATTGCGATCCTTGTCTATGATCTGTGCGCGAATGCCTTCCAGAAAATCTCCGTGTTCCATCGCGCGATAGGTAAAGCGATACTCCATCTCCAAAGCCTTGCGCAGGGTCAGATTTGGTCCGCGCAACCGATGCAGCATTTCGATGCAACAGGCCATCGAAATCGGTGCGTTTCGTTTAAGGCCATTGAGAGTTTCCGAAGAAAACTCTAGGCCGTCGCTACGCAGGATGTTCAGGATATCGGTCAGGCTTTCTCCGCCGAAAAACGCGTCGATCTGAGGTTGGAGCTCGGCCAGTTTGCCTTTCGGGAGAGTTTCAGTGTGCTCTTCAACAATTTCTGCACGACCGGAAGCTTCCAACATTTCGATAAGGCCCGCCCAGCGGTCTTGCGGAATGAAATGATCAGCGAAGCCAGCAAAGATTGCGTCATCGGGCCCCATTCGGTAGCCGGTTGTTCCCAAATACTCACCCAGACGCCCTGGCGCCAGCGCCAACATCAGTGTTCCGCCCACATCGGGGACCAGACCGATCGAACACTCCGGCATAGCAATCTGCGAGCTTTCACCAACAACGCGATGACTGCCATGGCAGCCAATGCCGACACCGCCGCCCATGGTAAAGCCTTGCAGAAAACTGATCACAGGTTTGGGGTATTCAAAGATTATGGCATTCAGCCGATATTCGTCGCGCCAGAAGGTACGGCCGTAATCGTAATCGCCATTGGTGCCAGTTGCGTATAGCTCTGCAATGTCGCCACCCGCACAAAAAGCCTTTTCACCCTCGGCGTCAAAAATGATCAGATCGACTGCATCATCCTCACGCCAACTCCGGAGAGCGGTGTCGATGGCCATGCACATCTCATAGCTAAGTGCATTCAGGGCCTTTGGGCGAGTTAACGTGATGCGCCCGGCGCGCCCTACGGTACGTATATCGATGTCAGCCATTGGACCCTCAGCGGTTCGCCAGCATTTGCCGTGCAACGATGACGCGCATTATTTCGTTGGTGCCTTCAAGTATCTGGTGCACGCGCAAATCGCGCACAAGCTTTTCGATGCCATAGTCGGCCAGATAACCGTAGCCGCCATGCAATTGCAGGCACTGGTCAACCACCTTCGATCCGGTCTCGGTGACGAATTTTTTCGCCATGGCGCAGAATTTAGTGGCATCAGGCGCGCCCTGATCCAGTTTCCACGCTGCTTGCCTCAGGAAGGTGCGGGCGGCCTGCAATTCGATCTCCATATCGGCGAGGCGGAACTGCAGCGCTTGGAACTGATCGATGGATTGGCCGAATGCTTTGCGCTCGGACATGTATTGTAGCGTCATGTCCAGACCTTTCTGCGCTGCACCTAATGAGCATGAAGCAATATTCAGGCGTCCGCCGTCCAGCCCCATCATGGCGTATTTGAATCCGTCGCCTTCTGCACCGACCAAGTTTCCCGCGGGGATCTTACAGTCATCAAACTGGACCTGCGCGGTGGGCTGGCTTTTCCAGCCCATTTTCTGCTCTAAAGCGCCAAAGCTAAGGCCGGGGGTCCCGTCTTCGACATAGACCGTCGAAATTCCCTTGGGACCATCCTCACCCGTGCGGACCATGCAGACATAGGCATCCGAATATCCGCCGCCCGAGATGAAAGCCTTGGAGCCGTTCAGGGTGTATCCCTCGTTCGTGCGTTCAGCCCGGGTTTTCAAAGCGGCTGCGTCTGAGCCGGAACCAGGTTCCGTCAGGCAATAGCTGAGCACCGTCTCAAGGCTGAGAATGTCAGGCATGATGCGCGATTTCAGATCATCACTGGCAAAGCTGTCCAGCATTTTGGCGCACATGTTGTGGATCGACAGGAAAGCCGCGACCGAGGGGCAGGCCATCGACAGGGCTTCGAACACCAGCGTCGCATCAAGGCGGCTCAGGCCTGATCCGCCACCTTCTTCCGTGACGTAGAGGGCGCCAAAACCAAGTTCGCCAATCTTGGGCCAAAGATCTTTCGGGATCGTGCCGTCAGCTTCCCATTGGCGCGCGAATGGGGCGATATGTTCCTGGCCAAAGGCATAGGCCATATCAAAAATGGCTGTCTGTTCTTCGGTCAACGCGAAATCCATGGCGGTGGTCCCTGTATACTGCAGAATTGAACAAGCGTTTTATTCTTCAATCCTTACAGAAATTTTTCAACGGCGGCAAACACTGCGGCCGGGTTTGGGAGAATTACTTGCCTGCGCTATACTGAGGAAATTCAAAAGATCGATTTTATGGAGTATTCTGATGCCGTCACACAAAATGGCCGTGATCGCCATTCACGGAATGGGAAGCCAATACAGACCCCAAGGGCAACCTGCATCGACAACCCCAACATTTTCGAAAGGACTGAAGCGGCGCGTCGCGAACCGGATCGGAGCCGATATGAGCCATGTGATCTGGCATGAGGTTGTATGGGCGCAAATCCTGCAGGGTCGGCAGAAAGATTATCTGCGCAAGATCAACCGTAGTTTGGGCTATGACAAGCTGCGCGAGTTTGTTGTGTGCAACTTGTCGGATGCTGCCTCATATCGCCCAACGCCGGATGACGGTGACAAAATCTATGATGCGATCCACAAGAAAATCGAGAATGTGATGGGTGTGGTCAAACATCAGGTAGGCCATGACGGCCCCGTCCTGATACTGGCCCACTCACTGGGCGGGCACATAATGTCCAACTATATCTACGATATGCAGAGGCATCTGCGGCAGGGTGGATCGCCGGTTCATCCGACACATGTAGAAAACATGAAAACAGTCGCGGGGATCGTGACCTTCGGATGCAATATTCCGATCTTCTTATTCGCGTATCCCGAGAATGAGATATTCCCGATTATGGCTCCTAATCGCGAGCTTCCACCCGCGCTCCGGTTTACGACATGGTGGCATAACTACTATGATCGTCACGATGTTCTTGGGTTTCCGTTGGGCAAAAGCGCGCCGAGCTATGCGCAGCTGGCACAAAGCAGAGCCTTGAAAGACAAACCAATCAATGCGGGCAAAATATTTACGTCTTGGAACCCGTTCTCGCACAACGGATATTGGACAGACCGGGACCTGTACGAACCGGTGGCAGAACGGATTAAGGATATTCTGGCCGCAGTCTGAAACTACAAATCAGCGTGAAATTCTTCGATCAGATGGCTAACCACGGCTTTCCCTGGATCATCTCCGCGCGCGACAGCCTCGGCATGAACGCGACGTTGGCGGGTTGAAGAAGTGCCGGTCTCGGCAATGTGCCTTAGACGTGCAATCTCGGTCATCGTGCCGAGCGCTTCCGTATCTTCAGCCAGCATACCCATGAGTTCACCCATCAGTTCGGCCATCGGCTTGATCGAGCGATCCCCGAAATCAATCAGCCCTTCGCCAACGCCATAGCGTTGCGCGCGCCAGCGATTTTCGCCGATCAGGAACTTGTCATATTGCCGCCAACGTAGATTGCGCGCTTTCAGACGGCATAACATCCGGGTCAAGGCTTGCGCCAAAGCCGCCAAAGACAATGTGTGTTCCAGCCGGGGCTGGACATCCATGATCCGGGTTTCAAGCGTTGGAAAGCGGTGCGAAGGGCGCAGGTCCCACCAGATTTTTGAGGTATCTTCGATCACCCCGAGTTCGACCAAAACTCCGGTTGTACGTTCATATTCGCCCCAACTACTGAATACCGGAGGTAAACCGGTTCTGGGCAAGTTATCGAATACGGTCAACCGATAGGAGGATAGGCCCGTATCCTCTCCATTCCAGTAAGGTGACGAAGTAGACAAAGCCAGGAGATGCGGCAGAAAGTAAGACAGCTGTGGCATCAGATCGGCGCGCAGGGCCTGGTTTTCGATCCCCACATGCACGTGCATCCCACAGATCAGCATTCGGCGTGCAACGCCGCCAAGAGCGTGCTGCAATGCGTCATAGCGCTCTCTTCTTGTATGATGCTGATCTTTCCAGTTTGCGAATGGATGGCAGGAAACCGCGATTGGTGCCATATTGTATTCAGCCGCGCGCTTTGAGACACAGGACCGCAACCGCTTTAGGTCTTCTCGGGCGGATTTGATGGTGGCGTGCGGGCGGGTTCCGACCTCGATCTGGCATTGCAGAAATTCGGGGCTGACCTGACCTTCGAAATCACTTTGACAGGCTTCGATCAACGCGGTTGGGGCATGTGCAAGCTGCAAGCTGTCGCGATCAACCAGCAGATACTCTTCCTCAATGCCTAACGTGAATTCCTGCTGCATGGCGGTCCTCGTCGTTCAATTCCAATCAGTGAATACGGAATTTTCTCTTTTGCCAAGGGTTTGGCTCAAGGGTTCTTGCAGAGGTGCCGCGAGCAAAGGTAAGGAAAGGCGCAACGCAGATTGGAGCCATCCTTGTGAAACCCAGAAAATTTCCACAGATCAACGCTGCTCTGGACGAGTTAGGAGTGAAGCTGATCGACAAGGTCACGGAACAGGATGAACGGGCGCGGCTTGAAGCGTTTGAGCGGGCAGGGGGGCTGACCCGTCCGGCATACGCTTTGTCACCAGGGATGGAAGAGTTCGATATCACACAGTTGGTGGACGAGTACACGCGATACGCCGATGATCTTGCGGCGCTGAAAGATCCTGCGCGTAATCAGACAGGTTATGAAACCAACAACGGGTATTATGATAGCCCGGACGCGGATGCGCTTTATCTTATGATCCGCTGCTTTCAGCCAAAACGCGTGATCGAAGTCGGCTGCGGAAACTCGACCCGCGTGACACGCCAAGCGATAATCGACGGGGCCCTTGATACGACCATCACCGCAATTGATCCGTATCCGCGCGCCGATATCGCTCATGTCGTTGATCGGTTCGAGCAAAAGCGACTGGAAGAGGTCGATCCCGCAATATTCGAACAGCTTGAAGCCGGAGACGTTCTTTTCATCGATTCAAGCCACGTGGTCCGGATGAGCAATGACGTGGCTCATCTATTCTGTCGGATCATTCCGGCGCTGAAACCGGGCGTTGTCATCCACGTCCACGATGTTTTTCTGCCTTACGAATATCCTAAGCGGTTCTTCTATGATTGTCCGGGTTGGGGCGAGCAATACATGCTGCACGCCTTGCTGCAATCTGGCTTCTATTCAATGCTTTGGCCCGGATATTATTTGCAACAGGAACGCCCCGACGCGGTGGAGGCATTACCGTTTCTGAAAGACGGTCGCGCGCAGAGCATATGGGTGCAGCTCAAAGAAAAATGATCAACATGTGATCCGGTTTGCTAAAAGGCCCGTAATCCTCTGCATAACAAGCTGGAGAGGAGTTAACAGCCATGTTCCGTCGCACATTCATGGGCGCTGCCGCCGCATTTGCACTTGCACTACCCGTCAAAGCACAGGCCGCAGATATCGTCGATACGGCAGTCGCCGCCGGGTCGTTTAACACTCTGGTCGCCGCCGTTCAGGCCGCTGGTTTGGTTGATACGTTGAAAGGCGATGGGCCTTTCACTGTCTTCGCACCCACAGACGAGGCTTTTGCCGCTCTGCCTGAAGGCACCGTTGAAACTCTTCTTCTTCCAGAGAACAAGGATCAGTTGGTAGCGATCCTGACCTATCATGTTGTGCCAGCCAAAGTGATGTCTGGTGACATCGCTGGGAAACGAGCAAAGGTTCTGACCGTACAAGGTGATCGTCTGAGCGTGAATGCAAAGAATGGTGTGAAAGTTAACGGCGCCGAAGTTGTACAGGCTGATATCGAAGCCAGTAACGGCGTCATTCACGTTGTAGATGAAGTGATTATCCCTGAATAAATTTACCACTTCCAAATCTTAAAAAGCCCCGTTCCTGATGGACGGGGCTTTTTGAATTCCTGGTAGAAATTTGCCGTTTAAACCAAACGTACCTGAGTACCGACTTTCACCAGCGGATACAGCTCTTCTACATGTTGGTTATAAAGACCGATACAGCCAGACGAGCTTTGGCGTCCGATCTTGCGGGTATCGTGGGTGCCGTGAACCAAGTAGGCAGGCCAGCCAAGATACATGGCGCGGGTCCCCAACGGGTTTCCAGGTTCGCCACCCTCCATGCGAACCGGCAACGATGGATCGCGTTCGCGCATTGATGCAGTTGGTGTCCAGCTTGGGTTCTCCGCTTTGCGCGTGACTTTGGTATAGCCGCGCTTGGTCAGCTCTTCGCTCATCGGGACAGAGCTGGGATAGAGCTTATAGGTTCCATCTGGCCCCCAGTAATGCACAGCTCGGCTGGTGATATCGGCCAACAATGCACCAACACCCAACTCGTCAAAGTGATCCTGCCAATTCTGCTGCGAGAATGACGATACATTGCGACGGACGGGTAATTGTGTGCTGATCGCCTCTTCATCTTGCGGGAATGCATCGATGCTTTGGGCGCGTAGGATGGCTGGTGTCGCAATCAGAGATGCGGCGCCCAACAGGGCGTGGCGGCGGGTCAAACGATTTTGGGACAATGTTGCCTCCGGAATGATACGAACTGCTCGATTAGTTGATTTGGCGATAAAATATTGGTGATTGCCTGACTTTTCCAGAGGTAGGCCTCTGAATTTCTCGTGAGGTGTCTGAACCAGCAGGAACAGGCCCAAAACGAAAGAAACCCGGCCTGCGTTAGGCCGGGCTTCCTAATTAATGATCTATTAGATCAGTCCATGGCTTTGAAGTTGAACTCGCCGCCTTCCTTGATACCCGACGGCCAGCGCGATGTGACAGTCTTGGTGCGCGAGTAGAACTTGAAGCTGTCCGGGCCGTGCTGGTTCAGGTCACCGAACATGGACTTCTTCCAGCCACCGAAGGTGTGATAGGCCAGCGGAACCGGGATCGGCACGTTAATACCAACCATGCCGATGTTGATCCGGCTGGCGAAATCACGTGCGGTGTCGCCGTCGCGGGTGAAGATCGCGGTGCCGTTGCCGTATTCATGATCCATCGCCAGTTTCAGCGCTTCTTCATAAGAACCCGCGCGGACGGTCGACAGGACCGGGCCAAAGATCTCTTGCTTATAGATGTCCATGTCGGGCGTGACGTTGTCGAACAGGTGCGGGCCGACAAAGAAACCGTCCTCATAACCCTGCAGGCTGAAGTCACGGTTGTCGACAACCAGCTTCGCGCCTTGCTCAACGCCCGAGTTGATCAGGCCAAGGATACGTTCTTTCGCAGCGGCAGTGACCACCGGACCCATGTCAACGTCGTCACCTGCTGTGTAGGGGCCGACTTTCAGCTTTTCGACACGCGGGATCAGTTTTTCGATCAGTGCGTCTGCGGTTTCTTCGCCAACCGGTACAGCGACCGAGATTGCCATGCAGCGTTCGCCAGCTGCGCCAAAGCCAGCACCGACCAGCGCGTCAGCGGCCTGATCCAGATCGGCGTCAGGCATAACGATCATGTGGTTCTTGGCGCCACCGAAGCACTGTGCGCGTTTGCCGTTGGCGGTTGCACGAGCGTAGATGTATTGCGCGATCGGGGTTGAACCCACGAACGACACGCCCTGAATGATCTCACTGTCCAGCAAGGTATCCACGGCCTCTTTGTCGCCGTTCACAACCTGGAACACGCCTTTGGGCAGACCAGCTTCGACAAACAGTTCAGCCAGCATCAATGGAACAGAAGGGTCACGCTCGGACGGTTTCAGAACAACTGCGTTGCCGCAGGCTAGTGCCGGGCCGACATGCCACAACGGCATCATGGCCGGGAAGTTGAACGGCATGATCGAGGCGACCACACCCAGCGGCTGACGCATCGAATACATATCGATGCCCGGGCCCGCGCTGTCGGTGAATTCACCTTTCAGCATCTGGGGGGCGCCGATGCAGTATTCGATCACTTCCAGACCGCGCTGCAGGTCACCCTTGGCGTCCGGGATGGTCTTGCCATGTTCACGGCTGAGCGCCTCGGCCAGCTTGTCCATGTCGCGGTTCATCAAGCCAACCATCGCCATCAAAACGCGCGCGCGCTTCTGCGGGTTGGTTGCGCCCCAAGCGACCTGAGCAGCTGCTGCGTCTTCGATCGCTGCGGTGGTCTCGGCGACACTTGCCATCGGGCATTGGTACTGCACTTCGCCCGTTGCCGGGTTGAACACATCGTCAAAGCGGCCAGATGTGCCGGCGACATGTTCGCCGTTGATGAAATGGGTCAGGTTCTGCATGGCAAGTTCCTCCGGATTAGGTTGCGCGCAGAATAGACTTGCGAAAATCACCTGAACAGAGGCAATATTTCAAATCAGTTTTGCAAAAATGCAAAGGGTAGGGCATGACGCCGAATTGGGATGATTTGCGGGTTTTCCTGGCAGTTGCTCGCGACGAAAGCCTTTCGGGGGCGGGGCGGGTTCTTAAGATAGACCCGGCGACTGTCGGTCGCAGAATCGCGCGATTGGAAGCGGCTTTGGACGCGGTGTTGTTCACGAAATCACAGCAGGGCTATGTGTTGACGACTGCGGGACAGCGTCTCATGGAGCATGGGCTACAGGCAGAAGAGGCTATGCGCGCGGCGACAGGTGTCATGTCGGGTTCCGCCAAGTCGCTGAGTGGTCAGATCAGAATTGGTGCGCCGGATGGAAGTGCCAATTACCTTTTGCCGCAGGTCTGCGCCAAGATCAGCGATGCGAATCCTGACCTCGATATTCAGATTTTGGCGTTGCCGCGCATTATCAACCTATCCCGGCGAGAGGCCGATATGGCGGTCACTGTCAGTGCGCCCACTGCCGGGCAATTGCTGGTTCAAAAGATATCCGATTATCGGCTGCACATGGTCGCCACGAAAGATTACCTGAATCGCCACGCTGAAATTAGATCCATTGAGGATCTGAAAGGGCACAGGATGATCGGCTATATCCCGGACATGATCTTCGATCGGGAACTTGACTACCTCAACGATATTGGTGTTGAGCGTGTCGCGCTTGCATCAAACTCGGTCTCAGTTCAGTTGCGGCAGGTGTCGCTGGGCACCGGGGTTTGTGTTGCGCATGATTTTACATTGCCGTTCCACCGGGGATTGCAAAAAATACTGACGGATCAGGTAAGTCTGACCCGGGGGTTCTATCTGGTCCGCCATCAGGGTGACCAGCGCAATGAGCGGTTGAATCGGTTTGCCGAAGCACTAACACGTGGCCTGCGGGACGAAGTAGCGCGGCTGGAAGCCGAAGCTTCACCTTGACACCTTCAGACATTCCGGCAACGCTTAGAAAACAGTACGTTATTCCGGAGGTTTTTGCAGATGCTCGTTCAGGCCATTCTCAAGTCCAAAGCTGGCAGCGGCGTAGTGACGGTCGAACCATCGGCGTCGGTCTCGCAGGCCGCCGCAATCCTGGCGGAGAATCGGATCGGCACTGTGATCGTTTCCGAAGATGGCGGGCAGACGGCATCGGGCATCCTGTCCGAACGTGATATCGTGCGCGAGCTGGCGGCCAGTGGTAGCGGGTGTCTGGACAAGCCGGTCAGTACCTACATGACCAAGAAACTTGTAACAGCCAGCCAGCAGGACTCGGTCGAATCCATCCTGTCACAAATGACGGAAGGTCGATTTCGCCATATGCCGGTTCTGGAAGAGGGCAAACTGGTCGGAATCGTAACGCTGGGCGATGCGGTCAAGGCGCAACTGGCTGAACTTGCTATGGAAAAAGACGCGCTTGAAGGCATGATCATGGGCCACTGAACGCGGAGGCTGTTTCAGCCTCTTGCACCTGCGGCAAAGTTATGTTTGCTTGCGCAGAAATTTTGTTGCGCTGGAGAGCCCTATGCGGGTTGGATTATATCCCGGTACCTTTGACCCAATCACATTGGGCCATATCGACATCATTCGCCGTGCCGCTGCATTGGTGGATAAGCTTGTGATTGGCGTCGCTATCAACCGCGACAAGGGCCCTCTGTTTTCTTTGGAAGAACGAGTCTCGATGATCGAAGCCGAGTGTGCGCATCTCACCGAACAGACCGGAACCGAAATCGTAGCGCACCCATTTGAAAACCTGCTGATCGATTGTGCACGAGATGTCGGGGCGCAAATCATTGTGCGCGGTCTGCGCGCGGTCGCGGATTTCGAGTACGAATTCCAGATGGTCGGCATGAACCGCGCGCTGGACGACTCGATTGAAACGGTCTTCCTAATGGCCGAGGCTCGGCATCAGGCGATTGCCTCGAAACTGGTCAAAGAAATCGCCAGGTTGAATGGGGACGTGTCGAAATTCGTCACGCCCCGCGTCAATGAAGCTCTGCGTGAGCGTTTAGGCTAGGGCACCCATCGCGGCGGCCGTGTCCAGCATTCGGTTCGAGAAGCCCCACTCATTGTCGTACCAAGCGAGGACGCGCACCAGCGTGCCGTCGGTTACTTTGGTTTCAGCCAGCGAAACGGTCGAGCTGTGCGAGTCGTGGTTAAAATCGATCGATATCAGGGGGCGATTCTCGGCTGCCAAAACGCCGGGGACCTTCGCGGCGGCTTCTACGAAGAGGGTATTGACCTCCTCTTCGGTTGTTGGGCGTGATACTTCGGCGACCAGGTCAACAACTGAGACATTGGGCGTAGGCACGCGAATGGCTTGCCCGGTCAACTTTCCGGCCAGTTGTGGCAATACCAGACCCACTGCAGACGCCGCGCCGGTTGTCGTGGGAATCATCGACAGTGCTGCTGCGCGCGACAGGTAGGGGTCTTTCCCAGCTGTGTCATGAACCGGTTGGCTCGCCGTGTAGGCATGAACGGTTGTCATATTGCCGTGCTTGATGCCAAGCCCAGCGTCCAGTGCTGCGGCCACGGGCGACAGGCAGTTGGTAGTACACGAGGCGTTCGAGACAACGATATCGTCAGCGGTAAGCTCATGATCGTTTACGCCAAAGACAACAGTCTTCACGCCACCATCGCCACGGGCAGGGGCAGAAATCAATACTTTCTTTGATCCGTTTTTCAGGTGCCGCTCGGCTGCTTCACGGGTCCTGAAAACTCCGGTGCATTCCAGAACAACATCCACATCTGACCAATCCAGTGCTTCGGGATCACGCTCGCTGGTCAAGCGGATTGATCCGGCACCGACGTCCAGGCCGGAATCGCTGAGCGTTACCGGGTTGGGATAACGGCCATGCACACTGTCGAATTCGAACAGATGAGCGTTCATTTCCGGCTTTGCCAGATCGTTAATAGCGACGATTTCAACATCGGTGCGTCCGGATTCCATGACGGCTCGCAATACGCCTCGTCCGATCCGTCCAAATCCGTTGATTGCTAGCTTGAGTGTCATAATGCGCTCCGTCAGAATTTGGTCGATTGATGGTTAGCGCTAACAAAGCTAGATTGGCGCGAAAGTCAAGCAAAACCTCTGTCATCGCCAGAAGGCAAGCCAATCCAGAAAATCGTAAAGCTTCTTACCAAGGAACAGCAGGTGTTCGGTGCCGAATAGTGCAACGTCCAGCATCAGACCGCCCAGAATTAGGATTCCAAGCCAGATAGCGATTTGATTTGTCATTTCTGCGCCCTGAACGAAAATGCCCGCTCAGATAACCTGAGCGGGCATCAAGGTACAAGCGATGTGCGAAGGGTCAGTTAAGGCGGCCCATCGCTACGGCGACATCCGCCATACGCACCGAGAAGCCCCATTCGTTGTCATACCATGCCAGTACACGCACCATACGGTTGTCAACGACGCGGGTCTGGTCTGGTGCGAAGATCGAGCTCTCTTCGGTGTGGTTGAAATCGGTCGAGACCAGCGGCGCAGGCTCATAGCCAAGGACCCGCTGCATCGGGCCCTTGGCGGCTTCTTCAACGATTGCGTTAACCTCTTCTACGGTCACGTCGCGCGATGCGCGGAACGACAGGTCAACGGCCGAGACATTTGGGGTAGGTACACGGATCGCGGAACCGTCCAAGCGGCCCTTGAGGTTAGGCAGGACTTCACCCAGCGCTGCCGCAGCACCGGTTGTGGTCGGGATCATCGACATGGCTGCGGCGCGTGCGCGATAAAGATCGCCGTGACGACGGTCCAGAGTGGGCTGGTCGCCGGTATAAGCGTGGATCGTGGTCATGATGCCATGCTCGATACCGATGCCTTCATCCAGAACTTTGGCAAGCGGGGCCAGGCAGTTGGTCGTGCAGGAGCCGTTGGACACCATATTGTCGTTTGCAGTCAGGGTGTTGTGGTTTACGCCAAACACAATTGTCTTATTGACATTCTTACCTGGCGCCGAAAGCAGCACCTTACCAGCGCCGCGATCTAGGTGCGTCTTTGCCTTTAGCCCGTCATTGAACTTGCCAGTACATTCCAGGACGACATCGCAGCCTTCCCAGTCAAGCTCGTTCATGTCATAGGTCGAGAACATTTCCATCGGGCCACGGCCCAGATCCATGGTGTTGCCTTCGACAGACACTTCGCGCGGGAAACGGCCGTGAATGCTGTCATATTTCAGCAGATGTGCCGATGTTTCCAGCGGGCCAGTGGCGTTGACCTTGATCACTTCGATGTCGTTACGCGCCGATGCGGCGATGTGCGACAGTGTACAGCGGCCGATGCGGCCAAAACCATTGATACCGACCTTGATGGTCATCCGACGTCTCCAAACTGCGCTTGTGTTGCTGGCCATATAGCCGTGAAAACCGAATCTCAAAAGGGCAAAAATGGCATATTTTTAAGGTGTTAGCGCAAACCTGTGCCGGTTGCGCTAACGCTTGCGCTAAGGGTTGGATCAGGTAGTGTCGGCAACAGCGGATAAACAAGAGGATGCGCGATGAGTGGTCTGTTGGCCCTGTTGGATGATGTGGCAGGCATTGCAAAGGTTGCAGCGTCATCAGTGGACGATGTCGTAGCAGCGGCTGGCAAGGCCGGGGCCAAGACTGCCGGTGTAATAATCGACGACGCGGCAGTAACTCCTAAATACGTGCAGGGTTTCGCGCCGGCACGAGAATTACCCATCATCTGGCGCATCGCTCGCGGATCGGTTTTCAACAAGATTGTCTTGCTGTTGCCCGTGGCACTGCTGTTGGCGAACTTTGCGCCATGGCTGATTACGCCTTTGCTGATGATAGGTGGCTCGTATCTGTGCTTTGAGGGCGCCGAGAAGATTTTTCATGTCTTGTTCCCGCATGGCAGTCACGTCATCGAAGAAGACATGAAAAACCGCGACCCAGGGCATTTGGAAGAGCAGAAGGTCAAGGGGGCAATCAAGACCGATTTCATTCTGTCCGCCGAGATCATGACCATTGCATTGGCGGCTATCGAAGCGCCCAACATCTGGATGCAGGCTGCGACGCTTGCGGTGGTTGGGTTGGGTGTGACTCTGGCGGTTTACGGCTCAGTTGCGCTGATCGTTAAGATGGATGATGTCGGGTTGTATCTGGCTAAGAACGCGCCGACGCCTGTGGGCCGAGGTCTTGGTCGGGGCTTGGTCAAAGCCATGCCCGGCGTGATGAAGACACTATCAATCGTTGGAACTGCCGCCATGCTCTGGGTCGGAGGATCGATTATCATCCACGGGATGGAGGTTCTGGGCTTTGGCTGGTTGGGCCATCATATTCATGACTGGGCTTATGCGGTAGGACATGCAGTGCCTGCCCAATGGGAAAAAGCCGCCGAATGGATCGCAAAAGCGACAATGGATGGGGTGTTTGGCTTGGCTTGGGGGTTTGTACTGATACCGTTGGCGACCAAAGTGATTGCGCCGATGATCGGGAAGTTTTCAAATAAGCCTGGAGTTCACTGAATCGAAGGCGTGAGGTGATGGATCTTAGTCATTTACCAGCCTTTCGACCGGTTCAAGTCCGCACCCGGTTTAAGTTGAGGGGGCTCGCTGCCAAACGTAAAGCAGCGGCATTGGCTGCCATGAACCTTGGTGCGGAACAAATGCCGTTTGAACCGAACGCACTGTATCGGGTTCTGCATATTCGGATCGACACGGCGGACAAAGCTGCCGAACGTGCCAAGTGGGCAGGCGGGCGAATGTTCAACCTGCTTACTGGTCAATCTGCGCAATTCATTCCGCTTTATGGAACGCATGTGCGGCAAGTTTTGTCTTGGGCAGGGCAAATCGTACCCGGAGGGATCGTGCCAGCGAAACGGTACGAACTGCGATTGGACTTTGCGAAATTGGCATATGAGGCGTTAAGGGCGAAATTGAGCCAGCCAAAATAGGAAAGGGCGGCCTAGAAAGCCGCCCTTTGTATCTACAACTGTTGAGCCGAGTGCTTACAGCCCCAGCAGTTCTTTTACCTTCGCGACGGTCGCTTCTGCGGTAATGCCAAAGTGTTTGTACAACTCACCTGCCGGGGCTGATGCACCAAAGCTCGACATGCCAATAAACCCAGCTTTGGCTTCGCGGCCACGTTCACCCAGCAACCAGCGGTCCCATCCGCCAGCGCGTACGGCGGCCTCGATGCCAACGCGGACGGCACCGGCAGGTAGGACGCGCTTACGGTAGGCTTCATTCTGTTCGGCAAACAGCTCCATGCAAGGCATTGATACGACGCGGGTGCCAATGCCCTCGGCCTCCAGCATCGCTTTGGCTTCCATGGCCAGCGAGACCTCGGATCCGGTAGCGATCAGTATGGCCTGACGCTTGGCTTCTGCGTCGGCGAGCACATATGCGCCTTGTGAGGTCAGGTTTTTACCTTTGTGCTCGGTCCGCACTGTTGGCACGCCCTGACGGGTCAGCGACAGGACCGAGGGGCTGTCTTTGAAGGTGAGTGCCAGTTCCCAAGCTTCGGCAGTCTCAACAGTGTCAGCGGGGCGGAAGACATAGGTGTTTGGCGTTGCGCGCGAAATCGCCAGATGTTCCACCGGCTGGTGGGTCGGGCCGTCTTCGCCCAGACCAATCGAGTCATGTGTCATCACAAAGACCGTAGGCACCTTCATCAAGGCAGCCAAACGCATGGAAGGGCGGGCATAGTCAGTGAAAGCCATGAAGGTGCCGCCATAGGGGCGGATGCCCCCGTGCAGAGCCATACCGTTCATCGCAGCGGCCATGCCGTGTTCACGGATACCATAGTGGATGTAGCGGCCTTTGCGGTTTTCCGGTAGGAACACGCCCATATCCGCCGATTTGGTGTTGTTTGAACCGGTCAGGTCAGCCGAACCACCAATGGTTTCTGGCATGATCGGGTTCACCACGTTCAGAACCTTTTCGGACGAGGCTCGGGTTGCCAGTTTCGGCTGATCCTCGGACATCTGCTTTTTGAACGAACGAATGGCACCAGCCAGTTTCTTCGGTGCTTCAAACGCATAGGCACGGTTGAATTCCGCCTGCTTACGGTCGGAGATTTGCGCGAAACGCTCCTCCCATGCCGTGCGCTCGGCAGCACCACGTGTACCAATAGCTTCCCATGCAGCTTTGACTTCTGTGGGGATGACAAACGCGTCATGCGGCCAGCCATAGCCGTCTTTGGCCGCCTTCAACTGATCCTGATCGGTCAGTGCGCCGTGGCCTTTCGAAGTGTCCTGAGCCGCGTGGCCAAGTGCGATGTGGCTCTCGCAGGCGATCATTGTCGGCTTGTTCGACTTTTTCGCCCGCACGATGGCATCGTCGATGGCCTTGGGGTCATGACCGTCAATCTCAAGCACATGCCAGCCCGAAGCCGCAAAACGGCGCACCTGATCGGTGCGGTCGGCGATATCAACGGTGCCGTCGATGGTGATGTTGTTGTTGTCCCAGAAGACGATCAGCTTGCTCAGTTCGTGTCGGCCAGCCAGGGTGATCGCCTCTTGGCTAACGCCTTCCATCAGGCAGCCGTCGCCCGCAATCACATAAGTGTAGTGATCAACGATCTTCTTGCCGTAATGCGCACGCTGGATTTCCTCGGCCATGGCAAAGCCCACAGCGTTCGAGATGCCCTGACCCAGAGGGCCAGTGGTGGTTTCGACACCGTCTATCAGGAAGTTCTCGGGGTGGCCGGCTGTTTTGGCGCCCAACTGGCGGAAGTTTTTGATTTCTTCCAGCGTAACGTCGCCATGACCAGTCAGGTAAAGCAGCGAATAGACCAGCATCGAACCGTGACCCGCCGACAGGATGAACCGGTCACGATCCGGCCAATTCGGGGCAGAGGCGTCAAATTTCAGGTGCTTTTCGAACAATACAGTCGCAACATCGGCCATGCCCATTGGCATACCGGAATGGCCGGAATTGGCGGCGGCGACGGCGTCGAGGGTCAGGGTGCGGATGGCCGCAGCCTTGTCCCAGTGTTCGGGGTTGGCATTGCGCAGCGCAGTCAGGTCCACGGGCGTTATTCCTTTGGGTTACGGGCAGATTTAGCGCTGAATACCATCCGTCTGACAAAGTGCAAGCAGAACCGGGTTCTGCGCCGATCTGGCGCTTCAAGAGCGGTGTGCAAGTGATTGAAACCAAACAGTGGGTATTTTCTGTTACATTCCGTTAGACTAGTGCAGAGAGCCGCCGCTTTTGATTCGGACAGGCGTATAGCAGAACGAACCTTGATAAAGAGGTGACAGGGGCATGAGTCAGATCGAAGAATTACAACGCCGTATCATTACTGCGATGGAGCGGATCGGCACCGGAGTCGAGGCACTGCAGGACGCTGGGCCCGCGGTCGATAATGGTGCTGCATTACGATCAGAACTTGAAGAAGAGCGCTTGGCCAATGCGCAGTTGGAAGAGCGGCTGAAATCGCTCATAGAAAGGCACGCTCTTGAGATTGATGCCCTCCGGGAGCAGGCGGGATCAGGAGAAGAAGTTGCTGCACTGCGTGATCAATTGGCCGAGGCGACCGCAAAGCTTGCAACGGTCGAGGCCGCGCGCGCAGAGTTAGCCGAGGCCAAGGCCGCTCTGGATAACAGCGACGAAGTAAATTCACTGAAAGCCGAAATCGAAACCCTGCGATCCATGGAAAATGCCGCAGAAGAAGCCGATTCGTTGCGGGCCGAGGTCGAGCAATTGACCCCCATCGCAGATCGCGCCGAAGAGATGGAGGCAGAGCTGTCCCGTCTGCGCGCTGAATTGGTCGATAGCGAGCGGCTGACCGAATTGAACGCCGAGCTTGAAATGCTGCGTGCCGAGCGTGCCAGCCATGGCGCGGCGATGTCGCGACTGGATGACGATTTGCAACGGTTGCGCAAGGCAAACGAACAGTTGCGTGGAACAGTGGATGAGTTGCGCGCCGCTGCAGAAGATGGTGTGACCGATGCAGACATGCTGAATCGCGCAACTGCTGCAGAGTTGGAAGCAACGCGTGCCGCAAGAGCCTCGGACGCGGCCGAAGCACATGCGGTTCTGGCCCGGCTCGAACCATTGTTGACCCACGCCAATCTGGCTGAAGGAGAGGTTGAATAATGCCCGAGGTGACCATTCATATCGGCGGACGAGGATTTGATGTCTCGTGCCAGGACGGTGAAGAGCCCTTTCTGCAGGCCGCGGCCAAGCTTTTGGATGATGAAGCACAGGTATTGTCGGACCAGATCGGACGCATGCCTGAATCTCGCATGTTGTTGATGGCCGGACTAATGTTGGCCGACAAAGCGGCAGCGCACGAAGATCGCCTGAAGCTGGCCGAGGCAAAGCTTGTGGAAGCCGAAGCCGAGTTGAATCGCCTGCGTAGTCAACCTCTGCCCGAGCCCGAGCGAATTGAAGTTGCAGTGGTGCCACCTTCGGTAACAGACACATTGGCGGAGATGGCCGCGCGTGCAGAAGCGCTGGCTGCGGTGATCGAGGAAAGGAAAGCCTGATGGGCTTTGTTCGAACGGCTGCAGGGGCCGCGGTATTGTCTTTGTACGCTACGGCAGGTTTGGCCGAGATCGACATACTGTCTGTGACATTTAACTGCGAGAACAACACGCAGGTGCCAGTGTCCTATTTCAACGCCGCAGATGGATCAGGTGCTGCCGCGATGCTGATTGAGGACCAGTTGATTGCGCTGAAACAGGTTCAAAGCGGATCAGGTATTCGCTACGAATCTGTAGACGGGGCAGGGACATACACCCTTCGATCCAAAGGCTGGGAAGCTACGATCAGCCATCAGGCCCAAGGCAGCACAGCCCCCGAACGTGTCTTGTTCAAGGACTGCTCTAGCCGGTGAATTAGGCGTTTGCTTCACGGATTTTGTCGGCTGCATCTTTGTCGTAGCCGACATTGTTTTCTTCAAACAAAGTATCCAGCTCTCCCGAAAGGGTCATCTCGGTGATGATGTCGCAGCCGCCGACAAACTCGCCTTTGACAAAAAGCTGGGGCACAGTTGGCCAGTCCGAATAATCCTTGATGCCCTGACGGACAGAGTCGTCCGCCAAAACATTCACGTCGGTATATTCGACACCCATGTAGTTCAATACACCAGCGACGCGCGACGAGAACCCGCACTGCGGCATCTCTTTGGTACCTTTCATATATAGCACCACGTCATTGGCTTTGACGGTTTCGTCGATCTGGGATTTCACGTCGTTCATTTGGTGTTTCCTTTGCTCTTCGGCATTATTGCTTTGGCGTAGTCTTGAGGATTCTTCGGAATATGGGTCTGCGCCGAGCTAATTGCACCGTCATGTGAAATGTAGGAGGAATGCAGGAGGTGTTCTCCCTGTCCAGGTGGCGATCCTCGTCTTGTATTGCGTCCCGTCTTTGAATGGTTCCAAGCTATGAGCGCGATCAACACAACAAAGACGGTGACTGCAATTGAGATTACAATCGCGTGCTCCATATTACTCCGGTACTTTCGTGGTCAGCGCCAGCGCGTGCAACTCTCCATCCGGGCCATCCATCTTGCCTTTCAACGCGGCATAAACAGCACGCTGTTGCTGAACGCGGTTCTTACCGCGAAAGCTCTCATCCACGACCATGGCGGACATATGCACGCCATCGCTGCCACCAACCTGGATTTCCGCATCTGGAAAGCTCTCGCGTAGCAGAGTTTCAATTTCGTGGGCGCTCATCGGCATGTAGGTTTACTCCTGAAGGTCATTCCCAAGATGTAGAGCGATGAGACGGGGCGTGCAAGATGGGGCCGGTTCCGTTCAACAACAATTCCTGTGCGCCGACACGCGCAAGAAATCTGTTTGATCGCACCAGAACAAAGATTGATCAGGCAACGGCTTCGGCAAAGCTGCTGCGGAACGTATCCGCCAACTCGGCAAGCGAGACTTCGGAGCTGCCGATTTTAACACTATCCCCAGTGAAACGTCCAACTGACGCTAGGGGAACACCCGCCTGACCAGCTGCGATCATCAATGCTTCGGCCTGATCAAAGTTACAGGCGACCAGATAGCGCGCCTGATCTTCTCCGAACAGGAACTCGGTCGAGGCATCGTCGAGGCAAACGCCGACACCAGCAGCCTCGGCTAGTTCAAAAGCGGCTAGGGCAAGGCCACCGTCACCCAGATCGGTGCAGGCTTTGATCATTTCACGATTGGCGCGAATGAACTCTCCGTTGCGCTGTTCAGCGTCCAGATCGACATGTGGGGCGTCCCCGTCTTCTCGGTTGAAGACTTCGGCCAGAAGGGCCGACTGGCCCAGATGGCCTTGGGTTTCGCCGATAACCAGAGCGACATGGCCTTCACGAACCTCGTTGCCGATGATTTCATCGGCAGTTTGCAGCAGGCCTACGGCCCCAATCGTGGGAGTTGGCAGGATCGCTTGCCCATCAGTCTCGTTATATAGCGACACGTTGCCGGAAACGATGGGCATGTCCAAGGCTCCGACTGCGGCTCCGATACCTTGGATTGCACCTACAAACTGGCCCATGATCTCAGGCTTTTCGGGATTGCCGAAATTCAAATTGTCAGTGGTGGCCAGCGGCTTGGCGCCCACGGCAGTCAGGTTGCGGTAGGCTTCGGCTACGGCCTGTTTGCCGCCCTCAACAGGGTTTGCGCGGACATAGCGCGGGGTCACGTCGCTGGTGAACGCCAGCACCTTGTCAGTTCCGTGCACACGCACCATTCCAGCCCCCAGACCAGGCGTGCGGGAGCTGTCGGCCATGACCATGGTGTCATACTGTTCGTACACCCATTGCTTGCCTGCGTAGTTCGGCGAAGAGAGCAGGGCGCGAAGGCCATCAACTGGGTCGATCTGGGGCACATCTGTCAGCTCTTCCGCGTTGGGCGTTGGTTCCCATGGGCGGTCGTACTCGGGTGCCGTTGAAGACAGTTTGGAAAGGACGAGGTCTGCTTTGACTTCGCCGTTGTGCATGATCAGGAACCGGTCTTCGGCGATCGTTTCACCAACAATGGCGAAATCCAGATCCCATTTCTCGAAAACCGCACGGGCTTCGGCTTCAAGCTCAGGTTTGAGGACCATCAGCATTCGCTCCTGAGACTCAGACAACATCATTTCATACGCGGTCATGTTTTCTTCGCGCTGAGGGACGTTCTCCAGATCAAGGCGAACGCCGAGACCACCCTTGTCTCCCATCTCAACGGCCGAACAGGTCAGCCCCGCTGCGCCCATATCCTGAATGGAGATCACGGCACCGGTCTGCATCAGTTCCAGCGTGGCTTCCATCAAGCGTTTCTCGGTGAAGGGGTCGCCGACCTGAACAGTCGGGCGCTTTTCTTCGATGGTGTCGTCGAATTCCGCCGAAGCCATGGTCGCACCGCCCACGCCATCGCGTCCGGTTTTAGCGCCTAGATAAACAACAGGCATACCGACACCCGAGGCCGCCGAATAGAAAATCTTGTCACTGTCGGCCAGACCTGCAGCAAAGGCGTTAACGAGGCAGTTGCCGTTATAGGCTGAATGGAACCGAACTTCGCCACCAACGCAAGGCACACCGAAGCAGTTACCGTAGCCGCCGATGCCTTCAACCACGCCATTTACAAGCTGACGGGTTTTGTGGTGGCCGGGTTCACCAAAGGACAGCGCATTCATTGAGGCGATGGGGCGCGCGCCCATGGTAAAGACATCCCGCAAAATACCACCAACGCCGGTCGCGGCACCCTGATAGGGCTCAATGTAGGAGGGGTGGTTGTGGCTTTCCATTTTGAACACCACGGCCTGGCCGTCACCAATATCAACCACGCCAGCGTTCTCACCAGGGCCGCAGATAACTTGTGGGCCGGAGGTGGGCAGTGTGCGTAGCCATTTCTTCGAGGACTTATATGAACAATGCTCGTTCCACATAGCCGAGAAAATGCCAAGTTCGGTGAATGTTGGCTCGCGCCCGATGATCTCGAGGATCATGTCGTATTCCTCGGGCTTGAGCCCGTGTGCAGCAATCAGATCCGGGGTGATGGCGGGCTCTTGCATCTTCTGTCCTGTGTCCATAGTGGCCGAGATTGCGGGCCTTTTAGGGCAAGGGCGCTTCCGTGGGAAGGGTCAAGTCACCGCAGGGCCATTTAGAAAAGAAAATGCGGAACCGACAATGCCGCCGATTCCGCACATCTGGAGGTTGGCTTATAGATTGGCGCTGTAAAATCCCAGCGCCAATCCTACCGATTTAGGCCGGGTTCTGACCTTTGTTGACGGCATCAGCTGCAGCTGCACCGGCGGCTGCTTTTTGTTCTTCAGTCATATTCTCGCTGCCAGGTATCGCAACGCGCACCTCGCGGCGGGCGAAGTCGATGCCATTGGCGTTGAACTCTGCTTTCACGCGATTGAAGATTTCCTTCCGCAGCGTGAACTGCTTGCCCGGCTTGGCCATGAACTTGCCTCGGATGATCATACCGACATCATCAAAGTCGAACACACCCTGAGATTTGAACGGCTGCAGGAACCCATCTTTATGAGTCTCGTCCTGCATCATCTCGGCACCGATCTTCTTGAAGATCTTTTTGACCTTATTGGGATCGGTATCGAAAGGCACTGTGAACTTGAGCTTCATGATGACCCAGTCGCGGCTGAAATTGGTCAACTTCTGAATCTCGCCATATGGGATCGTGTGAACGGGCCCGCGATGGTGGCGCAATTGCATGGAGCGGATCGAGATCTTTTCGACCGTTCCCATCGTACCGCCGACATCGACATATTCGCCGACACGGAAGGCGTCATCGATCAAGAAGAAAATACCACCTACGATATCGGCCACCAGTTTTTGCGCGCCAAAGCCAATAGCCAGACCCAGAACACCAGCACCGGCCAGTAGCGGTGTAATGTTGATCCCAAGCGCACTCAACGCCAGCAGGCCAAAGATGACGCAGATTGTGACCTGTGCGGTGATCCGCAGCAAAGGCAGAACCGTTGCCAGGCGCGAACCACCAGCTCCGCCACCTTCGCCGCCAGCTTCTTCATCCAGCTCTTCCGCGGCAGTTTGTTCTTTCGCCAGACGACGATTGATCCAGAGTGAGACAATCTCGTTCAAGATATAGCCGACCGCGATGATCAGCAGGAACTGTATGACCGCGCCACCGACTTCTGCTCCGATGCCAGCTGATGCGACATGGCGAAGGTCAAGTTGCCAGGCACGCGAAATCATCAGGACCACGAACAGCCCCGCAATAACCCGCCCAATCCGGATATAACTGCGCTTGGCCGAGCGATAGGCGCGTTCCGCCAAAGGTCCTTCACCCGATAGCGGTGGCTGCAGATGGCGCACCAATCCACGTATCAACGTGTCTAGCGCTGGTGCGATCAACAGCCAGAACATAGTGGTGAAATGCGCCCCGGTTCCAAGCACGCGCAAGATTGCCGGATTACGCTGTGCCACGAGGAATTCAACGAGCAACCAGATCACCACCGACACGCCAATGGCGAAGTAGGGGTAATAATGCGCGACTTCCTCATCAAACTTGGTGCGATCCGGGTCTGTGCCCAGCATCATCTGCGACAGTCCTTCACGAGCAGTCCAGGCGATTACACCGATATAGATGTGGATTGCCGCATTCAGCCAAAAGCCGATGCGCGTCTCGTTTGGAGTAATTCCGTTGAGTCCATTGAAGCGGACAACAAATAGCGTGAAACCGATCAGGATCAGAAGGCCAATCAGATTTCTGTGCAGGTATTTAGCCCAGTGGTCATCAATATTCACCAAGCGGTATTGAGGTTTTTGCGGCGCGAGTACAAATCGCGACACAGCTGCCCCAAGACGCGGGACCCAAATCAAGAAGAATACGAATGGTGCGGCAAACGTGATTTGTTCGGGGGTCAGTAATGCGCGACCAAGCGCCCGGATAACCACGTAGAACACGATGAGACCGGCAATTTCGCGGCAAAACCGGCGGAATAGGTACTGCACGGCTCCCCTAAGGTCAGCTTCATCTCCGACTTCGGATGCCTTTGACCAGCGACGGGTTAATATGCTGAACAGCTTTTCTGCTACATATCCGACCAGTAGGACCGATAGCACTAGCCCGATCAAGGTAAGGACCCCGGTTTCGTTGAATTTATCCGCAAAATTGCTGAACGCTTTTATTTGCGCACTGACGATATTGGGAACTGTCGTTAGTACTTGCGTCCAGGAGGTAACCATTTCCGCCCAGATCTCGTTCAGTTCAGTCAGCGGATCTTCGTGACCTTCCTTCTCTGCGGCATGTTTTTCGGCAACTGCATCAAGGCGTTCAAGCAAGATCGCCCGTACCTGGTCATCAGACATACGCGCAACCAGATCATCGACTTGCTCAGGCGTTAGATCCTGGGGGATCGTAACCGAAGAAGTTGTGCTTGTGTCTTGTGCGTGCAGCGGCACCGCCAGAAACAAGACTGAAATCATCGCCAACAATAGGCGCAATGAATGGAACATGAATTAGCCCTCGAACACGATTTTAAGTGTTTTTTCGGGATCATAGGCTCGTGTATTCAATTTTCCCAGTGCTTTCCTGAGAATTGCCGAACGTAAGGCCAAAAAAAAGGCCGAGCACTAAGCTCGGCCGTAGTCCAACAGGGAGGTATGAAGATGATGAGCGTTACAGCATCATCGCCTTCAATTGCTCATTTAGGGATCAGTTTGTTAACGATCAAGGTTTAATAGGAGATAAGATCGTCATGCCCGCTATGACCTGAGTGCATGGCTAGAGTTTCCCCATCTGCCTCAGATGTTTGCGGTGGGCGATGATTTCGTCCTGCACGAAATCACGAAAGGCCGCGATCCGCTTGGAATGGCGAAGCTCTTCGGGATAAGCGAGGTAAACTGGTACATCAGCAGTTTCGATGTCTGACAGGATCGGAACCAGATCGGGAAAGTCCTCAGTTACGTAGTCGGGTAGGACACCAATTCCAAGATCGTGGAGTACACCTTGCAGAACGCCAAAATAGTTGTTCACGGTTAATAACGATCCAGGATTATAGGTCATTAGGTGCTTTACCATCGAAGCGCCGGCCCCGACCTGAGGCGCGGATGGTGTCTGGCAGATCAATCTGTGCTTGGTGATTTCTTCGAGAGACTCAGGTTTGCCGCCGTGGCTGTCCAGATAGGTTTTGGTGGCATAGAGCATCATTTGCACTGTCATCAGGCGCTTGCGCACCAAATCCGCCTGACTGGGCTCTTTCATGCGGATGGCGACGTCGGCTTCGCGCATCGGCAGGTCAAGAACGCGTTCTTCCAACATCAGATCAATATTGAGATCGGGATATCTTTCGTAAAGCTTGGGCAGTCGAGGCGCGAGCCAGAGCGTGCCGAAACCAAACGTGGTGGTAACACGCAAAACACCGAACACCTCGTCCTCGCTGTCCCGAATTCTTGCAGCCGCAGTGTCCAGACGTTTGGACATTGCCGAAGTCGCGTCGAACAGCAATTCGCCTTGTTCAGTTAGAATCAGGCCACGCGCATGGCGGTGGAATAAGGTCGCATCCAGTGATTCTTCGAGAGCGCGAATTTGACGGCTCACAGCAGATTGAGACAAATTGAGCTTGTCCCCTGCATGTGTGAGGCTGCCTGCATCCGCAACCGCGTGAAATATTCTGAGCTTGTCCCAATCCATCGTCGCAACTTTCGTTATCTTTCGGCAGCCCTATATGAAACACGTAACAAATTCCACATTCAAACCGGGAAATCGTTACGGCAAAGGAGAAAATTACTATACAGGTCAGTAATTGTGACCTAAAATACCTAAAGATACAGCACACTAATCCGACGAGGGGAGACGTCAGATGAGTCAGCCGAAGATCACGTTAAATGATCGGTTTGATCTATCCAAAAGCCCGGTTCTTTTAAACGGAACGCAGGCGTTGGTGCGTCTGATGTTAATGCAGAAAGAACGTGACCGCGCGACGGGGTTTAATACCGCAGGTCTGGTTACGGGATATCGAGGTTCACCCCTCGGGGCTGTCGATTTGCAGATGTCGCGCGCTGAAAAGCAATTGGCCGAAAGCGATGTGACGTTTCAATACGGTCTGAATGAAGATCTTGCCGCCACCGCATTGTGGGGCAGTCAGCAAGCCGGGTTACGTGGCGACGGCAAGTTCGATGGTGTATTTGGCCTTTGGTATGGCAAAGGCCCTGGGGTCGACCGGTCCGGAGATGTGATGCGTCATGCCAACATGGCCGGTACCGCGCAACATGGCGGCGTCCTGATGGCCATGGGCGACGATCATACTGGCGAAAGCTCGACCGTTCTGCATCAGTCTGAATGGTCTTTGGTCGATATGTATATGCCAGTCGTCAGCCCGGCCGGAGTTCAGGAAATCCTGGATTACGGCGTCTACGGATTTGCGCTAAGCCGATTTGCTGGGGTTTGGGTCGGGTTGAAAACGATGAAGGACACGATCGAGGTCACTTCGGTCGTGGATGGCAGCCCCGATCGGATGCAGATAACTATCCCTCAGTTCGATATGCCCGAAGGAGGACTGAACATTCGGCTGGGAGACACGCCGCATCTACAGGAAGCGCGGGTCATTGACTATAAACGTTTTGCGGCTGAGACGTTCTCTCATGCGAACAAACTGGACAAACGGGTCTGGGGAAAACCCGGTGCCAAGATCGGATTTGTTGCCGCGGGCAAGAACTGGCTTGATCTGATGCACTCAATGTCACTACTGAACATTGATGCAGACGAGGCTGAGCGACTTGGCATTACAACCTACAAGATCGGCCAGACCTTCCCTCTGGATATGAGGGGTTTCCACGATTGGGCGGAAGGTCTCGACCTGATTGTGATCGTCGAGGAAAAGCGCAAGCTGATTGAGGTTCAGGTCAAAGAGGCGATCTTCGACGATCGGCGTGGTCGTCGCGTTTACGGCTGGTACAAAGGTGGAGCAGGGACTCTGCACCGCGAAGAGCTGTTCCCGACCCGAGGGGCGCTTGATCCAATCATGATTGCTGAAAAACTTGGGCAGATTCTGGTTGAGGAAGGCCATGATACTGATGGCGTTCGCGCAGGTCTTGCAAAACTGGACGAGGCGCGCCGCGCTGATAATGCTCAGGAAATCGCAGCAAGATTGCCCTATTTTTGTTCAGGATGCCCGCATAATAGCTCGACCAAGTTGCCGGAAGGCAGCCGTGCCTATGCCGGGATTGGCTGTCATTACATGGTGCAATGGATGGATCGCGAAACTACCGGATTCACCCAGATGGGCGGTGAAGGGACGAACTGGATTGGCGAGGCTCCGTTCTCGACCACCAAACACGTGTTTCAGAATCTTGGCGACGGAACCTATAATCACTCGGGCGTTCAAGCGATCCGGGCCGCGTTGGCGGCTGGCACCAATATAACCTTCAAAATTCTATACAACGATGCCGTTGCCATGACTGGTGGGCAAGAGAACGAAGGTGGTCTGAGTGCTGAGCGTATCGTTGCTGAGGTCAGCGCGATGGGTGTCAGCAACGTTGCCATCGTCTATGACGAAAAAGAAGATGTGAACTTCGGGGCGCTACCCTCGGGCGTCGAGACCTTTGAGCGTGCCAAACTGATGCAGGTTCAGGAAAAGTTCCGCGAAATCGAGGGCGTATCAGTCATTGTTTATGTCCAGACCTGCGCTGCCGAAAAGCGCAGGCGGCGCAAGCGGGGCACGTTCCCGGACCCGGACAAGCGCGTGTTCATCAATACCGATATCTGTGAAGGTTGCGGGGACTGCGGCGTCCAGTCGAACTGTGTCTCAATTGTCCCGAAAGAGACCGAGCTCGGGCGCAAACGTGCAATTGATCAGTCGAGCTGCAACAAGGACTTCTCATGCTTGAATGGGTTCTGCCCTTCCTTCGTGACGGTAGAAGGCGCGAAAATCCGCAAAGAAGCCACCACTGAGCTTGATTTACCTGACCTGCCGGAACCTGAGTTGCCGCAGATCGATGGAACCCATAATGTCGTAATCACGGGTGTTGGCGGCACAGGCGTCGTCACGATAGGTGCGGTACTGGCACAGGCTGCACAGATCGACGGTAAAGGGGCAGGCATGATGGAGATGGCGGGCCTCGCACAAAAGGGCGGTGCCGTTCATATCCACTGCCGGCTTGCAAACCAGCCAGAAGACATCAGCGCGATCCGTGTCGCCACTGGTGAAGCGCACGCGCTGATCGGCGGTGATCTGGTGGTCTCGGCAGGGGCAAAAACGCTGGGTCTAACGCAGACTGGTCGTACCGGGGCAGTCGTGAACAGCCATGAGATCATTACCGGTGATTTCACTCGAGATACCGAGTTTACTATTCCAAGTGATCAGCTGCAGCTTGCCCTGCAAGCACGGCTAAAGGATAGGGTCGCACTGTTCGATGCAACCGATCTGGCCCGCGCGGTGATGGGGGATTCGATCTATTCCAACATGATGGTCTTTGGCGCCACATGGCAGCGTGGCCTGCTACCGATCAGTCATCAGGCGATCATGGAAGCGATTGAACTGAACGGTGCGGCGGTCGAACGCAACAAACGCGCGTTCGAAGTTGGCCGCTGGGCTGTGACCCATCACGAAGAGGTCAACAAAATCCTAAGGCCGAACGTGGCCGATTTACCTAAATCGTTGGATCAGATGATCGATTTCCGCGCGGCACATCTGATCGACTATCAGAGCAAGCGATTGGCCAAACGCTATCGTAATTTGGTCGAAAGCGTCGATGATCAGAAGGTCCGTGAAGCGATCGCCAAAGGCTACCATAAGCTCTTGTCCTATAAGGATGAATATGAGGTCGCACGGTTGCTGCTCGACAGTCGCCAGAAGGCAGAGGCCGAGTTTGACGGCGACTTCAAAATGACCTTCCATCTTGCACCGCCGACTTTGGGCACAAAGGGCGATAATGGACGTCCGGCCAAGAAAGCCTTTGGCGAGTGGTTTCTTGGCCCTCTGAAAGTGCTTGCAAAACTGAAAGTTCTGCGTGGCACTCCACTGGATTTGTTCGGTTACACGGCGGAGCGCAAAATGGAGCGTGCTTTGATCCGTCAGTATGAAAAGGATTTGAAAGAGGTTCTGCCCAAGCTGACACCCGAGACTAGCGATGCAATTACGGCGCTTGCCGCTCTGCCTTTGGAGATTCGTGGATTTGGTCCGGTTCTGGTCGCGAATGAGGCCAAGGCCGCGAAACGGCGCGAAGAATTGCTGGCTGTTATCCGCGATGGCGGGCCTCAAATGCAAGCTGCGGCAGAGTGAGGCTTTACAATCCTGTCATAAAATCTAGGCAAATTGGTTACCTCGTCATATTTAGTCGGTAGCAAACCGGAGTAGCCAATGCCGCCGCATCATCACGTCGCTCGTGACATATCCTACGCTCATTCCGCAGAAACGCGGGGTGGGCGTATGGTGATCAAGTTGATGGAAAACACGACGGGCCGCTTGCGTCTTATCCGTCGCGCAGATGGCTACCATCAGGAAGTCGCACAGGGACGTGATTTCTGGTCGGTGATGATGGAACGCTATGGGCTGACATTGGATGTGGTTGGTGGCGCGTTATCGAACATTCCCAAAGATGGCCCCCTGATTTTGATTGCGAACCATCCATACGGCATTCTGGACGGGCTGATGATGGGTCATATCCTGTCTCAGACGCGCGGAGATTTTCGTATTCTTGCCAACCATGTCTTCCGCAAAGCTGAAGATTTGGATCGGATCGTCCTGCCAATCTCTTTTGATGCCACCAAAGAGGCGATGCGATTGAACCTTGAGACCCGCAAGACTGCTCTAAGCTATTTAAGCGACGGCGGGGCAATCGGGATATTTCCAGGTGGCACCGTCAGCACGGCTGCGAAGCCATTTGCGCATCCGATGGACCCAGGGTGGCGCGGATTTACCGCTCGGATGGTGGCCAAATCTGATGCGACTGTTGTGCCGGTGTTTTTTGATGGACACACCTCGCGATTGTTCCAGATTGCAAGCCATCTGCACAACACGTTGCGCATGGGTCTTCTAATCAAAGAATTCAAAAAACGTGTTGATACTCCAGTGCGCGTGGTTGTTGGAGACCCCATCGGGCGCGACATTCTGGACCCATTGGGCAAGGATACGCGCAAGATGATGGATTTCCTGCGCAAAGCGACGTATGAGCTGTCTCCAGAGCCATTAAAGTCTTATGACTACGGCTATGAATTTGAGGAACGGCATCGCGCCTAAAGGGGCAAATGGCAGTAGGTATCTTTGATTCCGGGTTGGGCGGTCTAACCGTCTTGAACGCCGCGCAGAAACATCTGCCGGACGTGGATTTCCTATATTTTGCGGACAGCGCGCATGCGCCTTACGGCGTTCGCGATGCTGAAGACATCTACGACCTGACCCGCACTGCCGTTCATGATCTTTGGGATCGCGGCTGCAATCTGGTGATTCTGGCCTGCAACACAGCCAGTGCTGCCGCTCTGCGCCGGATGCAGGAGGCGGGTGTGCCAGATGGAAAGCGGGTACTGGGCGTGTTCGTTCCATTGATCGAAGCGCTGACCGAGCGGCAATGGGGTGACAATTCACCTCCGCGCGAGGTCGAAGTGCAACATGTCGCGCTGTTTGCGACACCCGCGACTGTGTCTAGCAGGGCGTTCCAGCGGGAATTGGCATTCCGGGCGATTGGCGTTGATGTTGAGGCGCAGGCTTGTGGCGGTGTGGTCGACGCCATTGAGGATGGCGATATGATCTTGGCCGAAGCCTTGGTGCGCAGTCATGTTGACGCTCTAAAACGCAAGATGCCGGAACCGCAAGCGGCTATTCTGGGTTGCACCCATTACCCCTTGATGGCGGAAACGTTTCAGAATGCATTAGGCTCTAATGTGAAGGTTTATAGCCAAGGAGACTTGGTGGCTGAAAGCCTTGCAGACTACCTGAAACGTCACCCAAACATGCTCGGCGAAGGTGCAGGTGGGTTCTTAACCACCGGCAAGCCCAGCACAGTGTCGGATCGCGCAACGCAATTCCTCCGACGACAAATCACCTTTGAAGCCGCCTGATTTTGGTCAAGGACGGCGCTTTTCTGATTTTGTAATTCGTTGACCGTCGCATCGGCGGTCACCCCATGTGACACATGAATGAAAGAGGTCTGACATGACCCATAAAATCGCAATTCTCGGTGCTTCCGGCTATACCGGCGCGGAACTGGTACGGCTGATCGCCGGGCATCCGAATATGGAAATCAAGGCATTGGCCGCCGAGCGGAAGGCCGGGCAGACCATGGCGCAGGTCTTTCCGCATTTGCGCCATATGGATTTGCCGGTGCTTTGCAAAATTTCCGAGATCGACTTTTCCCAGATCGACCTTTGCTTTTGCGCACTGCCGCATAAGACCAGCCAGGAAGTCATCCGTGATCTACCCAACACATTGAAAATCGTTGACCTTTCGGCTGATTTCCGGCTTCGGGACGGAGACGAATATCAGAAATGGTACGGCAACCCGCACGCCGCGTTGGGACATCAGGAAGAAGCCGTTTATGGCCTAACTGAATTCTATCGTGATGATATCCGTTCTGCGCGGCTCGTCGCAGGTACTGGTTGTAACGCAGCGACCGGGCAATATGTGCTGCGGCCATTGATATCAGCGGGCGTGATTGATCTGGATGACATCATTCTAGACTTGAAATGCGCAGTTTCAGGCGCAGGTCGGGCACTGAAAGAAAACCTTCTGCACGCAGAGCTCAGCGAAGGAGCAAATGCCTATGCAGTAGGTGGGACACACCGGCATCTGGGTGAGTTCGATCAGGAGTTTTCTGAACTTGCCGGTCGGACCGTTCATATTCAATTCACGCCACATCTGATCCCGGCCAATCGGGGCATTCTGGCGACCTCTTACGTAAAGGGCGATCCACAGAGCGTCTATGAGACTTTGCAATCGGCCTATGAGGATGAGCCGTTCATCGAGATGCTGCCCTTTGGCGAAACCCCTTCGACTCACCATGTGCGGGGGTCGAACTTTTGCCATATCGGTGTCGTCGCCGATCGGATAGAACGGCGCGCGATCGTTGTGGCAGCTTTGGATAACCTGACAAAAGGTAGCAGCGGGCAAGCCTTGCAGAACGCCAACCTGATGTTAGGTGAGGATGAAACCCAAGGGCTGATGATGGCCCCTCTGTTCCCGTGAGGACGGTATGAAAACGCTCAAGAAACGTCGTCGAATACAGATCATTGTGCTAGCCGCGGTGGCCCTTGCCTTATCGACGGCGTTGATTGGGGTGGCCATGAAAGATGGCATCAACTTCTTCCGTTCACCCAGTCAAGTGATCGCCGAGCCGCCTAAGCCGTCCGAAGTGTTCCGCATCGGTGGGCTTGTCGAAGAGGGCTCGATCATACGTGGGCAGGGTGAAACTGTGTATTTCGTCGTCACCGATGGCGGTGAAAGCGTCAAAGTCGCTTTCACGGGTGTCCTGCCTGATCTGTTTTCAGAAAATCAAGGTATGGTCGGTACAGGTAGCTATGTGAACGGTGTCTTCGAAGCCACTGAAATCCTTGCGAAACACGATGAAACCTATATGCCGAAAGAGGTTGTGGACGCATTGAAAGAGCAAGGTGTTTACAAAGAAGCCGGCGACAGCTGATTAGTTCCAAAGCATTGAAATCTTGAGGGCGTTGCGTGCAAGAAACACGCAGCGCCCTTTGTTCTATCGTCGGATTAACTTATTTGCCGGACCGTTAGCCTGACCACACTAAAGGGGGCGGGCATGCGGACGGTTCGACAGATCGCAGATGAAATCGTGGCGCGGGAAGGTGGCTTTGTCGACGATCCCGACGATCCCGGTGGGGCAACAAAATTTGGTGTGACGATCCACACCATGCAGCGTTTGGGTCTTGATCTGGATCGCGACGGTGCTGTGACACATCGGGATGTGAAAGTTCTGACCAGGGCGCAGGCCATAGACATCTTTGTCGACCACTATTTTGAAAGGCCTCGCCTTGGGTTGCTGCCCCAGGCTGTACAGGCCTCGGTGTTTGATATGTACGTCAATGCGGGTTCGCAGGCAGTCAGAATATTGCAAAGCCTGCTGTGCCAAATGGGGTTTGAGGTCGCGGTTGATGGCGTGATCGGCCCCCAAACCGCACGTGCAACAGATGCTGCTGCCAAACCAAAACCTCAGGCCCTAACAGATGCCTATGGCGTCGCACGGCGTAACTATTATTTCCGGTTAGCAGATCGGAGGGTTTCACTACGTAAATATGCCCGAACTCGGGCCGGGGGCAAAGGCGGTTGGATCACGCGCGCTGAAGAGTTTTTGTCTCCTCAGTATCACCTGACGGATGCAGACTTTCAGAGGAGGATTTCAGGATGGGTTTGATTTCTGGCCTTTTAGCCCTGTTGTTCGGTGGAGGCCGCAATGTGGTTCGTGAAACTACCGAGATATTTCGAGAAAATGCTGAAAGCGCGGCGCAGCGGACCACAGCG
The DNA here is from genome assembly GCF_000192475.1 of Ruegeria conchae. GTDB lineage: Bacteria > Pseudomonadota > Alphaproteobacteria > Rhodobacterales > Rhodobacteraceae > Ruegeria > Ruegeria conchae. The sequence continues at coordinate 471,596 of NZ_AEYW01000006.1, forward strand.
TTACGCAGTGCGGCGATGGTGCAGTTCGGGGCCGAGTTCCAAGTTCCCAGAAAAGGGGGGTTTGATCGATTCATGGACGGGCTGAATCGTCTGCCGCGCCCGGCTTTGGCGTTGGGCACCTTGTGCCTGTTTCTTGCCGCTATGATCGACCCGCTCTGGTTTGCGGCGCGCATGCAAGGCATTGCACTGGTGCCGGAACCGCTGTGGTGGCTGTTGGGTGTGATCGTGTCATTCTACTTTGGCGCGAGGCATCAGATCAAAGCGCAGGATTTTCAGCGCGAGATCAATCAAACGGTGCTGCAAGCGCCAGAAGTATTGGCCAACCTTGCGACAATCCGTGAATTTCGCGAGGACAGCCCCGGCATCGCGGATACCCGGTCGGACGCGGCCTTGACCGAAGCAGTAATACAGGCCGATTTCAACCCTGCACTAGAAGATTGGCGACGGCTGCGCGCAGCCTGAGGCGCGACACTATGTGCGGCGATACTTGACGAATGTTAATGGCACATGCCGACCTGCCGCAGTATAAGCGCGTCATGATTACAGAGCTCGGCCATTTCGCACTGATCCTAGCCTTCCTGGTCGCCATTGTTCAGACTGTGGTGCCTCAGGTCGGGGCTGCCAAACGTTGGAACGGATGGATCGTTTTCGCTGAACCTGCGGCCATTGCGCAGTTTTTGCTGACCGCTTTTTCGTTTGGAGCATTGGTCTGGGCCTTCGTGGCGTCCGACTTTTCGTTGCGGATTGTGGTTGAGAACAGCCATTCCGCCAAGCCGATGCTGTACAAGATCAGTGGGACTTGGGGAAACCACGAGGGCTCGATGCTGCTATGGGTCCTTATCGTCACAATTTTCGGGGCGATGGCTGCGATCTTTGGCGGCGGATTGCCCCCGACGCTCAAAGCAAGAGTTCTGTCGGTGCAGTCAGCCATCGCTGTTGCGTTTTTCGCATTCATTTTGTTCACGTCTAATCCGTTCGATCGCTTGCCAATTCCACCTTTCGACGGTCGGGACCTGAACCCACTGTTGCAGGACCCGGGCCTGGCGTTTCACCCACCGTTTCTTTATCTGGGTTATGTTGGCCTGAGCATGGCCTTCAGCTTTGCTGTCGCGGCCCTGATCGAAGGCCGCGTGGACGCGGCATGGGGCCGTTGGGTGCGACCTTGGACGCTTGCAGCGTGGATTTTCCTGACCATTGGTATCGCACTGGGGTCTTGGTGGGCCTACTACGAATTGGGTTGGGGTGGTTTCTGGTTCTGGGATCCGGTCGAAAATGCCAGCTTTATGCCCTGGCTGCTGGCCGCAGCGCTGCTGCATTCGGCCATCGTTGTCGAAAAGCGCGAGGCGCTAAAAAGCTGGACTATTTTGCTGGCGATCATCGCCTTCGGGTTCTCGCTGATCGGGACTTTTATCGTGCGCTCGGGGCTTTTGACCTCGGTCCATGCCTTCGCAAATGATCCCGAACGGGGGGTATTCATCCTGTTCATTCTGGTGATTTTCATCGGCGGCGCACTGACCCTGTTTGCTGCCCGTGCGCAGGCGATGGAAGCAAAGGGAGTGTTCGGGATGGTCAGCCGGGAAAGCGCGCTGATTCTGAACAATATTCTGCTGGCAGTCAGTTGTTTCGTCGTGTTCTTTGGTACGCTGTGGCCCATGGTGGCTGAGATGGCATTTGACCGGAAACTCTCGGTCGGAGCGCCATTTTTTAATGCGGCCTTCACACCATTCATGATTGCCCTGGGGATCGTGCTGCCTGTTGGCGCTATGCTGCCCTGGAAGCGGGGCAGGTTGGGTCGCGCGGCGTGGTCTCTGCGCTATGCATTCATTCTTGCAGTAGCGTTGGCGATACTGGTCTGGGTGATACAGACAGGGCGCAGCGCTTTAGGGCCTGTTGGTCTGTTCCTAGGCGCTTGGATTACGTTCGGTGCTCTTGTCGATCTTTGGAGCCGAACAGGCCGCAAAGGCAGCCTTGCACGCCTGTTCCGCCTTCCGGGTGCTGATTGGGGTAAAGCCGTCGCCCATACTGGCTTGGGTGTCACAATGTTTGCCATCGCGGGACTGACAGCTTGGGAAGTCGAAGATATTCGAGTCGCCCAACCCGGTCAGCCATTCGAAGTTGGGCAGTTCACTTTGACATTGCAGGATGTGCGCCGGGTCCAGGGACCGAACTATTTCTCGACCATGGCGGATGTGATGGTGGAACAGGATGGGCGTTTTGTCACGACGCTTAACCCTGAAAAGCGTGACTACCCCGTGGCGCGCATGCCGACGACAGAAGCCGCGATTGACTATCGTTTCTTGCGTGATCTTTATGTTGTGATCGGTGATCAACAGGCGGATGGCGGCTGGGTGATGCGAACCTACATCAAACCTCTCGCCAACTGGATTTGGGGCGGATGTATCTTGATGGCTCTGGGAGGTGCGCTCAGCCTTTCGGACCGCCGTTTCCGGGTCGCAGCTGGTGCGCGTAAGACGCCTGCAGGTGGGGTGCCGGCCGAATGAAACGTTTACTTTTGATAGTGCTGCTGATCGCGTCACCGGTTTTGGCTGTTCAGCCGGACGAGGTTCTGGATGACCCGGCGCTTGAAGCGCGGGCGAGGGATATCAGCACGGGCTTGCGCTGTCTGGTCTGTCGGAACGAAAGCATTGATGAAAGTAATGCCGAGCTTGCGCGTGATTTGCGCATTCTTCTGCGGGAACGTCTTGTTGCGGGCGATACGGACCAAGAGGCAGTCGAATTTATCGTTGATCGCTATGGCGAATACGTTCTTCTGAAACCAACCACGACCGGAGCCAATCTGATGCTTTGGTTGGCGGGCCCGATCATGTTGCTGATCGCGGCGGGCATGGGCTGGAGCTTTTTGCGGAAGCGTTCGCGGCATCAACAAGCGGCGCATTCTGATGCGCTGACCGATGAAGAACAGGAACGCTTGCGCCAAATCTTGGAAGACTGACGCGCGGTTCTGCTTTTCCTTTTTCCACATTTGCGTCAGGGTTTTGCGAAACACTGCGCAGGTGAGGATGTACATGGAATACGAAGCGATCCTTCTGGATATTACCGATGATTTGGCGGTTTTGACATTGAACCGACCAGACAAGATGAATGCGCTGACGACGCAGATGCGGGCCGAGATCACCTATGCGATGAAAGAAGCGGCTCGCCATGCCAGAGCAATTGTTTTGACAGGGGCTGGGCCTGCGTTCTGTTCTGGCCAGGATCTAGGGGACGCGTCGAGCACAGGAAAGATCGATCTCGAACGAGCATTACGGGATGAATATGAGCCTATGCTTGAGGCGGTTTACGACTGCCCGGTGCCAACGATCGCGGCCGTTAACGGGGCGGCAGCAGGGGCAGGGGCGAATCTCGCACTCTGTGCCGATGTCGTAATCGCAACCGAGAGCGCCTATTTCCTGCAGGCCTTTGCTCGGATCGGATTGCTGCCTGATGCTGGTGGAACTTGGTTCATGCCGCGTCAGATGGGATTTGCCAAAGCGATGGGCGCTGCTTTGTTTGCTGACAAGATCAGCGCGCGTCAGGCGGACGACTGGGGGTTGATCTGGGAAGCAGTCTCTGACGATCAGTTCGACGCGCATTGGCGCGAACGGGCCACCTATTTGGCTAATGGCCCAACTGCCGGGTTCCGGGCAATCAAACAAGCGATCCGGGGGACCTACGATAGAACATTGCCGAAACAGCTTGCCGCCGAGGCGCACCTGCAAGGCGAATGCGGTAGAACCCGTGACTTTGCCGAAGGTGTGGTGGCATTTCTGGAAAAACGCTCCCCGAAATTCGAGGGGCGCTGAGAGATCATTCAGGCGCGGCGGCGACGTCGTGTTCGTCGTTCAGGCGCCGCCTCGTCGCCGGTGCCATCTGAGGCTGAGGTAAACGGACCAAGCGCCGATGTAATCTGATCCAGGGTCGGTCGATCTCCGCGTTGGCTGCTATCCAGTGCTTCCCGCATCTTGCGCAGATGCGCAGGCATGGTGCCACAGCACCCGCCAATAATAGTCGCACCTGCATCTCGGGCCATGACGGCGTATTGGCCCATCAGTTCGGGCGTTCCGTCGTAGTGGATATGTCCGTCCACGTATTTCGGAATGCCCGCGTTTCCCTTGGAAATCAGCGGACGTTCGCTGCCCTGAGCAGCGAAACCAAGCACCGTACGCAAAATGTCGGACGCACCCGTACCGCAATTGGCCCCAAAGGCCACAGGGGGATTGGGTAGGGTTTCGACAATCATCGCCAGATCAGAGGATGTAACACCCATCATGGTCCGGCCCGCGGTGTCAAAGCTCATTGTGCCGCACCAGGGCATGTCGGCCAGTGCAAAGGCCTCAGCTGCGGCACGGAACTCTTCTGGGGCGCTGATGGTCTCAAGCCACAGAACGTCTGCGCCTCCGGCTTTCAACGCCTCTGCCTGCTCATGAAACATCTCGACGGCTTCAGCATGCGAAAGGCTGCCAACGGGCTCCATGATTTCACCGGTCGGGCCAACAGAACCTGCCACAACAATTGGGCGGCCTGCTTTGTCTGCAACTTCACGACCCAGCTCTGCTCCGATACGGTTCAATTCGGTCACACGGTTCTGGGCATCATGCAGTTTTAGACGTGCTGAGGTGCCGCCGAATGTGTTGGTGAGAAACAGATCGCTACCAGCATCGACCGAGCCCTGATACAGCGCGCGAATCTTGTCGGGAGCATCGACGTTCCACAACTCAGGTGCATCACCAGATTGCAGGCCCATGTTGAACAGGTTCGTGCCCGTCGCACCATCCGCAAGAATGACGTCGACGGTTTCAAGTAGAGTGCTGAGCGCGTTTGTCATTGAGGTATTCCAAGAATAAGGCCGTGGCCCGTCAAAATATGAGACGCCCCGTGTCTCATGACCGGGGCGTCAAATCAAATTCATAAAACTCATGAAGATCATGAGTTTTGCATTTTACGCAATCAATCTTCGGCTTCCGCCATAACCTGTTCCTTGGCTTCAACCAGCAGTTCGGCCATTTTCTCACGAATCTTGGCCTCGTCTGCAAGATCGCCAAGATAGCCTTTAACCGCCTCGACGACATCGTCCTCGCTGACATTCTGCAGATCGGTATGGACCAGTTCCTGGCCATATTTCCGCGCTTGCTCTACGGTTTCGCCCTTCAGTGTCGATGCCCAGACAGCCATAAACCGGTTACGGCGCATCCGTGCGATGAACTGCATCTTTTCGTCATGAGCGAATTTGCTTTCAAATGCGGCTTCGCGTTCGTCGAATGTGGTCATTGGTTGGGGACCCCTTGGCTTGAATTCTCTTTCCTGATGATATGACTATACGACGCCTCGGGCGCAAGGTATTTGCGCTGCGTCAAAGCCTCTCGGGGTCGCGAACTTGCGGGAAGGCGGGGCTTGCACTATGAGGGCGCCAACGTAAGGGGACTCATTCCCTTTCCCCAGCCTGGAAAGGTCGCTCATGGCGCGTCGCAAGAAGATTTACGAAGGTAAAGCCAAAATTCTGTATGAAGGCCCGGAACCGGGAACCATCGTGCAGTATTTTAAAGACGACGCCACTGCTTTCAACGCCGAGAAAAAAGATGTCATCGACGGCAAGGGTGTTCTGAACAATCGTTTGAGTGAATTCTTCATGACTGGTCTGGCCCAGATCGGGGTGCCAACGCACTTCATCCGCCGTCTTAACATGCGCGAACAACTGGTGCGGAATTGCGAGATCGTGCCGCTGGAAGTCATCGTGCGCAACTATGCCGCCGGAACGATGTCCAAACGTCTTGGTATCGCCGAGGGGACTCAGCTGCCGCGCCCGATTGTTGAATACTGCTACAAGGACGATGCGCTGGGTGATCCGCTGGTGACTGAAGAGCACATCGCGGCATTCGGCTGGGCTAGCCAGCAGGACATGGACGATATCCTGAGCCTTGCACTGCGTGTGAATGATTTCATGAGCGGTGTAATGCTGGCTGTCGGCATTCGACTGGTCGATTTCAAGATTGAGATCGGGCGCGTGTTCGAAGGTGATTTCCAACGCCTGATCATTGCGGACGAGATCAGCCCCGACAGTTGCCGTCTTTGGGATATCGAAACCGGTCAGAAGTTGGACAAGGATGTGTTCCGCCGCGACTTGGGCAGCCTGACGGATGCCTATTCGGAAGTCGCCCGTCGTCTTGGTGTTCTGCCCAAAAGTAATGTGACCAAGCCAACGCTGATCAACTGATCCTGCCCCGGACGGGCAGGGTTGTCCGACACGCCCAAGCGGGGTATCCCGCGCGCAACGAAACGGATCGGAGAGCGGTCCACCAGTGGAGTTTTCGAAAATGAAGGCACGTGTGCATGTGATGCTCAAGAACGGGGTTCTGGACCCGCAGGGTGAGGCTGTGCGTCACGCATTGGGTGCGATGGGTTTTGATCAGGTCGAAGGTGTCCGTCAGGGCAAAGTGATCGATTTGGAACTGGCCGACGGCGCGACCGAAGCGGACGTAACTAAAATGTGCGAAAAGCTGTTGGCCAACACGGTCATCGAACGCTTCGAGATCGAACTGCTCTGAGTTTTTCCGACCTAGGAGGGTCCGCCATGCGCGCAGCCGTCATCGTTTTCCCCGGTTCCAACTGCGATCGCGATCTCGCTGTCGCCTTCGAACAGGCCGGTTTTTCCGTCGATATGGTCTGGCACAAGGATGCCGCGCTGCCCGAGGGTATCGATATCGTTGGTGTTCCGGGTGGATTTTCCTACGGCGACTATCTGCGCTGTGGCGCGATTGCGGCACAGTCACCGATTTGCAAAGCGCTGGCTTCGCATACCGAGCGTGGTGGTTACGCCGTCGGTATCTGCAACGGGTTTCAAGTTTTGACCGAAACCGGAATTCTGCCCGGCGCACTGCTGCGAAATGCTGGTCTGAAATACATCTGCAAAACTATCGGACTAAAAGTCGAAACCAGCGACAGTGCATTTACCGAAGGGTATAATGCCGGTGATGTGATCGATATCCCGATTGCCCATCATGATGGTAACTATTTCGCCGACGACGCGACCATTTCTGAACTTAAGGATCAGGATCGCATTGCCTTCACTTACGCCGAGAATCCCAACGGTTCGCGCGACGATATTGCGGGCATTTTATCACACAACCGCCGCGTGTTAGGCATGATGCCCCACCCCGAGCGGGCGGCGGATTCAGGCCACGGTGGCACTGATGGAACGGCGCTCTTCCGCGCATTGGCCGGGGTGTTGGCGCCAGCGTGACTTGAGGTCATCAGTCGGGACGCGTAGCGTCAGAACATGACTGCCCAAGATCAATCAGACCGCAACGGGTTCCTGAACCGACTGCGTGGCTCGCCAATGGGCTGGCGGTTGCGTCTTGCTGTGTTCTTGCTGCTGCTTGTAACGGTCGCCACAGTCTGGATTACCAACAGTCTTCTGACCAGCCGTTTCACGGAATCCACCCGCAACCGGGCCGAACTGCGTCTGGCGCTGTATTCCGGTAACTTGCTCAGTGAATTGCGTCGCAATTCCATCGTTCCGCAACTTCTTTCCAGAGACCCAACGCTGATCTCGGCCTTGCAGTCCAGTGACTATACGCTGTCGACTCAGCGGCTGATCTCTTTTGTAGAAGAAATCGGAGCGGCGTCGCTGGTTCTGTTGGACGGAGATGGGCTTACGGTGGCGGCAACCGATCGCAATCGATTGGGTGAGGGGCATCGTAGCTCTCCCTACTTCATTGATGCGATGCGATCGAATGCTACGATATTCTCGGTCATCCCGCGCGAGGCTGGGGGATACAGCTTTGTCTATTCACGCAGAATTGAAGCCAATGCAGAGATACTCGGGGTGATTGTGGTCGAGGTCGATTTGCAAAAATTCGAGCGCGCCTGGGCCGGGATTTCTGATGCAGTGATGGTGACAGACAGCACCGGTGCGATCATTCTGTCGACTGAACCACAATGGCGTGGCCTGGAAGAAGGAAGCGCTATTCTGCGCCAGCCCCCTCAAAGTGCCATTCAACGTGCGATCCGCGCGACGGCCGACTGGAATGCGCTGCCGCCGGATGCTTACTTGCAAGGCGAAGCTGTGATGCGAATGGAAACTCGCATACCGTTCCGGGGCTGGCAGATGACATCGTTCACCACCTATTCGTCAATCCGGGAACGTGTGAACAGCGTCCTCGCGCTTGAAATCATGGCATTTGCGATTCTTCTGGCGCTGACCTTCTATGCTCTCAGTCGCAGGGCCACCTCGCGCATGACTTTGTTCCAGCGAGAGTCGGCGGAGCTTCGCGCATTGAACGCCAGGCTGCAGCGGGAAATCGCTGAGCGAGAAAGGGTTGAAAAGACGCTGGAAGTTGCTGAGCAAACGCTTGCTCAAAGCTCGAAACTGGCGGCTCTGGGTGAGATGTCGGCAGCGGTGAGCCACGAGTTGAACCAGCCGCTGGCCGCTATGAAAACCTATCTGGCAGGCGCGCGTTTGCTGTTGCGTCGGAACCGACCCGAAGAAGCTCTGGCAAGTTTTGGTCGCATTGATGGTTTGATTGAACGGATGGGTGCGATCACGCGCCAGCTAAAGTCGTATGCCCGCAAGGGCGCGGATGCGTTTTCGCCTGTAAATCTAGGCGAAGCACTGGCATCGAGCCTGTCGATGATGGAGCCGCAGCTCCGTCAAAGGCACGTTAAGATAACCCAGATTTTACCCGAAGTCCCTGTTATAGTGATGGGGGATCGGATGCGGATTGAACAGGTTATGGTCAATCTCTTGCGCAATGCGCTGGATGCCACCAAATCTGTAGCTGAACCTGATGTCGAGATTATCCTGGCTGCAGGAGATACTGCTGTACTGACCGTACGTGATAATGGCCACGGGATCGAAGATATCGAAAATCTGTTTGAGCCGTTTTATACGACCAAACGCCCCGGAGACGGTGTTGGTCTGGGGCTTGCCATCTCGTCCGGGATCGTAAACGACCATGGCGGACGTTTGACCGCACGAAACGGCCAACAGGGCGGCGCAGTGTTTGAGATGCAATTGCCCATTCTGGGAAGCGACGGCCTTGAGGCCGCGGAATAAAGGAAGTGACTATGGCACAGGCCATGAAAATCGCCATCGTGGATGATGAACAGGACATGCGCCAGTCAATTAGCCAGTGGCTGGCTTTGTCGGGGTATGACACGGAAACCTTCGCCAGCGCCGAAGATGCGCTCAAGGTGCTTGGTCCGGAATATCCGGGGATCGTGATCTCTGACATCAAAATGCCGGGTATGGATGGCATTCAGCTTCTAAAGAAATTGATGGGCGCGGATAGCACATTACCGGTGATTATGATCACAGGGCACGGCGATGTCCCAATGGCCGTCGAAGCCATGCGGGTGGGTGCTTTTGATTTTCTTGAGAAACCGTTCAATCCTGACAAGATGTCTGAACTGGCCAAGAGGGCCAGCAACGCACGACGTTTGACACTGGACAACCGGGCGCTGCGCCGCGAATTGTCGGGTGGCACTCAGATCATGAATAAGCTGATTGGCGCCAGCCCCGTCATGGAACGCTTGCGCGAGGATATTCTTGATCTGGGGCAGGCCGATGGTCACGTTCTGATTGATGGTGAAACGGGGACCGGGAAGACTTTGGTGGCGCATGCCCTGCACGCTGTCGGGAGCCGGGCGGGCAAAAAGTTTGTTCTGGTTTCTTGTGCCGCGTTGGAAGAGGAAGCGTTGTCGAAGCGCTTGTTTGGCCCGATGCTGCCAGAGGATACTCAGTTGCCTGCCATCGAAGAAGCACGAGGCGGGACATTGGTTTTGGAAGATGTCGAAGCGCTGAGCGATACGCTGCAGGCGCGTTTGCTGAGTGTTATGAACGAACAGGGGACGCCTGCGGAAACGCGGATTGTTGCGATCTCGAATCTGCAGGAGGCCGGCAAGACATCCGAGGATGTTTTGCGGCCTGACCTGTTCTACCGGCTTGCGGCCTTGCGCATCACGATGCCGCCGCTGCGTCAGCGCGGCGAGGATATCCTGACTCTGTTTACGCGCTTGAGCGAACAGTTTGCCGAAGAATATGGTTGCGATGCACCCCAGGTCAGCGCACAAGAAGCGGCGCAGCTATTGCAAGCCCCTTGGCCGGGGAATGTTCGGCAGTTGATCAATATTGCCGAGCGCGCAGTGCTTCAATCGCGACGCGGGTCAGGGACGATTGCGTCGCTGCTGATGTCAGATCATGAAGAGATGCAGCCCGTAATGACCACCGAGGGCAAGCCGCTAAAGGAATATGTTGAAGCTTTCGAACGGATGCTGATCGACAATACGATGCGCCGTCATAAGGGATCGATCGCATCCGTGATGGAAGAGCTTTGCCTGCCGCGCCGAACTTTGAATGAAAAGATGGCAAAGTATGGATTGCAGCGCTCGGATTACCTGTAGGCCGGAGAGGGGGCCAGCCCCCTCTTGAGCCTTAGGCTCAATTCACCCACGAGATATTTTCAGCCAGATGAAGAGATCCTGTGCTGTGATCTGTGGGTGTTATTCAGTTTGCCCATTGTCTTTTCCACAGGACTGCTTTTATTGTGTTCGGACGGGCCAGGCGATTTGACGCCCAGAAGTCCCGAATCATTGAGTTTCGCTGCTGATCTGCTGCTGAGGATCATTTCCACGCAGTTCAGCAGGCCGATTGTGCCCCAGCCGGGGCAACTGAGTACCTGAACCCGTTCTGGCGGGTGAAAGGAATAATGGGCAGGCCGCGGCCCTATCCCGTGCCTGTCGGAGAAGAACCGCGATGACGCGCGCGCAACGATTGAGTATACGGGCAGGGGGCCACAGCGCCGCACCCTGCCGCGCGCCGTCTGAAATCGCCCGTACAAGACACCTCCCCAAAAGCGCCTGTCCGCCTGGACGGGTCAGGACAACGCGTTTGGCGCGGTGCACCAAGGACACATGGCTAAGAAAATGCTTATCGATGCCACCCACGCGGAGGAAACCCGCGTTGTGGTGGTCGATGGAAACAAGGTTGAGGAATTTGACTTTGAATCCGAAAACAAACGCCAGCTTGCTGGCAACATCTATCTTGCAAAAGTAACGAGGGTTGAGCCGTCGCTTCAGGCGGCTTTTGTGGATTATGGCGGTAACCGGCACGGGTTTCTGGCGTTTTCTGAGATTCATCCGGATTATTATCAAATCCCGGTCGCCGACCGCGAAGCGCTGATGGAAGAAGAGCGCGCTTATGCCGAAGCCATGAGGGCACGGGATGAGGCGGAGGAATCCAAACCCAAAAAACGTCGCTCGCGCTCACGCAGCAAGGCGGCAGATGTGAAAACGGATGACCCGGTCGAAACCCTCGAAGTTTCGTCCGAACCCACCGGTATGGAAACCATCGATCTGGGAGATGAAACTGAGGAGACCGATCTATCGGTTCCCGAGGGGACTTCGCCCATGGAAACGGTTGCTGAGACCCCTGTAGAGGAACCGGCCGACGAAGCAGTTGACCAGTCGGAAGAGACCGCGATTGAGCAGGTTGCCGAGCAAGAGGCACCCAGCGCGGAAGATTCCTCTGAGGAGCAATCCGAAGCTGTTGCAGGGGATGTCACAGAAGGAGCATCCGAAGAGACTGCCGAGGATGCGGCTCAAGAAGAAGCCGTTGAGGGCTCTGTTGACACGGAGACCTCGGAGGAGGCTGATCAAGACGTGGACGAGAGCGAGGAGGCCAAGGCGCCGGACGCTGCCTCGAAAGACGACTCGATCGAATCCGTAGCGGATGAAGATGATAGCGAGGACATCCGTCCTCCGCGTAAACCGCGCCCACGCCGGTACAAGATTCAAGAAGTCATCAAGGTGCGCCAGGTTTTGCTGGTGCAGGTGGTCAAGGAAGAACGTGGCAACAAGGGTGCGGCGCTGACCACATATCTTTCGTTGGCCGGTCGTTATTGCGTGCTGATGCCAAACACGGCGCGCGGTGGAGGGATCAGCCGCAAGATCACCAACGCGGCCGACCGGAAAAATTGAAGGACATCGCCTCGGAGATCGACGTACCAACAGGTGCGGGTCTGATCGTGCGCACGGCAGGGGCCAAGCGCACCAAGTCAGAGATCAAGCGCGACTATGAATACCTGCAACGTATGTGGGAACAGATTCGAGAACTGACGCTGCAATCCATCGCGCCGGCAAAGATTTACGAAGAAGGCGACCTGATCAAAAGGTCGATCCGCGATCTCTATAATCGTGATATCGATGAAGTTCTGGTTGAAGGTGAGGGCGGGTATCGCATCGCCAAAGACTTCATGAAGATGATCATGCCGTCCCATGCCAAGAACGTGAAACGGTATGAGGATGCGCTGCCACTTTTCGCGCGTTATCAAGTGGAGAGCTATCTGGCAGGGATGTTCAACCCGACGGTTCAGTTGAAATCGGGTGGCTACATCGTTATCGGCGTGACCGAAGCCCTGGTGGCAATCGACGTGAACTCGGGTCGGGCGACCAAAGAAGGCTCGATCGAGGAAACTGCGCTTAAAACGAACCTAGAGGCCGCAGAAGAGGTGGCACGCCAATTGCGTCTGCGCGATCTTGCGGGCCTGATCGTCATCGACTTCATTGATATGGACGAGCGTAAGAACAACTCGGCTGTTGAAAAACGCTTGAAGGACAAGCTGAAAACAGATCGCGCCCGTATTCAGGTGGGCCGGATTTCGGGCTTTGGTCTGCTTGAGATGAGCCGCCAACGTCTGCGGCCTGGTATGCTTGAAGCGACGACACAGCCGTGCCCGTCTTGCCATGGCACTGGTCTGATCCGATCGGATGACAATATGGCGCTGTCGATATTGCGCCAGATCGAAGAAGAAGGCACCCGCCGCCGTTCGCGTGAGGTTCTGGTGAGGTGTCCGGTCAGCATCGCCAATTTCCTGATGAACCAGAAACGTGAACATATCGCTCAGATCGAGGCGCGGTATGGTTTGTCGGTGCGCATCGAAGGGGATGTGCATCTGGTTAGCCCTGATTTCTCGATGGAGAAGTTCAAAACCGCCAGCCGCGTTGTTCCCGAGGCTACTGCCCCGGTGGTATCGGTGGATGCGTCCCTGATGGATTTGGTCGACGCCACCGAAGAGGAAGAAAGCGAAGAAGAAGTCACAGTACAGACCGAGGAAGAGACCAAGCCCAAGCGCAAGCGTCGTCGGCGTCGGCGCAAGAAGAACGCGGGCGGTTCGGAGGCGTCTGATAGTGATACTGACGAAACTGAGGCCGAGAATAACGCTGAGGCGGCTGAGCGGGCTGAAACTGTTGAGACCGAGCAGGCCGAGGCCGAACCGGTTAATGAGGAAGCGGCTGAGAAACCAGCCAAGCCCAAGAAGCGTCGGGCGCCGCGTCGCCGTAAAAAGGATGCAGATACTGACGCCGATGCCAACGAAACTCAGTCTGCCACAGATGACACGGCGGCTGAACAGGCGAACGAACTAGTTGCTTCCACAGTTGAGGTTTCCGACGCTGAACCAGAGCAAACCCCAGAAGCCCAGAACCCCGGGGAAGCACCCGAACCTGAGGTTGCCGAGGCTCAGCCAGTAGAAGCTTCTGAACAGGCTGAACCGGTGGCCATAGAGGCCGAGGAACAGCCTATAGAGATTGAACCTGAAGTTGTAGAGACTGAGACCCCGGAGCCTGTCCTGGAGGTTGTGACGGAAGAACCTGAACCTGCGCCAGCCAAGCCAAAGCGGCGCGGGTGGTGGTCACTCGGGCAATAAAGAAAAGGCGGGCTGATTGGCCCCGCCTTTTTCTTTAATACTATCGTGACGAGTCGCTAGACGGATTTTCGGATCAAATAGATCTGATGACCATCTACACTGTCTTGTGAAATGAGCGTGTGACCCGCCTCAGTACAGAAATGCGGCACGTCGATTATCGCTGCCGGATCATCAGCAAGCAGGCGCAGGACACCACCTGCAGGTAAGGATTTAAGCCTTTTTCGGGCCTTGAGGACGGGTAGAGGGCATAACAATCCCAGCGCATCCAATGTATCTGTCTCATCTGTCATTCGGTTGAGATATTTCCAACAAGGGGCACTGTCCAGCGTGCAACCACGAGGATGTGACCGAATGGCCCCGTGACGAAACCCACTTGATACCATATGTGCTGATCCATGTTCGGAATTGAGATCATCGATGCAGGACTTTTACCTGCCATGTTTGTCGCCTTGCTCGGCGGGCTGATCAGCTTTTTGTCGCCCTGCGTGTTGCCGATTGTGCCCCCCTATCTTGCGTATATGAGCGGCGTGACCATTCACGAAATGCAGGACGAGGCGCGCGCGCGGCGCAAGGCGACCCTGTCGGCGCTTTTCTTTGTTCTGGGTCTGTCGACGGTATTTCTTCTGCTGGGCTTCACAGCATCGGCCTTTGGAGCCTTCGTACTCCAGAATCAGGTGCTTTTTGCTAAATTGTCAGGCGCGGTGGTGATTGTTTTTGGCCTGCACTTTCTGAATGTGTTCCGTATCCCTCTGTTAGATCGCGAAGCGCGCGTTGATGCTGGAGAATCCGGTGGTTCCGTATTCGGGGCCTATATTCTGGGCCTGGCGTTTGCTTTTGGCTGGACGCCCTGCATCGGTCCCCAACTGGGGGCAATCTTGTCGTTGGCCGCGTCAGAGGCGTCTGTCGCACGCGGCACGTTGTTACTAGGTGTTTATGCTGCAGGGCTGGGTATTCCGTTTCTTTTGGCCGCAATGTTCCTTAACCGCTCCATGGCCGTTATGAACCGTATCAAACCTCACATGGGTACGATCGAAAAGGTGATGGGTGGGTTGCTATTGTTCGTCGGTATCATGCTGATCACTGGGCTGTTCACGGAATTCAGCTGGTGGCTGCTTGAAACATTTCCAGCTTTGGCGAATTTTGGTTAACCCTCTGGCACTAAACGTGGATGGTTAAACGGCGGGTCTTACCTTGACCTTGCCGCTGCGCTAATCTGCGGATCAGAGGGCCGGGTCATGAGCAGTCAACAAACCCAACCACAGGTGCGCAAGCGCCGGGTGTTTTATATACCCGGCTATGATCCGATTCCCCCACGCCGCTATCGCGAACTCTATCGAAGAGAGAGCCGTTCCCAGGCCGCGATATCTGGTTACGAGATCGAAGTGATCGGCAAAACCGATGGTGGAGCCTATGGTTGGCGCGTTCTTTCACATCAAGACGGTGTATCTGTTGAGACCGAGATCGAGGTTTTGGTTTGGGCTGATATCGTTAAGGACAGCATGGTGCGCTCGATACTGGTGACGTATTTTCAAATGGTACAGACCGCCTGCATCTACATATCAACGGGAACGCTTTGGCGCCTTATGCAATTGCGCAAGGGTCCGGTTATCGCCGCACTATATCCGGTAGGAATGTTATTGGCTCAACTTGCGCTGGCTCTGCTGGTTGGGTGGGGTGTTGCTGTTGGGTTAAGCACGTTCATGTGGTGGTGGTCTGTGCTGCCTGCTGCTGTGGCCGTTTACGCTCTGATGCGCTGGTTTCGAGCGATCGACAACCGATTGTTCGCCTATTACCTGATGCATGACTATGCGCATTCCGCACGTTTAAAAGGTGCATATTCACCTGAGCTGACAACGCGGCTTGACCAGTTTTCAGATCAGATTTCGCAGGCCCTCAGATCTGACGTTGATGAGGTTTTGGTCGTTGGCCATAGCTCTGGGGCTCATCTTGGCGTGACAGCCCTGGCTGAGGTTCTAAGGAGGCAGGGCAAGATCGGCGGGCCGGCCTTGTCATTCCTGTCATTGGGGCAGGTTGTGCCGATGGTTTCCTTTTTGCCAAAGGCCTGCGTCTTGCGGACCGATCTGCAATATCTCTCGGGTAGCGAGGGACTGACCTGGGTCGATGTTTCAGCACCCGGAGACGGCTGCGCCTTCGCTTTGTGTGATCCGGTGGCGGTTAGCGGAGTATCGCCACCCAACAAATGCTGGCCGCTGGTACTGTCCGCAGCGTTCACTCAAACCCTTTCACCCGAGCGCTGGAAAAAGCTCAGGTGGCGGTTCTTTCGGCTGCATTTCCAGTATCTGTGCGCGTTCGATAGGCCCAATGATTACGACTACTTCAAAATAACCGCGGGCCCGCAAACGCTGGGAGAAAGGTTTGCTAACCGAACACCTTCGCGTTCACGCATTGAAAGCACCATTTCGAAACACACTACGGTGGCGGCATGAGGCCACCTAAACCTGCTTCACGGCCCGATAAGGTTTCACTCTGGCGGTATATGCGTTTGTTTCGACAAGACCTTCTGTCGGCGCAACCTCAACGTTTGTATCGGGCCTGGATGGCTGAGTTTCGGACGCCTTTCTTTCGGTCGTTCCTGATCAACCAACCGGAACTGATCCGCACCGTGTTGAAAGATCGACCCGATGCGTTTCCCAAATCAAGCCGCATCAGCGAAGGTTTGCGCCCGCTGCTGGGGCGGTCGGTGTTTCTGACCAATGGGGCGGTCTGGAAACAGCAGCGCAGGATCATCGACCCTGCGTTTGAAGGTGGCCGATTGAAAGACACATTTCCCGCGATGGTAGATGCGGCGCAAGCTTGCGTCGACAGGCTTGAGGTGCGCGTTGGGCAGGACGTGGAATGTGAAGAGATCACCAGCCACGTGGCCGCAGATGTCATTTTTAGAACCTTGTTCTCGGTTCCGATTGAGCATGAGGTAGCTGCGCAGGTTTTTGAAAAGTTCAGGATCTATCAGCGCGAACAACCTTTGTTGAACCTAGCAGCCTTTGTACCGCTTCCCAAATGGGGCCCCCGGTTACATTCGCGCAAGACGCGTCAGACCGCCCGACAAATACGCGCTCTGATCAGCCAACTAACACTTGACCGGGCAGCAGCAATCAAGAACGGAACGGCACCTGATGATCTCGCCACAAAGATCATGACGACTAACGATCCAGAGACAGGCAAATGCTTTGACGCGCAAGACATGGTCGATCAGGTCGCCATTTTCTTTCTCGCGGGGCATGAAACCAGTGCATCAGCGTTGGCATGGGCCCTGTATCTACTGGCCTTGTATCCCGATTGGCAGGATAAACTGTCAGAAGAGGCGCAAGCGCTGGATACACCCGAGTTCTCGGCGATGTCCCAACTACGACTTAGCCGCGATGTATTTCGTGAGGCGCTGCGCCTGTACCCACCTGTTCCAATGATGGTGCGTGAAGCCTCTTGTCCGGAAAAATTCCGTGACAGAGATATTCCACAAAAATCTCAGATTGTAGTCAGCCCCTGGCATTTACATCGCCACGAACGCTTATGGGACAGACCAGACGAATTTGACCCCGGGCGATGGGCTACAGAGAACGGAAAGGCATTTCAACGCGACGCCTACATCCCATTTTCTGCCGGCCCTCGGGTTTGCACAGGCGCGGGGTTCGCCATGGTTGAGGGTCCACTCATACTGTCGATGCTGCTGCGTCGATATCGCTTTGAAACAATCGAAGGCAAAACGCCCGTACCGGTCGCACATCTGACCGTCAGATCAAAGGATGGGATTTGGTTGCGTCTAGTTGAGCGCTAACAAACTACCATCGTTCGTCGGCTTGCTGTATGCGGTTGGAAAATGCGGAATCATATTGAACGGGAATGAGTTATGTCGAAAGCAGAACAGCGCGCGCAGATGTCCGAAGGCGCAGGATTTATTGCAGCCCTGGATCAAAGCGGCGGTTCAACCCCAAAAGCACTGGCTTTGTATGGCGTTGATGCCTCTGGGTATAACTCAGACGAAGAGATGTTCGGAGAGATCCAGAAGATGCGCGCCCGGATCATTCTGGCAGAAGATTTCACCAAGGAGAAAGTGATTGGGGCGATCCTGTTCGAACGTACGCTAGGTGAAGAAATCGATGGCAAGAAGGTCGCAGATTACCTGTGGTCGGTCAAAAACATCGTGCCATTTCTGAAGATTGATAAAGGGCTTGAGGAACAAGCCAATGGCGTTCAAATGATGAAGCCTATCCCGGGGCTGGCAGAAACCCTGTCCAACGCGGATGGCGTTTTCGGAACCAAGGAACGCTCGGTCATCCACGAAGCCAATGCGCAGGGCATCGCGGATGTTGTTGCACAGCAATTTGAAGTGGCCCGGGTCGTTACAGACGCAGGCATGGTGCCGATTGTCGAGCCCGAAGTGAACATCCATTCGGAAACCAAAGCCGAGGCCGAAGACATCTTGAAATCAGAAATCCTGAAGAACCTCGATCAATTGGCCGAGGGGCAGGAGGTGATGCTGAAGCTGACCATTCCAAGTCAGGCCAACTTGTATGACGAGGTGGCCGACCACCCACGTGTTCTGCGCGTGGTTGCGCTGTCGGGTGGATATTCGACCGAGCAGGCTTGTGACCTGCTCGGCAAGAACGGCAAGATGATCGCGTCTTTCTCTCGCGCGCTGACTGAAGGCTTGTCCAAGCAACAATCCGATGCGGAATTCAATGCAGCGCTCGGAAGCAACATTGACAATATCTACCGCGCCTCGATCTGATCGCAGGAGATTTTATACTGGCTTGATGAAATCGCGGCGCATTTGCGTCGCTTTTTCGCGCATGGCACATCCAATTGCGTGATCATTAATCAACCCCATAGCCTGCATGAAGGCAAACACGGTCGTAGGACCGACGAATTTCCAGCCGCGTTTTTTCAGATCTTTCGACATCGCAATGGATTCTGCCGAAGTGGATGCGCTTTGCGGGGCTGGTGGTGTCTCAGGCTCGTACCTCCAGACATACGCTGCCAATGATCCTTCAGCTGCGATTAGGTCCTGCACGCGACCGGCGTTATTGATCACGGCTTCGATCTTGCCGCGGTGACGTACGATTCCTTTGTCGTCCAGAAGACGATTGACATCTGCATCAGAAAACACTGCTATCTTGTTGAAATCAAAGTTTCTAAACGCTGCTCTGAAATTCTCGCGTTTTGACAGAATGGTGCGCCAGCTCAGGCCCGACTGAAAGCTTTCAAGGCATAGTTTTTCAAACAACCGTCTGTCGTCGGAAACGGGATATCCCCATTCGTTGTCATGATAGTCGAAGAATTCAGGGGCGGCGTTGCACCACGCGCACCGAGATCTCCCATCTGGACCCGTTGCCAAATCGCTCATGAATGTACCTCTTTTGTTCCCCGCGAGGATAAGCGACGCGATTGGCTGAAATCAAGCAATCATTCAGTTTGACGATACCAATTCAGAATGAAAACGCGAATGGCCGAAGCTAACCCGGTTTCAGGATCACGTTCTGCATCAATATTTGCCGCCAGGACATTGATTGGTATATCTTTTTTCCGCGCAATGTCACGGAATGCCTGCCAGAATTCATCCTCAAGCGAAACGGATGTTCGATGACCTTGCAAGGTCAGGGAGCGTTTGACAGGCCGCCCGCTCATTCGTCGACCTTGTGACCGTCGAGGTCGCGGCGCTGGCGCATTTGCTCCAGCTTTACCACAGCTTTCTCGGATTTGGTCTGTCCGTGTTTCGCAGCGTTTGCATCTGCACGGGCCTTCTTTTCGGCCCGCGCTTTCTCTTTTCGATACCGGTTCAGGTTGACCGGCTTGCCCATCAGTTCTTGGGCCCGATCATCTTCTCTGGGCGGACAACAGCATCGAAGGTTTCTTCGTCGACAAAGCCCAGCGCAATTGCTTCTTCCTTGAGAGTTGTGCCATTCTTGTGGGCCGTCTTTGCGACGGTTGTGGCGTTGTCATACCCAATGGTGGGGGCCAGAGCTGTCACCAGCATTAACGACTCTTTCATCAGTTTATCGATGCGCGGTTCATTGGCTTTGATGCCTATTAGCATCCGTTCGGTAAAGCTGTCGGTCGCATCACCCAACAGTTGGATGGATTGCAACAGGTTATACGACATCATCGGGTTATAGACATTCAGTTGGAAATGTCCTTGCGAGCCAGCAAACTTCATTGCTGCGTCATTGCCCATCACGTGCGCGGCCACTTGTGTCAACGCTTCGGCCTGGGTCGGATTGACTTTGCCAGGCATGATAGACGAGCCGGGTTCGTTCTCGGGCAGGATAAGTTCACCTAGGCCCGAGCGGGGTCCCGAACCTAACAGACGAATATCATTTGCGATTTTATAGCAGGATCCGGCGATCGTGGCCAAAGCACCGGACAGGAAGACCATGGCGTCATGAGCGGCCAACGCTTCGAATTTGTTCGGTGCAGTAACGAAGGGAAGGCCGGTGATTTCGGCCATATTCTTGGCGACAGCCTCGTCCCAACCGTCATGAGTATTCAATCCAGTACCAACGGCGGTGCCACCTTGTGCCAGTTCATAAATGCCGGGCATCGAGGCTTCGACCCGCGCAATCCCCTGACGAATCTGATGCGCGTAACCGCCGAATTCCTGTTCCAGTGTCAGTGGGGTGGCGTCCTGTGTGTGGGTGCGACCGATCTTGATGATCCCGGCGAACTCTCTCGCCTTGGCCTCCAGCGCAGACGCAAATTTCTCGAGCCCTGGCATCAGCACATCTCGTACACTCATTGCGGTGGCGATGTGCATAGCAGTAGGAAAGGTATCGTTCGAGGACTGACCCATGTTGCAATGATCGTTCGGATGTACTGGCTCTTTCGAGCCGATCACGCCACCCAAAATCTCGATCGCGCGGTTTGCAATGACCTCGTTCGAGTTCATGTTGGATTGAGTACCCGATCCGGTTTGCCAGACGACCAAGGGGAAGTTGTCATCAAACTTACCCTCGAATACTTCTCCTGCGGCCTGAATAATCGCGTCAGCGATCTTATCATCCAATTTGCCCGTCGCCTTGTTTTCCATTGCGCAGGCCTGCTTGATCACGCCCAGCGCCCGTACGATTGCAACGGGTTGCTTTTCCCAGCCAATTGGGAAGTTCATGATCGAGCGTTGTGTTTGTGCGCCCCAGTATTTGTCGGCGGGCACCTCGAGAGGGCCAAAGCTGTCGGATTCGGTACGGGTTTTAGACATCGGTCGCTCCGGTCTGGTATGCAGTCGTATGCCGTTTAACCGCAGCGGGGCTGAGGCGCAATCGGCCAGTTGAGCGCACCATAAACCTAGGCCGGACAAAGGTATAGACGAAGCGCCGCCCCAATTAATTTCTGTTAGCGAAAACAGTGCCATTGTGCGCAGACGGACTAAAGTTAGAATGTAGTTACATAGAGGACGGAGTCAGCCATGCGAGTATCATTTATGAACAGACCCCTGCATGCGGTTGCGTTGGCGTTTGCCGCATGTATCTGGCTGGCCGCATCTTTACAGCAAGCCAACGCGACCAACATTGAGCCTTTTGTCGGCGATTATACTGGATCTGCCGAAGTTGTTGACGCCGATGGTACTTCGACGCCTCGGGATATGAGTGTTTCAATCCATGAGATTAAAGGTGGTTTCAACGTAAGTTGGACCACCACGACCTACAAAGCAGATGGGCGCATCAAGGATGAGAAATATTCGGTTGATTTTCAAAGCTCGGATCGTGCGGATGTTTATTCTGCCGCGATGAAACGCAACGTGTTCGGGCACGAGGTGCCGCTTGACCCGATGAAAGGTGAACCATTTGTCTGGGGCAGGATTGAAGGCGACACTCTGACTGTATTTTCGTTGTTCATCGCAGAAAATGGGGGCTACGAGTTGCAACAGTTTGACCGGACCTTGGCAGATGGCGGTCTGGATTTGTCATTTTCGAGGTTCCGGGACGGAGTCAAATCACGCTCGGTCGAGACATTTTTGAAAAAGAAGTAAACCCCGCATAAAGCGGGGCTTTATCTGATCACTTGCGGAAGCTATCCAGCGAAACAACATCCGCATCATGGTGCTGTGGTTCCGGTTCTTCCGCTTCCAGTTCGATTGGGGCTTCATCCGCCACAAAGACTTCGTCGTCCTCATCCTCGGGGCTTTCAAAGCGCAAGCCAAACTCGACCGAAGGGTCAACGAAGGTTTTTATTGCCATATACGGTATGTACAGCGGCTCAGGCGCATCGCCGAAATTCAGGGTAATCGAAAATCCTTCTTCACCGACTTCGAGATTCTCGAACCAATGCTGCATGACGATCGTCATTTCACCGGGATACCGCTCTCTTAGCCAGTCAGCCAGTTCAACGCCTTCATATCGTGTATCAAAGGTGATGAAGAAATGATGTGCTCCGGGCAGGCCAGTCTTGGACACATCCGTCAGGACGGTCTTGATCAGGCCCCGCATGGCCGTGTGCATCAGATTCCCGTAGTCGATGTCTTGCGACATGTTTGATCCTCGAAAGTGGTTATTACCAGCATAGTTCATTCGGACGGAAACGAAAGGCCGTGCTGGGCTGTATTGATCACAAAAACTGCAACCCGATTCCGGCCAGAACCATAATTCCTAATGTGGTCGCTAAACCGGATTTCATACGGAAAATCAACAGGCCAGCTAACACCGTAAGAACAAGCGCCCTGATATCGAGCGTAGCAGGATCGGGCAGGGGGATTGACACAGGTCCCAATGACCAACCGGGGAGAGAGCCAAACAGAACATTCAACCCAAACCACACGGAGAGGTTGAGAATCACTCCGACAACCGCAGCTGTGATGCCGTGCATAGCGGCCCCAAGCCGAGGGCGTGCTGCAATTCTGTCCAGTTGTGGCGCTGCGAGGAAGATCCAGAGGAAGCAGGGGACAAATGTCGCCCATAAAGCGACAACTCCGGCCGCCAACGCAAGTGATGGCCCTCCGGCAACCTGTCCAGTCAGCATCGCTACAAATTGCGTCACAAGGATTAGAGGTCCCGGCGTGGTTTCGGCCAGGCCAAGCGCGTCGATCATCTGATCCGTGCTGATCCATTGGTATGTGTCCACAACGGTCTGGGTCATATAGGCCAGCACCGCATAAGCTCCTCCAAAGGTGACGACGGCAAGACGGGCAAAAAACCAACCCAAGTCGCTGAGCAGTTCCTGCCCTGACAATTGCAGCAAAAACAAAGGTCCCAGCCACAATATGAGCCAGAATACTGCCGTTTGAACGGGTTTGCCTAATGCTGGGCTTGCCTGGACGGCTGTAGGAGCCTGGTCATTGGATATTGCAAAGCCCCAAAGGGCCGCGCAGAAAATGATCAGAGGGAAGGGCAGGTTGAACAGAAATATTCCAAGAAACGCGAGCCCGGCGATCATCTGATGTTCGGTATCGGTCAACGCCTTTTTCGACAGATTACGCAAGGCTTGAAGAACGATGATAATGACGGTGGCCTTGATGCCCAAAAACCCCGCCTGAACCAGTGGCAATGTACCATACGCTGCATACAGCGCTACAAGTATTGCAATGACCAGCGCCCCGGGCAGGACAAACAAGCCACCTGCAATCAAGCCTCCGATCACACCACGCAATCGCCAACCCGCGTATGTTGCCAACTGCATGGCCTCGGGCCCCGGCAATAACATGCACAACGAAAGCGCACGTAGATAGGTTTGCTCGTCCAGCCAGGGGCGTTTCTCGACGAGTTCCTGATGCATCAGTGAAATCTGCGCCGCTGGCCCACCAAAGGACAAAAGCCCGATACGCCCGAAAACGCTGAACAACTCACGGTACGATGGTGTCATTTCCCGTGACCTGCTGGCCAGTCATGTGTTTCACCAGATCCATCCCGCGCCCATCGATAAAGCGCATCGTAGATATGCAGACCAGCCTCCAGTTGTTGCTGATCGTCCCGATATTGGCGCGACAGTCCGACCGATATTGCCAATAATCCAGCAGCTTCAGGGGCTAAATCGTGCTTGTTGGTGTCTGCAGCGCGTATGATGGTGGCCAATCGGTCCATTGGTTCTGAATGCAGGTTGAACAAGTCCAGCATGGTATCGAAAGTGCATTTCTCACCGTGATGGCTCCAGTCGACACCCTCAACGTCAAAGGGGGTGGCGCCGAAATGCTCCGCCACTCCCTGTATTTCGGCAGTCGCCACAAAAAGGAAGCGCGCTTGAGCGTCCACAAACCTTCGGATTAACCAAGGGCACGCAATGCGATCAATCTTGGGGCGATGTCGTGTCACCCAAATCGTACCGCCCTGGGCAATCTCAGGCAGGGCCGAAACAGGCACGGAGGGTGCCCCAGGCAGATCGCGCCAGGCAAACATGCCGCCCTCAAGATATTCGGACATTACGCCTTCGGATTGCAGCCAAGAGACGACACCCTGGCTTAGTTTCTTGCCTTTTTGACAAATCACAACAGAAGAGCGCTCTCCGATCCATTCTCTGATTTTGTCAACATCTTTGAAAGAACGACGAATAGCGCTCGGAACAAGCACAGGGTCGTCCGCAAAATCCGCCTCGGTTCGTACGTCGATAAGGACAGGAGCCTTAGGCGTACCGATTAAGCGAAGCAGTTGTCGGGGTGTTATTGCATTGGGGGCAGCCATTGCATGTTTCCTTGTGGCTTTGGATACATGCGAACTTGGGCTGCCGCCTCACGGGGTGTTCGCAAGCTTACCCCTTAAACCTCTGCTATCGCGTGGACGCGGTAGGGGTCAAGCTTGCGGTTGTGGTTTAACCGACCCAGTCCAACCTTTGCCCTGTCATGCAAACCGGAAGCGTATCCTGCGGAAACTGCCCAAGCTGTTCAAAGAGTGAAATGAAATCGAACTGATTATACGCCTCGACCATTTTCTCCCCTTTGAATCGGGCCATGACTTGCCCAGTAACTTCTAATGGTGCGCCGTTGTCAGCCCGAAATGTGCGGACATGAAGAACTCCGGAAACCCAATCACCGTTTTCAATGATTTTGGGGAGGTCGACCTTGATTTCGCCCAGCACATGTCGGAAGGCCATGACCAGATCGCGAAAGTCATCAGCCCCAACCTGCATTTCAGGGATCAACCCCTCGGCCATCGTGTCTGGTGCAAAAAACTGATCGATTGCGTCGGTATTGCCCTGTTCCCAAACCTCAGAATACCACGCCCTAAGCCTGTCAGAATTCGTCATCTTAACCCTCCTGTCGCCTGGACAGAAATATGGGATAAACAAGTGAATAAATCCTGAATCTCTGATGAGCTATGAGCAATAAACAGACATAACAGGGAAAATGCAGGTTTCTGTTGCCAGGTACCTGCGAACCCCGCCTTACGCGGCTAGGCGCAAGGGCTTAAGTTTCGGTCTTGCTACTGCTTACGCAGCAACTGCAACCGGAGCACGATTGTCGTTTGCAATTGTACTATTTTCGCCGGTAACGGTGGCAGACAGCCGAGACAAAGCTAACCCCTTTAGACGTTCGTCGATCCTGTTTCGGCCCCAAAGTCCCCAAACGAAGGATGATTGGTGGAGCCGCCGGGTACCGCCCCCGGGTCCGATCCGCTTATTACGAGCGCGTTTATGTCCATAGTCCCGAGGGACCTCTCTTATATAGGTGAGGTAACGATGGGATGCAAACTCGGAATGTGGGCTATGGGGTGGTTTTATTTCAATGAGTTAGGATGCTCTGTTCATGTTTGCCAGAATAAGCCAGATGGCGAGAACAAGTTCGATTCCACCAAAAATCAATGCTTTCGCCAAAGGTGGATGATCGAGAGCAACAGAAACGAATCTGCCAAGTGCTGCACCAGAATAGACTATCCCCAGCATCACATAAGCCATCGGATTGTTAAGCCACAGCACTGCAGCGCCGGTGACTACAAACAGCCCACCAACCGAGGCGCGCATTTCACTGAGACCCATGGTGCTTTTGGTCGGGACCAAATCCAATGCGTTAGCAGTATGCGCAGGCGCCAGGAAGCCAAATAACCCGAAAGCAATTGTCAGCAAAGCGGCAGCTACATTGAGGGCATTGATCATTTCCACCTCATGTTTCTATTCTAAACCTCTGATATTAAGCCATTTAGATCAGGCCGGTTTGCGTTTTTTCTGGGCAACATCTTGCGCCAGTTGCCGAGTATAGCTCTCAAGCTGAACCAGCGCCGCATCAACCTTTTCAGCGTCACGCGCCTCTAAGGCATTGGCGATGTTGGCGTGCAACGCGATGATTTCTTCCCGCGAACGAGCGGTGAAGGTGATCATGTTCATTAATGGCTGCATCGCCTCGACAGCGCTAGCCAGCTGGTAGGACAAGACCGGATTGCCAGCGCCATCGACCAGCGCTCGATGGAAGGCAACATCTGAGGCGCAGAATGCTTCGTCAGTCAGACCGGGCTGTGCCTGCCGAAAGATCTCGGCCCGCATTGTCGCAAGCTGATCTGCCGTTCGACGTTGCGCAGACAGGGACGCACAGGCTCGTTCCAACGCGTACCGTGCCTCGCACGCAGTGTCGAAACTGACCGCGTTCATCGACAGTAATAGCGTTGAGGTCGTAACCTGTTGAGAATAAGCACCTTCAAAGCTTAGTCGATTTACAAACGCGCCCCCTGTGGCCCCACGTTGCGTACGGATCAGAGATTGTGCCGCCAAGCGTTTCAAAGCTTCGCGAACAGTCGGGCGCGAGACATTGAATTGCTCGGCAAGTTCAGATTCGGAGGGCAAGCGTTCATCGACGATAAGCTGCCCCGATATGATGGCATCCCGGATCGCTTGGGCAATTTGAGCCGATAGATCGGCAGAGCTTTGGGGGTCAATTTTCATCGTCGCTTGCGTCAAAAGTAAATTTTTATTTGTCTGACATTTAAAAGTCTGACATTTGAAAAGCAAGAGAGTTGAGTCGGGAGAGGCAAGTGAGTCGCTCAGTTTTCCGCAGCGCGCTTTGGTTGGGCTTCTACATCGCGATCCTTTGGGCGTGGTGGATGATGGTCTCGATGAGCCGCGATATGGATTTGGACTGGATCGGGCGGCCCGGCCCGATGGGACAGGCCATGGCGGCGATGGACCCGCGCATGGATATGTATATGCCCATGGCCGAGTTTCGCCCGCTGTTCTCGATGTGGGCAATCATGATGGCGGCAATGATGCTGCCAACACTAGTCCCCACATTGCGCAGTTACGATGATCTGATCCGCAGCGCGAATGGCACGCGGGCAGGGTGGCTGGGCGTTCTATCCGGATACTTCATAGTTTGGGTGGGTTTTGCGGCGCTGATCGCTTGCCTGCAGTTGGCACTGCTATTCGGGGGTGCGGTTGATATGTTGGGCATCGCCAAATCGCCCTACTTGGCTGCAGGCCTGCTTGTCGCGGTGGGCGCTTTCCAATTCACCCGTTCAAAAGAGGTCTGCCATGGCGTTTGTCATGCGCCCATGACGTACTTTCTGGGACATTGGAAAACGGGTTTCTCAGGCGGCCTGCGCATGGGCTTAGGGTTGGGTGCATTTTGCGTTGGCTGTTGCTGGGGCTTCATGGCTCTGGGCTTTGTGGGCGGCGTCATGAGCCTGCTGTGGATGGGGCTGGCGACGCTGTTCATGGTTTTGGAAAAACTACCCCAAATCGGACACGCAATAACCCGGCCTATGGGGTTCATCTTAATAGCAGGCGGTCTGGCACTGCTCGTACATCACATTACTTACGGAGGATAGGTCTATGGCTAAAAACAGAAAACCGGATGCGGATAAGCTGCCGGTCAGTCAGAGAATTGACAGCCGGATGCCCAATCCCAAACGCCGCGAGATGAGCCCGACCGACTGGGCAGTCAAGGGTGAACTGATCCTGAACTGCTCCTGCGATGTGTTTTGTCCTTGCGTCGTTTCGCTAGGCGCACACCCTCCGACCGAAGGACATTGCCATGCGTGGATGGGTATCGTGATCGACGAAGGCCATTACGAAGGCGAAGACCTGTCCGGGCTGAATGTTGGGCTGCTGGTCGACATTCCGGGCCGCATGGGTGAAGGCCAATGGAAGGTCGCGGCCTATGTCGACGAACGCGCCAGTGGGAAGGCCTATAACGGGTTGCTGCAAATCTTCAGCGGGCAGGCAGGCGGCACTACCGGTCTATTCACCATGTTGGTTAGTGAAATCATCGGGGCAGAGCGTGCACCGGTTCAAATCGAGCGAGATGGGACAAAACGCCGGATTATGATCGGGCGCAAAATTCAGGGCGAGATCGAGATGCTGGCTGGTAAAGATCCTGAACATCCGGTGATGGTTTCAAACTCGAAATATTGGATGGGCCCGGACATCATCGTGGCCAGAGGAACGAAATCCAAGGTACGTGATTACGGTCGCGTCTGGGACTTTGGCGGGAAATCAGCCGAGATTTGCCCCATCGACTGGCACGGGCCAAAGTAATGATCACCGGTGCCTATGCCCGTGAGATGGCGCGTTATAGTCGATGGGAGAACAGTCAGTTAAAGGGTTTTCTTAAGGCTCTTCCCGACGAAGAACTGACGCGGAATCAGGGTGCCTTTTTTGGTTCAATCATGGGAACAGCCAATCATCTGCTTTGGGGGGACTGGATCTGGATCTCACGGTTCGACAAAGGCCCTGGACCAGGCGGTGGCATCCCAGAGAGCGTGTCAATCTGCGCTGGTTTGTCCGACTGGTTGTCGCTGCGGGATACCATTGACGATCGGATTACTAGGTGGAGCGAAACTCTGGGAGACGACGAACTTACGGGCCCGTTCTCATGGTATTCCGCTGCAAAAGAAGAAGAAGTAACAAAGCCTTATGCGCAATGCATCATTCACATGTTCAATCACCAGACGCATCATCGCGGACAATTGCACCAAATGCTGACCGAGGCAGGCTCTGATGCGCCCGTCAGCGATCTTGTCTTTCTGCCAGAGGATTTCTGACATGGCAGTCATTACACCGAACCGACGCGTGCGCAAAACCCCGTTTACTCCGGGTGTCGAAGCCGAAGGGGTAAAGGGATATACTGTCTATAATCACATGCTTCTGCCTACAGTCTTCGAAAGTGTCGAGGCTGATGCTGCGCATCTGAAAAAGCATGTGCAGGTATGGGATGTCTCGTGTGAGAGACAAGTTCTGATCAAAGGCCCGGATGCGCTGCGACTGATGAAAATGCTCAGCCCGCGCGATATGGACAAGATGCAGGCGGATCAGTGTTATTATGTGCCGATCGTTGACCAAAATGGCGGTATGCTGAATGACCCGGTGGCGATCAAACTGGCAGATGACCATTACTGGCTTTCCGTCGCTGATGGAGATCTTTGGCAATTTGCCCTAGGCATCGTGCTTGCCCTGGGGCTGGATGTCGAAGTTTCCGAACCAGACGTGTCTCCGCTAGCCGTTCAAGGCCCCAGGGCAGATGATTTGATGGCACGGGTATTTGGAGATGATGTCAGGGACATAAAATTCTTCCGATACAAGAGGTTGCCCTTCGAAGATACATCGTTTGTCATCGCCCGATCCGGCTGGTCGAAACAAGGTGGGTTCGAGATCTATGTCGAAGGAGCGGATTACGGAATGCCGCTTTGGGATGCGTTGTTCGCAAATGGGCGCGACCTAAATGTACGTGCGGGTTGCCCCAATGGAATTGAACGGATCGAGAGTGGCCTATTGAGTTTTGGGTCGGATATGCGACGCGAGAACACTCCTTATGAATGCGGTCTTGAGCGCTTTTGCAATTCTCCGCTGGATTACATCGGTAAGGCCGCTTTGGCGGATCAGGCAGAAAACGGGCCGCCCAGACAAATCCGTCCGCTGACTATCGAGGGCGAGATCGGCCCGTGCACCGAATCTTGGCCTTTGATGGCTGAGGGTCGTCAGGTGGGGCAAGTGGCCTCTGCTGCATATTCGCCCGAGTTTGAGGTGAACGTCGCCATAGGGATGGTGGACCGGTCGCATTGGGCACCCGACACGCGGATCGAGTTGATGACTGAACACGGTATGCGATGGGCCGTCGTACAAGAGAAATTCTGGCGCTGAGCCCTGTATCTGAGGACATGCCCATACGGGCTACTAAAGGAGTAAGGTTATGTTTAATTCACTCGTCGTTGAAAAAGATGAAGAAAGTGGCCTCGCAAGCGCCTCGGTAAAACAGATATCTCTGGATGATTTGCCGGATGGAGAAGTGACTGTTGCTGTCGAATATTCAACGGTTAACTACAAAGACGGGTTGTGTATGTCGCCAAAGGGTGGCGGCTTAGTGCGGAGTTATCCGCATATCCCGGGTATCGATTATGCGGGCACCGTCGAGCAATCCTCTGATGATCGCTATAAACCCGGTGACAAAGTCGTTTTGACGGGCTGGCGCGTGGGTGAGGCGCATTGGGGCGGGTATTCTCAGAAGGCCAATGCCCGTGCAGATTGGCTGGTTCCATTGCCGCAGGGTTTGGATACGCGACAGGCGATGGCAGTTGGCACCGCAGGATTTACGGCCATGTTAGCCGTCATGGCGTTGGAAGATCATGGAATGCAGCCGGGCCATGGCCCGGTGCTAGTCACGGGTGCCGCGGGCGGTGTTGGATCGGTCGCGACTGCCATTCTGGCTCATCTGGGATATGAAGTCGCAGCAGTAACCGGTCGCCCGGATACCGCTGACTACCTAAAGTCTTTGGGTGCAACCACAATTGTTCCGCGCGACGATTTGAACGAAACCACCAGGCGCCCGTTGGAAAGTGAAACCTGGTCGGGGTGTGTTGACGCAGTGGGTGGCGCCATGCTCGCCCGCGTATTGGGTCAGATGAAATATGGGGCATCAGTTGCTGCCGTTGGACTTGCCGGAGGTGCAGGTTTGCCTGCGACTGTGATCCCATTCCTACTGCGTGGCGTGAATCTGTTGGGTATCGACAGCGTCATGCAGCCCTATGACAACCGCGTTCGCGCTTGGCAGCGTATCGCTACCGATCTGCCCATGGATAAGCTTGAGGCCATGATTCACCCAGCAACACTGTCTGATCTGCCGCAATTGGGCGCGGATATTCTGCAGGGACAAGTCAAAGGTCGCGTCGTTGTCGATGTGAACACCTGATATTGATTGTACCAAGAAAAATCCGACCGAGTTCAGTGTTCGGTCGGTCCCTTGGTCGCGATTGGGGCCGGAATGCTGGAAACAGTTCTGGTCATTGCCACAATTCATCCGCATGATTGCTATACATCCCAATTGTGATGGCTTAAGACCCATCCAAACATCACCTGAAGACGGGGAGTGAGCAGCATGTCTGATGATTTCGTACTCGACACCGATGATCTGAAACGCCGTATGGACGGCGCAATGGCCAACCTCAGAACCGAATTCGCATCATTGCGGACCGGGCGCGCGTCGGCCTCGATGCTTGAGCCCGTGATGGTTGACGCGTATGGCTCGATGACTCCGATCAATCAGGTCGGCACCGTAAACGTCCCCGAACCACGCATGGTTACCATAAATGTCTGGGACAAAGGTCTTGTGGGCAAAGTTGAAAAAGCAATTCGTGAAAGCGGGCTTGGCATCAATCCACAGTTGAATGGCACGATCATCATGCTACCGATTCCCGAGTTGAACGAGGAACGCCGACGTGAATTGGGCAAGGTTGCAGGCCAATACGCCGAAAGCGCGCGTGTTTCGATCCGGAACGTGCGCCGCGACGGTATGGACCAGATCAAGAAAGCCAAAGCCGATGGCATGTCCGAGGATGATCAGAAATTCTGGGAGGTAGAAGTGCAGGAGCTGACCGACACGATGATCAAATCCGTCGATGAGGCACTTGAGACCAAGCAAGCCGAGATTATGCAGGTCTGAGACTCGGTCATGCCAAAGGATCCCGATAACGCTTTGCAAGCCGGTCCGCGCCATGTGGCCATTATCATGGACGGCAATGGTCGATGGGCTCAGGCACGGGGACGGCCTCGGTTGTTTGGCCATCACGCAGGCGCGCGGCGTGTTCGTGAGGTAGTCGAGGCCTGCCCAAGGCTCGGGATCAAATATCTGACGATCTTTGCGTTTTCGACAGAAAACTGGAAGCGTACGCAGGTGGAGGTTGCAGGCCTCATGAGCCTGTTCCGACGCTATATTGTCAAAGAAACCAATACGCTAAAGAACAATGGTATCCGGGTGCGATTTATCGGTGACCGCGTACGTTTGGATGCCAAACTTACCGAGCTGATGGATACGCTTGAACGTGAAACGCAGGATAATGATCTGGTCCATCTGACAGTCGCCTTGAACTATGGCGGTCGAGATGAGGTTGCTCGCGCAACCAAACGTTTGGCGCGTGACGTGGCCGAAGGTGTTTTGCGTCCCGAAGATGTGGACGAGGAAACTCTGCCCAAATATCTGGACACGCGGGTTCTGCCGGACCCTGATCTGGTAATCCGCACCAGTGGTGAAGCCCGAATTTCGAATTTCTTGCTCTGGCAATCTGCCTACTCAGAGTATGAATTCATAGATACATTGTGGCCCGACTTTACTGCTGCCGAGTTGGAACGTTTATGCCTGAACTATGGATCGCGTGAACGGCGATTTGGGGCGGTTCCGGCATGAGTGATGGCCGATGGTCTGATCTGACCGCTCGGGTTTTGTCAGCGTCAGTGTTGGTCGTCATAGCGGCCATCATGGTGTGGCTAGGCGGACTTTGGTTCGAGGCATTTATTGCCATTTCGTGCGGACTCATGACGTGGGAGCTGGTGCGGATTGTCGACCCTCAGCAACAAGGCGTCGCGATTCAGCTTGCGATATTGACCGGTGTCGCCGTTGTTCTGAGTTACCATTTGCCGCCGCTGTATAAAATTCCATTTTTGTTGGCACCTGCTTTGGTTGGCGCGGGTCAAATCAAGTGCGCGCGTGGTACCTATGCGCTTTTTGCGATCTGGATAGCAACTTCGGGGTTGGGCTTTATCTCGATACGCGAAAGCTTGGGGTTTGGATGGATGGTGTGGCTGATCCTTGTTGTCATAGCGACGGATGTTGCCGGGTATTTTGTGGGCAAAACGCTTGGTGGACCTAAGTTTTGGCCAAAGGTCAGCCCCAAGAAAACATGGTCTGGAACGATAGGGGGATGGGTCGCCGCAGGAATAGTTGGTACATTATTTGCGTTCTACGCGGGTTTTGGTTTGGCTTTCGTAGTTGTATCGGTTCTCGCCTCTATGGCGAGCCAGATCGGCGATATCGTCGAAAGCTCAACGAAACGCAGGTTTGGAGTTAAGGACAGTTCGAACTTGTTACCTGGTCATGGTGGCTTTCTGGACCGGTTCGACGGGATGATGGGGGCCTCGGTCTTTGTCCTGTTGGCAGGGTTGCTTTATGCACCCGGAGGCATGTAATGCGAAAGGTATCGATATTCGGCGCGACCGGATCGATCGGGCAGAACACGCTTGATCTGATTTCGAGGAATCCGAATGCCTATGATGTCGTCGCGCTGACCGGTGGCGGCAATATTTCGAAATTGGCGCAAGATGCGGTCCGTCTGGGCGCAGATGTTGCTGTCACCGCGTTTGATGACAGGTTGGATGACCTGCGTTCAGCCTTAGCCGGTAGCGGTATCAAAGCGGCTGCGGGGCAGGCGGCTTTGATCGAGGCAGGTGCGCGACCCGCGGATTGGGTCATGTCAGCGATTGTCGGCGCCGCGGGGCTTGCTCCGGGGATCGAAGCCCTTAGGCAAGGCGCGACGCTTGCGCTGGCGAACAAGGAAACGCTGGTATGTGCAGGACCTTTGGTGCTGGAGACTGCTCGGAACTACGGCGCAAGGCTACTTCCTGTCGATAGTGAACATTCGGCAGTCTTTCAGGCCCTTGTCGGCGAAGATATGACAAGCGTCGAGCGGATTATTATCACGGCAAGCGGTGGCGCATTTCGGGATTGGCCGCTGCGTGATCTGGCGAACGCAACTGTCGAACAAGCGTCAAGCCATCCGAATTGGAACATGGGGCAGCGAATTACAATCGACAGTGCTTCTATGTTCAATAAAGCATTGGAAGTCATAGAAACAAAAGAATACTTCGGCATTCAGCCCTCTGAAATCGAAGTTCTGGTGCACCCCGAATCTATTGTTCACGCGATGGTTGGGTATCGGGATGGTGCCTTGATGGCACACATGGGTGCACCCGATATGCGCCATGCCATCGGATACGCATTGCACTGGCCCGAGCGGCTCGATCTACCTGTCGCAAGGCTTGATCTGGCTCAACTGGGGCAATTGAGCTTTAGCGCTCCGGATGAGGCCCGGTATCCTGCGTTGCGTCTTGCACGCGAAGTGATGCAACGCGGCGGATTGACGGGTGCGATCTTCAATGCTGCTAAAGAGCGCGCGCTGGACCACTTTATCGCCCGTAGAATTCGGTTTCTGGATATGGCTGACGCAGTTTCGTCGGTTTTGGAGCGTTTTGAGGCGACAGATGGCCTTATTGATGCTCCGTTGACTCTTGATAATGTACAGCAAACGGACCATCTCGCACGTCAGTGGGTCGATGAAACCGTATTGGAACGAGCAGGATAATACCTTTGGACATACTCTCTTTGATCCCGCAATTCGGCAATCTTCTCTATACCATAGTAGCCTTTGTTATTGCGCTTTCAGTGATTGTCGCTGTGCATGAATACGGTCATTATATTGTCGGGCGCTGGTCGGGCATTCATGCAGAAGTGTTTTCGATCGGCTTCGGTCCGGTTCTGTGGAGCCGGTTAGATAAGCGTGGCACACGGTGGCAGGTCGCGTTGCTTCCATTTGGCGGATACGTCAAGTTTTTGGGGGATGCCAACGCTGCGTCTGGCAAAGACACGGATGCGATAAACGAGATCGCCGAACAGAGCCCGGAAGAATTGCGTCGAACGATGCATGGGGCTCCGCTGTGGGCGCGTACCGCCACTGTGGCGGCAGGGCCTATATTCAACTTCGCGATGTCGATCCTGGTTTTTGGATTTGTGTACTGGTCGCAAGGCGTATCACGAGAACCTTTGACAGTCGGTTCCTTGCAGCCGCTCCCCGGAGTCGAGCAGGGGTTGCTTGAAGGGGACGAAATTGTTGCGATTGCAGGCGTGCCGACACCGGATTTTGACAATGCAGGCAGTTGGTCGGATTTCGTTGATGCTCTGCCCGTACAGCCTGAACTGGACTATACTGTAATCCGGGACGGTGAGACCATCGATGTTTCTGCCCCGTGGCTGTTTCCAGCGTTGATCCAGCAGGTTACGCCACGCAGCGCTGCAATGGACATACAATTGCAGCAGGGCGATGTAATTACAGCGGTCGATGGCGACCCGATTTTCAATTTCGAACAATTGAAAGAACGTGTCGAAAGCTCGGACGGGCGCGTGTTGCTTCTGGACGTTTGGCGTAATGGAACCGAGCTTGAATTTGCGCTGGCCCCCAGACGTACTGACGAGCCGAAAGCAGATGGTGGTTTTGTGACCCATTGGCGGATCGGGATCGTTCGGGGGATGATGTTCGAACCTCAGACTGTTCCCGCCGGCATCTGGGATTCCGTAAAAACCGGTTTTGCCCAGACCGGACGCATTATCGAAGGGTCATTGTCCGGTATGTGGCACATGATCACGGGGGCAATCAGCACGTGCAATATATCCGGCCCGATCGGGATTGCGGAAACCTCTGGCGCGATGGCCAGTCAAGGTGCACAGAATTTCATCTTCTTTATCGCGGTACTTTCTACGGCGGTTGGGCTGCTGAATCTGTTCCCGATCCCAGCGCTTGATGGCGGACACTTGTTGTTTTACGCCTACGAAGCCGTCTCGGGCAAACCACCCAGTGACAATGCCCTGCGGATTTTGATGGGAATTGGAATAACGCTGATCCTTTCGTTGATGATCTTCTCTGTCAGCAATGACCTGTTCTGCTGAATAAGGCGTGACAGGCGTCATTTGGACGCAATATTGCCGCAATTGAAGCGTATCTTCATTGGTGTAATTCAATGAGCGGGCTTGAGAGCGATGACCGAAGCGTTGCAGAGATCTTACAAAAGCGTCAGCGTCCTTTTTCAGTTGAACTGGGATGTATTACTTAGCTTTGGCGTAACCGCCTTGGCATTGGCTGTAGGTGGATATCTCGTCGGTTTGTGATTCTTCAGACCAAGACTATGAAAATGCAACGGCCCACCGGGCCGTTTTTTTGTATTTGCTCTTTTGACATGGCTTCTCAATCCGGCTACTCAGCAACTACAGGCTGAGATTTCTGGGTAGTGATAAAAATGACTGATTGCAGGGGCACGAGCACATTCTGCGGCGCTCGAGGGCAGAAGACCAATATTTTGTGGCAGGCACTAACGCTCTTTTTTCTATTTGCTACACCGGGTTTGCTGGTATTACCGGATCCTGCTCAGGCGCAATCTTACACGATTAACCGCTTCGAGGTTGAAGGCAATCGACGGATCGAAACCTCGACAATCATCGCACGAACGGGAATCGAGCCGGGGCAAACTGTCAGTGCCGGACAGATAAATGATGCTTTTCAGCGTTTGCTTGACAGTGGTGTTTTTGAAACAGTCGAACTGACTCCTCGCGGAAACACACTGATTATTGCGGTTGAAGAGTACCCGACGATTAATCAGATCAGCATTGAGGGGAACCGTCGCGTCAAGGATGACGTACTGCTCGAGGCGATCTCATCCCAGACCCGCCGTGTCTTTACCCCGCAATTGGCAGAAGCCGACGCAGATTTGATCGCCGAGATCTATTCTGCGCAGGGCCGGGTGTCAGCAACGGTGATCCCACGCATCATCCGCCGAAATGACAATCGTGTGGATT
Organism: Ruegeria conchae; assembly: GCF_000192475.1. Taxonomy (GTDB): domain Bacteria; phylum Pseudomonadota; class Alphaproteobacteria; order Rhodobacterales; family Rhodobacteraceae; genus Ruegeria; species Ruegeria conchae. Next base: position 508,043 of record NZ_AEYW01000006.1, read on the forward strand.
TGGTTTTTGAGGTGGCCGAAGGCACCACCATCGAAGTTGAGCGCGTCAGCTTTGTTGGCAACCGTGCTTACTCGGACCGCCGCCTGCGTCGTGTGCTCGAGACCAAACAAGCAAATATTCTGCGGACTTTCCTACGGGGCGACACATTTATTGCTGATCGTATCGAATTCGATAAGCAGGTCATCCGCGATTTCTACCTTTCGCGCGGTTATATCGATTTCCGAGTAAACAGTGCCAATGTGGAATTCACGCGTGAACGGGATGCGTTTTTCCTGGTCATGAATATCACCGAAGGTCAGAGATTCGCCTTTGGTCAGATTTCAACTGTAAGCGAAATTCCTGGGGTCGATCCGGCACCCTATCAGGCAGCACTAAAGGTCAAGCCTGGTGTTATCTACTCGCCGACTTTGATTGAAAACTCGATTGCTCGACTTGAGCGTCTGGGTCTGAAACAGGGCGTCGATTTCTTGAGGGTTGAACCTCGGGTGACGCGCAACCCGCGTGATCTGACGCTGGATGTTCAGTTTGTCCTAACGCGCGGCCCGCGTATTTTTGTCGAACGCATCGACATCGAAGGCAATACCACAACACTTGACCGGGTGATCCGGCGGCAATTCGATACCGTGGAAGGTGACCCCTTCAATCCGCGAGAAATCCGTCAGAGCGCCGAACGTATTCGTGCGTTAGGCTTCTTCTCGACCGCTGATGTTGAAACCCGCGAGGGTACATCTCCAAGTCAGGTCATCGTTGATGTCGATGTTGAAGAACAACCGACCGGATCGCTTAGCCTGGGTGGTAGCTACTCGGTTTCGGACGGTTTCGGGATCGCCATTGGCCTGAACGAATCCAATTTCCTTGGCCGTGGCCAGAATCTTGGGATCACGCTATCGACGGCTCAAGATTCTGAGCAGTATACAATTAACTTTACCGAACCTTATCTGTTGGGGCGGAAATTACGCTTTGATCTTGGGGTAGGTCTCGCAAGCACCAACTCAAGCTTTGCGAGTTACGACACCAAAACCGTCTTTTTTAATCCTCAGGTCAGCTATGCCATCGGCGAACTTTCAGCGCTGCGTTTGCGTTACGGCTGGAACCAAAGCGAAATGACCCAGCAGAGCAACGAGACCAATGGAGCGGTCATCGCTTCTGAAATTGCTCAGGGCAAAAGAACCAGCAGTTCGATTGGTGTTTCTTATGTGTACGACAGTCGATTGGGTGGCTTGAATCCTAATGCAGGCGTCTTGTTTGAGCTTGGCGTAGATGCAGCTGGATTGGGCGGCGACAACGAGTATATCAAAACCACAGCCCGCGCGATCGCTCAGAAGCGCGTGCTCAACGAGGAGGTCGTGCTTCGGGCATCTCTGGAACTTGGCGCGCTCAACTGGACCGGGGATGATTTTAGCCGGACGATTGATCGATTTGTGCTTGGCCCGAACACGTTCCGTGGTTTCGAACCTGCCGGTCTTGGGCCGCGCGACCTTTCCAACGGTCAGGACGATGCCATCGGTGGTAACTATTATTGGGTTGCCCGGTTCGAGTCTGATTTCCCCTTGGGCTTGCCTGAAGAGCTCGGATTGCGGGGTGGTTTATTCTACGACGTAGGTAACCTTTACAACATCAACAACGTGGATACGTCGGGTGCCGATATCGTCGGAGCCAGCGGATCCATCCGCCATGTGGTAGGTGTCTCGGTTCTGTGGACAACGCCATTTGGTCCTCTGCGCTTCAACTTTTCACAAGCGCTGAAGAAAGAAGAGTTCGACAAGGAACAGAGCTTTGACCTGACCATTCAGGCACAGTTCTGAACTCAGATGTTGACCAAAGTCATGAACATTCTGCAGGGCCCGCTAAGGGCCCTGTGTGTTTGGGCGGTCTTGATGGCGCCAAGTCCATTGTTGGCGCAACAATTGGGCGTTCCGCAATCAGACGTACTTACCATTTCAAGTGAACGGCTGTTTGCTGATTCTCGGTTCGGTCAGCGCGTTTTTCGCGAGATTGAGGCCGAGAGCGCTCTGCTAGCGGATGAAAATGAGTTGATCGTGGCACAGCTCAGCAAAGAAGAGAAAGACCTGACGGACAAGCGCTCTGAAATGTCCGCCAGTGAATTTCGACCTTTGGCCGAGGCTTTCGATGAGAAAGTCCAGTCGCATCGAGATAGCCAACGCGCCAAACTGGATGCTTTGGCGCGGCATGGAGAAGAGGCACGCAATCAGTTCTTTGAGATGGCGCAACCTGTATTGATCGAACTTCTACGCGAATATGGGGCGTCGATCGTCATTGAGCGTTCAAATGTTGTTCTCAGCTCGGATGCGTCGGATATTACCGATACCGCAATTGCCCGGATTGACGCGGCAATTGGCGACGGGTCTGCACTTGAAGACGCTAATGACAAATAGGCTGGCTTGCCCTTAAGTACGCGTATTGCTAACCACGCTTGAAAGAGACATCCAAAACAGGACATCCGCACCATGACCACGGAAACCCAGAGCGCCGACATTCAGCTGATTCAGCGTATATTGCCGCATCGCTATCCGTTTTTGCTGGTCGACAAGGTCGTGGATATTGACGGCTATCAATCTGCAGTTGGCATCAAGAATGTCACTATGAACGAGCCGCATTTTCAGGGTCATTTTCCCGGCACACCGATCATGCCTGGTGTGACTATTGTCGAGGCGATGGCGCAGACTGCAGGTGTCATGCTGGGTGTTGGCATGGACGTGATCGACAGTGAATTACTGATCTATTTCATGAACATCGACAAATGCAAATTCCGTCGCAAAGTTGTGCCCGGTGACGTGCTTGAAATGCATGTAGAGACGGTGCGTGGCAAGAAAGGTGGCAAGATCTTCAAGTTCAGCGGCCGTGCGACCGTTGAAGGTGAGGTCGCCGCTGAAGCCGAATTTTCGGCTTATGTCGACTGGGATATGGAAAAAACAACATGAGCGGCATTCATCCCAGCGCCATTATCGAAGACGGTGCGCAGATCGGGCAGGGCTGTACGATTGGTCCGTTCTGCCATATCGGGCCGTCCGTCCGTCTAGGCGATCGGGTTGAGCTTAAATCCCATGTGGTCGTCACCGGCGATACTTCAATTGGTGACGACACAGTGATCTTCAGCTTTGCCGTTGTCGGCGAAATCCCACAAGACAAAAAGTTTGGCGGTGAAGATACACGGCTTGAAATCGGTGAACGCAATCGCATTCGCGAGCACGTCACCATCAATACCGGCACGGATGGCGGCGGTGGCGTCACGCGGATTGGCGATGACTGCCTGCTGATGGCTGGAGTCCACGTTGCGCATGATGTGCAGATCGGTAACCGGGTCATTTTGGTAAACCACGCAGGCGCAGCAGGTCATTGCATAATCGAGGATGACGTCATCGTTGGCGGTATCTCGGGGCTGCATCAGTTCGTGCGCGTTGGTCGCGGGGCCATCATCGGTGCGCTGACTATGGTTCCGAACGACGTGATTCCATATGGTCTGGTTCAGGCACCACGCGGTGAGCTTGATGGATTGAATCTGGTCGGGTTGAAACGGCGCGGTGTCACGCGCGAGGATATCTCGGCGCTGCGCGCGGCATTCAAAGAGTTGTCGGAAGGTGATGGCACCTTCATGGATCGCGCCAATCGATTGGGCGAGGAGGCCGACAACGAATATGTGCGCCAGATTGTCGAGTTTGTGACGGGGCAAACGGACCGTTCCTTCCTGACGCCGAGGAAATAAGACATGTTGGCGCTGATCGCGGGAACTGGGGCATTGCCGGACGAGGTGGTCGCATGTTTGCCGAACCGACCTTTGATTTGCGCGCTGGAAGGGTTTGAACCTGAAAGGCTGAATGTTGACGTGGTCTTTCCGCTTGAGGAATTGGGCAGTTTTATCGCCGATCTGAAAGCGCGTGGCGTGATCGAGATTTGCATGGCCGGGGCTGTGCGCCGGCCCACCGTAAATCCTGCGCGCATTGATGCTGCGACGATGCCATTGGTCCCGATCTTACAAAAGGCCATTATGGCCGGTGATGACGGTGCCCTGCGCGCAGTTATCGGGATTTTTGAAGATTCTGAATTGACGGTCCGTGCCGCGCACGAGATCGCACCTGAATTGCTACCGCCGCTCGGCGCGCTGACTGAGGCACACCCCTCGGATACCGATCACGCAGATGCTGACCGAGCGGCAGGTATCCTGCGCAGCATGGGGACTGCAGATGTCGGTCAGGCTTGTGTAGTGCTGAAAGGGCAGGCGCTGGCAATTGAGGGCATCTACGGTACTGCTTGGATGTTGCAGTCGCTGACCCAACGCCCTGACGCGGGTGGAGGTATTCTGTACAAAGGCCTCAAACCCGATCAGGACCGGCGCGCGGATATGCCTGCTATCGGACCCGACACCGTATCGGGCGCGGTTGCGGCGGGCTTGTCAGGTATTGTCATCGAAAAGGGCGGTGTCATTGTCCTGCAACGGGACCGAGTGATTGAAGAGTGCAATCGCCTCGGTCTATTTCTTTACGTTCGCGAGCGCACCGTCTGATGCGCGTATTCCTGGTCGCCGGTGAACCGTCGGGCGACCGATTGGGCGCCGCTTTGATGGAGGGACTTATAACCCTTTCGCCGGAGGTGCGGTTTGATGGGGTCGGTGGTCCACTGATGCAGGCGCAGGGACTGAATAGCCGCTTTCCCATGTCCGAACTCAGCGTCATGGGGTTGGTCGAGGTTCTTCCCAAGTTCTTTCACTTGAAGCGCCGGATCGCCGAGACCGCTCAGGCGGTTCTGGACACGCAGCCGGATGTGTTGATCACCATCGACAGTCCGGATTTCTCGCTGCGAGTCGCTAAACTGGTGAAGGCGTCCAGCAGTATTCGAACCGTCCACTACGTTGCACCCAGCGTTTGGGCCTGGAGGCCCGGGCGCGCCGACAAAATGGCGAAGGTGATCGACCATGTTCTGGCGCTGCTGCCGTTTGAACCGCCCTATATGGAGCGGGCAGGGATGGAGTGTGATTTTGTCGGTCACCCCGTCGTCAACGAGCCGATTGCGTCTGAACAAGATATCAAGAAATTCCGTGTGGATCATGACCTGGGCGACGCTCCTATTGTGCTCGCATTACCTGGTTCTCGGCGGGGAGAGGTCGAACGGTTAGCCCCGATATTTGGCGCTGCTCTGCAAGAATTCCTGGCAGATCCACCCAGTACCCGTGTCGTCGTGCCTACTGTCGCGCATATGGTTGATGTGGTTGCCGAACAAGTTTGGGATTGGCCGGGAAATCCGATTGTTGTCGATCCACGAAAGTTGCCGTCGGACGAAGCACAGGCGCAGAAGAGGGCGGCCTTTGCGTCAGCCGATCTGGCATTGGCGGCATCAGGCACCGTGTCATTGGAGCTGGCTGCACAGGCAACGCCGATGGTGATCGCATATAATCTGAATTGGCTGACCACATTGATCGCGAAGCGCATGGTCAAGCTCGATACGGTGACGCTTGTCAATCTGGTCTCGGACACGCGTGCTGTACCTGAATGTCTGTTGGACGACTGCCAGCCGCTAAAGATCGCGGCAGCACTGGAAGAGGTTGCAGCTACGCCGGACGCCCAACATGAGGCTATGGCGATAACGATGGAGCGCCTTGGGCGGGGTGGAGAGGCGCCGGGTCTGCGCGCGGCAAAAGCCGTTTTGGACAGAATGAACACGTGATGCTGGATCACGTGATCTTTGCCGCCTCTGCCTACATGGCACAGGTTCTGACCAACCTCGACAACCTCGCAGCGCTTGTTGCGCTGATGATGGTTTCCGGTCCGCGACGGACCGTTGCGGGGTTCCTGCTTGCGCAGATATTAATCATCGCCGCCGCCTTGTTGCTGGCTTTGGGTGTCGATGACGTGGTGCCACACTGGGCCGGCTATCTGGGTGTGATCCCGCTTGGCCTCGGCGTGATTGGGGTTATCCGGCAGTTTCGGGGATCAGAGATCGAGGAGGCTCCGCAAGTATCCTCAGGTGCCTCAACCGTTGTAACGATGTTGCTGTTCATAAGCCTCTCAATGGATACATTCGCTGTGCTCGCACCGCTTTTGGCAGACTCGGCCCCAAGCTACCGCATCGCAGGTGTTACAGGTGCGGTTGCTGCGGCCCTGACGCTAACCATGCTTGGTCTGCTAGGCGCGCGATCTCCGATCATGACCGGCGGGTTTGCGCGGCGACTTGAGAAACTGGTTCCTTACGTAATGATCTGTGCCGGTATCTATATCCTCAGCAATTCCTGGACCGACGCGATTTAATAACCGCGCCAGATCCAGCCGCCGCCAAAGATGCGGCTTCCACCAGTTTCGTAAAACACACACGCCTGACCCGGAGAGATACCTTCTTCGGGCGTAAACAGCTCAACCTCGGCCGTCGTGTCGGACAGAGGCCGAATGATCGCCTCACGCGGCGGGCGGGTCGAGCGGACCTTGACCGACACATGCCATTCGTCTCGCGACGTAAAGGGTTCGTCTCCAAGCCAATTGATTTCACGCACCGGAACTGTCCGTGTAGCCAACATCTCTTTGGGGCCGACGACAACCTGCTTTTTGTCGACGTCCAGCTTTACCACATACAACGGCTCGCTTAGGCCACCGATGCCAAGCCCGCGGCGCTGACCGATTGTATAGTGAATCACTCCATCATGCTGTGCCAGAACACGGCCATCGGCATGTACGATTTCACCCGGCTCTGCAGCACCTGGGCGCAACTTTTCGATTACGCTGGCGTAGTTGCCGTTCGGTACAAAGCAGATGTCCTGGCTGTCAGGCTTGTCCGCAACAGCCAACCCGTATTGCGCGGCCATCTCGCGTGTGGCGTCCTTGGAGGGCAAATGCCCCAAAGGAAAGCGCAGGAAATCCAACTGCTCGGGCGTTGTCGAGAAAAGGAAATAGGACTGATCGCGGTTGGCATCCTCAGCACTATGCAACTCGGCCCCATTGGTTCCCATCTTGCGCTGGATATAATGACCGGTGGCCATACAGTCGGCCTCTAGGTCCTTGGCGGTTTCCAGCAGGTCCTTGAACTTCACCCGCTCATTGCAGCGGATGCAGGGCACCGGAGTCGCTCCTGCCAGATAGCTGTCAGCGAATTCGTCGATTACAGCATCTTTGAAGATGTTCTCATAATCCAGAACATAATGAGGGAAGCCGCGCTCTTCGGCCACGCGGCGCGCGTCGTGGATATCGATCCCAGCACAACACGCGCCTTTCTTGGCAAGCGCCGCGCCGTGGTCGTAAAGCTGCAGCGTAACCCCTACAACGTCATAGCCCTGATCAGCCAGATAGGCCGCGACAACAGAGCTGTCCACGCCGCCAGACATAGCCACAACCACCCGCGTTTCCGAGGGCGGTTTGGCAAAGCCAAGCGAGTTTAGCGGGGTCTCGGTATCGAGGGCCATTGGCGGTTCCAGTCCGGGTTAAGAAAGACCGGCAGAATATAGGAAAATTCTACACACTCTCAAGGGGCGGTTTCACACCGTTTTAAGTAGGTTGGATGCAGCTTTGTCGCAGCAGAAGAAGGTGGAACAGATGTATTTGCACAAAGTTGAAGGTCCAAGATCGGTCACCTTGCCGGATGGAAGCGTGCTAACACGCGCCGATCTACCCCCGGCAGACACGCGGCGATGGGTGGCTTCGCGCAAAGTAATTGTCGTGCGTGGAGTGCTTTACGGGCTGATTTCCCTGTCTGAAGCAAAGAAACGCTATGGCATCAGCGATGAGGAATTCAATTCCTGGGTGTCAGCCGTAGCTGAGCACGGAATCGATGCGCTGAAGGTGACTGCATTAAAAAAATATCGACAACCTAAGGGTGAAGATGAATAAATGATTCAACGGTAACGTCAGATTAACCATTCTTATTCAGGCTCAGATCAGTTGAAGAATTTGACCTAATTGGAGCAGTGAAAAATGCGCATACTTCTTGTCGAGGATGATCCAACCACGTCCAAGAGCATTGAATTGATGCTGACGCACGCAAATCTCAACGTATATGCGACGGACCTTGGCGAAGAAGGAATCGATCTGGCCAAGCTGTATGATTATGACCTCATTCTGCTTGACCTGAATTTGCCTGATATGAACGGCCACGAAGTGCTGCGACAATTGCGGATCGCACGCGTGGAAACACCGATCCTGATCCTGTCGGGCGCGGACGACACCGAAAGCAAGATCAAAGGCTTCGGGTTTGGTGCAGACGATTACCTGACCAAACCCTTCCATCGCGAAGAACTGGTGGCACGTATTCACGCGATCATCCGGCGTTCCAAGGGGCATTCCCAGTCCGTGATCCACACAGGGCAGGTGGCCGTCAATCTGGATGCCAAGACCGTTGAGGTCGAAGGAAAGACCGTGCACCTGACGGGCAAAGAATATCAGATGCTTGAGCTTCTAAGCCTGCGTAAAGGTACAACTCTGACCAAAGAGATGTTCCTAAATCATCTCTACGGTGGCATGGATGAGCCAGAATTGAAAATTATCGATGTGTTCATCTGCAAGTTACGAAAGAAGCTCAGCAATGCCACTGGTGGTGAGAATTATGTCGAAACAGTCTGGGGTCGCGGTTATGTTCTGCGTGATCCACAATCCAGCAATATGGGTGAAGCCCGCCTTGCCGTTGGCGCCTGATTTGATCTGACCGCTACCGTCGATGGTCCAGGACGGTAATTTCACTCGCGTCTCAGCACAACACTGGACCTGATCATGGCCTCGTCCTATCACTGGATTCTAATATGACGTGACAGGGCGGGGCCATGAGCGATACCACTGCAATCGCAGAATTGACGGAAGACGAAGCACGTGCAGAACTGGCTCGGCTTGCCAAGGAGTTGCAGAGGGCTAACCAGCTTTATCACACTGAAGATGCTCCGGAAATTTCAGACGCCGATTATGATGCCCTCAAACGTCGTAATGCAGATATTGAGGCACGCTTTCCGGAACTAAAACGTTCAGACAGCCCTACGGATCAAGTAGGGGCGCAAGTTTCAGATGGGTTTTCCAAAGTCACGCATGCAGTGCGGATGATGTCACTTGGCAATGCCTTTGACGATGAGGATGTTGCCGATTTTGACCGCTCAATCCGCAAGTATCTCGGGTTAGGGGAAGACGCACCGCTTGAATATACAGCCGAGCCAAAGATCGATGGCCTCTCGTTATCCTTGAGGTATGAACACGGCGAGCTGATTCAGGCGGCGACCCGAGGGGATGGTGAGACCGGGGAAAACGTGACCGCCAATGCGCGCACGGTGTCGGATATACCGCCTCGAATTGAAGGTGCTCCAGATATATTCGAGGTTCGCGGCGAGGTTTACATGTCTCATCATGATTTCGAAGCGCTGAACGCCCGGCAAATTGAAACAGGTGGAAAGACTTTCGCAAATCCGCGTAACGCAGCAGCTGGTTCGCTGCGCCAACTGGACTCGGAAATAACTCGGTCACGTCCACTAAAGTTTTTTGCCTATGCCTGGGGCGAACTGTCGAAACCTCTGGCTGAAACGCAAATGGCGGCAATCGAACGACTCAAAGCATTGGGCTTCCAAATCAACGCGCTTACGCGTCTCTGTTCCACGACAGGTCAGATGCTGGATCATTACCGCGCGATCGAAGAACAACGTGCGATTTTGGGATATGACATCGACGGGGTGGTCTACAAAGTTGATGATCTGAGTCTGCAATCCCGGTTGGGATTCCGCTCGACAACGCCCCGCTGGGCGATCGCGCATAAATTTCCGGCCGAACTGGCCTGGACCCGGCTTGAAGCGATCGACATTCAGGTGGGTCGGACCGGAGCGCTTAGCCCGGTTGCACGTTTGCATCCTGTGACTGTCGGTGGGGTCGTTGTGTCGAACGCGACGCTGCACAATGAGGACTATATCGCGGGGCGGGACGCCAAAGGCGGGGTTATCCGCGATGGCAAAGACATACGCATCGGCGATTGGGTGCAGGTTTATCGGGCAGGGGATGTGATCCCAAAGATTTCGGATGTTGATCTGTCAAAACGGCCGGATGATGCGAAACCTTATTCCTTTCCAACGACATGCCCGGAATGTGACAGTGAGGCGATCCGCGAAGAAGGTGATGCAGTACGCCGATGCACCGGGGGTTTAATTTGCCCCGCGCAGGCGGTGGAGAAACTTAAACATTTCGTGTCGCGCAAAGCCTTCGATATCGAAGGGCTCGGTGCCAAACAGATCGAGATGTTCCACAACGACCCCGTTCTGCCTATCAACACACCTGCCGATATCTTCACCTTGAAAGAACGAGACGCTGAAAATCTTGCCCGTTTGAAAAACCGCGACGGTTGGGGAGAGACCTCGGCCAGCAATCTGTTCGCCGCGATTGATGACAAACGAACCATTCCCTTCGCTCGATTGTTGTTTGCACTCGGAATTCGCCATGTGGGCGAAGTCGGCGCCCGGGATTTGGCCCTGTTCTATCGTGATTGGGATCAAATGACCGCGTCAATCGATACGGCGCGACCCGCAGCACTTGCGCAGCGTGCCGCTGACGAAGCGGAAGATGCAGAGAGGATCACAGCTATAGAAGAAGGTCGGCGCGCTAGAGTCAAAGAGGCGCGGGATGCAATGGTTGCAAGCCTAAATGTACCAGTGGACGCTGCCAGCGCTTGGACGGATTTGATTGCTATTGACGGCATTGGAACCACGCTGGGGCTGTCGTTGTCTGACGCCTTTGCCAACCTGGACGAACGCAAGGCGATTGATGAACTGCGCAATCACTTAACCATTGTTCCGCCGGATGCGCCTGCATCGGACAGCCCGGTTGCAGGAAAAACGGTCGTCTTTACAGGAACGCTTGAAAAGATGACGCGCGCCGAGGCCAAGGCGCGCGCCGAGGCGTTGGGTGCCAAGGTGTCGGGTTCAGTCAGCCAAAAAACCGATTTGTTGGTGGCGGGTCCGGGTGCTGGGTCGAAGGCAAAGAAAGCGGCCGATTTGGGTATCGAAACCTTGGATGAAGACGGCTGGCTTCAACTGATCGGCGATCTATGAGCGGCAGGCCAGAGCAACTCTTTCCGCTGTTCGCAGGGCTTGAAACGCTGGATGGTGTGGGACCGAAAACAGCGCAACTTTTCGGCCAATTAGACATCGAGTCGCCGCGAGATGTCTTGTTTTCATTGCCTTATGCGGTGATCGACCGGCGCCGACGCGATACCATACAAGGGGCCGATCTTCCGACCACATTGACGGTAGAGGTCACGATCGGAACCCACCGGCCTCCGCGTAACAAAGGTGGTGCATACCGCATTCATGTCGAGGACAGCCAAGCGGATTTTCAACTAGTGTTCTTTCACGCGCGCGGGGATTATCTGAAGAAACTGTTGCCGCAGGGTGCGCGCCGCGTGGTTTCGGGAAAGCTGGAACTGTTTGATGGAATGGCCCAGATGGTACACCCCGATCACATGGTTGCGCCAGAAAACGCAGGTGAATTACCAGAGTTTGAACCGGTTTATCATCTGACCCAGGGCGTTACGCAGAAAACAGCGTACAAGGCGGCGCAAAGTGCACTCAAGCGGGTGCCTGCTCTGGCTGAATGGGCAGACCCAGCTCAGGTGGCTCAGCAAAACTGGCCTGACTGGTCGGCTGCAATTCGTGCTGCTCATCATCCGCATGGAGCGGATGACGTAGCCCCTTTTGCACCCGCAAGGGAGCGTCTGGCCTATGATGAATTGCTCGCCCATCAGCTGACTTTGGCTCTGGCACGACAGCGTGAGCGGAAGGCGCGTGGCATCGTCAGCCTTGGGACAGGGGCGCTACAATCCATGGTGCTTGTAAGCTTGCCGTATCGACCAACCGATGCTCAATCCCGTGCGGTCGAAGAAATTTCGGCGGATATGGCCTCGGGTTCCCGCATGAATCGATTGCTGCAAGGCGATGTCGGCGCGGGAAAGACGCTTGTGGCGTTCATGGCGCTTTTGATCGCGGTCGAAGCAGGCGGGCAGGGGGTGATGATGGCTCCCACCGAGATCCTTGCCCGACAACATCTTGAAGGACTGCGACCCTTAGCCGAAGAGGCCGGAGTTGTGCTGGAAATCCTGACCGGGCGCGACAAAGGGGCCGAACGTCGGGCGAAGTTGGCCGCACTGAAACAAGGTGACATTCAAATACTGGTCGGCACCCATGCGGTATTTCAGGACGATGTCGAGTTTAAAGCCCTAAGGCTGGCCATCGTCGATGAACAACACCGTTTTGGTGTCCGCCAGCGGATGGAATTGTCCGAAAAAGGTCAACGCGCGGATGTTCTGGTGATGACCGCTACGCCCATCCCGCGCAGTTTGGCGTTGGCGCAGTATGGTGACATGGATGTCTCGGTTCTTGATGAAAAGCCACCTGGCCGAAAGCCAATCAAGACCGCGATCGTCAGCACGCAGCGAATGGAAGAGGTTGTGGCCCACCTGCGCGGCGCGATTGATGCGGGCAAACAATGCTATTGGGTATGTCCACTAGTCGATGAATCCGAAGTCTCAGACCTGACCGCCGCCGAGGAGCGTTTCAAGCGGCTGCGTGCGATTTTGGGTGAAATAGTTGTCGGCCTCGTGCATGGCCAAATGCCACCCGCTGAAAAAGATGCTGCAATGGCGGCGTTTCAGACTGGCCAAACCAAGGTTCTTGTCGCGACCACGGTGATTGAAGTTGGGGTCAATGTTCCCAATGCCACAATCATGGTGATTGAACGGGCAGAGATTTTCGGATTGGCGCAATTGCACCAGTTGCGGGGGCGGGTTGGACGCGGAGAGGATGCTTCGACCTGTTTGCTGATGTATCAACCGCCACTTAGCGAAGGTGGCCGCAAGCGTCTGGAAGTTCTGCGTGAAACCGAGGACGGGTTCCGCATTGCTGAGACCGATTTGCAGATGCGCGGCGCGGGTGACTTGATCGGTACAGCGCAATCTGGCTTGCCCAAGTTCAGGATTGCCGATCTCGAACGCCAGGCCGGATTGATGGCTGTGGCGCAATCAGATGCGCGCGCGTTGCTCTCTTCAGATCCCAAGTTGACATCAGACCGAGGCCAGGCTGCGCGTGTTCTTCTGTGGCTCATGAAACAGGACAGGGCAATCCGTTTGATATCAGTGGGTTAGATTGTAAATCCCATAAAGTTCACAAATGTTCTCAAAAAGTTCTTTACCGACTCGTCAAAATATGAGAACAAAAGGTCAACAAATGATTAAACCTGACCGGAGGTGAGACCATGCTGAGCCAGATCAAGACTGCCTTTACCCGTTCGCAATCCACGATCTTACAGGATGCGGCAGGCGCGGTTTCTCTGGTTGTGATGCTGGTGGTTGCCCTTCACCTGCCAAGCGGGTTCTAAGCCTTTCTGCCTGCGATCTCGTGCCGATCATACCGCGCTTGTTTCCCCGTCATGATCAAGGGTGACCTGCCTGTCCCATTTCCCTTGAAGGGGCCAGCCTCGGCCCCGTGCGGTAATCCGGACCCTACATGAGAAACGCATGACTTGCCGCCGCCCTTTCCGCCCGGAAGGTGCGGCGGTTCTTTTTTCAAAGCTGACCAGTTTTGATAATCTCAATCGTCGCCGACAGGACAGAATTGACCGCGACTGAGGCCAGTATCATCCCCATTACGCGGCTGATGATGGCTGCACCAGAATGTCCGATTAACCGGATGATCGGTTCTGCCAATAGCATCAGCACAAACGCGATGGCGATCACGGCTAGCATAACCAATGCAGTGATACTTTGATCAGCGACGCTGTATCGGTTGTTGTCGGTTAAAACAACGATAGCGAGCATCGCGCCAGGGGAGGCGAGGGATGGTACGGCCAGCGGGAAAATGGCTGGATTGGTCTTATGCATTTTATCGTCCAGGTCCTCTTCGGCCTGACGTTGTTCAACCTCTTGCTTGCTTTCGCCAAAGATCATGGTCAACGCGAAGAGAAACAGGATTATCCCACCGGCAACCTGAAACGAGTTCAGGCCGATGTCCAATGCCTCGATCACAAGTTGTCCGAAGATGAGAAAGAACATTAGTATTCCCGCGCTCACCAATGCCGCCAATAGGGCGGTCTTGCGACGGGCCCCAGCGGCTATACCGGCAGTGACGGCGATAAAGACGGGGATCGTGCCGATCGGGTCGATTACAACCCAAAGCGTCACGAAATGTTCCAGCAAGTTGTTCACGTTAACCCCCAAATCAATTAGGGGCACACTATACGGCTTTGATTGGAAAAGCCACGATCAGGCGCAGTTGGCTTGTTCTACCTGCTCCATCGCTTCCGCGGTTGCGTCCAGTGCCAACAGGATCGAAGCATGTCGATTCTTATAGTCCCGTGCGGGCATTAAAACCTCGAGCCCGTCAAATGGAGCGTCGGGGGCCGGGCCGTCTTTCTTCAACATTGCCGAAAGCTGATCGCGCGCGGTTTCTACCTGAGCCCGTGTCGCACCGATCACCGCGCTGCCGACAACCGAAGCCGAAGCCTGGCCCAAAGCACAAGCCTTAACATCCTGCCCGAAGTTGGTAATCCGCCCATCCTCGACATTGACGTCAACAGTTACTGTCGAGCCGCATAAAGGTGCACGTTTTTTCACTGTTGCATCGGGATTTTCCAAGCGGTCCAGATGCGGAATATCCGCCGCCAGCGCCAGAATGCGTCCGGAATAGAGCTTGATTAGATCGGTTTCGCCGCTCATGGCTTTCCCTCGTTTTCTATTCCCCATACATAATGGCGAGATTCTGGGATGCAAAAGGTTTTTGCGATGGCTGACACAGTCTTGTTCAACCCGTCGACACTGAAATTCAACGAGGCTGGTTTGATCCCTGCGATTGCGCAGGATGAAGAAACCGGTGAGGTTCTTATGATGGCATGGATGAACGCCCAGTCCATCGAGCGTACGCTGGATACTGGGCGTGTCACCTATTGGTCGCGATCGCGACAGGCGTTCTGGGTCAAAGGCGAAAGTTCGGGCCATGCGCAGGAGTTGGTGGATTTTCGCGTCGATTGTGACCGGGATTGCCTTCTGATCGTAGTGAAACAAACCGGTCCGGCCTGTCACACAAATCGGCGGAGTTGCTTCTATACAGCGGTTCGCGATGGCACCGAAGTCGAGCTTATGTCACCGATGGAATGAAGCGTTTGGCGATCGGGTTGATTCTAAAATTAAAGCCCGACCATCGTTCTGATTTCGGCCGGTGTAATACCTTGATCGCGATATAGAGAAATCGCGCGCGCATCATCGCGTTTTGCAAGCCGTTTGCCCGCTTCATCTCGGATTAGACGGTGGTGGTGATATACCGGCGTTGGCAGCCCAAGCAAGCCCTGTAGCAAGACGTGTATCTGCGTAGCGTCGAACAGATCTTCACCTCGGACCACATGCGTTATGTCCTGATCTGCGTCGTCAACGACTACGGACAAATGATAAGAACTGCCCATATTGCGCCGAACGAGGATGATATCGCCGACTGCGTTGAGAAGCGTATCGGCACAAAGTGAGTGTGTTCCCGCATGTTTCGCTCCGGTTTCACGAAAAGTGCGAAGCTCTGACGCCTCTAGTGCTTTTTCCATATTGAGGCGAAGAACATCCTCGGAGGCCGAATCCTGCAGGAGCCGCTGACGGCATGTACCCGGATAGATGCGCCCATCTGGTCCAAACTGGGGCGCTCCTTCCTGTGGGGCCCCAGCCGCGGCCTCGATATCGGCACGCTTACATTGGCAAGGGTAGACCAACTTCAGATCGATCAAGGTTTCGAGCGCGCGTCGATATTTTTGAATTCGATCTGATTGGCGCATCACCGGCTGAGGCCATGTCAGGCCAAGCCAGTGCAGATCGTCATAGATTTGGTTTTCCCAATGAAGGCGAGAACGCGACTGATCTACATCTTCGATCCGCAAGTGGAATTCTCCACCTGCAGCCTGCGCTTGATCATGGGCCAGAAGTGCAGAATATGCATGGCCCAGATGCAATAGACCTGTCGGAGAAGGCGCAAAGCGCGTTATGAATCTCACGCTTTTTCAACAACGTAGACGTTAGATTTCATGTCCATTCCGGGGAGGTGAGGGCCATATTCACGAAATAACAACCGTGCGTGCCCCATGTCCAGCCAATCGTTGAGACGCGCGGTATAGGCGTGATCGGCCAAGGTATGGTCATTGAAAGAAAAGGCCAGATACCCACCGCGTGGTAACGCATTCATAAGAAGATCAAAGGTTTCAGGCGGAGCCGCGCCGGCTCCAATAACCCCTATAGATGTGATGGCAGAGTAAGCACCCGCCTCAATCGGTTCGGGGTTGGTGACGTCAAAGCCTATCAGATTGCGATAGACACCCTTGGCCGCTGCCCCTTTCAGCATATTCGGCGATGGGTCCATGCCGTCGATCACGTGGAAACCGGCCTTGCTCAGCGCAACACCTGAAAGCCCTGTGCCACAGCCATAGTCCAGAACCGGCACCTCGGCATCTGAGATAAATGACCACAATGCTGCGGCAACACGATCCGGGGTGACGTAGCCATGCTCATCGACTTCATCATCATACGAAGCCGCCCAATTCTGATAGTGTTCCTGCGTTTCCTGGGCAGAGTTCAGATTGTATGTGTTTTTCAAAAACTTGTCGCTCATACCTCACATGTTAGGCGCAGGGTAGGCGTGCCGTCCAGTCAACACTGGTTTAACCAGTCTCTCCAGACAGCTTTTGCCCGGTCTGTATACGCCTTGTAGCGATCTTTACGGCCCCGACGACCACCTTTCAGACCATCGACAGGGCGGAACAATCCGAAATTCACGTTCATGGGCTGGAACGTTTTGGCCTCAGCACCGCCGGTAATATGGTGGATCAACGCGCCCATCGCGCTGTCATGAGGCACTTCGGGCAAGGTCTTGCCCAAAATCTCGGCGGCACCAAGACGACCAGCCAGCAAGCCCATCGCGGCACTTTCAACATAGCCTTCAACCCCGGTGATCTGGCCCGCAAATCGAATATTGGGCCGGGATTTCAGCCGCATCTGCGCATCTAGCAATGTCGGGGAATTGATGAAGGTATTACGATGAATGCCACCCAACCGCGCAAAGCTGGCGTTTTCCAGCCCTGGGATTTTACGAAAAACATCCGTTTGTGCGCCGTATTTCATCTTGGTCTGAAAACCAACGATGTTGAATAAGGTGCCCAATGCATTGTCACGCCGCAATTGAACAACAGCGTGTGGCTTTACATCCGGTTGGTGCGGATTGGTCAGACCAACGGGTTTCATCGGACCGTGACGCAAGGTTTCACGGCCGCGCTCGGCCATTACTTCGATCGGCAGGCAGCCGTCGAAATAACCAGCGGTTTCGCCCTCGTGGAACTCGGTCTTGTCAGCCGCCAGCAGCGCATCAATGAAGGCTTCGTACTGTTCACGATCCATCGGACAATTGAGATAGGCCGTCCGTTCTTCTTCGGTCTCGCCCTTGTCATAACGCGACTGCATCCATGCTTTGCTCATATCAATGCTGTCAGCGTAGACGATAGGCGCTATGGCGTCGAAAAAGGCTAGTGCTTCGGCACCTGTCTCTGACCGTATGGCCTCACTCAAACCGGGTGAGGTCAGCGGGCCTGTGGCGAATATCCAGTGGCCCTCACTGGGCAGGCTGATGACCTCCTCGTCAGTGACTGATACGTGTGAATGTGCCTTCAACTTGGCGGTCACAGATTCAGCAAAAGGATCACGGTCAACCGCCAGGGCACCACCTGCTGGTAGGCGGTGGCTATCAGCCGTGGTCATAATCAACCCGTTTGCTGCGCGCATTTCCCAATGCAGCAATCCGACAGCGTTCTGTTCATCATCATCCGAGCGGAAAGAGTTCGAACATACCATCTCGGCCAGATTGCCGGTCTGGTGCGCAAAGGTGCCTACTTTGGGTCGCATTTCGTGGATCACAACATCCACGCCCATTTCCGCCGCCTGCCAGGCGGCCTCGGACCCGGCCATGCCGCCGCCCACGATGTGCAACTTATCTGTCATGCGCTGCCAAATAGGGCACTGCAACGTCATACGCAATGCGCAGATATCAGCAACTTTAAACGGAGAAGTTTTTGGGGTCGCCGCTGCGGGAATGTCTGCGCCGGTGAGAGAAACCAGCTGGAGGGACCTTCCGCCCACGGCGACCCAAAAGCATATTCAGGCCTTGGCCTTGTCCCAGCATTGCCACAGTGTCGCCCTTTTGAAAAGTGAAAAAATGCGAACAGTGCTGAAAAATGTATGAAATAACAGCGTCACTGATGCCAATTGGGCGGACGTTTCTCTATAAATGCGCTTATGCCTTCCTCGGTATTCCGGTCCATCATATTCTGTGCCATTACTTCGGCAGTATACGCGTAGGCCTGGTCAACGGGCATGTTAACTTGTTGATAAAAAGCTGTTTTACCGATTTTCACCGCACTGCTAAGCTTTGCCGCCAACTTCTCAGCAAGCGTATCAGTTTCTTCCGCCAGCAGGTTTTCAGGGACAACCCGGTTGACCAGACCAAGCTCGGCTGCGCGCTCGGCTGAAATAAAATCACCGGTCGTCAGCATCTCAAACGCCTGTTTACGCGGAATATTCCGGCTGAGTGCCACCATCGGGGTCGAGCAAAACAGGCCGATATTAACGCCATTTACGCCAAACCGTGTACCCTCGGCCGCAATTGCCATGTCACAGGTTGCTACCAACTGACAGCCTGCCGCCGTAGCGATTCCGTGCGTCTGGGCAATAACAGGCTGGGGCAGGGACTGGATAGACAGCATCATCTTTGCGCAGCGGTCGAACAGATCCTGAAAGTAGGAAAGCCCTCGGTCGCTGGCCTGTCGTCCTTGCGTCATCTGTTTCAGATCGTGCCCGGCACAAAACGCTTTTCCCGCCCCTGAAAGAATAACGACACGAATCGAATTATCATCACGCAGTGCATCGAGCTCGGCCTGCAACGCGGCGAGCATTTCGTCACTCAGTGCATTCAAACGCTCAGGCGCATTCATCTTGAGCCGCGCAATAGCTCCTGTGTCGTTACGTTCCAGAATTGCCATCTTGCCCTCCCGCTGGCGTTCGGGCCAACTCTAGGCGGGCAGAGCCATGAGGGGAAGCATGTCGTTAGCACTGAGCAAACAAGATTTGACAGAGTATCTGGAAGAAGTATTTCCACAGGTCCACAGCGATTTTGTTGTGGAAGAACTGACCGAGACGTCAATCACGATGCGACTAAGGGTCGAGGACCGACATCTGCGCCCTGGCGGCACCGTATCCGGGCCGTCCATGTTCGGGCTGGCAGATGTTAGCGTTTATGCGATGGTTTTGGCGCGAAAGGGTCGGCAATCGCTGGCGGTAACTACAAACAGTTCGCTGGATTTCCTTCGCAAGCCGGAAGGTGGCACCGACTTAATTGCCGAATGCAAGTTGCTGAAATTAGGTCGAACATTGGCAGTAGGGGATGTGCTGATGTACTCGGACGGCTCGGACAAACCGGTCGCACGGGCGAGTATGACGTATTCCATTCCTCCAGAAGGTTCAGCCGCCGCCGCGTTTGGATAAAAAAGGGCCGGGGACAAACCCCGGCCAGGAAGAGGTCCCTTAGATGGGACTGGGGATAATTATTTCATCCAGAAGTAGCGGCTTACTTCTTCATCAGCGCGATGGCGGGTCAGTCCTACATCGCGAAGCAGCCTGTCATCCAGCTTGCCTAAATTGACGCGGCTTCGGCGGCGTTGCTCCCACTGTGTGACAATCGCCGCAAACCGCACGGCCAGCGCGGCGATCAGCGGCAGCCGAGGGCTGTCGTTCAGCAGCAAGAGGGCGGGGTTGTGCATTGCGCGTGTCATCTTGGGTATCCTTTCTAATTGTATTGACACAAAGCTAAGATGTTCGGTACAGTGCGTTGATACATTCAACATTGTATCGAAATCAAAGGAAGAATTGTAATGGATACAATTTGGCCAGAGGCGTTACCGAAATCCAAAGGTCCGAAATACACTCTGGTTGCCGACACGATCCGAAAAGCGATAGATAACAAGACACTGGAGGTTGGAAAGAAGCTGCCTCCGGTGCGGGAACTGGCGTATCGATTAAAGATCACACCAGGCACTGTCGCGCGTGCCTATACGATCCTGACCGATGAAGGTTTGCTACAAGCCGAGGTCGGGCGTGGTACATTTGTCGCCCCACCGCGATCGCCCATTTTGGATGATGTCTGGTCGCGGCAGTTGCACCTGAGGGACGATAAATATGAGTCCAACGTTAGCCTGTTCAGCCCACGCCTGCCAGATGTAGGGCAGGTGACCTTAATCCGCGAATGCCTTGAAAAGGTTGCGAAAGGCGATCCGCGGATGTTCATGAACTATCCGACCCGCGATGCTTATCTACCGGTGCGCCAAGTTGTGGCTGACTGGTTATCGGATCTTCCACTTGGCTCATTGAATGCTGATGACATTGTACTGACGCATGGCGGACAAAGTGGTATTTGTGTTGTTTTTCAAACCGTTCTGAGGGATCCCAGACCCGTCGTACTGGTCGAGGATCTATCGTATGCCGGTTTCCGGCGTGCCGGTGAATTGATGCGCGCCGAGATTGTCGGGGTAAAAATGGACAAATGGGGAATAAGCCCCGAAGCGCTGGATCACATCCTCAGGCAAACCAAGGCGCAGGCGATTTGCGTCTCACCCGAGGTGCAGAACCCCACGGGCGGGCATTCTCCGCTGGAGCGACGCAAAGAAGTTGTTGAGATCGCGCGTAAGTATGAATTGCAAATCATCGAAGATGATTGCTATCGCATGGGTGAGGCACGCGCGCCTAGCTATCGTGCGTTGGCACCTGAGCGGGGCTGGCATGTCTCTTCAATTTCCAAAACGCTGACGCCGGCACTGCGCGTTGGATTCGCGATTGCCCCACGGGAGCGAAGCGTAGATTTGCGCCGATCTGCCGAGTACGGGTACTTTGGGTTGGCCCAACCCTTAGCCGAATTGACGCGGCTATTGTTGGGGCACCCAGAGGCGAGGCAACTGGCACGAGATGTTCGCTCCAAGATGGGAGAATATGTGCGGGTCGCAGTAAACGCCTTGGGCGGCTTTGACCTCAATTGGGATTCAGAGATTCCCTTTGTGTGGCTACATCTGCCTTCGGGTTGGCGCTCTGCTGCATTCAGTCGCGCAGCTGAACGTGAAGGTATTCAATTGCGATCCGCCGACGAATTCGCGCTTAGGGACGGCAGGGCACCGAATGCTGTCCGAATTGCAGTGAACGGGCATGTCTCGTTAGCTAAATTTGAAGATGCAATGCTGCGTCTGCGCGCGTTGTTGGATAACCCACCCGAACAAATAAGCGTCTAAGCCTTAGTTCAACGGGGCAGGGTCGCCAAAAAAACCGGCCAGATGCCCGATCTTGCCGTCGGCATCGAGGCGGATGAAATCATGCCCCGCAACCATGATCGAACCATCGGGTGAAACCATATGCCAAGTGAAGTGGACGACGTCATGATGCGAGGTGGGGGCGCTTGTCAGTTCAACGCGGCCTTGCGTATCTTTCAGGACTTCTCCGATATGTGCGGATAACTTATCTCTTCCAGTTACCGCAGCGGTAGGATCGACATAGCGGCCATTGCCAGCAAAACATTGATCAAGCAGTTCCAGTCGTCTATTCGGGTTCGTTTCCTGCCAGGCCGCACCATAAGCGGCAATTACATTGTTTAGTTCTTGCATGGTAGCCTCCGGGGACAGGTTGGTTTTAATGAGTGGGTTACAGTTGCGCGCCTAATAGATTTAGATAGGTTGGCGGATAAATCATTGGGGTAAAATAATACCTATTTTGTAAACATCTGTTATCGCATAATTTATTCTACCTTGCGTGTATTGACCTGCATCACGAGTAGGTCTAAACCCCATCCATCGAATTCGGGCCGCTCCGCCACGGGGCGGTCTTTCACATCAAACAGGACTATCCTGCCATGAAAACCTTTTCTGCAACACCTGCAGACATCGACAAGAAATGGATCCTGATCGACGCAGAAGGCGTTGTTCTGGGCCGTCTTGCCTCGATCGTCGCCATGCGCCTGCGTGGCAAGCACAAAGCGTCGTTCACCCCGAACATGGACATGGGCGACAACGTCATCGTGATCAACGCTGACAAAATCCAGATGACCGGCAAGAAGCGCGAAGAGAACTTCTACTGGCACACTGGCCACCCGGGCGGCATCAAGTCGCGCACCAAGCAGCAGATCCTCGAAGGTGCACACCCCGAGCGCGTCGTGACCCAAGCGGTCAAGCGCATGCTGCCGGGCAACCGTCTGGCACGCCAGCAGATGACCAATCTGCGCGTTTACGCCGGTGCCGAGCATCCTCATGAGGCGCAAGCGCCCGAAGTTCTGGATGTTGCATCCATGAACAAGAAAAACACCCGGAGCTAATGACCGATGGCTGATCAGATCAATACTCTCGAAGAGCTGAGCGCCGTCGCAGGCGTTGAAACCGTGGCCGAAGAAGTCATCGTGCGTGAACCCGTACGTGACGAACTGGGCCGCTCCTATGCCACCGGCAAGCGTAAAGACGCCGTTGCCCGCGTTTGGATCAAGCCGGGTTCCGGCAAGGTCACCGTGAACGGCAAGGATCAGGACAAGTATTTTGCGCGTCCCGTTCTGCAGCTGATCCTGCGCCAGCCGTTCCAGGTTGCTGGTGTTGAAGGTGAGTTCGATGTTGTTGCAACCGTCAAAGGCGGTGGCCTGACGGGGCAGGCCGGTGCGGTCAAGCACGGCATCTCGAAAGCGCTGCAACTGTACGATCCGAACCTGCGTGGCGCTCTGAAAGCTGCTGGCTTCCTGACCCGCGACAGCCGCGTTGTGGAACGTAAGAAATACGGTAAGCGCAAAGCGCGTCGTTCGTTCCAGTTCTCGAAGCGTTAATCGCTACGGATACCGAATTGGAAAGGGCTCGCAACTGCGAGCCCTTTTTTTTGGTGGGTTTATTCTTCGTAAACCAGTTTCCACGCACCATTTTCGACGACGCTGACAAAGACAGTATCAGCACCCTGATGGTCATCCGGCCCATAGGTGATCTGGTTGCCGACCAGCTCATCCATGTAATCCAGCGATTCCATTGCGGCGATGAAACTTTCGTGGGTCAGATCAGGCCCTGCGGCCTCAAGCGCTTTGACCATCATCTCGGCTGCTGAATAGCCAAGCATTGAGAAACCGACCGGATCCTCGCCTGTTGCCTCTTTGTATTCTGCGATAAACGCTGCCGGGGCAGGTTCTTCCGCGCGCGCCCAGAGGTCCAACCAGGACGCGGCTGCATAGAAACCATCCGTGACGCCTCCGGGTACCTGTGCCACCACGGTCAAGAAGCTGGCCGAGGTGCCGAGGAACTTCATGTCGGTCAGACCCATTTTCTTGGCCGTTCCAACAACGGTGATTGCCTGACGTACGCCGAGGGCCATGGTGACGATATCGCAACCTTCTTCCTTGAGCTTGCTCAAGGACCCCACGAAGTCCGTCTCGTCCGGCTTATGGGTGGTCTCTGCGCCGAAAGTGATGCCAGCTTCTTCAGCCCCAGCTTTGCTGCCTTCCAGGATTTCCTCGCCGAAATCGGTGGGTAGATACATTGTGCAGACGGTTTGCGATCCGAATTCACCGTTTAGATATTTCACTCCAATCCGCGCCTGGTCGTAATAGGTCGAGAACGACGTGAACTTGTTCTTCATCGGCTCTTGCAGCATCTGCCGCGCGGCGGTCAGAGGAGCGACGTTGGGAATACCTTTCGGGTCCAGCAGCTTGAACCCGGCGACGTTCATCGGCGTACCCAGCGATTGCAGCATGGCAAACACCTTATCGCGGTTCAGAAGCTTGTTATAACCCTGCATCGCGCGTGGCATCTGGTAGCCATTATCCTCGACCACAAAGCGAATCTGACGCCCGTGAACGCCGCCCTCAGCGTTGACCCGATCAAAGACCACATTCGCGCCCTTCGTGGCCGGTACTCCCACGGCAGCGAAGATGCCACTGAGGTCGTTAACAGAGCCGATGACGATCTCATCATCGCTCACACCTTGGGTTTGCGCCCAGCCTATTGTGGCGCATGCAGTTAATGCCGTGGCTGCAGCAAACCCTTTAATCAGTTGTTTCATATTTCTCCTCCCTGTTGGGTCGTCCCTTAACTAATTGTACATATCTTCAATGAGATGTGCGTGTTTCTTTTCCACAAGACCACGCTTGAGTTTCATCGTCGCAGTCAGCTCATCATCCTCTGCGGTCAGCAACACATCGATCAAACGAAAATCCTTGATCTGTTCGACCCGTGCAAACTCTTTGTTTACGGCTTTGATCTCTGCACCAATTAGTTCGGTGACTTCCGATGCCGCACAGAGGGATGCAAAATTCGAGAAGGGGATCTTACGCTCTTGCGCGAATTTCTCGACATTCTCCTGATCGATCATGATTAGCGCAGTTAAATACTTACGCCTGTCCCCGATGATTACCGCGTCCGAGATGTACTGGCTGAACTTCAATCCACTCTCGATCTCGGCGGGCGTGATGTTCTTGCCGCCCGCAGTGATGATGATGTCCTTGAGGCGACCTGTGATGGTGACAAAGCCATCCTCGTCGATATGCCCCATATCCCCGGTGCGCAGCCAGCCGTCGCAAGTGAAGCTTTCAGCCGTTTTGGCATTGTTGCGCCAGTAGCCCTGAAAAATGTTCAGACCTTTAACCTGAATTTCCCCTTCATCCGAAATACGCATGTCGTTGCCGGGCACTGGCATTCCAATGGTGCCGATCTTGTTGACCCCAAGCGTGTTCAACGCCGCTATGCCGGCAGTCTCGGTCATCCCGAACCCTTCGACAATTGGTACGCCGATGGCCCAATACCATCTAAGCAGATCAGGAGAGATCGGCGCTGCACCAGAACCACCCCGACGAAGCCGGTCTAGGCCCAGCATCCGGCGCAGGTTGCGCAGTACTAGCCGATCCCAGAACCAGAACCGCATTGCGACCGGCGAGGGCACGGGCTTGCCCGTAAGGATGTAATCAGCCCGCGCCGTGCCCGCCTTGAGCGCCTGCACAAAGGCGAAACGCCCGGTCGGCGTGGCTTCTTTTGCCATGAACATGACCTGCGAGTAGATTTTCTCCCACACTCGTGGAACGGCGGTAAAGGTGGCGGGAGAGACTTCTTGCAGGTTGGCGAATACCGTTTCGGGGCTTTCGGCGAAATTCACTGTGCTTTTCATCGCCAGTGGGTAATAGATCGACACATCGCGCTCGAGGATATGACAGAGCGGCAGAAAACACAGTTGTTCGTCGGTCGACTGAGACGGCAGGGAATGGGCGCCAGCTTCGATCGCCGCCATGATGTTTTCATGGCTTAGCATGGCGCCCTTAGGATTGCCGGTGGTGCCCGATGTATAGATGAGCAAGGCAGTGTCTTGTGGCGAGGCCGCAGCGATCTCAGCCTCGAATGCGCCAGGTTCTTCGGCCTCAGCCTGCCGCCCCAGAGAGTACAAGTCCCCAATCATCATGCAACGCGGATGGTCGAGATCGTGCAGGCCTTCGTCTTCAAGGATAATGACCTTGAGCAAATCTGGAAGTTGCTCTTCTACCTCGAGGAACTTGTCCAACTGCTCTTCGTCTTCAACGATCAGAAACCGGCTGCCACTGTCGTTGATCAGATATTTCAGCTGAGCAGCTGAATCCGTGGTGTAGACGCCAGAGGCGATCCCTCCGACGCATTGGATGCCCATATCGAACCATGCCCATTCCTTACGGTCTTCGGACAGGATTGACACAACTTCGCCACGTTGCAGGCCCAACTTGCGCAGGGCCAGCCCGATCCATCTGGCGTGCTGCCAGTAGTCGGCCCATGAATAGGATTTCCAGATGCCGAAATCCTTTTCACGATGCGCTGTGCGTGATCCCGACTCGGCACAACGTTTTTGGAACAGCTCGCAAATCGTCACGCAACCATCGACCCACAGCGGGCGCTGCCCGGGCGTCGCGTTGAACTGCACGCCGTTGATCGTGATCTGAGGGGGCAGGGGGTTCGCGTCCATCCGGCTCACCTCCACGTCTTCTTGCGTTTCCAACGGCGGTTCTCCCGCGCGCCTTCTTCCTGAACGCCCAAATAGAAGTTCTGGATGTCTTCGGATTGCAGCAATACATCGGCGGCACCATCCATGACGATCCGCCCGATCTCCATAACATAGCCATGATGGGCAAGTTCCAAGGCGGCATTGGCGTTCTGTTCAACCAGCATCATCGTCATTTTCTGCTCGTCATTGAGGCGCTTGAGGATGCCAAAAATCTCTTGCACCAACAACGGTGACAGGCCCAGCGAGGGCTCGTCCAGCAGCATGATACGGGGGTTGGCCATCAAACCGCGCCCGATTGCCAGCATCTGCTGTTGCCCGCCAGACAAGGTGCCGGCCTCTTGACCCCGGCGTTCTTTCAGAACGGGAAAGTAGGAAAAGACCAGATCGCGATCGTGATCGATCTGACCTTTGTCTGACAGGGTATACGCGCCAAGGCTCAGGTTCTCATCGACGGTCAGAAGCGGAAAAACCTCACGTCCTTCAGGCACATGTACGATGCCTTTTTGAACAACCTTGTGAGGTTCGGAGCCTTGTATTTGCTGGCCGTCAAATGTGATCCTGCCTTTTTCGGGGTCCATCACGCCCGAGACGGTTTTCATTAGTGTCGTCTTGCCTGCACCATTCGCGCCAAGGATCGAGACGATCTGCCCTGGATGCACGTCCAGCGATACACCGCGAATGGCCATGATCGGGCCATAGAAGCTTTCGATATTGCGGATTCTGAGAATTGGCTCATTCATGAGGCTTTCCCCAGATAAGCCTCGACCACGGCTGGATGCGATTGAACCTCAGCAGGGGTTCCTAGCGCAAGTTTCGCTCCGTCAGCCATCGCCAGCACCCGGTCGGAAACGCCCGAGACCAGTCCCATGTCATGTTCCACCATCAGCACGGTGATCCCCATCTGCCGTCGGATATCATCGATCCACCAGCGCATATCGGAGGTCTCTTCAACCGACAGGCCCGAGGCGGGTTCGTCCAGTAGCAGGAGTTTTGGATCGGTGGCCAGCGCGCGTGCGACCTCGACCACCTTGCGTACACCGTAGGGTAGGCCCGAGATCATCTTGTCGCGGAAAGCCTGAAGGTCGAGGAAGTCGATGATCTCTTCTACCATTTCACGGTTTTCAATCTCTTGCTTGCGCGCAGCGGGCGTAAACAGAATTTCCGAGAACAGATTGGTTTTGCGGTGCCGGTGGCGCCCGACCAGAAGGTTCTGTAGAACGGTCGCGTGTTCGAACAGTTCAATGTTCTGGAATGTACGTGCCACACCATAGGCCGCTACGGCCGAAGGTTTCACGCGCAGCAAGTCGTGCCCATCGAACCGGATCGCCCCCGCATAAGGATCGTAAAATCGTGAGATCAGATTGAAGACTGTAGATTTGCCAGCCCCGTTCGGACCAACGATGGCAAAAACCTCGCCCTCCTGAACACCAAATGACAGATTATCGACTGCGGTCAGACCGCCGAATTTCAGGGTGACGCTTTCAAACTCCAGCAAGCTCATCTCAGACGCTCCGTCTTGAGATACGATTTTTGCCGTTTGAACATGTCCTTGCGGTAGAAGGGGAACAGCTCGAACCAAGTGCGGATTTTCAACCATCGGCCATAGAGGCCCATTGGTTCGAACAGGATGAAGGCGATCAGGATCATGCCGAAGATGCCAAACTCCAAACCCGGAATGGCAACGGTGTTTCCGCCAAATATGGCCGCTGCATATTCCTTCGAGATCGACAGGAACTGCGGCAGGAAACCGATCACGATTGCACCCAGAAACGCGCCATGGATAGAACCCAATCCGCCGATCACGATCATCATCAGCAATTGGATCGAAATAACGACGCTGAAAGTCTCGTTGTTGAACGCTCCCGCAAACATTCCCATCAGTGCGCCTGCCAACCCAGTGACTGCACAGGAGAGGGCAAATGAGATCGTCTTGGTGCGCGCGATATCCACGCCCATCGCCTGCGCTGAGACCTCAGAATCTCGTACGGCGATGAAGCTGCGGCCCAAGGGCGCGCGCAATAGGTTGATATAGCCCAGTGTCACGACAACGGCGACGGCCAGCACCAGCCAGAAGAACGGGGCCGGGGTAGCCCAACGATCGACCAGATGTCCAAAGATCTCGACACCACCCAGATATTTACCCGCGACACCTCCGGTGATGGGTTCGGCCAGAACGATGATGTCGTCCATGAGCACAGACAGGGCCAAAGTAAAAATCGCAAGATAGATGCCGTGCAGGCGCAGGGCAGGGATGGCAACCGTTGCACCAACGATACCGGTCAACAGGCCCGCCACAGGGAAAGCCAGTAGAAAAGGTACGCCCGCTTCTATGAGCACAACATTTGCATAGCATCCGACGGCCAGAAAGGCGGCGTGGCCGAGGCTGGCTTGTCCAGTATGACCTGTCAGGATCATCAGGCCGAGCCCGGCTATTGCCCAGATCAGCACATTGGTCAGCTCACCCAGATAGAAATCATCCAGCCACCAGGGCGCAGCGGTAACGATCGCCAAAAGGATAAGATAGAGGCTGAGTTGATAGCCATCCTTCCAGGGGCGGATGTCTTGCATATAGTCGGTTTTGAACACGATCCGCATGGTGCTCAGACCTTCTTGACCCGCACCTGGCTGAACAGCCCGTGCGGTCGAAAGATCAGTACCGCCAGCAAGAGCGCATATGGTGCGATCTGGCTGTATCCGGCGGCGACATAGCGGCTGGCAAAGGGTTCGATCACTCCGACAATCAGCCCTCCGGCCAATGCACCCGGAAGGCTGCCGAACCCTCCGATAACTGCGGCCGCAAAGGCTTTGATTCCCAGCAATCCGGTCGTGGGATCAACCGAGCCTTTGGCGGCGAACAATATTCCGGCGATTCCGGCAACGACACCTGCCAAGGCCCAGATAAACCCCTGAACGCGCTTGACCGGGATACCCATATAATAGGCTGCCAACTGGTTCTGAGACGCACCCTGCATGGCAAGCCCCAACTTGGTCTTGCTGAAAAACACATAAAGGCCCCAGGTGAGTAGGATAGTGACGACGATAACGGCTACATCTTCCATGCCTAGAACCAGTCCACCAAACCGGATTTCCTTCCCGGCCAGAGGATTCTGCAGCGTTTGTGGCTCGTGCCCCCAGATCAGACCGGCGGCAAACCGGATCACAAAGCCCAAAGCGATGGTCAGGATCACGACCGCGGTCTGACTTTCACCAAACAGGCGACGGATGATCAGCCGATCAATCAAATATCCCAACGCCCCCATAATCATCAATGAGATTGGCAGCGCTAGCCAGAAGGGCAGACCCATATATTCAGTATTCGTAAGGCCGATAGTGACAAACGCACCCAGCATCATGAAATCGCCCTGCGCGAAATTCACCGCCTCGGTCGCTTTGTAAATCAGAACAAAGCCCAGAGCGATCAGGCCGTAAACGCAGCCATTCGCCAGCCCGCTGATCAGCAGCTGTGCGTTATCCAATCTCACCCTCCCTCAGCCGGTTATGTCCGGCGCTTTGTTCTACTATGGCGTGATAATTACCTTGCCGTCACTCTTTTTTAGAGCGTCTGCCAGATTTGGCAGCACTTCACGCAACGAAAGCCTTGCGGAAACATCTGTGTGCCAGCGTCCGTCCGCAAATCGCGCCTGTACTTCGCCAACAACGCGCATTTGATCAGCCGGGGGAGTGTCCATCATCCAGCGGGTCAGCCAAAACCCTTCGATCCGTTTGCTCATAAAGATCAACTGTCCCATCTGGGTCAGCTTTGGCAATTCAGAGCTGAGCTTGCCGTAACACACCCAGCGCGCGCCATTGGGCATGGCACAAAACACTTGCTCGGACAGTTGGTCCGCAACGGCATCAAGGAACACACGAGGTTTTAGGGTTTTGCTGATAGTCGCGAACTGCGTGGCTGCATCAGCGCCACCAGTCACCACCACCTCTGCAGCGCCGAGGGCCTTTAGCGGGTCAATCGTCTCAGCTCGTCGCACCAACGCGATTGGTTTCAACCCAAGGTCCCGCCCAAGGCTGCACATCAATTTTCCGAGTTGGCTGGTTGCTGCGGAAACTACAAAGGCCTCACCTGCATTCTTCGCGATATCCACCATCGCCATAGCTGTCAGAGGGTTAACAATCTGCGCAGCACCGTCTTCGTCTGAGATATCGGGCCGCAAAGGGATGCACATCTGAGCTTGTGTAACGACATATTCGGCCCATGCACCTGAGCCTGCTGCAACAAACGCCACCCGCTGATCCTGCAGGGCCTCGGCGCCGGCTCCTGTGGCTACAACGTCTCCACATCCTTCGAAACCCGCAGCAGCACCTTTGACCCGAGGCTGACCGTATTCGCCTTTGATAAAATGGATATCAGATGGGTTAACCGAGGCAGTTCGCAATCTGATCAACACCTGACCCGGCCCGGGAACGGGCAAGGGCAGATCAGCTTCGGCCAACCAATCCGATGCCTTTTCCAAAGTGGGTCCGGTGGCAGTACCCGAATAGCCGTCATGTGTTTGAACAATGGCAATCATGGAGTCGGGCAGAGCGGTCATTTTGCAATCCTTTTGGAAAGGAAGTTCAACACAATGTGGAAACTACTTCAACGTAACACTTTGACAAACATCTAAAATTGTATTTCCCAGTGTTGCAGAACCAAGCATTCGTGGGTTTGTTGTATTACTTTGCACGATCGCAACACTAGGGAAATCAAAGTGCCCAAGCTTAGCTGAACCAGCCCCAACCGGGCTGGTTCAAAGTGCCGCGCTACTGCGTCAGCAAGTTGCGCAGGTCTTGTATCTTGGCGACGATCAGCTCGGGCGATGCTTTAATATCGTCGAGAATCGTAAGAGCTTTGGATTTAATATCCTCAGTTAGAGTGCTGTCCTGGATCGATGTGACCATGGCGTCATAGTCAAAATTCTGTGCAGTCAGCATTCCCTCTTGAACCCAGGAATTAAACAGCTCTTGCCCCTGCGCCGTGAGCGCAGCAACTTGCTCTCCGGCGTCGGAAGCTGCATCGCTGGCTTGTTCTGCGACAGATGACGCCGCTTCACTTGCCTGATCTGCAACCGAAGATGCGGCCTCAGACGCTTGCTCGGTCGCCGCTTCAACCGCATCGCTCGCAGCCTCTTGAATGGCTGTGGCTGCCTCGCCAACAGCGTCGGATGCGTCCTCGGCAGCCGATTGAAGCTGTTCGGCCGGTGTTGGTTCAGGTTTTGTGGCGAAATAGTATGCCCCTCCGCCAATGACGGCGATGGCAACAATTAACAATAGACGCGACATAGGGGGTCTCCTTCAAATAATGTGTCGCCGACATGGGATGAATTTACCCTAGCGCCAAGGGGAAAACCCGTGAATCTGCAGCACATTCCGGGTTTGAGCTACACTGTGCTGATAGGCATGGTATGCGGTGGCAACATCATGCCGTATTTAGTCGATTGATCAGATAAAAACATGTTTCGGAAGTTTGTGGTGGAAACTCAAGCGGCCAACTAGGCTCAGGACTCACGGCCATTAGATAACGAGTGCGGCGAGCGCGATTGCGGACAGGAAGACCTTCGGGCATCTGTCGCATCCTGTTGCAACTCGACGCCAGTCCTTCAGCCTGCCGAACAAGATCTCGATCCGGTTACGTCGTTTGTATCGTCGCTTGTCGTATCGAACTGCCGTCTCGCGTTGCTTTCGACCGGGGGTACAGGCGCGTATCCCTTTGTCTTTCAATGCTTCCCTAAACCAATCAGCGTCATAGCCTCGATCACCCAGCAGCCAATCGACCTTTGGTATTCTGGAAACGAGAGTTCGAGCGCCGATGTAATGAACTGACCTGACCGGCGGTTATGAAGAAGTTCGACGGTCATCCAGTGCTGTCACAGATCGCGTGAAGCTAGGTGTTCATCCCGCCCTTTGTCCACCCGACCAGACGGCTACGTCCCCCTTTTTCACCGCAAGGCTCGACGCCGCGCGATGGGCTTTGAGGTAGGTTGCATCGATCATGACTGTATTCTTTTCACCGTGATCTGCGGCCAAACCAATCAACATTTCAGCAAAGATACCCTTATCGCTCCATCGCTTCCAACGATTGTACAATGTCTTGTACGGCCCGTATTCTTTGGGTGCGTCACTCCATCTTAACCTATTGCGATTGATGAATATAATCCCGCTCAGCACACGCTTATCGTCAACCCGGGGCTTGCCATGGGACTTCGGAAAGAAAGGTGCAAGCCGCTCCATCTGCGCGTCGCTCAACCAGAATAGATCAGATTTGTTCACCGCTCGTTTTTCGACCCGTGAATCACGCAGCCAAACGGATTTCAATGGCTCCTGAGCCTAACAATTTCAGTTGGCGAAATAATCTGTCCAAGTAGGTTAATATACTGACACCGGGCTTGTCGTTCCTCTAACGACACACTCGAGTTCGCAACAGATTTTAAAAGGTTCTGGATGTTCTGACGTAATGTAGTCGGTGAACCTCTCGCCAGCGAGTTTGCCGATATTTTCTGCCGGGATACGAATGGTTGTGAGGCCCGGCTCAACATCCGCTGATCCTTTGAAGTCTCCGATGCCGATGATCGAGAGATCGTCTGGAACCTTCACCCCCAGGCTCTGGGCCGCAAACAAAGCGCCCTGTGCAATGACGTCATTTCCGCAAAGCAGCGCCGTAGGACGAGAGTGCTTTGTCAAGAGGGTCAGGGCTGCTTGCTTGGCTTGCGACACACTATACGGGGCTTCGGACTCATGCTCACTCGGAACGGAAATACCCATTTCGTTAAGCGCAGCATGCACGGCAGATATCCGATGTTGTGCACGGTCATTACCATTGATTTGAGGAAAGATCAGCCCAATGTCACGGTGCCCCAAGGCCAGTAGATGTTCAGTCGCAAGACGCCCGGCCAGCCGATTGTCGGCCCCGACACACGGAAGGATGGAATCTTGTGAAAAATTCCAAATAGCGAGCGCGGGTATTTTCTGCTGTTCGATCAGTCGGGCGGTAGCGTCGGAATGTTCCAATCCAACCAGCGCTACTCCGTCGACACGATGTTCAAGAAACTTGCGGACCATCGCGTATTCCCGATCGAGGTCATATCCATGCGACGCCAGCAAAAGGCTGAAGCCGCCTTTGTCGATTGAGTCCGAGAAGGCCTGAATGACTTCGGAAAAAATGGCGTGGTTGATCGTAGGGACCACCAGGCCGATGGTGCCGGAACGTTTGCCATGCATCGTCTGCGCGGCACGGTTTCGGATATACCCCAACCTTTGCACCGCCCGATTGATCTTTTTCCGAGTCGCAGGGCTGACCAAATTCGGGTGATTGAACGTGCGGGACACTGTTGACGGTGACACTTTTGCGGCCTTTGCGACCGCTACAATATCTACCTTACCATTTTGTAAATTAGACATAATATTCTCCCGTTTGGTCGAATTTATGAAAACATTTGCAATACTATTTTCATCGCCTACCCTGATTTGTCAACAAAAGTAAAAACATGAACCGATGGGTTGGGAGGCCCTGAATGGACTTCATTTATTACTTCGGAGACGTATTCACGCCGCTGTCGTTTATGCTGCTTTTGGGCGGCACGATTGGCGGCTTGATTCTGGGTGCGACGCCGGGTCTGTCTCCGACAATGGCGGTTGCCCTGCTGATCCCGTTCACCTTCCAGCTTGAGGCGGCGCAGGGGCTGATCCTGCTGGGAGCTGCCTATACGTCGACCGTTGCCGGAGGGGCGGTCAGT
Source organism: Ruegeria conchae (assembly GCF_000192475.1). Taxonomy (GTDB): domain Bacteria; phylum Pseudomonadota; class Alphaproteobacteria; order Rhodobacterales; family Rhodobacteraceae; genus Ruegeria; species Ruegeria conchae. The sequence goes on from NZ_AEYW01000006.1 coordinate 541,804, forward strand.
GCGATCCTGCTGAAGATTCCCGGCGCACCTGCCAATATTGCGACCACTCTGGATGGCCACACAATGGCGAAACAGGGTCAAGGGGCACGCGCCTTGCAGCTGTCCTTTCTGGCCTCGGCCGTCGGGGGCATCTTTGGTGTGCTGCTGCTGATCTTCCTGACCCCGGTTCTGGCGCAATGGGCGCTTGCCTTTGGCCCGTCGCACCTGTTCTGGCTTGCCATTCTGGGGGTGACTGTGATCGGGACGCTGGATTCCGCCTCGGTGGTCAAGGGTCTGTTGTCCGGCTGTATCGGGTTGTGGCTGGCCACAATCGGGTTTGATGACATCATGGGCGCGCAGCGCTTCATCTTTCACCCTGCTTTGGGCGGCGGGATCAATATCATCGCCGCGCTGATTGGCCTGTTTGCGATACCGCAGGTGCTGACAATGTTCGCAAAGGGTCGCCACCACACCGGTGCCGAAGTCATTGAGGTGCAACGGCATTCTATCCTCGAAGCCTTCCGCGAACTCTTTAGCCGCACACGCGCGTTGAGCATCGGAACGCTGACCGGTTCGATCATCGGCCTGATCCCCGGCGTCGGAGGGCAGATCGCCGGGCTCGTCGCTTATGACCAGACCAAAAAGTTCTCGTCTGAAAAAGACAAGTTCGGCACAGGACATTCCGAAGGCGTAATCGCCGCAGAGTCTGCCAATAACGCGATGGTGGGTCCGTCTCTGGTGCCGCTGCTGACCCTGTCGATCCCAGGTAGCCCAACGGCTGCCGTTCTGCTGGGCGGATTGCTGATCCATGGGATTTTCCCAGGTTCCGACCTCTTCGACAACCATCCAGATGTGGCATGGACATTCATCAACTCGATGCTGATTGGACAGGTTCTGATGTGCATCTTTGGCCTCTATGTCGCCGGTCTCGCAGCGCGTGTAGCCCAAGTCCCGCAGTCGGTTATGGCAGCTATCGTTCTGGCACTGTCGGTCTTCGGGGCCTATTCGGTGCAGGGTTCGATGGGCGATGTTTATGTCATGGCCTGTCTTGGTATCGGCATGTTCTTCCTGGAGCGCTTTGGTTTTTCAGCCGCACCACTGGTGTTGGGGTTAATCCTTGGGCCAATCGCCGAAGCCAACTTCATTCAAGGCGGGATGATCGCTGACGCAACTGTCGGCAAGGCCTCGTATTTCCTGACCGGTGGACTGAACCTGTTGTTGATTACAGTGGTGCTGGCCTCAATCGCTTACTCGGTCTGGATGGAACTGCTCCACCGTCGCTACACCACGAAAGAGGAGGCGCAGGCATGAACCGCTCGCAACACGTATTCGGGTCGGGTCTGGTCTTTGCCGTGGGTCTATGGGTGACCTGGGTCAGCTATACCCAGCAACCGGCTGAGGCATTCCTGTTCCCGCGTCTAATCGCATCAGTTTTCGTGGTGCTGGCCGGATGGACATTTGGCAAAGCGGTAATGGGCTTGTCCAAGGTCGGAAATGGCGTAACACGCACGATGTTCCTGAACATGCTGCCGGGTTTGATCATTACACTGATCTACGTGTTCTGGGCGGCCAAGTCGCTGGGCTTCTACACAGCGACGGCCATCGCATTTTTCGTTCTGCTGTCGATTTATGATCCAGCCCCGCATTCCAAAACCAAATCCTGGGTTAAGCGCGGCGTCATCACGGCAGTCTTTTTGGCGGTGATGTACGGGCTCTTCGCCATGCTTCTGAACGTCTACACACCAAAGGAAATTCTGTTCTAACCGCGCAGGGCGCGGAGAACTAAATTAGGGAGGAAACGCAAATGAAACGAATGATAGCAGGGGCCGCATTGGCCTTCATGAGCCTAACAGGAGCCGCAGTGGCAGAGGATTACCCCGAACGGCCGATCATGATGATGGTCAGCTACGGCGCGGGAGGCGCGACCGACTTTCAGGCGCGCATTGTCACCATGACATCCGGTAATGAAGACGCGCTGGGAATGCCCATTGCGATTATCAACAAACCCGGGGCAGGTGGTCGTGTGGGTTGGAATTGGTTTGCCACGCAGGCTGACCCGGATGGCTACACACTCGCGGCCTATAACGTTCCACATTTTATCGCTCAGTCGATCAAAGGTGGGGTGGAATATTCGACCGACAGCTTTGAACCCATCGCGAATTGGGGCGCTGATCCGGCTGTATTCGTCGTTGGGGCCGACAGTGAGTTCAACTCGATGGAGGATGTTGTCACCTTTGCCAAGGAAAACCCCGGCAAACTGACCGTTTCCGGCGCGGGCCTATTTGTGGGTCACCACATTGCAGCTTTGCAGATCGACAAGGCCGCTGGAACCAAGATGGCCTACATCCCGACCAAAGGCGGCGGGGCCGCAGCCATGAAAGCCGTGATCGCAGGTGAAGTCATGGGAGGTATCAACAACCTGTCAGATGCGTTCCGAGCGCAAGAAGCGGGCAACGTCAAAATACTGGGTGTCGCCGATCTTGAGCGTAACGCATTCCTGCCCGACGTGCCGACAATGATGGAACAGGGGTTGGACGTCGACAACTCGTCGGTCAATTTCCGAGGCGTGATGGTGCCCAAAGGCACTCCACCCGAGGTTATCGAGAAACTCTCGGCAACAGTGCCCGAGATGTTCGCCAATTCCCGCGTTGCCAAAAAGATGGAGGCCGGCGGTTCACCTATGCACATCATGACACGTGACGAAGTGATCGAGATGTGGGCGCAGCGTCAGCAGACACTGAACGAGTTGCTGGCCGGCCTCTAATCCGGACGGACGCAGCGGGGCGGAGCTGTTCCGCCCCGAACAACATATCGAGGACCAAAATGAACGCTCAGGACGGGATTTCGCCGGAAATAGCCGAAGTAGATCGTATCGTTGCTCAGGCGCGCAAGGCGCAGAGGGATTTCGAAGCTGGTGGAAGTCAGTTGCTTTACGACAAAGCGGCACTGGCAGCGGGATGGGCCATCATGGAACCAACGCGCAATCGGACACTGGCGGAAACTGCGGTTGAAACCACCGGTCTGGGCAACGTGCCGGACAAAATCACCAAGAACCACCGGAAGACACTCGGCCTGCTGCGCGACATTGCCGACGTGAAAACCCACGGCATCATCAGTGACGACCCGAAAACAGGTATTACCGAAATTGCGCGCCCAATCGGCGTGATCGGCGCGGTTGTACCCTCGACCAACCCTGCCGCAACGCCCGCGAACAACATCATCAATGCGCTCAAAGGCGGTAATTCTATCGTGGTGGCTCCGTCGCCCAAAGGCGTGGCGTCCTGCGAAATGTTGGTTGATTACATCCATTCCGAATTCGACAAGCTGGGGCTGGACCGCAATTTGGTTCAGATGATCCCCGCGCCCGGATCCAAGGCCAAGACACAACGGTTGATGGAAACTGTTGATCGCGTGATTTGCACTGGCAGCCAGAACAATGTCCAACGTGCGCAATCCTGTGGCACGCCAGCCGTTGCGGTTGGCGCTGGCAATGTGATTGTAATTGTGGACGAGACCGCTGATTTGCAGACAGCGGCAGCTAAAATCACGGCATCAAAATGTTTCGACAACGCGACGTCTTGTTCTTCTGAGAACGCGCTGGTCGTAGTGGACGCAGTCTATGACGCGTTCGTAACCGCAATGGCTGCCGAGGGCGGCGCTTTGGTGCCGTCCTCTGAGGCAAGTGATATCGTGGCGCGACTTTGGCCTGATGGCCATCTCAACCGTTCAGTCATAGCCCAGGACTCCGAAAAAATGCTCGAAGCCTTGGGGATGGCGGGCAAAGTACCTGAGGGAACTAGATATCTGGCGGTGGAGACTGACGGAATCGGCCCGGATCATCCTTTGTCAGGCGAAAAGCTCAGTCGGGTCCTGGCTCTCTATCGTGCGGCAGATTTTGAGGCGGCCAAAGCCATAGCGTCTCGCATTTTGGCACATCAGGGGGCCGGGCATTCGGTTGGCATACATACTGGCGACGACAAGCGTGCGATTGGGCTGGGTCAAGATTTGCCAACCTGTCGGGTCATCGTAAATCAGCCGCATACCTTTGCCACCGGCGGCAGTTTCACCAATGGAATGCCTTTTTCCCTTTCGATGGGCTGCGGTAGCTGGGGCGGTAACTCCATCGATACCAACCTGCATTGGCGGCATTTCGTCCAGACTACCAAGATTGTTCGGGAATCATCCCCGCGTGAACCCGAACTGGAAGAGATCTTCGGTGACTACTGGTCGGAGGCCGGACAATGATGGATCCGCCCAAGGGAACTGTTCGTGACTGGTTAGACTACAGGGCAAGCCAGGGAGGAACCGGTTTTGTTTTCCCGGATGGAGCACCGGAGCTGAGTTGGAGTGAGTTGCGCGAAACGGCCCACCGCATCGCGGTCATGTTAACCGAATTGGGTGTGGCAAAAGGCGAGAGTGTTGCGATCCTCTATCCCAATTGCCGTGAAGCATTGGAGGTTCTTTTCGGCGTTCTCTACGGTGGGTTCCGGGCTACAATGATTAACCTTGTCGCTGGCGATAGCGCTGTAGCCTATGCCTTGGAGCACAGTGGTGCGAGCTATGGTTTCGTGCATCCAGATCAAACAGCATTGTTTGAGCGGACAGCCGATCCTTCCAGGATCATCTCGTTACAAGCTGCTGATGCTGTCGATACTGGCTGCAACCTGCACAGTATCTCAGCCGATAGCCATGCGCTGTTAATGTACACCTCGGGAACGACGGGGCGTCCAAAGGGCGTGGTTCACACACATTCCAGCCTGCTGGCAGGCGGCTGGACGACTATGGTCGCTCATGAGTTATCCGAGGCCGATCGCGGGTTTGGCGTTTTACCGATTTATCATATCAACGGGCTGTGCGTTACAGTTATGGGAACGCTTGTCTCAGGCGGGTCTTTGGCTATGTGCGAACGATTTTCGGCCAGCCGGTTCTGGGACAATTTGGGTAAGGCTGAAGCGACTTGGTTTTCGGTTGTACCAACCATCATTTCTCACTTGCTGCATTCGGATACAAAACCAGATACGCCTACTCGCCAACGCGTGCGTTTCGGTCGTTCTGCGTCGTCAGCGTTGGCACCGGACGTGCAGCGGGCCTTTGAAGACCGGTTCGAAATCCCCATCGTGGAAACTATGGGTCTCACGGAAACAGCAGCGCAAATTCTGTCCAACCCATTGCCTCCAGCCGTTCGCAAGATCGGCTCTCCCGGCATCCCATACGGGAACGAAGCGGCAATAGTTGATGCCGACCTGCGACCTGTTCCACACGGAGCAGAAGGCGAACTGGTTATCCGCGGACCAAATGTAATGCTGGAGTACCTCAACAACCAAGACGCTACCACGGGCACGTTTACGTCTGACGGATGGTTGCGAACCGGTGATCTCGCCCGCATGGACAAGGACGGTTATGTTTTTGTCACCGGCCGATTGAAGGAGCTGATAATAAAAGGCGGCGAAAACATTGCGCCCCGTGAGATTGACGAAGCACTTTATTCGCATCCCGATGTTGTTGAAGCCGCTGCATTTGCGCGTCCCTGCAAAAGCTATGGCGAAACCGTCGAGGCAGCGGTCAAAATTCGTGAAGGGTCCCAGGTGACGTCGCTGGGCCTTTCGAAACTTTGTGAAGCTCAATTGGGTCGTTTTAAGTCCCCCGACGAAGTTCATATCTTGCCGGAGCTTCCAAAAGGGCCGTCGGGAAAGATTCAGCGAAACAGAATACTCGAGATCGTTGCCGAGAAGGCTAACGACGTGAAGATATGAACATCTTTGACGCTGGGTGTTTGAAAATCCAAGGTTCGCACTTCATATGCTGCGCAGCTGCACCGTCAGAATGGCTTAGGGCCTTTTTTAGTTGGGTTAACATCAATCGAGGTGCTGAAATGCTACGCGTCACACCAAATACGGCTTTGGCCGACTGCACCGCGGCATCATATTTGGAACGTTGAAGTCCGCTTTGGGCCGCCCACAGTTTTACAGAAACCCGCAACGATCTCCTTATTCGTGCGTTCGTAGCTTCGTTGGATCGTAGATGGGGTAGTTTGCGATCTTTGCTTTTGTGTTCAGGCCCTCGCCTGCGATGGAGAGCGTCTTTCCAACGACCAGTTCTGGAACAACATGCGCAAGGGCTAGGGATTTCTCCAGCTGGTGTGAGTAGCAGGGGCTGTTGATCACGCCGACGGTTTTGCCATCCCACAAAAGCGTTTCACCGCCATCAACCATGTTGGTGTGGTCGATTTCCAGGCAAACATTGTTTATTTTTTCGGCCCCCTTTGCCGCCAAGACGGCCGCCTTTCCGCGATAGTCGGCCTTGGTTGTGCTTACGGTAAAGCCTAAGCCAATTTCCCATGGGGTGTGTTCTTCGGTCATGTCATAGCCGTAAAACAGCAGCCCGGCTTCGATACGCACCTTGTCCAAAGCGGTAAAGGAACAGGGCATGACTCCCTGTTGCGCGAGCTTGTCCCAGATATCCGTAATCACTGCCCCATCTGCAAAAATCTCGTAACCGCGTTCGCCGGAATAACCTGTGCGTGAGATGCGGCACGGATAGCCAAAAAGCTTCGCCAGTGCGTGTTCGAAATAGTCCAACTCTGCCAAGTCGATATCTGTGTGGGCGTTCAGGATCTCCAAGGAGGCAGGACCCCGATGGCAGTCACGTATCACGCAGGTAGCAAGAAGCAGCTTTTGAGCGATCTGGTTGAGCTTGCATTCGAGGGAGTCCTGGGTGGCATTGAGGACGGTCCTCCGGTCAAACGGGCGCGTAGCATACTGGCGGCCCACTACCGGTATGCGTTGAAGAACGCCAATCTTCTGCGTGCGATCCTCAATGACGTGACACTCATGAGCGAGGACCTTGTCCGTGTTGCGGCGGAATTGAAGGCCTGCACAGACCAACTGAAGAACAGCGATGGCGGAGATGTCCTTGTTCACCTTCTGATCGACTATGCGCATGGCTTTGTGCTCTCTGCCTCCAGCGGAGAAAACAATCCGCTCACAATCGACGACTTTCTGCGCGGCGTTGACTGGATTCTGATTCAAGCAGCTGGAATGGACGAGGCGATTTAAGATGAAGTACATCCGTGCGGTGCGCCAGAACACCTTTGAAGGCGTAGACATCAGTATCTAAGCAATAATATCTCGGTACTTGCGGGTGTTTCCGGTTCGGGAAATTATTCGCTGGTTGAATTCACTGTGGGGGGTGTTCTGCACTGGCGGCGAATGTCTAGAAAGCAGAATACCACCACAGCATCTCAGCTGGCTGTTGGATGTCACCTTATCGACCTCTTAGTGTCGCTGCCGTTCCCGGAGTGTCCTTGCTCTTGGTTGGCTTAGTTCCGCATCATCACCTCAACGTCTTGCATCTCGTGGGCAATCGGCGCGGTTAGAACGCAGGCTGCCGGTATTTCTGTTTCTTCGTGAGCATCGTCCAGATGGCCCGCGCGGCCTTGTTGGCCATGGCAGTTGTTGCCAGTCGGAACGGATTGTCTGCGATGATCTTCGCTGTCCACAGATCGACCTTCTCTGGCGAACGTTTCGCCATCACAGCGCGCGTCTGCATTTATCAGGGCATGTGTCCGATCATCTTAGAATAGCCGTGGATGCGTTCGTTCAGGCCGAGGAACTGATAGCACTGTATGCCGAGCATGCCGTTGGCGATCTCTGACATGTCCGGGTGATCTCCTGCCAAGTGACGCTTTGCAAATGCGGTGACCGCTTCATTTCCGATTAGCAGGATATGTCCAAACTCACGCAACAAGCTGCGGATCTTGTTGTCCAATTGCGTGCACTGCCGAACGGCCAGATCTCGAGTCCGGTGGATTGAGAGAATGGCTTGCTGCTCTTCCGTCTTGATCTCGACAAAGCGCATGGTTGGTCGACGGACTGCTTCTCAGATCGCCTCGGCATCAACAACGTCGCTCTTGCCGCGTTTCACGTAGGGTTTGACGTATCCGGCGGGCATAAGCCGCACCTCGTGCCCCAATTTGCGCAGCTGACGGCCTCAGTGATAGGACGAGCCGCAGGCTTCCATGCCAACCCTGCACAGTGGAAGCATCTCAAAGAAGCTAAGCAGTTTCGCGCGTTTGATGGCCTTGTTGAAGATGATGCGGCCGCTCTCCGAAATGCCATGCACATAAAAACATCCTTGGCCAAATCCAGGCCTACGGTCTGTAATGTTATTGGCTGGCTCCTTTCCTTGTTTCCTTGCATTCGATGATAACTGCACTTTGGCACACTCGATGCCGGTGGAGCAGAAGCCTCCCACCTCATCCGGTTAGAACCGCATGAGAGCTTTTGGAAGAGGCGCCCGAACTTAAGCATACATGTTTGCTTAAACTCTAAAACTATTTTGAGATATCTGGATACTGACCCGGCTGTTGTCTAACGGATAGTACACCAATAGCGAGTGACGCTTCGCGCCGCTTTCAATGGCATGTACTAGTCTTAGTAAAGTGGCGGAGAGACAGGGATTCGAACCCTGGGTGGGCTTGCACCCACAACGGTTTTCGAGACCGCCCCGTTCGACCACTCCGGCACCTCTCCGCGGGGGTCTGTGAAGGGGGGATTTAGTGGTGAACGGGCAGGGGCGCAAGTGGAAAATTCCGGAATTTAGTGATCCTGGGATTTTCCATTGCCAGAGACAAGAAAACTCCTAGGCTGATGGGTATGACCTACCATCTACGCCAGTTTACCATCAGTGTTATAATTCTGCTTCTTTCGCTAGGTGCCATGACGATGCAGTCGCATGCCGCCAGCCGAGACCAGATTGAGGCATTTCTGACCACAACTGGGTTTGACGTTGCGTTGGAAAGTATCGCGCATGCGTCTGCTTCGGCCCCGCAAATGCTGGGAATTGACCCCGACGGTTTCGGTTCAGATTGGACGCGCCTGACTGAAGAAGTATTCGATACAGAACTCATGTACGATACCGCTGTTTCAATCCTCGAGCAGACGCTCAGCGACGAGGCGTTGGACCATGCTGTGACATTTTATGCATCCGCGCTGGGGCAAAGACTAGTCGTTGCCGAAAACGCAGCTCATTCGGATGAAGATGACGATGCCAAGCAGCTTGCTGGGCAGGAAATTGTGTCCGAGCTCATCAAAAATGGATCTTCCCGCGTCGAAAGCCTGAAACGAATGAACCGAGCGGTAGATGCAAGCGGCACTTCCTTACGTGCACTGCAGGAGATTCAGGTTCGGTTTTTGATGGCGGCCAGTGCGTCTGGCATTATCGACTTGCAACTCAATGGGGATGAGCTGCGTGAAATGATGCGCCGCAACGAAGGCGATATGCGTCGGTCGCTGCAACTGTCCGCTTTGGCCGGCGCGGCCTACACCTATCAAGAATTCTCAGATGATGATGTCGATGCTTATGTCGAGGCCCTGGAACAGCCTTTGATGCAAGAGGTGTATGAGCTGTTGAACGCGATCCAATACGAGATCATGGCAATGCGATTCGAGGTCTTGGCGGCCCGCATGGCCGAGCTTCGTCCGGCTCAGGATATTTGATGCGCGTTCTCGCCGCTGCGATCTTGTTGGTCGTATGGGCAGTGCCCTTGGCAGCCAATCAGCAGGCTGAACGATTGATGCAGGCCATGCATTTGTCGGATTTCCTGGAAATACTAAGCGAAGAGGGCTTGGCCCAAGGGCTCTCGATTGACGAGTCGATGCTAGGCGGAGCGGGAGGGTCGTATTTTCAGGCTCAGGTTGCTGAATTGTATGATCCTTCATCCATGTACGAACGCCTGTCGCAATCGGTTGGGCGCATAATGACCAATGCACAATTGGAACAGTCTTCGATCTTTTTTGAAAGCGATCTTGGGCAGAGCATTGTTTCTCTTGAAAATTCAGCACGGAAGGCTCTGGCGGATGATACGATCGATCAGATGGCGCGAACGGCCTATTTTGAGACTGATCGTGAAGACATGTTTTTTCGTCTGGTGGACGAGTACGTGCAGGTTAACGACTTAATCGAACAGAATGTCCGGGGAACCATAAGTGCAGACTTCAGTTTCTACCGTGGGCTCGCCTCGGGGCAGAACGGGTCATTGGATGAGGCAACCGTGTTGGATGAACTGCTGTCCCAACATGAGCAAACCAAGGCAGAAACGACGGAATGGATGTACTCATTTCTTCTTTTAGCCTATCGGCCTTTGAGTGAAACGCAATTGCGCGAGAACATTGCCTTTTCGCGCACGGATGCCGGACGCGCCCTAAACGCGGCTTTGTTCAAGAGTTTTGACGAGATGCTCAACAGCATCTCATACCAGCTTGGCCAGGCCGTTGCGCAGGCAATGAGCGCCTCAGAACTTTGATCCCGGTTTTGGGTTGACTTTGGCAGGCAATGCTTGGATAAGCGCGCATCCCGGCCGGTTTTCCGCGCCGGGTATCGTTATTCTTTGACCCGATAGCAACGCGCTAAGGGTCATCCACACTGCCCGAAAAGGGCGCGCTGTTCGAGGTGGCGAAAGCCAGAAACACCCATCCGGGGACCACAGAACGCGGTTAGACAAAGGAAAGACGCATGTTTGCGGTCCTCAAGACTGGCGGCAAGCAGTACAAGGTTCAGGCGGGCGATGTGCTCCGTGTTGAAAAACTGGCTGCCGACGCAGGTGAAAAAGTTCAATTCAACGATGTTCTGATGCTGGGCGGTGACGCTCCTGTTGTTGGTGCGCCTTTCGTTGAAGGCGCAGGCGTACAGGCCGAAGTGATCGAACAGATCAAAGGTGACAAGGTCATCAAATTCGTCAAGCGCCGTCGTAAGCACAGCTCAAAGCGTACCGTTGGCCACCGTCAGAAGCTGACACTGGTCAAAATCACCGACATCCTGTCGTCGGGCGCTGACAAGTCGGGCATCAAAGCTGCAACCGGTTCAGCTCCGGCTGGCGAAGCGGCACCTGCTGCAAAGCCCGCCAAGAAAGCTGAAGCCAAGGCAGAGGCACCCGCCGCTGCTGCTGACGATCTGACCAAGCTGAACGGTGTCGGCCCTGCCGCTGCCAAAAAGCTGGTTGAGGCCGGTATCGAGAGCTTTGCCGCTCTGGCCGCCTTGTCGGATGAGCAGATTGCTGCTATCGACACCATCAAAGTGAAACCCGAATGGGTTGAGCAAGCCAAAGAGCTGGCTCAAGGCTAAGGAGAGAGAGAATGGCACATAAAAAAGCTGGCGGTTCCTCCCGTAACGGTCGCGACTCAGCAGGTCGCCGCCTTGGCGTGAAACTGTATGGTGGCCAGGCAGCCATCGCAGGCAACATCATCGTACGTCAGCGCGGTACCAAGTTCTGGCCAGGTGAAGGCGTAGGCATGGGCAAAGATCACACAATCTTTGCAACTGTCGATGGCGCCGTGAAGTTCCATAAGGGACTTAAAAACCGCACCTTTATTTCGGTCCTGCCAGTGGCGGAGGCCGCAGAGTAAGCCGAAACCCAGAAGGTTTAAGAAAAATTCATGGGGGACCGGCACAAAGTGCCGGTCCCTTTTTCGTTTTAACGCAGTCGTGATCACCAGAGCCGATGACAGTCGCAACCACCAGTTTCCTGATTTTTGCCGCCTCGCAGGTTGGCACACCGGGACCAGCCAACATGGTCCTGCTGGGAACAGGTGCGCGCTATGGGTTTCGGTCGGCGCTGCCGTTTGTAGGCGGGGTCATTCTGGGCAAGCAGTTGATCATCTGGCCGGTTGGTTTCGGACTGATGCAGGTGGCCGATCAGGCGCCGCTGGTGTTTGAGGCGCTCAAATATGCTTCGGCTGCCTATATTTGCTGGCTTGCGTGGAAAATCGCCAATCTGCGGCTTTCTCGCGGTCAAACGGATAAGCAAGTGCCCGGATTTCTGGCGGGGTTAATTGTACACCCGCTTAATCCCAAGGCCTGGGCGATGATTATTGCAGGCTTCACTGGATTTGTGGCCGCAGGGACACCGAGTTTTGAGGCGACTCTCACGATCGCTCTCTGTTTGTTGATCTGCCAGATCGTGTTGCACCCGATTTGGACATTTGCAGGAGATCGGATCGCCCATGCGGTTGAAGGTCGGCCTGCCGAAAAATATCTGATGTGGACGTTAGCCAGTTTGACAGTTGCGTCCGTACTTTTTGTGTTGTTCGGAGGAGGAACGCACTCATGAAACTTGAGGCAATTATAAATCAGCCGGTCATTGAAACCGAGCGGTTCGACCTGCGCCCCCTGCGCCGGTCGGATATGGGACTAATTGAGCATTACGCCGGCGATGAACGTGTCGCGCGCATGACCACGCGGATCGCCCATCCGCTGCCGCCCGGAGCTGTCGAGGCGTTCGTAACGCGCGCCATGTCGGACGAGCGGGACGAGGACGTTTGGGCGATGGATGCGACCAAGGATGGCGGGCCCGAGCTGATTGGCTTGATTTCGCTTGAAAAGCTGGATCGCAATCAATCCGAAATCGGCTATTGGGTCGCGCCAGTTTATTGGAACACAGGCATTGCATCTTTGGCTGTTGAAACGCTGGTCAAAGCCAATCCGCTGGAAAATGCAACAATGTTTGCCAGCGTGTTTCAGGACAACCCGGCCTCAGCGCGGGTGCTGACTCATTGCGGGTTTCAGTATCTTGGCGATGCGGAAACTTATTCAGTGGCGCGCGATGCGAATGTGCCCACCTGGACGTATACAAAGAAACTCTGACTTGTGGCCGATGGGGCCTTTGCAGTAGGGGACAGCTATGAAATTTCTCGATCTTGCAAAGGTCTACATCCGGTCCGGGGCCGGAGGTGGCGGCTGCGTCAGCTTCCGACGCGAAAAGTACATCGAATACGGCGGACCCGATGGCGGGGACGGCGGTAAGGGCGGTTCGGTATGGGCCGAGGTCGTAGACGGACTAAACACCCTGATCGACTTCCGTTACCAGCAGCACTTCTTTGCCAAGAACGGTCAACCTGGGCGCGGTCAGCAGCGTACTGGCAAGGATGGTGATGACATCATCCTGCGTGTGCCTGTCGGAACCGAGATTCTCGATGAAGACGAAGAGACCGTGATCTGCGACCTGACGGAAATTGGTCAGCGGGTCCTGTTAGCCAAAGGTGGCAACGGCGGGTTCGGTAACCTGCATTTCAAATCAGCCACCAATCAGGCTCCACGCCGTGCCAATCCGGGGCAGGCGGGGATTGATCGCACGATTTGGTTGCGGCTGAAGCTGATTGCGGATGTGGGTCTGCTTGGGATGCCCAATGCGGGCAAGTCAACCTTTCTGGCCGCAACATCAAACGCTCGGCCCAAAATCGCTGACTATCCCTTTACTACGCTGCACCCAAATCTGGGCGTTGTCGGCGTAGATAACGTGGAATTCGTCGTCGCAGACATCCCCGGCCTGATCGAAGGCGCGCACGAAGGGCGTGGGATTGGGGATCGCTTCCTCGGCCATGTCGAACGTTGCGCCGTTCTGCTGCATCTGGTCGATGGCACGTCCGAAACCGTCGCCGAAGATTACCGCACCATCATTCACGAACTTGAGGCCTATGGCGGCGAGCTTGCGAACAAGCCGCGTATCACCGTTCTGAACAAGGTTGACGCTCTGGATGAGGAAGAACTTGAGCTTACCAAAGAAGAGCTCGAGCAATCCGTGGGTGGCCCGGTTATGACGATGTCTGGTGTTGCACATCTGGGTGTAACAGAAGTGCTGCGTGCTTTGCGGACACAGATTGATGAAAACCGCCTGCGGCAAAAACCCACCGAGGAGGCAGAGCCTTGGCAACCCTGACCGCCGCAAACCGCATGGTGGTCAAGATTGGGTCCGCCTTGCTGGTGGATCGGAATACCGGCCAGTTGCGATTGGAGTGGTTGCAATCGCTCGCACAGGATGTGGCGTGGCTAAAAGGGCAGGGGACAGATGTCATCCTGGTATCTTCGGGCTCGATCGCGCTTGGGCGTGGCGTTCTCGGATTGCCAATGCAGACGCTGCCATTAGAGCAATCTCAGGCCGCGGCTGCTGTCGGTCAAATTCGATTGGCGCGCGCGTATGAGGAAGTATTAACGCCACATGACATCAAGACCGCGCAGGTTTTGGTGACGCTAGAGGACAGTGCAGATCGGCGGCGATACCTGAACTCTCGTGCGACGCTTGAGACATTACTTGGGTTAGGTGTTGTGCCTATCGTTAACGAAAATGACACAGTGGCGACCGATGAAATTCGGTATGGCGACAATGACCGGTTGGCCGCACAGATCGCCGTGACGGTCGGCGCAGATCAATTGATATTGCTGTCAGACGTTGACGGGTTCTATACTGGCAACCCGATCGAAGACACCACCGCAACTCGATACGATGTGATCAACCAGATCACGCCCGAGATCGAGGCCATGGCCGGTGATGCGGGATCGGGTCTGTCTAAAGGCGGAATGAAAACCAAGCTTCTCGCCGCCAAGATGGCAACGGCTGCCGGCTGCACCATGGCAATAACTGAAGGGTCAACATTGAACCCGCTGAAAGCGCTGGAAAACGGCGCAAATTGCACTTGGTTTACAGCAACACTTGATCCGCATGCTGCCCGGAAACGCTGGATTTCGGCCATGAAACCGCGTGGTGAGATCATGATCGATGATGGTGCGGTTACAGCTCTGACAAACGGTAAAAGCCTTCTTCCTGTTGGAATTGTTGAAGTGACCGGCGAATTTGGACGCGGTGACCCAGTTACGATCCTAGACCCAGCAGCGCGACCACTGGCGCAAGGCCTCAGCCGCTATACCGCGCAAGAGGCCGACGCGATCAAGGGGCGCAAGTCCTCTGAAATCGAAACCACACTAGGCTATCCGGGCCGCGCAGTGTTAATCCATCGAGATGATCTGGCGCTTTGATAGAATAGAGAGAACCACCTGAAAGGCTTACGAGATGAAAGACTTCGACAGTATTCCCAGCCTGATGGAAGACCTCGGCAAACGCGCGAAATTGGCTTCGCGCGAACTGACATTTGCCAGCGCCGAACAAAAGCACGCGGCGTTGATCGCGGCTGCAGATGCCGTTTGGAACAATCGCAATGACATCATTGAGGCCAACAAGAAAGATTTGGAGTTTGGTCGTGAGAAGGGCCTAAGCCCCGCGATGATGGACCGCCTGATGCTGGATGAGGCGCGCGTTCAAGGTATGGTTGACGGCTTGCGAACCGTGGCTGAACAGGCCGATCCGGTGGGTGAGGTTCTGGCCGAATGGGACATGGCCTCGGGTCTGAACATTCAGCGTGTACGCACGCCTTTGGGTGTGATCGGAGTGATCTATGAAAGCCGCCCCAATGTGACGGCGGATGCGGGTGCGCTATGCCTGAAGTCGGGCAATGCAGTAATCTTGCGCGGCGGGTCCGAGAGTTTTCATTCGTCAACCGCTATTCATGCCTGTTTGGTCGAAGGACTGAAGGCCGCCAACCTGCCCGAAGATGCAATCCAACTGATACCGACCCGTGATCGTGCCGCAGTGCAAGAGCTGCTAACGATGACAGATTACGTTGACGTCATTGTCCCGCGCGGCGGCAAAGGTTTGGTCGGTCTTGTGCAGCGCGAGGCGCGCGTGCCGGTCTTTGCCCATCTTGAAGGCATTGTTCATATCTATGTCGATAAGGCTGCAGACCCTCAGAAGACGCTGGATGTGGTATTGAATGCCAAGACGCGGCGCACTGGCATCTGTGGTGCTGCGGAGTGTTTGTTGGTGCATCAGGACGTGGCGGAAACGCTTGGGCGTGACGTCATTGCGGCGCTTCAAGCGGCGGGTGTCGAGGTTCATGCACAAGGCATCTTGGCCAATGATCGCACTATTGCCGCAACTGATGAGGATTGGGGCAAGGAGTTTTTGGATAGCATCATCGCAGCCAAGCCTGTTGCTGACATCGATGCTGCGATCGATCATATCAATACGTATGGTTCCAGCCATACAGATTGCATCATGACCGAGAACACTGCTGCTGCAGCGCATTTCTTTGAACGCCTCGATAGCGCGATTCTGATGCACAACGCCTCAACCCAGTTTGCCGACGGTGGCGAGTTCGGAATGGGCGCCGAGATCGGCATCGCCACGGGTAAGATGCATGCGCGCGGACCTGTCGGGGCGGCTCAGTTGACCAGCTTTAAATATCTGGTTCGTGGAAACGGAACGACGAGGGCTTAGAATCGCAGTTTCACCAGGGTTGTGGTCGTTTCTACCGCAACCCGACGCCCTATCGCAGCAGCGGTTTCGGGCAACAGTGCAAATTGAACATGTGCCGGACTGACTTTGCTGGCAAAACAGCCGGTTGAAACCCCTTTCCACAAATCGGGGTCGAGGTTCAGTTTGTCGGCTGTTCCTGTCACAGTCCACGCATCACCCCGAGTTTCGATCTCCACCTCACCACCAAACGGCATCGCGCTTTCGCAGCACATCACGGAGAGGAAGGCGAGTTTTACCTGATTGCGCGGCACGGGTTCAGTCAGGTTCCATGTGATCCGAACCCGGCTCGCCTTTTCAAGATCCTTTAGCAGTTCAATTACCTCGGTTCTTCCCAGCGGTTGATCACTGGCTGCCCCAAAGGCCACGCGAAAGAACCGGATGCGCGCGCCCGCGCTTCCGACGCTGCCGGAAATCAGCTCCATCTCGGGACCCTGGACCGCGCCAACCATCTCCAACAGTTCAAGCCCGTTGGTGATTGCCCCAATTGGGCTGATCAGATCATGGCAGATCCGAGAGCCGATCAATTCGGCCAGGTTGACGTCTGAAGCGCCCATGCGTACCTCCTGCTGCATCTGCCTCAGGACCCGGAGCCCAATATGACAGATCTGAATGCCATTCTTGCACCGGGCATGTATGTCCGCCACCCCGATTTCCCCGATTGGGGCGTTGGACAGGTGCAGTCCAATATCGGGGGCAAGATCACCGTAAACTTTCGCGAGCAGGGGAAAGTGGTAATCGACGGGACACGCATAGCCCTGATGCCGGTCTTTGATCCGTGAAACTGGTTTAGGAAAGGTTAACAACTCAGGCGAAACGCGGGCTTGTTGCCTTTCGTAATGCAATCGCGCTATCAGCGCGCAATCACAAATAACGGACCAAATATTGATGCCGAATAAAGGCCCCTCATTCACCGTAAAACTTGCTGAAACCGAGGCTGAACAACGCGCAGCCCAGCGTCTGCGTTACGACGTCTTTGTGCGTGAACTCGGCGGCGGTGGTGAGATGGTGGACCACGAGTTCGGGCTCGAGAAAGACCGGTTCGACCCGCATTTCGATCATATGCTGGCCATCGATGATTCAACGCGCGCGGTTATCGGCGTCTATCGATTGCTTCCCGGTGAGCGAGCGGCCGAATTGGGGCAGTTCTATTCCGAGGATGAATATGACCTCACCGTTTTAAAGCAAAGCGGTCGCAAATTGTTGGAACTTGGGCGCTCGTGCGTGCATCCGGATTACCGCGGTGGCACCGCGATGTATCACCTGTGGAATGGGCTGGCGGCCTACGTCACGGAGCGCGAAATCGAAGTTCTGTTCGGTGTCGCAAGCTTTCATGGCACCAATGTCCAGAAGCTGGCACAGCCGCTATCGATGCTGCATCACAACCATCTAGCCCCACCAGACCTAAGGGTCCGGGCACAGCCGGGCGTGTTTCAGCCCATGGACCTACTGCCGGCCGATGCCCTGGATCGTCGTGCTGCCATGGTTCAGGTGCCATCCCTGATCAAGGCTTACCTCCGTCTAGGCGGTTTCGTCGGTGAGGGGGCTTTTATCGATCATGCCTTCAATACAACCGATGTGTGCCTGATACTCGACACCACCCGCATGAACGCGCGTCAGCGACGCATTTACAGTGGAGCGTAACGAGGTGAGCGATCCCTCATGGCAGAGCGAAGACGAACCTGATCCGATCGAACTTGGTGTTCTTGGCTGGATATTGGTGTTTTTGCGCGGCGTCCCTCTGGCGGTGCTAGTTTTTGGGGGCCTGATCGTTCTGCTGTCGATACGCTTGATCGAACGTCCATTTTGTCGCGTTCAGCGACCAGTTACACCTTTCATCAGTCAATTTGTCTGCCGCAACGCGTTCAGGATCCTCGGGATAGGATTTCATAGCTCTGGTGAGTTGATGAGGGACCGTGGCGCCGTGGTCGCAAATCACACGTCGTGGCTGGACATTTTTGCGCTGAATGCCCGCAAACGCGTCTACTTTGTCTCGAAAGCCGAGGTGGCGAAGTGGCCGGGGATCGGATGGTTGGCACAAGCTACCGGTACGGTATTCATTGAGCGAAATCGCCAAAAAGCTCGCGAACAGACCCGCATATTCGAAGCGCGCCTTAAGGCCGGGCATAAGCTATTGTTCTTCCCAGAGGGCACTTCGACAGATGGTTTGCGAGTTTTGCCATTCAAAACAACGCTTTTCGCTGCGTTCTTCACGGATGAGTTGCGCGAATTCATGTATGTCCAACCCGTCTCGGTAATTTTTCATGCGCCCAAAGGGCAGCCCGAGCGTTTTTACGGCTGGTGGGGCGAAATGGATTTCGGGCCGCATCTGCTCAAGACGTTGGGAGCGCGAAGCCAAGGGTGGGTGGAATTAATATATCATGAGCCCGCCAAGGTCAGCGATTTTGAAAACCGTAAAGCTCTGGCAGCGCATTGCGAACAGGCCGTGCGGCACGCTCACAGCTTGGCGCGGCTTGAAAAATAAGGGCATTTGGCCCTTGCACTGTCTCAAATCCTGTCATATACGCGCGCCATTCAAACCCGCAGGCGGGGTTTGGGTCATTTGAGGGAGACATCCTTATCTGGCCCGCCGGTTGGAGCATCCGCTTCTTTCACCCCCGCCGAGGCGTAAACCGGAAAAGGAAAATAGCATGGCTCTTCCCGAGTTCTCCATGCGTCAGCTGTTGGAAGCTGGCGTTCACTTTGGTCACCAGACACAGCGTTGGAATCCCCGCATGGGCCCGTTCATCTACGGCTCGCGCAATGGTATCCACATCATGGACCTGACCCAGACTGTTCCGATGCTGGATCAGGCTCTGCAGGCAGTTCGTGACACCGTCGCAAAAGGTGGCCGCGTTCTGTTCGTAGGTACCAAGCGTCAGGCCGCTGGCCCGATCGCGGAAGCCGCTGAAAAGTCGGCTCAGTACTACATGAACCACCGCTGGCTGGGCGGCACACTGACCAACTGGAAAACTGTTTCCCAGTCGATCAACCGTCTGAACCAGATCGACGAAGCGATGGAAGCGGGTGCCGAAGGCCTGACCAAGAAAGAGCGTCTGGGCATGGAACGTGACCAGGGCAAACTGCAGGCATCGCTGGGCGGTATCCGCGAGATGGGCGGCGTTCCTGATCTGCTGTTCGTCATCGACGTCAAGAAAGAAGCACTGGCGATCGCCGAAGCCAACAAACTGGGTATCCCGGTTGTGGCTGTTGTCGACACCAACTGCTCGCCCGACGGTGTTGACTACATCATCCCCGGCAACGACGACGCAGCGCGCGCGATTGCTCTGTACTGCGACCTGGCCGCACGCGCCGCTCTGGACGGTATGACCGCTCAGATGGGTGCTGCAGGTGTTGATCTGGGTGCATTCGAAGAAGCTCCGGTTGAAGAAGCCGTTGCCGAAGAAGCACCCGCAGAAGAAGCCGCGCCGGAAGCCAAAGCCGAAGCGTAAGCTGCCCGTCACGTAAATGACATATGGGGCAGGGTAGACCTGCCCCAATTCCGTTTGAATTGAGGAGAGCCAAAAGATGGCAATCACAGCAGCAATGGTAAAAGAACTGCGCGACTCGACCGGCGCAGGCATGATGGACGCAAAAAAAGCGCTGACCGAAACCGGTGGCAACATGGACGAAGCCGTTGACTGGCTGCGCACCAAAGGCCTGGCCAAAGCGGCCAAGAAATCGGGCCGTACCGCAGCCGAAGGTCTGGTTGCTGTTCACGTCAACGGCGGCAACGGAGTTGCTGTCGAAGTGAACTCGGAAACCGACTTCGTTGCGAAAAACAGCGAATTTCAGGAGATGGTCGGCAAGATCACCTATGCAGCCGAAGGCGTCGATGACGTCGACGCGCTGCTGGCTGCCGATCTGGGCGGCAAGTCTGTCGCAGACACCCTGACCGACAAGATCGCCACCATTGGTGAAAACATGTCGGTGCGCCGCATGTCCAAACTGTCGGGCGACACTGTTGTGTCTTATGTCCACAATGCTGCAACAACCGGCATGGGCAAAATCGGTGTTCTGGTTGCCCTGTCCGGCGGCGATGAAGCCTTCGGTAAGCAGGTTGCAATGCACATTGCAGCTGTAAACCCAGCAGCCCTGTCCGAGGCGGACATGGACCCGGAAGTTGTCGAGAAAGAGAAGCAGGTCCAGATGGACATCGCCCGCGAATCCGGCAAGCCGGAGCAGGTGATTGAAAAGATGATCGTCGGTCGTATGAAAAAATTCGTTGCCGAGTCGACTCTGCTGAACCAGGACTTCGTTGTGAATCCCGACCTGACCGTCGAAGCTGCGGCTAAAGAAGCGGGTGCAACCATCACCGGATTTGTCCGCATGGAAGTAGGCGAAGGCATCGTTGTCGAAAAAGAAGACTTCGCAGCCGAAGTTGCGAAGGCAGCTCAAGGCTAAAGATAAAATGCAGCCCCACTGAGGGGCTGCAATCCATAAAAGACCCGGTTGCGATGCAGCCGGGTTTTTTTGTGCTAGGCAGCTTTTCAATGCGCAGTAAACAACATCAAGGAAAAGAGGAGATTGAGGGGCCCTGCATGATGGGGATGGAAGGGCCCCTCAAAAATTCCGACAAAGCGACGCGGACGAATAGACGCCTCGATGTCAGAGCGATCAGAGAGCTTTGGTATTACAAAGATCCAATCAAAACGTTCCCTGGCTAAAGCCACCACTCACGGAACAATACCAATTTGCAATTTATGGGGGAGATTCGGAAAGTCATGTATTCCTTACCCAAGGTCAATTTGACGCAATGTAGCGTTAAATCAGGGTCAGGCTTCCATTACAAACATCTGGTTATGCAAAGTCGCCTTAAGCACTGCCTGCGCTGTGGTTTCAACCGAAAGCGCCTCGCGCGCCAGCCTTAGGTGCTTTTCCACCGTCGCGGCCGTCAAACCCATAAGCAACGCGATGTCCTGAGTGGTCTTTCCATCCCCCACCCATTGAAGCGCCTCTCGTTGACGCTTAGTCAGAGCGCGATTCGGAGCGTTGTACGGTAAGGTCAGAATTTTGAGATGAGCAACATTGTTCATCAGCAAAATATCCTCGCCGTGTTCCTGCCAGATCTCGTCCACTTCATCCTGATCATGCATTCGGGCCGCAAGTGAGATCGCGCCTTTGGTTCGCATCGAAACCGAGTTGAAGCTGACCGTATAACCCGATGTAAGACCCAGAGATTTGTTAAACTCATAAACCCTGAGTTCTTCTGGTGTCATAACACCGCTGGACATCATGTCATTGATCATGCTCCAGCTTGCCGCACCCTCATGATCCAAGGCCCATTTCAACATCGGAGCGTGAAAATACAATCCCGAGCGGAGGAACCCATCAAGGTAATCTTTGCAGTGGTTGGACAGGATGACGAAATCCTCGGGGTCGCCCAATGAGGTCGCCGTGCGATACTGGGTGTAACCATACAGCAACCGATCAAATCCAAACTTTGCCATCTGGCGGCAGTGGGCATCCCACAGCTCTTCCAATGTCTTGGTATAGCTCAGAAAGTTCAGATAATCGTTGAGGTTCATCCGGTGCCCCCCTCAGCCAAATGGGCCGCAAGGGCATTCAGCGCAAGCACATAGCTATGTGCGCCGAATCCACAAATCTGACCAATGGCAACTGGGGCAACGTATGATTTGTGTCGAAACACTTCGCGTGCGTGAATATTTGACAGATGAACCTCTACAACCGGAACTTCGGCGGAAGAAATCGCATCCATCAGCGCGACCGACGTATGGGTGTATCCACCCGCGTTCAAGACGATTCCATCCTGTTCGCCGCGTGCTGCGTGAATCGCATCAATCAATGCGCCTTCGTGGTTGGTTTGAATATGCGTGATCGTCTGATTCAGTGCCTGACCATGAGCGACGCACAGGTCCTCGATCATCTTCAAGGTCGTTGATCCATAAACCTCGGGCTGCCGCGTCCCCAGCAGATTCAGGTTCGGACCATTCAGAACCAATATTTTTTGCATATTCAAACTGTCCCCATCTTCTTCTTTTTCATAAACCCGAAAATTTGAGGCGTCCAGCGACCATCGCCCCTTTGGCGCGAGTGGTTGTGTCGCATATTGGTAAGAATCTAAAGTTCTGAATGAATATCAGCTCATTTAGTTCCCATTGTGACCACAACTTTACCGAGAGTTTTGCGTTGATCCATCTTGGTGATCGCTTCCGCCGCGCGTTCAAGTGGAAACCGGGCGCTGATACGAGGGCAGATGGCACCGCTTCGATACATTTTGAACAGCTCACCCACATTCTGAGAATGCACTTTCGGATCCCGAAACACTGACGCGCCCCAAAACACGCCGACGATTTGACATCCTTTGAGTAGCGTCAGGTTCAACGGAATGCTGGGAATGCCTGCTGGAAAACCGACGACCAGATATCGGCCTCCCCACGCCAAACTGCGCAAGGCAGGTTCGGCGTAGTCCCCGCCAACTGCGTCATAGACCACATCCACACCTTCGCCACCGGCCAGCGATTTGATTTCAGCAGACAGCGCCTTTTGCGCCGCTCGGTCCAGATCACGTGGATAAATCAGTGTTTTATCTGCACCGACTTTTTTGCAAAACTGTGCTTTTTCTTCGGACGAAACTGCCGCGATCACATGCGTGCCCATGGCTTTGGCAAGCTCTATCGCGGCGGAGCCAACGCCACCCGATGCGCCAAGCACAAGTACGGTTTCCCCCGATAGCAGCTGCGCTCGATCTTTGAGCGCATGGTAAGACGTACCGTACGTGAAAATAAAACACGCAGCGTCTTCATATGGCATGTCATCCGGGATTTTGATCGCCGTCGCTGGTTTGAGCGTCAGGTGCGTGGCGAACCCTCCATGTCCTGTCAGCGCCAGAACACGATCACCGGGCAAGAAATCAACGACATCCTTGCCGACGCTGGTGATCTCACCTGCAATCTCGCCACCTGGGGCAAATGGACGAGGAGGCTTCATTTGGTAAAGGTCCCGGATCATCAGCGTATCTGGAAAGTTCACTCCGCCCGCGTGAATTCGCACCAATATCTCACCAGCCTTTGGCACGGGATCGGGCAGGGTGGTCAACTCCAATGTTTCTGGCCCGCCCGGTTTGACGCTGAGTAATGTCTGCATATGCCCCACTTGCCCCTTGCTTCGTTTGTATTGAAATCGTTGGATTACACGAACGTATTGTCAAGATGACCGCCGCTCTGGTTTTCAAACGATAGGCGCAAAGAGCAGATCACCTGAAAGGAGATTTCATGACGCCCGAGACATTGTTTTCACTCAACGGAAAAACTGCGCTGGTCACAGGTGGAGCCACGGGTATTGGCCGGATGGCAGCCGAGGCGCTTATTCGCGCCGGTGCTCATGTTCTGATTGCCTCGCGCAAGGGTGATGCATGTGAACAGGTTGCGGCAGAGTTGAACGCGTTAGGTACCGCCGGATCTGCAGAAGGTTTCGCAGGCGATATCGGCAGCGAAGTGGGTATTGATGCATTAGTTGGTGAGGTCAACAAACGAACGCAATCTCTAGAAATATTAATGAATAATGCTGGTGTTACCTGGGGCGCACCGATGGGTCAGTTTCCCCACTCGGCGTGGGATAAAGTGATGTCCGTCAATGTCGCAGGTATATTCGATCTGACCCAAAAACTACTGCCGCTTTTAATGAAATCAGCCAGCGACGATGATCCAGCACGGGTCGTTAATATTGGATCGGTCATGGGCGAGGTCCCGATGGGTGACGGGGCCTACAGCTATTCCGCGTCAAAAGCGGCGGTGATTCACCTGTCAAAAATCATGGCCAAGGAACTTGCGCCGTATCGTGTCACAGTGAATGCTCTGGCGCCTGGGCCGTTCGTATCGCGCATGACCGCCTTTGCAACCGAAGATGAAAGTAAGCGCGAACGCGTCGGCAAGGCGGTACCGTTGGGTCGCGTGGGTCGTGACGAAGATATCGCGGGCTGTATGTTGTTCCTGTGTGGCCGCGGTGGCAGCTACATCACGGGTGCGGTGTTGCCGGTATCCGGCGGGATCAACGTCCAGACAGGCGGTAACATCTTTGCTGATGCTCTTTAGCCCCAGATCGACCGCAGGTTTGGTAGATGAAAGAAACCGATAGTACATTAGATATCAACGCAGTTGAAACCTATCTTAACTCACATCTTGATGGGTTTCACGGCCCATTGAAGGCGACAAAGTTCACCGTAGGTCAATCCAACCCGACATATTTGCTCAGCACACCGAATGAGGCTTATGTTTTAAGGCGCAAGCCGCCCGGAGTATTGCTGAAATCAGCCCATGCAGTGGATCGCGAGTTTCGCGTCATGAGCGCGCTTGCTGGCAGCAATGTGCCTGTGCCGAAAGTTCACCTGCTATGCGAAGATGACCGGGTGATAGGGTCGGCTTTTTACGTAATGGAATATCTGCAAGGGCGTACGTTTGTAGATCCGGTCATGAAGGGTGAAGACAACACCACGCGCACGGGCGTGATTGATGAAATGAACCGCGTTCTGGCTGAGTTACACATGGTCGATATCGATGCAGTTGGTCTTTCGGACTACGGGCCACCTGGCAACTATTTCGAACGGCAAATTGCCCGCTGGACCAAGCAATATCGTGCTTCTGAGACCGAAACTATCCCAGACATGAACCATTTGATTGCCGCTCTCGAGCATCAAGTTCCAGAGGATGACAACCAAAGGACGTTGGTGCACGGGGATTATCGCATCGACAATCTGATGTTTGAAACGAATGGCACTGGCTGCATCGGGGTTCTGGATTGGGAATTGTCGACCATCGGCCACCCATATGCGGATCTCGCGGCAGTTATCATGCAATGGCAGCTGCCCCCGGGAAAAGAGGGGCGCGGATTGGCGGGCGTAGACCGAGAAAACCTTGGCTTACCAACAGATCGCGCCTTTGTCGCAAACTATTGCGCACGTCGCGGCATTCCAGCGATCGAGAACTTTGGGTTTTACCTAGCTTTCAATTTCTTTCGAATGGCTGGAATTCTGCAAGGTGTTTACAAGCGCGCACTTGACGGAAATGCATCTGATCCGAAGCGGGCACAGGCATTTGGTGCCTATGTCCCAATCTTTGCCCAACATGGCTTGTCTGCTTTACGCAGCGAGGCGTAAGCGGTTTGACCCAAACGGAGTTGCCTCATGGGATTTGATCCGACCTCACTGGCCAATATTCGCAAATGGATGAACAGGTATGTGGACCAGCGCAAATATGCGGGTAGCGCGCTTCTAATCCACCAGCACGGGAAAGAGGCGTTCTTTCATACTTGTGGGCGGCGTTGCATCGAGAACGACCTTCCCTTCCAACGTGATAGTTTGGTTCGGATATATTCGATGACAAAACCGGTGACCTCAGTTGCCCTCATGACCCTGGTTGAACAGGGATTGTTTCATCTCGACGCTCCAGTTTCCGAGTTTCTGCCTGAATTTACGTCCACTAGGGCGCTGATTCCGGACGCAACTAGCCTTGATCAGACTGAGGATGCGCCGTCACAAAGCCTGCATCAGCTTTTAACCCATACCAGCGGGATGAGTTACCCGTTCAATCCCGGCCTGCTGCCCAAGGCCATGGACGAACTTGATCTGATCTTTTCCCCACAACAGGGCCCACTGTCAGAAAGGGTAAAGCTGTTGGCGCAACTCCCACTGGCCTTTCAACCTGGTGCGCGCTGGGAATACTCGGTCGGGATAGATGTAATTGGACGCGTGATCGAAGTGGTATCAGGCAAATCGCTCGACGTATTTCTGACGGAACAACTCTTCGAGCCTTTGGGTATGAATGAAACCGCGTTCTCAGTGCCTAATGGGGCAGGGGACAGGTTTGCCTCACTCTACACCCCATTGGAAGGTGACGCGATGGCGCTGAACGCCGCAAAATCAGGCGGCGAAACACTCCGATTGGTGGATAATTCCGGGCAATCTCCATTCGAGGCGGCGACTACTTTTTCCGGAGGCGGCGGGCTGATCAGTACGATCGACGACTTCAGTAAATTCGCCGAAATGTTGCGGAGCAAAGGAACAGGAAATGGCGCCAGAATCCTGGGGCCAAAGACGATGGAGTTTATGTTTCGCAATCACTTACCAGGCGACATTGCATCAATGGGGCCGCAAAGCTTCGCGGAACAACCCATGGACGGGACAGGTTTCGGTATCGGAGGAGCGGTGGTTCTAAACCCGGCACTTGCCAAATGCCCTGGTTCGGTTGGTGACTTCGGCTGGGGTGGTATGGCATCGACGTATTTCTGGTTCGATCCAGTCAATGATCTGACGACCGTATTCTTCACTCAGCTTTCGCCGTCCAGCTCCTATCCATCGCGCGCCGAATTGAAGGCGCTTGTGCATGCAGCACTCGTTGAATGATCGGTTGTCGAATGATACCGGAAAAGTCTGGATGCAGGAGACCCCAAGATGACCGAAGCCGAACGTGTACTGCTTGATCTGCTGAATATCGAGAGGCTCGAAGTCGATCTATTCCGCGGCACCGGCTCAGGCGGTGAAACGCCAACGCGCATCTTTGGCGGTCAAGTGATTGCACAGGCGCTTGCGGCAGCCTACCGGACGGTTGAAGATCGCCTGTGTCATTCGCTACATGCTTATTTCATCCGCCCCGGCGATCCGTCCATTCCCGTTATATATCAAGTGGATCGCGCACGAGACGGAGGTTCATTTACGACCCGTCGCGTGGTTGCGATCCAGCATGGCAAACAGATCCTGAACATGTCCGCCTCATTCCACAAACAGGATGATGGGTGGGATCATCAGCATCCGATTCCCAATGTTGATGGTCCAGAACTCTATCCATCGCGTGACGATCTGCGGCAAAAGTATCTTGGCCGTGTGCCGGACAAGCTGAAGTCAGAGTTTCTGCGTGAGCGTCCCATCGAAGTGCGCGAAGTTGATCCTCTGGACCTGTTCACGCCCTCAAAGGCAGATGATAAGAACTATCTCTGGTTTCGCATGGGTGCGGCGAATGATGCGGACACGATTACGCAACATCTTCTCTTGGCCTATGCCTCGGATATGGGGCTGCTCACTTCCGGGATGAGGCCCCATGGGCTGAGTTGGTTTACTGGCGAAATCGATGGTGCCAGTCTGGACCATGCCATTTGGTTTCATGCACCCGTCATGTTTCAGAACTGGCATCTTTATTCCATGGAATCACCATGGACGGGGCAGGGGCGTAGCTTCAATCGCGGATCAATCTTTTCTCAGGATGGAAAGCTGGTTGCGTCAGTCGCGCAGGAAGGCCTGCTAAGGCGGCGTCGGTTACGTTAGATATCACCGATAAAGCGTTGATTAATCTTATTCATATTACTTAACCAGCCATCATAGTCTTCGATCTTCATGCGCATGTAATCAAAGACTTGCGGATGCGGAAGAACCAGAAAACGCTCGTCGGAAATTGCCTCGATACAGGATTGTGCAACCTCAGCAGGCTCAATTATTCCGTCGAACGCGGCAACAGAATCCTCGTATCCACGCATCATCTCTGTCCGCACAGCTTGCGGACACAAAACAGAAACTCGGATGCCACGGTCGCGATATGTCAGAGCGATCCACTCAGCAAATCCTACGGCCGCGTGCTTGGTAACTCCATACGGCGCAGCGCCGGGTATGTTGAGCAGTCCAGCGGCAGATGCAGTAAACATCATGTAACCGCCACCACGCGCGACCATCCTTGGGATCAGATGCCGAGCAGCCCGGACATGCGACATTACGTTGATTTGCCAGATGCGGTCCCAATCCGTGTCAGGTACGTCAAGCCCACCGAACGTTAGAATGCCAGCGTTGGCACAGAACAAATCAATCGGAGCAATGGTATCCTCGACCACGTCGATCAGCTCTCGAATATCGCTTTCTTTGGAAACATCACATCTGATTGCATCGCCACCGATTTTCTTGGCCACAACCTGCGCGCCAGTAAGATCGAAATCCGCACAGACCACATGTGCGCCTTCCTTTGAAAACCGTTCTCCAAGACCTTTGCCGATGCCACTTGCTGCACCGGTGATGACAACGGTTTTTCCATTCAGATCCATCACGATATCCGTGTTCTACATTTCAAACACAGCGTAACATCTTGGGAAACCACAGCCAATGCGGATTAGCCAGCAATGGTTTACCCATCCTATTATTTACATAATACCGATTATACAATTAATCGACAAAGCTTCAGTAAAACGCCTGCAGACCTGTTTGCGCCCGCCCCAGGATCAATGCATGGACGTCATGTGTCCCCTCATAGGTATTGACGGTCTCTAGATTGATCATGTGGCGCACGACTTGGAATTCGAGCGATATCCCATTGCCGCCGTGCATATCACGCGCCATTCGAGCTATGTCCAACGCCTTACCGCAATTGTTGCGTTTGATGATCGAGATCATCTCAGGTGCAGCCTCGGCCTGATCCATCAAACGTCCGACACGCAAGCTTGCCTGCAAGCCGAGTGAGATTTCGGTTTGCATCTCTGCTAGTTTGCGCTGAAACAGTTGGGTCTGTGCCAAAGGGCGATTGAACTGCTTGCGATCTAATCCGTATTGGCGAGCTGCGTGCCAACAACATTCCGCCGCACCCATCGCACCCCAACTGATACCAAAGCGTGCGCGGTTCAAGCAGCCGAACGGGCCCTTTAGGCCTTGAACATGAGGCAGCAAGGCACCCTCGTCCACTTCAACACTATCCATGACGATTTCACCGGTGATCGAGGTTCGCAGACTCAACTTATTTTCGATCTTCGGAGCGCTCAATCCCTTGGCACCTTTGTCCAATACAAATCCGCGGATCTTACCGTCATGCGCATCGGATTTGGCCCAGACCACAAAAACGTCGGCAATCGGCGCGTTTGAGATCCACATCTTACTGCCGGTCAAGCGATAGCCACCATCAATCTTCTCGGCGCGGGTTTTCATTGCCGCCGGATCAGAACCCGCATCCGGTTCCGTCAGGCCAAAGCAGCCGATCCATTCTCCGCTGGCCAGTTTCGGCAGGTATTTGCGCCGCTGTTCCTCGCTGCCATATGCATAGATTGGATACATTACCAACGAGCTTTGCACCGACATCATCGAACGATAGCCAGAATCCACACGTTCGACTTCGCGCGCTACCAGGCCATAAGTGACATAACCGGCACCAATTCCACCGTATTCCTCAGGGATTGTTGTGCCGAGCAGACCCATTTCCCCCATCTCACGAAAGATTTCCGGGTCCGTTTCTTCGTTTTGGAAAGCCTGAGTAACGCGCGGCTGCAGTTTTTCTTGAGCATAAGCGCGAGCGCTGTCGGCGATCAGGCGTTCATCCTCTTCCAACTGGTCAGACAGGCGGAATGGATCATCCCAGTTGAAACTGCCAAGTTCGGGCGCATCCTTCGCGCGCAGGACCGGTTTTGTATCTGGAGCATTCATTTTGTTTCTCCGGCAGGAATGGTTTGTACAATCATAACCTGAGCTATTGTCAAAAAACAGCGAGACATTTGCATGGTTTCATGATCAAAACGCATAGATGAGACCGAACCGCCCTACTCTACCGCCCATTTCTGCACTGCGCGCGCTTGAAGCTTTGGATCGACTTGGGTCAGCCTCGGCAGTCGCTGATGAAATGGCTCTGACGCAAAGCGCTGTCAGCCGACAACTTCAGACACTTGAGGCGCATTTGGGCGCCGAGTTGGTTAGTCGTGATCGAAAGCGGCTATCACTCACAAAGGCGGGGCAAGACTATGTTCGGGAAATTCGGCCAGCCTTGTCGCAGATCGCACAGGCTGCATTGAAATTGCATGTTGCTCCGGCCGGTGGAACACTAAACCTTGCGATCCTGCCAACGTTCGGAATGCGTTGGTTGGTGCCGCGTCTTCCCGACTTTGCGCGGCTCTATCCTGATATTACAATCAACATGACCACGCGACTGAGACCATTCAGCTTTGCATCCGAACCTTTTGATGCAGCATTACATTTTGGGGAACCGGATTGGCCTGGAACTGATCGCTTGTTGTTGAGTATGGAGCGTGTTCTACCTGTTTGCGCGCCCGGTCTCTTACCGCAAGGCGCGCCAACCTCACCTCGAGACTTACTCAAACTGCCTTTGCTGCACATCCAGACCCGACCCCGTGCATGGCAAGACTGGTTTCGCCAAATGGGGATCGAACATCAGCACCCTCTGCCCGGCACGGTCCACGATCAGTTCAACACGATCAATCAAGCTGCGTTGCATGGATTGGGTGTGGCGCTATTGCCGAATTATCTGGTCGAACAGGACCTGGCGACCGGCAAACTGATTGCGGCTTTCCCAAACGCAATTGAGGCTATGGGTGCCTATTATCTGGTTTGGCCGCGCGAAAAGTCCGACGACGACGCCCTGCGGCAGTTCAGACATTGGTTGGCATCTCAGGCACAAACCGAAGAAGCGCTACCGCGTTAGCCCAACGCGTACCCTGCCCCACGAACCGTACGCACCGGATCTTCACCGCCGTGCTGTGTCAATGCTTTGCGCAAACGTCCGATATGGACATCAACGGTGCGCGTATCGACATAGATATCGCGCCCCCAAACACGGTCGAGCAATTGCTCGCGGCTCCAGACACGGCCGGGTTTTTCCATGAATGTGCTCAGCAGCCGGAATTCGGTTGGTCCCAATTTCAAAGGCTTATCGTCTCGGCTGACCTTGTGGGTCTCGGAATCCAGAATGATATCATCGAACTCCAGTCGGATACCTACAGTCGCTGGCCTCACTCGCCGCAGTTGCGTCCGGACACGCGCCATTAGTTCCACGATCGAGTACGGTTTGACCACATAATCATCCGCGCCCGTCTCAAGGCCGCGCACCTTGTCGACCTCCTCGGACCGGGCTGACAGCATGATGATCGGGATCGAGCGCGTGTCAGACCGCGATTTCAATCGACGGCAGACCTCGATACCACTGAGATTGGGCATCATCCAATCGAGAACGATTATGTCAGGGCGATCTTCTTCGACCAGCAGTAAAGCTTCTTCCCCATTGGCAGCGCGTGATACGCGAAACCCTTCGGCGTCCAGATTGTAGGCCAGCACCTCTCGCTGAGCCAGCTCATCCTCAACCACCAGTACCGTCGGTTGATCAGCGGACATGTCGAAAGTCTCCTAGATCGTTTGCGACGTGTTATCAGCTTTGGGCCGGGCCTCGCTGGGTCGCTCACCCGTAACGAGATAGACAACCTGCTCGGCGATCGCTGTCACGTGGTCGCCCATCCGTTCGATGTTCTTTGCGATGAAATGCAGGTGCATGCAGGATGATATGTTGCGCGGGTCCTCGGCCATGAAGGTCAGAAACTCGCGGAACAAGCCGTTATACATTTGGTCTACTTCCTGATCGCGTTCGATTACGTCGGTGGCCAATTCTGCGTCTCGCTGGATGTAAGCATCCAGCGCATCGCGCAGCATCAGTTCAACTTCGCGCGCCATGCGACGCAGCGCAGCGGCGCTGCCGTTGATCTCGCCCGCGTTGACCAGAACGGTGGTTCGCTTAGCGATGTTCTTGGAGTAATCGCCGATCCGCTCGAGGTTGGCTGAAACCTTGAGCACCGACAGAACCAATCGTAGATCACCTGCCGTAGGGGCACGCAACGCAATCAGCCGTGCGGTTTCTTCGTTGATCAATTCTTCCAGCGCATCGATGGCCTTATCGCCCTGCCGCACTTCCTGCGCCAATTCCTCGTCGCGGGTTTCCAGCGAACGGGCGGCGCCCATGATGGCGGCTTCGACCAAGCCACCCATCTTCATAATATGGGCTTGAATGGCCTCGAGATCCCGGTCGAACGCGGATGCAATATGTTGTTCTGTCATGTCTGAATACCTGTTCTCAGCCGATCCGGCCGGTAATGTAGCTTTCGGTCCGGGGGTCTTCGGGATTTGTAAATATCTGGCCGGTCTCACCAAATTCGACCAGATTTCCCAGGTGGAAAAACGCGGTCTTTTGGCTGACACGCGCAGCCTGCTGCATCGAGTGGGTAACAATCACCACCGAATACCGTTTACGCAGATCATCTATCAGTTCTTCGACCTGTGCCGTCGCAATCGGGTCTAGCGCCGAGCATGGCTCGTCCATCAGCAAAACCTCTGGTTCGGTCGCGACGGCGCGGGCGATACATAGGCGCTGCTGCTGGCCACCGGACAGGCCTGTTCCGGGCGCGTCCAGACGATCCTTCACCTCGTCCCAGATAGCACCGCGGCGCAGGGATTTCTCAACGATCTCATCCAGTTCCGCTTTGTTCTTCGCAAGGCCGTGGATGCGAGGACCATAGGCGACGTTGTCATAGATCGACTTTGGAAACGGGTTGGGCTTCTGGAACACCATGCCCACTTTGGCGCGCAGCTGCACCGGGTCGACCCGTTTGTCATAGATATCTTCGCCATCCAACAGAATATCCCCAGTGACGCGGCAGATATCGATGGTGTCATTCATTCGGTTCAGGCAGCGCAGGAACGTGGACTTGCCGCAGCCCGAGGGGCCGATGAAAGCGGTAACCGTCTTGTCCTCGATTTCGACATTCACGTCCTTGATGGCATGGGTATCGCCATAGTGGACCTGAACATTATTCGCGGCGATCTTGATTGCTTTGGAGTCCACGGTTCTCTCCACTCGTGTCATATCGTTCATCATAGCCCCCTCTTACCAGCGGCGTTCAAAGCGGCGGCGCAAGATGACCGCAATGGTGTTCATTGTCACGAGGAAGATCAACAGAATGATGATGCCCCCCCATGCGCGTTCGTAGAAGGCCGGGTCGGCGCGTTTGGACCATTCATAGATCTGCGCAGGCATGGCCGAGTTCGGAGACAGAAACCCCGCGACGATTCCGTCCGGTGGGTTTGAAGCGATAAAGCCTACCATCCCGATCAGCAGCAACGGAGCCGTTTCCCCCAGCGCTTGCGCCAGGCCGATGATAGTACCTGTCAGGATGCCCGGTGCTGCCAGTGGCAGGACATGGTGGAACACTGACTGCATTTTCGAGGCCCCTACCCCAAGCGCCGCATCTCGGATCGAAGGCGGCACAGCTTTCAGCGACGCACGGGTCGAGATGATGATCGTGGGCAGCGTCATCAGCGTTAGCACCAAGCCGCCCACCAGCGGGGCTGAGGTCGGCAGGTGCATGTAGTTGATGAACACCGCCAGTCCGAGGATACCGAACACGATGGACGGTACGGCTGCGAGGTTCGAAATGTTCACTTCGATGATATCGGTCAGCCGGTTTTGCGGCGCAAATTCCTCAAGATAGATTGAAGCGGCTACACCAATGGGCAATGCCAGTGCCAGCACCACGAACATCATGAACAGTGAGCCGAGCATGGATACACCGATCCCGGCCGCTTCGGGCCGTTGGTCAGAGGCGTCCGAGCCGAAGATGAAATCCGGGTTGAAAGCTTTGTACAGCACGCCCGAGTCGCGCAGCTGATCCACGACATCCAGTTGTGCGACCGAGATGCTTTTGTCGTTGGCGATAGACTCGCGCGTCACGCGACCTTTCATGTAACCATCGACACGGCTGTTGACCAGAAAGCGGAAGCTTACGGTTTTGCCAATCTCATCCGGATTGGCGATGACATAGTTCCTCAGTTCTGCTTGTGCGGCCTTCGACAGAATCTTACCCATTTCTTTGGGTTTCAGATCTGTTTGAATGCCAAGCTTTTGCACCTCGGATTCCAACGCCGAAGCGATCAATGGGGCGTAACCAAAGGTTGAGACCTTTTTGATATCCTCGATATTTCGATTACCCTTTTTGTCCAGCTTGTCTTCCTTCAGCTCGACATTCAGCTCTAGAAAGCTTTGTTGGAAAGCTCCTGTACCGGCGGTTACGATATTGGTCACTAAAACGATCAACATCAGCAGACCGATACCAATGGCGGCGATGCCATACAGTTTGAACCGCCCCTCAGCGGCATTGCGACGTTTAGTGCGTGCGTCCTTATCAAACAGCGAACCTTTGGGTTTCGCAGCAGAAGAAGCGCCAGGGGATTGGGAAATATCGGTCATTCGTACTGCTCCCGGTATTTGCGTACGATGTAGAGGGCGAAGATATTCAGCCCCAGCGTGATGACGAACAGCGTGAGACCCAGTGCGAAGGCCACCAGCGTTTCAGGGCTTGCAAAGTCGGTATCGCCGGTCAGTTGGCTGACGATACGGGTGGTGATAGTCGTCATCGCCTCAAAGGGATTACCCGAAAATTTCGCAATCGCACCGGCCGCCATAACCACGATCATGGTCTCGCCAATGGCCCGACTGGCAGCCAGCAGGATCGCACCGACGATCCCCGGCAGCGCTGCAGGCAGCACCACTTGACGCACGGTTTCGGATTTGGTTGCGCCTAGGCCAAGCGAGCCGTCGCGCATCGACTGAGGCACCGCGTTAATGATGTCATCCGACAACGACGAGACGAACGGGATCAGCATGATGCCCATAACCAGACCTGCAGTCAGAACGGCGTTGGAACTTGCCATCCAGCCAAGCCCCAGTGCCCCGCCGTCCCCAAACAGGGACACCAGCGCCGGACCAACGGTCAACAAAGCAAACAAACCGTAAACGATGGTTGGGATGCCTGCGAGAATTTCAAGCAGCGGCTTGGCAATCGAACGGGTCGCTCCGGTCGCGTATTCCGACAGATATATCGCTGCAAAAAGGCCAATCGGCACCGCCACCAGCAGCGCGATAACTGAGATGTATAGCGTGCCCCAGAGCAGCGGCAGGATCGAGAGCTCACTACCTCCACGGAAGTTCGGGGCCCATGTGCTGCCAAAGAAGAAGTCTTTCCATGAATGCAGTTGGAAGAAATTCATCGTCTCGAACAGCATTGAAAGAACGATGCCTACGGTTGTCAGAATGGCGATAGAAGCGGCCAGAAGAAGCAGCGCCAGAATACCTTGCTCGACAACATTGCGGGCGCGGAATTCCCTGTGCGTGCGGATATACGCAAATGCGGCTCCCAATAGCGCAACGACCAGAACCATGATCTGCATTGCGGTTGAACCGGTCGACGTCATGCTACGGTATTTTTGAGCGGCCAACAGAATGGGCTTTGAGATGTCTTGGGTTAACACCTGACCTGCATCTTTCAGCGATTGTGTCAGTGCTTCGATATCTGCGTCGGCGTTGCGCGCCTGCACCTCAGACAGCAGTCCAGACGCAATCGCACCGTCTAACCCATAGGCGACGCGGCGAACTTCGCTCATGACCAGACCACGATCAGAGCCTTCGGCGATCGCAGTGTCAGGGATCATACCTGACACCGTGTTGTTCACAATCAATGGCTGCACCAGAAGCCACAGGATCAGCAATCCCAGCGCGGGGACAAGCGCGGTCAGCGCGACATTGTACCCATAGTAGGATGGCAAGGAATGCAATGCGCGCGCATCACCCTCGGCACTTGCCAAGGCGCGGGACCGGCCCGCGAAGTACCCAAGCACCGCCAAAGCAAGCAGGGTGAGCAAAATCCAGGATAACGCCATGTGAACTCCATGGGGATGGCAGAGTTGGAGTCAAAAAGAACCGGGGCGTGTTTGCATCGCCCCGGTTCATAAGTTCTATGGTTTAAGAACCACCACCCAGAACGGTTTCATTGGCAACAGCTTCCTGAACCTTGATCAGTTCCGGGTCCGATACCAGACCGTATTCAGCCAGCGGGCCATCAGGGCCAGCAATCTCGTCCGCGACGAAGAATTCAGCAAATTCCTTCAGACCGGGGATCACACCGATATGCGCTTTCTTTACGTAAAAGAACAGCGGACGAGAGACCGGGTATTCACCGGTTGCAATCGATTCAGTCGAAGGAACCACGTCGGACATGGTGGCAACCTGCAGCTTGTCTGTGTTGTTCTCGTAGAACGCCAGACCAAAGACGCCGATGCCGTCTTTGTTGCTGTCGATGCGGGCCAGAGTTTCAGTGTAGTCGCCGTCGATGTCTACTGAAACGCCATCAGTACGCAGCGCGATACAAGCCTTTTCAGCGGCTTTTTTCTTGGCTTTGTCGCTATCACCTTCGGCAGCAGCCAGATAGGCGTCAAAATCGCCGGTGTGCTCACAGCCTGCCAGGATCACTTTGTCTTCGAACACTTCACGGGTGCCGTGTTTGGTACCAGGAACAAAGGCAGCAATCGGCTGAGCAGGGAAGTTCGGGTTCACCTGATCCCAAGTTTTGTAGGGGTTGTCGACCAGCTGGCCGTCAACAACAACTTGAGCGGAAAGGGCTTTGTACCAGTCATCCGGTGTGAACGCGAACGAGTTGCCGTTGATGTCGGATGCAAACACGATGCCGTCATAGCCGATCTGAACTTCGATGATGTCGGTAACACCGGCGTCAGCACAGGCTTTGATCTCTTTTTCGCGGATCTTGCGCGATGCGTTGGCAACGTCGATGGTGTTTTCACCCACGCCCTCGCAGAAACGCTTGAGACCAGCAGAGGAGCCACCGGATTCAACAACAGGCGTCGGAAAATCAAAGTTCTCACCGAAGGCTTCAGCAACAAT
The DNA here is from genome assembly GCF_000192475.1 of Ruegeria conchae. Taxonomy (GTDB): domain Bacteria; phylum Pseudomonadota; class Alphaproteobacteria; order Rhodobacterales; family Rhodobacteraceae; genus Ruegeria; species Ruegeria conchae. The sequence continues at coordinate 578,404 of NZ_AEYW01000006.1, forward strand.
CGAAGCGTAAGGCAGAACGGTTGACGAGCCAGCAACCTGAACCTGATCACGAGCGGCCGCAGTGGTCGCCGATACGGCAGCGATGGCCAGAGCCGAAGCCGACAGTTTTACAAAGGACATCTCAGTCTCCTTGAGAAATATACGTTCTGATCACCCCTATGATGATCTGGGCGAAGCACTATGACGCTCGCGTAAGTCTTTTGTGACAGGCATGTAACAGTTTCATGACAACTCACGAATTTCTCAGAAATTCTTAACTTGACGATGCGTCATGACTGGATGACCAACCGTCCGCGCAATTTCAACGCGGCAAGATCACCGTAAAAACGGCACCTTGTCCCAACTCGCTATCCACTTTCAGTCGTCCGCGATGGCGATTGACGATGTGTTTTACGATCGCCAAACCCAGCCCCGTTCCGCCCAATTCGCGTGAGCGGTGGCTGTCTGCCCGATAGAATCGCTCGGTCAGCCTGGGAAGATGCTTCGCATCGATGCCGGGACCCTGATCTATGATCTTGATCCGCACGGCTGGCCCGCGCATTGCGGTATCTCGCTCGGACAGATTCACGATCACATCGACTCTGCCACCACTCCCGCCGTATTTGATCGCGTTTTCAACTAGGTTAGTGAAAACTTGACGTAACTGATCGCTGTCCCCAACCATCGTGATTGGCTCGTTCGGGGCATCCAGTGATAGCTCGACACCTGCATCATCTGCCAATGGCCGTAGCGTGTTCAACGTCGACTGAATTAACCCGGTCAGCTCCAATGGTTCCTTGGGCCTGACCCGCTCTTCACTTTCGACCCGATTAAGCGAGAGCAGATCCCCCACCAGCCGGTTCATTCGATTGGCCTCATCCGCCATGATCTGCAGAAACCGATCACGTGCTGCTGTGTCATCACGGGCCGGGCCTTGCAGGGTTTCGATAAACCCCATCAGCGCCGTCAGAGGTGTCCGCAGTTCGTGGCTGACATTGGCTACAAAATCGCGGCGCATCTGGCCGGCCTGTTCCAGATGCGTGACATCCTGAAACACAACCAGTACGGCATCGGTCCCATTGACGGGCCTGCACTGCACTTCAAAAGTGGTATCCTGCGCACCGTCATTTGACAGATGTCGCGCCCGACCCGGTTCTTTCGACCGGAGGCTCTGCTCAACCGCATCTATGATCTGCGGTTGCCGCAGGATCGTTGCAAAGTGCCGGCCTTCAATGGCTTGGCCCAGCAGAGACAAGGCCTCATTGTTCGCAGCAACGATCCTCTCGGTTTGCCCGACCAGAAGCGCCGGTGCGGGAATGGCAGAGACAAGATCAGCGAGCAAAGTGTCAGTCATGCAAACTCAGACCGGTCGCAGAGAATCGCGAAAATTACGCATGTTTTCCTGATAATGCAGCGCACTCAAAGTCAGCTTTTGCGCAGCTGCATCATCAATCTGTCGCACGATCTTACCGGGTGATCCCATGACAAGTGAGTTATCGGGGATTTCCTTACCTTCCGTAACAAGCGCCCCTGCCCCGATCAGACAGTTTTTGCCGATCTTAGCGCCGTTCAATATGATGGCACCCATACCGATCAGAGAATTGTCTCCGATTGTGCAGCCGTGCAGCATGACCTTGTGACCAATGGTGCAATTCTGACCTATCGTCAGCGGATATCCGGCATCGATATGCATCACGCAGTTTTCCTGCACGTTGCTGCCTGCCCCCACTCGTATTTCCTCGTGATCCGCGCGGATGGTGCAGCCGAACCACACCGAAGACCCCTGTTCCAATACTACCTTGCCAATCAGGTTGGCATCAGGTGCAACCCAAGTGTCTTCGTGTATCTTTGGTGTGTGTTTACCCAAAGCGTAAATCGTCATGATAGACCATCGAATTCGGTTTGCAGGGCGCGGATGTGGTTTTGCAGGCTGGGCTGCTGAATTCGGCGCATCCGCTCGGCACTGACAATGGTTTTCAGTTTTTCCTCGGTTGCACCCAGATCATCGTTGATCAAGACGTAATCGTAGTACCCCCAATGACTGATCTCATCCCAACTTTTTAGCATGCGTTTGGCGATCACATCATCGCTGTCCTGACCGCGCCCTTCCAGTCTGCGCCGAAGCTCACGGATCGAAGGAGGAAGGATGAAAATTGACAATGCGTGTTTGCCAAGATCAGAATTGCGGATCTGCACCTCACCTTGCCAATCAACATCAAACAGCACATCACGCCCTTGCGTGATGGATTCACGCACCGGCCCCGCAGGTGAACCATAGAAGTTACCAAAAACATGAGCGTGTTCCAGCATCTGGCCATCTGCGACCTGTTGCTTGAACTCATCTTCCGATAGGAAATAATACTCTCGCCCATGTTCCTCACCTGGGCGCGGCGCGCGGGTAGTGGCTGAGATTGAAAACTCAAGGCCGACATCCCACTGCATCAGGCGACGGGCCAGAGTAGATTTGCCTGCGCCCGAAGGCGACGACAGAATGATTAGTAGACCGCGGCGATCCGCCATGTGATGTTTCCGTCCTTATTCCACGTTCTGTACTTGCTCGCGCATCTGATCGATCACGGCCTTCAGCTCTAAACCGACTGCTGTCAGTTCGGCATTTTGCGATTTCGAGCAAAGCGTATTCGCTTCACGATTGAACTCCTGCATCAGGAAGTCCAGCTTGCGCCCGACCGGTCCGTCTTGCGACAACAGCGCGCGTGCCGCTGCGACATGCGCGATTAACCTGTCGATCTCTTCGGTAATGTCTGCCTTCACCGCAATAAGCGCAAGCTCCTGCGCTACTCGTTCAGGATCGGCACCTTGGGCGTTGTCGAGAACACGCGCGAGATTGTCTCGCAATGCCTGTTCCATTTCCAGCCGACGACCTTCGGCCAATTTGACAGCCTGATTTGTCAATTCAGCGATCTGATCTAATTGCCCGCCAAGAATGCCTGCCAGCGCTTTTCCTTCAGCACTTCGCATTTCAATAAATTCCAAAAGCAGCCCGCCAAACTCCGCTTTCAGCTTCTCAACAAGTGGCTCCGGATCATCAGTGTCACCGCCTACTTCCATCATCCCCTTCAGAGAAAGCAGATCGCTGGCCTTCGACGGCGCCAATAGCACGCCGCGCGTGCCAGCCATGGCCTCGGTCTGAGCCAGCGCCTCCAGTGAAGCCTTCATCGCAGAAGTGTTCAGTTGGATTTCTGCAGCGGCTTCCTCACGACTCAGCCGCAGGGACAGCGTGACATTGCCGCGATTGACTTGCTTTGACAGGTCGCTTCTCAGCGCCGCCTCTAGCCCTGTCAGCCAATCTGGCAATCGCAGACGCAGGTCCAACCCCTTACCATTGACGCTGCGCAACTCCCAAGTCCAGCTATGGGGGCTGAACGCGCCCTTACCCGAGGCGAACCCGGTCATGGATTTGATCATGACTGCCCTTTCCGTCAAATTCACTGGTCGCACCTAATGCCATTGACCAGCAGGGGGCAAGTCCTTGCTCAAATCCGGATCAATTCCGAGAGGTTAACCATTCGTTAAAGAATTGCTCCAAAATTGTATTAACCCATGTCAATCTTGCAGCGGAAAAGGCTGGTGGGTCGCAGCATTGCCCATTAGGTGGCATTTTAGAAAAATCGTGATCGATTGACGTTGGGGTGATGAAATGAGGAGGTTTTTCAGTACTAAATCCGGTTCTGAATTTGGAAAGATCATCGCGATGGACCGATTTGACAGTGGACGCAGCCTGTCCCCTATTCGTCAGGCCGAAGCCTATTGGACAGCATTGCTGACAGCAGATGGCGTTCCAATGCGGTCACAAATCGATCCGCGCGGGCTTGAGAATATTCTGGAATACACCTTCATTCTTGAACGCATCGCACCCGGTCTTGCCCGATTTCGTCTGGCCGGGAGCCATCTGAACAAACTGGCCGGAATGGAAGTTCGCGGGATGCCGCTCACCTCGTTCTTCGAGCCCGAAGCCCGAGATGACACCAAGCAGCTTCTAGATCAGGTGTTCTCTGCACCTGCAATTGCCGAACTTGGGCTCGTTTCAAAGGGGAAGTTAGGTCAGGTTAGCTTACAAGCGAGCATGATCTTGCTACCACTCAAGAGCGATCTGGGAGATATCAGCAGAGTCCTGGGTGTCATGGTCAGTGATGGGATGATCGGTCTCACGCCGCGCCGGTTCACAATATCCGATCACCGAGTAAACAAGGTTTCCGATCTACAGACCCCGCCAAAACACGCGCCGAACATTGCAGAAGGATTTGCCGAAAGTCCGAGCGGGTTCAAAGGCGCACCGCACCTAAAGCTGGTTTCGTCGCGGGATGAATAAAAAAAACGGCGGGCAACTTGCCCGCCGTTTTCGTCTTTGAACCACTGCTACTTTAGCTCGCGGCGCGCTTGCCCCGATCCCGACGCAGATTGGTCAGTTCTTCCGCAACAAGGAAGGCCAGTTCTAGCGACTGCGACGCATTCAGGCGCGGGTCGCACGCTGTGTGATAGCGATCGGAAAGATCCTCTTCGGTCACCGCGCGGACACCGCCGGTGCATTCGGTGACGTCCAGACCGGTCATCTCGAAATGCACCCCACCCGGAACAGTGCCCTCGGCCTGATGCACTCCAAAGAAGTCGCGTACTTCGCGCAGCACGGAATCGAACGGTCGTGTCTTGTACCCGGTCGCAGATTTGATCGTGTTGCCATGCATCGGGTCACAAACCCAAGTGACCTTGGCACCTTCTTCTTTTACAGCCTGGACCAAACGCGGCAGATGCTCACCCGCTTTGCCTGCGCCAAAACGCGCGATCAAAGTCAGACGACCCTCTTCGTTTTCCGGGTTCAGTTTTGACATCAGAACCTTGAGGTCTTCGGCGCTGGTTGTCGGACCGCATTTCAGACCGATCGGGTTCAGGACACCGCGGCAGAATTCGACATGCGCACCGTCGGGCTGGCGGGTACGATCGCCGATCCAGATCATGTGGCCCGAGCCAGCCAACCAATTGCCCGAGGTCGAATCCAGACGGGTCAGCGCCTCTTCGTACTCAAGCAGCAGGCCTTCATGGCTCGTGTAGAACTCTACCGACGAAAACTCATGCGTCGTATCCGCAGTGATGCCCGCCGCCCCCATGAAATCAATCGAATCCTGAATGCGGTCGGCGATCTCAGAGTATTTCTGAACGTCTTGCCCATCGGCAAAGCCCAGTGTCCAAGAGTGGACATGGCTCATATCCGCGAAACCACCGGTCGAAAACGCGCGCAACAGGTTTAGCGTGGCGGCCGCCTGAGTGTAGGCCTGCAGCATCTTGCTCGGATCAGGAATTCGGGCCTCGGGCGTAAAGTCCAGTTCGTTGATGATATCACCACGGTAGCTGGGCAGTTCCACACCATCCACAATTTCCGTTGGCGCACTGCGTGGCTTGGCGAATTGACCCGCCATGCGGCCAACTTTGACCACAGGCACCTTGGCGCCATAGGTTAGAACCATCGCCATTTGCAGCATCACCTTGAACGTGTCACGGATAGCGTCCGCACTGAACTGTTCAAAGCTTTCAGCACAATCACCGCCTTGCAGCAGGAATGCCTCACCCCGGCCTGCAGCACCCAAATGCTGCTTGAGCCGCCGCGCTTCGCCGGCAAAAACCAGAGGGGGATACTTCGAAAGCTGCGCCTCGACTTTTCCCAACGCAGCCGCGTCGGTATAGTCGGGCATCTGAACTCGGGGCTTGTTGCGCCAGTTCGTTTTTTGCCACTCGGTCATAGCTTGGATCTCCGCTGAGGTAATTCAGATCGTCTCTATACAAAAAGCATTGAAGAGAGGCCATATGCGATTTGCACCTCTTGACGGCGCAAACAAGCTTTGAGCATGTTGACGGGCATATCTGCCGTCGCCAAGAAGCTGACGTGTACCGAATCAAGGACAGTTCGCCATGCAAGAGCAACGCCAAGTTGTCACCGTGGAAAATGACGCGGGCAAACCACTTAATTTTGTGTTTGTCCTTTTGGACAAGTTTTCACTGCTGTCCTTTGCTTCGGCCCTCGACAGTCTGCGCATTGCCAATCGTATGGCAAATCGCGATTTGTATACTTGGACGCTGGCGGGTGAAGGCGGAGAGCTGGTGCATTGTTCAGCCGGAACCACCTTCAAATTGGATGCAGACCTCGAAGAATTGCAGCGCGATGAAGTGATCCTGATCTGCGGTGGGGTCGACGTTCAGGCGGCCACCACAAAACGTGTGTTGAACTGGCTGCGCCGCGAAGCCCGCAAGGGGCTGAAGATCGGTGGTCTCTGCACTGCTGCTTATACGCTTGCGAAAGCGGGATTGCTGGAAGGTAAACGCGCCACAATCCACTGGGAAAACTCTGATAGCTTTGCCGAGGAATTCGATACGGTCGAACTGACCAAATCCGTATTTCTGGTGGACGGAAATCGAATGACCACAGCAGGTGGAACATCGTCGATTGATCTGATGCTTAAACTGATTGCCGATGACTATGGTGAAGATCTGGCAAATGCAGTCGCGGATCAGATGATATATTCATCGATCCGCACGGATCAGGACACTCAGCGCCTTTCGACGCCGACACGGATTGGCGTTCGCCACCCCAAGCTCAGCCAAGTCATCCTGATGATGGAAAAGAACATAGAAGAGCCGATCTCGCCATCGATTCTGGCCAAGGACGTGGGCATGTCCACGCGTCAGCTTGAACGCCTGTTCCGCCGCTATCTTAGCCGTTCCCCCAAGCGCTACTACATGGAACTGCGCCTGCACAAAGCGCGCAACTTGCTGATGCAGACAGATATGAGTGTCATCAACGTGGCGCTGGCCTGTGGCTTTGCCAGCCCATCGCATTTCTCAAAATGCTACCGGGCACACTATAATACGACGCCTTATCGTGAACGTGGTGCGCAGAGCGGGCGATTGTCTGTTTGATCCAAGGACGCTGCCAGACCTACAACTCTTTTTCGAAGTAATGCAGGTGCGGCCGAAGCATTGGTTGATCCAGATAGGTTGTTGTTTCGATCGGTTCTTCAAGCTCAACGAATCCGAGCTTGGGATACAAGCTTCGCATTTCGACATTTGGCGTCAGTGTGTCAGCGATCAGGCGCTTAAGACCCATATCGCGTGCTGCTTGTTCACGGGCCATGATCAGGGCACGCCCCGCCCCGGTTCCTCTTGCTCCCTCGATCACAAAGACCCGCTTTAGCTCACCCGTTCGGGAATCAAACCGTTTCAGCATCCCGCATCCAATGATGTCTCGGGTTTGATTTCTGGCTACGACCAAACATCCATTCGGAGGCAAATAGTCATCCGTATTTGCCCAGAACTCGGCCAGCGCGCTTTCAGGGGCAGCTGGATCTATCTCAAATCCCATTGCCTGCATTCTGACAACGATAAGCGCGTAATACTCTTTCAAGATAGAATTCAGTTCGCTCTTCGGCGGTATAGTGCTGCACAATTCGATTACGAAGCCACTCATTTGGCACCTCAAATCAACTGGCCACCGGGTTACCCAAACGCTCCGATGACTTGGAAAATTCAATAACTTCATTGCAGATTATCAGAGGCGCGACATCTTATAAACCGTGCCCTGCCCGACCGAAATGAACCAGATCGACCCATCGGACGCTTCTACGATATCACGGACACGTTCTGTTTCAGGACTCTTGATCCGTTCGACCTCGCGCAGCGGATTGCCTGAAAGCCGTGCGATATAGTCGAATTTCAAAGAGCCTACGAACAGATCCCCCTTCCACTCTGGCCAAAGCTTACCTGAATACACAAGCAACCCCGAAGGTGCGATCGAGGGATCCCAATAGTGCTTAGGCTGCTCCATCCCCTGTTTCGACGTTCCTTCGCCAATCTTTTGTCCCGAGTAATGCACCCCATAAGAGATCACGGGCCATCCATAGTTAGCCCCGGGCCGGATCAGATTGACCTCATCGCCCCCTTTGGCCCCGTGTTCACTAACCCAAAGCCGTCCCTGCTGATCCAAGTTGGCTCCTTGAGGATTCCTGTGCCCAAACGACCAGAGTTCAGGCCGGACATCGGGATTGTCCACAAACGGATTGTCACGAGGAACTGTTCCATCTCGATTTATTCGAATAACCGTTCCCAAATGATTTGACCGGTCCTGAGCAGCCGGACGATCCCCACGATCTCCAATCGTGACAAACAAAGAGCCATCCTCGGCCTCGACGACACGCGAGCCAAAATGCCTACCCCCGGAACCGCCGGGCACGGCCTCAAAAATTATGCGCAGGTTGGTCAGGCGATCCCCGCTTTCGGAGAACCGCGCGACTGCAACTGCAGTACCCGCACCACCTCTTTGCGGCTTTGAAAACGTTAGAAAAAGCTCTCGGGTTTGACTGAAATTCCGAGCAATCGTTACATCAAGCAAACCACCCTGCCCGTTCGCGGCCACTTTTGGCACCCCTTTGACGCGCTTTGCCTCGCCTTCAGCGACATAAAGAAGCTCTCCATCGCGTTCGGTTACGATGAAACTGTTGTCCGGAAGAATGCCAATGGCCCACGGCGTGTCCAAGCCTTTCACCACTTGGCTGAGTTGAGTTTTCCCGACCGACGTCTCGATAACATCGGACCAGCCGGACACCGACCAACAGGACAGAATCAGAATCGCTAAAATTCTATGCATCTCTACCCTCTTCCCAACAATACTTCGGTATTAAGGCTCAATTCCCATCAAAGCAGATAGATTGTCTGCGGACAAAAGCACTTTTTTGTTAGGACTTTTCTTTTCCGAACAGCTTGCCTAGGGTCGTGCCCAGAACGACAACGTTCAAACAATAAATAGGGAGTAACCTAATGAAAAAGCTGCTTACCGCTACCGCAGCAACCGCCCTGCTAGCGGGCACCGCAATGGCCGACGACGTTAAGCTGGGCGTGCTGTTCGGCTTTACTGGACCGATTGAATCGCTGGCACCAGCCATGGGTTCGGGCGCTGAGCTGGCGATGGCCGAAGTTACAGAATCCGGGAAGCTGCTGGACGGCTCAACCGTTACCGGAACGCGTGCTGACACCGGCTGCATCGACAATGGCCTGGCGACATCGAACGGCGAACGCATGATCGCGGATGGCGTCGCTGGCATCATCGGCGGTGACTGCTCGGGCGTAACTGGCGCCATCCTGCAGAACGTTGCGATTCCGAACGGCATGGTCATGATCTCGCCCTCTGCAACCTCGCCGGGATTGTCGACGATGGAAGACAACGGCCTCTTCTTCCGCACTGCCCCGTCGGATGCGCGTGAAGGTCAGGTGATGGCAGATATCCTGAACGATCGCGGCATCGGCTCGATCGCTCTGACATACACCAACAACGACTACGGCAAAGGCCTGGCAGACGCGATCCAGTCTTCATTCGAAGCTTCGGGTGGTGAAGTCACCATCGTCGCTGCACATGAAGACGGCAAGGCTGACTACTCGGCAGAAGTCGGCGCGCTGGCCTCCGCCGGTGGCGACATACTGGTGGTTGCGGGTTATCTGGACCAAGGCGGTCTGGGCATCATCCAGTCAGCACTGGACAGCGGCGCGTTTGACACGTTCGGTTTGCCTGGCGGCATGATCGGTGACTCGCTGCCCGCAAATGTCGGGCCCGACCTAAACGGCTCGTTCGGACAGATCGCCGGTTCTGGCGGCGAAGGTGCCGAGAAGTACTTTGCCATGGCTGAAGCTGCTGGTTTTGACGGCTCGTCGCCCTATTCACCTGAAGCATACGACGCCGCCGCACTGTTCATGCTGGCCATGCAGGCCGCAGGCTCGACCGCTCCGGCAGAATACGGAGCAAAGATCATGGATGTTGCCAACGCTCCGGGTGAGAAAATCTATCCCGGTGAACTGGCCAAAGGTCTGGAACTGTTGGCTGCTGGTCAGGAAATCGACTATGTCGGCGCATCTGGTGTTGAACTGATCGGACCCGGTGAAAGCGCGGGATCCTACCGCGAGATCGAAGTGACCGACGGCGAGAACAAGACCGTCAACTTCCGTTGATCCGAACTTCATAGTCATAAAATCAAGCAGCCCGGGCCTTGTGTCCGGGCTGTTTCAATGACAAAAGGCCGCACCTCCCTTAAGGGGATATGACAACAAGAACGCCGAACAGGGCGGCAAGGGGAAAAGATGATCGTCGTCGAAGACGTGCACAAGCATTTCGGCGGGTTTCATGCGGTGGACGGGGCATCGCTGGAAATCCAAAAAGGGTCCATCACCGGCCTGATCGGTCCGAACGGGGCCGGAAAAACCACTCTGTTCAACGTGATCGCGGGTGTTCTTCCACCGACCAGCGGCAAGGTCTTCATGGACGGTGAGGATATTACTGGTCTGCCTCCGCATGAGCTGTTTCACAAGGGCCTGCTGCGCACCTTCCAAATCGCGCATGAGTTTTCCTCGATGTCCTGCCGCGAGAACCTGATGATGGTACCCGGTGCGCAATCGGGTGAATCGCTGTGGAACACATGGTTCGGGCGTAAACGTATCGCCGATGAGGAACGCGCGCTGAAAGCCAAGGCCGATGAGGTGCTGGAGTTCCTGACCATCGAGCATCTGGCAGATCACAAGGCCGGTCAGGTCTCGGGTGGTCAGAAAAAGCTGCTTGAGCTTGGCCGCACCATGATGGTCGATGCGAAGATCGTGTTTCTGGACGAGGTCGGCGCGGGCGTGAACCGCACCCTGCTGATGACCATTGCAGACACGATCCTGCGCCTGAACAAGGAACGCGGCTATACCTTCGTTGTTATCGAGCACGACATGGATTTCATCGGCAAGATCTGCGACCCGGTCATCTGTATGGCCGAGGGTAAGGTGCTGGCCGAAGGCACTCTGGACGAGATCAAAGCCAATGAACACGTGATCGAAGCTTACCTAGGCACAGGCCTGAAGAACAAAGACAAGCTGGAGGCGGGCGCATGAGCGACACCCCCTACCAGGACGATAAGGGCAACAAGGACGCCTCGATCACCAATACGCATGGTGTCGGCACAATGACCCCAGCGCATCGCAAAAGCGGTGAGACTCACCGAGTCGAGGGCGGCCCTTTCCTGATTGGTGACACCATGACCGGCGGCTATGGCAAAGGGCCGGACATCCTGCATGATTGCACCATTGCCGTTGACAAGGGTGAGATTGCGGTGATCGTGGGACCCAACGGTGCGGGTAAATCGACTGCAATGAAGGCCGTTTTTGGCATGCTAGATGTGCGCCAAGGGTCTGTGCGCCTGGATGGCGAAGACATCACCAATCTCAGCCCACAGGATCGTGTGCAGCGTGGCATGGGCTTTGTGCCACAGACCTCGAACATTTTCACTTCGATGACGGTTGAAGAGAACCTTGAAATGGGCGCCTTCATCCGCCGCGACGATTTCTCGGAGACGATGGAACAGGTCTATGATCTCTTCCCCATCCTGCGCGACAAGCGCAATCAGGCCGCCGGAGAGCTGTCGGGCGGTCAGCGCCAGCAGGTCGCCGTGGGCCGTGCGCTGATGACCCAGCCCAAGGTCCTGATGCTGGACGAACCCACCGCTGGAGTCTCGCCCATCGTGATGGATGAGTTGTTCGACCGGATCATCGAGGTGTCGCGCACTGGGTTGCCGATCCTGATGGTCGAGCAGAATGCCCGTCAGGCGCTGGAGATCGCGGATAAGGGATATGTGCTGGTTCAGGGACGGAATGCTTATACCGGCACGGGCAAGGAACTTCTAGCCGATCCTGAAGTTCGTAAGAGTTTCTTGGGGGGGTGACGTGAGATCCGCAATGATGATCGCATTTGCCTCAATGTGCAGTACGGCTTGGGCGGCGCCTTGCGTCCTTCAAGAGGCCTGCACTGACGTGCAAAACTGTGAGGGTGAGGAACTCATGCTTGAGCTGCTAGGCACCCCGCCCGAGCGTATTGAAAGTAACTTTGGTGACTTTTCAGTCGATAGGATCGCGAAGGCTGGTGATATCACTTCCAAAATTAGCTTGTCTGACGGGCAAGAGTGGACAGCCGTTTCAAAAAGTGACCTGTTGGCGGCGTCCTGGACCGAAGACGACAGACACGAGCATATGTATGTGACCAAAACTTCGACAACCGAACTAACCGTCACATTGTTCACCCAACCACTGCGTTATGTCGATTATGCGAAAGCTAACAATGGACGACGCACTTTCTCTGGAAAATGCGAGCAGGAGTTTTAATGGACTTCCTCAACGCCCTTGTGGCGCTCTCCAACTTCGTTCTTGTTCCCGCAATCGCCTATGGCAGCCAGTTGGCGCTGGGTGCTTTGGGGGTGACACTGATCTATGGCATCCTGCGGTTCTCGAACTTTGCGCATGGTGACACGATGGCCTTTGGCGCGATGATTGCCGTGCTGGTCACGTGGGCCATGCAGGCCGCCGGGGTCAGTTTCGGGCCGCTGCCGACAGCTCTGCTCGCCCTGCCCTTTGCCATATTGGGCTGTATCGTTTTGGTGCTGATCACGGACCGGCTGGTTTATCGGTTCTACCGAGAGCAGAAGGCCAAGCCGGTTATTCTGGTGATCGTGTCGATGGGCGTGATGTTCATCATGAACGGCCTCGTGCGGTTCATCATCGGGCCGGATGACCAGCGGTTTTCGGACGGCGCGCGGTTCCTGATCAAAGCGCGGGATTTCAAGGCTTGGACGGGACTGAACGAGGGGCTTGCGATCAAGACTTCTCAGGCCATCACTGTCGTTGTGGCGGTGGTTGCCGTGGCCGCGTTGTTCTGGTTCCTCAACAAAACCCGTACCGGCAAATCGATGCGCGCCTATTCGGATAACGAGGATCTGGCGCTTCTGTCCGGCATCAACCCCGAACGGGTGGTGATGATCACATGGATCATCGTCGCCGCCCTGGCGACCACGGCGGGCGTGCTTTACGGCCTCGACAAGAGCTTCAAGCCTTTCGTCTATTTCCAGCTTTTGCTGCCGATCTTTGCCTCGGCCATCGTGGGCGGGCTCGGCAACCCTCTGGGCGCCATTGCTGGCGGGTTCATCATCGCGTTTTCCGAGGTGACCGTCACCTATGCGTGGAAGAAAGTGCTGACCTATCTGGCGCCGGAAAGTCTGGAGCCGTCCGGATTGGTCCAGTTCCTGTCCACCGACTACAAATTCGCCGTCAGCTTCGCCATCTTGCTGATCGTGCTGCTGTTTAAGCCGACAGGCCTGTTCAAGGGAAAAGTAATATGAGCGAGCCCGTCAAAAACACACTGCTATTTGTTGTCGTTGGCAGCCTGATCCTGTTGACCGGGTTCACGCAAAGTTGGAACGCCGCGATCCTGATCCTGAACATGGGCCTGATCTCGGCCATCATGTCGATCGGAGTGAACCTGCAATGGGGCTTTGCGGGCCTATTTAATGTCGGTGTCATGGGCTTTGTCGCGCTGGGCGGGCTTGCGGTTGTTCTGATCTCAACCCCACCTACCCCCGGCGCATGGTCTGGAGGAGGATACGGTGTCGTTCTTTCGCTATTGCTGGGCGCGGCAACGGTGGTCGCGGCCGTTATGGTCGCGCAGAAGATGCCGAAAGGGCGCACACGGTCGTTTGCGATCATCGGCATTCTGATCGTTGGCTTTTTTGTTTACCGCGCAATCTTTGATCCCAATGTTGCTTCGATCGAAGCGATTGATCCTGCTGTAGCAGGCAATATCGGCGGGCTGAACCTGCCGGTCCTATTCGCTTGGCCGGCTGGAGGGCTGCTGGCCGCGGGCGCGGCCTGGCTGATCGGTAAAACCGCTCTGGGTTTGCGGTCGGACTATCTGGCGATTGCTACGCTTGGGATCGCCGAAATCATCATCGCGGTTATGAAAAACGAAGACTGGTTGGCCCGAGGGGTCAAGAATGTCTACGGCATTCCGCGCCCCGCACCAGTGGTGGGCTATGAGGTTGAGCTGCAGCAAGACCCCTCTTTCATCGCGCGGGCCGAATGGTTCGGGCTGGACCCCGTCACCGCCTCGACCCTATCCGTGAAGCTTGGGTATTCGTTGCTGTTCCTCATCGTGTTGCTGATACTGCTCTGGATGGCTCAGATGGCGTTAAAAAGCCCTTGGGGCCGCATGATGCGTGCCATTCGTGACAACGAAGTCGCGGCTGAGGCGATGGGCAAGGACGTCACCCGCCGCCACTTGCAAATCTTTGTTCTGGGTTCGGCCATCTGCGGCGTTGCCGGTGCAATGATGACCACGCTCGACGGGCAGCTGACACCAGGTACCTACAACCCTCTGCGATTTACCTTCCTAGTTTGGGTCATGGTCATCGTCGGCGGATCGGGCAACAACTTCGGAGCCGTACTGGGAGCGTTCTTAATCTGGTTCTTGTGGGTGCAGGTTGAACCCATAGGACTGTGGCTGATGAACCTGATTACCGCAGGAATGCCCGATGGCAGCGCTTTGAAATCGCATCTGATAGACAGCGCAGCACATATGCGGTTGTTCACGATGGGACTTATTCTGCTGATTGTTCTCAGATTCAGCCCAAGAGGGTTGATCCCAGAGAAATAAGCAAAATTTCGTGAGAAATTCCCCTAACGCGCCGTGATCCGGCGCGTTTTATTGTGCGGAAGATCAGAAAGGGCTAAACCTGCACACTGCGAACCACCACATCGCTGCTGTGCCGAGCTCTGTGCGAGATTGGCGCAGGGTTGTTAACGATCTGAACGTTTACCAGGATGAGAGCATCGACCTCGCTATGAACAAACCACTCAAAATATTCGCTATGGCCGTTCCGACATTGGCAGTGTTATCGGCCTGCGTACCCACGCCCGAGGAATTGGAAACCACCCCGGTCAAGGTGCAGACACCAAAAGGGGTCGTGACCTGCCAGCTTTACCGGCATGACAGGGTCAGCTGGGATCGTGCGATCGATTTCCCCGCCACCAAGATGTCGGTGCCCGAGGCAGACAACTACTGCAAACAAGAAGGCCTGCGACGATTGAAGCGCTGATCAGGCGGCGTGCGACCTGTTGATCGCGCGCATGAACGAACGCCTCATCGATTGCGAAACAATCCGCCCAGGATGCCACGAACGATACGGCGACCTGTCGTTCCTTTCAGCTCTTTGATCACGGCCTCGCTCATGGCCGTGGCGAAAGTATCCTTCTTTCGCGAGACACGCGAAGAAGAGCGCCCAACACGACTGCCCGAATATCTGCGGGCCGAGGCATATTCCCGTTCCATCGGGCTCTGCTGTTCCAAAACTTCGTCGGATTCGGCCTGTTCAGCCGCGTTGGCCGCCGCATTGGCCCGCGCCTGCAGGATTTCAAAGGCAGATTTGCGATCGATCCGGGTGCCGTATTTGGCACCCATCGGAGACGTTTCGATGAACGATTGACGCTCAGCCTTGGTTATCGGACCAAGTTGAGAACCCGGCGGTCGGATCAGGGTGCGTTCGACGACACCCGGGACCCCTTTTTTTTGCAGCATCGAGGTTACCGCCTCGCCCACGCCGACTTCGCGAATGGCGGCCTCGGTATCGAAGGCGGGATTCTCGCGATAGGTCTCTGCCGCCAGACGCAGGTTTTTTCGGTCGCGTGCGGTAAATGCCCTAAGCGCATGCTGGATCCGATTACCCAGTTGGCCGAGGATATCTTCGGGAATGTCGGCTGGATTTTGCGAGATAAAGTATACGCCCACACCTTTCGATCGGATAAGCCGCGCCACTTGTTCGACCTTGTCCACCAGTACTTTCGGAGCGTCCTCGAACAGCAAATGCGCCTCGTCAAAGAAGAACACCAGCTTGGGTTTTTCCGGATCACCAACTTCGGGCAATTCCTCGAAGAGTTCACTTAGCAACCATAACAAGAAAGTCGCATAAAGGCGCGGCGACCCCATCAATTTGTCCGAGGCCAGAATGTTCACCATACCTTGCCCGCTTTCGTCAGTTTGCATCAGATCTGCAAGCTCCAGCGCAGGCTCACCGAACAGGTTCGTGCCACCCTGATTTTCAAGCACCAGCAAACGCCGCTGAATGGCACCAATCGATGCCGTGGAAACGTTGCCATATCGCAGCGACAGCTGGGCTCGGTTTTCGCCAATCCAGACCAGCAATGCCTGCAGGTCTTTCAAGTCCAGCAGCGGCATGCCCTCTTCATCCGCGACCCGAAAGGCGATGTTAAGAATACCTTCCTGCGCCTCGCTAAGCTCCATCAGTCTGGATAACAGCAGCGGGCCCATCTCAGTTACGGTGGTTCGGACGGGATGACCTTGTTCACCGAACAGGTCCCAAAAGGTGACCGGGCAAGCGGCGTACGAGAACGTATCGAACCCGATCTTCGCAGCGCGGTCCTGAAAGGCCTGATGCAGCTTGTGACTTTCGCTTCCGGGCAGCGCCAATCCCGACAAGTCACCTTTGACATCGGACAGAAACACCGGAACACCGGCTTGCGAAAACCCCTCGGCCAGAATTTGCAGCGTTACCGTCTTACCTGTTCCGGTCGCGCCGGCGATAAGACCATGGCGGTTCGCGTATTTCAATGACAACCCCTGTGCCACTGAGTATCCATCACCGCCGCCGCCTACGAATATTTTGTTGTCCATTAAGAAACTGTCCTGAGTTCTACCGATCTGCTGCAAGCATACAAAGTTAACCTTTCGCTGCGAGAGTAAATGTTGCTCATCGTGGTCTGACTGCGGTGGCAAACTTCCTCCCTGTCGACTGGCCGTGCCTTCGGGCACGGCTTTTTTATGAATTCTGACCAAATCCAACGATATCGGTTCTTTTTTTGGGGTTAGCAGTTGACCGATGGGTTTCGCTTTCGTAACGTCTGCGCATAACTAAGTCGGCCAGTCCGACGGGGAGAAAAATTCAAGAAGGGAGCCGCTCCACCGGCTCCCTTTTTCATTGCCTGTTCACTGCTTAATTTGCTGTGTTTGGCGCGTTTCGGCAAAAAATTGAGTAATTTGCATACCGTCGTTCGGATTGTTCCTGACACCGCCCTACAACAATGTTAGACGAGGCAAAAAGCTGGATCATCAAGATGAGGCATTTATGATCAGGAAATTGGCACACCTTAGCATCGTGGCGGCAGGACTTTTCTGCACCACGGCCATGGCGCAGGAAAGCACCGACGCTCCGGAATCCGGGGCCGAGGTCGGTTCTGATCTGGATTTGGGCCAGACCGGTCCCCGGATTGGTGAGCAATATGAGAAAGAGCAATCGGGCGATTGGAAAATTTCTTGCATCAAATCCGATGCTAGCCAGGATCCATGCGCCATGGTTCAGATTCTGAACAATCAGCAAGGCGATCCAATCGCCGAGGTGTCGATCGGCAAATTGCCGCAAGGAGGTGCCGCCGTCGCTTGGGCAAACGTCGTGGTTCCGCTTGAAACACTTCTGCAGGCTCAGTTGGCGGTTTCAATCGATGGTGCGCCGCGCAAGTTGTATAACTATCACCACTGTGTCCCGGTAGGATGTCTTGCGCAACTGGGACTGACACAGGGCGATATCGATGCCATGAGATCGGGATCCACTGCAGTGCTCTCGCTGGTCCCTGCCCGCCTGCCGGATCAGGTGCTGAACATGGAGATGTCGCTAAGCGGTTTCACCGCAGCATTTGACGGCCTGACGGAGTCAGCAAACTGATACCGAATTTAGTTAAAACCCGAGCCGTTGCTTAACAGCGACGGCTTTATTAAATCCGCTTTAGCGCGAGAACGGCATTCAATCCGCCAAAGGCAAACGCGTTGCTAAGTGCGACATCGACCTTCGCCTCACGCGCTTCGTTCGGCACCACATCGAGTGCACATTCGGGGTCAGGCTCTTCATAGCCGATAGTCGGGGCGACAATTCCGTCGCGTAAGGCCATGATACAAGCCAGCAACTCGACCGCGCCAGTTCCACCAATCAAATGACCATGCATTGATTTAGTGGACGAGATCATGAGGTCGTCTGCATGAGGGCCAAACACATCAGCAACGGCAGCGCATTCGGTTTTGTCATTGGCAGCCGTGCCAGTGCCATGCGCGTTGATATACCCCACGTCACTAGCGTTTAATTTTGCATCCGCCAAGGCACCGGCCATCGCACGAGAAGCCCCTTGTTTGCTTGGCATAACGATGTCAGCCGCATCTGAAGACATGGCAAAGCCCACGACTTCGCACAGGATCTCAGCGCCACGTGCACGCGCATGTTCATATTCTTCGAAGACAAAGACACCCGCACCTTCGCCTTGCACCATCCCGTTTCGGTTAGCACTGAATGGGCGGCAGGCATCTTTGGACATGACACGAAGCCCTTCCCACGCCTTAACACCGCCAAAGCACAGCATCGATTCCGACCCACCAGTCACCATGGCTGGTGCAGCCCCACTGCGCACCATCTGAAACGCCTGTGCCATGGCATGATTCGATGATGCACAAGCGGTCGACACCGTGAAGCTGGGGCCTTTTAGGTTGTGTTCCATCGAAACGTGGCTGGCTGCCGCGTTGTTCATCAATTTGGGGACAACAAATGGATGCACCCTGTTTTTGCCGTCTTCGTAGACCGAACGATAGTTGTCATCCCAGGTTGAAACACCGCCCCCGGCAGTTCCCAAAACAACGCCTGACCGTGCCGCGGTATCGCCCGAGAACACAATGCCTGACTGGTCAATCGCCTCTTTGGCAGCGGTCAGCGTGAACTGTGTGAACCGATCATACAGCGTCATCTGCTGACGATTGAACCGCCCCTCAGCCTCAAAACCGCGCACTTGCCCGCCGATCTTGATCGACAACCGGTCTACATCACGGAACTCAAGATCTGAGATACCGCATCGGCCTTCACGCATGGCTTCCAGCGTATCGGGGACAGAATGACCCAGCGAATTGATGGTGCCCGCACCCGTAATGACGACGCGTCTCATACCGGAGGTCAGACCTTTTCCGATACAAGTTTTTCTATGCCCGCAATAATCGCGGCCACGTTTGAAATATCGAAATCACTCGCGGTGGGTTCGTTCGCGTTGAAGGGCACCGTGATATCAAACTCTTCTTCGATGGCAAAGATGCTCTCAACCAAACCCAGGCTATCGATGCCCAAATCCTCGAGCGTGCTGTCGGGCGTCACATCCGAAGGCTCAAGCACGGCCTGCTCGGCAATGATTGCAATGACGCGGTCGCTGATGCTCATCTCGATCCCCTGGTTATCGTGTTGGGGTTGATTTAATCGCTTGGAGGCAGTTTGGAAACAGCCTTTTTCAACGCCTCAACGTCACGGGCCAAACGGGGCAATCGGCGTTGGGCTTTGTAAATCTCTGTGTGGCTTTCCATTTTGACCCCTGGATAACCCATAATCACGCGGCCAGCAGGCACATTCGACAGGATCTTGGTGCCTCCACCGGATATTACCCCATCACCGATAAAGATGTTGTCGGCAACGCCAGTCTGACCACCCAATACAACGTTATTTCCGATCTCAACCGAACCGGAAACTCCAGTCTGACCGCAGAGCAAGCAATCCTGCCCCACGCGCGTGTTGTGACCCACATGTACAAGGTTATCCAACTTGGACCCGCTTCCGATCACGGTGTTGCGGATAGTGCCGTTGTCGACGGTACAGTTCGACCCAACTTCAACATCGTCACCAATCTCGACCGCCCCAAGTGAGTGAATGCGCAACCAGCTTTGCGCTTTTGCATCCCCTTGATCGCCAAGTGTTTTCCGCGCGTTTTCTGCGCCTGATACCTCAGGCGTGACGTAGCTGAACCCGTCACCTCCGATACGCGCGCCCGGCTGAGCAATAAATCGATCGCCAATCTGCGCCCGTGCCCCGATGCTTACCATCTCGCGAAGCAGAGCGCCTTCACCCAGCGCTGCATCCATTCCAATCACGCAATGCGCGCCGATAACCGAACCCTTACCGATCTTTGCCCGCGCTCCGATCACGGCAAGCGGACCGACCGATACGTCCTCTCCAATCTCAGCAGTTTCATCGATAACAGCCGATGGGTGGATCCCCGGTGCAATGCCCTGCCCTCGATCCAGCATCGATGTTATTCCGGCCATCGCCATACGCGGGCGCTGAACAAAGATGGCGGCCTCAAGACCCAAAGCCTGCCAATCTGCCCCATCCCAAAGTACAGCGGCCCGCGCCGCGCCATTCGCCAAGGCCTCGGCATATTTGGGCGACATTGCCATCGCCAGATCGGTTGGTCCCGCATCGCCTGGCTCGGCTGCGCGAAGGATCGTCAAACTCGTCTGACCCTCGGCCACAGCACCAAGAGCGTCGGCGATTTGCTGAACTGTGAATTGCATGCGGGCTTCCTCGTGGCGCGTAGTTGCCCCGTGATTACCCCTGAACGTCCGGCAGGGCTACCCCTGCCTTTTGCAATGCCTCCCAGATCTTACGATCACGGTCATATACATCACGGCGATATTGAACCTCACCCTTCGGTCCGACATAGGCCGTTCTGTAGATCAGATGCACCGGCACCGGGTTTTCAAGGTTCACCTTCGTCTCTTTCCCGGTGTTCAACACACGATGGAAGAAAGATTTTGGATCCTCTTCCTGTTTGGCCAGCAATGCATATGCAAATTCAAATGGCTGCGCCAATCGAATACATCCGTGTGAGAAAGCCCGAACCTCGCGCGCAAACAAAGATTTCTGTGGTGTATCATGGAGATAGATGTTGTGCTTGTTCGGGAACATGAACTTCACCAGACCCAGCGCGTTGCTTCTGCTTGGTGGTTGACGCATCGAGAACGGGAAGTTCCTTGCGGTGAACTGGGTGAAATCAACAGCGCCCCGGTTAACTTGCCGCCCCCCACGATCAGTAATCTGGATATGCCCCACTGCGTTCGGGTTAGCTTGTAATTTCGGCAGGTACTCTTTGGTGATGATCGAGCGCGGAACATACCAGCTGGGGTTGATCACCATATGCTCCATCTCGTCCGAAAACTCCGGACTACGGCGATCATGTGTATTTTTGCCAATGACTGCGCGTGTCTCAAACGTGACCTGACCGTCATCAACGATTTTTGCCGAAAAGTCTGCCTGATTCACCAGAATGTGGCGCTCACCACGTTCTTCGGGCAACCAACGCTCACGTTCCAAAGCAACGTAAACCGCTTTCAGACGGTCGGATACTGGCCGATTGATCTCGGTGATGGTTCCATTACCTGCTACGCCATCCGGTTCAAGCCCATGTGCGGTTTGAAACGCCTGAACGGCAGCAAGCAACACGTCATCATAGTTGGGGCTTGCAGTGGGTTTCAAATAACCCATAGCTACCAACCGATTGCGCAATTTGATGACATTCGCGCCTGTGTCTCCGCGCTCAAGCTTTGTGACAGGAACGGTCTCACCCCACCCGCCCTGTTCGATCAGCGTTTCAAGCGCAATTTTCTGCTTCATCAAAGCGCGATACTGGCGTGATTGAGGCATAATCTCACGGAAGTACTCATCACCATCGCCGGCAACAAGACGCTTCAGGTGTTCTTGCGTGCTGCGCCGTTCAACATCCCGTACAAGGCCAGCATCGATTTGCGAAGGTGAAGTAACACCGGACTGTATATCGTTGGCATATTTAGCAAAAATTTGACTTAGCTCAGCCTCGATCAAACCTAAATCACGGGTTGTTCTGGCGTCCTGCATCTTCGCGATCAATGCTGAGACATCATAGCGCGCGCGTGGAAGCCCATGCATGTCGATTGTTGACAAAGCCTTGATCAAGGCAGCGCGCCGCGCTTCATGTTCAGGAGTGCTGCCTACCCACACTGGATCAAACGCATTTTTTCGGTAGAATTCAGCGATCGCAGTGTTTGAAATCGTGCTTTCAGCCACCGCCATCTGGAAGGCGGTGCCAGATGTCCCCGCCAATGCGACAGAAGCTGAAACTGCCACAAAGGTAGCTGCAAATACACTAGAACGAGCGCGAGAAACAAACGACATCAGATAGCCTTGGTTATTCAATGATTTGCCGCAAAATTTCTACGGCGTTTAGAAATAATGTTTGGAGGCGCAGTCAATGTCTATTCACAAATATATCAATTAGCCTCTTCTTTTTACCGTGATGCGTGTTTGCATCGTTGGAACTTGGATTGCAGAATTATCATGCATGTTTGCATCAGTTGCGCAAAAAACTGCCGAAAATTCCCCCTTGATTAAGGCGCAGGCAAAGACTCCTTGGCGGATGATTCCGACTGTGCAATAAATCCCGCATCTGGGATGGGATAAAAATTAATACAGCGCGCGTAACATCGTGTGCAGGCAGGAACAGTACGGGACGAAACTGAAATGACCAAGAGCAGTACATCGGGCTTGACCCGGCGTGCCCTATTGGGCGCATTCGCCGCAACGGCGGTTGTCGCGGCACCAACCTATTCCAAAGCAGCAGGTTTTCTTCGCGGCGGTGGCGACATTCGCCGCATTCGTATGTATTCGGGCCGCACCGGTGAGCGGATCGATATGGTATATTGGGTTGATGGAAAATATATCAAGGACGCGGTGAAAGAGGTTAACCACTTCATGCGTGATTGGCGCAGCGATCAGGTCAAGGACATGGACCTGCGCACGATCGACATCATGGCTGCGGCGCATAATATGCTGGATGTAAGCGAACCCTATATGCTGCTGTCTGGTTACCGCTCTCCGCAAACCAATGCCATGCTGCGCCGTCGCTCTCGCGGTGTCGCCAAGAATTCCTTGCATATGAAAGGTCAGGCTGCAGACTTGCGTTTATCCTCGCGCTCGGTCTCGCAAATGGCGAAAGCTGCAATTTCCTGCCGCGCCGGGGGCGTTGGCCAGTACTATCGGTCGAATTTCGTGCATATGGATTGCGGTGTCATCCGTTCCTGGCGCGGCTGATTTAACTCATAATCCCGTACCATAATGTGAACCCCCTCAGTTAATGTGAACCCCCTCAGTTATCTCTGTTGGGGGTTTTGTTTTGTCGGCAGCTAGATTGCATACCAATCGCTACTGAGTGGAGCAAAAACAAACACAAGAGAAGTGGCGCACCTGAGAGGATTTACTTCCGATTTTCTTCCCCTTATTTCTATTTTTTTTCGGTCACTTACGTCAACTGCAAAAACTCATGTGTCACTCCATGTGTCACCATTTATGTGTTAAAAGTCTGACCGTGCTAGTTTTGAGAAAGCAAGACCTCTAGTTGATGCTGAATCTGTTTACGGGGCGCTAAAAGGAACAAAGGGTTACAAACCATGGATTCAATTCTAACAATCATCCTCAGTGTTCTAGTTCTGGCCTTTGTGATCTGGCTCTACATTCTACCGATCACGATGGCGGGCAAACGCAACCGGTCCGGACTAATCTGGTTCCTGATTGGTCTTGTCGGATCGCCCATACTGGCAATCCTGTTGTTGTTGGCGTTGGGCGATGCGCTAGAACAACCGACAGCCTAACACATGAACAAGAAACGGCTGCTTTACCTTACCACTAAGGAGAAGTGTATATGGTCTGCCGCTAACCGAGTGACACAACCTCTTCCCCGAAATGTCACTGCCATAGATTGCTGTCAGCAGATGTTTTCAATCTATGGCTGTGATTTCGATCGTCTATTTCAGCGGTTGCATTCCACAGCTACTGACCGGTGGGCCTCATTGACGATCCGATAGACCGATCTCTGAGAAATCCTCAAGCGCTGGGCGATCTCATGCTTCTTGTAGCCCTGACCTAGTAGCTGAAGCACCTCGGCAGTCCTCATACGTGCCGTTGGTTTCCTGCCCTTATATTTACCCTCCGCTTTGGCTTTGGCTATTCCCTCTCGCTGCCGCTCCAACATCATCTCCCTTTCAAACTGAGCGATTGACCCTAGGACATTCAGCATGAGCTTCCCTGTAGCTGTGGAGGTATCAAGGGACATGTCTAGAACTCTCAGAGCGATACCCCTCTTTGTGAGCTCATCCACTATTTCTCCGAGATGACGGACCGAACGAGCAAGTCGGTCAAGCTTGGTAACTATGAGGACATCTCCTTCTCGGCAGAAGCTGAGAGCTTCACTGAGCGCCCCTCTACGGGCAACAGAGGAGACTTGTTCTGAGTAGATTTTCTCACATCCAACTTCTGTGAGTGCCTCCAGCTGGGCCTCCAGTCCGGCTTGTTGTTCCAGTGTAGATGTTCTTGCGTATCCGATGATCATGGTGGTGATCTCCTTTAGGTTCTTAGACGTTGAGGCAATTGCTTGCCAAAAGCCGAGATCGACTTCATTGCCACCATTTCCGCCACCCTAAGCAGATGGACACAGAACCTTGGCCTATTGGCAGCATTTTTGTCTGGAAACAAAGGGGGGGGGTTTTAGAAACCGACTTCAAAAAGGAGGGGGTTTATTGTTCTTATTATTACCTCTGAAAAAACGGTTCCTTAGTGGTGCAGAATCTAAAAGGTTTAAGCACCGGACATTTGACGGCTGACAAAAGTTGTCAGATGACCGCTCTGAGCCGAAAGCAGTCAATCGTTTGACTTTTTTGAGCATTTCACAAAACTCACCGTGTATAACAATTGAGTGTACTCTCGCTTATCAAGTAAGAGGAGAAAGCTGATGGAAACACTGGGCCCGACACTTGCGGCACTATACGCTCAGCGTGCATTTATTGTTAAGTTGTCACTGGGAGTCTTGGCTTATGTGTTAGTGGTGGACGACGCACAGGCCCAAAGCGCACAGGGTTGTGTAGAATTGGGATCTCCTCGGATAGAGTATTCATCCGGATCTGAAAGCACTCGCGTTAATCAAACAATTTCAACGACGGAACGCACGTGTCTGCCGATCCCAAACGGACCCATAACAGGACTTACAATTGGAAACTCCTCTATCACGTCCTCTGGTGAAATTGAGTTGTATGTCCCGGGCCAAAACACCGTTCCAAGTAATGCTTCAGTTTTAACTCTCCTAAACGTTGATGTTGCGGCAGGTAGCGGAGACTTTGTTTCTCGTGAGGCCTTGGCTACAAACATCAACGGGAAGCTCAGAGTGAACCTCATTGGAACTTCGATTGGTTCCGGCAGATCAATGACCTTCGTTCCGTTCAACGGCGCGAATATCGACCCCACTGAAGTTTACTTCCAGTCAGACCGACCGTTAACTTACGACAACCTGACTGTTATGGGGGCTACCGAAGTGGTTTTCGGGGCGTACTATATCCAAACTCGGGTTGCTGAGGCTTCTGATTTCACATTGACGAACAGTTCGATTTCTTCAACCAGTGACATGGCGATAGCCGCAGGCACGACTGTTCGGCTTGATGCGGCAAGCAGTTTGAACACCGTAAACTTTGAAAATTTTGGCACTCTGGCCGGAACGGGAACCGTGAACGCCTTCAACTTCACAGTTAAGAACGGCGGGGTGCTTTCGCCGGGCTTTTCAATTGGTACACTCAACAATAGTGGCGGGATCGCCTTTGAAGCTGGGTCAAGGCTCTTAAGTGAGGTCGATCCGACGGCCGGGCAGAAAGCTGACTTGGTGTCATCCAGCGGGCCAGTGACGGGGATTAACCGCGCTACCATACAAGTCGAAGCCGCTCGATCTGGTCTGTCTGCACAAGACTATGCTGCTGGCAACGACTACACGGTTTTTCAAGCCTCGAGTTTTGATGGAAACTCCCCAACTCTTGTTGCCGGAGGTTCTCTACCCGCTCTTTCTAGTCTGAGTATCTCAAATACGCCAACTGTGGACGGGAGAATTGATATTGCGTTTTCTACCCTCCCTGTCTCGAGCTTACCGCAGCATCCAGCAGTTGTAGGATCACCCAATGCAAGCAATCTCGCTGGTGCGGTGGCCAACACCACAAACACGTCGCCCGGAACCATTCTGACCAACGGCACAACCTTGGGCAATGCCGTTAACACGCTTACCAATTCAGGTTTGGCTGGGTTTAATCGTGTACACGCAGAACCCTATTCCTCCAATTTGACCGTTGGGTTGGAGCAACTTGACCTGATAACCAACACTGTGCTGAGCCACGCTGACTGCCGCAAGTATCAAGCGGTCGGCTTCAGCAATGAGAACCAACCTGTTGCAGCAGGCGAAATCGACTCGGCCCAGAGCCCGAGCGGCGCAATAGACTGCTCTGATCGGCGCTGGTGGATCGACACGGCCTATGTGAGCGGTGACGTTGATGGAAGTAGTGGTCTTGGGACATTCGACTATTCGCTCGGCACCATTTTGGTCGGAGCGGATATCGCAAGCACCGATAGAGGTGTGGTCGGCGTGTACGCAGGCTTTGGGACATCCTCCATGGATGAACATGATCAAGTCGATCAGGACTTTTCAACCGACAGCTATCATGTGGGCGTCTATGGGCGTACAACAACCGGAACTTGGGAGTTCTCCGGACTGATCGGTTACATGTTCGGTGAAACCGACGCCAAGCGGAATAACCCTTCTGTTGATGGCTTTACAGGAGGCGAGGCAAAGTCCGATTTAGACCAGGAAGGAATCCACGCCGGTATCCAGGCGCGGAAATTGTTTAACCTGGACAGCGGTGCAAAGTTCTCTACGGTTTTTGGATTGAACTACGGGCGTATTCAACAAGGTTCAGGCACAGAGACAGGCGGTGGTGATTTCAACTACTCGATTGAAAAAGCGAACGCAGAGTCGCTGGTTGCTTCCATTGGAGTTGACTACCAACGGGACTTCTTGGCACAGAGTGGTTTGCTGACCCCAATCGCCTTTGCTCGTTACGAGTACGACTTCTTTGCCAACAAGGACAGTGAGCACGAAATCACGGTTACAAGCCCTTTATTCGGAACATTCACACAGGTCGGACAAAACCGAGGCGCTAACGGATTCGTTCTTGGGCTTGGATTGGGCTATCAAATATCTGAGCTGGCCAGACTCACGGCAGGATATGGCTATTCTGTTCGCTCCAATGGCCAAGAACATGGCCTTGGTGCAAACTTAAGCGTTCGGTTCTGATTTGGCAGTACGATTTTTTCAAATTTAGGAATCACACACGCCGAACATCGTTGTTGGGCCTTCACAAACGAACCCAGTGGACGTCCGTTTTGTCCGCACAGCAGACCTTGATGAACCGCGCGGCTAAAGCCCGCTTTGTGCGAACAGTAATGGCTGCACAATCCTACTTCGGTCGAGAAGCGATCCGACAAGTATACAAAGCTTTAAGAAGTTGTCTGATGAAATCTCAAGAGCTCTAATTGACGCCCCAAAAGTCGGAGGTTGAAATCATGCTTCAAAAGAAACCACCAACCAATTGATATTTTATTAAAATTAAGCCCAATGCCTACTGACCTGAAGGCCCTCTGAGAGCCTCTTAGAGCCCCGTAGAGCGGTCCATTGCGACGGCTTGGCCTTCCCCTACCAGAAAGAAGCAAACAGCCCTGTATTGCTTCTTTGGATTGGTCCAATGAAGCCAAGCATCTCGTTGATTCTATTGATTAATAAGAGATTCTCAAAGCTACGCAAACTTGACAAACACTCGGAGCCATCCAACGACGGGCTTAGCGTTCATAGTAACCCGTAAGGTAGGACATTAAGGTATCTATCGTTAGCATTTTAGAAGTAGACTACAAACAATCTAAAACACATCGTATGGCCAAACCAAATCTTACACGTAGGAGCAGTAAGTAATTGAATCAGATAAGGTAATAGTCTCAATATCTATTGAGGATACTTCTTCATTGAAGTTCCGTCTCTAAGGTTGGCTTAACACCAATATGCTCATCAAATACTTCGCTGAACACTTCTTCAGCAGTACCAATATCCCGTGCGCGAACGATCAAACAGTCATGGATTGGAAGAGCTGGAATGTTGTGTTGCCGCTTCAATGTGAGCAGGGTTTGGTTCATAATATTCGAGTCCATAGCTTGCAGTCTCAGCGAGTTTAACCCACGAGCCTCAAGATCATTCAAAAAGGGATATTGCTCCAAAAGTTTTATTTGGACTGGGTTGCGTCTACCGCTTACCCTTCCATTGCCAACAATAATGTGTACTGTCCGTTTGACTTCGTCGCGGTCAAAACCATCGATCTCATACAGGTCAACCCCGACGTCATAATCGACACCGAACAATCCATGTAGCATGGTTAGTTGACAGGCTTTAATGTCAATTTCAGCTGTTGCTTCACCACCAATCTGGATACCTTTCCGGTTCTCAGATTTCCAATTGATGTAGGTGGAATCAGAGCCATAAAACCTGCCACCCATATCCCATTGGTAGTCCTCAGTATCCCCATTGTTGAATAGACGATACAGCACAGGTGGCGCACCAAAGCTGTATTCCCACTCACTCAAAAACTCATTGATTTCCCGAACATCAGATTCAAGTGCGTCCGTCAGTGGCGTTTTTGCGTACTGGATGTTTTTTGTCTTAGTCTGATCTCTTGCCTTTGTTGCTCTGAGACTGATCGGTTGCGACTTTTTCTGCTCCGTTCTGAAATGCAGAGACAGCGTTGCTGGGCTGATGCCGAAGTCTTCGAGTTTACTCAGCAAAACGGACGTTGCCCTAAGTCGCGTAGCCCATCGTTTGTTCGGAGTGTTTGGGTGGTATATCTCCCCATCCCAATCGTCACTACCTCTGAAGCCATCAACGACATCCATCAGCCCCATTAGAGGCCATTCTTTCTTTAGGGTTTCATAGTGCCTGCTGGTAGCCAAAGTGACTTTGAATTTGGTTCTGTCCCCCAATCTCCAACAGTAACCATTTGACTCTGTGTTCAGTGTTGCTTCGAGCAAGTCGCCAATAAGAGCAGCGATCGTAGCTTTCAACGATAGAGCTACTCCAGCTTTGAGACCTCTTTTTCTTCTTCCCTGCTCTCTTTGAAACGAAACGGTTTGATCAAGTAACGCATCAACAGCCGTATGAGCTTCGTCCGAAAAGGGAAGCATCACCAACGGGGCCATTTTTGCTGCCCTCAGTTCTTCAGGTTCAAACTCTGGTTTGAATTTCTCTGCAGTGTACTTGTCGTCTTTCATTACTGTTTACTTAGACCAATTTCATTGAACTCACTGCACTTTGCTTCTCGCATTCGATCATATGCAGTAGATGATTGTGAAGAACCGAGAGCTCATGTCCTAAACCGTAGGATTCCCCTACACCGTAAGTCTTCCAGCCCCCGATCCTGTAATGAATATCCTTTGGACAGCCCGTATTTCTTAGTCTGTCTTTCATCGAATGCCTTAGGCTATGCAAACTTTGCTTTTCACCTCTTAGCCCCTGTTCAGTTAGCCATTTGTTCAACGCGGCTGAGGTTGCATTTTTGTCGTAGTCACCATGTCTAGTTATCATGGGAAAAAGATAATCCTCTTTTGAAGCAGCCATAGCTTGTTTCACGCCCCATAGAGCCGCACCAACCAAGGGAACTTTCCTCGCAGACCCGTTGTTTTTGACTTCTCTAACGCTATTTGCCGCTATGCAGACATACGGTATTCGTGCATCTAAATGGACATCACTCCGAAGTAATCCTGCAATCTCAGACAGTCTCGCACCAGTATCGCTTAGGGCGGCAATCAACCATCTACGCTCATCGTTAACCTCCATACACCGTTTCTGAATTGCCATAATCTGATCGACTGTGAATGGGTACTTCGTTTGTTCAAAATCCCTTTCGGATTCCGGTATCTGCAGTTTCTCCAGTGGGTTATTCATTTCGACTTCGAGTTCGAAGATAGCCGTCTTGAATACCGGCCTCACCTGAGCAAGATACCTTTTTACCGTCGCCTTTTTCACACCGCTTTCGAGCAGGTTCTTAACGTAGGCGTTCCCGTGTTCACGCCGAAACTGATCTATTGGCATGTCTCCATTGACCTCTATGAACCTTTGTGTGGCTCGGTCAAACTGAGGGTCTGATACCCGTCTTGGATGAAAGTACAGGTGCTTCACGATAACTTCAGAGAAGCTAGGGCAAGTGAGTTTGTTCAGTTCATCACCTTCAGCATAAAACAACTCAGCTGCCATCCTAAGGCCTGCTGGTAGGCGTCCCTTCACGATACCGGGGTTGTTTCCGTAAGGGTCGTGAGAGTGAGCGAGAAGTTCGTCTACAAACTCATCTGGCTCTATGTCGTATTTGTCGTACTCGACGGCTTGACCCGGCTTCAGGCCGTACTTTCGCAGTACCGCCATTCCCTCTTCTCTAGTCTGAAGGTCTGATTGCCCATTCGACCTCAACAGGCTCCACTCCCTGTCGATACGCCTAGTTTCTTCGAGTGACCGTTTTGCTGCCAATGCAGGGTTGTCAGTCTTGAGCGAGGAAAACAAATGGGCTTTTCCAGCGTATTTATTCTGTAGGTCGGACGGAATTCGACGGCGATAGTAGGCTGTACCTCTACGCCACTCTACGTATTTTATCTTCATACTGATTGGGCCGATTTTGAACCAACTTGCTGTCATGTGTCACCTAATGTGTCACCTGGCAGGGCGCAATATCAATCTAACTCATTGTATTTATTGTATTATATTTATTGATATGGCGCACCTGAGAGGATTCGAACCTCTGGCCTCTGCCTTCGGAGGGCAGCGCTCTATCCAGCTGAGCTACAGGTGCCTTGGCCGTTAGCTACCCTCGTTCCAATCCGGGTGCAACTGCAAATGCGACCACATCAGGCAAACAGATCGTGGGCCAATTCCAAAGCATCGATCAGCGTGTCAACCTCTTCGGTCGTGTTGTAGAGGCCGAAGCTGGCGCGGCAGGTGGCGGTGACACCCAGATGGTCCATAAGCGGCCCCGCGCAGTGATGGCCCGCACGCACTGCGACACCCTTTTTGTCAAGTATCGTCGAAACATCGTGGGCATGCCCTGCCCCGTCCAGCGTAAAGCTGAAGATTGCGGCCTTGTCGGGTGTGGTTCCCTGAACCTGCAGCCAGTTCAGCCCGTTCAGTCGTTGCATCGCATAGTCGCGCAGACCCACCTCATGTGACGCAATGTTCTCCATGCCCAAATCCATCATGTAATCCAGCGCAACGCCCATACCGATGGTCTGCACGATGCCCGGCGTTCCGGCTTCGAACTTCATCGGTGGATCATTGTAGATCACCTGATCTTTTGACACCTCTTTGATCATGTCGCCGCCCCCGATAAAGGGGCGCATTTCGGCCATGCGTTCCGATTTGATGAATATCGCACCTGAACCGGACGGGCCGTACAACTTGTGGCCCGTTATCGCGTAAAAGTCGCAGCCGATATCCTCGACATTCACGGGCATATGGACAGCGCCTTGGCTACCGTCCACCAATACCGGAACACCTTTGGCGTGGGCCGCTTGTGTGATCGATTTGACGTCGACCACAGTGCCTAAAACGTTTGAACACTGCGTCACCGCCACCAGCTTTGTCTTTGGCCCGATCGCGTCGATGACAGCTTGTGGATCAAGATAACCGGTTGCGTCCACATCAACCCACTTCAGAACGACGCCCTGCCGTTCGCGCAAGAAATGCCAGGGTACTATGTTTGCGTGATGCTCCATCACGCTGAGCACGATCTCGTCACCCGCCTGCAGATGCGGCATCGCCCAACCGTAAGCGACGAGATTGATCCCCTCGGTCGTACCCGAGTTCAATACAATCTCTTCCTCGTTCGAAACGCCCAGAAAACGCGCGACAGTGCCCCGGACGGACTCGTACTTTTCGGTCGCAAGATTGGACAGGTAGTGAAGCCCGCGATGAACGTTCGAATACTCATGGGCATAGGCCTGCGTGACTGCGTCAATAACAGCCTGAGGCTTTTGCGCGGATGCGCCATTGTCGAGATAGGTCAGAGGCTTTCCGTTGACCTGTCGCGACAGGATCGGAAAGTCGGCGCGAATTTTCTGTACGTCATACATGGACAGAGGTTCCCTATACAGGCGACAGCCAAAGGACAAATGGGATAGCCACAAGGCCAGACAATAGGATCACCAGAAACGATTTACCCAGCGACTGAAATCGATGCGCTTCGTTGAGGAAATGTAAGGTGATGTAGAGGCTCAGTACCAGCATCGCAAGGCTTGCCGGTAAGAACAAAAACGGCAGCACCGAGACCAATGTCAGAATGATCGCCTGCCCGATAATCTGCAGGATCTGCAGCCAGACGACCAGAGTCATGAGGTCGTTGAACGACCCCTCTCCACCCAGTACCCGCCCTACCAAGAGGAAAGCAACGACGCTGATCAGAATCGCGGCAACTGATACAAACAAGGTCCGCGATAAAGGCTCGGCAATTTGTTGAACCTCTGGGTTAATAAACGGCATGATAAAGCCGGACAGAGTTTGAACCAGCGCATTCAGGATCACGGCAAGAAAGAATGCAATCCACAGCACGTCTGGACCAAAGCGCATCGCCAGCAATCGCTTGGCAGCCTCGGCCGGGTTTGTCAGGGTCAGGACGACCATATTCAGAAGCACGGCAGAGTTCATTTAATGGCCTTTTGCGATTGTCTGAGACCGGACAACCAGAACCAGGTAAAAATCGCAACCCATAACATTCCGGCTAGCGTTTGTTCCGGGCCCGGACCGATAAAGCCCGCGACCAACCCGTTCAACAACACCAAGGGGGCCGATGCCAACAACGCCCAGAACAATGCCAGCCTTGCGCCATAGCCGTTTCCACGGCCTCCAAAAACCCGCGCTACGAGTTGTGAGAGCCACGCCAGAAGATAAAAGAACAGAGGAAGTATGAAGACCGAGCCCAACAAGGCACCGCCCATGAGCATGTTCAGTTCCAGCCCCTCAATGTGGGCACGGCGTGCAAGGCTTGGCAATTGAGCGATGAAACCAACTACACAGAAGGCCATCACAAATGCCAGCGCCCGATCTTCACGCGGGCCCATATCCAACAGGCGACGCACAACACGCCCCGGTCCGCGATACGTGGCAACGATATCTGTTGTGACGGACATCAGCGGCGGCGTGCCAGCCAATCTTGCAATCGTGTGACAATCACTTCGGCCAGAGCTTCATCTTCGATTTCCTGAACCGCTTCCGCGAGGAAAGCCAAAGTCAGCATATCCGTCGCCTCTTTGGTGGGAACACCACGCGATCGCAGGTAGAACAGCGCTGTTTCGTCAATCGCACCAGAGGTCGAGCCGTGCGAACAGGCGACGTCATCCGCGTAGATTTCCAACTCGGGCTTGGCGAGAAACTGGCTGTCCTCATCCAGCAGCAACGATTGGCTGATCTGATATCCATCGGTTTTCTGCGCCCCCGCTTTGACGAGGATCTTTCCCTGAAAGACACCTGTCGCCCCGTTGCGCAACACCTTCTTGAACACCTGACGGCTTTCGCAATTCACCGCATCGTGGGTCACAAATACCGTGTCGTCATGGTGGAATTCACCATCTCCAACGCAAGCACCCGCAACATGGACCACGGCATCGTCGCCGGTAAGCTCAACCACCTGCTCGTTCCGCGTCAGAACACCGTTCACAGTAAGTGTGAAGGATTTGTACACAGACTCCGTTCCCATTCGAGTGAACATATGCGTCGCTGCTCGCCGCTGATGATCGCGACCCTGCGCGCGAACATGGTGCAGCGTACCGCCATCGGCGATATCGATCTCCATACATTTGTTAAAACGCGATGCGGCCGGGCCATTTTCAAGGATGGTCACCTCGGCGCCGCTTTCGACACGAACTACATGGTGCAGGATCGCATCCGAGGTTTCCGAAGCATGGCGATAGATCAGGCTGATCGGTTTGGCAGGTTTTCCGGTCACATGGATGGCAACACCATCTGACGCAAATGCAGTGTTCAATGCCGCCAGAGGGCGATGCACCGGAGTCTGACCATTTGCTTCAAGAACACCGTATAACTCTTTGGCCCAATGGATATCTTTGCAGCAGATATCTTCCAACCTGTCGATAGTGACACCTTCCATCGACAGTTCGTCTGACTCTTCAGGGCTAAATACACCATCGATGAAGACAATCTTCAGCCGGTCAAACTCGTTGAACATCGGCGCTTCGTCGTTCTGAAACAACGCCGCCGCGGGTGCTTGTGCCGAGATCAATGTATCGGGCTGGGTATACTTCCAGTATTCATCCCGACGCCCGGGCAGTCCCATTTCGCGCACCCGCGCCAGAGCAGCCTCTCGCGCCTTACGCGTGCAACCCGCATCTGGCATGGTCAGAGCTGCAAGCCGCTCTTCCGTTGCCGACTGTTTTGCTTGAGCGAGAGCCATCAGTTTACCTCGGCCAGAATGTCAGCATACCCATTGTGCTCAACTTCCAGAGCCAACTCGGGTCCGCCGGATTTGACGATACGGCCATCGGCCATGATGTGCACGACGTCTGGTTTGATGTGATCCAGCAAACGCTGATAATGCGTGATAACAAGGAAACCGCGCCCTTCGTCGCGCAACGCATTCACGCCTTCCGATACCAGCTTCATCGCATCCACATCGAGCCCCGAGTCGGTCTCGTCAAGGATGCATAACTTGGGCTCAAGCATTGCCATCTGCAGGATTTCGTTGCGCTTTTTCTCACCACCCGAGAATCCGACATTGACTGGGCGTTTCAACATATCCGCGTCGATCTTCAGCGCCTTTGCCTTGGCGCGGATTTCTTTCAGGAAATCCGCTGCAGACAGTTCTTCCTGACCACGTGCCTTACGCTGAGCATTCACCGCTGTGCGCAAGAACGTCATGTTACCGACACCGGGAATCTCAACCGGATATTGGAATGCGAGAAATACACCAGCAGCTGCGCGCTCTTCCGGCTCCATCTCAAGCAGATCTTCGCCCTCAAGTGTGGCGGTACCATCTGTCACTTCATATCCGTCCCGACCGGACAAGACATAGCTAAGCGTAGATTTGCCAGAGCCATTTGGCCCCATGATCGCATGAACCTTGCCGGCCTCAACAGTGAGATCGACGCCTTTGAGGATTTGTTTGTCTTCTTCCTCAAGTTTTACGTGCAGGTTTTTGATTTCCAGCATTTTTTGTCCTTTTGCATCTCGCAAGGGGCGCAGATTGACCCCTGATAATTGTCTATCCCAGCACCTTGCGGATCACCCGAGCGATGATCCAACCCAGCAGCGCGCCTCCGCCCACTGCCCAGACCGGGTTGATGAAGTCCATGTATTTCGTGTTGACGTAAGCCACCCCCAACAGGCCGCCGATCACCGGCAGCGCGTAGCCAAGCGCTGTCAGCACA
Organism: Ruegeria conchae; assembly: GCF_000192475.1. Taxonomy (GTDB): domain Bacteria; phylum Pseudomonadota; class Alphaproteobacteria; order Rhodobacterales; family Rhodobacteraceae; genus Ruegeria; species Ruegeria conchae. The sequence goes on from NZ_AEYW01000006.1 coordinate 613,395, forward strand.
TCATCCTTGCGGATACGTTGTTGTGGCTTTGGCGTCATCAGCCGACCGATCCCTCTAGGCTGATCGCAACCAATTGCTGAGCCTCCATCGCGAATTCCATCGGCAGCGCCTGCAGCACGTCCTTGCAGAACCCGTTGACAACAAGCGCCACGGCCTCTTCCTCGTCCATGCCGCGTTGACGGCAATAGAACAACTGATCCTCGTCGACCTTCGAAGTCGTCGCCTCATGCTCGACACGGGACGAGTTGTTTTTGACCTCGATATACGGAACCGTGTGCGCCCCACACTTGTCACCAATCAGCAAGCTGTCACACTGGGTGTAATTGCGACTATCCTTGGCCTTTGGATGCATCGAGACCAGTCCGCGATAGGTATTCTGCGCCATACCCGCACTGATCCCTTTCGACACGATCCGCGACTTGGTGTTCTTGCCCAGATGAACCATCTTCGTGCCAGTATCGGCCTGCTGCATGTTGTTCGTGATCGCGATCGAGTAGAACTCACCCTGGCTGTCATCGCCACGCAGGATGCAGGACGGATACTTCCAAGTCACAGCCGAGCCGGTTTCAACCTGCGTCCACATCACCTTGGAGCGATCCCCACGGCAATCGGCGCGCTTGGTCACGAAGTTGTAGATACCACCTTTGCCGTTCTCATCACCGGGGAACCAGTTTTGAACGGTCGAATACTTCACCTCAGCATCTTCTTCGATGATGATTTCCACCACGGCCGCGTGCAGCTGTGCAGTGTCCCGCTGTGGTGCAGTACAACCTTCCAAGTAACTGACATAACTGCCCTTGTCGGCAATGATCAGCGTCCGTTCGAACTGCCCCGTATTTTCCGCGTTGATGCGGAAATAGGTGCTCAATTCCATTGGACAGCGGACACCCGGTGGCACATAGACAAACGAACCATCCGAAAACACAGCCGAGTTCAGAGTGGCATAGAAATTGTCGGATACCGGAACCACCGTTCCTAGATATTTCTTCACCAGTTCCGGATGTTCTCGGATCGCCTCGGAGATCGAGCAGAAAATAACACCCGCTTTTTTCAGCTCTTCCTGGAAAGTCGTGCCAACCGAAACCGAGTCAAACACCGCATCGACGGCGACCTTGCGCCCCTCGGCTGGCGCATCTTCGGCACCTTCAACTCCGGCAAGAATCATCTGTTCTTTCAGAGGGATACCCAGTTTCTCATATGTCGCCAGCAGCTTGGGGTCGACCTCATCCAAGGATTTGGGCTTCTCTTCCATCGATTTCGGACGAGCATAATAATACTGGTCCTGAAAATCGATTTTAGGATAGCTGACCATGGCCCAGTTCGGTTCATCCATCTTGGTCCAGCGTTCGAACGCGGCGAGACGCCACTCGGTCATCCATTCGGGCTCATCATTCTTGCCTGAAATCAGCTTGACGATATCGGGGTTTACACCCTTCGGGGCGTACTCCATCTCGATTTCTGTTTCCCAGCCATATTTGTAGGTTCCGACCTCGCGTACCGCATCCACGGTTTCCTGATCGACACCTTCTTTTACCTGGGTCTGGTCCAAAGCGGCCATAAGACACCCTCCGTCAGATCACGCGGCGCGCGCGCGATGCTTTTTCTCTTTCTCAAGCCACGTTTCCGCAAAACGCAGCACATTCTCTTCCGTCGTTTCGGGACCAAGCGATACGCGTATCGCACTGGCCGCCGCGTGTTCATCAAATCCCATGGCCGTCAGCACAGCACTGGCGCGCACTTTGCCACTGGAGCAGGCTGAGCCTGCACTGATCGCAAATCCTGACAAATCCATCTGCATGACCTGGGTTTCTCCCTTCCAGCCCGGAGTGGCAAAGCACAACGTGTTGGGGAGTCGCTCCTGATCTTTCCCGACAAAAATAGTAGATTTCGATCCGGCCTCAAGAGCGTTTTCTAGAATATTTCTAAGTTCACGAACTTTTTCCCAGACACCATTTGCAAGATCGCGGGATGCAGCTTCAGCAGCAGCGCCGAAGCCCGCGATTCCGATAACATTCTCAGTGCCCGAGCGACGACCCATCTCCTGCCCGCCACCTTTGATTTGCGCGGCCAAATCCGTGCCGCGTTTCATCACCAACGCACCGATCCCTTTGGGACCGCCCAGTTTGTGTGCTGAAATCAACGCCATTTCCGCGCCCAACCAGTTGAACGCAACTGGTAGCTTTCCAAACGCCTGAGTGGCGTCAGTTACGGCCAGATCAGACGGGAGAGTTTGAATGATGCCCGTCTCGGAGTTTGCAAGTTGCAATGCCGTAAAGGCGGGATCTGAAACCGTAACTTGCCCGTCTTTCGACACTGGTAACACTTCATTGGCCCACGCACGTACCGCATCATGCTCGATCGCGGCCCCCTGCAGACCACGTCCTGACATCGCCAACGCCGCCGCTTCGGTGGCGCCCGAGGTAAAGACGATGTCTGCGCCATCCGCCCCAAATGCGATGGCAATCTGTGCGCGTGCTCTCTCGACCACTGCCTTTGCAGCACGGCCCTCGGCGTGAACGGATGACGGATTGCCGGCCAGATCCATCGCGGCAATCATTGCAGCGCGGGCTTCGGGCCTTAATGGAGCCGTCGCATTATGATCGAGATAAACCCGTTTCATAGATACATCTTTTTCAACGTGGAATCCTGTGGAACGAAAATCTGATACATCAGCTCAGTCGTCCACGACCGCAAACAAGTTTGGAACTGCCGGGCACGGTGCCAGATCATTTCGGATCACATCCGACAACCGCGTTTGATGCAGGAACACATACACATGTGCGCTCAAGCTTTCCCACAAACGATTGGTCAGGGATTGCGCCCGACTGCCGGACGAAGCACCCGATGCCCCCGCCCCTTTGTGCATCGCATCGACGGTTTCATCTACCGCAGCCAAAATCTCAACCACTCGAATTTCGGATGCAGGGCGCGCAAGACGATAACCTCCACCCGGACCCCGAACCGAGCTGACCAACTCAGCGCGACGCAGTTTTACAAAAAGCTGTTCCAGATAAGGAAGAGAAATATCCTGGCGCTCGGAAATCTCACCAAGTGTAACAAGCTTGTCAGAGGATTGCAGAGCAATATCCGCCAGAGCAACCATCGCATAGCGTCCTTTGGTCGACAGCTTCATTTGAATTCCTTAAGGCAAGAACAGCGAAAACATTGACGCCGCCGCAGCCAGTGCGTATCTCCCACTGACAGCGTTTTCACGCGACACAATGTAATTAGAACCGTTCTAAGGTGCCTGACGATTACCGTCAAGATAATCTCGGGGCCGAGGCGTCAAAAAACAGGACTAAAGCACACATGCCCGAGGTGATTTTTCCCGGACCCGAAGGCCGCCTGGAAGGCCGCTACCACCCGCAAAAGGAAAAAGACGCACCGATCGCAATCGTGCTGCATCCGCACCCTCAATTTGGCGGGACCATGAATAACAAGGTGGTCTACAACCTGCACTATGCCTTCTACAACATGGGCTTCACGGTTCTGCGCTTTAACTTCCGTGGCGTAGGCCGCAGCCAAGGCGAATATGATCAGGGTGTTGGCGAGCTTAGCGATGCCGCGTCGGCGCTGGATTATCTTCAGTCCATGAACAACAACTCCAAGCATTGCTGGGTTGCAGGATTCTCATTCGGCGCCTGGATCGGAATGCAACTGCTGATGCGTCGTCCCGAGATCACCGGCTTTATTAGCGTGTCACCCCCGGCGAACATGTATGATTTTTCTTTCCTGGCCCCCTGCCCGTCTTCCGGCCTGATCATCAACGGGTCGTCAGACCGCGTTGCACCCCCTGCGGATACCACTTCGCTGGTTAGCAAATTGCACGAGCAAAAAGGGATCACAATCACGCATCACGAGGTTGAAGGCGCGGATCACTTCTTCCAGGATCGCCACATGGACACGCTGATGACCGACGTGACGGATTATGTGAAGCGTCGCCTGACCGAGAATACGCGCTGATGTCTGATACCATCACCACCCTTGCCTCGAGATTGGCAGAGGATACGATGAAGGTCATGGACGAAACCGGTGAGGATCGGTTTTATGTGGAGGTCGGCGAGCTTTTGGGCGCGTCATCTCAGACGCTGGAAGAAGCGTTTTTGACCGAAGTTCGGGTACGCCTCGCAGAACGCAAGGCCCGTAAGTTTGTGGTCAAGAAATTGTCCGATCATCGCTCAAAACTCAAAGCGATCGAGAAGCAGTAAAAATTGAATGCAATCTTATTGCGAACAAAAGAAAAGGAGCCCGAAAGCTCCTTTTCGTCAAATCGTTCGGTGGGCGCCTAAACTGGAGTACCCTCTAACCGCTCAACATTCTGGGCTGCATCAATGTCGACGGACCCCCCGTCTGCAAGCCACCCTAGCGCCACGATCAACACCGAAACGATAATGACTGATTTTGCAAATGTCGTCACTCAATCAAACTCGTTAAAAACTAACTAAAACACCCAACCCTCTATCATGCCTCAGGAATATCAAATAGTCAGGTTTACCTGACCTTTGGTAAAGTGACTCTTTATTCTGCGCCGCCAGAATCCTCTTGCCCGGCAATAGCCAACTATGGTCAACCTTCCGCGACACTTCGGAAAGGCATCAATCTTGCCCAAAACATATTTTATCCTGCTGCTGGCGGTCATTGCGGAAACCATTGGGACCACTGCACTGCAAGCCAGCCATCAGTTCACCCGCTTTTGGCCCTCTGCCCTGGTGGTCGTTGGCTATGGCAGCGCATTCTATCTTATGGCGCTCACTCTGAAAGTGATGCCTGTCGGGATTGTCTATGCAATCTGGTCAGGACTGGGGATTTTCCTAATAGCACTGATTGGTTTTCTGGTATTTGGTCAGAAACTCGACTGGCCGGCGATCCTGGGGCTTGTTCTGATACTGTCTGGAATTCTGATCATTCACCTGTTTTCTTCGACCGCGGGTCACTGAACGCCGGTTAGGGCTGGTATATTTTGTCGCGCCGCGTTATGCGCCGGGCCAACTTCCCGTTCAAAGGTTGACCTCTCATGGACCTGCGCAATATCGCAATCATCGCTCACGTGGACCACGGTAAAACGACCCTGGTGGATGAGCTTCTTAAACAATCCGGCGCTTTCCGCGAGAATCAGGCCGTTGCCGAGCGCGCAATGGACAGCAATGATCTGGAACGGGAACGTGGCATCACCATTCTAGCCAAGGCGACTTCAGTCGAATGGAAAGACACTCGTATCAACATCGTCGATACCCCCGGCCACGCCGATTTCGGAGGCGAGGTCGAACGCATCCTCAGCATGGTAGACGGTGTTGTTCTTCTGGTCGACGCCGCCGAAGGTCCCATGCCGCAAACCAAGTTCGTGACTTCCAAGGCGCTGGCATTGGGACTGCGTCCCATTGTTGTATTGAATAAGGTCGACAAACCGGATGCCGAACCAGATCGCGCGCTGGACGAGTGTTTTGACCTGTTCGCCAACCTTGGTGCTGACGACGATCAGCTTGATTTTCCCGCCATGTATGCCTCGGGCCGTTCAGGTTGGGCAGATATGGAACTGGACGGACCGCGCAAGGATCTGACTGCCCTTTTCGATCTGATCGTCGATCACGTCCCCGCCCCCAAGCAAATTGAGAAAAAGGACGAGCCGTTCCGAATGCTTGCCACCACGCTTGGCAGCGATCCTTTCATCGGCCGCATCCTGACCGGTCGTGTCGAGAGCGGAACGTTGAAAGCGGGTGACAGCCTCAAGGCGCTCAGCCGTGACGGAACATTGATCGAGAATTTCCGTGCGACAAAGATTCTCGCGTTCCGTGGTCTCGCACAACAGCCTATCGATTTGGCCGAAGCCGGGGACATCGTCACCATTGCGGGAATGAGCAAGGCCACGGTTGCGGATTCTTTAGTTTCTCCGCAAGTAAATGAGGCTTTGCCCGCTCAGCCGATCGATCCACCAACGATCACCGTCACCTTCGGCATCAATGATTCCCCGCTTGCTGGCCGAGACGGTAAAAAGGTTCAGTCCCGCGTCATTCGTGATCGTCTAATGAAGGAGGCTGAATCAAATGTCGCGATCCGCATTAGCGATACACCCGGTGGTGAAGCCTTTGAAGTCGCTGGCCGTGGCGAACTCCAGATGGGCGTCCTGATCGAGAATATGCGCCGCGAAGGGTTCGAACTCAGCATCTCGCGCCCGCAGGTTTTGTTCCGCGACGAAGACGGTCAACGCCTTGAGCCCATCGAAGAAGTCACCATCGATGTCGATGACGAATTCTCGGGCTCAGTGATCGAGAAGATCACTGGAGCACGCAAAGGTGAACTGGTTGAGATGCGCCCCGCAGGAGTTGGCAAAACCCGCATCATCGCCCATGTGCCATCACGAGGTCTAATCGGATATCACGGCGAGTTTCTGACCGACACGCGCGGGACCGGTGTTCTGAACCGCGTTTTCCATGGATGGGCTGCCCACAAGGGATCGATCCCCGGTCGTCGTGCAGGCGTCTTGATTTCAATGGAAAAAGGCCAGGCCGTCGCCTACGCCTTGTGGAACCTAGAGGAACGTGGACGCATGTTCGTGGGGCCGCAAACCGATGTCTATCAAGGCATGGTGATCGGTGAACATTCCCGCGACAACGATCTGGAAGTGAACCCGCTTAAAGGCAAGAAGCTGACCAACGTACGCGCCAGCGGATCGGATGACGCGGTGCGCCTGACGCCTCACATAAAATTCTCTTTGGAAGAGGCGATCGCGTATATCGACGATGACGAACTGGTTGAGGTGACGCCACATGCGATCCGGCTTCGTAAACGCTATCTGGATCCACATGAGCGGAAGAGAATGGCACGATCTGCGTAGGTCCTGCAGTAACTCAGTTCACACAAACGCAACAATGGCCCATTCGTGGCAAATTTGCGTCAATATGGAAATAGTCCAGAAATCTAGAGCCCGCCAATTTGGCGGGCTTTCTATTTGTTTTTAAACGCCTTTCCCTGGTGTAAGCCAATATTGACCCTTGTGCACTCATCATTGGCCGCTTGAAAATAAGGCCTAAAAAGGAGATTTTGTGTTCAAAGTGTGGCGCCGCACGAGTATACGGCGAGTTAGTTAATGAGTATCTAAGGAGAAATGCTATGCGCATTAATTCCAAACTATTTTCGATAGTATTTGTTGCTTCTACATTCCCATTGATATCTGCTGGTACTTCGCAGGCATCTGAGATGTGTACTGTAAAGACGGCAAAGCAATCCGTGTCCTCAAACACCCTTTGCGCCTGCGACGTCGTAAGTTCTCGGATGATAAAATACATCCAACGTCGGGCGGATTTTGAATCCGTTCTGGAGCAGACGCTGCTGGATTGCCCTGCATTTGCATCCCTGCTGACCGACCTTCCGACAGCATCGCTTGGCCTGGCGGATCGACGTTCCGGCGATGGTCCTGATGATGAAAACCCTCGCGGTGGCAACGAGCCAGACGGTGAGCGGACATCTGACGACGACGATAGCCCCAAGGGCGGTGACAATCCCAGAGGCGACAATAATCCCAAAGGTGGTGACAATCCCAAAGGTGGTGACAATCCCAAAGGTGGTGACAATCCCAAAGGTGGTGACCCCGAAGATACGAATACCGATCCGCGCGATATACAAGACATCCTAAGAGAAAAGCGGCAAGCAGCTTCAGATTTGCACGCTCAGGCGGATTCGTACGAATCAAAGGCTCAGTGGCACGAGAACAAAGCTGAAATTCGTGACCAAGAACAAAACCCGGAAGGTGCCGCAGAGCAAAGAAGCGAGGCCGAGAAATATCGGCAGCTGGCTCTTGAATATCGGAACTCGGCCCGTGAAATGAGCGATGGTGCGCAGGAAATGGAGGAAGCACATCAGCGGGCAGAAGAGTTTACCCGTTAGACCCTGCGAGTACAGGCCACCGGTCTGAAGATTGGCGGCAAAGTCTAGTTAAGACGAAATACTAGTTAAGACGAAATAAACGGGCGCTGTGCAGATTCACGCGCCCGTATCTTTTGATCTCATTACCACCATTTGGATTTCAAGGCCGATACTCCTAACTGCGCGTTAGCTCCGCCCATAAACCCCAACCCATTTGCGTGGCTGCTTCGGATCCTGCATGCGCAGGAACAGATAGCGCGTCTCTGACCAGGGCTTGATCCGGTTTGTGAGATTATCCAGAACCAGATCACCCTGGCTCGAACGGTAGACCAGCACGGCGTGAGAGTTTCTGCGGGTATCCAAAACAGTCGCGATCAATAGTTTGCGGGGATCAATTCCTGCATTGATCAAATCACGCTTCTTAAGCAGGGCAAAATCTTCACAATCCCCGCCAAGAGATGTCGGTAGGGCCCACATCTCGCGGGTCTTGTACTGCCTTTGGTCGGTGACCTCTCGCGTCGACGCATTTACGCGACGGTTGATCTGCTTTACGAGCTTCAGTTCTTGTGCGCTGGAAAGCGAAGCGGCTCCCTTTTGAGCACAAGCCCATGCGTATTGACGACACAACTGCTGTGCCCCTGTCGGCGGAGGCGAGGCAACAACGCTTTGAATGAATGCGGCATCACGGGCCGAGGCTTCTGAGGCGATCAATGTCGAACTTGCGATCAACACGGCCAAACTGATGCGTCCACAGAACTTCGCTGTGTATTCGCAAAATGCATTCAGGGTAGTGCCTCTGGTCGTCATGTCTGTCCCTCAGATTAGATTTAATCCAGACGATTGGCGCTTCGTGAAGTTCATTGAGTTCGAACGGAAAATATCCGGCGAAATCGGTACTTACGCAATCATTGAATAGTTTGAGGGGGGAAAACGGCGGAAAATCGTCAATTTCCATGACCATTTTTGCACAAGATCATGGCAGTCGCCGCCACATTCGTATTCTCGCTGTGGAGGGATTGTTAGAATTCTCAGATTATAATATTGTTATTATTGTATTTTTTGCAAATTGAAGGATGCGCGCGCCCGCATCCCGAGGCCACACGTAAAATTAAGCCGTCGGAACTTCCGTTCCGCTGGTCCAAAGAATCAGGATGATACTCACTCAGTGATTTCGACTACAACCAGCTCACGTTCGCTGGCGCCTCGGGCATGATCCAGTGCTTGTTGGTAAGCGGGTGAATTATAGCACTCAACTGCAGCCTCAACCGAGGGGAAACGGGCGACCACATTACGCGGACGTTCCTTGCCTTCCAACTGCACGTACCGCGCGGCACGGGCTATGAACTCACCGCCATGGGCGGCGATCGCAGGACCTGCCAGCTCGGCGTATTTTCCGTATGCATCGGCATCAGTCACAGTGACATGAGCAATCCAGAGTGCAGGCATCTTATCCTCCCAAAACCTGTTCCGCGGCTTTTATGGCTGCTTCTACGTTAGAGGCATCTTTGCCTCCGCCTTGTGCCATGTCAGCCCGACCACCACCACCCTTGCCGCCAAGTTCGGCAACGGCAGCGCGAACCAGATCCACGGCTGAAACTTTGTCCGTCAGATCCGGTGTAACACCGGCGGCAACGGCAGCTTTTCCACCTGTATCTGCGATTAGCAACACAGCACCTGAGCCCAACCGGTTTTTGTGCTCATCGATCAGCGTTGGCAGGTCCTTTCCGGACACGCCGGTCAGTGATTGGGCCAGGAAGGCCATACCATTGACCTCTTTTGCTTCAGAGCCGCCCTGCCCTGCGCCACCAGCCATCGCCAGATCACGGCGCAGTTGAGCAACTTCGTTTTGAAGCGATTTACGCTCATCCATCAACGATTTCACACGCGCAACAACATCATCCGGCTGTGCTTTCAACTCCAAAGCAATAGCGCCGAGACGCTGATCCTGAGCCGATAGGTGATTGAAAGCTTCATCCCCAGTAAGAGCCTCAATCCTGCGCACACCTGCGCTGCTGGCGCTGTCGCCGAGAAGGACAAACGTACCTATGTCACCCGTCTGGCGCACATGGGTGCCGCCACACAATTCGATCGACCAGGTCTCACCATCCTGCCCTTTGCCGGTAGGTGCCTTACCCATCGACACGACACGGACCTCATCACCGTATTTCTCGCCAAACAACGCCTGTGCACCCAGCGCGCGGGCATCGTCTGGCGTCATGATACGCGTCTCGACAGCCGAGTTCTGGCGAATAAAGGCATTCACCTCACGCTCGACCTTTTGAATCTCTTCCCGCGTCAAAGCCTTTGAGTGGCTGAAATCAAACCGCAATCGGTCGGATGCATTAAATGAGCCTCGCTGAGCCACATGATCACCCAGCGTTTCACGAAGGGCTTCGTGCAACAGGTGCGTCGCTGAATGGTTTGCGCGAATGGCCGTACGTCTTGCGTGATCGACTTCAAGCTCAACAGCGTCACCTGTCGAGATTGATCCATGTTCAACTGTCACCTTATGAGCATAGACCTTCCCGTCGGCAAATTTTCTGGTGTCGTCAACACGGGCAACGTCTTTTCGTTCATCGAGCCTGCGGATTTCACCTGTATCGCCAACCTGACCACCGGCTTCACCATAAAACGGCGTCTGGTTAACCACGACCCAGCCAATGCCGCCTTTCTCAATACTATCGACCAAGGCACCATCGACTACCAGTGCAGCCACCTGACCTTCGGCTTTTTCCGTGTCGTAACCAAGGAAATCGGTAGCGCCGGCGGAATCTAACACATCGAACCAGACAACCTGATCAGCTGCTTCGCCAGAACCAGCCCAGGCAGCGCGCGCCTTTGCTTTTTGTTCGGCCATAGCGACATCAAACCCGTCAGTGTCTACTGTACGTCCTTTCTCGCGCAGCGCATCCTGAGTGAGATCCAGCGGGAAACCGTATGTGTCATAAAGCTTGAATGCCGCATCACCCGGTAGCGGATCACCTTCCGACAAACCAGAGACCTCGTCATCAAGCAGTTTCAAGCCGCGATCCAATGTTTGTTTGAACCGCGTTTCCTCCAGCAGCAATGTCTCTTCAATCAGAGGTTGCGCCTGACCAAGTTCGGTGTATTGCGCGCCCATCAGTTGAACCAGAGTTGGCACCAAACGGTGCATCACCGGATCTTTCGCCCCCAACAAATGCGCATGGCGCATCGCACGACGCATAATACGACGGAGAACATATCCACGCCCATCATTTGACGGCATCACCCCATCAGCGATCAGGAAAGATGTCGAACGCAGGTGATCCGCAATCACACGGTGATGCACATTCTGATCCCCATAAGGATCAACTCCGGTGGCCTCCGCAGAAGCCTCGATCAGTGTTTTGAACAGATCAGTGTCGTAGTTGTCATGACTGCCCTGAAGCAAGGCACCAATACGTTCCAGTCCCATGCCAGTATCGATCGACTGCATATCGAGCTCGACCATCGAGCCGTCTTCGAACTGCTCGTTTTGCATGAAAACGATGTTCCAGATTTCGATGAACCTGTCGCCATCTTCTTCGGCGGAACCCGGAGGGCCACCCCAGATGTGATCGCCGTGATCATAGAAAATCTCGGTACATGGGCCACAAGGCCCGGTTGGACCCATTTGCCAGAAATTGTCATTGGTGGCGATGCGAATGATCCGGTCTTCGGGAACTCCTACCTTCTTCCAAATTTCAAAGGCTTCATCATCGGTATGATAAACCGTCGCCAGCAGGCGGTTCTTGTCGATCCCAAATTCTTTGGTGATCAGCTCCCACGCAAACGGAATCGCTTCCGGCTTGAAGTAATCTCCGAACGAGAAATTTCCCAGCATTTCAAAGAACGTATGATGGCGTGCGGTATAGCCCACGTTATCTAGATCATTATGCTTGCCACCTGCGCGCACACATTTCTGCGCTGTGGTTGCACGATGATAATCGCGAGTTTCTACGCCGGTAAACAGGTTCTTGAATTGAACCATACCTGAGTTCACGAACATCAAAGTCGGATCATTGCGCGGCACCAATGGGCTGGACGCAACCACTTCGTGGCCTTGCTTGGCAAAGTAGTTCAGAAAGGTCGAGCGGATATCATTCAGCGTGGGCATTTGGGCTCTCTCAACGCGCATTCATAATGGTCTGCGAAGGTTTAGCCCTCTGTCCAAGGAGTGTCCACAGCATTGGATGACCCAAACGAAACAAGGCGGCTCCCTTGAGCCGCCCCGTTCTACGTATTCTAAGCACTATAGGAGTGCCGGGGGATTTCTGCTGATGCCGTCAGAGTGCATTACGCTTCGAGGATATCATCCTCTTCCGCCTCGGGGGGCATTTCAAAATCCAGACCGTGGGCCGCGCGAATCTTGTCTTCGATCTCCAACGCGGCGCGGGAATTGTCACGCAGATATTGCTTGGCGTTTTCACGCCCCTGCCCGATCCGCTCGTCGCCATAGCTGAACCATGAACCTGACTTTTCAACCACTCCGGCTTTAACGCCCAGGTCTAGCAATTCGCCCATCTTGCTGATGCCTTCGCCATACATGATGTCAAATTCCACCTGCTTGAACGGCGGCGCCACCTTGTTCTTCACAACCTTGACGCGGGTCTGGTTGCCGACCACCTCGTCGCGATCCTTGATCGCGCCGATGCGGCGGATATCCAGACGGACCGAGCTGTAGAACTTCAGTGCGTTGCCACCGGTCGTGGTTTCCGGGCTGCCGAACATCACGCCGATCTTCATCCTGATCTGGTTGATGAAGATCACCATGCAGTTCGAGCGATTGATCGAGCCGGTCAGTTTGCGCATTGCCTGGCTCATCAGCCGGGCCTGAACGCCCACGCTGCTATCGCCCATGTCGCCTTCCAACTCGGATTTCGGCGTCAGGGCCGCAACCGAGTCGACCACAACCATGTTCACCGCACCAGAGCGCACCAACGTATCAGTGATCTCAAGCGCCTGTTCACCGGTATCGGGCTGCGAAATCAGCAGTTCATCCAGATCAACACCCAACTTGCGGGCATATTGCGGGTCAAGTGCATGTTCTGCGTCTACAAAAGCGCAAACACCGCCACGTTTTTGCTGTTCAGCAATGCAATGCAATGTCAGCGTGGTTTTACCCGAACTTTCAGGCCCGTAGATCTCAACAATCCGCCCCATCGGCAGCCCACCGATACCCAACGCAATATCCAGGCCCAGTGAGCCGGTTGAGCTTGCCTCGATATCCTGCTTGGAATCCTCGCCCAACTTCATGATCGAGCCCTTACCGAACTGCCGTTCGATCTGAGCCAATGCGCTGTCGAGCGCCTTTTGCTTGTCTGCGTTTTTCTTGTCGCTCATCGTCAGAAGATCCGCCATTGTCCTGTCACTATCCCTTTTGTCACACCCTTTGACGGGCGGCAATCGCTGCTTTGTTCGCCTCTTGTTCCTTATGGGATCAAAAAGAGAACATTTCAACTAAAACTTATGAAATTCAGTCTTAGGCAATTGTGTTAAAGAGTCGTTTACGACAATCTGCCAATCGAAAAGCGTTGTAGAGAAAAGATAAATGCTTGTTTTTTATGAAGAGCGTCTCGCGCTTTTGTCCGTCCCCAAAACCGGCAGCACAGCTTACCAATCTGCTCTGAAAGACCGTGCCGATATCGTTGTCTCAGGTCCAACTGAATTAAAACACGCAAACATGCGCCGCTTTGACCGGTTCTATCAAACCATGTTCAAGAAGCTGTTTGACACTGAAATGGAGGTTATGGCCGTCGTCCGAGAACCCATCGACTGGTTAGGGAGTTGGTATCGATATCGCACGCGGCAAGAATTGAGAAATCATCCACACTCTACTCATGGGCTTGATTTTGAGGCATTTGTAGTTGCCCATATGCAGAAATCCCCTCCGGCCTGTGCGGATGTCGGACGCCAAAGCGAATTCTTAATGCCCCGCAGCAATGGTGTCAGAGTGAGCCACGTGTTTAAGTACGAAAACCAAAGCAAGATACTCGATTTCCTACGAAATCGCCTGAACTGCGACATACAACTTCCGCAAGAGAACGTTTCGCCGAAGCTCAAGCTTGAACTCTCGAAAGACACAGACCAGCAATTTCGCAGCTTATTCGCAGCGGAATTTGCACTGCATCAATCTGCTGAATAACGGCGTCAGTTGAGTTGCTGAAACACCGCTTCGGTCAATTGCGTCAATGAAAATGGTTTTGGCAGAAAGGTCGAGCTTTCAATCTCGGGGCCGGATTCACCAAATGCGCCTTCCGTATAGCCGGACATAAAGACCACCCGGACTTCGGGGCGCGTTTTCATTGCCTCGCGCACCCAGGTCGGACCATCCATGCCAGGCATCACCACATCTGTGACGAAAACATCGACCGTGAGATTTGGGTCCTCCAACATATGCAACGCATCCTCGGCTGATTCCGCCTCGAGCACTGTGTACCCCTTCAGACGCAGCGCACGCGTGGCAAAAGCGCGGACGGGGGCTTCGTCCTCGACTAACAGAACAACGCCCTCACCGTGCCGTGGTTTTTGCTCTTCGTGGGCCTCTAGTGTGATCGGTTCAGGTGTCTGCGCCGCCGGACTGGCAGGAAGAAGAACGGTAAATTCGGTACCCGTACCGGGTGCACTGTCCACGAAAATGAATCCTCCAGTCTGTTTTACAATGCCGTAGACCGTCGAAAGACCCAGACCTGTCCCTTCTCCGGTGCGCTTGGTGGTGTAGAAAGGTTCGAATACCTTTTGCAGCTTGTCCGGAGGGATACCTATGCCGCTGTCTATGACCTTGACCATCACATACTCGCCCGGCAGCACTGTCGCCCTGTCGCGCGAATAGGCTCGTTCCAAATTCAGAACTTCGGTTTCGATCCGAATCTCGCCGCCGTCGGGCATCGCATCGCGCGCGTTTACAACCAGATTCATCAACACCTGCTCAAGCTGTCGTTTGTCGGCACAAACCGGCTTGAGCACGGGATCATGGCTGAGCGTCAACCGGACCTTCTCGCCCACAAGGCGATTCAAAAGGTGGATCAGATCGGAAATCGTGTCTCGCAAATCCAACACCTCGGGCCTGAGGGTTTGCTTGCGCGAAAATGCAAGCAACTGACTGACCAGAGCGGCAGCGCGGTTGGCATTCTGGTTGATTTGTACAAGGTCACCATAATTCAGATCATTTTGGTCGTGGCGCAGCAACAGAAGATCGCAATGCCCTGATATTGCTGTCAGCAGATTGTTAAAATCATGCGCAACCCCACCGGCCAACTGGCCTACGGCTTGCATTTTTTGCCCCTGAACGAACTGCGCCTCAAGTGTTTTTAACTCAGTTGCGTCATTCAGAACTGCGATCAGATATACCTGACCGTCACTCACAATGCGAGACAGCGTGACCTGAACGAACACTTCTTTGTCTTTACGGGTAAGGCGCAGAAACTCTGACTTTGGAGCAGAAGTCGGTTCAACCGTACGAGCGAGCCAATCACGAATGGAATAGCCAAGCCCGTGCATAACCTCGTCAATTCTGGAATTGCCCAGCCGAACCTCACCCACCAGTTCGATTGCAAGGTGGTTGGCTTCGATGATCTCACCATCGGGCGCCAATCTCATGATCGGAACCGGCAAATCAGCGAACGAAGTTGCCTCGAGTTTTGCATCGCTATCGGTGATCGGGGTCAAAATCAGTTCGCGTGCGATCCCGCTTCGGCGCAACTGAGAAACCAGGACCGTTTTGTCACCCTCAGGCGTCCTAACTTGAATTGCGCAGCTGTTTCCGACGGGATCGCCCAGCACACCATTCTCTGATGATAACTCTGCAAACGTGGCAGGCGTGCGGCCAAAAAAATTTGCAGCTGCATCATTCGTGTTTAGAATAACTTCATTCCGACCAATGGTGATGACCGGTAACCCGACATTTCGCCAGGCTTGCTCAGCCTCTAATACGAAGCGCCAGCAATACCAATCATGATCCAGTTTCGATACCGTCACCGGTATGGTTTGACCACGTGTGACTACATCCTCCTCAGCTTTCACCCGTGACCGGAGCTGAGTTTGAAGACGCAGCAGAATCGCCGCCGGATTGGCGAATACAGATCGCAAAGCGTCATCCAGTTGCTTCTCTGGTATGGCACCAAGGCCGAGGCTGGCCCGCGAATTGACCAGGACAATTCGGCCGTTTTGATCCGTAACGATACAGGCTGCGGTATCTTGTTCCAAAAGCGCTGCAATCACGCCTTTTGTACGCTGCTCAATCTGCTTGGCGATCCAATTGCCTAAGATAGCAAACCCAACAACCGCAAGAAAAGACAGACCGACGGTTGCAACACCAGTGTTCCATTGTTTTGGAAGGACACCCAAGGCTGCAAGCAGGCAGAGAAGAAGGGCAATCAAACCCAAAGACACATAGCGCCCGCAATCAGATACGACCCGATCTGACAAACGGGGAAACGCTTGGGGAACACTGGGCATAAAGCAGCTCTTGTTAAGACATATTTGACCAATATCGGCCCACAATCGTTAAATGCCGCTTAATAAATCAGCGGTGAAAACTCCTTTAAGTTGTTTGATCGGATCCAAGTTCTAGTCAAGTGGGCCGAATAAAATCCATCCGCCCCGTGTGAAACCAGCCACGTCTTTCGAAATCCAGATCGCCAATCCGAATGCTCTTGCAGAAAACTGTCCACTATCGCGTCGTTTTCGACTGACAGCATCGAACATGTGGCATAAGCAATCGTACCTGCGTCTGCGGTCAATGGCGCGACGCTTTCCAAAATCATTGCCTGAATGCGGGTAAGTTCAAGCAAGCGCTTAGGCGTCAGCGCCCATTTCCCCGCGGGCGAACGGCGCCAAGATCCGCTTCCAGAACAGGGCGCATCCACCAGAACGATGTCAAAGGGTGCCTGTCCTGATACCTGATCCGACGTCAGCAGTGAAATTTCTGCGCGCGCCCGCTTTGCACGTGCAGGCAAATCTGCCATGCGACCTGGATTGATATCATGCGCAAATACCTGAACGCCTTCGGCCCTTGCCGCCAAGGCCAAGGCTTTGCCACCACCACCGGCGCAGTAGTCCAAAACCCTCATTCCAGGTTGCAAATCCAACGCTGCAGTAACGGCCTGACTGGCGGCATCCTGCAGCTCGATTAAACCCTCAAGATATGGATTGCATTGTGAGATTTTTCGTGCACCAGCGGTGACTTCCAAAGCAGTGTCACACGCTGGGTGAGGCTGCACCACTATGCCTTCATCCGAGAGGCATTGGATGATTTCAACCGGATCAGCTCGCGACCGGTTCACCCTCAAATGCACCGGGGCCCGCCCCTGCAATGCAATTGCGGCTGCGTTGGCCTCATCTTTCAATGACGCCTTGAATTCGGGCCACAACCAATCAGGGATGTCGAGGGCTTCGGCCTCGGTCTGGAAACCTCGGTCTTTCTCGGCATCTGTTACCGAAGTTGGCGCATATCGCGCGCCCGAGAAGTACTGAGCAAGATCCTGACCCGAAGATCGCATCGCGCCGATCATCAAGCCGCGCCCGGTTTCAGCTCCACCACGCGCAGCAAAGGATCGTTTGCAGCGTAACGCATCGAATACGTGATCGCGGATTGCCGCACGATCTTTCGAGCCCGCAAACCGACTGCGCCGCGCCCAACCTGTCAACGCTTTCTCGACTGGCGCTCCGGCCAATATCTCATTGAGGATGTCGATCGAGGCCTGAACTCGGGCTGCGGGTGTCATAGCTGGGTCCGTTTGACTTTGTCACATACTTCGATGCCCAGATACGAGCACCATAGCGACTACATGATCCGATAGTTCGGGCTTTCGCGCGTAATCTGCACGTCATGCACATGGCTTTCCTTCAGGCCTGCACCGGTGATTTTGACAAAGTTGCAGTTGCGACGCATTTCATCCACCGTTGCGCATCCGGTATAGCCCATCGCTGCGCGCAAGCCGCCAACCAGCTGATGCACAACCGCACTGGCGGACCCTTTGTAGGGCACCTGACCCTCGATCCCCTCGGGTACCAACTTATCGTTGGCTGCATCCTTCTGAAAATACCGATCCGCCGAGCCGCGCGCCATGGCGCCCAAACTACCCATGCCGCGATAGGATTTGAACGAACGGCCCTGATACAAGATGACCTCACCCGGACTTTCGTCTGTGCCAGCGATCATCGAACCAACCATGGCACAAGATGCACCCGCCGCGATCGCCTTGGCGAAGTCACCCGAGAATTTAATGCCACCATCAGCAATGACTGGCACGTCACCCGCTGCTGCCGCACAATCCATGATCGCTGTCAGCTGGGGAACCCCGACACCTGCGACCATGCGTGTTGTGCAGATTGAGCCCGGCCCGATGCCCACCTTGATCGCGTCTGCACCCGCATCGATCAGCGCTTTGGTGGCCTCGGCGGTAGCAACATTACCAGCAATGATCTGAACCTCGTTCGACAGCGTCTTGGCGCGTTTCACCGCGTCCAGAACCCCCTGCGAATGACCATGCGCGGTATCTACAACGATGATATCAACCCCGGAATCGACCAGCTGCTCAGACCGTTCAAAACCCGCGTCCCCGACAGAGGTCGCTGCAGCTACGCGCAGACGGCCCAACCGGTCCTTGCAAGCTGTAGGATTCAGCACAGCCTGTTCGGTGTCTTTCAGCGTCAGCAATCCGGTCAGCTTGCCCTCGCCATCGACGACCAGCAGCTTTTCGATCCGACGGGCACGCATCAGGCTTTTTGCCTCTTCCAGATCGGCGGGCTCTTGTAGCATCGCCAGGTTGTCCGAAGTCATCATCGCTTTGATTGGCGTATCGTCTGAGGTCGCAAAGCGCATGTCGCGGTTGGTCACGATCCCCACGACCCGGCCACTTTCGTCAACTACAGGAAAGCCGGTGAAATTATAGCGTTCGACCAGCGCCTGTGCATCAGCCAGCGTCTGATTCGCGCGCAATGTCACAGGATTGTAGACGATCCCGGATTCGAACCGTTTCACGCGCCGCACCTCTCGGGCCTGCTCCTCGATCGACAGGTTCTTGTGCACAACGCCGATGCCCCCGGCCTGCGCCATGGCAATGGCCATACGCGCCTCGGTTACCGTGTCCATTGCCGAGCTAAGCAGCGGAATGTTCATAGTGATCTCGCGCGTCACACGCGTGGTTGTATCCGCCGTCGCCGGAAGCACAGAAGATGCGCCCGGAACAAGAAGTACGTCGTCAAAGGTGAGTGCCTCACGAATCTGCATCTGAAAACCCCATGCAAAAGCCCGTTTGACGGTGACCCTATTACATGGATTTCACCCGAGGGAAAGCCCCGAACCCAAGTTGTTTTCCCCTGCGGGCTTCTGCCACGCCCGAAAACGACGCAAGCAATGCAAAACGTGCCGCTGAATGCCCTTTCCCTTTGCGTCCAAACCCATATGTTCGCCGGCATACGCGCGAATACAAAGGCAGGCCATTCATGACCACCGATCCTCTTGTCGTTTTCACTCCGTCCGGCAAACGTGGGCACTTTCCCATTGGCACGCCAATCCTGACTGCTGCGCGCCAATTGGGCGTCGATCTGGATTCGGTCTGCGGCGGGCGTGGCATCTGTTCGAAATGTCAGATCACCCCCAGCTATGGCGAGTTCCCCAAGCACGGTGTGACCGTTTCCGAGGATGCGCTGAGCGAATGGAACGCCGTCGAGCAGCGCTATGATGACAAGCGCGGCCTGAAACCGGGTCGGCGTCTTGGCTGTCAGGCATCAGTTCAGGGCGATGTAGTGATTGATGTTCCGCCCGAAAGCCAGGTGCACCGTCAAGTCGTCCGCAAGGCCGCGGCGGCCCGTGCGATCACAATGGACCCAGCCACGCGCCTCTATTTCGTAGTGGTGGAAGAGCCAGACATGCATTCGCCCACCGGCGATCTGGAACGGTTGGAGCGCGCCCTGCGTGAGCAGTGGAAGATCGATGCGATCACCGCCGACCTGTCCCTGATGTCCAAGCTGCAGCCAGTGCTGCGCAAAGGTAAATGGGAGGTCACGGTCGCCGTCCATAAAGGCCACAAGGACAACGTGGCCCGTATCGTCGAAATTTGGCCCGGCCTGCACGAACATGGGCTTTACGGTCTGGCTATCGACCTCGGCTCGACCACCATCGCTGCACACCTGACCGATCTTGAAACGGGTGAGGTCAAGGCCTCGTCGGGTCTGATGAATCCACAAATCCGGTTCGGTGAAGACCTGATGAGTCGCGTCTCATACGCCATGATGAATCCCGGCGGCGACAAAGAAATGACCAAAGCCGTGCGCGAGGCGATTAATGATTTGACCACCTCAATCGCAGATGAGGCCGGGATTGACGCTGCGCTGATTGTTGAAACCGTATTTGTCTGCAATCCGGTGATGCATCATCTACTGCTCGGGCTTGATCCGGTTGAACTCGGCCAGGCTCCATTTGCGTTGGCAACCTCCGAAAGCATGTCCCTGCCCGCGCGAGAAATGGAGCTGACCAATATGAACCCGCGTGCGCTGGTCTATATCTTGCCGTGCATCGCAGGCCATGTGGGCGCAGACTGTGCCGCCGTTGCCCTTTCTGAAGAACCCGGCAAATCCGAAGACCTCGTGCTGATCGTGGATGTGGGCACCAATGCAGAAATCCTGCTGGGCAACACCCACCGCGTTCTGGCCTGTTCCTCGCCCACCGGACCCGCATTCGAGGGTGCTCAGATCAGTTCGGGACAGCGCGCGGCCCCCGGCGCGATTGAGCGTATAGAAATCGATCCCGTCACCAAAGAACCGCGTTTCCGCGTGATCGGGTCCGAGAATTGGTCGGATGAAGATGGCTTTGATCAGGACATCGCGACGACCGGCATCACCGGTATCTGCGGCTCGGGCATTATCGAGGCTGTCGCTGAGATGCGTATCGCTGGCCTGCTGGACGAAAGTGGGCTGATCGGCTCGGCTGAACAGACGGGTACTCCCCGTTGTGTTCCCGAAGGCCGCACCAACTCCTATCTGATCCATGATGCCAGCGCCGAGGGCGGTCCGCGCATCACGGTAACTCAGGGCGATATCCGTGCCATCCAGTTGGCCAAATCCGCGCTTTATGCCGGTGCGCGTCTGTTGATGGACGAGATGGAGGTTGACCGCGTGGACCGCGTGGTACTGGCCGGGGCGTTCGGCGCGCATATCTCGACCAAACACGCGATGGTTCTAGGCATGATTCCCGACGCGCCTCTGGACAAGGTTTCCAGCGCGGGCAATGCCGCGGGTACGGGCGCGCGAATTGCATTGTGCAACATCGGATCGCGGGCCGAGATCGAGCGCGTCGTGCGCGAGATCACCAAGGTCGAAACCGCGATCGAACCCAAGTTCCAAGACCATTTCGTCGCCGCCAACGCGATCCCGCACAAAACTGATCCGTTCCCCGAGTTGGCGCAGGTCGTTACCCTGCCCGCGCCGTCCTTCAACACCGGTGGCGGGGACGATGAAAAGTCTGGCCGTCGTCGCCGCAGGAGGTCATAGTCCCTTCAAATCCTGGAGGGCGCGATGCTGACAATCAACGGAGATCAGGAAGAATTCTGGGGCAAGTCCGAAATGGGCACGCGCTGGCTGACCTTCGAGGATCAGTTGGACCATCTATTCGCGCCCGTACTGGATCTGGTTTTCGATCGCGCCACACTAGCCGAGGGAATGCGCGTCATCGATATCGGCTGCGGCACCGGGGCAAGTGCGCTCCGGGCCGCGCAGCAGGTTGGACCCAAGGGGCATGTTCTGGGCATTGATATTTCGGAACAATTTCTCGAACGAGCGCGGATGCGCGCAGACGAGGCGAAGCTCGACAATCTCGATTTCACATATGCCGACGCTCAGATCGCTGAGCTTTCGTCAGGCGGTTTTGATGCAATGATCTCGCGGTTTGGAGTGATGTTCTTCACCGATCCCGTAGCAGCCTTCGCCAATATGGCTCGGGCCTTAAAACCGGGCGGTCAGATAACCTTTGCAGCCTGGGGTGGTCTGTCAGAGAACCCTTGGTTCAAGATCCCGCATGTCGCCGCCGTCAAACGGTTGGGACAACCACCCAAGGTGGACCGGAATGCACCCGGCCCTTTAGCATTCCATGACCGTGACAGGGTTTCGAACCTGATGGCGCAGGCCGGTTTGAACGATATCCGGGTCGAGGCAGTCCCCCTAGCGCTCACCGCCCCTGCATCCGTTGAAGACGCCGCTCTTTTGTGTACCCGGGTCGGCCCCGCCGCGCGAGTGATCGCCCATTTCAAAGGTACACAGGAGGATGTTGATGCCGTCGTGCGTGACGTGGCCGAAGAGTTTGACGCATTCCAGACATCAAAAGGCGTACAGGTTCCAGCAGTCATCAACCTGCTGCAGGCGCGTGTATCGAGTTGATCGATAGAGTTGGAGCGGGTAGCGGGAATCGAACCCGCGCGTTCAGCTTGGGAAGCTGACAGGCTACCATTACATCATACCCGCCGCTAAGAATTGACTATCACTTGTCCTGACCAGGGTTCAAGCCAAACCAGTGCCGACAAAAACGAAAGAGCCGGGTCAAAGACCCGGCCCAATCTGTTGTTTTCCATAGTTTAAGCGCGACGACGACGTCCACCGCCCCGACGCCCACCTGCGCCACCGGCTTCCTCAGGCGCTTTGTTGGACCTGATCCATTCACCACCATGCGGGTCATTGTTTGTAAGAAGATTTGCGGCGCGGATGGCCTCCATCTCTTTACCAGCGCGCGGTTTGGTCGAACCCAGGCCGAACATCTGAACGAAGGTTTCGTCATCCATGCCTTCAGGCAGGATGATGCCAGCGGCGGCAACCTGTTCCTTCTTCTCGGCAATCTTCTTCTGCGTTACCGGCAAAGCAACCGGGTTCATGATCGCCGACGTCATGCCAGCGCCCATTGCCATCGGCAGGAAAGCATTGTTGATACCGTGACGGTTCGGCAGCCCGAACGAGATGTTGGACGCGCCACAAGTGGTATTCACACCCAGCTCTTCGCGCAAACGACGGACCAGAGCGAACACCTGCTGGCCTGCAGTTGCCATCGCACCGATCGGCATGACCAGCGGGTCGACCACGATGTCATGTGCAGGGATACCATGATCCGCTGCGCGCTCAACGATGGTCTTGGCGACGGCAAAACGCACATCGGGGTCTTCCGAAATACCGGTGTCATCGTTCGAGATCGCCACAACCGGTACGTTGTATTTCTTTACCAGCGGCAGAACCAGTTCCAGACGCTCTTCTTCGCCCGTGACCGAGTTTAGCAGCGGACGGCCCTCTGCGGCTGCCAGACCGGCTTCTAGCGCACCCGGAACCGAGCTGTCGATGCACAGCGGTACGTCAACCAGACCCTGCACCAGTTCGACAATCTTGCGCATCAGCGGCGGCTCGGTCTCGTTTGGGTTGGGGTTCGAGTTGTAAACAACTCCCGCGTTGATATCCAAAACGGTCGCGCCCGCCATAACCTGCGCCAATGCGTCTTTCTCAACGGTTGAGAAATCGCCCGCTTCCAATTCGGCGGCCAGTTTCTTGCGGCCTGTCGGGTTGATCCGCTCTCCGATCACGCAGAACGGTTCATCAAAGCCCAGAACGGCTGTTTTTGTTTTTGATTCGACGACTGTACGGGTCATGTCCGTTCCTTAGGAGTTTGCTGGCTTTGCCGAAGCGCCGCCGTTGTTGATCGCCCAGTTGGCGTTGGTTTTGATGCCGCCAAGCGGGAAGAAGTGGACGTTGGTGATGTTGAAATCCGGGTTGGCCGCTTTGTGGTTGGCCAGTTCGGTGATTACGTCAGTCGGCTCGTAAGGCAGCAGCAGTTTGGACACATCCATTGCGCGCTTTTGCAGAACTTTCAGCGACGGGCCTACACCGCAAGCAATGGCGAATTTAATCAGAGTCTGCAGCTTGGCAGGGCCCGCGATACCGATATGGACTGGGATATCAATGCCAGCCTCTTTCAGGCTGTCTGCCCAGGCGATGATCGGCTTGGCATCAAACGCAAACTGAGTGGCCAGCGTCATTTCCGCATCTGTTGTTTCGCTGAATTTTTGCTTCCAACGCAGCGCATCATCGACATTCTTGGTCGAGCCGTCGGGGTCGATGTCCTTGTTCCCCTCGGGGTGACCGGCAACGTGAAGACGCTTGAATCCAGCCTTGTCGAACAAGCCAGTTTCCAGCAATTGCATCGAGCTGTCGAAATCGCCGTGAGGGGTCGCGACACCACCGGCGAGCAGCAGCGCTTGTTCAACGCCCGCCTCGCCCTGGTACATCGAAATCCAGTTTTCCAGAGTCGCCGCATCCTTGATGATCCGCGCAGGGAAGTGCGGCATGACAGGGTAACCTTCAGCCTCAATGCGCTTGGCCGTTTTGACCATGTCTTCAATTGGCGTGCCCTCGATATGGGCGATGTAAACGCGTGTGCCTTCGGGCAGCAGCGCACGGAAGTCTTCGACTTTTTCGGCGGTGCGCGGCATTACCTCGATCGAATAGCCCTGCAGAAAGGCTTCGACGGTCGGGTTCACAGGGCCGTTTTCGACCGCATCACGTTTCTTGAAGTTCAGCAAAGCCATAGCGGCCTCCCATAAAGATCTGGGGCTCATGCCCAACCGTCATTGGCGATCAGGGACTTGATTCGGTCCTGATCGTATTCCGTTTCCAGGCGCGCGGCCTCGGCCTCGGCAATCTCGGACGGGTCGCCCTCAACCGCGAAAGGTTCGGCTTTGCGCCACTCGGCCAGATAGGCATCACTATCCTTGGCGTTCACCTTCATTGCGGCCCGGTCGATGGCTTGTTCAAACCGCTCTTCCAATTGCCGCTTGGCGCCACGACGGCCTTTGCCGACGATGACCTGAGCGGGAATGTCGCGCCAGTATACGATGGTGACGTCAGGCATAACTGTGATTCCTCCTAACCCGATGGGCCGGTTCTAAACTTCAATATGGGCGGAGGTCGGTCGATTTTCGACACACGGCGTATTTGCAGCGACCTTTTTGCCCAGGATCGGATATCGCTGCTTTTAAAGACCCCTGCCTCGAAACCGAACATCAAAATCCTCATGACTTTAATGAGTGTCTTGCGTGATTGAAAAGCGCGACCTATGGTCGGGGTAACTCGAAAATCGGAGGGCGTTTCAGATGGCGCCCAAGCGTCCCAAAGGTGCGGGCGCGTTCCCGAAAGCGGTCGAAAGCCCCGCGCCGGCAAGACCCGATCCAGATGCGTTATATGCGGCGCTGGATTTGGGGACAAATAGCTGCCGCATGTTGATCGCCCAGCCCAAGGGCAGTGGCTTTCATGTGGTAGACAGTTTCTCCAAATCAGTGCAACTCGGCGCTGGTCTGGAACGCACCGGACGATTGTCGCGGGCGTCTATGGCGCGTACGGTACAAGCCCTTCGAATCTGTCAGCAAAAGCTGAAACGGAACAAGGTCAAGCGCATGCGCTTGATCGCGACCGAGGCCTGTCGTCGTGCCAAGAACTCGCGCGACTTCATCCGCCAGGTCAAACGTGAAACTGGCCTGACGCTTGACATCATTCAGCCCGAGGAAGAAGCGCGCCTGGCCGTCATTTCCTGCGCGCCGCTGGTATCAACCAAAACCGAGCAATTGTTGGTCGTGGACATTGGCGGCGGTTCGACTGAGTTGGTGTGGATCGATATATCCTCGGTTCCGCGCCGCGACCGACCTGCCTCGATCATGCGGCTGCATAACGGCTTCCATACCGCCGATAGCCCTTTTCCTGCGGCCAAAGTCGTGGACTGGATCAGTGTACCGTTGGGAGTGGCCACTTTGCGGGACCAGTTCAACGACGTCGAAGACGATGCAGCGCGATTTGCGCTGATGAGCTGGTTCTTTGAAGAAAACCTTGCTGATTTTGCACCTTACAAAGACGAACAGGCTCGCGAGGGGTTCCAGATCGTGGGCACTAGCGGAACCGTCACCACGGTGGCTGCTTCGCATCTGGGTCTAAAACGCTATGACCGAACCAAGGTGGACGGATTGCGAATGACCAGCGATCAGATTGACAAGGTCATACGAGGCTATCTAGAACTCGGCCCTCGTGGGCGCCGCCGTGATCCCCGGATCGGAGAAGATCGGCAGGCTCTAATCATGTCCGGCTCGGCCATTTTGCAGGCGTTGTTGCGCTGCTGGCCCACCGATCGCCTTTCTGTGGCGGATCGGGGGTTACGCGAAGGTCTGCTGTATGCACAAATGAGCGCGGACGGTGTATTGGAAGACGGACCATTCTGATGGCGAAGACACCGAGTGGAAAAAACAGTTCAGGCCGTGGGCAGCGTGACCTAAAGGTTAAGGTTAAGACAGCGCGCGGGCGCAAGCTCAGTTCAACCCGCTGGCTTGAGCGGCAGTTGAACGACCCTTATGTCAAGCGGGCGCAGGCCGAAGGGTATCGCGGACGCGCAGCGTTCAAGATACTGGAGCTAGACGATAAATTCCGGTTCCTTGTGCCCGGCGCGCGCGTGGTTGATCTGGGTTGTGCACCCGGTGGCTGGCTGCAGGTTGCAGTGCAACGTGTTAACGCACTGGGCGAGAAGAGCGGTAAGCGTATTGGCACGGTTCTAGGTGTCGATCTTCAAGAGGTCGAACCCGTTGCGGGGGCCACCGCACATGTGCTTGATTTCATGGAAGATGATGCCGACCAGAAGGTCAAAGACTGGCTGGGCGGCAAAGCGGATGTGGTCATGTCCGACATGGCGGCTGCCTCCTCAGGCCACAAGCAGACCGATCACCTTAGGATTATGGCCTTGTGCGAAACGGCAGCCTATTTTGCGTTTGATGTGCTGGAAGAAGGTGGCACCTTCGTCGCAAAAGTTCTTGCAGGCGGGGCCGAGGGAGACCTTCAGAAGCTGCTCAAGCAGAAATTCAACAAGGTGGCCAATGTAAAGCCACCCGCGTCACGCTCGGACAGCTCAGAAAAATTCGTTGTCGCCACCGGTTTCCGTGGCTAAGCGGCTGTAAGGTTAAGATTTTTAACCAACTTTAATTCTCGGATGGCGACTTAGTCCTCTAGCACGACACGTAGCGGTTTACCGTGATTGCCTGCAATTCGCGCTGCGCTACACGGTCATAGATTGGCCGCATTGTCGTTTTATCCGCCGATCACATGAGAAAAACTGTCCTAGCACTTATTATTGCCCTGATTGCGTTGGCCGCCTGGCAGTACAAGCTGCAGAAAACTGCAAACCAACAACTACTGATAGCCGAGCAGCGGGTTAAAGATGTCGTTTCTGCGGGAACGAACGATCTTGATTTCAAAGATCTTACTGAACTTCGAAAGCTGCCGGCCAACATCCCGGATATTCCGAATCTCAAATCTCTGAATGCACGGGGAACCAATTTAAGTGATCTGACCGGGCTGGAAGGGAACGCAACGCTCGAGCGGCTTGACGTGAACATGACGCGGGTCTCCGATCTTAGCCCACTTAACGGTTTACCGAACCTAAAGCTGGTTTACCTCCATGATACCTGGGTTTCTGATGTTTCTCCTCTCGCGACACTGCCATCGCTTGAACGCCTTGATATCGGCAATACCCAAATTGAAACGCTGGTGCCTGTTTTACAAATCGAGAACCTGAATTGGCTAAATCTTCACAACAGTCACGCACTCGACGGGTCTGGTGAACAATTTGCGATCTTGCAGGAACGTCCATTTCTTCAGTTGTCAGGCGGTTCTGGTTTCCGACAAAATTATCAACCGGGCTGGCAGTACAACATGATGCAGCACCTATCGCGTTTGCGAGAAAAGCTTGGGCTTTAGGGTTTGTCCGGTCGCTGCCCTAGTCCAGATCGATCTTACCCTGAGCAATACGCTGTTTCTTGAGTGACGCCGTCGCAATCCCCTGAAACAAGATTGCCTCTCCATGATTTATATCGACAGGCTCGCGCACGCGAAGTTCTTCAATGCGCTGATCCAACGTTGTTTTCCGATCAGCAGAAATCGGCTTTATGATAGTAGCTGTGCGCTCCGGCATACATCACCTGTTGACAGTCCAAGTGCTGGCATCGGTGTCTAACCAACAAATGGGCCCGTAACGTGGCGTAAATCTGCCGGATTGGTGCCTGTTACCGCCCCATATCGCGAGCCAACTGATTTAAGCTCGGATCATCTGGAAGGATGGATAAAGCCTCGTCCAATGTCGCAATCGCTGCCTGTGGACCACGATTTATGTGGGCCAGCTGTACCAGCATCGGCCAGGCCTCAGACCGTTGTGGATCTAGCGTCACAACCTCTCGGAACGCCTTTTCTGCGGCTTGGGCATTTCGCAGCGTCAGTGCCCAGCCTCCCAACACTAAGTGGGTTTCAGGAAAGTCCAGGCGATGCGAGATACTGCGCTGCCAGTCGGCCATACCCTGCTGAGCGACCGCCCGTTGATCCTGCGTCATGGCTTGTGCAGGGATGGCAAGAAACTCCTTGGCTGCCGAAATTCGGACATTGCGCAAGGGGTCTGACAATAGCGGCTCAAGCCGTGCAACACGTTCCGGCATTGGCGCTTGGCGTTGCAAAACCGGCCCATTGGCGCGAACCAGCGGATCCGGATCGGATAACAGCGGTGCTACCCGCTGCGCAAGTACAGGCGTCGCAAAGGGTTGCAGCAGATAGAGTGCAGTCGCGCGGACAATTCCTGCCTGCTCTTTGTCCAAAGCGATCGCGATTAACGCTTCGGGATCGTCCAATTGACCAATGCTCACCGCAGCAAACGCTGTACCATAATGAACGGTTCGATGGGCAGAGTTTGGGAACCAGTCAGAAATCTGTTGCGCAGCCCAGGGCTGCCCCTCTTCCGCATGACAATCGGTGCAAGCGTCAACTCCAAGCCCCAAATCCGGTCGGGGGATTCGGAAACTGTGATCGTGCCTGCCGTCCACGCCCATATAGACTCGCTCGATCATGTGGCAGTTCTTGCATTGGGAGCCATCAGAGTTTTCTGCATGGTGATGGTGTTCGGGCGTGTCATAACTGGCCAATCGAAGGGTTGGGAATTCCGAATTTCCAGCGGGCGAATGACACTGCGTGCACAAGCCATTCCCTTCCGCTTTTACCTCGGCCCGGTGAGGATCATGGCAATCCATGCATCCTACCCCCTCAGCATACATGCGCGACTGAAGGAACGAACCATATACGTAGACCTCGTCCAAAATCTGCCCATCCGGGTGGTAAGCGCCCGGTCGCAGGACAGCTAAATTATGTGCGTCATGAAAAGGCGTACCGGGGACCGGATTACCATCCTCCAGCGCCTCGCGCCGAGAATGGCACCCGGCGCATTGCTGGATGTCTGCCTCGGTTTGCCCCTTGCCCAATTCGATTGGAAATCCAAACGCGCCCAACCCGTCGTCAAGCGTTTTGCCAGTCGTCCACTCAAGATGCGCTGATCCTGGCCCGTGACAAGCCTCACAACCGACGCCGATTTCAACTTGTGTCGACGCATAGCGCCTTGTCTCGGCATCGTAATTCTTCACGTAACCGGTCGCATGGCACTCGGCACAGCGCGCGTTCCAGTTCTTGTACGGCCCTGTCCAATGCAGCCCGTCATTCGGTGGTAAATCCTGTTCTGGATAGAGGTGATACCAGCGGCTTTCTACCGTGTCCCAGACGACATCGAAACTCTGTAATCTGCCTGGTCCAGTTTCAAAGAGGTATTGCTGCAACGGCGCAATGCCGACCACCGAATGCACCGGATAGTCGGTGATAACGCCATCTTTTTCGGTGACTTGCGCCGAAAGAACGCCGTTTTTATCCACGAAAGAAACGCTCATCCCATCATGGGAAAAGCTGGTCCCATCGAAATCAGCCAGAACTTGGCCATCTTCTACCTCGGTCCAAGCGAGATCGTGATGTGACCCTTTCCAGGCTTCAGTTTCGTCTTGATGGCAATCTGCGCACAGTTCGGATCCGACATATTCCTGTGCCCAGCCAGTCGGCGTTGTTGCCCACAGGATCGCAATCAGAATGAACTTGCGGAAGTACATCAATTGGTTTCCGCATTTTTTAAGTCTATCAAGGCCCCGTTATACTCGGCACCCAGGATCAGCATGGCAGAACACAGGTAGAGGAAAATCAGCGCTGCCATTGCCCCTGCGAGGCCCGCATAGGTCGCGCTATAGGTGGCAAACTGGGCGATATAGATCGAAAACCCCCATCCACCTGCAGCCCACAATGCCAAGGTCAGGATGACCCCCGGAAGTATTTGCGAAAGCCTGTGCCGCCGTGTGGGTAAGATCAGATGAGCCAGAATAACTGTGCCTGCCGGTACTGCAACGGTGAACGTCCATCGCAGGCGGTCAACGGACAGCCAGTTATCAACATCAACAGCCGTCTTTTCCGAGACCAGACGCGTGTAGACAGGCAAAACCACCTCAACCGCTGCGATGGCCAAAATTGCGGCCCCACCGATAATAA
Organism: Ruegeria conchae; assembly: GCF_000192475.1. Taxonomy (GTDB): domain Bacteria; phylum Pseudomonadota; class Alphaproteobacteria; order Rhodobacterales; family Rhodobacteraceae; genus Ruegeria; species Ruegeria conchae. The sequence goes on from NZ_AEYW01000006.1 coordinate 643,656, forward strand.
CAAGCGCAAAACACAACAGCCGGGTTTTCCAGAACGGCCAGATATCTTTGTCATGATAGGCTTGCGTCATGGCGCGACGTACGGCAGCAACACCATTGGATGCGAAGTAGATCGCTAACAAACCGCCCAATGTGATCACGCCCGACCCGGCACCAGCCAGCACAGCCCGCAACTCAGAAACAATCGGATCGGCGACATCTTTGGGCCAGGCACCAAAAATCAGCTCGATCAGTTCGTCCGTCACATATCCCTGTGACAAAGCCCCCGCCAACGCCACTGTGAACAGAACAAACGGAAACAGAGCCATCATCAGTGACATCGCCACATGGCTGCTCATGACAAAACCGTCTTTGTCATTGAACCGACGAACAGCAAGCCAGAGCGCGCGCAGAAACTGATTGGATGAGAGAATCGATACACGTGACATCGCCACAGCCTAACGCGCCTTTTGCGCTGGCAGAACCGCCAATTCGCCATTTGTAAGGAATTCCGGCGCTTAACCATCTGTATGGATTGCATAAACTGGTAAGCCTGTGCAGGATCGTGCAAGATGTTCTCAAACACGCACCAGCGGCAAGCAGACCCAGGCCAACTCATGACCTCTGATCCCGAAAATAGCCCATCCAGAGCGCGCCTGCAGTTGGGCGTATTGAGGGATGTTGTGATCGTGGCCACTCTTGTGGTGCTTGGCCTCTATGCTGGGGCGAATTTTCTGGTGCCGTTGACCATGGCACTGTTGATCAATGTTCTGATCCTGGCCCTCAGCGATCGGGTCATCGCGGTGACACGTGTACCAATCTGGATCGCGAACTTAGCCGGAGTTACAGTCGTTTTGGCAGGCTTGTTCATGATCATGTATATTCTTGGCAGTCAGGCCACGCAGTTTGCGCGTTCAATCAACACCTATGAAAGCCAGTTTGATGGTGCGGTGCACAGAATTACCGGATTGGTCGGAAATGACGTCACCACCTTCATTCGGGACAATTTGGTCAGCATCGATATGTCCTATGTTGCACGGCTTTTGCTGGGCAGCGCCACATCACTACTGAACCAGTTTTTCCTGATCAGCCTGTATGTCGCATTTCTAATGGCTGAGCGCCTGGCATTTCGCAAGAAAATCCAAATTGCGGCAGGCAACCCGCAGCTCGGCGCTGATCTGGCTTCGGTTTTGGATGCTATCTCGTACAGTCTGCAGCGCTATGTCGGGGTGAAGACTTTGATCAGCCTGATCACGGCCCTCATAAGCTATTCAATATTTAAGGCACTGGGACTGGAATATGCCGAGACATGGGCCGTTCTAACATTCGCGCTGAATTTCATCCCGTCCATCGGTTCGATTATTGCCGTGATCTTTCCGTCGATGATTGCATTGGTACAATTTGAAACCATTGGACCATTCCTTGTCATCGTCCTGGGCTGTGGCACGCTGCAATTTGTGATCGGCAATTTCCTAGACCCAGCCATGCTTGGCCGGTCTCTGAATATGTCGACCTTTCTTGTCATATTGGCACTGACATTCTGGACCACAGTCTGGGGTTTGATCGGAGCGTTTCTGAGCGTGCCCTTAACGGTGTGTATCCTGATTATATTCAGTCATATTCCAGCACTCAGGCCTGTTGCCGTTCTGATGTCGCTGGATGGTCAATTGGGCGATGACAGCCATGCGCGTGTTGACGACAAACAATAGACCTCGCCCCATCTTCATAGGCTCGGAAATCTATCGCACCTCGAGCTATGGCGCAAAACACCCACTTGCAATCCCGCGCGTTTCTACTGTGATTGACCTCTGCAGATCGATGGGTTGGCTGAACTCGCAGAACTATCGGACCAGCCCGTGTGCCAAACCTAAGGCACTGCAGCGATTTCATTCACCTGCTTACATTTCAGCATTAATAAACGCCGAAAAAACACAGTCGGTCTCCGACGAGGTAAAACGCAGATTTGGTCTGGGCACATTGTCCAATCCGGTATTTGGAGAAATGTATCGACGGCCAGCCACTGCCGCCGGAGGATCGATGCTGGGAGCCGAGTTAATTTGGAACGGTGGTATTGTGTTCAACCCAGCAGGAGGTACGCATCATGGATTGGAAAGTCGCGCCAACGGCTTCTGTTACCTAAACGATCCAGTTCTCGCGATCTTCAGACTGCTTGATCTTGGGCTTGAACGAATTGTCTACATAGACATCGACGCCCATCATTGCGATGGCGTCGAGGCTGCGTTTCACGGTTCGTCAATGGTGCGCATAATTTCGATTCATGAGGCGCGCAGATGGCCCTTTACCGGACTACTGGAAGATGACGCAGGTGGCGCCGCATGGAATTTACCTGTTGATCGAGGTCTAAATGACGATGAATTCCAAGCCATTCTGGAGGGGATGATTCTTCCTGTAACTAAGGCTTTCCACCCACAAGCCATTATCCTACAATGCGGTGCCGACGCCGTCACCGAAGACCCACTATCGCGCCTCGCATTGTCAAACAATGCGCACTGGCGTGCCGTTTCCAGCCTCCAACACTTAACACCTCGGTTTTTGATCTTGGGTGGCGGAGGTTATAATCCTTGGTCTGTCGGCCGTCTGTGGAGCGGTGTTTGGGCGACCCTGAACGGATATGAAATCCCTTCTCATCTGACAGAAGAACAGCAATCTATCCTAAACGCGCTGAGTTGGAACCGAAAGACCGGTCGCGACCGACCAACCCACTGGGCAACGACACTACGTGATCCCAGTAATCCCGGGCCCATCCGCGAGGAGTTAAAGAGTGATATTCAAAAACTCAGAACTCGGAATTCATTGTAGTCTGAGCAACTTCGCCCTGCTAACGTTCTATCATTACTTCAAGATCCCGACTCTCGGCCATCGCAGACGATAGAACGCGAGACCGGTATTTCGGGCTATTACGGGACAATTGTTATGAGCGCACTCAACCAGATTATGGATCTCAGATCCCGTATGGGCCAATCGATCATTGGCCAGATCGAGGTGATTGATCGCCTGCTGATCGGTCTCTTGGCCAATGGTAACCTTTTGATCGAGGGCCTGCCTGGTCTGGCCAAGACACGCGCGGTCAAGGCAATGGCGAAGAATATGGATGCAAGCTTTAGCCGCATTCAGTTTACGCCGGACTTACTGCCTTCGGATGTGACTGGGACCGAGATATTCCAGCAGACCGATGCGGGGGGTGAGTTCAAGTTCGAACCGGGACCGATTTTTGCGAACATCGTACTAGCGGATGAAATCAACCGTGCGCCCGCCAAGGTGCAGGCGGCGTTGCTGGAAGCGATGGAGGAACGGCAGGTCACTGTTTCAGGAACCACGCATAAAATGGATCCTCTGTTTATCGTTATGGCCACCCAGAACCCCATCGAACAGGAAGGTACCTACCCACTGCCCGAAGCACAGATGGATCGATTCCTGATGCATGTTCAAATCACTTACCCCCCCGTCGAAGACGAGGTTGAAGTTATTCGCCTGGTCCGGGGCGAAGATCTTGCTGCCAACAAAGGTGGGGCGCGTGAAACTCCAGCCGCGATACCACAGGAAGCCATCTTTGCGGCAAGGTCAGAGATCGGTCAAATCCATGTGTCTGACGCGATGGATCGTTATATGGCCGACCTCGTGCAGGCGACGCGTACGCCCGAAGCTTTGAGCCTCGAACTCGCGAGTTGGATTGAGATCGGCGCCAGTCCACGCGCCTCACTGGCGTTGGACAAATGCGGGCGCGCCCATGCCTGGATGAACGAACGCGATTATGTCGACCCTGCAGACATCCGCGCCATTGCGCATGACGTATTTCGTCATCGCGTTACACTCAGTTTCGAAGCACAAGGATCAGGCAAATCCGCAGATGACGTGATCGCAGAACTCCTTCGCCTGGTGGCGCTTCCCTAATCGCTAAGGAAAACGGCTGCATGACCCTGACTGCGCCATATCCGAACGACCCACGCGTCCGTGTCGACGCGGACCATCTATTGCAATTGGGCCCCAGATCGCAGGCACTCAGCCTGTTACCGCGTCAACCCGCGCGCTCGATCCTGAATGGTCGTCACGCCTCGCGTCTGCGTGGTCGCGGCCTGAATTTTGAAGAATTGCGTGGCTATTTGCCGGGCGACGATATCCGAACCATCGACTGGAAGGTCACTGCACGAACCGGAAAGCCCCATGTTAGAGTCTACACCGAAGAACGTGATCGCCCTGCCCTGCTGTTGGTCGATCAGCGCATATCGATGTTCTTCGGAACAGAAGTCTATATGAAATCTGTCATCGCTGCCGAAGCCGCAGCAATTTCTGCGCATCGAATTCTTGGTCAAGGCGATCGTGTTGGAGGTCTCGTATTCAGCGATACAGACGTTGCCGAGCACAGACCACAGCGCCGCGCGGCAGCCCTTACGCGGTTCTTGTCCTCCATCGGAACAGCAAATTCCTGCTTGCATGCAGGTTTGACCCCACAGCCAACCGTGTTTCTGAATGACATGCTTTTTGAGGCGACCCGCATCACCCAAACCAGTGGACTAATTTGCCTGTTCTCAGACTGCGACGGGCTCAATGAAAGATCGGAGAATTTGTTGCGTCAACTGGCGTTCTCAAACGATTTGATCGTTTTCAATATCGCGGATCCAACTGCAAAGACCCTCGCGCCTAACCTGAAGATGACGGTCTCAGATGGTAGCGAGCAGATTGAAATCGACAGTTCCGACCCTGAGTTATCAGACAAAATTCGAAAATCCATGGAGGATAGGTTAGCACAACTGCACACATGGTCCCGACGATATGGTTTTCCGGTAGTTCCTATGACAACCTCTGAACCGGCTTTGGATCAGCTATTGCGCTTATTCGGGCACCGCGGAGGTCGGCGATGAGCATCGATACCACAGGAAAATCTCTGGTTGATCTGTTGGATATGCTAGAACCAGCGCCAAAACCTGAAACTATTTCAATGATGCCCCAGACCTGGGGATGGGTCGTGGTCGCTGTCATCCTGCTGGCATTTTTTTCGGTCGCTACAGTCCTGATACTGCGGCACAGGCGTGCGAACGCCTATAGGCGGTACGCGCTGGCAGAACTCGCATCGCCTGGCATCTCTGTGGCCAAGGTTGCCGAGATCCTTCGGCGTACTGCGTTGGCCGCATATCCTCGCGAGCAGGTCGCAGGGATTCATGGCGAAGATTGGCTGAGCTTTCTATCCCAAACCATTGATAGAAAATCATTAAATTCGGAAGTTTTCCGAGCGTTAGTTGAAGCCCCGTATAAAGACATACCGCCAAACCCCGCTGTCACGCAGCTTGCCCGGCATTGGGTTAAAGCCCACAAACCATATCGGAGAAAGTGATGTTTTCCTTCGCTGCTCCGTGGGTTTTTCTGCTACTTCCGCTTCCGGCGCTGGTCTATTTTTTTGCTCTACCCCATCGCGAAAAAACCACTTCAATTCGTATTCCCTTCTTTCGACGCGTTGCGCAGGCCGCAGGCGTCGAGCCGAATTCTGGCTCAGTCATCCCAGTTCGATCCCGCCTGCAAACGGCAAGCGTCATGTTAATCTGGATTTTGCTGGTTCTGTCGCTGGCTCGACCAGAACAGTTGGGTAATCCCATAGTGATTGAAAAATCTGCGCGGGACGTCGTCCTTGCCTTGGATATCTCGGGCTCGATGGATCAGCGCGATTTCAAATCCGAGACTGGCGGCCCGGTGCAGAGGTTGGAAGCAGTTAAAGATGTCCTAAAACAATTCATCGCCGAGCGCGATGGTGACAGGATGGCCCTCATCATTTTTGGAACACGCGCGTTCATACAAGCGCCGTTTACAGAAGATCTTAATAGTTTGAATGGCTTCCTAGATCAAACTCACGTTGGCATGGCTGGTCCGAACACTGCCCTGGGTGACGCGATCGGGCTTGGGATCAGAACATTCGAGTCCAGCGAAGTGGATCAACGCCTGATGATCGTCCTAAGCGATGGGGCCGATACATCCAGCCGTATGACGCCTGTAAACGCGTCGGCGATTGCCGCGGAAAAGAATGTGGTCATCTATACGATTGGTGTTGGAGACCCTAATGCTACGGGCGAAGATCGCGTGGACCTGCAAGCGTTAAAGGACATCGCGGATCGCACCGGTGGAGAATATTTCTTTGCAGATGATGCGTCGGCCCTCGCACAGACCTACGAGCGCATAGATCAGCTAAACCCCAGAATAGTAGAAACTCAAAGCTATCGCCCGACAAACAGCCTTGCCCATATTCCATTGGCGATTGCGCTGATCGTTATTCTTATCAGCACAACCTGGTTCCATTTTGCTCAGCAGCGCAAGGGGGTTGTTCAATAATGGAATTTCCTGATTTCCATTTTATTCGAGGTTATTACCTTCTGTTTTTAATCCCAATCGTGGCGTTATGGTGGTTGATCAGACCCAAGCCTGCGGCCGAAACCAAGCTACCCTCAGGGATCGCTCCGCATCTGGCGACCGCATTGCAGCTTGGCAAGACTGAAACCCGTCGCATTCAACCAATTGATATTGCGATGGTCATCGCCACACTTGTTGCCCTCGCGGCCTCCGGTCCAACCTGGTCGCGTGCACCCAACCCGCTAATTGCAGATACCGCCCCGTTAGTGATCGCTCTAAAGGTCACCGACAGCATGGAGAACACGGATATTGCTCCTTCACGGTTGGACCGAGCACGGTTCAAGATCGCTGATCTGATCGATGAGCGCGCTGGAGCCCGCACTGCGCTGATCGCTTATTCCGGAACGCCGCACCGAGTTGCTCCCCTAACCGAAGACGCCAACATTCTTCGCCCTCTGCTTGAAGGCTTAACGCCGGCTGTGATGCCAACCCCAGGCGACGCAGCGGCCGATGCTCTCGATTTAGCGCAATCCATACTGGATGAAAGTGAGAGCCCAGGGGCAGTGCTGTTTGTTTTGGATGACTTAGACCCGTCTCAGGTATCTGGATTAAACACTTCGACTGACGACATTTTCTTTCTCACTATGCTGCCCAATGGTGAGCGAATTGTTCAGCTAGGCAACGTCCAAGGCGCATCCGTGATAGCGTTTTCGGATGACGATCGGGACATCAGTCGTCTGCAGCGTCAAATCCAAACTGCCTACACTGCAGCACTGGATGATGATAAGCGTCTTGATTGGCAGGACAATGGCTGGATCTTGGCATGGCCTGCTGCGTTACTATCACTTTTTTGGTTCAGAAGAGGCTGGGTGATCCGCTGGGCACTACTGGCTTTGATGATAATACCACCATCAGGAGTTCGAGCCGAAGGGTGGAAAGATTGGTTCCTTACGGCCGATCAGCAAGGTCAAATTGCAATGAATCAAAAGCGCTTTGCTGAAGCGGCGGAATTGTTTGAGGGCTCGTATCACAAGGGATATGCCTATCTCAGGGACGGTCAATATTCAGAGGCGTCCTCCATATTTGCCGAGCTGGACACACCGGAAGCCGCATTTGCTGAAGGTATGGCGCGAATACGGAACCGTGAGTATCGCCCAGCCATATCCGCCTTCGAGACCGCCTTGGAACGGCGTCCTGAATGGCCCGAAGCGCAGCACAATCTCGAGGTGTCGAAAGCCATCCTTGATTACATTGAAACGACCCGCGAACAATCTGATACGGGTGAAGAGGCTGGCATTGGTGCGGATGACACGGTGTTCGACAATGATGCGGCCCGTGGTAACGAAACTACGGTTCAAGCTCCTAAAGAAGGGCCGCAAACCCTTTCGGCCGATCAATGGATCAGCTCAATAGATACTGACATGCAAGACTTTCTGCGCAATCGTTTTCTTCTTGAAAATCAGGAGCGAACAGAATGAGATACGTTACTTTCTTTATTCTTTTTCTTGCTCTTCCAGTATTTGCGCAGAATAACGATGCGACTGCCCCTCAGGTCTCGGTCGAAGCGCCTGATGAACCGGTCATTGTAGGGCAACCAGCGATCGTTCGAATCAAAGTTCTAGTGCCAACATTCATGCCACAACCTCCGGTGTTTCCCTCTTTAGAACAACAAAACCTCGTGGTTCGTCTTCCTGAACGTGCCTCTGGACCAATCAGCGAGACGGTGAACGGAGCGACCTGGTCCGGTGTGCAGCGCAGCTATCGCCTATACCCTCTGGCAACAGGTCCGGTTGCGTTTGACTCGCAAGAGGTGGTTGTAACTTATGCCGATCCTCAAACCAACGATCCAATTCAGGTTTCGTTGGCGCTTCCGCCTGTACAACTCAGCGCCGAGATTCCGGAAGGTGCTCGTGGTCTTGATCCGTTAATCATCGCAAACGGGTTTTCGCTCCAGCAGCAAATAGAAGGCACGACAGATATGCAGGCTGGTGACGCCATTACGCGCGATTTGAGCGCGCAGATATCTGGCACGACGCCTCTGTTGATCCCAGTGCTCACACCTCACGAGCAAGACCCGTTGTTGCGCGCATATCCTACGGAGCCGCGCATTACAGAAACCGAAGATCGAGGGGTGTTGTCCGGACAACGCATGGAGAAGACGGTTTATATTGCGCAAGAGGGTGGCCAGACAAGGTTGCCAGCTGTGTCAATCGATTGGTTTAACTTGCAAACCAAACAAATTGAAACGGCCTCGGTCCCAGCGACCGAGCTAACGCTGGCACCACCAAAATGGCAGCCGCCGGATATTGAAACCCTCGCAAAGGCTGCATTCTGGATCGCGATTGTTGTTTTGGCATTGTGGGCCGCAGTGCGATCTCTTCGCCCACGCTATCAGCGCTGGAAAGACAAGCGACACAGTAGATACCTTGCCTCTGAGGAATACGCCGCCGAAGCTTTGAGAGCAGCATTGCGAGCTCGAGATTTGTCTGCAGCTTATGATGCTATAGAACTTTGGAAAGAGCGCAGCCTCCAACCAGAGCGCGCCGCGCCCCTTGAGAGCAGCCTGACCCAGATAGGTGCTGAGCGGTATTCAAAGAAGAGCCAAATTGGCTTTGAGGATTGGAGTGCGGTCATGCGGAACCTGAATGCTCTGAATAACTCTAGTCGTCCCAAACCGGGTGTGTTGCCGCCACTTAATCCCTAGGATTCAACTTTGACAGCTTGCGATTAGTTTGCGCCTGTCGATCAGACGTAGTCGACCATATCCCAGCTCAACTAGGCCTAAACCTGAGAGTCGATGCAGGTTACGATGCAACGTTGGTTGAGACACTGCGACCATCGCAGCCAGCTCATCCTGCGAAACAATAATCCAGCCGTCGGATTTCGAGGCGCCCTCGTCCAAATGCAGCAGACGTAAGACAAGGCGCTTCTCCGACCCCGTAACTGCCAAGTTGGCCATGATCCGGAGGGCTGTTTTCATGTTTTCACGTGTTAACGCGTAGAAATCACGGACATATTCCGGATTCTCTTGCACCATTCTTTCCACCCGTGAACTGGGAAAAAACAATGTACGCGTCTGTTGGGTGGTCATCACGCTGACCAGTCTTTGCGCTTCGGCGAAAAGAGCAAGATCTCCAATCCAGAAACCTGCACCTTCCCGGTGCACAACAAATTCTTGCCCGTCATCGGCGGGCGCCGTGATCTGAACAGACCCATCAAGCACAGCGTGAATACCATTTGCCGGGTCACCATGGTGATAGAGTGTTTCGCCTGGATCAAACGTTCGGACAACCGCGCAAGTCATCAGATCATTCTGAAATTTCGGCTCGCGTGCCCCAAACCAGTCGGTTTGGGTCAGGATCTGCATATCATCATCATTATCAAACATTTGTATCTTTCAAAATGATCATATGATAGGTTTTAGACACGTTTCATCGCTTAAAGTAGTTCTGTTCGATTCCCGGTCCATTACATATTTTTTCTTCCGGCAATCAACAGCTTGCACGCGGCTATCGAGTTCAATTTAGCCGCTGCCTCTAAAACTAAATTTGCTGGGCCATTAAGGCTCGTTTAATCAGGAGCACCCTATGTCACCTCCACAAATGATTGCAGATAGCTGGCGCGAATCGATGCGCAAGTTCGCAGTGGCAACCGTTGCTGTTGCGCTTGCACTGCCCGCCTGGGCGCAGGATCAAAAACCTAATATTCTTGTGATATGGGGCGATGACATTGGGCAATCGAATATCTCAGCCTACACCATGGGCCTCATGGGATATCAGACACCCAATATCGATCGCGTGGCCAATGAGGGCATGATCTTCACCGATTACTATGGTGAGCAATCCTGCACTGCTGGTCGCTCATCCTATATCATGGGACAGTCCGTGTTCCGGACAGGCCTGTCCAAGGTCGGTCTTCCGGGGGCTGATCTTGGCATGCAGGTCGAAGACCCAACCATACCTGGTTTGTTGAAAGACCACGGTTATGTCACTGGTCAGTTTGGCAAAAACCATCTTGGAGACAAGGATGAGCACCTGCCAACAAACCACGGTTTTGATGAGTTTTTTGGCAATCTCTATCACTTGAATGCTGAAGAAGAACCAGAAAACGAGGACTATCCGGGTGACCGGGTATTGGCTGATGGCCGCACCTTCCGCGAGGCGTATGGGCCGCGCGGCGTTATCAAATCAAAGTCAGATGGTACCATCGAAGACACGGGCCCCTTGACCCGCAAACGCATGGAAACTGTTGATGACGAAACCGTGGCGGCGGCGATTGATTTCATCAAGCGGGCACATGAGCAAGGGCAACCCTTCTATGTCTGGTGGAATGGTACCCGCATGCATTTCCGTACCCACGTCAAAGACGAGATGCGCGCAAAAGCCAATGAAATCTCAGGTCGCGTTGCGGATGAATACACCGCAGGCATGATCGAACATGATATGCATGTGGGTCAGCTGCTGGATCTGCTGGACGAGCTTGGCATCGCCGACAATACCATAGTTCACTATTCCACAGACAACGGTCCGCACATGAACACATGGCCCGATGCGGCCGCAACGCCGTTCTGGGGTGAAAAGAACACCAACTGGGAAGGCGGATGGCGCGTTCCCTCGATGGTCCGCTGGCCCGGTCAGATCGAAGCCGGATCTGTCACCAACGAGATCGTGCACCACATGGATTGGTTGCCAACATACCTCGCGGTCGCCGGTGATCCCGAAATTAAAGACAAGCTGAAGGCAGGTTATAGCTCGTCTGGTATGGGGCGCGAATACAAGGTGCACCTGGATGGCTATAACATCCTGCCTCTGTTGACTGGTGAGACTGCCGAAAGTCCTCGCAAAGAGATTTTCTATTTCTCGGATGACGGAGACCTAACGGCGCTGCGCTTCGAAGACTGGAAGCTAATATTCCTGGAGCAGAAAGCCTGGGCAACTCTGCGGGCCTGGATCGAACCTTGGACCGAGCTGCGCATACCCTTGATCGTTAACCTGCGCCGTGATCCGTATGAGCGTGCCTACCGGACCTCTAACACCTATTACGATTGGCTGTTGGACCGAGCCTATTTCCTAGTTCCTGCGCAGCAGTATGTTGGTAGTTTTCTGAGCACATTCCAGGAGTTCCCACCACGTCAGAAAGCGGCCAGCTTCAACTTGGATCAGGTTATGGAGAAGTTAACAACACCGACCAACAATTAGGCCTTGAATGAAACTCTTAGGGTCGCCCTCTACAGGGCGGCTTTTTTCCTTTCTGAAAATGTCGAGAGTCATATGCGATACGCCGCTCTAGCTGCCGTGCTCAGCTGCACCCCCCTCACACTGTTCGCAGACCCACTTCCGAGTTGGAACGATTCTGATTCAAAAAATACGATTATTGAGTTCATAGGCAACGTCACAGATCCAAGAGGGCCGAACTATGTCACCCCCGCCGACCGGATCGCGGTGTTTGACAATGACGGCACGCTCTGGGCTGAACAACCGGTTTATTTTCAATTCATATTTGCCATGGACCAACTGGCAGAGCTTGCTGCACAAGACCCGTCGATCTTATCGACGCCAGCCCTGAAAGCGGCCGCCGAGGGTGATCTGCAAACCATTCTGGAAGGCGGGCACGACGCTCTGATTGAAGTGGTTAACGCGTCGCATTCCGGCAGCAGCGTTGAAGTGTTCCAGGCGTCGGTGGCCGACTGGCTGGGCACTGCACGACATCCCGAGACCGATCTGCCTTACGACCAGATGACCTATCAGCCGATGGTCGAGCTGTTGCGTTACCTGCGGGATAAAGATTTCAAAACCTATATCGTTTCGGGCGGAGGCCTGCATTTCATGCGCGTATTCGCCGAACAGGCATATGGCATCCCGCCCGAACAGATTCTGGGCACGTATGGAGAAACAACCTATGACAGCGTGGACGGCACACCTGTAATCAACAAGGCCCCCGGCATCGCCTTCATCGATGACAAAGAAGGCAAGCCAATCAACATCGAGCGCACCATCGGCAAGCGCCCCATATTTGCTGGGGGAAACTCGGACGGGGATTTTGCCATGCTTGAATGGACCACCGCAGGCGACGGGCCACGGCTGGGCGTTTTGATACACCACACTGATGCGGACCGTGAATGGGCCTATGACCGCGAAAGTCCGATCGGTCGGCTGGTCGACGGGTTGGATAAAGGCCCTGACATGGGGTGGGTCATCGTTGATATGGCCAATGACTGGTCGCGCATCTACACTGGGGCCAACTAACAAACCGGATCATTGCGCACCCATGTGGACATTGCTCGTTTCGTTTTTTCTGTTTGCGCTCTATTGCCTAGCGGTCGTTTTTTCCGTGCGCGCTGCTCAAACGGCGCGCACACCTCAGGGTGCAGTTGGGTGGGTGGTTTTCCTGCTGTCAGCGCCGGTGTTTGGCGTTCCTTTCTATCTGTTTCTGGGGCACCACCGCTTCAAAGGCTATCGCATCGCGCGACAGGAAAGCGAACGTGTGGTGGAAGGGATCAAAACCTTTGCCGACTACTCGAAACCTGATCCTAAGACGATGCGCATCAATCCGCGGCCATTCGAGGCTCTGGCACACCTACCCGTCTCACGCGGCAACGGAGCCGAATTACTGATTGATGGTGATGTCACGTTTCAGTCAATACTGGACGCAATCGACGGGGCAAAGAATTATGTCCTGATCCAATTCTACATCGTGCGCGATGATGAGCTGGGGCGAAAAGTACAAGATCGGCTGATTGCAGCGGTCAAACGCGGCGTTCATGTTCGGTTTATGACTGATGCCGTAGGCAGCTATGGCCTGCCGTCGAGCTATCTGGAAACACTGCGCGGGTCGGGTGTGGATGTGGCTGATCCGCGCGAACAGCGCGGGCCGAACTTCCGCTTTCAACTCAATTATCGCAACCATCGAAAGACCGTGATCATTGACGGTGAGACAGGCTTCATCGGCGGCCACAACGTTGGTGTCGAGTATCTGGGGCAAAGCCCTCGGTTCGGGCGTTGGCGGGACACGCATATTAAGATGACCGGTCACGTTGTGCGGCAGTTGCAACTGATCTTTACCGAAGATTGGCACTGGGCACGCAACGAAGACCTGATCGATAAGCTCGATTGGGCAGGCAGCGAATCTGAACAGGATATGAACGCGTTGCTGGTCGCTACTGGTCCGGGCGATGATACCGAAACCGGCGCGATGATGTTCTTTTCTGCCATCGCCGAGGCCAAGGAACGGCTGTGGATCGCCTCACCGTATTTTGTGCCCGACATCGACATCATGACCGCGTTGCAACACGCGGCGTTGCGCGGCGTGGATGTGCGGATACTCGTGCCCGATGTCATTGACCATCGCCTGCCCTGGTTAGCGGCATTTGCGTATTTCGATGAAATTCGCGACTGCGGTGCACGTGTGTTTCGCTATACCGATGGCTTTATGCATCAGAAAGTGTTTGTCGTTGACGATACACTGGCAGCTGTTGGTACCACCAATCTGGACAACCGATCTTTCCGTCTGAACTTTGAGGCGATGGCGCTGTTTTTTGATCCCCGCGCGGCACGTGCTGTATCTGACATGCTGGAAACCGATTTCCATTCTAGCTACGAGTTGACGCGCGACCTGCCTCAGCAGCCGTTTCACATCCGGTTTTTCGCGCCAATCGCGCGATTGTTCGCGCCGATCCTTTAGTTCAGGAACCGTTCTTCAAACACCCGCGTCATTAGGGCGACGAGGAATGCCGTAGACAACCCAAAGGCCAGAAGTCCAGTAACCGAGGCGAATGCGCCGAAAATACGCAAACCTTCGCCCAATACGATGTCTCCGTAACCCAGCGTCGTGAAAGTCACCAACGAGAAATAAAGGGCCGAATTCCAATCCGGCAGCACGTCGCCCCACACCCATACAATCGCCCAGATCCAAACTTGTACCGTATGGGTAAGCACAATGAACATAAGCGCTACGCTGATCGGGCCCGCAGTTGCCAGGATCGTGCTCCGGGTCTCCCATCTTTCGACGAGTTTGCGAATGACCAGAACGCACCATGTCAGCAGCATGATTTCGATCAGAAAACAAATACCTAAGTAAAAGCTGCCCCAAATAATCTGCTGCGACAATGTCATATAGATGGCCTTTGTTCCGATTGCAGCCAGCATGGAACTTTCGCGCGCGCTGAACAACCCCGCGCTCAAGGTGCGGGCTGCGGCGAATAGAACCGATCTCTGCTCTGGACACTGTTTCGTTGCGCTGCACATTGTGACAGAACGAATGAGTGTTCAAATGTTGCTATCGATTGATCATGTCCAAAAATCCTATCCCGGCGGACGCCCGGTCCTGAATGATGTCTCGCTGACCTTGGAACAAGGCCAGACCCTGGCGCTGACCGGGGAAAGCGGCAGCGGCAAAAGCACTTTGCTGCACTTGGTTGCCGCATTAGATGGGTTCGATGGCGGGGAAATCACTCTAGATGGAAGGCCCATGTCGTCTCTGAATGACATTGAGCGTGCTGCCTTGCGCCGAAATACGCTGTCATTGGTGTTCCAGCAGTTTAATCTGATCCCGTCGCTGACCATCGCTCAAAACCTTTCAATCCACGCGCGGCTTGCTAAACGTGAGGACCCAGAGTGGATCGAGCATCTGACCAAGCGTCTTGGACTTGCCGATCTGCGGAACCGCTATCCTGAACAACTATCGGGTGGGCAGCAACAGCGCGTTGCCATTGGGCGGGCCATGGCCATCCGACCGCGATTACTGCTGGCTGATGAACCGACAGGTAATCTGGATGAGACAGCAAGCGCGGTAGTGCTGGATCTGATGCTTTCTTTGGTAGCCGATACAGGGGCTGCCCTCTTGCTGGTCACCCACTCGAACGAGATCGCCAACAGACTGGACCGTCGTGCCCATCTGACGGGCGGACGGATCGAATGACACGCGCTGCAGTCCAGGCGTTACTGTCCCATTGGCGGGCGCATCCATTGCAGTTGCTGACCCTTCTGACTGGCATCGCGCTGGCGACCTGTCTCTGGTCGGCGGTACAAGCGATCAACGCCGAGGCGCGCGCCAGTTATGAGCGCGCCAGCGCACAGCTTGCCATTGGTCAGTTTGACGAACTGCGCGCGACCGGGTCCATGATCCCTCTGTCGCGATATACGGAACTCAGACGCGCAGGCTGGCAGGTGGCCGCGGTGCTTGAGGGCGCGCTGCGCGTAAATGGACGTTCAATACGCCTAATGGGCGTGGATATGGTCGCATATCCTGCCCTGCCCGCCATTATGCAACTCGAGCAAAGCACCAATACGCCAGACCCGGCTGATATGCTGACAGCTCCGGGAAGGCTGCTGATGTCGCCCAAACTTTCGCAGGTATTTCAATCCGCTGACCGATTTCCACCAATCCTCACCAGCGGCGCGCTACCGCCTGATCTGATCCTGACAGATATTGGAGTAGCCGAGCAACTGCTCAACCGCCCCAATCAAATATCCCGACTGATAATATTGCCGGATCAGCCTCGCAAATTGCCAGCTCTGTCGGAAATCGCGCCTGAACTGCAGCGTATTGCACCATCTTCACAATTGGATACCGCCCAACTCACTGACAGTTTTCTCCTGAACCTGACCGCTTTTGGTCTGCTTTCATTCGCAGTTGGTTTGTTCATCGTCCACGGTACCGTCGGCCTAGCTTTCGCGCAGAGACGCGGCACAATCCGAACATTGCGGGCCTTGGGTCTTCCAATGCGGAACCTGATCGGGATTGCTCTGGGTGAACTTTTGTTGCTGGCTCTGATCGGAGGCCTATTGGGGCTTGTGCTGGGATATTTCCTGGCCGGCGCGCTTCTTCCAGACGTTGCTTCGACCTTACGCGGCCTCTATGGAGCACCAATCGACGGGCAAATGTCACTGCGCCCTCAATGGGTCGCCGCAGGTCTTGCCATGGCAACAGGTGGCACTCTGGCTGCAAGCGGGCAAGCGCTCTGGCGGCTTTCCCGCATGCCCATACTCGCCGGACCCGGCTTGCAGGCCTGGGGGGGCGGAAAGATATCTGCCTGGATTTCTGGCGGATTTGGATTCGCTTTGATTGCTTTGGGTATCATTGCCTACTTTACTTTCGGCGGACTTATTGCCGGATTTGCACTGCTCGCCGGGGTACTGACTGGGGCTGCATTGGTACTGCCACTCTTCATTTCAGCTGTGTTGGACCTGTTGATCCAAAAGGCAAGAACGCCGGTCACACAATGGGTTCTTGCCGATATGCGCGCGCAGCTGCCCGGCCTTTCCTTGGCGCTAATGGCCCTATTGCTGGCGCTGGCGGCAAATATCGGAGTTGGAACCATGGTTTCCAGTTTCCGCCTGACTTTCACCGGATGGCTGGATCAACGTCTAACTTCGGAGCTTTACGTGACCGCTGCGGATGAAACTCAAGCTGAGGCTATTACTGAATGGCTTGCACCAAGAACTTCAGCAATCCTTCCGATCCGCAGTACCGAGATACCGCACGAAACCGGACCGCTTTTCCTGTATGGGATCGTTGATCACCAAAGCTATCGCCAAAACTGGCCACTGATCGCCAAAGAACCTGATGTCTGGGACAGCGTCCTGAACCGGGGCGCAATCCTGATCAACGAACAACTTGCCCGCCGTGCGAATTTGTGGCCGGGAGATACGGTGGCGATCACGCCGGATCATATTCTGACCATAAGCGGGGTCTATTCCGACTACGGGAACCCAACCGGACAGGCGATCGTATCAATGCCAATGCTGGATCGGATAGTTCCGGATACCGAAACCCTGCGCTTTGGAATCCGCATTGCGCCAGAGAAAGCCACGGAGTTGGCGCAGGCGTTGCGTGCCCAGTTTGAACTGTCGCCCACAGCCGTGGTGCAACAAGCTGTAATGAAGGCCCGGTCGCTTGCTATCTTTGAGAAAACCTTTGTCATCACCTCAGCCCTGAACGTGCTGACCTTAGGCGTCGCAGGATTTGCGATCTTGACCAGTTTGCTGACGTTGTGGACCCAACGCTTGCCTCAGGTCGCGCCGGTTTGGGCGTTGGGCCTGACACGTTCGAAACTTGCCCAGCTGGAACTTTTGCGCAGCGCTCTGCTTGCTGCTTTAACTGCCTGTCTGGCTTTGCCGCTCGGGCTGATATTGGCCTGGGTATTGTTGGCCGTGATCAACGTACAGGCATTCGGTTGGCGTCTGCCTATGCATCTGTTTCCGGGTGATTGGCTGGCGCTGTTTCTGCTGACATTGATTGCCGCAACCCTTGCCGCTGCTTGGCCTGCCTGGCGATTGCTCCGCCTGCCACCTGCGGATTTGCTACAGGTTTTTGCCAATGAACGTTAGAGCTTTCTTCCTATTCTTAATGTTCCCCATAGCTAGTTGGGCACAAGGCTATGCCGGACTGGGAGGTAATGCCGAAGGGTTTGCGCGGCCTGAATCAGGTTACCAATTCCAGTTCCCGAAAGATCACGGCCCGCACCCTTCTTACCGGATAGAATGGTGGTATCTGACTGCAAATCTCAAAGACGCAGAAGGCAATGACTACGGTGTTCAATGGACTTTATTCCGGTCGGCCCTGAAACCAACTGAGTCAGAGGGCTGGCAGAGCCCTCAGATCTGGATGGGTCACGCAGCAGTAACAACATCAGACACGCACTATTTCGCGGAACGGCTATCCCGTGGAGGTATCGGACAGGCCGGTGTCACCGCCCAACCTTTCGAAGCCTGGATCGACGAGTGGCACATGCGTGGAGGCGATTTGACCCAATTGAGTCTAAGTGCGTCGGGATCAGATTTTGGTTACGACCTAGGCCTACAAGCGCAAGGCCCATTGGTGTTCCACGGGGACAGGGGTTATTCCGTGAAATCTGCCGATGGGCAGGCCAGCTACTATTATTCACAGCCATTCTACACAGTAGAAGGTATCCTTCACCTACCAAATCAAGACATCGAAGTGACTGGACAGGGCTGGCTGGACCGCGAATGGTCCTCGCAACCATTGGCCGAAGATCAAAGCGGTTGGGACTGGTTTTCGCTCAGCTTTGACAACGGCGACAAATTGATGGCGTTTCGCCTGCGTGGGGAACGTGGGGATTTCACAGCTGCCACATGGATCGAGGCGGATGGGCAAACAACATCTCTGCCGGACGGATCGGTACTATTGACACCACTAGAAACAAACCACGTCGCTCAACGCGATATACCTACCAGATGGCAAATATCACTACCTGAGAAAGGTATTGATGTAGTTGCATCGGCCCTAACGCCTAAAGCCTGGATGGGGACTCGGTTCGAGTATTGGGAAGGCCCCGTTACGATCTCTGGCAGCCATCTAGGGCGGGGGTATCTGGAAATGACCGGGTACTGAATATGAACCGACTACCCTTGAAGATCTGTTGAGATGCCCATGGAGAGGATTCGATACTCAAACCAATACGACGAATATCAAACAAATAAGATATTTACCGAATACTCAAAAGATTCAATTTTTCTGAACGTCTATCCGATCACCGAATAATTTATCTTGATATCGCCAATTTACCGACTAGCGCTGGATTGCGAGGTTTCTCTGTGACAAAACAAAATCGCCAAAAAGAAAAAACAGCAGGCCGGTTCCCCTAACCTACTGTTTTTACTTTGGTACCCAAGGCCGGACTCGAACCGGCACGGTATCACTACCGGGGGATTTTGAATCCCCTGCGTCTACCATTCCGCCACTTGGGCCACGAACAATGGATTAGCGCTCATGCGCAGGAAGGTCCAGAGGCAAAAAACAACCAGAGCATCGATTGTTTCGGCGACGGAGGTTGACGGTCAGGCAGGTGCGTGGTTTGCCTTGCAACAACAATTGTCAGGACAACAGTTCTTTATGTTACGACCACTTTATGACTGGACCCTTCGTCTGGCCGAACATCCTCATGCGCTGTGGGCGCTGGCCATTGTGGCATTTGTTGAAAGCTCCTTCTTTCCGATTCCACCCGACGTCCTGATGATTCCGATGATCATCGCGAGACCATCGCGCGCCTGGCTGATCGCCACCGTTGCCTTGGTGGCATCTGTGTTGGGCGGAATGCTGGGTTACGCCATCGGAGCATTCTTCTACGAGAGCCTCGGGCAGCCAATTCTCGAAGCCATGGGCAAGGCCCACGCGATGGAAGAATTTAACACCCGCTTCAACGATTTCGGTTTCTGGGCCGTGCTCGCAGCTGGGGTAACTCCGTTCCCCTATAAGGTCATCACAATCATGTCCGGTTGGACCGGGATGCCGCTGGGGACTTTCATTGCCACTTCGATTCTGGCACGCGCATTGCGGTTCTTCCTTGTTGCCGGACTGCTGTGGAAATTTGGTGAGCCAATCCGCGATTTCATCGAAAAGCGGTTGGGTCTGATGTTCACCTTGTTCATCGTGCTGCTGTTTGGTGGCTTCCTTATTGTGAAATACCTATGACCAAGAAAACGCTCATACTTATTGCAACCACAGGTTCGGCCGTCCTATTGCTAGGTGCTTGGGGATTTCAATACATCGGCGGGTTTGCACCGTGCAAAATGTGCATCTGGCAACGTTATCCGCACGGCATGGCGATCGTTCTTGGTGTGCTCGCATTCACATTTCCGGGCATTCGACCATTGCCCCTGTTGGGAGCCCTTGCGGCAGCCACAACCGCAGGGGTCGGATTCTATCATGCGGGTGTCGAACAAGGCTGGTGGGAAGGCCCATCAACATGCACTTCTGGTGATATTGGAGGCCTCAGCGCCGAAGAACTGATGAACCAGATCATGTCCGCCCCATTAGCGCGCTGTGATGAAATTCCATGGGAAATGTTCGGGATATCAATGGCCGGTTGGAATGGATTGTTCTCGGCGGGTCTGGTCCTGGTCTGGATCGCAGCTTGGCGCGTGCGTTAGGTGTTATTGCTGATCCAATTCGGCATCCCAGTATAGGAAATCAATCCAGCTATCATGCAGATGGTTAGGTGGAAACTTACGGCCAATATTTCTAAGGGCTTCAGCGTCCGGCTGACGCGGCGGTTTGCTCAGAGACATTCTGGCCTGCCGAAGCGACTTTGACCCCTTACGCAGATTGCATGGGCTGCAGGCTGCCACGACGTTCTGCCAACTGGTCACACCTCCGGCAGCGCGCGGGACGACGTGATCAAAGGTCAGTTCTCCGCGGCTTCCGCAGTACTGGCATTTGAATTCGTCCCTCAAAAATAAATTAAAGCGCGTGAAGGCCACGCGCTTTCTGGGTTTTACATAATCTTTCAGGACAACGACCGAAGGTATTCGAATTTCGGTGCTCGGGCTTCGGACGACCTCGTCGTACTCGGCCACAATATCCACCCTGTCCAACCAGGCCGCCTTGATCGCCTCTTGCCAGGGCCACAGGGATAACGGGTAATACGACAGCGGGCGATAATCGGCGTTCAGAACCAATGCCGGATGATGCCTTAGCGCACCGGGTTCCCTGACAAATTCGGTCCTGAAGTCTCCGTCCATAACAGAATCGCTCCTCGCTCTGTACTGCCCGTTTGTGACATCAGAGCGGGGAACACCCGCCCCGGCCTTAACTTAACTATATATCGTGTTAAAACTCTGACAAGTCCCGATTTTACACAACATCTCGAGTAATGCTTAGGCCGATTCCGTAACAGTTAGGTAACATTTATCCACAGGTTGCGCTGCCGTGGTCTGGGCGGTATGGCGGGGGCATGTCTTGGTTTATCCGCTTTAACAAACCTTATGATGTGTTGCCGCAGTTCACAGACCGCGCCAATGCGGATTCACCTCGCAACACGCTGTCGGATTTCATCGATCTGCCCGGCGTCTATCCTGCCGGGCGTTTGGATCGGGACAGCGAGGGTTTGATGCTGCTGACCGACAATGGGAAGTTGCAGGCACAGATATCCGATCCCAAGCACAAGATGGCCAAAACCTACTGGGTTCAAGTCGAGGGTATCCCGGATGGGGCCGTGCTGAAGGCACTGCGCGATGGGGTTGAGCTAAAGGACGGGCTGACACGCCCTGCCAAGGCCCGTCTGATTGACGAGCCCGAAGGCTTATGGCCGCGAAACCCGCCAATACGCGCCCGCCAGACCGTACCGGACAGTTGGGTCGAACTGACCATACGCGAGGGCCGCAATCGTCAGGTTCGCCGGATGACCGCAGCAGTCGGGCATCCAACCCTGCGCCTGATCCGTGCACGGATCGGCGACTGGTTTTTGGACGGCCTTGACCCCGGTCAGTGGGATAGCCTGCCGATGCCTTCAATAAGTGCAGCGCCAGCACGCAAACGCGACCGACGTCCGCGTCGATGACAAAAACTGCGTGATGTGATATACTTACGGCATGAAAGTCACACCAGACATTCCTGCCCCGTCGGCGATCCTTGAAGCCGCACTTTATGTCGACGATCTAGACGCGGCCGAGGATTTCTACGGTCAAATACTGGGCCTCGAAAAGATTCAGCGCGCAAACAACCGCCATGTCTTCTATCGGATCGGCGGGTCAGTCCTGTTGTTGTTCATTGCCGACGAGACCGAGAAACCACCGAGCAACCCGGAACTTCCGGTCCCACCACATGGCGCTCGCGGCTCCGGTCACGTATGTCTTGTCCTCACCCGCGACGAGATCGCAGTGATGCGCAAGCACCTGTTGGACTGGAACATCCCTATCGACGCCGAATTTGACTGGCCCAATGGGGCCATGTCGCTGTATGTACGAGACCCGGCGGGCAATTCGGTCGAGTTCTCAGAAGGTTGGTTGTGGGACTGACCGGCTAGCGCAGGGGCTGCTTTTCGCCCTCGATCACGCGGTAGATCTCGCTTGAGGTCACGCCGACCTCACCCAATTCAGCCTGAAACGCGGCCATATGCGGGGTCGCAAAGTGGGCTTCCAGCGCAGTCTGATCCTGCCATTCTTCGTAAACCCGAAACCGGGTCGCATGGCCCAGTACCTGGCTGAACTCATAGATCATGCATCCTGGCTCTTTCAGGGTTTCCGCGACCATTTTCTGCGCAGCAATCGAGGCTTTTTCAACGCCTTCTTCGGCAACTTCCACAATACCCGTCACGATCAGCATCAAATGCTCCTATGGTAGACGCCCAGAGATCAGAGGCTGAGCTTATCCCGCATGAATGCCAGTGCAACACTCAAGCCATCCGGAGCGATCCCGTGGCCGGTGCCTTTCATCACATGGGCGTAGACCTCTTTGAAACCAGCGGCCTGCAACGCCTCAGCCGCCTCAGGCAGCGATTGCGGCGGCACCACATCATCGGCATCGCCATGCACCAGCAGCACTGGCATCCGACTGACGGTTTCGTCCGGCAACAAGTCAGGTTCCAACAACCGACCCGAGAACGCGACAATTCCGGCCACAGGATCTTCACGGCGCGGGGCGACATACAGGCTCATCATCGTACCCTGGCTGAAACCGAACAGCACAACCTGTTCGGGCAGGACATCCTCGTCAACCATCAGCGCGTCGAGGAACGCGTTGAAATCCTCGACGGCCATTTCCATACCACGGCGGGCCTCTTCTTCGGACGAGCCATCAATCCACGGAATCGGAAACCATTGAAACCCATTGGGCATACCTGGGATCTGTTCCGGCGCGTCGGGTGACACGAACAGAGTATCCGGCAGATGTTCCCCCAGCGGATCGGCCAGCCCCAAAAGGTCAGCCCCATTGGCGCCATAACCATGAACGAACACAACGACCGAGCGTGTATCCCCCGAAACCGGCTCTTTTCGGAGCGCATTCAAAACTCGTGTCATCTGATCCCTTCTCTGTCTTTTGCGACCCGGTAATAGGCCCACAGCACCCGCGCCGCAACCGATCGCCAGGGCGACCATGCTTCAGCCATCTGACGTAACTCTTTGTCTTTTGGTCGTTCTGGCAGGTCGTAAAGAATTCGAGCCGCCTCCTGCAGTGCCAGATCACCCGGCGCAATCACATCGGCGCGACCCAGCGAAAACATCGCATAAATCTCGGCGGTCCAGACACCGATTCCCGGTACCTCGGTCAGAATTGCGACCACCTCGTCATCCGGGGCATCACGAAGTGCTTTGTAGTCGATCCGCGCTTCGGCCAAGGCTCGGGCATAACGGATTTTCTGACGACTGAGACCCACGGCCCGCAGATCTTCATCCGTGGCCCACATGATCTTGCGCGGGCCGGTCAGTTTTGCGTCCTGCAACCGCTTCCATATCGCATTTGCTGAGGCCACACTGACCTGTTGGCTGACAATGGCGCTGAGCAGTTGGGCAAACCCGTCAGGCTTGCGCCTGAGCGGCAGAGGGCCGGTTTGCTCCATCGCATAGGCCATACGGGGGCATGCCCCTGCCAGCCATTCGGCCCCTTCACTCACGCAGTCCGGGGTTTCGATGATGCGTCCGACGGACATGCGCTCTCCGATAAGTGATCCTCGTCCGCACGTTAGGCGGATGTGCCGCATATGCAAGCCGCTTGTGCCTAGTCTCAATCGTAGATAACCATTCGCCCATGACAATGATCGCTGCCACCCCCGACGACAGTCAGGCCAAACGAAACGTCGCCGTTCTGGTGGCGGCCCAGGCGATCTTGGGTGCGCAGATGCCGATCATGTTCATTGTCGGCGGATTGGCCGGGCAATCGCTGGCCAGCAACGCCTGCCTCGCGACGCTGCCGATTTCACTGATCGTTCTGGGTTCGATGCTGGCGGCCACGCCGATCTCGGCCATCATGCAACGCTGGGGACGCCGTGCAGGGTTCCTTGTAGGCTCCACAGCGGGTGCTGCCGGTGGCATTATCGGGGCTTACGGCCTCTATCTCGGCTCATTCCCTGTGTTCCTTGTCGGCAGCTTCCTGACCGGCATCTATATGAGCGCACATGGCTTCTATCGCTTTGCGGCAGCCGACACCGCTTCTGATGCGTTCCGCCCCAAGGCAATTTCTTACGTCATGGCCGGGGGGCTCGCGGCGGCCATCATTGGACCACAGATCGTAAAGCTGACCTCGCAAGCCTATGTGATCCCGTTTCTGGGCACTTATTTGGCTGTGATTGCAATCAACGTACTGGGTTCTGCCCTTTTCTTCTTTCTTGATATTCCCACTCCACCCAAGCCTACCGAGGATGAACCCAAGGGCCGCAAGCGGCTGGAGCTGCTAAAAACCCCGCGTATCGCAGTGGCGATCATCTGCGCGATGGTTTCTTACGCGCTTATGAACCTTGTGATGACATCTACACCTTTGGCCGTTGTCGGATGCGGATATACTGAAGGCGATGCGGCAGATATCGTAACCAGCCACGTACTGGCGATGTATATCCCCAGCTTTTTCACCGGCCACCTAATTACAAGATTTGGCGTTGAAAAGATCGTGGCCCTTGGTCTGGCCATCCTCGGCGGCGCGGGCCTTGTTGCTCTGCAGGGTGTAGATCTGGGTAACTTTTTCGTCGCCCTCATCCTACTGGGCATCGGCTGGAACTTTGGATTCATCGGCGCCACCAGCATGCTCGCCGACTCGCACGAAGTGCACGAGCGTGGGCGGATGCAGGGCCTAAATGACCTGATGGTCTTTGGCGGCGTCACCTTTGCGTCGTTGGCGTCGGGTGGGCTGATGAATTGCTCGGGCGGCTCAGCGGTCGAGGGCTGGACAGCCGTGAATTTAGCAATGATCCCGCTGCTGACACTGGCAGGAGGCGCGCTGTTGTGGCTGGTGCTAAGGCCGTCAGACCCTCAAACTGCCTGACTTACCAGCGCCCTGTCGCGGCTGTCTTCATCAAAGAGAACCGACGGCGAATTTCGCCTTGTGCCAAGGCACCCGCAGCCACACGTTCTGGCCGTGCCAAGGCCGCCTGCAGCACCCATTCTGTCTGCCACCCTGCAAAGAGTGCAGGCCGTGCTGCCGCCGATATTTCGCCACGTGCAGATCGCGCACGCGCCAACCGGTCCAACGCTTTCTGCGCCAAAGCCCGAACACCATCCTGTGTGCCGTCTAACAATGGGATACGACCTCGCGACTCGAGCTCAGGAATAGCACGCATCCAATTCGCAATCCCGGCCGCATAACCAAAATTTCGAAGAACAGTCTCATCCGACGCACCCAAAGCCTGCGCCGACACCACCATCAACGATCCTGCGCTGTGGTCGATATAGGAGTCAAAATGCTCCTCATCATCAAACGGATCGCGGTATATATCCCAACGCCTTACGGCGACATATTCATCCAATTGCGCCGCCAGATGCGGTGAGAGTATCCGCGACAACGGCGTGACAACTTCGTGCCGACGAACGGATGGACCTTCGGCAATTTCCTGCAAGGCATCGCGCCACCATTGCAGCCGCATCTCAGCGATCATGCTCTCCTGAGTCACCCACGGGGCGCGGGCCACTTCGACGTTCAGCGCATAGATCGGGAACAGGACAGCCCGTGCCTCGACCGGTGCGGCCATGGCCGCCATAAAGCGATCAGGATCGGCCCGATGCACCAGTTCTGCACAAGCCTTGATGTCGTCGTCGAACTCCACCTTATTCGGCTGCCGCGGACTGCGGGGCGCAATCGTTCACCAGTTTCCACTGGATCGCGTCCAATAGCGCCTCGAACGAGGCATCGATTATGTTCGCGCTGACACCGACAGTGGACCAGCGCCGTCCCTGCCCGTCTTCGCTATCGATGATCACGCGAGTCACCGCCTCGGTCCCACCTTGAGTGATGCGCACCTTGAAGTCGACCAGACGCATATCCGACAGTATCTGCGAATACTGTCCCAAATCCTTGGCCAAGGCCTTCGCCAACGCGTTCACCGGGCCGCGATCACTGCCGCTTTCATCCAGCGACTCACTGACCGACAGCTTCTTCTCGCCATCCACTTTCACAACAACAACCGCCTCTGACAGGCTAACCATCTTGTTGTATTTGTTCTTCCGGCGCTCAACGGTGACCTTATAGCGCTTGACCTCAAAGAACTCGGGCAATTGCCCCAACTCATCCCGCGCCAACAGCTCGAAACTGGCCTGCGCGGTGTCATAGGAATAGCCCTCGGCCTCGCGCAGTTTGATCCGCTCAAGGATGCGTCCCAATGCCGGATCACCCGCCTCAACGGCCAATCCCGCATCGGTCAGACGTTTGCGCAGGTTCGATTGACCAGCCTGATTCGACATCGGAATGATGCGCGCATTCCCGACGCTTGCAGGATCGATATGCTCATAGGTCGTTGGATCCTTGAGGATCGCGCTGGCATGCAGCCCGGCCTTATGGGCGAACGCCGACGCGCCGACATAGGCGCTCTGCTTGCTGGGCACGCGGTTCAGGATGTCATCCAACATCCGGCTGATCCGGGTCAGCCCAGCCAAAGCCTCGGGCTTCACGTTAACCTCATAGCGTGAAGCATAGGGTTCTTTCATCATCAGTGTCGGAATCAAAGCGGTCAGGTTGGCGTTACCGCAACGCTCTCCCAACCCGTTCAGAGTGCCCTGAATCTGCCGCGCACCCGCGTCGACGGCAGCCAGAGAACAGGCCACTGCGTTTTCGGTATCATTGTGGGTGTGAATGCCCAATCGGTCCCCCGGCAGACCGGCCGCAATCACCTCAGACACGATCCGCCCGACCTCGGCGGGCAACGCGCCGCCATTGGTATCGCACAAGACGACCCACCGTGCACCGGCGTCAAGCGCTGCACGACAGACCTCAACCGCATATTCCGGGTTGTCCTTATAGCCATCAAAGAAATGTTCGGCATCGAACAAGGCCTCACGCCCCTGCGCCACGATATGCGCGACCGAAGCCCTTACGTTCTCAGTGTTTTCCTCCAACGAGATGCCAAGCGCATGAGTCACATGGTAATCATGTGACTTTCCCACCAGACAAACGGCTGGCGTTCCGGCATTCATGACGGCCGCCAAAACGTCATCATTCTCTGCCGACCGACCAGAGCGTTTGGTCATCCCAAACGCGGTCATACAGGCCGAGGTCTTGGGAGCGCTCTCAAAAAACGCACTGTCGGTCGGGTTCGCCCCGGGCCAACCGCCTTCGATATAATCGAGACCCAATGCATCCAACGCCTGCGCGATCTGCACTTTCTCAGCGGTCGAGAACTGCACGCCCTGCGTCTGCTGCCCGTCGCGCAAGGTGGTGTCGTAGAGGTAGAGGCGGGTTTTGGTCATGTGTTTGGCTCTTTGGCTTTTTTCCGGCAATTGCGCAATTGATCAGAGAAGAAGACGCTTATCAGATGACTCACTCAAGCTTCAGCAATCAACTCGTCGTAGTGCTTTTGTAGCCCTTCGCGATGCTTTGCCATGCGCAGTAGTGTTTGCGCCCAATGATTCTCTCTGGCCTTCTCAGAATCCGATTCCGAAACTTTGCCGGTACTAGATCGGACAACATTTACTCGAGATAGGATGGGTAGAAGCTCCCACTCGTAACCATCGTTTGTATCTTTTACACTGAAACCAAAATTGGCGAGATCCTTGTCCCTCATCTGGTCTGCCCAACTGAAAAATAGACCACCCTTTTCTTTCTCGCCGCTCTTCATCCAAATCCTTGCCTGTGCTTTGAATTCAGAACGCAGCAGCATCCAATTTTTAATTTCTTCGGCAAAATAGGATTTGTCCACAGCACCTGCATCTGCCCAACTACCCATGTCATTGGACAAAAGTCCAACAACTTGCGCACTTGCGAGCAGCCTCGCAGCGTCTCCGTCCGCAGCCAGCCGGTGGAGTTCCGTAATAGCACCTGCCGTATTCAAATCATCCGCAAGCGCATCGATTACCGCAGGTGCCGCGGTGGCGGCGGGCTCGATGCCCGCTGTCAGCGCCCGCCACTTGCGCAACGTTACCTCGGCCTCACGCGCCTTCTTCTCGGTCCAGTCCATCGGCTTGCGATAATGGGTCTGAAGGAAGACAAACCGGATCACTTCACCAGGCACACCTTGCTCCAACAGATCATGCACAGTGAAGAAATTGCCCAGAGATTTGGACATTTTCTTGCCCTCGACCTGCAGCATCTCATTGTGCATCCAGACGCGCGCGAATTCTCCATGCGGATGTGCGCATTTGCTCTGAGCAATCTCATTTTCATGATGCGGGAACATCAGATCGTTGCCGCCGCCATGAATATCAAAGCTCTCGCCCAACAGCTCATAGCTCATAGCCGAGCATTCAATATGCCAACCCGGACGCCCCCGACCCCACGGGCTGTCCCAACCGGGCAACTCATCGGTCGACGGCTTCCATAGAACAAAGTCCATCGGGTTTTTCTTGTATGGAGCGACTTCAACCCGTGCACCGGCAATCATGTCATCGACCGAACGGCCAGACAGCCTGCCATAGTCTTCTTTCCAACTGTCGACCGCAAACAGGACATGACCCTCGGCAGCATAAGCATGCCCCTTGGAAATCAGGTTCTCGATCATCGTAATCATCTGCGCGATATACTGTGTCGCGCGCGGCATTTCCGTGGGCTCCATCGCCCCAAGCGCGCCCATATCATGCAGATACCAACCTATGGTCTCGTCCGAGCGTTCCTGAACCAATTGCTCCAGAGAGCCTTCGGCACCGGCCTGTTTTCGCGCCAAAGCGGTAGCGTTGATCTTGTCGTCCACATCGGTGAAATTGCGCACATAGGTCACGTGATCCGCACCATAAACGTGCCGCAGCAGACGATAGAGCACGTCGAACACCACCACGGGCCGCGCATTCCCAAGATGGGCGCGGTCATAAACCGTCGGACCACAGACATACATCCGCACATTGCCTGGATCGATCGGCACGAAATCCTCTTTCGTCCGTGTCCTCGTGTTGTGCAGTTTGATCGTCGTCATCGGGTCGTGCTCCTGAAACAGCATGTTCGTCACGCGTTGGCGCGGGCTTAGCAACTTGTCTCAGGGATGAAAACGAAAGAAACCGGCCCGCTTGATAAATCAGCAGGTAATGCAGCAAATAATGATGCAGGTTTTCTGGTTCATGCGCCGTGGGTAGCACGAGTACTGCGCTGAGCCAAGCCTTGAGTTTTGCCTGCGGTATCGGCACTCTGCCTCTCATGAGCCGTGAATACGTCAATTCCATTTGCGCTGAACTGCCAGGGGCCGAGCTTTCCGATCCCTGGGGAGGAGGTCACGACGCCTGGAAAGTGGGCGGCAAGATGTTCGCCTGCGTCGGCTCAGTCGGGGATGGCGTGTCAGTCAAGACACCTGACATTGAGACAGCCCAAATGCTGATCGATGCCGGAGTTGGGATCAAGGCACCATACTTCCATCGCAGTTGGGTTTGTCTGCCCTGGTCCACAGATTTTGAAGAAATGAGCCATCGCCTTGTATCATCCTACGACATCATACGCGCGTCGCTCCCCAAGAAAGTTCAAGCAACTTTAACCGATCGTTTCTGATTGGTGGTTTTGAAGAGCGCGAAGTGGTTTATTCAACCTACCTAAAGCGTTTGTTAAAAGCGGAATGTAGTGCGCAGGTTGAAGACGTTTGCGTCAAGATTCCCACCTGACTGAGGAACATTCTCAAAATCCTGTCTTAGCGCCTCGCCGCTGATCACGAAGCGATCACCCAGAGGATAAGCTACACCGATGCCGTATACTGCTGCCGTGTCGCTATCACCCGATGTGCTAGCCCGCGCTGCGCCGACGACGACGTATCCCAGTGCAGAGCCGAAATCGTAGCCACCGCGTAATTTCAAACGCGACATGCTGTCTAAACTGCCCTCCGACTGGCCAAGATCAAGGTTGAGCCAGTTGTATTCCAGTTCACCACCCAACACGAAATTTCCAAAATCGTAGTCGTATCCGATCACAGGGCCAAAACCGACATCGCTTCCGCCAGCATTGCCCGATCCGTCAACATCCGCATAGCCGAAACTGAAACCTGCATATGCTCCGGTCCAGTCTTCTGCCAATACCGGCCCGACACCTGCGAACAGCGCGATGACGAGTGCGGCAATCGTTGACTTCATCAAGCCCTCCAATAAACCAGAAGCGGTCCATAAAATAATGCGGAGATATCCGACAGAAGGACAATCCGCACCGACTTCCAATTCAAACCAACAGTTGTCTCAAAATTAACTAGGGATAGGTTAACAGATTTTTAGTGTAACGGAAAAAAACATTTCTGTATATCAATTTAACCTGTTCCCATCGCCGGTGAAATTTTTGCGCGGAAATTCATTTGCAGGTCGCAAACAGAACAGATTGTGACGCTGAGCGTTGAAAATATGAACTCAGTTAGATTGGAACACAATGCACAACGAAGTTTGGAAAATACGTCTGGTCAGCCGCACCATCGGAGCGGATCGTGGACGTGCGGCACGAGGGCGACCAGCAGCGGTCTGAGTTCACTCAACCCAATACGCATTTCTTCGACCGGATTCCAAAATGAACGAACAAACCCGAAACTCATCCCGTAGCGGTGGCCGCGCTGCACGCCGTGCAGCCCGCGCCTCGGCCCTGCCAGAGCATTTGCGCCCTATTCGACCCGGCATGGAGGGTGGAACGCTGAAGGTTCTGACTCTGCACCAGATTGAGCGTATCCATGAGGCCGCATTGACTGCGCTGGAAACTATTGGACTTGCCGATGCGCCACAAAGCGGGATCGATTATCTGGTGGCCGCCGGTTGTTCCCTGGGCGACGATGGCCGCATCCGCTTCCCGCGTGCATTGGTCGAAGACACTATCGCCAAAGCAAATCGTTCGGTCACGCTGTACAGCCGGGATGGAAAGTCCGATCTGGAGCTGTCGGGAAACCGGGTTCACTATGGAACGGCCGGGGCGGCGGTCAGCATGGTCGATGTGCACGGGCAGGAATATCGCGATTCGACCCTTCAGGATCTCCACGATGCATCCCGCATCTGTGAACAGCTTGAAAACATTCACTTTGTTCAACGTCCTATGGTGTGCCGCGATATTGCGGACAACCTCGAGATGGACCTGAACACGGTCTACGCCACCACTTCCGGTACGTTCAAACACATCGGCACATCTTTCACTGAACCCAGCCATGTCGCACCCGCGATTGAAATGCTGCACATGATTGCAGGCGGAGAGGACAAGTGGCGCGAACGGCCTTTCATGTCCAACTCCAACTGTTTTGTTGTTCCACCGATGAAATTCGCCACCGAAAGCTGCGAGGTGATGGAGGAGTGCATCAAGGCTGGCATGCCGGTTCTGCTGCTGTCCGCCGGCATGGCCGGAGCCACAGCACCCTCGACAGTTGCCGGGGCGATAGCGCAAGCCACGGCTGAATGTCTGGCCGGTTTGGTTTATGTAAACGCCGTAAAGCCCGGTGCGCCTGCGATTTTTGGCACCTGGCCATTTGGGTTGGATCTGCGCACCGGTGCAATGTCTATTGGCTCTGGGGAACAAGCCCTGCTGACCGCTGGTTGCGCCCAGATGCACCATTTCTATGACCTGCCTGGCGGAGCCGCCGCCGGTGCCTCAGACGCGAAACTGCCTGATATGCAGGCCGGTTGGGAACAGATGTGCTCGAACGTCATGGCCGGACTTTCGGGCCTGAATATGGTTTATGAGGCCGCAGGCATGCACGCCTCATTGCTGGGCTTCTGCCATGAGAGCTTAATCCTAAGCGACGATCTGATCGGACAAGCGCAGCGCTGCGTACGTGGAATCGAAGTGTCGGATGAAACTCTGGCGCTGGATCAAATGGCCGAGGTTTGCATGGGCGGCCCGGGTCACTATCTAGGGACAGATGCGACCTTGGGCCGTATGCAGGCGGACTACGTCTATCCAACCTTTGGCGACCGTTCGTCTCCAAAAGAATGGGTTGAACTTGGAAAACCTGATCTGATCGAGAAAGCGGTGAAGCGGAAAGATGAGATTCTGGCGGTGCCATCCCCGGCCAGATTTGATCCTCTGCTGGATGCCGAACTCCGCGACAGGTTTAACATTCACTTGCCTGCGTAACCTACTGAAATATAGGCGGCCCGAATAAATCGGGCCGCCATTTTTCTAAGTGGATCAACCGTTGGAGGGCGGCAACAGTCCTGCCTGTTGGGCGATTGTGATCTCATCCTGATCAAGCGCGCCGTCGCCGTTTGCGTCCATCTGCGCGAAACCCTCGGCGTCAACCTCTGGCACAACGGCCTGAACCTCGTCGATTGTCAGCACGCCATCGCCGTTGGTGTCAGCTGCGTTCTGGGCCAACACCAATGTCGGCAGTCCAAGTGCCAGCGCCGATATTACGGCCAATTTCTGCGGTTTCATATTTGCCTCCTGAGTGTGTCTTCTTAAGTGTTTGTGTCCGGACAAGCGCCAAAAGAAAGCCACCCAAAGGGCAAGTCACCCGCTCCGATTGATTTTGCTCCATTCGGGCCAATCTCTGCGTGTTTGCCCGAGTCGCATCTGCGGAGGTTTGCCGGGCAAAATGGCCCACACAGGTTTCGGCAACTCTTGCCCGACCCGGGCGAGATAATCTGGCAATCCTCTGCTCAAAAACCGACTCGCACTTGAAAAAAGAAAGGGGGCCGAAGCCCCCTGTCAGTTTCGCCTTCCAGGCTCATTTCGTTGACCGCCCGGTGTTTTTTTGCCTGCGGCCTGGACTGCGCATGGGACGAGCGCACCCGCCCCGTGAGAGAGTGGGAGGGAGCAAATATTCCGCCCCACCCTGTTCCCGGCCAACACGGGCATGTCGGCCGAGTGGACCAAGGCATCGTTGGTAAGTCTCAGCGCCTTGCTCCGTATTCGTCGGGGTCGGTACCTGTGGCAGCTATCCGACCCCTGCACCCCGGGTTGCCGGGGCGCTAAACTCAGCTACACCCGCTTGTCGCGCCGCAGGTGTTGCACTTCATACAGGTGCCGTTTCGCACCAGCGTGTAGTTTCCACATTCACCGCAGGGATCGCCCTCGTACCCTTGCATCTTGGCTTTGGTGCGGGCGTCCATTCCTGTCGCAACCGCCGTTTCAGCAGGAGCTTCGAATGTCGCTGCGGTCTCCGCCATACCGGTCACGTCGGCTTGACCACCGTTGAAGACCATCAGATCCTGTGGCAGACGCTTACGCAGATAGCCGGTCGAGCTGATTTGTTTCAGCACTTCCAATGACTTGGTCGCCGCAGTTTCACTGATTTCTGAAACATTCGAAAGACCGTCTTCTTCGCCCCTACCCAAATCATCGAAGGTTGCGCCTTCTGGCTTTACATGGGCCAGATCGGTGCGGTCCAGATAGGACACGGCCAGTTCACGGAATATGTAATCCAGGATCGACGTTGCGTTCTTGATCGAGTCGTTGCCCTGAACCATTCCCGCAGGTTCGAACTTGGTGAAGGTGAAGGCGTCAACAAACTCCTCCAGCGGCACGCCGTATTGCAGACCGACTGACACGGCGATGGCAAAGTTGTTCATCATCGCTCGGAAGCCAGCACCTTCCTTGTGCATGTCGATGAAAATCTCACCCAGCTTGCCGTCTTCGAACTCACCGGTGCGCAGATAGACCTTGTGGCCGCCAACGATCGCCTTTTGGGTATAACCTTTGCGGCGATGCGGCAGTTTCTCGCGATGGCTGCGGATCATTTCCTTGACCACGACCTTCTCGATTACCTTCTCGGCCAGAACGACGGCTTTTTCCTGCGTCGAACCGCTTTCCAGCACTTCTGCTGCTTCGTCGTCGTCCTCAACCAGTGCCGCGGCCAGAGGCTGAGACAGTTTCGAGCCGTCACGATAGAGTGCGTTCGCCTTCACACCCAACGACCAGCTGAGTTCATAAGCCTTCTGGCAATCCTCGATGGTGGCGTCATTCGGCATGTTGATCGTCTTCGAGATCGCGCCCGAGATGAAGCTCTGCGCTGCAGCCATCATGGTGATGTGGCTATCAACGCCAAGGAAACGCTTGCCTTTTTTGCCGCACGGGTTGGCGCAGTCGAAGATCGAATAGTGCTCTTCCTTCAGATGCGGCGCGCCTTCCAGCGTCATGGTTCCGCACACATGGTCGTTGGCCGCGTCGATATCTGCCTTGGTAAAGCCCAGATGACGCAGCAGGTCGAAGGTCGGGTCATTCAGCTTGGTCGCCGGGATGCCCAGAACGCCGGTGCAGAAATCCTCGCCCAGTGTCCACTGGTTGAAGACGAACCGGATATCAAAAGCACTTTCCAGCGCGGCGTCCACCTTGGCCAGTTCGTTGGGGCCAAAGCCGTGGCCGGTCAGCGAGGTGTGGTTGATCCCCGGCGCGTTGCCGATGGTGCCGTGACCAACCGCGTAACCCACGATTTCTTCGATCTGAGCCGAGGAATAACCCAGCTTTTCCAGCGCCGAAGGCACCGAGCGGTTGATGATCTTGAAGTAGCCACCACCGGCCAGCTTTTTGAACTTGACCAGCGCAAAATCGGGCTCGATTCCAGTCGTGTCGCAATCCATCACCAGACCGATTGTGCCGGTGGGAGCGATCACGGTGGCCTGCGCGTTGCGGTAGCCGTTCTTCTCACCAAGGCTCAACGCCTCATCCCAGGCCGACATGGCCAGATCGACCAGACGCTTGTCCGGGCAGTTGCCATGGTCCAGAGGCACTGGCTTCACCGCCAGCTTCTCATACCCCTCGGTCACGCCCTGCGACGCGCGGCGGTGATTGCGAATGACGCGCAGCATGTGGTCTGCGTTACGCTCATACCCTTTGAACGGTCCCAGCTCACCAGCGATCTCGGCCGAGGTCGCATAAGCCACACCGGTCATGATCGCAGTCAGCACGCCACAGATCGCCCGACCCTCATCCGAGTCATAGCTGTAGCCCATGTTCATCAGCAGGCCGCCGATATTGGCATAACCCAGACCCAGAGTGCGGAAGTCATAGGACAGCTGCGCGATTTCCTTCGACGGGAATTGCGCCATCGTCACCGAGATTTCCAGCGTCAGGGTCCACAGACGCGAGGCGTGCATATAGTCGGCTGCCTGGAATTCACCGTCCTTGAGGAAAGTCAGCAGGTTCATCGACGCCAGGTTGCAAGCCGTGTCATCGAGGAACATGTACTCCGAACACGGGTTCGAGCCGCGAATTTCACCATCTTCGGGGCAAGTGTGCCATTCGTTGACGGTATCGTGGAACTGGATGCCCGGATCGGCGCAGGCCCATGCTGCGTGGCCGACTTTCTCCCACAGATCGCGTGCCTTGACGGTGCGAGCAACCTTGCCGTCGGTACGGTTGATCAGTTCCCAATCGGCGTCTTTCTCAACGGCAGTCAGAAAGGCGTTGGTCACGCGGATCGAGTTGTTCGAGTTCTGGCCAGAAACCGAGCTGTAGGCTTCCGAATCCCAGTCCGTGTCATAGGTCGGGAATTCGATGCTGTCGTGGCCCTGCTTGGCGTAATCCAGCACGCGCTTGATATAAGTCTCGGGGATCGCGACCTTTTTCGCCTCGCGAACCGCTTTCTTCAGGCTGTCATTCTTATTGGGATCATACGCATCATCCTGCGCGCCGTCCCAGCTGCGGATGGCCTCGAAAATGCCATTCAGCATCTTCTCGTGCATCTTTGATCCGGCAACGATCGAGGCCACCTTCTGCTCTTCGATCACCTTCCATTCGATGAATTGCTCGATGTCCGGGTGATCTGCATCGACGATCACCATCTTTGCTGCCCGACGGGTTGTCCCGCCTGATTTGATCGCGCCAGCGGCGCGGTCGCCGATCTTGAGAAAGCCCATCAGGCCCGAGGATTTACCGCCACCCGACAACGCCTCGCCTTCTGCGCGCAGGTGGCTGAAGTTGGTCCCGGTGCCCGAGCCGTATTTGAACAGGCGCGCCTCACGCACCCACAGATCCATAATGCCACCCTCGTTCACCAGATCATCGTCCACTGACTGGATAAAGCACGCGTGCGGTTGCGGATGCTCATAGGCGGATTTCGATTTAGTCAGCTTGCCGGTTTTGTAATCAACATAATGGTGCCCCTGCGCCGGACCATCGATACCATAGGCCCAGTGCAGACCCGTGTTGAACCATTGCGGCGAGTTCGGTGCAGCACGCTGGGTCGCCAGCATATAGCGCATCTCGTCGAAATAGGCGCGCGCGTCTTCCTCGGTCGAAAAATAGCCGCCCTTCCAACCCCAATAGGCCCAAGCACCTGCAAGGCGATCGAACACCTGTTTTGAAGACGTCTCACCATCAAATTCAGCGCCGTCTGCGGGGACCGAACGCCACAGGAATTCAGGAACGTCCTTTTCCTTAACCTTCTTCAGCTTGGACGGAACACCTGCTTTGCGGAAGTACTTTTGCGCGATAACGTCGCTGGCGACCTGGCTCCACTTTGCGGGAACCTCGATTTCGTCCAGACGAAAAACGATAGTACCGTCGGGATTGCGAATCTCGGATGTTGCAGACACAAAATCCAGATCGGCATATGCATCCTGTCCAGGTTTGGTGAATTTTCTTTCAATTTTCATGTCCGCTGCCCCAGCTACGATCTGTCCAAATTTTAGTACCCGGCACAAAATCTTGATGTCGCGGTGTGCCGCCCGCCCTGCCGTAATATTGAGACGCAAGGGACCAAGCGCTGCCGATAACAGCGCAGAACCGTAAATACGGTTTCACGTCAAACTGGTTTGCATTCCGTCCCTCGTCCGATGCCTTTTCTGGTTATTGCTACCAGATTTAGTGGCTCGTCTTTCGGCCCATACAATCTGACGTATATTCCCATAGATGGTCAACGGGCTTTTTCAGTCATTTTTGGAATCTTTTAGCTTGACCTGATCTGACGAACCGGCGGTTTCTTGCCGGATCGCGATTCCTCCACAGGCCTGTCCCCGGATACCAATCAATCTGCGCTCGATGCGTCAGAGTGATTTCTCTTTTTTTCCGCCACAGTTAGAGGAAATTGATCAACCTGTCCGACATTAAGGACATATTCAGAGAATCATCGTCACCGCAACGTGGCGCGTGCCATAGTTTGTAAATCACGACATTTCTGGATGGGAAATCTATTCAACATGCGTTTGACTTCGTTGTTAACTATTATGGGCTTAATCGTGTCCTGCACAGCACAGGACGTTCCGCCTGCGTCTCGTAGCGCTCAATTCGATGGGTACCCGCAGAACCTGTTCAATTCCTTCAAGACAGACTGCGCTGGCCCTGGCGATAAATTCGTCAAAACCGGGACAAGCAGTTTTGAATGTCGCGAAATACTCTCGCCCGAGGCGACAGCCTATCTGATTCTCAATTTTGATGGATATTCTCAAAATCTGCCAAAGATCGTGACGCGGCTAAGTTCAGCAAAGAATCAAGCAGGCTACCGTGTGGATGCCGAATTGTTTTTTATCATTCCCCAAAAAAGCGGAAGCACACTTAAGATTCCAATCGAAAGCGATGAATTGGACAGGGATTTTTCCAGACTCTACACCGACTATGGCGGAACGCCGGTGTAAGAGTGGAAATGGTCGGGGCGGCAGGATTCGAACCTACGACCCCCTGTACCCAAAACAGGTGCGCTACCAGACTGCGCCACGCCCCGGACCGTGCGCCTTCCTAAACGCGCCGATCTGATTTGAAAAGCCCTAACAGGGCCAAATTGCAGGACCTTGCGAAAAAACTTGGTGGCGCATCTGTGTTCCTGGTCGAATACCATAGCGCGCGGCAAGTCCCGCATTGATTTCAAGCACGGCATAAACCGAATCGCCGCCTTCGATCGGGGTCAGATCGCCAGGGATCGCGCCCTCATGCACGCGGGTGACGGTTCCTGCTTTGTCGGTAAAGATCATGTCCAAAGGGATCAGCGTGTTCTTCATCCAAAACGCCACCCGCTGCGGTGGATCAAAGATGAACAGCATGCCAGAGCGGTTGGGCATACTCTCACGAAACATCAGCCCGCGTGATCGTTCCTGAGGGGTAACGGCCAACTCGATATCAAATCGAACCTGCGCAAGTTCATTTCGCAACTCGACACGGTCAGAACGGCATTCGGCTTGCGCGCCACCACTGATCAGAAATGTCAGGGCCGCTACGAATAATGCTGTTCTCATTCTTTAAGACCTAGGCGTTCAGCGCCGCTTCCCAGGCAAGAACCTGTGCCGCCATCCGTCCGCGCTTTCCGTCAATCACACGCATGGCCAAGGCTTCTCCCGGTTGCAGATCCGCAAGACCTGAACGGCGAAGAACCTCAATGTGCAAGAACACATCTTCGCTGCTTCCGAAGACATTGGCGAAGCCGAATCCCTTGCCTTTGTCGAACCATTTGACACGCGCTGCCTCTAATGGAGCATTGCCGATCACGGTCGGATCAAGCTCCGCAAAGTCGGCCAGCATCATTGTTTCTGCCCGCACGGGTGGATCAACGCTGATCACTTCGACCGCCTGAACACCGCGATCAGTTTTGTGCGTCATAATCTCGATACCAGCACCGTCGGCGACCGAGCTCTGACCAAAATTGCGCAACACATTGACATGCAACAGTATGTCCGGACCGCCATCGTCGGACACAACAAATCCGTATCCCTTTGCGGGATCGAACCATTTAACGTGTCCATGGACGCGATACATGCTGTTCAAATCTTCTGGCACTGTTTTCCCGTTACGATAATAGGCAAGCCGTTAAGGGTTTGTTGTTTATGATATTCACTCGCAAATTCAAGCTGAAAAAAACTATTAATAGCAATCAGTTGCATTTCACGGTACGCGAACATCACGGATTCAACCTCTGCACTTGCCAATCGGAATCGGCGTTACGCCTCTTCCATTGAAACCTGTCATGCAACCTGAAGGCTCCATCAGCCCAGAATTCCACTTCGACAGGTGAAACCCGATACCCTCCCCAGAATTCCGGGCGCGGCGGATTGGGTCCCAACTTTGCCGTCACCTTTGCCACCTCGGCCATCAAAGATGCCCGGCTCTCCAGAGGTTGCGACTGGCGAGAGGCCCAGGCACCCAGACGGCTCTTAAGCGAGCGCGAGGCATAATACGCGTCTGCCCCAGGCCCGTCTTCTTTGCTGACTATACCACGAACTCGAATTTGACGCCGCAAAGATTTCCAGTGCATCACAAATGCCGCTTTATGGGCACTGTCCAGTTCCTGTGCCTTGGCGCTGTTATAGTTCGTATAGAAGACAAATGCGTCTTTTTCGATTTCTTTCAGCAGAACCATTCTTGCATTAGGCAAACCTTCCGAATCCACGGTTGCCAATGCAATCGCGTTCGGATCGTTTGGTTCGGTCTTTTCCGCCTCAGCCAGCCACCGACCCGCGATTTCAAACGGATCAGTCCCGGCAAAGATGCCATTGTGCTCGTTCATTTCCATCCCCTGGAAATAATTAACCCGACCCTAAGGCGAGAACCCGCTGCGGGCAAGAGCGCATGGCCTTGCCGCAGGACAATCAATGGCATAAACCAACTCAACACAATGCGACGACAGGCGGAGAACCGAAGATGTCAAATCAGTTGATGGCCGGAAAACGCGGCCTCATCATGGGACTGGCCAATGACAAATCAATCGCATGGGGGATAGCCCGCGCCTTGTCCGACGCCGGGGCCGAACTGGCCTTTTCCTATCAGGGAGACGCGCTGAAAAAACGTGTCGACCCGCTGGCTGCGCAATTGGGCAGCGAAATCGTTCTGCCCTGCGATGTCAGCGACGAGGAATCGATTGATAACCTTTTCAACTCGCTTGAAGAGAAATGGGGAAGGCTTGACTTTGTTGTTCACGCCATTGGCTTTTCTGACAAGAACGAGCTTCGTGGGCGCTACGTCGACACATCGCGCGCTAACTTCAATCTGACGATGGACGTATCGGTCTACTCTTTTACAGCCGTTATGCAGCGCGCAGAGAAGATGATGGGCGAAGGCGGTAGCGCAGTCACCCTCACCTATTACGGCGCTGAACAGGTCATGCCCCATTATAATGTTATGGGTGTCGCCAAGGCTGCGCTTGAGGCATCGGTCAAGTATCTGGCTGAGGATCTGGGAAAAGACGGTATTCGCGTCAACTCGATCTCGGCGGGTCCAATCAAGACACTCGCAGCCAGCGGCATCGGCGATTTCCGCTATATCATGAAGTGGAACGAGTATAATTCTCCGCTGCGTCGCAACGTGACCATCGATGATGTCGGCAAATCAGCGCTGTACCTGCTGTCAGACCTCAGCAGCGGTGTGACCGGAGAGAATCTGCACGTGGATTCGGGATATCACATCGTCGGAATGAAGGCCGTCGACGCGCCGGATGTTGAAAAAGGATAAAAGACCATGAGCGCCAAGGACCGCCTGCCCCACGAAAAAGGCTTCCACATCAGCTGGGATCAGATTCATCGCGACTCGCGCGCCCTGGCTTGGCGTCTGGATGGGCAAGGTCCAGATGATGGCGCTTGGCGTGCCGTCGTAGCGATCACTCGAGGCGGAATGGCTCCTGCGATGATCGTCAGCCGTGAACTGGATATCCGCACGGTCGATACCGTCAGCGTGCGGTCGTATCACCACCAGTCACAGGGTGAGGCTGAGATTCTAAAAGCCCCCAATGCTGATTTGATGGGCGATGGGACGGGTATCCTGATCATAGATGATCTGGTCGACAGTGGAAAAACGCTTGAACTCGTGCGCGAAATGTATCCCAAGGCGCATTTCGCGACCGTATATGCCAAACCCAAGGGCCGACCCATGGTTGATACCTTTATTACCGAGGTCAGCCAAGACACCTGGATCTTCTTCCCATGGGATATGGCCTTGCAATATGTCGAGCCTTACCGGGGTACCGATTGATCAAGCGTTTTGCTTGAACACCAAAAACACGGACTTTCCATGAATATGACCCGTACCGCCGCCACCTTTGCCCCTCCGGTGATGGAGGCGCGGCGTTGGCTGGACGGGGTCGAGTTTCCTGAAGACCGTCCGCTGATCAATGTCAGTCAAGCGGCTCCGGTCGATCCACCGCCACTGGCCTTGCGGCAAGCTATGGCCGAATTCACAGTCGAACAGGACAGCGCACATCTCTATGGCCCAGTTCTGGGCAATGATGAATTACGGACCGAGCTGGCTGCACAGATCAGCGAACACTACGAAGCAAGAATTAAGGCTAATCAGGTCGCGATTACCTCGGGCTGCAATCAGGCTTTCTCGGCCGTGATCTCGGCGATTACGGATCAGGGTGATGAGGTCATTCTGCCAACCCCGTGGTATTTCAATCACAAAATGTGGCTGGATATGGCCGGTGTCAAAGCCATCGACTTGCCCACCAGTAACGATCTGTTGCCCGACCCCGAGATGGCGCGCGCACTGATCACCAAGAAAACGCGGGCCATTGCATTGGTCACGCCGAACAATCCCGGTGGTGTCGAATACCCATCAGACCTGGTACGCCGCTTCTATGAACTCGCGCAGGAAACAGGGATTCGTCTGTTGGTTGATGAAACCTATCGCGATTTCGACAGCCGATCTGGTGCGCCACATGAATTGTTCCAGCAGCCAGATTGGGACGATACCTTTGTGCATCTCTACTCGTTCTCGAAAGCCTATCGCCTGACTGGGCACCGAGTCGGCGCAATCGCTGCCGGTACACCGCTTTTGTCGGAGATTGAGAAGTTTTTAGACACCGTTGCGATCTGCCCCGGCCAGATCGGTCAATTCGCTGCGCTTTGGGGAATGCAGAACCTGTCTCATTGGGTTGCCGCTGAGCGTGATGAGATTCTAGACCGAAGGGCTGCAATTGCCGAAGGAATGCCTCGGCTAGAGGCAAAAGGCTGGCGTCTTCTGGGGCTGGGTGCTTACTTCGCCTATCTCGAACACCCCTATCAAATCGCATCGGACGATTTGGCCCGGCAGTTGGTGCCTGAGGCGGGCATTCTGCTGTTGCCCGGAACCATGTTCATGCCCGCGCATGACCCGACTGGGAAACAACAGGTCCGCATCGCGTTTGCCAATCTCGATCGCGCCGGAATCGCGCAATTGTTCGACCGTTTGCCGGCCCTGTCCTTCTAAGCTTGCCCCTCGACTGCACGCATCGTATTCAGGGCCGCAACTAGCAGGGCAGACACTCGCCGACCAAACCAAGAGGGCACCATGGCCGCAGGCATGAAAAACCTATCCAAAACCTTTGTCTGGATTCTCATGGGTCTTTTGATGCTGGGCCTTGCTGGCTTTGGCGCCACCAGCCTGACCGGAACCGTGCGTACTGTTGCGCAGGTCGGTGATGAGAGTGTTTCGGTCGACGAATACTTCCGCGAACTTCAGCGCGAAATCAGGGCGGTCGAGGCGCAAACCGGACAGCCAATGCAGATTTCGCAAGCGCACGATCTTGGATTGGACCAATTGGCCTTGTCGCGTCTGATTGCACTGGCCGCGCTGGACAATGAAGTCGGGCAGCTTGGCATTTCGATCGGCGACGAGAACCTGCAGAACGAGATCGTCCAGATACCCGCATTCCAGGGGGTGAACGGTACATTCGACCGCGAAGCCTATCGCTTTCAGCTCGAACAGGTCGGGATGACTGATTCCGAGTTCGAATCGGATTTGCGCAAGGAATCTGCCCGCACAATCGTGCAGGGTGCAGTCATGGGCGGGGTTGAGATGCCGCGTGCTCTGACCGAAGCAATGGCGAACTATGTACTGGCCCGCCGCAGCTTTACCGTGGCGACGCTGTCCGCAGACGCGTTGGAGACGCCCGTGGCAGAACCGACAGAAGATCAGATTCAGACATTCTATGACGAGAACACTGATCTGTTTACACTGCCCCGCACCAAGCAACTGACGTATGCCATTTTGTCACCAGAGATGCTGCTTGATACGATTGAGATCGACGAAGACTCGTTGCGCCGCCTCTACGACCAGCGCGCAGAACAGTATTTCCAGCCCGAGCGCCGTTTGGTCGAACGCCTGACC
Source organism: Ruegeria conchae (assembly GCF_000192475.1). GTDB lineage: Bacteria > Pseudomonadota > Alphaproteobacteria > Rhodobacterales > Rhodobacteraceae > Ruegeria > Ruegeria conchae. Next base: position 686,735 of record NZ_AEYW01000006.1, read on the forward strand.
TATCCCAGCGAAGAAGCCGCAACCGAGGCCCTGGCTCAGCTGGAGGTTGGTGGAGCAGATTTTGAACAACTGGTCCGCGATCGGCAACTTGAGCTGGGCGATGTAGATCTGGGTGACGTCACCCGCGAGGACCTTGGCGATGCCGCTGATGCTGTATTCGCTGCCGAGATCGACGATGTCGTCGGCCCGCTCCCATCTGTTTTTGGTCCAGCCTTGTTCCGGATCAACGGATCACTGGCAGAAAACAATGTAAGCTTTGAAGATGCTGAGCCCGAGTTGCGTGATGAACTTGCCTCAGATCGCGCGCGCCGTCAGATCGAGGCGCAGGCCGAGGACATCAACGACTTGCTTGCTGGCGGCGCAACGCTGGAAGAATTGGTCGATGAGACTGAATTGGAACTGGGCCAGATCGACTGGACCCAGCAAAGCGATGATGGCGTTGCCGCCTATGACGGCTTCCGCGCCGCCGCTGAGGCCGTGCAAGAGGGTGATTTTCCCGAAGTCGCGTTCCTCGAAGACGGTTCAATCTTTGCTTTGCGCCTGAATGAAGTGCTTGAGCCCCGCCCCGAACCGCTTGAAAATGCCCGAGGGCGGGTTGCTGAGGCCTGGACACAAGCAGAGACCGCGAAGGCGCTACAAAATCAGGCAAACTCGGTGCTGACCCAATTGGCGACGGATGGAGATTTCACGGCGACTGGCCTGCCCTTCCGGGTCGAAAACGCCCTGACGCGCACTGCGTTCCTTGAGGATACTCCGGTAGATTTCATGACACAGGTCTTCGAGCTGGAACCGGGTGAATTACGCGTCATTCCCGGAAACGGCACTGCCCTGATCGTGCGCTTGGATGAAGAGCTGCCACCAGCCGAGACCGACGAACAGCGTCAGATGCAGGATGCTCTTGCAGCACAGTTTGACCAGGCACTGGCGCAGAACATCTTTGATATCTATGTGCGCAACGCCCAGACCCGCGCGCGCCCAGTACTGGATCAGCAAGCGCTGAACGCGGTACGGTCAAGCTATTAAAGAGACAGCACATGGCCCTGACCCCAGAATTCGAAACTTTCGCGCGCGCCTATGACGCGGGTGAAAATCAGGTCGTCTATACCCGGCTTGCCGCCGATCTGGATACGCCTGTGTCCTTAATGCTCAAGCTGACGGGCGCACAAAAAGACGCCTTCATGCTCGAATCGGTGACCGGTGGCGAGGTGCGCGGTCGTTACTCGATCATTGGCATGAAACCCGATCTCGTCTGGCGGTGTCATGGCGAAACATCGGCCCTGAACCGGTCGGCCCGGTTTGATGCCGACGCGTTTCAGCCACAGGATGGCAATCCGATGGATAACCTGCGCGATTTGCTGGCCGAAAGCCGCATCGCGCTGCCTGACGATCTACCACAGGCAGCTGCCGGGCTGTTTGGCTATCTGGGCTATGACATGGTGCGGCTTGTGGAATACTTGCCGGATGTGAACCCCGACCCGCTGGGCCTGCCGGATGCGATCATGCTGCGGCCTTCGGTGATCGCCGTATTGGACGGTGTTAAAGGTGAGGTCACTGTGGTGTCTCCGGCCTGGGTCAGCGACGGACAATCCGCTAAAGCCGCATATGCACAAGCTGCAGAGCGTGTCATGGACGCTGTGCGTGATCTGGAGCGCGCAATGCCCGCCGAGACACGCGATCTGGGCGACGCGATTGAAGTTGGTCCTCCAGTATCCAACTTCACCAAATCGGGCTACATGGAGGCCGTTGAAAAGGCCAAGGAATATATCCGCGCAGGCGATATCTTCCAGGTTGTCCCAGCCCAACGCTGGACGCAGGACTTTCCGCAACCTCCGTTTGCCCTCTACCGGTCTTTGCGGCGTACGAATCCGTCGCCCTTCATGTTCTATTTCAACTTCGGTGGCTTTCAGGTCGTAGGCGCGAGCCCTGAAATCCTGGTCCGCGCCTTTGGGGATGAAGTCACGATCCGCCCAATCGCAGGCACTCGACCGCGAGGCGCAACGCCCGAGGAAGACAAGGCCAACGAAATCGATCTGCTTGCCGACAAAAAGGAACTGGCCGAGCACCTCATGCTGTTGGACCTTGGACGCAACGATACGGGCCGTGTGTCCAAGATCGGAACCGTCCGCCCCACCGAAGAGTTCATTATCGAACGCTACAGCCACGTGATGCACATCGTGTCGAACGTGGTCGGAGAACTTGCCGAAGACAAAGACGCGCTGGATGCCTTCTTTGCCGGGATGCCTGCGGGTACAGTCTCGGGCGCGCCAAAAGTGCGCGCGATGGAGATTATCGACGAGTTGGAGCCCGAAAAACGCGGCATCTACGGTGGCGGTGTTGGGTATTTCAGCGCTGGTGGCGACATGGACATGTGCATCGCTTTGCGTACGGCCATCGTGAAAGACCACAAGCTGTATATCCAAGCTGGCGGCGGCGTTGTCTATGATAGCGACCCCGAGGCGGAATATATGGAGACCGTGCACAAATCGAACGCGATCCGACGCGCGGCGGCAGATGCGGCGCGTTTTACCGGCAGCGGAAACAGCTGAGCAAGCGGCAACAAGGTGCCGCTATTACCCGTCCGTCAAGGCTTCGGAAGCACCTTGTTCGACCTCTTTCATCATCACGGCTGAGATCGGTGCCATCGCCACCCGGCTGCCGCGATCCTCAAGCCCCCACAGCAACAAGGCCGAGATCGTTTCGGGGCGCAATCGGCCAAGCATTACGACCGCACCCTCCTGCCCGGCGCGGAATGCGGCTTGATCTAGAAAGCGCCGCATTATCTTGGGATCCTGCTTGGCCCCATCGAAATCGCGGAACACGACGCTAGACGGTACGCCATTGCGGGCGGCGAGTTTCTGCGCGGTGTTCAGACCATTGTCCTGCGTAACCAGCCCCCGGCCGGTATCACCTACAATCGCTGCGACCTGGTCTGCCAGTTTTCGGTTGCCCTGAATACCGCTTTCGACGCCCTCTAAAATGCCTACTGTGTGGGGTAACTCATCCAACCACACCGACAAGGATACTTCTGCATCCTGAGCGCTGGCAGCTTCGTGCATGTCAATCATCGCCAGCACCTCAAAACCCGCTTCGCGATGGCGCGCCATTTTTTCGGCTGCATCCGGGTCTGACGGGCTGATGGCAAAGCTTAGCGGGTATGGAAAATCCTGAAGCGCCTCGACTCCAAATGCTCCTTCATCGTCGATCAAAATGATAGACATCAGTGGCTTGGCTTCGGGGTTCTCAAAGATCGCGGCATGCGCTTCGATAGGTTTTGCCGCCACCTCAGGCACTACCTCGGATTGCTCAACGGGTGCGTCATCCCTTTCGGTCAGGGGTACGACACGTTTGCCGATCAGTGAATTAGAGCTCGCGGTCCCTTCCCCGCCAATTTGAGGCAGCGTCAGCACGCGCGGCTTGCTGACCGGGCGTGTATCTTCTTCGCCCTCAACGGCAATCGGGTTATCGTTAGGCATGCCCTCGGTTACCGGAACCTCAAAAGTTACGTCCGGCAATTCTTCGGTCTCGGGTTCCAATGCCGCCACTTGAGGTGCTTGTTCTTCAGGCGTTTCGTCCACGATCCGGGGTTCAGATACCGCTTCAGGCTCTGGCGCCGGAGGCGCGTCTGCAACCCTGGCCGGTTCAGCCTCTGGTCTGGGCGTCTCCGGTTCAGCAAGCGGTGGCGGCGGTGCTGTCGGCGCATCTGTCTGAACGGTCACCGCGGGTGTCGAAATTCCAGCAGGTGCTGCGGTGGCAACAGGCGATTCACTTGACTGCGGAGGCGGCCCGGGCTCAAGCTCGACGTCTGCCAACCCATCCAGAGTATCTGACGAGAGTTCCGGGCTTTCGGGACCCGATGGTGGCAACTCAACCAAATCTGCATCGACACCAGTGCTATCGACATTCGCTGTTTCAGGCGCATCAGGCGCATCAGCCACTTCGGGTGCGGTTGCCGCGACTTCTGGCTTGCGCGACAAGGGGGTGGACAGCGACAGGACCGCGCCCAATGCCAGTACAGAGACCGCACCAGCGATCAATCCACCATAAAATCCGCTCATCGAAATCTCGCCTCTCGCGTTGTTTCGTGCCTCAACCACCCATACGCCATCTTCTGCGGCGCTCACTTGCACTGCGCCAAGTTGGGTATGTCCTCTTGACGCTGCCGCACAAGCCTGAGCATGTATGTCCCGACATTATACCGCGCTCAAGGGCTGCATCGCCAGTCTGAAATGCCGATAGGAAGATAAGTGCCCAAATGCTGCTGCTGATCGACAACTATGACTCGTTTACCTACAACCTCGTTCACTATCTGGGCGAACTTGGGGCCGAGATGGTCGTGCGCCGGAATGATGCGCTGGACGTACAGGAAGCGATGGCGATGAACCCGGCTGGCATCCTGCTGAGCCCCGGCCCTTGTGATCCCGATCAGGCAGGTATCTGCCTTGCGCTGACCGAAGCGGCAGCCGAAACGCAGACACCGCTGATGGGAGTCTGCCTCGGCCATCAAACCATTGGTCAGGTCTTTGGCGGAAAGGTCGTGCGATGCCATGAGATCGTGCATGGCAAGATGGGCACGATGAATCACACTGGTAAAGGCGTATTCGCTGGTTTGCCGTCACCATTCGAGGCGACCCGCTACCACTCATTGGTCGTTGAACGCGAAAGCTTGCCCGAGTGCCTTGAGATCACCGCCGAACTTGAGGTTGGCACCATCATGGGCTTGCAGCACAAAGAGCTTCCCATTCACGGCGTCCAGTTCCATCCGGAATCCATCGCATCCGAGCACGGTCATGCCCTGCTCAAGAATTTCCTGAATGAAATGAAAGTCCCCGCATGAGCGATGCTCTGAAACCGCTGATTGGTGCTGCGGCCGATCGACCTTTGACCCGTGCCGAGGCTGAACAGGCCTTTGGAATCCTGTTTGACGGTGCCGCGACTCCGAGCCAGATCGGCGGATTGCTAATGGCGATGCGCACACGCGGTGAAACGGTGGATGAATACGCCGCTGCCGCTGCTGTAATGCGCGCTAAATGCAACGCTGTGAAGGCCCCGGCGGGAGCAATGGATATCGTGGGCACCGGTGGTGACGGCAAGGGAACGCTCAACATCTCGACGGCCACGGCCTTTGTAACGGCGGGTGCCGGTGTCACCGTTGCAAAACATGGCAACCGGAACCTAAGTTCTAAATCCGGTGCGGCGGATGCGCTTGGTCAGCTTGGAATTAATGTGATGGTTGGCCCGGAAGTGGTTGAAAAGGCGTTACAAGAGGTCGGTATCGGATTCATGATGGCGCCGATGCATCACCCTGCGATTGCCCATGTCATGCCTTCGAGGCAAGAACTTGGTACGCGCACGATATTCAACATTCTGGGTCCTCTCACCAACCCGGCTGGTGTGAAACGCCAACTGACCGGAGCGTTTAGCCGTGATCTGATCCGCCCAATGGCCGAAACTCTGGGCCTGCTGGGCGCCGAGCATGCCTGGTTGGTGCATGGTTCGGACGGGACCGACGAGTTGACGATTACAGGCGTCAGCTGGATCGCCTCCGTTGAGGACGGCGTTGTCAAAGAGGTCGAGCTTCACCCTGAAGACGCAGGTCTGCCAGTCCACCCATTCGAGGATATTGTCGGCGGGACACCGGAAGAAAACGCCATCGCATTCCGTGCCTTGCTGGACGGCCAGCCATCGGCCTACCGTGACGCTGTACTGCTGAATTCTGCCGCCGCACTTGTTGTCGCAGATGCCGCCAGTGATCTGCGTGAAGGGGTGGCTATGGCCGCTGAAAGCATCGACAGCGGCAAAGCCCGTGAAAAGATCAACGCTCTGGCACGCATTACACAGGAAACCGCATGACCGAGACCGTTCTGGACATGATCAAAGCCTACAAGCTTGAAGAAGTCGCCTCAGACAAGGCAGCCAAATCGCTGGAAACACTAGAATCAGAGGCGCGCAACGCACCAGAGGTCCGGGGGTTTGCAGAAGCTCTGCACAAAGCCACGCGATCTGGCTATGGGCTGATCGCCGAGGTTAAAAAAGCCAGCCCTTCCAAGGGATTGATCCGCGAAGACTTTAACCCACCCGCGCTGGCCGAAGCATATGAAGCGGGAGGAGCTGCGTGCTTGTCGGTGCTGACCGATACACCTAGCTTTCAAGGGGCAAAGGAATTCCTGACTGAAGCCCGTGCAGCATGTTCTCTGCCCGCTTTGCGTAAAGATTTCATGTATGACCCCTATCAGGTGGTCGAAGCCCGTGCGCTGGGTGCGGACTGTATTCTGATCATCATGGCCTCGGTTGAAGATGCGCAAGCTGCAGAGCTTGAGCAGACAGCGTTCGACTGGGGTATGGATGTTCTGATCGAAGTACACGACGCCGAGGAGCTAGAGCGGGCGACACAGCTAAAAAGCCCTCTGATCGGGATAAACAACCGCAATCTCAAAACCTTCGAAACCACACTTGATACGACACGCCACCTGTCGAAGTTGGTTCCAGCAGATCGCACGATCGTGTGCGAAAGCGGTCTGAGCACGCCTGCTGACCTTGCTGATATCGCCCGCTATGGCGCGCGCTGTTTCCTGATTGGCGAAAGCCTGATGCGGCAAGACGATGTGGCCAGCGCAACCCGTTCGCTACTGGCCAATCCACTCATCCCCGGAGTGATGTGATGCCACTGACGCATTTCGATGCCAAGGGCGAGGCACACATGGTGGATGTGTCCGATAAGGCCGTCACGGACCGGGTTGCAGTCGCCGCAGGTCACATCAGGATGGTACGGGAAACCTATGATGTTATTTCAGAAGGTCGCGCCAAGAAAGGCGACGTTCTTGGTATTGCGCGTCTCGCTGGCATCATGGGCGCAAAGAAAACTCCGGACTTAATTCCGCTGTGCCACCCTCTGCCCGTTACCAAAGTTGCGGTTGAGCTGACCCTGGATCCGGATCTTCCCGGCGTGCAGATCGAAGCCACCGTCAAAACTGCGGGACAAACTGGTGTCGAGATGGAGGCGCTGACGGCGGTCTCAACCGCCGCTTTGACTGTCTATGACATGACTAAGGCAGTGGATAAGGCAATGGAGATTGGCGGCATCCGAGTTCTTTTGAAAGACGGCGGTAAATCAGGTCGTTACGAGGCGTCATGATCTCCGTCGAAGACGCCCGAGCCCTATTGTTCGAACTTGTCACGCCTCTGTCTGCTGAAACGGTTCATCTTGCAGCGGCAGGTGGTCGCATCTTGGCGCAGAACGTCGCCGCAACACGTGATCAACCCCCTTTTGAAGCGTCTTCGATGGACGGATACGCGGTGAAAGCGACCGAAGTTGAATTGCACGCGATGTTCAAAGTGATCGGCGAATCCGCAGCCGGAAAGCGCTTTGAAGGCAAGGTCGGGCCCGGTCAAGCAGTGCGAATATTTACGGGTGCGCCGATGCCTGACGGCGCGGATTTCGTCGTTATTCAAGAAGATGTCGAGCGCCGAGACAGCCTGATCACCATCACTCACCCTCCCGGAGAAAAGACCAATGTCCGCCCTGCTGGCATTGATTTCGCCGTCGGCACCAAAATCAAGGCCCCACGCCAGCTCCGGCCCGAGGATATTGCGCTTTTAGCTGCGATGAATATCGCCTCCGTCCCTGTGACCTGTAAACCTGTGGTGGCATTGATATCGACGGGCAATGAACTGGTGATGCCCGGCGAGACGCCAGGACCCGATCAAATCATCGCGTCAAACACGTTTGGCCTGAAAGCGCTCCTTGAAAACAACGGTGCGCATGTGCGCGTGCTACCGATCGCACAAGACACGGTTGGCTCTCTGGAAACAGCTTTTGGTCTGGCGCAAGGCGCGGACCTCGTGGTGACAATCGGCGGAGCATCGGTCGGAGAATACGATCTGGTTGCAGATGTCTCGGAAGGCCTTGGGCTGGAGCAGTCGTTCTACAAAATCCGCATGCGTCCGGGTAAACCACTAATGGCTGGACGCCTCGGCGACGCAGCAATGGTTGGCCTGCCCGGCAATCCGGTTAGCGCAATGGTCTGTGGGTATCTGTTTTTGGTTCCGATGGTGCGGCGCATGCTGGGAATAGAAGATGTACTTCCACCTCTGCAGCAGGCCCAGCTGAAGGCACCACTCACTGAAAACGGTGGGCGCGAACACTATATGCGCGCGATTGTGGACAGCGATGGCATTCGGGCGTGTGACGATCAGGACAGCTCACTTCTCAGTGTTTTAGCACATGCAAACGCATTGCTGGTACGACAGCCCAATGATCCCGCGCGCCCTCCCGGTGATAAGGTCACCTACCTGCCTATCTAGCAAATCCGTTGACACAAAACGTGAACATGCGTAGAACAAAAGAAAACGCATGAGCGATGAGGTGCGAGCGATGCTGACCAAGAAGCAATTGGATTTGCTGGAATTCATCCACAAACGCGTGCAAGCGGACGGTGTTCCGCCCAGTTTTGATGAAATGAAGGCTGCGTTGGACCTGCGTTCCAAATCCGGGATCCATCGATTGATCACGGCGCTGGAAGAACGTGGCTTTATCCGCCGCCTTGCTCACCGGGCACGCGCCATTGAAATCGTCAAGCTGCCCGAAAGCCTTGGTGGAGAGCCGACGGCAGGCTTCAAACCCCGCGTGATTGAAGGTGACCGGCCCGAAGGGACCCGCCCAGCGAATTTCGAACCCGTCACCGTTGATGCGATGGAACTGCCCGTCATGGGGCGGATCGCGGCGGGTGTCCCGATCGAAGCGATAAGCCATGTTTCACACCGCGTGGCAGTGCCGGGCTCGATGATTTCAGGCAGCGGTGAACATTACGCGCTTGAAGTGCGGGGCGACTCGATGATCGACGCCGGTATCAATGATGGCGATGTTGTCGTGATCCGTGAAACCACGGCAGCAGATAACGGGGATATCGTAGTGGCGCTGGTTGAAGATCAAGAAGCCACGTTAAAGCGTTTTTTCCGTCGCGGTCAGGCCATTGCACTTGAAGCAGCAAACCCGGCTTATGAGACGCGTGTGTTGCCCGAGGATAAGGTGAAAGTACAGGGTCGGTTGGTTGGTTTGATCCGTAGCTACTGACGGGGCTGAGGTGACCACAGGCGGCGCCCTGAAGCCTCTGAACTGGTGAGCAAACTCCCTTTGGAAATGGCGAGACTGCCTGTGCTTCGCAGTGCATCCGGGTCATAGATCTGACATGCACCTGTCAGAGACAACGAAACTGACGCGATAATAATTTGATCTGGCCGGCACTCTCCAAAGGCCAGCGCAGCGCGTTTGCCTGTTAGGTGCACTAGCTCTTTGTTACCCAGCAGATAACGTTGGACACCGCCTGAGGACTCGGGCCAGCGCTTCGCCGCCTTTGGCTGATCCGCGTCGTCTCCGTCATTCTCCAACCAAACCGATGCGACAAAACCGCTGCCTTTTGGTTTACTCAGCGCACGGCCTTGATCGGTCATCACGCCGACGAGCCCACCGGTATCTGCGATCAGAACATCAGGACGGCTCCCCTGCCCCCACGCCGCAATAGCAACTACCGCCGGGACCAATCCAATCCATCGCGTGCGCCCTTGCCACAGAATCAACCAGAGGAAAGACACTGCCGTAATGGGCAGTACAAATGGGCCTGGGCTAACAACAAATCCCCGCGCACCTTCAAGTCCCGAAACCCAGGACGCAACCGCTAGGATCCAATTCAGCCCCAAACCCATCACGTGCAGTGCGATTGCCTCAAGCCTGAATGGCGCAAGAAGTGCTGCGACAACGGCGCTCGGGACGACCAGAGTGCCCATCACCGGGACCGAGACGAGGTTTGCGATTAATCCATAGTGGGACACGGTGTTGAAATGAGCCGCTCCGATGGGGGCAGTTGCGATCCCCGCGATCGCCGATGAAATCAACAAGGCCAACACCCGCCGCATCCAGAGTGGACCGGGCATTGGACCATAGTCTCGCAAGGCTCCGAAACCCGCGACCAGAGCGGTCGTCGCAGCAAATGACATCTGGAACCCGGGGCTCAGCAGTGATTCAGGGCGCAGTACCAATACGATCAATGCGGCAACGGCCACCGCCCGTAGCGAGATCGCGCGGCGGTCCAGCATCACGGCTCCTAGCATGACGCAGACCATGACAAATGCGCGCTCGGTCGCGACGTTTCCGCCAGAGAGAAATAGATAGATGGTGGCAGCGGCTAAGGCGCAGATCGCCGCCATTTTTCGTACAGGCAAACGCAGGGCCAGCATAGGCACCATGGACAATCCGATGCGGCATGCCACGAATACAAAACCAGTCAGCAAGCCCATATGTAATCCAGAGATCGCCAGAAGATGCGCCAGATTTGAGGCACGCAAGGACTCAAGCGAGGCCTTGCTCATACCGCTGCGATCCCCTGTGGTAACGGCGGCAGCAAATCCACCGATCTCGCCAGGCAAAATTGCACGAACTCTGTCCGAGATCGCCATACGCCACGCCGTAATACGAACACCGCTTTGACCATCGCGAGCCGGGGCCGAAGACAAAACTGGAACACGGGTATATCCAACTGCGCCAAGCCTTTGGAACCAGGCGTGGCGGCGAAAATCAAATCCACCCGGTTCGACCGGACCTTGCGGCGGAGAAAGGTGTGCGGTGGTCATGATCCGCTGACCCGGGGACAACGCAACAGTATCGCCATGTATCGAAAGTCGGATGCGCCCGGGCCTTTGATCAGGGGGAATATCGACAATCCGCACCTGATCCAGCATAACCCGCAGCGCATCCGACGCAGAGCGGTCCAGCGCTATGACCCTCCCCTCGACCGGGCCATAATAGCGCCATTGCAAGACCGGCTCTGCAACCATATGGGCCCGCGTTCCGGCCAGCAGAAAACCCAACGCAATCAGCGACATCCCGATGGGCAGCGGGCGCCAGGCCTCTCTCAACCAAAGACTGGAACCAATCGCCAACAACACAAACGCAATGACCATTGCGTACACGCCTGCGCCGGGTTCAAACCTCAGGCTAAAGTACCAGCCGATCCCGACCGCTAGACAGACCGGAGACCACGGGAACAGATATCCCCGCTGGATCAGCAATGCGGTCTCGACCCGTGTCAGAACACGCATGGTTGCCCCCGTCCTTCGGGCTGGGTAGATAGTCGCCAAACTATGCCCGCTAAGGTTACCAAAAGGTTAATCCACACAATGTCCGATCAGGTCGTCACTCGCTTTGCCCCTTCTCCCACCGGATTTCTGCATATCGGGGGCGCGCGCACCGCTCTGTTCAACTGGCTTTATGCGCGGGGCCGCGGGGGCAAGTTTCTGTTACGGATCGAAGATACAGATCGGGAACGTTCGACTCCGGAAGCCACGGCTGCGATCCTACAGGGTATGAAGTGGCTAGGGCTGGATCACGACGGGGACGTTATCAGCCAATTCGAAGGTGCCGCCCGTCATGCCGAGGTAGCGCGTCAGTTGCTTGCTGAGGGCAAGGCCTACAAGTGCTATTCGACCCAAGAGGAAATCGCTGCGTTCCGCGAACAGGCGCGCGCCGAAGGTAAGTCGACGCTGTTTCGCAGCCCATGGAGGGATGCCGACCCAGCCACGCATCCAGATGCTCCCTATGCGATCCGCATCAAAGCGCCGCAGGAAGGTTCCACCGTGATCCGTGATCAGGTGCAGGGCGACGTGACCATTCGCAACGATCAGCTTGATGATATGATCCTGCTGCGCTCGGATGGTACGCCGGTTTATATGCTGGCGGTTGTGGTCGACGATCACGACATGGGCGTGACTCATGTGATCCGGGGTGACGACCACCTCAACAACGCTGCCCGTCAGATGATGATCTATGAGGCGATGGGGTGGGACATCCCGGTCTGGGCTCATATCCCACTAATACACGGCCCGGATGGAAAAAAACTCAGCAAACGCCACGGCGCATTGGGTGCGCAGGAATATCAAACCATGGGCTATCCTGCCGCGGGGATGCGCAATTATTTGGCACGCCTTGGTTGGAGCCATGGAGACGATGAATTCTTTACTGATGCTCAAGCCAAAGAGTGGTTTGATCTGGAAGGGATCGGCAAAAGTCCCGCACGGTTTGATTTGAAGAAACTGGAAAACCTATGCGGACAACATATTGCCATCGGAGAGGATGCTGCGCTGCAGCAGGAAATCCAGGATTATCTGTCTGCAGCAAACAAATCACAGCTGACCGAAACACAATCGAGTGATCTAGCGCGTGCGATGTATTGCCTCAAGGATCGAGCGCGCACTTTCCCGGAACTCCTTGATAAAGCCCATTTTGTTCTGACGTCCAAACCTATCCAACCGGACGAGAAGGCGGCTAAGGCCCTGACCTCAGTATCCGACGGTATACTGAATGAATTGACGCCGCAGCTGCAAAATGCTAGCTGGTCTCGGAACGAACTGGAGGAGACCCTGAATTCGTTCGCAGAGGCGAACGGGGTTAAGTTCGGCAAATTGGCCGGCCCGCTGCGGGCCGCGCTGGCAGGCCGGGCAGTTACACCTTCGGTATTTGACATGATGCTTGTGCTTGGGCGGAATGAAACCCTGGCGCGGCTTGATGATGCAGCTAACCCTGACTGATTTCACATTCGGGTAATGCTGCTCCACTAAGAACGAACTGCGCGACACCACGCAGTCGTTGCCTGCTTTGACGGACAGCGATCCGGCAACTGTACGAATGAGGAAGGGATAAACATGACCGAGAGCCAACAAACAGCCAAACTGACTGTCCACGGCGAAAGCTACGATCTGCCGGTATTTTCTCCGACTGCGGGGCCCGACGTGATCGACATTCGTAAGCTCTATGGTCAAGCTGGTGTATTCACTTATGATCCGGGTTTCACGTCGACGGCGAGCTGTGACAGCACCATCACCTTCATTGATGGTGACAAGGGCGAACTCCTGCACCGTGGTTACCCGATTGAGCAGATCGCATCGAAATCTCACTTCCTCGAACTTAGCTACCTGCTGCTTTATGGCGAACTGCCATCGGCAAAAGATTTGGAGAAATTCGAGACTACCATCACGCGCCACACGATGCTGCACGAGCAAATGCAGTATTTCTACCGCGGTTTCCGTCGCGATGCGCATCCGATGGCCATCATGGTCGGCGTGGTCGGCGCCATGTCTGCCTTCTATCACGATTCGACCGACATTTCGGATCCGCGTCAGCGCGAGATCGCGTCTCATCGCCTGATTGCAAAGATGCCGACGATCGCGGCTTGGGCTTATAAGTACCATATTGGCCAGCCCTTCGTGTATCCGCGCAACGATCTGGACTATGCGTCGAACTTCCTGCAAATGTGTTTCGCAGTTCCTGCGGAAGACTACGAGGTGAACCCGATTTTGGCACGCGCCATGGATCGTATCTTCATGCTGCAGGCGGATCACGAACAGAACGCGTCGACATCGACGGTACGTCTGGCGTCTTCGTCTGGTGCGAACCCGTTCGCCTGTATCGCGGCGGGCATCGCCTGCCTCTGGGGTCCGGCCCATGGCGGCGCAAACCAGGCCTGCCTTGAAATGCTGGAAGAGATCGGCAGCGTAGACCGCATCCCCGAGTTCATTGAACGCGCCAAGGACAAAGACGATCCGTTCCGCCTGATGGGCTTTGGCCACCGCGTTTACAAAAACTTCGATCCGCGCGCGACTGTGATGAAACAGTCTGCAGATGAAGTTCTTGATCTGTTGGGTATCGAAGATAACCCTAAACTTCAGGTCGCCAAGGCGCTTGAAAAGCAGGCCCTGGAAGATCCATATTTCATCGAAAAGAAACTCTTCCCGAATGTCGACTTCTATTCGGGCATTGTGATGGAAGCTATGGGTTTCCCAACCTCGATGTTTACTCCGATCTTTGCATTGTCGCGTACGGTTGGCTGGGTCAGCCAGTGGAAGGAAATGATTGCCGATCCACAAAACAAAATCGGTCGTCCACGTCAGTTGTATCTGGGCGCGACAAGCCGCGACTACGTAGATATCGAAAACCGCTGATCGGTGACAGAAGTTGAAATGAAGGCCCCGCCTAGCCGGGGTCTTTTTTGTTCCTACCGTTACCCAAAAGAAACCGTTCTGAGGCAATCTTGGACTTGCGCCTTGTTCGTTCTTTTCGCGGCACGCCACCCAACCTAGTGTTGCTGCGTCCAGCAATAAGATTCCGGTTATCATGCGTTCCGCCCTTGTGTTCCTTTTGCTGCTGTTTGCACAGACCGCCGCCGCACAAAGCCTGCTTGAAAGAGCTTTTGAACAGCAGCAGCAGGAAAATGCTGCTGGCTCGCTTGCGATTTTGGGGCTGGCAGGCATCCCGGACGATTCTGCGAGTGCAATTTCGTTGCAATCGAACACGGATAATCGCGACTACGATTTCAAATCCGCACAGCTGGGTGGCGGATTTCGTCTTGCCGAAGGCGTACCGATCTATCTCGAAGGCTACATCGGATACGCGCGCTATGATCCTGTTCTGACCTTCAGCGGCACCGGAGAAACTAATCGTGTACCTCTGAAATGGACCAGCCTCGCCCTCACTGGTGGAGTCGGCTATCAGTTTGACATTGGGGAGTTTTGGAAACTGACTCCGATGGCCCATATTTCGGTCGGGCGCACGCAATCCGATGCATCGATAGGGGCGCAAGCCATTGCCAACCGCCTTGGCCTTGACCGGGATTACCTTGATAGCGGTGGTATCTGGGCAGGTGGCGCGGGTGGCTCGATGACAGTTGCGTACGAGAAATCGCTATCTAATGATCGGGAGTTCGAAGCAAGCCTGCGCTATACGCATATCGAGTATTGGCCTATCGGCGACAACGAAGACCTTTTGGTTGAATCGACTGCCGCGAATGCCGTCCTTTGGTCACGATATCGTTTTCCAACGGGTAAACGTATGTTCGGGCGCCCGGTTCGATGGGTTGGTGATCTGTCGGTATCCTATCTGATCGGGGATCAGGCACTGGTGCTGGGCACGGATTGGCTTGCCCGCGTCGGTGGCGGGATTGAGGTTGATCTATCCGATACCTGGGTGCCCTGGGTATCAACGACCCGTTTCATGGTCCGCTATTATGGAAGCGATACGGTAAACGGTTTCTCGGCCGGAATCGGTATCAGCTTCTGACTCATGAATTCAGAACAAACTTAACTGATCACCAGACTGGGGCGGTGGCGCGAAATCCGCACAATTCAGCGGTGGTAGGTCTACGGCGAGTCCCAGCCGTTTCACGGCGGCGCTGAACCGTTGCGCAATCATTTCGGCATAAGTCCCCTCGCCCCGCATTCGATGACCCCAACGCGGATCATACTCTTTTCCTCCATGCATCTCCCTTAGCCGCGCCATAACCTTCTCGGCCCTGCCCGGCTGATGCTCGGTCAGCCATTCCCGCCACAGTTCGGACACTTCGCGCGGCAGCCGCAACATGATCCAGCTTGCGGCGTCCGCGCCCGCCTGCTTGCCGGCCTCCAACAGCTTCTCAAGCTCATGGTCGGTTAAACCCGGCACGACAGGAGAGGTCATAACGCGCACCGGTATCCCTGCTTCGGTCAGGACGCGAATCGTGCGCAACCTGCGCAGTGGAGAAGGTGCACGTGGCTCCATCTGGCGGGAAAGATTAGCGTCCAGAGTGGTCAGCGAAATCCCGACCCGCACAAGACCGTAGCGGGCCATGGGCGCCAGGATATCAAGATCACGTTCGATCAATGTGCCTTTTGTCACGATGCCGATTGGATGCTGAAAATCACTCAACACCTGAAGACAGCCTCTTGTTATCTCGCGGCTTTTCTCAATCGGTTGATATGGATCGGTGTTAGTGCCCAACGCAATCGTAGCCACCTTATAGCGTCGCGCAGAAAGCTCCCGTCGCAATATCTCTGCGGCATTGGGGCGTGCGATCAGACGTGTTTCAAAATCCAGCCCTGGCGACAGGCCCAGATATGCATGGGTTGGCCGGGCAAAACAATAAACGCAACCATGCTCGCAACCCCGATATGGATTGATCGAACGATCAAAAGGTAAATCCGGTGATTTGTTGTAGGTGATCAGACTGCGGGCCACTTCGTCCTGAACCTCGGTCCGCAGCGGAGGTAGATCTTCGAACAAATCCCACCCATCCTCGGTCAGCTCGGTCAAATACTTCTCGAATCGACCCGCTGAATTTGATGCCGCTCCCCGGCCCGGATGGTTCATTCTTACGGCCATTTGTTCACCATATGTTCCGAGTGTCAGTATTAATTAAAGCTGGGCCCAATGGCAAGGATTACACCTGTTTCATATCCGATCACCTTGAGGCGTTTTTGAAATCGGTCTGCGCGAAGGAAATCAGAACAAATGAAACAAATGCAGGATGATCTTGCAGAATTCGAGGTCGCCCGACGCCAAAATTCGGCCTATAGGTCGGTCTCGGAACGACCTAGGTCGCAATCGTCACAGTAGTCCTGCGACGAAATGGCCAAAACGGAAAAAATGCCACCCGGGCCGCAAGCCCACTCAGCTCAGGGAATTACCCATGTCCGATGAAGAAGACATCGTCCTGTCCGAACTGAATGACGACGAACTCGTCGAACAGATGTTCGATGACCTTTATGACGGCCTGAAGGAAGAAATCGAAGAAGGTGTGAACATCCTGCTCGAGCGCGGATGGATGCCATACGATATTCTGACCAAAGCACTGGTTGGTGGCATGACAATTGTTGGCCACGACTTCCGCGACGGTATCCTTTTCGTGCCTGAAGTTTTGTTGGCCGCCAACGCAATGAAAGGCGGCATGGCAATCCTGAAGCCATTGCTAGCTGAAACCGGTGCTCCGCGTGTCGGTAAGATGGTTATTGGCACGGTCAAAGGCGACATCCATGACATCGGAAAGAACCTTGTTGCAATGATGATGGAAGGCGCCGGGTTCGAGGTTGTCGATATCGGAATCAACAACCCGGTCGAAAACTATCTGGAAGCGCTAGAAAACGAACAGCCCGACATTTTGGGTATGTCCGCCCTACTGACAACGACTATGCCTTACATGAAGGTGGTAATCGACACACTGGTCGAACAGGGGCTGCGTGATGAATACACCGTTCTGGTTGGCGGCGCACCGCTGAACGAAGAGTTTGGCAAGGCGATCGGTGCTGACGGCTATTGCCGTGACGCAGCCGTGGCGGTGGAAATGGCCAAGGACTTCATGTCGCGCAAGCACAACCAACTGGCCGGCTAAGGCACGCGACCATACCGTGAGACAGGCCGTCCTTTCTGGGGCGGCCTTTTTTGTCCAAAGCCTGACATATATAGTTGCCAACCAGAGAGATCACATGACCGACGCGCCGATACCAGATGATGAAAGCCTGACCCGTCAGGGTTACGCCACTCCGCGCGCTGCCGAGTCGATTCTGCTGATCGCATGTGGGGCGCTTGCCCGTGAAATTCTGGATCTCAAGGAACGGAATGGCTGGGATCATATGGCTCTGACCTGCCTACCCGCAATTCTGCATGTACACCCCGAGAAAATCACGCAAGCGGTCGAGGATGCGATTGCCAAGCACCGCGATTCATACGACCGAATCTATGTTGTATATGCCGATTGCGGAACCGGAGGCCTGCTGCAGACTGCATGTGAACGTCTGGGCGTCGAGATGATTCAAGGGCCCCACTGCTATTCCTTTTTCGAAGGAAATCTGGCATTTGCCGCACATGGCGCCGATGAAACCACTGCGTTTTACCTAACCGATTTCCTCGCCCGGCAGTTTGACGCATTTGTCTGGAAACCGCTTGGTCTGGATAGACACCCGGAACTGCGCGAGATGTATTTCGGAAATTACACCAAACTCGTTTATCAAGCACAGACCGACAACCCGAATCTCACACGTCGCGCACAAGAATGTGCCGAACGGATGGGACTGGAATTCGAGCGTCGGCAGACCGGATACGGTGACTTGGAAACGACGCTTACGGATTGGGCAACACGCAACGCTACATGAAGATCAAGCGCTGGCCAACGCGACCTCGCGAATGCGTTCAATCATAGCACGTAGCCCATTCGAACGTTGCGCAGACAAGTGCTCCTGCAACCCCAGTCTGGCAAGTTCTCCTCCGGCGTCGACCTTTGGCACATCGGCTACCGGCAAGCCGTTGTAAAGCGTGCGTAATACCGCAATCAGGCCCCGCACGATCAGCGCATCGCTGTCCCCGTCAAATTTGAATTGTCCATTCTCGATGCTGGGATGCAGCCAGACTTGGCTGGCACAGCCGTTCACTTTGGTCGCGGGAACCTTGAACGCATCATCCAGCGGTTCCATCGCCTTACCCTGCTCGATGACATGACGATAGCGGTCTTCCCAGTCTTCCAGAAACTCGAAATCTTCGACTATCTCTTCAAAGGCTGGCGTTGCCATGGCTGGTCTGTCCTTGCGTTACGCGATCACATTTGTGAACTATGCTCAGCTTCCCCTTCTGTCCAGCCCCCAGTGTGGCTTTTCAAGATGCTGAAATTGCGGTAACCCAGTGCGGGTAAAGTTGCGCAAAGTGTTGGGTCCATGCACAAATCTCTGACTGTTCTTCTGCTCTCCGCCACGGTTCTTTCCGCCTGTAACAGTTGGAGCAACTCTCGGGCGAACCCATCGAACTGGTTTGGCAGCAGCACACCTGCCCCATCAGAGGTTTCAGCCAGCGACGCAGATGCGTTGGTTCCACGTCAAAACAACGGTAAAGGCCTGTTGGCGCGGCCTGAAATTGAAGACAATAGCGTTCCAATAGCGGTCATCAACGAATTGCGTGTCGACCCCACACCTTCAGGCGCGATCATATATGCAGCTGGTACCGCCATTCGACAGGGCGCATATAATGCGCAGCTTGCCCGAGTAAGGTCCGAAGAACTTACCAAGAATGGCATTTTGGAATATACCTTCCGCGTGGATTATCCGGACTATGCAACCGTTCAGGGAAACGAACGCTCTAGAATGGTTTCTGAAGCTGTCAATGTCAGCGCTCAAGAACTGGAAGGCATCCGCATGGTCCGTGTCAAAGGCCAGCAGAACGCGCTAGAATCACGTCGCCGTTAAAGCGCAACCACATCCACAGCTTGCCCCTTGGCTGCTAGTGCAATCTTGCCCTCGCAAAGCTTAAGTGCATCCTCGCCAAAGACCTCAAAACGCCAGCCGGACATGGCTGGAACATCGCGCTCACCAGCGGCGATCTGGTCCAGATCAGCGCTGGACGCGATCAGTTTTGCGGCGACGCCTGCGCTTTCGGTCTTTGATTTCAGCAGAACGCGCAGAAGATCGGCGAGGGCTGGATTCACTTTCAGCTTGTCACGGCTGTTGTCTACCTTTGGCAATTGATCTTGTGGGCAGTTCACACCCCTTTTTACTGCCGCCAGGATACCGTCAGCGATCGCCCCCTTGCGGGCCTCTCGCAACAGCAAACGTGATCCACCAAGATCAGAGGGCGTTTTAGGCTTTGTCGACGCCATTTCGATTAGTGCATCGTCCTTGAAAACACGGCTACGAGGCACATTGTTCTCTTGCGCATGGGCTTCGCGGAACTGAGCCAACTCTTTCACTACAGCCAGAAATTTAGCGGAATTTGTGCGTGTTTTGACCCTGCGCCACGCTTCTTCAGGACGAATGTCATAGGTCTCGGGCCGTGTTAGAATACGAAGCTCTTCAACGACCCAGTGATCCCGCTTGCTATTTTTCAACTCCGTAGACAGATGTTCATAGATTTTCCGAAGATGGGTTACGTCTGCCAGCGCATAGGTTTTTTGCGCGTCCGTCAATGGACGCCGCGACCAGTCGGTGAAACGCGATGTCTTATCAACGCCTTCTCTACATATTTTCCGGACAAGTGTCTCATAACCGACTTGCTCACCAAAGCCGCAAACCATCGCGGCAACCTGAGTGTCGAACAGCGGTGTCGGAAAGACGCCAGCGTCGACCCAGAAAATTTCCAGATCCTGCCGAGCCGCGTGGAATACTTTGACAACGCTTTCGTTCCGGAACAGGTCATACAAAGGTTCAAGCGACAAATCCTCAGCCAAGGGATCGACTAGAACAGCACTGCCCTCATCCTCGGACGGCACCGCGAGCTGAACCAGGCAGAGCTTGGAATAATAAGTCCGTTCGCGCAGAAATTCGGTATCAACAGTGACATAAGGATATTGTGCAGCAGCCGTGCAGAAGGCGGCCAGCTCTTGCGTCGTAGTCAGGGTTTTCATGCGCGGTGCTGTTCTTGCTTTTGATTCTTGTGACTGCCCGTGTCGTGCTTGTCCCGAGCGATATGCGACCATAAGACGATTACCCTACGCGTGTAAATCGCCGCGCAAATTCAAGGCAACAGAACTGGGTCTTTGTTGCCCATACAATACCGGCGCAGGACCTCAGGATAGAGTTTGTGTTCCTGCACCAACACGCGGGCGGCAAGTTCCTCTGGCGTATCCCCTGCCTTTACCTCCACGCGCGCCTGTCCCAGAACCGGGCCGTCATCCAGCGCGGCTGTGACTTCGTGAACGGTGCAACCATGTTCTGAATCGCCAGCCTCGATGGCGCGGGCATGTGTGTTCAGGCCTTTGTACTTGGGCAACAGCGAAGGGTGGATGTTCAGCATTCGTCCTTGGAAGCGAGAAACAAAATCGCCGGTCAGAACGCGCATGAAACCGGCCAAACACACTAAATCTGGCTGCGAAGCCAGCAGCGGCTTGAGCAGTTCCGCTTCGAACGCGGCGCGATCTTTACCGAAAGGTCGGTGATCGACGGAGGCAGTCTTTACTCCACGCTCTGCGGCCTTTGTCAGCCCTCCGGCTTCAGGGTCGTTCGACAGCACCAAGCAAGGCCGGCCAGCATGGTCCCCGATCATGCTATCGACCAGCGACAGCATGTTTGATCCGCCACCAGAAATCAGAATCGCGACGCGCTTGTGACTCACAGCAGCTTGCCTGAGTACGCGACGCCGGGTGTTTCGGTGACAGATCCGATCCGGGCAACGGTTTCACCAGCTTCGGATAGCAGTGCTTCCAGTTTGTCTGCATCCTCAGCCGTGCAGACCACGATCATCCCGATACCGCAATTGAAGGTTTTCAGCATCTCGGATTCGGCGATGCCGCCAGTTTCGGCCATCCATTTGAACACAGGCGGCAAGTCCCAAGCGCTCAGATCGATCTCGGCCCCCAGCCCGTCGGGCAATACGCGCGGCAGGTTTTCGGTGAGGCCGCCGCCAGTAATATGAGCAAGCGCATGGATGCCCCCTGCCCGGATCGCCTGCAGCGCCGGTTTCACATACAGCCGCGTGGGGGTCAGCAGAGCCTCACCCAATGTTCCGCCACCGAAAGGCGACTCTGCATCCCAGCCCAGCCCCGACATCTCGACCAGTTTGCGCACAAGAGAATAGCCGTTGGAATGCACACCGTTTGAGGCCAGCCCAAGCAGCACATCCCCGTCTTGCACACCCTCGGGCAGGGTCGCGCCGCGCTCCATTGCACCGACCGAGAACCCGGCCAGATCGAAATCGCCATCGGGATACATACCCGGCATCTCGGCGGTTTCGCCTCCGATCAGGGCACAACCGGACTGCACGCAGCCTTCGGCGATGCCCTCGATAATCCGCGCGGCGGTATCGGTATCCAGCTTGCCGGTGGCGAAATAGTCGAGGAAGAACAATGGCTCAGCGCCCTGACAGATCAGATCGTTGACACACATCGCCACCAGATCAATGCCGACGCCATCAACAACACCTGTATCAATCGCGATCCGCAACTTGGTGCCCACGCCATCGGTGGCGCCCACCAGAATCGGGTCTTCATACCCAGCCGCCTTTAGATCAAACAGAGCGCCAAACCCGCCTAGCCCACTCACCACGCCCGAGCGGTTGGTGCGCTTGGCCGCAGGCTTGATCCGATCGACCAGAGCGTTGCCCGCATCGATATCCACACCTGCATCGGCGTAGGTGATTCCGTTCTTGCCCGCTGTCATGGCCAATCCCTCATGAGTGCTTTGCGCGCGGGTTATTCGATTGTGGGCGATGTTGCAACGGTCAGGCTTGACGCGGGCTGCCATCGTGATACGCAAGGCGCATCGGCGGGCCTGTAGCTCAATTGGTTAGAGCAGAGCGCTCATAACGCTTTGGTTGGGGGTTCGAGTCCCTCCGGGCCTACCACATCACCGCCCTATCACGATATCTGCGCATAAACCGCCTAATTTTTCGCTGCTGCCCAGCCGAAGGATGCCGCCGTGTACACGGGCGATGTCGGCGACGATGGCAAGGCCCAACCCAACACCGCTGCCCTGATTCTGGTTCCGAGCCGGGTCCAGGCGCGTGAAAGGTTTGACCGCCTCAGTACGCTGTTCAATGGGTATACCGGGGCCGTCATCCTCGACCCGGACGCGGATCGACTTCGGTGTCATCGACAGACTAACCTCAGCCCTTGAACCATAGCGGATAGCGTTTCCAATCAAATTTTCCACCGCGCGGCGCATTGCCGACGGGCGCAACATAACAGTCCCCTGCCCCTCGACCGATACCAGTTCAACCTGCTGGCCTGCGCGTTGCGCGTCATCGACAATCTGACTCAGCCAAATCTCGGGTTCGACCGCCTCAGGTGTGCTTTCTGCAGTCCCTCTTGAGAAGTCCAGAAATGCATCTAGAAGCGATTGCATTTCATCCACATCCTGCAACAGCGGGGCTGCCTCATCTTCGGGTAACAATGACAACCCCAGCTTCAGACGCGTCAAAGGCGTGCGCAGATCGTGGCTGACGCCAGACAACATCAAAGTGCGCTGCTCGATCTGCCTTTCGATTCGGGAGCGCATATCAACAAAAGCGTTGCCCGCCGCACGCACTTCGATTGCCCCGCTAGGAGAGTAAGGCACCACGCGGCCCCGACCGAACGCCTGCGCCGCATCCGCGAGCCGGGTAATCGGCCGCAGTTGGTTGCGCATGTATAAAAATGAGATCGTGGTGATCAATGCCGCAAAGAACACCATCGTAACGATAAGTTGGTGCGGTGCCGTGGGTGACAGGCGCCGTCGATCAAATTTCAATTCCAAAGTGCCAAGATGCGTGCTCAGATAAAGCCGCACCTCCTGTCCATTCGGCAGTGCGACGTCTTGCATTTGGGGCACCAGCGCCTGCATTTCAGCATCGACTTGTGGAGCGATGAAATCATACCAACGACGCTTTCCAACCACCGGTTCTTGGTACTGCGGCAGAAAACGAGAAGTCATATTCAATGCCGATAGATCAGGCCGTGCAGCAGCCAGCGCCTGCTGCTGCGTCTCTGCACCCTCCATCACGTTCAATATAAGCGTGACCTCACGGGCTGCCGTTCGCGTCATCTGTGCGGTCACTTCCTCGAGATGCTTTTGCAAAAAAGCGATCGCCACAACCAAGAGTACAACGATGACCGGTAGCACCAGGATAAGTGCGGCACGCGCGTACAGGCTGCGCGGTATATAAGGTTTGAGCCATTGGGTCGACATGCGCTAAACCTAGCGGGCTGCCTGGACAAGAGGAAGAGGTCAGAATGCAAGCCTCCGATGATTTCAACCCAGTGCCTGGACAAGCTGTGATACTTGCTCAAGGCCTAAGCCGGGTGCTTGCCCCAAACCCCTCACCGATGACATATCGCGGTACGAACACTTACCTTCTGGGTGAAACAGACATCGCCGTCATCGATCCGGGACCGCTGAGCGACGCACATTTGTCGGCGATTCTCGATGCATTACAGCCCAATCAGCGGATCAGCCATATCTTCGTCACTCACACCCATCTCGATCACTCACCCCTTGCTGCCCCTCTTGCGATCCATACAGGCGCACCGATTCTCGCTTTTGGAGGGCCTCAAGCAGGCCGCAGTGCGGTTATGACGGAATTGGCGCAGAATGGGTTTGCGGGCGGCGGTGAGGGAATTGATATGGATTTTCGCCCTGATATTGAGCTGGAAGACACTGCATGTATTTCTGCGGACGACTGGACGCTTGAAGTCATCCACACACCCGGCCATCTCGGCAACCATATTGCGCTCGCCTGGGGCGATGTTTGCTTTACAGCGGATCACGTCATGGGATGGGCCAGTTCGCTGGTCTCACCGCCCGACGGGGATCTGACCGACTTCATGGCCGCCTGCCATCGCCTTCGCGCGAGAGAATGGTCAGTCTTTCATCCCGGCCACGGCGCTCCTGTAACGGAACCAAACAATCGCCTGGAGTGGCTGATTCAGCACCGTCTTTCGCGCGAATCTCAGATTCTTGACGAACTGATCAAAGGCCCGGCCACTGCACGTCAGCTTGCACTGCGTATTTATATAGACACGCCTGGTGCATTGCTCCCAGCGGCGGAAAGAAATGTATTCGCGCATCTGGTCGATCTGACCGGAAAGGCCCAGGTCGCACCCGTTGAGACGCTTTCAGCACAGTCCGAATTTATCAGGCTCAGTTAGCGGCAAACTTTTTTCATCAGCAATGCGCTTCCCCTCTGGACGACGAAATTCCGTGTTGTTATACGCCCTTCAGTTCCGGCGTAGCTCAGCGGTAGAGCAGTTGACTGTTAATCAATTGGTCGTAGGTTCGATCCCTACCGCCGGAGCCAATATCCATATGCACTCTCATTGCGCTGCCAGATCGTACTAACCTTCCAGAAGTCTATTTTGGTGCAGTTCTGAAACGGCTGAGGCCTCTTGTTTTCTGATTGCCTTGTCGCGGTTCATATTGGTGATTAGGACTTAACCCTATAAACGATATTGGCGGATTGTTTAGCTGCAATCACGTGTACAGGAACAAGAACAAATATGCGCCACGAATACGAAATAGGGATGCTGTGGGTCGAAGGCCCCCTCAGCTATGTAGAAGTTCTTTGCGCTCAATCTTTCTTAGATGCAGGTCATCATGTAAAACTCTACCATTATGGACACGTACAAAATGTGCCGGAAGGTGTAGAGCTTGTTCACGGCGATACCGTACTCGGCAGTGATCGCTTTATCAAACACGGTAGAACAGGTAGCTTCGCGTTGTTCTCTGATGTATTCAGGTATCATCTTCTTCAACAAAATGACCGGATGATCTGGGCGGATCTTGATGCTTATTGCGTCAAGACTTTCAAGTCGGAGACTGGTCATTTCTACGCTTGGGAATCCGACTATCAAATTGCTGGTGGTGTTTTAGGCCTACCTTCAGACAGCGAAGCGCTTGGGCAACTTCTTGAGATGACTGAAGATGAATATGGAATTCCTGAATGGTATCCTGATGAAGAGAAGAAGCGCCTTGAAAACCTAAGAGAGGCAGGAACTCCGGTGCATGTTGGTGATTTACGTTGGGGTGTCTGGGGTCCGCATGCAGTGACTCATTATCTGCAAAAAACCGGAGAATCGAAATACGCTTTTCCAGAAAATTGGCTTTATCCAATAAGTTTTAAAAACCGCCGCTTTTTAATGCGGTCAAAATGGGCCCGTAAAGTGCGCCGTGCTGTAACTGAAGATACTTATTCAGTTCATTTCTATGGGCGTAGAATCCGGCAGTTTTTGGCCACTATAGGAGGCGTTCCTGAACCGGGCAGTTACATGGAACAGTTGTTGACTAAGCACAACATTAACACCGCTGCGGCACCTATTTTTACGCGGCAAGAGCGTGAGGCACAAAAGGCAACTCAGGAAGCAACTCCACCTGTAAAATAAACCTGCAGGTAGCCTTTCGAAGCGACAATGCTTACATCGGTGCCAAGAGAAAACTCACAAGCAAAAACATAGAGTTTTCTGGGCCTTTACTAATTATCTTCAAAAAATAATCTAATCCTCTGGACGATGCCAAAGCTGATTGCTATACGGCGCGGACCGTTCCGGCGTAGCTCAGCGGTAGAGCAGTTGACTGTTAATCAATTGGTCGTAGGTTCGATCCCTACCGCCGGAGCCATTCTTCCCCCGTTTGGCATTCACCCCATCAGCACGTCGCTAAAATCCGCACGCAAGTTCCGTTTCAGGACTTTGCCGGTTGCGTTCAATGGCAGAGCGTCGACGAATACAACCTTGTCTGGCACCTGCCATTTGGCGATCTTACCGTCAAAGAATGAAAGTAAATCCTGCTCGGTTGGCTCTTGGCCTTCCGCCTTCACAGCAACCAAAAGCGGGCGTTCATCCCACTTCGGATGAGGCACACCCACAACCGCCGCTGTCGCCAGTTGAGGGTGCGCGACAGCGATATTTTCCAGCTCGACCGAGCTGATCCATTCGCCACCTGATTTGATAATATCCTTCGATCGGTCGCGGATGGTCATAAACCCATCTGGGTCCAATGTTGCCACGTCGCCGGTTGCGAACCAGCCATCCTGCAACAAGGCGTCATCTTGCATGTGGAAATAGCTGTCTAGCACCCAATGGCCGCGCACCATCAGATCACCCTGCGTTTCACCGTCATGGGGAAGGTCGCTGCCATCGTCATCGACTATTTTCAGTTCAACACCAAAGGGCGGGCGGCCTTGGCTCTCGCGTAGTTTGTGTTGTGCTTCAATGGGCATTTCCAGATGCTTGGCCATAGGATAGTTGGTAGTGCCCAGCGGGCTCATTTCACTCATACCCCAGGCATGGACGGTATCGACACCATAGGTCTCGCGAAAGGTTTCGATCATCGAAGGCGGGCACGCTGCACCGCCTATAACTGTACGATTCAGGCTTTCCAGTTTGGTTCCACATGTCGCCGCGTGCGCCAGAAGGCCCTGCCAGATGGTTGGCACACCCATCGCCAATGTCACGCCATAAGTGTCGATCAGATTGACCAATGCTTCCCCATGCAAACCCGGCCCCGGCAATACCATGCGTGAGCCGGACATGGCGCTGGCATAGGGTGAACCCCAAGCATTAACGTGAAACATTGGCACCACCGGCAATACCACATCCATCGCGGAATAGCCGATAACATCACGTGTGTTTGACGCGAAACTATGCAGCAAAGTCGAACGATGCGAATACAGAACACCTTTGGGGTTTCCTGTTGTGCCCGATGTGTAGCAAAGGCTAGAGGCGGTATTCTCATCAAAACTGGGCCACGCGTAATCCGCATCGCCGGTTTCAATCAACTCGTCATAGAAGATCAGACCAGGGACCTGAGACAACGCGGCCTCATCTCGTGCACCCATCAGCACGAAATGCTGCACCTCGGTCAGATGCTCCTGAAGCGCGGCGACCAACGGCAGGAAAGTTGCATCAAAGAACAGAACCCGATCCTGCGCGTGGTTGATGATATAGGTCAGTTGCTCAGGGAAAAGACGCGGATTGATCGTGTGACAGACGAAGCCCGCGCCGGATACGGCATAGTAGATCTCAAGATGGCGGCGGTTATTCCAGGCCAGTGTGCCCACTCGATCCTGCGGCTGTAGCCCAAGATTCATAAGCGCCGAAGCCATACGGCGGGCGTTCTGCGCGATCCCCGCCCAGTTGGTCTGGGTCACGGCCCCGTCCGTCTCGACCGAGATTATCTCGGTCTGTCCGTGATAGCGTTCGGCGTGATCAATAAGCGACGAAATCAGCAAAGGCTGCGTCATCATCTGTCCCAGCATGGACAATCCTCCCATCGTCAGCGCTTGGCCGCGCCCTTCTACATTGGCAGAAACCCTGCCAAGATTTTAATTGTCTGACAATAAGAGAGTTTGGCTGAGTGCCGTGTCAACCTCGATGGCGTAGCGCGTACTCGACCAGACCGGCTGTCGAACCATCCTTGCCTTCGGTGCCAACTTCGCCATCGACAATGGGCCCCAGAGACGTCGCCAGTTCTTTGCCCAGCTCAACGCCCCATTGATCGAATGAATTGATGCCGAGCAACACGCCTTCGACAAAAACCCGATGCTCGTACAGCGCAATGATCTGGCCCAGCACATATGGCGTAAGCTGCGGATATATCAGGGTTGTTGATGGGCGATCCCCCGAGAACACACGGTGGCGCGCCTGACGCTCCAGCTCTTCGCCGGTCAAACCCTTATCCACCATCCGCACGCGGGCTTCATCCAATGATCGGCCTTGCATCAGAGCCTCGGACTGAGCCAGGCAATTGGCCAGAAGCAGACGATGATGATGGGCCAATTCAGGCTCATGCCCATTGGCTGCCACCATGAACTCGCACGGGATCACGTCAGTGCCCTGGTGAATCAGTTGATAGAATGCGTGCTGTCCATTGGTGCCAGGCTCACCCCAAACCACCGGACCTGATGGCATGGCCAACGTACTGCCATCCATTGCGACAGATTTGCCGTTCGATTCCATTTCAAGCTGCTGGAAATACGCTGGAAGCCGCAGAAGGCGCTGATCATAAGGCAAAACCGCACGGCTGGCGTAACCCAAAACCTGCCGGTGCCAGACACCGACAAGCGCCAACATAACCGGCATGTTTTCAACCCACTTCGCCGAGCGGAAATGCAGGTCCATCGCCTGCCCACCTCGCAGAAAAGCATCGAATGCATTTGAGCCTACAGCGATCATCACCGGCAATCCGACCGGGCCCCAGACCGAATAGCGTCCGCCCACCCAGTCGGCGAAACCGAACACGCGCTCTTCGGGGATGCCAAACGCAGCTGTCTTATCCACCGCGCTCGAAACGGCAGCGAATTGCTGCGACGGGTCTCCGCCTCCATCCACCATCCAAGCACGCGCCGTCCGCGCGTTGGTCATGGTTTCGATGGTGGTGAAGGTTTTCGAAGCCACAACAATCAGCGTGCGCGTCGGGTCTAGCATGCGCAAGGTGTCGGCGATATGCGCCCCGTCCACGTTCGAGACGTAATGCAACTTTGGACCATCGTGATACGGTGCCAGGGCATGTGTCGCCATGACCGGACCAAGATCCGAGCCGCCGATGCCGATATTCACAACATCCGTAAAGCTGCCCCCTGCCCCCTTGATCGCCCCGCCGCGCACCTCTTCGGCAAACACGCGCATCCGCTGCAATGTTTCCAGAACGTCTGGCATCACGTCCTGACCATCCACCTCGACCGGACCGCCATCGAGGTTGCGCAACGCCGTATGCAGTACCGCACGCCCTTCGGTCTCGTTGATCTTTTGGCCCGCAAACATCGCCGTCCGGCGATCCGCCAATTTGGCATGGTCACAGAGTTGAATAAGTGCAGAGCGAATGTCGTCGTTGATCTGAGTTTTAGAGTAGTCAAACAACAGGTCGCCGCTGGACGTGGAAAAACTCTCGGCACGGTTTGAATCTGCATCGAACAGATCAAGTATTCTGCGATCACCGATCGATTTAGCCAGAGATTTCAGTTGATCCAATTGCATGGTGACTACTCCGCCCAGTGGACAGTCATGCCGGTTAGCACGGCCGCGATAGGCGCCTCTTCTGGCGGCAGTGACATGGCGCGATCCAGCGCATCGCGCTTGGATTCTCCGAAGATAATGAGATGTTTTGACAACGCAC
Source organism: Ruegeria conchae (assembly GCF_000192475.1). GTDB lineage: Bacteria > Pseudomonadota > Alphaproteobacteria > Rhodobacterales > Rhodobacteraceae > Ruegeria > Ruegeria conchae. The sequence continues at coordinate 716,087 of NZ_AEYW01000006.1, forward strand.
CTTCGAGCACGGGTGCGGTCAGTGTTATTCTCGCCTCGGGCTGCACGTTTGTCCTTGCCACCGCAAGTGTAGGCGCGTGGCTGTCCAGCGCGGCAGTCAGGCCCTGCATCCCAGGAAAAAGAGAGGCCGTGTGCATATCCTCACCCATGCCAAGAACCAGGACCGACAGAGGCAAGACGGGATTGATCAGGCTTTCGATCTCAGGCAGAACCGCTTCGGGCTCATGACCTGCGACAAACAATGGCAGGTACTGCGCGACAGAGGCGCGATTGGTCAATAGACGCTCGCGGATCAGCCGCTCGTTCGAACGTTTATGGTCACCCGGTACGCACCGCTCATCTGTCGGCAACACGCGCACGCGATCCCACTCAAGATCAGCCGCACATAACCCATCAAACACCGGCCCCGGGGTGGTCCCTCCGGGAACGGCAAGCGAAACAACATCGTGGTGCAACAACGCGGACTCAATGTCTCCGGCCAGTGCATTCGCGACATCAATGGCCAGCATGTCACGGTCTGCATATTCTTTAATATTCATGGGTTTATTCCTTGCCAGCGGCGGTGATCTCTCTTCATCAGCAGTTCGGCGTCGCCTGGGCCAGTGCTGCCATTTTCATAAGGTTTGGGCACGTCTCCGCGTGCCTGCCAGCCCGCAATGATCGGGTCGGTCCAGGCCCACGCGGCCTCGACCTCATCACCGCGCATAAACAGGGTCTGGTTGCCGCGAATGACATCCATCACCAGCCGCTCATAGGCGTCTGGCGGGTCCTGATTTTCGGGTCCAAGCGCCTCGGCAAAGCTCATGTCCAGCGGAACGTCGACCAGCCGCATCCCACCCTGCCCCGGCTCTTTGATCGTCACTTTCAGAGTAATGCCTTCGTTCGGCTGCAACCGAATCGAAAGCGCATTTGCGTGACGCCCCGCCTCTTCGCCGAAAATCGAATGCGGCGCATCCTTGAACATCACATTGATGACCGACGACCGCGCTACCAATTCCTTACCAGTGCGCAGATAAAATGGGGTGCCTGCCCATCTCCAGTTGCTGATATGCGCGCGCAAAGCCACATAACTCTCGGTCGTGGACCGGTTGTTACCCACAACCTCGCGATACCCCCGACCCTGTTTTCCACCGGCAAACTGTCCCCGAACAATGTGGTGCGGTTCAACCGGGTCCAGCGCACGGATCACCTTGAGCTTTTCGTCGCGTACCGCATCCGGGTCAAACTTTGCGGGCGGTTCCATCGCGATCAGACACAAAAGCTGCATTAGGTGGTTCTGCATCATATCGCGCATGGCACCTGCACGCTCGTAATACTCTTCCCGCCCATCGATGCCGACTGTTTCCGCAACGGTGATCTGAATGTGATCCACGTACTGGCTGTTCCACAATGGCTCGAACAACATGTTGCCGAACCGGACCGCCATCAGGTTTTGTACCGTTTCTTTACCCAGATAGTGATCAATTCGATAGATTTGCCCCTCATCAAAATGCGACGCCAAAGTTGCATTCAAAGCGCGCGCACTTTCCAGATCGTGCCCAAACGGCTTTTCAACAACGATCCGGGTCTGAGGGGTGGCGAGATTATGCGCTCTGATCCGCTCGGCCAGCGGACCAAACAGTCTGGGACCCACCGAGAAATAGAACGCTCGGATTCGATCCGTGCTCAGCAATTCGGACAATGGAGCCCACCCGTCTTCGGACAAGGCATCCAGCGGAACATAATTTATGCGCTGCAGAAAACCATTTACCGCCTCCGGGTCTTTAGACCGTTTTGGCGCATACTGACGCAAAGATTCGGCAACTATATCCCGAAAGGATTCAACGGTCAGCGCACCCCGTGCCGCGCCTATGATCCGGGTGGCCTCGGGCCATTGTCCGGCGCAGTAACGCCGAAACAGAGCCGGAACGATCTTGCGCTGCGCCAGATCGCCGGTTCCGCCGAATATGACCAGATCAAATGGGTCAACGGGTATGACGCGAGAAACCATGGCTTTTCCTTACCTTGCCAGTCGTGGCATGTCCAATGTTAGCGCAATCAAAATGTCGAAATCTTCGAACATCAAAACTCTGTCAGCAGGGCGTCAACGTACTTAACTAAACCGGCACAAACGATTAAGTCGGTTTGGTAAATGCACAAAACCGGATGCCGGAATGAAAGACAACGCCACTCAGGCTGCAAATATCGGGAAGTTTCAAAACAGTTTGGTGACAGCGGACGGGCAAACACGCGCGTCTGTTGCGTTATCCAACCCGGAAACGTTGTGGTTCAATACCGGCACGCTGTGCAATATCGAATGCGTCAACTGTTATATCGCCAGCAGTCCCACCAATGACGCGCTGGTTTACATCGCAGCAGACGAGGTTCGCGCTTATCTGGATCAGATCGAAGAACGCCAGTGGCCAATCCGCGAGATTGGTTTTACCGGTGGTGAGCCCTTCATGAACCCTGAAATGATCGAAATGACCCGCGCAGCGCTTGAACGCGGCTACGAGGTTCTGATTCTGACTAACGCCATGCAGCCGATGATGCGACGCACGATGCGCGAAGGGTTGCTGGAGCTGCAACGTGACTATGGCGGCAAGCTGACACTGCGCATTTCGGTCGATCACTACCGCCCGGAATTACATGATGAAGAGCGTGGAAAAGGCAGCTTTGCCAAGACGCTGATCGGCATGGAATGGCTGCGGGATAACGGCTTTAAGATGGCGATCGCCGGGCGTACCGTGTGGGGAGATTCCGACGCCGACAGCCGTGCAGGCTATGGCGCATTCTATGCAGAACATGGCTTTGACATCGATCCTCAAGACCCGGGTCAAACCGTGCTGTTTCCCGAAATGGATGAATCCATAGAAGTGCCTGAAATCACCACCGCTTGCTGGGGAATTCTTGATAAATCTCCAGATGCCATGATGTGTGCCAGCTCGCGCATGGTGATTAAGCGCAAAGGCGCAGAACGTCCGGCGGTTTTGGCATGTACGTTGCTGCCATACTCACCTGAATTCGAAATGGGCGAAACCTTGGCCGAGGCCGAAGCCGACGTGCATCTAAACCACCCGCACTGCGCCAAGTTCTGCGTTCTTGGTGGGGCCAGTTGCTCCGGTTGATCAGTTAAGCTCGGGTGATTTCCAGAATTTTGTACCTGAGGCTCCCGCTGACACCCGCCACCCCTTCTTGCTCAGAACAAAGAAGGATCGGCCATCGGTAAAGCGCAGCGTGTCTCCCGCGCGATCCTCACCATACATTGCGCCCGTCTCCGCGGTCGCGTCGTAGCCGTGATCAATAAAATACTCTAGATCTGCAGGGGTTTCGAAGAGGATCACGAACTTGGTTTCAAAGCCCCCGATCCCAATCGCTCCGCCAACGCCCCCGGTCCCCATGTTCATATAGGTGTGTTGTCCTGTGTCTTTTGAAACCGCCACACCGCGCCCGTAACCTGCAGATACCGGAAAAACCGTCACCTTGCGCGAGTCAAAAACCGCGTATCCAGCGCAGACTTCGTATAGTTCTTGTGCCTGTGGATTCTCGGCTAGTAGTTGATCCAGAATTTCGCCCGCCATCAAATCCAACTTGGCACGTGTCTCTTCAGGCGTGGCTTCATTCCTTAGCAGTTCCGAAGTCGAATCAATGGTTTCGTCGACGACGTTCGCACCTTTCTCGATTGTGTTACCAACACCCTCTGCACCGCGACCTATCGCGTTTGCAGTATTCTCAGCGCCCTTTTTGATCTTATCCAGAACCCCTTCGGCGATGGCAGGACCGCTCAGGAAAACCGCAGCGGCGAGGATAAGATATCTAGGCATAGAGTGATTCCGTATAAGACCATCAGTTTGGTCATTACATTATCTCAATCGCGACATTTGAGAACCGGACTTTCGATTCCTGAAAGTATATCCGACGCCCGATTAGTTCACGCGAAACTCTCCAACCATATTCCGCCATTCGCCCGGAGCGATCTTCTTTCGATGTGTGAACCGAACAGAATGCAGTGGTCCTTCAATTTCTTTTTGCCAGAATTCCACGAATTCAAAAAGTTTGGGGTGATCCGGGGCAAGATCATAATCCTGCCAGATAAACGTATTCAGAACGTGTATGTAATCGGGCATGTGATAGAAAAATTCTGCGGTTGTCAGCCCGTACCCTTTCAACATGAGTTCGGTTTCGTTTTGCGCCATCCAGACCTCCATTTTTATTGCAAGGTCTTCTCAGGGTAACACGAAAATCACCTAATACTTAGATAACAATATGTTACTCTACTGTTACCGGGCTAATTTGGCCACAAGACGGTTGCTTGCTTGCACCTTATATGCCGGGTCTGATAAGGTGCATCCACAAGATATAGATCAAAAACAAGACACGGGCAGCCTACGTGAGCGATACGCCAGAAATACCTGAAAACATGGATGAAACACCGCCCGAGCGCCCCGTCTATGACGGCCCGACGGTATCCATCGAATCCGAGATGCGCACGTCCTATCTGGACTATGCCATGTCGGTCATCGTGTCGCGCGCCATTCCCGATCTGCGCGATGGTTTGAAACCAGTGCACCGCCGCATTCTGTATGCAATGCACGAAACCGGGAACACGCACGAAAAGGCCTACCGCAAATCGGCCCGCCCGGTCGGCGACGTGATGGGTAAGTACCACCCGCATGGTGATAGTGCGATCTATGACGCGCTGGTGCGGATGGCACAGGATTTCTCGATGTCCCTGCCGCTACTGGATGGTCAGGGCAACTTTGGCTCGATGGACGGCGATAACCCGGCGGCCATGCGTTATACCGAAGTTCGGATGGACAAGCCTGCCGCGTCCCTGCTGGCCGATATTGAAAAAGAGACGGTCGATTTTCAGGACAACTATGACGGCAAAGACAAAGAGCCGACCGTCCTGCCCGCCCGTTTCCCAAATATGCTCGTCAACGGTGCCGGCGGTATCGCTGTGGGTATGGCAACGAACATCCCTCCGCACAATCTGGGTGAAGTGGTTGATGCAACTCTGGCGCTGATCGATGACCCGGACTTGACCTCGGAACAGTTGATCGAATACGTCCCCGGCCCAGATTTCCCGACCGGCGGCGTAATGCTGGGCCGGTCCGGCGCGCGCAAAGCTTATCTGGAGGGCCGTGGCAGCGTCATCATCCGTTCCAAGACCCGTGTCGAGGAGCTTCGTAAGGACCGCTACGCCATCGTCGTCGATGAGATTCCCTATCAGGTGAACAAAGCCGCTATGATCGAAAAGATTGCCGAGGCCGTGCGTGAGAAGCGGATCGAAGGTGTGTCCCATGTGCAGGACGAATCCGACCGCAATGGTGTGCGCGTCGTCGTCGAATTGAAGCGCGATGCAACGCCCGAAGTGGTGCTGAACCAGCTCTATCGTTTCTCACCTATGCAAACTTCGTTCGGCTGCAACATGCTGGCCCTGAATGGCGGTCGCCCCGAACAGCTGACCTTGCGCCGCTTCCTAACATCCTTCATCGATTTTCGCGAGGATGTGGTTGCCCGTCGTACTGCGTACGATCTGCGCAAAGCACGCGAACGCAGCCATATTCTCTGTGGTCTGGCGGTCGCTGTTTCCAATGTGGACGAAGTCGTCGCCACGATCCGCTCGTCTGCAGACGCAGCGCAAGCACGTGAAAAGCTGATGACCCGCCGTTGGCCGGCGGCTGATATCGAAGGCTATCTGCGTCTTATCGACGATCCTCTGTCCAAGATGAACGACGACGGCACCTATAACCTGACCGAAGTTCAGGCCCGCGCCATCCTCGAACTGCGTCTGCAACGTCTGACCCAACTGGGTGTCAAAGAGGTCACAGACGAGCTGGAAGAACTCGCCGCCAAGATCAAGGAATACTTGGATATACTATCTTCGCGCGAACGCATCATGTCGATCATCGGCGATGAGCTTCGCAGCGTACGAGACCAGTTTGCCGTTCCACGTCGCACCGAGATCGTCGACTGGTCCGGCGACATGGAAGACGAAGACCTGATCGAGCGTGAGGATATGGTCGTGACCGTCACCTCGGGCGGATACATCAAGCGCACTCCGCTGGCTGATTTCCGCGCCCAGAAGCGCGGCGGCAAAGGTCTGTCTGGTATGCAGACCAAAGAAGAAGACGTGGTCACCACGCTCTTCGTGGCAAATACCCACACGCAGCTATTGTTCTTCACAACGGATGGCATGGTCTACAAGCTTAAGACCTGGCGCCTGCCGCAATCGGGGCGGACTGGCAAAGGCAAAGCCATCGTCAACATCCTGCCGATTCCAACCGGGGTTTCTATTGCTGCAATTATGCCGGTGGATGTGCCGGATGAAGAATGGGAAAACCTGCAGATCATCTTCGCCACCAGTGCAGGCACCGTGCGGCGCAACCGTTTGTCAGATTTCACCAACGTCAAGCGCAACGGCAAGATCGCTATGAAGTTCGAAGAGGATCACGCCGACACCAAGTTGATCAACGCGCGTATCTGTTCCGAAGATGATGACGTCATGCTGGTCACTAAATCTGGCCGCGCAATCCGCTTCTCAACAACAGATGTACGGGTGTTCAACAGCCGGTCGTCTGTTGGTGTACGCGGTGTACGTCTGACCGGCGATGATGAGGTGGTTTCGATGTCGGTCATCCGCCACTTCAACGCCACCTCGGATGAACGGGCCGCTTACCTTAAAATGCGCCGCCTTATGGCCGGTGTCACCGATGAATCCGAGACGGAAGAAGATGAAGGTAACGCCGACAGTGTGCTGCCACAGGAACGTTATGCCGAGATGTCGGCTGCCGAGAACCTGATCCTGACCATTACGGCAGGGGGCGCGGGCAAGCTGAGCTCAAGCCACGATTACCCGGTTCGCGGACGCGGCGGTATGGGCGTGGCAGCGATGGACAAGGCCATGCGCGGCGGTAAATTGGTGGCATCCTTCCCCGTTGATATTGACGACCAGATCATGCTGGCCACCTCAAAGGGTCAGTCGATCCGGGTGCCGGTTGATGGGATCTCTTTCCGCTCCCGCAGCGCGGGCGGTGTGAAAGTCTTCAATACGGGCAAGGGCGAAGAAGTCGTCAGTGTTGCCTGGATTGCAGACCAGGGTGATGAAGAAGCCGAAGAATGAAGGATCGAGAACGAAATCGGGTGAGTTAAGCTCGGTTTCTTTGGTCTAAACCTTCCAATTACAGCTCTGCGAACTTTTCAGTCATTCAGTCGAAACGTGTGAAGGCAGAAGAATGGATCAAGTCGTAAGATGGGCAATTTGCTCGCAGTCACAATGGGTGTTGCAAGAGCGATCCGGGCTGAACCTGTTCGGGTACACGTAACCATCGAACTGAAGTTTGTCACACGAACCGCAAATAGTGGCCTCAGCAAAGCGCAGAGTTTTAGCGCCACTTTCAATCCAAATATTACTCGACCGGTGACCAATTCGTGTCTGGATCATAAGCAGAAATTTCAGATGCAATACTGAGTGTCTCCGGGCCAAAATCTGCCTCGTAGACTATGCCGTTTTCGCCTACCAGAAAGGAATGAATACCAGTTTCTCCGTAGTCTGCCGGTATTGCCAGCAAGGCATGTCCTGCAACAAAGTGATCCCCGACGAAATAGGGGTAGGCACCCCCTGGAGCGTTAGGGCCCTGCTCTTGCAGGATTGTGTAATAATAGCCAAGAAACGGTTCGGCCTCATAGTCAACCTGACCGTCACTCCACCCCGAAGCTGCGGCGCGGGCAAGCGCTGCACCGACAAAGCTGTCTTTTCCAGGCCAGAAGAGACCGTTCTGCTCTTCCGGATCGGAAATGATCGTCTGAGCGAATTCCATAACGCCATTCCCGTTATGGTCCACAAGCCGGAAAGCTGCCTGCAGGTCAACATAGGCCTCAAGCAATTCGATCACTTCCAACTCATTCAAGCCTATTTCACGAGCTGAAAGTTCCTCGATCCCAGCCTCCAGGTCAAAGCGCCAACCGTCATCTCTACGCAGAATTGGGATAGGAAAAGGCCAACCGTCTTCACCTAGAAGAAGTACAACGCCATCGTCCTCAGGCCGGAAACGATACCCCTCGGCATACATGCCAAGCACTTCCTGCCTTCTTTCTTGATCTTCCGTCGGATCACCCGTTCCAACCAGATCCTCGGCTTCAGGCCCGAAAATTTCGATCAGCTTGCTCTGATCATTAGCCTTCAACGCATCAACAAAAGCATCCAGTGCGGTTTGCGGCGTATCAAATCTGGCTCCTTCAGAGAGGGCCGGGCTTGTGGTCGCGGCAAGCAACAAAATTGAAAATACTGATCTACGCATTTTACCGTCTCCGCTTGCCTTTAGCGGCGTGTCCACGCTTGGACGCGCTTTGAGTTCTGCTGCCGGACGCCTTTTTCTTCATCGCTTGCCCTTTGGATGCCGCGGGCTTGCGCTGCGTCGATGCGGCTTTCTTCGCTTGCGGCTTCTTGGCGGTCTGCGGTCTTTGTGCGACTGGCTTTTTCGCTGAATCTGGACGTTTGGTGCGATCAATGGCTTGTTGCTTTGCGGCAGCCTTGTCCCGATCAGCGTTGTTCCGGTTCGCCAAGGCACCGCCTGCTACAGCCCCTGCACCCGCACCGACCGCGGCTGCAGCCGCCCCGCGGTCACGGCTAATATCTGCAGCACCAGATTCTCGGCTCAACTTTGCACGCAGCTCATCCGTGCGACCGTCAGGACGGTTAACCGGCAAGTCGCTACGGCCACCTTCGGGTCTTTTGTGGTCCGCTATTTTGTTCCGGGCCTCCTGTTGCCGGTCAGGATCGGGGTTCCATCCGATATCCGTTCGGTCACCTAAATCTATATCATTGCCGATATTGACGTTGCCATCCACGTCTATGTCGATGTCTGGATTTCTATAAATCGGACCGCCGCCCCAGCCACCGCAATTTCGGCACCCCCAGTAGTCGTTCCAATCATCGTCGTCGTCGAAAATTTCGTCGATCAGGGCAACAGCGCCAAAAGTCAGTAGTGCTGCGCCCACAACATCCCCGGTTGACGGGCCAGTATAAATCGTCTCGGGATTGTATTGTGGGACGTATACCGTCTCGGGTTCTGTCGGCGTAATTACTATGGTGTCGTCCTCAGACACTTCGACAGTTTGCTCGGGCCCTGAAACAAGAGCGCCACTGTCAATTGCCTGATCCCGCATGACCTGCACCGCATCCATCACATCGTCGGACTGGGCCAACATGGCAGTGCCAACTGTCTCGGTCCAGTCGATATGGGTGGCCATCTGACCAACAACTTGGGGGAACGCCGTTGCCAACACACTGACAGAAGGATCCCATCCCATTGCATCGATTTCCGGTTCCAGTTCAACAGGGTCGCGGTCGGCGTTATCGAGCAAATACCGTTCAGCCTTAACAATTTCCAATGGCTGGGTTGCCGCGACAAATATCTGTATGAGTAACGTGTCGGGATAAAGAGCAACCGGGGCGACCAATGTCTGCAACTCAGCGTCAGTTAGCAGACTGGACGAGGTCGCCGAGGTATCATCTTTTGCCGCTACATCTTCAGACGACTCTTGCGTTAACGCTGAAGTAGATACGCAAATACCGAATGCAATTAATAGAAACCTAAACATATTGCGATCCTTCGATTTCTTGAAGGATCACCTAAGACTGCGATTCTGGCAACCGATCAGTCAATAAAACGGTTGTGGGATAATAATCGACACCCAATCAAGATTGAGCGAGTGTCCGCTTTGGGCTCGAAGCGGATGTTGCTATTAAGCAAAATCCTGAATTCGTTAACTTTCATACGCCTTATAGAGGTTAATATTCGGCCCTCGCTCAAAGCCCATACAATGCCCCAAACTTGTTCTCAAGATAGGTCAACAACGCCTTCGGCCCGGGCTCGACACCACTTGCCCTCTGGATGATTTCGCGTGGCGCATAAAGGCCGCCAAATTGCTGGACGTTCTCGCGCAAAACTATGGCCTCTTGAGCGTCATAGCAGAAATATAGGATGGCTCAGGAACAGTATTGAAATGAGAACTCGCTGCCCGAACCATGAGAACCTAACCGTACGCAACGAGCACATTCAAAAATGCAACCGTCGATAAATCTTGCAAGATTAGGGCCGTACCTGATTTAGTGACCGAAAATTGGGCGGCTTTTGGGGGAGAAGCGTGTGCCGGGCATGCAAGAACAGGATTACGAAGGCGAACTACGCATTTACGAAGCACTGAATGTGGTGTCTACGACACCCGTTTTTGCGCTTTCGTTTTTGACGGCGTTTGCTGTTCAGATCGTGCAGATTGGGCCTTCCCATCTGACGATCCCTGCGATCGGATCGCTTGCGGTACTGGCGATTGTGAACCTGTTGGGCATGCAGAGTTACTATAAACTGCGTACTAAACCCAGGCCTAGATCGATATCCCATCGGCGGCTGAAAGTCATCCTGGTCACCTCGATGGTTCTGGGGGCTGGTTGGGGTAGTTTCAACTTGTTCATGATGCCATACTTGGTTCCCTACGAGCAGATGATGCTGTATTTGTTTGCATTTGTCGGCGCACTGGGCGGGTCGACGACATTTTCGATGAGAGTGTCCTTTGGTTTCTCAAGCCAAATTCTGTTTTTTACTTGGATTGCCATGCTGCTGTGGGGTCCATTAGCGTGGTATATCAACACCTTCATCGTTCTTGGCGTGTTTTTGGCAATCGTAAAGCTTACGTTTCTGACACGATCAACTGCTATCGATAGCATCAAGTTGAGCCTGGCCAACGCAAGGGCCTTGAACGATCAACTTAAAGCCGAAAACCAGATACGTGAACTGGCCCGCATTCCGGAAGAGAACCCGAACCCGGTGTTGCGTATCACCGATCAGGGCGAACTGACTTACGCCAATAAGGCAAGCGCTCCATTAATCGAAGCGCTGCAGCTAAAAGTTGGTGACCGAGTGGGAACGGGTTGGCGTAAACGTGTTGCCAAGGGTTTGCAGGATGGTCAACGGGCAGATTTCCAGTATAAGGCTGGTGGTCAGACCTATTCTCTTTTGCTGTGGCCGGTTCCGGAAGGAGGATACGCGAATATCTACGGTCGGGATATTACGCGGCAAAAACGTGTGGAGAGCGAGTTGCGGGTGGCCCGCGATATCGCTGAGACCGCCAATAAGACCAAAAGCACTTTCCTTGCCAATATGAGCCATGAACTGCGCACGCCGCTGAATGCGATCATTGGATATAGTGAACTGATGCTGGAAGAAGCCATCGACCAGAAGGATGACGCAAACCTGAGCGACTTGAAGAAGATCCAATCTGCCGGGAAACACCTGCTTGCGTTGATCAATGATGTATTGGACCTCTCCAAAATCGAAGCCGGAAAGATGGAGTTCGAACTGGAAACTTTCGACGTTTTCCAGATGATCAAAGATGTAAGCGCGACAGTGCAGCCGTTGGCTGAGCAGAACAACAACACGCTGGAAATTGAGTGCCCTGATGATATCGGCGAGATGGTCTGTGACTTGACCAAGGTGCGGCAGGCCCTGCTGAACTTGTTGTCCAATGCTTGTAAGTTCACAGAACAGGAAATGATCACGTTATCGGTTGTAAAATCGAACGACACAGATCAACTGGAATTTGCGGTCACCGATCACGGCATCGGCATGTCGCTAGAGCAGGTCGAGAGGATATTCGATGCGTTTACGCAGGCAGATTCCTCAACAACGCGTAACTACGGTGGTACCGGATTGGGGCTGTCTATCACAAAGGCCTTCTGCGAACAGTTGGGCGGCAACATTCACTGCGAAAGTGCGCTTGGCGAAGGTTCGACCTTCACAATTCGCCTACCGCGCATCTGTCGCGACCCGTCAACGGGCGTGATTAGTCTGGCTGATCAGTCGGGAAATGATTTGAACAATGACCCGAATGCGCCGCTGGTTCTGTTGGTGGATGACGATCCGACCGTGCATGATCTTCTTGGTCGACGACTACTTCGTGAGGGATATCGCGTCCTCGCATCGGCCAACGGCGATGAGGCATTAGAACTGGCTCGAACAACCCGTCCTGATGCTATCACGCTCGATGTCTTCATGCCCGAAATCGATGGCTGGGCTGTTTTGTCCAAGCTCAAGGACGATCCCGAACTTGCGGATATTCCTGTCATCATGTTGACTTTCGCAGAGGATCGCAAAAGAGGTTTGTCGCTGGGAGCCAGTGAATATTTGGGCAAGCCAATTGACACTACCGAGCTTCTGAGTGTCCTCAAAGAGCACTGCCCAACTCTGCCAACGCCACGCGTTCTGGTCGTCGAGGACGAGGCTGCAACGCGTGAGCTAATCTGTCGCGTTCTCGAAAAAGAAGGCTGGCAGATTGACGAGGCGATCAATGGACTGGATGCCCTTCAACGCCTCTCTCAGTTCGTGCCGGACGTGATTTTACTTGATCTCATGATGCCCGAGATGGACGGTTTTGAGTTCTTGGCGGGGATAAGAAAGAACCCGGAGTGGAAGAATATTCCCGTCATCATCGTGACCGCCAAATCCCTGTCCAGCGAGGACCGCGCGCAACTGAATGGCTCGTTCCAGACGCTGGTCCGCAAAGATGGGGATGAGATTGAAATCATTCTGAACCAGTTGAACGAAATCCTTTCGGCTTCTCGATCTGAAGACGTATAGGCTGTGAGTAGCGCCCCGAATACCCAACCCGAGCAGGCACAGGCAATGTGGCTGGCAAATTTACGCCAGAACCTGATTTCCCCGGTCAGTGCGGTAGTCGGGCTATGTGAGTTTCTCGAAAGTGAGGCTGAACGCCTTACTCTGAAGGAAGCCGCATCAGACCTGAACCGAATATCTCAGGCTGCAACCGAACTAAGCGTGTTTGTGGACCAGCTTCTGCATCCCCGAATGGCCTTGAAGCTTACGGTAAGCGGTGACGAAGGAGTGAAAAGGCTTCGTCACGATTTGCGAACGCCGATGAATGCGATCAAGGGCTACAGCGAAATGCTGCTTGAGGATCTGGAGGATCTAAACGCAGGACATCTGGAGTTGGACCTGCGCGGATTGCTGAAGCATACGGATTCTCTATTGCAAGAAATTGATGTGCTCGCATCGTTGTCCGACAACCAGTCCGGCGATGGCTTCAAAATACCCGAGGCATCGCAGGACGCAGCTGAAATGTTCGCGAATCTGGCTCAAAGCATACGCTCGATTGATCCGGTTGCGGAGACTGCTTCGCTAACCGGAACCATCCTAGTCGTAGATGATGTCGAAGCTAACCGTACGCTGCTTGCCCGGCGGCTCGAACGGGATGGCCATCAAGTCTGGACCGCCGACGGAGGATATTCGGCTCTGGAAAAGCTATCTCAACACGCGTTCGATCTGGTCCTGCTTGATCTTATGATGCCGGATCTCAACGGTTATGATGTTTTGAAGCGATTGAAAGAAAACGATGACTGGCGCGACATCCCGGTCATCATGATTTCCGCGTTCGATGAGATCGAAAGCGTCGCGCGTTGCGTTGAGATCGGAGCAGAAGATTACCTCCCTAAACCGTTCAACCCAATCTTGTTGCAAGCTCGGATCAACGCCGCGCTTGAGAAAGGACAGTGGCGGGAGCGAGAGCGCCTCTATCTCTTTCAGATGGAGGCAGAGAAGCAAAAGTACAAAGACCTGTTGCATAGTATTCTGCCGCAAAAAATCGTGACACGGTTGAACGACGGAGAGGCCACGATTGCCGACCGTCATGACGATGTGACTGTCCTGTTTTCGGACATGGTTGGCTTTACGGAGATGTCGGCGAAATTGTCACCCGCGCAAGTGGTTGACTACCTTAATCGGGTTTTTTCGGGCTTCGACAAGGCGGCTTCGGAACTTGGTGTGGAAAAGATCAAGACAATCGGAGATGCCTACATGGCCGCGGCCGGAGTACCCGACCACCGGAATGACCACGCTGAAGTGATGGTTGAACTGGCTTGTCGGATGTTATCTCAGGTCGAAGCGCTGAACCACGAGCTGGACTACCCTATGCATCTTAGAATCGGCGTCCACAGTGGGCCCGTAGTCGCCGGAATAATCGGGTCACACCGTTTTCTCTACGATGTTTGGGGGGATACAGTGAATTTCGCCAGCCGTCTTGAAACAACGGGTGCGCCAGGCCGCATTCAAGTCTCAGAGGAGACTGCAAGGCGGGTTACGCATTGCTTTGACCTAACTGATCCGATGGATGTGAGAATTAAGGGCAAAGGCCAGGCAAAAACATATTTCATCACTGGACGGAAATCTTAGTAGTCGGATCTACCTCCAGAGGCTGACAGCAGTTTTTCCATTATCTCAAGCAAACGGTTAAGTTCGACAGGTTTGGTATCAAAGTCATCGCAACCTGCCTCCAGCGCCTTTTCCCGGTCGCTGGCCATTGCGTGTGCCGTCAGCGCAACCACCGGGATTGAGGCCGTCTCGGGTGCTGCCTTGATGCGCCGTGTCGCCTCCCATCCATCAATTTCAGGCAGGCTCATATCCATCAAAACAATGTCGGGATTTGCTTCACCAGCCATGGACACGCCTTCCAACCCGTCCTTCGCAACGATAACTTGGAAGCCTTTACGCGCCAACCGACGCGACAACATATCGCTGTTCATTTCGTTGTCTTCCACCAACAGAACTTTAGCCAAATTTCCCCCTTTACGCATGCGCGCCATTTGACTGCCCACGAGACAGAGTGTTTCCGGATCCATTTTCAAAATGTCGAACATACCACTAGATTGCGCAAGTCGTTTCGGTTGAAGCATTCTTTCATCAATTCAGCTTCACGCAATGAACAAATTAGTGTCTTCAGATAATGTCTTCTTTTAGTCCACCCAACCCGCTACGAATTTCGCTTTCCCACCCTTGCTGTTTTTTGCTGCGGTCGAGTTGCGACCAAAGCAGTCGTTCATTGTCAGATTGCCAATGGCGGTAGTGTCCGCGTCTCGTTAATTGCCTGGGGAATTCTCGCTGCGCCGGGCCCGAATGGTGGCTCCTTACGCCACATCGCCGTACTCAAGATAATGCACACCCAGCAAAATCTGCGCTGTGTGCGTTTGCAGCGAGAAAATCGAATTCACAGGATGGGCCTGAGGCGGGCGTTTCTTTTGAGCAAGATCCTGAACTCAAAAACTTGCGTACACCTTCAGGAAGTTAATAATCGGCCATCGCTCAAAGCCCATACAATGCCCCAAACTTGTTCTCAAGATAGGTCAACAACGCCTCCGGCCCGGGCTCGACACCACTTGCCCTCTGGATGTTTTCGCGCGGCGCATGAAGGCCGCCAAATTGCTGGACGTTCTCGCGCAGCCATCCGGTGGCGCCCGAGGAATCGCCCGCAGCCAATTGCGAATCCAAATCGGGTACGGCCTTGCGCAAAGCCTGATTCAGACATCCTGCGTAGACATTCCCCAACGAGTAGGTCGGGAAGTAGCCAAACAGCCCAACAGACCAGTGCACATCCTGCAGGCACCCATTCGAAGGCTTGTCGACCGCATATCCAAAATCTGCGGCGAAACGATCATTCCACGCGGCTTCAAGGTCGCTGACTTGCAGATCACCTGCCATCAGCGCACGCTCTAGATCGAACCGCAGCATGATATGCAGGTTGTACTGCACTTCGTCCGCTTCGGTCCGGATGTATCCACTGTGTACTCGGTTAACGGTGCCATAGAAGGCATCGGCGTCGGCGATGCCAAAATCGCCAAAGGCTTCTTTCATTTGATCGAAAAGCCAGCCGGTGAAGGCGCGGGACCGGCCCAGTTGGTTTTCATAAATCCGGCTTTGGCTTTCATGAACTCCCATGGATACACCGCGCCCTAAAGGCGTCAGCAAATAATCCGGGTCGATCCCCTGTTCATAAGCCGCATGTCCCACTTCGTGGATCGTGGAATAGAAGCAATTGAACGGGTCCGTTTCGCTGGTTCTGGTGGTGATGCGTACATCCAGCCCGCTGCCAGAACTGAACGGGTGTACAGCTTTGTCCACGCGGCCATTATTTAGGTCATAGCCAAAGGCGACGGCCAGCTTTTGCGACAGGCGCATTTGGATCAACTCGTCAAATCTACCGGTCAGAGCCGCAGGCTCGGGCCGATCTAGGACAGCTGCGCGCAAAGTAACCAGACGTGGGCGCATCTGGTCGAATATCTCGGCAATCTGCGCACCCGTCGTGTAGGGCTCGTAATCTTCGACCATTGCGTCGTAGATATCACCGCCTTGAGCGAGCGCGGCACCTTCCTCGCGCTTAAGTGCAACAACCTCTTCCAGAACGGGTAGAAAAGCAGCGACATCCTCATTCGCGCGGGCCTGCGCCCATTTTCCCTGCGCCTCGGACGTCACGCGTGCAATTGCAGTAGCCAGATCCGATGGAACCTTCACCGCCCGATCATATTCGCGTCGAATTTCCCGCAGCTGAGCCTTGTCCGCTTCGCTAGTTGCATATGCGCTCTCCAGCCATTCTGCCACACGTGGGTCTGAGCGGCGCGCGTGAAGCACGGCTTCGATCGCAGCCATCTCTTCGGCCCGTTGCGGAGCTGCGCCGCGCGGCATTACCGTTTCCTGATCCCATCCCAGACGTCCGGCGATCTGGCCAAGGGCCGAAGTTTGGCGCTGATAGGCCATCAGGTCGTTGAAAGCTGTCATCTGAGTTATGCTCCGCGCAGAGAAGTTGCAATAGGATAGGCCGTGAGAAAACGTGCACGCAGGATCAGCGTCCAAACCACGACGGCCATGAATTGGTGGAATATCGCGATTTGCCAGGGTGCCGCGTAGATCACTGTCATGATACCGACCAC
The DNA here is from genome assembly GCF_000192475.1 of Ruegeria conchae. GTDB lineage: Bacteria > Pseudomonadota > Alphaproteobacteria > Rhodobacterales > Rhodobacteraceae > Ruegeria > Ruegeria conchae. The sequence goes on from NZ_AEYW01000006.1 coordinate 732,839, forward strand.
CACCTGTAGCGAAAGCGCAGCGAATGCGGCGTTGAAAGCGAACCGCGTCTGCGGATGCGCACTTGCCGCGCCGCGCCGCCAAACAACGACACCAAAAGCGAACAGCAGATAACCAGCGCAGCGGTGGATGAATTGCACAAGGCCCGGGCTTTCGAAGAAATTTCGCCACATCGGTTCAAGCATCGTGGCGTCCGGTGGCAGAAGCTGACCTCCGATCAAAGGCCAATCCGTATAGGAACGACCCGCGTCGATACCCGCGACCAGCGCCCCAATGAGTATTTGCAAAAAGGCGAAATGCATCAGACCTGTGCAAAGCGAGAACAACCGGGTTTCCTTTGCGCGGCGTGCTTGCATCAGATCGCGCTCCTCGCGCGCCAACATGAAGATGTACCAAGCCAGAAATCCGAGGATGACAAACGCAAGCCCCAGATGCACCGCTAGTCGATAGCTTGCAACTGCGGTCATCCCCTCGCCTTGCGTCACACCCGACGCAACCATCCACCAACCAACAGCACCTTGAACGCCACCGAGCGCTCCGGGGATCAGCAATCGACCGGTCCAACCAGCCGGTATCTTGCGGGCAACAAGAAAACCGGAAAAGCCGAGAGCCCAGACCAGTCCGATCACGCGGCCCAGTTGGCGGTGGCCCCATTCCCACCAGTAAATTGACTTGAAATCATCCAGCTCCATCCACTGGTTCTGGATGCGCCATTGATCGATTTGCTTGTATTTGTCGAACTCGGCCTGCCAGTCAGCCTCGGAGGTCGGCGGGATGGCCCCGGTGATCGGACGCCATTCGGTGATCGACAGGCCGCTATCTGTCAGTCGGGTCAGTCCGCCGACCGCGATCATGATGACCACAAGCGCAAACAGGATCATAAGCCAGACGCGAATGGCCTGGCGTGCACCACCGCGCCCGCGATCGATCACACCCGGCTGAACCGCTTGTGGTTTTTCAGTGTCTGAGACGTCTTCGAAGATGCTGCGCTTACCGCTCATGCTGTCCTCTTGTGCCTTGGATTTCGTCGCAAGCTAGGTTGACTTGGGGGCGAGGTCCAGCCTCAGCCCCGATCCTTCCAGCGGACCATCTGACGCATCACCCCGTGCAGCATTTGAACGTCCGCCCGCGTCATCCGCATCCTGGACCATAGATTGCGCAGGTTGGTCTTCATCCCTTCGGCCTTTTCGGGCGGGTAGAAAAATCCCGCCTCTTCCAACCGATCCTCGTAATGCTCGACCAGCTTCTCGACCTCGATCCCCGTAGCCCAGTCGCCTTTGCCCAGATCAGTGGCTTCATGCATCACATCCCCAGTTTGGCGCATCCACTCGTAAGCCGTCAGCAAAACGCATTGCCCAAGGTTCAGCGACGCGTATTCGGGATTCACTGGTACCGAGATAATCGCGTTTGCCTTGGCGATATCCTCGTTTTCAAGCCCGGCGCGTTCTGGACCGAACAGCACAGCCACCTTTTCACCAGCGGCCACCTTTTCCGCGGCGATTTGCATTGCCCGCTCGGGGCTGAACACTGGCTTGGTCAAGCCCCGTTGCCGTGCCGTGGTCGCAAAGACATATGTGCGATCCCCCAATGCTCCAGCCAGATCGTCGAACAATTGTGCCTCATCCAGCAATCGCCCTGCGCCGCTGGACATCGCAACGGCCTTGGGGTTCGGCCATCCATCGCGCGGTGCAACAATCCGCATCCGGTCCAGTCCGAAATTCCACATCGCCCGTGCTGCAGCACCGATATTTTCGCCCATCTGAGGGCGCACAAGCACGAAAGAAGGCTGGGATGTATCGCTGGGCATGGCTGTCTCCGAAAAGGTCTGCCTGCTCTAATCGCGTCTCCCCCGCAGGGCAAGGCACCCGGCGCGTCTAATCCAGCACGAGACGGCATAAAAGTTTGCTTCCCGCCCGCAATCCGCTAAACCGCGCGAAAGACTGAAAGCGAAGGACGCGCCAATGGACACCCCCGAGCAGCCGCAGATTTATCTGATCACCCCACCAGCGATCACACTGAGCACTTTCCCCGACCAGTTGTCCCGCGTTCTGGACGGGGCCGAGATCGCCTGTATCCGCCTGGCTCTGGCAGGAAGTGACGAAGATACCATCGCTCGCGCCGCTGATGCCTGCCGTGAGGTTGCTCATGCGCATGACGTGGCGCTGGTGATTTCGAACCATGTACTGCTGGCGCAACGGCTGGGTCTGGACGGGGTGCATCTGGACGATGCGGCACGCTCGGTCAGGGCTGCGCGTAAGGAACTGGGGCCAGATGCCATCGTCGGCAGCTTTTGCGGAGCCTCCAGCCATGATGGCATGACCGCTGGAGAAGGTGGTGCAGACTATGTTGCCTTTGGCCCGGTCGGCAACGTCGCGCTGGGCGATGGAACCCGCGCTGAGCAAGACCTGTTCCAATGGTGGTCTGAGATGATCGAGGTTCCGGTGGTGGCCGAAGGCGGGCTTACCGAAGACCTGATCCGAGACCTGACCCCCTGCACAGATTTCTTTGGCATCGGTGATGAGATCTGGTCACATGACAACCCGCTGGATGCATTGAACACTCTGATCGCCGCAATGCGCTGACGACTGTGAGCGTTAACCCTTGCACCCGCGTCGGGGCTGCGGCATGACACGAAGCATGACTCAGAACAGCGAAATCCTGTGTATCGGATCGGTCCTGTGGGACGTGATCGGGCGATCTGCCAGCGTCATGCGGCAGGGATCGGACGTACCAGGGCGGATTACCCGCTTGCCCGGCGGTGTCGCCATGAACATCGCTATGACGTTGGTGCGCTTTGGGATGACCCCTACGCTGCTCACTGCAATCGGCCGCGATCCCGAAGGCGATGAACTGGTCCACTCTTGCGCACGGCTGGGTATGGTGACCGACCACATCTACCGTTCGCAAGACTTGCCGACCGACCGCTATATGGCCGTCGAAGGTGCCAATGGATTAATCGCAGCCATTGCAGACGCCCATTCACTTGAGGCGGCGGGAGCAAAAATCTTACGTCCCTTGATGCATGGACCTTTGGGCTATGAAAATACACCTTTTGAAGGCCCCATCGCGCTGGACGGCAACCTAACCCTGAACCTGCTGGAAGAGATCGCGCAAAGCCCCGCCTTTGCCAGCGCCGATCTTCGCGTGGCCCCCGCGTCCCCCGGCAAGGCCGAGCGTTTGTTACCTTTTCTGAAACACGCGCGCGCAACGCTCTATGTAAACCTCGAAGAAGCTGGGCTTTTGTGCCAACGCGAATTCACCGATTCCGAAAGTGCTGCTCAGGGCTTGCTTGACCGTGGCGCATTGCGTGTTCTGGTGACCGATGGCGGCAACTCGGCCACTGTCGGCAGCGCTGAGAGTGTTCTGACTCAAAAACCACCTTCCGTTCTGGTCACCCGCGTGACCGGCGCAGGTGATACTTTCATGGCAGCCCATATCGCTGCCGAAGCAAGTGGCGCTGACAACGACGCCGCGCTCAAACGTGCCTTGCATTCCGCTGCAACATATGTTTCCGGAGAAACTCCACTGTGATCGACATCCAATATTCCGCCGAGGTTCGCGCCGCAAAAGACGCAGGCCAACCCATTGTTGCGCTGGAAAGCACTATCATCACCCACGGGATGCCCTACCCCCAGAACATCGAGGTTGCCGCACAGGTCGAACAGGACATTCGCGATGCGGGCGCAGTTCCCGCAACTATCGCCGTGATCGATGGCGTGCTTAACATTGGGCTTGAGTCCGATCAGCTTCAGGCCCTTGGTCAGGCGCAAGGCGTTGCCAAGCTGTCGCGCGCTGACATGGCTGCTTGTCTTGCAACTGGCGGTACAGGGGCCACCACCGTCGCAGCTACCATGATCGCAGCGCATTATGCAGGTATCGAAGTATTTGCCACAGGCGGCATCGGCGGCGTTCATCAGGGAGCTGAAACCTCTTTTGATATCTCTGCTGACCTGCATGAGCTTGCGCAAACACCAGTGACGGTTGTTGCGGCCGGAGCCAAAGCTATTCTCGACCTGGCCAAAACGCTTGAGGTTCTGGAAACGCTCGGTGTGCCGGTCATCGCACACGGACAGGACGAATTTCCGGCGTTCTGGTCAGCCAAGTCTCCGCTGGCTGCTCCATTGAGGATGGACAGCGCAGAGGACATCGCCAAAGCCCATGCCGCGCGGCGGGCGCTGGGATTACCCGGTGGGCAACTCGTAGCCAATCCGATCCCGCAGACCGATCAGATCGCTGCCGAGGAACTTGCCCCGATCATTGCTTCCGCACAGGCCGATGCCGAAACGCACAGGATCACCGGCAAAGGCGTTACGCCTTACCTACTGCAACGCATCTACGAACAGACCAATGGTCGCTCGTTGATCGCCAATATCGCTCTGGTACGCAACAATGCACGGCTGGCGGCGGGCATAGCAATAGCGCTGGTAAAGACGGCTGTGTGACATAAGCCTATTGTACCAAGACCTCGGACTGCTTAACTAATTCCGCAAACCACTCAGGACCGCAATGAACACGCCGTTTGACGAAGAACCACATCGCCGCTCGGGCCTTCTGTCCGGACTGCGCGCGTCATTTTTGACGGGCATTGTCGTCATTGCTCCGGTTTGGTTGACGATCTGGCTGATCTGGTCGGTCGTGGGCTGGATCGACAGCGCCGTGCTGCCATTGATCCCTCAGCAATTCCAACCAGCCGAGTATGTTGGGATCAACCTGCGCGGCGTCGGCGTCATCATCTTCCTGATCTTCACGGTCATCGTCGGCTGGATTGCCAAAGGTATTTTGGGCCGTTCACTGATCCACTTCGCCGAAAGCCTCGTTGATCGGATGCCCGTCGTCCGGTCCGTCTATTCCGGCATCAAGCAAATTTCGGAAACAGTCTTTGCGCAGACAGAACGCTCTTTCGAAAAAGCCTGTCTGATCCAGTATCCGCGCCGCGGAATTTGGGCGATTGGATTTGTTTCGACCACAGCGCGGGGCGAAGTCAGCCAACGTGCCGAAACGGGTGGTGAGTTGCTCAGCGTCTTTGTCCCGACGACCCCAAACCCCACATCCGGTTTCCTGCTGTTTTTCCCAGCCGAAGACGTGATCCTGCTGGATATGTCGATCGAGGACGCAGCCAAATTGGTGATTTCAGCGGGGCTGGTATACCCAAACGAAAAAGACCCGACCCAGCCGCCGGAGTAGTCAGCCAAACATGGCAGGCAGGTCGACAGTACTGCGTTCGCCCAGATCATCCTTGTGGGCGCGCAAGAATTGATCTGCCGCACCGCGCCCGGCCTGCTTCAACCTGTTCAAAACAACCGGATTTGGAACAGTTTTTGTCGCAGCCGACAGATCGTTCATCAGAGCATCATCCGCGATCATATGAACCAGCACCCGGCTCATCTCGCCTGCTTTCAATTTTCCCTCGGCCAGTAGCCGCTGCACAAAGCTAATCGCGCGCAATTCACGAAATAGCGATGAGTTAAAGCTGATCTCATTAATTCGGTTCTGAATCTGCTGCGGGGTCTTCGGCACCTCGTCCCTTTCTAAGGGGTTGATATTTACAATCACCACATCGTCGGGAAGATCACCACCAAACAAGGGGTACAACGCCGGGTTGCCAGTATATCCCCCATCCCAATACGCTTCGGTACGACCAGATTTTGGATCATAGATCTCTATTGCCTGAAATAGGTTGGGCAGACAGGCCGACGCCAAAATTGCGTCGGTCGATATCTCATCTTCAGCAAAGACCCGAATTTTGCCGCTGCGCACACATGTCGCACAGACAAAAAGCTCTGGTCCTTCATCTGCACAAATCTCATCAAAATTGAACCGATCCACTACCGGCTCAAGCGGATTGCGATAGAACGGCCCGTAAGCATAGGGAGACACCAGCCGCGACCATGTTTCGGCCATCGAATACGGCAGTGAATACTCAAGCGCCTGCGATATATGCGCAGGCTCTATTCCGCGCATCCAATGAACGATCCGCATATCACCAACAGCGCCCATGCGCGTCCATAAATCGTCGAGACAGGCCCGAGCGCCTTCGCGCCCCGCATGGACCATTCCGGATTTGAACGCGGCTCCGTTCAGGGCGCCAGCCGAGGTTCCAGTGATCGCCGCAACCTCGACATCCTCCTCATCCAGTAGACGGTCCAGCACACCCCAGGTAAACGCACCATGGGCACCACCGCCCTGCAAAGCCAGATTGATCCGCTTCATACTTCCGCCTCTTCATCTGGCCAAAAATATCCCGGGGGGTTGGGGGCAGAGCCCCCATGCATCCTCAAAGCGCGGTCCACCCCCCATCGACCGAAATCGTCGTCCCGGTGATCTGCGCAGCCGCATCCGAACACAAGAAGATGGTCGTGCCACCAAGCTGTTCAACCGTCGCGAACTCTTTTGAAGGTTGCCGTTCCAGCAGGACGTTCTTCACAACATCCTCGCGGCTCATGTTATATTCCTTCATCGTATTGGGGATTTGCGCCTCAACCAGTGGGGTCAGCACATAACCCGGGCAGATAGCGTTGCACGTGATCGGTTCCTGAGCCGTCTCAAGTGCAACGGTTTTGGTCATCCCAACCACACCATGTTTTGCCGCTACATAAGCTGCCTTAAAAGGAGAGGCCGTTAACCCATGTGCCGAAGCGATATTCACGATACGGCCCCAACCTGCCGCGCGCATCATCGGCATGGCTGCAGCCGTTGTGTGAAAGGCTGAATTCATGTTGATCGCGATGATCGCATCCCATTTATCAGTCGGAAATTGATCGATCGGTGAAACATGTTGGATGCCCGCATTATTCACCAATATGTCGCAGGCACCTGCCTGTTCGATAAGTGCGCGACATTCATCGCCTTTCGACATGTCCGCCTTGATGTAGCGCGCGTTGGTCCCGGTCTCTTTCCCAATCTCGGCAGCCAGCGTATGATCTTCATCCCGGTCGGTAAACGAGTTCAGAACCACATCCGCACCCGCCTTGGCCAGCTCACGCGCAACGCCCAGTCCAATCCCTGAATTCGACCCTGTTATGATGGCTGTTTTTCCCGCCAAGCTCATGCCTGCTCTCCGTCCTGATTTCAATTCAGCCACACAGTGCCATGCTGCACCTGCAAAGGAAACGGGGAATGATACAGCGGGTGCATCCCGGCAGATTTTGCCAAAAAAAACGCCCGCACGAAGCGGGCGTTAAGTTATTGAGGCAGGTTTCATACAGGCAAGAAACCTATCGAGCAGTGCATCCTTTATAAGCAATTCTTTGCATCCGTCCAAGCTAAAAGTTTGATAATAAGAAAAATCATGGCTACGGTGAATCCCAAACAAAATAAGGCCAGAGCAGGATTGTTTCCAAAATGAGCCCCGATTATCTCCACCCCCTCCGACCAGCAATTGCGGGAATCGCCTGCATTTTTGCGGCTTCATTCGCTTCGGCAGAATCAGCCCATGGCATAGCTATGTATGGCGACCCGGCACTACCACCGGATTTTGTGTCGCTACCCTACGCAAATCCCGACGCGCCCAAGGGCGGAAAGGTCGTATTTGGAAATACCGGCGGCTATAACAGTTTGAACCCGTTTGTGCAAAAAGGCACGTCACCCTGGCAGCTGCGATTTTGGACCCATGAAAGCCTGATGGGGCGGTCCTGGGACGAACCTTTCACTCTTTACGGGTTGTTAGCCGAATCAGTTGAGACAGATTCGGACCGCACTTGGGTCGAATTCACTTTGCGTGAAAACGCACGATTCTCGGATGGCGCACCAGTCACTGTCGAAGATGTTATCTGGTCCTATGAGACGCTGGGTACCGAAGGCCACCTGCGGTATCGCGGGCTGTGGGGCAAGATCGATAGCATTGAACAGACCGGCCCACGCAGTGTCCGGATCAGCTTTAATGAACCCGATCGCGAGCTGGCCCTGATCGCCGGCATGCGCCCTATCCTGCAAAAGGCGCAATGGGAGGGGAAATCGTTCGCAGACGCTCAGTTGCAAGATATACCCATCGGATCAGGACCCTACGTGATCGATGATTACGAAGCTGGCCGCTATGTAAACCTACGCCGCAATCCTGACTACTGGGGTGCCGATATCCCCTACCGCAAGGGCACAATGAATCTGGATGACATGCGGATCGAATTCTATGGTGACGGCACCGTTGCATTCGAAGCATTCAAGGCAGGTGAACTTTCAGCCGTGCGCGAGTTTAACGCGGACAAATGGAACACTCAGTATAATTTCCCGGCGGCGCAACGCGGTGATGTTGTAAAGACCGAAATTCCGCATCAAAAACCTTCGGGCATGACCGGTTTTGTCATGAACACGCGTAAGGCCCCCTTTGACGACTGGCGCGTTCGCGAAGCGCTGACTCTGGCGTTTAACTTTGAATTCATCAACGACACCATCACAGGCGGCGCGCAACCCAGAATTACGTCCTATTTCTCAGGCTCCGAGTTGGGCATGCAACCCGGTGCGGCCACCGGTCGCGTCGCAGACCTTCTGCAACCTTACGCCGCCGAACTGGCGCCGGGTACCATTGAGGGGTATGAATTGCCCGCGGGTGATGGAACCGAACGCAATCGGAGCAATATCCGCAAGGCGCTAAAACTGCTGGAAGAGGCAGGCTGGACAATTCAGGACGGTCAGCTTCGCAATGCCGATGGCAAACCGTTTGAAATCGACCTTGTCATCAGCCAGGGCAGCCTGAATGTGGTGCAGGATGTCGGTGTGATCGCGGAAATCTATGCACGCGCGTTGGAGCGCCTGGGCATTCAACTGACCGTCGAAAAAGTTGACGACGCGCAGTACACCTCGCGTATCGACGCGCAAGACTTCGACATGACGCCCTTCCGCCGCGCCCTTTCGCTGTCGCCAGGCAACGAACAACGCCTGTATTGGGGCAGCGAAAACGCCGACACTCCGGGGACTAGGAATGTCATGGGGCTGACCTCTCCTGCCGTTGACGGATTGGTCGATGCAATGCTGGCCTCGGAAAGCCACGAGGATTTTGTGGCCGCTACCCGCGCGTTGGACCGCGTACTAACCACTGGCCGTTACGTCATTCCGATCTGGAGCTTCGATGTCGGCCGCATCGCCCACGTGAAGGAGTTGAAGCAGCCTGCCTCGCTTCCGATTTATGGAGATGGCCCCGAATACATGCCGCAGGTCTGGTGGTACGAGGACTGACAAGACCGCGCGGCTTTTAGTTCAGCGCATATCCGGGCCTAAAATTGGTTGATCCGGCAATGGCACGGCGACAGGGCAGATTGTCAGCCATAAGCGATTTTCGGCTGAACCCGTCACAAACTGTGACCAATACCAGAGCTTGTGGGTCGCGGAACCATTCGCACCTACTGGTACACAAATTGCACAAGTATTGCTTATCCGGTCAAAATCATCGCAAGGGGCTTTACGGACTCGTGGCACGGACTATACGTTGTACATATCCCGATGAATATCTTAGTGCAGATAATTGCAGCATTTTTCGGGTACGTGATACTGTACTGGCTGTTTAAGTCAGAAGAACAACGGACCGGCCGCCACTCACTAAAACAGCAGGTCCGTCGGCCCGTTGCGGTTTAGCCGCAGCGGGTTTTTGCCTTTGGTTGCCGTCACGGCAACCTGCGACATTTTGTCATGTCCGCATTATCCCCCCACACTCCGTACGCTAATACCGGGGAGAGCAATCCTGGAACCGAATAAAGGGAAGGCTCGTAGATGTTGAACTGGGCTGATCTGACGCAAGACTGGGGCGCGTCGTATGCGCGTGCAAAACGCAGATTTCCAAACCTGCGGGACAGGGACATGGCGCGCGTTGGTGAAGATCGTAAGCAGTTCGAAGCATATCTGGCCGAACGTCACCATCTGACTGTTAATGAAGCCCGGGAAGAGCTTGAGGATTTCCTGTATACCGAAGCGTTGAACCGCGAAGTTGCGCAAACCTTAAGTAAGTGACGTCACCCAAAGGATCGTGGCGTCCTCGTCACTAACCGAAATTACATTGTGCCCCATGCTACCGTCATAATAGGCGCTATCGCCCCGGCGCATCTCGACTGGTTCATAAAATTCGGTGAACAGGCGCACCACGCCGGTCAGGACATACAAGAACTCCTCACCATCGTGACGTACCCATCCATCAAACTCTTCCATAGATCGTGCGCGCACTCGGGCACGATAGGGTAGCATCTGCTTTTTGGTAAGCGTTTCTGCCAGCAGTTCATGCTCATAGGTTGTGGTCGCGTGCGCAGCCCCCGCGCCCATTTTGGTCACCGCCATTCGGCCTATGACCTGATCACGCTGGGGCGGAGTGAACAGCTGAGGCACCGAAATTTCCAGCCCTATCGCCAGCTTCTTCAACGCATCATAAGTCGGCGACATCTGACCGTTTTCGATCTTGCTAAGTGTCGACCTTGCCAACCCGGCCTGGTTGGCCGCCTGTTCCAGCGTCCAGTTTCGGGCTTTTCGCAGCTCACGCACACGCGCGCCCAGATCGACGGGCTCAAGCTCGGTATTAATACCATTGTCGCGGGCAATTCTGACGATGGACTTATGATCATTCTTGCTCATGCGTCTTTCTATAGGGGCAGCATGCTCTGCTTGCAACGCGCCGTGCGCAGCTGTAGCCAGTTCCCATGTTGTCGATCTTTGATCAGGGACCACCGCCGCCCTGCCCGCGCCCATTCAATCTTGCCGCGCATGTCCTGCGTCATGCCCAAAGCTATTCGGAAAAAACCGCCCTATCTGTGCTTGGGCAGAACAGCGCAGTCGACTGGACCTTCAGCGAGCTGAAAGCGGCGATCCTGGGTACAGGAACCGGCTTGCTTCAGAGCGGCCTCAAGCCCGGCGACATCATTTTGATGCGACTTGGCAATACAGTCGATTTCCCAATCGCATATCTTGGAGCAATCGCCGTGGGGCTGGTTCCAGTCCCAACCTCATCACAACTGACAGATGCGGAAACCGTCAAGATCATCGACGATCTGAATCCTGCCGCCGTTTTGCGCGATCCGCAGGTCACCTGCGCCGAGCACCCCAACCAAATGCGGCTGGATGAGCTTGTCGGAATGCGAACGCTGCCGCCGGCGGAGTTTGCGATGGGTGACCCCGAGCGACTGGCCTATGTTGTCTATACCTCGGGAACGTCAGGCAAGCCGCGCGCGGTCGCCCACGCGCATCGCGCCATCTGGGCGCGGCAAATGATGGTCGATGGCTGGTACGGTCTGCAATCTTCGGATCGATTGTGCCACGCCGGAGCATTCAACTGGACCTATACTCTGGGTACCGGGTTGATGGACCCGTGGACCATCGGCGCAACGGCACTGATTCCAGAGCCGGGAACGAACATCCGAGATCTGCCCACCCTGCTGACCCAACAACGCGCCACGATTTTTGCAGCTGCCCCCGGGATCTTTCGGAAGATCATGCAAGGCAATCAGCGACTAGACTTACCTGATCTGCGCCATGGCCTGTGCGCCGGAGAAAAGCTCTCACGTCACCTGCACGACAAGTGGGTGCGGTCCACCGGAACAGAACTATACGAAGCGTATGGCATGTCGGAATGTTCGACCTTTATCTCATCCAGCCCCAGCCACCCGGCGCGCGGTGAGGCGTTGGGTCAGCCGCAACCCGGGCGCCGTGTCGCCATTGTTGGTCCCGATGGCCCGGTCCCGCAGGGACAAGAAGGCACGATTGCAATTCACCGTGACGATCCGGGCCTTATGTTGACTTACCTGAACGCACCCGAAGAGGCCGACGCACGTATCGCTGGGAACTGGTTCCTGACAGGTGATCAGGGTGCGATGGCCGCAGACGGGCAGATAACTTATATGGGCCGCGATGATGACATGATGAACGCAGGCGGGTACCGGGTTTCCCCGGTCGAAGTTGAGGCTGCCTTGTCGAACCACCCAGGTATCACGCAGGTTGGCGCTGCGTCGGTTGAGGTTAAACAAGACAGCTCGATCATTGTTGCATTCTACACCGGACCCCACGAACTGGACGCGGGGGCTTTGCGCGCCTATGTGTCTGACAAGCTGGCGCGCTACAAACAACCGCGGGCCTTTGTCCATCTGTCCGAACTGCCCACTGGGGGCAACGGCAAACTCCTGCGCCGCGCCCTGCCGGCCTATTTCAAGGCAACGTCCGAATGACACAGACCGTTAAGCTCGATATCATGTCCGACCCGATCTGCCCCTGGTGCTATATCGGCAAGACCCATCTGGACAAGGCGCTGGCCGAAATCCCGAACCATCCGTTTGTGATCGAATGGCATCCGTTTCAGTTGAACCCGGATATGCCCGATGCAGGGATGGACCGGCGTGAGTATCTGGAGCGTAAGTTTGGCGGAAAAGACGGCGCAGTTCGCGCCTATGCACCGGTGGTCGAGCACGCCGAGAACGCTGGTCTGAAGATCGATTTCGAGGGCATGAAACGTACACCAAATACGCTGGACGCACACCGCCTGATCCATTGGGCTGGCATAGAGGGCAAGCAGAACGCCGTGGTCGATGCCCTGTTCAACGCATATTTCGTCGAAGCACGCGACATCGGAGATCGAGAAGTTCTGGCCGATATCGCAGACAGCGTTGGCATGGACGCGGCAGTCGTGATGAAATTGCTGCAATCGGAATCCGATCGCGAAGACATAAGAACCCGCGACAGCCATTCTCGCGAGATGGGCGTGAATTCGGTTCCCACTTTCATCGTAGCGAACCAACACGCGGTTCCCGGTGCGCAACCCCCTGAATTATGGGGCAAAGTAATATCCGAGATTATGTCTCAGTTTGAGGCTTCCTCTGCAGAATAGCACAGACCCCTGTGCATTTCTGATCTAGTCCGTTCCTCGGCACCGTGATAGCGCTGCTGGGAAGGAGCTCCCCATGACCAATCGCATGTCCCGGGGCGAATTCATTGCGCTGGTCGCGATGATGTTCGCCACGATTGCCTTTTCGATCGACTCAATGCTGCCTGCTCTGCCCGAAATCGGTAAAGAGCTTAGCCCCAATGACATGAACAAAGCGCAACTGATTTTGACATCTTTTGTGCTGGGCATGGGCATCGGGACGTTTTTCACGGGCCCGATTTCGGATGCCGTTGGACGCAAACCGGTTATCTATGGAGGCGTCGCCCTCTATATCCTGGCGTCGGCAGTTGCTTGGGCCAGTTCTTCGCTCGAGCTGGTATTGGCTGCGCGGGTTGTCCAAGGCCTCGGCGCTGCTGGCCCGCGTGTTGTGGCGATGGCGATCATTCGGGACCTCTATGCGGGACGCGAGATGGCGCGCATCATCTCGATTGCCATGATGATCTTCACGCTGGTTCCGGCCGCAGCACCGCTGCTTGGTGCAGGTGTTATCGCCTTGGTTGGATGGCGCGGGATCTTCGTATCCTTCATGCTTTTTGCTTCAATCATCGTAGTTTGGATGGCAACGCGGTTGCCCGAGTCGCTGGCTCCTGAAAATCGCCGCCCCTTTCGACTGCCATTAATGATCGCAGCTGTGAAGGAGATGATGACCCATCCCACCGTGCGACTTTCAATCCTTGTGCAGACGTTGTGTATGGGATTGCTGTTTACCATGCTGACAATGGTGCAACCGGTTTTTGACGTCATACATGACCGAGCTGAGAGCTTTCCGTTCTGGTTCGGTTTTGTGGCGCTGATCTCGGGCTCGGCCAGTCTGTTGAATGCCGCGCTCGTTGTTCGCCTCGGCATGCGCCGGATCGTGACCTGGGCCCTTGGTGCGCAGATCATTATCACCGCATGCGTAATTGTCCTGAACGCGATGCCATTGTCCGAGGACGCCTCATTCGCGCTGTTCGTGACGTGGCAAACTACCGTATTCTTCATGGCGGGCGTTACCATGGGCAACCTGAACGCCATCGCGATGGAACCGATGGGTCATATCGCGGGAATGGCCGCCTCTGTCATTGGGTCGATCGCAACGGTTCTGGCTGCGGCAATCGCCGCACCCGTGGGCTTGCTGTTTGATGGATCGATTACGCCTTTGACGACAGGGGTGTTGATCATGTGCATTCTGGGCTTCGGCCTGATGCTGCATATGGGTCGGATCGAAAATCGACTGCCTGCCTGATCTGTGCAGACCTTCTGAAACGCGTTAAGCTCCTGCCAATTGTTTGGGAGGGGTCTTATGCGCGACTATTATGATCTTGGCACCTATTCCTGTGCCGTCACCACTGCGTCGGCTGAGGCGCAGCTGTGGTTCGATCGCGGACTGGTCTGGACATATGGCTATAACCATGACGAGGCGGTTGCCTGTTTTCAGAAGGCCGCAGACGCAGACCCCGACTGCGCCATGGCCCATTGGGGCGTCGCCTATGCGGCGGGGCCGAACTACAACCTGCCATGGGATCTGCGTGACGATCAGGGACAGACCAAATCACTGGCGATTGCCTATGACGCTACACAAAAAGCTATGGCCCTTCTGGAGATGTGCACACCGGTTGAACAGGCCCTGATCCGTGCGCTGCCAGCCCGTTACCCACAGCGTGATCCGATTGAGGATATGCACACCTGGGACTACGACTATGCCGACGCAATGCGCGCTGCATTTTCCGAACAGCCCGGCAATCTGGATCTGCGCACCATCTATGTCGGGGCATTGATGAACCTTACGCCCTGGCAGATGTGGAACCTGAAAACCGGACAACCTGCCGAGGGCGCGGCCACGCTTGAGTCGCAAGAGGCATTGGAAACAGCGATGGCCGATGACCCTGATGCGATGTCTCATCCCGGCCTGTTGCATCTCTATGTCCATCTGATGGAGATGTCGCCGACCCCGGAAAAGGCTCTGCAAGCGGGGGATATTCTGCGCACGCTGGTTCCGGATGCGGGGCATCTGGTACATATGCCGACGCATATCGACGTGCAGTGCGGCCATTATCACAACGTCGTCTATTGGAATGAACAGGCCTCGGTCGCTGATTTGAAGTATTATGAGCGCGAAGGCGCGTTCAATATCTACACCGGCTATCGTCAACACAATTACCATTTTGCAATCTACGGTGCATTATTTCTGGGTCAGATGGAGCCCGCCCTGCGCGCCAATAAAGGCCTGTGGGACACCACACCCGAGGAGATGCTGCGGATCGAAAGCCCGCCCATGGCGGATTATTTCGAAAGTTATATGTCCATGGGTCCGCATATCCTGATCCGCTTTGGGCGTTGGGAAGAGGCGAAGGCGCTGGACCTACCCGACGATCCGGATCTCTATCGTACGCTCACGGCAACAACGCACTATGCCCGCGCCATCGCCCATGCGGCCACGGATGAGGTCGCGCAGGCCGAAGCTGAAGAGCAACTGTTCCTTGCCGCTAAAACCTGCGTGCCCGAAACACGCAGGCTGCACAATAACCGCGTCATCGATCTTCTTGAAATTGCAGCCGAAATGCTGCGCGGAGAAATCGAATATCGTAAGGGCAACTACGATATCGCATATGCCCATCTGCGTCGGTCGGTCGAGTTGGACGACACATTGCCTTATGACGAACCATGGGGCTGGATGCAGCCCACACGCCACGCGCTTGGGGCTTTGTTATTTGAACAGGGCCACGTCGCCGAGGCCGAGGCCGTCTATCGAGAGGATCTGGGCCTGGCAGGAGCGCTCGGCCGTGCCTCGATCCACCCTGACAATGTCTGGAGCCTTAGAGGGTTACGCGATTGCCTGAAAGAGCGTGGAGAGGCCATAGAAATCAAACAGATTCAACAACGTCTTGATCTTGCGCTCGCGCGTGCGGACAGGGCTGTTGGTGCATCCTGTTTTTGTGCGCAAGCTGCGATGCGAGCCGCCGAATGAATGCACTGTCATTGGCTCTGGCTTTGGTATTGTGTGGTCCCGCATTCGCACAACGGCAGACATTTCCTCCAGTGGATCAAGCAGAACAAGACCCCACCCTGCTAAAGTTCAGGTCCGATCTGCTTGCAAAAATCGAGGCGCGCGATACCGAGGCCGTGGTGGCTGCCTCATGTCCCGATATTTATCTAAGCCATGGCAGCAATGGCGGACCGGACGAATTCCGAATAAACCTAACTGTGCCGCCCGATCAGCTGAGCGAAGAGTTCAGAGACGAAGCTGACGAACTGCGCGAATCCTATTGGACAGATTTATACGAAACGCTGTCGCAGCCAGGTTACTTTGACGAACAGGGTGAGTTCTGGATGCCAACACATTGGCAAATCGCCCTGCCCGCTTCCCTGGATCCGTTCACAGCATATTTCGTGGCCGCTGAACAGGTAACGCTGCGCCAATCCCCCTCGCGCGGTGGCCCGATAGTTGGTTTGATCAGCCACGAGGTGGTTATTGTTCCTGACTATCAAACCGATGAAACCTATCAAAAAATTCGACTGACGGATGGAACCACAGGCTACATGCACGGCGACTTTCTGACATCAATGGTTGGGTATCGCGCTGCTTTGGTGAAATCCGAAGCGGGCGATTGGCAGCTTTGCACCTTTGTGACCGGGGACTAGGCTTTTGCCTTTTTCTTCTCAGCCATCACCTTTTCGGCCAGATCGCGCGCGATCGCAAACGCGCCCTTGATCTTGTCGCTGTCCTTTTTCCAATCGCGCCGGACAACGATCTTGTTGTCCTTGACCTTGGCCAATCCACGCTGGTTCTGGATGAACTCGACCAACCCCTGAGGGGAAGCGAACTTGTCATTATGGAACTGGATCGTCGCGCCTTTAGGTCCACCGTCCAGCTTGGCAATCCCTGCCCGTTTACACATCGCCTTGATACGTACGACCAGCATCAGTGTATTCACCTCTTTCGGCAAAGTGCCAAAACGGTCGATCAATTCAGCAGCGAAGCCTTCCAGCTCGACCTTCGTCGACAATGACGACAGGCGGCGATAGAGACCAAGGCGCACATCAAGATCGGGCACGTAATCCTCGGGGATCAGAACCGGGACACCTAGGTTAATCTGCGGGGCCCATTGGTCGTCGGCATCCGACAGCCCTTCCATCTCACCGGCTTTAATCTTGGCAATCGCCTCTTCCAGCATCGACTGATAGAGTTCATAGCCTACGTCGCGCATCTGGCCAGACTGCTCTTCACCCAGAAGATTACCGGCCCCACGAATATCCAAATCCTGTGACGCCAGCGTAAATCCAGCCCCCAGCGTATCCAATGAGCCCAAAACCCGCAGTCGTTTCTCGGCCGTTGCCGTCAGGCGTGCGCGCGGTTTGGTGGTCAGATAGGCATAAGCGCGGGTTTTCGAACGCCCCACCCGACCCCGGATCTGATAGAGTTGTGCGAGGCCGAACATGTCCGCCCGATGCACCACCATCGTGTTGGCGGTCGGAATATCCAACCCGCTTTCGACAATCGTGGTCGCCAGTAACACGTCGTACCTGCCGTCGTAGAAGGCGTTCATCCTGTCATCCAGCTCACCCGCTGCCATCTGCCCATGGGCGACCACATAGGTCAGCTCCGGCAGTTGTTCTTTGAGGAATTCCTCGATCTCGGGCAGGTCCGAAATACGCGGGACCACATAGAAGCTCTGCCCACCTCGATAATGTTCACGCAGCAGCGCCTCGCGAATGGTGACGGCATCGAACTCGCTGACATAGGTACGGATGGCTAGGCGATCGATGGGTGGGGTACCAATGATCGACAGATCGCGCACTCCGGTCAGAGACAGCTGCAGCGTCCGCGGGATCGGCGTTGCGGTCAGGGTCAGGACGTGTACGTCCGAGCGCAACTGTTTCAACCGTTCTTTGTGACCCACGCCGAAATGCTGTTCCTCGTCGATGATCAACAGACCCAGATTGTTGAACCGTATCCCTTTGGCCAACAGCGCATGTGTTCCGATCACGATATCCACAGTGCCCCGTGCCAGCCCGTCGCGGGTTTGTTGCGCCTCCTTTGCCAACACAAAGCGCGATAATTGCCGAACCTCCAGCGGGAAGCCCCGGAAGCGTTCCTTAAAGGAAGCTGCGTGTTGGCGTGCGAGCAACGTGGTCGGCGCGACTATGGCGACCTGCACGCCTGACATGGCTGCGACAAAGGCTGCGCGCATGGCGACTTCGGTCTTGCCGAAACCAACATCGCCGCAAATCAGGCGATCCATCGGCGCGCCGGAGTGCATGTCCTCCATCACCTCGGAAATGGCACGCAACTGATCGTCGGTCTCTTGATACGGGAAACGCGCGCTGAACTCCTCCCACGCGTGGGGTGGCGGGTCCATCACCGGGGCCTTGCGCAAAGCACGCTCGGCCGCGATGCGGATCAGCTTGTCCGCCATCTCGCGAATGCGCTCTTTCAGCTTGGCCTTCTTGGCTTGCCACGCGCCACCGCCCAAACGATCTAGCAGCCCCTCGTCATGGCCGTATTTCGACAGCAACTCAATGTTTTCAACCGGCAGATAGAGCTTTGACTGTTCCGCATACTCCAGCAGCAGGCATTCATGCGCAGCACCGGCGGCGGTGACGACCTCCATCCCCATGTAGCGACCAATGCCGTGGTCTACATGCACCACCAGATCGCCGGGGCTGAGGGATTGGGCCTCGGTCAGAAAGTTCTCGGCCTTGCGGCGTTTCTTGGGTTGGCGGATCAGACGGTCACCCAGCACGTCCTGCTCAGCGATCACCGTCAAATCAGGCGTTTCAAACCCATGCTCCAATGCCCAAACGGCCAGATGCAACCCGCGCTTCCCAACTCGCGTGCCATCGGTCACTGGGATCGCCTCGGCGAGACCTTCGTCCTCGATCAAACCGGTTAGACGCTCACGCGCGCCTTCTGAATAAGAGGCAATGAGGACAGGACCTTTGTCCATCTTATCGGTGATGTGGCTGGCGAGAGCACCAAATAGGCTGATGCTTTCCTGCTGGCGTTCCGGGGCAAAGTTTCGCCCGATCCGACCACCTGCATCAATCACACCCGGTCCGCTGGCCTGCGGCAGCGGGCTGAACTGCAACACTCGCCGGTCGCCAACCGCCTTTTCCCATGCAGCATCGTCCAGATAAAGTAGCCCAGGAGGCGTCGGCTTATACACAGTATCCATGCGCGAGCGGTTTTCCAGCGCCAGCTTTCGCGTCTCATACTGATCAGCAATCGAATCCCACCGCGCCAACCGCGCTGGTGTGACCTGATCATCAAGTGAGACTGTCGCGCCCGGCAGGTAATCGAACAGCGTCTCGAGCTTTTCATGAAAGAACGGCAACCAGTGTTCGATACCCTGATGTTTACGGCCAGCGCTGACGGCCTCATACAGCGGGTCATCCGTGCCCGCTGCGCCAAATTCGATGCGGTAGTTCTGGCGAAATCGGGTGATGGCGGCTTCGTCCAGAATAACTTCGGACACTGGGGCAAGCTCGACCACATCAAGCTTTTCTGTCGTGCGCTGCGAGACAGGATCGAACCGGCGCGCGCCATCCAGAACATCTCCGAACAGGTCCAGCCGAACCGGGCCACTTTCGCCCGGTGGAAAGATATCAATGATACCCCCGCGGATCGCATAATCTCCGGGCTCCATAACAGTCGGACTTTGGGTGAAGCCCATGCGCACCAGAAAGTTCCTCAGCGCTTCTTCATCTATGCGCTGATCTACGCGGGCGGTAAACGCGGCCTCGCGTAGAATAGCGCGGGCCGGAACCCGCTGTGTTGCTGCATTAAGCGTGGTCAACAGCACAAACTGCTCTGGCATCTGATGTACTAGTGCGGCCAATGTCGCCACGCGCGCAGCTGAGATATCCGCATTGGGCGACACACGATCATAAGGCAGGCAATCCCAGCCCGGGAAAACGAACACCGGCATGTGAGGGGCAAAAAAGGCCAGCGCCGCCCGCATCGCCTCCATCCGTTTGTCATCGCGCGCGACATGACAGACCGGACCACCCGAGCGGACGATCTCATTCAGCACCAGCTGTGCGTCAAACCCCTCAGGAGCACCGCCGACTGTAACGTGGTTCGGAGCCTTCATCATGCTGCCTCTTTGATATCACCAGCCCAGAACGCCAGCCGTAAAGTTCTGATACATGCCCCAAAACGAAGTGACCAATATAGAGATCATTCCGATGATCTGAGTATAGACCCGGCACCGGCCCAGATTCTTGGCAACGTTTTCCAACGTCAGCTCTTGTTGTCTCATTTTTTTTGCGGTCGATATATTGATGAGCATGACAAAGCACATCGGGCACATCAGCAAGAACACAGCTTGCGCGAATTCAAGCCCGTAAAAGAAACCCATTGTTGCCAACCCGGTCAGCACGAAACAACAGATCGCAAATATCGCAAGACCAGAAGTCTCGACAATATACAACACGCGATTCGTGTTGATCCTGGCAATGTCCAACAAATCCTGTTCTGACTGGCCACCGGAACGGCGCGCTCGTGCCACCAGATCGTGGGGCACGCCAATCGACCAATGGCTGGCCGAAGACCAAAGAACAGCCAATCCGATCCAATACCACAGATTCGAAAAGCTTCGCATATCGATGATTTCAAATATCGAAGTGTAAATGTCCAAGCGTCTGCCCTTTATTCAACGTCCGCAGGGACCGTCATCGAATGGATGCGTCCATTGTTACCCTTGAGACCACCGGGAATTCATGCCACCCAATGCGCGATTGTTCAAGGAGAGTGCGCCATGAAACCGACCATCGCCCCCTATCCACTGACGCGGTTCCGCCGGGCCCGTCAATCCGAGGCGATCCGGGGGTTGGTGCGCGAGAACACCCTGACCGTCGATGACTTTATCTGGCCGATTTTTGTGCGCGATGGTGAAGGTATCGAAGAGCCCGTGCCCTCCATGCCCGGGGTCATGCGGCGTTCGGTTGATTTGATCGCAAAAGCAGCTATCGAGGCACAGGCGCTTGGAATACCGGCTATCTGTATCTTCCCATACACCGATCAGGCGCTGAAATCCGAAGATTGTGCCGAAGCGTGGAACCCCGACAACTTGTCCAATCGCGCTATTCGGGCGGTCAAAGAAGCGGCACCAGATATCGCTGTAATGTCCGATGTAGCGCTGGATCCCTACAACATCAACGGCCATGACGGCTATGTTGTGGATGGCGAAATTGTGAATGATCAGACGGTCGAAGCGCTGGTTAAAATGACTCTGGCGCAAGCCGAAGCCGGTGCTGATATTATCGGCCCTTCAGACATGATGGATGGACGAATTGGCGCAATGCGTAGTGCGCTTGAGGCGGCAGGGTATCACAACGTCATGATCCTCAGCTACGCCGCCAAATATGCCAGCGCGTTTTACGGCCCGTTCCGTGACGCTGTTGGGGCCTCGGGCGCACTGACCGGGGACAAGAAGACCTATCAGATGGATCCCGCAAACTCGAACGAGGCGCTGCGTCTGATCGAACGCGACCTGACCGAGGGCGCAGATATGGTCATGATCAAGCCAGGGATGCCCTACTTGGATATTTGCCGCCGGGCAAAAGACAGCTTTGGCGCGCCGACCTACGCGTATCAGGTCTCGGGTGAATACGCGATGATACAGGCGGCAGCCCAAAACGGCTGGATCGACGGCGAAAAGGTGATGCTTGAAAGCCTGCTGGCTTTCAAACGCGCGGGATGTGATGGCATTCTGACGTATTTTGCGCCAGAGGCCGCGCGCATTTTGAACGGCTAACGCCTCAGATTGTCGCGACTTTTCGCCGATCTGCCGCGCATGCAGCACAGCTTTCCCGTGACAGGCGGGCGCAATCGGCGTATTCTTGCAAACAAGATCGGGAAGACCCGACAAATCAGGCACATACACAGAGACAGAGAAACATGAGCAGCTCAAACTCCCTCCGACTAAGCCGTCGCGGCTTTGCATTTGGCATGGCCGGACTGACGCTAACAGCCGCCTGCGGCAATGGCGTCGGGAATTCCAATGCGGTGGCGCTTGATGCCCGTGTTGATGCGACGCTAAACGAAATGTACAGCAAGTACCCTAATACCGTTGATATCGCCAACAAGGCTAACGGGATGCTGGTCATGCCATTGATCACCGACGCCGGGTTAATCTTCTTCGGTGGTGCCTATGGTCAGGGTGCGCTGCGCATTCAGGGTGCTACGGTTGATTACTATTCGGCCATTTCCGGCACGGCGGGCCTACAGATCGGCGCACAACAATATGCACATGTTCTATTCTTCATGACCGAGGACGCGCTGAATGACTTCCGCCGATCCAGCGGTTGGACCGCAGGCGCCGATATCGGATATGTCGTTGACGCAACCGGTGAGTCGCTTTCGACAGATACCAATCAATTGGGCAAACCAGTGCTAGCAGCGGTCTTTGGGCAGGCGGGTCTGAAATTCGGTGCAACCATAGAGGGCACCAAATACACACGCATCATTCCCTGATTTACGAGCCCCCCTTCCCCCTCAGAGAAGCCCTGCTACATCTTGTGGCAGGGCTTTTAGATTTTATGGATTTCACACATATTCCTGTGGCATTCCTCTTTCGGTCCTGATGGGCTTCCAGTAACCTCTGCGCAAACGAATATACAGATTTCTTGGGGGACAGATGGGTCTGGTCTTTCGCTGGCTGGTGAGAATTACGACGGGCCTGATCCTGCTTTTGGTCGCAGCAATCGGGCTGATCTATTTTCTGGCCAGCCAGTCCCTGCCCGAATATGATCAAACTCTTGAAGTTGAAGGGATTACCGCCCCAGTCGAGATCGTCCGCGACACCGCGAACGTACCACATGTCATGGGCCAATCCGACCCGGATGTATTCTTTGGCATTGGATATGCCCATGCGCAGGACCGGCTTTGGCAAATGACCGTTCTGCGCCGGACCGTACAGGGCCGATTGTCCGAAATATTCGGCCAGCGAACAGTCCATATCGACAAACTCTTGCGACGACTGGACCTTTATGGACTTGCCCATCGATCTGTCGACGTACAAGACGATTACACGCTTGCCGCATTGCGCGCCTATTCTGCTGGAATTAACGCCCGGCTGACCGAAATAAACGAACAGGCGCTAGGTCGTGGCGCGCCCGAGATGTTCTTGTTCAACGCGCCGGTCCCGCCATGGCAGCCCGGCGACAGTCTGGCCATCATGAAACTGATGAGTTTGCAGTTGTCCGGCCACCTTGCGGATGAGGTTCTGCGTGCCCGAACTTCTCTGATCTTGGACGACCCAGCACGTTTGGCTGACATTCTGCCCGATGTCCCTGGCCCCGGGATCGCGGCGCTACCTGAATATGCCGCTCTGTTTCCGAACCTCCCGCGGTATGCGCAGGGAGCTTCGATGCCTGACACGCCGCTGTCACCTTTCCCCCAGCGCGGATTGGCAGGTGCGTCAAATGCCTGGACCGCCGCGCCGTCTCGTTCGGCCAGCGGTGGCACCTTATTGGCCAACGACCCCCATCTGGGCTTCACCGCACCCGGCATCTGGTATCTAGCCCGGCTCGAGCTTGCCAAAGGCGGAGTGATTGGCGCGACGATCCCCGGTATTCCTGCGATTTCAGCCGGGCGGAGCGAGCGCTTGGGATGGGGTCTGACCTCATCTTATCTGGACGATCAGGACGTCCATATCGAACAGTTGAACCCCGAGAACCCAGAAGAATACCTGACCCCAGACGGATATAAGCGCTTCCAAACCCGGCCTTCGATCATCGAGATCAAGGACGCGGCCCCGATCACTTTGACCCTGCGTTGGACCGAGAACGGCCCCGTTTTACCGGGCACGCATTACCATCTGGAGACCATTACGCCTCCGGGGCATGTGGCCTCCCTGTCATGGAGTGCGCTCAGTCCCCTCGACACCTCGATGAGTGCGTCTTTGGCGCTGATGAATGCAGATACCGTTCGGCAGGCCATCAATATAGCCGAAGATTACATCGCGCCGTCACAGAACCTGTCACTGGTCGATCGAAACACGATCGGTTTGAAACTGATCGGTGCCATGCCCCGGCGAGACCTTAACAACCAAAGTCGTGGCCGTATTCCAACCCCCGGGTGGCTGGAACGAAACCGCTGGCAGGGCCGGTTGCCTTATGCGGACAACCCGGAATTTGTTACCCCAGCGGGCGGTGTACTGGGCAATACAAATAACAAGATCATTGATCGCCCGTTCCCAGATCATGTCTCATATGAGTGGGGTGACACCCAGCGCGTTCACCGTTGGGAACGCCTGATGCAATCGCGCGAAGTGCACACCCGCGACAGCTTTATCGAGGCACAGCTGGATACGGTCAGCTTTACGGCTCGATCCTTGTTGCCGCTGATCGGTGCTGATCTCTGGTTCACCGGAGAGTCCGCGCCTGATGGCACACCGGAACGTCAGCGGCAAATCGCGCTGGATTTGCTGGCCAATTGGAACGGTGAGATGAATGAGCATCTGCCCGAGCCATTGATTTACGCTGCCTGGCTGCGGGCACTGCAAATCCGTCTGATATCGGATGAGCTTGGCCCCTTGGCGGCGGAATACAAACATGTCGAACCATTGTTCATCGAGCGTGTTTACCGTGATATCGATGGTGCTTCGGTCTGGTGCGACGTGCGTCAGAGCGCCCCTGCCGAGACATGCACAGACATGGCTCGGCTGGCGCTGGATGACGCAATCATCTGGATTTCGGAACGATATGGCTCAGCGCTGGAATCTTTGCGTTGGGGTGATGCCCATCAGGCGACCCACGACCACCCCGTGCTGGGCGAAGTACCGGTACTGCGTTTCTTCGTAAACATCCGCCAGTCGACCAGCGGCGGCGACAATACCTTGTTGCGCGGCCGCACTTCGGGCGAAGGTCCAGATCCATTCCAGAATGTGCACGGCGCAGGATATCGTGGCGTATATGATTTCGCCGATCCGGACAGTTCAGTATTCATCACGGCCACTGGTCAGTCTGGCCATTTTTTGTCGCGCTACTACGATGATCAGGCCCAGTTGTGGCGCCGGGGCGAATACATTCCCATGTCGTTGGATATCGGTCTTGCCCGCGCCGCGGCAGTTGGTGTGACCGTGCTCAACCCACGCTGACAGTATCGGCAATTCCCCGCCCCTTTTTGCGCGCCGCGTGGACGTGGTTGATTGAATTCGCCTAAAATCAACGAGCCGTCGCATCGCACCAAAGGGGGAAATGCATGGGCAGCCTTCGCGATATTTTGAATAATCTGGCGCGAGACTATGCCGTTGCGTGGAGTTCAGGCGACCCAGACGCGGTTGCCAGCTTCTTTTCGCCGGATGGTCAAATCAGCATCAATCGTGGCGAACCTCTGCAAGGACATGCCGCAATCGCAGAAATGGCGCGTCGTCTTTATGCGGATTTTCCCGATCTGGAAGTACGTTGCGACATGATGCGGTGGGCTGGATCACATGCCCTGTTCGTCAGAACGCTCGAAGGGCATCATCACGCCACTGGTAACCGCGTTGTCACGCGTGGATGGGAGCAGTGGGAACTGACATCGGACAACAAGATCAAAACTTCGCTGGAATGGTTCGATGCACAAGAGCGGCAAAGCCAGATTGATGGTGTCTGAAACGCGTCCGCACGCCTTACTCTGAAGTCACAATGTATTCACGGGGAATGCCTTGCGTGATCCGATACCAGTCCGAGTTTTTCGTCCTGTTCTGGTGCGCCTCAAAGGCCGCCCTGTTTGCAAACACCTCGGACACTTCAAACCGACCGGGCTGGTTGGCATCTTCGCAGACTTCGAATGAGATACACCCCACCTCTGCACGGGTCAGTGAAATATGAGCAGGCAGCGCTTGTCGCACCTGTTCCAACCGGTCGTGAGGCACCGTAATATGACCACGCAAATGAACCTTCTTTTCAGCCTTTGTCATCGACAACCCCTTTTATTGAGTGGGTCCAAAGTTCAAAGCGCGGCGAAGCGGGCCGCTTGTTTGTCAGTCCAAAGCACAGTGATTTCGAAACCATCCTCAGTCTGCTCTTCGGATCTCACGACTTCCTGACGGAACAACCATGCCCGCTTTTGACCTTCAGCGAACGTCAAAGAGAGTGTTGATTCATGCCGGGCGCCCTGCAGGATCGTGGCAATTTCAGACAAAAGAGGCGCAATCCCCTCGCCTGTTACCGCCGAAATCGCAAATATTGCCGGATCACGCTCGGCTCGAGCCAGCGTGGCCTGGCGATCCTCGGAACTGAGAAGATCAATTTTGTTCCAGACTTCCAGCCGGGGCCGGTCATCCTCGACCCCAAGAGAGGTCAAAATCGTCTCGACATCCTGCGCCTGCGCTTCGGTTTCTTCATGACTAATGTCTCGAAGATGAACCACAAGATCGGCACCCAAAACCTCTTCCAACGTGGCGCGGAATGCGGCGACCAGTTCTGTCGGCAGGTTCGAGATGAAACCCACGGTGTCCGAAAGGATCACTTCGGGACCATCTGGCAGTTCGACCCGCCGCATTGTGGGATCAAGCGTAGCAAAGAGCATATCTCTTGCCATTACCTTGGCGCCAGTCAGGCCATTGAATAGCGTGGATTTTCCAGCGTTGGTGTAGCCGACCAATGCAACGATTGGGTACGGAACCTTGGCCCGTGCGGCGCGGTGCAACGTGCGGGTCTTGACCACTTTCTGCAGCTGCCGCCGTAGACGCACCAATTGTTCATCGATCGCACGCCGGTCCGCTTCGATCTGGGTTTCACCCGGCCCGCCGACAAATCCCAATCCGCCACGCTGCCGTTCAAGGTGGGTCCAGGCCCGCACCAATCGCGTTCGTTGATAGCTGAGTGCCGCCATCTCGACTTGTAGCACCCCTTCGCGGGTACGCGCACGATCACTGAAAATCTCCAGGATTAGCCCGGTTCGATCGAGGATTTTGACCTTCCAGGCCTTTTCAAGATTTCGTTGCTGAACAGGCGTGACTGGCCCGTCGATCAGAACCAGTTCCACTTCGTTCTCGTGGAAACGCTCACCCAACTCTTCGATCTTGCCGCTGCCGAACAGCAATCCCGCCTGAGCCCGCTGTAAACGTACAACTTCGGACCCGACCACATCCAGATCGGGCAAAGCGGCAGCCAATGCCACCGCCTCTTCCAGCGCCGGTTCTGGAACGCGGCGCTGTTCATCTGATTTGATTTCCGGATGCAGCACCCAAGCGCGGGTGCGCGTCCTATCATGTTCCATCAAGAGGCGTCTTCGCCCTCATACAGGCTGATCGGCTGTGATGGCATGATGGTCGAAATCGCGTGTTTGTAGACCAGCTGCGACTGTCCGTCGCGGCGCAACAACACACAAAAATTATCGAACCAGGTGATTACACCCTGCAATTTCACGCCATTGATCAGGAATATCGTGACCGGGACTTTTGCTTTCCGTACATTATTCAGGAACGCGTCCTGCAGATTCTGTCTGTCCGAAGCCATATTGTTTTAATCTCGCCATTGTTCTTGCTACGCGCTGCGGACCAACGCGCTCCCTCCGGCGGAGTATGGAGTGGTGCGCGCAGATATTCCAGATGAAAAATCATGCAGTAACAGCAGACGCCTGCCGTAGGGTCAATCGCGCCACAGGGTTGGTGTAATCAGTGCGACGATCGCCAGGGTTTCCAAACGGCCAATAACCATTGCGGCGCAAACTGTCAGTTTGGCTGCACCTGACAGATCTATAAGTCGAATGGGGACATCAGTTGCCAATTCAATCAGCGGCCCAGTTGTGCTCAGCGCCGCAACGCTCAGCACCATCGCCTGCTCAAACCCGACCCCCATGGCGGCCAGCAGCAAATCGAACAGAGCCAACGTCAAAGCAAACATCATCAGGAAGATCCAGGCGATGAAGGCCCCGTCGCTTTGGATACGTCGGTTGCCTCCGCCTTCGCCGCTGACAGAAGACGGATAGATCAGTCGGTCAATTTCGCGCTTACCATTCAGATAAAGTGCAAAAACGCGCAGCAGTTTGACCCCTCCTGCGGTTGTTGCAACACCGCCGCCAATCAACGCCAAACCCATCAGGATCAAACCAGGTGTCCCGAGGCCCGATAGTTGCTGCGCATCGTTCCAATTCGCGCTTTCAAATCCGGCTGTTGTCAGGAAAGACATTCCAGTGAACACCATTCCCCAGGCCACGTGCAACGCCTGCACAATCTCGATCTGAATACCAAGCTCGGCCGTTCCCGCCAGAACTCGGATAAACAACAATACCGCAACCGCCAGCACGATAAAGATACCGATCCGAAACTCAGGGTCTTTGTCCAGCCGCGAATAGCCCGAGGTCGCTGTATCGGTCGAAAAGGTCAGCCGCGACAACGCGAAGAAAAGGAACAGGAACATGATAGCTTCGCCGGTTATACCTGCTGTTGATCCTTCCAGCCCGCCCACAGGCGAAATACCCGAGGTCGCCATCACCGACATTGCGTGACACACTGCGGTTAAGCCTTGTTCGCCTGCGATCAGCAAAAGAACCCAGATCACCGCTGTCAATCCGGCATAAATCGGAGCCAAAGCGCGCGACACGCGGATCAGATGGCCTCTTGGATCGGTCTTTTCGCTTTGGGCAACGCCCGAGACCGGTCGACCAGGTTGCCCTTTTGCGGTTACCTCAAATCCACCCAACGACAAAGGCGCGAGGATGGCCGCTGCAGAAATCCACATCAACAGCCCCCCCATCCATCCAACCAAAGCGCGCCACAAATGCAGCGGTGCAGACAGACGCTGGGGATCCGGGAACAGGTCAGCGCCGGTTGTTGTCAGCGCACTGACCATATCAAAATAAGCATTTAGAAAACTGGTTGTTCCCAGTGCATCATGAAACGGTATGGCCAGAAAGATCGGCAACAAGGTGAACGCGGCAAGTAGAACCGCCAATTGGCCAAGCGTCCCGCGCCGGGGTTTTCGGTTCGACATCGCAAGCGCAATGATCAAGACAGCGAACACACCTAACAGCCCGGAATAAAAGAAAGATCGTGAGGTATCGTGATCATCCAGTGCCAGCGCGTAGGCAGCGGGAATCCACATCGACAGCGCGACAATTCCCCAGATCATCAGCAACAGCGGTAGTCGCCGCAATACTCCGATCCGTTGCTGTCCACGTGCCTGCAACATCAGAAGAAATCGATCGAGACCTGCATCAGACGTTCAACCTCGGGCACGTCTTTGGCCATAGCAAAGATTGCTACGACATCCTTCTCGTCAATGCGGAGGCTTCCAGTTGGGCGCAGCACCTCGTCGCCTTTGCGGACGGCACCGACCAATACGCCCTCGGGGAAATCAATATCACGCAGCTTTTGCCCCGCCATCGGAGAAGTCGACAGGACTTCGGCCTCAATAACTTCGGCTTCGGCGTCGCCAATAGAATAAACCTGACGCACCCGACCGTGACGGATGTGGCGCAGGATCGAACTTACTGTTGTCGCACGCGGATTGATATAAGCGTCGATTCCCAGCGGCCCCATCAGGGCGACCATACTGGGGTCATTGATCAAAGCGATGGCCAGCGGGCAGCCCTCGCCCTTGGCACGCACCGCAGCCAACATGTTGGTGCGATCGTCGTCTGTGACTGCCAGCATCGCATCGGCGCGTTCAATACCTGCCTCGCTCAGCAAAGACGAATCCAGACCGTCGCCATTCAATACAATGGTGCGCTCCAGCCCCTCGGCAGCGATTTCAGCGCATCGACGGTCGCGCTCGATGATCTTGGCGCGGACGCGGCTTTCACGTTCTTCCAGCGTGCGCGCAACTTCCAACCCGACATTTCCGCCACCCACGATGACGACTCGATCTTGCTGACGTTGGGCTTTGCCGAACACCTCCATCGTGCGGTCCACATCCTTGACGCTGGTAAAGACATAGCATTCGTCGCCAACAAACAGCTGATCCTCGGATTCAGGCGCGAACAACGTCCCTTCACGACGAACACCAACAACGATTGAACTGAGCGTCGAGAACAAATCAGTCAGCTGGCGCAGAGGCGTGTTGACGATTGGACAGTCTTCTTCAACCCGAATACCCAACAGCTGCGCCTTACCGTCCATGAAAATCTCGGTATCGAAAGCCGACGGAGCCGACAGACGGCGCATTGCAGCGGCAGCGACCTCGCGTTCAGGGCTGATTACCACGTCGATGGGAAGATGATCGCGGCGATAAAGATCGGAGTGGATCGCTTCGAGATAGGATTTAGACCTCAGACGCGCGATCTTGCGCTGGATCGAAAAAACCGAGTGCGCCATCTGGCAGGTGACCATGTTCACCTCGTCCGAATGGGTCGCAGCAATGATCATATCAGCGTCGCGGGCCCCTGCCCGGTCCAGTACATCCGGATAACTGGCGAATCCAGCGATCCCCTGCACGTCCAGCGTCTCAGTCGCGCGACGCACCAGATCAGGGTTGTTGTCGACCACCGTTACATCGTTCAGTTCGCCCGAAAGGTGACGCGCAATCTGCCAGCCCACTTGGCCGGCACCGCATATGATGACCTTCATACTCTTGGCCTTTCTGCCTGAAATCTTTGAATGACAGATGCCCCCAAAGCGGTCAATTGAATTGTCATGGATGACAAGCTGAGCCAAAGTAACTGTATGAAAACAATTCTGCCCGTTCTGATTTGCTTGCTGACACTATCTGCCTGTGGTCCGCTTTCGCTGTATTACCGAGAGGGCGAAAGCGTTGCCCGCATGCAGACCGAAACCACGAACTGTCAGGTGAAAGCTCTTAAAGACGCCCCTGTCGCCAATCAGGTCCGTCAGAGCCCACCGGTATACTGGCCCGGGCGCACCTATTGTGATGGCCGTGGGCGTTGCTATCGCAACCCTGGATGGTGGGAACCCGGACGGATCTATACCGTTGACGTGAATCAGGGGCTAAGAAACAAGGTCGAGGCACAGTGTATGGCACAGAAAGGGTACCGCCCGGTCAGCCTGCCGCCTTGCAAACAAGGTGTCAAATCGCGGGTTGCACCCGCACGTACCACAACTCTTCCACCACTGAGCACTGAGTCGTGTTTCGTGAAGTTTGAAGACGGGTCATTTCAAATCATCACCCCAGGACAGGCCGGCTGATTTGCGACGCTTGGCCAGTGCGAGATGAGCAAATATGGCGATGCCATAGAATGCAGCCACGGCCAAAAACATACCGACCTCTTTTGCGCCCAAAAGAACTGCCAGTAAAACTGGCGTCCCTAGCAGATTTCCAGCATTCCCCATCTGCGCCATTGCGCCGTAGCTTAACGCCTGGGTCTCGGCTGTGTCGTTCAACTCGGGCACAGCAGCGAAACTACCGCCCTGAACAAGCCCAAGAACCGCAAACAATGCGATGCATCCGAAGGCAAGCGGCGCCCCCAGAAACAGCGAAATGATCGTCAGAATCCCCATGGCGAATCCCAGATTCACGACACTGACGCAGGACAGCACGGTCAAAAGCAGCGGTACCATCAACCATGACAACACGATCCCGGCCAACGGCATCAATGCTGCGATCGATGCACCCTGCCCTTCGGGTAAGCGCCCCGGCAGAATTGCCAGAAGTGAGACGAAAGTGAGCGTGTAGAAGAACCATCCGATCGCCGGAGCCGAGATGAATGGCGAGCGATAGGTCCTTAGGTGCACACCAAGCAAAGAAGATAAACTCCACCTCATACCGGCTGGCTGAGCTATGTCGATCTTCAATTTGCTGAACGCTATCAGCGCGGCAATCACCAACATCAATCCGCCATGCAGGGCAAAATACACCGGCAATCCATAGCGGTCGACAATTGGCACCCCGAACCAGGCATTCAACGCAAAGGCTACGCCAAAAAACGTACTCCATAGCACCATAGAGTTGTACCTAGCGCGACCAGTTGTGATCTGTGCAATCAAGGTCGGTGCCGCGACAACAATAGCAAGATGGGATAGCCCTTCGACCACCCGGCTGAGCAACATCAATTGGAATCCCGGCAGACTTGCTTGAATTAATGACAATGCACCCCCAAGAACCAAACCCGACAAAAGCAGACGGTTTGGCCCGATCTGCGCCGCAATCGCACCCGACATCGCACCCAGCGCTGCTCCCATCAGGCTGATAATCGATAGCAGCCAGCCAATCACCGCCGCATGATCGGGATAAAGCAATCCAATGTCAGCAAACGGAACGGCGATCTTGGCAAACTGGGTCGCAGCCCCGAGGCCTGCGAACCAAATCAGCATTACTTGCAGAAATGTGCGGAAAGAGTCGCTCATGAACTCGGTCTATCGCGACCTACACACCAGCGGAACGCATAAATTATGCGGCACCCTCTCGCCGACCGCTCACCAGACGAACCGGGGTGCCATCCGAAAGATACAATCGCTCCCAAACGATCCGTCCGGCGCTGATTCTGATTTGGTCATGCACGGCTTCCGAGGTCAAAAAGGCCTTGGGCGCAGGCGAGTGCAAATCCCACCAACCATCGAGTTGCAGTTCCGCCTCGGCCTGTCGGATCTCATCCGTCGCAAATTGCCAGAGTGATACACCCAGCAACGCGTGCTGAGAGGTTTTCCAATCTCGTGCACGACTGGCCGAATAGGCAAGGCAAGTGTGTGTGGCTTCTTCTACAAGGTGTAGGCACTCGGACGAGTTTACCACCAGACGTTTAAGCGCGGAATCTTGTGCCTTTGCCGGACCAAGCGCCGCAAAAACAACCTGTTGAACATGGGCCGAAGGGGTTTGGCCACCATTTTCCCACCGAGAAATCGTGGCCTGATCAACCTCGATCAGATCAGCAAGGGCAGATTGCTTCAGGCCAACCACGCGGCGCAGCCGTTTCAGCCGCTTTCCAAAGGCTGGAAAACCAATGGAAACGGCTGTGGTCTTCGAGCAATCTACGGTCATTGAAGCAAATCACTCTGCGGGTTCGGGCTCATCAATCTGCGCCACTCGCGCACCTGACTTGTTCGAGGTCACGACCCCCAAGGACTTGAGCTTGCGGTGCAAGGCGCTGCGCTCCATGCCCACGAAGCTGGCAGTGCGGCTGATATTACCACCAAACCGATTGATCTGCGTCAGCAGATACTCACGTTCGAAGGCTTCGCGGGCCTCGCGAAGCGGCAGCGTTGCCAGAGCACCGGACAGGACCACCCGTCCGGTTTCATCTGCCTTCTCTTCTTCATTGGGCAGTTCGCGTGCCTCAATCGGGCCGGTACTATCCCCAAGGATCAGCACCCGTTCGATCAGGTTCTTGAGCTGACGCACATTGCCCGGCCATGTCATCGTTTGAAGCAGCGCGACGGCCTCATCGGAAAGTTCACGCACTGGCAGGCCCTGCGTGTCGTTGCACATCTCGATAAAATGCTGCGCCAATACCGGTATGTCTTCGCGGCGCTCTTCCAGAGATGGAACTGCGATCGGTACAACGTTCAGACGATGATACAGTTCTTCGCGGAACCGCTCTGCTGCAATTTCCTGTTCCAGATCGCGGTTGGTCGAAGAGATGACGCGCAGATCAACCCTCACTTTGTCTGACCCGCCGACGCGC
Organism: Ruegeria conchae; assembly: GCF_000192475.1. Classification (GTDB taxonomy): domain Bacteria; phylum Pseudomonadota; class Alphaproteobacteria; order Rhodobacterales; family Rhodobacteraceae; genus Ruegeria; species Ruegeria conchae. Next base: position 766,172 of record NZ_AEYW01000006.1, read on the forward strand.
TGGAACTGCTGATCGACCAGCACACGCAAGATTTTGGACTGCGTCCCCAGCGGCATATCAGCGACTTCGTCGAAATAGACAACCCCGCCATGGGCCTCTTCCAGCAGGCCTGACTCGACACCACGCTCAGATGATTCACGGCCGAACAGAACCTCTTCGACCCTCTCAGGCTCGATCCCGGCGCAGTTTACCGTGACGAATGGTGCATTGGCGCGATTGGAATGGGCGTGGATATAACGTGCTGCGATCTCTTTGCCCGAGCCCGCCGGACCGCTGAGCATGACCCGACCATTGGACTTGGTCACCTTATCCAACTGCCCCTGCATCGCCCGGAACGAAGCCGATTTGCCGATCATATCGGAACAGCTGACTTCCTGCCGTTTCAACGAAGCATTCTCGCGGCGCAGGCGCGAAGTTTCCATCGCGCGGCGGATAACCACCATCAACTGATCAATATTAAAAGGCTTTTCGATAAAATCGTATGCCCCCTGTTTGATCGCCGCGACCGCAATCTCGATATTGCCGTGCCCGGAAATGATCACCACCGGCACATCCGGGTTGTCGCGTTTCACCGCCTTCAGGATGTCAATCCCATCCATACGACTGTCTTTCAGCCAGATATCCAGGATCAACAGTCCGGGAGGTTCGGCATTGATCGACGACATGCACTCATCCGAGTTTGCCGCCAGCCGTGTGGAATAGCCTTCGTCCTCTAGAATATCGGACACCAATTCGCGAATATCGCGTTCGTCATCTACGATCAGAATGTCGCTCATCTTTGGCCTGCTTTCAGTTTGTTTGTTTTAATCGCCTGTTTTTCCGGCGCATCTGTCGGGCCGCCTGAGGCCCCGGGAAGACGAATGACAGCCATCGCGCCGTAATGGTCCTGTCCGTCAAATGTGGGCGCATCTTCTAATGTCAGCGCTCCGCCATGTTCTTCGATTATCTTTTTGACGATAGGCAGGCCCAAGCCCGTGCCTTCGTCACGCGTGGTTACATAAGGTTCAAACAGCCGCGCCCGATCTTCTGGCAGGCCGATGCCGTTATCGGCAATGGTGATCTGCGTTCCCGCATCGTCATTGCTGACCGCCACCTTAATCTGAGGTTCAAGATTGTCCGGGGCGCCTTTTTCTTTCAGCGTTTCAATAGCCTCGCCCGCGTTCTTGATCAGGTTCGTCAAGGCCTGGCTCAACATGGTCGAATCCACATCCGCCAGAATAGGCTGTTCGGGCAGATCCGCGTCGATCTGAACATCGGGTTGGCCCGCCTGCTGCAACAACACCGCCTCACGCACCAGCGTCACAATGTTTTCTTCGCGCCGCTCCGGTTCGGGCATCCGCGCGAACTTCGAGAACTCATCGACGATCCGTCGCAGATCATTGGTCTGACGCACGATCACATCTGTCATCGATTCAAGGCTGCTGCAGTCCTCTTCATCCAGCTTGCGCGAAAACTTGCGTTTGATCCGCTCGGCGCTCAGCTGGATCGGGGTCAGAGGATTCTTGATCTCATGCGCAATGCGACGGGCCACATCGCCCCAAGCCGCCATACGCTGTGCACTGACCAAATCGGTCACATCGTCAAAGGCCACAACGTAGCCTTCCAAGCCGCCATCTTCACCACGACGCGTCGCCATGCGTACCAGCAAGTTCTCTAACTGACCCTTTCGAGTCACTTTCACTTCGCCCTGAACAGCCTCTTGCCCGCTGTCCTTGAGCGTCTCGAACAATGGCAGGAATTCGGGCACGGCTATGCCTATCGCAAGATGATGCTCACCGCCCGACCAACCCAACAGGCGCTCTGCGGACCGGTTCACAAAGGTTACGCACCCTTCGGAATCAACGCCCACTACCCCCGACGTCACCGAACTGAGCACCGAGTCGAACAACCTTCGGCGGCGTTCGATCTGGCGTGTATTCTCCAGCAAGGTATCGCGCTGCCCCTTCAACTGGCGAGTCATCTGATTGAAGTATCGGCCCAGCATCGCGATTTCATCATCGCTGGCCTCCTCGATGACCTGAACGCTTAGATCACCTGCACCGACCCGTTGCGCAGCCGTTGTCAATCGCCCTACGGGACGTGAAAGGCGCTCGGCAAACCACATGCCGAGTGACATAGCCGCCAAAATCAGGATCACCGCGAAGCCCAGATACAGAAGACCGAACTCGAACAGTACCCGACCACGCTCACTTTCGAGCTGACTGTAAAACTGTGCAGTCTCTTTGGTCTCATCCAGTAGCGTCAAAAGCTGTCCGTCAACCTCGCGGCTGACATATAAATATCGGTCCAGATAGGCCTGCAATGGTACAAGCGCGCGGAACTCGCTGTTCTCCCAATCTGCAATAATCGCCACACCCTGATCATTGGCCTCAATCATCTCTTCGGGCGTCGGTGCCTCGTAGTCGAACAGGTAGGATCGATCACCACGCGACCGAATTTCAGCACTGCCATCAATCACATAGGCCTCACGCAAACCGCGTTGAATCTGGGACTGCCCCTGCGCCAGAACCTCACGCAATTCGGCATCTGAGATGTAGTAATCTAGTGATCGCGCGTTATCGAGAAATCGCGCCAGAACGATCGCGTCCTGCGTCAGCCCTTCGCGGTGCTCTTGTTCGTAGGCTTCGGCGGCCGTAAGAGATGACCCAACAACCTGCCGAACCCGATCCGAGAACCAGCCTTCAAGGCCGATATTCACCGTGAGCCCTGCAAAAATTGCAACCGTAACTGTCGGCACCAGAGCCAGCAGCGTAAACGCGCCGATCAAGCGCAGGTGAAGCCGTGAACCCGCTGATTTCGCACGTCGGGCAGCGATCAAACTGAACAACTGCCCCAGCACCAACGCTGCGACGACCAGCACATAAACCAGATCGGCCAGCAGAATCAGCCTAAGCGTCGGCGCAGCCGCACCTAGATCAAAGGGACCAATGACCAGATAAGTTGCCAGCGTCAGAATGGGGCCCAACACGACCAGACCCAAGGTACTGAAATTGCGCATCCTCCGGGACTTGCGCCACCGGTTGATCGATAGGATCGGCCCGTTCTGTGCCCGGGTTGCCACCGTCTGCCCTCATTCTGATGTGCCGCTTGCACGGCTTACCGCCATATGTCGTGGTCGTTCCCGGGGTCGAACCCGAATGCCACGGTTTGTGTGGCGATATTACATCAGTTTGCGGCGGCGTGTCACCTGAATATCGAGGTCGGTAATCTTTTTCCGCAACGTATTTCGGTTAATCCCCAGAAGATCAGCACATTTTGCTTGATTTCCACCGGTCGCATCCAGCGCAATTTCGATCAGAGGCGCTTCGACTTCACGCAAAATACGCTGATAGAGCCCGGGCGGTGGTAGGATATTCCCGTGCAAATCGAAGTAACGCCGCAGGTGACGCCCCACCGAAGCAGACAGTTTTTCACGCTCGCCATCCCCCAGAACCGGCTCAGCCTCAGGCTGACTGCCCAAAACCATCTCAACTTCGGTGCGCGAGATTTCTTCTGCACGGCTTGTCAGGCTGAGACGACGGATGGCATTTTCCAGCTGCCGGACATTCCCAGGCCAGGAATATCGGCGCACAAGTTCCACAGCTTCAGGGCTGAGGCGGCGTTTCGTCCCGCTTTCGCGCTCTTCCCTCGCAAGGAAATGGTCGGTGAGCAACGTGATATCATCAACGCGTTCTCGCAGAGCAGGAACATGTACCGTCGCACCGCAGAGACGATAATAAAGGTCCTGCCGCACGCGGCCACTCTCCATGGCGTCAGTCAGGTCAGATTGGCTGGTGGCCATGAAACGCGGCACATGATCGCCCGGAGTGTCCATCATGCGCACGATCCGGGCCTGTATCTCGTCATCGATATCGGCGATCTCATCGATCAACAGCGTGCCGCCCCGCACGCGCGCCATGACTCGTGCCGGACCTTCCAGATCACTTAGATCAGCGGCAGTCGCGGTGACAAACGGCAGAGTTCGACGGTCTGAAAAATCGTGAATAGCGCGCGCAATCAATGATTTACCTGTACCACTTTCACCCGATATCATCACTGACAGATCGGTGTTCATCACCCGCGCCACGAGACGATAGAGCGCTTGCATAACTGGGGTGCGCCCAACAAGCGGCAACTCGTCTGGACGATCTTCGCTGGCTTCGACAGGCTCAGCCTGAGCATGCTGTTTCTGATCAAGCGCCCGTGCGGTCCGCTTCATCAGATCAGGCAAATCGAAGGGCTTGGGCAGATAGTCATAGGCATCCGCCTCGGCAGCCTGAATGGCCGTCATGATGGTGTTCTGGGCCGAGATCACGATGACCGGCAATCCAGGACGATCCTGTGCGATCTTTGGCAACATCTCGAGCCCGTTTCCATCCGGCATCACTACATCCGATATCACCACGTCGCCCTTGCCTTCGGCCACCCAGCGCATGAGCGTGGTCAGCGAAGATGTGGCATGCACCTTGCACCCCGCCCGCGTGAGGGCCTGTGTTAGAACCGTGCGAATCGTACGGTCGTCATCGGCAACCAGAACTGTGCCATCCATCAGATGCTCTCCTTGTCGTTTGTGCCCTGCGGTGCGCGCCGCAGAGACAGACGGAATACCGTGCGCCCGGGCGCCGATTCCGCTGATATCCATCCGTCGTGGTCGGATATGATCTTGCTAACCAGCGCCAGCCCCAGGCCGGTTCCGTTTTCTTTACCCGAAACAAACGGATCGAAAATCTCGCCCTGAATTTTCTCCGGCAATCCGGGACCGTCATCGATGATCTCGATTTGCAAAGGCAGCGAGTGACCGGAACCATCACTGCGACGCAGCCGGAACGAATGTTCGAAATAGGTGCGAAGCCGGATTATGCCACTGCCATCAGCAGCCTCAGAGGCGTTCTTGAGCAGATTCAAAATCACCTGCAAAAACTGGTCCGGATCTCCGTATGCCAGTGGCAAAGATGGATCGTAATCCTCAACAATGGTCATATGAGCGCCAAACCCCAGCAGCGCCGATCTGCGCGCGCGGTCCAAAACGTCGTGTATGTTGACTGGCTTGAAATCAGGCTGAGACAAGTTTCCGAACTGTTCCACCTGCTCCAGTAGCTTCACAATACGACGACTTTCCTCGACAATAAGATCTGTCAATTCAAGGTCTTGCTGTGAGATATTCATGCTGAGCAACTGTGCCGCACCGGTGATCCCGGCCAGAGGGTTCTTGATTTCATGCGCCAGCATCTCGGCCATGCCAATGGCCGATTGCGCCGCCGACTTCACGGTATTGCCTCGGGTCATCCGCCCAGACAATTCACGTGGTGAGATGATCATAATCATGGATCCGGGATGCCCCATTAATGGCGCGATCTGCAGGGCACATTGCAGCGGCGCGCGATTACCCGAGCCCACATCCACATCGTTCACGAACAGGGGCGTGCTCTGCTGACGGGCGCGTATGAAAGCCTCTTCCAAGGGCGCATCGACTGCGATCTGATCCCAGACTGGATGCCCGATTACAGCTTTGCGCGAAGCGTTCAGGAACCCCTCACCCGAAGAATTGACATCCGATATGCGGTCGTCAGGATCGATGATAAAGGCCGGAACCGGCAGCGAGGTCCAGATGCTCTGATCCGAGGTCATGCCGCCACCTCTGCCGAGCTGTTCAAAGCATCGCCCAGTAGCTGCAGAACTTCATCCGGATCGCGTGATGTCAGTACTGCGCGCCGTAAGGTGGCAGGCGTCCGGGCCTCATCCATGTACCATCCCAAATGCTTGCGTGCGACGCGCAAGCCCAGCTCAGTACCGTAGAATGAGAGCATCGCCTGATAGTGGGCGCGCACCATCTCGATCAGGTCGGCTCCCACCGGAATGTCCGGAGCTGCAGCTCCATATAGATCGTGACAGATCTGCGCCAGCAGCCATGGCTTACCCTGCGCGCCCCGGCCCACCATCACGCCATCCGCACCAGACTGCACCAGCGCGGTTTGCGCGGCCTCCGTATCAATAATATCCCCATTTGCGACGACCGGGATCGAGACCGCCTCTTTCACCGCCCGGATCGCCTGCCAATCTGCCCGACCTTTGTAGAACTGACAGCGCGTACGCCCATGGATGGTGACCATCCGGATGCCAGCATCCTGCGCCCGTCGCGCCACATCCGGCGCGTTCAGCAATTTGTCATCCCACCCCAGGCGCGTCTTCAACGTGACCGGTACGTCCACGGCATCCACCACGGCCTCTATCAGCGTCAACGCGTGATCCGGCGTCTTCAGCAGGGCTGAACCGGAATAGCCGTTGGTCACCTTCTTTGCTGGACATCCCATGTTGATGTCGATCACTCGGGCGCCCCGGTCGACGACCTGCCGGGCAGCCTCGGCCATCCAGTGCGCCTCGCGACCGGCCAATTGCACCGCCGTGTTCTCAACATCCGCCGACAGTTCTGCCCGTTCACGGACGCCTGGTTTGGCCTGCACCATCTCTTGGCTGGCAACCATTTCGCTGACCACCATGCCTGCACCGAAGCGCATCACAAGATCCCGAAAAGGCCGGTCGGTGATTCCGGCCATAGGAGCCAGCAGCACCGGCGGGGTCAGGTCCTTCTCAGCAAGACGCAGGGTCAATGTGCTTAATCCTTGAGCAGTTGCGCTTTTAATATCGAAATTGCAGCATATGAACAACAAATCGACGGCATTCAAGCCCGCTAAATCATCAGTTGCTTAATTTTTAGGCAGATTGACGTGGGTGATTGCCTCTGCATTCACAGCCCCCTAAACAATGCCCAATCAGGAGAACCCGCAGATGACCACAGCCGCCATCATCGTCGCCGCCGGGCGCGGCCAGCGCGCCGGAGGCGGAGTGCCTAAACAGTGGCGCGCTTTGGGTGGGCAGCGCGTGGCAGATTGGACCATTGATCGCTTCAAAGGGCTCGTCGATCATATCGTTCTTGTTCTGGCGGAAGACGATACATCTGCCTGGGAAGAATTCTCTGCAACAGACCTGATTCTTGCACCAGGTGGCAGCGACCGGGCCGGATCTGTGCATAGCGGCTTGCAGGCGTTGGAAGCACACAGCGTCGAAAAGGTCTTGATCCACGATGTCGCTCGTCCCTGTGTCAGCGCGAGGGTAATCCGGGATGTGCTGGCTGCGCTCGATGCACATCCTGCAGCGGCTCCGGGTTTGGCCGTCACTGACGCACTCTGGACCGCAGATGGATCGGTGGTGACAGGAACACAGGATCGGTCTGCTCTTTACGCCGCGCAGACGCCGCAGGGGTTTCACTATGGCGCGATCACAGCCGCCCACGCCTACCATCCCGGAGGCGCGGCAGATGACGTCGAAGTTGCACGTGCTGCCGGGATTGATGTGACGATCATTCCAGGCGACGCGGATAACCTGAAAATAACCCGGCCCGAAGATTTCGAACGGGCGGAACGCATAATGGGTATGAACATGGATGTAAGGCTGGGCAACGGCTACGACGTGCACCGATTTGGAGGCGGAGATCACGTGATCCTGTGCGGTGTGAAAGTGCCGCACACACGCGGACTTCAAGGTCACTCGGACGCCGATGTGGGAATGCATGCGGTGACCGACGCGATCTATGGTGCACTGGCGAAAGGCGATATCGGGCAACACTTCCCACCCTCCGACCCGCAGTGGAAGGGTGCGGCCAGTGAGATTTTCCTGCGCCACGCCGTCGAGCTTGCCGGGCAGATGGGTTATGCGATCTCGAATGTCGATTGCACGCTGGTCTGCGAATATCCCAAGATCGGCCCTCATGCCGACGCGATGCGTGCCGAGATGGCGCAGATCATGGGCCTGCGGACCGACCAGGTCTCGATCAAGGCCACCACATCCGAGCGGCTGGGCTTTACCGGTCGCAGCGAGGGGATTGCGTCGCTTGCGACTGCCTGTCTGGTGAAGTCATGATCGCGGCGCGCTTGATCGGAACCGTCGGCGGCGTCGGCTATCTGCGCCCTGCCCCCGGAACCTGGGGATCACTGGCCGCATTGCCACTGGCATGGGTTCTGCACACACTGGGCGGCTTTCCCCTACTGGTCATCGCGACGTTGGCAGCATTCTTCGGCGGCCTCTGGGCTACGCGTGTGATGACGGCAGGACAGGATGATCACGACCCGTCCGAGATCGTCATTGATGAAGTCGCAGGTCAGTTCATCGCAATCTGGGCGATCTCCTACCCGTCATGGGCCCATGGGATCGATATCACGGCGCTCTGGCCTGGCTGGGTCGCAGGCTTCCTGCTGTTCCGACTGTTCGACATCACCAAACCCGGCCCTATCGGTTGGGCCGACCGGCGCGGTGATCCGATGGGTGTCATGCTGGACGACGTGATCGCGGGCATCTTTGCAGCCGTCGGCGTCGTGATCCTTGCTGGCATCGCGCATGGGGTGATGGGCCTATGACCGTGATCGACCTGTTGAACCGCGCCAAGGCGCAGGGTGTGATGATCGCAACGGCCGAAAGCTGCACCGGCGGCATGGTCGCCGCCGCACTGACTGACATCCCAGGCAGCTCAGACGTGGTCGAGCGCGGCTTTGTCACCTACACCAACACCGCCAAACAAGAAATGCTTGGCGTACACGTCGACACGCTTGAAGCCCATGGTGCCGTCTCGGAAGAGGTTGCACAGGAAATGGCCGAAGGTGCGCTGCACAACTCACAGGCGCAACTGGCAGTCTCGATCACCGGCATTGCGGGCCCCGGCGGGTCCGAGCACAAACCCGAAGGCCGTGTTTGCTTTGGTTTGGCAGCAGATGGCCAACCGACCCGCACCGAGACTGTTGAATTCGGTGCTCTGGGGCGTGAAAACGTGCGCAAAGCCGCTCGCGATCATGCATTACTTATGCTGCTGAGCAGCGTTTCGTAGTCTGCCCAAATTTAGGGCAAATACGCCCGATAGGCGCAAAATTGATCACCAGTTGAAAAAAAGCCGCCTAAACGGGCGGCTTTTTGTATTGCTGCCTCTTTTTTCCCCACCTCAGCTCGGCTTCAACCCGCTCCACACCACTCACGCGGTGTCGGAGGTAGATGTGGTTTGTCTATCCGACGCCCCAATAGGGAAAGGAGAGCGGCCCATGAACGGAGCCGATACAGCGTGGATCATTGTGGCAACAGCACTGGTCCTGTTCATGACATTGCCGGGTCTTGCCCTGTTCTATGGTGGGCTTGTACGTGCCCGAAATGTACTCAGCGTTTTCATGCACTGCTTCTCGATTGCTTGTTTGATGAGCATTCTTTGGCTAGTCGCAGGGTATTCGATCGCCTTTGGACCGGGTGAAAGCGGCCTCTGGGGCGGTCTTGGCAAAGCCTTCCTGAACGGAGTGGACGCCGATAGCCTTGCGGGAACCTTACCCGAGATCCTGTTCTTTGCCTTCCAGATGACCTTTGCCATCATCACCCCTGCCCTGATCATCGGCGCATATGTGGAGCGTGTTGGCTTTGGCTTTGTTCTCACCTTTTCGGCGCTGTGGATGTTGCTGTGCTATGCGCCCGTTGTCCATTGGATCTGGGGCGGCGGCATGCTGGCGGATGGAGGCATTCTTGGCGAGATCGGCGTGCGCGACTTTGCGGGTGGCATTGTCGTCCATGAAACTGCCGGCCTGGCCGCGCTGATCATCGCAGTTATCCTCGGACCGCGACGCAATCGCACGACACCTCCACATAACCCCGGCTATGTCATGGTGGGTGCTGCAATGCTGTGGGTCGGTTGGTTCGGTTTCAATGGCGGCTCACAACTGGCTGCCGACGGCGGCGCGGCGATGGCCATGACTGTCACCCATCTGTCTGCCGCAACAGCGTCGCTGACATGGGCGTTGTGGGAACGCATCCGTTTTGGCAAAGCCTCGATGGTCGGCCTTGTAACTGGCACCATTGCTGGTCTGGCGTCGATCACCCCGGCCTCGGGTTTTGTGGGTCCGGTTCAGGCTCTGATCATAGGAGCAGTCGCAGGTATCCTGTGTCAGGAGGCCGTCAATGTGATCCGTAACAAGCTGAACATCGACGACACGCTGGACGTTTTCGCCGTTCACGGTGTCGGGGGTATCTTTGGTACTCTGATGATTGCGCTTTTCGGTCTGGGAACTTGGACTGCGCAACTGGGCGGCTTGGTCATCGTAGGTGCCTTTACGGCAGTTGTCACGATTGTGTTGGTCAAGGTGGTTGCACTCATCACCCCGCTTCGCGTAGACGCCGAGACTGAAACAAACGGGCTCGACCTCTCGGTACATGGGGAACGCGCCTACGATATGAGCAGCTAAGCCCACCTTGGCGCTCTGCCGCCCGTAAGGGCAAAGCGGACCTCTTGGGGGTCCGCTTTTCTTTTGGTCAGCCCCCTCGACTCTGGGCCAGAGGTCGGGCTATCAGCCAGCGACACCCTTCCAGCCCAGAGGTTTGCGCCATGATCCCCAGTTCTTTCCCCGACAGCACCGAAATCGCCCGCCTGACTGCGCGGATGCTGCTGGAGATCAAGGCGGTTCATTTCAACTCGCGCGAGCCCTTCACGCTGGCATCCGGCCTGCCCAGCCCGACCTATATCGACTGCCGCAAGCTAATCTCCTACCCGCGCATCCGCTCAACCCTGATGGACTTCCTGACTGTCACAGTGATGCGCGACGCAGGGTTCGAGGCATTCGACAACATTGCAGGCGGTGAAACTGCGGGTATCCCGTTTGCCGCCATGGTTGCGGAACGCATGGCGCTACCGATGACCTATGTGCGCAAGAAACCCAAAGGCTATGGCCGCAATGCCCGTATCGAGGGCGCGATGACCGAGGGCGAACGTGTGCTGCTGGTTGAGGATTTGACCACCGATGGCGGCTCGAAACTGTCCTTTGTCGATGCGATCCGTGAGACGGGTGCGACCTGCGGCCATACAGCAGTAATCTTCTACTATGGCATTTTCCCTGAAACCGAGAAGACACTGGGCGATCATGGCGTAAAGCTGCACAGCCTTTGCACCTGGTGGGATGTGCTGGCAGAGGCTAAGGTGCAGAAAGCGTTCGACAATGAGACGCTGGACGGGGTCGAGGCCTTCCTCAACGACCCACGTGTATGGCAGGAAACCCACAAAAGCTAACGCAACGGCATCTGTGTGCGCCTTGGAAACAATGATCGCACAATGCGATCCAATCGCACAATATGTTGACGAACAACCTCATCATCCTTCAATATGATGGGGTCTGGAGATATGCACAGCCTATCCCCAAAAACATACAATTTGCCCCGACTCACGGGGCTCGGCTATGGAACATGCCCAAGGGGCATAGAGAGCAGCAATGAACGAGATCAGCAGTATCGAGCAGGCAGCCGCACAGATTCAGAATCCGGAAACAATGCCGCACTCCATCGAGGCCGAGCAGCAGCTTCTGGGTGCGATTCTGACGAACAACGATCTGTATGATCGCGTCGCATCGATTATTGGGGCTGAGCATTTCTTTGATCCGGTTCATGCGCGCATTTATGAGGTCGCCTCGACACGCATCGCCAAGAACGCGTTAGCCTCACCCGTGACGCTAAAATCTTTCATGGCGGAAGATGAGGGTCTGAAAGAACTGGGTGGTCCGGCCTATCTGGTGAAACTGGCTGGCGCTTCAATCAGTGCCTTTGCGGTGCATGACTACGCCCAGATGATCTATGACCTTGCCATCCGACGCGAATTAATCCGCCTGGGCCGGGACATTTCGGACAAGGCAGCGCGGGTCGATGTGGCCAGTGAACCCAAGGAACAAATCGTCGAGGCCGAACAACAGCTCTATCAGTTATCCGAGCAGGGCCAGACCGAACAAGGATTTCAATCCTTCCTTAAGGCGGTCACAGAAGCCGTCAACGTCACCAACGAGGCGTACCAGCGCGGTGGCGGTATGGCGGGGATTTCCACCGGTCTGGCCGATCTCGACAAGCAATTGGGCGGGTTGCACCCATCCGACCTGATTATTTTGGCCGGGCGTCCGTCGATGGGTAAAACCTCATTGGCGACCAACGTCGCGTTCAACGTGGCCAAGGCTTACAAGCGCGGGCAGAAACCCGATGGCAGCGAAGGCGCAGTTGACGGCGGTGTCGTCGGGTTCTTCTCGTTGGAGATGAGCGCCGAGCAACTCGCGGGACGTGTACTGGCCGAAGCCTCAGAGATTTCTTCGCACAAGATCCGCCAAGGCGACATGACAGAATCCGAGTTCCGTCGCTTTGTGGATGCGGCCAAGGAACTAGAAGCCTGCCCGCTGTTCATTGACGACACCCCCGCCCTCCCGATCTCTCAGCTTGCAGCACGTGCGCGGAGGTTAAAGCGTACGCATGGGCTGGATTTGCTGGTCATCGACTATTTGCAGCTTTGCCGAGGCATGTCTGATAACCGGGTCAACGAGATTGCCGAGATTTCGATGGGCATGAAAGCCATCGCCAAGGAACTGAACATCCCGGTCATTGCCCTGTCACAGCTCAGCCGTCAGGTGGAAAACCGAGACGACAAGCGCCCACAACTGTCAGACCTTCGGGAATCGGGATCGATCGAACAGGACGCTGACGTGGTCATGTTTGTATTCCGCGAGGAATACTACAAAGAACGCGAAAAGCCCGGCGATCACGAGTTGGAAAAGATGGAAGAGTGGAAGCAGGCCATGGAACGCCTGCATGGCAAGGCCGAAGTCATCGTCGGCAAGCAACGCCACGGCCCCATCGGCACGGTAGAGCTTTCGTTTGAAGCCCAGTTCACCCGCTTCGGAAATCTGATAAAACCTTGGCAGCAGGAAGGTCAGATCGATGGATATTGACGTTTACCAAATCTCAATGAACTAATCCTGCCATGCGGTATTCTCTTCAACCTTTGCCACGTCGCGTCATACTCGCACGCCACTACGGACATCGGCGCAAACGCTTTGCGGGATAGATCGGGGGCACGCTTCGCCCCTGAAACCGTCCCAACAAAGCGAGAGAGAAATGACAGAATTCACAGAAGTCCCGGTCGTGCGACTGGGTAAACGATCTGACGAGGAAATCGCCGACGATTTCCGCGTTGCCTACGGAACAACCGGCTTTGGATATATTGTTGATCACGGTATCGACCAATCCCTGATTCAAGCTGTTTTCGAAGCCTCCTGGCAATTTCACGCATTGCCATTGGCCGAAAAACAAGCAATCGCGGTCGATACAACCCATCGCGGCTATATTGCCATCAATACGTCGACTGATGTGAACTCCTCCCTCGCTGATGTCACCAAACCAAATCAATCCGCCAGTTTCATGATGATGCGCGAGGACGCATCCGTTGACCCGAATATCTATCTCTCTGGCCCCAATCGCTGGCCAGAATTGCCGCAGTTCCGTGAAACACTTGAGACCTATTTCGAGGTCATGTCCGGATTGGGCCGCCGACTGATGAGGATTGCACTTTTGGCGTGCGGGGCCACTGATTTCTCGATCCTATCGGCCTTTGACGAGCCTACTATCTGGTTGCGCCTTCTGCACTATCCACCGCAGCCCAAGGCCAGTCCGGACGACCTGTTCGGTTCTGCGCCGCATACGGATTTCGGATGTCTGACCTTGCTGGCCCAGGATCAGGTCGGCGGATTGCAGGTTCAGACACCAGCGGGAAACTGGGTCGATGTTCCGACAAAGCCGGATGCGTTTGTGGTGAATGTGGGCGACATGTTGCACCGCATGAGCAACGGTCAACTCATGTCAACACCTCACCGCGTTATCAATCGCTCAGGACGTGAACGATACAGCGTTCCCTTCTTCTTTGATCCGCATGTGAATACAATCGTTCAACCTCTACCTGGCACTGGTCATCCCAGGTACAACCCCCTGATATTCGGAAATTTCCTGCGTTCTGAGCTAGAAGCAGCTTATGAGGCGCACAAACCAGGCAAAAATTAGATCAATCCCCCCCTTGACGTCGGCCGCACAATGGCATGAACAGCTTTTATGAGTACCGCACATCTTACGATTAATCTGCACGCACTGACACATAACTGGCGTGCGCTCGACGCAAAAACCAACGTCGAAACCGGGGCTGTCGTAAAGGCCGACGCCTACGGATTAGGTGCCGAACCCGTCGCTTGGGCTTTGGCCGAAGAAGGGGTGCGCAAATTTTTTGTCGCTGTCGCCGAAGAAGGTGCGGTCGTACGTGAGGCGGTCGGCCCCGGCCCACTTGTCGCGGTCTTTTCAGGCCATATGGAGGGCGATGCTGATCTGTTGCGCAATCATGCTCTGACACCTCTGATCAACTCCCCCGAACAGTTCAAACGCCATCGCAAGGCCTTGCCCGATCACCGCTTCGGCATTCAACTTGACAGTGGAATGAACCGTCTGGGGCTTGAACCTGCTGATTGGGCAGAACTGCGCCATGAGGCCCTAGCGCAGAATCCGCTAGTGGTTATGTCTCATCTGGCTTGCGGGGATGAACCGGAACATCCGATGAATCGGCAGCAGTTGCGGACTTTCAAACAAATGACTGATGGTGTGGATGCACCGCGTTCGCTTGCAGCCACCGGTGGCACATTGATGGGACCCGAATTTCACTTTGATTTCTGTCGTCCGGGGATCGGCCTGTATGGCGGGCTGCCCTTTGCCGGGGCCAAACCGGTTGTGACCGTCGATCTGCCCATCATTCAGGTGCGCGATGTCTCCGTCGGCGAAACCGTAGGCTACGGAAACAGTTGGACCGCGCGCCGCCCGTCCAAGATCGCAACCGTGGCAGCAGGTTATGCCGATGGGCTACATCGTGCCATTGGCGGCGGCATTGACGCATTCGCTGGTGATCAGCCCTGCCCGGTGGTAGGACGTATCTCGATGGACTTGATCACCGTGGATGTTACCGACTTGCCATACACTCCTGAACGCCTGCGTATCCTGAACGGGCACCAAACCGTCGATGATCTGGCCGAAGCCGCCGGAACCATCGGTTATGAGATACTTACCTCACTCGGCAGCCGCTATTCCCGAGGCTACGTGGAATGAGCCCCATCTCATTGCTGGGTGAGCTGGGACGCGCCATACTGAACATGCTGGCGGCGTTTGGCCGCGTCGCGCTATTCGCACTCGACGCGGTTTCACATATTTTCCGACCTCCGTTTTATCCACGCGAGTTCGGCATTGCCCTGCTGAATATCGGCTGGCTGTCCCTACCCGTGGTCGGCCTGACCGCCATCTTCACCGGCGGCGCACTGGCGCTGCAGATCTACGCCGGTGGCGCGCGTTTCAATGCCGAGGCCGTGGTGCCCCAGATCGTCGCCATTGGCATGGTGCGAGAGCTTGGACCGGTGCTGGTCGGCCTGATGATCGCCGCCCGCGTGACGTCTTCGATCGCCGCCGAGATTGCGACGATGAAAGTGACCGAGCAGATTGATGCATTGGTCACGCTCTCCACCCACCCGATGAAATACCTCACCGCCCCGCGTGTTCTGGCCGCACTGATCACCGTGCCAGCGTTGGTTGCGGTCGGAGATATCATCGGCATCGCAGGCGGCTACACCGTGGCCACGCAAAATCTGGGCTTCAACCCGGCGGCCTACCTGAAAAACACCGTCGATTTCCTTGAAGCGCGGGATATTGTTTCGTCACTGGTCAAAGGTGCCGCCTTCGGCGTGATCGCCGCCATCATGGGCTGCTACTACGGCATGTCCTCGGGCCGTGGCGCACAGGGCGTGGGCCGCGCCACCAAAGGATCGGTCGAGGCCGCCGCCGTCCTGATCCTCGCCGCCAATTTCGTACTCACAGGGGTGTTCTTCTCGCTATGATCCGGATGGAGAACGTACATAAGGCCTTTGACGACAATCACGTCTTGCAAGGCATGAACCTTGATATTCCCCAGGGCACCTCGATGGTCATCATCGGCGGTTCGGGTACCGGCAAATCCGTGGCGTTGAAATGCATCCTCGGCCTGATCAAGCCCGACAGCGGCATGATCTATGTCGACGGCAAGGACGCCCAGAAAGGCGACCGCGACGCGTTTCTGGCGCGTTTCGGGATGCTGTTTCAGGGTGCAGCGTTGTTTGACTCCCTGCCCGTCTGGCAAAACGTCGCTTTCCGCCTTCTGCGCGGCTCATTGAAACGCCCTGCGGACGAGGCGCGCGAGATCGCGATCGAGAAACTGCGCCGCGTCGGCCTGAAAGCCAACGTCGCCGACCGGCTGCCTGCCGAGCTGTCGGGCGGCATGCAAAAACGCGTCGGTCTTGCCCGCGCCATCGCCGCCGAACCCGAGATTATTTTCTTCGACGAGCCCACCACCGGGTTGGATCCGATCATGTCCGGCGTCATCAACGACCTGATCCGCGAAATCGTCACCGAGATGGGCGCCACCGCGATGACCATCACCCACGACATGAGCTCGGTTCGCGCGATTGCCGACAACGTCGCCATGCTGCACGGAGGCGTGATCCAATGGACCGGACCGGTCGGCCAGATGGACGCTTCGGGTGATCCCTATGTGGAGCAGTTTATCAGCGGGAGCGCTGAGGGGCCGATTGAGGCGGTTCGATGAAGGCTTCACTGCACAGGGTATTGTGACGTCGAGGTAAGTTGCAAAGATGCTTATCTTAATTGCAATACTATTGTTTTTGCCAACTACAGCCGCATGGATCTCTGTCTCACTTGGTCACAAAATCAAAGAGACCACCGGTCATAAGGAAGTCGGTCAGATTTTGATCTGGGCACCCATTCTTTGCTGCGCTTGGATAACACTTTCAATAATTGTGCTCTTTAACATCTCTAGCTTCCCTGAAAGCGTTAAGTTGCCGATGTTAAAAGGAGAATGGCTGGAAGTTGTAGTGAATGCACCGGTCATCCTTAGCGCCGTTGCAACAATTGGTGCAGCTATATTCGCAATAACCAAACGGCTCTACTCCGTTCATGCAGCTATGACCGTTATTTTTTGTATTCCGGTTATACGGATGTTTTTTAGGTATTCTTCAGAGTTTTTTGGATGATTCATTCTTCAGCTATCTTGTTTGCGTTTGTTGGGCAGCAAGCCGAAATTCCGCTTGGAATTCTGACATCTTTGACCAATCTAAGCATATGCTCCGCTTCGCCACTCTATCCCTCCTGATCCTCTACCCCATCGCGTGGTTCGCCCCGCTGATGCGTGCAGGCCTGCTCCCGATCTTCGGACTCAGCGAAATAAGCGTCATCACCGGGCTCCAGTCCTTGTGGAAATCCGACATCTTCCTCGCGCTGATCGTCACAATCTTCGCCCTCTTCGCGCCCTACATCAAAACCATCGGCACTGCGCTTGTCCAATGGGATATGTTGGACCCACGGGTCCAACCCGCGCTCAACATCCTGGGCAAATTGGCGATGGCCGATATCTTCCTCATCGCGCTCTACATCACGTTGGCCAAAGGCATCTCATACGCGACCATCGAAACAGCCTGGGGTCTCTACCTGTTCACCGGCTGCATTCTCGCTTCGCTTGCCTTGGGCCACATTACAGAGATGACATCCGGATCACGAAAACCTCAGACCTAATTGATTGAAAACAGATTTCTGAGTATCATCTTTATATTTCGAGCAGTAAATTTTGTAGTTTTCGGGTCCGTAGCGGATCACTTTACGTCTGTTTAACCTTCCGCTTCGGCCCGGTTTTTGTACCGGTTGAAGAAGGAGAACGACGATCATGGCCGCCCTCCACACAATAACATTACAATTTCAGAATGCATTATTAAGACTAACCTTTTTCCTGATCTGCGCCGCAGCATTATTCGCGGTGACCACCACCATTTTATCCGCGTTTGGCATCCTCCCCTGGCTCTCGTTGCAGGCCGGTCTCAGCACCGGTGCAACGATTGAAGCAGGTCTATATGTTCAGGCCGGATTGACCGCCCTGATCCTGATGCTGGTCTTCTATCTGCCATCAAACGCGCGCATGATGGCGCTTGAAAACACCCATCGTAAGTTCACGATGAACATGCAGGACGTGGCCAAGGCCTATCAGGTCGCCCATGCCGCCGACCGCAGCGGCGCCTTTGCACTGTCTTCTGAATTCGACGCTGTGAAAGAGCGTATGGCCTTTCTGCGCGATCACCCCGATCTGCAATCGCTTGAACCGCAGGTTTTGGAACTGGCCGCTCAGATGAGCCAGATCAGCCAGGAGCTTGCAGATACCTATTCCGAGGCAAAGGTCTTGCGCGCCCGAACCTTCCTGCAGCAAAGGCAGGAAGAGATCGAGCAGTTTCAGCATCGCATAGAAGAGGCCCAGATTATCCAACACGAACTGCGCCAATGGACCCGAGATATCGAGATCGAAGAATCCATCGCCAAATCCCAACTGGCGCGGCTAAGGGACGAGTTGTTCGACCTGCTGCCCGAACTCTCGGTACAACTGCAATCGCCTAACGACGATAAATCCCCCGCCAGCGTGGTTGCCATGACCCCGCCGCGGGCTGCGGAATAGGCGCGATCAGCGCCTGTCGCGAACGATGGTCCGCAGGGCCTGAGGACGCGCCACGCTATCGGCGGTGAGGAAAGCCCGCGAGGGCTTGAAGAACCGTCCTTCCTCGGGCACGAAGGGCGACATGGCAAAGACACAATCCTTCACCTGCTCCGCCTGCGGTGCCTCACATACAAGATGGTCCGGACGCTGCGACGCATGCGGCGAATGGAACACTATCATTCAGGAAGCGCCCCTCTCCGCTGGACCGGCCAAGAAATCGCTGGGCGGCAAGCGTGGCCAGTCGATCACGCTCTCCGATCTTTCAACCGAGGAGACACCCCCGCCCCGCACCTTGTGTGGAGTTGAAGAACTCGATCGTGTCCTCGGTGGCGGCCTCGTCCCCGCCTCGGCCCTATTGGTGGGGGGCGATCCCGGCATAGGCAAATCAACCCTGCTGCTGCAGGCTGCCGCGCGCTTCGCGCGCAACGGTATCAAAACAATCTATGTCTCAGGTGAAGAGGCCAGCGCGCAGGTCAGGATGCGTGCACGTCGGTTGGGTTTGGAAGAATCTCCCGTTCAACTGGCAGCCGAAACCAATTTGCGGGATATCCTCACTACGCTAGAGGCCGAAAAACCCGGCCTCGCCATCATCGACTCGATCCAGACCATGTGGGCAGACAATGTAGACAGCGCACCAGGCTCAGTTTCGCAGGTTCGTGCCGCCGCGCATGAACTGACCACTTTTGCCAAACGCCACGGCGTTTCGATCATCATGGTCGGCCATGTCACCAAAGAAGGCCAGATCGCAGGTCCGCGTGTGGTCGAACATATGGTCGACACAGTGCTCTATTTCGAAGGCGAACGCGGCCATCAATTTCGTATTCTGCGCGCGGTAAAGAACCGCTTTGGCCCTGCAGATGAGATTGGCGTTTTTGAGATGACCGGCAAGGGCTTGGCGCAGGTCACCAACCCCTCGGCCCTCTTCCTTTCCGAACGCGGTACACCGAGCCCCGGGTCAGCGGTCTTCGCAGGCATCGAAGGTACCCGCCCCGTGCTGGTCGAGTTGCAGGCGCTGGTTGCTCCATCACCTCATTCGCAGCCTCGCCGTACCGTTGTGGGCTGGGATAGCGGACGTCTTGCGATGATCCTTGCGGTGCTCGAGGCCCGCTGCGGCATCCCCTTTGCTGGGCTTGATGTCTATCTAAACGTCGCTGGAGGACTAAAAGTCAGCGAACCTGCCGCAGACCTCGCAGTGGCAGCTGCGCTGCTAAGTGCCCGTGAAGATACTGCCCTACCTGCCGATACAGTCGTTTTCGGAGAAATCTCGCTATCTGGGGCACTTAGACCGGCCCCTCAGACAGAAAACAGGTTGAAAGAAGCGCAAAAACTTGGTTTCACAGCGGCAATTGCTCCGGCAGGTGGCAAAACTGGCACTGTGGCAGGTCTGACACTCACCCGACCCTCTGATTTGGTGGGGTTTGTTGGCGAAACGTTCGGAGCAGGTTAAAGTCGCGCCTTGAGAGGCAGAAAACGAACAGGCGAGGGCCATGGAAGGTTTTACAATAATTGACGGGGTTGTGGCCCTGATCATCGTGCTGTCGGGCTTGTTGGCCTATTCGCGTGGTTTCATGCGCGAGGTTCTCGCCATCGCTGGCTGGGTTGCCGCTGCCGTCCTGGCCTTCATCTTCGCGCCGCAGGCCGTGCCACTGGTCAAAGAAGTGCCCGTCGTCGGAGAATTCCTGCGCGACAGTTGTGAGCTTTCGGTTATCACCGGCTTTGCCGCCGTTTTTGCTGTTGCCTTGATCGTCGTCAGTATCTTTACACCACTGTTCTCTTCTCTGGTGCAGCGTTCCGCGATCGGTGGTCTGGATCAGGCACTTGGGTTCTTCTTCGGCATCGCACGCGGCATCCTGCTGGTTGCGATTGCCTTTTTTGTCTACGACACCGTAATGACCGGCCAGTCTTACACGATGGTCGACGAAAGCCGCTCGGCAAAAGTCTTTGAACAGTTCAGCGGCAAGATCGAAGAACAAAACCCCGAAGCCGCGCTGGGCTGGGTCACCGCTCAGTACGAGGAGCTGGTCGCAAGCTGCACTGCAGATAATTCAACGGACGCATCCGACGGCTGATCACGCCATTTAGGCCTGTAATAAGGAATGAGGTGATCAATCCACCCCGTTCCGGCTCTTGTCGAAGACCATGTTTGCTGGTCTACGACAAGTGCGCAGTGTAGCTGTGAGCTCAATTGGACCAGTGTAGCGGTTGGTATTAGCGACTGCTGCACGTAATAAAGCGGATTTTTGAACGTTGAAGAAATAAGCCAAACAGTTCAAAGCTAACAGTTTGCGTTTTGGTTGCGATTGTTTTGCCCTTCATTCGAAGGAAGAAACGGGTGATTAGTGAATTTCAACTGCCCCGTAGTTTTTCAACAAGTGCTACCTTTCAAGAAGTTCACGAATATTGGCATCTAGCTGCGTCATGAAGCCCTTGTCACTTCCTGGGTTCGCAGCGCAATGGCCCCAGGGCGAATGATGCGGGCGGAAGATGGCGTTGGGCATGAAGCTGGCTTCAATTTCATTGTCTTCTGGTGGAAAGTATAAATCCTGCGTGCAAGGCATCAGGATGGCACGAGCTTTAATGGCACCCAGTGCTAGTTTGTAATCCCCATTGTACAGCGGTCCGGCAGAGATATCGCCTGCCTGCCAGGTTGCAAGCTTTGCCAACAGGTCGTTGGCATCCCAGCCCTGCACATGATCACGCTCCCAATCCTGCAATAACTCCTCGATAGTTTCGAAACCCATCTGCCGATAAAGACCCTCGCGATAAAAGGTCTGAGAGAAAGCCCAGCCTGCGTAAACTCGACCAAAGGCCTTCAGCCCTGCTTCGGGTGGGCTAGCATAGTTGCCACCATTCCATTTTTGATCCGCACAAAGGGCCGCCTTAACCCCTTCGAGGAAGACGAAATTGTGTGGTGAGGTTTTGGCTGAGGCGCAGAATGGCAGGATCGCCTGAACCATGTCCGGGTATTGCGCTGCCCACTGATAGGACTGACAGCCCGCCATAGACCAACCCGCGACAAGGGCGATTTTTTCGATCCCCAGATGTTCGTGGACCAACCGGTGCTGGGCAGCAATGTTGTCCCACATTTGTACCAGCGGAAACCGCGGCCCGTCCTGCGGCGCAGGCGTATTCGATGGTGATGACGAACGACCATTGCCAAACAGGTTGGGGCTGACGATGAAATGCCGCGCCGGATCAATCGCGCGACCCGGACCAAAGAAGCCTTCGTTGCGGGTATTTGTGCCGGTATAAAATGTCGGCAGAACGATGACATTGTCACCTGCCGCAGACAATGTGCCGTAGGTCTGATAGGCGAGCTTGGCATCATTGAGCATCTCACCCGACAAGAGCGGAAGGTCACCCAACTCGTAGATCTGATAATCCGCCATTGTCTAGCCCTTCCCGCTTTTAGTAGAGCCGAAGGTATTCCTGCACTTCCCAATCGGTAACCGATTGGTGGTATCGCTCCCACTCATCATTCTTGTATTCTAGGTAGGACTGACGCATCACGGGGCCCATCACATGTTCTGCCATGGTGTCGCCCCGTAAAGCCTCGATCGCATTGAACAGAGTGCGAGGCAATCGACGGATCCCCAACTCGGCAAGTTCAGCTTCGGTTTTTGAGTAGAGATCAAAATCCGTTGGTTTGCCCGGGTCGATCTTGTGCTTGATCCCCTTAACACTGCAACTCAGATGCATCGCCATTGCCAGATAGACATTCATGGTCATATCGCAGGCGCGGTTTTCAATGCAATGGCGGCTCTGTGGTAGACGGAATTGGGCCGAGCGATTGTTGAAACCATAGGTGATATTGGTCGGAGCCCAAGTGACAGTGCCACCCTCAAACCCACCGACACGAGGCACCAATCCGTTATAGGAATTCACCGTCGGACAGGTGATCGCCGTGATCGCTTCGGCGTGCTGCATCAATCCGCCAACGGCCCAGCGGCTTTCGTCGCTCCATTCCCCGTCGGGGGTTTCAAAGATGTTTTCACCGGGGCGGCTTTCATGTTGCATCGACATGTTGATATGCGCACCCGATCGCCAGTCGCCAACTGTTGGTTTTGGCATAAAGGTCACGAACATCCCATGCTTTTTTGCCACCTCTTTCAAGGTGATCCGCAGAAACGCCAGACGGTCGGACATCTCCAGCATGTTGGTATAATGAAAATCCAGTTCGAATTGTGAATACGCACCCTCGGCGACTACGTCATGCAGATTCCAACCCAGTCCTTCGATGATGTCGATCATGTCTTTCAAAAATGCCATCGAGTCGATCGAGTATTCAACGTCATAGCCAAAGGCCTGACGGCGTGGGCGGACGCCGATAGCAGGGTCGTCGTCAAAGGCCTTCACTGGTTGGCCGGCATCGTCATATTTCATCACGATGAACTCGGGTTCAACACCGGCATAGCCTGTGTATCCTTCCAGTGCAGCTTCGTGCATGGCGCGTTTCAGGGCCTGACGCGGGCAGACATTGTAAGGTGCGTCTTCCCAATACAGATCAGAGAAGATGATTGCCAACGATGTGTCCCACGGACAAACGTAGACGGCGTCAAGATCCGGCACCACCACCTGATCGCTGTCAGCGGGGCTGAGTTCGGGCACGTAAGAAATCGAATGCACTGCAAATTGCGGTCCTTTTCCAAGGCAAAGCGGTTCAAAATCGCTCATCGGGACGGGCTTGGTTTTTGGAATGCCGTGCAGGTCGATCCAGGCAGCCATCACATATTTGACGCCGGCCTCTTCCAAACGTTGTTGAACTTCTGGGATACGCGTGCGGTTCCGCTCTACTGCGTCGTGAAATGTCTCGTAGTAAATACGGGCGTTGGCATTGTCCTTGGGCATTCGGCGTCCTCCCATCGAATAGCAATTGGATTTGCTTCACCGAGGTGACACCTCGGTGTTGGTTCAGGTTTCGTTTGCTCGGTCACACGGCGGAAAAATGTTCAGCCGGGAACAAAATCGTCAGGGTCGATGCCGGGAACTTGTGTGATCCCCGCCAGTTGTTTCCAGTTGTGTGGGTAGGCGGCATAGAAGATCACGCATTTGCCGTCCGCCTCGTAGGAAATGTGATTGTCCTTGGGGACAAACAGCACGTCACCACGATTGCAGACATAGCTTTTGCCGTCACAGACCAATCGGAACGTCCCCTCGAGGCAATAAATGATCTCGTCGCAGGTCAGATCCCACGGCACCTTGATGTTGTTCAGAACGTTGATGCCACCGCACATCGACTTGCTGAACTCGCTGGTCACCATCGGTTTAATGTACGTATCGCTGTCGCCCATCGTGTCGTAGCGTTTCTGAACCAGGTCGAATTTGAAAAGTTGAGGTGTATCACCCATTGGGTCAGCCTTCCTGCGCCAAGTGTTTCAGTATGGATTCGTTCAATTCGACCTTGTAACCATCAGGATCCTCGCAGAAGGCGATGACCCTTGTACCGTTTTTCATTGGCCCCGGCGGGCGGGTGATGTTTACACCGGCTGCTGCCAGTTGCTCGCAGGCGGCGTAAACGTCTGGAGTTTCAATGCAGATATGGCCCCAACCGTCGCCCTTGTCATAAGGCGTGTCCTGATCCCAATTGGCGGTCAGCTCCAGCGTGGGAAACTCGGCCTCGGGGCCATAACCGATAAACGTGTTGGTGAATTTCCCTTCGGGATAATCCGTGCGCCGCAACACCTCCATGCCCAAGATTCCACAATAGAAATCCAGCGACTTCTCCATGTCTGTGACCCGCATCATCGTATGGGCCAGACGAAACCCTTTGGATATGGAGTTGCTCATTGATCTTGTTCCTTCTTACTTAGGCGCCGGCCACGTCACGCTCGATCAAATCCTGAAAGGCGCGCACGCTATCTTCCCAGGCAGGCGACAACAGGCCCCCATCTTCGGCGACCGGGGATTTGCGGCCCTCAAACATGCGTTCAACCATCTCGTGATCTTCCTTGTGGACGTCCCACCAGAGGTTTCTGAGGGCCTCTATTTCCTCAGCGCTCAACTTTTGGCCTTCAGTGGTGTAAAGCGCTCGGTACTGGCGCATCTTTCCGGGACCGATGGGCACGTTAAGATAGACGCCCAGCTGATCCGGGAAATAGCGGCCCAGGATAAAGTTGGGATACAGCGTCAGATAGCGCGAGCTCACACCCAAGCTGCCAGATGTGCCTAATTCTTCCTCAAGGTCCACTGCGCTACCGATGCAGGTGCCATCAATGATAGTATAGTGATCCTCCAACGGCTGATCCGTCGTCGAGGAATGTACAAACTGGACGTGGTAAGGCTCGATAAAGTTCTCCATTATCAGCTTCCAGTTGGTGTCGATCTCACCAAATTCGAGCAGGCCAATGGGTTCCAATTTGCTGTAATCCATCCCCGACAACTGGTCGATCAATGGCGCGGCATAGTCTTCGAATTCAGGCGCGTTCCCATCTAGATTAACGAATATCCAGTCATGCCAGACATGAGTGCGTACGGGTTTCAGCCGATGCTCTTTGATGTCGAAACCGTCAAACTCTTGCTTGCCGGTGCCTGCAAAATGTGGAGCTGCCCGCAGGCGACCATCCAGATCATAGGCCCAGGCATGATAAGGGCAGCGGATCAGTTTGCCGACATTCTTAGGCCTATCAACCAGCGTCATGCAGCGGTGCAGGCAAACATTGTGAAACACCTGAATGTCGCCTCCACGACCACGCACCGCCAGCAGCGGCAAGCCGGCACAGGTGATAGGTTGTGCATCGCCTGGGTTGCTCATCTGATGGGCAAATCCGACAAACACCCAGTTCTTGGCTAAAACCGTCTGGCATTCCCGTTGCCAGAACTCCTCGCTGCGATATGCGTCGGCGGTCAGACCGTGCTGAGGCCCGCAAGAAGCCTGTGCTTTTCGCTCGGCAATTGTCATTTATCCTCCCTTCGACACTGACACCAGCGTCCGCCGATCCAACGGCAGGCGCATGGATTCACCGTTTCTCGCGGATGGCCTGTTTTCAGGCTCTGTCCCACCGCGACGGGCTTAGGTTTTCACTCTACGAATATCGCATTAATTTGGGCCATTCCCCTTCGATATTCGCTTATGCATTGGATTATCGAGCAAGAATCGGAGGTGATCTGGTCAAAAAGCGGCATTTCGATACGAATTTCGAATATTTTAGTTACTCTGGCTGTTAGATCCACAAATCCAGCATTAAATAATAGAAATTTCGGCAATCTGGCCTTCAGAAACTGTGGCGAGAAGATCAAAGCATGTCGTTTTCCGCACTTCCCTCCAGAGGATTCCTAGGAGTTAATTGCGGATTTCGATGCGCTCTCTTAACCTTGGCTGCGAATACAGCAATCGAGCATCAGGCCTATGTCAGTCAAAAAGCAACCGAACGCGCGTGCCGCCCAGAGCATTCGATCCCCCAAGGATGATTTAAACCAGCAGATCATCCGGCTTTTACAGCAGGATGGTCGGATGGCCTTTTCTGAAATTGCACAGCAACTCGATGTGTCGGAAGGAACCATTCGCAACAGGGTGAGCGGACTGCGAGACAACAACATGCTGCGGATTGTTGCCATGTCGGATCCTGTGGCAACGGAATACACGACTGACGCAATGATTGGCTTGAACGTGGCGACCGGCGTGACCCCAAGACAGGTGGCCGAGCGACTTGAAAGAAACCCACGTGTTGTTTTCATCCTGTGGGTCGCAGGCCGTTATGATCTGATTATCGAGCTGGTGAGCGACGATAGCGACGCACTAAAAGATTTTCTGGAACATGAAATCCACGGAAGTAACGATATTGCCAAGGCCGACGTCATGCCGGGGCTGAAGAATTTCAAGAACCAGTTCCTCCTAAAGCAGGGTGCAAAGGAGTGATTAGGAAGAAGTCGACCGCTAAAAGTGATAGCGCGAGAGGACTTCAACAAAATTCTTTTGCTAGATACTCAGCGCCGATCATGGTGCCGGCCCCGACAATAGCCGGTATTTTGAATGCCGAAGCCAGCAGCAAGCGACTGTTTCGCGTTGGCGATTGGTCATCGAGCTCAAGCAAGCGAACGGCCGGTAATTCTCACAATGCGGATATCAATTGCTGAACTTGGATCACCAGATATCCCAAAGATCATCCCAGCCTTGAGTTTGGACTCATTTGTAAGAAAAACCTGTCGGAAACGGAAAAACAGTGCGCCTTACAACATTCTCAGCATTATAATTCGGCGCTCGCATATTCTGTATCAGATTCATCCAAAATCAAATGAACCCTTCACCGCCGCAGATATTGCAGCGAATGGCCTTTAATCCAAAGCACCCGTCGCAGCGGCTTGAGATTGGTTTGCCATACTGGTCACGGCTTTTGACGACCGTTCCAGATCCTTTGCAGATCTCACAGGCTGCACGGCCTGATCCTCGGCATCGGTGACACCGACGCTTGACGGGCTTTTCCTTGGGATTGTTTTGCTTGTGCTGCCACATGGCTATTTTCCATCCCAAACTATCGGGCATCTGGAGCAGACACCTGACCTAAAGCACAGCACAGGTCGGCTCATTTGTCATCTTAAACCCGCGAGCGGCGCATTTCAGACCTGCGGCAAATCGCGAATGTGATCCTTTGGTGACACGCGCGGCAATAGGCAGTATGTCGGAGCCGAACCGACATGGAATCGGAGCTGCCGATCTTGCTGTATTTGTTCTATTCTGCATTGGCCGCTTTGGCGCTTGTGCATGCATGCCATACATTCCGGCTGCAACAACCCAATCAGATACGCAGTAGCAGTCGATCCGACCTGAACACCAGCCAGATCAAGTCATAGAAATTGGAGCCCGTGTATGTGTGGGATTTTGGGGATCGCAAGCCGGACACATGATGTCTTTGCGGAAATCTATGACGGGTTGCTGATGCTGCAGCACCGGGGTCAGGACGCCTCGGGGATCGTCACCTACAACGGCGAATTCTTCCGCGAGAAAAAAGCCAATGGTCTGGTCAAGGACGTCTTCAACGCCAGCGATGCGGAAACCCTACTGGGCAAGATCGGCATGGGTCACGTCCGCTATCCCACTGCAGGATCGCTAAGCGCCACCGAGGCCCAGCCTTTCTTTGTGAACGCGCCCTACGGAATTTACCTTGTCCACAACGGCAATATCACCAACACCGAAGAACAGCGCGAAAAAGTGACTGCGAAATACAGCCGTCACCTGCGCACCACCTCGGATTCCGAAGTGTTGCTAAACGTGTTGGCCGACAAGGTAGCGGACGCCATCAAGGTCAATGGCAATGCCGACCCGATCCGCAACTTGTTTGCAGGTGTGAAGATGACCATGGAGCGGGTACAGGGTGCTTATTCTGTGATCTGTCTGGTCGCCGGTGTTGGTATGCTCGCCTTCCGCGATCCATATGGTATCAGGCCCCTATCGGTCGCCAAGCGAGAAGCGCACGTTGAAGGTGATGATTTCGCCTTTGCCTCGGAAGACGTAGCGTTTGGTATCAATGGTTTCGACAAATTGCGCGATCTGCGACCAGGTGAGGCGATCCTGATCGATCTCGACGGGAATATGCATGAGTTCCAGGCTGTCGAAGGCAAGCTGACGCCCTGCATTTTCGAGTATGTCTATCTTGCACGTCCAGATTCGCTGCTGGATGGCGTGTCGGTTTACAAAACCCAGATGCGCATGGGCCAAACACTCGCCAAGCAGATTCAGGATTCGGGGCTAGAGATCGACCGGATCATCCCTGTGCCAGATAGCGCCCGCCCCGTCGCACTTGAAGCCGCCAAGATTACCGGCATTCCCTATCGTGAGGGGCTGGTAAAGAACCGCTATGTAGGCCGAACCTTTATCATGCCAGGTCAGGCCGAGCGCCAAAAATCCGTGCGCCGTAAGCTGAACGCCGTGCCGTTGGAATTCGACGGACATAATGTGCTGCTGATCGATGACTCGATCGTGCGCGGCAATACGATCAAGAAGATCGTCCAGATGTGCCGCGAGGCTGGAGCAAAGAAGGTGTACATCGCCAGCGCTTCTCCACCCGTAAAATACCCCAATGTCTACGGAATCGACATGCCCACCAAGGCCGAACTGGTTGCCAATGGTAAAGAGATCGAAGAAATCCGTGAAGAGCTGGGTGCGGACGCGCTGTTCTACCAGAATCTAGACGATCTGATCTGGGCCGCCAAGGAAGGCAATCCCGAGATCGAATCCTTTGACTGTTCGTGCTTTGATGGAAACTACATCACCGGGGTAGATGAGGACTATCTGGACAGTCTTGAAAACAGCAGCCGAGTCAGCAAGAAACGCGAGGATATGCAGGTCGTTGGCGGTTCGTGGAACGCGGCCAAACTGGCGTCGGGCTGATCAGGCGAATCAAATGATAGCGACAGGCCATTTCCCTGAGGTGGGGAGGCACTCATAGGTCAGAATCCGCCGACAACTCTCTGTTGAACGAGATGCGTTTGCAAAGGGTTGGGCGACCTGGGTTAGCGACCTATTGGAAATGGGATTGCAACCCTTTTGGTTCGAACGGCCGCATGATACCCGATCGCCGAAAACCACTCACAATGCAGGGCCCGGGTACACGATCCGGCCACAGATCATGGCAAATTCAACGGTCAAAAGCGCCGCAACGCAAGCGGGTGCGCTAAAGAAAAACTCGGTCTCTGTGCTGGGCATTTTTGGCCCTAAGTCCGAGTTGCGCGCTCTGGTTCGTCTGTCCTCGGGGCGGGTAAAGAAAGTAAAGCCAGGCAGCCGTGTCGCCTCGGGTAAGGTGATCGCCATTGATGAGGAAGGTGTCGTGCTGCGACAAAGCGGCCAGAACCGCAGGATCGACATACCTGGCAGTTGATCCAGACTTGACGCCTTGTGCGCACGGGTTCAAACCCCACTTATGACCGATCAGACCAAAATCGCCCTGATTACCGGGGCCTCACGCGGGCTGGGCGCGGCACTGGCCGAAGCCCTTTCCCCCGAGTATCACATCGTTGCCGTCGCCCGCACCCAAGGCGGGCTGGAAGAGCTGGACGATCGCATTCAGGCCAAGGGTGGCTCGGCCACGTTGGCCCCAATGGACATCACCGATCCCAATGCAATGGCGACACTTTGCCGTGGCATTCACGACCGCTGGGGTAAGGTTGACCTGTGGCTGCATACAGCTGTCCATACCTCGGCCCTGACACCAGCAAACTTTGTTGACCCCAAGGAATGGACCAAAGCGGTCAGCACTAACGCGACAGCCACCTCGGTTCTGATTCCTTATGTGTCGCCCCTGTTAGGCGATGCAGGTCAGGCGGTGTTCTTTGATGATCCCAAGGCAGGTGAAAAGTTCTATGGCATCTACGGTGCCACCAAAGCCGCGCAAATGGCTTTGGCCCGTAGTTGGGCAGCTGAGACAGCTCGCATAGGTCCACGGGTTACGATCCTTGAACCCGCGCCGATGCCTACAGCGGTGCGTGCACGATTCCATCCCGGTGAAGACCGCGAGGTGCTGACCAGCCCCGCGGATGAGGCGGCGCGGATTGTAGCCGGGCTTTGATTGGCCCTGACGGGCCATGCCTCCGGCAGGGATATCTGTGGCCAGAGGAAGCAGGCGGTTTACGCGATATGGACACCGTTGCGCCCGGCGAGATCGACAAAGAACTGCCAGGCCACGCGGCCCGAGCGTGCGCCGCGGGTGGCTTGCCATTCGATGGCCTCGGCGCGCAGGATTTCCTTGTCGATCGTGACGCCATGGGCGGCACAGTAGCGGTCGATCATGGCGAGATATTCATCCTGATCGCAGGGGTGAAAGCCTAACCACAGGCCGAAACGGTCCGACAAAGATACCTTTTCTTCAACAGCCTCAGACGGATTAATAGCGCTGGAGCGTTCGTTTTCGATCATGTCGCGCGGCATCAGGTGGCGGCGGTTGGAAGTGGCGTAAAACACGACATTCTCCGGGCGGCCTTCAATGCCGCCATCCAGTACAGCCTTAAGCGATTTGTAATGTTGGTCATCGTGGCTGAACGAAAGGTCATCGCAGAACAGAATGAACCGGTGCGGCGCTAATCTCAGGTGGTTCAGCAGACGCGCGACTGAGGACATGTCTTCCCGCTGCAGTTCGACGAGTTTCAAGTCCGGGTGTTCTGCTTGCAAAGTGCCGTGCACTGCCTTGACGAGGCTGGATTTTCCCATACCTCGCGCACCCCAGAGCAGCGCGTTGTTGGCCTTGTAACCAGCCGCGAACCGTCGGGTGTTGTCCAGCAGCGTATCGCGGGAGCGATTGATGCCGACCAACAGATCCAGATCGACGCGGTTAACCTCCGAGACGGGCACCAGCCGGTCCGGATCCACATGCCAGACAAATGCAGGGGCCGTGTTGAAATCGGGTGCGTCCAGCGGCGCGGGCGCCATGCGTTCCAACGCGTCGGCGATACGGTTCAGGGCTTGATCGTCCATCGGCTCCTCCGGGTATTCCGGCGGAGTTGAACCATGTTCCGAACTACACAACAAGGCCCGCGCATAAAAAAGGCGCGCCGAATGTGGACGCGCCTTTTGAAATCAAGATACAGGCTACTTTGTCTCGTCGTAATCCTGCATCATTTCCGCATCCGCCTCGGCCTCTTCATCGTCATAGTAGCCGTCGGCGCGCAGTTGTTCTTCGCGCTTTTTCTCGACGCGGGCGACAAGGAAGATTGACACTTCGTATAGTCCATAGACCACAGTGAACAGGATCAGCTGCGTGATCACATCTGGTGGTGTCACCAAAGCAGCCAGAACCAGAATACCGACCATCGCGTATTTGCGAACGGCACCCAGACCCTCGGCCGAGACCAGCCCAGCCTTGCCCATCAGAGTCAGCAGAACCGGCAACTGGAAGCACAGGCCAAAGGCAAGAATGAACTTTAGCGTAATATCCAGAGATTCATTAACTTTCCCGAAGAAGGTGATTTTCACACCTTCTGTTGTTTCGGGGACAACAATGATCTCTTCCGGGACATCATCGGCCGCCGGGGCCAGCAGGTTTGCAAAGATCGAACTGACATCTGCAAACCCAAGGAAAAACTGCATCGCCAACGGTGTCACAACAAACTGCGCAAAAGCCGCCCCCAACAGGAACATAAACGGTGATGCGATCAGAAACGGCAGGAAAGCTCCCTTCTCGGACTTGTAAAGCCCCGGAGCTACAAACCGCCACAACTGATATGAGATCACGGGGAATGCCAGTGCAAACCCGAAGACCATCGATATCCGAAACAGTGTGAACAGGTATTCCTGTGGAGAGGTGTATTGCAGTGTTGGTGACGGATCACCAAGCTCACGCAGGGTCGCCTCGATCGGACGCACTAAAAACTGCAGGATCGGTTCAGCCACTATGAAGGCAAGAACAATCCCCACGATAAAGGCAAGCACCGACCGGATCAGCCGGGTGCGAAGCTCGGCTAGATGCTCGATCAGAGGCGCCGAGCTGTCCTCGATCTCGTCGGTTTTAGTCATGACTTGCTTTCAGTTTTCAACGCGGCTTCGGCCTCTTCCGCCTTTGCAAGCGCATCTGCGGCTTCCTTAGCCTTGCGTTCAGCGGCCGCACGGGCCGTGGAGGCTTGGATCTTCTTTGCCTGCTCTGCCCGCTCAGCGGCCAGTTTGCCGGTCTCGCTATCCGGGTCGAACTTGGTCGGGTCAATGGTTTTGGCCACATCACGCGCGGCCTCGTTGATCCCGTCCATGGCTGTGCTGACCGGATTGGTCGCCGCGCTCAGGCCCTTCTTGATCTCATTGACGCCAGCTTCATCCGCAGCCTCGTTCATCGCAGTGCTGAACTCACGAGCCATACCGCGCGCCTTGCCGACGAACCGCCCGACATTGCGAAACAGCACTGGCAGGTCCTTCGGCCCTACCACGATCAGCGCGACGATGCCGATGACCAGAAGCTCGGTCCAGCCCAGATCAAACATCTAGACTCAGACCTTGTCTTTGTCTGTCTCAGGGGTGACGTCTTTAGCCAACTCGGAGGCGTCCTGTTCCAGCTCTTCCGAACCTTCCTTGATGCCTTTCTTGAACGAAGTAATGCCTTTACCCACTTCACCCATCAACGAGCTGATCTTGCCGCGTCCAAACAGGACGAGAACCACAACAGCAATGAGCAGGATACCCGGAAGGCCAATATTGTTGAGCATGTCTTGTCTCCTTCTACGTCGGCGCATCGCGCCGGGAATACGATCTGGCCCCGTGTCTACGCCCGTACGGGCCATTGCAAAAGTGCGCCAGATCAATTCCGCGCACGAATTTGAACGGATCGCACATTTTTTGCGGACTCGCATTTCTCAACTGACAGGTTTATGTCAGTTGTGGTTGCCTAGAAAGACGATATCGAAACCTTCTCAATGGAGAACCACATGACCCATGTCGCAGAAATCGTCACTTTCACACTTGCCGAGGGCACAAAGCCTGAACAATTCGTGAAACTGAGCCAAGCATCCGAGGCATTTGTCCGCGCCGCCCCCGGCTTTGCCCACCGCCAACTGAGTCAGGGCGAAGATGGTCGCTGGACAGATTATGTCGTCTGGGCAGATATGAAATCCGCCAAAGATGCTGCGGCTGCGTTCATGCAACAAGATTTTGCACCCGCTCTGATGGCGGCAATCAATCCCGAAAGCGCTCAGATGCGCCACGAGACCGTGCTATGGAATATGACCGCGTAAACGCAGCTCAGACGGCGTGTCATGCGTCGCACTGACCGCCTGTTCGACATCATCCAGATCCTGCGCGACGGCAAACTGCACCGCGCGCAGGACATCGCGGACCGGCTCGAGGTGTCGGTCCGCACGATCTATCGCGATATGGATACGCTGGTGGCCTCAGGTGTCCCGGTCGAAGGGGAACGCGGCGTGGGTTACATGGTGCGGGAACAGATCACCCTGCCCCCGCTGAACCTGACACCTGCCGAGCTTGAGGCTCTGAACCTCGGCATGGCCATCGTGGCTGAAGCCGCCGATCCCGATCTCAAGTCCGCCGCTGAATCTCTAGCCGACAAGATTGACGCCGTACTGCCCACTCAAGTCGTGGCAGAGGCCGACACCTGGAAATTCGCCGTCTACCCGTTTGCCGATGCTGCGCGCGGATTGGCCCACATGGCCCCGATCCGCGCTGCGATCAAATCACGCCAGAAATTACAACTAAGTTACCGCCGCATCGACGGTATCCTGACCGAACGCACCATCCGCCCTTTGCACATGGAATACTGGGGCCGCGTCTGGACCCTCACTGCATGGTGCGAACTTCGCAATGGCTTCCGCGTTTTCCGCATCGACCTGATCGAGGCCATCACACCCTTGCCAGAACTCTTTTCAGACGTACCCGGCAAACGGCTGAGCGACTACGACCCCTACGGGTGATCCGCGCTTCATCTGGCCACAAATATCCCCGCCGGAGGCATGGCCCGGAACGGGCCATTCAGGTCACTTAAGATAGGGCTCAGGATCAACCGACTCGAACCCCTGACGCACCTCAAAATGCACATAGGCATTGTCGCCACCACGCAGCGCGGCGATTTTCTGACCCCGTCGCACCCTGTCACCCTTCTTCACGGTGATATTGTCGACATTGGCATAGACGGTCAGTAAATCATTGTTGTGCTTGACCACAATGATCGGAACCTGATCGGCGTCTTCCGTGATCGCCGCAACTGTGCCCGCCTCGGCCGCCGTTACAGAAGCACCTGGAGACGCCGCAATGTCGATCCCTTCGTTCTTGCCTTTGGCATAAGTGCGAATGATCGTCCCGTTCACAGGCGCTGCCAATGCTGAACTGCCTGAATTCGTAGGGGCTTCGGCAGTTACATCTGGTGCGGGTGTTGCAGCGGCAACCTTCTCATCCGGCAATGGCTGTGTCGCGCTTGGCGGTGTCGGCGTCGGAGAGCCCTCTCCCGGCTGTGTCACAGCCGTCGCGGTTGCTGCTGGTGCGGCAGCGCGCGGCGCTGCCTGATCCTTGACGGGGATCAGCAGATACTGGTCCTCACGCACGGTAAAGTCCGATCCCAACCCGTTCCATTCGGCAAGCGATTCCACAGACACCTGATAGAGACGCGAGATCGTATAAGCGGTTTCGCCGCGTTTTACCTTATGCCGAATGGGCTCTGGCCCGGATGCAGCAGGCGCCGGGGTCGCGGTGGGTTGCGCAGGTTGCAGGGTGGATGTCTGAACCGAACCAGTATCGGGTGCGTCATCAATCGCAGTCCCAGCTATGGTTGCAATATCAACACCACTCGAAGCACCGACTGAACGCGGCAGTGCAAGCACTTCACCGTCCCGTAGAGAGTCATTCGGCTGCAAACCATTAAATCGCGCCAGTTCGGCGACTGGCATGCCGATACGGGCAGCGACATCACCAACCGTATCACCCCTACGGGCCACTGCCACTTGATAGTTTGGATAGGTTATCACCCCCCGTGCATCCGGTGACGGTCGGCTGGCGGTGGCTGCTAGAGCGGCATCTGTCGTAGAAAACCCGCCAACATTCCCGCGCAAGTCATAGTCGAACGGTCCTTCACACCCGGCCAGAATTGCCAGCACGGCCACGCCCGTTACACAACGGCGCATTGCTGAATTGGAAACTGCTCTCATTTTTCTGTCCTCAACACCTGCCCCTGTTCTCCGGGGTTCCGGCGCCTTTTAATATACCTTTACGCTCCGTCTTTTCCCAGCCCCTCAAGCAGAGGCACAAAACGGACCGGCAACAATTCGTCGTAATCCAGACCGGTCTCGGTACGCGTGACCCGGATCAGGGTCTGCACCGCATCCGACTGGCCCACGGGTAACACCATGATACCGCCGATTTTCAACTGCGCCAAGAGTGGCCCCGGAGGATCTTCGGCGGCAGCGGTTACAATGATACGGTCGAACGGTGCCTGTTCGGATAATCCAAAAGAACCATCCGAGAGCATCGCCGTCACATTTGTCAGCCCCAACTCACGAAACAGCTCACCGGTTTCACGCACCAGCCGTTTATGGCGTTCGACAGTATAAACCCGGCGCGCCAGTTTGGACAGAATCGCCGCCTGATAACCCGATCCAGTGCCCACCTCTAGAACCGTGTCCCGCGGGCGCACTTGCAAAGCTTGCGTCATCAGACCCACAACCGAAGGTTGGCTGATGGTCTGACCACAGGCAATCGGCAATGGTGTGTCCTCATAGGCCCGCTGGGCAAACAGGCCCCTCACAAACTGCCCCCTGTCGATTTGCTCCATTGCGGCCAGAACGCGCGCATCAGTGACCCCGCGCGAACGCAGCGCAAATAGGAACTGCATGATGGTTTCAGCGCTAGGTCCTGTCATTCGATGACCTTCAACGCCTCAAGTGTGTCGTGGGCGGTCAGATCGGCTCGCATCGGTGTCACCGAGATATACCCTTCAAGGTTAACGGCGGCATCCGTACCCGGAGCAGTTGGGTTGTGCTGATATCCGCCCTTGATCCACAGGAACCGCCGCCCCGACGGAGAGCTGTGGGGTTCGACCGAGAAATGCGTATCCCGGCGGAATCCCTGCGGTGCTACCCGGGCACCCAGCACTTCATCGGCGGGGACCGGTGGAAAATTTACGTTGTAGAACAGTCGGTAATCACCCGATTCTGGCGGGGTGGCATCCAAAATGCGCCGAACAAGCCCCGCTCCGTAACGGGCTGCTGCCTCAAACGGATCTTCCAGCCCCAAATTGCGCGGGCCAAAATACTGTGACAAGGCAATCGCAGGGCGACCCTGCAGGGCCGCCTCCATCGCCCCACCGATCGTACCGGAATACAAGGTGTTTTCAGCCGAGTTATTGCCCCGGTTCACCCCGGACAACACCAGATCGGGCGGAGCGTCTTTCATCACGTCGTGCAGGCCGGCCAAAACGCAATCCGCGGGAGACCCTTCGGCGGCAAAGCGACGCTCACCCAGTTTGGCCACCATCATCGGGTGGGTATAGCTGATACAATGACCGACGCCCGATTGCTCAAAAGCAGGTGCGACCACCCAAACCTCGCCTTCGGGGCCAGCCAGTTCAGCCGCGATCGCTTCAAGCACAATCAGTCCCGGCGCATTGATGCCGTCATCATTGGTCAGAAGAATTCGCATGCCCGGTCCACCCCTCGTTTTGCCCTTGATAGACCCGCCTCAGCGCTGCGACAAGCAATGCACATGCGCAATCTGAGGCTTTCACGCACCACTTGGATGAAAATGCAGGATTTGAGCGTCAGGCCGGGAACACAAAACACCGGTCGCGGCGAATGGTCAGCCACATGACTCGGCCCTCTTTAGGTACAAAGACGTTCGGAACCGTCGCCTTCAGGATCGAGCCATCGTAGTCCATTCGAAACTCGACAAGGCTTTCATTTCCCAGAAATCGAGCACGCTCAACCACACCTCGGGCTGCAACACCGTCTGTAGGTGTTGGCGCAGGCCCTTTGCCATTGCGGTCGAAATCCAGTTTGACATGCTGGGGCCGGAACACGATTTCAACATCGGTTGCGTCCGGCACACCTGGCGCGAGAAAACGACCAAACGGAGTATGCGCCAAAGCACCATTAACTTGCGACTTCAACACATTGACATCACTAAAGAACGCGACTGCAGCCTTGTCTGCAGGTCGGGTATAGACATTGTACGGCGCCCCTTGCTGCACAATCTTGCCGCGCCGCATCAGCGCGATCTCATCGGCCATCCGCATCGCCTCGTCCGGCTCATGCGTGACCAACAGAACGGCAGCATCCTCTTCCTTAAGGACTGCCAGCGTCTCATCCCGAATACCATCTCGTAGACGGTTATCGAGGCCCGAAAACGGCTCATCCATCAGCATGATCCGTGGACGTGGTGCAAGCGCCCGCGCCAAAGCCACACGCTGTTGCTCCCCTCCCGACAACTGATGCGGAAATCCATCAATAAACCGCATCAAATCGACTTTGGTCAGCAATTCTTCAACCCGCGCGCGCTTCTGCTCTTTGCTGCCCTTCAGGCCAAACGCGACGTTGTCTGCCACGCTGAGGTGCGGAAACAGGGCAAAATCCTGAAACATCAGGCCAATCTCGCGCCGCTCTGGGGGCACTCGAAACACAGTGTCGCAGATCAATTTGCCATCGACATAAATCTCGCCCGAGGTCTGCATCTCGACGCCAGCGATCATGCGCAAGGTGGTTGACTTGCCACAACCCGACGGCCCCAGCAGACAGGTCACCTGCCCTGCCTGAACGGTCAAGGACACATCATCCACAACCGTCCGCCCAGCAAAGCGCGCAACCAGATTGCGGATTTCCAATCGAGGAGGAGTTGTCGTCACTGTCACCGATGGACCCCGTTGCCTTTCCCGATCAATTCCATCGGGCTTAGGCGGGGATAGCAACCCCGACCTTCAGGCGCAAGGGATCAGCAACACCCAGTTGACGCAGCTTCGCCCTGTACAACAAACGGGCTATCACCGCCGCATCCTTCGAAGATCCCATAGTGGGTTGAGAAATCGCCGATGAATTCGAAATGTCGTGCAAAACGAGTGTCTTGCATCATCATCCATGTATTGCCACAGACCGGGAACACTTTGCCAGTCTCAATCGTGTGGTGATCATCCAGCACAAATTCATGCGGCGCATGCGGCACTGTGCCCTTGTAGATCACAGCCTGACCGTAGTCTTCGCAAGCCGGCTCAAGCTCGGGCAGCTTGAACAGACGGTATGTGGCCGAAATAAAGCTGAGCGGTGCCACCCTTTCCTCCAGAGCGGAGTTCTCGATCGTCAAAGGACGATGCGTGACCCTACGCGGATCACCAAACCCGGCAGCGCGCGACATCGACAGGAAGTCATTCCAATAGAGCGCCCCCGACAAGCACTCACCATACAGCACCTCGTCTTCGGCCATGGCTTTGGGCACCCGACGGTCAGCATAGACGTCCGAGAAATACATCTCACCGCCTTTTTTCAGCAAACGATGGGCCCCGCGCAGTACAGCAGCCTTGTCAGTCGCCAGATTGATTACGCAGTTCGAGACAATGATATCGAACGATCCCGGTTCTAGGTCCAACTCATCCAGCTTTTCGATAAAACCGTGATGAAACTCTACATTGCTTTTGGAATGCCCAAATGCCTCAGCGTGATAATCCTGTTGAGAGCGCGCAACATCCAACTGTTCCGGCGTCATGTCGACGCCGACAACACGGCCATTCTCACCAACCATCGCCGACAGAGCATACACATCCCGCCCCGCGCCACAGCCCAGATCAAGGATGTGCATTCCTTCCAGATCCAGCGGAGCAATTAGCCCACACCCATAGTAACGTGTCAGCACATCATTATGAATTTGCGATAGAATTTTCTTGACGTGATCCGGCATATCATCCGGGGTACAGCATGCATTCGTTTGCAAATCCGCACTGCCTTGCAGCACTTCGCCATAGTAGTTCTGCACAGCTTCATGCTTCATCGCGGCATTCCTTTTATCACTGGTTGCACTGCAGTTAATGCAGCAAGCCGAACCGTGCAATCCACCACCGCCCGATTTGACGATACCGTGACCGCGCTCAGCCCAGCAATTCGAAATCCACGCCCGTACGCACCCGCCCGTTCACCTGAACCTCTAACCGATGTGGCCCGGGCACCAGTTTGAATGTGGTCGCGTTGCCCTTGAGCTTGTGGCGCTTTGTGACGACCAATTGTCCTTCTTCCAAACTGGTTTGTTTCAACTTGTGAACTTTAGGTGAAACCTTCCCCCCAGGCCTTTGAAAATGTACAATATAATCGATCAAAACAGGCTGTCCACTCGCGCCCTTCAATCGCGCTTCGAAATCAAGCGCCTCACCAATCCGAGCCGGACCATTCACCTGAACTTCGACCGCGATATCAGCTTCGGGATCATACCCAAGAGCTCTCATCGCGCCCGGGTGCCCAGACTTTACCAGACCCCGCAAAGCGTGCGCTGTCATCCACTGCAACTCTTCCGGATCCTGTTGCTGTTCCTCCTCCCACTTACGCAGTCGTTCCAGCACCAGACCGGGGTCTTTCTTGGTGATATCATTCAGATGGTTGGCGACTGATCGTGTCACATATCGCGTCTGATCCCCATGCAGCTGGTCAAGCAACGGCAAGGGATCAGAGACGTCCAAGCCAACAGCCTGCCCCCAAGGCAGGCGTGGCCTTGTCCCTTCGCTGACCAGACGGCGCACGTGATAGCTGGGATGGCAACACCAGATCTGCATACGCTCAAAAACTTTCTCTGGATGGTGGTTCAGGAAAGGGCGGATCGCCCATTCCATCGAAAAGCGTTGCGTAAGCTCTTCCAAGACGTCCAGCGACAATTCAGGGTGATCCAGCCCGATCGCGCAGACCCAATCGCCCAGAGGCGCATAAATGAAATCGCCGAAGTCATCATCACTCTTGCCGGGATCAAGCGGCGGTGGCAGCGCATCTAGAATGACCGGGGCAACCGTTGGAAGATTACCCGGAACGGCTTCTTGCAAACATTCTGCAATCCAGGCCATCCGCTCTTTCAATTCCAGCTCAAGCAATCGCGACATTATTCGTGCTTCGAGTGCACCTGTGTCGAAATGAGGGTCAGCTTCCGCGAACAAGCCCGCAAGATAGCTTACTTTTTCAGCGTTGAAGAGTTGATCTTTCAGAGAAAAGTTTTGCGCCATGCTTACATCGTCAGATTAGTGCCCCCACCATCCAGCAAAATATTCTGCCCGACGATGAAACCGGCATGTTGTGAACATAAAAATGCGCAAGTCGCCCCGAATTCTTCCCGCGTTCCATAGCGGCGCGCTGGAATGGTCGCGGCGCGCTCTGCCCGTGCATCATCGATCGAGATCCCCTTCTGCGCCGACACGCCGCCATCCAGTGCGTCCGCCCGATCGGTTGCATGGATTCCTGGCAACAGATTGTTAATTGTTACCCCATGCGGGGCCACCTGACGCGAAGTGCCCGCCACGTATCCGGTCAGACCAGTACGCGCCGCATTTGACAAACCCAAAACAGCGATCGGTGCACGTACGGATTGTGAGGTGATATTCACCACACGGCCCCAGCCTTTATCCATCATTCCCGGAAGCAGAGCCTTCATGAACGCAATCGGTGTCAGCATGTTTGCATCCAGCGCTTTGATAAAGTCGTCGCGTTCCCAATCAGACCACATCCCCGGAGGCGGTCCACCTGCGTTTGTAACAAGGATATCAACACCCTGCGCGGCGTTTGTCACCTCAGCCTGACCTTCAGATATAGTAACGTCACAAGCGACGGTCTGTACGGCAACGCCATATGACGACCGCAAACGTGTTGCCTCGGCTTCCAGCGCCTCAGACCCGCGTGCGTTCATCACTAGGTCGACACCGGCTTCGGCCAGCGCCTCAGCGCAGCCCAGACCCAAACCTTTGCTGCTGGCGCAAACCAACGCACGTTTTCCACGAATTCCAAGATCCATTCTGACCCTCCCTATCTTTGCCCTCATTTAGCATCGGCCCGACAAGGAAGGCCAGAAACGGATCAGTGGCTCAATAGAAGAACTCTTCCCGCACGATCTTGCCGTCCGCGACGTGATAAACAGCTACTTCGCGCATATCAAAGCTCTCACCAGACTCCTTCACCTTGCCCTGAACTTCGAAGATGACGGCAAAGCGGTCTTCGCCATGCGGGAACGGATCACTCACCGACGCGCCTGAAACCTCGTGCGCGCCTTCCCACCACTCATGTTTGCCTCGTATTGCGTCACGGCCATGAGTTTCGCGGCCCATGCCCATTGCATCCGCAGCCTCGACTGAGACAGCATCCGCTGCGTAAAGCTTGTCCAGATTTTCTTTGGCTCGGTTTTCTCTGCAACCCGCAACCAATTCGTCTGCGATTTCTTTCAAATTCATTGGTCCACTCCATATTTTGTTCACTATATGTTCCTATTGCCATACCCCCACGATTCGAACCACCCCCTTTGTCTTGCCTCGGCAGGGTTCCCCGCCTATACGCGCGTTTATGCTTGATACCTCGAACCAACCCACTCTGCCGCCCGAGATTGCCCGTCGCCGGACATTCGCCATTATCTCGCACCCGGATGCGGGCAAGACAACGCTAACGGAAAAGTTCCTGCTTTATGGGGGGGCCATTCAAATGGCCGGTCAGGTGCGCGCCAAGGGTGAGGCACGGCGCACGCGGTCGGACTTTATGCAGATGGAGAAAGATCGCGGTATCTCGGTCTCGGCCTCGGCGATGTCCTTCGACTACGGGGATTTCCGGTTCAATCTGGTGGACACCCCCGGCCACTCGGATTTCTCGGAAGATACCTATCGCACCCTGACGGCCGTAGACGCCGCCGTCATGGTCATTGACGGTGCGAAAGGTGTGGAAAGCCAGACGCAGAAACTGTTCGAGGTCTGCCGCCTGCGCGATCTGCCGA
Organism: Ruegeria conchae; assembly: GCF_000192475.1. Lineage (GTDB taxonomy): Bacteria > Pseudomonadota > Alphaproteobacteria > Rhodobacterales > Rhodobacteraceae > Ruegeria > Ruegeria conchae. The sequence goes on from NZ_AEYW01000006.1 coordinate 807,916, forward strand.
TCCTGACCTTCTGTAACAAGATGGACCGCGAAAGCCGCGATACGTTCGAGATCATCGACGAAATTCAGGAGATGCTGGCCATAGACGTCACTCCCGCCGCGTGGCCCATTGGCGTGGGTCGCGATTTTATTGGTTGCTACGACATGCTGCGCGACCGGCTGGAGCTGATGGACCGCGCCGACCGGAACAAGGTGGCCGAGAGCATTCAGATCAACGGGCTGGATGACCCCAAGCTGGCCGAGCATGTGCCGGCTGAACTGCTCGACAAGCTGCTGGAAGAGGTTGAGATGGCGCGCGAATTGCTGCCAAAGCTCGACCCACAGGCGGTGTTGGAAGGACACATGACCCCGATCTGGTTCGGCTCGGCGATCAACTCATTTGGTGTGAAAGAGTTGATGGAGGGCATCGGCGCCTATGGCCCGCAGCCTCAGGTTCAGTCGGCAGAACCGCGTCAGATCGCACCCGATGAGAAGAAGGTCGCCGGTTTTGTTTTCAAGGTACAGGCCAACATGGACCCCAAGCACCGCGACCGGGTGGCCTTTGTTCGCATGGCGTCGGGCCATTTCAAACGTGGCATGAAGCTGACCCATGTGCGATCAAAGAAGCCGATGGCAATCTCGAACCCTGTGCTGTTCCTCGCTTCTGACCGCGAATTGGCCGAAGAGGCTTGGGCCGGTGATATCATCGGCATTCCCAACCATGGCCAGTTGCGCATCGGTGACACGCTTACCGAAGGCGAAGCGATCCGCGTGACCGGCATCCCCTCCTTCGCGCCGGAACTGCTTCAAACCGTCCGCGCGGGCGATCCAATGAAAGCCAAGCATCTGGAAAAAGCCCTGATGCAGTTTGCCGAGGAAGGCGCGGCCAAGGTCTTTAAACCCTCGATCGGCTCAGGCTTTATCGTCGGGGTTGTCGGTGCGCTGCAATTCGAAGTGCTCGCCAGTAGGATCGAGATGGAATACGGTCTCCCTGTGCGGTTTGAGGCGTCTCAATTCACCTCGGCCCGCTGGGTCAGCGGTGACAAGCCCGAGGTCGACAAATTCGTTAACGCCAACAAACAGCACATCGCGCATGACCATGACGGCGACATCGTCTATCTGACGCGTCTGCAATGGGATATTGACCGGGTGGTTCGTGACTATCCAGCACTGAACCTGACCGCGACGAAGGAAATGATGACCTGACGGATTCCGCGGCCAATCCAGAAAAGACCACATGGGGGATTGTGTCCACGATCCGCGCCCCGCGTGAAGATATTCTGCGCTTTACCGCCCACCACCTCGATATCGGCGCGGACCGGATTTACATCTTTCTGGACGAGCCAGTCCAAGGCGACATCACCGGCCTGCGCGAACACCCCCGGATCCGGGTGCGCACGTGCGATGCGGCGTTCTGGAAGCGTCGCGGTCGTGAGAGGCCGGACAAACATCAGGTCCGGCAATCGTCGAATGCCAATTTGATCTATAATCGGACCGATCTGGACTGGGTCGCGCATATCGACGTCGACGAGTTCCTTTGGCCGATGTCCCCGATCCCAGATCTGCTGAGCCAAATTCCGGATGACGCCCCCGCCGTCCGCGTCCGCCCGATAGAGGCTCTGGCGGGGGGCGAGGACCTCTACAAAGCCTTCATTCCCGAAGGAAAGAATAGACAGGCGCTGGTCGAATCGCTCTATCCAAAATTCGGCGCCTATGTTCTGGCCGGTTTCATGAGCCACATTCAGGGCAAACTGTTCGTGCGCGGTGGTTTGAAAAAACTGAGCGACCGTATCCACAACCTCTATCAGCACGGTGAGTTTCTGCCAGTGAGAACCGAGCTGCCGCAGATCGATCTCTGCCACCGCCACGCCCCGGATTGGGAGCATTGGCTGGCGCATTACCGCTTCCGCCTTGAACGCGGCTCGTACCAGGCCAGCCCGGATCGCCCGCGAAAGATCGGCGCGCTAGACAGGTTCGAATTGTTCACCCTTCTGGAAGCCGAATACGGGCTAGATGGTCTTAAGGAATTCTATGATGAAATCAGCGCCGCTGACCCTGAGGTTCTAGAACGGCTTGAAGATAATGACATGATGCGCCACCGCCCGCTGGACCTGGACCGGAAAGTCGCGAAACACTTTCCCGGAAGCATCTGAATTGTTGCGGAAATCCCTGTTATCGGCGGATATGGAACAGGTTAAGCCGACTTCATTTGACCCTGCCCCGCGTTTTTGTTATGCCCGCGCCACAGCCGAAACGCGCATGAGGCGCATGGCCATCCGGGCCCGGCATATTCTGACGCGCGGGCCAGGTCGAGTGTCCGCATGAACCGGACATACATGACAAAATTTAACGAACTGAACCTGAACCCGAAGGTCCTCAAAGCCATTGAGGAAGCCGGATACGAAACTCCGACCCCGATCCAGGAAGGCGCAATTCCAGCCGCACTGGAAGGGCGCGATGTTCTTGGGATCGCCCAGACTGGCACCGGCAAAACCGCCAGCTTCACCCTGCCGATGATCACTCTGTTGGCCCGTGGGCGTGCCCGCGCACGTATGCCTCGCTCGCTAGTGCTGTGCCCGACTCGGGAACTGGCGGCACAGGTGGCCGAAAATTTCGACACCTACGCCAAGCACCTTAAGCTGACCAAAGCGCTGCTGATCGGTGGCGTTTCGTTCAAGGAACAAGATGCCCTGATCGATCGCGGTGTTGACGTGTTGATCGCCACTCCGGGCCGTCTGCTGGACCATTTCGAGCGTGGCAAGCTGCTGCTGACCGGCGTTCAGATCATGGTGGTGGACGAAGCCGACCGGATGCTCGATATGGGTTTCATCCCTGATATCGAACGCATCTTTTCACTAACGCCATTTACCCGCCAGACCCTGTTCTTCTCGGCCACCATGGCGCCCGAGATCGAACGGATCACCGACACGTTCCTTTCTGCACCGACCCGGGTCGAAGTTGCGCGTCAGGCCACTGCCTCGGAAACCATCGAACAGGGAGTGGTGATGTTCAAAGGCGGTCGCCGGGATCGTGAGGCCAGCCAGAAACGCAAAACCCTGCGCGCTCTGATCGATTCCGAAGGTGAAAAGTGCACCAACGCTATTATCTTCTGCAACCGCAAAACAGATGTAGATATTTGCGCCAAATCGCTGAAGAAATACGGCTATAACGCTGCCGCGATCCATGGTGATCTAGACCAGTCGCAGCGAATGAAAACACTGGACGGGTTCCGCGATGGATCGTTGCGGTTGCTTGTTGCATCAGACGTCGCGGCGCGGGGCCTGGATATCCCCTCGGTCAGCCATGTGTTCAACTTCGACGTTCCCGGCCATGCCGAGGATTACGTCCACCGCATCGGCCGCACTGGTCGCGCCGGGCGCGAAGGCAAGGCAATCACGATTTGCTCGGGCCGCGATGAAAAGGCTCTGGCCGCGATTGAAAGCCTGATCCAAAAAGACATTCCGCGCATCGACAATCCGGTTAAGGCCGATGAGCCGAAGCCAGACGCGCCGAAGCCCGAGAAAAAGGCCAAAACCTCGGAAAGCAAGAAAAGCGAAAGCCGTAAAGAGCGTGAGCCGAAATCCCGTGGCCGTAGTCGTCGCGAAGATGGCGGGCCAGCAGTTGTGGGCATGGGCGATCACCTACCCAGCTTTATTGCGCTCAGCTTTGATGAGCGTCGCGCTGGCTAGATCGTCAGCACAAGCGCCAGTATCGACAGGCCAAGTAATGTCATCCCGGCGACCTCTCGCCGGGTAATGGTTTCGCGGAAAAACAGCAGCGATGCGAACAGGCTGAGGATCAGTTCGATCTGACCCAGCGCCTTCACATAGGCCGCGTTCTGTAGTGTAAATGCAAAGAACCAGCAGAACGAACCGCATAGGCTGGTCAGACCTACGAAGATCCCGGTCTGACGGGTTTCCCACACTGCGCGCAGCTCGGCCCGGTCTCGCCACAGCAGCCATAGCCACATGCTGAGGAACTGGAACGTGACCACCGCAGCCAGCGTCACCAGTGCCCGGAACCACGCGTCGATATCGCCCAGTTGCAGTGAAGCACCACGATAGCTGACAGAGGAAAAGGCGAACAATACGCCTGAGCCCAGACCAAGGCGCGAGGCTTTGTTTGTTAGATGTTGCCACCAAGCCCCGGTGCCTCCGGGTGTTTTTGACAGCAGCAGAACGGCCAGTAATCCAAGCAGAATTGCTCCAAGCGCCCCGGTTGACACCTGATCGCCGAGGATGAGGAACCCAACGATAGCGGTTTGAATAACCTCGGTTTTCTTGAACGTAATCCCAACTGCAAAGTTACGCTGCTTGAACAGCGCCACCACGCAGATCGTGGCCAATATCTGCGAGGTCCCGCCGATTACCGCAAAGATCCAGAACTTCGTCGTCAACGCTGGTAATTCGTACCCTGTCGCGCCCAAGGCTATAATAAGCCCCAGCAAGGCCAACGGCATCGAATAGGCAAATCGTGCAAATGTCGCCCCGGCAGCCGTAAGTTTCGCACTGCTCAGCGATTTCTGCAGCATGAACCGCACCGTCTGGAACGATGCGGCTGCGATGGTGACGGGAATCCATAAACTCATGGTTTCCCTTCTGTCGTTAAATCAAGGCTTTGGCCAGAGCGGATGCGCCACCGGATCCTTGGCGCGCCAGAAATATTCCCGAAATATCTGCGCATATGAACGGTATACATAGGCCTCGTTACAAGCCAGATAGCGCTCTTTTCCTGCACGGTAGAGTGTCGGCAAACGGTACCACGGCGCGGCTGGATTCATATGATGGACGACGTGCAGATTGTTGTTAAGAAACAGAAATGCAAGGATGCCACGGTCTTCAACAATCACGGTCCGGGCACGGGATTTCTCATGGGCGCGATGCTCCAGGAATGTGCGGATCTTGACCAGACCCAGCCCGATATATGCAGATAAGGCAAAGGCCCAAATCGGCATTTGCGAAAGTGCGGCGATCCAAAGCACCGCAGCAACGCCGGGCAAATGTAGCGCCCATGCCAACAGAATCTCCCGATCCCCGCGCAATGCACCTCGTATTTCATCCCTCAGGAACGCAATCTGCCCAATTGCAGGCCCCAGAACCATCCGCCCAAGCAGAGTATTGTTCACCTGATACATCCTCCTCTGCCAACCGGCCAGAGACGCCCAGACCTGCGGGTCAAGATAGTTGGTCTCAGGGTCATCGTAAGGATCGGTCAGGTTCGCATCACAGTGATGCGCCAGATGCAGGTCCCGAAACCGATTGTATGGAATGAACAAGGTCAGCGGCAGTGCCATCAGCGCCTCATTTAGCCATTTCTGGCGAAAGGGATGCCCGTGCAGCGCCTCATGGGTCAGCGAGGAATGCAAAGCGGCCACCAGCCCCATGACTGGGATTGCCAGCCAAAGGGACATATCAGCCAGCCAGAAGATCACGCCAAGCCAAATGGAATAACACGCGAGGATCAGGGCGAATGTCGCCCACTCAGGCGATTTGGGTGTGGTGGGATCAGCCATTGCGGCCCCACGAAATCCCGGCCCAGACGCGTTCGTAAATCACGTACATCGTCAGACCAATGGCCGTATTGACCAGGGCAACCATTCCCCCAAGCGCTGCCGAGCCTGTAGCGATCAAACCAACCAGCGTCATCATCGCGAGTCCCATCGCATTCCACACCAGCGCTTTCACGACCGACCTGCGTCGCGTTTCCATTCCAGACCCCATTCTTGTTTTTGTAACACCAGCGTTACAGACACATCCAAGGGTCGGGAATTCTGAATATGATTAACAATTCACAACATAGCTGATATTAATCACCATATGATTGAAAAAATCGACAAACGGGATCGTGCCTCGCAGTTCCGGCAGCGCCTGGCCAGGGCGATGCAAGATCGCGACGTCAGTCAGAGTGCGCTGGCACGTAGCATCGGTGTTGATCGATCAACTGTCTCACAATTGCTGACCGGAGCAGGCGCACGCCTGCCTAATGCGCATGTGGTTGGTAGCTGCGCCTCGGCGCTCGGGGTATCCGCCGACTGGTTGTTGGGCCTCTCCAACCGACCTGAAAGCGCTGCGGAATTGCTGGCCAGCTCCCTTACGCTGACTGAGGCCGCGCGAGCGCTTGTAGATGAGCGAATCTTTGAATGGCACCAAGAAGCCGCCGGCTACAAAATACGTTATGTCCCCGCCACCCTGCCCGACATGCTCAAGACCCGTGCAGTTTTGGAATGGGAATACGCTCCGCATTTGGGCCGTACTGCGGATCAAGCCATTGGCGCTTCGGCGGACCGGCTGGCCTGGATGCGTAGCGCACAGTCCGATTATGAAATTGCGATGCCGCTTTATGAGCTCCACAGCTTTGCTCATGCCACCGGATACTACGAGGGGCTGCCCCTGCAGGTCCGGCTGGATCAGATCGACCATCTGCTAAGCCTATGCAAACAGCTCTACCCCCGCCTTCGCATCTATCTATTTGATGCCAAACGGCTTTACTCTGCACCGGTCACTATATTCGGTCCGCTTCTATGTGTATTCTATGCTGGAAGCCACTATATGGCCTTCCGCGACCGCGACCGGATTGAGGTGTTCACTCTTCATTTCGATCGGCTTGTGCGCGAGGCGGAGATGACCGCCCGTGATTTCCCAACGCATTTGCAGCAATTGCGTGCCGAAATTACACAGACATGACCTGAGGGATATCTTGTTGTATAGTCACTTGGCGCGAACCCATAGACATTCCGATCTGAGATGGAGGATGACGGGAATGGACGCACTCAAAACCGCAGAATACGCACGTGCCCTTTACACGGCTCATGGAGATCGGGCCGAGGCCGAAGCTGCGCAGAAAATGCGCGAAAGCCAAGCCGCCGGAAACCAGCAGGAGGCGCAGGACTGGAAAGCCGTCCGCAGCGCCATCCGCCAGATCCGCGGCCCCAATCAGGGCTGATCTACAGTTTCGGGTCAGGATTGACTGTATGACCATCCACCGCGATCACCTGACCCGACACCAGCCGCGCCGCATCTGACGCCAAAAATACAGCCATGTTTGCAATGTCCCGCCCCTCGACGAAGCGGCCCATGGACGTGCCCGAGGCGTAACCGTTGTAAACCTGATCCCGGGTCATGCCCTTTGCAACGGCTTCGCGTTGCAGCACGCCCTCCATGCGTGGTCCTTCTACTGAACCGGGGCAGATTACATTACATCGGATTCCGTGCGGCCCCAATTCCATCGCCAGCGTTTTGCCCAAGCCCACCATGCCCCATTTCGCCGCCGCATAAGGTGCGCGGTTGGGATAGCCGTATTGGCCTGCAGTCGAAGACGTGATTAGGATCGCACCACTCCTCTGCCGCTTCATTATTGGAGCAGCATATTTGGAACACAAAAACGCCCCTTCCAGATTTACTGAAAGGCAAGAACGCCAATCAGTTAGAGGCACATCCTCAACCGCAGCGGTCGGCCCGGCGACCCCTGCATTCGCGCACAGCACGTCGAGCCCACCCCACGCGGCCTCAACTTCTTTGAATGTAGATGAAACAGCGGTTTCATCCGAAACGTCCAATAGGCTTTGCTTCCAGTCTGATGGGCATTCTACCAGCGCATCTACGTCAATATCCGCCACCCAGACCTGCGCCCCGGCAGCATCAAACGCTTCCGCCATCGCGCGGCCGACACCCGAGGCGCCGGCAGTAATCAGAACCCGGCTGGTCATGCAGGCTTGCGGATCGCAGCGCCCGCACCTTCCGGATAAGGCAATCCGGCCTGCGCCTCAGCAATCCGCGCCATTGCAGCCTCGATTTCGGGTGATGGCGGACTGGGGCGGCGGGTTTCAAGGCTGACATGCAACAAAAAGCTTTCGCCAGTGGCCAACAACGTCTCACCTTCGTACATGCTGTGGAAGACATGCAGCTTCTTGCCCTGCCCCAACAGCATCTGCGTACGGCACTCGATCCGCGAACCGGCATGGGTCTCTTGCATATATCGGATGTGGTTCTCGGCGGTGAAATAGCTGCCGCCAGTGGAGATATACTCCATGTCGCAGCCGATTATCTCCATGAACCGATCCGTGGCGGCTGCAAAAGCTTCAAGGTATTTGGCCTCGTTCATATGGCCGTTGTAATCCGTCCAATCCAGCGGCACGGCGCGCGATAGCGTCAGAATGGGCTGGCTCAGATCCGCTTGATCCAGGTTCGGCAAGGCTCCCGGTTTCAGCGCAGCGTCATGTTGGTTCAACACCGCCCCGGCCCCGTAGTTCTGCGCCTTCAACGCCCGCATCATGCCCACAAGGTTGTTGTCGCGAATGCGCTCCAACTCACGGATTGAGTGCATGCCCGATTGTGCATCCGACTGTTCCGCGATCATGTCGACCAATTCATCGGTGAACTCGGGTACATCCATCAGCTTGGTCCAGGGCCATTTCAGCGCCGGGCCGAACTGCGCCATGAAATGCCGCATCCCGGCTTCGCCACCGGCCACGCGATAGGTTTCGAACAGCCCCATCTGCGCCCAGCGGATGCCAAACCCCATGCGGATGGCTTCGTCGATCTCCTCGGTTGTTGCGATACCGTCCTTGACCAGCCACAGCGCCTCGCGCCAGACGGCCTCAAGGAAACGGTCCGCGATATGCGCGTCGATCTCTTTTTTGACATGCAACGGAAAGAACCCGACCGAGGTCAGCAGTTCCTTCGCCTTAGCGACCATCTCAGGCGTATTTTTGTCAGTCGGCACAAGTTCGATCAACGGCAACAGATAAACCGGGTTGAATGGATGCGTGACCACGATTTGCTCGGGCCGCGACGCACCTTCCTGCAGCTCAGACGGTTTGAACCCGCTTGTCGAGGACCCAATGATGGCACCGGGGTCACATGCCTCCTGCAGACTTTTGTAAACCTTCAGTTTCAGGTCGAGCCGCTCCGGTACGCTTTCCTGAATCCACATGGCGCCGTCCACGGCGTCGCCAATCTCATCATGGAAACTCATCACCCCCTCCGGCGGCAGGGGCACATCGCTCAGGCCTGGCAGAGAGCGGCGTGCATTGACCAGCACCTCGCCAATCTTGCGTTCCGCCTCCGGATCCGGATCAAACACCCGAACATCCCAGCCATTCAGGAGAAACCGCGCAGCCCATCCGCCGCCGATCACACCGCCACCAATGATTGCAGCAATCTTTTTCATATCGCTTGACCTTACTCGTAGTGCGGGCCTCAGCCCGCCACTCCTGCCGGTGCCCGCTTGACCAGACCCAGTTTCTCACGCACTTCCTGCGGCCCGATCACGCGCGCACCCATGTTTTCGATGATGCTGCCCGCACGCTCGACCAACTGCCAGTTCTCGGCCAATACACCCTTCTCGAGCCACAGATTGTCCTCCAACCCGACACGCACATTGCCACCCGCCAGAACCGATGCCGCCACATAGGCCATCTCGTTCCGACCCAATGAAAACGCACTGAACGTCCAGTCATCTGGCACGTTGTTTACCATCGCCATGAAGGTGTTCAGATCATCCGGCGCGCCCCAGGGCACACCCATGCACAGTTGCACCAGCGCATTCGGTTCCAGAACACCCTCTTTCACCAGTTGTTTGGCAAACCACAGATGACCGGTATCAAAGGCCTCGATCTCGGGCTTCACACCCAGATCGGTCATCATTTGCCCCATCGCGCGCAAGGCGCCGGGGGTATTGGTCATCACATAGTCGGCTTCGGCAAAGTTCATCGTGCCGCAGTCTAAGGTGCAGATTTCCGGCAAGCACTCGGCCACGTGTGCCACACGCTCAGTGACACCAACCAGATCGGTTCCGGCCTCCGCCAATGGCAGCGGATTTTCGATCCCGCCGAACACCATGTCCCCGCCCATGCCAGCCGTCAGGTTCAGCACTGCATCAACCTCAGCATCACGTATACGGTCCGTCACCTCACGATACAGCGCCAGATCGCGCGACGGTGCACCCGTCTCAGGATCGCGCACATGGCAGTGCACCACCGCCGCACCGGCCTTGGCTGCAGCAATCGCACTGTCGGCGATTTGCTTGGGTGAGCGCGGGACATGAGGGCTGCGATCCTGGGTTCCGCCCGACCCAGTCACGGCACATGTGATAAAGACTTCGCGGTTCATTTCCAAAGGCATGGCGTTTTCCCCAGCTTATACCCGGTTTTACCGTGGGTTTTCCCCAGGTTTCTCCCCGGATTCCGATTTGCGTCAACGCCAACTCTGGCGCAGCCTTGGGGAAACCACTTGGCAGAATGCGAATCAGACTTGATGAAATCCGCAAAAAACATACTCCAGCCTGAACATCGTGCCCTGAAAACGGCGGTGCTGGTGATGGACGAATGCAACACGCTCAGCTTTGCTGCTGCGGTCGACCCGATGCGCGCAGCCAATCGGTTGGCAGACCGGCCCGCTTTTGACTGGGACTACGTCACCGCCACTGCTGAGCCCGCCATGTTGACGAGCGCTCTGAATGTACAAGGCATCCCATTGGCACGCCTGCAAGGCTGCGATCTAATGATTGTCGTCGCGGGTTTCCAGCTTGCGCGCCAGGCAACGCCCAGCTTGCTTGCCGGTCTTCGCCGGATCGCCGCCACTGGCGCCACAATGGCCGGGATAGATGGCGGCCCCTGGTTGCTGGCAGAAGCTGGACTGCTGGATGGTCACGCTGCGACGACGCATTGGGAGGACTTGGAGAATTTTTCCGCCCGCTTCCCCAATGTCGATGTACGCCCCGACCGGTTCACCGTGTCCGAAAACCGCCTGACCTCGGGCGGTGCTGTCCCGGCGATCGATATGATGCTGCACATCATCGCCGCCCGCCATGGTGCAGGATTTGCAGCCCGGGTCTCGGGCCTGTTCCTCTACGAAGGCACATCCGAACCCTCAAAGCCGCAAAGCCGCACCGGTGCACCGCATCGCCATACTGCCCTGACTGCCAAGGCGAACTCGCTCATGGAATCATCCCTAGATGAACCCTTGCCACTGGCACATATCGCCGACACGCTCGGCACCAGCACGCGCACCTTACAGCAACAGTTCCGCCTACGTCTCAACACAACTCCGCAAGACCACTACCTGCAATTGCGCCTCGCCGAGGCCCGCCGTCTGGTCACCGACACCGACATACCCTTGATGGATGTGGCCCTGGCAACAGGCTTCGCCTCGCAATCCAGCTTCGCCCGCGCCTTCCGTACCGCGCACGGTCTTTCGGCCCGCGACCTAAGACAAGACCGTACGCAACCCACCCATCACTGACGCGATCCAACTTCATCTGGCCAGAAATACCTCGGGGGAGTCGCCAATGGCGACGGGGGCAGAGCCCCCCTTGCCCTTCAATACGGCATGGGGAAAGCCCGATGCGCTGCACTGATCTCGACCAACACCTCTGGGGACAGCTTCAGATCCTTGCCCGCCAGAATATGTTCTAACTGCGCCACTGTCGTCGCGCCGAATATTGTCGATCCCATAAACGGCCGGCTGCAACACCAGGCCAGGGACATATGGATCGGGTCCAACCCGTGTCGCTGCGCGATATCCAGATAAGCCGCCACAGCATCGAACACGCGATCCGTTTTGCGTCCGCCCATATTGGGGACCAACGCCATGCGTGATCCCTCGGGCACGGCACCCCCTTGATATTTTCCGGTCAGGAAACCTGCCGCCAAGGGCGAAAATGACAGCAACCCAACATCTTCCAGCAGGCACAGTTCAGCCAAATCCGTATCGAACAACCGGCAGAGCAAAGAGTACTCGTTCTGGATCGACGCAACCCGAGGGCCGCCGACTTCATCGGACGCTCGCAACCATTGCGCCGTCCCCCATGCGCTCTCGTTCGACAGACCAAAGGCGCGGATATTGCCCTTGTCCACCTGCGCTTGCAGAGCAATCAGACTCTCGCGCATCTCGTCCACGATCTCATCCCGGTTGTGCCCCAAGGGCGCATAGTCCCAGTTCTGCCGGAACATGTAACTTCCGCGATTTGGCCAATGAAACTGATAGAGGTCGATGCAATCCGTCTGCAACCTGCGCAGTGAGCCTTCAATCGCCTCGGGAATGGTCTCTTTCGAGATCGGAGCCCCATTGCGCGCATGCACGAAGCCTTCGCCAGAATGCTTTGTGGCAAGCACATAGTCCCCACGCCGCGAGCGATTTGCGGCATTCCAGTTGCCCAGTATTTCCTCGGTCCGTCCGACTGTCTCTTTCGAAATCGGATTCACCGGATACATCTCTGCCGCGTCTACGAAGTTGATCCCACCCGCAAGCGCCGTATCCATCTGGCGGTGCGCTTCGGCTTCCGAGGTCTGAGTACCAAAGGTCATCGTGCCGAGACATAAATCCGACACCATGATCCCGGTACGGCCCAAAGGCTTCATATCCATTTAAAATCTCCTAAAATAAATAAGCGACCGATCAAGCCTCGGCCTTCTTCTCCCATCGTCCGGATTCCTCGGACCAATATTGTGCCGAACACCCCGCCCCAGTCAGGGCTTTCCACTGTCCTCGCGCATGTTGAACTGCCTCCGGGTTATTTCCGTCAAACAAGATACAGACCCGCTCCAAGGCCGATACTTCGTCTGCCTCAACCGGCGCGCCGTCGACGGCCATTACGCAAGTCGCGCCATTAGCGGCCTCTGGTCCGGTCGTCAGCAGAACCGGCTGCGCTGCGTCATGCGCGCCGCCTTCGCGGGCATGTGGCAGGAATCCCTCTTCGGGACCCAGCCATAGTTTTTCATCCAGCCAGTCCATGCGCGCAGGGTCCACCCCCCGCACGGCAATCCGCCACCCGGCCTGCCGTGCCTTGTCGAGCAGTACAGGCAATGTGTGCTCCAATGGCTGACGGGTCAGGTGGTAGAAATAGACGGCACCCATGCGCTTACTCGAAATTGTCCTGCACGAACCGGCTTAGCGCGCGGACGCCCCAGCCGGTGGCCCCTTTGGGCGCGTAAGACGTCTCGGAGGACACCGAGGCCACACCAGCGATATCGAGGTGAATCCAAGGTGTCTCTTCCTTGACAAAGCGCTGCAGGAATTGCGCTGCGGTGATCGAACCGGCTGGCCGTCCCCCTACGTTCTTCATATCCGCAATGCGTGATTTTAGCTGCTTGTCATAGCCTTCGCCCAAGGGCAGCCGCCATGCGCCCTCATCCTCGGCCTTGGCCGATTTCAGGAAGGCATCGCAGAATGTGTCATTGTTTGAGAACACACCGGCATTCTCATGCCCAAGGCCAATGATGACCGCGCCTGTCAGTGTGGCCAGATCAATCATGCCCACCGGCTGGAACCGATCCTGTGCGTACCACATGACGTCGCACAGAACCAAACGACCCTCTGCGTCGGTGTTGATGATCTCAACAGTGTCGCCTTTCATCGATTTGACGACATCACCGGGGCGTGAAGCATTGCCCGACGGCATGTTCTCGACCAACCCGACCAGCCCAACGACATTGGCCTTGGCCTTGCGCTTGGCCAGCGCACGCATGGTTCCGGCAACAACACCCGCGCCGCCCATGTCCATGGTCATGTCTTCCATGCCACCCGCGGGCTTCAGCGAGATACCCCCGGTATCGAACACAACACCCTTGCCGACCAAGGCCAGCGGCGCGTCATCCTTTTCACCACCATCCCACTGCATCACCACAACTTTCGAGGGAGTGACTGAGCCCTGCCCGACGCTCAGCAGCGTGCGCATGCCCAGTTCGGCCAACTTGTCTTCTTCCAGAACCTCGACCTTCAGGCCCAGCGATTCCATCTCGACCAACCTGTCCGCGAATTCGGTTGTCGTCAGCACATTTGCGGGTTCATTTGTCAGATCCCGTGTCATGCGCACCCCATCCGCGACGGCATAGAGCGGCGCAAATGTGGCCTCGGCCTCCTCGGGCTTTGAATGACCGATGACAATCTCGCCCAACGGATCAGATTCCTTGGTTTTGTGGACATCAAAATCGTAGGCCCTCAGAACCATGCCCAAAGCCAACTCTTCGATTCGCGCGTGGTTGGCGGCCATGACCAGCACAGATTTACCAGCAGATAGCTTTGCCAGATTAGCCCCGGCCTTTCGTGCTTCGTCGAAATCGGGTCGGCGCGGCAGGACCAAAATATCCAGCGCCTCGGCCTCCATTCCTGCCGGCCATGCGAGCGAGATTACATCACCCGATTTCACTTTGCTGAAACGCTCGCTTTCTACCAGCCGCGCAATTCCACCTTTGGTCAAGCGATTGGCCCGTCGCGCGGCGGGGCTCATCTTGCCATCGGCGGGAATGAGAATGGCCACGCGCCCTTCGGCCTGCGCCATCGCATCAAGGTCAAAAGGGGTGAAACGGACGGGCATGAGACTGCTCATATCATTCTCCTGAAAAATGCGTTGCATAAGACCTAGCCCGCGCAGCCACCATTGACCAGATAGCAGTTTTCCCCGCCGACCAATTGCATTATGGTCGCGCGAAAATAACGGCAGGCTCGGGGGAGATAACGTGAGATCAATCGGCAGCTACAGGCCGTCGCGCATGAATCCATGCCCGGCTGTGATTCTCGTTTGCCGGAGCCTGATGGGGACACGCGCGTGATCCTCGACCGCTATTTTGCCCGCCGCTTTATCCAAAGCTTTCTCATAATCGGCGGAATATTTCTGACTTTGATGATCCTGATCGATCTGATCGAGCAGGTGCGCCGGTTCGATGGTACTGGCCTGTCCTTCGGTCAGCTATTGCAGTTGACGCTTCTCAACACGCCCGCCGCGATTAGCGAGATGCTACCCCTTTTGATGATCTTGGCCACTATTGCTTTGTTCGTTGGCCTTGCCCGCAGTTCCGAATTGGTCGTGACCCGAGCCATCGGCCGGTCTGGAATCCGCGCGCTACTGGCCCCGGTATTGCTGGCGTTGACAATTGGAACACTCGCGGTTGCTTTGCTGAACCCAATTGCCGCCGCCACTTCAGAAGAATTTCAGCGTCTGTCGGATGGATACCGAAACCAAGGCAGTTCGGCCCTTTCGATCAGCCGCGAAGGGCTATGGCTGCGCCAGGGTTCAGCCAATGGCCAGTCGGTGATCCACGCAACGGGCACGGTCAACGGAGACAGGTTCGCCTTGAAAGACGTAACCATCACCACATTCGCACCCGACGGTAAACCGAACCAACAAATTTCAGCCCAACAGGCCGATCTTGAGGATGGGTTCTGGACCCTGCATCAGGCCAAGATCTGGCCTATTCAGGATGACCTCAACCCCGAAGCAAATTCCAGCACGCACGAGGTACTGAACCTCCCAACAACGCTGACACGAGATCGGATTCTGGACACTTTAGGACAGCAGGATTCGGTATCCGTCTACGACCTGCCGCAATTGATCCGAGATCTGGAAGAGGCCGGATTTTCCACCAAACAGTATGAAGTCTGGTTGCAGGTACAACTTGCGCGGCCGTTGTTTCTGGTCTCAATGGTCTTGATCGGTGCGGCCTTTACAATGCGCCATGTCCGGTTTGGTGGCACGGGTGTTGCTGTACTAACTGCCGTTTTGCTGGGGTTCGGCATTTATTTCATTCGAAACTTTGCGCAAATTCTTGGCGAGAACGGACAATTGCCGATCCTTGTTGCGGCCTGGGCTCCACCTTTTGCGGGTATCCTTTTGTCACTGGGTCTTTTGCTTCATGCGGAGGACGGCTGATGCGCCCTATCCTCTCCTTACTACTTTCGACCGCATTGATCCTGTCCCTGCCTACTGTTGCTATGGCACAGTCGGAAGTGCCAGGCGCCACCAACGACACCGGTGCGACTCAGCAAAATCAACCAGCCCTACTTGTGGCCGATGAGATTTTCATCACCCCGGACCGCAAACTGGTCGCCGAAGGAAATGTCGAAGCTTTTCAGGGCGACGTGAAACTCACAGCCCAAAGCGTCACCTATGATCGTGAAACAGGTGAGCTGACTCTGGTCGGCCCGATCCGGATCGATCAAGGTGGGGACAGCACATTGCTGGCCGATTCTGCACAATTGGATAGCGGCATCCAGAATGGCCTGTTGATGGGCGCGCGTATGGTATTTGAGCAGCAGGTTCAGATCGCTTCGGTCCAAGCTACCCGTGCGGCGGGGCGATACACACAGTTCAGCAAAGTGGCGGCAACCTCATGTCATGTCTGCGCAAACGGCACCCCACCGATCTGGCAAATTCGCGCACGCAAAGTCACGCATGATCAGCTCGAAAGGCAGCTGTATTTCGAAGGCGCCCAGTTCCGCATTCTGGATGTACCTGTCTTTTATTTCCCTACCCTGCGCCTGCCCGATCCAACTCTCGAACGCGCGACAGGTTTCCTGGTGCCATCAATCCGCACGACCTCACAGTTGGATACTGGCATACAGGTCCCTTATTTCTTCAAGATCGGGGATCACAAAGACCTGACGCTGACGCCCTATCTGTCATCCAAAACCCGCACCCTCGGATTTCGGTACAGACAGGCGTTCAAATTCGGTCGCATCCGATTAAGAGGCGCCTATACGCGAGACGATCTTCGACCTGGCAAAGATCGCGGGTACCTCTTTGCAGATGGTCGCTTCAGCCTGGGAAACAGCTATCGACTGACGTTTGACATCAAAACAACCTCGGACGACTCGTATCTGGCCGACTATGGCCTGCCCGATTTTGATCGCCTCCGCAGCGAGATCGCCCTTGAAAGGATAAAACGCGACACTGCATTCAGGACCGGCTTCATCCACTATAAGACTCTGCGGGATAGCGAAGATCAGGACGAGATCCCATCGCGTATCTTCGACCTTAACTATCGAAAACGTTTATTTCCCAAAGCCCTCGGAGGCGAAGTTCAACTGGCCTTTCTTGGCCACACTCACACTCGCACCAGCGATGAGGATATTGTTGGGCGCGATGTCGCCCGCGCGACTTTTGACGCAGAATGGCTGCGCAACTGGACTTTCGCAACCGGGCTACGTGCCGAGGCCCAGTTGGGCGCGGCGATTGACACGTTCAACATCAGAAATGACAGCAGTTATCCGAACAATGTGACGCGCTCGACGCCGCGCGCGGCCTTTACTTTGCGCTACCCAATGTTGCGACGCGAGCAATCTGGCGCGACGCAAATCCTAGAACCTATTGCACAAATCGGCTGGACACATGTTTCAGATAACGATGTGCCCAACGACGAAAGCACATTTCAAGAGCTCGATCAGGGCAATCTGCTGGCACTTTCGCGATTTCCTGCGCCTGACCGGCGTGAAGATGGCACAACCGCCGTGGTTGGCTTGAATTGGTCCCGCTACAACGCTGATGGTTGGCGTGCGCTCGCAACAATTGGGCAAGTTTTTCGGTCTGACGCCGATCCGGATTTCACGCTGACATCAGGATTGCAGGGGACCAAATCGGACATTCTTTTGGCCGGTCAACTTAACAATGGCAAAGGTTTGACACTGGCGGCACGTGGACTGCTGAATAATGACTTCAGTTTTACGAAAGCTGAGTTGCGCGCAGCGTGGGTCAAAGGAGATACGGCACTATCTGGCGGCTATATCTGGCTGGAACCGGACCCGGCTGAAGCTAATAATGACGAAATATCAGAGCTGCGCGTATCGGGTCGCTATCGCGTGGATCAGAACTGGCTGACCCGCGCCAGCGCGCGCTATGATTTCAGCGAATCTGAGCCACTCCGCCTGGGGTTTGGTTTGACCTACGAGAATGAGTGCGTGCAGGTGAATGTGAACGTCAACAGACGCTTTACCTCCACATCAAGTATTGAGCCTTCGACGGAATTCGGCTTTACCGTAGCCCTGACAGGGTACTCCGTCGAAGGCAATGGACAAAAGTTTAAGAGAAGATGCAGTTGATCTCAGGTTTCACAAAATCTCTTCGCTCAGGCTATCGTAATTCGGTCCTGCTGGTGTTGGCCGCCGCGTTTGTTGCCCTGGCGACACCCCCGGCCCAGAGTCAAAGCCTTTTCTCTCCTGCAATCCGGGTCAATCAAGACATTGTCACTTGGTATGAACTGCAACAGCGCCAACAGTTTCTGGATCTTCTGGGTATCCCCGGCAGTTCCGAAACAGAAGTCCGCAATGCACTTATCGATGACAGGCTGCGTAAACAGGCCATGCGTGATGCCGGGATACAGGCGACGCCAGAAGATGTTCAATCTGGAATTGATGAATTCGCCTCACGCGGCAACCTGAGCACGGACGAGTTTCTAAGACTACTGAACGAAGAGGGAGTTTCCACGGAAACCGTACGGGATTTCGTGGCCGACCAATTATCCTGGCGGGATTATGTCGCCACTCGCTTTTTGTCGCAGGCCCGGCCAAGCGAGGATGAAATCAATCGCGCACTGGGACAGGGCGGCGGCGGCGGCTTGCAGGTTTTATTGTCAGAAATCATCATTCCAGTAACCCCGCAAACACTGGCTCAAGCTGAGGCTCTGGCCGACGAAATTGCATTGCTCCCTGATCAGGAGAGCTTTTCGGCCGCCGCAACACAGTACTCAGCAGCGGCTACACGTGAAAATGGCGGGCGGCTCGAATGGCTTTCGATCACAAATCTGCCACCCGCTCTGCAGCCGGTCATCCTGGGCCTGAAAAACGGCGAGATTACCGATCCGCTTGCTCTGCCAAACGCTGTGGCGCTATTCCAGATGAGGGGTATCCGTGAAACAGCGGGCAGCGCGCCGCGATATTCCGAAATCGACTACGCCATCTATTCCCTCCCAGGTGGCCGCAATACAGATACGCTCGCAAAAGCCACCAAACTCAAGGAAGAGGTCGACACCTGCGATGATCTCTATGGATTGGCCAAGGGTCAGTCGCCGGATATTCTTGATCGTATCACCGCTAAACCGTCCGAGATACCACGCGATGTCGCATTGGAACTGGCCAAACTTGATCCAAATGAGGTTTCAACTGCACTGACACGAAACAACGGTCAGACGCTGATGTTCCTGATGCTGTGCAACAGAACCCGCGATCTGGGTGAAGAAACGACCCGAGTGGACGTAGCCAACGCGCTGACACAACAACGCTTGCAGGCTCTTGCTGACAGCCTGCTGGAACAGCTCCGAGCCGAAGCCGTCATCATCGAGCAATGACACTACCTATCGCACTCAGCTGCGGCGAACCTGCAGGAATAGGCCCCGAGATCGCGGCCAAAGCCTGGCAATCATTGCGCGATGAATGCCCGTTCTTCTATATCGGCGATGCCTCGCACCTCCCGGCAGGCACTCCGATCACTCGGATATCCGACCCAGCAGAAGCCCTTGCAGCAAGCGCCACTGCCCTGCCCGTTCTGCATGTCGAGTTTTCGTCTATAAATACACCCGGACATCCCGAAGCCAAAAATGCGCCCGCTGTCGTTGATGCTATTGAACGGGGTGTCGAGTTGGTCCAATCCGGTGCAGCATCGGCGCTTTGTACAGCACCGATCCACAAGAAGGCACTGATCGATGGGGCTGGATTTGCATTTCCGGGACATACCGAATTCCTAGCCTCACTGGCGGGACAGTCGCGCGTCGTGATGATGCTCGCGAGCGATCAGTTGCGGGTGGTACCAGCCACCATCCATATTCCGCTATCGCAAGTCACAAGCGCGCTCACTCCAGAAGTTTTGCGTGAAACGATCGAGATCACCGCACGGGGTTTGCGCGACCAGTTTGGCATCCCCAATCCTAGAATCGCCGTGGCTGGATTGAATCCCCACGCGGGCGAAGAGGGAAAGATGGGGACTGAGGAGCTCGACTGGATCGCGCCGCTGATCACCGATTTCTCCTCCAGTGATTATTCGGTGACCGGCCCGCACCCCGCCGATACCATGTTCCACGCCGCGGCACGTGCGCGCTACGATGCGGCGATAGCGATGTATCACGACCAGGCGCTGATCCCGATCAAAACGCTGGATTTCGACCGAGGTGTAAACGTGACGCTGGGCCTGCCCTTTGTCAGGACCTCGCCGGATCACGGCACGGCCTTGGACATTGCAGGCCAAGGGATCGCAAACCCAACCAGCCTGATCGAAGCACTCAGACTGGCCCAGAAGATGGCGCAATCCCGCTAATGCTTCATCTGGCCAAAAATATCCCCGCCGGAGGCAAAAAATATCTGGCGCACCAAATCCAATCCGAACAACGATAAAGCCATGAGCGCCATCGACTCCCTCCCCCCGCTGCGCGAGGTTATCGCCACCCATCAGCTCTCGGCCCGCAAATCGCTGGGTCAGAACTTCCTGCTCGACCTCAACCTGACCGCCAAGATCGCGCGGCAAGCCGGGGACCTGACTCAATGCGATGTCCTTGAAATCGGCCCCGGCCCCGGTGGTCTGACCCGTGGGCTGCTGTCCGAGGGCGCGCGCAAGGTCGTGGCCGTTGAAAAAGACACCCGCTGCATCGCAGCCTTGAACGATATTGCCGCCGCTTATCCCGGCAGGCTCGAGGTCATCAACGGTGATGCGCTGGAAATCGATCCATTGGCCCATCTGACGCCTCCGATTCTCGTGGCCGCGAACCTACCTTATAATGTCGGGACCGAGCTTCTGGTCCGCTGGCTCACCCCGCCCGACTGGCCGCCTTTCTGGCAAAGCCTGACCCTTATGTTCCAGCGCGAAGTGGCCGAGCGGATCGTGGCCCAACCCGGCAGCAAGGCCTATGGCCGCCTTGCCATCCTCGCCCAATGGCGGGCCGAAGCGCGCATCGCGATGTCCCTGCCGCCTGGAGCGTTCACACCTCCACCGAAGGTCTCCAGCGCGGTGGTTCACCTGACGGCGTTGCCCGAGCCCCGGTATCCAGCGGACGCCCGCACCCTGTCCCGTGTGGTCGCTGCGGCCTTTAATCAACGTCGCAAGATGCTGCGTGCCTCGCTCAAAGGTACGGCCCCGGATATCGAAGACCGCCTGCTTGCCGCTGGTATCAAACCCACTGAGCGCGCCGAGCAGATTCCACTGGAAGCTTTCTGTGCCTTGGCTCGCGAAATTCAGAAACCCTGATCGCAATAAAAAGCCCCGGGTCAAAACCTCGGGGCTTTTGTCGGCGTGAGCCGATCTTATTCGGCCGCTTCTGGTGCGTCGCCTGTATCGGCGGGCGTATCCTCAGCTGCAGGCGGTGCTTTGGGCTTGCGCGCCCGCGGTTTACGCGCCGGCTTTTCCTTCTTCTCCTGAGCCGGAGCTTCGGCACCTTTGCTTTCGGGTGTCTCGACCAACCCGCTTTCAGGTGTCGGTTCGGCCGAGGCGAAATCCATCACATCAGGTTGCGGAGCTTCGGCGGGGTCCGCCTGACGAGCCGCTTCGCGCTCCTGACGTTCGGCACGCTCACGGTCACGTTCAGCTTGCCGTTCGCGGTTCTGGCGCTCTTGCTCTTCGCGGCGCGCTTCGATCTCGCGCTGCGCCTCGCTCAGCATGCGCAGGTAATGCTCGGCGTGTTGCTGAAAGTTCTCAGCCGCCACACGGTCATTCGACAGCTGTGCGTCGCGCGCCAGTTGGTTGTATTTGTCAATGATCTGCTGCGGTGTGCCACGCACTTTGCCCTCAGGACCCGAGCTGTCGAAAACTCGGTTTACGACGTTGCCGCCAGAAGGACGATTGCGGTTGTTCTTGGCCCGCGAGCGGGATTTGGAAGATCTCATCTTACTTTACGTCAGCCTTATCAATTCACTGTCGATCAACCCGTATCTAACGCTGCTCAGTGGCTTTGTGCCGTTACGCGCTATCGACTTTTTGGGCTTGGCGTCAGGGGTGCGCTGAAACAGCGTCAACCTCGCCGACTAATCCTGAGTAAACATGTCCTGAGCGCTCAGACAAGAGGATTCTCGCAATTGTCGCAGCTTTTTTACATCAATCGGCATTTTTCAGCTTCAGATTCCCCTGGATGGTGGCATTCTTGCCCCTACAACCCGGTCACGCCCGTCCAGGTCAGGGATCACCTGCGTGCGCGTCAGTCCGGCGGCATCAAATAACGCTGAGACATAAGTGCCTTGTGTTGGACCGATTTCTACCAAAATACGCCCGCCAGGCATCAGATAATCTGGGGCCGAGGCCGCTATACGACGGTACGCGTCCAATCCGTCGCCCTCATCCGTCAAAGCCATGCGCGGCTCATGCTCACGTACTTCCGGCGAAAGTTCATTCATTTCTTCCGCCGAAATATAGGGCGGATTCGAAACAATCAGGTCAAATTGCCCCTGAATGTTTTCAAACCAATCCGACCGCCGAATCTCCAAACGCGCCTGAACTTGATGCTGAACAGCATTGGCGCTGGCCTGCAGGCATGCCGCTTCGCTCAAATCCACCCCGACGCCCGAGGCGCTCGCCCGTTCAGCTAGCAAGGTAATCAAGATACAGCCCGTGCCCAAGCCCAGGTCCAGAACATGATCGAACGGTTCACTTAGAGCTGCTTCGATCAAAGCTTCGGTTTCTGGACGAGGGTCAAGTACATCACGGCTGACCCGGAACCGACGACCATAGAATTCGCGCTCGCCCAGAAGGTGCGACACCGGCACCCGGATGGCACGAAGAGAAATCAACTGGTCATAGCGCTCTGCGATATCAACGGGCAGTTCCTCGGGTGCGATCAGCGTCACACGGCTGGCCTCGATCCGTGCCGCATGGGCCAGCAGCACCCGCGCATCCCGTGCCGGATCGGGCACCCCTGCCGCGCGCAAACGCGCGGTGGCCGCTACCATGGCCTGCGCAGCTGTCAGTGCCGCAATCATTGCGCCATCTCGGCCAGCAGCCGGGCCTGATCATCTGCGGTGAGCGCATCAATCACCTCATCCAGATCGCCCTGCATCACCTGATCCAGCTTATAGAGCGTCAGGTTGATGCGGTGATCCGTCATACGACCCTGTGGGAAATTATAAGTCCTGATCCGTTCCGACCGGTCACCCGAGCCCACTTGGCTGGCGCGATCCGCTGACCGCTCACTGTCGATCCGCTGCCGCTCCAGATCGTAAAGGCGCGTTTTCAGCACCTGCATCGCAATCTCACGGTTGCGATGTTGCGATTTCTCAGAGCTGGTCACCACGATACCGCTGGGCAGGTGCGTGATCCGCACCGCCGAATCCGTCGTATTAACGTGCTGCCCACCCGCGCCGGAACTGCGCATCGTGTCGATGCGGATGTCATTCGCGTCGATCTGGATGTCTACATCCTCAGCCTCGGGCAAAACCGCGACGGTCGCTGCCGAAGTGTGAATACGCCCGCCGCTTTCGGTTTCGGGCACACGCTGTACCCGATGCACGCCAGATTCATATTTCATCCGCGCAAAGACGTTGTCGCCCTTGATATGAGCCACTACTTCTTTGATCCCGCCGAGATCCGAGGCCTGTTCCTCGATGATTTCAAACTGCCAGCCACGCGCCTCGGAGTATCGCTGGTACATCCGCAGCAGGTCTCCGGCGAACAGAGCCGCCTCATCGCCACCTGTACCGGGCCGTATCTCCAGCATCGCCGGGCGCGCATCCGCCGCGTCTTTGGGCAATAATGCCAGCTGCAAGGCATGTTCGGCCTCGGGGATTCGCGCCTGCAGTTCGGGAATTTCCTCCTCGGCCAGCTCTTTCATGTCTGGGTCGGCCAGCATCGCTTCGGCCTCGGCCAAATCGGAGACCAACAAACGCCATGACATGATCTGATCAACCACCGGCTTGAGGTCCGAGTATTCTTTAGCCAAGGCCGCAATATCTCCGCCCGATGCGCCATCAGCCATGGCCGCTTCGAGATATTGGAATCGCTGGGTGATCTGTTCTAGGCGTTCTTCGGGGATCATCCGCGCGGTGTCTATCATCCGGGGGCTTTGGTCAAGGCCTTGCCTTGTGCTAGGCTTAGCGCATGAAACAACTGATCCTGGCCCTGACACTTGTTGCAACTCCTGGTATGGCCGACGTTATTGGCCCCGGGGGCAAGGTGCAGGACTGCTATTGCACCGACAAATCAGGCACCCGCGTCGAATTGGGAGAGATGATCTGCCTGCAGGTCGACGGCCGCATGTTCATGGCCCAATGCCAGATGTCGTTGAACGTGCCCATGTGGCGTGAGGTGCAGGAGGGGTGTTTGTCGTCAGGGTTGCAGCAAAGCAAGCCAGTGGGTGACCCGCTGTCGATTGACGCCGAAATCTTTCCGACCAAATCTTGAGCGCGCATAGATGCGCAGCTTATCCCCGTCATGCTGAACGGTGGTGTAGTCGGGAAACCCGAATACCATGGAACGGATGACATAAGTTATCATTCCCTCTTCGATCGAACCTGCCAGCACGGTCGTGCACGGCGTCGAGCGGGCGATATGATCGAGTTGCTCCATCGCTTCCGGGGCTGCCTCAACGACCCGCACTACGCCGTTCCTAAAATCTCGATCCAATCCTTCGGGGGCAACATGCCAGCGCGTTGGGTCAGACGGCGCAAGGCGAACATATGCACCCATCGCAATGCCCACCGAAATCAACAGCCAAAGCACCATTTTCATCTGCCCTTCGATCCCTTTGCGCAAAGCCTACCCGGTCCGAGGGCGACCAACACCCCTATCGTGGCGTCACGCCCGGCAGAATGCACAGCATCTCGAACAGCAGATTTGCTGCCGTCAGCGCCGTATTGCCCGACGGATCATAGGGCGGAGAGACCTCGACCAGATCGCAGCCAACCACGTTCATGCCCGCCAGCGCATGGATCAGTTGCAGCGCCTGTGGCGTCGTCAGACCCGCGATCTCGGGCGTGCCGGTGCCGGGCGCATAAGCCGGGTCGAGGCTGTCGATATCGTAGGTGATATAAACCGGATGATCCTCGACCGTCTTGCGGATAAGTGAGCCGATTTCGGTCAGGTTCTGTTGCCACAGCTCCCACGCCGGGTACTGGCGAAAGCCCCAGCCCTGCGCCTCGGTAAAGTCGCTGGCGGCATA
Organism: Ruegeria conchae; assembly: GCF_000192475.1. Classification (GTDB taxonomy): domain Bacteria; phylum Pseudomonadota; class Alphaproteobacteria; order Rhodobacterales; family Rhodobacteraceae; genus Ruegeria; species Ruegeria conchae. Next base: position 832,729 of record NZ_AEYW01000006.1, read on the forward strand.
GCCCGAGCCGCGAATGCCGATCTGGAAGGTCTTGTCGGGCACGATCAACCCTTCCTCGTAGGCTCGTCGAAAGACGGTGCCATGGGTCTCTTTCTCGCCAAACATCTCGTCATTGACATCAGCATGGGCATCCACATGGACCAGAGCCACTGGACCATGCTTGGCCGCCATCGCCCGCAGGATCGGCAAAGTGATCGAATGATCACCTCCCATTGCCACCGGGATGACGCCTTGCGCCAGAATGCCGTCATAGCTGCCCTTGATGATCTTAAGACTATCAGCCAGCGAGAAGGTGTTGATCGCCAAATCTCCAATATCCGCGATCTGCAGATGTTCGAACGGTGCCGCGCCATTGGCCATGTTATAGGGCCGTATCATCGCACTTTCGCTGCGGATCTGCTTGGGTCCGAACCGAGTGCCCGACCGCCAAGAAGTGCCGATATCCATCGGAACCCCGAGGATCGCCACGTCCAGCCCTTCAAGCGACGACGCCTGCGGCAGGCGCATGAATGTATTCGGCCCCGAAAACCGCGCCAGATCATTGCCTCCAATGGGTTGGTTATATTCGGTCATGTACTGTCTCCGATCCGGTGCCTTACCAAGCAGATACCGGGATTATGCCTAACCAAAGGTTAAGGCTTCACCAGCTTGTTCCACCCCAACAGGCAAATGATCTGCGTCGCCACATGGGCCCCCGCAATCGCCGTTGCACCGGAGGTATCGTATGGCGGAGAGACCTCGACCACATCGCCACCTTTGATGTTGATCCCGGCAATGTCCCGCAGGATGATTTGCGCCTGAATGGAGCTCAGCCCACCCCAGACCGGTGTCCCGGTGCCCGGGGCAAAAGCCGGGTCCAGACCGTCTATGTCAAAGCTCAGATAAACGGGTCTGTCGCCCAATATCCCTTTGATCTTCTGCGCCACAGCGGCGGGTCCGGATTCGTAAACCTCGCGCGCATCGATGATGTTGACGCCTAGCGTGTCCTCATTTGTGGTGCGTATCCCCACCTGAACCGAATGTTTCGGGTCCACGATCCCCGATTTCACGGCCTTGTAGAACATCGTCCCGTGATCCACGCGGGACATATCATCATCGGCCCAGGTGTCCGTATGCGCATCGAATTGCAGCAGCGACATCGGCCCATATTTCTCGGCATAAGCTTTGAGGATCGGGAAGCTGACATAATGATCCCCGCCCAGCGTGACCGAAGCGACATCGGCCTTCAGAATGGTACGGATGTGGTCGGTCAGCGTGTCAGGAAAAGCCGGGATATTGGCATAGTCATAGGCCATGTCGCCATAATCCACGATGGCCAGCTCACTCAGAGCATCAAAAGGCCAGCCATAAGGCGCATCAGGCGATTGCAACGCACTGGCCTCGCGGATCGCACGAGGGCCGAGCCGGGTTCCCGGGCGGTTGGTGACGGCCTGATCGAAAGGCACGCCTGTTACAGCGATATCTGCCCCGGTCAGGTCTTTGGTATAAAGCCGCCGCAGGAATGAGGTCGCGCCGCCAAAGGTGTTCTCATAGGACAGCCCCTTGAGATCGGGGTTGGTGAACGCCTCATCCACCTGGTTCTTTGCATCTTCCAGTGCCATGTCTTTTCCCTGTCAGCCCAACGGCTGTGCCTTTTCGACGATCCGCGCAAAGAAGGACGCTCCGATCGGCGCGACGTCGTCATTGAAGTTGTATTTCGGATGGTGCAGTCCTGCGCCCTCTCCTTGTCCCATGAACAGATAAGCACCGGGTCGGGCCTGCAGCATATATGAAAAATCCTCTGCCCCCATCTCGCGTCCAGCATTATCCTTCACACTTTCCGCACCGGAAACATCCCGCGCCACTTCGGCCGCAAACGCGGCCTTGTCGGCATCATTGATGGTGGCAGGATAACCCTCTTGATACTCCAGTTTGGCCTCAACACCGTACGAGGCCGCCTGCCCTGCCACAATCTGCGCCATCCGTTCTTTGACCATTTTCTGCACTACAGGATCAAAGGTGCGGACAGTGCCGTTCAAATAAGCGGTGTCGGGAATGACATTGTTCACCGTTCCGGTGTGAATCTGCGTCACCGATACCACCAGATCGTCAAGCGCATAGTGATTGCGACTGACAATTGTCTGGATTGCCTGCGCCATCCCGCAGGCCGCCATCACCGGGTCTTTCGTTTCGTGTGGCATGGCCCCGTGGCCGCCAACACCTTGAATATGAATCTCAAACGTATCCACCGCCGCCATCAAAGGCCCCGGCGTGGTTTCGAACAGACCCTCAGGCCGACCCGGAGTATTGTGGATGCCATAGACCTGAGAGATATCGAACCGATCCATAATGCCTTCTTCGACCATGACGCCCGCGCCGCCACCTTCTTCCTCGGCGGGCTGAAAGATCAGCGCAACGCGACCCGCAAAATTCCGCGTCTCAGCCAGATAGCGCGCTGCTCCTAACAGCATGGTGGTATGCCCGTCATGACCGCACGCATGCATCATGCCGGGGTTCTTCGAGACGTAGTCAACGCCCGTCTCCTCGGTAATCGGCAGCGCATCCATATCGGCACGCAGACCAATCGTCGGACCCTCGCCCTGCCCATTGATGATCGCGACCATGCCTGTTTTGGCGATCCCTTCGTGCAGTTCATCCACGCCAAACTCGCGCAGACGCTCGGCCACGAATGCAGCGGTCTCATAGCATTCGAATTCCAGTTCGGGGATGGTGTGAAGGTGTTGGCGCCACTTGGCCATATCGGCGGCGTAATCGGCAATTCGGTTGACGACGGGCATCTGGGGTGGACTCCTGATCCTGACTGCGGGATGGATGCATCTGACACCGGAACGAAAGGGTTCGCAATGGCCGAAAATCCTCTGATCCACGATACCGATGCGGGTATCGAGCGTTTGCTGGAAATCATGCGTCGTCTGCGCGATCCGGAAACCGGCTGCCCTTGGGATATCGAACAGGATTTCGCCACCATCGCGCCCTATACGATTGAAGAAGCCTATGAGGTCGCTGATGCCATCGAACGCAAGGCCTATGACGAGTTGAAAGGGGAGCTGGGTGACCTGCTGTTCCAATCCGTCTTCCACGCGCAAATGGCTGAAGAGGCTGGGCATTTCACCTTTCAGGACGTAGTGCGCACCATGTCGGACAAGATGGTTGACCGCCACCCGCATGTGTTCGGTGACGAATCCCGTGACAAGTCCGCCGACCAACAGACGAAGGATTGGGAGACCATCAAAGCCGCCGAACGCGCGGGCAAAGAACAGAAAGGCGCACTGGACGGCGTCGCCGCCAACCTGCCTGCTTTGCTACGTGCGCATAAACTGCAGAAACGTGCCGCGCGTGTGGGCTTTGACTGGCCCGACGCCAGCCATGTGCTGGCAAAGATCACCGAAGAGGCCGCCGAACTGGAAGAGGCGCGCGACAGCATGGATGCCGATGCGCTGGAAGATGAATTCGGTGATCTGCTGTTCGTTATCGTCAACCTCGGCCGCCACTTAGGCATCGAACCCGAGGCTGCCCTGCGCCGCACAAACGCGAAGTTTACCCGCCGTTTCGAGAAGGTCGAAGCCCGGCTGGCTAAACGCGGAAAAACGCCCACCCAAAGCGATCTGGCCGAAATGGATGCGCTGTGGGATGAGGTGAAATTCGAGGAGCACCGCGCCAATGGCAAACTCCCGCCGGTGAATGCTCCGGCAGACACGTAATTCGGCTAGACAAGTCCCGCGACACTTGCGAGTGTCCCACCTTCACGGCCCTCGGAGACCCCCATGCCCCGTAAAATCATCATCGATACCGATCCCGGTCAGGACGACGCCGTTGCGATACTTCTCGCCCTTGCCAGCCCTGAAGAGATCGAGGTTCTGGGCATCACCGCCGTCGCCGGAAACGTTCCGCTGGAACTAACCGCCAAGAATGCACGCATCGTGTGTGAATTGGCGGGCCATACCGATATCCCCGTCTATGCCGGATGCGACCGACCGCTGAAACGCCCGCTTGTCACTGCTGAACATGTTCATGGCAAAACCGGGCTCGACGGTCCTGTTCTCCCCGATCCTGAAATGCCTCTGGCCGAAGGACACGCGGTCGATTTCATCATCGAAACCCTGCGCGCGCATGAACCCGGCACGGTGACGCTCTGCCCTCTGGGGCCGCTGACGAACATCGCCACAGCGTTCCAGAAAGCACCCGACATCATCGACCGGGTGCAGGAAATCGTGCTGATGGGAGGTGCTTATTTCGAAGTTGGAAATATAACTCCAGCTGCGGAATTTAACATCTATGTCGACCCGGAAGCGGCTGATATCGTGTTTAAATCCGGCATCCACATCGTGGTGATTCCGCTCGACGTGACTCATGGCGCACTGGTCACGCCCCATCGCAACGATGCATTCCGAGCATTGGACAGCAAGGTCGGTCATGCGGTGGCAGAAATGACCGATTTCTTCGAACGCTTCGACAAAGAAAAATACGGCTCGGAAGGCGCGCCCCTGCACGACCCCTGCGTGACCGCCTATCTGATCCGGCCCAATCTGTTCTCGGGCCGCCACATCAATGTTGAGATCGAAACCCAATCAGAACTGACTTTGGGCATGACCGTGGCCGACTGGTGGCGAGTCACCGACCGCGCACCAAATGCCATGTTCATAGGCGACGTGGACGCTCAGGGTTTCTTCGACCTGCTTACAGAAAGGCTTGCCCGCCTATGACTGCCGCACTCCGCCTCGCCCGTCCCGACGATCTGGATCGCCTGATGGCACTGGTCGCAGCGTTTCATTCGGAATCCGGCATCGCGCAGGATGACGAGAAGCGCCGCAACGCGCTTGCCCCTTTGCTGGATGGCATACCGCATGGCTGCATCTACCTGATCGGGCCGGGCCGAGCGCCGCTGGGCTATGTCATCCTCACATTCGGCTGGTCGGTCGAGTTTGGTGGCATGGACGCATTTGTGGATGAGATTTACATCCGCCCTGCTGTCCGAGGCCGGGGTATCGCAACCGAAGTGCTACACGATCTCCCCAAAGCGCTAGCCGAAGCTGGCCTGACCGCCCTGCATCTTGAGGTCGACCGCACCAACGAAACCGCGCAGAAGCTTTATCTCCGGTCGGGTTTCAAACCGCGCGAGCGCTACATGCTGATGAGCAAATTGCTCTAGCGCGATTCACCCCGGAAGATCACAGCGGGATTCACCATGTCCTGCACCGGATCATCCTGCGAGACCTCCATCCCCGTGATCGGATAGGTCCCCGGCTCCGAGCAAGCGGCCAGAAGCCCGACGGAAAGCATTGAAATTACAAGAAAGATCTTTGAAGCAGACATATTGTCCCCCTTTCTGCAATACAGGCAGAATATCGGGGCTTGTTCCGCCGCAATAGGAACAAGTTCACACATAATGATTTTTATGTCGGAATATTCTAGCTTAGAGGCAATTCTTGTTGAACGTCTGTTCCATGGTTTTCAGTTGCCTTGGCACCCGCTTGGGCTGCGGCAGCGCGTTGAGCTGCTCGGTTATGTTCTCGCCGGTGTACCAGGAGTCGAACAAAAGGGCTTTGATGTCATCGTCCAGCACCGTATCGGCGACGTTATAAGTACACAGACATTCCTCCATCGTGATCTGCCCGCTGGGATCGCCTTCCACCATCTTCTGACACACTGCCTCTGGCGGTAGATCAGCCAACACCAACTGAGGCGAGATCAACAGCGAAACTGCACCCACGATGAGTTTAAGATGGCTCATATGACGTCCTCTCCCATCGACCACCGCGTGATGGCCTATCTCACACAGATTAGACGGAACGACGACAAGACAAAGAAAAAATAGCCCCGGCGATGACGCCGAGGCCCATTCAAGTCCAAATGTAGAGACGCAGATCAGCGTTTCAGGATAGACGAACCCGCATATTCCGCGATCTCGCCCAGCGATTCCTCAATACGGATCAACTGGTTATATTTCGCCAACCGGTCCGAGCGCGCCAGCGAGCCAGTTTTGATCTGGCCACAGTTTGTCGCGACCGCCAGATCGGCAATCGTGGCGTCTTCGGTCTCGCCCGAGCGGTGCGACATTACGTTGGTGTATCGCGCGCGGTGGGCCATATCGACGGCACGAAGGGTCTCGGTCAGCGAACCGATCTGGTTCACCTTGACCAGCATCGAGTTCGCACAGCCACGCTCGATTCCTTCGGCCAGACGCGCCGGATTGGTCACGAACAGATCGTCGCCGACCAGCTGCACCTTGTCACCGATGGCGTCGGTCAGGGCCTTCCAGCCATCCCAGTCATCTTCGGACATACCGTCTTCGATCGAGATGATCGGGTAATCGTTGACCAATGCGGCCAGATAAGCGGCGTTTTCGTCGGATGTCAGCGAGATGCCCTCGCCCGCCAGAACGTATTTACCGTCCTTGAAATACTCCGTGGCCGCGCAATCCAGCGCCAAATGGATTTCCTCACCCGGCTTGTAGCCCGCTTTTTCAATGGACTTGAGGATGAAATCCAACGCCTCACGGGTCGAGGCGATATTGGGCGCAAAACCGCCTTCATCACCCACGCCGGTGGCCAGACCAGCGGCCGACAGCTCTTTTTTAAGCGTATGGAACACTTCTGACCCCATGCGCACCGCCTCGCGGATATTTGCGGCCGAGGTCGGCATGATCATGAATTCCTGAATGTCGATCGGGTTATCGGCGTGTTCTCCACCATTGATGATGTTCATCATCGGCACTGGCAATACACGAGCCGAAGTACCGCCTACGTAGCGATACAGAGGCTGCGTAGTGAAATCCGCCGCCGCCTTGGCCGTCGCCAGAGAGACACCAAGAATGGCGTTCGCACCCAGACGGCCCTTGTTCTCTGTCCCGTCGAGTTCAATCATCGCCTGATCAATGGCCACCTGCTCAGTCGCATCAAAGCCCACCAGTTCTTCGGCTATCTCACCGTTAACGGCAGCGACCGCTTCCAGCACGCCCTTGCCCATATAGCGGGCCTTGTCGCCATCACGCTTTTCCACTGCCTCATAGGCACCGGTTGACGCGCCCGAGGGCACGGCAGCGCGGCCCATAGTGCCGTCTTCCAGAATCACGTCCACCTCGACCGTCGGGTTACCCCGGCTGTCCAGAATTTCGCGTGCGTGGATGTCGATGATCGTGCTCATGATATGGGTCCCGATGATGCCAACAGTTGCATGCCTCATAGCAGCACGCGGCAAAAAGTAAACCGTTTCCGTTATCGCTAACACGTATATTTTTCGGCCTTTAGGGCTAACAGTTTGCTGTTTGCGCCAACAGGTAGCGGGTGCTTAGGCCACTGCCAGTGCCCGCGCCAGCTGACGTTCTCGAATGAAGGTATACAAACCTGATCCGATAATCAGACCTGCACCGGCCAGCGTCATGCTGTCAGGGCGTTCGCCGAACATCAGCATCCCGGCCATGATCGAAAACACCAACCGGGTATACCGAAACGGCGTCAGCGCTGAAGCTTCACCAATCCGCATCGCGGTAACGATGCCATAATAGCCTAATACGCCGAACCCGATGGCACCCAGATAAGGCCCGATCTGCGCAGGCTGCAGCGGCACGATGGGCTGTGCTGTGAACACCATCAGGGCCGCACCAGCCAGCGCCACTCCGATATAGGCCTGCAATGCGACGACCGACGAGGCTACACGAACATCCAGCCTGCGAGTGATCAGATCACGCGCCGCGATCGCAACAACCGCAACCAAAACAAACAGAGATTCTGGCTGGAAACCTTCGAGCCCGGGGCGAATGATCATCAAGACGCCGACAAAGCCAATGCCGATGGCGCTCCAACGACGCCAGCCGACCTGCTCGCCCAGAAACAGCGCAGCCCCCATCGTGACGAATAGCGGCATCGCTTGAAAAACCGCAGCTACGGTCGACAGATCGACCAATGACAAAGCGGTCACAAAACTCAGCGCTCCAAAAGCCTCGGTCCCTGCCCGAAGCAGTGGCAGCGGTTCCCACGCGACAGGGTCGAAAATGCGTTTACGTGTCACCAACGACATGATTGCAAACACGGTTCCGCAGAACAGACCCAACACGATCATGATCTGCCCGGTTGAGGCACTAACCGAAAGGTACTTGATGAACATGTCCTCAAGCGCGAAGGCTGCCATCGAGCCGATGATCAGCAAAATGCCGTTTACGTTGTTCATGCGCGTTTCCATTGGAATTGACCGCTAACTTGCGAGTCCTTCCAGCACAAAAATCGTAACCTTCACGACGTCGCAAGCAGTATTGTGACATGTTCGATGATTTCCCGTACGCCGACCAATCGATTTTCGTGATGAGTTAGTCTTTTTCCAGCGGTACGCCGTACAATTCCAAGCGATGGCCTTTCAGCTTATACCCAAGCTTGGCCGCAATCTTTTCTTGCAGTGCTTCAATCTCGGGGTCTACGAATTCGATCACCTCGCCTGACTGCATGTCGATCAGGTGATCGTGGTGATCGCGCTCTGCGTCCTCGTATCGCGCGCGGCCATCACCGAACTCCAATCGCTCCAATATCCCGGCCTCTTCGAACAGCTTAACGGTGCGATAGACCGTTGCGATCGAAATCCCCGAATCCTCTGCCGAGGCACGGGCATACAGCTCTTCCACATCCGGGTGATCCTCGCTCTGCTGCAATACCTGGGCGATGGTCCGGCGTTGACCGGTCATGCGCAGGCCCTTGGCTTCGCAACGAGCGATAATCGTATCGGACATGGTGACCCCCGGAACTGTTCGAAACTCTGTCATAGTATGTCTGAGTGCCTTGCGCCACACAGGATTTACGCATCAGGCAGCGCGTCGCAAATCGGCCCAAACCGGCAAATGGTCAGACGCGATGTGCGCCGGTCGCGCATCGTGCACCCCATGCAATGCTGCCTCAAGCCCCTGTCCCACTGCGATCCTGTCCAGCGCGCCCAATGGCTGTGCAGCCGGAAAGCTGGGTACGGGCGGCAAAAACCTCATGTCCGGAGCCAGATGATCCAGAACCGGTTGTCGCGACCATTCGTTGAAATCGCCGGCCCAGACGGTGGGCATATCCTCAAGATCGGAGTCACAGCGCTTGATATGGTTGATTTGCTGGCGTCGCGACGCGGGCAATAATCCCAGATGCATCCCCATCACCCGCAAGGGCCCGATCTGTGTATCAAACTCGACCCGCACAGCACCACGCGGCTCCAGCCCCGGCAACTCGTGATGCCCTGTCCGGCGCACCGCAATTGTGTCTCCACGCCAGATGACGGCGTTGCCGTGCCAACCCAGACTGCCCGCACCACCCAGATCGACAATCTGCCAGCCGGCTTCGTCCAACATGAAATGCGGCAACGCGGCAGGGCGCGGTGGCAAACGTTTATCGGCCTCCTGCAGCACAACAATATCCGCCTGCATACTCTCAATAACCTGCAATATCCGCTGCGGTTGCCGCCGGAAGTCGAGTCCCACACATTTCTGAATGTTGTAACTGGCTAGACGCAGTGTTGACTGAAGGACCATGGGATTCCGATGTTTACTCAAACACTAAGAGTGCCACGCTCAGCGCCTAGTGCAACATGAAATTCCTGCAGGAACCAGATAGATTGCTTTGGTTCAATCACCACCAATCAACTTAAAATTGCTTTTACCACAATGCGCTCTACCAAAACGCAAATATCGTGTACACGTGCATCTCTATGGGTAAAGTGCCCGTAAAGCCAAACTAAGGATCAAACGTGAATACAACATTCGCCACCCTGGTAATCGCAGACATTTCAGGGAGCACCCCATTGTACAAAGCAGTGGGCGAAGGCGAAGCGCAGCGCCTTATCCAAATGGAGCTTGATCGGCTACGTCGCGTACTTGCAACCCATGGCGGCACACAAGTTGGCCAGAAAGGGGATGATGTTCTAAGCTTTTTCCTGGATCCAAACGCGGCGTTGAATGCAGCGATGGGTCTGATCGAACAGTCCCCGGAAACCTCACTGTCGGTGCATGTTGGTGTACATTGCGGGCCGATCGTCATCGCCGAAAAAGGTGTTTATGGCGAAGCGGTGAATGTGACCGCCCGTCTTGCCACAGCCGCCAACCCAGGAGAAGCCTGTGTCAGCAATGGCGTCGCGACGATGCTACAGGAAAACTTGCGCCAGATTCTCAAACCGCTTGGGCAACTCAACCTCAAAGGTTTGACAGAGCGGTTCATGGTCTATTCCTTGATGAACCCGGACATGGACCCGTTCACGCAAACCAGATTGCCACTGTCCCATGGCCGGACCGAAGATCACTGGAAGCCAGCGGAACGTTTGACCCTTTTGCTTAGCCATGGGGAGCGCTCATGGCGCTGCCACGAGAACGGCGAGCTGGCAATTGGCCGGTCACAAGATTGCGACGTCGTGCTGTCCCAACCATGGGTGTCGCGCCTGCATGCTGTTCTCAGTATCAAGGATGGCAAGCTGATCCTGTCAGACCGCAGCACATCCGGTACCTATCTGAAATCTGAGGCAGGTCGTGAAATCCAGCTCAAGCGCGAATCCGTAATGTTGGCAGACAGCGGCTGGATTTCTCCAGCGCTGCCCATTGAACAGTCCGAAACCTGCCTGCAGTTCGAGCTTTTGGGCCGCAGTCAGGTACCACAGAACGTGGCATGAACCACTTCGCTCTCGGATGGAGGGCGTGTCAGATCAACCGCATCGGACTGATCCTCGTAGGGTCGTGACAAAACGTCGTTCAAACGATGGAATGGCGCGTAATCTCCCTGAACGGCCGACTGTATCATCTGCTCAATCCGGTGGTTGCGTGGAATGAAAGCCGGATTTGCAGCACTCATTACAACGTCAGGAGTATCTTCGCGCTGCAACCGCGCGCGCCATCCTTCAGCCCATTCGTCATACGCGACAGGATCAGTGAACTGATCCCGCGCATGATCACCGCCCAGCGCACGAAACGTGTTGGTAAAGTCCGCCTGATTCTGCGCCATCCGCACCAGCAGGTCCGAGATCAGTTCAAGGTCTCCGTCCTCAGCTCGAACCAATCCGATCTTGGTCCGGAACCGCTTCAACCAATGCTCTTGCATCAGGTCAGGCATGGCATGGACAATTTCGGTAGCTTCTTCAACCGCCGCGTCTTTGTCTTCGAACTGCTGGATCAATGCAGTCGCCAATTGCGCCAGATTCCAGACCGCAATCTCAGGCTGGTTCGAATAGGCATAACGCCCCATCCGGTCAATCGAGCTGAACACCGTATTCGGATGATAGGAATCCATAAAGGCGCAAGGTCCATAATCTATGGTTTCACCCGCGATCGAGCTGTTGTCCGTATTCATCACCCCGTGAATAAATCCAACGCTCATCCACTGGGCAATCAGTCGCGCCTGCGCATCGCGTACAGCACGCAGCAATCCCATCGGACCTTGTGCGTCCGGATAGTGACGCTGAATAGCATAGTCTGTCAGCTTTCGCAGATGGTCCAACTGTCCTCGGGCGGCAAAAACCTGAAAGGTACCCACGCGCAAATGGCTCTGCGCCACGCGCGTCAGGATCGCACCGGGCATCGGACCTTCCCGTAACACGATCTCACCGGTCTCGACCGCCGCCAGGGCGCGTGTCGTCGGAATGCCCAGCGCATGCATCGCCTCAGACACGACATATTCGCGCAACACCGGCCCCAGCCAGGCGCGCCCGTCGCCCCGGCGCGAAAACGGCGTCTGGCCCGAGCCTTTCAGCTGAATATCCCGCCTGACCCCATCTGCGCCGATGGTCTCGCCCAACAGGACTGCACGTCCATCCCCAAGCTGGGGGTTATAGGTACCGAACTGGTGCCCGGAATACAGCTGCGCCAAGGGTTCCGCACCTTCCGGAACGATATTTCCCGCAAACGCCCGCGCCATCTCTTCAGCCTCATCGGGCGTTATCCGCAATAGCTTTGCCAGATTGGTATTAAACGCGATCAAATTCGGCGCGCGGACCGGTACAGGAGCCTGCCGCGCAAAAAACCCCTCCGGCAGGCGGGCGTAACTATTGTCAAAAGGGATCATCATGGTCATGCGGCAAACATATGCGCTGGTTACACAATTGCCATAGCGGATCATGCGACGCCGTGCATAATCAGCGCAATCGAACCCGAGGCCGCCATGAACCCACAAGACATCATCAATCACCTTGATCTGCAACCGCACCCCGAAGGAGGTTGGTTCAAAGAAACCTGGCGGGCCGACAATTCCGGCCGTGCCACCGGTACCTGCATCTACTTTCTGCTGACCGAAGATCAAAGCAGCCATTGGCACAAAGTCGACGCGACCGAGATCTGGCTCTACCATTCAGGCGCACCGTTGACCTTGTCGATCAGCGCAACCGATGCGGGTCCGGCAATCGCTTACACGCTCACCCCGGACTTGGCCAACGGCGCACCCCAGCTGATTGTTCCCAAGGGGTATTGGCAAGCAGCGCGCAGCACCGGAGCTTACACATTGGTCAGTTGCACGGTATCCCCAGGCTTTGAGTTTGAAGGTTTCGAGCTCGCAGAACCCGACTTCGATATTCCCGCAAAATAATAATCACTGGACCCACAGGATTACATCCCAAAGGTATCCGCTTCTTTATCTGGCTCAAAATATCCCGGGGGAGGAAGCGCAGCGACCGGGGGCAGAACCCCCTACCCGCCAACCACCTCACCCCGCGCTGGCGACGACACGACGCCGCCTCCAACCAATGCACTAACCCCGGTTGTACCCGGACCAGATGTCGGTAAGCCCCGCGCTACCCGAACCGCAAGATAGGCAAATGCTTGGGCTTCAAGCATATCGCCGTCCAGACCAACCGCCTCAACCGGCCCTACTGGGCAATCCAGCGATACGCGCAGCATTTCCATCAACACCGGGTTCTTGCGGCCACCCCCCGTCACCAGAATGCGCGAAGGTGGCTTGGGACAATGCTCCATTCCCTGCACAACACCTGCTGCACTCATGCCCGTCAACGTGGCGACCGCATCTGCATCGTTCAGTTCTTTCACCAGATCGATCATTTCCGAGAAGTCATTCCGATCCAGCGACTTGGGTGGCATACGATTAAAGAAAGGTTCGGCCAGAAACAGCTCCAGCGCACCGGTTTCGACCGTCCCACCACGCGCCAGCTCGCCATCCTGGTCCATCGGCAGGCCCAATCGCGCCTGCATCAGGTCATCTACCGGCGCATTGGCTGGCCCGGTATCGAAAGCCAGCAACGCCCCAGGTGCTTCAGGTCCATCAAATGACGGATCGACATAAGTCAGGTTTCCCACACCTCCCAGGTTGAGGAAACACATCGGCTCTTGCGCCCCAATCCACTTGGCGCAGGCAAAGTGAAAGAACGGTGCCAACGGTGCCCCTTCGCCGCCCAGCGCCACATCGTCGCTGCGAAAGTCCCAAACCACTGGTAATCCAAGGGCCTGCGACAGGCCCAAACCGTCACCCACCTGCAAAGTCCCACGCCCACGTGGTTCATGCGCCAGCGTTTGGCCGTGGAAGCCGATCAGGTCAACTTCTTCGAATTCAGACAGAACCTCGGCATGCGCGCGAGTTACCAATTCAGCTGCAGTATCGACTTTGGAGCCATGCCACTGCCCGAGCGCTGAGCGCAAGGTCTCACGCTCTTCCTCTGAATACGCCCGGTAGGCAATTGGTCCAAAATCAAAAATTTCCTGCCCATCGGTTTCGATCACTGCCGCGTCGACACCGTCCAGAGAGGTTCCTGACATGGCACCTAACGATCTGATCGCTCCCGATTTGCTGATGACCCTGCCCACATCGACCTCATTGTTCCGTTCAAACACCCGTTCGCCGGGTTCTGGGCACAACCTGCACGGTAACGCCAAGCCAAGGCAAGACACATCAGGCGCGAGCGGCACTTTTCTTGGAAATGGTGCCTTTTCCTTGCCTCTGACGCCGCCTATACAGTGCTCCGCAGTAGTAACCCCGAGGGCACGATATGACCTACCACCCCAAATCGGATTTCATCGCCACGATGATCGAGCGCGGCTTTCTCGCCGACTGCACCGATTATCAGGGCCTTGACGACGCGCTGATCTCTGGGGTGCAGACGGCATATATCGGCTATGACGCCACGGCGCAGTCTCTGCATGTGGGTCACTTGATGAACATCATGGTGTTGCGCTGGCTGCAAAAGACCGGTCACAAACCGATCACCCTGATGGGTGGCGGCACTACGAAAGTGGGTGATCCGTCATTCCGCTCGGACGAACGCCCATTGCTGGGCCCCGAACAAATCGACGCCAACATCGCGGGCATGAAACAGGTGTTCTCGAAATACCTGTCCTATGATGACAGCGAGACCGGCGCGCTGATGCTGAACAATGCCGAATGGCTGGACAGCCTGAACTACCTCGATTTCCTGCGCGATATCGGACGGCATTTCTCGGTCAATCGGATGCTGAGCTTTGAATCCGTGAAATCGCGCCTGGATCGCGAGCAATCGCTGTCGTTCCTCGAATTCAACTACATGATCCTGCAGGCCTATGATTTTCTCGAATTGAACCGCCGGTACAACTGCGTTTTGCAGATGGGCGGCTCGGACCAGTGGGGCAACATCGTGAACGGCATCGACTTGACCCGCCGCGTCCTGGATCACGAAATCTATGGCCTGACCACGCCTCTGCTGACCACAAGCGATGGCCGTAAAATGGGCAAGTCGCAGGGCGGTGCCGTGTGGCTAAACGGCGATATGCTGTCGCCCTACGAATTCTGGCAGTTCTGGCGGAACACCACCGACGCTGATGTGGGCCGGTTCCTGAAAATCTTTACCGAGCTTCCGGTAGACGAATGCGACCGCATGGGCGCGCTCGCGGGATCCGAGATCAACGAGGCAAAAGTGCGCCTTGCAAACGAAATCACCACCCTGCTTCACGGTGCCGAAGCTGCGGCAACGGCCGAGGCAACCGCGCGCGAAGTGTTCGAAAAAGGCGGCGTTGGCGGAGACCTCCCGACCCTGACCCTCAGCGCTTCGGAACTGGGTGACGGCATGTCCATCGTTCAGTTGATCGTCAAATCCGGCCTCGCCAAATCCGGCAAAGAGGCCAAACGCCTGATCGCCGAAAACGGCGCAAAGCTGGACGATGCCCCGCTGACTGACGCAGGCCTAATGATCGACGTAGGCGCACTGTCATCGCCCATCAAATTGAGCGCAGGTAAGAAGCGCCACGCGCTGGTGAAACTTGGTTAATCCAGTCAAAGAACTGCTATCACGCATTTGTCCTTTGAAGAAAATGTTGCAGATCGAGTAACTCGATCTGCAATTTTTTTGCATTCACCCGACGAAGATCGCTTTAGGTTCGAAAGAGAAGATCAATTGTCAGAAACTGCTATCAGGCTGTGCCATTTCTGGTCGTTCAGCTCTTGTTTGTGAACTGCGTTGCCCGAAATAGTTTCAAAGTCTACCATGAGTATTGACGCTCGAAATTAGGGATATTGTGATTGTGTCTGTTCAGACAGGTTACCTGCTAATCGCCGATATCACCGGTTACACAGGATACTTGACCCGGTCTGAGTTGGAGCATGCCAACCCAATCATCCATTCTTTGCTTGAGGCAATTGTGATGGAACTGAAAGACCCGATGAAGTTGCGAGGCCTCGAGGGTGACGCCGTTCTCGCTTATTCGAGTGGACCGTTCCCTTCAGGTGAAACTTTCCTCAACATCTGTGAAAGCCTTTATCGGGCGTTTGCCGAACGCCGTCGGAACATTGTGCAGAACACAACTTGTCCCTGCAATGCATGTCGCAATGTTGCTGATCTCGATCTGAAGATCCTTGCGCATCACGGGAAATTTGAAGAGCTTTCGATTGGCCCGATGAAAGATATTTCCGGTGCTGACGTCATACTCGTGCATCGGATGGCGAAAACCGATGTGAAAGAGGATACAGGTATCCTCAGCTACGCGCTGTTCTCAGAAGACGCGTTCGAGGCAATGGGCATCGAGTCTGATCTCATGCAATACAGCGCTCAGTTCGAGCACTTTGGCGACGTACCCATGCGGGTCTACGACCTTGCTGCAGCCTGGCATCGATACCGTGAAGTCGCCGGACCTGTCCGCATTACAGACGAAGATGCAGTATTCACAACTCGGCACATGCTGAACGCACCCCCGGGAGTGGCTTGGGAAATGCTTACAGATCCCCAGCTGAAGATGCGCTGGATGATGTTGAAGGACGCCTACCGCGAAGGAGATGCATCGCGCACATCGGTCGGCGTTCGCTTGCACTGCATTCATGAAGCCGCACATTTTCAGATGCTGATCGTCGACTGGCAGCCATTCGAATATGTAACCGACATTCTGCACAACTCCTCCATCGAAGGTCTTACGAATATTGAGACTTATGAATTGGTCCCGACTGAAGAAGGCACCGAAATTGTATTTCGTATGGGCCGACTAACAGACTCTGACGGAAAACATCATCCGGCGGAGGAAGCTGCGGTGATCGAATTATTCGAAAGTTTTTATCCGGTGGCTTTTGGCATTCTCGATGAGATGGCGCTGGAGTTTAATCAAAAGAAACAAGAGTGATAACGCTGAATCTTTGACGGCATCTACGCACCTTAATGGGCTGAGAATATCGTACCATCATCGAACAAGATGCTATCTTTGCAATCAGGGTTGTTCACCTAGAGCCAGATTGTACCGGTTGCCCGCAAGGTGGCAGATGCGGGCCTGATGGTCACCGCGTCGGTGCTGCCAACGCCGATCATACAAAGTGCAGAAAAAAGTGGAACGGTGGTGAAACTGGGTTGATCTAGGTAAACGGCCACCTTTGGGCTTCCATCGATTTGCAGCTGTTATTTCGGATCGAACAATTCGATCTGAAATTTATTAGCGCCCGACTGTCAGAGGTGCGCTTTGAGTTCGGACTGGGCATTTCCTTGCGTCTAAGTCCACCAAAGGTGATTGACGTTCAATCGATGCGATTACCGCGTCTATGCAATGCGAGTTCATCGATCCGAGCCTCGATCAGATTCAGCATTTTAAGATACTCGATGCTCTCGACATCTTTGTAGTTATTCTTGAAATCTTCTTCAGACATGATCTGGGGGATATCTTCGAATCCAATAATGACATCATTTTCCGACCGGATCACACGTATGAGTTCAGCCCAATCAGGGGCTGGTGTAGACATAAATTTGTTCGACATCCGAATTCCAGAATTATTCGCCGCCAAGTCAGTGAAGTCGAAACCTCCGGACTTAACGGTATCGTAGAGCTCCTTGAATTCTCCTACTGATACGGCAAAGCCACGGTTGCTTGCAGCTTGCAACGCGGCGGCAGTTGTGAAGTGTCGGCGACTGTCAATGCGCCCATTCAGAGTCAATTCACCACAATCAGCTTTCCAGTTATTGTCCTCAGCAAATTCACTTCCGATCATACCACCAACAATCAAGGTAAAATCTTTCGCGCCACAAATCAGTGTAAGGGCGATAATCGCGGACGTGTAGGCGTTCGCCACACCCTCGGATTGGCTTCCTTCGTGAGCGGCCTCTAGCATAAAAAGCAAGTAGGGCAGGTAACTTCCGCTTGTCGGCAGTTCGCCGAGATCCATTGCTGAACGAAACTTCAAATAATAGCGGTCAATGTCTCCTGAACCGGGCATGTCGGAACCACGCAAGCTCCCAAAAATCCCTCGCATTAATCCGTTACTACCCATTTCGTTCATCGTCAGACGGAAGGCCACGTTGCCATCATGAATATGCATGCTATCCGCGACGTTCAGAACGATATTACCGAACTGCTCTCCCACAATTACATTACCGCCTATTCGCGCGACGCTAATTGCGAGACTTGGAGGGACTGTGACGGGCCCTAGTTGAACGCTTGAAAGCACAAATGGGCCTTCAAATTCAGGTACAGATGCGCGCAGGTTCATCCATTTGTTAGTGTACGGAACCGGGACTGAGGCAATTCCATAAACGCTCTTACCATCAACACTGAGTTCGCCGCGAAATCCGGGAACGAAGCGCCCTCCTAGCTTTAAGACACTATTGAGTTGATCCTCGTTCGTAGTGAATGAAGCCGTTTCAGATAAGTTTGGCTGAATAGCGGACCTCAGGCCTCGTACGAATTCACGCGCTTCTGTCACATCTTTAGGAGAAGGTGGTGCTCCTGCTTCGACTAGTGGAGCGTCCTCGACGACGACCAGGACAAACACAACCAAAGCCATCAACACTGCGGCAAATGAAATTATCAATATCTTTAGAAGTCTGCGCAACATGCATAATCCACTCGGCCAACAACACTATTTAAGTATGCAAGCCCTCAAAAAAGAAATCATCTGAAATCGATGAACGTCAACCTGCGAAACGAATTTGGATAATGCAGCCCAAGCGTCGGAAAATGCCAATGCTTAATTGGTCATGAGATTGTCAAACCTGAGACAACAATACCAACATCAATAACCTTCTTCGGATTGCCGCATTATTGACGACTCCCGGCGTCGTATTTCGCAACAGACTTTCGCATTCCTGCATGTGAGCCCCACCCTTTCCGTTCCACTCTGAACCGGAAGGAGGCACCATATGACCAGAACTGCCACTGCCACACGTACCGGAGGGCGCTCTGCCCGTCGCGCCATCCGCACCGCTCCAAATTTCGAGATGCTACCCGGGCTGACCCATGGCTTACCGCTCTGCGAAGTGATGGACGGAACTCAGGTTGAACGCATCGATGCGGCATCGATGGAAATTCTGGAAAACGTGGGTGTCCAGTTCCGCGACTCCATCGCGCTGGAAGACTGGAAAAAGGCCGGTGCCAAAGTTGAAGGTGAACTGGTCTATCTGGATCGCGGTCTGGTGCGCGAGTTGATCACGACCATCCCGTCAGACTTCACCTACCACGCGCGCGATCCGAAAAAGAACGTTCGACTTGGTGGCAAACACTCGATTTTTGTACCGATGACCGGCGCGCCGTTCCTGCGCGATCTAGACGATGTGCGCCGCAACCCGACGCTGGACGATCTTGCGATGTTCCACAAGCTCAGCCACATGTTACCCGCGCTTCATTCGTCGGCCCATCATATAGTCGAACCCTATGACCACCCGATCAGCCAGCGACATCTGCGGATCACCTATTCGTCGATGAAACACTCGGACAAGACCTTCATGGGCATGACCACCAGTCCCAAGAATGCCGAAGATGTCATGGAGATGTGCGCGATCCTGTTTGGCGAGGAGTTCCTTGAGGATCACCCTGTCACCACCGGCAACTGCAACGGCAACTCCCCGCTGGTCTGGGATGAAACCATGTTGGGCGCGATGCGGGCATTCTGTCGCCGTAAGCAGCCCGTGCTGTGCTCGCCCTTCGTTCTAGGCGGGGCCAACACGCCTGCCAGTGTACCCGCCACCGTGGCGCAGCTGAACGCTGAAGCACTCAGCGCGTTGGCCTATACGCAGGTGATCCGCAATGGCGCACCTGCGATTTACGGGCATTACCTGTCGACTGTCTCGATGAAATCTGGTGCACCGATGGCCGGCACGCCTGAGATCAGCCTGATGAACTTCATGATCGGACAGATGGCCCGATACTATGACGTACCATGGCGCACTTCGAACACGCTGGGTGGGGCAAAAACCTTTGACGCACAGGCGGGGTATGAATCCGCGACCACTCTTCAGGCGGTGATCCATGCAGGGGCGAACTATATCTGGCATTCGGCAGGCTGGAACGAAGCCGGGATGCACTGCTCGACCGCGAAGTTCATCGTCGACGCGGAACAATGCGCCATGGCCTATCGCATGGCCGAGGGCCCAAAATGGCACGATTTCGATCAGGCGGTTTCCGCCGTTGGTGATATCGGCCCCGGCGGGCACTATCTGGGGCACCCCCACACGCAGGACAATTTCCAAAGCGCGTTCTTCATGCCCGATATGTTCGACAATAACTCGATCGAGCAATGGCAGGCCGAGGGCTGTGTCGAAATCACCGAACGCGCCCTCAAACACGCCCGCAAGCTGTTGGCTGAGTACCAAGAACCGACGCTCGATATCGCAAAGAACGAAGAGCTGCTGGACTACATCGCACGGCGTGAACGAGAAATTCCAGCAGCCGATGAGTTGAATCAAACATACTGAGATACACTCCCCTGAAACTCACCCGCCCGAACTATTGGGCGGGTCTTTTCCATTCAGAGACATCGGGAAACACAAAACGTGAGAATTTCTGAAATCTACATCTACGGCCATGATCTACCGGTGAAAAATGGCCCATACACCATGGCCCGCGCCCAGGTCTGGGCTCTGGATACAACTCTGGTCAAACTGGTTGCTGATAATGGTCTAGTCGGATGGGGCGAGACCTGTCCGGTCGGTCCCACCTATGCCGAAGCACATGCGGCAGGCGCACGGGCCGCGCTAGCGCAAATGGCACCAGATCTGCTGGGCGCTGAGGTCTCGCCGCTTGGCTTGCATCGCCAAATGGACGGCCTTTTGAACGGTCATAACTACGCCAAAGCGGCAATTGATTTAGCGGCGCACGATCTGTTGGGCAAACACTACGGTGTAAGTGTATCGACCCTACTGGGAGGTGCTGTAACCGACAAAGTGCCCTCGTATTACGCAACCGGCGTGGGCGCACCGGATGACATCGCCCGGTTGGCTGCGGATAAGCAGTCCGAGGGCTATCCTCGCCTGCAGATCAAGGTCGGCGGTCGCCCGGTCGAACTGGATATCGAAACCATCCGCAAAGTTTGGGAGGTAATCAGCGGCTCGGGCATGCGCCTTGCCGTGGATGGCAACCGTGGCTGGACAACGCGCGACGCGCTGCGTGTCAGCCGCGAATGTCCCGACATTCCCTTCATCATGGAGCAGCCCTGCAACACGATCGAAGATCTGCAGAAAATCCGGCCACAGGTTGGTCACGCGATCTACATGGATGAAAACAGCACCAGCCTGAACACCGTCATTACCGCGGCGGGCACCGGGCTGGTGGACGGGTTCGGCATGAAGGTCACCCGTATAGGCGGCCTGCACCCGATGCGCGCCTTCCGCGATCTGTGCGAGGCCCGCAACCTGCCCCATACCTGTGACGATAGCTGGGGCGGCGACATTATCGCAGCGGCCTGCACCCATATCGGTGCTACGGTGAAGACCGAATTGCTCGAAGGTGTATGGCTCGCTGCACCCTATATCGAAGGCAATTACGATCCCGAAAACGGGATCCGGATTGAGGGCGGGCATATCCGCGTTCCCTCCGCACCGGGGCTCGGCGTATCACCTGACGAAAGCCGATTTGGCGCGCCAGTCGCATCCTTCTGATTGGAGGCAGACATGGATTTCACAGGAAAAACAGCCCTGGTGACCGGTGCCGCCGGGGGTATCGGAGCCTCTCTCGTGCAGCGCCTGCGCGCAGCGGGCGCGCAAGTGGCGGTGGCAGACCGCTCGCTGGAGGGGATCGAAGCAGAAGCGCATTTCCCCGGTGATCTTCTTGACACGAGCTATGCCGACGCACTGCCCGCAAAGACCGCAGATGCTCTGGGCAGTCTTGATATTGTGGTCAACAACGCGGGCGTCATCACGCGCGGGGCAGTGACCGAGACTTCGGATGAGGATTGGGCCCTGTCGTTGGGCGTGAATGTAGAGGCACCGTTCCGCATCTGCCGTGCCGCCATTCCAATCATGGCCGCGGCAGGTGGCGGAGCAATCGTGAACACCGCGTCCTGCTGGGGCCTCCGACCCGGCCCGGATCATGCGATCTACTGCATGACCAAAGCGGCCATTGCCAGTCTCACACAATGCATGGGGCAGGATCACGCGCATCAAGGCATCCGCATTAACGCCGTTTGCCCCAACGAGGTGAACACACCGATGCTGCGCTCGGGCTTTGCCAAACGCGGGTTCGATCCCGATAGTGCTGTTGCCGAGCTTGGAAAATCAGTGCCGTTGGGCCGGATTGCCGAACCCGAGGATATCGCGGACGTGATCCTGTTTCTGGCCTCGGACGCCGCGCGGTACATGTGCGGTGCGTTGGTTGAAGTGAACGGAGGCAAGCCGGTGCAATGAACAGATTCTCCGGAAAAACCGCTCTCGTGACCGGCGGACGCAGCGGTATCGGGCGCGCCATCGCCCAGCGTCTGCGCGACGAAGGGGCCGATGTCTACACCGCTCAACGTGGGCAAGACGACGACTTCCCCTCCTTCCATGCGGATTTTTCAGACCCCGACAGCCCCGCACAGATCATCGAGCAGGTCGTGTTCGATGCAGGCCAGCTTGATGTGTTGGTCAATAACGCAGGGATGATGCAAGAGGCATCGATCGACGACATGTCATTGGTCGACTGGCAACGTAACCTGACTGTCAACTTAACCGCCCCGTTCTTGCTGATTAAGGCCGCTCTACCTCACCTGCGCAAGACTAAGGGGAGCATCGTCAATATCGGCTCGATTGAGGGGTTTGGCAGCAATCCCGGTCATACCGCCTATTGCGCCTCAAAAGCCGGGCTGCACGGGCTGACCCGCGCGGTTGCCGTCGACCATGGCGCAGAGGGCATCCGCTGTAATGCGGTGGCACCGGGCTGGATCGACACCGATCTCAACCTCGATTTCATCGACAGCATGGACGACCCCGCCGCGTTCCGCCGGGATATCGCCCGCATTCACCCGGTTGGCCGGACAGGTGATCCCCAAGAAGTGGCCGCACTGGTAGCCTTCTTGGCCGCAGATGAGGCCGGTTTTGTCACCGGTCAAGTCTATACAGTCGATGGTGGGCGGATGGCGAAACTCAGCCTGCCATAATTGGTCCCAGAGCTATTCAGCCCCGGATCGCCACTCTTTCCAGCGCATATACGCATTGGCACCGATGGATGCGAAGGGCTCGGGCGGCAACCGTGGTGGCATCGGCTGCGCCAGAAAATGATCGGCAATCTCGGATTCTTTCTGCAGCACAAGCTCTGCCGCACCCATTCCCTGCAAAGTGCCGCGCGCAATGCCCAGACCGTTCTGACAACACGCGGCAAAAACCCCCTGATCGACTTCGCCAAAGGCCGCCGAGCCATTGCGGCTGAGGCACAGCATCCCGGCCCAGCGATGTTCCATCCCCACATCGGACAATTTCGGAAACCGCTCCTGAAACTTACGGTCATGCACTTTGCCTGCCCGCTTCAAATGGCTCTCGTTACTGTGAATTTCAGGATGAAAGCTGGAACAGGTCCGGATCAGAATACGATCCCCATAGCTGCCCGAAACCCGCCGGACCGAAGTGCCCATTGGATCCGCAGGTGTCACCGACCAACGCGGCTGCCCGCCCAGCGTGGCAATCTGCGCTTGGCTTAGCGGCTCTGTTATCGATGCATAAAGGCAGATATGCATCAATCGCCGTTGATAAAAACCGAAACTTTCGATGTGCCCATTATTGGCCAAGACAATGCGCCCGGTCGACACCCGCGTCTTTTCGGTTTCGACCTCCCAGCCACTGCCCATCTTACTGAACCCTGTCACGGGTGAATTCTCAAACACCCCAATCTGTCCTGCAAGGTACGCGGACAGGGCACGGACGTAAGCAGCGGGCTGAATCATCACCGTTCCCGGCGCAAACAGACCCGAAGTGTAATGCAGACTGCCCGTCAGCGCCTGCATCTGATGCACGTCATACAGCTCGTAAGGCTCACCCAAGCGCGCCAGATGCGCGGCGTAATCGGCGTTGTGCCGGTCTCCAGCCGCCGTCGCAGCAGCATTGATCTTGCCACAGGGGTCGAACGACTCAAGCGACAGATCACACTCTTCTGCCACCTCCGATGCAAAGGATATGGCCTGACGGTTCAGCGCGATCGTGGCTCGGTCCGCCTCCAACCCATCGCTTGCATAATTGTCCGAAGCCAGATCATGCGGCAGATCGATCATGAAACCCGAGTTCCGCCCGGCCGAGCCTTCGGCAAATCGCCCGGCCTCCAGCACGACAACCTTCAGACTCGGATCAAGTTGATGCAGTCGCCGGGCCGCCGTCAGCCCGGCAAAACCACCGCCGATGATGGTCACATCGGCGGTCTGGTCTTGCTCAAGCCGGGGCAGCGATTGCTGCGGCGGCAGGATCGCATTCCATCCCGCCGCGCCGGTCTGCTGGGGCAACCGTTTGGCTGCGTAGCTCGTCAATCCACCGCCTCATCTTCGTCATCAGTCAGATCAATCCAGATGGTTTTCAGCTGGGTATACTGATCATGCGCATGGACCGAGTTATCCCGGCCACCAAACCCGGATTGCTTATAGCCTCCAAAGGGTGTGGTGATGTCGCCTTCGCCAAAGCTGTTGACCGTGACGGTTCCCGCCCGGATCGCCCGTGCGCCCCGGATGGCGCGTTTGGCGTTGGCCATGAAGATCGACGCACACAGGCCATACTCAGTGTCATTGGCAATGCTAATCGCCTCGTCAAAGCCAGAGACTTCGATCACCGACAAGACCGGGCCAAAGATTTCCTCGCGCGCCAGCGTGGCATCGTTTCCGGGCACTTCGACCACCGTGGCTTCGACAAAACCCTTCTCCGCCTTGCCGCCTATCAGCACGTTTTCGGCCTGCTCCAGATAGCCGCAAACCTTGTTGTAGTGGCCTTCACTGACCAGCGCACCCATTCGGGTTTCCGGGTCCAGAGGTTCGCCCACGTTCCAATGTTTGGCGTGATGGGCAATACGCTCCAACAACTCTGCCTTCACGTCCTTATGTACGATCAGCCGCGACGAAGCCGAGCAATTCTCGCCCATGTTCCAGAACGCTCCATTGACGACATGCGCCGCCACCCGATCTAGATTTTCCGCATCGTCCATCACGATGGCCGGGTTCTTGCCGCCCATCTCAAGCACCACTTCCTTGGCGTTGCTTTCGGCGGAATAGCTCAGGAACTTCTTTCCCGTCACGGTCGAGCCGGTGAAGGACACCATGTCGATGTCCATATGCCGCCCGATGGGTTCGCCCACCTCGGCACCACCACCGGGCACCACATTCAGCACACCGCGCGGCAACCCGGCTTCAGACGCCAGCTCCGCCACCTTTAACGCGGTCAGAGAAGTCTCGGTCGCAGGCTTCACCACAACGGAACAGCCCGCCGCCAACGCTGGCCCGATCTTCCATGCCAGCATCAACAAGGGGAAGTTCCAAGGCAGCACCAACCCGACCACCCCGATGGGTTCACGCACGACCATGGCGATGTGGTCATCACTGGCCGGTGAAACCTGATCATAAATCTTATCGATCGCCTCGGCATGCCACTTCAGACAGTGGATCGTCTCGGGCACATCCACGGTTTCGCAGTCATAGATGGTCTTGCCGCTATCGATGCTCTCCATCACCGCCAGTTCCCGCGCGTTGCGGGTGATCAGCTTGCACAGGCGGATCAGAACGTCCTTGCGATCCGATGGGTGCATCTTTGACCAACGCCCATCATCAAACGCTTCACGCGCCTTTTCAACGGCAAAATCCACATCCTCGACACCGCAGGCTGCAATACTGGTCAGCAGCGCGCCAGTGGCGGGGTTCACGGTCTCGAACACCTGTCCCGAGATTGCCGGGCGATAGCCGCCATCAATGAACGCGCCCGTCGGCAAATCCTGATGCGCAGCGATGGATTCGTATTCATCTTTCGTCAGCAAGCTCATGCCTCAATCCTCCGCCACGATATCTGCGATTTTGCGTTTTAGAATGCGCGTCACCTGTTCCAGCGCGCGTTTGTCATCTTTGTTCAGGCCTTTAAGGGGCGACCTGACCATCCCAGCATCGATCCCGTTCATGGTGACGCCATGCTTGATCGTCTGGATGAACTTGCCGCCTTGCTCCAGCACCCGCATCAGCGGCATCAGCGCGCTCATAATGCGACGGCCTTTGGCAAAGTCGCCCTCGATCACACAAGCCTGATACAGCGCCACATGCTCGGCGGGCAGAAAGTTCGATCCGCCGCAGACCCAGAACGGCGCTCCCCAGGCGAAAAACTCCAGCGCCTGATCATCCATGCCGCAGCCCAGCTGAATATGCGGATAATCCCGCGCCAGTAGGTGTACCCGGTTGATATCGCCCGAGCTTTCCTTGATGCCGCAGAAATTCCGGCTGCGGCCCACACGATCCAGGAACTCTTCCCCCATCATCGTGCCGGTCCTGTGCGGATAGTTGTACAGCATCACCGGCAGATCAGCCGCCTTGTCGATAGCCAGAGCGTTCAGCGCATTCTCACGGTCTGTCGGCACCGAATACGGAGGGCTGGCCAACAGGATCGCATCTGCGCCTAAGTCTCGCGCGCCTGAGGCCAAAGCTACTGAGTCGCCGGTCAGCATCGCCCCCGTTCCCACAACCAGAGGCACCCGCCCCTTCAGCTGTTCATGCGTAAACTGCGCCAGTTGCAGCCGTTCTTCGACGGTCTGGGCATAGTTCTCACCGGTCGATCCACCCGAGATCAACCCGTGCACACCCTGTTCGACCAGATAGTCGATCACCTCGGCCAGCGCGTCCCAATTCACACTGCCATCCGCCGCGTAGGGTGTCACCACCGGCGTGTAGATACCCTCGAATCTGAAGATCGGAGTCATGTGTCCCTCATGCAGATGTCTTGCCGGGGACCTGCCCCAGCGGAAAATCCAAACCCTCAGGCATCACGAACAGCTCAATCTGATCGCGTGACAGGGTCCAATGGTCGTCGGCAAGCTGCGCAGCAGCCGCCTCATCGCCCGCCTCGATGGCGGCGATGATGGCGTCATGCTGGTCGCTCGCCTCCGACAAGTTCTCGGCCATTCGTGCGGTCTGCGGGCGATAAAATGTCATACCGATCCGCGCATGGTCGATCAGCAACCGGTTGAACGATGGGGATAAATAGACATTCCCCGCCATCTCTCCGGTCACTTCGTGAAACCGGGTATTGGCCAGCGTCCGCTCCTCAGCCGAGCCTGTACGCAAGGCCTGCCGAAACGTATTCTGCGCCTCTTTCAACTGATCAATCTGATCAGCCGTCGCATTGGCCGCGGCCAGACGCAGCACCGCGCCATAGATCATCGGCGCAACCAGAAAGAAATCGCGCAACGTGGTATGAGACATCTCGGACACTCGAGCCCCACGATGGGTGCGCAAATCCAGGTACCCCTCACCAGCCAACTGCCGGAACACTTCGCGCAACGGCGTGCGCGACAGGCCAAAGGCCTGCGACAGCTGCGCCTCGTCCAGATCCTCTCCGGGGCTCAGGCGCAAGGTCAGAACCGACATCTTGAGATGTTCGGCCAGCGCCTCTTTCGGTGATCTGTGCTCGCCCTTCATCCCACGCCTTCCATTGCCGTTTTCGATTCGCGTATGCGTATCGTGGTATCTCATAAAAATACATGTTGTATACAGTTAGTTTTCGTGCAGCATGCCGATACATTCAGAAACGCCCTGATTCCGGTCCACCCCATGCACAAACCGCAACACTTCACTTTCATACTGGTCGAGGAATTCTCGCACCTCGCCTTCTCATGCGCGGTCGAACCGTTGCGCATTGCCAATTGGGTGGCGGGTGAAGAGCTCTACCAATGGTCCTTTCGGTCAGAGCACGGAGAGCAGGCGGTTTGCTCCAACGGATCGATAACTCTGGTACATGGCGGATTGCAGTCCGTGCCCAAATGCGATCAGCTGTTTGTTCTATCGGGCATCCATATGCGCAATCATGTCACGAAGCCGCTGCTGGCGACATTGCGCCGTGAACGCGCGCGTGGGACCAATATCGGCGCACTGTGTTCTGGTGCCTGGCTGCTGGCCGAAGCCGGGTTTCTGGACGGTATGCAGGCTGCAATTCACTGGGAATATCACGATTCCTTTATGGAGGCTTTTCCCGAAATCAACTTGGTTCGCAGCGTTTTTGTCGCTGACGAAAAACACATGACCGCATCGGGCGGCACGGCTACTGCCGATCTGATGCTGCACCTGATCGAACGGGATCACGGCCACGACATGTCCGTCGCCGTTGCCGATCAGATGGTCTATAACGCCGTGCGTAATGCCACCGCTGATCAGCGCGTCTCGCTGCAATCACGCAACGGGATGCGCAATGCGCATTTGGCCAAGGCGATCAACATCATGACCGAAAACATCCAAAGCCCGCTGTCGCCATCAGTCATTGCCGCCGATATCGGCATTTCGACACGACAACTCGAACGCCTGTTCGGAAAATTCCTGAACACTTCGCCCAAAAAATACTTCATGGAATTGCGCCTAGAGCGGGCTCGTAATCTGCTTTTGCAGACCGAGTCCTCAGTGACCGAGGTCGCCTTTGCCTGCGGGTTCGAAAGTGCCGGTCATTTCTCGCGTGTCTATCGTGCGACCTTTGGGATCACGCCCATGCAACAGCGCAGCAGGCTGGATTGATCAATACTGTGACTGGACAGCACCCCTTGCTTGCGATTATCTGAACAAGTGTTCAGATCAAGAAGAGGCCCTTCATGCAACTCTCAACCACAGCTGCAGTAATCACCGGCGGTGCGTCCGGCCTGGGTGAAGCCACAGCCCGTCACTTTGCCGAGAGCGGCGCACAGGTCACCATCCTTGATCGTGATGCCGAGCGCGGCCCTCAGGTCGCGGCCGAGATTAGTGGGTATTTTGCACAGACCGATGTGGCGGATGAGGCCTCGGTCGCTGCGGCCATTGCGCAGGCGAAGGACAAGATGGGTAGCATCACCGCGGCCGTGAACTGCGCCGGGATCGCGATAGGAGCCAAAACCGTCGGCAAAGACGGCCCCCACCCCCTGGACGCCTTCCAGCGAACCATCGACATCAATCTGGTCGGCACTTTCAACGTCTCACGCCTTGCCGCTGCCGAAATGGCAAAGAACGATCCCGAACCGGACGGCGCACGCGGCGTGATCATCAACACCGCCTCTATCGCCGCCTTTGACGGGCAAAAGGGTCAGGCCGCTTATGCGGCTTCGAAAGGCGGAGTGGTCGGCATGACCCTGCCCATGGCACGCGATCTGGCATCCTCTGGCATTCGCGTGATGGCAATCGCACCGGGTATTTTCATGACGCCCATGCTGGCTGGCCTGCCTGAAGAGGTGCAGCAGCAACTTGCAGCGGACGTCCCCAACCCTGCCCGCCTTGGCGATCCCCTTGAATACGGGCGGCTGGCCGGGTTTATCGTCGAGATGGGTTACCTTAACGGAGAAGTCATCCGCATCGACGGTGCCCTCCGGATGCGGTAAATCAATGCCATGACCGAGCGGCAGAAAATGGAGGCAGGCGACTGGTATCGCTGCCTTGATCCAGAACTCGATGCGTTGCGTGCCACCGCGCGCCGTGCTGTCCATGCCCATAACACTTGCCCGCCAGATGAAAGGGGCAATTTGGCTCCGGAACTCGCGGCGCTTCTTGCCCATGTCGGTCAGGATTGCTTTGTCGAGGCACCATTCCATTGTGCCTACGGAATAAACCTGTCTCTGGGTGATCGGGTTTATCTGAACGCTGGCTGTGTCGTTCTCGACACCGCGCCGGTGCGGATCGGCAATGATACGATGCTTGGGCCCACGGTACAGATCTACTGCGCCGAACACGCGAAAGACCCCGCCTTGCGCGCGCAAGGTCTGGAAATCGCTCACCCTGTGACAATTGGCGAGAATGTCTGGATCGGCGGTGGCGCAATCATCATGCCCGGCGTCACAATCGGAGACCGCGCCATCATTGGCGCCGGCAGTATCGTCACGAAAGACGTCCCACCAAGGGCGACCGTTGTCGGCAACCCAGCCCGCGCGATCTGACCTCACGCATGACCGCAAGCCATATGCCGAATACCTTGCACTTCTTCTTTTTCGTAGGCCCGGACCACAGAAAAACAATGAGCCGTGTCAAACACTTCTACGCCTGATTGAAGCTGTTTTGCTTTCTTTAGAGGTGTCACCTTCGCGGACAAAGTGTCCGTTTAGCCAAGATTGCTTTGCTGGTATGTTTCACACATTCGGCAGGTATTGATCAAGCAGAGCGTCCACGAGACCTTCTTGCAAGCGGTATCCTTTCTGCTGGTCTACTCGCAGAATGTCTTCCAATATCACAAACTGTTCCATGCCTGTTGTCATGGCCAAACGTAGAGTCAAGTCTTCGTAATCACTCCGTTTCATCGAACGGCGGACAGGTTCTAGGGCCTCGCCAAATGCTATCACTCTTCTGGCGCCGCGCATTTTGACAGTACCGTCCTGAAGTGATGCCTTTAGCGATTCAGCCAAAAACTGACGGAAGTAAGCCTCATGTTCGCGCGAGAAATCCAAATAGTAGCGCGCCACCGCGTGCACACGGCTTCGCACATCCTCAAGTCCTTCCAGCAATCCTGCAGTTGGAGTCACCTCTATGTCGAGGGTCGCATCCAAGGCCAAAACATTGGGGTCTGAGAAGTACCGGTACACTGTCGCGCGGCCAGTTTTCGCTCGCTCTGCGACTCTGGCAAGCGTCACGTTTTCTCCTTCGGACATAAGCTCACGTGCTGCCGACAGCAAGGCCTCTCTTGTTCTGTTCTTTTGATTGGTGCGAGGAGCCAAATCGCGCGTTCCTTAATGATACACTTGTCTCATGAGTAGATATATGTATCATAATGATGCATTCATCGAAGTAAAGGGAGCCGTTGAAATGACAGAGTCTCGTCCACGCACATATCACCTACTTGGTAATCTTCTGACGTTTCACGCGTTTCCTGCTGAAACCGGAGATCGCTGTACCATCGTCGAAATAAAGACCGCCCCGGGAGCGGGTGCGCCTCTCAATCATCATGCTGGCGAAGACGAGAGTTTCTATGTGCTCGAAGGAGAATTTGAATTTTTCCTGAACGGCGAAACGAGTAAGGTAAGCATCGGTGATTTCGTGAAAGTCCCGGACGGCGCCGTGCATGCGTTTACCTGTATTGGGCAAAGCCCAGGTCGCCTGTTATGCGTCAATGCGCCAGGAGCAATGCACGATACATTCTTCACCGAAGCGGGTGAAGCAATGCCAGACGGCACCACAGACATTCCCGCTCCTGACGGACCACCCGACATTCCGGCCATTATGGCGGTGGCCGAAAAGACAGGTATGACAATTTTGGCGCCACAAGGTGCGCCTGCCTGAACTTCATTTTTGAAACGGGAGCCCGCAAATTAGCGTTTCTGTTACGAGTTAGAGAAATGTGCTAAACCTGACACCCGGGACCAAACTGGCATCGACCGCAAAGGGCTCAAAGCGGTTAATAAATCGTGTTCAATCCAGAAGCTCGGGTTTTGTACAACTCGGAGGATTTACCCATTTGACGGTGTTCAACTCGGACTCAACCGGATTCAGCCTTTTCTTCCAGCATCAGCCACTCTTCCTCGGCTGCTGACAGTTTTTCCTGTCGTTCGACCAAGGCGTCTGTCGCTTTCTGAAACTTGACCGGTTCGCGGGTGAACAGCTCGGGGTCCGACATCAGTTCCTCAAGCTTGGCGATCTCGGCCTCAAGGCGCGCGATCTCGGCAGGTAGCTTCTCTAGCCGGTGCTTTTCCGAGAACGAGAGGCCGTGTTTTGGCTTTGCCTCTTGCTTCACCTTCGGCTTTGAAGATTTTGTTTTATCTTCTTTTTTCTGAGCTATCTCTCCACGTTGCGCGATGTAGTCGGACCACCCTCCGGCGTAAACGGTTGCGCGCCCATAGCCCTCCATCGCGATGGTTGTGGTCGCAACCCGATCCAGAAAATCCCGATCATGGCTGACCAGCAACACAGTGCCATCATAGTCGTCCAGCAGTTCCTGCAGCAGATCCAGCGTTTCAACATCCAGATCATTCGTAGGTTCGTCCAGCACCAGAAGGTTTGAAGATTTTGCCATCAGCTTGGCCAACAACAACCGCGCTTTTTCCCCACCAGACAAGGACTTAACAGCCGCTCTTGCCTGTGCGTCATCGAACAGAAACTCTTTGAGATAGCCCACCACATGCTTGGGCTGCCCTCCCACCATCACCTGATCGGCCTTGCCAGACACCCGCATCTCAGGATCGCCGGTCAAGCTGTCCCACAAGCTCATTTCCGGATCCAACTGCGCACGCGCCTGATCAAATACAGCGATCTCAAGATTGGTGCCCTGCACCACAGATCCTTCATCAGGATCGACCTGACCCAGTAGCATTTTCAGCAGCGTTGTCTTACCCACACCGTTGGGGCCGACAAGGGCCACACGGTCACCACGC
Organism: Ruegeria conchae; assembly: GCF_000192475.1. GTDB lineage: Bacteria > Pseudomonadota > Alphaproteobacteria > Rhodobacterales > Rhodobacteraceae > Ruegeria > Ruegeria conchae. The sequence continues at coordinate 864,830 of NZ_AEYW01000006.1, forward strand.
TGCACCAGAAGATCAAAGTTGCGCACGATCTGCTGAGATCCAAATGCCTTTGAAACGCCAGTGGCTTCGATGACCTTACGCCCGGATTTTGGACCAGATTCCAAAGCCATAGCGGCAGAACCCTGACGTTTGATCTGCGCTGCCCGCTCGGCTCGCAATGCCTGCAGCGCCCGCACCCGGCCCTGATTGCGCTTACGGCGCGCGCTGATACCTTCAACAGCCCATCGCGCCTCGGACTTGATCAAGCGGTTCAACTTGTGGCGCTGTTGATCTTCTTCTTCCCAGACCTTGTCGCGCCAGCTTTCAAAAGCCTCAAACCCCTGCTCCTGCCGCCGTACATCGCCGCGATCAATCCACAGAGTCGCGCGGGTCAATGCACGCAGGAAGGCCCGGTCATGCGAAATCAGAACGTAAGCCGCACGGGTCGATCCCAACTCACGTTCAAGCCATGCGATCGCTTCGATATCCAAATGGTTCGTTGGCTCGTCCAGCAGCATCAGATCTGGTGCCTCGGCCATTAGCTTTGCCAATGCCGCCCGCCGTCTTTCCCCGCCAGACGCAGTTTCAACCGGACGGGCGGGATCGAATTTTAAGCCTTCGCCAGCGCGTTCGACCTTATAGAGCTCGCCGGGCTCCAACCCGCTTGAGGCATAGTCACCAAGCGTCGAGAACCCCTGCATATCGGGATCCTGCTCCATGTAACCCACAGATTTACCCGGGGGGATGACAATATCGCCCTGATCGGCCTCAACCAATCCGGCCATTACTTTCATCAGGGTAGATTTACCTGATCCATTACGTCCGACCAGCGCAACGCGATCACCGGGCTGAATCACAAGGTCCAGACCGGAAAACACCGGATCCCCCCCGAAGGTCAGAGAGATACCGGACATCTGCAACAAAGGAATTCTCGCCATGCCCGCCAGCTAAACTGGCTGGGGCAAGGCGTCAACGCCCCTGTTTGACCTTTTGAATAATACCCATCTCACCCGGCCACGGCCCGCAGCAGGCGTTTGCGCGCAGCTGGAATTGCGCTGATTTCCAGCCCTGTGAACACATGCAGCGTGTTCATCTGGCGATCCACGACCGCGTGGTCACTGACCCAGCCGCCCATCATCAGATAGGTGCGCAGCAATGGCGGCATGCGCAGCATCGCCAGTTTTGCATTTGGTCTGCGACGCAACCGTGTGGCAAACCGAAAAACATCGGGCGCCTTGACCCTTGGCAACCACCGTTTTGGGGCCAAATGCTTGTCTTTGAGCATGGCAAAAGCATCCAGATACTCGACCGTCTCAGTCCCCGCAAAGGACGAGCAGCCAAAAAGCATCTCGACCCCGTTCTGGTCGACATATGCCGTCATTGCCCCCCAGGCGACACGCAAGATATCCGGATCGTGCCGGTCAGGATGAATACAGAAACGACCCATCTCGACCATTGGCCCAGTAAAGCCACGCAGCGCCGACAGGTCATAGAACTGAGCCGAATAACTGCGCCCTACTTCGTCACCGCCCTGCATCGTCAGCATGCGGAAGCAGCATACCAACTCTCCATTGGTGCTCATGTCCTCGATCAGCACGTGGCTGCAGTGCTCATCAAAAGCATCGCCATCCAGATCCTCGGTCGCGAAGGCCAGCGTCCGCAGCTTCTGTGCCTCGGCCACATCACACGCGGTTTGTGCTAAGCGCGCTTGATAACGACCCTTCTCCAACAAAACAGCCATGGTCGCATCCTCCTGCGGTGGCTGACCGGTCAATCATCTGAAACACTTATATAGTGCATGTGACCGTCATATGACCGCCACACCGCCCCTACACAGCTTAGTTACTGACTGACCCCCGGAATGTTCGCCGGATTGAAGTTGCCGATATTACCAAGAAGCTGACGCAGGAAGCCTTTGTCCTCAACATTGGAATCGGTCACACGGCGGTCGAGGACAATGACATAGCCATCTTCCAGACCAAACCGCTCGATATTGCGGACGACACCGCGTTGGTCGAAGCTGATTGCGACCAACTGGCGCGAAACGACCTCGGGCTTTTTCGGTCCATAGTGACGAATTCGAGACGCGACGTAGTAATAACCCGAATCCCGTACAACGCCAGATGCCGTTGGCGCACCGATCGTTTCTTCGACGCTTTCACGCGTGTCGACGCCGACCTTGATCTTGGCCAGATCCTCCGTCGGCGGCACATAGCCGTGATTCTTGAAGATCGGCGAACACGCGCCTGCAACTGCCAAACAGACAGCAAAGACAAGCGTTCTCGATGCTGGTTTCAGCCTGTTCACACCCTTCAACATTGACACCCTCTTGCCATGGCCCCTTGCGGACCCTATCCGATTACAGAAACCGGCGCTCCGGTTCAACACAGGAAAGACTCAACTATGAGCAACCAAACATCATTGCGGGTGGCTGACCTGCCCCAGAACGCTGCAACCCCGTTTGAACTGCGCCCAGATAGCGACACGCTTGAACCGATCAAACGGGAGCTCGGCCTGCTGGGGCTGCGCAAGTTGAGCTTTGTCGGGCAGCTAAGCGCCCAGGGCAAACGTGACTGGGTTCTGAAAGGTAAACTTGGTGCGACGGTGATCCAACCCTGCGTCGTTACGCTTGAACCCGTGACAACCCGGATCGACACGCCAGTCACTCGCGTGTTTCTGGCGGATTGGACCGATCCGGACGAGCCCGAATTCGAAATCCCAGAAGATGACGAGACCGAACCATTGGGCGCTGAAATTGATCCGGCGCAGGTTATGATCGAAGCGTTATCACTTGCGTTGCCGCAATATCCCCGCAAGGACGGTGCCGAACTTGAGCAAGCCGACTATACTGAGCCCGGAAAACAAGCGATGACCGACGAGGATGTCAAACCCTTTGCGGGGCTGGCTGACCTGCGGGATGCGTTGAAAAAAGACGAGTGACAGGCAAGGGATTTCCTGTCATAGCAGGCGGCCAGAAAAACCGCTTGAACATGACGAGAATCGCAGTATTTTCGCGCGCTCATTGGAATTTGGGTTGGACATTGCGGGGCAAGCCCCTTAAACGCGCGTCAAACCACGAGAAAACAAAGTACGTAACCCGGCTGACAGCGAATCTTTCAGCCCATATCAGACAAAGGTTGAGACCATGGCCGTCCAACAGAACAAAGTTTCCAAGTCGCGTCGCAACAACCGCCGCGCACACGACGCTCTGGTTGCTGCAAACCCGAACGAGTGCCCGAACTGCGGCGAGCTAAAGCGCCCGCACCATGTTTGTGCCTCTTGCGGCCACTATGACGATCGTGAAATCGTCGCTCAGGCCGACGAAATCGACCTGGACGAAGACGCGGCCTAAGCCTGATTGGACGCAGGCCAAGGCATGACGGATCAGCCCACGCAAACCGGACGGATCATCATCTCGGTTGACGCTATGGGCGGAGATTCGGGCCCTGCCGTCGTTGTGGCGGGCATTGCCAAGTCTGCGGACAAGAACCCGAAGATCGGGTTCATCCTGCACGGCCAGGAACAGGAATTGCGCAAGCTGGTTGCCAAACGACGTGTCCTTGATGGGCGCGTCGTTTTTCGTGATTGCCCCGACGTCGTCACGATGGAAGACAAACCCAGCCAAGTTGTGCGCAGCGGCAAGAACACATCGATGTGGTCGGCGCTGGAAGCGGTGCGCGCAGGCGAAGCGCACGGCGCGGTGTCCTGCGGCAACACTGGCGCATTGATGGCAATGTCGATGCTGCGGCTGCGCAAGCTGCCCGGCGTGAACCGCCCTGCTATTGCGATCTTATGGCCCTCGCGTAACCCGCATGGCTTTAACGTGATGCTGGACGTGGGCGCGGATGTGCGTGCCGATGCCAAGGATTTGCTGCAATACGCTCTGATGGGTGCTTCATACGCGCGCAACGGGATGGCGCTCAGCCGCCCCCGCATCGGCCTGCTGAACGTCGGAACTGAAGAGCACAAAGGCCGCGCCGAATTGAAAGAGGCGCACGCCATGATCTCGGACTTTGCCGATCAGGCGAATTTTGAGTTCGTGGGCTTTGTCGAAGGCAGTGATATCCCCGGCGATAAGGCTGACGTGATCGTCACAGACGGTTTTACCGGCAACGTTGCGATCAAAACCGGCGAAGGCACTGCGAACCTAATCGGTGATCTACTGCGCGAGGCATTCAAATACTCACCCCTGTCCCGCTTGGCATCGATTCTGGCGATCACATCGCTAAACCGCCTTAAAAAGCGGATCGATCCGCGTCGCGTAAACGGTGGCGTGTTCCTTGGCCTTAACGGAACCGTGGTCAAATCCCACGGCGGAGCAGACGCGACAGGAGTTTCGGCTGCGGTCAAACTTGCTTTCACATTGGCAGAATCCGGCTTTGCCGAAAAATTGGCGGCACGGGTTGCATCAACTGCCGCACTTGCACAAGATGCGGCCCATTCCGTGTCTCAATCGGAATAATAACAAAAAAGGCAGTACCCCAGCATGGCAGGCCGCTCAGTTGTTGTAGGTGTCGGACATTATTTGCCGGAGCGCGTTGTACCAAACGCCGAATTCGAAAAAACGCTGGATACGACGGACGAATGGATTCGCACCCGGTCCGGTATCGAGCGGCGGCATTTCGCAGCCGAGGACGAAACCACATCCGATCTGGCCACCAAAGCGGCCGAGGCTGCGCTGGCCGATGCCGGACTGACGGCAGATGATATCGACGCGATTGTGCTGGCAACCTCGACGGCGGATCTGACTTTTCCATCGACTGCGACTATGGTGCAGGCGCGGTTGGGTATGACCAAAGGCTTTGCGTTTGATGTGCAGGCCGTCTGCGCAGGGTTCGTCTTTGCACTTTGCAATGCCAACGCTCTGATCCTGTCTGGACAAGCGAAGCGCGTGCTGGTGATCGGAGCCGAGACATTTTCGCGAATCATGGACTGGACCGACCGGTCCACCTGTGTGCTGTTCGGCGATGGCGCAGGCGCACTTGTGCTGGAATTACAGGATGGGCAAGGCACTTCTGATGATCGCGGCATTCTTTCCACCGACCTGAACTCGGACGGGCGATACAAAGACCTGCTTTATGTTGATGGCGGGGTTTCGACCCAATCAACCGGCCACTTACGGATGCAGGGCAATCAGGTCTTCCGCCATGCCGTCGAGAAGCTGGCCAAAACCGCCGAAGTGGCGCTGGAGCGAGCAGGCCTGACAAGTGACGATGTCGACTGGATTGTGCCGCATCAGGCCAATATCCGCATTATTCAAGGCACTGCCAAGAAGATGGGCCTGCCGATGGAAAATGTCGTTGTCACCGTGCAGGATCATGGAAACACCTCCGCTGCGTCGATTCCCTTGGCCTTGTCGGTGGGCAAGAAGAACGGCCAGATCAAAACCGGTGATCTAATTGTAACTGAAGCGATCGGCGGCGGTCTGGCATGGGGTGCGGTTGCCCTACGCTGGTGATGGGCGCAATCCGGCTTACGAAGCCGCCTGCAATTCATTGATATTGACAGTGAATTTCGCATCGCCATATGCTCGCTCATCAACAGGGGAAAAAGTATGGGCGATAAAACACTGACCCGAATGGATCTGAGCGAGGCCGTCTTTCGTGAGGTCGGCCTGTCACGCAATGAAAGTGCGCAGCTTGTCGAAAGCGTTCTGAACCACATGTCCGACGCGTTGGTGCGTGGCGAACAGGTCAAGATTTCGTCTTTCGGTACATTCAGCGTTCGGGACAAAACCGCCCGCATCGGACGTAATCCCAAGACCGGAGAAGAGGTTCCGATCCAGCCGCGCCGCGTGCTGACTTTCCGCCCGTCGCACCTGATGAAGGATCGCGTCGCTGCAGGGAACCGCAAGTAAGTTCAGGACAGTTTGGTTATGAGTAAGTCCCCCGACGCCTTTCGCACCATTAGTGAAGTTGCGGACTGGCTAGGAGTTCAGGCTCATGTTCTGCGCTTTTGGGAAAGCAAGTTTACGCAGGTAAAGCCGGTAAAGCGTGCCGGTGGGCGGCGATACTACCGCCCGAATGATATGCGATTATTGGGTGGCATCAAGAAACTGCTGCACGAGGATGGCACCACCATCAAAGGCGTACAGAGAATCCTGCGGGAACAAGGCGTTGCACACGTTGCTTCACATTCACCGAGCCTGGATGACAGCCCGCCCGTTTCGCCCCCGGATGACACGGTTGTTCCATTTACCACAGCGTCCTCGGGGCAGCCTGCGAACCAGATTAACATGGATCTCGGCGAACCCGGCCAAGCTCCGGCACCAATAAAACCCGACATTAGCGACCAACCCAAGCCGCAACTTGATGCAATGGACGCCGCTCCGCTTATGGGTGGAATAGCATCATTGGCATGGAACCGGGCAGAGTATGACGACAAGCTTCTGCACCAAATTGCACCGATTGCGAAAGACCTGCGCCGTTGGCTGGATCGCGTTGAAAACCGGGCGGCGGGATAGCAAAAAAGGCGATGATTTCCTCTTGCCCCTGCCGGGAAAGTCTTTATGAACACCTCAACGTCGGGCTATGGCGCAGCCTGGTAGCGCGTCCGTCTGGGGGACGGAAGGTCGCAGGTTCGAGTCCTGCTAGCCCGACCAAATCACACCGACGTTTATGGCACATAGGCCAGATCCCGCTCTGGCAGCAGAGGGGATCGAGATGACAGGTGTTTGCCCAAACCAGCAGCTTGAGGCGATGATCGCGCGTGGTGAGATTACTGCAAGCCCGAACATCATCCCTGCGCAGGTGCAGCCTGCCAGCCTTGATCTACGTTTAGGAACAGTAGCTTACCGGGTGCGCGCCTCATTTCTGGCAGGCGAAGGACGGTCTGTTGCAGATCGTCTGGCCGAGTTTGAAATGCACCGCATCGACATCACCGAAGGCGCGGTTCTGGAAAAAGGCTGCGTCTATCTGGTGCCGCTTATGGAATCGCTCGCCCTCCCCGATGAAGTCAGTGCGGCGGCCAATGCCAAAAGCTCGACCGGGCGACTGGACCTACTGACCCGTACTATCACCGATGGTGGTACCGAGTTCGATCGGGTCCCCGCTGGATATACTGGTCCTCTATATGCCGAGATCTGCCCGCGCTCTTTCTCGGTTTTGGTGCGCCCCGGAATGCGGTTGAATCAGATCCGTTTCCGCAAGGGTCAGGCTGTGCTGAGCGACGTCGAACTGTCCGCGTTGCATAGTCAGACACCGCTGGTCGATGGCCCAGCCGTGATTCAGGACGGTCTGGGATTCTCGGTCGATCTGCAGCTACCCGATACCGACCTAGTTGGCTATCGCGCCAAACCACACACCGGGGTGATCGATCTGGACCGGATCGGCGAATACGACCCGCAGGAATACTGGGAAGAGGTGCGCACCAAAGACGGACGCATCATCCTCGACCCCGGCGCGTTCTACATTCTCGTCAGCCGCGAAGCAGTGCATATCCCACCGATGTATGCCGCCGAAATGGCCCCCTATCTGGCCATGGTCGGCGAGTTCCGGGTGCACTACGCCGGTTTCTTCGACCCGGGCTTTGGTCATGCCGAAGCGGGCGGCGCAGGATCGCGCGGCGTGTTGGAAGTGCGCTGCCACGAGGCGCCCTTTGTGTTGGAGCACGGACAGGTCGTCGGGCGTTTGGTATATGAGAAAATGGCTGAGATGCCGACGCAGCTGTATGGCGCGGGCATTGCCTCAAACTATCAGGGGCAAGGCCTCAAGCTGTCTAAGCATTTTAAGGCCGTAGGCTAACAATCAAAATTTCATGAAGCGGCGCATCTGCCGAGTTACCTGTTTCATCTGCTTGGCGCTCTGCTTCTGGCGCCCAGCCGAATCGCGCATTTGACGATTCGCTTCGGGATCATTTTGGGTCTCTGACGGACCCGGTTTGCGACCGGCCCGGCGCGCCATATCAATACCCTTGTCGACCCCGCGGTTCACAAGGCGGCGCAAAACCTGACGCACGATCATGTCAATGATCCGATTGGCATTCATTGGTTCAACTCCGTTTCCCGCGCACTACAATAGGCATGTTCTGTGCCAACAAAAGGGCTGTTTGATCACTCTTCCTCGAACAGCTCGGTCTGATCTTCGTCTTCATCCTGATCCTGCCCTTCACCCAACGGCACTGTGCCTGGAGGCGGCCGGTTTTCCAACAGCCCCGCCGCGCGCAGTTCTTTCAGACCCGGAAGGTCACGGGCGTTTTCCAGACCGAAATGATCCAGAAACTCGGGCGTTACCACAAATGTAACTGGACGGCCCGGCGTCATGCGGCGGCGCCCCAGCCGAATCCACTCCATCTCCAGAAGCTGATCGATGGTGCCACGCGAGACGGAAACGCCGCGGATTTCTTCAATCTCAGCCCTTGTGCAGGGTTGGTGATAGGCAACAATCGCCAGCGTTTCGATGGCTGCCCGGCTCAGCTTGCGCGTCTCAACCGTTTCTTTCTGCATCAGGAAACCCAGGTCGGGTGCGGTACGGATTGCCCATGCCTCACCCACGCGCACCACGCGCACACCGCGCCCTTCGTATCGTTTTTGCAGCGATTCAACTGCTTGTGCAGCATTGCTGCCATGGGGCATCCGCGCTTCGAGATCACCAATCGTCACCGGCTCGGCGCTGGCAAACAACACGGCCTCGACCATACGTTCCTGTTCGGCCAATGGCGGCGCTTCAAACAGAGTGCCGGTCTCTTCTGGGGCGTCAGTCACGTGTTTCGGTCCTCTTGCGCAAATGGATCGGTGCAAATGTCTCGCTTTGCTTCATCTCCATATGTCCTTCTTTCACCAGCTCCAGCGAGGCCGCAAAGGTCGCAGCCGTGGCCGAGCGGCGGCGCACCGGATCGGCGTCCCAACCTTCGGGCAGATAGGTCTCCATATCCGTCCAAGCACCGGCAAAACCAATCAGCGGGCGCATACGCTCCAGTGCTTGTTCCATCGTGAAGACAGCATCGCGGTCCATCACAAAGGGTCGGAATTCGTCTCGGGTGCGGATGCGCGCATAGCCCTGCATAAGGTCTAGCAGCGTGGCAGAATAGGTCACGGTGCGGATACGGGTGACATCCTCGCCCTGCCCTCGTTTGAAGAAGTCACGACCCAGCTGATCGCGTGCCATCAGACGCGCGGCTGCATCGCGCATGGCCTGCAAGCGTTCCAGCTGGAATGCGAGGTGTGCGGCCAGTTCTTCACCCGAGGGGCCTTCGTCATCCGGGTCAGGCGGCAGCAACAGGCGGGATTTCAGAAAAGCCAGCCATGCCGCCATCACTAGATAATCCGCCGCCAGCTCAATCCGCAGCTGCCGCGCCTTTTCGACAAAGGTCAGATACTGCTGCGCCAGCGCCAAAACCGAGATTTTGCGCAGATCCACCTTTTGGGTGCGTGACAAGGTGAGCAGCACGTCCAGCGGGCCTTCAAACCCGTCGACGTCAACAATCAAGGCCTCGGCGGCCAGCCGATCTGCGACCGAGACCGGGTCTTCGCTGAAAAGGTTATCCTGCATATACCTGCCCGCCCATTAGGGCAGATAGTTCCGCTTCGGCGGCTTGGATGTCAAGTTCCCGTGGCGGCTGGCGTCGGGCCAACGCCCGATCTGCGCGGACCTGTGCCGCATCGGTCATTTCTCCAGCGGCTTCGAGCACCTGCGCGCGTTCTTCAAACGCCCCGTTGCAATGCAAGGCCACATCGCACCCAGCGTCCAAAGCCTGACGGGCCAAATCAGAGGGCGTGCCCTGCAAAGCCTTCATCGTGATATCGTCGGTCATGATCAGACCGTCGAAACCGATCCGCTCCCTGATCAGCGTCATCATTCCAGCCGAGATCGTCGCAGGCCGAGGGTCAATCTGGTCATAAACCAGATGCGCCGTCATCCCCATCGGCAAGTCGTTCAGCGCGCGGAAAGGTGCAAAATCTGCCTCGTCCAGTGCTCCCAGAGACAGGTCTACATGCGGCAGGTCGAGATGACTGTCGAGCGTTGATAAGCCATGGCCGGGCATGTGCTTCAAAATCGGCAGCACACCACCATCCAGATGGCCAATCGCAACGGCTCGCCCTATCGCAGAAACCTGTTTTGGATCAGACGCATAGCAGCGATTTTTAAGAAACGCATGGGTATCTTCACGTGCCAGATCGACCATCGGTGCGCAGTTGCTGTCGATGCCCAAAGCCAGCAGTTCATCCGCAATCAGGCGATAGCGCAGATACATCGCACGCTCAGCCTGATTACCAGCACGTGCGACATGGTCCAGTGGAGGCATCCATTCACGCGCCAAAGGTGCGCGCAGGCGTTGCACGCGGCCGCCTTCCTGATCCACGGTGATCAGGCAATTTCGGCCAACGGCCTCGCGGAAGTCCTCGCATAAGGCGCGGGTCTGGTCGGCGGATTCAATGTTGCGGGCAAACAGAATGAACCCGAACGGGTTCATCTCTTTGAATAATGCTTTCTCATCCGGCGTCAGGCGCAGCCCTTCGGCATCGGTGATAACCGCGCCAAATCTCACCGGACGGCGACCGGGATACAGTCTGCACCCTGCGCAACCAATGCGGCGCAGAACTGGCGTGAGTCGCTCAGATCATCAAACCCCATGACCCGCAAGCGATAGAAGGTGCGCCCCCCGCTTGAGGTTTTCTGGATAACGCGCTGTTTTCCATCCATATACTCACTGAACTGACCGTTCAAACGCGCCCATTCCGCCTGCGCCACGTCGGCGCTTTCATAGGCCCCAAGCTGAGCCAGACGCGTGCCTTTGGCCAGCGTATCCGGGTCAACATCCAAACCAACGGCAGCCTTTACGGCCGCGTTTATTGCGGCCTCGGTTGCACTGCTGGACGAGATTGTGCTGGGAGTTGCACGAGCTGGGCGCACATGCGGACGTAGCGAACGGCGCACTCCGGGCAGTGCTGCAATCTTCGGGTCAGGCTGTTGCGCGGCATAGTCCGCCGGATCAATCGCGGGCTCTTCCTCGGGGGTAACCAGCGACGCCAGCTGCACACCCTGCTCTTGCTCCTGCGCGGGCGCAGGTGCGGCGAGCCCTTGGGCCAAAGCCTGCATGACTGCCTGATCCGTGGCGGGCTCTTCAACCACATGTACGGCATTCGTCGCCTCAAGCGTCGCCATCGGTGTGTCTTCATCCGTCAGCGACACAGGGCGTGGTGCCAGAATGAGCCGATCTGCCGGAGGTGCAGCGGTTCCAACTGCGGCGACCGCATTCACCGCCAGCCCCTGGTGATCCGCAGGCGTACCGCCGGGATTTTCGGGTTGCACGCGCATCGGCCCGTCGGCGGCGCGCACAACCGGCACACCGCTAACGTCGCGCATGATCAGCTGGTAGCCCCAGACGCCAACACCTGCTACCAGCGCAAGTGACGCAACCGCGCCAAGCACGTTCACAATTCGACCAAGCCCAGCCCCTGCGCGCGGAGCATCGTCATAGCCATAGCTTTCGTCAGGATAGTCATACGCATCTGCAGAATGCGTTTGATTCGAGTAATGCATCTGCTCGGAGCTGTTCTGCCCCGAGTAATCGTAACGTGCCATATCCGCCTCACCGCCCGTTTCGCGCCTTACAAAGATGGCGCGCGGGTCATTTCTTGCCTACCTCGTACCGGCGGTTCGGGCGATATTGTTTACCGCATCTCCTGCGCCGGGGTAACGCCAAGAATACCCAAGCCCGCTGAAATCACAACAGAAACAGCGCGTGCCAATGCGATTTTCGATTGGCTTGTGGCAACATCGCCATCCTGGATAAAGCGCAGTTGGGTTTCGTCATTGCCTTTGTTCCAGAGCGCATGAAAATCCCCTGCCAATTCATAGAGATAGAATGCGACCCGGTGTGGCTCGTTGGTGCGCGCAGCGATTTCCACCAGCCGTGGCCACTCCGCTAGCTTCTTGGCAACAGTCAGCTCAGAGGCGTGATCAATCTTGCCCAGATCGGCCCCTTTAAGGGTCGGATCATCGGCCGCGATCCCGGCTTCGGCCGCGCGGCGCAGCACACTCATGACGCGGGCATGGGCGTATTGCACGTAGAACACCGGGTTCTCGCGGCTTTGTTCCAGCACCTTGTCGAAATCGAAATCCAGCGGCGCGTCGTTCTTGCGGGTCAGCATCACAAAACGGGTCACATCCGGCCCGACCTGATCGACCACATCGCGCAGGGTGACAAAGTTCCCTGCCCGTTTGGACATCTTGAACGGCTCGCCATTCTTCCAAAGCTTCACCAGTTGCGTCAGCTTGATATCCAACGGCACCTTGCCATCAGACAGAGCCGACACTGCCGCCTTCATCCGTTTGACATAGCCGCCGTGGTCCGCGCCGAACACATCGATCAACGCGTCAAACCCGCGGCTCACCTTGTCGTAGTGATAGGCGATATCGGGGGCAAAATAGGTCCAGCTGCCATCCGACTTCTTGATCGGGCGATCGACGTCATCCCCGTGTTCGGTCGACTTGAACAAGGTCTGTTCGCGCGGCTCCCAATCCTCAGGCTTTTTACCCTTGGGCGGCTCAAGCACGCCTTCGTAGATCAGGCCCTTGTCGGTCAAAGACTGCAGCGCCGCCTCAATCCGACCCGTGCCGTAGAGCGACTTCTCTGAGAAGAACACGTCCATCTCGACGCCCAGCGCCTTCAGGTCGGCGCGGATCAGGTCCATCATCGCGTCGGTGGCAAAGTTGCGCAGCTCTTCCAGCCATTCGCTTTCCGGCTTGTCGATCAGGCTGTCACCATATTTCTCTTTCAGCGCCTCGCCAATCGGGATCAGGTAGTCGCCAGGGTACAGACCTTCGGCAATTTCTGGGCTTAGACCATTCGCCTCGCGATACCGCTCATAGGCCGAACGCGCCAACACATCCACCTGCGCGCCACCGTCGTTAATGTAGTATTCGCGGGTCACATCATGGCCCGAATAGGCAAGCAGGCTTGCCAGCGCATCACCGAACACAGCCCCCCGCGTATGACCCACATGCAGCGGGCCAGTCGGGTTGGCCGAGACATACTCCACGTTGACCTTCTGACCATGCCCCATGGTCGAACGGCCATAATCGGTGCCCTTTTCCAGCACCGCAGCCAGCACGCCCTGCCAGACCGAAGGCGCAAGCCGCAGGTTTAGAAAGCCCGGACCCGCCACCTCGGCGCTGGTGATCCGGTCGTCTGCAGACAGCTTGCCTGCCAGCACATCCGCAATGTCCCGCGGCTTCATCTTCGCCGGCTTCGCCAGCACCATCGCCGCATTGGTCGCCATGTCGCCATGCGCTGCATCGCGCGGAGGCTCAACCGCCACGTTGTCAAAGCTCAATCCCTCTGGCAGCGCGCCTTCGGACTGCATCTGCGCCAGCGCGTCCAGTACAAGGCCGCGGATCTCGGAAAACAGGTTCATTTCGGATGTCCTTTTACTTGTCGCGGGGTTTAACACGCATCGCGGCAAGGTCAATGGACGCCCTTAGTTTGTACTTGGCATAACGCACAGGCCGGGTAGTTTCGGGCCTGACGCCACACACGCCCCGGAGATCCCCATGTACCGCGCTCTGCCCTTAGTCCTGCTTCTATCTGCCGCCATACCCGCATGGGCCGAACTATCGACGCCCGATGGTCACGTCATTCTGACACTGGGTGGCGCCGTCGATGAGACCAACCTGCCCGCACGAACAGAAAATGACGGTGGCCTGTTCGGTTACCTCGAAGTCACGCACGCAGGAGCAGCCGGGTTCGACGCAACCATGCTGGAGGGATTGGAGCAGATCAAGATCACTATCCCCTATGGCCCGCCAGAGAACCAGCGCGACTATATCTTTTCAGGCCCACGGCTGTCCGAAGTAATGAAGTTGGCCGGAGCAGAGGGTAAATCCGCCCTGCCCATGGCAATGGACGGTTATCAAGCGGAAATCCCTTGGCAAAGCATCAAAGCACACCAACCGATTGTAGCCACCCATGCGGACGGCGTGCCCATGGGAATCGGCGGCTATGGCCCCACGATGATCGTTTTTCCGCCAACTGATGACGTAGAATTGGCCCAGATACAGGCCAGCCAGCAAGTTTGGGCCATTGCCTATATCGCGATTGAATGATCTCCGGTCAGGCGGGCATGGTCCTGCAGCGCAAACCTGTCCGTCATACCCGCGATATAATCCGAGACGATCCGCGCCAACGCCGTTTCGTCAGCCGCCGCCTCGATATCGCCGTGCCAGTGCCCAGGCATCTGCTTCGGGTCGGCAAGATAAATCGGAAAGAGCTCTTCGACGACCTTGCTGACCTTGATGCGCACTTGCATAACGCTGGGTGCGCGATACATACGCGAAAACAGAAACGCCCGGATTTGTTTGAGCTGAGCCCATAACCCATCTGAGAACTGAATGACCGGATAGCCCAGATTCCGAATATCCTCGACCGATTGCGCCCCTGAGGAAGCGATCAACGCGCGCGACGTGTCAATAACATCCGAGACCATCACGCCGAAAACCCGCCGCAGCGCTTCATGGCGACGCCGGTATGGGTCCAGACCCGGATATCTGCGATCGACTTTTCCAAAACAAGCATCGATGATGGGAAGTTGCTGAATGTCGTCATCGCTGAACAGACCAGCGCGCAACCCATCGAACAGATCGTGATTGTTATAGGCTATGTCATCTGAAAGCGCGGCCACCTGCGCCTCGGCGCTTGCGTGTGTGTTGAGTTCGAGGTCATAGCCCTGATTGCACTCGGCCAGCGCCCATGGCAATTCGCCTACGACGGGACCGTTATGCTTGGCGATGCCCTCCAGGCATTCCCAGGTCAGATTGCAGCCGTCGAACTCGGCATAGTGACGCTCAAGTTTGGTTACGATCCGAATGGCCTGTGCGTTGTGGTCAAAACCGCCATAAGGCTTCATCAACGCGTGCAATGCATCCTCTCCCGTATGACCAAAAGGCGTGTGCCCAAGATCATGCGCCAGAGCGACCGCTTCGGTCAGCTCCGGGTTCAATCCCAAAGCGCCAGCAATCGTCCGCGCCACCTGCGCAACTTCGATTGAGTGAGTCAAACGGGTACGATAGCTGTCACCTTCGTGCTCAACAAAGACCTGTGTCTTGTGCTTGAGCCTCCGAAAGGCACTGGCATGAATGATCCTGTCGCGGTCACGCTGAAAGCATGAACGAAAGCTGCTCTCTTCTTCCGGCACCAACCGCCCCCGCGCGCGGCCCGGATCCGAGGCAAAACCCGCTCTGTCCAATGGTGTTGTCCTTGTCGCCTGTCTTCAGGTTTCATATATTGTACGATGCTAAGGAAATAAACCTTTGGAGACTGGCATGAATCTGCCCCCAACAGTTACAGAACGCGCCTTTGATCGCTTGGCCGAGATTGGCGCCGCAGATCAGGGCCAGGCCCTGCGCGTCGCAGTAGAGGGCGGTGGATGTTCAGGATTTCAATACGAAATTGCGCTGGATAAGCCTAAGGAAGACGATTTGGTTTTAGAGGGCAAAGGCCAGAAGGTTATCGTCGACTCGATCTCTCTGCCATTTCTGGAAAATGCAGTGATCGATTTCACACAGGAACTGATCGGTGCGCGCTTTGTTATCGAGAACCCCAATGCCACATCTTCCTGCGGCTGCGGTACATCTTTCTCAATGTAGCCAAAGTGGGGGCTTTGCCCCCACACCCCCAAGGTATTTCTAGCCAGACGAAGTGGGATCCGCTCTCTGACCGTTAAGGCCAGAGAGCTTCACCTGGCACGGTCATCGGCGCCTCCGCCTGTACCGCATAATCATTATTTTCAAGTATGGTTAAGAATCCGTTTCTTTATCTGGCCCAAAATACCTCGGAGCGCGAGGCAGAGTCTCGCTAGCCCGTTCTGTTCCTTGCCGTCAGGTGCAATCTGCGCGATAGGTTGCGGATGGCACCGGAGGATCGCGCATGAAAATCGCCACGTTCAACATCAACGGGATAAAAGCTCGGGCCGAGGCGCTACCGCGCTGGTTGGATGAGGCGCAGCCGGATGTCGTTTTGCTGCAGGAAATCAAATCGATTGATGAGAATTTCCCAAGCGAGATATTCGAAGAACGCGGATATAACGTGGAAACACACGGGCAAAAGAGTTTCAACGGCGTCGCAATCCTTTCGAAACTGCCGTTGGAGGATGTCTCCCGAGGCCTTCCCGGTGATGACGACGATGAACAGGCCCGTTGGATCGAAGCGACTGTCATCGGTAAAAAAGCTCTTCGCATCTGTGGGCTGTATCTGCCTAACGGCAATCCGGTGCCGGGGCCGAAATATGACTACAAGCTTGCGTGGATGGAGCGTCTCTATGAACGCGCGCGTGATTTGCTGGCCACTGAAGAGCCCGCGCTGATGGCCGGGGACTACAATATCATTCCGCAAGCCGAGGACGCAAAACGACCCGACGCCTGGCGCGAGGACGCTCTTTTTCGGCCCGAAAGTCGCGCTGCATTTCGAAAAATCTTGAACTTGGGCTTTACTGAAGCCTTCCGCGCTCGCACGCATGGTCCGGGTCATTATTCGTTCTGGGACTATCAGGCCGGTGCGTGGAACAGAAACGACGGGATTCGGATCGATCACTTCCTTCTGACTCCGCAGGCAGCAGATCTGATGCGCGATTGTCGGATCGACTTCGAGATTCGTGGGCACGAAAAACCTTCGGACCATGTGCCGGTTTGGGTCGATCTCGATCTCTGATGGCTTACGCCGTCGCGTCGTAGCTGTAGATCCATTCATAGCGCCGCGCCAAGCGTGGACCGATAGCCATCAAGGCGGCCTGAGCCGCCATCCTCATGGGTCCGCGAAGGTGGAAATTGCGCGCATTGGCTCCGGCGGCGGCAACCACTTGCCGTGCGCGAGGGCGACGGCACGTCTCGTACGTAGCAAGGGCTTTTTGTATGCCAGACTGCTCATCAAAAGACCGAACCAATACCCAAGCGTCTTCCAGCGCAAGACAAGCCCCTTGAGCCATAAACGGCAACGTCGGATGGGCTGCATCCCCCAACAGCGCAACACGTCCGTTCTGCCAGCGATCCGCGACGGGCCGGAGGAACAATGCCCAAACATTTGGTTCCTGAACCTGCTCAAGAATGTCCCCAACTAGTCCGCCAAAACTAGAAAACCGCGCTCGCAAATCCTCAGGGTCGCCGCGCCGGTGCCAGCCTTCTTCCCGCCAATCAGATCGCTCTTCAATCGCGACGACATTCATCAGAGTATGGTCGCGAAGAGGATACGTTACGACATGCCGTCCTGGTCCCATGGTTAGCACGGCACACGGCTTTCGGTCGCGCCGTGCCCAGGGGATCGTTGCACGCCAAGCAACCTGATGTGTGAACTTGGGTGCCTCGGGTCCATTCAATCCAGCACGGATTTTGCTTCGTCCGCCATCAGCAGCAATTGCACAATCAGCGCTTAATCTGGTGCCATCCTTCAGAACAATCTCAGCTTCAGAAGGATGCTTGAAAACCCGTGCAACCCTTGCACCCAATCGAAACTCGATACCTTCGCGAAGGGCAGCCTTGTGCAGTAGACCCAGCAAATCGGCACGATGATAGTAGTAGGTTGGACCTGAGACCGGAGCCGGTATCTCACTGACAGATCGCCCAGCCCGAAAATCGCGGAGTAACGTCCCGTAGGACTTTAAACCAGCCTCAGGCGGTTCGCCCACGACGTTTAAGGCCCGCAGCACTACCATTCCGTTTTCGCTGATTTGCAATCCAGCACCAACCTCGGTCAATTCGGGAGCCTGCTCAATAACCGTGACCTTGGCCCCACGTTGCCGCAACGCCAGTGCCGCCGCCATACCGCCAATGCCGCCGCCAATAACGCAGAAATTCAGACCGTTAATGTTCATGGCTCTGCCATAACGCAAAAACGCCGGGGCGACAGGCCCCGGCGTTGATGTTTTATCTAGATTATCCAGCGATCAATCGTCGCGGTGGACCTTTTCACGGCGTTCGTGGCGCTCTTGCGCTTCCAAGGTCATCGTCGCGATTGGACGTGCATCCAGACGCTTCAACGAGATCGGATCACCGGTTTTCTCGCAATACCCGTATTCACCCTCGTCAATCCGACGCAAGGCCGAATCGATCTTGGCAACTAGCTTACGCTGACGGTCTCGCGTGCGCAGTTCCAGCGCGCGGTCGGTTTCTTCGCTTGCGCGATCGGCGACATCAGGAATGTTACGGGTGTTGTCCTGCAACCCTTCGATCGTATCGCGGCTGCCTGCGAGTAGTTCTGTCTTCCAATCCATCAGCTTGCGGCGAAAATACTCAAGCTGTCGATCATTCATGAAAGGCTCATCTTCAGCCGGTCGATAATCGTCCGGCAGAAAAACTTCCTGCTTCATATTTGCTCCCTCGGTATGGCCTGAAACGTCGGTTGCTGTTGTATTAGCTGACATTCGGCACCCCCTTCTGCGGAGCGTGTATCCGACGGCGCTGAGATTGTCACTACACAAACGTGTCGCTCGTCGCCGCGTCACTCCGCCTGCTCTAATAACGAGACTTGTAACAACAAAACCTTGTTTTTCTGTGGTTATCACATGGCGTTTTTCGGGCACCGATAGACGTCAGGCTAGTCTGATGCAGGCGAATCGCCCGAGAGGGATTGAACTCACGGTAGAAATCATCTCAGCGCGACGCAGCGGCCCGGCTTGTAAAAATACCTGCCCCTCTGTAACCCGTGGAAAGCAAAAACCGCCCAAACACCAAATGAGGGGTCCCATGACCGCACGTTTCCAAGGCACCGCAGAATATGTTGCCACCGACGATTTGACCATTGCTGTGAATGCTGCCGTCACCCTGGAACGCCCTTTGCTGGTCAAGGGTGAACCCGGTACCGGCAAGACTGAGCTGGCGAAACAGGTTGCGGGTGCTTTGGGGCTGACGATGATCGAGTGGAACGTGAAATCCACAACCCGTGCACAACAGGGCCTCTATGAATACGACGCCGTCAGCCGTCTGCGTGACAGCCAGCTTGGCGATGAACGGGTGCATGAGGTGTCGAACTACATCCGCAAGGGCAAGCTGTGGCAGGCTTTTGACGCCGATGAAAAGGTGGTTCTGCTGATCGATGAGATCGACAAGGCCGACATCGAGTTTCCCAACGATCTGCTTCAGGAACTCGATAAGATGGAGTTCCACGTCTACGAGACCGGCGAGACAATCAGGGCCAAGAACCGCCCAATCGTGATCATCACCTCAAACAACGAAAAGGAACTGCCGGACGCCTTCCTGCGCCGCTGTTTCTTCCACTACATTCGCTTCCCGGATGAGGCCACGATGCGCCGGATCGTCGAGGTGCATCACCCCGGCATCAAAGACGCTCTGCTGACCACCGCACTAACCCAGTTCTACGAAATCCGCGAGACACAGGGGTTGAAGAAAAAACCCTCGACTTCGGAGGTGCTGGACTGGCTGAAGTTGCTCTTAGCTGAGGATTTAAGTGCCGAGGATCTGAAGCGCGACGGCGTTAATGCGCTGCCAAAACTGCATGGTGCGCTTCTAAAAAATGAGCAGGACGTACATCTGTTTGAACGGCTGGCCTTTATGGCGCGCAGCAAGCGGTGATCACGGCTTGTCATCGGTACGCTCGGATGTCAGCATTGCGTTAACGAAAAACCCGGCGACAATCGGGCCTCCAGAGCAGGAAACATGACAATGTCGACCCCCCCGACAATCCGCCCTTTGCGACCAGAGGATCGGGATCAATGGGCGGAGATGTGGCGTGACTACCTTGCATTTTACGAAACCGAGGTGCCGGATACGACTTACAAAAGCACCTTTGCAAGGCTCTTAGGTGATGATCCGAATGACTTTTCCTGTTTTGTCGCCGATCTGGATGGGCAGCTGCTCGGGCTGACTCACTACCTTTTTCATCGCCACGCTTGGAAAGAGGAAAGTGTCTGCTATCTGCAGGATCTCTATGCCCGCCCCGAAGCGCGTGGAACCGGTGTTGGACGCGCCTTGATTCAAGCCGTCTACGACGAAGCGGACAGGCAGAAAGCCCCCTCAGTCTATTGGCTGACACAGGAAAACAACCATACCGCGCGCAAACTCTATGACCGCATCGGCAAGTTGTCGCCGTTCCTGAAGTATCAGCGACCATGAGGCTTTTGGGCGCAACCCTCCTTCTGGCGGCGCTGTCTGCCTGCACGACGGTCGACCGGATCGAGACGCCGACCCGTACTCAGGTGATCGAAGCATCGCTGCCGCCGTCTAAATCCTTCGGTGCGGCCCGTCCCAGCCCGCCTGCCCGTTCGAACAAGAACATCGCAGCTGATTTCCTGTCGCTGCATTTCGCGCTTGAAAGCGGTGCGGAACTTCCGGTGTTTACTCGGTTCGACGAGCCGATCACGGTGCGCCTGACTGGGACACCCCCTCCAACGATGCAGACCGACCTGGGCCGGCTACTGACACGGCTGCAACGGGAGGCGAAGATCGACATCCGACAGATTCCAGAGGGTCAGGCGAATATCACCATCGAGGCTGTAAGCCAGAAACAGATCCGCCGCATCCTACCGCAGGCTGCGTGTTTCGTCGTTCCAAACTCTTCAATCCTGGAAGAATACCGGCGCGACCGGCGGAAGAAGAAAAGCAACTGGACCGAACTTCGCAGCCGCGAGAGGATCGGAATTTTCATCCCCTATGATGCCAGCCCACAGGAAATTCGCGATTGCCTGCATGAAGAGTTGGCTCAGGCCCTTGGGCCGCTGAACGATCTCTACCGCCTGCCGGATTCTGTGTTCAACGACGATAACTTTCACACGGTTCTGACCGGGTTCGACATGTTGATCCTGCGAACGGCCTACTCGCCCGAGTTGCAGAACGGTATGACAATCGAACAGGTCGCGGCGGTTTTGCCCGGTGTCCTAAGCCGCCTGAACCCGCGCGGGGATCGCGTTGCACCGCAACCGGTAACCGAGACACCCCGCGCCTGGATAAACGCAGTACAGCGCGCATTGGGGGCTGGCGCGGGCACCGCCAAGCGGGTCAATGCCGCGAAGGAAGCGGCACAGATCGGGCAACAACAAGGCTGGACAGACCACCGCCGCGCCTACCCGCATTACCTGCTGGGGCGCATGGGGCAGTTCGACGACCCCGAAGCCGCGCAGAGGCAATACGACATCGCGAAGAAGTACCTGCGCTCCACACCCGGAACAGAGGTCCAGCGCGCCCATATCACAGCCCAGACTGCGGCATTTGCCTTGGCGCAGGGTCAAGGGGCGCAGGCGCTGCCCGAACTGAACAGTGCGATTGATGTCATGACGCGCTCTGAAAACGCCGCGCTGCTGGCGACTTTGTTGCTGCTGAAATCCGAAGCTTTGCGCCAGTCTGGGCAAATTGATCAGGCACGCAGCGTTCGGCTGGACAGTATCGGGTGGGCGCGCTACGGCTTCGGCTCGGAATTGGTGGCACGCTCGGTATCGCAAGACATTGCGCAAGCGGCCGCCGCAGGTACGGGTGGATAACGGCATATGGTAGTGGTTTTGGGCATGGCACTTTTAGGGGCTTTGCTGGGCGTTCGAACTGCGCGGAAACGCAATGGCAGCGGTGCAGATATGGCCCAGTATGCTGCCGGATACGGGATCGCTTTTGCGCTAATCGGACTGGTGATCTCGCTGGTTCTGGTGCGATTGGTCTAAAGATATGTTCCTGCCTTTCTTCGAGAACCTCCGAAACGCCGGTATTCCCGTTTCCTTACGCGAATACCTGACTTTTCTGGAGGGAATGAAAAAGGGCCTCGCCACCTACGATGTCGAATCTTTCTACTACCTCGCTCGCGTGTCGATGGTGAAGGACGAACGTAATATCGACAAGTTCGACCGCGCCTTTGCCGCTAGTTTCGAAGGCCTGGACGCAATCAGTTTTGAGCGGGTGCTCGAGGCCGTCGATATTCCCGCCGAATGGCTTGCAAAGATGGCTGAAAAACATCTGAGCGCCGAAGAAAAGGCCGAGATTGAGGCGCTGGGTGGTTTTGACAAGCTGATGGAGACACTGCGCGAGCGCCTGAAGGATCAGCAAGGCCGACATCAAGGCGGCAACAAATGGATCGGGACAGCAGGTACCTCGCCATTCGGGGCCTATGGCTACAATCCCGAAGGCGTGCGCATCGGCCAGAAAGAAAGCCGCCATCAACGCGCGGTTAAAGTCTGGGACAAGCGTGAATTCAAGAACATGGATGACACGGTTGAACTCGGCACCCGCAACATCAAGGTCGCCCTGAAACGCCTGCGCCGCTGGGCGCGTGAGGGCGCTGCGGAAGAGCTGGATCTGGATGGCACTATCCGTGCCACCGCCGAGCATGGCTATCTGGATGTCAAAACTCGTCCTGAACGGCACAACGCCGTTAAAGTGCTTTTGTTTCTCGATGTGGGTGGTTCAATGGACCCGCACATCAAGGTGGTCGAAGAGCTGTTCTCGGCCGCGCGGACCGAGTTCAAGCATCTGGAATACTACTACTTCCACAATTGCCTCTATGAAGGTGTCTGGCGTGACAACCGCCGCCGCTGGGATCAGCAGACGCCAATGCACGAGGTGCTGCGCACCTACGGTCCGGACTACAAATGCATCTTCGTTGGCGACGCTTCGATGAGCCCCTACGAGATCGCGTATCCCGGCGGCGCAAATGAGCACTGGAACCAGGAGGCCGGACAAGTCTGGTTGCAGCGCGCGCGCGAACAGTGGACATCGAACCTATGGATCAACCCGGTGCCCGAGAAGTATTGGGAATACACCCATTCGATCAGCATGATCCGCGAGATTTTTGAGGGTCGCATGGTGCCCATGACGCTGGCGGGGCTAGAACAGGGCATGCGGGAGCTGACACGTTAGGGCCGTTGGAATTCTGATTGGCCGAAAACGGGAAACAATCAGGCTGAAACCTAATGATTCACACTCCAAAATGAGCACTCCGGAAACAATCTAAGCTAAGTTCCCCACCTCTCTCAAATCCATGATATACAGAGCAGGGTTTGAGGCTGGGGGGCTGAGATGACCAACTCCAAATTTCGCAATATCTTGACGTCTGTTTTGACGGTTACTTCGCTGGTTCTTGCATCGGGAGCTGTCGCTACCATTATGCTGGGTCCCGATGCGGCTTATGCCAAGAACGACAAGAGCAACGGTAACGGGAAGGGACCAGGCCGCAGTGGCGAAAAAGGAAAATCCGGCAAAGGCAATGACGGCACCAAGGGCGGCAAAGGAAAATCCGGTAAAGGCCATGGGGCCAAAAGCGCAGATAAAGATGCAGGTGGTGCCAAGTTCAATACTCGACGCTCAGGCAAAGCTTTTAGATTCAATAAAAATCAGAATGCAAAATCCCAACGGTCGGCCAAGAACAAGAATAAGGGACAGAACAGCAAAGTCCGGGAAACTACACTGGCGGGCTTTGGACGAGAGTTCAAACGCGATGTTGAGCAGCTGTTTGGAAAACGCACGCGATCGAAATCCAATACAAGTGCCAACCGGGTAAAGAAAAGTTACCGTCAAGCTTCCGTAGCTCCGCTCGAGCATTCCCCGCGCCCTGTTGCCCGTACGGATTATTATTCCAAGCGCCATGTCGACAAAAAACCTGGCGCGCGTCGTTACCGCGACCCGCTTGTCGCGGCGATCACCGATCCCTATGGCTCGGATAAGCTGCGTAACCTGAATGCGTCCAAGGCGGCAGCGCCGGCGTTCCGCAATGCCTCAGCCAACAGTAATGTGGGCAAGATCGCGACCTATCAGGCTGCAGCGGAAACCTACTATGACCTGCGCGATGACCTCTACGAGGCGCGCCGTGAACTGCGTGATCTGAACGAAAGCTATGATGGCCGCAGCAGCGAAGACATCGCTGATGACATCGCCGCGCTTGATCCTGCAGACCCGAATTACGAAGACGATCTCAATGCGCTTGAGGATGAACTGCGCGATGCTGAGGCCTATGAGGAGGCGCGTGACAATCTGCGCGCGGATGTGAGGGACCTGAGATACGAAACCCGCGACGCCTTGCAAGATGCGGAGACTGCCTTTTATGACGCTTCGAAAGGGCGGACATTGACCAAGGCGACGCTGGGCGAGTTCCACGGCAATCTCGAT
>NZ_AEYW01000005.1 GCF_000192475.1 Ruegeria conchae
CTTTTACCGAACGCAGTGCCACCCCAGCCACCCCAGGGCGGCTTTGTTCGTTCTGAGATGCTCCCAACGCCATCAAGCCCGCCAGTTTCCAATGAGTTCAATTGTATATGTCCCATCTTCCGGGACCAATCGAATCTCTGATAGCCGACACTGGCATATATTTAGAGGGGTCCTTAGTGTCATTTCGCAGTTTGTGGCAGTTGGTCAAATCTATGAAAACCACCCGTAACTTATGGATCGATTTTTCAGCGACTTTATCGCAATGAACAATCACTTGGCGGATCTAGGAGACCCGCTTCCTCTATTCCATGTTACTAGGTAGTAGCGCGCTAGAAGCCCCCCTTTCTAACAGTCCTTAAGTATCGTCCGTCGTTCGGTAAGCCTACCCGTTGAGTTATCATACTATCGGAATCTCAAAATTTCGATTAATTTGAAGTTACGTGCCCCAACTCAATCAAACCTATTTCTGAAGGAAAGGGAGCATAGTTTTGTCTATTGATTTTCCAAATTGGCCACCAGAACCTTACAACTCTGACAGTTGGCCACCACCGTGGCTTAGATTTGAGCGCGAGTATCCAAATTCGGAACGGCGTTCGCGACTAATATCGCATTCCGATGCGCCATATATCGCCATCGCGACGGATGAAGAGACTGATCGGGAAACACTTGGAGCTATTGCTTCGGACTATTTGGATAAAGTTGAAGATTATCTAACAAGTCATGGGCAATCGTTGAATTGGCCTGAAGGGTGGGGCGGAAATCAGTTTAATGACAACGCCAAAGCCGGAAACTGGGACTTGGTTCACTGGCTGAATATCTGGCCTCCGGTTGACAGCGGTGCGAATGACAACCCACCTCAAATTGCGTCATGGAACCTGTCCCGCGATGAACTCCACAGATTGCCAGCAACGATAGTCATGGTGGCGACAGAATTCATAAATGATCAGGGGGAACCTGCCGAGTTCTCTATCGGTGTCAGCATTCCTATGCTGGTGGAGGAAACAGATGGTGGTAAACTCCGCGTCATCATTCGCTCGTTCACAGCAGAATACCCGGTTGTATCGCAGCAGAGTTGGTCGACCGTGGATGCCAAGGCCGCATTTCCGTCTCGAGAGGAACGACAGATCGAACTTGGGGCACTTACAAATGATTTGGTAAACTATCCATCTGATATTCTAAATCAAATTGGAGCCGCGGCTTCTGTTGAACCGAGATCCATCGATCTAGAGCAAATCTTTATCTTGTCCGATGTTGACCCGGATTTTCTGGAAGAACCGGTTGTTATCGAAACAGTTTCGAAAGCGCTTGGGTCAATCGAGCGATTTCCAAATCGCTTGAGTTATTCGGTGACCAACAAGATCAAGGCAATACCAATTGGCGGTGCGCAACAGCGACAATTCCACTTCGAATTGCTATCCACTGAAACCTGCCCACTGATCACCCATGTAGGTGAGGGCGAAGCAAAAATTTGGACTCAAGTTCCGCCTGCTTCGAAATTACCTTTTGATCCTGCAAATCCAGCATTGCCTTACGATTGGGATCGAAGGCGACCCACTCGTACAGATGATTTCCTTGATCGCTTCAGAGAGTTGGGAAAACTGACGAACGGGAATGAATTGACGCTGGAAGATCTGGGGTTTCGTGTTCGCCGATGCCCAGATTTTGTTCCAGGTGACCAAGATGGACTTGGCAATCCCGGTCCGACCAAAGTTTTAAGGCTACCCGCGAACAAGGAGATTCTACTACGAAGTAATGAGTATTCAGCACTACTTGCCTATGTTAACTGCGTTGAATTTTTCGATTTGTTGAGATCGTTTGGAATTATCTTGGACGATTTCGTTGTTCGGGCAGAAAGGGACATTCAGATCTTTTACCGGTACGGTATTGCTCCGGGTCCTGGCAAAGATGGGCGAACGGTGAACGCGCAGGTCGCCTATGACTGCAAATCTGATGCTGCGACGTTGCCGACAATTCGAATGAATCTCGCACTTGCAGAACTGACACGTTGGGACCGGCCATTGAACAGCGACGGAGAGCGTACCTGGGCGCAGCCCCTTGGCCTCGCGACTGACAAGCGCTGGATGCTTCATGAGTTTGGGCACTATTTGTTGGCTGCGCGTCTTGGGAAGCTTGAATTTGATTTTGCGCACAGCGCCGGTGACGCAATGGCCGCTATTGTTTGTGATCCGGAGTCTAGGCTGGCTGACCCGCGAAATGGTGTCGCCGAAAGCTATCGTGGAATCACATTCCCATTCGTGTTTTCGACGCGTCGCCACGACAGATCCCCCACGTTAGGTTGGGCGTGGTACGGAGAATTGAACCGGTCTGTTATTGAATCGCCGCCAACTGGTTGTGACGACCTGAAGGGTTATCTGACGGAACAGATCCTTTCGACAACGCTCTTCCGGCTTTATCGTGCGCTGGGTGGAGACTCGATGGATGCGGACGCACCGGATGTTTACCTGCGCCAACGTGCGTCTTTTGTGACGGTGTACTTGTTGGTACGGGCAATCCAATCATTCGGGCAATCGCCATCGAGGGCAGAAATGCTGGAGCTGGCGATCGAACAAATTGACCGTTTGCAGGCTGGAGTGATTGAAATGCCTCCTATCCCAGATCTACCAAATAACCTACCCCAACCGGATTGTTGGAAAGGGGGTATGGTCCACAAAGTGGTACGGTGGTCATTTGAAACGCAAGGCATGTTTGTCGAGAACCTTGAAGAGACACACAATGGCATGGGCAAAGCGCCTGACGTCGATGTCTATATCGAAGATTCCCGCCCGCTTAGAGAGATGGTGAACGGCAGTTGGTTTAATTTCGGCGTGGGCAGTTATTGCCCGGTTTCGCTAGATTGGCGTGATGATGCGCAATGGACAATGCCGGATCAGGTGATTTTCGGGAATCGTGGATCGGTTACAGCTGAGGGCTGCACGCTTCGCCGCTGGTATGGGGTGGTCTTTAATCCAGAAGAGGATTGGGGTCTTTCCTCCATTATTATCTGGCTTCCGCTCTTTTCACAGGAAGACAATTTGCCGGACATTGGAGCAGGCGACAGGCGGGTTCTGCCGTTCAACGATGAGGGCGAAGCCCTGGCAGAGATTGAGCGAATAGTGAACGCCGACCGACCGCAAGGTAGCACAGCATATGGTCTGGCGCTTTATGAAATCACTTGTCCAGACGATCGTGCCAATACAGATCCGCTGCAAAGCCTTGGGGTGGCTGTCGGGACAACATCCAGCAACCTACCCAAAACACCCCGAGCATTGACCGACCTCGTAGCTAATGACAATAACCTTGGGTTGCGGGTTATTCGGTTCATATGACTTCCGGCACAGGATCACTGTCCCATGGCGTGGGCCATTCGACTTTTGACGCGTCCAGCACCGTCATCAGCGTCGGACAATCGATACCCGCTATTGGATTTCCATCGACGTCTGTGTCGTTGGCTCTGTCAAACAGGGCATCCCAAATACCTGCAGCCAGATGGCGACTGGCCGTACTGTCGGTCGGGTAGTGCACGCCAATACGTTCTCGGTTCACTGCTATTCGATGCGCAATTGCAAGCAGTGGTGACTTTATGGGCGCGGTCCCGCGCAAGTCACTCCATCGTGGTTTCCGAAGCAGATGCCCATCCTCTGGGCTTGGAACAATATCCGCACCATCAATCGAAACTTTATCTTTCAGCACTCCGTAGCGGTAATAAATTCCCGGTATTTCTAGCAAAAGAAGCGAAATGAAATGCGCAAGAAATGAATGTCCGCTTGGGAATGCCGGATGTGCGGGTGGGCCGAACGGTACAGTCAGGCCGGGGCGGAGGATCGATGGTCGCACTCTTTTGTAATGTGCTTTGTAAGCCATGTAGATCACGTTACCGATTGCCAGCCCGACGTTTATCAGGTCGAGCGTATTGGGGTGATCAAACGAATTGATGCCCAGAAAATGAATGAGATAATCCGGTAGACCATCTGCCTGGACGTCGCTTTCCACAAGATAGTTCCACCGATCGTCCTCCATATAGATTTTGAGTTTCTCCAACTCGCCCTTGATAAATAGGAACGCGGCCAAATTCTCAGCGGCTGTATCTCCGGGTTGCCATTTCAGGTCGTTTGCTTCCAGCCAACGCAGCTTAATCGGGTCGATACCTGGCGGGATGCGGCCAAGGGAAATCGGTAACCATTTCCCGAATTGCCCAGCGATTTCAAGGGCTGCGAGCGTACCGGGCTCACTCCGGTCAGCGGCGCGCAACCACTCACCCAATTGCGGATCAAACGGAAGTGTCCAGAAACGCAAATCCGGATCCCAGTCGGCGGTCGTCCATTCCAGCGGGTCACTGTTAGGTTGGTAGGGATTGATTATGAATTCGAGCGGAAATGGAGTTTCACCGGAATTGTCTGGTGTGAAGTTAAGCGACCAAGGCAACAGCGCCAGTTCAATGGGGGTAGCATAGTAGCTACGGATAAAGCCAATGCCACCGTCAGCTCCGACCGGGATCGCACCCATGCCCATGCCGTTACCCATGCCCATGCCCATGCCGTTACCCATGCCCATGCCCATGCCGTTACCCATGCCCATGCCCATGCCGTTACCCATGCCCATGCCCATGCCGTTACCCATGCCCATGCCGCTACCCATGCCCATGCCGCTACCCATGCCCATGCCGCTACCCATGCCCATGCCCATGCCGCTACCCATGCCCATGCCCATGCCACTACCCATGCCGTTGGCTGTGTCCTTTCTAGAAGTCATTGGAAATCCCCCTATCGAATAATATGGACTTGAGATTTCGTCGGCTCAAAGTCCTCTAACGCGGCAAACCCGCAATAAATAACCCACTTTTTAGGGCCAATTTGTCTTCTCTACGTACAAATGGATACCACGAAACAAACCGATCCACCGAGAAATCTTTGTCGAGCCTTAGAATCTCGGCTCCAACGGCCCGTGCCTTTTCCTCTTGACCGTTCATTGCAAGACTGGCCGCCAGAATTCTCAAGGTCGCAATAAAGCGAGAGTTGACCTGACGTGCCTTCTGCAACCAGGAAATCGCTTCAGCATAATTTCCCGAGGAAAACTCGGCGATTCCAACCCCGGTCCACCAAGTAAAGTTCAAGGTGTCAAACGGGCTTAGTTTAAATGCATTCTGAAACCGGGGTATCGCCTCGTCTCTTCGGCCTAAATACGACAATGTTACTCCACTGGTTGCCCAGCCGAGTGCATTATTCTGATCAAGGGACAGGGCCAGATCAAACATCGACATCGCTTGATGTGGATCACCCTCAATGAGGCTTGTCAGATGCCCAGCGACCACTTGGCAGAAAGGATCATCAGGATCCAATGCGATGGAATGTCTGGCATGCTCAACAGCCAGCAGTTTGTCGCGCTCAGGATTGTTGGAGCGTTCCTCGCCAACGAGGTAATTCAATCGCCAAGCGGAGTAAGCATAGGCTCTGGCATAGGTAGGATCCAGTTCCATAGCCCTTTGCAACGCTATTCCGGATTGATGATACCCCTCATCTGTGAACCGATACAGTTCTGATGCCGCCTTGAGAACGCAATCATACGCATCAAGGCTATGGGTAGAGCGATTTCGAACGCGTTCAATCCCGTGCGCGTTCAGGCGAGGCTCGAATGAGCCGACAACTGCGGCAACTATTGTGTCTTGAAAATCGAACAGATCTTCGGCGGTCCCGTCGAACGACTCGGACCAGATTGATCGGTTCAAGGCAACATCAACCAATTCCGCTGTAATCCGAAGCCGATTGCCCTGTCGGCGCACGTTTCCATCCATTACATAGTTTACGCCCAACTGCGCCGCGATCTCCTGGAGATCAATCGATCGATTGGCAAAACGCAATGTGGAGGCGCGGGCGATTACGTGAAATGCATGGCTGCGGGATAGGCCGCTGATAATGTCTTCGGTGATCCCTGATCCAAAATACTCTTCCATTTCATGGCCAGAAGACGCGCGAAATGGCAAGACGGCCACTGTAGGTCGCGATGTCCATTCAATGAAAGGTTGGTGTAGGCTCGCGCTTTCTGAGGAAGAAGTTTCCAGTGGCACGACTTGAAACAAGTGGATAACTCGATTGATGTTTTTTAGTCGCGGCGTACCAATATCTCTGAAGCGAACATTGATCTTACTTCCTGCCAGTTCTCGAACCAGTCCTGTCGCAACGATTTGACCCGGCGCTGCAGCGTCATGAATACGCGAGGCAATGTTGACGCCGTCACCCAATATGTTTCCGTGGCTCACCAAAACATCTTCGACATTTACTGCAATCCTTAATTGCAAATTTTCACGGGTGCCCCTTTGCGCCTCTGGATGTGGTTTCTTCTGAGCGTCGACAGCCCATTTCAAGGCAGCCACCACGCTGCTGAATTCAACGAGGATCGCGTCTCCGACAGTTTCGACCAATCGGCCATCATATTGCTTAAGCAATGGCAACAGCAACTCTTCTCTGAGCGATTTCCACTGGTTGCTTGTCCAAACATCGTCTTCTGCCATTAGGCGGGAAAAACCGGCAACATCTGCGAACGCGACAACTGCAAGCCTGCGCGTTTCAGAAATTGGAGGTTCGTTTTCACTCGCCATTGAAAGTCTTTCTGAAGAATCCTGTTCGTTGTTTATGAATGATAACTTGAAGGCAGAGTAACGATAGGATTGTCTTCGGTCTATTGCCTCATCTAATGAATGGCGTCTTCTAACTGCTCTGATATAGTCGATATGCTTCTTTTGCCGAACGTTTTGGCTTCTTTGACTTCCTGTTTGGTCATAGGGCGGATCATCTTGGAATAGAAACTAATTCTAAAAAATCGTGCTGAGGCGGCGCGAGTACCTTCGACTAGCAGACCGATGCTTGAAAAAGTGGTCGAGGGCTTTTGGATTTGAGGCTTCAAACCAGACATTGCAACCGTATTCGACAACGGTGGTTGCACCCTCCCGCAACCAGCGTCAGAAAATCTAAGTACAGCCCGTTCAGACTACAATTGATCCACTGGATCAATTAATTAACGTCTTCACCTCGTCAGGCTCATAACCTGAAGGTCAGAGGTTCAAAGCCTACTCCCGAAACCAAATTCCAAACAACCCGCTCAGACTATTTTTCATCACACGGTTCAATAGTTTAAAGCACTCCAAGCTATAAGTCTCTTGGGGTTAACGAATAGCTATGCAACTGAGCCGCTGTCTCTGATCTCAACTATTCTGGTAATAGAATGATAGCCTGCGGCTTGAACCGCTTGGTGGGCGAGGAAATGGGGCGGCGCGGATGACTTGATCTCTGGCGGCGCGCTCGATCTCGGGTGAGCCTGAGCTGTCGACGATGTCGACCCAAGCCAGTGATCCATCAGGATTAATTTCGAAGAATACCTGCGCAAATCCTCGGACTGGTACATAGACGACGGGTGTTTGATTTAGATGGACCAGAACCTGTCCGGCATAGTTCGTAGTGTCGGAGTTTCCTGCGCCGCGGCCTGAGGATTGATTTCTGCCACTGCTGGTTCGGAACGGGTCAGCCCCTTCCTTTTGATACAGGCTTAAGGGCGACTCTACTGTCCGCGAAGGGTTGCGCAAATTGTCGAAGTTACTGAACCCATCCAGCGATTTTGGCGTATCCGTTGCGGGCCTTTTGTCCGGAAGGCGGGGACGCTTGGAGACAGATACAGCCTGATCGGAAGCCCCGGTTTGTTCTTCCGGCAGCTCTGTTGTTGGCTCATCGACGGTACTTGGGATTTCCGGTTCGACTGCCGCACTCTCCAGTGGAGGGACCGGAGCAGTTGGGGCGTCTGTGGGTGGTAGCACTGCCAAGCGCTCGGTCGCCGGGGGTGTTGCGGTAGTCACCGCGTCTGCGGCTGGTTCGGCGCTGGACGGGGCGACCGGTTCGGTCGGCACCCCTTCCTGCAATTCTGATTGTGGGGCGACGGGCGCTCCGACATCGGGTGAAGATACCTGCTGAGGATTGGGGGAGGCGACGAGTGTTTCGCTGATCGGGATGTCGGCAGTATCGGGCCTAATAGTGTCTTCAACCGGAGGCTCGGGTGCTTCAGCAGATTCCGGTTGCACCGGGTCCGTCGTGTCTTCGGTGAATTCTTCGAATGTGTTGCCAAGCTCGATCAAGCTGACCGATTCCCCCTTGGATCGCAATTGTGGCAGACTTGGTCCGTAGAAACTGATCCCAAGGATGTGCAGGACAAGCGAAAGCGCACCCGCCAACGCAGCGACGGCTGCTGACTTCCGGATCATTTTAACGCCTGCTGGGTCACGAGGAACACAGACGGCGCGCCATACCGTCGAAGGGCACCGGTTAACTCCATCAACCGTTGGCCTGAAACATGGCGGTCGGGGACAATCCTGACCGGTCCGTCATCATGTCTGGCCATGAAAGCCTCAGGGTCGGTTTGCACTCCGCGAAAGCTGAGGATGCCATCAGCGTTCAAGACAAGCGCATCGGGAGGGTCGCGGCCTTCGAGTTCCGATGTGTCGACAAGCTGAAGCTCGGGATCAAGCGGTGGTGCCAGGGTGCCTGCAATCAGAAAGAAGATCAGCATCAAAAAAACGACGTTGATCAGAGGGATGGTCGAGTCTCGTTTGCGGCTTGGGCGACCAAAGCGGATCATCGGTCTACTCCAACACCGTGACGGTCAAGCCATCGCGGCCGCGCAAAATAACCAGCAAATCCACAAGTCGTTGCGCGGACGTATCGGCATCAAGGCTTACCAGAGCCTGACCTGTCCCGATCCTTGCAGACAGGTCATCCAGCGTCAGCGTTTCGCCGTTCAAAGTCACGCGCTCCGCACCGATCTGGATGAAAATTCGCTCGACGGGCTCAGCCGAGGCTGATGCGCCTGAGGTTGCACTGCTGATCTCGATCTCCGCGAATTTTGAGAAGGTTGAAGACAACATGAAGAACAGCAACAGCAAGAAGATGACATCGATGAGCGGCGTCATTGACATAGGTCGTCTGACAAAGGGTGCCGTGTTACACATGTTCAGCGTTCAGAAACTCGGTCGCACCGGTGGCGGGCTGGTTCGAATGGTTTGGGACAAGAACTGTGCGCAGTGCTTTGTCCGCAAACACCCGTTCGCGCGCGGTTCGGCTTTCAAACCAGGACAAGACCATCGAGGTCGGCATCGCCACCGCTAGGCCAACAGCTGTGGTTACCAGGGCAACCCAGATGCCGCCTGCCAGCAATGAGGGATCGACAGAAGACCCGGCAGATTGAAGGCTTTGGAACGCATTGATCATTCCCAAAACTGTCCCGAACAACCCAAGCAGCGGGGCAAGCTGGGCAACCGTGTCTAAAAGTCGAAACCCCCGCTCAAGCCCGGCAAGTGCCAACCCGGCTTCGGCATCCAGCCGTGCGTCCAGATCGGGTGTGTCCGGCGCGTCCATTGCGGCTTCGACAAGTGGTGCAAGATAGCTTCTGCTCTGTGCGAGGCGTGTGCGTGCCTCGGCCCGATCCCCGGCATCCCAGGCTTGCAGCGCTTGTGACAGCACTTTGTGCCGTCCCACGCCACAGGCTGCGAACTGCCACAGCTTATAAAGACTGACCGCCACCGTCAGCACCGACATGACAATAAGAATGGCTACTACGGGCCCGCCAAGGGCCAGGATTTCCCGAAGAGAAGAGAGAATATTCATCCAAGTAACTCCACTTCAACTCGGCTGCTGAGCGTTAGGGTCGATTGGCAGACGTCGCTCTGAGATCCGTTTATCACGCATGAACTCGCGCCATTGATCAATGCTCGCCCAACAGACGTGCAAGACATCCCAGGCAGGTCAAACTGACGGACACGCGGGCGATCTAAGGGTAAGTCTCGAAAATCAAAAAGTGAAAGGGTTACAACACTCCCTTCATTGTCGAATATCACCGTCTCGAATATTGCCTCATCGATGCTGGTTCCGGATTGGTTGGTCACCAGGAAGGTTAATCTACAGGCACCACTAACGTCTGCCAAGGCATTGAGCTCCAAAGAAATCTCAGCGGTAGGTGCCTCAGCGGATTGCGCCAGAGCTCCGCATGAGAGCAGGCATGCGAAACAGGTAAGCAGGACACGGAGAGATCTCATTGAAGGGCACCTATATGCTTGGGCGAACCGCGTTTGTCTGCGTTGTGTAGCCGACAATGGTCCTCTCATACCTGATAGTACTCTCACTTCAAAGGATCGCTAAAACGATTGTGAATTCGACAATATTTAAGGGCGAATTTGAAGATGCAGTCTAGCAAATTGACATAATATATGACAATATGACGGATATCTGCCTCATTTCGTCAAGACATGATCTGCATCCCGAACAATTCGCCCCTCATAATCGAAAGAAATACAGTATGGAGGCGCGTTTTGAGCTGGAATATTTGCATAGTCGGGGCAGGAAAGATCGGTCAGATGATCGCGACCTTGTTGAAATCCTCGGCGCATTACTCGGTAACTGTTGCCGATCATGATCTGTCGGCATTGTCTGTGTTCAACAAGCGAGGGATTTCAACGCGGCAGATCGATGCCCGTGACAGTGCAAGCCTCGAACGGGGGCTCAGGGGGTTTGATGCTGTTGTTTCGGCGGCTCCATTTTTCCTGACGCCAGAAATTGCCGGTGCTGCAAAAACAGTCGGAGCCCATTATTTTGATCTGACAGAAGATGTTGAAGCGACCAATGCGGTACGCCAACTTTCGCAGAACAGCGATACAGCGTTCATGCCGCAATGCGGATTGGCACCCGGATTTGTCGGTATCGCTGGCGCCGCGCTGGCTTCGGAATTCGATGAGTTGGAAAGCTTACATATGCGGGTTGGGGCACTGCCGCTGTTTCCGACCAATGCATTGAAATATAACCTGACGTGGTCCACTGACGGATTGATAAATGAGTATTGTAACCCTTGCGATGCCATTGTGAACGGCGAGCGGGTTAAAACAGCACCACTCGAAGATTATGAACTGATCGGCCATGATGGTGTGGAGTATGAATGCTTCAACACGTCCGGTGGGCTGGGCACGCTGCCCGAAACGCTTGAAGGCAAAGCGCGGGCTGTGTCCTATCGGTCGATCCGCTATCCGGGACATCGGGATATTCTTCGATTGTTGCTGAATGACCTGGGATTAGAGCGGCGGCGCGATCTGTTGAAAGAGATCTTTGAAACCGCACTGCCGCGCACAGATCAGGATGTAGTGCTTGTCTATTGCACTGCCAAGGGAATGATTGATGGTTCCCTGCGCGAGAAGTCCCTGATCAACAAATCCTTTGCCCGCACCATTGATGGGCAAATCTGGAGTGCGATTCAGATCACCACCGCAGCAGGTGTGCTGGGTGTCGTCGATCTGATGCGGACGGGTGCTTTGCCGTCCAAGGGTTTTGTCCGGCAGGAGCAGGTAAAGCTTGCCGATTTCCTGAACACAGAATTTGGTCGGCTCTATCGCGCCGGCGATGTCACCGAACAGAACAAGGCGGCCTGAGATATGAAAGATGTTGTAATGACTGCTGAAGCTACTCTTGCGAAACTGGACCTGACGGCGGCAGAGCTGACTGGTGGATCGCTGCGCGTAACTTCTCCAATTGATGGAAGTGTGCTGGCTGAAGTGCACGAAACGCCTCTGTCCGAGATGAAATCCATATTTGCGCGCTCGAAGGAAGCGTTCCAAGCATGGCGGGTTGTGCCTGCCCCGCGCCGCGGAGAACTGATCCGCCTTCTGGGCGAAGAACTGCGCGCAGCTAAAGATGATCTGGGCGCGCTGGTCAGCTGGGAGGCCGGTAAGATCACCTCGGAAGGGCTGGGCGAAGTGCAGGAGATGATCGATATCTGCGACTTTGCCGTTGGACTGTCCCGACAGCTCTACGGTCTTACGATTGCATCGGAACGACCTGGCCATCGGATGATGGAAACCTGGCATCCTGCAGGACCAGTGGGCGTGATCTCGGCCTTCAACTTCCCGGTTGCGGTCTGGTCATGGAATGCGGCGTTGGCGTTGGTGTGTGGGGATCCGGTAATCTGGAAACCTTCAGAGAAAACGCCCCTGACCGCGATGGCCTGTCAGAAAATATTCGAGCGCGCATTGGCCCGCTTCGGGGATGCGCCTGTCGGCCTGCTGCAGACCCTGATCGGAGGTGCTGCGCTGGGTGAAGCTCTGGTCGCGAGCGAGGATGTGCCGGTAATCTCGGCCACCGGCTCCACTCGGATGGGCCGTGCAGTTGCTCCGATCGTGGCGCAGCGCTTTGGTAAATGCATTCTGGAGCTCGGTGGCAACAATGCGATGATCGTCGGTCCTTCGGCCGATCTGGAAATGGCGGTCCGGGCGATCGTGTTTTCAGCCGTCGGGACGGCGGGTCAACGCTGCACCACGCTACGCCGTCTGATCGTGCACAACTCGATCCGTGAAGAGCTTGTTGCGCGCCTCAAGAAAGCTTACTCGGGCCTGCCAATTGGCAATCCGCTGACGGAAGGGACATTGATAGGTCCGCTTGTCGACGAAGCCTCCGGCGACGCAATGACCGGAGCGCTTAAGAGGGCAGAAGCCGAGGGTGGAACGGTCTTTGGTGGCAAGCGAGTAACCGAGGGAATGCCCGGTGGCGTCTACATGGAACCCGCCATTGTCGAAATGCCCAGCCAGACAGCAACTGTGAAGACAGAAACCTTTGCTCCGATCCTGTATGTCATGGGTTATGACGATTTTGCCGAGGCGATCGAGCTCCAAAACGATGTGCCCCAAGGCCTGTCATCCTGTGTTTTCACGTTGAACATGCGTGAGGCAGAACAGTTCCTGACCGCAGCTGGCTCGGATTGTGGCATTGCAAACGTCAATATCGGCCCGTCCGGCGCCGAGATCGGAGGCGCGTTTGGCGGTGAAAAGGAAACTGGTGGTGGGCGCGAAAGCGGTTCAGATGCCTGGAAAGCCTATATGCGCCGTCAGACCAACACGGTGAACTATTCAGCCGAGTTGCCGTTGGCGCAGGGTGTCAAATTCGACATCTGATTGGCGGGTCTTGATCTTAAGTATATCCGGCGGTTTTAATATACGCCGCCGGAAATCAATCCGCGAAAAGGTAATCCAAATGCATAATCGATTTGGCCTGGACCTCCGTTAGGTTCAGAAACTCGGCTATTGCCTCTTCGTTGACCAAGCGATCAGCAGTTTCGCGCAAATGAAACAAACCATCGTTTTTGGAGTAGCGGATCTGCTCAGATTCATAGGCAAGTGCGTTCCGCAACGTCGGAAGCAATCGGGCCATTGACTCGGCCGAACTGTTCTGACCAGCCAACCCGACACGCAGGGCGTGACCAGCAAGGTATTCGTCGGAATATTCGCATTCGATTTCCAGTACACGCGTCTGGGCTTGATCCCCGCCAAAATCCTGAATGACATCTAAATTCGCAGGATCAACGCATAAGATCAGTTTGTCGCTGTCGAAATGTTCGAACAGCAATTTCGCGACTGCGCGACGATGTCGGGAGCGTTTGGTCAATGTCGTCTCAATACCACCCAGATCGGGAAGCGGAGTGTCTTGCTCATCGTATATGTATTCAATACAGGGAATGCTGGTTTCCGAGGCAATCTGATCAACCAATCGTTTGGCAACGTGCCATTTTTTGCAGACAATCAAGTATATTTCGCGATCGGGTCCCAGGGTGTTACCCGCTTCCCAGAACCGTTGTGTGTACCGCCGTCCGACGCGTCCACGGCTGGTCAAGAAATGATACAGTTTGCGCCCTTCCCCAGAAATACCAAATGCGACCCCTTCGCTGGCATATAATTGCCCTAATCGTTCCTTGAGCTCATGGGCTTCAGGGCTGATCTTGCGTGAGAAGAGGTAATCCTGACCCAGCAGCATGTCATAGTGATCGTTGTAAAAACTAACGGGCATGCCGTAGTCGGAGAACATCAGAAATGTCAGCGTTCGGTTCTCGATCTCGTGCTTTGGTATCAGATGGCGAACGAGAGTTTGAAAGAACGTCTCATCTGGAATCCACGTTGTCTTGAAGAACCGAAGCACATCCGGGCGTTGTTGCAGGAATTCGAGAATCATCTCGACAGTACGACGGCGAAGACACCACCATTGGCTGCCAATCATGATCTGAAGGTCTGACGGTATGTCGCGAGTGAGGCCAAACCGTTTTTGCATCTCGTAAGCGGTGTAGAAGAGGCGCGGTTGATTGCGTTCGTTAAAGTAATGGCGATAGATCAGCCGGTCTTCTTTCATTCCGGTCTTGATCCAGTTGCTTGCGAAAAAATCGTGGCTCTCGATGAAATCCACATCGCGATCATCAAGGAAACCGCACACATATTCAGCGGTCTTGATGGCCATGCAATCGCCAGACAGCATATAGAAATGGGTGGCCCTGGGGAACTGCTCTACAGCCGACTGAAGCGCATGCAGCGTAGCCTGTACCAGGGACCATTCACCCCATCCGCATTTAATGCGCTTCTTCGAAAAGGTGACATTAGGGTTGTCGCTTAGGGCCTCGCGAATTCGCGCATAATCTGTGTCGCTGGCACGGGCATCAAAATGGATCGCCATGCAATCACCGGCAGCGGTCAGCTGACCGGCCTGCGCGATGATCGCGTCCGGATCTTTGTGACACAGCAAGATAAAGGCAATCTTTGCCATTCTATATTCGTATTTCCCCGTTTCTGCCGTTTGCAACCGTGATACTGAGGATGAGCGATTGAATAAACAGAATATTTTTGGTTCTTTGAGCCAATATGCCGGAGTATCAATACGATAACTGGCTAAGGAGGCACAGCAGATGGGTTTTCCCGGTACATGGATGACCGAAAGTCAGAGCATGGTCTATCGTGTCGTGCCAAAATGTGCTTGCTCGACCATTGGACAGATCATGTACTTCTCGGATCATGGCCGGTTTTTTGATGGTGATATTCACGACGCCAATGATGGGATGCATAAGTGGGCTTTTAATGCCAGTCAGGACCCAATTGCGCGGAATGTTCAGTCGCATGGGTCATACACTTTTACCTGTGTGCGCAATCCATATACGCGCATCCTAAGTTCGTTCTTCGACAAGATTTGCGGTATTCAGCGGAACGGTAAACGCTATCGCGGAAATCTGGTGCCGACATTGATTTACAACTACGGGATTGAGGTTGGCGGTGAGGATGGCAAAGGTGAGTTTGACCAAATCGCTAGTTTCCGCAGGTTTCTACTGTTTGCGCGCGATACGATCCGCTGGCGACGCCCGATGGATCCAGACATTCATTGGTCCGCCATGTCCGGTCATGTCTCAACTTTGATCGCTAATGGTGGCCGATATGATCGCATTTTCTGGACCGAGAAATTCAATGATGGAATGCAGGATGTTCTGGATCACCTGGACACAGCGCATAGGGTGACTCTGTCCGAAATTCCACGCTTCAATGAATCTGAAGGCCATGGGCCAAAGCGTGCGCATCCGGTCGAGGACTATTTTGACGACCTGTCCATGCACTTGGTCTATGAAATCTACAAGCAGGATTTCGAGTTGTTCAAATACGATTTCGAGAATCCCGCGAACAAGATGCCAATTGGTGAAATCGATCTGGACGAGATTCACGCAAAACTAGGTGATTGAGCTAAATCAGAAGGCTCCCGCCCATCGTCAACGTCTCTGACAAGACGTCTCCTCTGGTTGGGTCCGGCGCCGCGCATGGCGCGGTGCCGGACCCAAGTCTACAAGGGCTATCGGTGCAGCCGATGCTCCGCTGCGGGCGCGGGAGCACTTACGTTTGAACTAGGTCAAACCTGGCGTACTGCGCCTTTTGCGGCACTGGTTGCCAGTTTTGCATAGGCTTTGAGGGCGGTTGATACCTTGCGTTTGCGTGGGTTGGCGGGGTGCCAGCCTTTTTCGTCTTGTGCCTCGCGCCGGGCCGCAAGCTCCTCGTCAGAGACTGCCAAATGAATTGTGCGGTTGGGGATGTCTATTTCGATTTTGTCGCCCGTATGTACCAGACCGATCTCGCCACCTTCAGCGGCTTCTGGTGAGACATGGCCGATCGACAGCCCCGAGGTTCCACCCGAGAAACGCCCATCGGTCAGCAAGGCACAGGCTTTACCCAGACCTTTGGATTTCAGGTAAGAAGTCGGATACAGCATTTCTTGCATGCCCGGACCTCCGCGTGGGCCTTCGTAACGGATAACCACCACGTCCCCCTCTTTGACCTTACCGGTCAGAATATCGTTCACCGCCTGATCCTGGCTTTCGCAAACATAAGCAGAGCCGGTGAATTTCAGGATATTCTCATCAACACCTGCCGTTTTCACGATGCAGCCGTCGCGCGCGATGTTCCCGAACAACACAGCCAGACCGCCATCCTGACTGAACGCGTGTTCTTTCGAGCGGATAACGCCGCCTTCACGATCGATATCAAGCTCTTTGAACCGGTTTGATTGGCTGAAGGCCTGCGTGGTGCGCACGCCTCCGGGCGCGGCCTTGAACAGATCCTGCGCCTTCGGGTTGTTGGCGATCTTGATGTCCCAGTTGGCAATCGCTTCACCCATCGTACCCGAATGCACCGTATGGCAGTGCTCGTGCAACAGACCCGCGCGGCTGAGTTCGCCGAGGATTGAGAAGATGCCACCGGCGCGGTGGACGTCTTCCATATGCACATTTTCGATATTTGGCGCGACCTTGCACAGACAGGGCACCTGGCGGCTGAGCCGATCCATGTCGGACATGGTGAAATGAACTTCGCCCTCATGCGCGATGGCCAGCAGGTGCAGCACGGTATTGGTCGAGCCACCCATTGCGATGTCGAGGCTCATGGCATTTTCAAAGGCATCAAACGTCGCGATTTCACGCGGCAAGAAGCCTTTTTCGTCCAAATCATAGTGCCGCTTGGTAATCTCGACGATGCGGCGACCGGCCTCGAGGAACAGCTCTTTGCGGTCCGCGTGCGTAGCCAATGTCGAACCGTTGCCCGGCAGGGCCAGCCCCAGCGCCTCGGCCAGACAGTTCATCGAGTTTGCGGTGAACATGCCCGAGCACGATCCGCAGGTCGGGCAGGCGTTTTCTTCGATATGCTGGACCTGTTCGTCAGTGAACTTGTCGTCAGCAGCAGCGACCATCGCATCCACAAGGTCGATCTTTTTGGCCTCTAGATCGGCGATGTCGATTTTGCCGGCTTCCATCGGACCACCCGAGACGAAGATCGCCGGGATGTTCAGACGCATGGCCGCCATCAGCATACCGGGTGTGATCTTGTCGCAGTTCGAGATGCAGACCATCGCATCAGCGCAATGGGCGTTAACCATGTATTCGACCGAATCCGCGATCACCTCGCGCGAGGGCAGGGAATACAGCATCCCGTCATGGCCCATGGCGATCCCGTCATCCACCGCGATGGTGTTGAACTCTTTAGCCACGCCGCCTGCGGCCTCTACCTCGCGAGCAACCATCTGGCCCAGATCCTTCAGGTGCACGTGGCCAGGTACAAATTGAGTGAACGAGTTGACGATCGCTATGATTGGCTTGCCAAAATCG
This sequence comes from Ruegeria conchae, assembly GCF_000192475.1. Taxonomy (GTDB): domain Bacteria; phylum Pseudomonadota; class Alphaproteobacteria; order Rhodobacterales; family Rhodobacteraceae; genus Ruegeria; species Ruegeria conchae. The sequence continues at coordinate 17,464 of NZ_AEYW01000005.1, forward strand.
TCGTCGCCCATTCCGGTGGCGCGCCATAGGCCACGGGCGCCGGCCATGTTGCGGCCATGGGTGGAGGTTCTGGATCGGTACATTGGCATGATGCTGTTTCCCTATTGCCCAAGCTGCGATATTGGGTGTGTACGTTATAGCGCACGTATCATATGTACGTTATAACGCACAAGGCAAATCGCAAGGCTTGGGTATGGAATCAGACGAGTTAACGCTGAAACTAAGGGATGTTCGCGCTGCATCGGGGTTAAGCCTGTCTAAAGTGGCCGAACTGACCGGGGTTAGTAAAGCCATGTTGGGTCAGATCGAGCGCGGCGAATCAAGCCCGACCATCGCGACCTTGTGGAAGATCGCGAAGGGCTTCCAATTGCCGCTGAGCGCTTTGATTGGCACCGCCGCAATGCGCGACACGGCAGATACCGATGTGTTCAGTACCGTGACATTTCCGGGAAGCATCGAGGTTAAGATTGTCTTTCCCTTTGATCCGGCATTGGGAGCCGAGACATTTCATGTTGAGCTGTCCCCGAACCAAAGCCACGAGTCGCCAGCCCATGCGGCGGGGGTGACCGAAGAGGTCTTTGTGCTCAGCGGAGTTTTGGAAATTCTGCGCGCGGACAAATGGATTCCGCTGCAAGCTGGGCAGGGATTGCGCTTCGCTGCTGATTTACCGCATGGATACCGCGCTGGTGATCAGGGGGCGGCGTTCCTGAACATGCACCACTATTCCCAATCGGCCGAAAACCTAGAATAGGATCGAATCCCCGTGACTGCCTTCTTTGACAGCCTGACATTCGTCGATGCGATCGGCTCCTTCGGGGCATTGATCGTGGTTGTAGCTTATTTTGCCACCCAGATGCGCATGATGAATTCGGACGATCTGGCCTTTCCAGTGGTGAACCTGATCGGTTCGGTTCTGATCGTGTTTTCGCTGATGCAGAACTTCAATCTGGCATCGATGCTGATCGAAGGCTTCTGGATAATCATCAGCGTGATCGGGATCATTCAGCACTTTCGCCTGCGTCGGGCGGGTTAAATCCAATGCTACCGAAGCGCTAGCGCTATCCAGCCTTGAACCCGCATCGCGCCGAGTATAGGGAAAACCCAAGCTCGCTTAGGGGAGGCTTTGATGCAGGACGATCCAAAAACCCTCGTTTCTACCGAATGGCTTGCCGCTCATATCAAAGATCCGGATCTACGGATACTGGATGGGTCGTGGTACCTACCGCAGCAAGCTCGCGACGCCAAGGCAGAGTATGACGCGGGCCACATTCCCGGTGCACGTTATTTCGATATTGATGAGATTTCCGATCATCGTTCGGATCTGCCGCACATGGCACCTCCGGTCGAGAAATTCATGTCGCGCTTGCGGGCAATGGGAGTGGGTGATGGCCATCAGGTAGTGGTTTATGATGGCGCTGGTCTGATGTCGGCAGCACGGGTCTGGTGGATGTTCCGTCTGATGGGGCAGGAAAACATCGCCGTTCTGGATGGTGGGTTGCCCAAATGGCAGGCCGAAGGTCGAGAGATTGAGGACCTGCCTCCTGTCATTCGCGACCGTCACATGACTGTGCGGGTGCAGAACCATCTGATCCGCGATGTCACGCAGGTTTCTGCGGCTGCCAAACTGCATGATCATGAGATAATCGATGCCCGTTCGGCATCACGTTTCGCTGGTGCCGAGGCTGAGCCACGTGAAGGGTTGCGTTCGGGCCATATCCCCGGTTCTCGCAATGTGCCATTTGGAATGCTGCTGAACAAAAACGGCACGATGAAATCACCCGAAGACTGTCGTGTAATATTCGAATCTGCAGGTGTGGACCTGTCGAAACCCGCGATCACATCCTGTGGGTCGGGCGTGACCGCAGCGATCCTCAGCCTTGCGCTTGAGCGCATGGGTAAGAAAGACCACTCGCTTTATGACGGCTCCTGGGCTGAATGGGGTGCCTTCCCGACCCTGCCCGTCGCAACCGGAGAGAACTGATGTTCGAGAACCTCAAACCGCAACCCGCTGACAAGATTCTGGCGCTGATGCAGATGTACCGCGAAGACCCACGTGATCAAAAGATCGATCTGGGTGTCGGTGTGTACAAGAACGCCGAAGGTGTCACACCGGTGATGCGTGCAGTGAAGGCTGCCGAAAAGCGAATTCTCGAAGAGCAAGAAAGCAAGGCTTATACCGGGTTGGCGGGCGATCCGGCTTATGCAGATGCGATGATCGGTCTGATCCTTGGGGACGCAGTGCCACGTGGCAATATTGCTGCCGTGGCGACCCCCGGCGGAACCGGGGCTTGTCGTCAGGCGTTTGAACTAATCCGCATGGCAAATCCGTCGGCCCGTGTCTTCCTGTCGAACCCTACATGGCCAAACCATCCGTCGATCCTGCGTTATCTGGGGATTGAAACCGCCGAATACCGCTATTTTGACAGCGAAACCCGTGGTGTTGATTTCGATGGTATGATCGAAGATCTGAAAACTGCCAATGCGGGCGACGTGGTTCTGCTGCATGGTTGTTGCCACAACCCAACGGGCGCCAACCTGAACATGGTGCAGTGGCAGGAAGTCGTGAACCTGATCAACGAACGCGGTCTCGTGGCGATGATCGACATCGCCTATCAAGGCTTTGGCGATGGTCTTGAGGAAGATGCGCAGGCGACGCGTCTGGTGGCTTCTTCCGTGAAACGCTGCCTCATCGCGGCGTCCTGCTCGAAGAACTTTGGCGTTTATCGTGAACGTACTGGACTGCTGATGGCGATCAGTGATGATCCAGCTCAGACGGCGTTGAACCAATCCTCTCTGGCGTTTCTGAATCGCCAAAATTACTCTTTCCCACCCGATCATGGCGCGCGCGTTGTGACCACGATCCTGAATGATGAGGCTCTGCGCGCCGATTGGGCCGCCGAGCTGGAAGAAGTTCGCTTGTCGATGCTGGGCCTGCGTCAACAACTGGCGGACGAGTTGCAGCGCCTCAGCGGATCGGATCGGTTCGGGTTTATCGCGCAACACCGAGGAATGTTTTCGCGGCTGGGCGCTGCCCCTGAGCTGGTCGAGAAGCTGCGTGCGGATCATGGTATCTACATGGTTGGTGATAGCCGTCTGAATATTGCGGGATTGAATGCGACGACCGTGCCGATTCTGGCTCAGGCGATCATTGATGTTGGTGTCTGAAGCGCGTCTCTGAAAAATGGAAAACCCGGGCGTGAAGCCCGGGTTTTTGTTTGTATATGGTTGGCTATTAACCTTTGGAGAACTCCGGATAGGCCTCCATACCAAGCTCAGCCATGTCGAGACCGTTGATCTCATCTTCTTCGCTGACGCGGATACCGACAGTGGCTTTCAGTAAGGTCCACAGGATCAGAGCGGCGACAAAGGTGAATACACCGTACGCGATGATGCCGGTCAGCTGCGTGATCAGGCTGGCTTCGCCATAGAAGATCACGGCAATCGTGCCCCAGATACCGGCGAACAGGTGAACCGGGATAGCGCCCACAACATCGTCGATCTTGAACTTGTCCAGCATCGGAACCGCGAAGACTACGATGATACCACCAACGGCACCGATCCATAGGGCGCCGAACAGGGTTGGGGCCAGGGGTTCAGCGGTGATCGAAACCAGACCGGCCAGCGCGCCGTTCAGCACCATGGTAAGGTCAGGCTTTTTGTACAGCAGCTGCGTTAGGATCAAGGCAGCAACCGCGCCTGATGCGGCGGCCATGTTGGTGTTGGCAAAGATGCGCGATACGTCCGAGACATCTCCTACGGTGCCCATGGCCAGCTGCGAGCCACCGTTGAAACCGAACCAACCCAGCCAAAGGATGAAGGTACCCAAAGTAGCCAGCGCCAGGTTCGAACCGGGCATCGGGTGCACTTTGCCGTCTTTGTACTTGCCAATGCGCGGCCCAAGGATGAGGGCACCTGCCAGAGCTGCCCAGCCACCGACCGAGTGCACGATGGTCGAACCCGCGAAGTCCGAGAAGCCAGCTTCGGACAACCAGCCACCACCCCACTGCCACGAGCCCGAGATCGGATACATGATGCCGGTCAGGACAACCACGAAGGCAAGGAAAGGCCAAAGCTTGATCCGCTCAGCCACTGCGCCGGATACGATCGAGGCGGTTGCGGCGACAAAGACCAGTTGGAAGAAGAAATCTGATCCGATCGAGGCGTAGTCAAGTGCGGCTGCATCTGCACCAACGCCCACTGGATCAAGCACGGTTGTCGAGAAGAACGGACCCAGCCAGCCTGAAATGGTCCAGCCATCACCGGGGTACATCAGGTTGAAACCGATCAGCCAGTACATGATCGCAGCAATGGAAAACAGGGCGATGTTCTTGGTCATCTGCATAGCAACGTTCTTGGACCGCACCAGCCCACCTTCGAGCATGGCAAAGCCTGCGGCCATGAAGAACACCAGAAAGCCGCCCATCAGGAACAGCAGCGTGGTGAAGATGTATTGGGTGTGTTGCGCGGGCTCGCCGGTAGCGGCCTCTTGTGCAAGACCCATCTGCGGCAACGCGACAATCGCGGCGGCAGGGATGAGAGATTTCATCAGGTTCATTGTCAGTCCTCGAATGATTGTGAGTGAGCGCGCTTAAAGCGCTTCTTCGTTGGTTTCCCCGGTCCGCACGCGCAGGGCTTGCTCGACATCGAGGACGAAAATCTTGCCATCACCGATCTTGCCGGTCTTGGCGGTGGTGGTGATGGTCTCAATGATCTGGTCGGCCATCGTGGCGGGCACCACGATCTCAAGCTTGATCTTGGGTACGAAATTCACAGCGTATTCTGCGCCGCGATAAATCTCGGTGTGACCCGATTGCGAGCCGAACCCTTTGATCTCAGTCACCATCATGCCGCGCACGCCTGCATTGGTCAGCGCCTCGCGCACCTCCTCAAGCTTGAACGGTTTGATTGTCGCAATGATCAGTTTCACGTCTTTCCCCTCTATTACCCCGGGTGGCCGGGCATTTTGCACCTGCAGAAAAATGCGCATTCGAGGCTCTGAAGGAACGCTCTCACAGGGGAAATGAGGGGGAATAATCAGAAAATTTGCACATTTTTTGCACGAACAGCGCTATTTGATGAAAAAATGGGCAAACAAGTGAGGGGAAATACCAGAATTTCACACCTCTACATGGCCGTTCCGGCGGGGTATGGTGCCCCAAAAGTATAGCCGGGCAGAGTTTGAGCATGACTGAGTCCAACCGCCGAAAACCGCGACTGGTCGCGGATAAAAGGTACCCGTCCAAAGGTCGAAAACCTGCGGCGACCAAGCGGGCTGCAAAACCTGCTGGTAAGAAGTCGGCTGCCCGAAAAACCGCCCCGCGCAAGACAGCGCGGAAGAAGACGCGTCGCAGTTCCGGCGGCAAAGGGGGCGGCATTTTCCGACGCCTGTTCCGTTGGCTCTGGCGTCTGTTCTGGGGCGTCACATGGCGGATTGGTGCGGTAGCGGGCCTGTTGTTGGCGCTGGCCGTCGGTGTCGTTTACACATCACTACCGGATGTGGATGCCTTGTTGGATGGGCGAGCCAAGGGCTCGGTGACGTTGCTGGATCGTGATGGCAAGGTCTTTGCCTGGCGCGGCGATCAGTTTGGCGGCGTGATTACGGCAGATACAGTTTCGCCGCATCTCAAGAATGCCGTGATCGCGACCGAGGATAAGCGGTTCTACCGCCATTTCGGCGTCAGCCCGCGCGGTGTCGCGAGCGCGGTGCGCATCAACCTGAGCGAAGGGCGCGGACCGTTGTCTGGCCACGGTGGCTCGACCATCACGCAGCAGACAGCAAAGCTGCTGTGTCTTGGTGTGCCTTATGATCCCAGCGCGTGGGAATCCGAGGCCGCTTACGAAGCTGATTGCCGTCAGGGTTCGCTTTGGCGCAAAGCGAAAGAGGCGGTTTACGCCATTGCGATGGAGGTCAAATACTCCAAGGATGAAATTCTGACGATCTATCTGAACCGGGCCTTCCTCGGTGCAGGAGCGCGCGGTTTCGAAGCCGCCAGCCAGCGCTATTTCGGGATTTCGGCTGCCGAAGTGTCTCCGGCCGAGGCCGCAATGTTGGCGGGACTTCTGGTGGCACCTTCTCGCTATGCGCCCACGAATAACCTGCAACGATCGCAGGACCGGGCACGGTTGGTGGTTGGGCTAATGGAGGCTCAAGGCTATCTGAGCAGCGCGCAGGCAAGCGAGGCCCGCAGCCGTCCGGCGCAGTTGTCTGAAGCCGCCGCCGCCCGGGCCGGTGGCTATTTTGCCGATTGGGTCATGGCCAGTGGGCCTGAGTTTTTCACACGTAACACAACCGAGGACGTGGTGATCCGGACCACGCTGGATCAGCGCATTCAAACCTCGGCGGAAGAGGCACTGAAGTTCATCTTCCAAGAAAAAGTGCGCGAAGGGTCCAAAGCGCAGGCCGCTATTGTGGTGATGTCCGCGGATGGCGCTGTGCGCGGTATGGTCGGTGGCCGCAAGACCCGAGTATCAGGCGCGTTCAACCGAGCCACGCAGGCTCTGCGTCAGACGGGGTCGTCTTTCAAACCGTTTGTCTATGCGACGGCGTTGGAGCTGGGATATTCACCGTTGGATACGGTTATGGACGAACCGACCTGCTGGGATATCGCAGGGTCGGGTCAGTGGTGCCCGAAGAACTACACCCACAAGTTTTATGGTCGGGTGACTCTTGCGGATGCGCTGAAGAATTCATTGAACATCCCGGCGGTCAAAGTGGCAGATATTTCTGGGCTTGATAATGTCCGCACCGTTGCCAGCGGTTTCGGCCTTTCAAGTGATCTGGCCGAAGGGCTCGCGCTGGCGTTGGGCGCATCGGAAAGCACGCTGATCGAGATGACAGGCGCTTATGCCGGTATCCTGAACGGCGGCTCAGCGGTGGAACCCTATGGCCTGACTGAGCTGAAGCTGCTGGGTGAGTCCGACCCCGTCATGGTCACGACAACCGGTATCGGTGAACGCGTCATCAACGACAAGGCCGCCAAGCAACTGACCTGGATGATGGAGCGCGTGGTCTCGGAAGGCACTGGTGGGCGCGCAAAACTGCCGGGCTGGCAGGTGGCGGGCAAAACCGGAACGACTCAGGCCGCGCGGGATGCGTGGTTCATCGGGTTCACAGCCGATTACGTTGCGGGTGTTTGGATGGGGTATGATGACAATACACCTTTGTCGGGTGTGACGGGCGGCGGTCTACCGGCGGAAATTTGGAAAGAGACGATGTTGCGCGTCACGGAAGGAATGACGCCAACGCCATTGCCGATGCTGGAGCCGGACCCACCGGTCAGAACTGCTCAGCCTCAGCAACAGCGCCGTAAGAAACAGACCGGCTTGGATAAGGCGATCAACAATCTGCTGAACAACATTTTCGGAAATTGACATACAAAAAAGGCGGTGCGCTGGGCACCGCCTTTGATGTCTGAATGATCGTAAGATCAGACGCTTTCGTCGAGTGCCGCCAGAATTGCATCACCCATTTCACTGGTCGATACTGGCTGAACACCTTCTTCTGCCAGCAGATCGGCCGTGCGAACGCCATCGGCCAGAACCTTTTCGATCGCGGCTTCCAGACGACCTGCTTCGTCGCCCTGATCGAAGCTGTAGCGCAGCGCCATGGCGAAGCTGAGGATACACGCGATCGGATTGGCTTTGCCCTGACCCGTGATATCGGGGGCGGATCCATGTACCGGTTCGTACATCGCCTTGGGGCGACCATTGGCCATCGGTGCGCCAAGTGAGGCGGAAGGCAGCATACCCAAAGACCCGGTCAGCATCGCGGCGCAATCGGACAGCACATCGCCGAACAGGTTGTCGGTGACGATCACGTCAAACTGCTTGGGCGCGCGCACCAGCTGCATCGCACCGTTGTCGGCATACATATGCGACAGCTCGACCTCGGGGTATTCTTGGCCCACGCGGGTTACGACTTCGCGCCAAAGGATGCCCGACTCCATTACATTGGCTTTTTCCATCGAGCACAGTTTCTTGTTCCGGCGCATCGCCAGCTCAAATGCCGAACGCGCGGCGCGTTCGATCTCGGACTCGGTGTAACGCTGGGTGTTGATGCCAACGCGTTCATTGCCTTCCTCGAAAATGCCGCGCGGCTCGCCGAAATAAACACCCGAGGTCAGCTCGCGCACGATCATGATGTCGAGGCCGGCTACCACATCCTTCTTCAGCGACGAGAAATCCGCCAGCGCGTCAAAGCATTGAGCGGGGCGCAGGTTGGAATACAAGTCCATTTCTTTGCGCAAACGCAGCAGGCCGCGTTCGGGCTTCAGGCTGAAGTCCAGATCGTCATACTTAGGGCCACCAACAGCACCCAGCAGAACGGCATCGACCTCTTGCGCCTTGGCCATGGTCTCATCCGACAGGGGCTTCCCGTGTGCGTCATAGGCAGCGCCGCCAACCAGATCCTCGCTCACGTCAAATTGAAGACCGCGATTGGCACCGAACCAATCGATGATTTTGCGCACTTCGGCCATAACTTCCGGGCCAATTCCGTCTCCGGGCAGGATGAGGAGCGAGGGGTTGGACATCGACAGTCTCCTTGCGTTTTGTCGCACAGGCCCTAGCGTTTGCGGCGCATCGGGTCAATGAGACGAACCCGCCAAATCACGAGGAAACCACATGCTGACACCCGGAAATCCGGCCCCATCGCTGAAAATCGAAACTGTAGGCCATGGTACCTTTGATCTTGAGCGTGACACGGGCGAAAACGGAACTCTGGTGATACAGTATCGCGGCTTGCACTGTCCGATCTGCATTCGCCAGATGGGTGAGGTCGAAGCTGCGCTGGGTGATTTCGCCGAATTGGGGGTCGAGGTGATCATGATCACTACGGATGCCGGCGAACGAGCGGCGGAAACGGTGGAGAAAGCCGGGGTCTCGAAACTGCGTGTTGGGTACGGCCTGTCCATGGCCGATGCGCGGGATGTCTGGGGTCTGAACATCTCCGTGGCTCGTGAAGGTAGTGCCGAGCCAGCGTTATTCGCTGAACCGGGGCACTTCTATATCAAGCCTGATCAGACTCTCTATTACGTCTGGCAGCAGACAACGCCTTTTGCTCGACCGACTATGTCCGACATCGTCGGCGGTTTGAAATTTACCTTGGCCAATAACTATCCTGCGCGCGGCACCTATACTGGCGCGCTGTAGGCGGCTTTACAGCCGCGCCTTCAACCCTTCGGCCAACAGATCCCAGACCCTGCGGATGCGCGGGGTCTGTCGCATCGCCTGAGGGGCGGCCAGCCAGACCGGCAGCACCGGTATCTCGACATCAATGTCCAACACCTCGACCTCTGGATCAGCCAGCACAATGCTGAGCTGGCTGAACCCCACTCCACAACCTGCGCGGATCAATTCCCAGTAAGCCGTCTGGTTATCGCACCGCGTGGCAAAGCTGTCCCGGCTGGCAGGCCAGCCTTTGTTACGCATCGCGATAATAATGTCTTCGTTGGTGTCAAATCCCACAAGGTCGTGCTGCATCAGCTCTGTCGGCGTATTGGGCCGTCCTGCATGGTCCAGATAGGACCGTGAGGCGCAGAAACATAACGGCACCTCGCCGATATGCTTTGCGACGATGTCGACTTGTTCGGGGCGGTACATGCGCACGGCGATGTCGGCTTCGCGAAACAATAGATTCTCGCTGGCATCCGAGGCGACCAGATCAAGCTGAATAGCCGGTTCAGCCTGACGAATCGCGGCGATTATCGGTGGCAGTAAATGGTGCGAGACAAAGACCGAGGCGGTAATCCTGACCGAGCCCTCCAACTGCTGCGCCTGCCCGGCTGCCGTCAAACCAAGCGCATTGACCGCGCTGTACATCTGCTGCGCCATCGGCAGCACTTGCTGCCCCACCTCGCTGAGCGTCAACCCACGCGCGTGGCGGTCAAACAGCGACACGCCCAATTCTTCTTCCAGCGCATGCACCTGACGCCCCAGCGTTGGCTGGCTGCGCCCAAGTTGCTTCGCGGCCGCGGATAATGAACCCGTTTCCGCAACAGCGAGAAAACTTTGGATCAAGGACCAGTCAGAAAGTTGAAGAGAATTTGCCATTCAAAAACGAATACATAATCTGCGGTTTTTGGCAATTTCCAAATACTGATGAATGAATAGATTGGTGTTGAATGGAGGGACCGATGTCACAAACAGCACTTATTCTCGGGGCCAGTGGCCGCTTTGGTCGCAATGCTGCACAGGCTTTTTCCAACGCGGGTTGGGGCGTGCGCCGGTTTGATCGACGCAGCGACAATCTACACTCGGCGGCACGCGGGGCAGACGTTATCGTGAACGCATGGAACCCGCTGTATCCCGATTGGGCGAAACAAGTCCCTGAATTGCATCGACAGGTCATAGATGTGGCATCTGAACATGATTTGACAGTGATTGTGCCCGGCAACGTTTATGTCTTCGGCGCGGATACGCCTGGACCTTGGTCCAGTGAAACACCCCATCTTGCACGCAATCCGCTGGGGCGCATCCGCATCGAAATGGAAGAGGCATATCGCGCTTCATCCGTGCGGACAATTATGTTGCGCGCAGGTGACTTCATCGACACCACGGCCTCGGGCAACTGGTTTGATCAGATCATGATCAAACACTTGCAGCGCGGTCGCTTTGTGTACCCGGGCAATCCCGACATCCAGCATTCTTGGGCCTACTTGCCCGATCTGACCCGATCCGCCGTGGCCCTGGCAGACATACGCGGCGAGCTGCCGCGATTCTGTGATGTTCCCTTTGCAGGTTACACTCTGACCGGCAATGAAATGGCACAGATGTTGTCACAGATGACTGGGCAAGACATTGCGCTTAAGCAGATGGCGTGGTGGCCGTTGCAGTTGGCCCGCCCCTTCTGGCGTCTAGCCCCACATCTGCTTGAAATGCGCTACCTATGGGATACACCGCATCGTCTGGATGGAAGTTTCTTTAACGAATTGCTGCCGGGATTTTCGCTGACTGAACCGAACGAGGCGCTTAGAAATGCGATCCCAAAACCTAAAGTCTCTGCTGCGGCGCAACGAACCGGTGCAGCTTTGCGATCATGACCGCAGGCGCCTATTGGTTGATGAGATCGACCCAGACAAGCCGGTGACGGCTTGCTGCTTCTGCCGAAGCTCGGGCTTCGGTCTCAGGCCAGTAAATACCTGCATCGTGCACGTGCCAATCGGATGAGGGCAATACGTAATCCACTCTCATTTCGCCTACCCCTTTCCATTGAACTGTTGCGGCCGATCCGGCAGGGTCCAATGGCACAGGGTCTTGGATCAGAGGGTCGGCAAGAAGATCGTTGATTGCAGCCTTGTGCCCTTCGCCGTTGTGCGGGTCCAGATTGGCATCGCCTGCGATGACGAACCGATCTGAAGGAGTAGGCCCCAATTTACCGTCCAGCAGTAGCGACCAGAATCGAACTTCATCCCGGTTGCGTAACCCGTTGCGATCTTCGGGACCATCAAAGACAGGGGGGCTGGCGTGAAACGTCATCAAATTGATACGACCAACAGGGGTGTCGATCGGGACGACCCAATGTGATGTGGATGACAGCCTTTGAATGGCTTGTGCCTGAGGTGAGGGAAATGGATTTCCGTTTATTTTTGGTAGCCGGGCACCGGGAAGTTCGTTCCAAAGCAACTCGGTATAGGACTGGACCTCTCTGGCTGCGATGGGATAGCGGGATAAGACTGCCAGGCCGCTTTGGCCCGTAAAGCGCCCCCATCCCTGTGTGTCGCCCGGACCACCAGTTTCGCCGTCCCCATCTAAATCTTCAACGGTTTCGAGCCCCGAATTGGGTTGCTCGAAATAGCTGTAGGGATAATTCAAGCCATGGCCTTCCAGTGCATCAACCAGAGTGTCGAGCGCTAGCCCGTCCAGATCCCAATCGAGCCCTTGCAGTGAAACGATGTCTGGGCGGGTTGTTACCAACACCTCAATCACCGCCGTAACCTGTGGGTCTTCCCGCAGGATGTCGCGCAGTAACAGGCCAGGTCCATTGCGACTGAGTTCAGTATTGTAACTTGCGACGCGCAATGTCTCTGCCTGCGCCACGCAGGGCAGCATTAACAGGACCAGCAGTCGGATCATGCGATCTGTGTAGACTCGGATGTTGAATAGGCGCGGCGTTTTTCAACGATCAGGTTGGCAATGCGCAGGGTCGCCATACCGCGCATGATCATGCTGGCAGGCAGGAACGCCCAGGCGCAAAGCGTCCAGATCAGAGTCTGGGGATTGCCGAGCGTGATCGGCGTGATAAATTCGGCTGTCAATTTGATTACAGCAGGGATCAGGAAGGGCAGCAACGCCCCAATTGCGATGTTCAACCGCCCATCGCGCTGCAATCGGGCAACAACATCTCCACCCTTGGTTGGGTCAAACAAAGGCAGATTGGTCCAAACGTTGAACGCGCCATTTCCTGTTGGCCATCCTCTGAGTTTTACGGCGTAGGCAAAGCTCGCGATGGTGACCAAAGCCGCGACATAGGCGATGCTGGCTGATATACTGACAAGCTCAATAAGTGGTGCGCTGGCGTTTCCGGGAAGCACAAGAACCACGAGCCGAACAGGCGAATAGGGAAAGTCCACCACATTCGCGACCATCAAGCCAATAGAATAGAATACGCCCGTAAGATCCGTGGGTGCATACGCATTCTTACAGATCAGCGTTAAAAAGGTGACCATCGACATTAGGCCAACAAAACGCAACCTGTTTACCGGCGGGGCGTCACGGAATTCGATAAAGCTGGGGAAGGCTGAATTATATTCAGAGAATGTTAGAATAAACGCGAGGATCGCCAGAAAGACGATAATCTCAGTCCCGTTAGACGTCGATGTGGGCAGGTATAACGCGGGGGTTAGCACCATCAGTGCCACCAATAATCCACGTATCGCCGCGCCCGTCGTGCGTGCAATCACAATCCGAACCCTTTCCAAACCGGAGCTGTCGATTCTAAGTCGACTTGTCGTCCAACTTGCGCGCGCCACTCGTTCACTGGCGGCTACCTGTTAGGTGCCACCTTGGCTGATAAGCGGTAATTCGCTCAAGTCAGAGTGCAGAAAACACTGAGTTTCGGGCAAAATGATGGCGCAACTGGTGCGGGATTGCATCAATTTCGACGCAAATCCGACGTGTATATCAAAATGATACCTAGATGTAGTAGATTGGGGAGATTTAACCCCAAGAATGCGAACGGGGCCGCGCTTGCGACCCCGTTAAGTTGAGTATCAACAGATTCGTCCCCAGAATCATACCCAGGGACGGGCTTGGCTTGCGTGATCCTCGAACTTGTCGATGTGATGGTCTTTTTCCATCGTCAGACCAATATCGTCCAGACCGTTCAGCAGGCAGTGTTTGCGGTGTGGGTCGATGTCGAATTCGATGACCACGCCATCTGATGTGGTGATCTGCTGATCTTCCAGATGCACGGTCATACGAGCATTCTCGCCCTTATGCGCGTCATCCATCAGAATCGCGTGATGTTCCTCTTCCACCACGATGGGCAGGATGCCGTTCTTGAAGCAGTTGTTGAAGAAGATGTCGGCGAAACTGGTCGAGATCACGACCTTGATGCCGAAATCCTTGATCGCCCAAGGCGCATGTTCACGGGATGAGCCGCAGCCGAAATTGTCGCCCGCCACCAGAATCTCGGTTTGGCGATAGGCGGGTTTGTTCAGTACGAACTCTTCGTTCTCGCCGCCGTGGTCGTGATAACGCATCTCGTCAAACAGCACGACGCCAAGGCCGGACCGCTTGATGGTTTTCAGGTGCACTTTGGGAATGATCATATCGGTGTCGATATTGATCAACGGCATTGGGGCGGCCACCCCGTGGACTTTTTCGAACTTTTCCATTTCTACACTCCTGCGGGAGAGGGCCGCGCCCATGCCCCGCGTTTAAGCTTCTTTCGCTTCTGTTGTTTCGTCCTTGGGTGCGTTCTTGACGAAGAACGCCATGAAGACCAATCCGAACCCGTTGAACAGCATCTCGATGCCCAGGAAGATTCCCAGAATGCTCAACAACGCCTGCGGTTCCTGCCCCACATAGCTCCAGATGATGCCTGCGAGGATGATCGACAAGATGCCCGAGATCATCGTGGGCCAGAAAAACTGTGTTCCCTTCATTTGGAACGACAGAATGATCCGCGCGATGCCGCCTGCCATGAACAGGATCAGCACCACAGTCGCGAGCGTCAGCGTGCCCTGCAGCGGGTGATCCAGAAAGGACCAGCCCAGGAACAGCATGACCGCACCCATGATGAGTGACAGGATTTTGTTGCCAGCGCCTTCAACCGTGAAGCCACCAACGATCTGCAATCCGCCTGCGATCAGCAGCAACACACCGGTTACTACTGTTACGGCAACGGACGCCACGACCGGCGCGCCCAATACGAACACACCGAATGCTATGGACAAAAGTCCCAGCAGTAGCCATTTGACCCAATCACTCATGTTAGTCTCTCCATCAAATATCTAGATATGAGAGAGTCTTACATCATTTCACGGACGTCTGTCAGCCGTCCAGTGATTGCCGCTGCGGCAGCCATTGCGGGGCTGAGCAGATGGGTGCGCCCACCGCGGCCCTGACGACCTTCGAAGTTGCGGTTCGAAGTCGCTGCACAGCGCTCACCCGGCTGCAGTTGGTCGGGGTTCATCGCCAGACACATTGAGCATCCCGCCAGACGCCATTCGAACCCGGCATCTTTGAAGATTTCGGCCAATCCTTCTTCTTCGGCCTGTGCACGCACCAAGCCCGAGCCTGGTACGACCATGGCGCGCATGCCGTCCTTGATCTTCTTGCCTTTCAGGATTTCCGCCGCAGCGCGCAGGTCTTCGATCCGACCATTGGTGCAAGAGCCGATGAAAACAGTGTCGATTTCAACGTCGCTCAGCTTTTGACCGGCTTCCAGACCCATGTACTCGATCGAACGGCGGGCCGCGTCTACTTTACCACCTTCAAAATCTTCGGGATGCGGTACGGATGCAGTGATCGGCAGCACGTCCTCGGGGCTGGTGCCCCAAGTGACGACTGGTGCGATATCTTCACCACGCAGCGTGATGACTTTGTCGAAACGCGCGCCCTCGTCGGTATAAAGCGTTTTCCACCAGTCCATTGCGGCTTCCCACTGTGCACCTTTGGGGGCATGCGGGCGGCCTTTGACATATTCAAATGTGGTTTCATCCGGTGCGATCAGGCCAGCGCGCGCGCCGCCTTCGATCGCCATGTTGCAGACGGTCATGCGCCCTTCCATCGACAGATCGCGGATCGCCTCGCCACAGTATTCGATGACGTAGCCAGTGCCGCCAGCGGTACCAGTCTCACCAATCACGGCTAGGGTGATGTCTTTGGCGGTCACGCCTGGCTGCAGTTTGCCAGTGATTTCCACCTTCATATTCTTGGACTTCTTCTGGATCAGTGTCTGCGTGGCCAGAACGTGTTCAACCTCAGACGTGCCGATGCCGTGGGCCAGAGCGCCGAATGCACCATGAGTCGCAGTGTGGCTGTCGCCGCAGACAACGGTCATGCCGGGCAAGGTCCAGCCTTGCTCGGGGCCAACGATGTGGACGATGCCCTGACGAACGTCATGCACAGGATAGTAGTGAATGCCGAAATCCTTGGCGTTCTTGTCCAGTGCCTCGACCTGAATGCGTGATTCCGGGTTTTCGATCCCGTTCACGCGGTCCGGGGTGGTCGGAACGTTGTGGTCCGGTACAGCGATGGTTTTTTCCGGGGCGCGCACCTTGCGGCCCGCCATGCGCAGGCCTTCGAACGCCTGTGGGCTGGTCACTTCGTGAACCAGGTGGCGGTCGATATACAGCAGGCAGGTGCCATCATCGGCTTCATGCGCGACATGGGCATCCCAGATCTTGTCATAGAGTGTTTTGGGGGACATCGGTCCTCTCCCGTATGTAATGAGAAATAGCTGGCGAGGTGGCTCAGGCGACGGGTAGGCGTGCCAGAACCGTGCGGGCGGCCCCAAAGAACCGTTCACGCAACCGCGCGCGATCTTCCAGATTCTGTTCTTGGGCCACATTGAGTCTCATGCGCTCCAGATATAACGGGGTTTACCGTCAATCAAGGTTCAATCCGGGTAGGGGCTTGCATCCCCTCAAATGGATGGCCAAGCTGACAGGCATGAACCAGGATCTGTTACCAGAAACGCTGTCCGAGCTTTACGGCAATATGACGGCAGCCTTTTCAGAACAGATTGAAAATTTGATCGAGCTGATGGTCACGCCCGGTTGGCGGCAGTATCAATTGGTTATCATCCTGTTCCTATGGGCGTTGGCGTTTCTTCTGAAACTTCTGACGCAAAAAAGATGGGATGTATGGGCGCGCGCGCGTACCGGCTGGCCGAAATGGCGGCTGCGCATTCTGATCCAACTGATGCGGCGTTTGACGCTGGTCTATTTCGTGCTGCTGACTTGGGGGCTCTACTGGGTCATGCAGCAAACAACGTGGCCTTCGCGTAGCTATATCATAGGTGTATTTGCGACCCTGGCAGCGGCTTGGTTGGCCATTGCGTTGGCATCGCGCTTGGTGCGCAACCGGACACTGCGGCAGATTTTCAAATGGTCCATGTGGGTCTATGCGACGCTAATCGCGCTGAATCTGACGGATGATGTCGCCGGTTTTCTGGACGGTGTGGCGCTCTCGATAGGTGATCTCCATATCTCGGCGTTGGGGATCATCAAAGCCGTCCTGCTGATCGGCATTCTACTAACGCTCGCAAGGATCGGGACCCGCGCGGCTGAACGCGGGCTTATGAGCAATGATGACATCACGCCATCGATTCAGGTGTTACTCGCCAAGGGAATTCAGGTGCTGCTCTATGGCGCAGTGTTCATGGCCGCGATCCGCACGCTTGGCTTTGATCTGACCGGGATTGCGCTGTTGTCCGGCGCGATTGGTGTAGGGATCGGGTTCGGGCTACAAAAAGTGGTCTCGAACCTGATTTCGGGCATCATCATTCTAATGGACCGATCGATCAAGCCGGGCGATGTGATCTCGCTGGGCGATACGTTCGGTTGGATCAATGCGCTGGGCGCGCGCTATGTCTCGGTTGTCACGCGCGATGGGCGGGAATACCTGATCCCAAACGAGGATTTGATCACCAATCAGGTGGTGAACTGGTCGCATTCGGACAAGTTTGTTCGGCTGGATCTGGAATTCGGAACCAGCTATGGCGACGACCCTCACAAAGTGAGGGCAACGGCGATACGAGCCGTCAAATCGGTTGGTCGAGTGTTAAGTGGAGGATCCCATGAACCCGTCTGCCACATCACCGGTTTTGGCGACAGCAGCGTGGACTATGTGCTGCGGTTCTGGATTAGTGATCCGACCAAAGGGCTGACGAACATCCGGGGCAATGTTTATCTGGCGTTGTGGGATGCGTTCCAGGCTGAAGACATCTCGCTACCCTTCCCACAACGTGAAGTTCGTCTGCTGCCGGACGACGCAGAGGCGCAACAACTCGCCAAAGAGTGAGCCGATGTCACTGCGTGAAGCAGCCAGTTCATTGAAATGTTGCAATCCCCTTGTTACCTTATTAGTACCCCAGCGCCGGGGATTTGGCGGCGCGTTGCAAAGGAGGACTATGTCCTGTCTCTACATACACAGGCGGGTTTGCCCGCCGATGATGGGGCCAAAGTAATGGCCCACTCTGAGTCAATCAGCGATATGCTGCTTGAACGTATCCTTTCCTCACTTTCCGATGACAAGGCCGAAGACGTCGTGCAGATCAACTTGCAAGGTAAGTCTTCTGTCGCGGATCACATGGTGATTGCCTCGGGTCGGTCGACCCGTCAGGTCTCGGCCATGGCGGAAAAGCTGACGGATCGCATCAAGCAGGAATTCGGCTTCACCTCGAAGGTCGAAGGCAAGGATGCCGGCGACTGGGTGTTGATCGATACGGGCGACGTGGTCGTTCATATCTTCCGCCCCGAAGTGCGTGAATTCTATCAGCTGGAAAAGATGTGGCTGCCTCAGGGCGGCAGCGCTTCGGCGAATTAAGGCGCCATCCCGGCCCGTATTGAGGGGCCGGAGGCGAGAGAGACATGCGTATCAGCATCGTTGCGGTCGGGCGATTGCGCGCCGGACCGGAGAAATCCCTGCTTGATGACTACCTGAATCGTTTCGACCGAACCGGCCGTGCGCTGGGCCTTGGGCCTGCAAAGGTGATCGAAGTCGAAGACAAGAAAAACGCAGGCATGGGGGCCGAGGCCGCGTTGCTGCGGAAAGCTCTGCCCAAGGGCGCGGTGATCTGTACGCTGGATGAGCGCGGACGGGTGATGTCCTCACCCGATTTTGCAAAAAAGCTGGGTGGATGGCGTGATGAGGGCCGACAGGATCTGGCGCTGATCATCGGTGGAGCGGACGGAATAGACCCTAATCTGCGGGCCGAGGCCGATTTTTCCCTGTCCTTTGGGTCAATGGTCTGGCCTCATATGCTGGTCCGTGTGATGTTGGCCGAGCAACTGTACCGGGCCGCTACCATCCTGTCGGGCGGTCCTTATCACCGGGTCTGACATGGCGCAGCTTTTGATCGTCTACCATTCGCGCACCGGCGGTGCCCGGCAGATGGCCGAAGCCGCAGCAGATGCAGCGCGCGACGAGGCGAACACCATCCTGAAAACCGCCGATCAGACCGGGCCGAAAGACCTGCTGGCCTCTGATGGCTATATCTTCTGCGCACCCGAGAACCTGGCCGCGATCTCTGGGCTGATGAAAGAGTTTTTCGATCGCTGTTATTATCCGGTACTGGGGAGGATCGAAGGTCGACCCTATGCGCAGATGGTCTGCGCCGGATCAGATGGTGAGAATGCCGCGCGACAGATGGCAAGGATCGCAACGGGGTGGCGGTTGAAAGAGGTGCAACCGCCCCTGATCATCTGCACTCATGCGCAAACGCCCGAAGCAATCCTGGCTGAGAAGATCATTCCTCAGGAACAACTTGAAAACTGTCGCGATATTGGTGCGGCCTTAGCGGCAGGTCTCAGCCTCGGGGTGTTCTGAAGGTCAGTTCAGATCGACCACTGTCGTGTCTTCGCTCCAACCACCGACATTGTCGCGCGCCTGAATTTGCACCTGCGTGGTCCCGTCCGGGATCATCACCCCGCCCAAAGACCGGGTAAAGGGTTGCTCTTCAACATGAGGGTGGTGCAGCACGCGCATCCCCAGTTCGTTTCCCTGCATATCCAGAACTCGCCAGCCGTCGGCATAATCATCCCATCCGGTATCGGGATGACGGATCGTGACATCGAATCGCCAAGTATCACCGTTCGAACGGGTCGAGACCTGTTCGATCGTCGGAGAGTCAGCGAAGGCGGGGCTGGCCAGTAAGGCGCTGAGAATCAGATATCGCATAGGGTCAAACTATGCGCTCGGGCGCGGCATTGCGATCACGACTCTGTGTTTGGTGGCGCTGTCATCATGACGGTTCGCGAATGCGAGGCGAACTCGCGACGATATAGGACTCCAAATGTAACGGCTGAGCTCAGTATTAATGCCATTGGTCCCAAAATCCAGGCAATGGATGCCAAAGCAAAGTAGGTTGCCCGCAACGCGCGATTGAAACTGCGCGCCGCCGTGATGCAGATATCGCCCGCCTGAGCGGCACGGGCATAGGCCTGCGGATGGTCGGGGTCGTTTGGAACCGCGGCCATCAGGATGGCGCAATATCCAAACAAACGATGCGACCATACAAATTTCAGAAATGCGTTCGACAGAAAAAGAAGAATAATCAGTATTTTGACTTCCCACACCATTGCGGGCGCACGGCCAATGGCAAGGTCTTCGGCAACTCCGGCCAAGCGCTCGGTATTGCCAAGCAGCGCCAAGCCACCGCCAATTGCAATCATGATCGTTGACGCAAAGAACGTACTGCCCTGACGCATGGCCGAGATCACCTGCGCATCGAACACACGTGGCTGGCGCGTCACCATCTCTCGCATCCAGACCTTGCGGAAATCATCCATCATCAACGACACCGACGGTTTCTGAGAGGATGGATTCTCGATCCTCCATCCAATTCCCAGCCAAGCTGCAAACAGAAGCAGTACGGCAACGTAGTCTAGCGGAGAGAACAGCAGCGCGCGGTCGATCCAAGTCATGCCGCGACACTATTGCTGGATTCAGAAACTTGCCAGCCGGTAAAATTGGTAATATAATTTTACCAAATGGAGGGTCAGCGATGGAAATGCCCAAGCCAAATCCGGATGTCATGGCGCGTAAGCAAGCTTTGGTTGCGCGGTTGCAGCAGGTCCTGCCGAGGGATGCCGTCATCCACGATGTGGCCGAAACGCGTGCATATGAATGTGATGCATTGACCGCTTACAAATGTCCGCCCTTGTTGGCAGTACTGCCGTCGACAACACAGCAGGTTTCCGATGTTTTGCGCATTTGCCACGAACTGAGTGTGCCCGTGGTGCCGCGCGGTGCGGGGACCTCGTTGGCCGGCGGTGCTTTGCCGACAGCGGATTGCGTGATCTTAGGCGTTGCTCGGATGAATGAAGTGTTGGAGGTCGACTACGACAATCGGTTTATCAAGGTGCAGACCGGCCGAACCAATTTGAGTGTGACCGGAGCTGTTGAAGAAGAGGATTTCTTCTACGCCCCTGATCCTTCGTCCCAACTTGCCTGCGCCATCGCCGGGAATATCGCGATGAATTCGGGCGGGGCGCATTGCCTGAAATATGGCGTGACGACCAACAACCTGATGGGCGTCACCATGGTGATGATGGATGGCAGTGTGGTCGAAATCGGAGGCACGTATCTGGATGCTGGTGGGTTGGACCTGCTGGGCGTGATTTGCGGATCCGAAGGGCAGCTGGGAATCGTAACCGAAGCGACGTTGCGTATCCTGCGCAAACCGGAAGGGGCACGGCCCGTTCTGATGGGCTTTGATGACAATGAAGTTGCGGGCCAATGTGTCTCTGACATTATCAAATCGGGCATTCTACCCGTCGCAATCGAGTTTATGGACCGCCTCTGTATCAGGGCCTGCGAGAATTTCGCCCATGCTGGCTATCCCGATTGTGAGGCGTTGCTGATCGTCGAGGTTGAAGGGTCAGAGGCTGAGATCGACAGCCAGCTTTCGAAGATCATCGAGATTGCCAAACGCCACAATCCCGTTGAGCTGCGCGAAAGCCAATCCGCTGATGAAAGCGCGCGTATCTGGCTGGGGCGGAAATCGGCCTTTGGTGCGATGGGGCAGATCAACGATTATATGTGTCTTGATGGGACGATCCCGGTCTCATCGCTGCCCTTTGTGCTGCGCCGCATCGGAGAGTTGAGCAAGGACTACGGCCTACCTGTTGGCAACGTGTTTCATGCCGGTGACGGTAACATGCACCCCTTGATCCTTTTTGACGCCAACAAACCGGGTGATCTTGAGAAATGCGAGGCGTTCGGGGCGGACATCCTGAAGCTTTGCGTCGATGCCGGAGGCTGCCTGACGGGGGAGCATGGGGTTGGCATCGAAAAGCGCGATCTTATGACCCATCAATATGCAGCTCAGGATCTTGAGGCACAGATGGCTGTGAAAGATGTGTTTGATCCTAACTGGCTGCTGAATCCAGCCAAAGTGTTCCCATTGGCGGCGTCAGCGGGACGCAGGATGGCGGCGGAATAGGGGCTTTGCCCTCACCTTCAAGAAATTTGTGAAAAGATGAACGCAATGAGACCTGAAACCGAGGCTGAACTTGCAGAAACCGTTGCTGGGCTTAACGGACCCGTATGTATTGCCGGCGGTGGCACACGCGGCGTTGTTGGTGCGGAACCGGAGCTGAGTACCGCTGGATTGAGCGGGATTACTCTCTATGAACCCGGAGCACTGACTCTGGTCGCGCGTGCGGGAACTCCTGTTGCTGAGATTGAGGCGGCTCTGGATGGCGAGGGTCAGCAATTGGCATTCGAGCCAATGGATCACCGCGGTTTGTTGGGCACGACTGGTGAACCGACGATTGGAGGCGTTGTTGCAGCCAACATCTCGGGGTCTCGCAGAATTCAGGCCGGGGCCTGCCGGGATTTCCTGCTGGGCGTCCGTTATGTCGATGGCCTTGGGCAAGTCATCAAAAATGGTGGACGGGTGATGAAAAATGTCACCGGCTACGATTTGGTGAAACTGGTGGCCGGGTCATGGGGCACATTGGGGGTTTTGTCAGAAGTCTCGCTGAAGGTTTTGCCCAAGCCAGAGACTCAGGCCACATTGGCTGTCAGTGCCGATGATGTAGGAACCGCAGTTGATCTTATGTCGACTGCCCTGAGATCCCCATACGAAGTGAGCGGCGCGGCGTATGATCCGAAGGATAGACAGGCGTTTTTGAGGATCGAGGGATTTGCCGACTCGGTCGCTTATCGGGCTAGTCGATTGAGCGAAATCCTTGGCAACGAATGCACCGAGTTGGAGGAGTCGCGCAAGCGGTGGGCTGATCTGCGCGATGTGCGTGCGTTCCATGATCTGGAAGGCGATGTCTGGCGCTTGTCGGTGAAACCCGGTGATGCCCTGGTCATTGCGGATCGGATCGAAGCAGGGAGGACCCTGCTTGATTGGGGTGGTGGTTTGATATGGGCGCTGGTGCCAAAGGGCACGGATTTGCGTGCGCGCTTGGGGGCCTTCGAGGGCCATGCGAGCCTTGTACGTGCAGATGCCCATACGATGGACGAATTTGGTCGGTTTCAACCAGAGAACCATCAGGTTAGGGCTCTAACAAGGGCAATTCGGCTGAAATTCGATCCGCGTAGCGTGTTCAATCCGGGTCTTATGGGGTAGACGATGCAGACGACATTTACCGAAAAGCAGCTGCAGGACCCCGCGATTGAGCGGTCCAATGAAATTCTGCGGAACTGCGTTCATTGTGGTTTCTGTACTGCAACGTGCCCCACTTACCAGGTTCTTGGTGATGAGTTGGACAGTCCTCGCGGACGCATCTATCTGATCAAGGATATGTTGGAGAATGAACGTGTCCCGGACGAAAAGACCGTCAAGCATATCGACCGCTGCTTATCTTGCCTCGCCTGTATGACCACTTGTCCCTCGGGTGTGCACTATATGCATCTGGTCGATCACGCGCGGGAATACATCGAAGATAATTACAAACGCCCATTCTCGGATCAGGCACTGCGTTGGATACTGGCCAAAATCTTACCTTATCCTACGCGCTTTCGATGGGCGCTGATTGGTGCAAAGCTGGGCCGCCCGTTCCGGTTTTTGATGCCGGATGCGCGACTGAAAGCGATGCTGGATATGGCGCCCAAGCATATTCCACCGGTTAGTCGCAATGATGATCCCCAAAGTTTTGCACCAAAAGGTTCAAGAACCATGCGTGTGGCGTTGATGACAGGGTGCGCGCAAAAAGCGCTGAATACAGACATCAACGATGCCACGATTCGTCTGCTGACACGCTTGGGATGTGAGGTAGTGGTTGCTGAAGGGGCAGGGTGTTGTGGAGCGTTAACTCATCATATGGGTAAAACGGGCGAAAGCCACGCTTCTGCCGCCACCAACATCCGGGCCTGGACGCGCGAAATGGATGGCGATGGCTTAGATGCGATTGTCATTAATACATCGGGGTGTGGGACTACGGTGAAGGATTATGGCCACATGTTCCGCAACGACCCGCTTGCTGCAGATGCCGCGCGTGTGTCGGCGTTGGCGATGGATATCAGCGAACTGTTGGTTCAGTTGGAGCTGCCATTCAGTGACAAAAAAGAACTGGTCGTTGCCTACCATGCAGCATGCTCTCTGCAGCATGGCCAAAAAGTTACTACCCACCCCAAAAGTCTGTTGAAATCTGCTGGATTCACTGTGTTAGAGCCTACTAATAATCATTTATGCTGCGGCAGCGCCGGAACCTATAACCTTATGCAGCCTGAAATTTCCAGTCAGCTAAAACAGCGCAAGGTGCGCTCGCTTGAGGCCAGAAATCCCGATGTGATCGCAGCAGGAAACATAGGGTGCATGATGCAGATCGGGTCCGGAACCGACACGCCCGTTATCCATACCGTCGAACTGCTGGATTGGGCCACAGGTGGGCCCAAACCGCGCGCGCTGCACGGTGATACCAGCGGCATACCGCAATTACGTTAGCCAATTGCTGCAAGCGGGCATCAGATCAGAGCGAATCCAGAACGGGCCGCATTTGCCCTATTTTCGCCGTACCCACAGCATACGAATGTTGATCGGACCACTTGACCGGAGACCTGTGTGCGCAACTGGATCACGGCTATTACGCTTAGCTTGCTGCCTTTGGCAGGGCAGGCGCAGGATTCAGGGCTTAAAAGCCTTGATACCACTGACGCTGGACGAGAGTGGATGGCGGTTGGTCGGCTGGATATTGATGGAACCGGGTTCTGCACCGGATCGCTCATATCTCCAACGCTGGTTCTGACCGCAGCGCATTGCCTTTTCGATAAAGCGACGAAACAGCGGATTGATCCGGCGCGGATCGAGTTTTTGGCGGGTTGGCGTCTTGGGCATGCGTCGGCATATCGACCGGCACGGCGAACGGTGGTGCATCCGGAATATAAATATGTCGGTGATTTATCGGCGACACGCGTACGTCACGATATCGCATTGATCGAGCTCTGGCAGCCGATCCGCAACACATCGGTCATACCTTTTGAAACCGGACACCGCCCAACTCGCGGTGAAGAGGTCGGTGTTGTCTCTTACGCCCATGACCGGTCCGAAGCACCGTCTCTGCAAGAGGTCTGTTCAGTCATCGGCCGTCAGGCGGGCATCCTGATCATGTCTTGTGACGTGGATTTCGGAGCGTCCGGTGCGCCGATTTTTTCGTTTGAGGGTGAACGCCCTCGCATCGTTTCAGTCGTAGCCGCCAAAGCTGAAATGCAGGGTCAACGCGTTGCGCTGGGCACCGACTTGAACGAATCTTTGGAATTGTTGCAGGCCGAGCTTTCCCAAGGGCGAGGTATGAACGCGTCTCTGGACAACAACACCAAACATCTTGGAGCAAAATTCGTTAAGCCATGACCCGGTTATTATTCAAAATTATTTTATGTTTTTCCGTTCTTGCAACCACATCTCAGGCCCAGACCGGAAACAAGCGCCGTCTGACTGACCGGGATGATCTGTACGGATGGGAAGCGGTTGGCCGACTGGATTTTGGCGATAAGGGTTTTTGCACGGGTACATTGATTGCTCAGGATATCGTATTGACGGCCGCCCACTGCGCGCTGGACAAGGCGACTGGTAAATCATACGCCCCCGGCGAAGTGACATTTCGCGCCGGGCTAAGCGATGGCGAAGCGCTGGCCGAGCGGAAGGTTATCCAGATCGCCGCGCACCCGGATTTTGTCGCGAACGCCCCTGTCTCGGCCCCTCGGGTTCGGGTGGATGTGGCTCTAATGCGGCTCGAAGAGCCGATTCCCTACTCTATTGCTGATCCGTTTGCCCTGCACAGTGGCCGCGTAACCGACAATGAAATCAGCGTCGCATCTTATGGGCGCGGCAGGGAAGACGCGATCCTGCGGCAGCGATCCTGTCACATTCTTCAGCGTGGACAGGGCCTGATCGTGTTTAACTGCGACGTCACATTTGGATCGTCTGGCTCGGCCATTCTGGCAAAGAAGGGGCCGCGCTGGCAGATATTGTCGGTTGCCTCGGCAATTTCAACGAATGGAGGTCAGAAAGTCGGCTACGGTATGGAGTTGTCGGGAATCGTTTCAGAATTGAAGGCGATCCTGCGCCGTGATGCACCCCGGCCAACGGCCACGATCCGCAGATTGCAGCCCGGATCAGACAAATCCAGCTCGGGTGCCAAATTCATCAGCGCCGGCGGGTCTTGAACCCGAACAAACTGCTTCCCATGTGAGTTTTACCGGATCGCCACGATTGGGGTCCGGGAAACTCACCGCCCGTCCATACCGGAGGGCAAATTCGTAAATCGCTCAATGATGAGGATACGACATGCGTACATTTGACTTTGCACCGCTTCACCGCGCCACTATCGGTTTCGATCAGATCGCAGACATGATGGACAGGGTTCTGACCAACGACGTGGCTCAGCCCAGCTATCCCCCTTACAACATTGAAAAGACCGATGCTGACACCTATCGCATCTCGGTCGCTGTTGCCGGGTTCTCTGAAGCTGATCTGTCAGTTGAAGTAAAAGAAAATTCGTTGGTTGTCTCTGGCAAGAAATCCGCCGAGGACAAGGATCGCAGCTACCTGCACCGTGGCATCGCGACCCGCGCATTCGAGCGCCGTTTCGCCCTGGCCGACCACGTTCGCGTCACCGGCGCAAGCCATGAGAACGGCATGCTGAACATCGACCTGAAGCGCGAAGTGCCCGAAGCCCTTAAGCCGCGCCGAATCGAGATCTCTTCGGCAAATGCCATCGAAAAGGATGTGGTTGACGCAAAAGCCGTGAACTAACGCCTTTGATCACGTCGCGATAATCTTCTCCTCTCTGGGTTATCGCAACACACGCCCCGCGTTCCTCCAGACGCGGGGCGTTGTCGTTCCAGAGTAATGACCGAATGGACCGACTTCTGGCAAATTAGCCTATCGCGATTCGAATGCCGAGGTGTGCCGTTTTTGCCAATTTTATCTGGGTACAGAGAACAATGAGTTCCGGTCGCCGACCGAAACAGATATCTATCGTAAATACATCATCTCTGATTTCCTCGGGCTAAATTTTTTGGGCAAGAAGCGTTGAACAGTTATTCTAAGCACCACTTGTCCAAGTTTTCCGTCTCAAATTATTTAATCTGCGCGGCGTGCATTCTAGTCGCAGTGTTCTTTGTCAGATATGGCATGATTGACGCTAGCCTGTATCAAACGCGTGACGATGGTGTCATTACAATGAGTGCAGGGCGAAACCTTGTTGACTTTGGCTTTGTCGGCGTAAGTCCCTCTGGCCCAATTGTCGAAGCATCTTCCAGCCCTGTGCAAATGATTCTATATGCCGCTACCTATGCTATGACCGGCATTAATTACGCATCATTTGCCTTTTTACAAACGCTTGTTGCGACATTGCTATTGGGCGCGGCGGTAGCTTTGGCACTTGGCGTTTCAAGGGCCGAAGGTCTGTTTTCTATTCTGCTATTGTCGCTCGCATTGAGTTTTGTGTATCCATTTTTCCTCTGGCATGGGTCCGGGATGGAAAACGCTTTAACTCATTTCCTAATCGTACTGAGCATCGCAGGGCTTGTTCGGATGATAAGGTGCAAGCGCGTGTCGTTCCTCTGGGCCATTCCCTTGGTCCTAACGTGCTTTGTAAGGCTGGAGCTTCTGCTTACTATAGTGGCTTTATTAGGTTTGTTTTCAGTCTATTGGCAGCGCAAGTTTCATTCATTTGGGGCGCTAAAGTTTTCGTTTTTGGTTGCGGCGCTATGTGTCGTCATTCATGGAATTCGATTTGCCTATTTCGGAGAATTCTTCCCAAATACCGCTGCGGCGCAGGGTATTTCTCCACTTGACCGAGTGCAGGCGCTGTTATCAGGATCCGTTCAACCAATGGTCGAAGGAATGCAGGTATCGGCTTATAACTTTGTGCAAGGTGGCTGGTGGCTAGCCGTTGTTTGCCTACCACTTGTCTTCAGATTGGGGATGGACGCTGCTGATAAATTTCTGATTTCTGCGATATTAGTTGTCTTGTGCGTGGCGCTTATTTCTCCTGTATTCTTGGGCCGTCCTCGGATCGATTGGATGCGCACTTACAGCTATGTCACGGTCGTTTCTCTCCTGCTCCCGACATGGTGTGTTTATCACGCTGTTGCGTCGCGAAGAATTGTTGAACTTCGTACTATTGCTGTAGTTGGCGTTGTTGCTTCGGTCTGGATGTATCGAACGGAGCCTTACTATCTTGGCTGGGCAGTCGATGGTTTTGATCAAGTGCGTCGAGAATTCAATGCGATTGCTCAGAACAACGAAATCCGACGACCGTTGGTATCTAACCCGGATCTTGGTGTGATGTCATGGCACAAGCAGTTCAATATTCTTGATCTTGGAATGCTTGGTAGTCCGGTTATGGCGAACTTGCACAAAAATCCGGGTATTGCCGATTATGTACTAGACTTCACCAAGCCGGATATCGTCGAAAGCCATGGCTTTTGGACGGGACTATACTGTAGGGATCTATTTCAGGATGCCCGCTTCCAAGATCAATATCGATCAGTATCACCTAAGCTCTCAGTCCAAGAAATGTGCGGTGCACGACGGAATGAAAAAGCCATTTGGATAAGAAAATCAATAGAACTCGGTTCTTCCAGCGCAGAAAGGCAGTTCCTGGATCGGCTACAAGATGAGTTTTTGATCGATACGATCAAACAAGAATTTGATCTTTGTGATCCTGAAAAGATTGACTGCCGTTATGTAATGCGAACCGTTTTTCGATTCGTCCCGGAACTGATGGAGCAAAGGCAACTGAATGAAGTTCTTTCTCTTTTTGATGATGATATCGAGCGCGCGTATTTATCGAGTGTCTACGATAATGACGCGACTGACAAAATTACAAATCACTTCTTCATAGATTAAAGAGCAATTTGGATGTTTCGGGAAATCCATCTTGGCGTTTCAGTCTATGGTATCCCTTCTTTCATTTCATGTCTGAATTTGCCAATCTTCGTGGGGATTTAACACTTAGAGGGATGTAAATCTGTGTAACATCCCCTATCTTATTGGGTAGATAAGAAAAAAGGAATAGGACAGATGTCGAACCAGCAGTTTGAAGCGTTGATTCAGGAAACTCAGGCCAAAGTGCGCGAAAGTCAGTCGCAGATCGAAGGGTTGACTTCGCGGATCGAAGCGGCACGGGCCAAGATTGGCACCGCCGAGGCGGATATCGACATCGAAAATGCAACGCTCGAGGATGTGCACGCCCATACCGAGGTGATGAACGCAAACATCGCCGAGCTGATCATGGGTTTGGATGATGTCACCAATGCGTTTTCCAAGGATTTCGACGAGATGCGCTCGAAAACCGGGTGGGAGTCGTTTGTTGGCATCTTCGCCAAAGCCAAATCCGAGTCGATGCGGCAGGAGCGGATGCGCACAGCAAATATCGACGACAAGCTGCAGGACCTGATCGCCAAATCCGACGTGATCGTGAAGCTGCTGGAGGGGCAGTTGTCGGTGCTGGAAGAGCAGCGTGTGAAGGTTGAGGACAATCTGAGTGGCACTTTGGACGACCGCGAAGCCACGGTGGCCGAACTGGAAGCGTTGCGGGCTGAAATTCAGGGCATGGACCCGACGATCATCACGCTGGAGAACAAGATCAGCGTCGAACAGGACGCCGCCGCGCGGACCCAGTTAGAGACTGAACTGGCCGAGTTGAACAAGCAATACAACGCCAAGGTTCAGGAAGAGCAGGTCAAGTTGGCCAAGTCCCAGACGCTGGAGCGGTATATCGAGAAGGGCAAGACCTGGGTCGATTCACTGCAGAACCAGGCGGCGACGCAGATGGTGCTGATCAACAAGCTGCAGACAGACACCCAACAGCGCGTCGTGCTGTATGACGCGCTGACCAAATCGCTGAAAACCGCGCAACAGCAGGACGTGGCCCATCGCATCAACGAGATCGGCGTGCAGACCGACCAAGAGGCGCAAACCGCCATGGCCGCCATCGGTACCGCGACCAACCAGAAAATGGCCGACATGCTTGAGGCGCATGAGGACCACATGGTCTTTGCCCGCGACGTGCTGGAAAAAAAGGCCAAAGCGGATGAACGTTTTGCCCGTCGGTTTGCCTCGATTGTCGAGAAGCATGATAAGAATTTGTATGGGGGGTAAATGGCCTCTTTCATATTGATGTTTGGCCCAATGGTCGTGTTGATGCCGGTATTGGCAATTGCGTTGGTTGTTTATGTATTAGCACTGTGGGTTTTGGCGCTTTTGGGCCTGCACAATGCAGCCAACGTGGAGGGTATCGCAGTTATTTTCGGAGTGCTGCTATTACCGGCCTACGTCTATTTCGTCGTCCGTATTGTGGTGCCAGCTTTTTGGTTCGGCATGGTGAATATGTATGAAGAAATACTTCACAGTGATGGTATGACGTCAGCCGAAGCCTTTGGTTTTTGGCGGGATCGTTTCCGGCTCGTCTTTGAAGATTGGGGCAGATACAGGAAATTTATCCGTGGTCGAAACTAACCCCACCCAAGACCATGTCGGCCTGACCGACACTTTCGCCTCGCAGCGCTACTTCCGCAAATTCGAGGTGATCACCGTCCACCTCCTGCGCGTGGCCGCGACGATGGAGGCCGAGGGCGCGATCAGCAAGCAAGAGGTGCGGATCGTGTCGCGCTACCTATCGGGGCTGCTCTACACCTTCCGCGCGCTATCCATGAAATATCTGCTGGTCGGGCGCGATACGGGGCGGTTCTTTGGCAGCCTCGCCATGGACAAGCGCGACAGCGGGTTTCCGGTAGCGGCCGAGTTGCTGACGATGGCCAATGACGCGCAGCAGGCGCAGGTGCATCTGGCCAATATGCCCTCGGAAGACGACCTGAAAACCGACATGGTGCGAACGATCATCGGCGATCAGGAAATCCCCACCAAACTGCAATTCGCGCTGTCCCAAAGGCTCTATTACGAGGAATTGTTGAAAGGTCAGCTGTTCTGGGCCCGCAACGATCCCGAATGTCACTGGATCGGGAATGAGGACGAGCGGCGCAAGTTTATGATCCACTGGGCGGTCTATGACAGCCAGATCAACCTGCCGGTCATTTATCTGATGCAGTTGGAGGACAGTGGCAAAACTGCCCTGCCCAAGGATCAACGCCGCTGGCCCGAGGTGCAGGCGCATCTGATGGCGCAGTCGCTGGGCGGGTTGAAACTGGTGACGATTGCCAAGGGCTTCGATCAGGATTTCGATGACCTGCATCCCAAGCATCTGCGCCGTATTCATGTAGGGCCGATGTATTCCTCGGCTTATACCGAACAATCCGGCCCGCTGCGGCAGGTGCTTGAGGACGCGCAGTCTCCGCAAGGTCAGGACTGGGCGCTGGCCTGGACCACTGAAGAGCTGGAAAGCGAAGAGGTGATCGAGGAACGTGCCGGCTGGTTCTCGACCGTTGAGCGCGAGGTTTTTGCGCTGGACCCGTTCGGCGGGCATGGGGCTGAGACCGGCGCCACCCGCACCCAGCGATCCATCATCCTGCCCCAGCGTCCGTTTCAGGTTCTCGCCGAACGCAACCCTCCGGGTTTTGCTGATGTGCGCAAGTTCGTGGTCAGCAAGGCCGGACAGGTTTTGAGGTATTGAGACAAGTGGCGGGATGAAGCCCGCCCTACAGAATTTGAGTAGGCCGGGCTTCAGCCCGGCATTGCGAGGAAAAAGATGAGTTTGACGTCAGATCAGATGGAATTGCGCGAAGACGACATTCGCAAGCATTACGCAGCAGCGACCGCAATGTTGAACGGGTTCGAGCATGCGCCGCGTATCGCCAAACCTGTTGAGGCTGCCGCAGAACGGTCGCCGGGTGTTTCGACGGGGCGTCGGTTCCGGTCTACGACACCGGGGCTGGTGACGCGCCGCGTTGCGCGCGCCGACGGGGTGCATCTGGTCGAACGGATTGAGGCCTCGGATGAGGGCGACACGCTGGTCTCGCCGCCTCAGGCCACAACGCAGCAGGCAATCCGCCGTGCAATAGCCATCGCTCTGGCTGTAGCCGAGGCGTATGCGGAGCAGACTCCGCTGGCCGACCTGAAGCGCGCCAACCTTGCCGGAGATCTGCCTGCCTCCCGCAAAACCGAATTCTCGGAATTACTGACCGCCGAAGCGCTGATTACGTCCCATGTTCTGGGCAATGCGCTGGCCTATCTGATGTCCTCTCATCTGGGCGAGACCACCGTCGACATCATTGAGATCGAAGAGGTTCTGACCGACAACGGCCAACTTGCTCTGCATGGCGCGTTGTGGGAGCTGGATCAAACGCTGGCCAAACACGCCCCCGACGACGCCAACCTGATCGCGGCCACCAGCGCCTATGCCGAACAACTGATGGAGAAGGCCGCCCTGCGCGCCCAGTCCGCAGGCCATCTGGCGCCGTTCCAGAATGCTGCCTGGCATATCGAGGCCGATGACCTGACCATTCGAGGGTTCGAACCCGCCTCCAAGGCCAAATCCACCACCCTGACCATGACGTTCAAGAAACCGAACGAGGTGGTGGGCAACCATATCGCCAAATATCAGGCGATGAAGCTGGCCAAGATGGTGATGGCCTATGATTTCGACCGCCGCCTGAACCCGTTTGCCGAGCTTGGCGGGTTCATCTTCACCTTCATGGGCGACGGTAAACCGGGCACCGGCAAAACCACCCTGATCCAGATGATGGCCGGGCTGATCAACGACTATTGCCAGAACGCGGGCTATCCGTTCCGTTATCAGAACCTGAGCACCGACAATATCGACAGCTATCAGGGCAAATCCGGCCAGAACGCCAAAGCGTTTATCAACACGATCATCGACCCCTCGGTCATCGGGTTCGGCACCATCGACGACATCGACCAGCTGGCAGGCAAACGCGGCGACCGGCAGTCGTCAGCCGGGCAGCTGGAAATCACCGCCGTGCTGATGGAGAGCTTTGCGGGTGCCAACACCGTCGTGCGCGGCAACTGCACCTTTGGCATGTTCTCGAACTACCCCGAGAATGTGGACGACGCCCTGCGTCAGCGGGCCGGTGCGCGGTTTCTGGTGGACGGACCGCAAACGCGCGAGGATTACATCGACATCCTGCACCTGCTGATGGGCCGCAACCACGACATCCCGCTGGGCGAACACGAAGCCTACGCCGCGCAGGAAATCAAAAAAGCCGTCGCCGCCAGTTTTGAAAGCCACTCGCGCCCGCACGAGGACGCTCTGCTGCAGGTTTATGACCGGGTGTCCGGCGATATCGGCCAGATGGATACGATTGCCAAGATGGGCACCTACCTCAAGGCGATCCAACAAGCGGATGAGCGTTTCACCGGCCGCGCGATCAAGAACATCACCGACGCGGTCAAGGTCCGCGCGATGGATTTCGAACTGCCCGACGAGTGGATGGAAAACCCCGACCTGTTCCTGTTCCGCGACTACGACACCAAGAAGGCCATGATCGAGGACCTGCGCCAGCCGATCACGGTTGAGATGGTGATACAGGAGATCAACCGCTACGCCGACAGCGAGTTCCGCTATGCCGACAAGAGCGACGAGGTCGCCATCGAAAACGCCGTCCGCGAAATGGGCCGGATGGAAGAGGCCAAGCGGCGGTATTTGGAGGGGAAGGGGTGACTGAAAGTCTAGTCCACTTCCATGAGTTTAATCTGAAGAAGTCTGATCTTGGTTCGATGACCAAGGAAGAGATAGCTGTATTGGGTATGCTGTCTTACATCTGTAATGAACTTAACGTTTTCGCGCGGTTCCTCAGACTTACGGAGCGGCAGGACGACGAAAGAGGTCCAGTAAAATTTGCATCGGATCTTCAGTTCCATGTGGTCCTGAGAACGTTATCTTCCCGCGTTTTTGAGGCATACGAGTTTCTCAAGGAAGCAACCAAGAAAACTGAAAAGCTAGATCCGGAAATGCTGGCGCTCATCCAAAAAAGTACGGAAGAAATTGAAAGATTGGGCGCTTCGGAAGGTCACGCAATAAACCGCAACATTAGAAACGAAACGAGTTTTCACTATAAACTTAATACGGCCCTAAAAAATGCAGGAAGTCTGCCCTGCGATGCAGATGCATCGGTCTATGTCAATTCTCTGGACGGCAACACATACTTCGTGCTCGGAGAAAGCTTGGTGTTTTTTGAAAGACTGCGAAGGTTCTCCGCTGCTGACAAGAAATTTGAAGACCCTGAGATACTGGCAGAAAGCTGGATAAAATGGTCTTTAGAGGTCGTTATGCTTATCAAAGACTTACAAGCGAATTTGTTTGGTATCGTTCTGGATAGGGCGAAGAAAGTACCGAGGAAAACCCACTACTTCGTAAAATCCGAAGTCGTCGCAAAGGATAAGCGTGCAGTAATGCCAGTATTTATACAGAGCGACCAATGATCCGCCTCATCAAAAAAGGCCTGATGTTCGGCAATCTCGTCCACATCTCCAGCCCGGCTCTGGTCGAGCGGTATAACCGCGCGCTGCAGCATCTGGCGGGCAAGACCACGGCGCTGACGGATTTCCATGTCGATATCTCCGGCTATTCGCCGGAGGTGGGGATTGAGCTGGAGGATGAGCTCTACCTCAACCCCAACGGGGTCAACCGGCAGTTCATCCTCCTGACAACCGAGCAGAAACGCGCGCCGCTGCTGAACGTCAAATTCTCAACCTCGCGCGATATCCTGCGCGAATTCATCGAGATGAACGAGGCGCAACTGTTTGCCCTGACCGCCACCGATGCGGTGGCCGGAGAGCTGGTGAACTCGGTCATCAAACTCACCACCCCGCGCGATCTGCTAAACCTGCGCAAGATTGAGGTTGAGGCTGACACCGCTGGCGGCACCCTGCGCAAGGCACAGCAACTAGCGGGCATGGTCGAACGGTTCAAAACCGAAGAGGATGCCTGGTTCGACGATGTTCTGATCGCCAAGATGATCGAAACGGCCAAAGAAACCGGCGACGTCACCCGCAACCCCGTCCGCCTACGTCATACCGCGTTCGAGCAGCGCAATTTCTGGACAGCGCATTTCGACGGGCTCTACCTGTTCCCGGATCTGGATCACCCGGCGGTGATCTGTATGGGCGCCAGACCCGACGATATGCCGATCAAATACGTTTTTGGCCCGTCGCAGCGAAACCAGATTGCAA
The DNA here is from genome assembly GCF_000192475.1 of Ruegeria conchae. Classification (GTDB taxonomy): domain Bacteria; phylum Pseudomonadota; class Alphaproteobacteria; order Rhodobacterales; family Rhodobacteraceae; genus Ruegeria; species Ruegeria conchae. Next base: position 52,184 of record NZ_AEYW01000005.1, read on the forward strand.
AGTTTCTGGACTACAACGATCTGGTCGAACCCATCGTCAAGGCCCGCGGCGTGGATGCTGCCGCGATCCTGCAACAGAAAATGGACTTTCTGACCATTGCTGCGGCTGCTGACGCGGATGTTGATCTGAGCGGGTTGGACCGCAGCGACATGCGCCGCCTCGCCCGCAATCACGCGGATCGCCTACCCGAAGCGTATCACGGCCTCGCGCAACTATTGCGCTGGGCGACAGATGGCGGGCGTTGGCCGCGCATCACTTCGGACCATCCGGCCTATTTCTATACCTTGCGCGCAGCCGATACGCCGAACCGCGATCTGGTGAACATGCTGCTGGCAGAGCTTGCACCGCTGGACCCGCGCCAGCTGTTCATCTGCCACAAGGAGCTGTTCTATAAGACCTACACGAACTGGCCCGAGGCCAAGAAAGCCTATGTTGCCGATTTCCTTGCGCGAGAGTATCAGGTGGACAAGGCTGGTGCCCGTGCGGCCTTGTTTGGCCATGAGCCGGACATGAGCGGTAACGACCGGGGCAGCGAAACGGTCATCGCACGGGTTGGCCCCTGGGGCGCGGTTGGGCGGGATTGAGATGTTCGGAGCAATGCGCCTGTTGCTGATCCTGCTGGTTGTCCAGACGATCGCCTATTTCGCGCTGTCCTTTTATTCGCGCAGCGTCAGGCGGCAAAAGCTGGAAACCTGGTGGGACGAAAAGGGCAAAACCGGTAACAAAGAAGCGTTTGTTGCGCGTGGTTTGCACGTCTACGACAATTCGTTCCGGCGCAAATTGATTTTGGGTGTCTATATTGTGCCTTGGGTGGCGATTGGCGCGCTGATCTACATCGTGAATTACATGTGAGGGTTAAGGCATGGCCTATGTAAAATGGGCGTTCATTATCATCTTCTGGGGCACGGTTGCCGTGATCCTGCAGTATTCTCTACCGCAGCACGATGTTGTGCGGATCGTCAACACCTATGAGGAACGTCAGGACCTGACGGATTGGACCCGAATATTCTGGTCTGAACCCGAGGATCAATCCACGAGCCTGTCAAACCGCGATGTGCAGTTCATTCAGGCGGTGCGCGCCAACGGAAAGCCCATTGTCTATCGCAACGAAGACACCGGCTGGGGCTGGCCGCCCTATTTCAAGTTCGACACGGCGAACCTCTATACCGAGGCTAACGACGCGAAATCGACCAAGGAAAACCCCGATTGGGTGGTCGTAACGCATTACGGCTGGCGCAATGAGTTCATGTCGATCTTTCCTAACGCGATCTTCATTCGCTATGTCGATGGACCTGATGTGCGCATCATACCCTGGTTCAATATCATCTTTCTGACGATATTCGCGGCATTGGTATGGGCTATCTGGGTCCGGTGGCGCCGTTTCCGGCAAAAGAAGATCGATCCGGTTTTGGAAAACATGGAAGATGGTCTTTACGCCGCCGGTGATGCGATTGATGAAAAACGCAAAGGATTACGCCGCTGGCTGGATAGTTGGAAATCCAAGTAAGTCGAATTCAGAGAGGTTCTTTGTTGATAGCATTTGCGATACTGCTCATCTGACGATGAACTCAGCATGAAGCGCACCGGCAGCTTTGATGGTTTTCAAAATATCGATCATGTCGCGTGGCGATACGCCCAAGGCATTCAACCCGGCAACCACTTCGGAAAGAGTGGTTGCTTCGGGAATTTCCGCCAGTCCAGTTCCTTCTTCTTCCTCGATTCCAGCAAAAGTACGCGGAACGACGACTGTTTCGCCACGCGCAAAAGGATTGGGTTGAACGGCAATAGGGGCTTCCTCGACGGTGAGGGTCAAGTTGCCCTGCGACACCGCTACGCGCGAAATCCTGACATCTCGACCCATTACGATTGTACCCGATCTCTGATCGACGACAACACGGGCCTTGCTTTGGGGTTCAACCAAAATATTCTCGATCCGACCGATTGCGTGGGCGGTAGAAACTGCGCGCGTTGCATCGATGCTTAGCTCCACAGTGCCGGAGTCGCGCATGAGTGCAACGGCCCGGTTAAATTCGGTGTTTATCGCGGCTTCGATACGGCTGGCGGTCGTGAAATCCGGCTCCCTCAAAGCCAGCCTGAGTTGCGTTAGGTCGGAAAGGGTAAAGTCTATCTCACGCTCGACGCGCGCTCCGGAGGGTATGACTCCCGATGTGGGAACGCCGCTTACGACCGAAGCGGCGTCACCCTCAACCGCAGCACCACCAGCCAATACTGTTCCCTGGGCCACGGCATAGATCTGACCGTCTGCCGCGTTCAGGGGTGTCATGATCAGCGTACCTCCAAGAAGTCCTTTGGAATCTCCAATCGCAGAGACGGTTACATCAATTTGACCACCGACACGTGCGAAGGGCGGAAGTGTGGCTGTAACCAATACAGCGGCGACGTTCTTCGTGCGAAAATCCTCGCCGTTCACGTTCACACCCAACCGTTCGAGAATGTTGGACATGATTTCTTCGGTAAACGGAGAGTTACGCAAGCCGTCTCCGGTACCGTTCAGACCGACAACAAGGCCATAACCCACCAGGTCGTTGCCGCGCACGCCGTCGAAATCAACCAGATCTTTCAGACGGATAGCACCGGCGTTTGCGATACAAGGCAAGATTATCAACAGGAATGCGAGAATTTTCATCTGAGGAAGTTCACCAGCGAAAGGTTGGCGTTGCGGACGGTCACGGAATAAAGACTTTCCAGCTGGAACTGCACAGTTTGCAGCCGTGCCGCGGTTTCGTAAGGATCTGCTGAGATCAATTCACTACGTGCATACTCGGCGCTTGTATTTGCAGCTGCGTTGCGAGTGGCGGCCTGCTCAATGCGTGCTTCGGCGGCACCAACCTGGGCGCGCAGGTTTACCGTCGCGTCCTGAGTATTAGCCAATTCAACGCCGAGCTCTGTGAATAGCGCGGTACGCAGACCTGGAGACCATGCCAGCGCGTCATCTGTGGCCAGTGCTGCAACAGCGACGTCGCGTAGCGCAGACTTTAGCGCGGGATCGGTAGCGGTGATTGGAAGAGAGACCCTCTCGTTCTCGGATATTTGCATCGGGCTCAGGGTGTCGGCGCCACCCTGATAAATAACCGCGTCAAACCCCGTTGGGTCGTCGAACCAGTCTTCGGCGGCTTGGCGGATGTCCGTTGCGGTTGTGAGGCCCGACAACTCTGCTTGCAGTGCCCCCAGCAAAGTTTCAGCTGACAGTAACGGAGAGATATCGGTTGAGGTCCCGGAATACAGGCTGCGCCCACCGGCCCTTGTGTTCAGCGCTGAGATCATTGTGTCGAGTTCGTTGCGGGCCTGAACCGAGGCCTGCTCATGTGTCACGGTCTGATTTGCAGTACCAAATGACAGCAGCGATGCAGATATCTCGGCCACCGATCCGCTGAACGTTTTCAGGCTCAATTGCATTGCGTCCGTGAATAGTCGCGCCTCGGCGGTGGCGATTGAATATGCGTCCAACAGCTCGAGACTGCGATCCAGATCCAGCAGGTGCGCGTAGTCGCCGCCCAGGTGGCCTGAAATATCTTGCACCTTGCCTGTAGACATCTCATAGGACAGAGTTTCAATTTGCGATTTGATTTCGGTGCTGCGGGTCCTGAGGGTCAACCCCCGAGCCAGATCACCGATAGAGTTCAACGCCATGTTTATAGCCTCAACAAGGTATCCATCAATTCATCAACAACCGTAACAACGCGGGCGTTGGCGGCGTAGGTCTGCTCGATCTGCATCAAACGCTGCAGTTCGGCATCGCTGTCAACGCCTTGCTCTGCGACGATTTTCTGCATCTCTAATTGGGCGTTTGCTGCAAAGATGCTGCGTTGGTCCGCTGCATGTGCGTTTGTACCGGCTTTTGAGAGCAATGCTTCGGTAATTTCAGCAGCACGCATCGACCCAGTCCCGAAGCTGGCACTGGGAATCGGGCGTGCGTCTGACAAAATGACACCGAAGGCGTGCAACTGGCTTGCATCTCCAGGGGCACCGGGTGTCAAGGCACCCAATCCTGCGCGCAGTTTCCAGCTGTCGCCTCCGGCATCCGGATCGACGACGACATTTAAGGAGATGCGCGACGCAAGCCCGGTTTCCCTAGTTGCGTCAAAGCGATTGCCATCATCGGTGAATAGTCCGGGATTGGCGGTCGTTGCAGTTGGGTCAAGCCCGGCTGTTTCGAACCGCTCAATCAAGTCGCGGGCCACAGCGTCGAGGTCAGCTTGTGCTTCGACGGCAAGTTCATCCCTAACCGCGAACTGCGCCATCAGCGCGCCGCCCTTGATTTGCGCGAAATCGCCGCTGAGCCGAATGGGGCGCCCATTGACTTCGAGCCCGGACAGCAATCCGTTTGCTACGGTCATATGTGGCATCGTATCGCCGGTGGTCGTGAACGAGAGCTGGGCGGAGGTTCCTTCAATAAGGATCAGCCCGCCCTCCGCGTAGAGTGAAACCTGATCATTCTCACGCGCGACCACATTGACCGGAACTAGTTCATTGACCTGATCGATCAAAATTTGGCGTTGGTCGAGAAGGGCACCGATGTCTCCGCCCGAGTTACGGATCGCAGGAATTCGAGCATTCAGTTTCTCGATGTCTTCCAGTGTCTGATTCAGAGTATCAACGTGCTTACCAATGGTGCGATCAGCATCTGATCGCATATGCCGCAATCCATCGGACGCTGAGTTGAGCGCAGAACTGAAATCGCGAGCAGCGCGCGCGGCTTGATCCAGGCGTCGCGCCGAGTCCGGCAAGCTGGCTGCGGTAATCAGGCTACTCTCGAATTGTGCGAGCCGAGCTGCGATCGAAGTGGCGTCATCTGCGGACCCAATCAGATTTTCATAGTTTGAATGAAACTGAGATATGGTCTTGGCGGCTGCGAAATCCGCATCTGTCTCGCGCTGGTTAGCGATCAGCACCGGATCATGATGGCGCGTGACCCCGACGACACGAACGCCGTTTCCCGAAATTGGACTGGTCGCCAGTTCAAGGGATCTGCGTGCATAACCTGGCGTCAGCGCGTTTGCGATATTGCCAGAGACAACCGCCGCCCCTCGGCTTGCCGCGCTTAACCCTCCCAGAGCGTTGTTCAATGCTGTCGACATGTTCATCGGGCGCGTCCCCTTTGTTGCTTAATCACCGGATCAGCGTTTGATATTGGTTGTTTCCTGCAGCATCTCATCCACGGTCTGGATGACCTTGGCGCTAGACGAATAGGCACGTTGGGTCTGGATCATCGACGTCAGTTCGGTGGCAACATCGGTTGTCGATTCCTCGCGCGCGAAGGACACAAGATCGCCCGTCGGACCTTCACCTGCGTTCCATAAGAAGAAGGTGCCACTGTCACGTGAGGGGGCGTAAGTCTGACTGTCCAAAGCGGTCAGCCCGTTTGGATTGGGCACATCTGCCAACGGAATCTGGAACATCCGGCGACTGACCCCGGTGTCATAGAATGCATAGACATAGCCATTCTCGTCGACCTGTACGCTTGTCATTGTGCCCACAGCCGAGCCGTCGCGTGTGATCGAAACCGGTGCAAATGTGTCCGAGAGCTGCGTGATTCCGTCCGCATCTCCGATCTGGCCGATATTAATCTCCATTGGACCGCCAGCCACATTGACGACGACACTTCCGGTTGCCGGGTCATAAGCCCCACCAGACACTGCGGTGACGCTGGCCAACGTCCCTCCGGCTGTGCGGCTATCGGTAAAGGTCAGTGTATATTCTCCGATGACAGCGCCGCCCGAGGCTGAATCGCGCAATGTCATGGTCCATTCGTTGCTGCTACCGGTTGCGGGAACGGTTGGCACCAACTCGATATCGACGCTTTCGGATTTGCCCAGATTGTCAAAATATTCGACTGACAGAGGTTGCGTATCCCCCGGAGCCCCGGCGTCGGTTGCGGTTGCAGGCAGGTTCATCCGTAGGTTCATTGATGTTGTGGGGGCGCCGGACAGTTGATTAACGCTCAGCTGAATGGGTTCCAGCGCTGCGGGCGTGTCCCTCGGGACGCTAGGGATCGAACCATCCGGATTGGCGCGCCAGCCCAGAAGGACAAGACCGGATTGTGTGACCAGATACCCTTCTTCATTGGTGCGGAACGAGCCCGTCGTGGTCAGCAGCATCTCATTCGAGCCCGCCGCGATTTGCGAGCTGGGTCGAACCGGTAGCATACCTCTGCCGCGCACGGCCAAATCGGTTGAGTTGTTGGTAGTAACCAACGATCCGC
>NZ_AEYW01000004.1 GCF_000192475.1 Ruegeria conchae
GATCCAGGCCGCCAGAAGGATGCCCGGAATAACTATCGGGGCAACGACAAAATCTGTAGGCGCGCGCATATCGTTGCGCGCCCAACACTGATTACATTCAGAAAATTACGGATTCTACGCCCATAACCTTGCGCGAGATTTGCGCATAAGTTTGCATTTTTTGCCCATAAGTTTGCGCGGTGCGTAGAATTCGTTCAATTTATAGTAGTCCTCTCTCAGCTCAATCGACTTTAGACGCTCATCCACAATCAAGAGTGCACTCTGGTCGAAAAAATTCAACCCTAGTCAGTGGGAAACAGTTCTAAGGCAATTGTGAGAGACTTGTTGGCCAAGATAACGTCGAGCGCCTTGTCTGAGCCGATCTTATTTTCCTAGCTAGTACCGCATACTCATTATCGAGCATCCGAAAGTGACGGCGCCGAGATCGGTTGCCTGCCATTGAAGCTGAAGCTTCGGTTTGAGATCAATGCCAGCTGATCAGTCGAGACGCGGATTCACTTGCGGAGCTACGGCGCATCTCGCCCGAAGCGCTGATTGAAGTAGGACAATCGGGATAGAAGCAATAACTATTCCTATGCGGGCGATTTCGCTGTCCGCGCGCTCGTGCAGGATCCGGCGGCCAAATTCAAATCGCGGACATTAGCATTCGGGCCAAGTCGTCAGGCTTGTCGATCATCACGTAGTGCCCGAATGGCACCGAAATCGCCGTCCACCCCGACTGATACTGGTATCGCTCAAAAAACGGTTGGCCAAGCCCAGGGACCCAGCCGGTGGCATAGATGTAGGTCCGCTTTACCACCTCGGCTCGGCCGCTCACCAGTTGCATCGGTTGCTCAAATGTCTTGAGTGGTTGCGCGACATTTCGGCGGTCCACCCACGCACAGTCTGCTCCATTCACCGAAAAAGCCTCCGCTGGGCCCGGCGCGACTTTACCACCGGCGGCACTATCACGAAGCCCTGCCGCGATATCCGCAGGCAAAACATCCAAGGCCGCCTGCCCATCGCCCGGTACGAGCGCATCGAGGTACACAAGTGAGCGAATGTGGTCGGGCGCTCTATCCGCCACTCCGGTGACAACCATGCCGCCATAGCTATGACCGCACAAAACAATGTCAGAGAGTTCTTCGCACGTGATTACCCCTAGGACATCCTCGATATGCATGGCCAGATCGGTTTCGTCACTAACGAGGTGAGCACGTTCACCCAACCCTGTCAGTGTCGGGGTGAAAACGTCGTGGCCGTCCCTGCGCAGAAGGGCGGCTACGCGAGCCCAACACCATCCCCCTTGCCACGCTCCGTGGACCAATACAAATGTCGCCATAACCCGCCCAACTCCGTCGATACTGCAATGACAGTAGATTCAACAGGGCCGCCTCGTCCACAGGATCGTTTGGACGTTCAGCGTCAATCCCCTGCATATACACACAGCACTCGAACCCTCCAATCAAATGGCCATACTAAAATCATAAATTACGATTTGATTATACATTATGTATGAGTATCCTCCCACATAGAGACAGCATATAGCGCGAAGCCGCAGGAGGTATTGGTGGGTCACGTTAAGTCGTTAGTCGCGATTTCGCTAACTGCATTGGTAACAATATTCCCCAACCCAAGTGTCGCAAACGAGATATCAGAGCAGTTTGCTTCTCTACTCGGTGCCAAGTTGGACGTGAGTAGCACGCTACCTGACAGAAAGAGCTTGGATGCTGAAATCCTAGTGCCGCGTTTTTACGAAGAGAGGGGCTTCACTCCTGCGTGGACACGCGATGAATTGGCAGACGAACTCTTGGAGGAGTTGGATGGCGCTATAGAACAGGGCTTCAGACCGGAAGATTTTGACATAGCGGAGCTTCAAGCCGCATTTAAGGCCGCCCAAACTGGCGATGTTTCTAATCAAGCATTGTTCGATATTCTGGCAACGGACGCTGCGGTGAAACTGGTTCATCATTTGGTGTTTGGGAAAGTCGACCCAAATGCACTGGACGATGATTGGAACTTCTCAAAACCGGTAATTCAACAAGACCCAGCCGTTGCCCTGAATCAGTTTCTTCAAGGTGAAGGTTTTAGCGCGTTAATCGAACGCATCGATATCGACAATGCGCAGTATACGATGCTTGTCGAAGCACTGAGTAAGTATAGGGCCATTGCTTTACAGGGCGGTTGGACCAATGTTCCGGATGAAACCGTTCTTAAACCAGAGATTGTGGACCCTGCTGTCGCTAAGCTGCGCGAAAGGCTGGCGGCAGAAGGCTTCGTTGAAACAAGCGGTTCTTCTGAAGACGGTGAAAACGGCATAAACACAGCTTGGGTTTACGACGATAACTTGGTGAAATTAGTCAAATCTTTTCAGAGTCGGCATGGATTAGAAGCCGATGGGGTCATTGGCGGTAAGACGTTCGCATCGCTAAACAAACCGGTGGAAGATCGAATTAACAAGCTGCGTCTCAGCTTGGAACGTGGCCGCTGGCTTATGCGGGAAGTCGACGACGAATTCGTGCTGGTGAACATTGCAGGAGCCCGCACATATTTGGTCACATCGGATGGCACGCTTTGGACCACTAGATCAATCACAGGGTCAGCCTATCGAAAGACCCCAGTGTTCCGAGACGAAATCAAGTATATGGAATTCAATCCCACCTGGACCGTTCCCGCCTCGATTTTTCGTAAAGACAAACTTTCGCGCATCCGCAAGGATCCAGCCTATCTGACACGCAACAACTATGTTGTTCGGAACAAGGATGGCCAGACAATCCCCGCAAACGCCGTAAACTGGGGGGCGAAGAACCCCGGCGTGACCCTGGTTCAGCAGCCGGGCCCAGACAATGCGCTGGGTTTGGTTAAGTTCATGTTTCCAAACAAATATGCTGTATACTTGCACGACACAAACGACAAAACCCTTTTTGACCGAAACGAGAGTAATCTCAGTTCCGGCTGCGTTCGCCTTGAGTATCCGTTCGAGTTCGCGAGCCTTCTGATGGAGGGAGAGCCAGATTGGAGCCGGCAGAAGATGCAGTCCATTTTGGATAGCGGAAAGACAACGCGCGTTGATCTACCTGAGCCAATGCCGGTTCTTTTGACATATTGGACAGCGTGGGTCGAAGACGGGGTCGTTCATTTCCGCGAGGACCCTTACGAACGGGATGCCCGTATCCTGGCAGCTTTGGACCGATGAGCACGAAATGCGCGGCGCGCGAGAACCGAGTTACGTGCCCAACTTTTTCAGTAGATTGGCAAACGCCGAATTGCAGATAGACAAAACGGCGTAGGCGACGTCAGGGGGATGCATGAGGACTTGGCTGTTTAGAACAATTGGGATTGTCGTACTACTTGTGTTTGCAACAATCGCACTTGTTTGGTTGCTACTTGCTGCGCCGCTATTCTCGGAGATGCGACGTGACCTGGTCGAAAAAGTCCTTTCTGAACAAATCGGACAACCGATTGTGGTTAATGACGATGTAAGTGTCGCGCTTGGACGCATTACCCACATTTACGTCGGTGGTGTGGTTATCCCGAGCCAAACTATGCCGGAAACATCTCTTGCGGAATTGAACCTTCTGGAACTGGAATTGGATGTTGCTGCTTTGGCCAATCGACGTCTGCACTTTGACAACCTCGTCGTTGACGGTCTCCAGGCGAATTTCCTTACAGCTGCTGACGGCACTACAAGTTGGCGAAAAGGCCGACCGACGCCAAAACCTGAACCCGAAAACGCCACGGAAGAGGACAATCAAGAGGCTATAGCTGAGACCGGCGGATCCAATGAGGGCGACCCAGAAGGTAGTGGAATCCTCTCATTCCTGAGCGACAAGAATGTAACTTTCACATCCATTGGGTTGAACATTGATGATCAATCCTCTGGCTTTTCGTTCGTGTTTGACCTCCAGTCTCTCGCTCTGGAACAGGTAGACGAAGGGCAAAGAACAAAGGTCTCGGGGACAGGCTCCGTCAACGGCCAAAGTTTCGAAATCGAGGGTGACTATCCTCATAGTGCGCCGTTTGCGACGCGCGCCAATTTTGGCGAAATGACGGTAAGCTACGACGGCGAACCTTTTTCGGAAAGCGAGGGAGGTGGCTATCGTGCTGTCTTGCAGATGGACACTGGTGAATTCGGTGACTTTCTTGAAGTCATTGGGCTGGAGCGAGTTCTGGAAGGGAATGGCCAGTTGCAAGCAGAGCTTGTTTCTCAGGATGCTCTGAAAATCGAGACCTTTACGACCACCGTAAACCTTGAGGACGGACAGCAACTTACAGCAGAAGGATCGATAGAAGACCTCTACACAGCTAGGGGCGTTGATCTGCTATTCGACGCGCGGCTTTATCCTGAGGGGCAGCCGCCGAACGCAGCAAAGAGTTTCCAGGAGCTGAAGTTCACAGCCTTTGAAATGCACATGATAGGATCACTTGCGTCTTTCGAGTTCGAGAAACTTCTGTTCCAAACTAACGCATTTGATCAAGGCCTGGACGTGATCGGGCCAGCCTCTATCGAACGCATTCGCCGCATGCCCGATGGTCGGCTTGCGATGCTGGGCATCGCCTTACAGGCTGGACCCATTGAGGACCCAATTCTAAAGGCCGACGGCGAAATTCTCGACCTGCTTCAGCTTCAGGACGTGACTTTCGAAGGCACACTCAACGGGCCGGCCAAATTGATTTTGCCAAATATGGATGAAGATTTTGTCGATCAGCTCGGTGGCATAAATGCCGACTTCAGCTTGTCCAATGAAGGAGGGCCTGTTTCGCTCAACAGGTTTAATGCAACCACCTATGGCACAGATATTTGGGCGCTTGACCTCGCGCTATCGGTCAGCGAATTGAAAGGGCTGTCAGGCCTTGATTTTAACGTGGAACTGGATGTCAGCGACGGAGCTAGTTTTCTGACTGCGCTTAAATTGCAACCTGTCGAGATTGGCGCACTTGCCGTCGATGCAGTGACGTCGAAGCAGGGCGAGGACTTCACTGCCTCAATCGAGTTTGAAGCCGGTTCGTCACACCTTCTGGCCGCTTTGGATGCAAAATTTCCCGAGGGCGCTTCTGTAATTCGCGGAAACGTTGCGAGTAAAAGGCTCGATTTAAACGATCTAAAAAACCTGACCGCTACGCTGGACCAGCTTAAAAGCTTGGTAGGCGACGCTTCAAAAGATCCTGAAACCGACGTACAGCCCTTGGTTCTACCGAAGGAAACCAACGTACAGCCCCTGGTTTTACCAAAGGAGAAAGGAAAGCCAGCCGATCTTCTGGATGTGCAGCGCGTACTGAGAGAGGCTGACGTTCAGGTACAGATCGACTTTAAGGAGATTGTTGGCCAACAAGGCGTAACTTCTGTTTCCAGCCAATTGTCTGCAAAAGAAGGGACCGTAGATTTTGGCCCGCTCCAGATGGCTTATGGCGGTGGAAACTTCAGCCTACGGGCAGTGATGGATCTGATTGACTCACCTGATTGGCTCTCCTTGTCGGGGTCAACTTCAGGATGGGAATTCGGAGAGATTCTCGATGAACTGGGTATCGGGATAGATGCATATGGGCGATTGAGTGGTGAGTTCAACGTTTCAGGCAATACCGCGTCTGGCAATGCGTTTGTGAATTCCATGCGCGGCACTGCTTCTTTATCGATGTCACAAGGCTATGTCAGCACCAGCCTTCTGGAGTTGGCAGGGCTTGGTATTTTCCCATGGCTGTTTTCAGAGGAACTCCGTCAAGGTTACACGGACATAACATGCGTTGTGGCACCAATTAGCATCGAAGCCGGCCGGGTAAGCTCAGACTCCATCGTGGTTGAAACGGGTTCTGTTCAATTGGTGGCCAAGGGCCAAGTGGATTGGGTCAAAGATTTCATTGCGATCAGGGCAGAACCCCGTCGAGTTGGCAAACCGTTATCCCGTAGCGCGTGGCCGTTTGATGTGACTGGCCAACTTTCGTCACCGAAGTTCAAGTTGGATGTGGGTGGATCCAGAAACAAGGCTCCGGAAGGTGCTGATGCGATGCCGGCAGACAGGCAACCGTGCGTGCCAGACATGAATCAGCTTCAATAGTCGGTCACGACCTAGTTCTTGAGTGGTTCAGGCTGTTCTGCCTGACATGCCAAAACGGCCCCGATGGCTTTTGAGGACCCACTTAGATCAAGTTCTACTTCGGCTCCACTTTCACCAATAATCGTGACGCTTTGGCGCTTGCCGAATTCGGTTACAAACGCAGGGTTGTCGAAAAAGGCGTAACCCCCGGGGACGCCATTTTTAAAAACACCTATGGCTTCGCCTTCAAACTTTGCGTCACCAAAATCGAAGTTCACGATACCGGTTGATCCGTCCTCAATCTGAACCCAGGTCGGATTGTAAGCGGCGAAGAAACCGCCAGCCTGATTGGGTGCGACGCCAATCTCAACTGTCATGTCGTCTTCGAAGGGCTTCCACGCGAGGCAGCCGTTTCCTTTCTCGGGGTCGATCAAAATTTTCCAGTCGCCGGACTCACCCCACGGCTCCATACCAGCGGCAACAGCGCCACTCGCGAGAAGCGTTACTATTGCGGTAAATGTCCAATTGATCATCTGGAACCCCAAAACTTTCTGAAAACTATTGCATTAATCCTACCCATAGCTCTGGATCAATCAAACTAATCCGACAACCTGCAAGGGCGGGGTTTTGTGGACCCAGAGTGGGCTTGGTATTCTTTTACTCCGCTATATGAGCAAGCTTTCCATCCCATTCCTCAGTGGGAATCTTAGGACTTTGCGGGTCAGCCATGTAGGACGGTGTCATAATTTGCGTACTGTTCTCGTTGAACACTTCCACGATGTTTTGGTGTAGATCAGACAGAATCTTAGGCAAACTCGATCCCCGAGACGTGTACGCGTTGATTTCGTAATTGATGGCATAGTCAGCCAACTGTGTCCAAAGTACAAAAGGCTCCGGGTTTTTCTTCAAACCCTGTGTGCGATGAGCCGCCTCTATCAACATTGCCGTGATTTTTTTTGGCGGCTCCTCGTACCCGATCCCGACCGTTGTGTGAACGAGAAGGCCTCGACCATCGACTTTGCGCGAATAATTCACGACTTCTGAGTTCAACAACTGAGCGTTTGGAATACTGATCATTTCGTTTTTGATGGATTTGATAAGTGTTTCCATAAGCTTGATTTCGGTTACGTCCCCTATCTTGTCGCCAACCATTATTCGATCACCAACATTCGTGCTGCGCCGATAGATGACAAACAGACCTGCCATCATGTTCGATACAACTGTGTTAGATCCCAACGAGACCATGATACCGGCAAGAATTGTCAGGCCTTGAAACGCCCGGGAACCTGAGCCCGGAATGTATGGGTAAGCGAACACCAGCGCGATCACGATAACCAAAGCCCTGAACAGCATGTTTGTTGGCGCGATCCAGTGCGCCTCGAAACCTTTGATTTCAAACGCCCCGTTCTCCAGGTTGTCAAAGAACAGATCGAGGCCACGGATCGCAAACCGGCTTACAGCTGCTATAATTACCAGCATGATCAGATTTGGGATGTACCCAATGACAGCCAGCACAACGGTAATCAATGGCTCACTGACGTACTTAAGAAGAACTTGAGCAATGGCCCGGGTTTCCGCGAACGACAGCAATACCAAGGACAGGTAGTAGTAGAGAAAAAACAGAAACAGCACCCACATCAAAGCATGAATTGAATAAACGATGATAGACGCGATTGCCCTGCTTCGTAGGATTGACTTTGTAGCTTCCTCGACGCTTTCCGCTCTCTTTTCCAAGTTGTTTCTGACGTAGCCCAGAAACTTCTTCCGTTTGGCAAAGAAGAAGTATGACACCAGTGCAAACAACGCCGTCCAAGCAACAGCGGCCAAGGTGCTGTCAACGCGGCCTTCGCTGGATCGCGCTTCCCGGTACTTTAAAATGGCATTTTCGATGGCCTCTGCTTGCAGCCCGGCCAGAACTTCAATGTCCATCTGTTCGTGGTCGGCGTCAGCCTGAGTGGTAATAGTGACCATATGGCCGTCGACGCGTACGAGTTGTCCAAATTCAGCTCGGGAGATTTGGATGTCGACCGTTTTGCTCTCTGATCTATCCGCGACTTGAGTAATTCTTTCTTCAATCTTTGCGGCCCTGTCCGTTGCAGGCAATGCGCTGGATCCGCGGACGACAAAAAGTTCATCCCCATCGACAACAACAGGTGCTATGAATTCGGGATCTTCTCGTTCCTGCTGTGGCAGCAGTATTTCTTCTGACTGAGCCGAGGCGACACTGCAAAGAAGCAGAAAGGACATCATCCATATTACTAATGCTCTCATGTCTTTGCTCCTTCCACTGGGATCAGGTGAACATCGCGCTGCGGGAACGGTATTGATATTCCCTCTTGGTCAAACCGTTCCTTGGCTTGTCCTGTGAGGTCCCAATAGACAGTCCAATAGTCGTCAGACTTAGACCACGGTCGACAAAAGATATTGACTGAATTGTCGCCAAGCTCACCAACAAATATTTCTGGATCAGGCGATTTCAGGCATAGTTCATGCCTTCCGACCAATTCTTTCAGCACATTGATTGCGTGGGCAGCATTGTCTGAATACGCGATACCAAAAACCAGATCGACGCGACGCTCATCAGATGCGCTGACATTTGTGATTACGTCACCCCAGATCTTACTATTCGGCACGATGATGATCTGATTGTCGAAGGTTCGGATTTTTGTCGAAACGACCGACATCTCGTCAACAAAACCAGATGACCCGCCAACCTGAATATAGTCTCCGGTATCGAATGGCTTTAAAACCATGATCATCAGACCGCTGGCGAGATTGCCTAGCGTTTCCTGAAGCGCAAAGCCAAGAATGAAAGACAAACCACCAAATATTGCAAACAAAGGAGTGACATTCACACCAAACAGGGCAAGTACAACCAGAATGCCGAGAATAAAGATCGCCCAAAACACTGCGGTCGCAATGAATTTCTTAAGCATCCGCGAAATTGTAGGTATCTTTTCAAGGCCGCGCTCAGATAGACGACGCACCACTTTCGCGACAAACATCATAACCCAAACAGCCGCCAAAACACCCAGCCCAGCCAATAAAAGACCAGCACCTCCCTCCCAGGAAACCAACCATTGGAGAGCGTTGTGAAATAACGTCTGCAAATCCGTTGTTTTAAGCACGCCAGTTTTGAGCGCTAAGACATAATCGGTATGCGGTTTCAGGTCTTCTTCGGCGGCACCCTTTAAGGCCCACTCGTTCAAGACCAGAGTGTAATTATCCAAAATTACAGTGCCAGTATCGTTTATCAAAGAAAGCTGTGATCTCAGGTCATCTTCTTGCGCTTCGTTTCCGGCCTGAAGGCTAAGATTAATACGGGCAATTTCTTCAAGTTGGTTGCGAACATGGTCTTGCCAGGCAACAGCAATTTCTGAAAGCTCATCAGTCGTCAGCGGAACAAGCAGTATCTCCAGGTCACCGGCAGAAATTGATTTGTCGGCAACCTCAGTTAAGAGATCTTCTTGCTGTACCGCAGCAGGTTCCTGTTCAGTTGCAGCATTCTGTGCGTACGCTGGAACAGCGTTTGACGTCGATACCGCCGCAGCAAAGAGCAAAATAACCAAACCGTAGATGTATCGCGCCATGACACTAAAGCTCCCACATAAAGACTGAAGAGATCGTAAGGAGACCGGAAAGGTCTGCCATCAAAAATAGTTGGGGGCGACCCACTCACTTGCCGCCCCCGCCCGTTCCGGCAAAAATGCAGCCCGAACGGAAACTACTAACCGGCATGCATCAAAGATTGACCCTCAGTCTCAGTCCTAAGACCAGCGGGTCGTTCGAGTTTGATCCGGGATTTTTCAGGTATTGCACGTCTGCCGTCAGTGCCAGATTGTCGGCCAGGTCCAAACGGTAGAAAACTTCAAGTGTCGTTTGACTGGGCAATCCTGGTGTCGTCAGGTCGGCAACAGTGGCCGCTATGCCAAGGAGATCATCGTAGGTGCCAGGTCGCCACATCAAGCCTGCGTTGACTGCACGCCTGGCCAGCGCACCCCCGCCATTGGACCATCCCAGCCGTCCGAAAATCATCAGTTGGCTGTCGAATGTATGGTTGGCAGAAAGTGTGGCTCCATATGTTTCCGGTACGCCAACTTGTCGGCGCGCATCTGTGTGAAACATCCCCAGATGAACGTTTGTCAGAAATCGTTTTGATTTTTCGGGCGTCCAGCCGATCTCGGCGTATTTGTAGAATTCGCTACCCCCGGAAAACCACTCAATGTCTGTGAGAGACCCATTGGCATCGCTAACTACCCCTAACGCGTAAATCTGGTCCGTTAGATAGCCGCCGACGGTGACGCCAAAACCTGGATCGGGGATTGGCAGCACCGGGCTAAACAGGATCGAATAGTTCGAAAAGGTCGTTCGTGGGTTCACGTAACCCAGAATGTCAGAGTAGTCGCCCGGATCGATCCGACCCGCCACCACTCCTCCGCGGCCGTTTGCGAAGGCTTGTTGCCAGTAAGCTACCGACAAGGTCGTGTTTGTGTCCCCAAACGTGACCGCGGTTGCCCCTTGATACCCAATTTGCGCAGGCAGCGCTGAAGGTGCAATGGACTGGCCCAACCGGTGTCGGTTCTCCAGAATAAAGACAAGGCTACCCGGGTTTTCACCACCCCGGTTTGCCAATTCCCACGTCCCGATCATCCTGAGCTGACCGGATGCAGATTCGTCTTGCCCGGTCAGGCTGTGAGAACTGCGCTGGTATAGCGCCTGATAGTCGAAGCTGAGGGCTAATCCGGTGTTTTCCCGAAATCGACCCAAAGCGTTCTCGGCTGGATCAATGGCACGGTCCAAACCGGGCCAACGCGAATCTTCCAGCCGGCGCAACCTGTCTTGCTCCTGCTGCGCGCTGGCTGATCCCGGACCACCCAACGATACCTGGGCTGCGGCCTCCAGTTTGGCCTGACCAGCGTTTTCCTGTGCGCCAGCAGCACCGGCAAATAGTGCAAAGGCGCTCAATAACGCGGTGGAAAGGGTCGGTCGTGATGGAAGGTACGATCTCTGGTGCGACAAAACTCCAATCACTTTACATCATCCACAGCTTTTATTTCGGAAACACGTTCCAGCGCCGCAGCCATGTCGGCGCTGCTCATCAACTCGATCATCTGGTAATCATCAAGCAGGCCATCGCCGAGGCGGCTAACATAGAAGGCTTGGATAAAGGTAGGGTCATCTGGCAGGGAGACGGTGATGTAGTTCTTCCCGTTCCCAAGTCCCCAGTAATAGCTCAAAAGCTCTCCACCGAGCGCTTCGATCCCGCCCTTCACCGAGGCTGCGCGATCCCCCGGATTGGCGATCTGCATTTCCCAAGCGGTGCTATTGGACGTGCCAATGAACAAAAACGTACGCATGCTTTCGGCGTCTTCAGCTGCGGCAATTGAACCACAGATCGCCATAAAGACGCCAAGGCTGAGATGTTTCACAGTCTTTCCTTTCAGGGAAGGTTTCTTGGCTGAAGTGTGGGGTTATCAAAGATAGACCACCCCACTTTCCTTTTATTGCAGCGTATTCTTGTAGAATTTGCCGTCTTTCATGATGACACGGATGGTGTCGAAACCTTCTTCACGCGGTTCCGCGTCAAACCATTTCGGTTGGGCCCCCAAGACAGAAAGATCTTCCAGCGGGTTGCCATCGACGATCAGGATATCGGCGTAGGCTCCTTCTTGGATCACCCCCAACTGCTCCGGATAAGGATTACGTTGGCCAGTCAGCTGCGCCAGTTCGCCCGCGGTCGACGTAGCGGAGACCAGCATGGCATGATTGCCGAACCAATCAGCAAACTGGTACTTTTCGAAATCGCGATGGGCACGGCCCTGATCGAGCGTTGACAGTACTGTATCAACGTTGTGCACGACCTTGGGTTTGTATTTCTTGACAAGCGCGATGAGATCCTTGCTTTGGTCATGTGCAACCGCAAGCTTGATGCCTGCTGGCGTACCCGGTGCAAAGTTCGGGTGCTCAAACAGGATCGGTGAGAACCCGGCGGTGTTGAGGGACCAGAATATCCCTTCATCAGCCATTCGTTTCACGGTTTCTTCTGTGACCATCTGGCCGTGTTCAATAACCTTGACGCCCGCATCCAGTGCCATTTGGACAGTTTCGTCCGTGTATGCATGCGTAAAGGCATAAGTATCAAAAAAGGCTGCGACCTCTACGGCCGCCCTGATCTCTTCCACGCCGTATCCCACAGACCAAAGCGGGTCTAATTCCGAGGAAACACCGCCGCCGACGGTTAACTTGATTTGCGTGGCCCCATAGCTGAGGTTCCGGCGCGCGGCCGTTCTGATTTCGTCTACGCCGTCCGCAACGACCGCGAGATTGAGTTCTTCCACCTGTGCGACGGGGCCACCTTCAGCCCGGGCACGAGGGCTGCGCCAGTCCGTGTGACCAGATTGTGGGCCGATGCACGCGCCGCTCGGGTAAATCCGTGGCCCGACAAGGATATTCTGATCGATCAGCTTTTTCATCGCATCGCCTTGGCCACAGGCATCGCGAACCGTTGTGTACCCATCCATAAGGTAATCACGCGCGTTTGCGACCGCCATCGCGCCGACGCCGTCCCAATTCGCATATTCCGCGCCACCAAAGCTTGTGAACAGACCGGTCAGGTTCAGATGGACGTGGCTGTCGATCAGCCCGGGCATCAATGTGCGACCACCTCCATCCACAACCGTCGCGCCAGGCGCGTCGATAGCCTCGGTGGACACTTCTTTGATCAAGTTGCCTTCAACCAGAACGCTGGCGTTCTCGATCCGCGCCTCATTTACTCCGTCAAAGACATGGACGTTGGTGAACAGGGTTTGTGGCAGGGTGTCCTGCGCAAACGCAGCAGTGGCAGTGAAAAAAACCAGGCTCGCGACGGCAGCCGTCTTTGTCGAAATATTCATGTCCTTCTCTCCCTTAAAATTTAGTGCGCGGGGTGCCGAGGTAAGTTCACCCCACGCGACACTCAGTCGAGTGTGTTCTTGTAGATCACGCCATCTTTCATGATGATCTTCAGATTGGTGTCGGGATCGGACAGCAGCAGGATGTCCTCCAGCGGGTTCCCATCAACCAATAGAAGATCGGCGTATGCACCCTCTTCGACCACACCCAGCGGGCCGTCCTGATAAGGATTGTTCAAACCTGTAAGACGGTTCATGCGCGCACCGTTTGACGTTGCGATGCGTAAAATGTCGAAGGGTGTGAAATTCGCTTCAAGCAGGTATTTGAACTCGTCGCTCATCTTCTTGTCCTGCTCTAGCGTTTGGTCCCAGTTGTTGATGAGGTCAGTGCCCAGGGTGTAGAGATCGATCATGCCTGGCGTGGTTTGAATTACTTCAATCATGTTGGCCGCGGCATCCCGCACCGCCTTCCACTTCGCAAACGACGCTGGTGTGTAAAATGCTTCGGCCTGCTCGGTGGAGACCGAGTAGACCGGAGCCACGGCGGTCGCAAACATGATCTGTTTTTGAACCATGACCTCGGCCACTTCCGGAGTCAGAAACGGAATGTGTTCGACGGTCTTCGCGCCATTGTCGATACAGTTTCGGATCGCCTGTTCAGTGAACACATGGCAGGTCACATAAGTGCCCCATTGTTCGGCGGTTTTGACTGCCATCTGGATTTCATCGGCTTGGTACTGAAGCGAATGCAGGGGGTCGAACTCGGACGTAACACCGCCGCTGACCATAATTTTGATCTGGGTTGCCCCGCGGCGCAGGTTCTCGCGTACAGCCATCCGGATCTGATCCGGCCCATCGGCTATAAAGCTCATTTCACTTTCGACCCAATGTGATGGTCCTTGCCCAGACAGTGTGGGATGCCGGTCGTTCAGTTTACGGAAGTCCGCGTGCCCGGATGTCTGGGTGATGAAGGCTTCAGACGAGTAAATGCGCGGCCCTGGAAACATGCCGGAATCTATAATGCGAGCGATGGATTTTGCTGGTCCGCCTAGGTCCCGGACAGTGGTGAACCCATTCATCAGGATGCGTTCAGACCGAATTGTCGCGACGCCGCCAAGGTGAAAGGGTGTTATATTCTGGCGCAACCCATCGCTGAGAGGGTTGAACACCGTAAGATGCACGTGTTGATCATGCATTCCGGGCATCAGTGTGCGCCCACCACCGTCGATGATTTGCGCATTGGCGACGGCAAGCGGCTCAGTCGAGACCTCGGCGATCAGGTTATCAACGACCAAAACATTTGCGTTCTCGATCCGCGCTTCGTTCACCCCATCAAAGACATGAACATTTGTGAAAAGGATCGGGAAACTTTCTTCCTGTGCAGCGGCATGAGTTGGAAACAGATGGCTCGCAGCTAGTACTGCGGGCACAAGTATGCGCATCAGACATCCGTTCATCAGGGCTCCTATCAACAAGAATCGCAAAAGGCGCATTTAGGAGTCATTATAGAATTCGAATAACTTGATGCCTGACAATTTGCCGGTTCGTGAAAAATAGTTTTGGAAAACTGCAAGATTTAATAATTTTATTGTGGGAATTTCCTACACTCGGGCATATTGCGAATTTCTGGAGAAGAGATGACAAGAAGACTTGGTAATAACACGGATCAGTCGCTGCCACTCGTCAGGGCTTCAGTTGCGGGTCCGGTTGTCGCAGCGCTTCGCAGCGTAGGGGTCGAACCCGCGTTTGTTCTTGATCCTCTGGGGTTGAACGAAGCGCAGGTAATGGACCCGAAGAATTTCCTGCGCCACGATACCGTCTACCAGATCTATCAGGCCGTGGCAGAAGCCACTTCAACGGATTTTTGCGCACGGGTCGGGCAATCCGTTGACCTTGTCAAATTTCTCCCGCTTGGCGATATGCTGGCAGAAGCCCTTACATTGGGAGACTTCTTTACCAGGTTCACACAAGCGGTTTCCAAGGAATCCAATGCCGTTACGCAATCCCTCTTTGTTGAAGGAGAGCACGCGTATTTCAGTGCCAAAAGGAACTTCCAAATTTCGGTTTCTCCCAGCCAAACCGACGCGTTTCTGACGAGTATATGGATATCCCTGTTGCACCGTGTCCTGGATTTCAGGTGGGACCCCAACCAGGTCATTCTTCGCGTCAGTGACCCGGATGCGCTGCCCGGTCAGTTTCACGGCGTTCGGGCAATCAAGTGCAATCCTCAAGGTTTTTCGATCAGGTTTCCCTCCAGCTGGTTAAGTTACAGACTACGACCAGAGGCACTGGAAAACCCCCCAGACTACAGGGTTATGGATGAAGATCTGGCCGCCCCGCAGGATTTCCTTGCGGGACTGAAAGGCCTAATCAGGGTCCATCTTTCGGATTCAGGATTTGGTGTGGATGAGCTTGCGGACCTTTGCGGCTTTCATCAGGAAACACTGAACAACCGGCTGGAACCTTACGGTCAAACGGCGTCCCAAGTGATCGCG
The DNA here is from genome assembly GCF_000192475.1 of Ruegeria conchae. Taxonomy (GTDB): domain Bacteria; phylum Pseudomonadota; class Alphaproteobacteria; order Rhodobacterales; family Rhodobacteraceae; genus Ruegeria; species Ruegeria conchae. The sequence continues at coordinate 15,397 of NZ_AEYW01000004.1, forward strand.
CGCATTAAGCAGGAAGAAGCCGAACGCCTGCTGGCAAAAGACAATAAATCCGTCGGCGAGACAGCGCAAAGGCTTGGCTATGCCGACCCAACCGCCTTCTCCAGAGCATTTCGTAAATGGACGGGCGTATCTCCGGCAGCCTACAAGAAATCAAACCGGAAGGACTAGCATTGCTCCTGAACATCGCCGTCGGTCTTCTATCTGCATTTTTTCTCTTTGCTTCATCCATCAAGATTTTTGGGTGGCAAAAGAAGGTCTTTGAAATCCAGTTGGGCATGTTCGAAAGCTACGGCCTCAACAGGCAGATCATGTTCATCGTCGGATGCGGGGAACTTTTCGGGGCAATTGCCATCTGGTTTCAATCGTCGTGGATCGGGCCGCTAGGAGCACTTGCGTTGCTCTGCACATCTGTCGGAGCGATATTCTGCCATCTAGTGTTCGATACCTGGAAGCAGGGTATACCGGCGACGATAACAGGGACACTTGCGGCTCTTGTTTTGAACGCTGGGTATTCAAAGCTTCTAAACATACTGTAGCAACGGCCACCCGACCGATACCAGGAAATCCCAGGACAGCGATGGAACGTCCATAACGGACCTTTATTCTCGACTTTGCAAAGTCCGCTTTCTGCGCATCGCAGACCTTCGCGAGAATCCCAGGTTCCTTAGGGAGGCCCTTTGCGGGATTGAGCAATGCAAAGGGCCATAACCGCAACGACTAAGCCATACACTGATTGAATTCGTCCTAATGCAGAGAAACGCGCAGCGCAAAACTATGGGCGAACTACGCAAACTTATGGGGTGTGCGAAGTGCTATGCGCAAACCTACAAAATCTGTAGGGACGCGCATAACGCTGCATTCTTATCATTGATTTTATTCAGAAAATCTGGGTGTCTTCGCCCATAATTTTGCACAGCATTTGCGCATAGGTTTGCACGATTTTCCCATAAGATTGCACGGTTCACTATACGCGCTCAATTGTCGATTGTCGTACAGTGGCTTGATCAACTTGAACGCACCATAACTCAGCCAAAAGTGCGTTATTCTTGGAACAATTCAACCCAAAACCGAACAAAACAACTCAATTGCGAGGCTATGGTAGATTCCTTTCAATTTAGCTCGGCTCGGTTGGTTTAGATAAAAACTATTTAACATCGGCAATTCGACGCATGGGAACAGACGGCAGCAAGCTGTTTAAATTCTAGGGATGCGTCTCATTAAGACTGCATAGGGTGATTAGCCATCGACCATCTGGTTGTCGCTCAAGCACATTCAGCGAAACGCCTTCACCTGTCGTGCCTTCGCTAAATTCTGCAAGACACCAGCCGAGTTCGCCGTCTCGACCTGCACTAGAGACATTGATTTTTTTGTCTTCTCCACCTTCCGCGACCCACTCTGCATGTGTGTCTTCAATAGCTTGCCTTCCAATGGAAGGTGGGCCGAAGGGAGAGTACATCTCTGCTTGCGCTGCAAACACGGAAGCGCATCCATTGGCGTCCCCTTTTCGGTAGCAGGCGACATAGTGGTCGAATACCTCCTGGCACTGTTGTTTGAAGGACATACAAACACTCCTAATTTCGCTGTCCTAGCATCAGGTTCTGCAATTCTACTGTCAAATCAACCTCGATCAGATTGTTTGCGTCGCTTCTACCTAGGACAAACCCGTCTTTTGTTTTGCGCCTGGGAACTGACATTTAAGCAAGATGCAGCATTTGACTCTTTGGGCTCAGAGCAGCCGTTCGCTGCACTAGGCGTGAACGACTGCTACGTGGACAAAGCTGCCGATAAGTCAGTTTGTTGGGATGTGTGACAACGGCCCAATGCAGCCGTTCGGCCTTGATCACCGTCGCCGCGATGCGGCCCGTCAAAGGAGACATTCGCTGCACGGGCGAAGATGGAAGACAGACGCAGGTCCGAAGAGCGGACGAAGCTGACATTCTGGCTCACCCTGTGTATCCTGACGGCATCGATTAGGGAAGCTTCAATATGACCAATCCCAACGAAGTCGCGCACCATTACCATTCCGGTCACTTGCTCAAACGGATTTCCGATGGTTGCGCAGCACTGGGCCTGACCCCGCCAATTTCCCACGACGCTTTGGCGCCGGTTGACGAGTTTCACATTGGCGGGCGTCTCGCGACCGAACCTTTTGTGAAAGCTCTCGGCCTTTCACCTGAAAGCCGGGTTGTCGATTTTGGCTGTGGGCTCGGGGGTCCGGCACGCTATGTGGCGGCGGCCACCGGGGCGTATGTGACCGGTGTCGATTTAACCGCCGAGTTTGTGGAAACCGGTCGCGCTCTTACAGAATGGACGGGCTTGTTACACCGAGTTCAACTCATCGAAGGCAGCGTGTTGGAATTGCCGCTGGACACTGACTCCATGGACGCCGCTTACATGATCCATGTCGGCATGAACATCGCGGACAAAGTCGGCATCGCCCGTGAGGCGAAGCGAGTGCTCAGGCCAGGCGGAATTTTTGCGATTTACGATGTTATGCAAGTCGGAGAGGGGCAAATGGACTATCCCGCACCCTGGGCGTCATCTGCAGATCAAAGCGCACTGACTTCTCCGGAGACATATGAAGCTGCTTTGAAATCTGTCGGTTTCGAGGTGAGTGAGCGGATCGACCGCACTGCATTCGCCAAACAGTTCTTTGCAGATCTGGCAACTGCACAAAGCCGTTCAGATGGCCCTCCACCTTTGGGTCTTCATCTTATAATGGGCGATGACACCGCGCTTAAGGTGCAACATATGGTCAGGAATATCGAACGTGGTTTGATTGCCCCAATTGAAATCCACGCGCGCCTTCCAGTTTAGCTGCTTTGACTAAAAGGTCAGGTTTGGCCTTTCTTAAGTGGGGTGGCGGTTTGTGGTAATCTTCCATAAGCAAATCGGGGAATGCTCATGGCTGAAACAGCTCTGATTACGGGTGCCTCAAGTGGAATAGGCCGGGCAACGGCCATCGACCTGGCTTCGAAAGGGTGGAACATACTCGCGCATGGACGCCGCGAGCAAGCGCTGCAAGAAACAATTGCCATGGTTGAGGCCGCAGGTGGCACGGGCGAATGGTTTGCCGCAGAAATGGGCGACATGACTTCTGTGGCCGCTCTCGCAGACTGGGCGCTGCAAAGCGAGCGGTTGGACGCGATGGTTCACTGCGCCGCCAAGTTCACCTACGGCGCTGTTTCGATTGACCGCTTTTTAGATTGGGACACATCCATCGACCAAGTGCTGCGGTCAACCATCAGACTGACCGCGCATGTCTTGCCTGCGATCCGTGAAACAGAGGGAGCATTTGTCTATATCTGCGGGCCTACATCCTGGCTGGGCTGGAAAAATCACGCCATTCATTGTGCCCTGCGGCATGCGCAGGCTGGTTTTGCCAAGGCTCTGTTCGAAGATGTCCGCGAAGACGGTGTTCGGGTCACCCTTGTGCACCCGGGGTTTGTCAACACTCCAGACGTGTCCGACGCAGGCAAAGACCGCTCCAAAATGATTCAGCTTGAAGAAATTTCAACGCTAATCTCGACTGCTGTAATGCTGTCCAACAACGCCTGCGTCACGGAACTCACAGTGCGCCCCCAAAGGACGCCATATCTATGACAGGCTCTATCTGGTTGGTCGTTCAGAAAGTGCTGACCCACGCGCACAGCAACATCCGCCAGGGCGCGAGGCCGATAGCAGGTGGTCTGCTTTACAACTCCACCAGGTCGTAGTGTTTGATTGACCGAGCTTCGACCAGTTCAGCTTCTGCCGGATCGATGTGGGGGCTTTCATAGTCCTCCCCTACAAACGCCTTTAGAGACTCCAGACTGTCCCAAATCATCACAATGCTGAACTCTCTCGGGGAACCTGATCTTGCGGCGCCCGGCAAGACTTGGACGACGCCCTTTGTCCGTTTCATCAATGGAATGGCAGTTTCGTGAAAGAATTTACTGAACTCTTTCTCCTTACCTGGTCTCACAAGCACCTGAAAATCCGCATTATCATGTATGCATCCTCCAACAACGGCGATGCCTGGATACTTGTCTGCCTAAATCGGGCGTATCGTAGCACCATCTATTTTGCGCGTCCGTAAGGGCTCGGAGCGGTAACCAAGCCCTTTCAAATGATGGGCTGGTAAGACGAGATAGCACCGTCAAAGTCGTTGAGTGGTGGCCCTAGCATTGATCAAAGTTGCCATGCCCCCATCGACGAAGCGAACATGTTGGAACCCCATTGAGGTCAGGACGTTTGCTGCGGCAGCGCCACGATAGCTAGGAGCGCGGCCGGGCACAGCTACGACATTTGGGTTCACACCGGTGGCGTCCATTTCCGCGGTGTCCCTTACATCGACCAAGAGTACTTTTTGGTCATTCTCCAATGTTGCGAGTGCTTCGGCAGCGGAGATGCCTTCAGCAGCCGAAATTCCCTCTTCTTCCATTTGAGCAAATGTGCGCGCCATGTCGACCTCCAGTCGTCTGTGCCAGAGCACGTTTCAGACGTTCACGGGTTTAATCAAGGTCGCCAGATAGGCCCGTGTTTCACCATCCCAATCAGCAGGATTTTCGTTATGAGCAACTTGCGCATGGAGTTCCATAAGTTTCCAAACTTCATCCTTGGTCTCGGCGACCACGCTTGCGGGACAGGCCGCCATCCCTTCACAATCCCGACAAGCATATGAAAACGCGTTCGCCATCTAGTTTCTCCCCTTTGTTTGAACCAAGGATAGCAGATTGGGCATTATTCACCGAATCCGGCAGTTAGATAGACTGTTTGTGAGACGTGGTCATCGCTGTGAAAGTCGCCTTTGGGGCTCTCCTGGCACCTTCGGCGCGATCTGCGCCAAGGGCCAGTTTGGTACAATGCCGCCAGTCACTGCATTGCTTTGTTGATGCCCCGAGGTCGCATCGCCCGCTTTCAAAAGATGACAATGCCTTAACGTTGTCTTAACGTCGTTTTATGAGAGCTCGCCTTGCCGTGATCTTGATGGCTGACCTGGTCGGCTATACGTCCGCAATGGAGGCGGATCAGTCGCTCGCGATCGAGTTGGTCCGCGAACTTCGTGATAAACTTCTAGAACCTGAGGCCGTCCGAAGAGGCGGCGAGATACTGAAGCGTATGGGCGATGGATGGATAATTGCCTTTCCGTCGATATCAGCGGCAATCGAAACCGCTCAATTTGTGCAAATTGCGTTGGTCGACCATGAAAAAATCAGGCTGAGGATGGCCGCTCATCTCGGGGAGATCATTCAAGACGAGACCGACATTTATGGTACCGGCATCAACATCACTGCGCGCCTGCAGACTGAAGCGCCACCCGGTGGTGTGATGATCTCCGAAGACCTCAAGCGGCAGTTGGACGAAAAGCTTTCAGCGGGTTTCAGCGATGCGGGTACGTACGACTTAAAGAATCTTGCTAATCCTGTGAATGGGTTTCAATGGCGGCCCGCAACGCAGCGAGAGAAAGAACACACAGAATTGCCTTCTATTGCAGTGGAGCCGGTCACAAGTGCCCCCGAAACAAGAGAAACGCTCGAGGTTTGCGCTGATCTGCAGGAGCAACTGGTTTACAGTCTTTCGCGCCGCACTGGTGTGCGTGTAATCGCAACAGATTCAATGTCTGAGACTAATGCAACGTATAGCCTGAGATGCCGATTGCGTTGCCGAGAAACCGAAGCAAGGATCTCGGCCAGCCTTACCCGGTTGGGAGATGGACAGGTAACCTGGTCGCGCTTCTTAAACGGAGATTCAGAGGATTTGTTTGAATTAAGCGACCGGGCTGCAGAACAGCTGTCAGACGATTTACGTCTGCAGATCAATGCGTTTGACGGTGACCGACTTAATGATATTCCAGACGATCAATTGAGCCCAAGTGAGTTGAGATCCCGAGCGGCAATGCTGTTTTACCGTGCCACCGTCGAGGGCTATAATCATGCGGGTAAATTGCTGGAGCGAGCGCTTCGACTTGATCCCGAGAATGGGTCCGGGCTTGCGATGTGGTGCGAAGCCAAACTGTACCCCTTGGAGGCATGCTATCGCGAGGCTGATCCTGATTTACGCACGCGGATCATCGAGTCTGCGAATAAAGCCGTTCAGACTGCGCCTCGTTCCGATTATTGCTGGTACACGCGGGCCCAGGTGCGCGCGCGCCTCGCGGGTGATCTGAATGGTGCAAGGAAGGACATCGATAGAATTTTCCGGCTGAATCCCAGCTATGTTTTGGGCATGGAGGCGAGCGGTTATACCGAATTTATTGCCGGCAACTGGGAAGCTGCTCGGAAGAGTTTGGTAGAGGCTGTGGATCGTTCCACCGAAGATCCGTTTCTGCCATACCGGCTTTATCCCCTTTCGATTGCACACATGATGGCAGGTGATCAGCAACTCGCGCTTGAAGCAATTTCGGACGCGACTGAAATGCGTCCCTACTGTCGACACTTCTGGTTGGTGAAGGCGTGGATACTCAGAAAGTCGCGAATGCACTCCAAAGCGGAAACTGCTGCAGAACGCGCGGAAACGCTGTCAGAAAAAGCGGATATCCTGGCACAAAACCTTCATCTGCCTGACCCCATCAGAGAGGATATAGGGTTGCCAGGTGATCCGATCCAAGCATAGAGGCCTAGATGGGTTACGAGATCGTGGGCTGATAGCCGAACGGCAGGCATCTACCCCGATCCAACCTAAAGCGTGTTACCTACATTCACCGCGGGAGATGAGTTGCGTCATTTCTCAGGGCCGCTTTGGGCTCGTTCCTGACCTCGGATGCGAAACGGTATTTGCCAAATTTGGAAGGCTTGGACTGGTATCGGTCCAATCCGGACCTTCGCTGAGTATTCAAATTGCCGTGGCTGCAGCCCGCAAAGCCTTCATTCGCTGCAGGCGCAGATCGATTCGCTGTCAAAGGTCTAGATCGCGGACAAAGCTGCCGTTCGGAGAGCGTGCGTAATCACCAAAGGTTTGAAAAAATCAGCGGCGAACGGCTGAAATGATGACAGACGGAGCCGGAACAAGAAAACCGCCATTGTGCATGGTGCCTAGAGTGCGAGTACGTTCTGCCAAATCAGAGCGAATTGAATCTCGCTTCATAGCTGGCTGCGATCCCTACAGTGATGCCGCGCGAACGGCACCTTGGTCAAATGCATCAAACAAATCTTCAGGTTGCTGTACATACAATTCAGACGGCACATCGAACAACTGAACCTCTGCAAATCCCGCATTGGTGACCATAGGTTCAGCAGAAGAACGGTTGGCAAGCATATGAGCATCTGGTCCAAAAGGTAGTGTTACAGAGGGGTCGCCCAGTCGTCCAACCGCATCGAACAACCAACCGAATGCACCATCTGATCCTTTCCCTTTCCAGATTGAAAACGCGATACGCCCTTCTGGTCTCAATACCCTTGCCGCTTCAGCCAAGCCGCGTTCAGGATCGGGGAAGTGCTTTCAAAGAAAGGTTCGGAATGAAGCTATCAAGCGCCCTCACCCGAACTGCAATGCTTTGTGCCTTTTTGCTGCCAAGCACAACGGTGGCTTCACCTGATTGGACTTGCATAGAGCCAGCGTTGAGAGACGAGCTGGAGCTTAAGTTCAAGTTTCAGGACGACTTTGCCGAATTGGTATCCACCGAGCGTCCCGAGTTTGGCGAGCTTGTCCAACTAGGAGCGGAAGCTACGAAAACAAACTTCGCAATGCGGCTTTCTCGAATAGTCTGGCTTTGGGAACATGATCCAAGCCGCTTAGCTTCACCCAATGACTTTTGGGTGCTCGATTGGCGCGACGACGATATGTCTCAATGGCTCGAAGCCGACCCGGCAAACGCTGTTTCTCAGGCGCAATTTGAGGCTCTGCAAGGCTCAATAAATGAACATCCCGACTTGCCCGATTTCCGAGCTTATGTATCGGACAATAGGGCTGTCAGCCCATATCTGGAATTGTACACTTCATTTGGAGAAGACACTCAAGTCGCTCGCGAAATTGTAGCGAGTTGCTACTGACGCCAAACCCGTAATGCAAGAATGAGCCATTGGTGGGTAACGGCGGCCTGCGCTTCGGAAGACTAGCGAACTGAGACTTAGAAAACTCAAGGAGATTGGGTTGCGGGCTAGGGGCTGGACCCAGAGTTCCCTTTATTAAAATTTGGTTAACATTAAATCGCACAGACGCTGATGCCTTGTACTATAGACGACCAAGAGCCACCTACTCAGACAGCTAATTCGGTAAATTGAGAGGCAATCGAGATGAACAAAGCACTGTTAACCTGTGTACTTGGGATTTCACTGCTCGTGGCCGCATGTGGAGCACCGACGACGCCAACTCAAGCCCAAGTACAGCATGACGCACGCTGTGCGGCAGGTATCTTAGGTGGTGCTGCCCTTGGGGGAGTAGTTGGAAACCGGTTCGGTGGCGGAACAGGCAAGACTCTGGCGACCGCAGCGGGTGCAGGCGTTGGTATGTATGCAGGGCAATCAGCCTGCAACTAACAAACTTTGGTCGAAGACTCTGAGGTCCACTTAATATCTAACCTGTGTAACCCGCATCACTGACCGCCCACTCAGAATCGGACACACTGCCTGCATTAACTAGTAAGCGTTGGTGTATTTGAGAACGCTAGGATTTGGTAATTCATTTGGTGGGGCGCGCTTGTGGTGGGTGCGCCCCTTTTCTTACCTCGATTTGACCGAGCTTAACGATACCCTTGAGAAGGAAAAACAAACTTCCTGTGCTAAGCAACATAAACGCCAAAGAGGGCTTTCACTGTAACTGGGTAACGCTCTTGATTTGGCAGTCTTCGCCTACGTCAAGCTGACGCCCGGTTTCCGCATAAATGATTGCCGCCAGTGCTTCGCAAACAACAACTGCGCGATCGACCAATCTGTTCCCTCTGGAATCTGGCAACACCGTAGTGAACCCGTCAAAGAGCACTTCGTCACGCTGTTCGGAAATTCCATGCGCTCTGATGGACGCAATTCTCAGCGCTTGTGACATGTCAATGATTTCCAATAAATAGCAGTCCTGCCTTCTAAGAGCCAAGCGCTCGGCTGCTTCAGCTTGTGCAACAACACTCAGATAATCACCTTTGAGAGCATAAACATAAGCCCAGAGTGCCCTGAATATCGGTTCATTAATTAGCTGAGTATTCTCCCGTAAGTGGTTTTCAATTGTTTTTCGGTGATCTTCACCAAGATTGCGAACCTCATTGAGAAAGAACGTCTCGGAAATCTCGACCACCATGTCTCTATTCGCGCTTCCCACCCACGTGCTGCAACTATCTGATGACTGTGCGGTTGAGGCCGAAAACGTCAGGAATACAGTAGCTATCGATTTCCATCTATGAGCACTCAATTGATTTTTCCTAAATAAATTCGGCCGCTTTCTGGTGCGTAGATAGCATTGCCACAGGGGCCTGCAATGCGCCTCACCCTCGATTCTGCAATTGACACCGTCAACCGATAACAGACTAGGCGCGCGTATTGCGCAGAAAACCCTGTTTCGACGCCAACCCCTGCAAAAACCGTTAAACCTGCTAAACGGTGCCGTTTGAACGGTTCTGTCCGGCCAGGAATTAGCGTGCTCGACATTCAATCATCAGCGCTTGGATTGATTGCATTAGCTCCTTAGCGTCACGCCCAACAAGCTTATAGGCTCTTGTGAACGGCCCTACACTCAGTCCGGCGGGACAATACTCAGTCGTCCCTAGTGAATGAAAGTCACTGGTGTCGTACGACTGAGAAAGGTTTTCGCTGGCCGCAATCGCAGCCGCCTGTCCGCGCCCATACTTCGTCCTGGCAGCCTGAAGGTGTGCTTCAGCCTCTTTCTTAATTTCTTCCGTCTGAGTTTCCCACTCGCCAACCGGCTTCCAGTTCACAAAAATTGACCACGTATCGCCATCGGATTTGCTGATGTCGCCAATTTCCGCTTCGTGATGGCGAAGGTCTATGTATGTGCTGAATGCCTGTAGTGTTGAACCGTTTTCATATGCTTTGGTATCTTTACGGTACATTCTGATTTCGCATTGCTCCACAGAGACCTCGAATTGGTCGAACCTCGATCCCGCGTAGCTCTACTCAAGTGCGTTAGCCACTTTTGCGTCGGCGTCCTGCACCCAAACCGGTTGCACGTAGTGAAGCAAAGCAAACGAAAAAATCGCAATAAACAAGAGCGCGAGCCAAACCTCGCCCTTTCCAATCTGACCCAAGAACCGTCTCCGCTTATACTGGAATTATTATTGCACCCACAGGTTGAGCATATCAACACGATTGCGAATAACCGCCAGAAGGCAGGCCTTTCCTCAATTTCTTTGAAGCGGTCCGGAGCGGGGTGCTTCCAGATTAGATGACACCCAATTGAAAGCCCCACACCGGACGCAATCGGTGCAGGGCCAGTGCACTAGCGAGTAAGGCTAAATGCAGTCGCTCGCGACAAGTCAACTATGGTGTTCCCGTAAGTCGTCATTAGCACTCGCAATATTTGATTATGTTGGTTCAGTTCTTCAGCCGTAGGGCTAAGCACGCCACTCTCCATCAGTTCTTGCATGTCGCGCAAATTTTGCGGGTCTTGGTACTCGTTGAGAAAATCAGATGTCCATTCCGCATTTGGTGAATGATCCGACGAGTCTGCCCATTCTTCAAATTCGAGATCCAAATCATTGGCATCCAAGTTCGAACTCAAATCATTGGTGTTAATTGCATAATCCTGTGATCTTGCTTCAAGCACATATGAATTTTCCATGTCAAATGTGACGTCACTAAAGTCAAACATTGCCGCACTCCATGAACTTTATGGACTCGGGAAGTGTTATAGATGAAGTCGCGTTATGGTTTGAAAAAGCCAAAGTTAATTTTGCTTAATGTGCGTTAATCCTTTGTAGCGCAATTGTATGCTATCCAGTCCGACGGGTCTTACAACATTGAGCGGAACCGTATCGAGGCCAAAACAGCCGCCTATCAGAATCACGCACTTACAGGTATGCACGTCGTATAGATTAAAGCTTTGAGGTGTTTCCATGACCACTGTGCGCACCCCGACTGAATACCGCGCCGCCTTGCGAGAGATTGAGTATCTATGGGGATCGGAACCAGATACCGAGGAAGGCAAGCAGCTTGCGGAGTACTTGTCAGCGGTAGAGCAATACGAGCGGCTGAACACCACAGAACCAGTGTTGCAGGGATTGTGACGCTCAGACGCGAAATGGTGGCGTGTGGGCGAGAGAAAGGGCTCAAGCGATAGAAGCGGTGCAGTGGTGCAACAGGTCAAGCTTCAAGTACCGTTCATGCCCTCAACCATAAGTAATATGCATAGATAGTTGAGCGGATTGACGCCTTGAACAAGGCAGGCTTCCGCCACGTAAATCATGACGTTCTTTTCGGTCATCGACGGTTGCCCTAAGTCCAATGTGAGACTTGCTTGGGGGCAAAACATGAAACTAAGTGCGATTGAAGTCGTCTGCATACTATTGGCGAGTGCAGCGGCAGTAGCGGGTTTTTTAGGAGCGGCAAACGCCCTGATTACAGCTATCTGAGCAGATGCCCCGATGCTGTGTAGCTAATATATTGAACAGGATGCGGTATCCAACCTTGTTAGGAGTGGAAGAAGAGTTGACGCTTATCCAGATTGTGGCGTTTTCTCGGTCAGTCATTTGTGTGCACTTTAAGCGTGAATAGGCGCTGATATCATTGGATAATCCGGCTTAACTCCCCCCCTACGGATTTTACAGGCCGGGTGCTGGTGTCCATGTTGTGGGGCATGACTGTTGCAGACCTGACTATCCTAGAGCTCTATTGCGTGATTGCTGCGTCTGGGTTGCTATTTACCTCTATTTGCTGGGCGTTATGGGGTGTGGCAACAGATACCGATAGACAGCTTTCTCCGCTTGGCTGAGGCGCTCTTGGTCTCGCCTCTTTGGGCGGTGTAACAGACCCCTCGCTATACGGAGCCTATATCCTTTATTCCGCGTTTATTGAGGCCCAGTTATGTTCGTCATCAGGGCGCGGATAATCATCTGTTTTACCTTGTCGGGGGCCTTTTGAACCGCTCCTTGAAGATTGGCAGGCACACCCGCCCGCATCAGCATTTCGGCAATGACAGGGCCAACCTTGGTCTCTTTACATGCCGACATATGCCGCAGAGCCGCTGCGCCGCCTTTCCGAGCAATCAGCGCAGCAGCTACGCCACCACCGGCCCCGGTCAGGTCACCTGTAGCGGCAAATCCTGCATCACCACCAGCGCCGCCAACTATGCCCTGCTCAATCAACTGGCGCGCAGTCGTGGAATTTCCTGTAAGCGCCCTTTGTGTGTCTGCAAAGGTGCGTTCGTTAGCAATCTGGTTGCGAACCGTATTTGCTCCCTCAGGCCCCAGAGCGGCTTGCATGGCGTCTTGCTGGCGTCGTGGGCCGCAACCGCGCCGGGTGTGTCTCTGCAGTTCTGTAGGGCGTCGATCTTGCCGCTGGCATAGCCCTGCGCGACTTCGTCGGGGTGGGCTACAGCGGCTTTATCTGCGCCGCGGGCATAATCTACTGATACGTGGGGCTTTGCGCCCTTAGCACCGAGGTTGACGGCATTCATGAGCCGATGCCGGAGTATGAACTACTGGAGTTGCTGTTGTTCAACGCAATCCCAAGGATCGACGTAAAGCCATTAGCAAAGCATCTTCTGGCCGAGTTTGGTGACCTGAATGGGGTCATTGCAGCCTCAAAGCACCGAATTCTCAAGGTAGATGGGGCTAACGACTAGGTTTTCTATCATCTGCGCGTTGTTGAAGCCTTCGGTCATAGAATGCGCAGGCACAGATAATGAGGCGGGATGTTGTGTCGTCATGGGAGGATTTGGTGACCTATTATCGTACCGCAATGGCACACCGCGAAGTTGAACAATACCGGGTTGGGGAGCTTTTAAAGGGTTGGCGACGAGACTAACGGCAGTTGTGCGGACAAAGCAGACATCATAGGGCATGTCGTTTTACAGGATGGACCCGCTACTTCTGAATAAATGAGTCACCTAGCCACTCGACGGACGCTTGTTGGTGAGTTTTCCTCAAAGTTCACCATTAATCACCCCAGATGGGATTAATCATCTGGGCGTAATTCGTTGCCAAGAGTGCCGCGTCGGACCTGTCCATCTTTACGGTCTGTAGTTCGGTCATGTTGATGACCTCCTCTCCGGAAAAGAGTTTCATGACGTCCACGGAAAATGTCAGCGGTCTGTTTTCATCCCGATCAACGGAAGTTGACGCCACAAAGTCGAGATCCCGGCGATTTTCGTTAAAGCCGACATGGTAGACCAATGGCATTACAGCCCCGTCCATTTGGATAGCCCCCTCGACCAGAACAAATTTGTAGCCGATGTTCCAGTTCCAAGCCATGCGGTTATTGGGATCAAGGTCGCCACGTACTTCGATAGACCCGTTTGCGGCTTCATCAATCCCAATGGACATCGAGATCCTTGATATCTGTCGCAAAGGCACTTTCGGTAGTACCACATTGAATTGCGGCGTGCTGCGGTCAAACCTTAACAAATGGTAGCTGTTTTCTACGACATGTACCTTGTCACCGTCAGCCAGTTTGATGTTGGAGATGTAGACACGGAAATCACGAAGGCGGAACATCTCTGTTCCGCCGGGATTGGTGTAAGCGAAGGTATCGAATTCAATCGGCTCGCCATTTGCTTCGGCTACAAAAATCAGTTTCAGCGGCCTGGGTTTCGTTCGAAAATCAAAGGCAAAAACTATTATGGCTGCTAGGACCAAAGTGGAAACGGCGACGATGCTGAGTCTGTTTAGGCGTTTCATTGTGTCTCTTCCTCAAATGGGCTTGAAAACTTTGGCTCCGTCAGAAATGCCTCATCCGTCAAAGTGTGGAGAAACGCGATAATTGCATCGACTTCTTTGGGCGCGAGGCCGAGGCCGTGTGCAGCAATGGGATCTACGACGGTATTATCCGCTTCAAGGATCAAAGGGCTAAGTGTATCGCTAAACTGAATGCCGGAATTGTAATGCGTGAGCACTTCGCTAAGGGTCGCGAACCGGCCATCGTGCATGTAAGGCCCTGTAACCGCTATGTTTCGAAGTGTCGGCGTCTTGAACTTTCCCCGGTCCAAGATGTCACCGGTCACCGCCTCAAGTCCGCGGCCCAGGTTCTGTTCTGCATCAAGGCCGTTGTTGATAAAGCCATCCCAGCCATCCGAAAATCCAGCTGTCACGAACTGACTGTGACAGTCGATGCAGTTTCCGCCACGCAAAGAGACCTTAACGTCTGGATGCGCCATGAACAGTTTGCGCCCGTGCTCTTCTTGCGGCGAAAGACGCAGTTCGCCACGCAAATATCGATCGTATTTGGAATTCGCGGAAATCAACATTCGCATAAAGGTTGCCAGCGCGCGGGCGACGTTCTCTTCCGACACCTCGCCGTAGGCTTTCCAGAACATCTCGGGATATTCAGGCGCGCTTTTTAGCTCGCGGACAAGTTCGTCCAGCGGTTGCTGCATTTCATCCGGATTTATCAATGGCTGCAGTGCTTGGTGTTCCAGCGTCGGACTTCGACCGTCCCAGAAAAACCGGCGCGGTCCCCAAAGAAGATTGGCAAGGCTCATGCTGTTGAAGGCAAGCTCCTTTCCGCCATGCCCCAAGGCGACTGGTTGGCCATCCGTAAAGGCGCGCTCCTGTTGATGGCATGTTGCACAAGACATGCTGTTGTCGCCGGATAACATGGGATCATAAAACAACCGCCTGCCAAGCTGAAAAGCTTCTTCTGTCAGAGGGTTATCTTCCGGGATCGAAAAACGGCCAAACACAAATGGTGCTTTGAAATCTGCGATGGCTGTCGGCACAGGAGGAGATCGTGAGATCCAAAACGCAGACAGTAATGCAATAAAGATCGCCAGGCAAAGCCCGGCGATCCCGAGTTTCATTTTGATGTTTTGGCGCTTTTCAGTGGTGGTGAACGAACCCTGCGCCAAAAAGCCCTTCGACATTGTCGACACCTTTTTTGTAGCGCTCACGGAAATTCACCGTGGCTAGCCGTTCGCCGGTGGCAAGGTCGTGGACGGTTATCGTGTGTGCGTTGAGTCCGGCGATAAAGTCCACATCTGTCGGGTCGTTTGCTTTCGCGTCGCCAAGATTGAGAAGATTGTTCTGGATGGCGATCACCTCACGTCCTGACTTAGTGGTGAAAAAGATCATGTGGTGCGCACCTGCATCGGCGACGATGTCTGGTCCTGACGAAACCAGCTTGGGCAGCTTTGAAAGATCATATCGTTTCACCACGCCCGGAAGCGCGTGACTGATAAACAACTCAGTGTCGTTGCCGTAGAATTCGAGTGGCACCGCAGTTCCGTTTTGGACACCGCTGTAGACCACTTCAGCTGGCCCGAAAGTTTTAGCTTCGGCGTCATACGGAATTGACCATGTTTCAAAGCCGAACATGGTATTTACAAGCACTGCCGGTTCGATGTCTTCGTGGATCGACGGTCGCGCAAACAACACTTCGACGGGCGAAGACGGGAAACCGACTGGCATCTCACCTTGCACCTCAATCGTCTGGACCGGTTCGAGCGTGTTGAGGTCGATGATCGTTACCGTATTGCCAACACCGGTGGCGAGATCTGGGTGGACAGTGGAAGTTACAACCATCCTGTCGTCAAAGGCCGAGATGCCATGTGGATACAGGATGTAAGGCGCGTTTTCCCCAACTTCACTTTTCCGCGCCTCTATCACCTTGATGACCTCATTGGTCTGCGCGTCGAACACGCCAACCGTACCGCCATCGGCTTGGCCAAGGCCGCCCATGAAAGTGACAAACATGTACTCAGTTCCGTTTGACCGGGTCCACATGATGTCTTCGCCCACCATCTGGCCGGCAGTGTCGAGGCACTGAATGCCGGTCACTTCGGGCGCGCCGGTTGAGTCACGCGCCAATCCGATCTCCGCAAGACTACATTTGGGATCTAGGCCAGTGGAATAAAGCCGTCCGTTAGGGCTGTAGTAAAGATGGTGAAGCGGATGCTCGAGTTCCGGCTGCTCTACTTCACTGATAATTTTGCCAAAATCTTCGGACTCTGGATCCAACTCGACTATAGCCACGCTGTGGCTTGCGCTGAGCGTCGGTAGTGAGCGCAACAACACCATTGCGCGACTTTCTTCACGGACCTGAGCCTGAGAACTCGCCGTCAACACACCAACAATAAGCGCAGTGTTGCTTGCTGTCAGGGCGGCGAATTTCAACGAAAAATCAAACATAATTCCCCCCTCTGCAAAACATAAGCAGTACGAGCATCATTGCAGATCAGACGGTTCCCGTCGAGAATATCGTATTTGAGCGAGACGCGAGCATGTGCTGGCCATAAAATTGAGGGCAGAGTTCCCAGCGATTCCCACCGCCCAAATTTCCATTTTTTTGAATAGTCCTTAAAATCATTGGAACCTGATGCCGAAGTTGCGCAACAGGTGTTTGCAACGAAATAGCTACTACCACTTTGGGCTCAGAGCCGACATCCGACTAAACCGGAGTGATGACTTAGAATTCGTCAGCTTCTGACAGTTGGCCTGCCAACCCCCCATTTATAGTGGGCTGAATATGGCGGGCCACATGTGGTATACTGCGCTGGCCTCCCAAATTGGGAGTAGGGGAAGAACCCACCGTCTCACAAATGATTGAGAGTGAAGGTGGTGAGGGGCTGGATGAGGGGGTCTTAGCCAGCCCCTCTCTTTTGAGGGGGTATACGGAGTGGTAGTGTTGTTCCGTTGAATTCAATCTACCCTGTTAGTGCCTTGTCCGAAATTGGGGGATTCCCGTAGACCCCTTATTTTCTTATCCCAGACACAATTCAAACACGCTGTACCGATACCAAGCAGGAGCGGCGTGCCTTGATGAAGATTGGCGATTTCTATGAGGGGGTACGCGTTCGGCGCGCCGTACCTTTTGAAACGAAGATAAAACTGTTTGTGCAAACCAGCCATCGACACGAATTTAGTCAAAAAAGCTGGTCCGAAACGTGCAATCTAGCTTAGCCTTACAGGTACGGATATCTGACAACGCATACCATGCCAATTTCGAGGAAGCGGCCCAATGTTTAACAGAACTCTCTGCATGGGGATCACCTTTGCCTTGTTCGCTACGACCGGTCTAAAGCCAACAACCGCGAATGCCAGTGATGCTGGAGACGTTATCGCAGGTGTCGCACTCGGGGTTTTAGGGGCATCCATTGCGCGGCATCACCACCATCATGGGTCGCATTATCAGAAGCACCCAAGTCTTTCTCCAGAGGAAAACGCAATCGGGCTTTGTATGCACCGAACGCATGCCGCAATGACTAATCAGGGCTACTACGCCGTGGATTTCCAACGCACACTCTCGTACACGACAAATGCAGACGGGATTGATTTAATTGATTTGGAAGTCGCGAGATCCAGCGATAGTACCGATGCCCGCTCCTACATAAAAGCTCACTGCGCAATTCAAAACGATGCCGTGGTCAATTTCAGGTACTCAAATTACTGAGTAAAGTTACGGGCAAACATAAGATGCTACGCCTGTTGTTATCCATGGCACTCCTGCTCCCCTCGGCTCTCATGGCCGACAAATTGGCTACAAACGAGCTGAATGCGTTTCGCGGCGGTCAAGGTGTTCCAGCACTAAGTTACAACCCAAAGTTGGAGCAAGCCGCCAAGTCGCATGCCGATGACATGGTGAAGAGGGGGTTCTTTTCGCATACCGGCTCTAACGGGTCAGACGTGGGCGAACGGGTGCGCAAAACAGGCTACAACTGGTGTTTCGTGGCTGAAAACATTGCCAAGGGACAAAACGGTTTGGACGCTGTGATGGCAGCATGGTCGAAATCACCGGGACATCGAGCAAACCTGCTTTCTCGCAAAGCCAAGGAGTTCGCGCTTTATGAAGCGGCGGATCGTACTTGGGTTATGGTTTTAGCCGCACCCTGCAGGTAGATTTGCGCCATTCTCGACGCCGCAAAACGCCACCAGCTTCAATCCTCTGATGACTTCCAATGAAACGCAATAACTTTGGTATCATCCGACAATCCATTTTCATGCCGAACCTCTTCGACATGGGCATCCAGTTGCTCTTCCGTCTATCCCGGCTCCACCCTGGTGTAGTGTACCTTCGGTTCTGCTAAGATGATGAGAGAAAACCGTTGCGACGGTGTTTATGTTTACTGCTAGGCTCTGCGACATTGACTAGCTCTGGACCATCGAAGTGGGACTTTTGCGCCGCCACTACCATTCTTTGGAATCAATAGATCGACGTTGATTGCGACAAACCAATCCGTTGGAAAAATCGCACAGGAGTGACGATTTTTATTGCGATTTGTAGCGATCAAACTTCAAAGCTCACGCCGACTGTAAACGATGCGTTCTCCCATTTGATCGTACTTGCCAAGCAACGCTGCGATATGATGAACTTCATGTAGTTCGAGTGACCAAAACGCGCGTTGAAATACCGTTTCTTACTTTGTGAAGGTGCAACTCAGTTGATCTACCGTTAGCCAAGATGGCAAGGGTGCTGCATTCAACTGCTGTCCGAAAGCCGCCAGACTTCCTGTTCACCAAATCCTCGGATTGTTCTGACCCCAATATTTTCAAGATCGAATTGGTCCTTCAGGACATGTGCGACTTCGCCCTGAACACTGATTTCCATCGGCTCGGAGAATTCCTGCAACCGTGAAGCGAGGTTCACGGCAGGTCCAAATATGTCGTAAACATACTTCTGAATTCCGACGACCGAGCCCACAACCGAACCCGAAGACAGACCAACCCGGCAATGCCATTGATGCGGATGGCTCAGATTGCGCCGGTTCAGATAGCGCACAAATCGGATGGCTGTGTTGGCGATAGCCTTGGCGTGATCCGGTGTCGGATCAGGCAATCCCGCCACAGTGATATACGCGTCTCCGATCGTTTTGATGCGCTCGCAACCGAATTGCTCACCGATACGATCAAACGCGCTATATATGTCGTTCAGTTCAGTGACGGTCACGCTGGGGTCCTGCGAGGCGACCATTTCCGTGAAGCCCACAAAATCCAGCATCAGAACAGAGACAGGATTGTACAGCTGTGGCGTCACCACACCAAAGGTTTTGTATTCTTCATAGACCGAACGAGGCATGATGTTGAGAAGCAGTTTCTCCACCTGCTCTTTTTCGCGTTTGATCTCTCTTGTATTGCGCTCGACCATCATCGAATAGGAATCGATCATGGATTCCAACTCCTTGATCCGCGTGATGTTCTGACAGACCAGAACCAGGACGTCGTCTTTGGTGGAAGTGAAATCGAGTGCGATGATCAGCGTCCTGCGTTTCTTTTTGAACCTGATTTCCGATGCGTATCGCCCGTTATCCGCAAGGGCAGTCTGCATGGCATCGGCATCCAGATCAGGAAAAAGTTCCTGCAACTGATTTGGCTCAGCTTCGTTGCTGAACCAGTCGTCAAACGTGTCATTGCGAAAACTGAAACGCAATGATTTACGATCCAGTAGCGCGACCCCGACGCCGATTGCGCGCAGGAGCTGTTCATTAATGGCTTCTATCTTCATGGGTCACCCGACAATCAATGGGCGGCGTTTGGCGAACTCTGCGACAACTGCCTCGACATCCTCGTCGGCCACACCGTGATCAATCAAGGTCGCACGCAGCACCACTTCAAGCTCATCAAAATGAGCGTCGTTGATATCGAGATGTGAGTGCAGCTGTTTCAGCTGTTTGTCCGTATAAGACGCTGGTCCGCCAAGCAGGGAAGCAATGAATTTAGTCTGGTGATCAACCATCCGGGACATATCGACCTCGTCGAAGAATGGCCCGATGTCATCGTTATCAAGAAGGGTATCGTAGAAAGAGAGGACGATCTTGCTAACCTGCGAAAATCCCCCGTACTTCTCATAGAGCGTGCGTTCAGCCATACCAAAACCCTTTCAAAATAGTACGAATAGGGAAGCGCTCCCATTGTCAAAGACTACAAATTCTACACAGTTCAATTCAAGTCTGCTGCCGTCGCTGCATTCTGACGCCATTCGGAGCTTTGCCGAAGGGCGTCATGGTTCTAAAAACTATGTCAGCGGCGTTCGACGATAATCTCGGCATACTCGGAAGAAATGCACAGTGAATCGTTGGTCGAGATGTCGAACCTTTTGATCAGCGCCATCATGTCATTGCGCAATGATGTCTGACCTTCGGCATCCAACGCTTCGAATGCTTTTTGCATCGGGCCGTAGAACGTGCGGAAATATTCCATGAAATGCTCGGCTGACCGGTAGCGGAACATGAAGTTCTTGCGCCGAAACGATTTTACCGCGCACCGAGTGCCGAAATTCTGATCGATCCAATCCCGGCTTCCCCACATCGCCGGAGAGTTCACGCCCGCAGGCGGCGGCACATGCTTGCCAATCGTTTTAAACAGTTGCCCGATAAAGCTTTCTGGGGTCCAATTGGCCATGCCGATTTTTCCACCCGCCTTAACGACCCGCTGAAGTTCGGCAGCGGATTGTTTTTGATTAGGTGTAAACATTACCCCGAATGTGGACACTACCGCGTCGAATGACTGATCATCAAAGGGCAGGTTCTCGGCGTCTGCGACCTTGTAGTTTACGAACAGACCCTCGGCTTGGGCACGCTTGCCGCTGGCTTCCAGCAGGCTTTCGACATAATCGGTTGAGGTTACGTCGCAAAAGCGTCTGGCAAAGGCCAGTGTTGCGTTGCCGTTTCCCGCTGCCACATCAAGGATCGTTGAGTCGGCGCGCATGTCCATAGCTTCGGCAAGCTCTTCACCGGTTATCTGCAGCGTGACCCCGACCTTGCTGTAATCTCCGGCACCCCACGCTGCGTTCTGTTTGGCTTTGATTGCCGTGTAATCCGCTGTGGGTTCGATGGTTGATTGAATACCCATGATTGATGTCCTCCGGGTGTTGTGCTGACCCTAGATCAGCGGTTTCAAAATAGCCGCATCTTCTGAATGCGTTTGAGTTATGCAGCTTCGAGATCAGGCCAGCTGAAATCGGCGATCGGCCGCTCGGCATTGGCAACATGCTCGAAGATTCTTGAATTGACCCATTCCGGCTGGAAGATTGGCGCCATGTGTCCAAGCTCGGGCAACAATGCGATACGTGCATTGGGCAACGTCTTGGCGATGGCCACGGCGACATTCTGAGCGATCTCAGGGGATTCCAGACCGGTCATCACCAGGGCTGGCATCTCGAGATTGGCCAGATCCTTTAACGTCCAGCTCTCGGCAAACCCGTTGGCAAAATCCGTCATGACTGACGAAATCTGGCCCGCAAATTTCTTTTTGGCCTTGTCGGGCAGGTTGTCCCAAAAACCGTCTCCGTTCCAGAAATCAAGGAAATGCTGCATTCCTGCGGCCGCATCACCCTCGGCAGCAGCGCCAGATACCAACCCAGACAAAAGCTTGATCTGTTGGAACAAGCGACGTCCTTTGTTGTTCCCATGAGCCAGAAAGTGAAACGCAGCCGGTTCATAGACAGTCAGGCTTTTGACCAGATCAGGGCGCATCAGGGCGATTTTGATTGCGATGCCGCCACCGTTCGAGTGACCGACCAAATGAACCGCGCTGCCCAGCTTTTCGATTTCTCTGATTACGGAGGCCGCCGAAATTGCCGCCCCCTTTTGGCTGTGATCGCTCGCCAAAGGTGCACGACCATAGCCGGGCAGATCAAAGGCATGAACATCAAAGCGACCGTCAAGATCGGCTTCCAGTTGGCTCCACTGAGCGCTGCTGGATGCGGAGGAATGCAATGCGACAATCGGTGCATTGCTTGCTTCGGTAGACCTAAATGAAATTGTCATCGTACTTACTCACTTGCGTTTGAGATGAGCAATAACTGACGGTTCATTGTTTCATTGAAATTTCCGAAATAAGCGCAAAGTGTTTCAGTTGTTGCTCTGTGAAGCAGGTCACACAACGCGCTATCTGTCTCTGAAACATGGGAAATTACGGCCGGAATTTGCGCCACCCCGACCGGTTTGAAACAATTGAAACATTAGATGCTGATTTTGAAATGGCGCTGAAACAATGATACCGTAGAAAAATAGGATGACGATGGACATGGCGAACGATTTTCAGGAAATCGAGAAGGCAAGGGACCTTCTGCGCGATGCAATCGAGTCTCTTAAGGAAGGGTTCGCCCTTTATGATGACGACCGTCGCCTGCTCATGTTCAACCAGCGCTATGCCGAGATGAACAAGGGTGTCGCGGACCTGTTAAAGCCCGGACTAGACTGGGAAATCCTGATGCGCGAAACAGCGCGGCGCGGGATTTATGCTGACGCCATCGGCAATGAAGAACAGTGGGTCTCGGACCGATTGGCCAACGGGATCGAGTTCATTCAGGATTATGAACTGGCCGAAACGGACGGTCGAACTTATCTGGTGTCGGTCCATCCCACCAATCTTGGCGGCTTTGTTGTTACGCGCGAGGATATTACAGATCGCAAGCAGGCCGAGGCTGAAGAACGCGACGGAGACCTTCTGATCAGGAAGGTGCTGGATGCCAGTTCTGCAGTCGTGACGATGGCGCGCATTGGCGATGGCCAGATCCTTTATCGCACACCCGCCGCCCTTCAGATGTTTGGCGCCTCCAAGTTCGCGCGGGAGCATTACGCCAAGCCTGAGGAGCGCGCGGATTTTGTGACCTTGCTGTTGGCGGATGGTCATGTCGAAAACTTCAAGCTCGATTTGTGCAATGCCAATGGAAAGATTTTTCCGGCCTCAATTTCTTCGCAGCTGATCGATTACAAAGGCGAAGAAGTAATCGTTACCAGTATTATTGATCTTACGGTTCAGCTGGAAGCCGATGCTTTGATCAGGCAGGTGATGGAAGCGTATCCCGCCGCGATCAACATGACGCATGCAGAGACAGGTGAGGTCCTGTTTGCAACGCCGGAAATAAAGGCTCTGTTTGGTCCTGCCCGCAGTTCCAAATCTTACTATGCTGATCCGACAGAACGTCAGCGATACCTGAAAGACCTTCGCGAAGCGGGATCTCTCAAAGATCGGCGGATGGAGTTTGTTGATGCAAATGGAAGAAAGTTTTGGGCTGCAGATTCTTCCCGCCTGATCGAATTCAACGGCGAAGAAGTCATCGTCTCGAACACACGAGATCTGACAGATGAACTGGCGATTGAAGAAGAGCTCGCAAAGCAACGCGAGATGCTTTTCCAGAATGAGAAGATGTCAGCGCTTGGCGAACTTCTTGCTGGCGTGGCCCATGAGCTAAACAATCCGCTTTCCGTGGTTGTTGGGCATTCTCTCATGCTCAAGGACGAAATTACCGACCCCGATCTGACCGCCAGAATCGAGAAGATCAGCAATGCGGCCGAGCGCTGCGCGAAAATCGTTAAAACATTCCTGGCAATGGCGCGCCAGCAACCCAGCAATATCGAGGATGTCGATGTTGCCGGGCTGATCGCGACTGCGGCGGATGTCGTTGGGTATGGTACGCCATCAGATGGAATCCGCGTTGTGCAGAAAATTCCTGCTGATTTGCCACCGGTTGCCGCGGATGCCGATCAGATCACCCAAGTTATCATCAATCTGATCATTAATGCGGAACAGGCCATGAGGTCATCTGAGCGCGGTGACCTGATCGAGCTTTCAGCGCGGCCGAGGTTTGATTCAGGCATGGTCGAGTTGACGGTAAAGGACAATGGCCCGGGAATCCCCAAGGCCATTCGCGCCCGAATCTTTGAACCGTTCTTCACCACCAAGGAAGTTGGAGAAGGCACCGGTATTGGTCTCGCGTTTTGCCACAGGATCATACTGTCTCATGGCGGTCAGATTCGGCTTGATCAGAGCGACAGTACTGGCACCTGTATGCGGATCTTGCTGCCTATCGGGGCACAGAGCGAGTTTATGGAAGATGAGCCGAAAGATTCAATTTCTTCTTCACTGTCTTTGAAGGCATTGGTGGTGGATGATGAAGTTGAAGTTGGTGAGCTGCACGCAGAGATTCTGAGAAAAGAAGGTTTTGACGTCGATTTCGTCTCATCCGGTGAGGAAGCATTGCGCAATCTTCGCTCAGAAAACTATGACGTATTCCTGAGTGACTTGAATATGCCGGGTGTTGATGGACGAAAGATCTATCAGGCTCTGGTTGCCGAATTTCCGCACATGCTGAACAGAACGGCCTATGTGACCGGGGATACGATGGGGCAGGCTTCGCAAGCATTGCTTGGTGAATCCGGCTTGCCTCATCTCGAGAAACCCGTTTCGCCTTTGGAACTCAGAACCCTCGTGGGCAATTTGCTTGCCGAAGGGAAGGAAGCAACCGATGGATGAAAAGAGAACGCATATCCTGGTGTGCGATGACGAAGTCGATGTGCGTGAAATGCTTCAGGAATATCTGGGCAAGCGTGGATATGAGGTTTCGGCAGCATCCGGCGGAGATGAGCTGAGGCAGATACTGTCTGCGAACGGGGTCGACGTCATTGTCATGGATATCAACATGCCAAAGGAAGATGGCCTTTCAATACTTCGATCCTTGCGCCCTGAGAACACAACACCGGTTATCATGTTGACTGCAGCAGGCGACGTTATCGATCGCATCGTCGGATTGGAGATGGGGGCAGATGATTATCTGGGCAAACCTGTTGACCTTCGGGAACTTGAAGCTCGGATCAAGGCGATACTCCGGCGCGAAGCAATACATGAAACGGCGACCAAGGAAGCCCCCGACATCAACGGAGCACCATTTGGCGATTTTACATTGGATAAAGACGCGGCCAAACTTCTGGCCGCTGATGGTTCCGAAGTTCAGCTGACCGCTATGGAATACAACCTGATCAAGGTATTCGCCGAAAACAAGGGACGCGTTCTGAACCGCGACCAGCTGCTTGAACAGGCCCATGATCGATCCTGGGATCCATTTGATCGCAGTATCGATATCAGGATTTCCCGTCTTCGCCGAAAACTTGAATCCAACCCGGAAAAGCCCGAGATCATCAGAACTGTGCGAGGCATCGGATATTTGTATGACCCAAAGTGAAGGCACGTTTTTAACGAGCTGATTGCTAGCTTTAACGGGGATAATCGCCAAAGAAACGAATTGGCTGCGTGCAGAACCCTTCCGTAATCGTTACGAAGTTTGCCCGAGAGCCTTTCTGTGGTCCATCGTAGCGATACGTCAGTCTGAAGAAGGACACGCACTAGTAAGTCGACCACTCTGGGGCAATCGATATGCTATCAATCTCCGAACTACCCGAGATAGACTTTTCATCGGAAGCGTATCAGAAGCGACCGTTTCAAACCCTTGCTGAGCATGCACGGAAATGGCGCATCGCCCGTAGTAAACGCGGCGTGGAAATTTTGGACTATGACATTTGCAGGAACATGATCCTGGATCGTCGATTTGGCACAGGACATCCAAAGTTGATGCATCTGTTGGGCCTGCCGGAAGGACGTGCGCTAAATTACAAACGTGAGTCTATATCCTTTTACAACCGCGGTGATAAACGGCGCAAATTACGACAGCCGATAGCGCGCCTGATGAGCCCGCACGCCTCTGAGGCGTTCCGGCAAGACATTAAGGATGTTGTCGCTGACATCATTTCTGACATCCCGACGCATACCAGAGTCGACCTGATCGAAGCACTTTGTGATCCCACGCCGTCGCGGGTCTATTGTTATTGGGTCGGTGCGGACAAAGGCGACGCGTCCTATATCGCCAGGACGTCGCACACGGTTCAGCAAGTTCATACGCGAGATCCGGAAAAGACGCCGGAAATTGTCGAGGCGTTTGAAAGCCTGCTTGATTATGCGGACGCACGGATTGCTGCCGCGCGCGAAGCCCCTTCTGACAATCTGATTTCGGATTTGGTCCGGGCAGCGAACAATGATGAGTTTACGGATGACGATCTTCGGAATTGGGTTATCAAACTGGCAGAGGCGAATACCGACAACTCCTCTCATCAAATCGCAAGCACCATTATCGAACTGGCCTCACGCCCCGCTATCTGGCAAAGGCTGCGCGAAGATCCTGACGCAATTCCGATTGCCGTGAACGAAGTTATGCGTATCCACCCACGATCAATCTCAACCTCTCGCGAAGCACTGGAGGACGTAGAAATCGGTGGCGTGCATATCGCCAAGGGCACACCGGTCTTTGCAAATATCGGGGCAGCCCATTGGGATGAGCGCTATTACCCGGAGCCTGAAAAATTTTCTCTCGAACGTGCTGGGCAGCCAGCTCATCTGAATTTCGGGGGTGGTGTATTCTCTTGCCTGGGGCGTTACGCGATCACAATCGAGGTTGAAGAAGTTGTCCGATATATGACCCAAACCTTTCCGCGCATTCGGTTGGATAAGGCAGAATTCAGTCATTCACCGATGTTCACAAATGTGACCGATCTACATGCGACACTTGCTCCTCTGAGCTGATCAATACGTGTTTCGGTGAATTGAGAAATTTACACCCAAGGTTGTTGTCAGCCGATACCACATCCGCCAAGGTGCACATTCTACTCATCAAATGCAGGGGCACCCATGTTGCAACTTTCTGAGCGAAAAGAATTTGCGGTTATGACTTGCCAGGAAGCGGGAAAAGTCGCGGCCGAGTATTTTGCAAATCGGGATGCGCTGCTGGTCGACCAAAAGGGCGCTCAGGATTGGGTGAGTGAGGCAGATCGGAACGTTGAAACCTTTATTCGCGACAAGATCAGGGATGCTTGGCCCGAAGATGGAGTCTTTGGTGAGGAGCATGGTGCAAGCAAAGGGACAAGCGGGTTTGATTGGGTGATCGACCCAATCGATGGGACAACCAATTTTGTTAACGGGATTCCAGCCTGGACCATCGTTCTGGCCGGTGTGTCAAATGCGCAGACCCAGATTGGCGTCATCCATGATCCAAATGTCGACGAAAGCTATGTCGCCGTCCGGGGTGGAGGCGCAACGCTGAATAACGCCCCGATGCGGGTCGCTTCAGGCGTCGCGCTGGAGGAAGGAACCGTAGCTGTCGGATATTCAAACCGCATCGAAGCCCGCCACGTTGTTCCGATTATCGCAGATCTGATCGAACATGGAGCGATGTTTCACCGAAACGCCAGCGGTGCTCTGTCATTGGCCTATGTGGCTGCGGGTCGGCTGCTGGGCTATGTCGAAGAGCATATGAATGCATGGGACTGCTTGGCCGGTCAGTTGATGATCGCAGAAGCTGGCGGCAGGATTGAGGATCAGGATGCCGATGCCATGATCCGCAATGGCGGCCGGGTGATCGCAGGTACACCGGATGTGTTCGACACTTTGCGCGAGATAGCCGAGCGTGCATGGAAGACCTGAGCGACTAGTCGAGCGAGCACCACCCGCTCAACGGTTCAAGCGTCTTTAGATCGGCCTGCCAATAGTGGCCTTGCGCGGGTTGATCGTATCTCCGGTCAATGGGACGGCCCGATAAGATGCACCATAGCAGAGTGCCGACAGCCCCGTGCGTAACAATGGCAAGGTCGTTGCCATCGTGTTTTTCAACAATCGAAATCGTTGCCCGATGAATGCGTTGTTGAGCCTCTATTGCCGTTTCCCAACCGTGAAAACTGGTAGCCGGGTGGTCAAAGAAAGCATCAGCAGCGGCTTCAAAAGCATCGCGCGGCAGAAAACCGGTGGTGCTGCGGTCATTTTCGCCAAGATCCGCATTTAGATTTACCGGCAGGTCTCGGGGCGTCGCTAGAAACTCAGCCGTATCGCGGGCCTTTTGCTCGGTGCTGGTCCAGATTTGAGAGACCTCCGAGAAGATCTCGGCGTTCGCAAACGCGGAAGCGCGGCGACGACCTGTTTCACTAAGCCCCCAATCCGTTACAGGAATGTTGGGGTCGATTACGACCTCGGGATGCGTGATGATCAGAAGCTTGGGCATTTATTCGGGCAAAAGCACGGGTCCTTTCTCGGCAAAACCCATCCGAATTTCTGCACCGGGTTCAAGCGGTGCATCCACATCGTCGTGCACCGCGAAGACCTGACCGAACGCTCCGGTCAGAGTGTACTCCATGCGAACTCCAACATAGGTTGCCTTGGCGACGGTGGCGGCGATGCCCTGCTCGGCGCCGATCACCAGACGCGAGGGTCGGATGGCGACAGTTGCGGGCCCCTGAGGCATATCGCGAGATGACAGCGTGTGGCGGTAGCCCTCGATCTCGATCGTTGCCATATCTCCTTCGACAGAGATGATCTGACAAGCCAGCAAGTTGGCTTCGCCAATAAAATCCGCAACGAAGCGATCATTGGGTGCATCGTAGAGCTGGCGTGGCGTACCGATCTGCGCGATGGCGGCATTCCGCATCACGACAATTTCGTCTGATACCGCCAAGGCCTCTTCCTGATCATGTGTCACATAGACGACCGTCAGGCCAAGATCCTGTTGGATGGCCCTGATATCCTCGCGCACCTGGCGGCGCAGTTTCGCGTCGAGATTAGACAGAGGTTCGTCAAATAGCAGCACCTGTGGCTCCAATACCAAAGCCCGCGCAACGGCGACGCGCTGCTGCTGTCCGCCAGACAACTCTGATGGCAAACGGCCATCAAAACCTTTCAGGCCAACCAGCTCCAAACCGTCCAGAGCGCGGCTGCGGGCCTCGTCTTTGGCAAAGCCCGAGAACGTGAGGCCATACATAACATTCTCAAGCACACTCATATGGGGAAACAGAGCGTATGACTGGAACACCATCGACACGTCCCGATCCGTCGCGGGCAGCTTGGTTACGTCGCGATCCCCGATGGTGATCTTGCCCGAGGTTGCCATCTCAAGCCCTGCGATCATCCTCAGCGTCGTTGTCTTGCCACAGCCTGAAGGGCCCAGCAGCGTAACCAGCTTTCCAGCTTCGACATGCAAGTTGATATTGTCGACGGCAACGACATCCTTGCCGAACATCTTTGTCACGGACTCGAACCGAACCGGCGCGGCTTTGGACTGCAGGCTCATGTCAAACTCTCCTAAACATTGGTCCGCGACTGCGTCATTCGTCGCCCGATCTTGGTCCGGCCCACGATCAACTGCATCAAGGCAACCACTGACAGCATTACAAAGATCAGTGTGGTGGAATAGGCAATGGCGAGACCATAGTCGTTATTTTCGACCCGCCCGATGATGTAGCTTGTCGCCATGTCATATTCCGCGCTGACCAGAAAGATTACAGCGGATATCGCCGTCATGGCCCGCACGAAACTGTAGACCAGTGCTGCAAGGATCGCCGGTCGAAGTAGTGGCAGGATGATCCGGCGGAAAGTCTGCCAGGAATTTGCGCCAAGGGTCAGCGAGGACTCGTCCAGACTGCGATCCAATTGCGACATGCTGGCGATACCGGCTCGGACACCGACCGGCATGTTGCGGAATATGAAGCTGACAACAAGGATAACACCCGTGCCCGTGATCTCGATCGGTGGTACGTTGAAGGCCAGAATGTAGCTGACGCCAATCACGGTGCCGGGGATGGCAAAGGATAGCATGGTGCCGAACTCAAAGGCGTCTTTACCCGCGAAACTCTGTCGGGTCAGAAGATAAGCTGTCACCAGGCCCACAGCAGCGGTTAACGGCGCAGCGATTGCGGCGATCGTTATGGTGGTCCAGAAACTATCCCACGCAGCGCCAGTCCAGCGAATGCCTTCAGCCTCAAATCGAACCGAGAAGGCAGTGACGTAGTGTTTGAACGTCAGGGAATTATTGACCCCCCACAATTCAACCACGCTGCCGTATACGATCATGGCATAAACGACGATGGTGAATACCGCCCAGCCAAGGGCGACTGTCAGCACCGGGATGGAAAGGCCGGTTGGCATCAATGGATGTACGCCAGCGTCCCCTTTGCCAGTGACAGTGGTGTAGCTCTTTTTACCCAGCCAAGCCCGCTGCGCGTAAAATGCAGAAAGCGTAAAGAACAACAACACCATAGCCAGAACCGCAGCGCGGCC
Source organism: Ruegeria conchae (assembly GCF_000192475.1). GTDB lineage: Bacteria > Pseudomonadota > Alphaproteobacteria > Rhodobacterales > Rhodobacteraceae > Ruegeria > Ruegeria conchae. The sequence continues at coordinate 45,278 of NZ_AEYW01000004.1, forward strand.
CTGATCGTATTGCGCACCAACAATTGCAAAGAAGATCTCGGTCGACAGCACATCAAAATTGCCACCCAGCACAAGTGGGTTGCCAAAATCAGCCATGCTTTCGATGAAGCCGAGAAGGAAGGCATTGGCAAGGCCCGGGCGCATCAGCGGCAGGGAAACAGTTTTGAATGTCTGCCATCTGTTCGCACGCAATGTCTGGGCCGCTTCTTCCATCGAAGGAGACACCCCTTCAACGACGCCAATGAGCACAAGGAAGGCGATGGGTGTAAATGCCAAAGTCTGTGCAATCAGAACACCTGGCATGCCATACAGCCAGCGCGTGGGTTGTGTGCCGAATAGCTCTGCAAAGAACTGCGTGACCGAGCCCGAAAGGCCAAACAGCAGGATCAGCGCTAGTCCGATCACAAAGGGTGGCGTGATGATCGGCAGAACCGTGAGAGCGCGCAATGCGCGCTTGTAGCGAAAGCCCGAGCGGGTCACGACAAGCGCAAAGCACAGGCCAAGTGCCGTGGTGATGAAACCAACCAAAATGGCGAGGAATAGTGAGTTCCAGGCCGCCCCACATCGCGCACCCCAGAAACATCCCAGCCCCCAAAGCCGGTCGTCAAAGAACTTCGAGAAAAAAACCGCGATGGAGTACGCGCCATCCTCCGTCACAAAGGCCGCGAACAACATCTTGGCGATGGGAAAGAATACAAACGCGGTGACGATGGTGATCACACCACCGATGGCGCTGACCACGAAGACGTCTCCGTTAATCGCCCCACGTGCGGCGACACCCTGGGTTAGAAGGAACAGAAAACTCGACGCGCAGATCATCGCGCCATAGCCCATGCCGAATTGCCGATCCCCGAGTTCTCCGAACACAGACTCCAGCCAATCGAAATTGTAGCCTCGGATTCCGATGCTAAAGCCTTGTGCGATCAGCCAGCCGAAGCCCAGCGCCCCTGACAGGATCAGAATGCGCGCATAGAGCGGATCTGATTTGGCGCGTCTTAGTACCGAAAGCGGCAACAGTAGAGCGATAAGAAGCGGCGCAAGCCACAGCTTTTCACCTTGCCCGATCAGAAAGGCTGCTGGAGCATAATCTTCGTCGAAAGGGTAGCCGTCCAGAAGCCACTCGAACGACCACAGGCCACCGTCAACCATGTACCACGGCAGCAGGCAGAATCCGACCCACCCGGCGATGACCCAGAAGATCAGAACCGGATGGGTCGTTTTTGTCGTGTCGTCAGTCATTTACTGCGGCAGTACCGAAACCTCTTCGTCCCATTTCTGCAGCAAGCGCTTGCGCTCATCCGACGAGCCGTATTTCTTGAAATCATAGTCGATCAGTTTGATCTGGCTCATGTCCGGAGCGCTTTCGGACGTCTCTGCGCCTTTGTTTGACGGCACCTGAAATGCGTTGACCTGAAGGGCAAGGTTCTGTGCTTCGGGCGACAATGCCCAGTCATAGAACTTCTTGGCCTCTTCTTCGTTGCGAGCTCCGTCGATGATCGACATCGAACCGATCTCGTAGCCAGTTCCCTCGCACGGCGCGACGACCTTGATCGGGAAACCCGACACGGCCTGCTTTACCGCGTCATGCATAAAGACAATACCGATGGTATTTTCGCCGCGTCCCGCAGCCTTGATCGGGGCCGAGCCCGATTTGGTGTATTGGTTGATATTGGAATGCAGGCCTTTCATGAAGTCAAAGCCTTCGTCCTCGCCAAAAATCTGTACCATTGAGGCAAGTGTCGTGTAGGCCGTACCTGACGAATTTGGGTTCGCCATCTGAACATGGCCCTTGTATTCGGGCTTTAGAAGGTCCTTCCAGCACGCCGGTTCGGGCAGGTTGTTTGCGGCGACAAGATCGGCATTGTAGCCGTAACCAAGTGCTCCGGAATAGATACCGATGGTTCTGTTGCCGGCACTTTCAGCCTGAGAAATCGCCCAGTCATGAAGCTGATCGCGCATGGGCGAGACGTATTCCATTGTAAGGCCCTCTTCTGCGGCCTGAAGATGCGGATCACCGGTGCCACCCCACCAGACGTCACCCTTAGGGTTGGAGCTTTCTGCACGAATCTGAGCAAATGTCTCACCCGAGGACTTGCGGGTCATGTTGACGTCAATGCCAGTAGCGTCCTCGAAGCTGCGCGCCATCAGCTGACACCAATCCTCCTGAGCAGAGCAATAAAGAGTCAGCTTGTCTGCTTGGGCTGCTGACATTGAAGCTGCAAGGGCGATTAGCGAGCCCAATGCGGTAGACGTAAATCTCTTCATTATTTTCTCTCCCTGTTTGGTTCATTGCGTCCGGTTTTCCCGGTGTATTATGTGCTTTTTCCTTCAGACTTTCGTTATTCCTCGAACGTGGCCATCGCGCATTCTGTATGTCCGTTCAATTACCGTTCTCCGCGATGCCAACCAGCCTATCCATGCATTGATCCGGGACTTCGAAAGAGGCAATGTTTTCCGAAGTCTCACAACAATATGAGGGTTTTGCAACAGAAATAGTTGCAAAACGCCCGAAACACCACAAAAGTGAATATGAAGCCGAGTCGGGTTGCCGGATGTCCAAAACAGAAACACGCGGGATGAGGTCTGAAAAAAGTCAGGCTCGGGTTAAAAAATCCGATCGCCGTCGAGAGATTCTGCTTGAATTGAAGTTGCGCCCGCATGTCCGGATCAGTGAGCTGGCGCAGCGGTTCAATGTGTCGGCAGAAACCGTGCGCCGGGATTTCGATGCCTTGTCAGAAGACGGGCTGATCGCACGCGCACACGGCGGGGCATCTGCGCCCACACAGGGACGATACCCAAGTCTCGATGAACGGACCAATGCGCGTACGGAGGAGCGTGAACGAATTGGAAGATGTGCGGCCGCGTTGATTCAAGATGGCGATACGGTGATGATTGATTCCGGTTCGACCACGGTTGAGATGGCGCGCGCGCTTTCTTTTCAGGGAACTGAGTGCACGGTAATAACAAACTCGATCCCCGTTGCGATGACACTTGGCCATTCGCCCACCCAGGTTCTTTTGTGCCCAGGCGAGTATCTTGCCGAGGAATCGGCCATTATCGGCACTGATACGCTCGAATACCTGTCCCGTTTCAATGTCGATCAATGCATGATCGGGGCATCCGGAATTTCGGCCGAAGGCCCGTCTGAGACCGTGCAGGGGTTTGCTGCGGTCAAACAAAAGATGTTGGCGCGATCAGCAAAACGGCATTTGCTGATTGATTCAGAAAAATTCGGGCGCAAAGGCCTGTCGCAGGTAGGTGATCTTGATGGGCTGGATTCCATCATCACCGACACAAAGCCGAAAGGTGATTTGCTGGGCTCTATCAATGCAGCCGGCGTTGCCATTCTTATCGGAGAATCCATTTCAAAGAACGACTAACTGTGGACAGTGACGGCCACGCATAACTGGGAGGAATAATATGAATATTGACGTCAAATTACTGATCGGAGCATCAGCATTTGCACTTTTGTCGTTGGGCGGGGCTGCGTCGGCTCAGGATTGTCCGCGCGGTGATCTGGATGAACGGTTCTGCGATGCCGACGGTGACCTGATCGCGGACATTCCCACCGATCCTTCCGAACAGATAGACCCGGATACACTGATTTTCGCATTTACTCCAGTCGAGGATCCCGCCGTATATAAAAGCGCTTGGTCCGACTTTCTTGATCATTTGAAAGCGGAAACTGGCAAGGACGTCGTGTTCTTTCCTGTTCAGAACAACGCCGCTCAAATCGAAGCAATGCGTTCGGGACGTCTGCATATTGCTGGCTTCAACACCGGTTCCAACCCGCTGGCAGTGAACTGCGCCGGGTTCCGTCCGTTCACGATCATGGCTTCGAAAGACGGTAGTTTTGGCTATGAAATGGAGATTATCACCTATCCGGGATCGGGCATCGAAAAGGTTGAAGACATCAAGGGCAAGCAACTGGCCTTTACATCACCCACGTCGAATTCGGGATTCAAAGCGCCTTCGGCGATCCTGAAAAGCGACTTTGATCTTCTGCCTGAACGTGATTTCGAACCTGTCTACTCCGGAAAACACGACAACTCGATCCTGGGTGTTGCCAACAAAGATTATATGGCAGCTTCGATTGCGAACTCGGTGAAACTGCGGATGATTTCGCGAGATGTGATCAACGAAGATGACGTTGTTACAATCTACAAATCTCAAACCTTCCCGACTACTGGATATGGTACAGTTTATAATCTGAAACCTGAGCTTCAGGAGAAGATTCGCAATGCCTTCTTTAGTTTCGATTGGGACGGTACTTCACTTGAAGCTGAGTTCTCAAAATCGGACGAAGGCCAGTTCCTTGAGATGACCTACCAGGAATTCTGGGACGTGATCCGCAAGATTGATGCGGCAAACGGCGTTTCCTACGCCTGCCAATAATCCGATATTATAATGACGGGCCCCGCCGGGCCCGTCTCAACCCTTACAGGGGTATTAAATGCTGCGGCTTCAAGAGCTTACCAAAACTTACAAAACCGGGGATCAGGCCCTAAAGGCAATCAATCTTGATGTGCCCAAGGGACAGGTGCTTGCTTTGATCGGCCCATCTGGTGCAGGCAAATCCACGATGATCCGCTGCATCAATCGACTGGTTGAGCCGACAAGTGGCGCTGTCATGCTAGATGATACCGACCTGACCAAACTTGGCTCAGGTGGGTTGCGCAAGGCGCGGCGCGAAATGGGTATGATCTTTCAAGAATATGCGCTCGTTGAACGCCTGACGGTTATGGAGAACGTCCTGTCAGGGCGGTTGGGATATGTCGGCTTTTGGCGTAGCTTCCTGCGGCGATACCCTCAATCTGATGTCGATGAAGCCTTTCGTCTGCTGGATCGGGTCGGACTGCTGCATATGGCAGACAAACGCGCGGATGAACTGTCGGGCGGTCAGCGTCAGAGGGTCGGCATCTGCCGCGCTCTGATTCAGAACCCCAAACTTTTGCTGGTGGACGAGCCAACTGCCTCGTTGGACCCCAAAACCAGCCGTCAGATCATGCGGTTGATTACCGAGCTTTGTCAGGAACGCGGATTGGCAGCAATCATCAACATTCACGACGTGGCGCTTGCGCAGATGTTCGTGCCGCGTGTCGTGGGCCTTCGATTTGGCGAGATAGTATATGACGGCCTCCCCACCGGTCTTACCCCCGACAAACTAACCGAAATCTACGGTGAAGAAGACTGGGAAGCCACGATTGAAAAAGTGGACGAAGACGAAGAGATCGAGGCCGCAGAATGAGCCACACCGAACTTGATGACGTTCTTGGTAAGGGGTGGCGCAAACCGCCGTTTGTTAAGAACGCGATGCTCCGCTGGGCTCTGATTGTTGGTTTTGTTGCCTACCTGATTGCCGCCTTTCTGACCATCGAGGTCGATTGGGGTCGGGTTTATGAAGGGCTGGATCGCGGCTGGGCCTTTGTACTGGCCTTCACCAGCCCCGATTTTATATCGCGCTGGAGCGATATCTGGAGCGGTTTGCTGGAAAGCATTGTCATGACTGTTGCGGCGTCTGTTGTGGGCATCCTGATTTCGATCCCGATCGGGCTGGGTGCTGCACGCAACATCGCTCCTCTGCCCATCTACGTCATCTGCCGCGGCATTGTCGCCATCAGCCGTGCCTTGCAAGAGATCATTGTAGCGATCCTGTTGGTTGCGATCTTTGGCTTTGGTCCTTTGGCAGGTTTCCTAACACTCTCATTCGCCACCATCGGGTTTCTGTCGAAACTTCTGGCTGAAGATATCGAGGCCATGGACAAAGTGCAGGCTGAAGCCATCAAAGCCTCGGGCGCACGCTGGATGCAGTGGATCAATTACGGCGTGCAGCCTCAGGTCATGCCGCGACTGGTTGGTCTTTCAATGTACCGGATCGATATCAATTTCCGCGAAAGCGCCATCTTGGGGCTTGTGGGTGCGGGTGGCATCGGAGCGACGCTGAACACAGCCTTCGATCGCTACGAATACGACACCGCTGCCGCCATACTGATCCTTATTATCGGGATCGTCATGGCGCTCGAATACCTCTCGGGTATCATTCGCGCGAGGGTACAGTAATGCCGGTTCTGGAACAGGAAGGTACGCAGATTTGGCGCAGGCGAACGACCGGGCAAAGCCTTGTTCGCTGGTTTGGCTGGCTTTTGGGCGTCGCAGTTTTTGTCTATTGCTGGCAGATCATCTCGGCGTCGACGACATGGTTCTTTGTCTGGGATGCACCGCGCATCGCAAATGACATCTGGACCCGTGCGACACCACCAAAATGGGATTATATTACGCAATTGGGGCGTCCGATCTGGGACACGCTGAATATTGCCACGCTCGGCACGATCATCGCCTTGTTTCTTGCCGTACCAGTCGCTTTTCTGGCTGCGCGCAATACCACGCCCTCGGCCGTTTTCATCCGGCCTGTTGCTCTTCTGATCATCGTTTCAACCCGTTCGATCAACTCGTTGATCTGGGCCCTCCTGCTGATCGCAATCATCGGTCCCGGGGTTTTCGCAGGCGTTATCGCCATCGCGATCCGGTCTATCGGGTTTTGCGCCAAGCTGCTTTATGAAGCCATAGAAGAAATCGACCACACTCAGGTCGAGGCCATAACGGCCACCGGCGCATCGCGCTGGCAGATCATGGCTTATGGCATCGTCCCACAAATTCTGCCCGCCTTTGCAGGCATCGCCGTTTTTCGCTGGGATATCAACATCCGCGAATCCACGGTTCTTGGCCTGGTCGGAGCGGGGGGTATCGGACTGCAACTATCGGCTTCGCTCAATGTCCTGGCATGGCCGCAGGTCAGCCTGATCCTGATTGTCATCCTGATTGCCGTGATGATCAGCGAATGGGTCTCTGCCAAAGTGCGGGGGGCGATAATTTGAGCCAAATCTCGATTGAAGAGGCGTTCGATGCATACGAAGCTGCGCGGCATCGTCTGCCCTCTGCTGACGCTACTGGCCAGTCCTTTCGTCGGGTGGAAACACTTGAAGATGTAGCCGATGAGTTTGACGTCTTCCTTTTGGATGCGTTCGGAGTTCTTAACATTGGTGAAACCGCTATCCCCGGTACGCCTGAACGGGTCGCAAATCTAAAGGCCATGGGAAAGCGCGTTCTTGTGGTTTCGAATGCTGCCGGGTTCCCTCATGCGGCATTGATCGAGAAATACACTCGGCTTGGCTATGATTTTGCTTCGCAGGATGTCATCACCAGCCGCGCAACGCTGCTTGCAAATCTTGATTTGCAACGCGAGCTGCACTGGGGGTTGATGGCAACACCAAGCACGGGCCTTCGCGATCTGGAAGGTTTGAACCTGACCTATCTGGAAGAAGATCCAACACCCTATGATGCGGTCGACGGATTTTTGATGATTGGGTCTGCGGCCTGGACCGAAGCGCGGCAGGCTTTGTTGGAGTCTGCTTTGTCAAAGCGGCAGCGACCTGTATTGGTCGGCAACCCGGATATTGTTGCCCCCCGAGAAAGTGGCTTTTCAATTGAACCTGGCCTGTTCGCACATCGTCTCGCCGACCGAACTGGTGTGGTCCCGGAATTCTTCGGAAAGCCGTTCGGCAACATTTTCGATCTGGCATTCAAACGGCTGGGATCCATCGACAAGTCCCGCGTTCTTATGGTCGGCGACAGCTTGCATACAGATATTTTGGGTGCAAACGCAGCAGGGATCGCATCGGCTTTGGTCTCAGGTTACGGTTTCTTTGCTGGACACGATATTGAAACAGCAATCGACAAGGCCGGTATCGTTCCGGACATCATCGTAAGCCGTCCTTGAAACTGGCCGAAACCCCATCGAATGCTATCCATAGGACCGCAAAGACATACCAAACCATGAGCTGGTCAGTGGCCTATTCGCTAAAAATAGAACCTGACCAGCAATTGGTGGGCTATGCGTGCTGCTACAACGTATTGGAAGACGCTCTGTTGCGTTTGCAATACTGCCCTAGAATAGCTGCAAGTCCTTCGCGCCACTTTGAATTTCGGCGAAGTTCGGCATGTTCTGCACAACCACAGGAGCCGGAGCCGTGCCCGGCATCGCGACTGTTGGTTTCGCAACAGCCGCTTTACCAAAGGCGGGTTTCTCCAGCTCTCCTCGGATATCGCGCAGCAACGTTTTGTGATCTGGCATTGATTTGAGGATTTGCGCGAGGTCCATTTTCGCACCTTTCCACCACTGGAACCAAATCGGTTTCTTCAACGGCCGAATGCGATCGCGTATGCCCGTGCCATAGCCAGTATCATAGACCTGTTTGCCCAAAAGGACGGTCTGATAAACGCGGAAATTGAACAGCGTTGCAAACTCGATATCGTGTTCCATCGGCAGGCGGTGCTGCCACAGCTCTAGGTTCTCAGCCAACCGATCCGGGATCTTCATCTCGGTGCGGGCGTCGATCCAGTATTGATCATCGGTGCGGTTGCCCAATCGGTAGTGCAGACAGATGAAATCTAGAACTTCGTCGTAGAGCTTGTTCATCTGACGGTTATACCGATTGCGCAGCGCTGGCTCGATATCGCGTGTCGGCAAATGTTCAGCGAACCAGCGTATTGCATGATCGATCATATGGATTGCGGTACTTTCAAGCGGTTCGATGAACCCACCGGACAGACCGATCGCAAGGCAGTTCTTGACCCACGCATTGCGTACGCGGCCGACGCGCATCGGGATCACGCGGGGTGTCAGACCCTTGCCGCTGTCACCCAGCCACTCCAGATATTCATCCGCCGCTTGATCATCGGTACGATGCGCCGATGAATACACATAGCCCGTGCCCACACGATTGTAGAGTGGCACCCGCCACGTCCAACCTGCACCAAGAGCTGTCGACCGAGTGACGCTTTCGATCCTCTCCGGATCGGGATGTTCGATCTGCAGGGCCATTGCGCGATCGTTAGGCAGGTATTCGGAATAATCCATAAATGGCTCGCCCAGAGCCTGATTGATGATCAACCCGCGGAAGCCGGTGCAATCAATGACCATCTCGATTTCATGGCGGCCCTTGCGCTCTAACATCAAATGACTGACGTTACCGTGCTCATCCAGCTCGACCGATTGAACTTCATCCTGAATATGTTCAACGCCACGCTTAGTGCAGACTTTGGTCAACATACCCGCAAATTTCACGGCATCCAGATGATAGGCATAACCAAACCGCTGCTCGAATTCGGGTGCACCTAAGGGCCGCGCCCCTTTGCACAGGCGAGCAAGATCATCATGCGGTGAGATCGATTGCGTAAAGTCCCGATCGCCATTGCCAAATCGTAGGAAATATTCGGCTGCTTCCAACCCTTCCAGCAATTGACCATGCGCAAACGGGTTTACATAATCAACGCGATTGCCCTTTGCGTCGTTGTTCCAGTTACAGAACTTCACACCCAGCTTGAATGACGCGTTGGTTTCGCGGAAAAAATCCCTCTCGGCAATACCCGCCTGGCGGAGCGTGACCGGCATACGCGGTACAGTTGCTTCCCCAACGCCCACGGTTGAGATATTGGGGCTCTCGATCAGGCAAATACGCGGGCGATCCTTAGGCGCCGAAGTGCGTGAAAACACCATGTCCAAGATCAGCGCGGTCATCCAACCGGCTGTACCACCCCCAACGATGGTGATTTTGCGCAAACGATTATTCATGTTTATTTGTCCCTGTTGGCTCGAGGGGAGATTGCAGCTGCTTCTTGTTTTTGTACTGATGTATATTTGGCAGCGTTCCCCGTTGGCTTGGGGGAAACATAACAGCTTTTCTGCGTACAGCCAGAGTCTGTGGCAATTCGTTCGACCTGCACATCCGCTGATCCGGTACCAGATCCCCAAAATGCCTAAAAATATTTTGTGACGAGACGTTCATTTTTGTTTGATTGCACTTAGGAAATTCAAGCGTAGTCGCCCAAAGTTTTGAGAGATAATTGCAAACATGGATTATGCTGCTGTTAGCCCGATTAGATTTGCAAGCTCCAATGGTGAGGCTTGCCATATCTCCCAGTTGATATTTCGGAATTACAGCAATGAATTAATAGCTTGTAACACGAGAAGGGCCGCCCAACGAACCCGATTATTTGAATCTATTGGAACCAAAGTGGCCAACCCTTCAAGGTCTTGTGGGTAGTTTGAGATCAGCTTTGGTTCCGCGCCGGATCTCCCATGGCGTGATCCAGCACGTTGATCCGGGCCGTCTGGATTTAGCATCAATCCTCATTTCTTTCTGTAGATTAGAGGGCCGGTCGAGGCTTGCTGAATGGAGCCCTTGAGTAGCTCAGGCGAAGCAGTTTGGGTGGCACGGTTGAGATTGGCGTAGACGGCAGAATGTCCAGACGACGCTTTACGGTGATTTCAGGCGATCACCTATTGGCAAATGGATAGTCGGACTGGCGACGTTCATTCTCCAATTCCCGCTATTGCTCGCGAAGGACTTCATTACCCCGATATTGTATCTGGTATTGGAAGACTGACTTAAACAGGCCGTTCAGTTCACACGCCTGACTATTGTCCCTGGATCAACGGAGGACGAAAAATCGCCGTAAGTTTTTTTGTCGAAAGAACCTTCATTGCCCCGTTATCTAGCATGACAGGCGCCAACATCCGTCGCAGACAGTTGTTCTCGTCCCGCGGCGTTCGCAGATCCTTCGCACCCGAACGTTCATCCCGCCGAACTTGGCCCTGTATCTGCAAAAGATCGCAACACTGGCTCCACGGCGTGCCGCGTGCTCGAAGCGAGTAACCACGTATGTCGGTTTGCACAACGCCCGAAAAATTTAATCTTTCAGACACATTCCGGACATCTCATGCGGATACCAAGCAGTTACGGCGCGCTTGGAGGATGTCTGGTGATTTCTTGAGGGGGTACGAGTGCAGCGCGTCGTACCTCATCCCTCATTTCAGTTTGTGAGGCATTAAGCGAGCTTCACAACCGATCCCTGCTTCAAGGAAGTGTCTGCCGCATCTGCCAGTTCCTGCGCCCGTAACCCGTCAACGATACCTGGAGAGGGAGAGGATGCGCGAGACACCGCATCAACGAAGTGTCCCATTTCTGCCCGATAGGCGCTTTCATATCGCTCAAGGAAGAAATGTCGCGCGGGGGATTTCTGAAACCCGGCAGGTGTCGCAATCTCGACCGCATTTTCCAGCATGTTTTCAGCCCGCAACATGCCCTTCTCACCATGAACTTCAATGCGTTGGTCATAGCCATAGCTTGCCCGGCGTGAGTTTGAAATCTGGCAAATCTTGCCGCTCGCCGTGGTCAGGGTGACAGCAGCGGTATCGACATCTCCGGCCTTGCCGATCTCGGGGTCGACTAGTGATGAGCCAACCGCGTAGACGCTGATTGGTTCTTCACCCAGCAGGAAGCGCGCCATATCCAGATCGTGGATCATCATATCGCGGAACAGCCCACCCGAGCTTTCGATATAACTGATTGGTGGCGGCGAGGGGTCGCGGGACAGGATGGTGACGATCTCGACGTTTCCGATTTCGCCGTTGGCGATACGGGACTGGATATTGGCAAAGCTGGGATCAAAGCGGCGGTTGAAGGCCGTCATGAAGGGCACGCCGGTGGCTTCGACAACTTTGATGCAGTCGCGGATGCGGTTTGCGGACATATCAACTGGCTTTTCGCAGAAGATCGCTTTGCCAGCATTCGCGGCTTTGTGGATCAGATCGTAGTGGGTATCGGTCGGGGTGCCGATGACAACAGCGTCAACATCCGCACTTCCAATCAGGTCTTCCGCCGACAGGGCCTGTGCGCCGGTTTTGTCGGCCAGCATCTGAGCCGGCTCCGCAAACGCATCTGCCACCGCGCTGACTCGCGCGCCATCAATCTGCCCGATCGAGCGCGCATGAACCTGCCCGATCCGTCCGCAGCCCAGTAAGCCGATATTCAGCATCTCATGCCCCTTTGAAGGCTTGTAGAACCCGGCGTGTCGCCTCGACCACCGGTTCATGTGTTTCTTTCAAGATTTGAACGCGGTCGAACCTGTCCGGGTCGGCATTTACGGCAGTACGCAAGGCATTACCAAATGCCATCCGCAATTCGGTCCCGATGTTGAATTTGCAGATTTTCGACCCGCGTGCCAGAGCAGAGCGCTGTGTGACCGGTACCCCTGAACCGCCATGGATCACCAGCGGTACTTCAGTCACGGCTTCGATAGCGCGGATGCGGCCCTCGTCCAAGCCACCTTCTTTATTCTGTTGCAGATGGACGTTGCCGACCGAGATTGCCATCGCGTCGACGCCGGTCTCATGGGCGAATTGCGCGGCCTCATCCGGATCAGTGCCGTCCGAACCCTCGCCGCCGGAATAGCCAACAAAACCGATTTCACCTTCGCAGGAAACACCGGCAGAATGGGCCATTTCGGCAATCGCTGCGGTCTCGGCAATGTTCTGCTCCAATGGCTTGCGCGAGCCGTCGAACATGACCGAAGTGAAGCCACTGTCGATGGCGATGCGGCAGTCTTCATGGGTGTAGCCGTGATCCAGATGGGCCACGACAGGTACGCTTGCCCCCTCGGCCAAATGGCGGAACATCTTGCCCAGAACCGGCAGCGGCGTGTGTTCGCGGCAGGATGGACCGGCTTGTAGGATGATAGGCACGCCTTCGGCTTCGGCGGCGGCCACATAGGCGCGCATATCCTCCCAGCCCAAAGTCACCAGCCCGGCCACGGCATAGCCGCCACGCAGCGCGGGTTGCAGCGCGTCCGATAATGTCACAAGGCTCATTTGAACTTGGCCACCATGTCCATGATTCCGGGGATGGTGTGCAGTTGGGCTGCATGGGTCGGTTGGAAGTACTGTTTTAGCGAGCGCTGGCTGAGGCCGCCGAGGATGGTGAAATAGTACATTTCGTACCCCGGCAGAACCGCGCAAGGGTGATAGCCTTTGTCGATCATGATCGTTGAACCATCCATGATGTGATAGGCATCGCCCGGCTTGTTGTCCTCACGCTGGAGCATCTGGATGCCCGAGCCATAGTCGGGCCGGAAGCGGAAATTGTAGGTCTCGTCATGGCGGGTTTCGATCATCTCGCCATCGTCACCTTTGCGGTCGGTGTCGTGTTTGTGGCTAGGAAAACCAGACCAACCGCCTTGACCCACGGTGAAAAGTTCAGACACCAGCAGGCGGCCCACCTTGTCGTGGTGGTTTGCGCCAAGAATGTGTTTGATCTTGCGGTGCGTTTTGGTGTCGTCAGAACCGTATTGAACCAGATCCAGCTCGGGCACGCGGACATCAAAAGGCTCAAGCACGCGGTCGAACTTAGCGCCCGCTATGAAGGTCTCGGTCTCGTCCGTCACGCAAGTAATGCGAACCTTAGCGCCGACGGGTACATAGACACCTTCGGGGTCGCCATCCCAGACGTCGATGGTGCGGTTGCCGAGGTTGGTATAAATCGCTCCGTCCACATCCACATCTACAGTGCCAGTGGCAGGCACAATGCAAGTCTCATAGCCAGGTACCGCGTATTCGAACACTTCGCCCTTTTTTAGCTTGACGATGTTGAAATAGTTCAGCGGCACCAGATCATTGTCGGCATCGACAATAGGTTTGTTCTGGTTGTCATGGGGCGCGATATGCATCTGCGTCTCCTTTCAGGTATCCGTGGGGCCCGGGTGTCGGGCCAGAAAATCGTCAAGTTCAGGCGTGGTCGGCATGGCCCCGGCGCAACCGGGTTTCGATACGACGATGGACGCGCAGGCCGAGCCGCGCAGCACTGCGTCGCGCAGGTCATGCCCCGCCGCGATTGAGGCCAGCAGACCGGCCAGGAAGCTGTCGCCCGCGCCATTGGGTTTCACAGCGGTGACCGGGTAGATGCCGGTGCGGATCTCTTGCCCGTCGGTCAGGGTGATGGCCCCTTCATGGCCCATCTTGTAGACCACCATCTTGCCGTTGGCAGCCAGTTCACGGGCTTTGTCTAGCCCCTTTTCAATGCCGCCCGCCATAAAGCCGAATTCTTCGTCGTTGCCGACGATTAGATCACTTTCGTTCCCAGCGCGGGTCAGAACATCTGAGGCCACCTGCGCCGAGGGCCAACTATAGGGACGATAATCAATGTCGAAGATCACTGGTAAACCAGCGGCGCGCGCGTTTTCAAACGCGCGAAACGTAGCCGAGCGTGAAGGCTCTGCCGCAAACACTGTGCCTGCCGTGATCAGGGCAGAAAACGAGGTATAATCCACCGCATCCATATCAGCTTCGGTCACCTGAAAATCGGCGGCGCCGTTGCGGTAGATGACATTCTGAAAGTCTTCGATGCAGCTTTCGTAGACAGCCAAGGACGTACGCGCCTCGCCGCCCACAGCACGGACATATCGCGTTTCAACGCCATAATCCTGCAGCTGGTTCACACAGAATCGGCCGACTGCATCATCTGATACAGATGTAACCAACGCGGCTTGACCGCCAAGCTTGACCAGCCCCGCGCAGATATTGGCGCTTGAGCCGCCCAGATCGGCATGGAACGTATCCGCATCAACGCTTTTGGTGCCGATGGGACCAGCAAACAAATCCATACCCGCGCGTCCGAACACGGCAAAGCGGTTGCCTTTTATGCCTTTGACTAGTGTCACTTGCGCCCCTCGGTATTGCCTGCCCGCGCAGCATCAAGCACCTCGGGGTAGGGATAGTTCAGACCCAGCAATTGCCGCATGTCGGGGCTTGCTTGATTGAGGAAATCTTGCGGTAGCGCAGCAGGCATATCTTCCATCGGTTTGACCCATTTGGGCAGGTACTGGATCAGGATCGCACTGCGGTCGTGATCTGCATTGTTTGGCATCGCGCAATGCCATGTCACGCCATAGAAAAGAGCAACATCGCCGGGCTCACCGGTCATCTGCTCGCATTTGTCGAAGAACTTGTCTTCAGGTGTGGGATACCGCAGCTCTTTCTGCGATCCGGGTACATAGCCGGTCGCGCCGCTTTCCTTAGTGAACGGGTCCAGCAAAACCGAGACCTGCGCGTTCATCGGAAATGACCCATTCAGACCCATGGGATGCGTTTCGGGGCTGTGAAAATCCCAATAGGGATAGTCGACATGCGGCTCTTGCCCCGGACCGCCCGGTAGGATGCGGTTGGCAGCGATCGAGCCCATGATGAACTCGGTCCCCAGAAACTTGCGGAGGATCTTCATCAAAACCGGGTGAGCGGCCAGGCGAGAAAACACGTCACCCTTCGCCAAAAGGTTCCACACACGGCGTTGCAGGTTCAGCTTGCCATCTTCTTCTGCGGCCCCCTGAAAATGCGTCACTTTCTCGGCCGCCGCCTCGGAATGCTCCATGACGATCGCGCGGGCCTCGGCGATTTCCTCGGGTGTGAACAGGCCTGAGATGGCAACCGCTCCGCCGCCATTCAGCAACTCATCAACGATGACGTCAGGATCGGCTGTCTCTGCTGTAAACCGTTTCATCAGATACCCTTACGCTGCTTTTCACGAGTGGTTTCCCATTCAACATGGGCATTGCGCACGTTTTCATCGGCCGAGGTATGAGGGGTTCCAACCTCCCACCAGGCATGTCCTTCGGTCGTCCAACCTTCGTAGGCATCCACATCCATCACAATTACGTAAGTTTTGTCGCTGGCCTTCGCGCGCTTGAACGCTTCGGTCAGTTCTGCCGGGTTCGCGACCTTCTCGCTTGTGGCTCCCATCGAAGCCGCGTGGGCCACGAAATCAACGCCGAAGGCTTCGGGAATGGTCGGGCAATCTTCCAGCAGGTTGTTGAAGCTTTCGTTGCCGGTGTTGTTCTGCAGTTTGTTGATGACCGCAAAGCCACCATTGTCCAGCACCAGCACGATCATCTTCTTGCGGCTCAAGACCGAGGAATAGATGTCTGAATTCAACATCATGTACGAGCCGTCACCGCAGAAGGTGATGGTGTCTTTCTCAGGCTCGCGCTCGGATTGGGCAATGCGCGCACCCCAGGCGCCTGCGATCTCATAGCCCATGCAGGAAAAGCCGAACTCGACATCGACGGTACCGATATCCAGAGTGCGCCAGTTGGCTGTAACCTCGGCGGGCAATCCCCCAGCAGCGGCAACCACACGGTCGCGCGTGTCGCACAGCTCATTCACGACGCCGATGGCTTGAGCGTAGGAATTCGGACGGTTTCCGTAGGAGACATTCTCGGCCACATAGGCATCCCACTTGTGCCGCTCTTCCTGCGCCAACGAGACCCACTCAGCAGGAGCGGTATAGTCAACTGCCTGTGTTAGAGACTTCAAAGATAACTTTGCATCCCCCACAACCGGCAAGGACATGTGCTTGCCCGCATCATGCCGCGCTGCGTTGATCGAGATGAACTGAGCGTCCTTGTCAAAGGCGGTCCACGATCCGGTTGTGAAATCCTGTAGCCGCGTGCCGACTGCGACGATCACATCGGCCTTTTCTGCAATCGCATTGGCACTGTCTGAACCCGTCACGCCAATCGGGCCGATATTCAGCGGATGGGTTGCCAGCATGTTGGCGCGGCCTGCGATGGTTTCGACGACCGGGATCTGGTGCTTCTCGGCAAACTCAGTCAGTTCGGTGACAGCTTTGGAATACTGAACGCCGCCGCCTGCGATGATCATCGGGCGTTTCGCGCCTGCCAGCGCGGCAACCGCATCAGCGATCTCATCCGCATCAGGCGATTGGCGACGAATGCGGTGGACTTTCTTTTCAAAGAACTTCACCGGGTAGTCATAGGTCCAACCCTGCACGTCTTGCGGCAACCCGAGGAAAGCAGGCCCGCAATCGCCCGGGTCCAGCATCGTCGCAATGGCGGCGGGCAGAGATTGAATGACCTGTGCCGGATGCGTGATGCGATCCCAATAGCGGCTGACCGGCTTGAAGGCGTCATTCACGCCGAAGGTCGGGTCATAGTAGTTCTCCATCTGCTGCAGAACCGGATCAGGCAAGCGGGTGATGAATGTATCCCCGCACAGCATCAGCATCGGCAAGCGATTGGCATGGGCAAGCCCGGCGGCAGTCAGCAGATTCGCGGTACCGGGTCCCGCGCTGGCGGTGCAGAACATGAATCGCTGACGCAGCCACTGCTTGGCATATCCTGCGGCCGCGAATCCCATGCTCTGTTCATTCTGCCCACGATAGAGTGGCAACTCATCCCGCACGGTATTCAGGGCCTCTCCCAGGCAGGTCACGTTGCCATGGCCGAAAATCCCGAAACCCCCGCCACATAAACGATATTCCTGTCCATCGATCTCGATAAATTGGTTCGACAGCCAGCGAATGATCGCCTGCGCCGTTGTCAGGTAAACAGTGTCATGTTGCGCGGACATGTCTGCGGGCTCCTTTAGGAAAATTGAGGTGCAATGCCGAATGCAGCTTGCGAGAGTCCTATTCTCACGATACAAGTTTTGCAACCGGTTGCAAATGGTTTTCAAGAAAAAGCGGAGGAGGGCGTCGGAATGGCAGATATCGGCATTGGCATTCTGGGCGGCGGGTATATGGGTAAGGCCCATGCGGTCGCCATGTCTTCGGTCGGGGCAGTGTTCAACACCGCTTTGCGCCCGCGACTTGAGATGGTGTGCGCATCCTCGCCAGAAAGCGCCGAGCGTTATCGTCAGTCTTATGGATTCGCGCGTTCGACAGATAGCTGGCGCGAGCTTGTGAGCGATCCGAAGGTCGAGGCGGTTGTGATCGCCACCCCTCAGGAAACGCATCGCGAGATTGCTCTGGCAGCCTTTGCGCTGGGTAAGCCGGTTTTATGCGAGAAACCCCTGGGCGCATCGATGGAAGATGGCGATGCCATGGTGGCTGCGGCAGAGGCCTCAGGTTTGACCAACATGGTCGGATTCAACTATATCCGCACACCCGCCAGCCAACATGCTCGTCAGTTGATCGCCAATGGTGAGATCGGTGACATCACATGGTTTCGCGGCGAGCATACCGAAGATTTTTATGCCGACCCGCAGGCACCGGCGACCTGGCGTACATCTGGAATGTCCAACGGGACGATGGGCGATCTAGCGCCACACATGATAAACGCGGCGCTAGCCCTAATTGGGCCAATCGAGCGCGTGATGGCCGAGGTTGAAACGGTTCATAAAACCCGCCCGGGTGGTGAAGTGGATAACGACGATCACGCCCAGATGATGGTGCGCTTCGCGAACGGGGCGATGGGATCGATGTATTTCAGCCGCATCGCGACCGGACGCAAGATGGGATACGCCTACGAGATCAGCGGCACCAAGGGTGCGATCCGGTTTGATCAGGAGGATCAGAACGCATTGTGGCTCTACCGCATGGAAGGCCCCGAGTCCGAACGCGGCTTCCGCAAAATCCTGACCGGACCCGCCCATCCGGACTATGAGCCGTTCTGTCAGGGCCCTGGCCATGGCACGGGCTATCAGGATCAGATCATCATCGAAGCGCGTGATTTCCTGCGCGCGATCGAGACAGGCAAGCCGGTTTGGCCGACCTTCCGTGACGGGCATGAGGTCAACCGGATCGTTGCTGCGGCGCTGGCGTCGTCGGCGGATGAAAACTGGAAAAACATCGAAGATTTCTGAGCATCGGAGACAAGACAAGATGAGCATCAGAATTGGTAATGCGCCCTGTTCCTGGGGCGTGGAATTCGCGCTGGACCCGCGCAATCCGCATTGGAAAACCGTTCTCAGCGACTGTGCCCAGGCTGGGTACAAGGGCATCGAACTGGGCCCAGTGGGCTTTATGCCTGAAGACCCAGCAGTTCTGGCCGATGCGCTTGCCGAGCATGATCTGGAATTGATCGGGGGCGTGGTGTTCCGCAACTATCATGACCCCAACGCGTGGGAGGATGTGCTGGATGCCACTCATCGTACCGCCCGCGCGTTGAAGGCGCATGGGGCACAGCATCTGGTGTTGATCGATGCGATCTCACCCCGTCGCGCACCAACCGCAGGTCGCGCCGATGAAGCCGAGCAGATGGATAAGGCCGAGTGGACGGCATATCGCGACCGGATCGCCGAAAGCGCACGCATTGGCGCGGAAGAATACGGGCTGACGGTGGGCATGCACGCCCATGCGGCAGGTTTCATGGACTTTGAGCCGGAACTCATTCGATTGCTGGATGAAGTCGATGAAAACCTTCTGAAAATCTGCTTCGACACCGGGCATCATTCTTATGCCGGGTTTGATCCGGTTGGTTTCATGCAGCGCTACGTTGATCGGATCTCGTATATGCACTTCAAGGATATTTCGCCAACCGTGAAGGCGGATGTCATTGCCAACCGGACGGGCTTCTACCATGCCTGCGGGCAGGGGATTTTCTGCAATCTGGGTGAAGGCGACGTAGACTTCCCGTCGGTCCGTCAGGTGCTGCTGGATGCAGGCTTCACCGGGTGGTGCACGGTTGAACAGGACTGCGATCCTACACTCGATCCTGATCCAGTCGGCGACGCGCGGAAGAACCGCGAATACCTCGAATCCATTGGTTTCAATTGAGGAGGCCAAGACCATGACCAAGCTGAAATGGGGCATGATTGGCGGCGGCGAAGGCAGCCAGATCGGACCGGCGCACCGCTTGGGCGCGCTGGCGGACGGGCATTTCGAATTCGCTGCTGGGGCGCTGGATCACCGGCCCGATGTTGGTCGCGAATACGCGCAAAGGCTGGGCATCGCGGCAGATCGTGCCTATGGCGATTGGACCGAGATGTTGGCAGGTGAGCGCGGACGCGAAGACCGGATCGATCTGGTCACCGTGGCCACGCCCAATGCCACGCATTTTGAGATCACCAAGGCATTCCTTGAGGCCGGGTTCAATGTGCTTTGCGAAAAACCCATGACCATGACCGTGGAGGAGGGCGAAGAGATCGTCAAAGTTGCCGAGAAATCCGGCAAGATTTGCGCGGTAAACTATTGCTATTCGGCCTATCCGATGGTGCGTCAGGCCCGTGCGATGGTGCGCGCCGGTGAGATCGGCAAGGTCCGTCTTGTCGTCACCAATTTCAGCCATGGCCATCATGGGGATGCCACTGATGCCGACAATCCGCGCGTCCGCTGGCGCTATGATCCGGCGATGGCGGGCGTGTCTGGGCAGTTCGCAGATTGTGGAATCCATGCAATGCATATGGCTGGTTTTATCGCCGATGATGAGGTTGAGACTCTGTCGGCGGATTTCGCTTCAACCATCGGTAGCCGCGAGCTGGAAGATGACGCCATGGTCAACTTCCGGACACAGAAAGGCGCAGTTGGAAGGTTGTGGACTTCGTCTGTCGCCATCGGTCGGCAGCACGGGTTCGACATTCAGGTGTTTGGGGAAACAGGCGGCTTGCGCTGGGCGTCCGAGCAGCCAAATCAGTTGATCTATACGCCTGTTGGCGGTCGCATGCAGATCATCGAAAAAGGTGAGGGCGGTTTGCACGAAGAGGCTCAGCGCCTAAGCCGCGTGGCGATTGCGCATCCTGAAGGGTTCCCGTTGGCGGTTGCCAATATCTATTGCGATCTGGCGGATGCCATATCCGGAGATACCCGTGACGGTCTGCCGAATGCTGCAGACGGCGTGCGGTCGATGGCAGCGGTGCATACTGCGGTCGAGTCGGCAAAACAGGGCAGCGTGTGGATGGATGCGCGCCCACCGATGTTCCGATAAATTTAAGGGACGGGGCGCAACGTGCCCCGTTCCACCACCGAGCAGGGAAAGATGCGCGCTTCAGGGTATCGGTCAGGCTCGTTCAGGGTCGCCACCATCAACTCGATCGAGGAACTGACGATCTGGCGGATTGGCTGATGGATCGTGGTGAGGTCGATATTCTCCCACCGCGCCATTTCCATGTCGTTCAGGCCAATGATGCCAATATCCTCGGGCACGTTTAGGCCACTATCCAAAATCGCGGACAACACTCCGATGGACAATACGTCATCACCGCAGAAATAGGCATCAGCCCGTTCAGACTTCAAAAGGCTCAGCATTTCCTGACGACCTGCGTCGAATGAGTAGGCCTCGGCAAATGAGCAGGTCACAGTGATCTGAGGGTGCAGCGCCATTTCTGACATGAAGCCCGCATGGCGATCTTGTGTAGAAGTTGCGGCTTCGGGTCCGCCAAGGAAGGCCACCTTTCCATATCCGCGTGCAACAAGTTCGCGCGCCGCCATGCGCCCGCATTCCACGTTGTCGATGCCCACAACATGAACCTGGGGTGACGAAGAGGACCTGCCGAAACTGTGAACCACCGGTACACCTGCATCGCGAAACGCTTTGGCAAAACCAGGTGGCAACGTCGAGGATGCCACCACGACGCCATCAACCGAATACTGCCGTAACATACGAACCGAGTTTGCCGGATCTACCTCATCGGTTAGGTTCACCAGCAACGGGCGCAGGCCGCGGTCCTGTAGACCGCGGGTAAAAAGGTCGAAGACTTCAAGAAAAATAGGGTTGTGAAAGTTGTTCGAGACCAGCCCGATCAGTTTTGTACGTCCTGTTGTCAGCGAGGACGCCAGGGCGTTTGGGCTGTATCCCAGCTCTCGCGCGGCCTTCTCAACCTTGCGACGCATTTTGTCGGAAACCGAGGCTCCATCGGTGAAAGTGCGCGACACAGCGGACCGGGAAACCCCCGCGCGTTCTGCAACCTCTTTCAATGTGACAGCCATATTCCGCCTGACCTTTCTAAGTTTTTAGCAGCCCTTTTACCCGTATTCTCTGGCAGATACAGTATGAAACACTTCTATTATGTTTTGCAACCGGTTGCAAAAAGATATCAGATATGTTCTAAATCGAGTCGGAGAGGTTCGGAGAAAAAACCTCATTCCGGGAAAACGATATGTTTTGGGAGGACATTATGACTTCACTGACGAAGAAGCTGGCACTGGCCGCTGTCGTCGCAGCGACGCCTTTGATCGCAGCCACGAGCGCTGCGGCTGAGGGTGAGAAATACATTCTGGTTAGCCACGCCCCTGACAGCGACAGCTGGTGGAATACCATCAAGAATGGTATCGCGCTTGCGGGCGACCAGATGGGTGTCGAGGTTGAATATCGCAACCCGCCTACCGGCGACCTTGCCGATATGGCGCGGATCATCGATCAGGCCGCGGCCTCGGGACCGAATGGGATCATTACCACGCTGGCGGACTATGACGTGTTGAGTGGTCCAATCAAATCGGCCGTGGATTCGGGTGTAGACGTGATCATCATGAATACCGGCACCCCGGATCAAGCGCGTGAAGTTGGCGCTCTGATGTATGTTGGTCAGCCCGAATATGACGCCGGCTTCGCCGCAGGCCAGCGGGCCAAAGGCGACGGAATCGGCTCGTTCCTGTGCGTGAACCACTATATCGTGCAACCCTCCAGCCAGGAACGCTGCCAGGGTTTTGCAGACGGTCTGGGGATCGAACTGGGCGATCAGATGATTGACGCCGGTCAGGACCCTGCCGAAATTAAGAACCGTGTGCTGGCCTATCTGTCGGCGAATCCGGATACGGATGCCGTGCTGACGCTTGGCCCGACCTCGGCTGATCCGACTATCCTGGCCCTGGAAGAAAACGGCATGGCTGGTGACATCTATTTCGGCACCTTCGATTTGGGTGGTGAAATCGTCAAAGGCATCAAGTCCGGCGTGATCCAGTGGGGTATCGACCAGCAACCCTTCCTGCAGGCATATCTGCCGGTTGTTGTTATGGCAAACTACCACCGCTACGGTGTTCTACCAGGCAACAACATCAACTCGGGCCCCGGTTTCGTAACTGCAGACGGTCTGAGCAAAATCGAAGAATTCGCTGGCGAGTACCGCTAATTCTTTAAACGCGGGCACCCTGAGCATGGGGTGCCCGTTTTGACTTTCAGACGCAAAATCACTGCATAACTCGGAGGGGCGTTCTTATGAGCGAGTCTGCTCAAAATACGGCTGTAACCGACGAACGGATCAAAGAGATTTCTCCGCTGCGCAAGGCGCTGATCCGGCCGGAACTTGGCGGAATGGTCGGCACGGTCGCTGTGTTCACCTTTTTCCTGCTCTTTGCTTTCGACAGCGGGATGTTTAACGCACAGGGCATGATGAACTGGTCGGTTGTATCAGCGCAGTTCATGATCATTGCCGTGGGTGCTTGTCTTCTGATGATCGCCGGTGAGTTTGACCTGTCAGTCGGTTCGATGATCGGCTTTTCAGGGATGATGATCGCAATCTTTTCGGTCACACTGGCCTGGCCGGTCTGGATGGCCATCATCGTTACCTTCGCCATGGCATTGGCAATTGGCGCGCTGAATGGTTGGATCGTGATCCGTACAGGGCTTCCCAGCTTCATTGTCACCCTGGCCTTCTTGTTTATCCTGCGTGGTTTCACAATCTTCCTGCCGCAGGTGATCGAACGCAAAACCATCATTGGTGGTGTAAAGGACGCGGCCGAGGGTGATTGGCTGGCGCCAATCTTTGGCGGCAAAATCCTGCAAGGTTTCTTTCAGTGGATGGGGGACGCCGGGATCATCGCCGTGTTCGAACGCGGCACGCGTCAAGGTCAGCCCGTCGTGGATGGGGTTCCGATGCTGATTGTCTGGGCGATCGTGTTGATCATCTTTGGCCATGTGTTGCTGACCAAAACCAAATTCGGAAACTGGATTTTCGCGTCGGGTGGTGATGCTGAGGCGGCCCGTAACTCGGGTGTTCCCGTGAACCGGGTCAAAATTCTGATGTTCATGTTCACCGCCTTCTGCGCCACGATCTTCGCCGTCTGTCAGGTCATGGAGTTCGGATCCGCTGGTGCCGATCGGGGTCTGCTGAAAGAGTTCGAAGCGATCATTGCCGTTGTCATCGGTGGCGCGCTTCTGACCGGAGGCTACGGTTCGGTTCTGGGTGCTGCGCTTGGCGCGTTGATCTTTGGCGTCGTGCAGCAGGGCTTGTTCTTTGCCGGGGTCGAAAGCTCACTGTTCCGGGTGTTCCTGGGTGTGATCCTTCTGGGGGCCGTGATCCTTAACACCTATATTCGCCGCATCATCACAGGGGAGCGTTGATATGAATCCCGAACATGCACCCATCATCCAGATGAAGAACATCGAAAAGCACTTTGGCAGCGTGATCGCACTGGCAGGTGTCTCGGTGGATGTGTTCCCCGGTGAATGTCATTGTCTTCTTGGCGATAACGGCGCGGGTAAGTCGACCTTCATCAAGACTATGTCCGGGGTACACCAGCCCACGCATGGCGAGATTCTGTTTGAAGGCCATCCCATGCATTTCGCGGACCCGCGCGATGCGATCGAAGCCGGGATCGCGACAGTCCACCAGCATCTGGCGATGATCCCTCTGATGTCGGTTTCTCGCAACTTCTTCATGGGCAACGAGCCGGTCAAGAAGGTCGGTCCTATCCAGCTTTTCGATCATGACTATGCCAACAAGGTCACGATGGAAGAAATGAAGAAGATGGGCATCAACCTGCGTGGACCCGATCAAGCGGTTGGCACGTTATCGGGTGGTGAACGCCAAACTGTTGCCATTGCGCGTGCTGTGCATTTCGGGGCTAAGGTGTTGATCTTGGACGAACCGACTTCGGCCCTTGGTGTGCGCCAAACGGCCAACGTGCTGGCGACGATCGACAAAGTGCGCAAGCAGGGCATTGCCGTTGTCTTCATCACCCATAACGTTCGTCATGCATTGGCAGTGGGTGACCGATTCACGGTTCTAAACCGTGGCCAGACGCTAGGCACAGCGCAGCGTGGCCAGATCACCCCGGAAGAGCTGCAGGACCTGATGGCCGGTGGTCAGGAAATGGTCGAGTTGGAAGGCAGCTTGGGCGGAACTGTTTGAGCTTATTACACCCCGCTGGCTGTACTGGCGGGGTGGCTACTTTTTCTCAAAGAACAAAATGACCTCACCCAACCTCACGCCATATCGTGAGACATAGGCTCGGTTCAGTAGCCGGTCATCGGACAAGAGCCACATCCAGTCATCGAAATTGACCCGCATGGTGCCGTCTTTAACCGGCAGATCGATTTTGTATTTCCAGTTAAACGTATCGCCTCGCTCAACCCCGCTGGCAGTGCCCAGCACACCGGGCGCGGTGCCGGTCCAAGTGTCTTCGCCGGTTTTGGTCAGAGTCCAAATCCGTTGCTCGGTGGCGCCATCGTCGTAGACGAAATCCTCAACAAGCGTCAGGGTCTCACCGTCCCACTTGCCGTCGATATCGACCGTGAAGCGACGAGGGACGTTGCCAAGCAAATCCTGAAACTGGCCGTAGGCGACGGTCTTACCTTCAAAGAATTCCTCAAGGTTCAACTGACGGTCTGACAGGAACGTGTTAGGGACGCGGGGTTTGCCCGAGCAGGCGGTGAGCGTCGCCAGCCCCGCGAGGGCGACGATCGCAACAAGCGTGCGGCGAGTGATCATTGCAAAACCCGCATATCAGAGTCTGAATCATGCCCATTTGCACCATGCAGATGGGTCGACTTGACCTCGGGGGCCGGGCGCATTGTGGCGACCAACTCGGCAACTTTGATCCCGAATTTGCGCATCTCGGAACGGTTCATGATCACCCCATTTTCGGTGAGGTACATCCAGTCCGTCACATCCAGTGTGTGCCCGCCCGCATCGTCGGGCAGGATGATGCGATAGGTCAGTTTTACGGTCGCGCCCGAGATCACACCTTTGCCTTCGCCCACAATATCATCCGCCGTTGCGGTGAAGGTGTTTCCGGTGCCCAGCGTCAGATGCCATTTGCGGGCCATATGTTTGCCATTGGAATAAGTGAAATACTCGGACAACGTGCCGGTGTTGCCCTCCCATTCGCCGACCATTCGCGCGACAAAGCTGTTCGACATCTTGCCGTTCGGGCCATAGATCAGCCCCTCCGACAGGATCTCTCCATTCAGGTTCTTCTTCAGCGAAAACTCAGGCCCGGTCCCGCTGTAGTCGGACGGTGATTGCGACCGGAAGCTGAGGAAACGGTTCTTCACAGCGAACACCGCAAATATGGCGAGAAGACAGAACAGGAGCGTTTTCATTTGGCAGAGACCTCTGTCGGGAGCGTCAGGACCAAGCCAAACGCTCCAAGTTTAAGAATGCAAGGCAGGACAGCATAGGCGAGGGTGAGTGTGTTCAAAGCCTCAGCCGAATTGGCCTGTCCGGGTGTAAAGCCGCTGCGTTCCAGTAGCGGCAGAGTGAAAAAGGCAGCCAGCGCGAGTCCAAGCTTGCCTGCGAAGGACCAGATGCCGAACGCGGCAGACGCGTTCAACCCAGCGCGGGTTAAAACGACCGAGAACATGGCGGGCAGCACCACCATGTCCGCCCCCAAAGCGGCGCCGGATGCCAGGCAGATGATCGCGAATCCGGCTAGATTACCGGGGGCCAGAAGCGCAGCCCCGACAAAACCGACAATGGCCAGCGGCATGGCAATCATCAGAGTCTGTTTCGGGCCAATCCTGTTGCTGAGCTTTGCCCAGAACGGCACGCTGAGCCCCGCGCTGAGAAAGAACAAGATCAGCAAAGGCCCCGCTTTGCCAGGCAGTTGCAGCCGGTCTTCAACAAAGAACAGGAACAGGGTTGAGGTGATCGCGACGGGCAGGCTATTCACCAACGCAAGAGCGAGTAGACGCAAAGCACCGGACCGTCCAAGGTCCGCGAAAGACAGCCCGTGCCCAGTGATTGGCGTGCGTCGCCACATTGGCAATGTCACGGCCAATGTCACGACCGCCAGAATTCCCAGGAACAGACCAAAGGCCGGATATCCTTGTGCACCAGCACCAACGGCTACGAACAGGGCGGGTGCAGCGGCGGCGATTATCACGCCGGTCAGTTGCCCGCCCTCTCGGAAGGCAGCCAGCGTCATTAACTCTTTCGGGTTGGCCTGTTTTGCAAGAGTCGCGCTGCGTCCGTAGAGCAGGATGGTTCCGAGGCTGTAGGCTGAAAACAAAAGGATCAAAATAGATACTAATACGGGGATACTGGCCCCTTCCGGCAGTCCGAAAAGCAACGGAAATCCGACCGCCAGGCCCAGCGCTGCGGCGGTGGCGAACAGGATCTGCCTGTTTGGCCAGTGATCAATCGCCCAGCCGATTAGTGGATCCTGCACCAGATCAACTAGCCGGATGACCAGCAGAACGGTGCCGATCACTCCTAGCCCAATACCGAGGTTCACGGCCGCAAACCGAGGCAAATGGATGTATAGCGGGATACCCGCCGCAGCCAGCATCAACGCATAGAGACTGACCCGCGGATACAGCATCAGTTGCCTCGCAATGTCCGGGTGAATGATGCCGACCGGGTGTTGTCGCCCAAAAAGATCGACATGAAGCTGCGTTTGATGCCCGGATAGGATATGGTGCAAACTTTGCGCCCGTTCAGCCAGAACCCAACCTTGTTTGGCCCTTGCGAGATCGCAAGATAGCGATCGCCTTTGCTGACGGCGTCGAAACAGACATCAAGTTGGCTGCGCACGGGGGCGGCACGTCCGATCCGCTTCATCTCGTCCAATGTGGAGTTCACCAGAGCCTTTTTGGACAGGTTTCGGCGATAGCGCAGTTCAAGCCCGAAATCCTGGCTCCAATTCAGAGGCGTGCCGCCTGGGGTGAACAGCTGCGCATCATAGATTGGGAAACCCAAATAGCGGAACGTCGCTGAGCCGCGTAACTCAGCATCGTTTAGGGCACCAAAAACGGGTGACGCTGCCGGTGCTCCGGGGGCCAGAAGCACCAGCGACACCAGTGTCGCGGCGAGTTTAGGCTGAGGCAGGAACGGCGAGTTCTTTTTCAGAGATATCATTGTCAGCTCCGATTATCTGCGGGGTGCCAGTTATGCGCTCAACCACGTGCATGGCACTGGCGATCCCGTCTTCGTGAAAGCCATGCCGGTTATAGGCACCAGCAAACCAGGTTCGGTTCTGTCCCTGCATCTGACGAATCTGCCCTTGAGCACGCAAGGCGGCTTTGTCGAATACCGGGTGGGCGAATTCGACCTCGTCATAGATTTTGTCCGCAGGAATGTCTGATGCGGCGTTCAGGGTCACGAACAGCGGATCACTGTCGGGAATGTTCTGTAGCCGGTTCATCCAATATGTGACCCCAACATTGCCTTTTTGCGACCGGTAGGTCCAACTGGACCAGCAGGCACGCCGACGTGGCATCTGGCGGGGATCACAGTGAAGAATGGCTTTGTTCGGTTGATACTTGATCGCACCGAGAGCATGTTTTTCCGCCTTTGTCGCCGCATCACCTAAAATGGCAAGGGACTGGTCTGAATGGGTGGCCATAATGATCTCATCAAACAAATCAGTCTCGCCGCCTGCATGTACGGTGACGCCCAGATCATGCCGTTCAATCCCTTGTACGGGTGAAGCTAGACGAATATCGCTGCCTCGCTTGCGCAAAGCTGCCTCGATCCGACGGACATATTCGATGCTGCCGCCTTTCACGGTGTACCACTGATGCTGATTGGCGCGGCCGGAAGCCAGCAGAGCATGGTTGCGGAAGAACTGGACCAGAGAGCGGGCGGGGAATTGATCGACAAACTCAACCGGTGTTGACCAGATCGCGCCGCACATCGGCATCAGGTAATTGTGCCGGAACCAGTGGCCGAGGCGCAGCTGATCCACCAGCTCTCCGATAGTGGTGTCATCGTCCTGCGCGGCTTCGGGGGCTTCTTTTCCAAAGCGCAGGATGTCGGCGATCATCTTGTAATAGGCCGGACGCGCAAGATTGCGTTTCTGCGCCGTCAGTGTGCGCAGGTTGTTCAGCCCGTATTCGATGCGGCCATTGTCGATGGTGGCGCCAAAGCTCATTTCGCTTTTTGTGACGGGCACGTTCAATTTATCGAACAATCGCGTCAGATAAGGGTAGGTGACGTAGTTAAAGACGATAAAACCGGTATCGACCGGCTGATCACCATTCTTACCGGCCATTACCGTACGGGCATGGCCACCAAGTCGAGGTTCAGCCTCGAACACGGTGACATCGTGATTTTCAGAAAGGTAATAAGCTGCGGAGAGACCTGAAATGCCTGCACCAATAACTGCTATTTTCTTGCGTACGCACCGGGTTTCGTCGAACATTCCATCCTCGTTATTTGGCTTTTACAATAGGATACGCTGGGAATGGTGCACTGGATCAACCGGAGTAGAAGTTTTTTTCCATCGTACTACGTAATGATGACTGCCCTATGCTCAGAACACTACGCGTGATCCAAAGTAATCATCGCGCCGTATTGAACTTAGCGGTGCGAAAAGGCCCTTAAATGAGCAAATTTGACGGAAAGACCTATTGGATCATCGGTGCCAGCGAAGGGCTAGGCAAAGCGCTGGCCGAGGCGCTTAGCCGTCAAGGTGCGCATCTTATCTTGTCGGCGCGCAATGCATCACGACTGGCCGAGATTTGTGAGAAGTTGCCCAATACACGTGCTGTCCCATTTGATGTGACCGATCTTGATGCTGTCTGCCGTGCTGTGGTTGAGGTCGGCGCATTTGATGGGCTTGTTTACAATGCGGGCACCTATGATCCGATCAATACGGCCGATTGGAACACCGAAGCTGCCTTGGTGATCAGTGACGTTAATTATTTCGGCGCATTGCGTGTTCTGGGCGAAACGGTGCCTGACTTAATTCAGAAGGGAAATGGAGACATCACCCTGATCGGATCGCTAGCCGGGTATCATGGGCTTCCCAATGCGATCTCTTACGGCTCCAGCAAAGCTGCCCTGATCTCGCTGGCCGAGACGATGCGCCATGATTTGGCAGGTACAGGCGTCACTGTCCGGATCGTCAATCCGGGATTCATCAAAACCCGTCTAACCAACAAGAACAGTTTCAACATGCCCATGTTAATGACGCCCGAAGATGCTGCTGATCGGGTGGTCCGGGCGATGTCCCAACGCCGATTCCGTACCGATTTTCCGGCCCCATTTTCTTGGATTATTCGCCTGATCGACTACGTGCCTGACATTCTGGTCTATCGGGGCAAGTGATTTCATCCGCAGGTAAGTCTTTGAATGGTGCCTGAGCCATTCACATAGACGTTTAGCCGATCGATGCGATAATCCTGAGTGGCGATATCATCCGGGCCCAGAACGCGTGACCGTTCGGGAAGCTGCGCCTGTATGGTTGAGACCGGCTGGCCGATTGCATCAGCAAAAGGTTCACCCTTACAGAAGGCCAAATCGACAGCCACATCTTCCGCTGCAAGCGTATCATTTTGCGGGACAGAGCCTTCGGTACATGCGGTTAATAGGATCAGGATCGGAAAAAAACGGTACATTGGCGCAGGACTTTCTGGTGGTGTCGTTTCTGAAATATCAAAGATTTAGCCAACCTGTCACGAAAGTGCAGTTGAAAAAACCCTGCAATTGACGCAGGGTCGGGCAAAATAGACAGGGAGATATGCACCATGCGAACCCGTGCAGCCGTTGCCGTTCAGGCAGGCAAACCTTTGGAAGTGATGGACGTGAACCTTGAAGGCCCCAAAGCGGGTGAGGTTCTGGTCGAGATCAAGGCGACAGGCATCTGTCACACCGATGAATTCACCCTGTCTGGGGCGGATCCTGAGGGCCTGTTTCCCGCCATTCTGGGCCACGAAGGTGCAGGTGTGGTGGTCGAGGTTGGTCCGGGCGTGACCAGCCTAAAGCCGGGTGATCACGTCATTCCGCTTTACACTCCTGAATGTCGTGAGTGTGAATACTGCCTGCACCCAAAGACCAACCTGTGCCAGGCAATCCGTGAGACGCAGGGCCAAGGCCTCATGCCCGATGGCACTTCGCGTTTTTCGACGCTGGATGGCGATCCGATCCTGCACTACATGGGTTGCTCGACCTTCTCGAACCACACGGTTCTTCCGGAAATCGCGCTGGCCAAAGTGCGCGAGGACGCGCCTTTCGACAAGATTTGCTATATCGGCTGCGGTGTGACGACCGGCATCGGTGCGGTGATCAATACCGCCAAGGTGGAAATCGGCAGCCGGGCCATCGTGTTCGGTCTGGGCGGTATCGGCCTGAACGTCATTCAGGGTCTGCGTCTTGCCGGAGCTGATCAGATCGTCGGTGTCGACCTCAACCCGGCCAAGGTGGAAATGGCCACCAAGTTTGGCATGACTGATTTCGTGAATCCGTCTGAAGTGGAAGGCGATCTGGTGCCTTATCTGGTTAACCTAACCAAGGGCGGCGCGGATTATACCTTTGACGCCACCGGTAATGTTGGCGTGATGCGCGCTGCACTTGAGTCGGCCCACAAAGGCTGGGGTGAATCGATCATCATCGGCGTGGCGCCTGCAGGTGCCGAAATCTCGACCCGTCCGTTCCAACTGGTCACCGGTCGTTCTTGGCGTGGTACCGCATTTGGCGGCGCGCGTGGCCGGACCGACGTTCCGAAGATCGTCGATTGGTACATGGACGGAAAAATCGAGATTGATCCAATGATCACACACACCATGGGCCTGGATGACATCAACCACGGCTTTGACCTGATGCATAAGGGTGAGAGCATCCGATCGGTCGTCGTTTACTAAGGCTTCAAACCAATCGAACAAGCAGATGCGGCGCGCTTTCGGGCGCGCGCCGCTTTCATTCTCCCGGTCGTGTTGCGCCTGTGTCCGAGCGTGGGGATCGCACGCGCAATACCGGCGTATTGGCCGAAGTCGTGTTCGCCCGGCTTTCACGCCAAACCACAAAAACACCAGAAGCGATGATGATGCTTGCGCCGACCGCGACCCAGATATCCGGGTGTTCGCCAAAGAATATTACGCCGAAAATCGTAGCCCAGATGATTTGGCTGTACTGACTGGGGGCAACGGCCCCTGCCGGAGCGGCTCGGTAGGCGAGGATGATCAGGTGTTGTGCAATCACTGAGAGCACGCCGACCAATGCCATCATCGCCAGATGCAGCAGTGAGGGTGGTTGATACACTGCTGGTTGGGCGATGCTCATGACCACAATGGCGAGCAGCATCGGGTAGAGGATCAGAACAGCCGACCGCTCTTCATTGCCGATCTTGCGGACCAGAACCGAGGCGAACGCGCTGCAGAAGGCTGCGGACAGGGCTGCCAGATGGCCCAATGTAATATCGGTTGCGCCTGGGCGCAGGACGATCAGGACACCGATCAGGCCGACACCGACTGCAGCCCATCTCTGAGCGCGGACCACTTCGCCAAGAATTGGGATCGAGAGGACGGTAACGATCAGAGGGAAGGAAAACAGCAGCGAATAGACCTCGGCCAACGGCAGGACCGAAAAGGCGTAGAACGCGCAGGACATCGCAGTGACCATCAAGGCGGATCGCAGCAACACCAGCCAAGGGTGGTGCGGCAAGAAGTTGCCAGTTGTTCTGTCAGCCAGAATAGTCACTGCCATCGGAACGAACGAAAACAAAGTGGCAAAGAAAATAATCTGCAATACCGAATAGGTACCGCCCAACACTTTGATGAACACATCATGGGTGGCAAAGACGGCAAAGCCCAGGAACGCAAAGGCTAGCCCACGAAGGGTGGAGTTCTGAGCGCTCATGTCAGAGGCCTCAATCACGGAAGAATTCGTTTGGGGTGTTTGTTGGTTGCTTAGACTCAATTTGCCGCGACGGGTAGCCCTAATTTTACCGCTAACATCTCTTGGCAAGCTGCATTGCAAAATTTGCAATGCGCAGGAAACGGGTCGAACCAGCGGTAAGCGATGGTCATGATCTCTCAAAATCAAGGAGATACATCATGTACAGGATTTCAGCGTTACCGACCGAACAGGTTCAAGCCTACCGTTTCGGCAGGCCTGATGGTTATGGAAACCCGCCAGAGCGCGCAATTTCTGACGGTGGGGGAAATCCTTGCCGTCATTGCTTGAAATACATACCGGAGGGCAAAGAGATGCTAGTACTAGCGCATAGGCCCTTTGCGGAAACTCAGCCCTATGCGGAAACCGGCCCGATCTTTCTATGTGCCGAACCTTGCGCGCGCCACGAGGATGAAGATGGGGTTCCCGAAACGCTGATCAGCTCGCCGAACTACTTGATCAAAGGGTATGGATCGGACGATCGTATCGTCTATGGTACCGGCATCATTGCGCCTCAAGCGCAGTTTCAGGAAGCGGTCGCGAACATATTTGACCGTGCCGACGTTGCATACATCCATGTCCGATCAGCGCTGAACAACTGCTATCACACGCGGATCGATCGTGCCTAAAGTTTGACGCGGTGCATCCCGCGACGCGGTTGGTTCGGGTCGTCGACTGGCAGGTCGTCGGCCCGGCTGGACGTGAGAGCGAGGAACACATCCTCAAGATCGGCCTCTTCAGTTCGCACATCCTGAATGCGGATACCGGCCTGACGTACTGCCTCCAGTACCTGCTCAGCCGTGGTCAGATTGCTGTGATACTGTAGCACAAGATCGCCATTCTCACGTTGTGCCGCAGTCACGTTTTCTGCCGTTGGAAGAGCCTGAATAGGGCGATCCGGCACAATCACCATGGTCCTGCTGTCCATGCGGCCCAACAGATTTGCGGTGCTGTCCTGAGCGATCTTTTCGCCGTGATTGATGATGGCGATCTCGTCACACATCTCCTGCGCTTCTTCCAGGTAATGCGTGGTCAGTATGATGGTCATGCCCTGTTCGTTCAGCTTGCGCACATTGGCCCACAGCATCTGCCGTAGTTCGATATCCACGCCCGCGGTCGGCTCGTCCAACACCAGGATTTTCGGATGATGCACCAACGCCTTCGCCAGCAGCAGACGCCGCCGCATGCCTCCCGACAGCGTGCGGGCATAGGCCTCGGCCTTGTCGGCAAGCCCTACGAGGTCGAGGATTTGGTCGCTGCGCCGGTCTGCCTTGGAAATACCATACAGTCCGGCCTGAACCTCCAATGCGCCGCGCGGCGTGAAGAATGGATCAAGGTTCAATTCTTGCGGCATTACACCGATGGCGGCGCGGGATTGGCGCGGGTTCCGATCCTGATCAAAGCCCCAGATCGAGACGCTGCCCGAGGTTTTGACCACCAGCCCCGCCAGAATGTTGATGAGAGTCGATTTACCGGCGCCGTTAGGGCCAAGCAGGCCGAACACTGATCCCCGGGGCACTGTCAGATCGATACCTTTCAGCGCCTGCTTCTCGGGCTGGCCCTTGCTGCCGCGATAGGTCTTGCGCAGTGATTTGATTGTGATTGCCGCATCGGACATGTGGCCCTTGCCCCCGGTTTGCTCATCGCCCATAAACGCACCTAATACATGCCCGCGAGGCCGACAACCAAAGAAGGATCGCCAGCCGTGACCATCGAAGCGCCGGAAACCAAAATCGTGGAAACCACCCGCGTCGCCTGTGATGGCGGCGAGGGCGCGCTCGGCCATCCGCGTGTCTGGCTGCAGATTCCTGAAGACACTGGTTGGGTCGAGTGCCCTTATTGCGATTGCAAATACCTGCTGCGCGGTGCGATCTCTGGCCAGGACGCTTAAGGGCGGCCAGACGGCAGGCGGTCGTAATTGGCGAGGATAGATGATGCTGTTCACAGCCAAAACGATTGACCTTTACGAGAGCCAGCCAATTGCCAACGGGACCGTACGCAGTGTCTTTGATTTTCCCGGACAACCCAACCTTCTGATCAAGGTTTTCACCCGATCTCAAGACCGCGTTTCGCACAGGCTTGGCAAGCGACTGGTGTGGAGACTTTTCCCCGAGGCGCAATATCGCAGCACCCTGAAAGAACTGGAATGCGAGCTTCGCGTGTCGCTGAAACTCGGGGTGGATATTGAACGCTCCCCCCTGTCCAGAATGTTGGGCGTGGTTCAGACAACGCGCGGGGCGGGCGTGGTTGTGGAGCGCATCGCAGGCCTTGATGGCGGGCTTGCGCCTAAGCTTAGTGAAGTCAGTCGCGGCGGGTTGGACGCCACGGCGTTGGAGGCGCTAAATGTCTTTGTCGGGCAGATGTTCGACCTTCATATTGTCGCGCGCGACATTAAACGCTCGAATATCGTATTCGGGACGCGGGGCGCCGGCCCAGCCTGTTTCCTGATCGACGGATATGGAGAGCGGAACCTCATCCCGCTGCGTAGCCTGTCCCGACGTCTTAATGATCGCTCGCTGAATAAACAGTTTGCGTTGATTGCGCAAAAAGCGGGTTTGACGTGGAATGCGGATAAGCGCAATTTTTCGAATAGCTAAGGCCAGATTTCGGGCAAATTAGGTCGCAACGAATTGGCCAAGCGGCCTCGTCTTTCGTTCAGCCCTTCTGTACAACTTGGCGCAACCCAGCGCAGGAGCCTCATATGACTAGCACCCAATTCGGAAAAGGCTGCCATCTGCATCTCATTGATGGATCAGCTTTTATCTTCCGCGCCTATCATGCGCTGCCGCCTTTGACGCGGAAATCGGATGGGTTGCCGATTGGGGCCGTGTCGGGATTCTGCAATATGCTGCAGAAATATGTCGAAGGAAATTCCGGTCCTGATGCGCCGACTCATGTGGCAGTGATCTTTGACAAAGGCTCGCACACGTTCCGGAACGATCTGTACGACCTCTACAAAGCCAATCGTGATGCGATGCCCGAGGATTTGCGCCCGCAGATGCCCCTGACTCGC
Source organism: Ruegeria conchae (assembly GCF_000192475.1). Classification (GTDB taxonomy): domain Bacteria; phylum Pseudomonadota; class Alphaproteobacteria; order Rhodobacterales; family Rhodobacteraceae; genus Ruegeria; species Ruegeria conchae. The sequence goes on from NZ_AEYW01000004.1 coordinate 80,686, forward strand.
GAAGCCACGAAGGCCTTCAATATCGCCTGCAAAGAGCTTGAGGGGTACGAGGCCGATGACATCATCGCCACCCTCGCCGTTCAGGCGCGTGAGGCCGGTGGGCGGGTAACCATTGTCAGCTCTGACAAGGATCTCATGCAGCTGGTGGGCGGCGGTGTTGAGATGCTGGATGCGATGAAGAACAAGCGCATTGATCGCGATGGAGTCGTCGAGAAGTTTGGCGTCGGGCCCGAACGAGTTGTGGATGTGCAGGCTTTGGCCGGGGATTCGGTGGATAACGTGCCGGGTGCCCCAGGCATTGGTGTGAAAACGGCGGCGCTGTTAATCAATGAATATGGCGATCTCGAAACCCTGCTTGATCGCGCGGAAGAGATCAAACAGCCCAAGCGTCGTCAGACCCTGATCGAAAAGCGCGACCAGATCGAGCTGTCGAAGAAGCTGGTGCAGTTGGACGAAAACACCCCACTAGATTTCACGCTGGATGATTTGGAGGTGAAAGATCCCGATGCAGAGACCCTGCTGGGTTTTCTCGCTGAGATGGAGTTCCGCACCCTCACCAAGCGCATCGCCGACAAGCTGGGGGCCGAAGCCCCGGTGATCGCAGATGCCCCAGCGCCTGTTGAAGCGGAAGAGGCCGAGGCCCTGCCGTTTGACGCCTCGAAATACGAATGCGTGCGCGATGCTGCTGCTTTGCAGAAATGGATCGATCAGGCCTATGAACGTGGCTGGATCGCGGTAGATACAGAGACCACCGGCCTGAATGAAATGATCGCCGATCTGGTGGGTATCTCTCTATGTGTAGAGGCCGGTGAGGCTTGCTACATCCCGTTGACCCATCGCGAAAGCGCGACCGATGATCTGTTTGGCTCCGACGCGATGGCCGATGGACAGATGCCGATGGATGAGGCTTTAAACCTGCTGAAACCGATTTTTGAGGATCCATCGATCCTGAAGATCGGACAGAACATGAAATACGACGCCAAGATCTTCAAGCGATACGGCGTCGACGTCGCCCCCATCGATGACACGATGCTAATGTCATACGCCATGCACGGCGGTGAGCATGGCCATGGCATGGATACGCTGTCGGAACGCTATCTGAGCCACACGCCGATCCCGATCAAGCCATTGCTGGGGTCCGGCAAGTCGGCGATCACCTTCGACAAGGTTCCGATTGACGAGGCTACTGCCTATGCCGCCGAAGACGCGGATATCACCCTGCGTCTGTGGGAGCTGTTCAAGCCTCAACTGCATCAGGTGCAGGTTACCACGGTTTACGAAACCCTCGAACGTCCATTGGTGCCGGTTCTCAAAGAAATGGAGATGCATGGCATCAAGGTCGACCGCGATGTTCTCAGCCGGATGTCAAACGCATTTGCGCAGAAAATGGCCGGGTTAGAGGCTGAAATTCACGAATTGGCTGGTGAGAGCTTTAACGTTGGTTCGCCTGCGCAGCTGGGCGAGATCCTGTTCGACAAGATGGGGCTTGAGGGAGGTAAGAAAGGCAAAACCGGGAAATATTCGACCGGGGCCGATATCTTGGAGGATCTTGCCACCGAACATGAACTTCCCCGTCGGGTGTTGGACTGGAGGCAGCTCTCCAAGCTTAAATCAACCTATACCGACGCGCTGCAAACACATATCAATCCGGATACAGGCCGTGTGCATACGTCTTATTCGATCACCGGGGCGAACACGGGCCGTCTTGCCTCAACTGATCCCAACCTACAGAACATCCCGGTACGGACGGAAGAAGGGCGTCGCATTCGTGAGGCGTTTATTGCGGAGCCGGGCAATGTAATGGTCAGTTTGGACTACAGCCAGATCGAGCTGAGGATATTGGCTCATATTGCTGATATTTCGACCCTGAAGCAGGCGTTTTCGGATGGTTTGGATATTCATGCCATGACCGCATCCGAGATGTTCGATGTGCCCTTGGATGAGATGACGCCTGATATCCGCCGTCAGGCAAAGGCGATCAACTTTGGTGTGATCTATGGCATCTCGGGTTTTGGCTTGGCCCGTAATCTGCGCATACCGCGCGCCGAGGCGCAGGGGTTCATTGATCGCTATTTCGAACGTTTCCCAGGCATTCGGACCTATATGGACGACACTGTCGCATTCGCCAAAGAGCATGGCTATGTGCAGACTCTGTTTGGGCGGAAGATCCATACGCCAGAAATAAACGCAAAAGGCCCGCATGCAGGCTTCTCAAGAAGGGCCGCGATTAATGCTCCAATTCAGGGTACGGCAGCGGACGTGATCCGCCGCGCGATGGTGCGGATGCCTGGCGCGATCGAGGGATTGCCTGCCAAAATGCTGCTGCAGGTTCATGACGAATTGTTGTTCGAGGTGGCTGAGGATGCCGTGGATCAAACGATCTCAATCGCGCGCGATGTGATGGAGGGGGCGTCAGACCCGGCTGTCAAACTGGACGTTAAACTGTCTGTAGACGCCGGTCAGGGTGCAAACTGGGCCGAAGCGCACTAAGGGTGGCCTGCTCATCAGGCCCTGCGGGCCCTCTTTGCTGCGGGTCAGGCCTCGGGCCTGACCAGGCGCGCGATTAGTCGTTTTACGGATGGACCCAGCGTCAGGATTACTGTGAAGGCGATTGGCCAGCAAAATGCCCATGAACCCATCCAATCGGCGAAAGTCGACGGACCGAAGCCAATAGCTTTGACCGTCGCGATTCCCGTGACGACGCAAGACATCAGGCCCGACATGATCAGGGCGAACAAAGCATTGGCAAATCGGGCGGGGATCATGAGTGCTGTCCTTGGGTGTCGACGTTTTAATTGCGACATTTCAGGAAGAAAATCCAGCCTTCTTCATGGCTTTACTGACGTAACCAGATCAAAGTGTCTTGGGTTCGCCGAGTTGTGGGCGTGTATTCGGCGCTGACCCAACCCTGATAATCTGATTGATCCATCGCCTTGAACAGGGCTGCGAAATCCATCTCACCTCGTCCGGGTTCCGAGCGATCTGGCGCGGCCCCAATCTGTGCGTGGACGATCTGAGCCTTGAAGCGGTCCCAGATTGTAAGCGCGTCGCCGTGGATCATTTGCGCGTGAAAGCTGTCATATTGCAGGCCAACATTTGGCCGTTCAACGTGATCGAGAACTTCTGCGGCAAGCTCATAGTCATTCAGGAAGTAGTGAGGCTGTGAAACGGGATTAAGTGGCTCGATCGTGAACATTTGGTCGGGCGCGAAATCTGCGGCCCATCGCAGGTTTTCAACAAAGCACGCGAGTGCTTCTTCTCCCGAGGCGTATCCCGCCATTACATGGATATATTGAGGCATTAGAACTTTGGCATAGCGCAGAACGCGCCGGATGTCGGATTGAAACCGGGCTGTGCCACCGGGAACGGCCGCATATCCCGGCTCGCCACCAGTATAGTTTGGCGGTGGAGCGTTGATCAGCACCAGATCAAGCCCGTTTGCCAATAGCGCCCTGCGGGTTTCCTTGGCTGCCAGATCGTAAGGAAACAGAATTTCAACCGCCGTAAACCCGGACTGTGCGGCGGCTGAAAACCGGTCGAGATAGGGCAACTCTGTAAATAACAGCGAAAGATTGGCGGCAAATTTGGGCATTGGGTGCGCGGTCTCCTGAGTGTCTGAGCATATCGACCAAGTTAGGCGGCTAAAAGAGTCGGAAAACGACAGTTTGTCGAAAATCGGCCAGATCAATGGCTGCGAATCAGAAAACCTTTGGTTCAAGCGGTGCCTCGGTGCAGGGGCTGCGTCAACAAAAGGTCTGAATACGATGGCAATGAGCCCTGAACCCGCGCGCGGGAACACCTTTGCTGTATCCGATAACAGTCAAGCCGCGTTTACCGGGAACACGTTAGCGGTGGCATCAATGTTGACCTGGGCGGCGGGCTTTCCAGCCGCCGAAGTTTTACTGCAAACTTGGCCGCCAATAGCGCTGTTTGCGGCGCGTATGATGCTTGCGGTTCTGGTTATGGTGCCGATCTGGATATTGTTGGATGGGCCAGCGCGCGTTCTGCGCGCCCGCTGGGGACATGCTTTTTTTGTTGGCGGCTTGGGGATTGGATCAGGGATGTTTCTAATCCTTGTCGCGCAAAAGCTGACCGACCCGGTCACGGTTGCAATCATCGCCTCTTGTGCACCTCTGATCGCGACGCTGTTGGAACTGGCAGCAGGGACACGACGATTGCGGTGGAAATTTGCGCTAGGTATGGGAATTTCGATAATAGGCGGATTGATTGCGACCAGCGCCGTCGCGCCTGCGCAGTTGGGGATCGGTGCGGTTTGCGCAGTGGTGTCGACCGCGCTGTTTTGTTGGGCCAGCATGGCAACGGCGCGCGATTTCCCCGAGCTCACCCAACTGGGCCGTTGCACAATAACGCTTGTCGGAGGGCTGCTGACCGCGGTCGTACTGTTGCCGGTAGCCGGTTTTCTGGGGTTTGAAGTCATGCCCACACCGTCGGTCGACGCAGCACAGATGGGAATGTTGGTTTTCTATGCACTGTTCTCACTGGGCCTGAGCCAATTTTTCTTCATCGCATCTGTTGGGAAATTGGGAGTGGCGCTGGCCTCATTCCATATCAACATCGCGCCATTTTACGTGATGGTGATCATGATGGCGTTGGGAGAGGAGTGGAACTGGACCCGTGCGCTGGGTGCGGCGATCGTGGCGCTGGCGGTGGTGTTGGCACAAGACCGCAAGCCGCGACCGGTTCAATCTTCAAGTGCAGCAGAGGCGATCAGCGGAAAAAACTGACCTTCAGACCAGACACCGAACCAACCGTCATGATGGTTGCCGATCTCAACCAATCGGTAAAAGCTCTTGCGATCAATGCGCGCCTCTAGGTTGTCGCGAACCAATATGTAGGGTGACGGCTCATCTGTTTCCGCATCAAATACAATGCGGATTGGGTGATTGGGCCCGGCAGTGGCTGTATCGCCCACCTGCGTGGTAAACGTCAGGCGCTGGGCGTCGCTCTCACCATCCTGATCGAAATCGACGGCGACGAACGGCGCATCCTCGACGGTGATTCCCACCTTTTCGACCGGGGTAACCAGAAAATACTTGCCCTCTTCTTTCTTAAGAATTGAGGAAAATAGCTTCACAAGCTCGAACCGGTTGATGGGTGACCCTAGATAACTCCAAGAGCCATCTTTTGCGATCCGGATGTCCAGATCGCCGCAAAACGGAGGATTCCATAGGTGTACGGGCGGTAAACCCCGTGTTTTGGCCGCTTTGACCGAAGCCGCCAGGCCGTCTGGCGAAGGGGTCACGGGTTTTTGTCCGCTCATTGCTTTTGCCATTTCCTCTCAGCGCGATACACTTCAATCATAACTGTCCACGGAAGGGAACCTCATGTCCGAACCTGCCGACCTCGTGTCCGAGATCGAAGCGCTGGAAAACAAGCTGCAAGAGGCCAAAGTCTCGATCACCCGCCGCTTTATCGGGCAGGAAAAGGTCGTCGATCTGACCTTGACCGCCTTGTTGTGCGGCGGTCACGCGTTGTTGATCGGATTGCCGGGGCTTGGCAAGACACGGCTGGTCGAGACGCTGTCGACGGTCATGGGCCTTCATGGCAATCGCATCCAGTTCACCCCGGACCTTATGCCAGCGGATATTCTGGGATCCGAAGTATTGGACACAGCCGAGGATGGCAGCCGCCATTTCCGGTTCATTTCCGGCCCGATCTTCTGCCAGCTGCTGATGGCGGATGAGATCAACCGCGCCAGCCCCCGGACCCAATCGGCGCTGCTGCAGGCGATGCAGGAACGCACCGTGACCGTTGCAGGAGAGGATAGGGACTTGGGCGTGCCATTCCATGTGCTGGCCACGCAGAACCCGATTGAGCAGGAAGGGACCTATCCTTTGCCCGAAGCTCAACTGGACCGTTTTCTTGTGCAGGTTGATGTGGAATATCCGGATCGCCAGACCGAACGCGACATTCTGCTGGCCACAACCGGTGTCGAAGAAGCAGAGGCGCATCAGATTTTCACTAAGGAAGAATTACTGGCCGCACAGGTTCTGTTGCGCCGGATGCCGGTTGGAGAGTCGGTTGTCGAACTGATCCTCGATCTGGTCCGTGCCTTCCGCCCGGATGAGGCAGGCGCGTCCGAGCGGGTGAGGGAAACCGTCGCTTGGGGCCCCGGCCCGCGTGCTGCGCAGGCGCTGATGATGACCGTACGTGCCAATGCGATGCTGGAAGGCCGACTGGCCCCCAATGCCGAGGATGTGCTGACCATGGCGCGTCCGGTTCTCAGCCACCGCATGGCGCTGAACTTTGCAGCCCGAGCACGGGGCGACAGCCTGTCTGACCTGATTGAGTCCACCGCTGCCGGTCTGGTTCGCACCGAGGCTGCGGCGTGAACGCCGCCCAGACTCTACGCGAACGATCCGAGGCTGAGGCGTCCCGGCTGCCACCCCTTTTGGCGCGCGCCGAACATCTGGCCGGAACCGTGTTATTAGGAGATCACGGGCGCAGACGCTCGGGTCTGGGGGATGATTTCTGGCAATACCGTCCAGCGCAAATCGGCGACAGTCGCCGGATGATTGACCATAGGCGCTCGGCCCGTGGCGACCAGCAGTTTGTGCGCGAACGTGAATGGCAGATTGCGCAATCGATCATGCTTTGGGTCGATCAGGGTGCATCGATGCGGTTTGCTTCAGACAAGACCTTGCCAACCAAGATCGACCGCGCCCGCCTGCTTGGGCTCGCAACGGCCATCCTGCTTGTGCGTGGGGGTGAACGCGTTGGTTTGACGGGAACAACCCTGCCCCCGCGCAGGGGCAATGCACAGATCATAAGATTAGCGCAGGCTTGGTCAGAGGATGCGCAAACCGATTATGCACCACCCGAACATCGCGCGATGATCCCGCATGCGCGCGCGGTGTTTATCTCGGATTTCCTGGGGCCGCTGGATGAGGTTGAGTTGGCGCTTACCAAAGCAGCCGACCGAGGTGTTCGCGGCGTTCTAATGCAGCTTCTGGATCCCAGCGAGGAGTCCTTTCCCTATTCCGGGCGTACCGTCTTTGAAAGCGTCGGCGGCACTGCCCGGCATGAGACTTTGAAAGCTGCAGACCTACGAGATCGCTATCTGGATCGCCTTGCACGGCGTAAAGACGCATTGTCGCATCTTTGCCGCGCGACCGGCTGGCAGATGGGGCTACACCATACTGGTGACAGTGCACAATCGGCTCTATTGTGGCTCTATCGCGCCTTGGATGGGGGTGCGCAATGACAGTTCTGGTGGGCATTGGCTTTACCGTGCCTTGGGTGCTTCTGGGGCTTCTGACCCTACCGATCCTTTGGTTGATCCTGCGCGCTGTCCCACCAGCGCCCATCCGTCGCCTGTTCCCGGCTGTGACGTTGTTGTTGGGCCTGAAGGATGACGAAAGTGTCTCGGACCGCACGCCGTGGTGGCTGTTGCTGCTCAGAATGTTGGCGGCAGCGGCAATCATCATCGGGCTGGCAGGGCCGGTACTGAATCCTTCGCGCGATGAGACCGGATCCGGGCCGTTGCTGCTGGTGCTGGATGCCAGCTGGGCAGGTGCGACGCGTTGGTCATCGACGCTGGATCAGATCGATGCACAGCTGACCGAAGCCGGCCGTGCTGGTCGCCCGGTCTCGATCTTGCGCCTGACCGAACCTGAGCCACCTGTGTTTCAGGCCGCCGAAGCTTGGCGCGGGCGATTGCCAGGTCTTACACCGATGCCTTGGCAACCTACCGAAGCACAGATTCCCCAAACTTTGGCCGCACTGGAGCAGGTAGAAGATGGTTTTGACACCCACTGGTTCTCTGATCAGTTGGCGTTTGAGGGTCATGATCGTCTGGTTTCGGCCCTGCAGGGGCGGGGCGAAGTGATCGTTTATCAATCCACCGCATCCGCGACCGCGATCCTGCCTGCAACGTATCAGGACGGAGCGATCCAGCTTCGCGTTCTACGTGCCAATCCGGGCCCAGCCGAAAGCGTTACAGTGCTGGCGCAAGGGCGCGATCCAGTGGGCGCGATGCGCGTGCTGCAATCCACGTCACTGGAGTTTGAAAGCGGCTCTACACAGGCGCAAATCGATCTCGCTCTGCCCTCGGAATTGCGCGCTCGAATTACACGGTTCGAGCTTCAGGGCCAGCGCTCTGCCGGTGCGGTGACCCTAACAGATGACAGCCTGAGGCGGCGCGAAGTGGCGCTGATCGCAGGCACGCTCAACCGTGAAGGGTTAGAGCTGCTTTCACCGCTCCACTATCTGACACAGGTGTTGATCCCAACCGCTGATTTTGTTGAAGGAGGTTTGACTGAAGTCCTCCCCGCCAACCCGGATGTGATCGTGCTCGCGGATGTAGCGAGGCTTTCTGATTCAGAACAGGCTGAGGTCATTGAGTGGGTTGAACAAGGCGGCCTTCTGCTGCGCTTTGCTGGACCGCGTATGGCCGCAAGCGATCTGGGTCGAGATGAAGAAGATGATTTGTTGCCGGTGCGTCTGCGTAGCGGTGGCCGTTCCGTCGGCGGCGCGATGAGTTGGGGCGAGGCCAAGGGTTTAGCGCCGTTCTCAGAAAACTCGCCATTCTACGGGCTAACCATACCCGAGGATGTCACGGTAACAACTCAGGTGATGGCACAACCAGACCCTAATCTGGCCGATCGGGTGATTGCGTCACTCTCCGATGGTACGCCTTTGGTTACCCGCAAACCCTTAGGATTGGGGCAGGTGGTGCTGTTCCATGTTACGGCGGATGCGGAATGGTCAAGCCTGCCACTATCTGGCCTATTTGTGGAGATGTTGGACCGGTTGGCCGTCGCTTCTGCCGCCAAATCTCGGCAAGAGGCGCAGATGCAGGGAACAGTTTGGGAGCCGGTTCAGATACTGGATGGTTTTGGCACTCTGACCGATGCCGGAACGTTGGCCGGGGTCGATGGGGTCGAGCTGGTCTCGGGCCAGATCGGACCAGACTTGCGCCCGGGCCTTTATGAAAGCGGCAAGCAGAAACTTGCACGGAATGTGTTGGCCGAGGATGCGGTGCTGACGCCAGCCGTTTGGCCTGCCGATGTCCCGATCCGGGGACAGGATATCACAACAGAGACGCCGTTGGCGGGTCTGTTGCTCAGCCTTGCGCTCGTGCTGTTGACGATTGACGTGATCGCGTCATTGGCTCTTTCCGGACGCTTGGGTCTGGCGCGCGCGGCGGCCGTGATGCTGGGCGCATTGCTGGTTGTTCCGGATGCGCAGGCGCAGACGCCGGATGATACCGACTTCGCGCTGAATGCGACGCAGGAACTCGTATTGGCGCATGTGCTGACGGGCGATGCGCAAGTAGATGATATCGCGCTGGCTGGGCTGCGCGGGCTCGTGCAAACGCTGCATTATCGCACCTCGGTCGAGCCTGCTGAGCCCATCGGGGTCGATCTGGAACGCGATGAGCTTGCGTTCTTTCCGCTACTTTATTGGCCGATCACAACCGATCAGCCGCAACCTTCGGCCGAGGCCTATGCCAAGCTCAACGCCTATCTGCGATCAGGCGGGATGATCCTGTTTGACACGCGCGATGCCGACATCGCCGGCTTCGGGGCATCCAGCCCCAATGGGCGCAAGCTGCAACAATTGGCTGCGCCGCTAAATATTCCCTCATTAGAGCCGGTTCCGCGTGATCATGTTCTCACTCGCGCCTTTTATCTGCTGCAGGATTTCCCGGGTCGCTATTCCGGCACCGAAGTCTGGGTCGAAGCCGCGCCGCCGAATGCCGAGCAGATCGAGGGGATGCCGTTCCGCAATCTCAATGACAACGTGACCCCGGTAGTGATCGGGGGCAATGACTGGGCCGGGGCCTGGGCGGTGGATCGCAACGGTCAGTCCCTTTTGCCTGTGGGTCGCGGCTATGCTGGCGAACGGCAACGTGAACTGGCCCATCGCTTTGGCGTTAATCTGGTGATGCATGTACTGACCGGAAACTACAAATCCGATCAGGTCCACGTGCCCGCCCTTTTGGATAGGTTGGGGCAATGACCGGTACCGTCATCTTTGATCCGCTGATCCCATGGCCCGTTTTGGCCGTTGTCGCCGCCATCGCGCTTGCCGGGGTAGTGCTGGCGCTCTGTCGTGGCTTGTCGGGTTGGGCGTTGCGTGGTTTGGCTGCTTTGGTTGTCCTCTCCGCACTTAGCGGTCCAGTATATCAGGTCGAAGATCGTGCGCCGCTCACCGATATCGTGCTGATGATCGAAGATGAAAGCGCCAGCCAAACCCTGTCGGATCGTGCCGAACAGACCATTCAGGCCGCAAACGAGCTTGCGGCTGAAATCGAAGGCCGCGACAATACCGAGCTACGCCGCATTCAGGTTGGTGACGGCGACGGGGATGAAGGCACGCAGGTCATGGCCGCTCTGAACGCGGCCCTCGCCGAAGAACCCCGGGCGCGGATTGCAGGCATCATCGTGGTCTCAGACGGTATAGTGCACGACGCAGACCAAGCTCCTGACCTACCTGCGCCGATGCATTTGTTACAGACAGGGCGTGCGAGTGATTGGGATCGTCGGCTGATCGTGCGCAATGCACCTGCATTCGCCATAATCGGAGAGCCTGTAACGCTTACCCTACGCGTCGAGGATACCGGCGTAGCGCCTGTCGGTGTCACAAACGCCCCGCTTGAGATCTCGGTCGACGGTGCTGAGCCCGAGCGCTTCACCATTCCCATCGGTGTGGACGTAGAGTTGCCGATTACCTTGCCGCATGGTGGGCGAAACGTCATCCAGTTCTCGGTTCCGCAGGCCGAAGGCGAGTTGACCGAACGCAACAACACCGCCCTTATCCAGATGAACGGCGTGCGGGATCGTCTGCGCGTCTTGCTGGTATCGGGCGAGCCGCATCCTGGCGGGCGCACGTGGCGCAATCTGCTGAAATCCGACAGCTCGGTTGATCTGGTCCATTTCACCATCCTGCGGCCACCGGAAAAGCAGGACGGCGTGCCGGTAGATGAACTCTCATTGATTGCCTTCCCAACGCGCGAGCTGTTTCTGGAAAAGATCAATGACTTCGACCTGATCATCTTTGACCGCTATAAGCGGCGTGGCATCCTGCCTGCGATCTATCTGGACAACGTGGGAGACTATATCGTCAATGGCGGCGCGGTGCTGGTTGCTGCGGGCCCCGATTTTGCCACCGCGGACAGTCTTTTCCGCTCTCCGCTTGGGCCAGTCCTGCCCGCAAAACCCAGCGCACGGGTCTATGAGGAACGGTATGTGCCTATGGTTACCGATCTGGGCCAGCGCCACCCGGTGACTACTGACCTGGGCGATTCTGAATCATGGGGCGCGTGGTTGCGCCAGATTGATGTCAGCCAGCTATCCGGCGACATGCTCATGACCGGCGTGGATGACCGTCCGTTGCTGGTACTGGATCGCGTCGGCGAAGGACGTGTGGCGCTGATGGCCTCTGATCACGCTTGGCTGTGGAGCCGCGGTTTTGAGGGCGGTGGCCCCCAGTTGGAGCTACTCCGCAGGCTGGCCCACTGGATGATGAAAGAACCCGAGCTTGAGGAAGAGGCGCTGTGGGCCGAAGCGAATGGCCAGTCGATGCGTATCATCCGCCAGACGCTGGAGGATGAGGTTGGCCCCGTGACCGTTACCCGCCCTAACGGCGACACCTTGGATATCACGCTGAACGAGGTTTCGCCTGGTCGGTTCGAGGCGCAGTATTTCGGCCCCGAAATTGGCCTTTACCGACTGGAAGAGGGTGAGCATTCCGCCGTGATCGGCCTGGGCCCTGCCGCACCCAAGGAATTCGAACGCACGATCGCAACCGATGAAATCCTAAGCCCGGTTCTGGCCAGCCTGCGCGGCGGTTCGATTCGGGTGGAAGAGGGCCTGCCCTCAATCCGGAACGTCCGTGTGGGCCGACCGGCAGCAGGACGGGGCTGGATTGGGCTGACACCGCGCGACGCCTACGAAACCCGCGATGTTACACAGGCCGGGTTGCTTCCCCCCTGGCTGGTGTTGCTGCTGGCCGGTGGGTTCCTCTTGGCCGGTTGGTTGCGCGAGGGGCGTCACTAGCGCGGTTTAAGCACTTTTTCACGCTCTCCCGCGATGCTCTGGGCAGATTATCGCGGGAAATTTTTACATGAGTCTTGCTGAGAAACTGGCGCAGGAACGGCGCGCGCGATTGGCGGCCGAGCGGCTGTTGCATCTGAAACAGGCCGAACTGTCTGCTGCCAACCGCAAACTGGGGCGTCATGCCATCGCTCTGACACGTCAGATCGATGAGACTCAGGCCGAGGTTGCGACGGTTCGCGATGAAAACGAAAAGGTCAAATCCGATCTGACCGTGGCCAATGCCAAGATCGAAGTCGCTGAACGCCGTCTGTGGCACTCGATTCAGACCATCCCTGACGGGTTTGCCTTTTTCGACGACAACAACACATTGATCGGTGCCAACGCCGCTTACCTAAGCGTTTTCGATGGGCTGGAAGAGGTCGCGCCGGGGATTACCTATCCGCGTATTCTTGAAATTCTGACCCATGAGGGGATCGTGGATATCGGCGCGGAAAAGATCGCGGACTGGCAGGCCCGTATGCTCGCACGCTGGGCGCAACCGCACCCCGAACCCGAGGTGATCCAGCTGTGGAACGGCCAGTATATTCGGTTGATCGATCAGCGGGGCCACGGCGGCGACGTGCTGAGCCTTGCGCTGAACATCACCGCGTCTGTCCGGCATGAGGCTGAACTGAACGCCGCGCGTGAACGCGCCGAGGCGGCCAATCGTGCCAAATCCGCGTTTCTGGCCAATATGAGCCATGAGATTCGCACACCAATGAATGGCATCGTTGGCATGACCGAACTGCTGACCGAAACCCCGATGAACGAAGAACAAAGGCTCTATGTCAGCACAATTCGTAACTCGGGCGAGGCGCTGCTGGTCATCATCAACGATGTTCTGGACTATTCAAAGATCGAGGCCGACAAACTGACACTGCACCCTGAGCAGTTCGATCTTGAGCGTTGTATCCTAGAGGTCGCGATGCTGTTGCAGCCCAGCGTGCGCGACAAGGGCCTGACATTGCTGGTGGATTATGACTTGTTCCTGCCCACGCTATTTGTAGGAGATCCCGGGCGGGTTCGTCAGATATTGACCAACCTCGTTGGCAATGCGGTGAAGTTTACCGCGCAGGGCCACGTCTTGATCCGTGTGACAGGCGTACCAGACATGACCACAGAAAGCTGCGATATCCACGTGGCCATCGAGGATACGGGCATCGGGATTGAGGCCGACAAGGTCCCGCACATCTTTGGTGAATTCAATCAGGTCGAGGATGCGCAAAACCGCCAATTCGAAGGCACAGGCCTGGGGCTGGCAATCACCAAGCGTCTGATCTCGATGATGGGCGGTGCCGTCTGGGTCGAAAGCGATGCGGGCAAAGGATCTTGCTTCGGTTTCCGCATATCGTTGCCCACTGCTGAAGGTCCGCAACCTGTTCCACCCGATTTGGCTGGGCAATTGGGGCGTGTTTTGGTGGTTGAAGATATGGCCGTCAACCGCGCCATCCTGACCAAGCAACTAGACCGCCTCGGGTCTCAGGCAATGACCTGTTCGACGGGGGCCGAGGCGCTGTCTGCAATGGACAAAACCATTGATCTGGTCCTGTGCGATCACGATCTGCCAGACATGGATGGGTTGGAGCTTGCCACCACTCTGCGTGACAAAGGATGGGGTGATCTGCCAATCGTGGTGATGTCGGCCAATCCAGGTGTGATCCACGCCGATCCGGCCCATCGGCTCATTAATGGCGTGTTGCAAAAACCCATCCCGCGCGCCGAGCTGTATTCGCGGCTGATGGCGCTGGGCGCACCTGTATTCAAGCCGGATCGCAGTGACAACGACGCCTCTGATCCCGAGACTCATGTACAAGTTCCGCAGGAACAGAGGCTGATGCGGGTTCTGGCAGCCGAAGACAATCGAACCAATCAGTTGATCCTTCGAAAGATGACTAAGGAGCTGAACATCGATTTGAAATTTGTCTCCAACGGGTTGGAGGCGGTCGAAACCTTCGCCCGCTTTGATCCGGATCTGATCTTCATGGATATCTCGATGCCGAAGATGGATGGCAAAGAGGCGACAGGTGAAATCCGGCGACGCGAAATTGGAACAGATCGCCATGTCCCTATTGTGGCCCTGACGGCCCATGCCATGACAGGGGATGACCAGGGCATACTGGCGGCGGGGCTTGATCATTACCTGACCAAACCATTGCACAAGAAACTGATCCACAAGATGATACTGGAACATCGGCCTGCCGAGGCTCGTGCGGTCGGTGCAGACGGTGAAGGCAGGAAATAGGATCGATTGATGTCAGATGAGCGCGGTTTTCGTCCCCGAGGATTGGGCGAGATTGCAATTCGCTGCGCCGATATGGCGGCAATGGTGCAATTCTATGAGAAGGTGATCGGGTTACAGCGGCTGCAAGGCGACCATAACAGCGCCATCACCTTTTTTCGGATCGCCGAAGGGTTCGGCGGGCATACACAGGTGCTGGCCCTGTTTCACCAATCAGTTGGCTCTGAGCGTGGACCAGAGCAGACCGGCGAGACAGTGCCGGTAACAGGGGGCGCTTCGGCCCTGCACCATATCGCGCTGTCGGTGCCCTTTGCCGAGCAGGACGCGGTCATGCGCTGGTACGACCAAATCGGGCAGCCCTATCGGGTTGAGCATTTCGGCTGGATCGGCTGGCGCGGCATCTTCACCCAAGACCCCGAGGGGAACACGGTGGAACTTGTGGCTTACGATCCTTCGATGCTTGATCAGGCCTGATAGGGGCGTACAAACACGGGTTTGTCGTCTTCCGACAGATCGGCCCGGTATTCGTACCCGCCGCTATCAAAATCCAGCAGGCCTTTGGGGTCGGTCAGTCGATGTTGAATGATGTACCGGGCCATCGCACCACGCGCCTTCTTTGCAAAGAAGCTGACGATCTTGGGGGTGCCGCCCTTGTCCTCCATGAATACCGGGGTCACAACGGGCAGCTTCAGCGCTTTCAGGTCGACTGCGCCGAAATATTCCTGGCTGGCGCAGTTTACCAGAACTTTGCTGCCAGCCTCAGCAGCTTGGGCGTTCAACGCCTTGCTCAGCTGATCGCGCCAGTATTCATAAAGGTTTTTGCCACGTCGGGTTTTCAGTTTGCTGCCCATCTCAAGCCGATAGGCCTGAATGGCATCCAGTGGGCGCAATACACCATAAAGCCCAGACAGGATGCGCAAATGATCCTGAGCCCAGGCCATTTCGTCGGCGTCCAGCGATGCGGCCTCAAGCCCCTGATAGGTATCGCCTGCAAAGGCCAAAGCGGCAGGGCGCGTTGCATCTGCTTCCGGCGCGTCTGAAAATACACGGTACCTGTCCCGATTCAGGCGGGCCAAGTCGTCGCTCAGGTCCATCAGCTTTTTCAGATCGCCCAAGGTCAGGTTGCGGGCGGTCTTCGACAAGCGGATCGCGTCATTCTGAAAATCGGGTTGGGTCACTTCGACGTTTCGTTCTGCCCAATCCAGCCGCTTGGCCGGGGAAATCACTACCAGCATATCCACCCTCGTTCCTTGCCTATTGGGCTGTATCTAGCCCGCTTGCTGCAGCACGTCCAGAAACGCCGCGCCAAACCTTTCGTGACGACGGTCGCCCAAAACTTGCTCCATCGCTCGTGGATCATCCGGGCGCAGCTGTGCCACCTTCGCCAGTTGTGATGCGGTACAGCTCAGCGGTTTGTCGATCCCGTCGGGGCCACGCGACAATTGTGATTGAACCTCAAGCAACTGATCGTAAATGTTGCCCTGATTGCGGCCGGCAAGTTTGCGCCTTGCGGGGTGCAGCTCTTCCACCGCGCCGGTCAGCACTTCAAGGAAGGTCGCACCGTAGCGTTCCAGCTTTTTTGCCCCTATACCGCTGATCCGGGCCATATCGTCCAGATTTGCGGGCCGAGTTTCCGCCATCTCGATCAGTGTGCGATCTGGAAAGATGACATAGGCCGGAACCCGCGCGGCCTCGGCCAGTGCGCGCCGCTTGGCCTTGAGCGCCGAGAGCAGCGGCGCGTCTTCCTCGGACACCATCGCCTTGACCGCGGGTCGCCGGGTGGCTTTGCGGATGGTATCCTTGCGTAGGTCGATCTGTGCCTCACCTTTCAGGATCGGTTTGGCGGTTTCGGTCATGCGCAACGCACCCAGGCGTTCAGGATCGGGACGGACCAAATCGCGGCCCATCATCTGCCGAAAGATCGCCTGCCATTGCGGGCGTGACCAGTCTTTGCCAATGCCATATGTGGATAGATTGTCGTGCCGACGTGCTCGTATTTTGTCGGTCTCATTGGCCAACAGGATGTCGATCAGATGACCCGCGCCGAACCATTCTTCTGTGCGCAGAATAGCGGACAGGGCCATGCGAACCGGCGTCGTGCCATCGAACACTTCAGGAGGGCTGTCGCAAAGATCGCATTTGCCGCAAGGTTCGATCTGTTCTCCGAAATACCCGAGCAAGGTCTGGCGGCGGCATTTCAGTGCCTCGGCCAATCCAAGCAACGCATTCAGGCGTGCATGATCCGCCATCCGCCGCTCAGGTGGGGCCAGTCCTTCGTCGATCTGAGAGCGTCGCAGTCGGATATCGTCAGGGCCAAACAAAGTAAGGGTTTCGGCAGGACCACCATCGCGCCCGGCGCGGCCGATTTCCTGATAGTAAGCTTCGATCGATTTAGGCAGGTCCGCATGAGCAACCCAGCGGATGTCGGGCTTATCGATGCCCATGCCAAACGCGACAGTGGCGACGACGATCAGCCCATCCTCGCGCGCAAAGCGGGTCTCGACGATGCGGCGATCTTCGGCCTCCATCCCGCCGTGATAGTGGCAGGCCGTGTGACCTTCGGCGCGCAGGGCTTGCGCCAGCACTTCGGTCTTGTTGCGGGTGCCGCAATAGACGATGCCGGATTGGGACTTTCGGGCGGCAGCGAAATCGAGGACTTGTTTGCGCGGTCCATCCTTGGCGGCAAAGGCCAGATGGATATTGGGTCTGTCAAACCCGCGCAGGAATTTACGCGGCTCAACACCGTCGAACAGCTTTTCGACGATCTCTTCCTGCGTTTCCGCATCTGCGGTTGCGGTAAACGCGGCGAGGGGCACGTTCAAAGCGCGGCGCAGCTCTCCGATCCGCAGATAATCAGGGCGGAAATCGTGGCCCCATTGGCTGACGCAATGCGCCTCATCCACCGCGATCAGATTGACGTTGATCCTACGCAGCATTCCCGGTGCAGACCCTGCAGCCAGCCGTTCCGGCGCCATATAAAGCAGCTTGAGCCGACCACCCTCGATAGCATCCCAAACGGCATCAGTTTCTTCAGGTGTATTGCCCGAGGTGAGCGCGCCTGCCTCGACACCGGCCTCTTGCAGCCCACGTACCTGATCGCGCATCAGGGCGATGAGCGGAGATATCACCACAGTTACCCCGTCGCGCAACAGTGCAGGCAATTGAAAACAAAGGGATTTACCACCACCCGTGGGCATGATAGCCAGCACGTTTTCGCCCGCGGTCACGGCATCGACAATCTCTTCCTGCCCGGGGCGGAAGTCGTCGAATCCAAAGACGTCTCGCAACAAGGGTGCGGAGTCGAACATGCGCCGGAGGGTCCTGTATTAAGGTTTTTCTGCTCTTAAGACAGGACCATCACATACTAAGATTCGGTGAACAAGAGGTCAGTAGAAATAGACCGCATTGTTGATCAGGATGATCCGCAGGGCATAGACCCCGATCAGCACGACAAGAGGCGTCAGATCCAGACCGCCCATGTTGGGCAGGATGCGACGGATGGGGCTATAAATCGGTTCTAATATCCGGTTCAGCCCGTACCAGATTTGCGCCACCAGTTGCTGGTGCAGGTTAAGAACCTGAAAGTTGATCAGCCAACTCATGATCACATGGGCAAGAATGATGAACCAGACAATGTCTAGGATCAAAAGCAGGATTTGGATCAGCGACAGCATGGGCACTCCGTTCGTCAATTGCCCAGAGACCTAAGCGCGCCTGCGCCAAAGAGCAAGTCTGCAGCAACACAACGCTTGCGAATTACCACAAAGCCCCTTCTTATGAATTCAACAAAAACAGGGGCAGAAATGGCGGAAATTTCCAAGCGCAAGCGCATCTGGGGCTGGTGGTTTTTCGACTGGGCTTCGCAGCCCTATCACACCTTGCTGGTGACCTTTGTATTTGGCCCATATTTTGTAAGTGTTGCTGCACAGTATTATCTGACATCAGGTCTGGTGGAGGAGGCTGCCAAGGCGCAGGCGCAGGTTGTCTGGGCGAACGGCATGACCATTATCGGGCTGATCATTGCCTTTGGTGCGCCATTGCTGGGCGCGATGGCAGATGTCTCAGGTCGGCGTATCCCTTGGATATTTGGTTTTTCGCTGATGTACGCGGTGGGATCCTCGGCGCTTTGGTACACGATGCCTGATGGCTCGAATATGTGGCTGATGATTTCGGCCTTTGGGCTGGGCTTTGTGGGGGCCGAATATGCGCTAATCTTCATCAATTCTCAGCTGCCCGATTTGGGGGATGACAGTGAGGTCGGTGAGATCTCGGGATCAGGTTTTGCGTTTGGCTATTTCGGAGGACTGCTGTCGCTGGCGATTATGCTGGCACTGTTCGTCGAGCAGCCCAATGGCAAAACCCTGATCGGGATGGACCCGATGTTCGGTCTGGATGCGGCAACGCAGGAAGGTACTCGGTTTGTCGGGCCCTTCACAGCCGGGTGGTTCATCCTGTTCATGGTGCCGTATTTTCTTTGGGTCAGGGACGACACGAACACTGATAAACAAGGCAGCGTGGGCGAAGCCTTGCGGTTGCTGGGAAAATCCGTCGCTGCCTTGCGTCATCGGGTGAGCCTGGCGACATATCTTGGGTCGTCGATGTTCTACCGCGACGCTCTGAACGGGCTATATACCTTTGGTGGAACATACGCTGCGCTGGTCCTGGAATGGGATATCGTCAAGATCGGTGTGTTCGGGATCGTCAGCGTACTGGCTTCGGCCATCTTCGCATGGGTCGGCGGTAAGATGGATCGGAAATACGGCCCTAAACCAGTGATACTGGTCGCCATATGGGTTTTGATCTTTGTCTGCCTGACGGTTGTGTCGATGGATCGAACACAGATTTACGGAATTTCATTGCCCGAAGGCTCTGGCCTGCCGGATATGGCGTTCTTCGGGTGCGGAATTCTGATTGGCGGTATGGGAGGTATCCTGCAATCGGCTAGCCGATCTATGATGGTGCGCCATACTGATCCCGCCACCCCGGTTGAAAGTTTTGGGCTTTATGGGCTTTCGGGTCGGGCAACCGCCTTTGCAGCGCCACTTTTGATCGGGATAGCAACGGCAGTGACCGGTAGTGCAAGACTAGGGGTGTCACCGATCATACTGTTGTTTATTCTAGGACTAGTCCTGATGCGCTGGGTGAAACCGGAAGGGGATCAGAGCAGATGATTTTATTACGTTTTTTAGCTGTCTTAACGGTGATGACACTTGCAGGCGCGGCAGGGGCGCAACCGCT
Source organism: Ruegeria conchae (assembly GCF_000192475.1). GTDB lineage: Bacteria > Pseudomonadota > Alphaproteobacteria > Rhodobacterales > Rhodobacteraceae > Ruegeria > Ruegeria conchae. The sequence goes on from NZ_AEYW01000004.1 coordinate 100,225, forward strand.
GGCCAAGCAATTGTTCGGGGCTCAGAAGGTGGGGTCTCAGCAAAAATCAGCGGCTTTCGGCAGTTATTCGCGCGGGTGCGCTGCAGGGTCGGTGCAATTGCCCGAAACTGGGCCAACATGGCAGGCGATGCGCCTGTCGCGCAATCGCAACTGGGGGCATCCGCAGGCGATCGACTATGTTCAGGATCTCAGTCGGTTTGCAGCCAAGCAACCGGGGTGGAACGGTCTTTATATTGGCGATATCAGCCAACCACGGGGCGGGCCAATGACCTCTGGCCATCGCTCTCACCAATTAGGGCTGGATATCGACATATGGATGCTGCCGGGCGACAACATGCGCCTTAGCCGAAAGGCGCGCGAGAATATCTCGTCCATATCCTTACGCCGCGCGAACGGCGCCTATGTGAACGGCAACTGGACCAAGCAGCATCATGCGGTGTTGCGCGAAGCCGCCAAGGACAAGCGCGTTGCCCGGATCTTTGTGTTCCCTGGTGCCAAGGTGCAGATGTGCAATGACGAGAAGGGCAACAAAGCCTATCTGCGTAAAATCCGGCCGTGGTGGGGGCACCACTATCATTTTCATGTGCGTCTGAAATGCCCAAGGGGATCGAAAGGCTGCGTCAATCAGGATCCACCTCCCAAGGGCGATGGCTGTGCAGAAGCGGAACAGTGGGTCCGCAATATCCTCAACCCGCCTCCACCCGATCCAAATGCGCCTCCACCAAAGAAACGACGAGAATACCGTCTGGCTGACTTGCCCCAGCAATGTACCGCTGTTTTGCAAGCCAACTGATATCAGCGCTGCTGCTAACCGGGCAGGTTTGGGCAGTCGAGCTAAAGCGGGATTCGTTGCTCGACATTTACGTCTGGCGCAACACTTCTGATTGGTTTGGTGGATTTTCGGCGATTCACATCGCAGAAGGCGGCGAACGTTTGATCGCGATCAGTGACCGGTCAAGGCTGATCACAGCGCGGATCAATCGGGACGGTGATAAGATCATCGGTATCGAAATTCTCGGGCAATGGCCAATCCTGTCCAGCAACGGGCGCGCCCTGAAGGGACGGGCAGGGGATTCCGAAGGGATTGCGGTTGCCTCGGATGAAAGCATCTACATCTCGTTCGAAGGTGTTCACCGCATCGCACATTATACGGCGCACAACACAAATACACGGGTTCTGCCGCGTCCACGAGAGTTTCTGAATTTGGACCGCAACGGGTCATTCGAGGCGCTGGCGATCGACAATCGGGGACGGCTTTACACACTGACTGAAAAAAGCAGAACCCTTCGCGGGGATATCCCGATCTATCGTTGGGATGGCAGCCGCTGGTCAACGCCCTTTGTTCTGCCCGCGCGCGGAAAGTTCCTACCAGTTGCCGCTGAATTCGGTCCTGACGGGAGGTTTTATGTACTTGAGCGTGCCGTTGCATTCATAGGCTTTCGAACGCGCCTGCGTCGATGGGAGATTGTCAATGATGCCCCTCAGTCCGAAGAAGTGTTACTTGAAACCGGCTCCGGACTTCACGACAACCTCGAAGGATTGTCGATCTGGCGCGACGGTCAGATGCGTTTGCGCGCTACAATGATCTCGGACGACAACTTTCTGGCACTGCAACGGACAGAAGTGGTTGAATACCTGTTGCCCGATTGACAGGTCGTTATCAAAGGTCTAAACGCACGGCCTGCCTTGGGATGAACCTGGGGCCAAGTCGCCGCTACCTTGTCAAAACGGGCATCTGAAAATGCAACGCAGCTTTATTCCCGGCATCATTGCCATGGCCGCCATTGTCGTGGCCTCAAACATCCTGGTCCAGTTCCTCATCTTTGATGGGCTGTTGACCTGGGGTGCTTTCACTTATCCGCTGGCCTTCCTGGTCACGGACATCATGAATCGCGTCTATGGCGTAGGTCCGGCCCGCAAGGTCGTGTTCGCCGGTTTTGTCACCGGTATCATCTGCTCGCTGATCGGCAGCCAGATCATGCTGCAGGGTGACGGCTTCACCTATGCCGCCGTACCGCTGCGGATTGCCGTCGCCTCGGGCACCGCGTTTCTGATCGCACAACTGACCGATGTCACCGTGTTCAATTCACTGCGTGGCGGACGCTGGTGGCGCGCACCGCTGGTCTCGACGCTGGTTGGGTCCGCACTGGACACCGCGCTGTTCTTCACCATCGCCTTCTCGGCTTCGGTCACCTTCTTTGGTGCCAATGCTGACGCTGCTATCAGTTGGGCGTGGGAGCCTGTGCCGTTCATGTTGTCTGGCCCGATGGCGCCGCTCTGGGTGACACTGGCTTTCGCAGATTGGCTTGTGAAACTGTCACTGGCTTTGATCGCGTTGATTCCGTTCAAAGTGATCGTTGCCCGCTTGACCGCTGCACAGCCTGCGTAAAAAAGTTCTTTGAGATTGGCACAAGTTGTGTCACGCTCCTTTCTAACCGCAACAGATAGAAAAGGAGGTGATCCAGTGTCGAGAAAGAGATTGGAGAGAGGTGTCGGAACAACCGGGGGGATCGCCTGTTAAGGCAGCCCTTGGCGGAGCGCTCGCTCCGGCTGGTCGATTGATCTAACCGACCCCACCTCCTGGACTTTCGAAGGGCCGTCCCACCGGGGCGGCCCTTTCTGTTTTCACCTGTGCCTAGTATGGTCTGACCCATGTTGCGCATCAACGACGATATCACCCTGCAAGACTGGGAAATGACGGAAAGCTTTGTGCGGTCTTCTGGTCCGGGTGGGCAGAACGTGAACAAGGTATCGACAGCAGTTGAATTGCGGTTCGAAGCAGCGCGCTCACCCTCCTTGCCCGACCCGGTCAAAAATCGATTGAAACGTATTGCTGGTCGGCGATGGACTAAGGACGGAGCGATTGTCATCCAATGCGAAGATACCCGTTCCCAGGCCCGCAACCGCGAGATTGCGCGCGCCCGGCTGGGGGAACTGATTGCCCGCGCCTTGGTCAAACCCAAGCGTAGGATTGCAACGAAACCGACCTATGGCTCGGTCAAGCGTCGATTGGCAGCCAAAAAAGCACGCGGCGATGTAAAGGCGCTGCGGGGCAAAGTGTCCGAAGAATGAACTGGCATCTCGGCTCTTGGTTGATAGTCTGACCCGCAACAAGGGCAGGAGGGCAACAACATGAGGCTGGAGGGTAAAACCGCAATCGTGACCGGTGGTGCATCCGGGTTCGGTGCGGGAATTGTGCAAAAGTTCCTTTCCGAAGGTGCCCGCGTTATGATTGCCGATATCAATGGCGATGCCGCCCGCGATATGGCCGCTGCATTGGGCCAGGATGCCATTTCTCAGCAAGTTGACGTCTCGGATGAGGACTCCGTTCAGGCCATGGCTGATGTCGTACAAAGTGTTTTCGGATCGCTTGATGTTCTGGTGAACAATGCGGGCGTGACTCATATGCCAACGCCACTGGAAGAGGTCAGTGAAGCTGACTTCGACCGGGTTTTTGCAGTGAACATGAAATCTGTCTACCTAACAGCGCGCGCTTTTGTGCCGGGCATGAAGGCGCGCGGTATGGGCGCGATCCTGAACGTGGCCTCAACAGCAGGTCTGTCGCCGCGCCCCAATCTGAATTGGTATAACGCGTCCAAAGGTTGGATGATCACGGCAACAAAAACGATGGCGGTGGAACTCGCCCCATCGGGCGTACGTGTCAATGCGATCTGTCCGGTGGCAGGAGAAACGCCTCTGCTGAAATCCTTCATGGGCGAAGACACACCGGAAATTCGCGCCAAGTTCCTCTCGACCATCCCGCTGGGCCGCTTTTCGACCCCTGAAGACATGGCCAACGCCGCCTGTTTCCTGTGCTCGGACGAGGCCAGCATGATCACGGGCACCGCGCTTGAGGTGGATGGGGGCCGATGCATCTGATCCGCTCTTCATTTGGCCATAAATATCCCCGCCGGAGGCAGCGCGAAGCGGCGCGCTTATCTGCCCAAAATTAGAGGTTTCGATGACACCCGGCCCCAAAAACCTGATCACCGATGTCCCGGGCCTGAAGGTCGGCAATGCGCAGGATGATGCGTTGAAATCGGGCACAACCGTCTTGACTGCGGATCACCCTTTCACGGCTTCGGTGCATGTTATGGGTGGGGCGCCGGGCACGCGTGAAACCGATCTCTTGGCGGCCGACAAGTCCGTTGACCGGGTTGATGCGATTGCGCTTTCCGGTGGATCGGCCTTTGGGCTGGATGCCTGTTCGGGTGTATCCGATGCCTTGCGCGCAGAGGGGCGCGGTTTTGTAGCTGGTTCGGCCATCGTCCCGATTGTGCCGGGGGCGATTCTGTTCGATTTGCTTAATGGCGGAGATAAAGACTGGGTCGAAAACCCCTATCGCGCGCTGGGGAAAGCCGCATATCTAAACGCCTCACCACAATTTGAACTGGGGACTGCCGGGGCCGGAACCGGCGCATTGGCGGCAATGCATAAGGGAGGACTGGGCTCGGCCTCGCTAGTACTTGAGGATGGAACAACTGTTGGCGCACTGGTTGCAGCCAACCCGCTGGGCAGTGTGAGTACGCCGGGAGATCGCCATTTTTGGGCGGCTCCATTCGAGATCGGTTCCGAGTTTGGCGGGCATGGTCCAGATCCGGCCTCGGGTCTTGGCCGCATCCACACTAGCCGCAAGGCGGAAGCCATGAAACCAGCCCAACCAGATCGGACAAACACAACCATTGCTATCGTTGCGACCGACGCTGCACTGACTAAACCGCAATGTCAGCGAATCGCGGTGGCTGCCCATGATGGCATCGCCCGCGCCATTGTTCCCGCGCACACGCCCGGCGATGGAGATCTTGTATTTGGCCTCAGCACAGCTGCCCGTGAAGTTGAGGTCGAAGCAATGGCGATGATCGGCCACGCGGCCTCAATCTGTCTGGCGCGGGCGATTGCGCGCGCGGTCTATTTGGCGTCACCCAGTGCAGGCGATCTTCTGCCCTGCTGGTCTGCCGTACATGACTTAAGTTAAGGACGAACTAGTCTCTGCTGTGACACAGTGCCCTCGCGCGGCAATCTGCGCGTTGACTCTCTGCTGCGCCAAAGGTCCCTTCTGTGCAGCCAATTCGTATCGGAGCAAAAGCTATGAATCGTATCCTTGCCACCGCAATTGCTGGTCTGCTGGCCCTTCCCGCCTATGCTGAAGGTGACGCCGAAGCTGGCAAGAAAGCCTTTAACAAATGCAAATCCTGTCACCTGATCGCTGATCCCGCCGGTGAAGTGATCGTCAAAGGCGGCAAGACCGGACCGAACCTCTATGGTGTTGCGGGTCGCACCGCTGGCACTGTCGAAGGGTTCAAATACGGCGACAGCATTGTTGAAGCGGGTGAAAACGGCTTGGTCTGGGATGAAGAGACTTTTGTTTCTTACGCCCAGGACCCCAAAGCGTTTCTGAAAGATTATCTGGGTGAAACCTCGGCCAAGTCAAAAATGACCTTTAAACTGAAAAAGGGCGCTGAAGACGTTTACGCTTATATCGTGAGCGTTTCGGGCGAATAACCAGGTTCGCCTAGATCATGTATAATGGTGCAAAAGGCCGCAGCCCCTGCGGCCTTTCGTGCGATTGAATGATGCCTCCATCGGCGTCACTTTGGATAAAAACCGGTATGACTTTGAGCGCCGGGATTCGCCAACAGGAGACGACAGATGGGAATCATGATCCCGGCCTGGGTTGAAGGCGAACTGACCCCCGTTGACAAGCTTGAGGCACACGAAAAAGGCCTCAAGCACAAGGCCGTATCGGTCTTCGTTGTGCGCGGAACCGAGATTTTGCTGCAGCGCAGGGCGATGGGCAAATATCACACACCGGGTCTTTGGGCGAATACCTGCTGCACACATCCAGATTGGGAAGAAAGCGCCTCGCATTGCGCGGTACGTCGTTTGCGCGAGGAGCTGGGGATTACCGGACTATATCCTGAGTATCGCCACAAGCTTGAATATCACGCCGACGTTGGCAACGGCATGGTTGAGAACGAGGTGGTCGATGTCTTTCTGGCGCACGTGCGTGGACCATTGAAAATAGAGCCTAATCCTGACGAAGTGATGGATATTCGTTGGGTCGACTATCACGATCTGCTGGCTGAGGTGAAACGGCACCCGGACCGTTTTACGCCATGGCTCAAGATTTATCTGCACAACCACGCGGATACGATCTTTGGGCCTGACTTGATTATCTCAGCCAAATCGTAACGCTGTCTTGCAAGGCGCTCGCAAGCGGAATACATCAACGCGTCATGGCCAAGCAGAAGCAGAAAACTGACTCGAATTACAAAGTGATCGCCGAAAACCGGCGTGCGCGCTTCGATTACGCGATCGAAGACGATATCGAGTGCGGCATTGTTCTGGAAGGGTCCGAGGTCAAATCTCTGCGCGCAAGCGGGTCGAACATTGCTGAAAGCTATGCGTCAGTCGATGGCGGAGAGTTGTGGCTGATAAACAGCTATATTGCGCCATACGAGCAGGCCAAGGTTTTCAAGCACGAAGAGCGCCGCCGCCGTAAGCTGCTGGTGTCGCGCAAAGAGTTGGCAAACCTGTGGAACGCCACTCAGCGCAAGGGTATGACGCTGGTGCCGTTGGTGCTGTACTTCAACCACAAAGGCCGGGCGAAGCTGAAGATCGGCATCGCCAAGGGTAAGAAGCTACACGATAAGCGCGAAACACAGGCCAAGCGCGACTGGTCACGCCAGAAACAGCGTCTGATGAAGGACCACAGCTAGAACGCCATGGTAGCCTGAACGGCCCGCTGCCAGCGCGCATAGGCCGCGTCTCGGTCGGCCTCGGCCTTCTGGGGTTCAAACCGACAGTCAAGATCCCAGGTTTCGGCGAATCCTGCCTGATCCGGGTAGACACCTGCTTTCATTCCCGCCAGCCATGCGGCACCCAGCGCGGTGGTTTCCTGCATCACCGGGCGGTCAACGGGCGCGCCCAGAATGTCCGAAAGCCCCTGCATGGCCCAGTCCGATGCGCTCATCCCGCCATCGACGCGCAGGATCACGTCAGCCTCGGCCCCCCAATCGCCCTGCATTGCGTGCCATAGGTCGCGGGTTTGGAACGCGATGCTTTCCAACGTGGCGCGCGTGATTTCGGCGCGGCCGGAATTGCGGGTCAGGCCAAAGATTGCGCCGCGGCAATCGGGTTTCCAATAGGGCGCACCGAGCCCGGTAAAGGCAGGCACAAGGACAACATGTTGGTTTGGATCAGCTTGCGCGGCCAGTTCACCGCTTTGCGGTGCGGCTTCGATGATTTGCAACGCATCGCGCAGCCATTGCACTGCCGCACCGGCGATGAAGATCGAGCCCTCAAGCGCATAAGTTTTCTGCCCGTCCAGCTGATAGGCAATGGTGGTCAGCAGGCGGTTCTTCGATTCAACCGGCTGTGCGCCGGTATTAAGTAGCGCGAAACAACCCGTGCCGTAGGTGGATTTCATCATGCCCGGCTGGAAACAGGCCTGCCCGATGGTGGCAGCCTGTTGATCTCCTGCCACGCCGAGAATCGGGATTTTACTGCCAAACAGGGATGTTGATCCGAAATCTGCGGCACAATCCCGCACATCGGGCAACAAGGCCTGGGGGATGTCCAGCAAGTCACAAATCTCGCTGCTCCATTCCCCTTTATGTATGTCGAACAGCAATGTACGGGCCGCATTGGTGGCGTCGGTGGCGTGCACACGTCCTTCAGTAAGGCGCCAGATCAGGAAGGTATCGATAGTGCCGAACAGCAACTCTCCAGCGGCGGCGCGGTCGCGCGCGCCTGGCACGGTATCCAGAAGCCATTTGACCTTTGTGCCCGAGAAATAAGGGTCCAGCAGCAGCCCCGTCTGGGCGGTCACGTCATCTTCGCAACCCGCTTTGCGAAGACGTTCGCAAATTTCAGCAGTGCGCCGGTCCTGCCAGACAATCGCGTTGTGAATCGGGGCACCAGTGGCGCGATCCCAGATAACTGTGGTTTCGCGTTGATTGGTGATCCCAATTCCGGCGATTTGGTTGGCAGCAACGCCGACGGTTTTCAACACTTCCCGGCAAACGGTCAGGACGCTGTCCCATATTTCTTCCGCATCATGTTCGACCCAGCCTTCCTGCGGGAAATGCTGCGTAAACTCGTGCTGCGCAGTGCCGACGCGCTGCATTTGCGCGTCAAAAAGGATCGCACGAGACGATGTAGTGCCCTGATCGATTGCCAGAATATAGGTCATGCCTGCGCCCCTCCCGCATTGGTTTTGCGGGACTTTAGCGCAAACAATGCCAAACGTGCCAGAGGGGAAATCAGACCTTTGACACCGGCAGATTATCGATCAGCCGCACGCCTTCAAGCATGGTCGCCGCGAACAAGCGCGCCGAGCGGTCGGCGTGGTTTAGCGGGTCCAGCGTATCGGCACAGCGGAGTTGGAGATATTCCACCTCAGCGAAACCGGCGGCCAGCAGATCAGCCTGCGCTTGCGTCACTAGCGAGTTGAACGCCTCACCATTCTCCAGAGCCTGAACAAGTGCGCACATGATGCTATGTTTTTTAGCCGCAATTACCAACCCCCGATCTGACAGACTCTGGTTGCGCGAAGACATGGCAAGACCCGAGGGCTCTCGTACCGTCGGGCAACCAATCACCTCGATCGGAATATCCAGATCGCGGGCCATCCGTCGGACGATCATAAGCTGCTGATAGTCTTTTTCCCCAAAATAGGCTCGATCCGCCTGCGTTTGCAGGAACAGTTTGGCGACAACGGTCGCCACGCCATCGAAATGACCCGGGCGGAATTCACCCTCCATTGTGTCAGTCAGGCCCGAGACCGAGACTGTGGTGGCGAATCCCTCGGGATAGATCTCCTGAGGGTCGGGTACGTAAATCGCATCAACGTCATAAGGGGCCAGCTTTTCCGCGTCTTCCTGTTCGGTGCGTGGATAGTTGGCAAGGTCTTCTGGGTTGTTGAACTGTTTGGGGTTCACGAAGATTGTCACGACCACCCGGTCGCAATCCGCCTTGGCTGCTTCGGCCAGTGACAGATGTCCTTGATGCAGCGCGCCCATAGTCGGGACGACTCCGATCACCTCGCCCTTTTGGCGCCATTCACGGGTCAATGCCCGCAAATCCGCCAACTGACGCAGAATAGGCGAGGTCATGACTTGGACCCTTTTGAAGGGGTCTGATCTGCAAAGACATGTTCGTCTGCCGGAAAGCTGCGGGCACGAACCTCAGCTGCGTATTCTGCAATTGCTGCTTCGGCCAGCGGGCCAAGATCGGCATAGCGTTTGACGAATTTTGGTTTGAAAGCAGTGAAAAAGCCCAGCATGTCGTCTACCACCAGAATTTGCCCATCACACCCGGCCGAAGCACCAATGCCGATGGTGGGGATCGCAATCTGGGACGTGATCCGGTCAGCCAAGCTTTGCGGAACCTTCTCTAACACGACGGAAAACGCACCGGCCTCGGCAACGGCACGGGCGTCGGCCAGTACGGCATCGGCCTGTTTGTCGCGCCCCTGTACCTTGTAGCCACCCAACGTGTTGATCGATTGCGGTGTCAATCCGATATGCGCCATCACCGGGACGCCGCGTTTTACGAGAAACCGAATGGTTTCGGCCATCTCCACGCCGCCTTCCAGCTTAACGGCCCCTGCACCAGTTTCGGACATTAAGCGAGCCGCGTTTCGGAAGGCCTGCGCCGGGTCGTGCTCGTAACTGGCGAAGGGCATGTCGATCACCATCATGGCTCTGTCCAGCCCGCGGGCGACGGCCTGGCCGTGCATGATCATCATGTCCATTGTGACCCCGAGGGTCGAGGTCAACCCGTGCAGCACCATGCCGACGCTGTCACCGACCAGAACAAAGTCGCAATGCGCATCCATCAACCGCGCCATCGGCGTCGTGTAGGCAGTCAGCGAGACCAGAGGTTCAGTGCCTTTCCGGGCGCGGATATCCTCGGCGTTCGGGGCTTTCTTGTGGGCGGTGGCGCTCATGATCACTCCTCGCAGGGTTCATGTTGCAGTGCGGCATAGCAGATGCGGCAGACGCAAAGAAACCCCGGTTGCGCCAACAATCCCTTGATTGACCCGGGGTTTCTGGCAGGATCAGTCTCAGAACGATCCGTAGTCAGCGGAATAGTCGTAAAATGTGGGGAGAGATTTTCATGACAAAGCAGCGCTTTCGCTCATTCGCGTCGGCCTTGGCCCTAGGTGCCAGCCTGTTTGCCACGCAGGCTCTGGCTAAATCCGACATCACCATCGCCATGCAGCTAGAGCCGCCGCATCTGGACCCAACCAGCGCCGCCGCTCAGGCAATCGATTCGGTTGTCTACACCAACATCTTCGAAGGTCTGACCCGCTTTATGGGCGATGGATCGGTTGTTCCCGGGTTGGCTGAAAGCTGGGAGATTTCGGATGACGGCACCATCTACACATTCAAACTGCGCGATGGCGTGACTTTTCATGACGGCACTACGATGGATGCCGAGGACGTTAAGTTCAGCCTCGACCGGGCGACTGCGGAAGACAGCGCCAATGCACAAAAGGCTCTGTTTGCTGGGATTGAGACTGTCGAAGTTGTAGATCCTCTGACCGTTCAGGTGACGTTGAAGGAACCGAACGGTAATTTCCTCTTCAACCTTGCCTGGGGTGACGCGGTCATCGTTGCGCCGGAAAGCATCGAGAATATAAAGACCAACCCGGTTGGCACGGGTGCATTCACCTTTGCGGATTGGGTGCAAGGGGACAGCATCACCCTGAATCGAAATCCTGACTATTGGGGCGATCAGCCCGCGTTAGAGACTGCAACGTTCAAATTTATTTCGGACCCGACCGCCGCCTTCGCCGCCATGATGGCCGAGGATGTGGACGTGTTCGACAACTTCCCTGCGCCCGAGAACCTGCCTCAGTTCGAGGCCGATCCGCGCTTTCAGGTCCTTGTCGGTTCGACTGAGGGTGAGACAATCCTATCGACCAACAACAAACAAGAACCCTTCGACGATGTACTCGTGCGGCAGGCCCTAGCCCATGCCATCGACCGGCAAGCCATCATCGACGGCGCGATGTTCGGTTATGGCACGCCCATCGGCACTCATTTCGCGCCGCACAACCCGGCTTATGTCGATCTGACTGGTAATTCGGCCTACGACCCTGAGAAAGCTAAGGCACTTCTCGCCGAGGCCGGATATCCCGACGGGTTTGAGACCACTCTGCACCTGCCGCCGCCCTCTTACGCTCGGCGCGGGGGTGAGATCATCGCTGCTCAGCTGGCCGAGATTGGCATCAAAGCCGAGATCATTAATGTGGAATGGGCGCAATGGCTGGAAAGCGTGTTCAAAGGCAAGGAGTTCGGCCTGACCATCGTCAGTCACACCGAGCCGATGGATATCGGTATCTATGCGCGTCCTGAATATTACTTCCAATATGACAGCACCGATTTTCAGGCTTTGATGGAAACTCTGAATTCTACCACCGACCCTGATGAACGCACTCGTCTGTTGGGAGAGGCGCAGCGCCTGATCGCAACCGATTACGTCAACGGGTATCTGTTTCAGCTTGCCAAGCTCGGGGTTGCCAAGGCGGGTGTTCAGGGTCTGTGGGAAAACGCGCCCACCGCAGCGATCGACCTGACTGCCATCAGCTGGGACGAATAGACCCTAGGGAGGTCCGTGCATGGTCAAGTCAATCTTCGTCGCTCTTACCGTCGCGGCGCAGATCGCTATTACACCTGTTGCTCGGGCCGACTCATCGCTTGGCCAGGCGGTTGAGTTGTGGCTGCAAGGCGACGATGAGCAGGCCCTGCCCATGCTGGCAGAGCTTGCCGCTGAAGGTGACGTAGAAGCGCGCCTGTTACTGGGTCGGATCGAAACATCGGATCTGGGGCCGTCGCCATATCGTCAATCGCTGGGACCCAAACAGTCGCGAAAGCTTTTTCGCCAGAAAGATTGGTCGGCTTTTGGGCAGTCGTGGTTAACGGTCGAGGCACGCGCTGGAAACGAGTTGGCGCAAACTTTACTCCAGGCCAAGCATCCGAACCCCAATCTTGACCTGATCGCAAAACTCAACGCGCTTGGTGAGCATCAGGCCACGGATTATCCAACACGCATCGTGGCTCTGTATGGTAGCGCCAGCATGCGTGAGACGCTGCAGGCCAACGATCAAGTCATGCAGGCCTTGAAACCCTACTTGGCCTATCTGTCCCAAACTCCAGAACCACGCGGAGACGGGCTGGCCGCATTGCGCCACATTCAACCTGATCCGGTCGACGCAAGTTCGGACCAGGCGCTGGGTATGGCGGGTCTGCTGGCGCTTGGGTTAGGGTACGGCGATATCTCCCCGGACAACCCGTGGCGTCAATCGGTAGAGAACTGGCTGATGTCTTCTGAAGCAACACACCCCATTGCGCAACTTTGCAATCAGCAATGTGCCGATGACGCACCGGCCTGCGCTTTTGCGTTTTTGGCACTGACGGGCGGGTACTTCGAGGTCATCCGTATCGACAGCCCGCTTGAAACGGTGATCCCGCAAAATGAATTTCTGGATAGCCCGCGCGCCCGGCTGATGGTCCTGCGACGCGCGGCGCTGGCTCGCACTGAAACCAATCTTGAATGGCTGTCAGAGACCGAGCCCGCCGCCAATCTCTCGGCCTGTGCGATCAAACTGGTCAATGACGAACGACAGGCCTACGAGTAGGTGCTGGACCCGCGCAATCCAGACACTTAACCTGTTACCAATGCTACGTTATGCCCTCAAACGCCTGTTGTCGCTGATCCTGAGTCTGGCCGTCGCATCGGTTGTCATCTTCGCGGTGATCGAGATTGCGCCCGGTGATCCGGCGTCGTTCATGCTGGGTGTGAACGCGCAGGCAGACACTTTGGCCGCCCTGCGGGCTGAATTGGGTCTCGATGTCTCCAAAGTCGAACGGTATTTCAACTGGGTCGGCGGGATGCTGGTTGGGGATTTCGGCACATCCTACACTTATCGCACGCCGGTGTCGCAGATGATTACGGATCGACTATGGGTGTCGTTGCCGCTGGCGTTGTACGCACTGACCCTGTCCACGCTTATTGCGTTTCCCGCTGGTATCTATGCAGCGGCACGGCGTGGCAAACCGGGTGACTTGGCTGTAATGGGCGCAACGCAACTCGGGATAGCAGTGCCGAACTTCTGGTTTGCAATGATGCTGGTGCTGATCTTTGCGATCAATCTGCGCTGGTTCAATGCCGGCGGGTTCGCGGGTTGGGAAAACGGCTTCTGGACCGGCCTGCATTCTCTGACCCTGCCTGCGATCGCCCTAGCCCTGCCGCAGGCGGCTATTCTTGCGCGGGTCATGCGATCGGCATTGCTGGACATTCTGGCCGAGGATTTTATGCGTACTGCCCGCGCCAAGGGCCTGTCACGCCGTCAGGCACTGTGGCGACACGGGGTGCGGAATGCTCTGATTCCTGTGCTGACGATCATCGGGCTCCAATTTTCCTTCCTGCTGGCAGGCTCAATCATCATCGAACAGGTTTTCTATCTGCCAGGCCTCGGACGGCTGGTGTTTCAGGCGATTTCTGCACGTGACCTGATCGTAGTGGAATCGGTCGTCATGTTGCTGGTCTTCGCCGTCATCATGGTGAACTTTTTGGTCGATTTGGCCTATGCCGCTGTCGATCCAAGACTGAGGAGCAGGACATGAGCCGCAACCTAATCCTCGGTGCCGCGCTGTCCTCACTGGTGCTTTTGGCAGCGCTCGTATCGTTTGTCTGGACGCCATATGACCATGCCGCGCTCAATATTCCGGCCAAGCTGCAACCGCCAAACACACAACACTGGTTCGGCACCGATCATTTCGGGCGCGACATGTTCTCGATGATCATGGTCGGCGCGCGTACCTCGATTGCGGTGGCGTTGGTGGCCGTCGGGATCGGCATGGCGCTGGGCGTCCCCTTGGGCCTGACCGCTGCCGCGCGCAAAGGATCGTGGCTGGACGAAGTCATCATGCGCGGCAATGATCTGGTCTTTGCATTTCCCTCTCTTGTCATCGCCATTCTGATCACCGCTGTCTTTGGTGCCGGGGCCATCAACGCGATCATCGCCATTGGTATCTTCAACATCCCTGTCTTTGCGCGCATCACCCGAGGTGCGGCCCTGTCGCTGTGGGAGCGCGAGTTCATCCTCGCCGCCCGCGTGTCAGGCAAAGGGGCGGCACGCATATCGGCTGAACACATCCTGCCCAATGTCGCCAATCTGCTGATCGTTCAGGGAACGATTCAATTCTCTCTGGGTATTCTGGCCGAGGCCGGGCTGTCTTATGTCGGCCTGGGCGCGCAACCGCCCACACCAAGCTGGGGCAGAATGCTGGCCGACGCGCAAACAATGGTCAGTTTTGCCCCGCATTTGGCTCTGATTCCAGGTTTGGCGATCATCGTGACGGTTCTAGGTCTGAACCTTCTGGGTGATGGCTTGCGCGACTGGTTAGACCCTCGGATACGGGTGGCCCGCGCATGAGCTTACTTGAGATCAAGGACCTTTCGCTAACCATTCACGGCACTCAAATCCTGAAACGGATCAACCTATCACTTGCGCCGGGGAAGATTGTGGCTGTGACGGGCGAGAGCGGTTCAGGCAAGTCTATGACCGCCCTTGCCGTGATGCAGTTGCTACCCAACGGGGCCGATGCGGAAGGGCTGCTGCAGCTTGACGGTCAGAACCTGCTGAATCAGTCAGAAGCAGAGATGTGCGCCCTGCGGGGTGCCGCGATCGGAATGGTGTTCCAAGAACCGATGACCGCCCTAAACCCTGTGAAAACCATCGGCGATCAGGTGATGGAGACCATCCTGATCCACAGGGCCGTGCCCCCCGCCCAGGCGCGCGCACGAGCCGAAGAGGTTTTGGCGCGGGTCGGATTGCCCACCGACCGGTTCCCTATGACACGCTTTCCGCACGAGCTGTCGGGTGGACAGCGTCAGCGTGTGGTTATCGCCATGGCGATTGCGTTGCGCCCCCGGCTACTGATCGCAGATGAGCCGACAACGGCGCTGGACGTGACGACGCAGGCACAAATCCTCGACTTGCTCAAAGGGCTGGTGACGGAATACGGCATGGGGCTGCTGATGATCACCCATGATTTGGCAGTGGTTGCTGGCATGGCGGATCAGATCGTGGTTATGCGGCATGGCGAGGTGGTCGAAACCGGCGCAACCGAACATCTGCTACGCCATATGCAACACCCCTATACCCGCATGCTGTTCGAGGCTTCGGGGCATCAGGTCAACCTGCCGGTAGCCCCAGAGCCACGGCCATTGCTGGAAGTCGAGAATGTTGTGCGCGATTACCGCCTGCCCAGAAAGCGCTTGTTCGATGCACCTGGCCATCACCTGGCCGTCGATCAGGTTAGCTTTACGCTGAACCGAGGGGAACGATTGGGGTTGGTTGGTGAGTCCGGCTGCGGAAAATCGACCCTAACACGGGCTATATTGGGTCTCGAAGAGGTGCAACAAGGCCGAATATCTCTGGATGGTCAGCCTGTATTTACAGGCCATAAACCCAATCTGGCAGTACGTCGCAAGATGCAGGTGGTGTTTCAGGACCCCTACGGCAGTTTCAATCCGCGCCACAGGGTTGCGCGCCTGATCACCGAACCATTTCACCTGCTCGAAACCCCGCCAACCGGGTCCGAACGGCAGGATCGCATTGCCGAACTGCTTACTGCGGTTGGCCTCAGCCCGGATGACTCAAGCAGGTATATCCACGAGTTTTCGGGCGGGCAACGCCAACGGATCGCCATCGCCCGTGCGCTGATCATCCAGCCCGAGCTGATCCTGTTCGATGAGGCTGTCTCGGCCCTCGATGTCTCGGTACGCGCCCAGATCCTCGATCTTCTGGTCGAGCTTTGTGAGACCTACGATCTGACCTATCTGTTCATCAGCCATGATCTGAGTGTGGTTCGCACGATCACCGACCGCGTGCTGGTGATGCAGGCCGGCAAGATTGTCGAGCAGGGTGAAACCGAGCAGGTCTTTACCCAGCCACAGCACCCCTCCACGCGAACGCTAATCGATGCAGCGCCCAGTCTGCCAGAGATCGGACAGGGGGCTGCATGATCCATAAGCGCCTTATTAGAGCCTACTTTAGGAGTTTCTGATGTCTAACCCCCTCTGGTTCGATCCCAGCCTGTGTCTGATTGGTGGTGAATGGAAAAAACCTGCGTCAGGGCAATGCTTGACGCTTGTTAATCCCTCGGACGGTTCTGAAATCTGCCAGATCGCAAGGGGTAACGAACGCGATATAGATTCTGCGGTGCAGGCCGCCCGATCTGCGCGCGATGATGAATGGGGTCGCATGACCGCGCTGGAAAGGGGGCGTGTTCTCACCCGGTTGGGGCAACTGGTTCTGGAACGGGTCGATGATCTGGCACAGCTTGAGGCGATGGATGTCGGCAAACCGCTGACCCAGGCGCGGGCGGATGCCGTTGCCTTGGCGCGGTATTGCGAGTTTTACGGCGGTGCTGCTGATAAAGTGATGGGCGAGACCATTCCCTATCTTGATGGCTATACGGTCTATACGCTTCGTGAACCGCATGGTGTGACCGGCCATATCGTGCCGTGGAACTATCCGATGCAGATCATTGGCCGCTCGGTCGGGGCGGCGCTGGCGATGGGCAACGCCTGCGTTCTGAAACCGGCGGAAGAAGCCTGCCTGACCGCGTTGGCCTTCGCTCATCTGGCTATTCAAGCGGGCTTGCCGCCCGGGGCCTTGAATGTGGTGCCCGGACTGGGAGGCGAGGCGGGCGAGGCCCTTTCGGCGCATCCGGGTGTGGATCACATCTCATTCACAGGTTCGGTCGCGACGGGCGCGTTAGTGCAGCAAGCGGCGGGAAGGAACGTGGTGCCGGTGACGCTGGAATTGGGCGGCAAGTCTCCGCAACTGGTCTTCGATGATGCCGATCTGGATGCGGCCCTTCCGTTTCTGGTGAATGCGGGCATTCAGAATGCGGGCCAAACCTGCTCGGCCTCGTCTCGCATTCTGGTTCAGCGGGGCGTTTATCAACAGATCAAGTCCCGTATGTCGGAGGCATATAGCGAGCTATCCGTGGGACCGGCGATGAACGATCCGCGCGTCGGGCCGTTGATCTCGGAACGGCAAAAACAGATCGTAAACGGTTTTCTTGAGAAGGGCGCAGATTTGACCGTCGCCGGACAGGGGCAAATCGTGGAGAACGCCCCAGAAAATGGGGCTTATGTCCTGCCCACACTCTTTGCTGACGTCCCTCCGGACCATGTGCTTGCGCGCGATGAAATATTTGGCCCGGTTCAGGTTTTGATACCGTTTGAAACTGCGGAAGAGGCTCTAAGCATAGCGAATAGCACCGACTATGGCCTTGTCGCCAGCGTCTGGACGCGGGATGGGGCACGCCAGATGCGACTGGCCAAGGGGCTGCAGTCGGGGCAAGTCTTCATCAACAACTATGGTGCGGGTGGCGGTGTTGAGCTGCCTTTTGGAGGTGTCGGTAAATCCGGCCACGGCCGCGAAAAAGGCTTCGAGGCGCTGTACGGGTTCTCA
Source organism: Ruegeria conchae (assembly GCF_000192475.1). Classification (GTDB taxonomy): domain Bacteria; phylum Pseudomonadota; class Alphaproteobacteria; order Rhodobacterales; family Rhodobacteraceae; genus Ruegeria; species Ruegeria conchae. The sequence continues at coordinate 117,728 of NZ_AEYW01000004.1, forward strand.
CAGCTCAAGACGGTTGCCGCCTATCACGGCTAAACGATCACCTCGATCGCTTTCTGCGCTCCGACGCCAAAAACCCGCTTGTACCGCTCAATCTGATCTGTTGGCCCCATTGCCTTTTCCGGGTTGTCAGACAGCTTCACGGTTGGTCTGCCATTGGCGGACACTGCCTTACAGACCAACGAGAAGGGGGCCAGCGCGTCATTTGGAACAAGCCCGCGAAAATCGTTGGTCAGCAGAGTGCCCCAGCCAAACGATACGTTAGTCTGATCAGCAAACTGGGCGTGCAGCTCGCGAATCTTGTCCACGTCCAATCCGTCCGAGAATATAATGCGTTTCTGAGTGGGGTCTTCATCTCGAGATTTCCACCAATCAATTGCAATCTCGGCACCGGTTGCAGGATCGCCGCTGTCGATACGTATTCCTGTCCAGCCTGCCAGCCAGTCGGGAGCGCGGTCCAAAAACCCTTTGGTGCCATAGGTATCAGGTAGAATAATACGCAGATTACCGTCATGTTCTTCATGCCAGTCGCTAAGCACATCATATGGCGCTTGGGCGAGCGCAGCGTTATCTTCAGCCAGAGCCGAATAGACCATTGGTAATTCATGTGCATTGGTGCCGATAGCCTCTACTTCGCGGCGCATTGCAATCAGGCAGTTGGACGTACCGGTGAAGGATGGTCCCAAACCTTCGATCATCGCCTGCACGCACCAGTCCTGCCACAGAAACGAATGCCGCCGTCGTGTACCGAAATCCGCAATTCCCAGCCCCTCAATGTTGCGAAGCTGGGCGATTTTTTCCCAAACGCGTGTCATTGCGCGGGCATACAGCACCTGAAGCTCGAACCGGCGCATCCCGTTTAGAACTGCGCGCGAGCGGAGCTCCATCAGCACAGCCAATGCTGGGATTTCCCACAACATGACCTCGTGCCACTTGCCTTCGAAGGTCAGTTCATACTGATCGCCTTTGCGTTCCAGATGATAAGGCGGCAGACGCAGATTTTCGAACCACTCCATGAAATCAGGGCGGAACATCTGCCGTTTGCCATAGAACGTATTGCCGCGCAGCCAGGTGCTTTCGCCCCGGCTGAGACTGAGGGAACGGATATGATCCAGCTGTTCACGCAACTCACCTTCATCGATCAATTTGGCCAATGGAATGTGATTCGACCGGTTAATGAGCGAAAAAACCACGTCTGTTTGGGGCTTATTACGAAACACTGACTGGCACATCAGCAGTTTGTAGAAGTCTGTGTCTATTAATGACCGCACAATTGGGTCGATTTTCCATTTGTGATTGTAGACCCGCGTCGCGATGTCGACCATGGGGACCTCCTGCGATTTCCGTTGTTAGATCAATCAGCGCGCTGATTGGCAAGAGTCGCTGGATTGGTAACAATGCCCATGACAAGTCACATTGCGGGCATATTGTGAGTATCCCTCACGCTTTAGTGAGGGGGTGGGGATGGTTGAGAGGTTGAATTTGGTGAATGAGTCTCGAGTACGACTTTGACATAGTAGCGATTGCTCCGGATGAGGTTGATCCGGAACATGGACACACAGCGGTAACAGGGCGACCCCCGGTGCGCGCGCAGTTCAGGAATATCAAGACTGCAGATGCCTTGCGGGCGGCTTCACCTAAAATACGTCGCATATTTCTGGAATCTGGCTTCAGTCTGGATACGGTGAGTGACAACCGGTCCACCGGATATTACCGGCCCGAGGATTCCGAGAATCGCGTCGTAATTCTGAAACGGCTTTTTGCAAACATTCGGAACATGGGTGTTCAGGGCGAATATTGCGGCGAGTTTGATTTTCATCACTTCCTGGCGCACATCAGAGCAGCTAAGCCCGGTCATGTTCTCCGCCCGGCACCTGCGCGACCTTTACAAGCCCAAAGCCCCGAGTCGGTACGACCGGAACGGCGCACCCTGGTTGGGCGATTGGGATTTGCGTTGGGGCTGGCTGTGATTTTGTTTGTGTTGCTGAAGCTCCTGGCGGAGTACGGCGCAGCGAATTGATCCTCAGGCCAAGTTGACACCCGCTTCGCGCATTGATTTCTCGGCGGCTGATAATGATCCATCCATATCTATCGCACGGCACAGACCGGTTCTGATAGTAACGTCAAATCCAAGATGTGCCGCATCTACCGCCGAATAATGGACGCAGAAATCTGTCGCCAGTCCAACCATCGTCAACTGTTCGATCCCGCGCGTCTCAAGATAGCCTTTCAGACCAGTCGGAGTGGAATGATCATTTTCGAAGAATGCCGAATAACTGTCGATGTCGCGGCGAAAGCCTTTTCGGATGATCAGGTCGCCATCGGTACGCAGGTCCGGGTGAAAGGCCGCGCCATCCGAGCCTTGAACGCAGTGATCAGGCCACAGGACTTGTGCGCCGTAGGGCATCTGGATCATTTCGAACAGGGATTTGTCGTCATGTGAGCTGGCGAAAGACGAATGCCCCGCCGGATGCCAATCTTGCGTCAGGATCACCGCATCGAAATCGTCCATGATCGCGTTGATCGGAGCGACGATTTCATCGCCACCCGCAACGGCGAGTGCACCTCCCGGGCAGAAATCATTCTGAACATCGATAACGAGCAGCGCGTGGGACATGTTGGTCTCCTTCAGTTACATAATCGGTATGGCGCGCAGCAGGGATCGTCAATGCTGTCTCTTGTGTGTTTTCATCAGGCGCATTAGATCGCGCACATGTACACAATCGCTGCCCTATACCATTTCACACGCTTCCCTGATCCTGACGCGTTGCGCCCTGCCTTGCACGAGCTTTGCCGAGCGCAATCGGTCAAAGGTACCCTGTTGCTGGCGCAAGAGGGGATTAACGGCACCATAGCCGGCCCCCGCGCTGGGATTGATGCGGTGCTGGCGCATATCCGCGCGCTTCCGGGTTGCAACAATCTGGAATGGAAAGAGGCAACCGCGGACCACCCACCATTTGGTAAGATGAAGGTGCGTCTGAAAAAAGAGATCGTGACGATGGGGCAGCCCGATGTCGACCCACGTGCCAGTGTCGGAAACTATGTTGAGCCCGAGGACTGGAACGATCTGATCCGCTCGGACGATGTGGTGGTGATCGATACGCGCAATGACTATGAAGTTGCAATCGGCACGTTCGAAGGCGCAATAGATCCAAACACGGCAAGTTTCCGCGATTTCCCAGCTTGGTGGGAAGAAAACAAAGAGAGATTTCACAACAAGCGTGTCGCCATGTTCTGCACCGGCGGAATTCGATGTGAGAAGTCCACTAATTATCTGCTGGGACAGGGCGTCGAGGATGTCTACCACCTGAAAGGTGGCATCTTGCGCTATCTCGAGGAGATGCCACGCGAAGACAGCACGTGGCAGGGTGAGTGTTTTGTCTTCGACAATCGCGTTTCAGTTGGTCATGGGCTGGTCGAAGGCCCACACAAGCTTTGCCATGGCTGCCGCCGCCCAATCCTGCCTGAAGATGTAAAGCGCCCTGAATACGAACATGGTGTCTCTTGCCACCGGTGTGTCGATGAGACGTCCCAACAGGACAAGGCACGGTTTCGCGAACGGCAGAGACAAATCCAGCTGGCCCGCACGCGAGGTGAGGAACATCTGGGGTCAGATTGAATTCATCTTGCAGGCTATGTCGAAAAACGGATGATGCCTTTGGGCCTGCCTGATGGAGCGGAATGTGACTCACGAACCCAGAACCCTGGAAGAATGGAAATCCACCCTATTGGCAGCCTTAGGGTTGGTTCTGGCTAGTTTCCTCGCTTGGTACGGTTTGTCGCGTCTGAATGAAACCACCGCAGGTGACACGATCGGTACGATTGCATCGGTTGGGCTAGTGGTCTGGATGGTTTCTCAATCCTACTACTACATAACCCAGGTGAAATCCCCGCGCAGGATACTGTTTTTGATGGGGGTGTCCTTCATTCAGGTCGTGCCGTTCCTATTTGCCGCGGTCTACGGTGCCTTTGGCTATGAGGATCATTGTGTTGTCGGCGCCAAAGGACCGGCAGATATTCTGTATTTTTCGTACGTTACCTTCACCACGGTCGGATATGGCGACATGTCCCCAACAGGCCTATGCCGTGGGTTGGCCGTGGCCGAGGCGGTTACGGGCTATATCCTGTTGGGCATGTTTGTAGCCGCAGCCGTGGCGCTATACGCGCGCAGCCATAGCAAGTAGACCAGCTTATTTGTTGTGATCGATCCATCGAGACATCAATTGTCTGTCGCGGAAACACTCGGATGGGATCGGACGCTGTTTAGTGCGCGAAATACGCTCCGCAAACGCAACCTGCTTGCCCGTTGGGTAGTTTGCGAAAGGCGACGGGTCATGCGGCTTATGGGCCGATATCCAGTCTGATAGTGATTTACGGTCGTGTTGCGCTTCGACAGGAATCTCAAGCGCGGACTTTTGTGCAATCGCGCGGGCATAGCGCATCTGCCGATCTGTCACAGGCAACAGGTGATAATCGTTTGACGTGCCGCCAAGTGCGGCTTTTCGCATGTTCTGGGCCATCGGGGTTATCCTCTGACTGTGTAGAACATAAATAGAACATTAGCCTTTCATTTCAAGAGAAGGCCATTTGGATTCGGCGAGAACCTGCCAATCACTGGATTTATTGACTGGTCAATCAATGAAAGCTAATTCTGTCGGCAACACACACCTCCCCTTGCACAGGGGTGATCCGAAAAGAGAAGGATTCGGCATGAAATTTCAGCCCAAGGCCAGCCATTTCATCAACGGCGAATATGTTGAAGATACCAGAGGCACCCCAATCGACGTTATCTATCCAGCCACCGGTGAAGTTATCGCGCGGTTGCATTCTGCAACACCTGAAATCGTAGAACAGGCTCTAAACAGTGCAAAATCGGCTCAGGCAAGCTGGGCCGCCATGTCGGGCACGGAACGGGGCCGGGTCCTACGGCGTGCGTCAGACATCATGCGGGATCGCAATCGGGCGCTTTCTATTCTCGAAACCCACGACACCGGCAAACCACTGCAGGAAACACTTGTGGCGGACGCGACCAGCGGCGCAGATGCTTTGGAATATTTCGGTAGCTTGGCAGCGTCTCTGACCGGCGAACATATCCCACTAGGGGGTGGGGATTTCGTTTATACGATCCGCGAGGCATTGGGTGTCTGTGTCGGCATTGGCGCATGGAACTACCCGACCCAGATCGCCTGTTGGAAAGGTGCCCCAGCGCTGGCTTGTGGCAATGCGATGGTTTTCAAACCGTCCGAGACCACGCCTCTGTCGGCCTTACAGGTGGCCGAAATCTTGATCGAGGCGGGCGCGCCAAAAGGTATCTACAACGTGGTGCAAGGCTATGGAGATGTCGGGGCCAGCCTGGTTACCGATCCGCGCGTAGCCAAGGTCTCGTTGACAGGGTCGGTTCCAACAGGCCGCAAAGTCTATGCGGCGGCAGCCGATGGCATGAAACACGTCACCATGGAGCTGGGCGGGAAGTCCCCGATGATCGTTTTCGATGATGCAGATCTCGACAATGCGGTCTCGGGTGCGATCTTGGGCAATTTCTATTCTTCGGGGCAGGTTTGTTCCAACGGCACGCGCGTCTTTGTACAAAAGGGTATCAAGGAAGCATTTCTTTCGCGTTTGTCCGATCGTCTGGCCACCGCGAAAATTGGTGATCCGCTGGATGAGGAGGTCAATTTTGGCCCGATGGTCAGCGAAAACCAGATGAATATTGCGCTGGGCTATGTCGAAAAAGGTAAAGCCGAGGGTGCGAGGTTGGTCTACGGCGGCGTCAGGATCGCAGGTGACGGGTTCTACATGCAGCCCACAGTTTTTGCCGACGTCACCGACGATATGACAATCGCACGAGAAGAGATTTTTGGACCTGTGATGTCGGTGCTGGATTTTGAAACCGAAGAAGAGGTGCTGGCGCGTGCCAATGATACCGAATTCGGTCTGGCTGCCGGTGTCTTCACCAATGACCTGACCCGCGCCCATAGAATTGTGGCGGGGTTCGAAGCTGGCACTTGCTATATCAACACCTATAACCTCGCCCCGGTTGAGGCTCCGTTCGGTGGGTCCAAGATGTCGGGCGTGGGGCGCGAGAACTCGAAACTGGCGATCAATCACTTCAGCGAGATGAAGACAGTTTACGTTTCGATGAACGATGTCGAGGCCCCTTATTGATCAAAACCGGTCATTCAGGTTCTGTTCCCGACATTTCGCGTCGGGAACAGAGCATAACCTGACATATGGCTGTGGCTGACTTTCCTGAGAGCACTAGGTTCGCAGACAGGAGATCAGACCATGAAGACCCACGCTCAGGCCGTCGTGATCGGAGGAGGATTGGTTGGCTGCTCAATCCTCTATCATTTGGCCAAGCTTGGTTGGACCGACGTGGTTCTGTTGGAACGCGATGAGCTGACCTCGGGCTCGACTTGGCATGCGGCAGCGAACATCCACGGCCTGCATGACAACAACAACATCACCCGCATCCAGCACTATACGATGAACCTGTACAAAGAGCTGGAGAAGGAAACCGGGCAGGGCTGCGGGGTTTTCCAATCTGGTTCGTTGTATCTGGCGCAAACCGAAGATCGCGAACATCAGCTACGTCTGCAGGAGGCAAAAGCCCGGTTCTACGGTTTGAACTTTTATGAGATCAGCCGCGAACAGGCGAGTGAACTTCACCCGTTGGCGCAGTTTGACGACATCCGTTGCATCATGTTCGAACCCGATGGCGGCAATGTCGATCCGTCCGGGGTTACCCACGCCTACGCTGCGGGTGCGCGGGCAATGGGGGCCACAATTGAGCGGTTTTGCCCTGTAATAGGGACTGAACAGCAATCCGATGGCTCTTGGATCGTGCGCACGGATAAGGGGGACATTCACACTCGATGGGTTGTGAATGCGGGGGGCCTGTGGGGGCGCGAAGTGGCTGCAATGGCGGGCATCGAACTGCCACTGCAACCGACCGAGCATCAGTATTTCGTCACTGAAGCCATCGACGAAGTGGCTAATCTGGGGCGCCGCCTACCGTCGATCGCTGACCGGGATGGAGAATATTACTTCCGCCAGGAAGGCAACGGCCTTCTGATCGGCGCCTACGAGAAAGACATGCGGTTTTGGGCCGAAAGCGGCACGCCGCTGGATTTTGCCCATGACCTGTTCCCAGACGATCTGGACCGGATCATGGAAAATGTCATCCGCGCCACAGAACGGGTACCGGTCGCTGCCACGGCGGGTGTCAAACGGGTGATCAACGGGCCGATGATCTGGTCTCCTGATTCAAACGCAATCTGGGGCCCCGTGCCCGAGCTGCAGAACTATTTCTGCTGCACCGGCATCATTCCCGGCTTCTCGCAATCGGGCGGGCTGGGTCTGCTGTCTGCGCAATGGATGATAGAAGGCGAGCCGCAATACGACATGTTCGCCTGGGATCTAGCTCGGTTCGGTGACTGGGCCGACAAGGCCTTTACCAAGGCGCGGGTTGAGGATGTATATACTCACCGTTTCGCCATCCATTTCCCCAATGAGGAGCGCAGCGCGGGACGCCCCGCGCGTGTCCGCCCCACCTATGAAATGCAAAAGGATATGGGTGCGGTCTTTGGCTTGAACTGCGGCTGGGAACATCCGCTGTGGTTTGCAGATCAGCCCGGTTTGCAGGAAACCAATGGGTTCACTCGTCAGAACTGGTGGGAACCGGTGGGCCGCGAGGTGCAGATGCTGCGCGATCATGTGGGTGTGATCGACATCTCCAACTTCGCCAATTACGTCGTGAAAGGTCCAGGTGCTTATGACTGGCTGGATCGTCTGGTGGCCAACAAGGTCCCGGTCGAGGTTGGTCGTTCGTGTCTGACGCCCCTGATTTCGGTTCGCGGCGGCGTGGCTGGTGACTTTACCATCACCAAGATAGCTGATGAAGAATATATGATGATCGGCTCGGGTATGGCCGAGCGTTATCATCAGCGGTTTTTCAACATGATCGACTTGCCCGAAGGCACCACGTTCGAGGTCGCCACCGATCGCATCGCAGGCTTCAACGTGGCTGGGCCCAAGTCGCGCGAATTGTTACAGCGTCTGACCAATGCGAACCTTTCAAACGACACGTTCCGCTTTATGCGCTCGCGCACAATCAAGGTGGCCGGTATCGCTTGCCTGGCCATCCGTGTCAGCTTTACTGGCGATCTGGGGTGGGAGCTGCATTGCGCGGAATCAGATCAAACCAGCCTCTATTCAGCGCTATTAGAGGCTGCAAAAGACCTAGGCGGTGGCCCGGTTGGCGGTCGCGCGTTGGGATCGTTGCGCATCGAAAAGGGGTATGGCTCGTGGGGGCGAGAGTATTCTCAGGAATACTGGCCACAAGAGGTTGGCCTGTCAGGTCTGATCAAGTTGGACAAAGAATTTCTGCACAAAGATGCTTATCTACGGGTCAAGGATAACGCCCCGCGCGAGGTACTCTCGATATTCGAGGTCGATGCGGACGAAGCCGACGCCACTGGCGGTGAACCGATCTTCACCCCCGACGGTACCCCGGTTGGCCGGGTAACTTCAGGCGCATATGGGTATACGGTCGGCAAATCCCTGGCCCTGGGCTACGCCAACCCCAAAGCCGCAAAACCTGGCGACACGGTCGACATCTTCATCCTCGGAAAACCACACAAAGCCAAATTCCTTTCAAAGCCGCCGTTCGACCCCGCCGGAAACAGATTACGCGATACGAAAACCGTTGCGGAGCCAGTGAAATGACCAACGTTTTTGACCGGGTTGCCGAGTTTGCTCTGAACTGTACCGCCGAAGACATTCCCGACACAGCCCGCGAGACAGCTGCGTATTTGTTGCTGGATACGATGGGTGTTCTGATCGCTGCAGGATCGATGCAGGCCGGTGGGATCGCCCGGGATACAGCAGCGTTGCTTTTTGCAAGTTCAGAGCCTGATTTTAGCGCTCGGTTGCTGTTCGACGGGCGGCGCGCCAGTCTTGCAGGTGCAGCTTATGCAACTGCCAGCCAAACCGATAATCTGGATGCCCATGACGGGTTCAATCCCGTCAAAGGCCACATCGGAGTTGCCATTGTTCCGGCGCTTGCTGCGTTGGCCGAACAATGCCCGGATCTGTCGGGTCGTGAGGCTCTGGCGGCTATGATCATCGGGTATGAAATCGCGGGTCGGGCTGGCCTGACCCTACACGCAACGGTCAGTGATTATCACACTTCCGGTGCCTGGAATGCGTTGGGCGTGGCTGCTTTGGCGGCGCGTTTACGCCGTCATGCCCCAGATCAACTGCGACAGGCGTTGGGGATTGCGGAATTCCACGGGCCACGCAGCCAAATGATGCGCGAGATTGCAAATCCAACAATGTTGCACGACGGTTCCGGTTGGGGTGCCCTGGTGGGGCTGTCATCTGCCATCCTGGCCGAGCGCGGATTTACCGGAGCACCTGCAATCACGATCGAGGCGAAAGAGGCTGTTCCATTCTGGGACGATCTTGGCCGGGTCTGGCAAGTTGAGCAGCAATATATCAAACCCTATCCAATCTGCCGTTGGGCACATGCATCAATCGACGGTGTTCGGATGCTGATGCAGGTACACAAGCTGACACATCAACAGATCGCAGCCATCCGCATCAACAGCTTTAAAGAAGCAGCTTGTCTGTATTCTGACCACCCTCTGACTACCTCACAGGCTCAATACTCGTTGCCATTTGCTGTAGCGGTTCAGGCAGTTCACGGTCGCATTGGTGTAGAACATATCTCGGGCAAAGGCCTGTCTGATCCAACGGTCGCAGAGATTACAAAGCTGATTAAGGTCAAAGAGAGCCCGCGTCACTCTGCCCGTTTCCCAGCAGGACGATGGGCAGATGTCGAGATCGAAACCTTGGACGGATCTGTTTATCATTCAGGTGATATCAACGCGCGCGGTGGTCAGGAAAATCCCCTGAGCAAACAGGAGATCACCGATAAATTCACCGAATTTGCAGCGCCAGCTGTGGGGCGCAATCGGGCCGCCCAGATCCTTGCGGCCACATTGAAGTTGACCCAACCCGGGTCAAGCTTTTCCAATCTGTCTGCCCTGATATACGACCCACCCGCACGTTGATACGGCGCAACGCCGAATTAAATAAATGATCGAGATTCGCCATGTTAGAGACTGATCCAAGGTGTTAAGCGAATGACCAACTCTGAAACAGCATAACCACTGGGCACTGCGGGTCCGATCAATTCAATCCGCCTGTTTGCACGATTTCAAGCATATCAGAAATTTGCGCGCGGGCATTGGCGCTCTCCTTAATAAGCGTTTTGGCATCTGCCAGAGGTTTGTCAGATTGCCGTTCAATCGGTTGATCTAACGATATTTTGATTCGATTTAGATCGCTGAAGACATTCGAATCCTCGGCATCAATCTCATTCGTGCCCGCCAACCAGGATAGGCGGTCGGCAGCCTCGATCTGACCAGTTTCTCTCAACAATTCCACCGCGGCGTAGAAGTTTTGCACCCGCGCCAAAGCTTGAGCCCGCAATACTCGCGCGTCGTCTGAGGGATCTTCAGACAATTCCAGCAAAGCTTGGCGAGGATGGTCGCTTAGTAGAGCTGAACGTGCCCTAATCCGGGCACGCTCGATAGCATGGTTCTGATCGCCCAATGGGTCTGTCCATTCCCGGGCAGCGCTCGCAAATCCAAGATTGATCAACCTTTGCGCCACTGATGTGGCCGTATCCAGGCTCAGGTTAATGCGAGTTTTCTCCTTCAGTCCGAATATGTAGCGCAGGAAGGTGATGTCATCCGCCCGCTCAGCAAGCAGTTGCAGCACCTGATCTCGCGTGCGGCGCCAATCCTTATCGTCAGGTGCTTTTTGGATATGATGCATGGCACCATCGAACTCCTGCGACATCGACAACGCAAGCACATGAGTGCGCGCCATCATGGGCCCGAGTTCAGAGTTTCTGAATTCACGTGCGTAACCTGCCGCTAAATCGAGATCTTTGGGTGGTATCGAACCCCGATCGGCCCATCTTTTTTCGATCAAACGCGCCAGCGCCAGAGGCGCTTCCCTAGAAGCACTTGGGGTGGCTATGACTTCAGTCAAGTGAGCACTCGCGGTATGTGCATTGCCTTCGGCATCGGCGATCGTGGCCTTGGTCAGGGTCACGTCGGCCGTTTCAGCGGTCATCACTCTGTCGACCGAACGCAAAATACGCCGCGCTGCTTCCAGCCGCCCGGTTGTTGCCAGCAAGTCTGCCAGAGTCGACCCGAGTTGCCGCCTAAGGTGTTCGGGAAGCCGGTTGAATGCTTGCTCGATTATGTTCAGCTGTGCCTCCGGTGCCAATTTCTCCTCGGCCAGAAGTGCCCATAGCGCTGCAGCGCTTTCGCAGCTTTGTTGACCTTCGAATGAGTGCGGTTCAGACGCAGTCAAACCATCGAGAGTAGACGCCATCGCCGAAATACGTTGTTGCTCTGCTGTCGGTCCTGGCAGCAGATCTAACACCTGCAGCGCTTCGGCTCCGAATCCATAATATGTGTACAGCTTGGCCAGATTCAGGGCCTTTTCCTGATCGAGTCGATCAATTTCCTGGAATAGCCCCGTTCGCAGTTGCGCTACCTGCTCCACAAATGGTTCGGGGCCTGCCCAAGAGTCGAAATCCATCTCAGCATCGGTGATACATTCAAATTTTGCATCGAAATCCGGAAGTGCCAGATTTTCGAGACCCCGGGCGTCGTCCAGAACCGAAGACAATCGTAAGTTGGGCGCTTGTGCGCTTGAAGTTCTTAAAGGTCCAAAACGAGCGGATTGTCTGCGCCCAACACCAGCAAGTGTGAGGTCAATAACCTCACGATCTGCGCTTTGTAATATGCGGGATATCAGCTCGTCCTCAAAGTTTCGATGACTCATTTGCAACAAGGGTAACGCCAGCGCAGTTGCAGGGATTTGTACTGGAGGCGGAGCTTGCTTTGCGATGTCCGGGTGAAGGTCTGTCACCACGTCGATTTTCGGAACTGCAACCGGAATGAATTTACCGGGCGAGATGTCCACGACCACCATAGTTTGTTGATGCAGAAATGCGGTGGCGACACATTCACATCCAAAGACCATCTTCAGAGCTCCACCTGAACTAGCCTGAGTTAGAGATTGAAGTCTTTTGCTGGTCAGCCGGTCAAATACGGTTCCGGTATCGAATGTGGCGCCTTTGATAGCAATATTCAGATCAGCACCGCGTTCGTTTGGAGTCATAACCCAATCGGTGCCGGCGGGCACTTGTATCACCAGACGCGTGTATCCATCGTGTTCGCCCGAGCGAACACGCAGCACCTGCGCTGACACACTGGTGCCAAGGGCCAATAAAATTAATGTCAAAGCCCGTATCATGCGACCGCCTGTTTGATTTCTTTCAAGGCCTCTTCAAGCTCTGAAAAATTGGGGCGGTTGTGGGTTGGCGTGTTTTGGCGTCCGACCTCGATGCACATCGCAGCGTTGTGATTGTGCAGATTCGCGACCAGAACCTCCTTGATGAGTTGATAAAAATGGTTGTCTTCTTCAACCACAGCTTTCAGTTTGCCAGCAAATGGACCGACCAAACCATAAGCGAGGAAAACGCCCAGAAAAGTGCCGACCAACGCTCCGCCGATGAGTTTTCCCAGCACCTCTGGCGGCTGGTCGATCGAACCCATGGTTTTGATAACGCCCAGAACCGCAGCAACGATACCAAGGGCGGGCAGGCCGTCGGCAACGGTTTGCAAGGCATGGCTCGAGTGCATGGCATGATGGAAATTTGCCTCCATCCGTTTTTCAAGCACCTCTTCGACTTGGTGCGGGTCGTCATAGTTCATCGCGGCTGAGCGCATGGTGTCGCAGATCAAATCCACGGCTTCTTTGTCGGCTTTGATCTTGGGATAAGCTGAGAAAAGCGACGAGTTTTCAGGCTCTTCGATGTGTTGCTCGGCCTCAACCGGGTTTGCGCGCGCGATCCGGATCAACGAGAACAACAGGCAAAGCAGATCACGATAATCTTCGGGCTTCCACTTCGCGCCTTTGAACACTTTGCCAATATCTTTCGCGGTGTGTTTGACCCCACCCATGTCGTTACTGATCATAAAAGCACCAATCGCGGCGCCTCCGATCATCATCATTTCATACGGCAATGACTTCATGATAATTGCCATCTTGCCGCCAGCGGCGAGATATCCGCCAAAAACCATGACGAAGATAACAGCAATTCCGATGAGTCCGATCATAAGTGATCTCCGGCGTTAAGGTGGGAGAAATGGTTGCCCATCAGCATTATTCCTGTGGGGCGCGGGCGTTGCGCCCAGCCATGATGACGCTGATACCATAGGCGGCCTCGGGGCTGAGACCGGCCATCACATTGGCGGCAGCCTCCGGTGGCATGCGTGACAAAAATCCGGCGGCGAATACTGCATCCATCGTTTCGAACAAGGCCGCGGCATCCTTTGGTTTCATGCTTTGGTAAACGTCAGTCAGTTGCGTCAGGTCGCTTTCGGCGGCTGTTTCGGCAATAGCGACGGTCTCACGCAGCGACTCTTCGGCTTCCTGCAGCATGGCCAACCGGGTCTCAATAGCCTGATCTGCGATGTCCAGCGCGTGTTCTCGGTCGACAATCATGCTCTCCCGCTGATTCAGTTCGACTTCGCGGCTTAGCAGTTCTGTTAGCAAAACTTGCAGATCCGCAGCGCTGGTCTCAATGCGCTCCGACTTGATTTGCGCTGCCAATGCTGGATCAGTCCCACGCGCCACCGCAGGCCCAGCCTCAAGCCCGATCCGAATGATGGCAGACCCGATCATCAGCAAGGAGATGACGGTCAGAACTCCCCCGCGCGGGCGCTGGTCAGAATTCTTTTTTCTTTGACGGATCATTGGCCTGACCCGCCTGACGTTGCAGCATGCCGAAAGAACATCAAGCCCTCGGGCTTTGTTACGGGTTTTAGGGATATGGGGTCAGATTTTTCCTGCGCGTGCTCTTCGGGCTGCTCAGGGCTTGGTTGGTCTTCCTGTACGACATCGTGCATTGAGGCCATCATCAGTTCCAGGTGCTGCGCTACCGACTCCGCCCGTTCAGTCAAAGTCTGCAGGGCAACCCCGGACTCGTCGGAAGACTGACGGGCGCAATCAAGCGATTTTCGCAGCTCTTCCGCTTGGGCCGAAAGAACGGAAACCGCACCACCCACGCCCTTTTCAAGATCAGTAAATCGACGCAAACGACGCGCCAAAATGAAACAGTACAGTCCTGCCCCAAGCGCGCCTGCTACCAGCAGAATATCGGCAATCAGTTCCACCTTCGCCTCCTAATTCAATACAAATTCTGTCACCAGAACGTCGCGCACACGGCCGTCACCCACGACAATTCCTATACGTCGCAGCAGGTGCCCACGGATGCGCACCAAGGCGAGTGAATCTTCAAGGTCGTTCAGCTCGACCGCGCGCAGATAACTGTTCAGCACATCCATGATTCGCGGCTGCATCTTTTCAACTTCGGCGGCGTAGCCCGCGTTCACCTCGAGTTGTGCATGGAACTTGAGATGCCGCGAGCCGCCTGCATTGACCGAAACGATCACCGGCGGCAGATCAACAAAGCTTACGTCTGGCAACGCCGTCGCTGGCTTTTCATTGCTTTTGCTATCTTCTTCTTTTGCTTCGGCACCGCTACCAATTGGCAGCAAGCCAGAGGCGGTTATGAAATAGCCACCAACACCGCCTGCCAAGGCCAGAATCATCCCAAGAATCAGGCCCTTTTTTCCTGATTTTTTAGGGGTTTCCACTTCGTCAGCTGTTGCGTCGGTCATGCCGTCCTCATGAATCTGTTCGGCATCTGTCATAACCCCGCAGGGACTAACCGATTGTTAAGGGCAATCGTCCAAACAGGGGTTGAGCCGAGCAGAATGTCGGTGAGTCGGAGGTGAGTGTGCAGCAGATCGGAACTGTCTGGGCAAGTTTGGACAAGCGCAAACAAATTTTCGTGGCCGGTGCGGTAGTGCTGGTGTTTCTGGGCGTGCTTGCGATGTCACGGATTGCGACGGCACCGTCGATGACGCTGTTATATTCAGGTCTCGAAAGCGGTGCGGCGGGTGATATCGTGCGATCGCTGGATCAGCGCGGTGTTGCGTATGAAATTCGGGGTGGTTCGATCTATGTACCGGGCTCGCAACGGGATGAGTTGCGCATGACGCTGGCCAGTGAAGGACTGCCAGCAAACGGCAACCGCGGATACGAGTTGCTGGACTCACTCAGTGGATTTGGCACGACGTCGCAGATGTTTGACGCTGCTTATTGGCGGGCAAAAGAGGGCGAGTTGGCCCGCACGATTGTCGGCAGCTCATATGTCAGCCAGGCACGCGTACACATCGCCAACGGTTCGGCCAACCCGTTTCAACGTAGTGTTGCGCCGACCGCTTCGGTATATTTGGTGCCATCGGGTGCGCAGATCACAGGAGATCAGGCCAAGGCGATCCGGTTTCTGGTGGCGTCAGCAGTCAGCGGGCTTGCACCAGAAAACGTCACCGTAATCGATTCGAACGGCGCTGTGATCGGAGCGCAGGAATCAACCGTGGCCGCTGATACTGCAGACGATAAAGCACGCCAGTTGCGGGAAAAAGTTCTTCGACTTGTCGAAGCACGCGTCGGGGCAGGTAATGCCGTGGTCGAGGTCAGCGTGGATACGGTGACCGAAACCGAGTCGATCCGTGAACGCCGCTTCGATCCTAAAGGTCGCGTAGCGATCAGTACGGATGTTGAAGAACGGTCTGACAGTGCGCGAAATCAGTCTGCAGACGTGACCGTGGCATCAAATCTGCCGGATGGGGATGGCGCTGGCGGGGACGAATCCAATTCAAATGCCACCCAGACCCGCGAGCGGGTGAATTATGAGGTTTCTGAGACCGAACTTGAGGTTCACCGCGCGCCGGGTGCCATCAAACGTCTGACCGTTGCAGTGCTGGTCAACGGTGCCCGAACGGTTGATGCGGAAGGTGTCGAACGATTTGAACCCATTCCGCAGCCAGAGCTTGGCGCGTTGGAGGAACTCGTTTCCTCGGCCGTAGGTTATGATGCCGAACGCGGTGACGTCATTACCCTGAAATCGCTTGATCTGCCTGTTGTTGAGCCGCAGGGTACATTGGTGTCGTCGTCGGTCTGGCAGAAGATTCATCTTGATGCCATGTCGCTGGTTCAGATGTTCGTTTTGGCACTGGTATCCCTTGTTTTGGGTCTGTTTGTCATACGACCCATTTTGACAAAATCTGCTGCACCTGCGTTGCTTCCGGCAGGCATACCGCCGGAAGCGGACCCTGCAACTTACCTGACGGGAGAGATCGCAAATGGTGATGCGCAAGAGTTCACATCACTTCCTGAGGCCGCTCAGACAAATGTTCCGGTAATAGCCAGCGCCCATGGTGAAGACCCCGTCGACCGATTGCGCGCCATGATCGGTGACAAACAGGAAGAGACGGTTGAGATCCTGCGAAGCTGGCTTGAAGAAGGTGAGGAGAAGGTGTAATGTCTATCGCTCATCTCCTTGAGGATTTCACCGCCCCAGCAGCAGGTGTCGCCGTTCATCTCTTGGATGAAGAGGCATTGGAAGAACAACGCCTTGCGGCCTTTGAGCAAGGCTATGGTGCCGGTTGGGAAGATGCGGTCGAGGCGCAGGAACAGGGTGGGGCGCAGCTCAGCTCTGACTTGTCTGCAGCGCTAGCAGACCTGTCGTTTACCTATCAGGAGGCGTTAACCCGGATGACATTGTCGCTGGAGCCGATGTTTCAGAGCCTGATACAGGTGGTTTTGCCCGAAACCGTCGAACGGGGTTTACCCGCCAGATTGACTGAACAGCTTTGTGAGATGGCCCGGGAACAGATCGGACAGCCGATGCTACTTACCGTTCCGGACGGTGCCGCCGATCAGGTTCAGGCGGTTCTCCCACAAGATCTCACGCCGTTGCCACAAGTCGTCGAGGATCCAACTCTGCAGCCGGGACAGGCGCGTTTGCAAGTGGGCACCGCCTATCGAGAGGTGGATTGTACCGCGTTGCTCGCGTCCATTGCCGCATCTTTCGACGCCTATCTATTTGAAGCAAAAGAGGCTCTGTCAAATGAGTGATCCCCAAGCTCCGAAATCCGAAAAGCCAAATCCGTTCGAAGCGGTTCCGATCGAAGTCACAGTTTCGGTTGGTCGGGCGCGACCTTTGATCCGTGATCTGCTGAACATGGGCGAAAACGCTGTTCTGACGCTGGACAAACGCATTGAAGACCCCGTCGACCTGTATGTCGGGGACCAATTGGTCGCGCGTGGGCTGCTGGAGGAAATGGAAGGAGATCAGGCCGGGCAACTGGCTGTACGGCTGACCGAAATCTCTGACCTGCAGAACGGGATCGGATGATGCGCCACCTGTTCTGGCTGTCGCTATTGCTGGTGATTCCCACCAGCGGCGCGGCGCAGGAATTGTCGCTATCGCTGGGTGAGGGCGGGTCGATCTCGGCCCGGACCATCCAGCTGATCCTACTGATCACGGTGCTCAGTCTGGCACCGGGACTGGCGATCATGATCACCTGTTTTCCGTTTTTGATCACTGTATTGGCGATACTGCGGCAAGGGATTGGGTTGCAGCAATCGCCGCCCAACATGCTGATTGTCAGTCTGGCGCTGTTTCTGACCTATTTCATCATGGAGCCGGTTTTTACCGAATCGTGGGAAGTCGGCATCCAGCCATTGGTCGAGGAAACAATAGACGTGGAGCCCGCGCTGGAACGCGCGTTGGTGCCGTTTCGCAGCTTCATGGCGGCGCGTTTGGATGTCGATACGTTCCAGGCGATGGCAGCATTGCGACCAGATGGCGCGGATTTGCAGCCGTCATCCGAGGCACCGCTGTCCGTTCTGATGCCTTCATTCATGCTGTCGGAGATTGCACGGGCATTTCAGATCGGGTTTCTGATATTTTTACCGTTCCTGATCATCGATCTGGTTGTTGCGGCGGTCCTGATGTCGATGGGTATGATGATGGTGCCTCCGGCTACGGTTTCCCTGCCGTTCAAACTGGCATTTTTCGTGATTGCAGATGGTTGGGCTTTGATCGCAAGCGCGCTGGTACGCAGCTATTCGCCCTGATCTATTGCCGGGTGATCTGCAGGCAAGCGCGCAAGCCTTGGTCTCCGGCCTCAAAGCTCAGCGATCCGCCATGTTGCTCGGCAACGGTGCGTGCGATGGTCAGGCCAAGCCCAAAGCCATCTGACGAACCGATGTTTGACCCACGCTGGAACGGGGCCAGCAATGCCTCGATATCATCAACCGACAAATCGGTGCCTTTATCTTCGACAATAATCGTGGCGGATTGAGCATCGGTTTCCAGCTCAACCTCGGCCCGGCGCCCATATTTCAAGGCGTTGTCGATCAGATTTGACAGCGCCCGCCTCAACGAGATTGGTCGACCCATCACCAGAATGCGCCGTGTCTCAGGCAGCGATCCGTGCCCCCGGCGCGACATGAACAATGACGGCGCACCTTCGACAGCCACAGGTTCAATTGCTTTCAAAGATACGGGCAAGTTCATATCCTGATAGTCGGCGACCAGTGACTCGACCAGTGAGGTCAACGAGATCTGCCGCGGTTCTTCAACGCTGAGCTCGGACCTTGTATAGGTTAGTACACTTTCGATCATGCCGGTCATCTGATCCACGTCTGCTTCGAGCTTCTCGCGCAATTCGGCATCGTCGATCAGGGCGGCACGCAGCCGGACACGCGTTGCCGGCGTACCCAGATCGTGGCTAACACCCGACAGCACAATGGCGCGTTTCTCTAGCTGCGCGCGTTCAGCCTCAAGGTGATCATTCACCGCAGCCACGATATCGCGCAGCTCTTCCGGCCCGTCCGCATCATAACTTTGTGGCCCACCGCGACGTTTGCGGTCACCAAGTGCCTGTGCAAAGCGCGTGAAGCTGTCTGAGACATTCCCGACCGAGGTCAGCAACGCGGCCAGCGCGACTATTCCCAGCAATATCGCGGGCAGGCGCAGATCAATCGGCGCAGCTTTGCAGCCCCAGATTTCGGTGCCATCGACCTGCTGCCAAACCCCGCGCCCGAATTGCGCGATCAGGATGGGTTCGCTGCAATAGGTCGCAAGCAGGCGCGTCAGATTGCCCATCTTCTCGGGCCCGGTCTGATCGTTGCCCGACACGATATCCGAGACCGGATAGACCAGACGATCAGACAATACCGCTAGCGTCAGTTCGCGTCCACTCAGAGGGGCTGAACTGTCGGTCAGGATCGACAGATTGGTGACAAAGCGGCGATCCGAAAAGCCCGGCATTTGTTGGAATTCTCCCCTATCGGCAAGTGCGGCGGCCTTGGCCGGCAAGGGATTGATCAGCAAGCCGGGTGGCGGTGCCATCCCCGTCCGCAAATCCTCGTATACGGTGAATCCCGCAACAAATGCCTGAGTTTGGAAACGGTTCCAGGCCTGTGCAGAGGTGAACCACAATACGGTTGCCAACATCCCTGCAGCGAAGGCTGACAGCGTCCAGACCCAACCAAAACTGCGCAGGCGCAATGTCATGCGTCCTCATCTACCGAAATGTCGGCGGTAAATATGTACCCAACCCCACGCTCAGTGCGCAGCATCTGAGGCTCTTTCGGATTAGCCTCGATTTTAGAGCGTAGTCGCCCAACCAACATATCGATGGCGCGGCCTTGCGCCTCGGGCTTGTCAGCCTCGCCGGTGACATCAAGCGCGGTGGCGATCTCATCCCGGGTTAGCGGGATGTGCGGATTTGCTAGCAAGACTTTCAGCAGGGCGGTCTCGCGCTGTGAAAGCGAGACTAAATAGCCGTCGGGCGAATGTACCTCGTCCCGTTTGCCGTCAAAGACCCAGCCGTCAAAGTGAAATGTACGGGTACGGCGGCGATAAGCCAGCGAAGGGGTGCGTTGCGCGCGCTGCATCACAGCACGGACGCGGGCCAGCAGAAGCTGCGGGTTGAACGGCTTGGCAATGTAGTCATCCGCGCCAACTTCATATCCCGCCATTCGTTGGTGATCTGCCGACAGGGCCGAGACCAGAATGATCGGCACATCCTGTTCGGCCCTCAAGCGGGCACAGATCTCAACGCCGTTTTCATCGCCCAGCATCACGTCCAACAAGATCAGGTCGATCCGACCCGAGGTCAGATGCGTGCGTATTTCACTTTCCGAACTGGCGGGCAGCGCTATATACCCGTTCTGCTGAAAGAACTGGGTCATCATCGAACGCATCTCAGAATCGTCGTCCACCACCAAGAGCCGGGGAATACCCACTCTAATCCTCCTCTCAAACTTCCTCCGCCGCCGCCAATTGTAACGAATGGAAACGGATTCAAGCCCAAAGTAACACGCGGTAACAAAAGCGGTGAAAATTTCCGCCTTGTCAGGATATTGCTCTGCATTCTGCGTTGCCATGCGGCATTCTGTTAGCGCTATATCGGGCATCGCCGCCCATTGGGTGGCACCGAATTCTCAGGGAGGAGAACAAATATGAAGCGTTTTGCATTTGTCACTGTGTCGACCTTTGCCATTGCGGCCGGGTCGTCGGTAGTGGCCGAACCGCAGGCAGAAGTTCTGCACTGGTGGACATCCGGCGGTGAAGCGAAATCGGTCGCGGTTCTGCAGGAGGAGTTTGCCTCGAACGGTGGCACATGGACCGATATGCCGGTCGCAGGTGGCGGCGGTGATGCGGCCATGACTGCGCTTCGCGCACGTGTTCTGGCCGGTAACGCGCCGACAGCTGTTCAGCTGAAAGGCCCCGCCATTCAGGAATGGTATGAAGAAGGTGTTCTGGCAGACATCTCGGCCGTGGCGGAGGCAGAAGGCTGGGCTGATGTCCTGCCTGCGTCGATCGCGGGCCACATGAAGTGTGAAGGGACCTGGTGCGCGGCTCCGGTGAACGTTCACCGTGTTGACTGGATCTGGGCCAACGCGGACGTTCTGGCTGCAAACGGTATCGAAATGCCCAGCACTTGGGATGAATTCAATGCCGCTGCCGAAAAACTGCAAGCCGCCGGTGTGATCCCGCTGGCTCATGGCGGTCAGGCATGGCAGGACGCCACCGTATTCGAAGCAGTTGTGCTGGGCGTCGGTGGACCTGAATTCTACCAGAAAGCACTGGTCGACTTGGACCCCGAAGCGTTGACCTCGGACACCATGGTGCAGGCGTTTGATCAGATGCGTACCCTGCGCGGATACGTGGACGAGAACTTCTCGGGCCGCGACTGGAACCTCGCAACCGCGATGGTGATGAACGGCGAAGCCGCGTTCCAGATCATGGGTGACTGGGCCAAGGGTGAATTCCTGGCGGCGGGCAAAAAGCCCGGCGAAGATTTCCTGTGCGCCTCGACCCCCGGCGACGGGTATCTGTACAACGTCGACAGCTTTGCCATGTTTGACGTGGAAGGCGATGACAAGAAAGCCGGTCAGGACCTGCTCGCCAAGCTGATCGTTGCACCGAACTTCCAGAAAGTGTTCAACCTGAACAAAGGCTCGATCCCTGCGCGGACCGATGTTGGTCTGGAAGATTTTGACATCTGTGCCAACCTGTCGGCCGAAGACATGGGTTCGACATCTGCCGCAGGTTCGCTGCTGCCGTCTTACGCCCATGGCATGGCGCTGCGCGGGTCGCAGTCCGGTGCGATCACCGATGTTGTGACCGCACATTTCAACTCGGATATGTCCTCGGCTGACGCGGTTCAGCAATTGGCGGACGCGGTAGCAAACAGCTACTGATCCAATACGCTCTGCCCCCTATACTGAGGGGCAGAGCATCTTTCCCCGGAGGCTAAAATGTCCGAATGGCTGGAAAACCACCTGCCCAAGGTGGTGCTGGCACCGTCGTTCATCGCCGTATTGATCTTTGTCTACGGATTTATCGGATGGACCGCATGGGTGTCGCTAACCCGATCGAAACTACTGCCGAAATACGAGATCAAGGGCTTCATTCAGTACGAACGCCTGTTTGACTCGCCCCGTTGGGATACGGCGATCAACAACCTGTATATCTTTGGCGCGCTGTTCATCGTCATCGCGATGGTACTGGGCCTGTTGCTGGCCATCCTGCTGGATCAGAAAATCCGCGTCGAAGGAGCCATCCGCACGATCTACCTCTACCCGATGGCATTGTCGATGATTGTGACCGGTACCGCGTGGAAGTGGATTCTGAACCCGGGTCTGGGCATAGAATCCATGGTGCAGGGCTGGGGCTTCGCAAACTTCGAGTTCGATTGGTTGGTGAACCCTGATTACGCCATCTACACCATCGTGATGGCCGCGATCTGGCAAAGCTCGGGTTTCGTCATGGCGCTGTTCCTGGCCGGTCTGCGGTCAGTGGACGGAGAGATCATCAAGGCCGCGCAGGTCGATGGCATCCCGACATGGCGCATCTATACTGCGATCATCATCCCCTCGATGGCCCCGATCTTCCTTTCGGCCTTCATCGTACTGGCGCATCTCGCGATCAAAAGCTTTGACCTTGTCATCGCCCTGACGGGTGGCGGTCCGGGCTACGCGACTGATTTGCCTGCCACTTATATGTACGCCATGGCGTTTTCGCGCGGCGATATCGGTCAGGCGGCTTCATCCGCAATGATCATGATGCTGGTCGTCTTTGCCATCGTGGTTCCCTATCTTTACTCAGAGCTGAGGGCGAAAAATGACTGATCTGTCGATGCCCCAAACCCAAACCCGTACCCAAAGCGCCACTGGCAAAATTGCCCTGCGTTGGTTGCTTTATGTCCTGCTGGGCCTGTTCGCGCTGTATTACCTGATGCCGCTGTTCGTGATGTTGACCACATCGCTGAAGAGCCTTGAGGAAATACGCACAGGCTCGCTGATCTCACTGCCACGCGAAGTCAGCTTTGACGCTTGGAAAACTGCATGGTCTGGCGCCTGTACCGGTATCCAGTGTGAAGGTCTGCGGCCTTATTTCTGGAACTCGGTCCTGATCGCGGTGCCTGCGGTCGCGATCTCCACCCTGTTGGGTGCGCTGAATGGCTACGTCGTGGCGCAGTGGCGGTTCAAAGGCGCGAATATCATCTTCTCGCTGATGCTGTTTGGTTGCTTTATCCCGTTCCAGGTGGTTCTGCTGCCCATGGCGCGCCTTCTGGGCATCATGGGAATCGCAGGAACCATTCCGGGTCTGATCTTTGTCCACGTGATATATGGGTTGGGCTTCACCACGCTGTTCTTCCGCAACTACTATGTCACTATTCCGGCTGAGTTGACCAAGGCTGCGCGCGTCGATGGGGCCGGGTTCATGCGGATCTTCTGGTCGATTTTCCTGCCGCTGTCGCTGCCGATCATCGTGGTGACCGTCATCTGGCAGTTCACGCAGATCTGGAACGACTTCCTGTTCGGCGTGTCATTCAGCCAGGCGGGCACGCAGCCCGTGACTGTGGCGCTCAACAACATCGTAAACTCCACCACCGGCGTCAAAGAGTACAACGTCGACATGGCCGCCGCGATCATCGCGGGTCTGCCGACGCTGCTCGTCTATGTCGTTGCCGGTAAGTATTTCATCCGCGGCCTGACCGCTGGCTCAGTGAAGGGATAAGACCCATGGCTCCCATCCTTGATATCAACAAACTCTACAAGAATTACGGCCCTGTCGAAATTCTGAAAGACATCAACATCTCGATTGAACCGGGCGATTTCCTGGTGCTTGTCGGCCCCTCAGGCTGCGGTAAATCCACCCTGCTGAACTGCATCGCGGGGCTGGAGGAGATCACCGGCGGCACATTGTCCATCGGCGGCAACGACATGACTCATGTCAGCCCAAAGGACCGCGACATCGCGATGGTGTTCCAGTCCTACGCTTTGTACCCGACCATGTCGGTCGCCAAGAACATCACCTTCGGCATGAAAGTGCGTGGGGTCGATCAGGCCACTCAGGATGCCAAGCTGAAAGAGGTCGCGTCGCTGCTGCAGATCGAACCGCTGCTCAACCGCCGCCCAAGCCAATTGTCGGGCGGTCAGCGTCAACGGGTCGCAATGGGTCGGGCGCTGGTGCGTGATCCTAAGCTGTTCCTGTTTGACGAACCCCTGTCGAACCTTGATGCCAAGTTGCGGGTCGAGATGCGGACTGAGATCAAGAAGCTACACCAGACGCTGGACGCTTCGATCGTTTACGTGACCCACGACCAAATCGAAGCGATGACGCTGGCGACCAAGATCGTCGTACTTAAAGGCGGGATCGTGCAGCAGATCGGAACGCCGGCCGAGATCTACAATAACCCGGCCAACCTTTTCGTTGCGGATTTTATGGGCTCTCCGGCGATGAACCTGATCCCAGCACAGGCATCGAACAATGGTTCGGGGACGCAGATTTCGATCACGCGAGAAACCGGCGATACGCTGGTCTTAACCGATGCGCGCGCACCGGAACTGCCGCAGGATGTCATCCTCGGTCTACGCCCGGAAGACATCGCCGAGGCCGGTTTCCGCGCCGGGGCAGGTGTGCAAGAGGCGGCCTGCATGGTCGATATGGTCGAACCTGCGGGGGCCGACACCTATGTGGTGTCGGAACTGGGGGGCAAGCAGGTCACAGCGCGCCTGCATGCCGAAACCAGCGCGCAGGCGGGCCAGATGTTGAACCTGGCTTTCGACATGAGCAAGGTGTCGTATTTCGCCAAGGAAACCGGTGAACGGCTGAATTGATTCCGTGGATTCAGGCAACGGATCGCGACTGTGCCGCCGGTGTTAATCGGCGGCACGCTCGTTTTCGGATATCAGGATCAGCCGGTGTTTTTCAGGTCCTTGATCAGGCGATTTAGGTCACCGCCACGTGCATCCAGCATGGCACCGATCTCAGTGCGCTCGGTCAGCAGCAGGTTCACGCCTTCGATGAACATGTTGTAGAACTTGCCACGGCCAGACTTGTCGGACACTAAGAATGTCACTTCGAACGGGGACGAGCCGCGTAGTTTGACTGAGGTTCTGACCTCGTATCCGGTTTTGATCTTGCGCGCGTTGCGCACGGTGACCTCACCGCCGATGAACTCGCGGAACCGGCGGCCATATTTGCGCGAGATATAGCCCTCAAACGCCTTGGTGAACTGGCGCAGTTGTGCGGACGAGGCTGAGCGTGCATCCGCCCCCAACGCATAGCGGGCCATGATCGGCACATCACCGTATTGAACGAAAATCTTCTGAAAATCGCGCAGCATCGCGTTCTCGGATTTACCCGAGTCGATGATACGCGTGATATCGGCCACCACGCTGTTGACCAGTTGCTTGGCCTGCGCTTCGGTCAGCGCAAACGCGGGCAGAGGCAATGCGGCAACTGTCATCCCGGTCAGGGCAGCGGCTACAAATCGGCGTCTGTTCAACAGGTTATTCGGCATAGGGGTCCTCATACGGGTCAAGATAGGGGTCTCTGACAGGGTCGGTCCCGGTGTTGGCGTAGGGATCGTCATACAGACCCAGATAGGCGTCTTCATCATCCCTTGCCAGTTCAAAGCGGCGATTTTGCAAATAGATCGTACGTGCCTGCGCGTAACTATCGGCACTGTCATAAAGAATTGAATCGACCGTATCCGAGAACCGTCCACGATCCCCCATGCGCCGCACAACCTCGGCATAGACACCAATGTTGTCGACCGGACGCACCGGAGAGAAGTTAATTGGGTTCGAGAAAAGATTGAATACGACGCCGACAGCATCACGCGCGGTCGACGGGCCATAGAAAGGAAGTTCAACGTAGGCGCCCTCGCTGACACCCCAAACATGCAAGGTTTCTCCGAAATCAGTGTCGACGGGCGGCAGGTTCAATTCATCCGCTGGAGCGGACAGGCCAAATCCACCCACGGTCGAGTTGATCAGAAAGCGCAGCAACGCGTTGCCCGATTGTTTCAGATTGCCTTGCAACAGATAATCCAGAGCCTGCCCTGGCATGGTCAGGTTTTCAGCAAAGTGATTGAAGCTGGTGACCATCGGATCGGGCACGATCTTCACATAGCCTTTTGAGGCTGGACGGAACAGGAACCGGTCAACGCCCAGATTGAACTTGTGAATGCCACGGTTGGCACCTTCGTAAGGGTCGAAAATCTCACCTCGCGCGGCAGCGTCCTGTGGCTGCGTTGCGCATGCCGACAGAACCGTCATGATGGCGAATATGAATAGGTGCTTCAGGCGAATATAGCTTGGCACTGTCTTCCTTACTCCAAAAATACCCGGTGGTGTGCCGGGCCTTCAATCAATACGGCCATTGCGCTCATGGTGCGCAATTCGTCTCACATAGAGGTTTCGCGCGGAATATGAAACAACGACTCGCGTTTACCTCAGTAGGTGGGAGGTCGTAAAGTGACACGAATTCAACACTTCCTGAACAGGAGAACACCCGCGCAGTTCGCAGGCCTTAAGAAAATTACCGCTTTCCCGCTTTCCGAAACCTGCGTTCCCGGTTAGCGTCCGCGCGGAATCACTGTGAGATGAGGATCAACCACATGAGTATTGCAGCAAAACTGGATAGCTTGGGTGTCAATTTACCGGACGCGCCCGCGCCCGCAGCAAACTACGTTCCGTTCGTGCGCATCGGCAACATCGTCTATGTGTCGGGCCAAATCTCCAAGGCGGACGATCTGATCACAGGCAAGCTGGGCGATGACATGGATATTGAGGCAGGTGCGGCTGCGGCCAAGGTCTGCGCCATCAATCTGCTGGCTCAGGTAAAAGCGGCGTGCGACGGCGATATCGACAAACTGGTGCGGGTGATCAAACTGACTGGTTTCGTGAACTCGACTGCTGATTTCACCGCGCAACCGCAGGTGATCAATGGCGCGTCCGATTTTCTGGTTGAGGCGCTGGGTGAGGCTGGTCGTCACTCGCGCTCAGCCGTCAGCGCGGCGTCGCTGCCGCTGGGCGTCGCGGTCGAAATCGAAGGCATCTTCGAGGTTCAATGACACCTTCGCTGCCCCTTGAGTTTCTGAAGCGCCCGATTGCACATCGGGCGCTGCATGACGTTGCAGACCAGCGGCCCGAGAACAGCCGGTCCGCCATTCGTGCTGCGATCGACGCGGGATATGGCATTGAAATTGATCTGCAGCGCACGCGCGATAACCGTGCGATGGTGTTTCATGACTATGACATGACTCGCCTGACCGGACGCGCGGGACCTATTCAGCAAATCACTGCGGCGCAGGCTCAGGCGCAGCCTCTGCTGCATTCCGACGGTGAGAGTATCCCGTCATTCGAAGAGGTGTTGAACATGGTTGCCGGTCGGGTGCCTCTTCTGATTGAGCTGAAGGATCAGGATGGGGCAATGGGACCTGATATCGGTGCGTTGGAAGCGGATGTAGTAAGTGCGCTGAAAGGCTATGTCGGACTGGTCGCACTAATGTCATTCAACCCACACGCGGTTGCCGAACTCGCGCGCCTTGCGCCACACCTACCGCGCGGTCTCGTTACCGGCTCTTACGACCCAAAGGCCGAGCTTTTGCCGCAATCCATTTGCGACCATCTGCGCAATATCCCGGATTTTGACCGTGTTGGGGCCAGTTTCATCAGCCATGAAGCTTCTGATCTTGACCGACCACGGGTCGCCGAGCTGAAGGAGCAAGGTGTGCCGATCCTGTGCTGGACGGTGCGCTCGCCTGAACAAGAGGCCGAGGCGCGCAGGGTTGCCGATAATGTGACCTTCGAAGGCTATCTGGCCGAATATCCCGCTTGATCCTGCCGCGCGCGATCACAGATAAAGGTGCAGCGCGGAGGGGACATGGATCAGGCACAGATTGAGGTTCGGGTTCTGACATCGCTATCGCAGATAACAGCGGGCGATTGGGACAGTTGCGCCTGTCCTGAGGTTGCTGATGGCGGGCGACCGCATGATCCGTTCACCACACACCGATTTTTGCTGGCTTTGGAAGAAAGCGGTTCAGTCGGACGCGGCACAGGCTGGCAGCCGCAATATCTGACGGCTTATCTTGATGGAATGCTGATCGGTGCGACGCCGATGTATGCCAAGTCGCATTCGCAGGGTGAGTACATCTTCGATCACAGCTGGGCCCATGCTTATGAAAGTGCAGGCGGGCGATACTATCCGAAACTGCAGATCGCTGCGCCATTTACACCCGCAACAGGCCGACGTTTTCTGGTGCGGCCCGGCTATGATGCGGTGGGCATGTCAGCGCTGGTGCAAGGCGCGGTGCAGTTAGCCGCCGAAAATCGCATCTCCTCACTGCACGCCACCTTCTGCACCGAGGCCGAGGCGCTGGCTGGTGAACAGATGGGCCTGATGGTCCGGCATTCGCAGCAGTTTCACTGGCTCAATGATGGATACACCGATTTCGATGGGTTTCTGGCAGCGCTATCTTCGCGCAAACGCAAAAATATCCGGAAAGAACGCGAGCAGGCCTGTGACTTCGGCGGGCAGATTCGTACGATCACAGGCGATGATCTGCGGCCCGAGCACTGGGATGCCTTCTGGCGGTTCTACCAGGACACCGGCGCGCGCAAATGGGGATCGCCCTACCTGACGCGGCAATTCTTTGATATCGCTCAGGAAACCATGACAGATGACATCGCTCTGGTGCTGGCCGAACGCAACGGATATCCGGTAGCCGGGGCCTTGAATTTCATCGGCCGGGAAACGCTCTATGGCCGCTATTGGGGCTGCGTGGAACACCATCCCTGCCTGCATTTCGAACTGTGCTATTATAGGGCGATCGACTTTGCCATTGCCGAAGGGCTGGCCCGGGTTGAGGCAGGTGCCCAGGGCGAGCACAAGCTAGCGCGCGGTTATATGCCGACCCGCACGCATAGCTTGCACTGGGTCGGTGATCCGGGTTTTGCTGATGCAGTTCAGAAATATCTGGACGCCGAAGCCCACGCAGTGGGAGAAGAGATCGAGATTCTGACGGATTATGGCCCGTTCAGGAAATCGAACCCGGAGGAACAGCAATGACCGAACTTCTGTCAACCGAGACCCGCGGCCCGCTGCTGGACCCGCTGTTCAGAAATGGCTGGACCATGGTTGAGGACCGCGATGCGATCACAAAGACCTTCATCTTCGATAGTTTTGTCGCCGCTTTCGGCTGGATGACGCAGGTGGCGATCTGGGCTGAGAAATGGAACCACCACCCCGAATGGTCGAATGTCTACCGCACAGTCGAGGTGGTGCTGTCCACCCATGATGTTGGCGGCCTGTCCGCACAAGACGCCAAGCTGGCGCGCAAGATGGATAGCCTTCTATCGGTCGCCAGCTGACCCTGCACCACCTGCCAGCAACGCAGCGGTTCCTAGTTGTTTGAAATCATCTGGAGAAATGGTTCCTCCGCTGATATCGATATTGGCCGGAATTCTGATCGTGCGGCTGCCGACCGAGCGGACGCTGCGGGTCGACGGGTTGATGTCGAGGCATCGCGTCTCATAACAGGTCAAACCGGCGGTATTGATCTGAATACGGGTCTGTCCGTCTGGGCCGGTAACAACCGGTGATTGCGGTACATCACAAGCCGCGAGCGCCAGAAGCGCGCCGAGGCTGATCCATCTCGTCATCTTACGCCTCCTGATTGATTGAGCACTAGTTTAATTGCCCATTGCCATCCAGATCAGCCGAGGTGAAATCGCTGTCCATCTGGGCGTCGTACTCTGGCCGTGAGATAGTGTTATCTCCATCGCGGTCAACATTCTGAAACTGCTTGATGTCTAGGAACGGTTTAGCTTCATCCAGGCCAAGTGTGCCGTTCTTGTCTTCGTCCATCGCTTGAAACGCATAATCCGAGAAAGCTTTGAATTCGTCCCGGGACAGAAACCCATCATTGTTCTTGTCGATATTGTTCAGCTCGGCCTCGTGCAGTTCTGCGACACTTTCGGCGCTTGCGGTGCCAGACATCAGAATGACAGCGATGATCATCAATGCTTGTTTCAAATCCAATCTCCTCAGCATGCGTAACGTTCGCCAGACAACCCACCTGCAGCAGCGCCCGCCGCCGTCAGAATGGTTTTGCCCGATCCACCGCCAAATTGATTGCCGATCACTCCGCCGATCAATGCGCCGCCTATGGTGCCGCTCAGACAAGCGATCTCGTGTTGCCGAGCAGCTTGTTGCTGGGGTGTAGGGGCAGGGCCGCACGCGGCTAAGGCGCCGGCACCACCAAGAATCAAAGTGATTAATTTCAGTCGCATCAATGAACTCCCGGGTTGTATGTCCAAGTATTGGCACATCGGGTCGTTGCATCAAGTTAAATGCGTTTCATGTGGCCCCGGTGATGCCGGGGCCAACCGGGATCAGAAGGTTTCAAGCAGACCTTCGCCAGCCGAAATCTCGCAAACGCCCGGATTCTCTTCGATGTTCAAGGCGATTACCTTGCCGTCATCGACCAACATGGCATAGCGCTTGGACCGTGCCAGCAGACCAACCGGTGGCGCGTCGAAATCCATGCCTACCGCCTTGGTGAATTCCGATGCGGCGTCGGCCAGCATGGTCAGTCCTGCGGCAGTTGCTCCGGTGCTTTCACCCCAGGCGCCCATCACGAAGGGATCGTTGACCGAAATACAGATGATCTCATCAACTCCTTTTGCGTCGAATTGGCCTTTTGTCCGCATGAAGCTTGGGACATGCGCGGTCGTGCAGGTCCCGGTAAATGCGCCCGGCACAGCAAAAATCACCACCTTGCGCCCTTTGGTTTTTTCTGAAATCCGCACCTCTCCAGGGCCATCGGCTCCCATCTGAATCAGCGTCGCGTCGGGCAGCATGTCACCTGTTGAAATCATTTATTAAGCTCCTGTCATTTGGATTTGCAGAGTCGGGCTTTGTCGCAATATAGGTTGTCGAAAGAAAGAGACCATCGGAATTCTGCAGGGGAGCACAACATGAGCCATATCGTCGTGATCGGGGCAGGGCAGGCTGGTGCTTCACTCGTGGCGCGGTTGCGCAAGGACGGCTTTGAAGGCGACATCACCCTGATTGGTGCCGAGCCGCACCTGCCCTACCAGCGCCCGCCATTATCCAAAGGCTACCTGTTGGGCGAGATGGAGTTGGAACGCCTGTTCCTGCGACCCGAGAGCTTCTATGCCGAGAACAACATCACCCTGCGACTGGGGCAGCGTGTGACCGGAATTGACCCCAAGGCCAAAACGGTAACGATAGGTGATGACGTGATCGCCTATGATGAGTTGGCTCTGACCACAGGCTCTGATCCGCGTCGACTGCCTGCAGCCATAGGTGGCGATCTTGAAGGCGTCCATGTGGTGCGCGATCTTGCGCATATCGACGAGATGGAGCCTCGGGTAACCGACGGCGCGCGCGCTTTGATCGTCGGTGGCGGCTATATCGGGCTCGAGGCCGCCGCGGTTTGTGCCAAGCGTGGGGTCAAAGTGACCTTGGTCGAGATGGCCGACCGCATCCTGCAGCGTGTCGCGGCGAAAGAGACCAGCGACTATTTCCGTACGCTTCATACAGAATACGGAGCCGACATTCGCGAAGGCGTTGGGCTGGATCGTTTGGTTGGTGAAGATGGCAAGGTGACGGGTGCTATTCTGTCCGATGGCACCGAATTAAAGGTAGATTTCGTTGTGGTGGGGGTCGGCATCGCGCCCTCAACGCAACTGGCTGAAATGGCGGGGTTGGAGCTGGACAATGGTATCAAAACCGATGCCCATGGCCGCACCTCGGACCCGTCAATCTGGGCTGCGGGTGATTGTGCATCCTTTCCGCATGGTGAGGGCCGCATTCGTCTGGAGAGCGTGCCCAACGCCATCGACCAGGCCGAGATCGTGGCCCAGAACATGCTGGGTGCTGCCAAGAATTATACCGCGACGCCGTGGTTCTGGTCGGATCAGTACGACGTCAAGCTGCAGATTGCGGGCCTAAATACAGGCTATGATCGCGTCGTGGCCCGCAAGGGTGAAGGCGCGACGGTGTCCTTCTGGTACTATAAAGGCGATCAGCTGATTGCGGTCGACGCGATGAACGACCCACGCGCTTATATGGTCGGCAAACGCCTGATCGATGCGGGTAAAACAGCTGATCCGACGGTGGTGGCTGACCCAGAAGCGGACTTGAAACCGCTGCTCAAAGCGTGAGGATTATCGCCGGTAACTTCCGGGGCCGGGCATTGGCCTCGGTCGGTAAAGGCGATGCGGGCGCCCATCTGCGCCCCACTACCGATCGGGTGCGGGAAAGCCTTTTCAACGTCCTGAACCATCAGATCGACATTGATGGTCTGCACGTGTTGGACCTGTTTGCAGGTACTGGTGCGTTGGGGCTTGAAGCGCTGTCGCGCGGAGCGGCCCATGTTACGTTTGTCGATGATGGGCGAATTGCGCAGGGTCTGATCCGCAAGAATATCGATCTGACCGGAAGTCGGGACCAGACCACTCTGATCAGACGTGACGCAACGCGGTTGGGGGAAAACCCAGGCGACGCATGCGATCTGGTCTTTCTTGATCCGCCTTATGGCAAAGACCTGGGTCAAAAGGCGCTAGCGGCGGCCACCAAAGGTGGCTGGCTGGCCCAGGACGCCCTGATCGTGTGGGAGGAAAACGCCCCCATGATTGCTCCAAATGGGTTCACTCTGCATGACGCGCGAAAATATGGCGACACCTGCATTTCGCTGATGTGGCGAACTGAGGACTGATATGCATGATCTGGTCATTTTCGATTGCGACGGGGTTCTGGTTGATAGCGAGGTTCTGTCCAATCAGGTCATGATCGACAATCTGGCCCAATATGGTCTGCACCTGACCCTTGCAGAGTGCATGTCTCTTTTCGTCGGTGGTACGATGACTGGTGTCCGAGACAAGGCGCGCGATCTCGGTGCGGATCTGCCTGACGACTGGACCGATCAAATCTACTCGGAAATCTATGAGAGGCTGCGAGCGGGCACTCCTTTGGTTGAAGGCATCCCAGAATTGCTGACGCAATTGGATGCAGCCAGCATTCCTTATTGTGTCGCCTCAAATGGCAGGCCAGAGAAAATGCAGATTACTCTGGGTCAGAACGGTCTGTGGGAGCGGTTCAGCACGGTCATGTTTTCGGCCCATGTGCTGGGCTCAGGTAAACCTGACCCCACCCTGTTCCTGACAGCGGCGCAGCAATTTGGCGCCAAATCGCCGGTCGTGATCGAAGACAGTGAGAACGGCGTCACCGCCGCCATCCGTGCCAATATGCGCTGCCTCGCCTATGCAGCCCACGACGACGGCGCGCGGCTGGCAACGCTGGGGGCCGAGGTCTTCACGGATATGTCACACGTGCCGGGGCTTTTGGGACTCTGACCGAGAAATATGCTAAGGTCGGCCCATGGACCGCGCCATCACACCTCCGTTTTGGGGCTTTTTGACAGACAGCGACGCCACCACCGGGCCGCCGACCAAACCGATGCGCGCGCCGGTGTTTATCAACGACGCGGTGATCCCCTGGCGCGATGAGACGTTGTTGCTGAAACTTTTACGCGATCAGGCGACTGATCAGGACGAATAAGTCGGGTGATATTTGCCACCCGGTGACAGGGTGAAAATCTCAACCCCATCGGTCGTCACACCCACCGAATGCTCAAACTGCGCCGACAGAGATTTGTCGCGAGTCACGGCAGTCCAGTCATCGGCAAGTGTTTTGGTTTCGGGGCGGCCCAGATTGACCATCGGTTCGATGGTGAAGAACATGCCTTCTTCCAAAACCGCGCCTGTACCCGGACGGCCATAGTGCAGGACATTGGGCGGCGCGTGGAAAACACGGCCCAGCCCATGGCCGCAGAAATCGCGGACAACGCTCATCCGGTGCGCCTCGACATAGGCCTGAATGGCATGGCCTATATCCCCGAAGGTATTACCCGGCTTGACCATATCGATGCCCTTGAACAGCGCATCATGGGTCACCTGAATCAGCCGCTCGGCTTTACGCGGAAGCTTACCAGCCACGTACATACGCGAGGTGTCACCAAACCAGCCATCGACGATCACAGTGACGTCGATATTCAGGATATCGCCATCCTTCAGCTTCTTCTCGCCGGGGATGCCGTGACAGACTACATGGTTCACGCTGATACAACTTGCGTGCTGATAACCTTTATAGCCAATGGTCGCCGATTCAGCGCCTGCGTCCTCGACCATTTGAGTGATCAGACCGTCAATCGCACCGGTGGTCTGACCGACAAAAACATGATCAGCAATATCGTCCAATATCCGCGCAGCCAGCGCCCCTGCCGCAAGCATTCCGGCAAAGTCACTCTGTTCGTAGATACGGATGCCATCCTTGGTCAGACGGCCACGATGTTCTTTCATCGGTGCGAGACTCCAAATATTTCACGCAGCACTTCTTTTACGCTGCTTGCGCAGAAAGTACCAGAGGGTGTGCGGTCGTGGATGTTTTTCAGTTAATTTGATTTAATACAGAGACTGATAAGGGCTCTTAGTGATCAAGGTAGACGAAAGTGAGTTGGAAATACGCCGACACTGCTTCCGGGGCCAACAAGAATAATCTTCCTTCCGGTTCGCAAACGTCTGCGAATACTGTTCGGGACATCACAAACGACGTTAACGGCACGCGCCGTGTCTTTCAGAGCGATTGGCCTAGGGCACCTCCGATAATCTCCCATATTGGGATCACTAACAACAAATGTTATTTCTACCGTGCGAAAAGAGGGAAGAGAAATAACCATAGGGATCGTCGCCGCCACTACAAGAAACCCCGCAAACGCACCTGCCAAAGGCATGAACAATATAGACAATGTTGTTTTTATTGGCTCTGAGAATAGGATGCCTTCCGATAAGCTAAGATGAACCGCCCAAAGTGCTGTTGCTCCTGAAATTGCTCCCACTATGCATGCAGGCCAAAATGCCAAGGAAAGCCAAACTGGAGAGGGAATAAACCCTACACCAAAAAATCTTGCCAATACAGGTATGCCACCCAAAATCATTAGAGTCAGTGAGATTGTTCGAATACGCTTTTCTAAGCGGGTGTTCTCGGTCTTCGATGGGGCAGTCATTCAGTTGTCCTTTGAGAAACCTAGGCAAATTCGATAGAAATAGTCGGATTCATCTGAGTTTTCTCTCAACAATTGATTGACGAGTTACCAAAATACCCATTGGCGAAATCTGCGTCCCGTAAACCAACTTCTCCACCCCCTGTGCCCGCGCTACTTCAAACGCCGCCGCATAGGTCGGATCAATATCCGCCGCCAGCGCAAACCGGTCGCAATCGGTCCGCTGCACCAGATACAGCATCACCGCCCGATGCCCTTGTGCCGCCATAGCCGCCAGTTCGCCCAGATGTTTAGTGCCGCGTGCGGTCACGCTGTCGGGAAACTCGGCCAGACCGGGTTGGCGCGATAGGGTGACGCTTTTGACCTCGACATAGGCATCCGGCAAACCCGGCTGGGTCAGCAAGAAATCGATGCGGCTGTTTTCACCGTATTTGACCTCGGGGCGCACGGTTTCATAGGACGCCAATTCCGGGATTTCGCGTGCCTCAAGCGCCGCCCGAAGCGCCTTGTTTGGGACGGATGTGTCGACTCCTGTGAAATGCCCGTTCTCATGATCAACCAGCCGCCAGCCGTACTTCAGCTTTTTCTTCGGATCATCATTCGGCTCCAGCCAGATTTTCTCACCCGGCTCCGCCAGCCCCATCATCGAACCCGGATTGGCACAATGGGCTGTTACCTCGCGCCTGTCTTCCAGCCTGCAATCGGCTAAAAAGCGTTTGTAGCGGCGGATCAGTCGGGCGGGGATAAGGGGGGTTTCAAATCGCATGGCCTAGGGCCTATACCTGCCCTAACGGTCGATCAAGAGGGAGGGCGCGCCATGGCCAATCCAACCGCTGCAATGTTGGTGATCGGGGATGAGATCCTCTCGGGCCGCACCCGCGATGCCAATATGCATTATCTGGCTGGAGAGCTGACCAAACACGGCATCGATCTGAAAGAGGTGCGCATTGTCAGTGATGATGCGCCCGCGATTGAGGCGGCAGTCAGGGCGCTGTCCCAGGCCAATGACCACGTGTTTACTAGTGGCGGCATCGGCCCGACCCATGACGATATCACCGCCGATTGCATCGCTCGAGCTTTTGGCGCGCATATCGATGTTCGCCACGACGCGCGGGCGCTGCTTGAAGCGCATTATGAGAAATCCGGGCTGGAGCTGAACGACGCTCGCCTGCGTATGGCGCGTATCCCGGACGGGGCGGAATTGATCGACAACCCGGTCTCGACCGCGCCCGGCTTTACGATTGCAAACGTCCATGTCATGGCCGGAGTACCGTTGGTTTTTCAGGCGATGGTGGCGAGTGTTTTACCTTTGCTTACCGGAGGCAACCCGCTGTTGTCGCAGACTCTGCGTGTGGACAGAGGTGAGGGCGATATAGCGTCGACCTTGGCCGCGCTCGCGAAAGATTTCGGCGACCTCTCGATCGGATGTTATCCGTTTCAGACGAATGGCGTCTTCGGAGCCAACGTCGTCGTGCGCGGCACCGAGGGTGGACGGATCGATGCCGCCATGACCCGCCTTGCGAAAGAGATCGAGCTTTGAATCCCGATTGGGCCGCCGTTGTCGATGGCACATGGCCTGCCGCCGGCTATCAAACGCAAGGCCCATTTCGACTGCGGCAAGGACAGGGCGGAGGTTCACGCGTCTCTGCCGCCAATCGCACCGGGGACGTCACCAGCGCCGATATCGATGCAGCCGAAAGCGCCATGCAGGCGATGGGTCAAAAACGCATCTTCTGCCTGCGTCCGGGGGATGAGGCGCTAGATGCAATGCTTGCGCAACGCGGCTACGACATCCTTGATCCGGTCAATATTTATTCCTGCCTGGCGCAGCAGTTGACCGATATCCCGATCCCGCGCGTGACTGTCTTCAACATCTGGGAACCGCTGGCCATCATGCGTGAGATCTGGGCGCAGGGCGGTATCGGCCCCGAACGGATTGCCATCATGTACCGGGCACCGGGCCCAAAGACCGGCCTTTTGTTGCGCCACAGCGATCAGCCCGCAGGAACCGGCTTCGTGGCGATCCATGAAGGTATCGCGATGGTTCATGCGCTGGAAATCCTGCCGGATCACCGCCGCAAGGGGTTGGGCCAGTGGGCCATGCGCGCCGCGGCCTTTTGGGCGCTGGACAATGGCGCGCAGACGCTTAGCGTGATCTGTACCAAGGCGAATGAGGGGGCCAATGGCCTCTACCACTCGCTGGGGATGAAGATCGTCGGAGAATACCACTATCGCCAGCGCGCCTGAGGAGGACGAATTGACCAAACAGGACATGCCCACTGCCCTGGATCTGCCAATGGTGGACCCACTACCGTCAGAGACGCAGAAATACTTTGATATCTGTGTTGAGAAACTGGGAATGGTGCCGAATGTCCTGCGCGCCTATGCCTTCGATATCGACAAGCTGAACGCCTTCACTTCGATGTATAATGATCTGATGCTGGCCGACAGCGGGCTGTCCAAACTGGAGCGCGAGATGATCGCGGTCGTGGTGTCCTCGATCAACAAATGCTTCTACTGCCTCGTGGCTCATGGCGCAGCGGTGCGGCAGCTTTCGGGCGATCCGCAGCTGGGTGAGATGCTGGTCATGAACTACCGCGTCGCCAAATTGGACGCGCGCCAACGTGCAATGCTGGATTTCGCAGCCAAGATGACCACCGCCAGCACCACAATCGAAGAGCCCGATCGCCAGCTTTTACGTGATGTCGGGTTTTCGGATCGCGATATCTGGGACATTGCCAATGTCACCGGTTTCTTCAATATGACCAACCGCGTGGCCAGTGCCACTGCGATGGTCCCGAACCCCGAGTATCACGCCCAGTTCCGATGATCCGAACCCTGTTCATCTGTATTGCTTTGCTGGCCGCGCCTGCCTTGGCGCAGGAGTTGAACTTTCCTACGGGCGCCCGGCAGATATCTGACCGCACCAGCGCGCTTGACAGTTACGACCTGCCAACCGGCGTGTTTGCCGACGGCGCAATTCCGTCCCGCAATGTCGAGGGGCGTGTTGAGCGGCTGACATGGCGGCTTCAGGCGGGGTCCAGCACAACGCTGCAAATCCTTGCGCCTCTGCGGGGTCAGCTTCAGGCGCAGGGTTTCGAGATCGCGTTTGAATGCGAGGCGCGCAATTGTGGCGGGTTCGATTTCCGCTTTGGCACCGAGGTGGTGCCGACGCCCGACATGTATGTGGCGATCCACGATTACCGCTTTCTGTCCGCCACCCGCGGCGACGAGGTGCTGAGCCTGCTGGTCAGCCGTAATCCGCCGGATGGCTATGTGCAGATGATCCGGGTGACCCCACTGGGCACGCAGCCCGCGCCGACATTGGTGATCGAGGAAACCGTTGAAGGCCCTGCCGGGTTGCTCAGCGATCTCAGCAGCACCGGACATGTCATCCTTGATGACCTGCACTTTCGCACCGGCGAAGTCGCGCTGGGCGAGGGGCCTTTCGCCTCGCTGGCGCTGCTTGCGGGTTATCTGGCCGACAATCCTTCGACCCGATTGGCGCTGGTCGGACACACGGATGATACGGGTGCATTGCCAGCCAATATTGCGGTCAGTACCAAACGGGCCGAAGCCGTGCGCGCGCGCCTGATTGAAGCGCATGGCGTTGCCGCCGACCGGATCGAGGCGCAGGGTGTGGGCTATCTTGCGCCCATCACCTCGAACGCCACACCCGAGGGTCGAGATATCAATCGCCGGGTCGAGGCGGTATTGCTGGTTAACTGACGGGCGCAGGCATCGCAGTCGCTCTGCGCCCCTCTTGCCCTGATGCCGCACCCTGATGCACACTTGCAGATGAACGGGGCATCTGCCTTGCTGTCGGACTTGTTGGAAGGCAGTCCCACCCGCCACCAAGCTTAGGGAGGAGTGCGTCATGGCTTCCAGTACCGACGATTCCACACCGCCGGACAACATGGCCCCACAACCAGCCATGCCCGAGGTCAACAGGCTGACAGCGGCAGATATCACCGCATCGCTCAAGGCCGGGTTTTCCGACTTCCTCGCACGCCCGGTCATGAGCGGTTTTTTCGGCCTGTTCTATGCGGTTTTCGGCATCCTGTTCGTCTGGTGCCTGGTTTGGCTTGGCAAGATCTGGATGATCATTCCTGCGGCGGTAGGCTTTCCGCTGGTCGCGCCCTTCGCAGCCGCGGGGCTCTATGAGATGTCCCGTCGCTTGCAAAAAGGGGAAAACTTCGGGTGGTCCGAAATCCTCACCGTCATGGCCAATCAACGCAAACGCGAGCTGGGCTGGATGGCCTTCGTCACCCTGTTCATATTCTGGGTCTGGACCTATCAAATCCGCCTTTGGCTGGCGATCACTCTGCAAAAAGCGTCATTTTCCGATTTTGAGGGGTTCTTGAACATCGTGCTTTTCACGCCGCAGGGCTGGACCTTCCTTGCGATTGGCACCTGCGTCGGGGCGTTTCTGTCGGCTGTGCTGTTCTCGGTAACCGTTATCGCCATGCCGATGCTGCTGGATCGTGAAACCAATTTCGTCTCTGCCATGCTTACCTCGGTTCGCGCCGTCTCCGAGAATCCGGTGGTGATGCTCGGCTGGGCTGCGATCATTTCGGTCACCATGCTGATATCACTGGCACCCGCGTTTTTGGGACTTGTCTTTACACTGCCGATCCTGGGTCACACCACATGGCACCTGTATCAGCGGGCTGTATCACCTGCTGAGGTTTGACCGGCAGATTCAGATCGAACGAGCGACAAAAAAAGACCCGCACTGATCAGCGCGGGTCATTTAGGTTCCACAGGGAGAATTCTACCAATCCATCGGACCTTTTTCAGCGAAGGATGCGACCAGAAAATCGATGAAAGCACGCACCTTGGGCTGGGTGAACCGGCCCGGCGGATAAACTGCGTAAACGCCTTGCACCTCGTCCGGAAGCGAAGGCATCGCATCCACCACCTCGCCCGATTTCAGCGCGTCGGCATAGAGATAGCTGGGCAGATGTGCGATCCCAAGGCCCGAGATTGCGGCGTTTAACAGCGACTGTCCGTCATTTACGCTTAACCAACCAGCGGTGCGCACCTGACGTTTCTCGCCCGACGGCGCGGTCAATTTCCAAACGCTGCCCGAGGACTGACTCGAATAGTGCAGTAGCTTGTGTTCATTCAGGTCGTCGATCTTTTGCGGGCGCCCAAACTGCTCGATATAGCTGGGCGCTACGACCATGCGTTTTACGGTTTCGGTCAGTTTGCGGGCGCGCAAGGTGCTGTCTTCCAGTTCCCCAATGCGCACGGCCACGTCAAAGCCTTCCGAGATCAGTTCGACGTAACGGTTGTTCAGCACCATGTTCACGGTGATATCGGGATAGGCAGACAGGAATTCCGAAAGCACAGGTGATAGGTGATTGACGCCGAAATCCGTCGCCACACTGATCCGCAGCAGACCAGAAGGGTCGGATTGCATCGAGGTTACAAGCGCATCTGCCTCGCCCGCGTCGTTGAGCACGCGCCGGGCGCGATCATAATAGGCCAGTCCAATCTCGGTCGGTGAAACCCGGCGTGTGGTGCGGTTTAGCAGTCGCGCACCCAGCCGCGCCTCAAGGCTCGACACGTGTTTGGACACGGCTGATTTGGAGATACCCATTTTTTTGGCCGCGTCGGTGAAACCACCCTGGTCCACCACGTTGGAAAAGGCCTCCATTTCGGTCAGTCGATCCATTCTCGTTCCCCAGGTCTTCTGTTCGTTGTCTCTTTATTGCGATCAATCTGGGCGAGAACTGGGCAGACATGAGATAATATCAGGGTTTTGATAGGGATCGTTTGCGACTGGGAAACGCCGAAGTTGCCGTGCTGTAATTCCTAACACCCAACACAAATAACCGATATCTGGACTTTTTCTCTATCGTGCTATGATGAGAATGGCATTTTTGTGACCATGGAGGAGATCATGAAAGCCCTATTTGCTGCTGCCGCCCTGTGCCTGTCCGCAACTCTCGCGTCGGCCGGGGGAGAAACGCCGTCAAACCCTGATGCCAGGGTTTATTTCGCAAATCTGACTGACGGAGACACCGTACAATCACCCGTCACGATCGTGTTTGGCCTAAGTGGGATGGGTGTTGCTCCTGCCGGAACCGAAAAGGAGAACACGGGCCACCATCACCTTCTGGTTGATCGTCCTCCGTTGGGGCAGGGTGAAGACGGCGCGGATGAACTGGCCTATGGGCTGCCCGCAGATGACAACCACATCCACTTTGGCGGCGGCCAGACCGAGGTCACGCTGGAATTGGGCCCGGG
This sequence comes from Ruegeria conchae, assembly GCF_000192475.1. Taxonomy (GTDB): domain Bacteria; phylum Pseudomonadota; class Alphaproteobacteria; order Rhodobacterales; family Rhodobacteraceae; genus Ruegeria; species Ruegeria conchae. The sequence continues at coordinate 158,890 of NZ_AEYW01000004.1, forward strand.
GGAACACACTTTGCAGCTTGTGTTGGGTGATGCGGGTCATGTACCCCACGCGACGCCAATCGTTTCAGAGGTGATTACAATCACTGTAGAGTAATAGTTAAGCGCTGAATTGTGCGTCGAACTCAGTTTCTCCTGTTCGGGTAAAGCGGATGATGCGGCTGTCAGGTATACGCACTAGCCAGCCGATCTCTTCCATGCGGGTCAGCATGGCGCGGCCGAGTTTGCCGGCCAAATGCGTTTCCCGTTCGCTCCAGTCTAGACAGGGGCGGCAAAGCGGTGCGCGGCTGCGGCCGAGTCCTTCCAGATCGATGCCAAAGCCGGTGCAGAATTGAGTGCCCTCTTCGGTCAGGTGAACCGCGTCTTCCGTTGTCTCAAGATATCCTTGTTTCTGCATGGCGGTGAACATCTGCACCCCACGGCTGCCCGCAAGATGGTTGTAGCAAACCCGTGCTGACCGCAATTCCGCATCTTTTGGTCCGGTCTGCGTTCGCAGATGGCCACGCCCTGCAGCCAGCCCCATAAGGTTTTCCAGCACATGCGCCACATCTTCTCCGGACAGTCCATAATATTTGTGCCGTCCCTGTCCACGCACCCGGACCAGGCTGCCTGCAAGCAGTTTTTTCAGGTGTGAGCTTGCGGTTTGGGGGCTGATCCCGGCCTCACGCGCCAGTTCGCCAGCCGTCAGCGCTTTGCCCGACATCAGTGCTGTTAACATATTGGCACGCGCAGGATCGCCAATCAGCGCCGCGATCTGTGCAATATCCGGTCCGTCTCGCATGCTTCGACCATAGTCGAAACATAAGCCGCATCCAAGAGGTTATTCTTTGCCAATTATCAACTGGAGGCATCTATGCTCACTTGTATAATCCAATACCAGATCGATCCGACGAAAAAAGAGCAGTTTCAGACCTATGCGCGCAATTGGGGACAGGCGATTCCGCGATGCGGGGCTGATCTGATCGGATATTTCGCACCGTACGAGGGGTCATCGACACTGGCTTATGGGATTTACAACATTCCTAACCTTGCTGAATACGAAGCCTACCGCGCGCGTTTGTCAGCCGATCCACTGGGGCAAGAGAATTATGCCTTTGCGCAAAAAGAACGCTTCATCACGCGCGAGGATCGGACCTGGCTCAGATGCGTCTCAACCCCGCATGGGGATGGCGCATGATTGCCGTAATTTTCGATGTCGAACCCGCCGATGCCGAAACCCAGACCTATCTGGACATCGCTGCCGACCTGCGCCCGCTGCTGGACCAGATCGAAGGCTTTATCTCGGTCGAGCGGTTTGAAAGCCTGTCAACACCGGGCAAATACTTGTCGCTGTCGTTCTGGCGGGATGAACAGGCCGTTGCCATCTGGCGCCAAACTGTCCGGCACCGGGCTGCACAAGGTCAAGGTCGCACCGGGTTGTTCAAGGATTATCGTCTGCGTGTGGCGTCCGTGATCCGAGATTACAGTTTGAATGATCGCGAACAAGCACCGCGTTCAAGCGGCAGTGGGTAGAAGGAAAATACCACGCGCCAGATCAGAGTTCAGCCTGTCATCTGCATACAAGCGCTCAAGAGCGTTCTTTGACATCAGCTCAGGATAGTCAGCGATAAAAGCCTCAAAACTATGGTTCGGACCTTGGGCCATACGTTCGGCAATCAGACTCATGAACGCGTACGTGATTGTCAGGTTGAATTTCCCTGGTGCACCGGCATTTGTCGCCAACGTGCGAATACCTTTGGCATAGATCGCAGCCGCGTCGATGAAATCGTATTTCCTCAGCAGGTCAAAGGCCACTTGCACATGCTGGGCATGCCCGAATTTCGTATTGTCGATCGTATGAGCTTCGAACGCCACGGTGATGTCAGATACTTGGATTGTTTTGGTCATTCCTTGGCCTCCGCGAATTTATGGCTGTGCTCCGCGGTCCAGTCCAGATCGTAGACCTCTTTCAACTGACGGATCTTTTTCAGTGTCTGAGGCGTGAAAGGCGGCTTGTTCTCAAAACTGTGCAAGGCGATGCCCTCGATCAAGTCACCAACGGACATGTCCAGAGATTCCGCCAACCCTTTAAGGACTTTCAGCAGGCGTTTTTCGATTCGTATTCCGGTCTGGATGCGTTCGGGTTTTTCAATCATGGCGTACATATGTACCAAGGTACCATATGAGTCAATATGGCCAAAGAAAAAGACCACCTCCAACGAAGCGGCCTGTTGGGGTCTGATTTGACAACCCTGCAGGTTGAAAATGCTCGCGCAACCGCTGGTCAGAGCTCTGCCGCCAGCCGCGTCCCCTGATTGATCGCGCGCTTTGCGTCCAACTCGGCGGCCACATCTGCGCCGCCGATCACATGAGGTGTTATCCCGCGTTCAATTAGCTCATCTGCCAGTGAACGGTCCGAGACCTGACCCGCGCACAGTACGATCGTATCAGCCGGGATCACAGTCGGGTCTTCGTGGGCTTCGCCAAAGCTCACATGCAGGCCGTCATCATCGATGCGCTCGTAATTCACGCCGCCTACGAAATTAACGTCTTTCATCTTTAGGGTCGCACGGTGAATCCAACCCGTTGTCTTGCCGAGCCCCTTGCCGTGACGCTGTGCTTTGCGTTGCAGTAACGTGACCTGCCGCGCGGGCGCCTCAGGCTGCGGACCTTCGGGTGCCAGTCCCGAGCGATGTTCGGCCGGGTCAGTGACGCCCCATTCCTTCATCCAAAGAGGCAGGTCCGTGGTCGGGCTGTGGCCATCTTCCAGCAAGAATTCGGAGACGTCGAACCCGATGCCTCCGGCCCCGATCACAGCAACCGATTTGCCGATCTCGGCCTTGTCGCGCAGCACGTCGATGTAGCTGAGCACATTGTCTTGCTCTTGTCCGGGGATCTGCGGATCGCGCGGGGTGACACCGGTGGCGATGACCACTTCATCGTAACTGGTGAGATCATCCGCGCTGACTTCGCGGTTCAGTTCGACCGTCACACCCAGATCGTCCATCATGGTGCGGTACCAGTCGACCAGCCCCCAGAACTCCTCCTTCCCCGGCACCTGTTTGGCCATGTTCAACTGCCCACCGATCTCAGCGGCGCGATCAAACAAGGTTACGTCATGGCCGCGCTTGGCAGCAGTCATCGCGGTCGACAAACCGGCAGGTCCCGCGCCGACAATGGCCACGGTCTTGCGTACCGCGGACTTGCCGATCACCAATTCGGTCTCATGACAGGCACGCGGGTTGACCAGACACGAGGTCAGCTTGCCGCTGAAGGTATGATCCAGGCAAGCTTGATTGCAGGCGATGCACGGGGCGATTTTCGCTGCCTCACCGGCAATTGCTTTGTTAACGAAATCCGCATCGGCCAACATCGGACGGGCCATAGACACCATGTTAGCGCAGCCGGTTGCTAAAACCTCTTCGGCCACTTCAGGCGAATTGATCCGGTTCGAGGTGATCACCGGGATGCCAACTTTGCCCATCAGTTTCTTTGTGACCCACGCGAAGGCCGCACGGGGTACGCTCGTGGCAATCGTTGGAATCCGCGCCTCATGCCAGCCGATCCCTGTGTTGATGATTGTGGCCCCGGCCTGCTCAATCCGTTGTGCAAGTTCAACGACTTCGTCATGGGTCGACCCATTGGGCACCAGATCAATCATCGACAGGCGATAGATGATGATGAAATCGGTCCCCACGGCTTCGCGCGTGCGGCGTACCACTTCGATGGGCAGGCGCATCCGATTTTCGTAGGATCCACCCCAGCGGTCGGTGCGCTTGTTGGTGTGGGTCACGAGGAACTGGTTCAGGAAATACCCCTCGGACCCCATGATCTCGACCCCGTCATAGCCCGCCTTCTGGGCCAGAACAGCGGCGTTGACGATATCGCTGATCTGCTTTTCGATGCCCTCTTCGTCCAGTTCATGCGGCGGAAACGGAGAAATCGGAGATTTCACCGGGCTGGGGGCCACGCATTTCGGCCCATAGGCGTACCGCCCCGCATGCAGAATCTGCATTGCGATCTTGCCACCCGCCTCATGCACGCGTTTGGCCACGATGGAATGGTTTGCCACTTCTGTTTCATTGGTCATCATCGAGGCCCCGGGCAGGACCGAGCCCTCTAGGTTCGGGCCAATCCCACCCGTCACCATCAAGGCCACACCGCCACGCGCGCGATCCGCGTAAAACTCGGCGACACGGTTCCAGTCGCCAGTCTCTTCCAGCCCGGTATGCATCGAGCCCATCAGCACGCGGTTCTTCAGCGTGGTGAAGCCCAGATCCAGCGGGGCCAGCATGTTTGGGTACGCAGTCATGGCAAACTCTCCCTCCCGACTTTGTCCGTCAGATTGACCTTCGCGTCACCGTTGTCACGCGAAACCTAACGTCATTCCCTTTGCGTTTTGCGCAGTGCTTGCTACAGACGCTTAAAAGCATGTTCATGAGGCCGCATATGACCCCGGACCAGATAGCAACACTTCCCTATCGCCCCTGTGTCGGGCTGATGCTGATGAATGCCGAAGGATTGATTTTTGTCGGTCAGCGTAACGACCGTCACAAAGACGCCTGGCAGATGCCTCAGGGCGGTGTGGACAAGGGCGAAGACCCGCGCGATGCCGCCCTACGCGAGCTTTGGGAAGAAACCGGCGTGACCGCAGATCTGGTCGAAATCATCGCCGAGACCGACGGCTGGCTTCCATATGACTTGCCGCATGACATTGTGCCCAAAATCTGGAAGGGCCGGTATCGCGGGCAGGAGCAGAAATGGTACCTGATGCGGTTTCTGGGGCAGGATGATCAGATCAATATCGCAACTGAACACCCCGAATTCACTCATTGGAAATGGCAGACACCGTCACGGCTCGTTGATGAAATCGTACCCTTCAAACGCGGCGTGTATGCGCGTGTGGTCGAGGTCTTTCGAGGACATTTGCCTGAGATTTGACCACAGTTCACTTCATTGAGTGCGTGTCGGTTTGCAGACAGTCAATCTCTCAAAGCGGAGCGGTACCGAAGGGTCTGAAGAATGGCCGATATGCGGAACAAAGCAGACTTTGTCATCCGCAACAACTATCGCCATTCTGGATCGGCGGGCAAGGCACGGTGGCATAGGAGCAGTAGACACAACAGTCCCCTTCCAACGGCTTCAAGACCGCTGCGCAAGACTTGCATTCATAGAACCACTGGCAAGCATCCGTCGGCATTATTTCGGTTTCGCTGTGACCGCATTTCGGGCACGTTAGGGTGCTTTCAAGCACTACAGTTTGCTCTGTCATTGTCTCACATCTGCATTATCAGGTAGTCGTTGATCCGGGCCTCGTTAAAGACGACGACCCAAGCTAACGCGGTGATTGCGGTCGTCCCCGAAAGCCACCATTTCAACTTTGTTAGGGAACCGCGCTGATAAGATACAAGCCACGATATAGCGACAAGCACCGTCGAAATCGCCAATACGTAGTTGCTTGCCGCCGCGATCTTTCCGAAAATGGCAAGCCAACTGCCTCCTAGTCCCATCAACATCATTGTCATGGGCAATACACAGCAAGTCGCGACGCCGAGTGCTGACAGTGATCCCAGATAACTAACGCTAAGGTACTTCTGCATTTCTTTCCCTTGACTAGTTGGAGTTGTCGAAGTTTCAGCCGCTTGTATAACTTCTGTAGTCGCTACAGGATCAAGACGGGAAAACTCACATGTTTGCGATTGGGGAAGCATCCCGGCAAAGCGGTGTCGGCATTGAAACGATCCGCTACTACGAACGCGAAGGGATCGTGCCCAAACCAGAACGGGCACCTAATAACCGGCGGATGTACTCCGCGCACGATGTTGGAAGGCTTCGTTTCCTGAAGAAATGCCGTGATTTGGGCTTTCCACTAGCCGATACAAAGACGCTTCTCAGCCTGTCCGAAGGCGACGGAGAGGATTGCCGATCCGTAAAAGAGCTGGCTGAGCTTCATATCTTCAATGTGCGGGAAAAGATAAACGAACTGAAGCGATTGGAAGCGGCGCTGAACGAACTCACAGCCAACTGCGACAGCGGGAATGTCTCTTGCCCGATGCTCTCAAAACTGCGCACCGACTAGTGTAACTTTGGGCTCAAAGCAGCCCTTTCCCCCGCAACAACTCAAGCATGTTTGCCTCCGGCCTTGGCCCGATATGGCTGATCACCTCCCGGGCGCAGACATTGCCGATCCGCGCGCAGGTCTCGTAATCGCGGCCTGTGGCCATACCGTACAGGAACCCGGCAGCAAACTGATCGCCTGCGCCGGTCGCGTCCACCGGGATAACCTTTTCGACCGGTACGTCGATTCGCGCGTCGCCGTTCAATACGGTCACCCCGTCGCCAGACCGGGTGCAGACGACCAGAGGGCAAATCTCGGCTGTCTTGGCCAACGCCTCTTCCAGATCGTCGGTTTCGAATAGCGATTTGATCTCGGCCTCATTGCCGATCACGAAATCCAGCTCATTCTCGATCAGCAGCAGGAAGTCGACCCGGTGCCGTTCAACACAGAACGGATCGGAAATGGCGATGCCTGCCTTACCACCGCCCTTGTGGCAGTTGCGCGCAGCTTCCAAAAACGCCGCCTTGCCCTTTTCCTTGTCGAACAAATAACCTTCGAGGAACATGATTTGGCTGTTGCCTGCGACATCTTCCGAGACATCCTCAGACGACAGTTCAGAGGAGATACCCAGATAAGTATTCATCGACCGCTCACCATCCGGCGAGACAAAGATCATCGAGCGCGAGGTTGGCAGCTCGCCCCCCGGCACCGGCGGGTTCACGAAATCCACCCCATCCTCGTTCATCGCATCCGCATAGAACCGCCCCAGCGCATCATCATGCACCCGCCCGATAAACGCCGAATCCAGACCCAGTGCACCCGCACCCGCAATGGTATTTGCAACCGAACCGCCCGGTGTCTGCACCCGACCTTCCATCGAGGCATACAGCACTTCTCCGCGTTCCTGCTCGATCAGCTGCATGATGCCCTTTTCGATGCCCATCAGCTCAAGGAAACTGTCATCGGCCTGGGAAATGACGTCCACAACGGCGTTTCCGATGCCGGTCAGTTGGTAGGTCTTCATAGAGTCTTGTCCTCAAATTCGCAAAGATCGCGGATGATACAGGTCGGGCACTGCGGTTTGCGTGCCTTGCAGTGATAGCGGCCATGCAGAATCAACCAATGATGCGCATGCAACTGGAAATCGGTCGGGATGTTATCTTCGATAGCGCGCTCAACCGCGTCCACATTCTTGCCCGGGCAAATACCGGTGCGGTTGCCAACGCGGAAGATGTGCGTGTCTACTGCCTGCGCCGGATACCGCCACCACATGTTCAGTACGACATTAGCGGTCTTGCGCCCCACACCCGGCAGCGATTGCAGCGCGGCGCGGGAGTTCGGCACCTCGCCTCCATAGTCCTCGACCAGAATTCGGCTCAGCTTGATCACATTCTTGGCTTTCTGACGGAACAGACCGATGGTCTTGATATGTTCGATCAGACCCTCCTCGCCCAGATCCAGCATCTTTTGCGGGGTATCGGCGATCTTGAACAAGTCACGGGTGGCCTTGTTGACGCCCGCATCGGTCGCCTGCGCCGACAGCGCGACGGCCACGACCAGCGTATAGACGTTCACATGCTCCAACTCGCCCTTGGGTTCAGGGTCGGCGTCGTGAAAACGCGTAAAGATCTCGCGGATCTTGTGGTATCCAAGTTGCTTGGCCATCCGAGCCTTAATGCCCTGCCAGACAAGCGGTCGCAATTGAAAAGGTGCGTTTTGGTTTTGCTCAAGTGCGGGTCTTGGTCGATTTGTCCCTGTGCCTTACGTCTGCGGTCGGAAATCTACGCCCGCCGTTGCAAGTTGATTCCTGATCCCGTGCCATCGGCTCGGGTCAGCCACCAGAACGGCTGCCGGATCGATCTGAACCCGGTATCCTCGATTGAGCGCGCCCTGCGCGGTCTTGTTCACGCAATGACACCCGTCCAACCCTGTCAGAACCAGCGTTCCGATCTGTTTTTCTTCCAGGAACTGCTCAAAAACCGACGAAGAAAAGGCGTCACCCACAGACTTTACAAACTCGGCATCCGGATTCAGCGCGAGACGCGGATCCAATCCGATCCCGTCTGATTCTGCATTGCCACGCCCCTGATTGAACCAACCATTCAGCATGTTCGCCAGCCTCCCTTCGAATTCATGCCGAATGACGATCACGGGCCTACGAGACTGATGGGCGCTATCCGTCATCGACCGGATCGCCGATAAGGCGCCCTCGATCTGCGCGTCATCCCATGCGGACATCGAGGTAAAATCTGTTTGCATATCGATCACCAGCAGCGCCGTTTCAGGCCGCGATGCAAGGTTTATTTTGGGCCCGGTGGTCGGAGTTCCAATCTTTCGGATTTCCAGGAGTATATATAAAACGGCGATTACTATCCCGGTCGCTATGATCCAAAGGACGGACATGTCAGGTATCCTTGGCGAGGTCTGCAAAGTACCGGGTCAGGGCAAGTTGAACCTTGTGGTAAGCGGCAAGCTCTGACGCAGAAAAATCCTGTGCAAAGCATGACAGCTTTGTCATCTCATCCGCTCTGATTGCCGTGATCGTCGCATCGCCCGAAGGGCTCAGTCGGTAGCAATGGGTGCCTGCACGTCTGGAATTGGGTTGGCTTTCGATCAGCTGTTCGCTCATCAGCTCTTTTAAGATGCGCGAGACATATTGCCGTTTCAGCTGCAGCTTGGCGCACAGCACCGGGGCGGTCGCGCCTGGAAATAGCGATAGACCTTCCAGTAGGGCACGTTGTCCGACGGTCACGCCTTTGCGCTGGCTGCCCTGCTCAACGGCTGCCGTGATGTTCCGAAGCAATGGCCGGGCGGCCTGCACTGCCTGATAAAGCTGATCCAACCTGTGTTCCATACCTGAATAGTAGGGGCACACAGATTGATTCGTCAACTCAGTTGACAAGATAAAGCGCAGGTTCCGGGTCGCAAGATCGCCGGGGGCAAGTTACTGTTCCTGTAACTGATGAGGTGACCGATGAACATCCAGACAGCAGAAAGCGGATATCATTACAACGTCATGCGGCGCGCGATCGAATTGATCGATCAGGGTGGAGAGAATCTCAGCCTTGATGAGCTGGCCTGCCAAATGGATATGAGCCCAGCCCATTTCCAGCGCCTGTTCTCGCGCTGGACTGGGGTGTCACCTAAGCGATATCAGCAATACCTGACTTTGGGCCATGCCAAGGCACTGCTACGCGAACGTTTTACCACGCTGGAGACCGCGCATAACGTCGGATTATCCGGTAGCGGGCGGTTACACGATCTGTTCCTGAAATGGGAATCCATGAGCCCCGGCGAATACGCGCGTAAAGGCGCGGGTCTGACGATCTATTGGGGTTGGTTTGAAAGCCCGTTTGGCCCAGCTCTGGTCATGGGGACCGACAAGGGGATCTGCGGCATCGCCTTTGGCGCTGAAACAGGTGAAGTAGAGGCGATGGAAGACATGCTGTCGCGCTGGCCTCAGGCCGAGTTCGTCGAAGACCCGATGCGTTTGCGCCCATGGGTTCTTAGTGCCTTTGGCGCCGAAAGTGACCGCTTGCAACCGACCCCGCTCTATCTGATTGGCTCTCCGTTGCAGATCAAAGTGTGGGAGGCGTTGATGCACATCCCATCTGGACAGGTCACTACCTATTCAGAAATCGCGCAGCGGGTTGGTTCGCCACAAGCGGTACGCGCCGTGGGCACCGCGGTCGGGCGCAACCCGGTCAGCTGGCTGATCCCGTGCCACCGTGCCTTACGCAAATCGGGCGGTTTGGGTGGTTACCACTGGGGGCTGCCGGTCAAACGCGCCATGCTGGCCTTTGAGGCTGCGCAGGCGGACGCCTGATTGACAGGTCGACCCGAGGCTGCCAAAAGGCGCGGCAGGTTCGGGTCCCCTGCCGTTCGCAGCCTTTGGCTTTGGTGAAACCCGGTTGAATCACATCTGTTGCCCTTTCCAGGCGCGCGGATGGCAATGCGAGCCCCGTCCAGATTTCGCGCCCGTTCAAGGAAACGAGGCACATCATGACACAAACTCAAAACATCGCTCCGGTTGCGGAGCTGAAAGAGCAGGCAAAACGCCTGCGCAAACGCCTGCAAGATACAGGTGTTACGCTATTGCATAGCGAGGCGTTGGAATTGCTGGCACATCAGCATGGTGTGCGCGATTGGAACACCCTGCACGCCTTGGCCGGTAACCGAATGCAACTACGCATTGGTGACCGGGTTGAGGGCCGATATTTGGGTCAGCCCTTTACTGCGGAAATCCGTGGCCTGACAATCTTGGGTGATGGATCACATCGGCGGGTGACCCTGCAGTTCGACGCGCCTGTAGATGTGGTACAGTTCGATAGTTTTTCGGCTTATCGGCAGCGTGTCACCGGCGAGATTGGCTGGGATGGTCGATCCACCCGGCACACGTCGAATGGAGAGCCTCAACTGACCATTCGACCGGTTTGATAGCGAGCTCCTGCCCGGCGATTGCAGGGCAGGAGCATTCCTATTCTATCCGCAGCACCCGCTCCCGGTGGATTTTGCAGGCGCGCTGGGTGCTTCATTCAGGTTTGCACCTCGCCCAAGCCATGTGCGTTCGGCCAAATAAAAATCCGAGAACTTCTGATCGAAATCCGCGGGTACGGATTTCGCCGGAATTCCCGTTTGCAGCACAGCCTGCTGCCATGCCTTCACTTTGGGATAACCCGCAAGCATGTCATAACCGCTTTGTTTTTCGACAATAGCCGCGCGGTGCAGCAGCGGCAGCCATGCGATATCAACATTGCCGAGTTCTTCGCCGGCAAAAAATGAGCCCTCGCCCAGTTGTTTCTCTACCCTGGCAAACGACGCATCCAGTTTGCGGATGCGATCATCCAGCGTCGCCTTGTCGGCGCTCTGCATCGTACTGCATTGGACCAGATAGTGTTTCGTCGCCTGATAGCTCCAAGCGCGATTAACTGCGCGTTGCTCGGGCGAAATGTCTGTCTGCAATGGCGCTGTGACATCGTCGATATATTCTACGATCGCGTCGGATTCGAACAGCACGGTACCGTTCTCGGTTACCAGGACAGGCACTTGGCCCGTCGGTGAAATTTCCAAAAACCAGTCCGGTTTGTCGCTTAGGCTGATGTATTCAACGTCATAGGCTACGTTTTTTGCTTCCAGCATAGCGGTGACACGCTGCACGAACGGGCAGATTTTGAAGCTGATAATTTTGATCATCGTTTTATCCTTTTGATACGTTCACCTGTAAGACGGCGCCCGCATCAAAAAGACGAAGATTGGCTCAACATTTTTTGCAGTTATCTGGCTTCAAATGATATTCCGCAATATTTCCGCGTGTATCCATGGTCCAGTTACAGCAATCGTCAAATGCTTTACGCAGGTCGTCGCGACCCTTTTGAACTCTGGATTTCAATGTCGAATAAGATAGTCCGTGAGCCTTGGCATATTCTTTTTGGGACATGCCATTGATGTCGATGTCCATAAGTAGCTTTGCCGTCTCGGCGGGCAAGCCGCGGATAAATGGCTCGACGCAATTTTCCAGTTCCTGACGGATGCCCGGATCGTCACTAGAATACCAAAGATCTTCAGGATCAACGATCTTTGCCCGCGCGTTTTTTCTGTAGAAATCGATGATTGTGCGGTCAGCAGTCTGGAACAGCCAGGATTGCAATTTCGAAGGGTCGCTGAGTGTCGGCAGCCCTGTGAAAACCTTGATCGATATTTCCTGCAAAAGATCGTCTACATCCGCCGGGTTTGCCACCTTGGAATGCAGGAACGCCTTGATACGTGCGCGGTAGTTTGGCCAGATTTCTTCTATTTGCATAACTGGCAGGTATGGTCACCCAGAAGGCTTTTTTCAAGTTTGGCCAGTTCCGAGACGCTGGGAAGCGTTTCCAAATGAAAGCGGAGCGCGCCTGCGAAGCGCACTCCACCAAAGTCAAATGTTATGGATACTTACTCCGCAGCCCAGCCGCCTACGGCCTTCACTTCCAGAAAGTCTTCCAACCCCCACACGCCGCCTTCACGACCGTTCCCGGATTGCTTCATACCCCCAAACGGTGACCCTGCACTGCGAGACTGGCCATTCATCTCAACCATGCCGGATCGCAACACGCGGGCCATTCGATTGGCACGGTCGCCATCTTGGGTCTGCACATAGTTGGTTAGCCCATAAGGCGTGTCATTGGCGATCTCGATGGCCTCATCCTCGGTATCAAACGGGATCATGGTCAGGACGGGGCCAAAGATTTCTTCGCGGGCGATTGTCATCTGATTGTTTGCATCAGCAAATACTGTGGGGCGTACATAATAGCCCTTGTTCAATCCCTCGGGCCGACCGGTGCCACCAGCGACCAGGCGCGCTCCTTCGTCGATACCCTGCTGGATCAGGTCCTGAATCTTGGTCCACTGAACCTCATTCACCACCGGTCCGATATGGCGACCTTCTTCAGCGGCGCTGCCCACGGTAACCTTGTTGGCGACCTCGGCGGCGGTCTCAACCGCCTGGTCATATATGGGACGCTGCACCAGCATCCGGCTGGGCGCGTTGCAGCTTTGGCCGGTGTTGTTCATCATGTGCAGCACGCCGCGTTTGACGGCCTTTTCATCCGCATCTGCAAAGACCACATTTGCGCCTTTGCCACCCAGTTCCAGATGTACCTTTTTCAAGGTATCGGCAGCGTTTTTGGAAATCGCAGTACCTGCGCGGGTCGAGCCGGTGAAGCTGACCATATCCACATCCGGATGCCCCGATAGCTGCGAGCCGACGCCGACACCATCGCCGTTCACCAGATTGAAGACGCCTGCTGGGAAACCAGCCTCATCCATCATCTCGGCAAAAATCATCGCGTTCAGCGGGCTCTGTTCCGAGGGTTTTATCACCATCGTGCAGCCCGCAATCGCAGCGGCGCCCACCTTGAGCGTGACCTGATTCATCGGCCAATTCCAGGGCGTGATCAGGGCGGCGACACCTACCGCCTCATAGATGATCCGGTCATTCGGCGCGTGATCACCCAGCGGACGTTCGAACTGAAACGCCTTGGCGGCGCGGATAAAGTTTTTCAGGTGATAGATGCCCGCACCGGATTGCTGGGTACGCGCCATGTCAATCGGCGCACCCATTTCCATGGACATCGCCTGCGCCAGATCCTCCGAACGCGTAGCATAGATGTCGACCAGCTTTTCCACCAAAGCGATGCGCTCTTCGACGGGTGTGGCCATCCAGCCGGGCAGGGCGGCTTTGGCCGCAGCGACCGCCGCATTCGTGTCGGCCTCAGATCCCAGCGAGATCACCGCGCAGGGCTCTTCGGTCGAGGGGTCGATGACATTGAAATCATTCGGTTCTGATGGGGCGACCCATTTGCCGTTGATATAGAAATCGCGCTTTTCGATCATGGCTCATCCTCCGGAGCAAAAATAAATCGACCGTCCGGTCGGTTTTCATGTGCACTCTGTCACCTGACCTGATGCAAGGCAAGTGAGAATCATAATTTGATCAAATTATGTATCTACCGAATTTCCTGACAGGGCAACATGAATGGTTTAACCTTTGCGCTAAGTGATTAGATTGGCTGCAACCGACTCACGATTTTCACAGTAGAGGAGTTTTCCAATGGGTTTGCGTATCAATGACACCGTCCCGAATTTCACAGCAGAAACCGATCAAGGCACCGTCCAATTCCATGACTGGATCGGCGACAGCTGGGCAATCCTGTTCTCGCATCCCAAGGATTTCACCCCTGTCTGCACGACCGAGTTCTCGGCCGTTGCGCAGCTGAATGATGAATGGGCGGCGCGGAACACCAAGGTGATGGGTGTGTCGGTCGATGGTGTCGAAGACCACAAGAAGTGGAAGAAAGACATCGAAGCATATGGCAACGCCAACCCCGGCTTCCCGATCATTGCTGATGATGGGTTGGCGGTGTCTAAGGCCTTCGACATGTTGCCTGCCGAAGCTTATCTGCCCGACGGCCGCACGCCTGCCGACAGTGCCACCGTACGTTCGGTCTTTATCATTGGCCCGGACAAGCAACTGAAACTGTCGATGACCTACCCAATGACCGTGGGTCGGAACTTTGCCGAGATCCTGCGCGCACTGGACGGGCTGCAAATGAGCGCCAAGGGCGTGGCAACTCCCGCCAACTGGGTGCCGGGTGAGGATGTGATCATCCCGCCTACGGTATCGAATGATGAGGCGAAAGAAAAGTTCGGCGAGTTCGAGACGATCTTCCCTTATCTGCGCAAGACCAAAGCGCCGTCCTAAACGGATAGACGGGCAGGGGGCAAAAGCCCCCTGCTTTTTTCAATGCACAAAAGCTGGTGTGGTCCCGGAAGGGGCGCACAAACCCGAGCGCAAAATCTGCACTTCGAATGATCTCAGCACCGGCAACACGGTATCACCATAGCCGCGTGCACCCGACTGCAGTTCGGGAAACAGACCGAACAGCTCTTCCTTCACCGCCACACTCATCACGTCGAGTGTATGGTCGCCGGGATAAAATGATTCCGACCACAACCCTTCAACATTCACCAACTCATGCTGGTCGAACAGGATGTGAATATACTCGACACCTCCTCCCGGCGGCAGCTGGTTGATGGTCTTGCCGTTGACCAGAGATTTAGCAGTCGCCAGCATCATCGAGTGATTATGATGAAGTTCCATTGCCGGTGACGAAACGACCACCCGATGCTGCGGCGACAGCAGCAGATCTCGCGACGGCGTTTGCGGTCCAAGACTGCCTGCATTGATTCGGATCGGGCAATGCTTTGGGGTTTGCTTCAAATTCGTCTCACTCAGCAGTCGTCTACCCACCCAGCGCACGGCCCGGCTGGTGCCATCCGCGACGATCACCTGATCCCCGACTTTGATCTCTTCAATCAAGCGGCGACCGGACGGGGTTAGGATGTAGGACCCCGATGTGAAGCAGACAAAGCTAGGCAGGCTGTCATAGGCCACCAGCGGCGCTGGGTTTTGCGCCAGCGTGTTGCCTGTCAGAACATCGCCGACTTCAACATCGCCAGAGGTCACGACGATGTATTGCGTCCCTGAAAAATTAATCAGCGTATAGGTAACTGGCACCCCGCTTACAGTGGCCGTGTAACCTTCGAAAATCTGGAGGTTGCCCGAGTTGTCCAGGTTAGGAAGCGTACTGGTGTTAAACTGCTTGCCGCCGTTTCCATCCGGATCCTCAAGAAGGCCGTCATCATCGGTGATTTCGACCTGATACCCTTCGGTGATGGTCACGCTTGGATTGCCAAACGGGTCGCCGCTGATTTCATAGATGGTGATCGAGGCCAAAGCGGAGCGATTTCCCAGATATCGTTATATTCCTTAACTTTGAGCTAACTCAACTTATAAGTGTTAAGAATTGGTTTACCGAACCTGCACCTGAGTGCGGCTAAGGACGGTGTGAGCGGTACCCGAGGCCCCGTGGGTGTCTCCTTTCTAATGAAGCGCGCATAGGGTCTGACAGCTTTATTGACCGGCCAAATCAGGATCAGAATCCAAGGCAGATTGACTAAGTATCATGTGCACCCCACACTTGCGGCTTTTGAACACTTGGGGGTTTTGACATGGGCAATTTTGAAGAATCTCTGGATCCGGAAGACTGGACTCTATCGCGTAATCTTGCACATCAGATGGTTGACGATGCGATCGGGCATTTGTCCCAGGTCCGTGATCGGCATGTCTGGCAGGAAATGCCGGATACAGTTCGAAACTTCTTCAAATCCCCTGCACCCATGACGTCGCAGCCGCTTGATGCCGTCTATGCCGACCTGCGCGAAAACCTGTTCCCGTATTCCATGGGCAACATCCATCCACGGTTCTGGGGATGGTATATGGGTTCGTCCAATTTCACCGGTGCACTGGGCGATTTTATTGCCGCGGTTGACGGTTCGAACCTTGGTGGCGGCAACACGGCTGCGGCGATGATCGACAATCAGGTGGTTGACTGGTTCAAGGAATTGATGGGCTTTCCCGAGGACGCTAGTGGAACTCTGACCAGCGGTGGCTCGATGGCCAATATGGTGGCTCTGAATGTGGCGCGAAACGCACTTGCCGGCGTTGACGTTCGCGCCGAAGGCATATTGGGCATGCCGCAACCCCTCAGGTTTTACGCTTCAGACCAAGTACATAGCTGCCATCAGAAAGCACTCGAGACGATGGGCCATGGCGCAAAGTCGCTGACAGCGGTTGCAAGCGATGACCACAATCGAATGCGCATCCCTGCGTTGGAAAACGCCATCGCAGCAGACCGGGCCAATGGCATCAAACCGGCCTGCGTGATCGCGACGGCAGGGACGACGAATACCGGTGCAATGGATGATCTCACTGCAGTCGGGGAAATCTGTCGTCGCGAAGGGATGTGGTTCCATGTTGACGGCTGTATTGGTGCTTTCCTGCGTCTGGCGTCCGCCAACAAACATTTGGTTGATGGAATAGAGTTGGCCGACTCCATCGCCTTGGACCCGCATAAATGGCTGCACACCCCTTTCGAAGCTGGCTGCGTTCTGGTCCGGGACGCAAAGCGCCAATTCGATACGTTTGAGATGCACGGCGACTATCTGCAAATTCAGGAACGCGGGCTGATCGCTGGCAAGTTTTTGGCCGACTATAGTTTTGAACTTAGCCGGGGGTTTAAAGCACTCAAAATCTGGATGTCACTGAAAGAGAACGGGGTCGAAAAGTTTGGCCGTCTGATCGATCAGAACATCGAACAGGCGCGATATCTGCAGCAATTGGTGAGTGCCGACCAGCGGCTTGAACTCGTCGCGCCCGTGGACCTGAACATCGTGTGCTTTCGCTATACCAATGGGATCGTGGATGAAGATCGGCTAAGGGAAATCAACACAGAAATCATGTTACGGGTTCAGGAATCCGGCATCGCGGTTCCCTCTGATACCACCCTGGACGGGAAGCATTGCTTGCGCGTGGCGATCAACAATCACCGCACGCAGCGGCAAGATCTGGAGCTTTTCCTCGACACTGTTCTGCAAATCGGAGCGGATTTGGAATGAGAGCCCCGCTCCAACACATAGGTCCGAAGTGGGCGGCACTTGCTTCGGTTTATGCGGGGATCATAAAGACAAAAAGACCCCGGCCTGAACCGGGGTCTCTCGCATCCAAACAGTAAAGGCAGATTACTCTGCGCTTTCCTCTTTCTTTTCTTTCTTCTCGGGCACGATCTCTTCGCCGGTTTCCTGATCGACAACTTTCATCGACAGGCGGACCTTGCCGCGATCGTCAAAGCCCAGCAGCTTGACCTTTACTTCCTGACCTTCCTTCAGAACATCCGAAGGATGGTTCAGGCGGCGGTTTTCGATCTGGGACACGTGTACCAGACCGTCGCGCTTGCCAAAGAAGTTCACGAAGGCACCGAAATCGACGATCTTGACCACTTTACCGGTGTAGATTTGACCCTCTTCCGGCTCGGCAACGATCGAGTGGATCATTTCATAGGCCTTCTTGATCGATTCACCGTCAGGCGAGGCGATCTTGATGACGCCGTCGTCGTTGATGTCGACCTTGGCACCCGAAACCTCGACGATTTCGCGGATGACCTTACCGCCCGAGCCGATCACTTCGCGGATCTTGTCGGTCGGGATGTTCATGGTCTCGATGCGCGGTGCGTGGACCGAGAACTCGTTGGTCTCGGACAGGGCTTTGCCCATCTCGCCAAGGATGTGCATCCGGCCGTCCTTGGCTTGCGCCAGGGCTTTCTCCATGATCTCGGGCGTGATGCCTGCAACCTTGATGTCCATCTGCAGCGAGGTGATGCCGTTTTCGGTACCCGCCACCTTGAAGTCCATGTCGCCCAGGTGGTCTTCGTCACCCAGAATGTCCGACAGGATGGCGTAATCGCCGTCATCTTCCAGGATCAGACCCATGGCCACTCCAGCAACCGGTGCTTTCAGCGGAACGCCTGCATCCATCATCGACAGCGAACCGCCGCAGACCGATGCCATCGAGCTGGAGCCGTTGGATTCGGTGATCTCCGACACAATGCGGATCGTGTAGGGGAAGTCGGTCGCCGCAGGCAGAACCGCCTGAAGGGCGCGCCATGCTAGCTTGCCGTGGCCAATCTCACGACGGCCCGGGCCACCTACGCGGCCAACTTCACCAACCGAGTAGGGAGGGAAGTTATAGTGCAGCAGGAAGTTCGATTTGAAGTTGCCGTGCAGCGCGTCGATGAACTGCTCATCGTCACCGGTGCCCAGCGTGGTCACGGCCAGCGCCTGTGTTTCACCACGGGTGAACAGGGCGGAACCGTGGGTCCGCGGCAGCATCGAGGTTTCTGCAACGATCGAACGGATATCAGTGGTCGAACGACCGTCGATCCGCTTGCCGCCTTTGACGACGTCGCCGCGCAGAATGCCAGCTTCCAGCTTTTTCATTGCAGAACCGAGGTTGCCGTCTTCCAGCTGTTCCTCGGTCAGCGCCTCTTTGATCGCTTCACGGGCAGCGGCAACAGCGGCGGTGCGCTCTTGCTTGTCGGTGATCGCGAAAGCGGCGCGCATCTGCTCTTCACCAGCTGCGGCAACAGCGGCGGACAGCTCCGAGTAATCGGGCGCTTCGAATTCAAACGGCTCTTTCGCGGCTTCTTCAGCCAGCGAGATGATCAGGTCGATCACGGGCTGAATCTGCTCATGCGCAAAGGTCACCGCGCCCAGCATTTCTGCCTCGGACAGCTCGTACGCTTCCGATTCAACCATCATCACGGCGTCTTTGGTGCCGGCAACAACCAGATCCAGACGCTGCTCGGGGTTCAGGCGCAGGTCCTGCATGTCATCGACGGTCGGGTTCAGAACGTATTCGCCATCCTCGAAGCCAACGCGGGCACCGGCGATCGGGCCCATGAACGGCGCACCGGAAATGGTCAGGGCAGCGGATGCCGCGATCATCGCAACGATGTCGGGATCGTTGACCAGATCGTGGGACAGCACGGTGCACATCACCAGAACTTCGTTTTTGAAGCCGTCGACGAACAGCGGGCGGATCGGACGGTCGATGAGTCGCGCAGTCAGCGTCTCTTTCTCGGTCGGGCGCGCCTCGCGCTTGAAGAAGCCACCCGGAACCTTACCGGCGGCATAGTATTTCTCTTGGTAGTGTACGGTCAGCGGGAAAAAGTCCTGACCAGGTTTTTGAGCCCGAGCAAAGGTCACGTTCGCCATGACGCTGGTTTCGCCCAGCGTGGCAATTACGCTGCCGTCCGCCTGACGGGCAACTTTGCCGGTTTCCAGTGTGAGCGTCTCTTCGCCCCACTGCATAGATTTCTTCGTTACATCAAACATATGCGTATCCTAGAACGGAGCACTCCCGCCCCTGCGGGTCTCCGGTTTGCGTGGCGGCCCCATTGCCGCCGACCCCATTTATCTTCCGTTCGAGTGCCGGGGTCAGGGCACAACGTCTCAGATGACTGGCCCATACATCAGTTTGCAAGCTTTGGAAAGTCGGGAGTTTTTGAGGGGCAGGGGTTTGCCTAACCCCCGCCCAAGCCAGGCAGGGGTCGATATTTCAAAGGATCGCGTGCGCCAGGATCATCACCACGCCGCATCCTAACGCATAGCCCGCATCGACCGCGATGGCGAAGCCGCTTTTCTGCGCCCATGCCCCGACCGAGGCCGTCTGTGCTACGACTGCAAGGATGGCCAGTACCGCAACCCCAAGGCTGTTGGTCGTCTCAGTTACGGCAATCACTGAGGCCAGCAGGATCAAAAACACGATCTGGGCTGCCATTTGCGGCAGAGGTGGAGAAGCGGGTGGGGTGGGATCGATCCGCGTGCCTTCAGCCCAGCGTTTCTGAAACCCGATGGGGCCGTAGACCAGCCACCCCAACAGAAAGGCGGCGATTACTCCCGCGCCAAGGGCGAGCCAGTTGATCACAGCGCACCCTCCAGCGATTCAAGGATTCGGGCCCAGCCGCCTTCATGATTGTCGCGGCTTTCCTGTGACGGAAAGCGGATGTGGTGCAGGCGCAGTTTGGTGCCCTTTTCAGTGGGTGTGAAATCCAGCGTCACGGTGGAATCGTCCTGGCTGTAGGGAGAGTTCCAAGTGAATTGCAGCCGGTTGGGCCGGTCGATGACCTTATATTCGCCCTCATGCGGGAGGTCTCCGGCCTCGGGTGCGCGCATGATGATCTTGAACCGGCCACCGACCTGGGCGTCGGATTGTGCCTCGGGCACGGTCATGTTGGGGCCGGGCAGCATGAATTTAGCCAGCATTTCCGGGTTCAGCCACGCGTCAAACACCTTTTCAGGCGGGTGCGGGATGGCGCGCGTTATTTCAAGGGACAGTTCCGTCATCTTCTGGGTCCTCCAAAGCAGTTTCCAAGGCGTCCAGCCGAAGCGCCCAAATTGAACGCAGCCCGGCAAACCATTCATCCACGGCTGACAAGGGATCCATCTGAACCTCGATCAGATGTTCGCGCCATTCTGTCCGACGCTGCACCAACCCGGCATTTTCCAGCACCTTGATGTGCTTGGATACCGAATTGAGGCTCATCTCGAAGCGTCGCGCGATATCCGTCACCCGCAAGGGACCCTGCTGCGCAAGCATTGTCAGGATCGCTCGGCGTGTCGGGTCGGACGCGGCCTTCAATATTGCGCCCAGGTCATAGCGACTCTCTCGTTCAACCATTTGGATGAATTACACCCCTTTCATACTTCAGTCAACCATTTGGGTGAATAATGCATCACCCAGGGTTTTGACCAGCCAGTTCCTCAAGCTGTTTCCACAGGGCTTCGGTGGCAGGCTGACCCGGTCCTGCCTTTCGTGCAGCGCATATGTTCCAGGTAATCGGCGGCGTGGTTTCGATCAGCTTGACCGATCCGTCCGCGACAAGTTCGGCGAAGGTTTCAGGCATCCCGCCGACAACAAACTCGGGGCCCGTCAGCAGCGACGTTAGAAAGGCATAATCATCACTTTCCACCTGAGGCAACGCTCTGACTTTTTCGGCCGCTTCGTCGGTGCCGCCCAATGCCCGCGTGATCGCCGCACGCCAATGCTTATGCAGATGCGGCGAGGCTAAAGGATACGAGAATAGCGCATTCAAGGTTGCAGGGGCGGTGTCATGCAATGGATGTGAAACATGGGCAGCAAACACCACCGCACGCTTTTCGAACATCATCAACTCGATATTCTCGGTCTCTGACGTATGGGTCAGATCGCCCAGATAGATGTCGATTTCACCATTCTCGAGCATCTCGATCGGTGCCTGCCGCGCGCTGACATCCACCCTGAAACGGAATGCGGGGGATTGCTGCAAGGCGGCCTGAATCGCGGGCCGCACCAGCGTACGCGGCGTCAAAGGGCCACAGCCGATCCGCACGGTTTGACCGGTATCCAGACGGATACGCTCCACTTGATCAGCGCAGCGATTCAAATCCGCCTGCAGAGTTTTTGCCACCGGCAGGAACGTTTGCCCCTCACGCGTCAGTCCGCTGTTGCCGCGTTTGCGGTGAAACAGCGGAAAGCCGACTTGTTCCTCGGCCATCGAAACATAGCGCGACAGCGACGCGTTCGAGACGCCCAGACGTTTGGCCGCTTCCTGAAAGTTGCCCGTCTCGGCAAGGTGCAGAAAGGCGGAAAGAGTCTTTTCAGTTAACACGATGGTCCTCAAGTTTCAGTTACTGAACATTAAGTTTCAGATCCTGCAAAAAAGTAAAGCCGCGTTTGCGGAGCGAATGGTCCACCCGCTAGGACATACCGCATATCGGCCCACTCGGCCAATCCGATTGAACGCAGGAGTCGAACCGAATGTTTCGAATAAAATCAGTAACTACCAGCCTCGCTGCGGCTTTGTGGGCGGTTGCCACGACGGCCGTTGCACAGTCCGACAAGCCCAATATTCTGGTGATCATGGCTGACGATGTCGGATGGGCCAGCCTTGGCAGCTATCATCAAGGTGTCAAAAGCATCCAGACTCCGAATCTGGATCAGCTTGCCGCCGAGGGCGCCCGGTTGACCGACTATTATGCGCAACCCAGCTGCACCGCAGGGCGTTCCGCCTTTATCACCGGTCAGTTCCCGGTACGTACCGGCATGCACACGGTGGGCCTTCCGGGCGATCCGGTCGGTCTTAGCGACGAAGACCCGACGTTGGCAAATATCCTCAAATCCATGGGCTATACTACGGGGCAGTTCGGTAAGAACCATCTGGGCGATCTGAACAAGTTCCTGCCAACGGCCAAGGGTTTTGATGAATATTGGGGCTGGCTCTACCACCTCAACGCTATGGAATACACGACCGACCCCGACTGGCCGGATGATCCGGAATTTGCCGCTCAGTTCGGTCCGCGCAACATTATCCACTCGTTTGCCACGGATACCGTTGACGAGACCGTCGACCCCCGCTGGGGGCCGGTGGGCAAACAGCGCATCATTGATGACGGTCCAGCCCCGCCTGAACGTCAGAAAACCCTGGATGATGAGGTCACGGCCCACACCATCGATTTCATCAACCGCGCAGTTGACAGCGAAACCCCGTTCTTTGTCTGGATGGCGCCTGCGCGGGCGCATGTCTGGACCCATCTCAGCCCGGAATACGAGGCGATGCTGGGCGACGGGCGCGGCCTGCAGGATGTGGTCATGAAAGAGCTTGACGATAATGTCGGCAAGGTGACCGCGCATCTGGAAGAGCTTGGTATCGCCGACAACACCATCGTTATCTTCACCTCGGACAATGGCCCGGAAACGATGACATGGCCCGATGGTGGCACCACGCCATTCCACGGCGAAAAAGGCACCACCTGGGAGGGAGGATTCCGCGTTCCCGCGATCATCCGTTGGCCCGGCAAAGTTGCCGAAGGTCAGGTGCTGAACGGTATCTTCGACGGCATGGATTGGATGCCCACTCTTGTCGCGGCAGCAGGCGGATCGCAGAACCTTCCTGCCGATCTGCTTGAAGGGTTCGAAGGCTATCAGGTGCATCTGGACGGGTATAATCAGCTTTCATATCTGACTGGCGAAACACCCAGTAACCGCAAAGAGATTGTCTATTACGAAGGCACCGATCTGCAGGCGATCCGCTATAACGACTGGAAGGCGCATTTCACCATTCAGGAAAAGGGCTGGGCCGGTCCTAAAGAGGAACTGAACGCGCCATTGCTGTTCAACCTACGCCGCGATCCTTATGAGAAAGCGGCCGAGGAATCCGGGATGTATACCCGCTGGATGGGCAACAAGATGTGGGCCTTTGGTCCGGCAGCCCGGCTGGTTCAGGCACATCTGGCGACCTTTGCGGATTTCCCTCCACGTGGTGCGACCGTGGGCAATGAGACACACGTTCAGGAACAGGTCAGCAGCGAAGGTGGCATGTCGCAATAGCAGCCCGAGTTCACCTGACCCCCATTAAACGCCCGCCGAGTTGCGGGCGTTTTCAATAGTGCGCATTGCTTCGATATTTGGCACTGGAAACCCGATGACAGAGGCCGGATGTGACGACATTGGCGCGCTATTGTATTGGGTCTTCGTGCGCGCGCGGTTTCGCCGGATTTTGCTGTTCCTCTGTGAGAATTCCTCGGAGAACAGCGGCAGTTTCGACCCTCGATATTGGTTTTCGCGTTCCATCTGGGCTGGAAGGCACCACCGATGATTTAACAACATCAGCCGTTCGAATTGTTTTAGTCGAAAACACTCTGTCCAGAACAGATTTCAATGGCATCGTTCACCTCCCAACAACTTAATTCGCCCAGATGCTTGTCGCTGCGGGTCAGATCTGAACCTCGAGGGAGAAGCTCAAAGATCATATGCCGTGAGTGGTAACCCGCAGCGACACGGCGCATGTATTAAAAATTTGACTTTGAGAAAGGGGGAAGGATTCCGCGTTTCGCATCATTTTTGATCGAGTGGTAAAAAAATAGCTGTATTACTTACGCTTACGTCAACTTGCGGACCTATCGCTATACGGTCACGACGCTACGTCACAATTAGACCCTTGATTGATTAAAGGTCTTCTTGTCTTCCGGAGCATGAACTTCTTCCTGGTTTTGATGCAAATCGGCTGAGAATCGCTCGCATTCCGGATGATCTAGGTAACAAAAGGGCGCGCCTGTCAAAGGCGCGCCCAGTAAAGATAGGGAGGACTATGAAAACCTGACGCCCGAAACAAAAGAAGCGCCTACTCACTAACAATGTCAGCATGGCGCATTCTTTTGTTCTGGTCAGTGAAGTGGTTCACATGGAGCAAAAAAATTTGTTCAAAGTGTAACTGCACATTTTGATGCCACGCCTGAACGTGGGTTGGCCTACAGTTCTCGGCCATGCTTCATGTACGATACCATAGCTGATTCAGTGTTACACAAAACAAATACGCCCGCCTATTGGCGGGCGTACGAGATGTACAAAAAAGGGGCGGTCAGTGCCCGCAACGCACGAACAAAGCGTGATTAGCGGCGGATGCCCAGCTTTTTGATCAGGTCCTGATAGCGCGCTTCTTCTTTGCCCTTCAGGTAGTCCAGCAGCTTACGGCGCTGGGCGACCATTTTCAGCAGACCGCGACGACCGTGGTTGTCTTTCTTGTGGGTCTTGAAGTGCTCGGTCAGGGTGGTGATGCGCGAGGTCAGGATGGCAACCTGGACTTCTGGCGAACCGGTGTCACCGTCTTTAGTTGCGAATTCTTTCATAACGCGTGCTTTTTCAGCGGCAGTAATCGACATCGGGGTCTCCTTTTAAGGTTAGAGTTGATGGCGCAGGCCGGGATGTCGTCCAGCACAGGCCCATGGAGAAAACCGCACCGATTCCGATGCGGATGGGCGCATATAGGCGCTTTTGCTGCGAATGGCAAAGGGATTCTGCGGGTTCAACCAGTGAAAGCGTATTGTGCCAATTGGGATTCGGTCACAAACAGAATATCCTCTGCGGCTAGACCTTCTGCACCAAATATCTGCGCAACGTTCTCGCCGTTGACCCTGACATGGGTCAGGTCATTGTTTTCGCTGTCTGGCTCGATGGTCAACTCAGGGTCTTCTGGGCCGTCCCAGGTGACTAGCAGCTTGTCGTGACCAATCTGGAAATCCATGATTGTTGCGGCTTCCTGTTCCAGTTCTGGCTGCACGATTATTTCGTCATCGCCGTCTCCACCGGTGACGATATCTCCGTCTTTGGCCAGTATGACATCATCGCCAGCCCCCCCGTTCAGAAAGTCAGGGGAAGTCTCCTCCCGACCATCGTTGCCGTTCAGAATGTCATCCCCGTCTCCACCGAACAGGGCATCTTGTCCTGCACCGCCTGTCAGATAGTCATCGCCGTCGCCACCTTGCAATTGATCGTCGCCGTCATCGCCCCTCAAGATATCATCGTCCTGACCGCCAAAAATCCGGTCATCGCCGTCGCCACCTTCCAACTCATCCATTCCGAAATGACCATACTGGTCGTCGTTGCCTGACATTCCGGCCAAATTGTCGTCGCCATTCCCGCCATGGAGCACATCGTTCCCGACGTTTCCGATCAGCGTGTCCTCTCCGGAACCACCGTAGATGACGTCATTTCCGCCCCCTCCGTCGATGAGGTCGCCGCCTTCGTACCCATTAATCTGATCATTACCCTCTTGTCCGGTCAGAATATTTGCATCCTCATCGCCTGCAATGACCAGATTTCCCCCATGCTCAGAGATGATTTCACCTGTGTTGGTATCTTCGGATGAATCGGGCTCTTCAACATCTTCTTCCAGTTCGAGGAGGTTGCCTTCGGTCAATTCATCCTCAACCGAGTCATCAATTTGCTCACCATCCTCCTCGGTTGTTTCGTCGGGTACGAGAACGTCGCTTATCGCATAGGCGGCCCCTCCTAATGCAGCCATCCCGAATAAACCGATCAGAAACATGATTACCCTCCGCAAGCAGACTTGCCCCGAGTGTAAAACATCTCATGCAATCAAGAGGTTGGTCAAAGCCAAGTTGCAGGTGTGGTTAACCCTTCGTCACCACAACTGAGGCTGTTGCGCGTAAGCGATGTAGAGCGGGTGTTTTGGATGGCCGTCTTTGGTGAGCCCCAGATGATACATCGGTTGACCTGTGGCGCGCAGCAGTGCTTCGACAGATCGACCGCGATCAAGATGCGCGCCATGTGTGCCCCAGCCAGCAATAACCTGATCGGCCCAGCCAACACCTTCCAGAATGGCTTGGTCGTTCTGCGGTCCAACAGGATCCTCAGCTGCGCGCATTTTGCGCGGGTCGGTATCGCGCCACGCAAAAATGTTGGTAACCTGAAATGCGCCGAAGCCCAATGTTCGCGCCCGCCGTTCACAGCGTTCAACCGTCGGGTCGTTCTGTACCTCGGTTGCGGTCGAGGGGTTCAGCATCACAAACAGCGCCTTGCGCCCCGCCGGATCCCAGATGCGGGTCAGGCTATAGCGATACTTTTCGCAGTCGGAGTAGATGGCGGTCGAGGGCGCGTCGCCCTTGGTATGAGAACGGGTAATCATGCCCTTCGCCTAACACGTAGTTCAAACGACGAACACCCGGCTGGGATGCAATTCACCGGATTTGTATATCCCGACGGCCACAGCCTTGCCATCCAGCGAAGCCCAGGCCTCGTCGCCGTATTCGACGTCGGATGCCAACACCATTCCCGGATTGCCATTGCGCAATCGGGTTGCCCCTTCCGGGGTGCATTTCAACTCAGGCAGATCAGACAGGCCGGTTTCCAACGGGTGCAGGTATTCATCCAATGCTGTGGTTTTGGCCATCTCATCGATCTGTTCGATGGACAGGCCGTCTTCGGCCTCGAACGGACCCGACCAGATGCGACGGAGTTCCTTGACGTGGCCGTAGCAGCCCAGCGCTTCGCCCAGATCGCGCGCGATCGAACGGACATACCCGCCTTTGCCGCAGGTCATTTCCAACACCACATGATCGGTGTCGGGTCGGTCGACAAGGATCAACTCTTCAACCCACAGGGGGCGTGCGGACAGTTCCACATCTTCGCCATCGCGGGCCAGTTTGTACGCGCGCTGACCGTCGATCTTCACAGCTGAAAACTTGGGCGGCACCTGCATGATATCCCCGAGGAACGGTGAGAGCGCCTGTTTGATATCTTCATCCGTCGGACGCGCAGAGCTTTCCGAGATAACTTCGCCTTCGGCATCGTCGGTATTGGTGGCCTGTCCTAAACGCACAGTGAATGTGTAGGCTTTCAGCGCATCGGTGATGTAGGGAACAGTCTTGGTCGCCTCGCCCAAAGCTACCGCCAGAACGCCAGTTGCTTCGGGGTCCAGCGTGCCTGCATGGCCTGCTTTCTTGGCGTCCATCGCCCAACGCACCTTGTTGACGACCGCGGTCGAAGTCATGCCCGCAGGCTTGTCCACCACCAGCCAACCGGAAATGTCACGACCCTTGCGTTTGCGTCCCATCTTGCACCTTGAAACTTACTGAGGCGCGCGAGTTAGCGGATCGCTTCGACGCTGTCAATTTGCCGGTACGTTCTCGACGACGCCCACTATTGGTCCCAGTGAAAACCCGATGTCGGATCGGTTGTTGGCGCGGTCATACATCCGCGAAATATTGCCATCCAGAAACAATGCGTTCGGAGTATCCAGCGTGTCGCGGAACAACCTGCCGAATTCATGGAAGGTGACGTAATCCTCAGAGATTGCAAATACCGCACGGGTCCCTTCAGCGTTGGTTCCGACCCCATTGCGTATATAGAGAGAGGTCGAATCCGGCAGGAATCGGGGGTGCAACTCTCCATCGATGACAAGCATCGGGCCGGACTGGGTGGCGAACCGGCAATCCGGCGCGCGTTCGATGTAATCCAATGTCTCAAACACATCGGCGCGTCCGTCGCGAATGCAGAACACACCGTTGGGCAACAGACCGAAGTTTCCCGGGCCAGCATTCGGGATCACACGCATCTGTTCTTCGCCGTCCTCAACAAAGTGACCCACGGGCGAGCGATCATCATGATACATGCCCGCGTTCATCGCAAAGGCCAGACGCTTACCGTCAGGTGCCAAAGCTTCGTTCACTGACGAGAAATGGCCCAACAGGTCGCCATTCTCATCGTTCAGGAACAGGCGCAAATCTTCGGATGCCGCGTCTACCTCGCAAATGGTGTAGCGCTTGTCCTCGTGGGTCAGCTTTTCACAAGTCACTGCCCCAGCCTGTGCGGCCCAAACAACCGCACCTAATGTGACAGATAGGCGGATCACTCGTCCAGATCGCGGCGCACCGCGTCCTGTTCGAACATGCGACGGGTGTCATCCAGTCGGTCGAATGTGTCATCCAACCGGAAACGTAGATCGGGAGAGAATTTCAGTCCGACCTTCTTGCCGACCATGCGCCGCAGCTCACCCTTGTTGCGAGCGAGCAGTTCGATCACGTCCTCCTGCCCTTTGCCGCCCAATGGCAGCACATAGGCGGTGGCGATCTTTAGATCGGGCGAGGTGCGCACCTCGCCCACAGTGATCGACATGCGGTTCAGGTCGGGGTCGTGGACATCTCCGCGCGCCAGAACTTCGGACAGGGTACGGCGGATCAGTTCGCCGACACGCAGCTGTCGTTGGGACGGGCCGGGGCCATCGTGGAATTTGTTCTTTGCCATAAACCCCGATCTAAGCGCAAAGCCGGGCTTTGCCAAGCGGGTGCGAACGGGGTAGGAGGCTTTGAGCCGACTTTAGAAAAGGACCAACGCAATGACCCATATTCCGGGGATCGTCATTACAGGGGCTTCGGGCCGTATGGGGCAGATGCTGATCAAGACCGTGACCGACAGTGATCAGGCACGCCTGGTTGGCGTGGTCGAGCGCCAGGGTCACGATTGGATCGGTCAGGATGTTGGTGAAGCAATGGGTGGCCCCGCGCTGGGAGTTTTGATCACCGATGATCCGCTGGAGGCCTTCGCGCAGGCGCAGGCGGTGATCGACTTCACCGCACCCGAGGCGACGCTGGAGTTTGCCGCTTTGGCCGCGCAGGCGCGCTGCGTGCATGTGATCGGCACCACCGGCATGAGTGACGAACAGATTGTGGCGCTGGAACCGGCCTCGCGCCATGCGGTGATCGTGCGGGCAGGAAACATGAGCCTTGGCGTGAACCTGCTGGTGCAACTGACCAAAAAAGTCGCCGCCGCACTGGATGAGGATTTCGACATTGAAGTCATCGAAGGCCACCACCACCACAAGGTTGATGCGCCTTCGGGCACGGCCTTAATGCTGGGCGAAGCTGCCGCCGAAGGGCGCGGCGTCAAATTGGCGGATGTGTCCGACCGTGGTCGTGACGGCATTACCGGCGCGCGCAAGCGCGGCGATATCGGCTTTCACGCCATTCGCGGCGGGGACATCGTGGGCGAACATGACGTGCTGTTCGCCGCGCCGGGAGAACGCATCGTGTTGCGCCATCTCGCCACGGATCGCGCCATCTTTGCGCGTGGCGCGCTGAAGGCAGCGCTATGGGGGCAGGGTAAGGCACCGGGCCAATACGACATGGTGGATGTGCTCGGGCTGTAAGCCATAGACGGGCCGCGCAACGGCGTTAAACTCGGGCCTATGCGGAACCTTACATCTCGAGTGGCGACTGGTTTGGTGCTGATCGTGTTCTATCTGACGCTGCTGCCCTTTTTGATGCACGGGCTGGGTATGATCGGTGTTGGCCTGTCCGAGGACGCGGCTAGGCAGAGCTATCTCTTTTCCGACCGTCAAGATGTCGGCAACGCGGCCATGATGCTGCATATCTTTGCCGGAACTTTGCTGGTGGCGCTGGTGCCGCTGCAGCTGCTGCAGGGCCTTCGGCTGCGGTTTATCGGATTTCATCGCATGCTGGGCAGGCTGCTGGTCACGCTGGCGCTGATCACCGGCCTGGCGGGCATGACCTATATCCCGTTGCGCGGAACCATCGGTGGACCGCTCATGTCTGCAGCGTTCTTTCTGTATGGGCTCTGCCTGTTCACCGCTGGATTAATGGTACCGAGGATGGCGCTGATCAGGGATCGTGCTGGGCACTGGGCCTGGGGGTTGCGGCTGTTCTGGCTGGCTCTTGGGTCATGGCTATACCGTGTGCATTACACACTTTGGTACCTGCTGACCGGTGGAGTGGGGTCAGAGCCCGATTTCTCGGGCCCGTTCGATCTGGCACAGAACTTCGCGTTCTTCGTGCCTTACCTGTTGGCGGTTCAGATGTGGATCATTAGCAAGCGTTCTGCGCATCAAGGGGTACTGGCTAAAATTCTCTGATCTTGTCCGCGCGCAGCGGACAGGACAGATAGACGCCGAACTCTTTGCCGATATCCGCGCTGACCCGGGCATGAACGGCGCCCTGACGGTCAAGGAAACGCTGGTTGTCTTCGACCGGGAAAATCCCCTCGTGCCAGACGCCGGGATGGATGTAGAGGCCGCGCGAGCCATCGCACCAGAACGCCACCACTTTTTCCGGCGTCAGATTGTCACCGGGCAGGGCGGCAGGCACGATGAATGGCTTTTTGTCCAGCGGCCAGAACATCTGCCCCCCGTCCGGGTGGTAGTTCATATGCCACAGCAAGACCTGATCGCGGGGTCCGGTTTGACGGCCCGTCTGTGCCTTTTGCGGATCGGTGGACCAACCCAGAACGTAGTGGCCTTTGACGGCCTCGTTCTCACCATAAAGAACATCGCCCTGCCAGTCGCATTTGAACGTGCCTTCGACCCAACCTGCTTCGTCGCCGGTTCCTTCGTCAATTGGTCGCCAGCCTTGCTGCGGCCAGCGCACAATTTCGATCTCGAACGTATCCGGGGTGTCGACCAGACAGCCATAACCCTTGACCGATGTTTCCGTTGCGCGGATCAGCGGCACCTCGTGCCAGGGTAGGGATGGTTTTGAATTGGCCTCGAAGATGTACTCTGGCGCGGTCATGACGAACCCAGATGTTTATCGACCATGCGCTGCACCATCGGCGCGAAATGGGCGAAGTCGGGCGTTTCCATGTTCGCGCGTTTGCCGGCCTCGTCCAGATAGCGCACCTGAATGATCTCTTTCAGGTTCGGGTTTGCCTCAAACTCCGCGACCTCCGCAGCGCTCATCGGGCCGCCTTGTAGTTCTAGCGTATGAACCGAGGCGGCGGACAGGCGGTTGAAATAATCAGGCTTCGTCGCGCAGAGATATCGCTTGGCCGCCACATGATAACGGCAGCAATCGGTGATGACCGAGGGGAAAAATTGCTCGAGCACCTCTGCTCCCGCGTCCTCGTGGTGGCGATCTTCGGTGTCGTCGGGATGATAGGTGCCAAATTCAGATGTGAAGTGACCAATGTCATGCAACAGCGCGCCGACAATGATTTCTTCGGGCTGCCCATTTTGTTCGGCAATCGTGGCACCCTGCAGCATGTGCTCGGCCATGGTCACGGGTTCGCCCAGATATTCCTCGCCACCACGGCGTTCGAAGATGTCGCCGATAAATGCCACGATGTTGTCCCGGTTCAGGGTTGAAAAGTCGGGTTTCATTCTGCTGCCTCCGGCTGTGCCATCCGCATGGCTGCCAAGGTCGAAAGCAACCCATCCTTGTCAGCATAGCAGCCCTGCAGCCAGCGTGACCCCGCGCCGGAGTAACCCAGACGCGCATGCAGGACGCGGGTGTTGTCGACAATAAAGCTTTCGCCCGGTTCCAGCTTGAAAGACACGCCCATGGCAGGATCGTCGATGATCTCACCCAACTGACGATAGGCGGCGTAATAGGCCTCCATCTGATCGAAAGGCACATCAACGAACGGAGCGGAGGAACGGTTGTTGAAGCGGATGCCGATCAATTCGCCATCCGGAGACAGTTCGATCATCGGGCGACGCGATTGCAGACAGACGCCGTCAGAGCCTTTGTATTCAAACCGCGCCGGATAGCCCGCCAGCAGGGCGAAACCTACGGGGTTCTGATCGCGTAGACGCTCGGCCGCGCGGAAGCCATCAACAACAATGGAATCCCCACCTTCGGCCGAATTCTCAAGACAGTAGAGGATTTGCAGCGTTGGTACCGGGTCTCGATAGGGATTGTCGGTATGGGCCTGCAGACCTAATCCGGTATAGGCGAGGTTGGTTGGATTCACCTCCGTCCGGACCTCAAAATAGGGACCATAGTTGGTCTCACGCACATAGCCGAACAAATCGGCCACTTTCAGCAGCGATTCTGGCTCGGTGGGGCCATCTGTTAGCTTAGCGAACCCGTATTCCGCCACTGCGGCCAGCCAGTCGCGCTTGGCTGTGAGGTTGGCATGTACCGCATCCCAGTCACCGCACGGCGCGTCGATGCCGCGTTCCCAAGTTGTGATGCCAGGGGCCAGGCGGCCGATCTCGCTGTCCCGATCGCGATCATAGATGTGTTCGGCCAACCAACTGGCCGGAAAAGTCACAGTTTTGTCTTCGGGCTGGAATGTGACGATCAGATCTCCTTTAACGACCTCTGCCGCGCTGATTGATACATCCGCCGGAATATCGCCGATTGTGATCAGGCGCTGACCATTGCCCGACGCTCGTGTTTCGGGGTCCAGAGCGTTGTCGCGCAACCAGATGGCGTGAAATCGGGATTGAGTGCCGTTCGCAAAATCGATGGTGACCATCGAGGGGTCATGGGTGGCAGAGCGCAGCATGGGGGTTCTCCTGTTCAGCGCGGGCTTTGCTTGAGGAGATACGCGCTTCGTGGCATTACCACAATTAAACCTTATTGCCGCTGAGGCCTGGAAAATCTTATGGCTAAGAATAAGATCGGATTACCTCCTCTGGACTGGCTGCGCGTGTTCGAAGCTGCCGGGCGACTGGGCGGTTTTTCTGCCGCTGCGCGCGAATTTGGTCTGACGCAGGCAGCGGTCAGTCAACGGATCGGCAATCTTGAGGCTTGGTTAGGTCGATCGCTGTTTGTGCGCGAGGCACGGGGCGTGTCGCTGACAATCGAGGGTGAAAGCTATCTGCCATTGGTGCAGGACAGCCTGCAGGCACTGGAACGCAATACCGAGGATCTTTTCGGAAAAACCCCGCGCGAGCTTCGGGTAGCAGGACTTTCTTCGCATATACACGCGCTGGTTCTCCCTGCCTTGCCCACGTTCCTGGAGGCGCAGCCCAAAGTGCGTGTGATGACAGATTCGATGGCGCGTCGCGCTTCGTTGGAGGAAGAGCGTACCTGGCTGCAGATCCGCTATGGCAGAGGCGTCTGGCCTGGGCGAAAGGCAAAGCTTATCGCGCCTGAAGTGCTGGCACCGATGGCAGCATCTGGCATCAAGTGGGGCGCGCCGCTGATTGATCTACGCGGAGAACGCCCCGGCTGGAAGGATTGGGCGCAGGTTGCGGGGGTTGATGAATTGCCGGCTGGCCGGATCAGTTTCGACTCGGTGGGTCATGCGATCACGGCAGCGCGTCAGGGCATGGGGATCGCGTTGGGATCACTTCCTTTGGCGTCGAGCAGTTTGGAGACCGGTCAACTTCGCAGACTGGATATGCCCGAGCTTGCAACAAAAGATGGCTATTGGCTGACATGGCCCGAGGATAGGGTGCGCTCGAATCGACAACGCGCTTTGATCGATGACTTCTTGCAGGCGTTGCGCGATGGCTGATCAGAAATCGATTGCGATGCCCTTTTTCTCCCAATCGCCGTAACGGGCCGGATCTGGTCCGTCGCGCCCGCCCAGCTCTTTGGGCCGTGCCTTCGCTTCGGCCTCCGCGTTTTTGCGGCGTTCTTCTGCCTCGGCAAGGGCGCGCTGGGCGGCAGGGGGCAGGTCTTTGCGCTCGTCACTCATGACATTGGGTTCCTTTCCGTACAGGGCCTTGATATACGCCCTCGTCCGCCCAAGGCAATGCGGGCAAAGGTCACGAGAGGCACTCAGCATCATGTTAAACTCCGCCACAGCAGCGCGCCGAAGTGCGATCTATCTGCTGGATCAGATACTCGCCGAGGGGCGGCTGTTGCCCGAATGTCTTGCGGCAGGTACGCTGGATCGATTGGCCCCTGAGGATCGCGCGCGGGCGCAACGATTGACGATCGAAACCCTGCGCGGGCTCGAGCGTGTCGACCGGCTGCTGGCCGATCACCTGCGACAAACGCCCGCGCTGACGGTTCACAACGCCTTGCGGCTTGGCACAGTCGAGCTGTGTCAGGGCGAAGCAGCGCACGGGGTGGTGAATTCCATGGTCGAGATCGTGGGCCGTTCGCGCAAGCATGGTCGACTGAAGGGGTTGGTGAACGCGGTACTGCGCAAGATTGCCGCCGACGGTCCCGACGCTTGGCCCAAGATGCGCGTGCCTCGCCTGCCAGAGTGGTTGCGCGAACCGCTGATCATGGCGTGGGGTGAAGACGCCGTGAAAGGTATGGAGCACGCGCATTTCAACGGGGCACCATTGGATTTGACGCCAAAACCAAGCGTCGAGATCGCGGGTGCAGAGATGTTGCCCACCGGTTCGGCGCGGCTGCAGGATGCGGGGCAGGTCTCGACCCTGCCGGGATATGAGGCCGGGGATTGGTGGGTTCAGGATGCGGCGGCGGCGTTACCCGTTCGGGTTCTGGCCCCGAAAGCCGGAGAGAAAATTCTGGATCTCTGCGCCGCGCCGGGTGGAAAAACCTTGCAGCTATCTGCTGCAGGTGCAGATGTCACCGCTCTGGATATCTCGGAAGCGCGGCTTGTGCGCGTTCGCGAGAACCTGAAACGAACCGGTCTGAAAGCTAAGGTTATCGCCCAAGATGCGCTGGAGCATGAGGGCCAGTATGACGCTATCTTGCTGGACGCACCCTGTTCGGCAACGGGTACGATTCGCCGCCATCCGGATTTACCTTTCGCCAAGGACGGTTCGGAATTTGGCGGGTTGATCGAGTTACAGGCGCGTATGCTGGCTCATGCCTGGACTTTGCTGAAGCCTGGCGGGCGGTTGGTCTATTGCACATGCTCGCTGCTGCCGGACGAGGGTGAAGTACAGATTGAAGAGGCACTGGATAGCTATTCTGATATGCAGGTTGATCGCGCCGCTCTTGAGATTGCGGGCGTTGAAGCAGATTGGATCACTGAAGAAGGTGGCCTGCGCTTGCGTCCCGATTACTGGCCGGACAAGGGCGGGATGGACGGGTTTTATATCGCCTGTCTGAACAAATCCGCCTGACGCGACGCTTTTCGATGACTTGACGAGCGGACCGGTCTATCGTGTGCTCAAGCGCCCGCAGAGCGCAAGGGGCAGAGTCGCAAGCGTCATGTCAAACACGGATACAATGGCCAATCGCTGGACGCGGTTTCAGAACCGTCTTTACGCGCGCCTGTGTCAAAGGCGGAAGGCGGTCTCGGGATTCGTCGGCCAACCCGAGCCGCGTACGGTTGGGTCTTTTGCCCGTGGTCGGCAACTGGTGGCCGGGAATTTGCTGTTTGCGGGATATCTGGTCGAGGCTGATGACACCGACCTCTGGGATGTGGTCGCGCCAAGCCTTGATTTCGATGACGAACGCCACGGTTTTGTGTGGCTGGACGATTTGGCGGCCGTGGGCGACATGCGCGCCCGGGAAAAAGCGCAGCGTTGGGTCTGGGGTTGGATAGATGCGCATGGGCGCGGCAAAGGCCCTGGTTGGGCGCCGGACCTGACAGGGCGGCGGGTCATGCGTTGGATCAATCACGCGGTTTTTCTGCTGCGCGGTGTCGATGAGGCGCAAAGCAAGGCTTTCTTTCGATCGCTGTCGCAGCAGACGTGGTTTCTGTCCAAACGCTGGACAGCGGCAACACCGGGATTGCCAAGGTTCGAGGCTCTGGCCGGTCTTGTGCAGGCTGGTTTGGCGTTGGAAGGTCAGGAGCAGATGGCAGACCCGGCCTTGCGCGCTCTGGCCCGTGAGTGTGAACGTCAGATTGATGCCGAAGGCGGTATCCCAACCCGCAATCCCGAAGAATTGCTTGAGGTGTTTACGTTGTTGTCCTGGACTTCGGCGGCTCTCAGCGAAGTGGGCCGGGGCACACCTGCTTCGCAGACCGAAGCGATCAAACGCATCGCGCCGACGTTGCGAAATCTGCGCCACGCGGATGGAGCGCTGGCCAGATTTCACGGCGGTGGGCGCGGGTTGGAAGGACGGTTGGATCAGGCGTTGGCGCAAAGCGGTGTAAAGCCGCAGCAGCACTCGGACCTGTCGATGGGTTATGCGCGTCTGGCGGCCTCGCGCACGACGGTTCTGGTGGATGCCAGCGCGCCACCCAAAGGCGCAGCCTCGTATAACGCGCACGCGTCCACCCTTGCGTTTGAACTGACCTCGGGCCGGCGCCCGCTGATCGTGAACTGTGGATCGGGTGGCAGTTTTGGTCAGGACTGGCGACGTGCGGGGCGCGCAACCCCTTCCCATTCGACCCTGTGTGTCGACGGCTACTCCAGCGCGCGGCTTGCCGAAGTCGCAAAAGGATCGTCGCAGGAGGCGC
This sequence comes from Ruegeria conchae, assembly GCF_000192475.1. GTDB lineage: Bacteria > Pseudomonadota > Alphaproteobacteria > Rhodobacterales > Rhodobacteraceae > Ruegeria > Ruegeria conchae. The sequence continues at coordinate 195,216 of NZ_AEYW01000004.1, forward strand.
TGGTCGATGGCCCTCGGGACGTCCCGGTGGATTTCGAAGATGCCTTTGAGGGCACACGGTTCATGGTCGGCCATGATGGTTACAACAAAGTGTTCGGTCTGACCCACGCCCGTACGCTCGAGCTGCGATTTGATGGGCGCGAGCTTGAAGGGGAAGATATACTGCTGACCGCAACCGACAAAGCCAAACGGCAATTTGACCGGGCCATGGATGGGGCGGGCCTGAAGGGGATCGCCTTTGATATCCGTTTTCACCTGCACCCTGACGTTGATGCGGCGTTGGATTTGGGCGGTGCGGCCGTGTCGATGGCCCTCAAAAGCGGCGAGATCTGGGTTTTCCGCCATGATCGCGTTGGAAAGTTGTCAGTTGAACCAAGCGTTTACTTGGAAAAAGGTCGATTAAAGCCACGCGCGACAAAACAGATCGTTCTATCTGGGCGCGCAATGGAGTATGCGACGCGCATCCGGTGGACGCTCAGCAAGGCTCAGGATACAGCCTATGCCGTGCGGGATACGCACCGGGACGAGCCCGTTTTCGACTGACGCCAAAAGGACCTTTGGACCCATGACCGACCTTCACCCCGTGCGCCGCGCGTTGCTTTCCGTTTCCGACAAGACCGGATTGATCGAACTGGGCAAGGCACTGTCCGAACGCGGGGTCGAGTTACTTTCGACTGGCGGTACGGCCAAAGCGTTGCGTGATGCTGGCCTAGAGGTCAAAGATGTGAGCGAGGTGACCGGTTTTCCTGAGATGATGGATGGCCGGGTCAAAACGCTTCACCCGATGGTGCATGGCGGCCTGCTGGCGCTGCGCGACAATGATACCCACGTTGCCGCGATGAACGAACACGGGATTGCTGCGATCGACCTGCTGGTCGTGAACCTCTATCCGTTTGAAGCGACCGTGGCGAAGGGTGCAGGTTACGATGAGTGCATCGAGAATATCGACATTGGCGGACCTGCGATGATCCGGGCGGCGTCCAAGAACCATGCCTTCGTTAACGTCGTTGTAGATGTCGAGGATTATTCTTCGCTGCTGGATCAACTTGAAGAAAACTACGGTAAGACATCGCTGGGTTTCCGACAGTGGCTGGCGCAAAAGGCCTATGCCCGGACTGCCGCTTATGACACCGCCGTGTCCAACTGGATGGCCGACGCATTGCAGCTTGAGGCGCCGAAACGCCGCGCCTTTGCGGGTGAGTTGAAGCAGACCCTGCGCTATGGCGAGAATTGCCATCAGCAGGCTGCATTCTACACAGATGGTACGGATCGCTCTGGCGTGGCGACCGCAGTGCAGCATCAGGGCAAGGAACTGAGCTATAACAACATCAACGACACGGACGCGGCGTTTGAGCTGGTCGCCGAGTTTGATCCGGCGGACGGCGCAGCCTGTGCCATCATTAAGCACGCGAACCCTTGCGGTGTGGCCAAGGGGGCCACGTTGCTTGAAGCCTATAAAGCCGCGTTCGATTGTGATCGGACCTCGGCCTTTGGCGGAATCGTTGCTCTGAACCAGCCTCTGGATGCGGAAACCGCGCAAGAGATCACTGGTATCTTTACCGAGGTCGTGATCGCTCCGGGTGCGTCGGACGAGGCCAAAGCGATATTCGCGGCTAAGAAGAACCTGCGCTTGCTGACCACAGAGGCTCTGCCTGACGTGACGGCAGGAGGGAAAACCGTGCGTCAGGTCGCCGGTGGCCTGCTTGTGCAGGACAAGGATAACGGCTTTGTCGGCATGGATGACCTGAAGGTCGTTACCAAGAAGGCCCCGTCTGACGAACAAATGCGCGATCTGCTGTTTGCCTGGAAAGTCGCCAAACACGTCAAATCCAACGCCATCGTCTACGTTAAAGACGGTGCAACCGTAGGCGTTGGTGCAGGCCAGATGAGCCGCGTCGATTCAGCCTTGATCGCCGCCAAAAAGGCCGAGCGCATGGCCGACGTACTGGAACTGCCCCAACCACTGACCATCGGCTCGGCCGTGGCATCTGATGCGTTCTTTCCCTTTCCCGACGGATTGATGGAGGCCGCCGAGGCAGGCGCCACTTGCGTCATTCAGCCCGGCGGTTCGATGCGTGACGATGAGGTGATCGCGGCGGCAGATGAGGCAGGTCTGGCCATGGTCTTCACCGGCATGCGGCATTTCCGTCACTGATGCGCAGCCCGCTCCTCCTCTGGGCCGGACTGGCGGCGTTTTTGATCGACCAGATCAGCAAGTATCTGGTCGTTCACGTGCTGCGCGTGGCGCAGGGCGATATCGGCGTCCTGCCGCCGTTTCTGGTGTTCAAATACGGTGAGAATCGCGGCATCAACTTCGGGCTGTTTCAGGGCGACAGCGATGCAGCGCGCTGGGTCCTGATCGGCATTTCTCTGGCGATTTGTCTGGGTGTCCTGATTTGGCTGGGCCGAATAGCCCCGACGAGGTTTCAACAATTCTGTGGTGGCCTGCTGATCGGCGGCGCGCTGGGAAATGTCGTCGACCGGGTGCTTTATGGCTATGTTCTGGATTTTCTGAACATGTCCTGCTGTGGGATCAATAACCCGTTTGTGTTCAATCTGGCGGATGTGTTCATATTTGCGGGAGCATTGGGCCTGGTCCTATTCGATGGCAAAAAGCCCTCGTGACCTGCCCGATGATATGCGATAAAAGCGCCTGAAACTGGCTGGAGACACTGATGCGTATGCCACGCACCATTCTTGTTCTGACACTCGCCGCGACAGTTGCGGGCTGTTCCGATATTGGTTTGCGCAATCTTCGGGCACCCGGGCCCGGGCCGGATGAGTTCTCGGTCCTGCCGGTTAAGCCGCTGACCCAACCAAAGGATTATGCGTTTCTACCTGCACCTACCCCCGGTGGTGCGAATCTGACTGATCCCAATCCAAAGGCAGATGCTGTTGTGGCTCTCGGCGGCAGCGAAGCGGCCCTGAACCCCAATACCGCGATTCCTGCGAGTGATGCAGCGCTGGTCACAGCTTCAAGCCGATATGGTGTTCCCGCCAATACGCGACAGGTTGTTGCCCAGGAAGATGCGGATTTCCGTAAGAAGAAGCAGCGCTTCACGCGTTTGCGGCTTTTCCCGGTGGATCGTTATTCGCAGGCATATCGGCGCGAGTCGATCGATGCGAACAATGCAAACGAAGCGGCGCGGCAGCGTGGTATCGAAACACCTTCTGCGCCTCCGTTGGAATGAACTTTTCTTAACATTCCGTCATTGGCCTTGAACACTGGCAGCACCACCGTAGTTTGAATACCAGAAACGAAACGGAGGATGCCCCATGGTTCGGGCCCTGGCATTGTCGGCTGCCCTGATCGCAGCATCCCCTCTTTGGGCCAAAGAGGGGCATGAGGCGGTTACCACTTTCACGCTTGATAACGGCATGGACGTCGTAGTGGTCGAAGACCACCGCGCGCCGGTGGTGCAGCATATGGTCTGGTATCGTGCAGGCTCGGCAGACGAACCGATCGGGTCCTCTGGTGTCGCGCATTTTCTGGAACACCTGCTGTTCAAGGCCACCGATACAATGGAAGCGGGTGAGTTGTCGGCCACCGTCGCGGCCAACGGGGGAAATGACAACGCATTTACCTCTTATGACTACACTGCCTATTTCCAGCGCGTTGCCGCCGACCGGTTGGAACTGATGATGCGGATGGAGGCGGACCGGATGCGCAACATCCGCCTGACCGAAAATGACATCGTAACCGAGCGCGACGTCATCCTTGAGGAACGCAACCAGAGGACCGAGAACAATCCACGCGCGCTGTTTGGCGAACAGATGAACGCAGCGCAGTATCTAAACCACCGCTATGGCGTTCCCATTATCGGCTGGAAACACGAGATGGAAGAGCTCGACATGGACGATGCCCTGTCCTTCTATCAGACCCATTATGCGCCCAATAACGCCATTCTGGTGGTGACTGGTGATGTTGACCCGGACGAGGTCAAATTGCTTGCAGATCAGTATTATGGTGTGATTCCCGCCAATCCAGACCTGCCCGAAAGGATCCGTTCGCAGGAGCCCCCGCAAACGGCTGAGCGCCGCTTGACCTACAAAGACGCCCGAGTCTCGCAGCCTTATGTGCAACGCAGTTATCTGGCACCCGAACGCGATGCAGGGGCACAGGAGAAAGCCGCGGCGCTGTTTCTTCTGGCCGAGTTGCTGGGCGGTAGCACCACATCCTATCTGAATGAAAAGCTGCAGTTTGAGCAGCAACTGGTCGTCTATACCGGTGCGTTCTACCGGGGCGTTTCACTGGATGACACAACCTTTGATCTGATTGTTGTTCCGGCCGAAGGTGTCTCGTTGCAGGAGGCCGAGGATGCGATGGATCAGGTTGTTTCAGATTTTATCGCCGAAGGCGTAAACGAAGCGGATCTGGAACGTATCAAGATGCAGCTTCGCGCCGCTCAAACCTATGCGCGCGACAATGTGGACGGAATCGGAAACCGCTATGGACGCGCGCTGACCAGCGGGCTGACGGTTGAGGATGTGCAGGCCTGGCCAGACATCCTGCAGTCGGCGACAGCTGATGATATCATCGCGGCGGCACGAGAAGTGATACAGCCTGAAACCTCTGTAACCGGTTGGCTGATGCGTGACGATGAGGTGACACAATGAAACGGATTCTTGCGACTCTGATCGCTGTTGCTATCGCGCTGCCCGCATGGGCTGAAATCAAAATCCAGGAGGTAACTTCGCCAGGGGGAATCACCGCATGGCTGGTCGAAGATCACTCAATACCGTTTACCGCGCTTGAGATGCGATTTCGCGGCGGCACTTCCTTGGATGATCCCGATAAACGCGGCGCAGTTTACCTGATGAGCGGGTTGATCGAGGAAGGCGCGGGCGACATGGATGTCCGGACCTATGCGCGCGAGCTTGAGGCATTGGCGGCCTCATTCAGCTACCGCGCGACGGATGATTCAGTCTCGATTTCAACCCGCTTCCTGACCGAGAACCGCGATGATGTGGTCAATCTGTTGCGGACTACAATTCACGACCCCCGTTTTGACCAAGATGCCATTAAACGGGTGCGGGGGCAGGTGCTCTCGGGTCTGAAATCGGACCAAACTGATCCGAACGATATTGCCGGACGCAGTTTTGCAGCAATGGCTTACGGAGATCACCCCTACGCGACGGACGGAAAAGGGACGATCGAAAGTGTTTCGGGGCTGACCCGTGACGATATCATTGCGGCCTACCAGAACGTCTTTGCCAAGGATCGGCTATATGTCGGGGCCGTCGGTGACATCACCGCAGAAGAATTGGGCACATTGTTGGATACGCTGCTGGTGGATTTGCCAGCAACAGGGAAAGCCATCCCGGATAAGGCCGATGTTAAGATCGATGGCGGCATAAGTGTGGTGGAATTCAACACGCCTCAATCGGTTGCTCTTTTTGGCCAAAAAGGCATTGACCGCGACGATCCTGATTTCTTCGCAGCCTTTATCCTGAATCACATATTAGGTGGTGGCGGATTTGAAAGCCGCCTGATGCACGAAGTGCGGGAAAAGCGTGGTCTAACCTACGGTGTCTCGACCTTTCTGGTGCCCAAGGATCTGGCCTCAGTTTACCTTGGTTCGGTCTCATCCGCCAATGACCGGATTGCCGACGCGGTTAACGTGATCCGCGACGAGTGGGCCCGCGCTGCGTCCGAGGGATTTACCCAAGAGGAACTGGATGATGCCAAGACCTATCTTACAGGTGCATATCCGCTACGGTTCGACGGGAATGGTCAGATCGCGGGGATCATGGTGGGGATGCAGATGGAAGACTTGCCCATCGACTATATCGCAACCCGCAATGACAAGGTGAACGCGGTGACACTGGAGGATATAAACCGGGTAGCGGCCGAGTTTTTGGACCCCGAAGGCCTGCATTTCACCGTGGTTGGGAAACCGATCGGTCTGGACGGATAGCGGCCAGACGACCTTGCTGCGCGTCATGACGGTGTGATTGTGTTGAGCCAGTCGTGCATAGTGCGCAAACTATAAATCTGCCAAGGATACTAGAAATCCCTTGGCGCGCAATTTTGTGACTTAAGAGATCATTAAGGAGTCGTGGTCATAATTTGGCCAGAAACATCAAGGATGCTTTCGTTGTCGAGGCGTTTGAGCGGTTAGATCAGACCGGTGTCTCGTTCGACAATAGGTAGGGCAGAAAGACGCCATGATAGTTGCGGCATTAGGAATTGGGATACTTGCGGGGCTGCTGACATTTGCGGCCTCTCTGGCTCTTGGCCAATCCCTGCTCAGCGCATTCATTCTCTATGTTGTGGCCGGTTTGCTGACTACGCTTTTGGTAGCAGCTGGACTGTATGTCAAACGCTCCTAGCCTTATTTGAAACGGTAATCCCGCGGGTCTTTAAATGTTGGCGATGCCAATGTCCTGACAGGTGCTCAGTTCTGTTTTGCCTGTGCACGCAGCATTTGCCCCATCATTTGCCCGAACTTGCCTGACCCGCGCTGATAAAGTGCCCCGTCGACCGCCAGAACCGTGCCACTGATATAGCTCGCCATATCTGAGCTGAGGAACAGGCAGGCGTTTGCCACGTCCTGCGGCTGGCCCCAACGGGCCAACGGTACGTCTTTGCGTAACGCTTCCCCAGCATCCGGGGTGGGGGCAAGGCGTTTGGCTCCCTCCGTGCCTTCGATGAAACCGGGCACAACCGAGTTCACACGAATGCCCTCTACACCCCATTCCATCGAAAGGGTCCTGGTGATTTGATCCACGCCCGCCTTTGCCGCGCAGACATGGGCCTGACCTTCATAAGGTAAGTATGCCTGCGGGGCTGAGATGTTGATGATGCTGGCGCCGGGGCGTTTGAGGAACGGGTAGGCCCCCTTCATCACGTGGATCGTGCCCATCAGGTCGATATCGATCACAGTTTTGAACGCATTGACTGACATTTCAGCCGCCAGCGCCGGGAAGTTACCTGCTGCGCCCGAGACCAAAACGTCAAAATCGCCTAATGTATCATGGAACTGTTTCAGTCCCGCCGCTACGGCCTCAGGGTCCCGCACGTCAAACGCTGCACCGATGGCATCCTGTGCGCCAGCGGCTTTCAGAGCCGCGACCGTATCATCAACCTTTTCCTGCGAACGACTGGCTACAGCCAGTTTGGCGCCCGAGGCTGCAAAGGCCTCGGCAATGCCGCGATTGATGCCGCTGGTTCCGCCGATGACGATGACGGTTTTTCCTGAAAAATCCATGTAGACCTCGCTTGGCAGGGAGCCCTACTCGCCGTAGGGCACCCAGATGTTTTTCACTTCGGTCGCAGCCTGAAGGAAGCGGCGGGAATGGTCCACGCCCCAATCAAATGCCGTCGCGTTATTCACCCAGGTCCGTTTCAGGTTCCCGGCCGAGACAACCTCGATCTCTTTCGACAGGTCGGTGGACGAGAACGACCAGACCGCATCGACGTTCAGATGCGACGCCAGCGGTTTCGCCAATTCCGCATGACTGCCGGTCAGGATGTTGACCACGCCAGCGGGGACGTCCGAAGTTTCGAGGATCTGGTAAAAGTCTGTTGCCGCCAGTGGATAGGGCTCGGAAGCCACCAGAACTGTCCGGTTGCCCATAGCAATCGCCGGCGCCATCGCAGAAACCAGACCCAGAAGCGGTGCCTCGTCGGCACACAGAGCACCGATCACGCCAACGGACTCTTTCATCGCAATAGCGACTCCCCGGATCGGAACGCCATGCACCTGACCGTCATACTTGTCGGCCCAGGCAGCGGCGGCAAACAGACGCTGGATTGAGGCTTCAACCTCTTTCGCGCCGTCCTTTTTGCCGGTCATTGCGTCGATACGCGCGGCGAATTCATCGGCACGGGCCGAGAGGTTTTCGCCGATGTAGTACAAGATCTGCGCGCGCAGGTGGCCGGTTGTCTTGGACCAACCCTTGGCACCAGCTGCGGCCTCAACCGCGTTCCGGATGTCCTTGCGATTACCAAGCCCCACATGGCCCAGCAGACCGGATTTACCCCAGACGGGCTTTGAATAGCCACCGTCAGGCCGCGCCTGTTTACCGCCGATATACAATTTGGCGGTGCGGTCGATTGGATCGACCGGAGCACCTTCGCCCATGGTCGCCTCGATCTTCGCCAGCGGTTTACCTTTGCCCTTGGGCTTTGTGTATGCCGCCAAACCTTCCCAGCCGCCTTCGCGACCAAAGCCGCTTTCGCGCACGCCGCCAAACCCGGCGGCGGCGTCAAACAGGTTGGTCGCGTTCACCCAGACCACGCCAGCAACCAGCTTGGGCGCGATGTCCAGCGCGAGGTTTACGTTTTCGGTCCATACCGTTGCGGCCAACCCGTAGCGGGTGTTGTTTGCCAGTTCGACCGCTTCTTCGGGGGTACGGAAGGTGGACGAAACTAGTACCGGTCCAAAGATCTCTTCCTGCATCAGCGGGTCAGAGGTCTCCAGCCCCGAGATTAGCGTTGGCGGGTAGTAGCAGCCGTTCGCGGGCAAGTCGCAAGCGGCCTGATGAACGCGACCAGCGGTGTTACTTTCAACCATGCCCTTGATGGTCTGTAGCTGAACAGGATCCACTACAGCGCCCACGTCGATGCACTTGTCCAGCGGGTCTCCGATGCGCAGGGTGTCCATCCGGGCACGTAGCTTAGCGTGGAAACGATCGGCGATGCCTTCTTGAACCAGAAGGCGCGAGCCTGCGCAGCAGACTTGACCCTGATTGAACCAGATGGCGTCGACGAGCCCTTCGATGGCTGAATCGATATCCGCGTCATCAAAGACGACGTAGGCGGACTTACCGCCCAATTCCAAAGTCAGCTCTTTGCCCGACCCTGCGGTCGCCTCGCGGATACGTCGGCCCACAACGGTTGAGCCGGTGAAGGCTATCTTGTCCACATCCGCGTTCACGATCATCTCGCCCACCGCACCGTCTCCGGTCACGATATTGACCACGCCTTTCGGCAACCCGGCCTGCGAGCAGATATCGGCGAACAGCAGCGCGGTCAGCGAGGTGTACTCGGCCGGCTTCAGAACCACGGTGTTGCCCATTGCCAGTGCAGGCGCGATTTTCCACGCCAGCATCAACAGCGGGAAGTTCCACGGAATGATCTGGCCGCAAACCCCCAGCGCCTGAGCGTCGGGCAGTTCGATTTCCATCAACTGTGCCATGCCCGCATGGTAATAGAAATGCCGCTGCGCCAGCGGGATGTCGATATCGCGCGATTCACGGATCGGCTTACCGTTGTCGAGGCTTTCGAGCACGGCAAACAGGCGCGAATGCTTCTGTAGCAGGCGTGCAATCGCGTAGAGATAACGTGCGCGCCCCGCACCGCCCAACTTCTCCCAATTGGGTTGCGCTTTACGTGCGGCAGAAACCGCGGCGTCCACGTCACCCTGTTTCGCTTGCGTCAGCTTGGCCAGAACCTCTCCGGTCGCCGGGTTGCGGCTGTCAAACCCTTTGCCGGGTTTGGTGAATGTGCCGTCGATATAGTGGCCGAACTTGTCGCCCTGATCGACCAGCCAGGCAAGCGCCTCGGCTGCGCTTTCAGGGGCAGGGCCGTAGTCCATGGTCTCGAAAATCTCTTTGACTGTCATTGTTTTTTGTCCTCAGCCCATGGAGTGACGGTAACCGGCAGAATAAGCGCCGGTAACATAGTGTTCCAACTGCCGCTCAATGTCGCCCAGCAGTGATGAGGCACCAAAGCGGAACAGATCTGGTTCCAACCAGCGGTCACCTAGCTCATCCTTGATCAGCGACAGGTAAACCAATGCATCTTTGGCTTTCGAAATACCACCTGCAGGTTTGTACCCAACGCGATAGCCGGTGCGGTCATAGTAGTCGCGAATAGCGCGAATCATCACCAATGACACAGGCAAGGTGGCGTTGACGCTTTCCTTTCCGGTCGAGGTCTTGATGAAATCCGCCCCGGCCATCATGCAGACCAGCGAGGCACGCGCGACGTTGCGCAGGCTGCCCAGCTCACCGGTGGCGAGGATGGCTTTGACATGGGCATTGCCGCAGGCGACGCGGAACGCTTTCATCTCATCATACAGGGCCTGCCAGTCGCCGGACAGCACATGACGGCGCGAGATCACGATGTCGATTTCTTCGGCTCCGGCCTTCACGCTTTCTTCGATCTCGGCCACGCGCAGGTGAAACGGGGATAGGCCAGCCGGAAAACCGGTTGAGACAGCCGCGACCGGTATGCCGGTGCCTTTCAGCGCGTCGACGGCTGTTTCGATCATGTCATGGTAGACGCACACCGCTCCGGTTGTGATTGGTTGCATGTCCAGCGCACGCAGAACCGAAGACGCCACTGGTTGCCGTGCCTTGGCGCACAGGCGACGAACCCGCCCCACCGTGTCATCGCCCGACAGAGTGGTCAGGTCGATCATCGTGATTGCCTTCAGCAGCCATGCTGCCTGATAGTCCTTTTTCACCGACCGCCGACCGGGCAGGGTCGCTGCGCGGCGTTCAATGGCCGAGGTGTTGGCCTGCACGGCCCGCACCCAATCCAGATCCAGGTCCATTCCCGGGTTCCGGGGCTCGGTCACTTGCGGCAGATGCGGGGTGCGCACGGGGCTTTCTGAGCTCTGCGTTTCCATTTTTCCGTCCTTTTGGAGGTTTGCGCCAAATTCGCATGGGCTGCGAAGAAAAGAAAGGTGTGCCGACCCCTGCAAAGGGTAAAATTTTGACCAAATGGACAAAAAGATGTTTTCTTGCGAGTAATTCGCATTTGCATTGACTTAGTTGCGAATGGTTCGCATATTCAGAGGTAACAAGGCACCTGAATGGAGTCGCAAATGATTCGCCGTACCTTTCTTGCAGCATTGGCTTTCGTTGCTGCATTACCAGCCGCCGCTTTTGCCGAGGCGCCGTTGAAGGTTGTCGCAACGACCGGCATGATCGCTGATACGGCCCGGCAAATCGGCGGTGATCAGGTTGAAGTTAAAGGTTTGATGGGCCCAGGTGTTGACCCACACGCTTATCGTCAGACGCGCACAGATATCGTCGCGATGACCCGCGCAGATCTGGTGCTGTGGCACGGCCTTTATCTGGAAGCGCAGATGGAAGATTTCTTTGATGATCTGGGGCGCAAGCAAACCGTTGTGGCTGTTGCGGAGGGCGTCGACAAAGGCAAATTGCGCGCTCATGACGACTACGCCGACAAATATGACCCGCATGTCTGGATGAGCCCGGTGCTATGGCGTGATGTTGTGATTGAGGTGCAAGATGCTCTGACTCTAGCTCGCCCTGAGGCTGCAGAATTATTTGCTGCAAATACTCAAGCGTTTCTGGCCGAGATCGACGCGTTGAGCGCTTATGGCGAACAGATGCTTACTGCAGTTCCTGAAGACAACCGTATGTTGGTAACTGCCCATGACGCCTTTGGCTATTTCGGTGCTGAATATGGCTATGAAGTGCTGGGTGTTCAGGGCATCTCGACCCAATCAGAGGCCGGTTTGAACCGCATCGGTGAGTTGGTCGACACACTCGTGAACCGTCAGTTGAAAGCGGTCTTCGTGGAAAGCTCGGTCTCTGACCGGTCCATGCGTGCTCTGATCGAGGGTGCCGCGGCTGAAGGCCACGAGGTCGGTGTCGGTGGAGAGCTTTACTCGGACGCGATGGGAGAGCTCGGCACATATGAGGGCACTTATATCGGAATGCTTGATCACAACATCACCGTGATTGCCGGGGCGCTGGGCGCGGATGTGCCGCAGCGTGGCATGAACGGCAACCTGTCGGCGGGGTTCTGAGCCATGCTGGAACTCGCAACAGTTCAGGGTGTTTCAATTGAAGGGCAGGATATTGATCGCTGCCCGCTCGCCATTCGCGGTCTGACTGTCTCGTACGGTCAGAAGCCCGCAGTGTTTTCGGTGGATATGACGGTGCAACCCGGCGCGATGACGGCGATCATCGGACCGAATGGGGCTGGCAAGTCCACTTTGCTCAAGGCCGCGTTGGGGATCGTATCGCCTCTTTCCGGTCAGGTGACGGTGTTTGGCCAGCCGCTCGAAGATCAACGTGCGCGTATCGCCTATGTCCCGCAGCGCGCCAGTGTGGATTGGGATTTTCCGACACGCGTGATTGACGTGGTTCTGATGGGATTGTCGCGTCAGTTGGGGCTACTGGGTCGTGTTCGCGCACGTCATATGGCCCGCGCCATGGACTGTTTGAACCGTGTCGGAATGCGAGAATTTGCGGACCGTCAGATTGGTCAGCTTTCCGGTGGTCAGCAACAGAGGGTCTTTCTTGCGCGTGCATTGGCACAGGATGCAGATCTGTACCTGCTGGACGAGCCCTTTGCGGGCGTGGACGCCGCGACCGAAAAGGCCATTATTGCTGTACTGAAATCGCTGAAAGAAGCTGGCAAGACCGTTGTCGTGGTACATCACGACTTGGCAACGGTTGTGGACTATTTTGACCATGTGTTCCTGATCAACACCCGCAAGGTGGCCGAAGGTTCGGTTGAGCAGGCCTTTACTGCGGAAACGTTGCAAGCCGCTTATGGCGGACGCCTCGCAACGGCACAGATTGATCAGATTTTACGCGCGCTGGGATAATCATGCTTTGGGATGCTCTGACCCTGCAGCTTGGCTATAACGCCACGCTGGTCGCGATCGGTGCGACGTTGCTGGGCATTTCAGCGGGAGTGACCGGCACGTTTCTGTTCCTGCGTAAGCGTGCCCTCGTAAGTGATGCCATTAGCCATGCGACCCTGCCGGGTGTTTGCCTTGCCTTCATGGCATTGGTGGCGTTTGGAGGGGATGGGCGCAATCTAATTGGTCTGTTGGTCGGTTCGGCCATATCGGCTTGGGTCGGTCTGCTTTGCATGAACTGGCTAACGCGTCATACGCGGCTTGCAGAGGATGCTGCGATCGGTGCGGTTCTTTCGGTCTTCTTTGGGTTTGGTGTTGTCCTGCTGACGGTGATTCAGACCATGGGTGTTGGACGTCAAGCCGGGTTGGAGGGGTTCTTGCTTGGGTCCACCGCCGGAATGCTCTGGGCAGACGCGCTCGTGATTGCAATCGGTGGTGCGGCGACTCTGTTGCTGGTGATGATTATCCGCCGTCCGATGACGATGGTGGCCTTTGATCCTGAATACGCCGCCGCGCGTGGATTGCCTGTGCACCGGATTGATCTGGCGATGATGGGGCTTGTTATGGCGGTCACTGTGGTCGGGTTGAAGATCGTTGGCCTGATCCTGATTGTCGCGCTGCTCATCATTCCTCCGGTGACCGCGCGGTTTTGGACAGAACGATCCGATCGTGTTGTGCTGCTGGCAGGGATATCCGGGGGGCTTTCTGGCTTTTTGGGGGCAGGAATTTCGGCCTCGGCACCGAACCTGCCAACCGGTCCGATCATTGTCCTGGTCAGTTTTGGATCTTTCGCGCTGTCACTTTTGTTCGCACCGGTTCGAGGCGTTTTGGCGGCGGTACTGCGGCACCTTAGATTCCAGCGACGCGTGCATATCCGGCAGGGTCTTCTGGCGCTGGCGCAAGGTCAGAAGATCTATGAGCCACTGACCATTCGCCTGCTGCGTCGTGCGGGTATCGTGCGCGCCGATGGTGTCGCGACAGATGAAGGGAAAGCGCGCGCCGCCAAAGCGCTGCGGGACGAAAAGCGGTGGGAATTCGTACGTGCCGATCAGGCGCACGAGGCCACCGCGGCGCTGTACGATGGTTTGCGTGATATCGAGACTGTTCTAACGCGCGATCAGATCGCCGAAATAGACCGTCGCATCGGTGGCCCGCAGGAGGTCATGCCATGAGTGGTGAAGAATTTGTCCCTCTGTCGCTGACCCCTCTGTTGATTGGAACATTTGCAGCCATCGCTTGCGCGCTTCCCGGAAACTTTCTGGTTCTTCGTAAACAGGCCCTTATTGGCGATGCGATCAGCCATGTGGTGCTGCCCGGCATTGTCGTGGCGTTTCTGCTGACAGGTGCGATCTCTACTTGGCCCATGATGCTTGGCGCGGCCGGGGCCGCTGTTGTTGCCGTTGTGATGATCGAGGCGATCCGAAGATTAGGTCAGATTGAACCCGGTGCCGCAATGGGAGTGGTGTTCACAACCATGTTCGCGGGCGGGGTTTTACTGTTGGAACAGACTGATACTTCGACGGTTCATCTGGACGTGGAACATGCGCTTTATGGCAATCTGGAAAGCTTGATCTGGTTGGATGCCGCAGGATGGTCGTCTCTGCTGGACGTACAGGCGTTGGCTGGTCTGCCCCCCGAATTGCCCCGAATTGCACTGACGATGGTGGGTGTGATATTGTTTACCTGGTTGTTCTGGCGGCCGCTCAAGATCTCGACATTCGACGAAGGATTTGCTCGTACAATTGGCATCCGAACCGGTGTGTTGGGTATGGCGCTGGTCATCACAGCGGCGATCGCTGCCGTAGCTGCATTTGATGCCGTGGGATCAATCATCGTGATCGCCATGTTCATCTGTCCACCCGCTGCGGCCCGGATGATGACGAACCGGCTGGAAACCCAGATTGTCTGGAGCGTTTTGTTCGCGACCATTTCAGCCATCTCGGGATATGTTCTGGCTGGGTACGGCCCATTGTGGCTGGGGGGTGCAGATGCTGTTAGTGCTGCGGGAATGATCGCGACGATATCTGGCTTGTTACTGGCGCTGACCGCCGTCCTTGGCCCCTGTCGAACCCGCAGCGGAGCCCCCAGCCAGGTTTAACTTGGCGTATTCACGCCAATGGTTTACGCGAGGTTTCGGCTGAACTTCGCCAAATGGAAACAATTTCCAAATATTAACGGGATTTATTCCATGTGCGATGGTACGCAAGCTTTGATCAAATACCACAAGACCACCACTCACTCTGGTATATCCGGCCAGTATTGACCTAAGTCGCTACCCCCTTTACGACAGGGTTAAGCTGGCCGGATACATCATTTGCTCGCCCGCTGAACCATCCAAACCTGTGGTCGAATCGCGCATATCTATGCTAGGTCTAGTGGTATGGTGTATGCAGACCCCAATATCAGCAATGATCGCCCGGTAATTCGGCAGCTTGATGATGCAGCGATCAATCGGATTGCTGCTGGTGAAGTCGTGGAACGGCCGGCCTCTGCAGTTAAAGAATTGGTCGAAAATGCCATAGATGCCGGGGCCAAACGCATTGCCGTCGAAGTCGCGGATGGCGGCAAGACCCTGATTCGTGTCACCGATGATGGTTGCGGCATCGCTGCTGAAGATTTACCGCTGGCGCTGTCGCGTCATGCGACATCAAAGATCGACGGGTCCGATCTGCTAAATATCCACACATTTGGGTTTCGCGGGGAAGCGCTGCCCTCGCTGGGAGCGGTTGGTCGTTTGACCATTACCAGTCGCGTACCGGGCTCTGAAGCCGCTAAAATCCACGTGGCGGGTGGCAAAGTGGAGGCGGTGAAGCCTGCCGCTTTGCGCACGGGGACAGTGGTCGAGCTGCGAGACCTATTCTACGCGACCCCGGCACGGTTGAAGTTCATGCGCACGGACCGGGCTGAGGCGCAGGCAATTTCCGACATCGTGAAACGTCTTGCGATGGCCGAGCCTGCAATTGCGTTCACCCTACGTGATGTTTCGGGTGGTGGAGAAGGTCGCGTGACCTTCCGCGCCGACCGCGAGAATGGCGATCTGTTTGATGCGTTGCACGCCCGATTGGCGCGCATACTAGGACGTGAATTCGCTGAGAACGCGTTGCAGATCGATGCCACCCGCGAAGGGCTCAGGCTGTATGGTTATGCCGCGCTCCCGACCTATTCGCGTGGGGCTGCCGTCGCGCAGTATCTGTTTGTCAACGGACGACCTGTGCGGGACAAGATGCTGACCGGTGCTCTGCGCGCGGCTTATTTTGATTTTCTCAGTCGCGACCGACATCCGGCCGCAGCGCTGTTTATCGACTGTGATCCAACGCTGGTGGACGTGAATGTGCACCCGGCTAAATCCGAGGTTCGGTTCCGCGATCCGGGCCTAGCACGTGGGTTGATCGTATCCAGCCTGCGCCACGCGCTGGCCGAGGCCGGACATCGTGCGTCTTCGACTGTCGCAAATGCGACCTTGGGTGCGATGCGGCCCGAGCCTGCGCCCGCTGCGCCAGCGCGGGTGTATCAGATGGATCGTCCGTCACCGATGGCGCGTCAGGCGGCCTATCGTGCGCAATCTCCTGGCTTTGCGGAGCTGTCACAGAACTATAGTGGGCGTATCGTGGAGCCGGCGCCCGAAGTTGCGCCGCTAGAAGAACCCCAGGACTTGCCCTTAGGCGCAGCGCGAGGTCAAGTGCACGAAAATTACATCATTGCCCAGACGGCAGATGGCATGGTGATCGTGGATCAGCACGCCGCGCATGAACGGTTGGTATACGAAAAACTCAAACGCCAGATGGCAGAAAACGGCGTTGCCGCCCAAGCCTTGCTGATCCCTGAAATTGTCGATCTGACAGAAGGGGACTGCGCGCGGTTGATGGCCGTCGCTGATGATCTTGCGCGCTTTGGGCTGACCATCGAACCCTTTGGCGGTGGAGCGGTCGCTGTGCGCGAAACTCCGGCCATTCTGGGTGAAGTCGATGCTCGAGCCATGATCCTCGATATCCTCGATGAGCTTGCCGATCAGGGCGAAAGCCAAACCGTGCAGGCACGGATTGAGGCGATCCTCAGCCGGGTGGCCTGTCATGGTTCAGTCCGATCAGGCCGTCGGATGCGGGCAGAAGAAATGAACGCCCTGCTGCGCGAGATGGAGGCGACGCCCCATTCCGGCCAATGCAACCATGGGCGGCCGACCTATGTGGAACTGAAGCTCAGCGATATCGAACGCCTGTTCGGTCGCAGTTGATCCATCGGCCCTGTCGGGCTATGAAGAATAAAACAAGAACATCCGAGGCGACATGATCGAGATAGCTGGTACTCAATATGCGTTGAATGACCCCGTCATCCTGATCACTGGCGGAGTTGTGGCGTTGATTCTGCTCTTGCTGTTTCTATCGCTACGGGCGTCACAACGCTCGGCCCGGATGGCCGAACCCTTGGCCCGGCAGATGGCCCATTTGGGACAGCATGTGCAGCAACTAGGCCAAGGGCAGGAGCAGCTACGCGGCGGATTGCAGCATGTCTCGGACACGCAGGCCAATGCGCAGGTGCAGGTGATCCAAACTGTCGAATCCCGCCTGTCGTCGGTGCAGCAGCAGATGAATGACCGGCTGGCAGATAACGCGATGAAATCGGCGCGCGCCTTGGCTGAGATGCAGGAGCGAATGAAGGAATCGCTCCATGGCTCATCGAAACAGACGGCGACCTCGCTGACTCAACTGCAGGAACGTCTGGCGGCCATCGACAAGGCGCAAGACAATATTACCAAGCTGTCTGGCGACGTATTAAGCCTGCAGGATATCCTGTCGAACAAACAGACGCGCGGAGCGTTCGGGGAAATCCAGCTGAACGATATCGTCTCGAAGGCGTTGCCATCGGATAGTTTTCAGCTGCAGGCAACTTTGTCGAATGGACGACGGGCGGATTGCCTGATCAACTTGCCAAACCCTCCCGGACCTATCGTGATCGACAGTAAGTTTCCGTTGGAGGCCTATGAGGCGCTGATCGGATCGACCAACGATATGGAGCTGAAAGCTGCGGTGCAGATGTTCCGCAGTACCGTGCGCAAGCACATCAACGATATCGCCGAGAAGTACATTCTGGACGGTGAAACAGCTGATGGGGCGCTGATGTTCCTGCCGTCCGAGGCGGTCTATGCCGAGCTGCACGCCAAGTTCCCGGAAATTGTGCAGGAGAGTTTTTCGAAACGCGTCTGGATCGTGTCTCCGACCACCTGCATGGCGACGCTGAACACCATGCGCGCGATCCTCAAAGACGCGCGCATGCGCGAGCAGGCCGGTGCCATCCGCAAGGAGCTGGGGATGCTGCACAAGGATGTGGACCGTTTGGGTGAACGTGTCTCGAACCTGGATCGTCATTTTGGTCAGGCGGCCAAGGACATCTCGGAAATCAAGATAAGCGCCGAAAAGGCGGGTCGCCGGGCGCAACGTTTGGACAATTTCGATTTCGAAGAGCTTGCGCCGGATGACCACACAAACGTCGTGCCGCTGGGAAAAACCGAAAGCTGAGCGTTACTGGATGGATAAGTCCAGATTATAACCAACCGTCTTGCCGGTGTCGCGATCGTTACCCATCAGATAAACACGTATGGTGTAGTCGCCATCATCTGGAAGCTCGATCCGGGCGGTATTGCCATCAATTGAACCATTGTAAATTGCAACCCCGTCACTGTTCGGCGGCAGGATATTGAAATAGATCACGCCATAGCCGTTGGTGTCACTGACCTTGAGGTCGGCGAACATCTCCTGCCCAGCCTTGGCGCCCAGTTTATAGTCGAAATATTCGTTTCCGGTTACAGTACCATTCACCATCGTACCGAAATTGCCCGGTTGGAATTTCACGTCTGCTGTCATCTGAGCGGAAAGGCTGGCTCCGAAGGCCATTAACAGCGCTAAAGTTGCCATCCTTAACAATACTGAGATCTCCCAATTAGTTGGCGTCGGTAAACAACCCTACCACAACGAATTAGATTCGAAGAAATGGCTGGAACAGGCGCGGCATCAACTTGCTAAACTTCAGCGGAGCGTCGGTAACGGCCAGGCAAATGCAATCTTCGGAAATATCTGCCGTGGGCGTGTGATGGATAGATTGGTCGGCAATTTCGACATCGCCGCGGGCGAAGCGATCAATCTCATCTGAGAATGCACCCTGCAGGACCATCGTCAACTCTATGCCGTTATGGCTGTGATCCGGCACCGCTGCCCCGGCGGGGATAAACAACAACCGGGCGGTCGCTTCGCTGGTCGTGGGCAGGATTGCCTGTTTGACACCCATGCCGACGGGCTTCCATTTGATCGCGTTCACGTCGCCGCCAACATAGTCCTGCAGCGGTGCCGGAAGAACTGCACAAGTCGGGTGCGCGGGTTTCGCCTTTGGCGCGCCCTGAGCAATCAATGCCATTGTTGCAGCCAGCGAACCGTCGCTCATGCTTGCAGACGCATCCTGTTCCTGCAAAACACATCCGCCAACTGCATCAAAGCTCTCAGAGCGGGCGCGACAATGGTCACACAGCGACAGATGTGTGGCGACCATCAGGTCGAACGCCTCTGGCAGATTGCCTGCGGCATAGGCCATAAGCAGGTCGTCTGTCATGTGATGTTTGATCTCGTTTCTCATGCTCGTCATCTCAGTTCATTGCGTGGCGCAAGCGGTCCAGCGCCAGCCGTATCCGTGATTTGATCGTTCCCAAAGGCAATCCGGTCTGAGATGCGATTTCTCGATGGCTCAGATCTCCGAAGTAGGCCTTCTCGATCAGCTGTCTTTGCGCCTCGGGTAATGCCGCCATGGCATCACGCAGCTGCGCGGTTTCCTGTTGCAGCGCCAGAACGTCTTCCTGTTCCGGCTCCGCCTCTGGCCCCCACCAGAGGTCTTCGGGTTCAGGGCGGCGTTGCTTGCGCAAAACGTCAATGCGCTTGTTTCTTGCGATAGTGAACACCCAGGTCGCAACCGTTGCCCTTGTCGGGTCAAACAGATGCGCCTTGTGCCACAAGGTCGCCATGACCTCCTGTGCGCATTCCTCCGCCAGTGCAGCGTCTGACCCGGACTTGATTAGGAATGCTTTTATTCGAGGTGCAAAATGCTGGAACAGTTCGGCAAACGCGATCTGATCCTTCGCATCTCGGATACGACGGACGTGATCCACCCATTCCTTTCTGGAATCACAACATTTGTTTGGTCCGTTCACCGGTTTACCTTTAAATCGTTTGGCTCCGCGCACGGCACTTTTGACAACATGTTGTGCTGCCACATCGTCCAAGGTCACGGTATCTATCTCGGTAAACATAACCTGATTACGTTGTCTGACCCAAGTTGGATCAGTCTGGTGCAAAAATTTTCATCCAAAACGAGCAGTATTTCGTAATGTATGATGTAAGGGCATTCAAAAATGGATGTCTTTTGAACAGTTTGCAGTCAGTACGGAACATCTGCGTTATGAACACTGTTGATCACATAGCGGGTCATACCTTTCACGGGCGCAAGGGTGCGATCGATAATTCGTTTCGCTATTCAATCGATTATGTTCTGTTTGACCCTGAAGTCTGTGCCAAGACGCCCTTTTTGTTTTCGTTCAACAAGGTGAACCTGACCGGATGGCGAGATAGCGATCACGGTGGTGAGCCTGGTCGGGGTCGCGGCGCGATTTGGCTGCGTGAGTGTTTTGAGGCGCAGGGTATTCCTCAGCCGGATCAGATCACTCTGTTGACCCAACCGCGCATGCTTGGGCATGTGTTCAATCCAGTGAGTTTCTGGTTCTGCTTTGATGATGGGCATCAGCTCTATGCTGTGGTTGCTGAAGTGACCAATACTTATGGTACGCGTCACAGCTATCTGTGCCACAAACCCGATCATTCGCCCATTGCGTCAACTGATCGGATACTGGCTGACAAGTTGATGCATGTCTCGCCGTTTCAAGAAATTGAAGGGACCTATACGTTTCGATTTGATTATCGCGACGAGCGCGTGGGTGTCTGGATCGACTATGGCCGCGGCAGCGGGGGGCTGATCGCCACCCTGACGGGTCCACGCCGGCCGCTTAGCAACCGCATCATTCTGAAATCGCTCTGGCGCCGACCGTTCGGAGCGCGAAGGGCGGTGTTTCTGATCCACTGGCAAGCGCTTAAGCTATGGGTCAAGCGCGCACGATTCAGCCCCTTTCGCACCGCTCCCGTCCCTGATCAGCCTGTATCGCGTTCACATCAGTAAAGTCCTCCGCTTTGCGCAAGATCAAAGACGATCGCCTGTGGCATCGTTCAGATAACAGTGAACCGCGAACACGAGGAGTTGGGACATGTTGGAAATCTCGGCAAGAAAAATCGCCCAGGTTGCCATGATGGGGCGAGAGTTGAACCGGGCCGAGGGCGAGTTACGCGCATTCATCGAACGCATGAGCGAGGATGAACAAGCAGAACTGGTCGCCGTCATGTGGGTCGGTCGTGAGAGCTTCTTCGCTGAAGATCTGGCCGAGGCCATTGCTACCGCAAAGTCCGAGGCCTCAACCCCTTGTGCGGATTATCTGATAGGAACGCCGCATTTATCCGATCACCTGGAAAATGGGTTGGATGCGCTGGGAATCTCTGCCGAAGATGTCGAAAACGATCTGATGTAATCCCTGTTCTCGCGTTATGGCGTATGGGTTGGTCCGGATGCTGGCGCATCGGATTGGTTGATCCGCTTTCATTAAACAATATTAATGCGGCGTTCCTCCGAGGTTAATGTCGAGTTCTTTTATCAGGTTCATCAACAGCAACGATGAATACTGGAGGAATTCGACATGGCACACGTCAATACAACCGCAGCTGATCATCGGTCTCTTTTCTTCGGCCAGTTTGCGAACCAGCCTGAGGCCTCATCTGCATGGCAGCGTCGCAGAGTTTACAACAAGACGATCCGAGTGCTTGAAAAGCTCAATGATCATCAGCTTAGCGATATCGGCATCCCACGCGCTGAGATACGGCAGCGCGTATATCGAAACGTTTATCACAACACGCCCTATCAGGCCTGCTCTTAGGCACTGTCCGGTGCGATCCGAAAAGCAATCTATGTAAGTAAGCGCGAGGTAACGAATATGCTGGATAGCAACCCAAATCCGAAACAGAACGTGTCTAACAGTGCGCTGTTATTGTTCGATCAGGCGATGAGAATGCGCGCAATCCAAGCCGATATCGTTCGCGCCGGTCAAGAGCTGAACCGTCTTTCAGATTTCGAATTGTCAGAGCTTGGACTCAATCGCTGCGATGTTGAAGCGGTGATAGCGCAATATATTTGACGGCTGTCAGCGACGCCACAATGTGATCAGCCGCTTCGCGTGTTCGAAGCGGCTGATTGCGTTTTAGGCGGTGTGGTCCACGATCTGCAGGTGTTGCGCCAGTGTGTCGATCTCGTCCATCCAACCCTGTACCAGTTTCGGATCACTTGGCGCGGCGTGGACACCGGCAGGGATAGCACGGTTCAGGACGGCTTCGACTGCAAGGGACACCGGGATCGAAACCAGGCGTGCCATGGCCGTGCCGCGTTCGTCACCCCAAGCGTCCATGACATAGGTCTTATGCCAGACCTCAACGCCTTCTTTCTCGGCTTTCAGGCCCACACACAGAACCACGCGGTCGGGTTCGCCCTCGTCATAGGCGTTTTCTTCCCAGAACTGATCCGACATCTCTTTCAGGCGGGCGTCGCCTTCTGGCCCTGTGAGGGTCTCGATTTCAGTAAACACATCCGACCACGCGTCAGCCCAACCGTTCAGGCGCAGGGTGCCGCGGACGAATTCTTTGACCGGCCAGTGATCCTCGAATTGGTACTCGGCCTTAAACGGGATCGAGTCGCGGTTCGGGTAGACCTCGAAGCTTTCGGGCGCGGGCAGCGGGGCGATATAGCTGCTGATCGCGTCCCACGGGCGCGCGACGTCCAATGGGGCATAGTCGCGAATAGATTTCGAGGGTGAGCGCAGCGCCTTTAGAACACCCAATGGAGACCAGCTGAACTTGTAGCGGAACGGGTTTGGGTTCTTCGGGATCCCGCCGCAATACGAGATAAAGCTTAGGTGGTTCTGGGGATCGAACGCGTCCGATGCGCGGTAGTCGGCGACCAGAGCATGCGCCATCAGGTGGTCGATCCCAGGGTCCAACCCGACCTCGTTGACCAGCGCGACACCTGCCTCGCGCGCCTTGTCATCCAAAGCGCGCATCTCGGGCGCGATGTAGGAAGACGACACAAAGTTGGCCTCTTTCGAAATTGCCAGCTCTGCCAGTGGTACATGCCAGTCACCCGGCAGCATCGAGACGATGATGTCGCCCTTCTCAAGCACCGCGCCTAGGGCGTCGATGTCGAAGGCGCGGATGTCATCAGTCAGGTCTCCGACCTCGGCCTTGGCCTTTTCGACGGTCCGGTTCCAGACAGCGACCTTGTGACCGCCTTCGATTAGGCGGCGCAGGCCGGGGATGGCCGACAGGCCGGTGCCACACCAGTGAATCGTCATCGCTCAGATCCCTTCGATATGAGTTTTGTAAGTTGCTTCTGCTCGACCCCAGACGTCACTGTCCAGATCGGTCAGCGTCAGCAGGGACGGTAGCAATTGCGCCGCGTAGTCTTCCGAGCTTTCGATGGGCAGCATCGACGGCAAATTGTCGATGGCCATCACGTCCATCACAGGGTCGGTGGCCACGCGTAAAGCGGGTGCGTCCCATGTGGTGGCGTGGTCATAGACCGGAACCGGGTTGTAGTCGCTATCGGGGTCACAGGCTACATCGCCGATGGCGGTCAGACTGCGGGGCGTGCTCAGAGCATCGCGCGTGACAAAAACCGGGGTGCCCGGTCGGGCGAAGATGCAGTTCAGGAAGAGATCGTGATCAAGGATTTCGGGAAATGGCCCGCCGCTGGACGTCTCGGCAATGTCCCATTTGGTGACGGCAACCCCCATGGCCTCGCACATATCGGCGGCGCCGGTGCCGACACGGCCTAACGCGCCGATAACGATGGCGCGGGGACGCTCGGCTCCTGTAGCATCCAGTTCGGCCATCAGTTCAGCATTCAACGCGTCTTTGTTGGCATAAACACCAACGGGCTGGCATTCCTGCCCGCGTTGCTGCGCTGCCCATGTCTTCAGTGTAACCGCAGCCCCGGCGTAACCGGCCCAATAGCCAAAGGCTGCAACCCTGCGGCCATCTGCGTCCACCAGATATTCCAAGTCATAAAGCGTGCCGCCACCGGCCTTAAACCGCCGCAACAATTCGCGTCCAGAATGCTGACCCTTATAAGCATGGCCAAACATGATGTGGCGGTGAGGCAAAGGCGTGCCATCCTCGGGCAGCTCTTTTAAGCCAAAGACGATTGCGTCAAGCGGGGCTTCTGGCCACGAATTCTCGGACGCGATTTCGCAACCTGCCTGTCTGTAACCATCCAAAGGAATAGCCCGTACAGAGCTTTCTTCGACCGTCACACGAATGCCTGCAGCGATCAGTGCGGCGGCACCTTCAGGGGTAAGCCCGACCCGTTCCTCGTTCGGGCGCTGTTCCGCCCGGACCCAGAGATGTGTCATCATACTTCCTTTTGTCAGAGCATTCCGGCGGCGCGCACCGCCTGAACCGATGGCCGAGCCTCCATCGCCTCGCGGAAGGCGATGATCTTGGGAAAGGCCGAAACGTCGACGCCGTCACCTTCCAGCCAGCTACAGACCACATAGAGGTAAGCGTCGGCCAGCGAGAGTGTCTCACCCAACACGAACGGACCACGCAGCCCGTTTGAAACGATATAGTCGCATGACTCGGTCATCGTCTGGGGCACCTTGTCCTTCATGTCCTTCCAACTGGCCTTCTTGTCCGCCCAACGAGGCCCGCGCAGTTTGTGCGCGTGGTTCACATGCATGGTCGAGGCCAGATAATACATTACCTCTCGCATTCGCGCTGCCATCACGGGATCTGCCGGAACCAGCGCGGCCTCGGGTGCTTTGGCGGCAACAAACTCCAGCAGGGCGCCGGTTTCAGTCAAAATACCACCATCAACCGCAAGCGCAGGTACACGGCCTTTGGGATTGATTTGCCTGTACGCTGGCTTTGTCTGCTCACCCCCGGCGAAATCAAGCTGCACGGCTTCATATTCCAAACCGGCCTCTTCCAGCGCAATCGCCACAGCGACTGAGATTGTGCGGGGGGCAAAATAGAGCTGCATCCGCGCCTCCTTAAAGGTGAGTTTGGGCAAAGTGCCGATCTGGAGCTTCCAGATGGGGCACTGCATTGAACAGGACCGGGCTCAGTTGCGAACCGATTGGGTGCAGACGATGCATCGACGTATTCATGATGGCAAGCGCCACCCGTGCCATCGAAGTGATATCCAGCATCATAGCCTGCCGGACCACCATCGAAATCAGCCCCCCCGAAGTCACAACAATCGCGGGCCCGCCCTCGGTTCCGATATCGCGCAACGCGTCGCGGACGCGGGTTTCAAATTCGACGAAGGTCTCTGGCGGGTTTTCAATTTCGCCATTGGCCCAAGCGGTAAATGTCTTGGGAAGATGTTCCACAAACTCTTCGCGGTCGATTGGAATCGCCACGCCATGTTGCTCATGAAACAGCTGCGCGAGGGTGAAGTACTCAATTTCGTTGAGGCGCGCGTCGTGCACAGGTTCGGCCAAACCCATGCTGGCTGCTGTCTCCACATGACGTGTAAGGGTGCCACAATAGACCCGAGGGTGATGGGCCTGGGTATCTTTCAGATGCGCACCCAGCCAACGCGCTTGCTGGTGGCCCAGATCGCTGAGCCTGTCGTAGCTATTCTCGTCCCGCGCGGCGGTGTTGGCCTGCCCGTGACGCACCAATGTAATGAATGACATTTCGAACCCTCTTGCGACGAAGTCTTAGGGCAGCTTCGCGTTCGGGGCCAGAGGGGTTTGGGGAAAAACTGCATCAATTCACGCCCCTCCCTTGCGAGCTAATCTGACGGGCGTATTGTGCATTCTGGTTGATCGGGGGAATGTAATGGCAGTCGACGAAAAAAGGTTTCTGGAAGATCTGCATAAATTACGGCAGTTCGGAGCTTCTGGCGTGGGCAAAGGTGTCATTCGGCCTGCTTATTCTGAAGCTGACATTGCAGCCCGTCATTGGCTGGCAGGCCGCATGGCCGAAGCCGGGTTGACCCCCCATTTCGACCCGGTTGGAAACCTTTTCGGATTAGCCGAAGGACCGTCGCTGTTGATGGGGTCGCATTCAGATAGCCAACCCGAAGGCGGTTGGCTGGATGGCGCATTGGGTGTGATAGCGGCGCTTGAGGTCGCGCGGTCCAGTGAGCAACCTATTTCAGTTGTCAGCTTTCAAGATGAAGAAGGTCGGTTCGGTGTCACAACGGGCTCGGCGGTTTGGTCTGGCGAATTGGATCTGGAACGGGCAGATGAGCTGACTGATCATACCGGAGAGACCTTTGGTTGCGCGCGCGCGTCGATGGCGGATTGTGCCGCTAGTTTCGTCGACCCGGGTCGGTTCACCGGGTTTGTCGAAATGCATATCGAACAAGGCCCCTCGCTTGACACGCAAGGTGACCAGATCGGTGTTGTTACCGACATCGTCGGCATTCGCAATATGGTGGTTCAGTTTGATGGCCAGCAAAACCACGCAGGTACAACGCCCATGCACCTGCGACGCGATGCATTTCAAGCGCTGTCCCTTTTCAACACACGCCTTAATGACCAGTTTCGCAACGTGGTAACGCCGCAAACGGTCTGGACAATTGGGCATGTAGACCTGCATCCCAGCGCGTCCTCAATTGTGCCGGGCCGTGCGCGTTTTTCGATGCAGTGGCGCGATGGAGATGCAGATCGGCTGGCAAGGATGGAAGAGATCATTCGCAACACCGCGAGCGATATCGCCGCACAATCGGGTATGGAGCTTAGCTATGGATCCCTTCTGGGCTTGGAGCCTGTGGCGATGGATCACAAACTTCGCAAAGCGCTGGAAGCGGCTGCCGAGCAGATCGCCCCAGGCCGGTGGCGACGGATGCCATCAGGGGCTTTGCATGATGCAACCAATGTTTCGCGCATGATGCCGGTTGCGATGCTTTTCGTCCCGTCGATTGGTGGAATCAGCCACGATTTTACCGAGGATACAGCCGAAACTGACCTGGTTGCCGGCTTGAAGGTTCTGGATTGTGCGGTTCAGAAACTGAAGTCATCAATGTGATAAGGTGCTGTAAGATCTGAGCTTCTACCTTCGTATGGTCTGGGAAGGATTGGAAAAGCAAAGCAGTAAGTTAGGCGTGATCCAAAGAGTGTTGCTTAATGGAAAAAAGTTTCCTATAGGAACATTATTAAAGCATACACTCGCATACGAGCTTGGCCTGTCCTTGGTCTGCCATCTAAAACCGGGGCTGAATCGTTGCAAAATATTCAGCTTGGGTCAGACTGGCGGGATAGCTTCTGTTCACTATACAATAAGAAGGTAGCCATCATGACATCCTTAAAGCA
>NZ_AEYW01000003.1 GCF_000192475.1 Ruegeria conchae
TCTTCTAGGTCAGATATCAAACACTTAACGCCCCAAGGGGCGCTTGATGCGTTCTGGGCATAGCCGCACGGTGCTACGCTGGGGAGCAAATACTAGCCGGCATTGGGCCAAGCGGCCAAAATCATGGTTTTGTCAGTTCAGTCAGTTTTGTCAGCGGTCAGGAGGTGGCTCGCAAAACATAGGGATTGACCATGAACATCTTGGTTGGTCGCCCTCCTTGTGGCCCGGTACCTCAGCGGTATTCCATGTATCAAATGACAGTATACAGACCTATGATGTACCCGTGCAACGTCAGTTGTCAGCGTTTTCTGAAGTCCCGGTCAAACGTTCGAATTCGGAAAATGATATCAAAGCAAATCGTCTTCCTAACTCATCATGGATGAAGATCGGTTGAGACTCGGCGATCCTAAGAAAAGCACTCAGGTTGTCTTGAAGCTGTGCGGCCGAGATATCGTGGCTCTTCGCCAGGATAGCACGCGCGGCGGCATCACAGACAAGCTGTCTGGCGTAATCTTCGACTGACAGATTGCTCTCCGCAGCATCAGATAAAAGCGTCCCCCAGACGGATTCAGGAATGCCGGTGATGACCAAATCTGACAAGACAGATCCCTGCCGTTGATATTAAGCGTCAGACAGCGACCGGGTGCCGTGTACCGCGCGCGACCACACGTTTCCAGTCAAGCCCTTCGAAAAGGGCCTCAAACTGTGCTTTGGTCATGGTCATCACTCCGTTAGCGACGCGAGGCCATTCGAAACCCTTACCCTCGATCCGCTTGTAGACCAGCACCAGACCCGTCCCATCCCAGACTATGAGCTTCAGTCGATCTGCGCGTTTTGACCGGAAAATAAATATGGTGCCGCTAAATGGGTCGAGATCGAATTCATTCAGAACGATCGCTGCCAAACCGTCCATGCCTTTACGAAAATCGACCGGCTTGGTTGCGACGTAATATTTGAAGTTACCGGCTGGGGAAATCATGATTGGCTATCCATCGCAAGTGCGATTGTGACCAGATCGTTCACCGGGTAATCGACTGGAAAAGACAAATTGCTTTCCCGGCGCGTCAGTAGAATGCGATTGTCAGTTTCCGGATCGCGGTTTGGCTGTGTCGCTTCGTTAACGAGAACTTCCGAAAAAATCCGTTCTTCGCTCCGTGCGACGCTTCTGACCCGTGACGATTTCACGTCTGACTTCCATTTATAGACGAGAGACTGCGAAACGTTGCAGTCCTCCATGATGTCTCCGACGATCAGTTCACCAAGATCAAGTTTGGTTTTGACAAACCGCTTGAAGCTTGGCGGCCAGACACGGCGTCCGCCCGCATGCACTTCGATGGTGAAGCCATAGACTTCGAATGATTGTGGGAATTGCCCCTTGGCTGCCGCCTCTCGTTTTTGGCAATATGCCATGGAAACAAATGGCTGATCAGGGGCTATTTAAGGGGTCAGATGCAACGCTTACTTCTGAGCGTAGAGCCCGACCAGAGAACTGGAAGTATTTCGAAAAACACGTTTTAACGGCTTCCCCAATTCCCATTTTTCACTCCTGTTTATCTTTCTGTGCGCCGAAAAAAGCTTCGCCGCTTAGAAGAACGCACTCGCCCTAAGGATGCGCTCACTATCCATTTTTTTTTGAAAGCAGACGCTTATCATACGAGAGCGTAACGAAGTTTACGCGCGGAAAAAATGTTGATTTATGAAAAAATAGATTCAAACATGCGAATTCGACACAACTTTCATTTTATCTTCGTTGATGTCGCTGTCGCCCGATTTGTCGGGCCCTTCCGACTGCTGGAGTGAGTGCTGGCGGTCGGAAGGCTTTTTACAATCATCGAGCTTGGGAGGATGCAATGCTCAAACTTAAGGTTCTGGCCCTCGCTCCAAAGTTCGCTCTGGCTTTTGCCGGTGATATTACTTGGTCGTCACGCGTTGTTGGCGGCCCCGGTAATCAACTTAATTTCGTTCTGCCGCCGAAGCCCTCCACAGCAAGTATTTGGGAAAGGTAGGCACCGGATCGAGGTATGTTCTATTGGCTGCATAGACGCGAGAGCTTCAAAAAGTCGCCTCCAATTCCATTAAGATCAACGAACCCAGAGGGAGAAGAAAATGACTAACAAAGTGATGATGATTGCAGGCGCGACATGTTTCGCACTGCTTGCAGCCTGCGACGATACGAGTACATCAAGCGCATCCGCCGAGCTCACGCCCGCTCAGCAGGCGTGTTTGCGAGATGTAGCTAACACAACGAACAATTCGCAAGTCGTTGTGCTGTCGTCTGCGTTTAGCGAAGCTGGAACACAAGTCACTGTCGGTGTTGGCGAGGATCGTGCTCCTTGGAATTGCATTGCTTACACTGATGGCGCGACAGCTGGTATCGAATTCCTGGGCGACGAAGGCGCATTGTGACCTGTCTGCTGCGTAGCTGAAAACGGCTGCGCAGCACTGGCTCGCTCTTCGGATAGTGCAGGCCATGTATTCTTCGCGTCTGAGCCAAGGGGTTCTGAAATACTACACATTCATCGAACTGATGACGAGCGCGGACATGATCGAAGCCCTGAAGCGCGTGCCGGAATTTTCAACTCCGGTTGAATGAAGTTAGGAAGCAAAGGAAAAGTCTATGAAGATCGTATACGGAATTCTCGCAGCCTTATCAGTTGTGTTTTTCACCCTTGGAGGCAGCGATGCCCATGCCAAAGACAACAAGGGTAAAAAGCCCAACAAGGGGGGCAAGGACGGTGATGTCAGTATTCAGATTGAAGACAAACCCGGCAAAGGCCCAAAGACTATCCCACCTGGTCAGATCAAACGCTACACGCGCGGTGCCAAGCTCCCATCTGATCTGGAGTTCGAGGATATTGGGGACCTTTCCAAATGGAAGCTGGGGGAGCCGGGCAAAGGAAACCGCTACATTCAGGTCGATGGCGAAGTCCTCGAAGTTACGAATGACCTGTCTACCGTAGTCGATGCGGTCGGCATCGTCGGTGATCTTCTCAACTAGACGAAATTACGATGTTTCAGGGCAAGAACTACCTCGTTTGTCCTGACGCTGGCCGGGGCGATCTTTCTGTGAACCCCGGCCCAAGTTGAAAACCCGGACACTGGACCTGGCGATGAAAAAAGCCCTTCTTGTACATTTTGCGCTTACTACCTTTTCAGCAACGCGCGTCCAATAGGTCGATGACGTTCAGACTTTTGGACCAATCCAGACGTCCGAAGAGGCTAAAACCAATAGGGCAAGTGTACATATGGGAAGAACAAAAGCGACTGGCGGGGCTACCAGAGACGATTAGTGACACAGCCCAATTGACCTGAATATGGTTCAGAACGAGCGTTCAGTTAGGTGGGCCGAATATCTGCTTGTCAGAGTCTGAAGGGCGAAAGCGGCGATAGGGGGGCGCATGAGGGTTTGGCTATTTAGGATAATTGGGCTTGTCGCACTTCTCGCATTCGCAGCAGTCGCGTTTGTTTGGTTGTTGTTTGCTGCTCCGATGTTCTCGGACATGCGGCGCGACCTTGTGGAAAGAGTTCTTTCGGAACAAATTGGTCGGCCACTTCTTGTCAATGATGATGTAAGCGTCGCGCTTGGACGTATTAGTCACATCTACGTCGGTGGGGTGGTCATCCCGAGCCAGACAATGCCGGATTCACCACTTGTAAAATTGAACCTGCTGCAACTTGAGTTGGACATTGCCGCTTTGATCAGCGGGCGTCTGCATTTTGACAATCTGGTAGTGGAAGGCCTCCAAGCGAATATTCTTACAGCCGCAGACGGCACCACAAGTTGGCGAATAGATAGGCCAACACCCAGGCCCGTGTCCGAGGAATCTGTATCAGCGGATGATCAAAAAGACGTCGCTAGCGCTGATAGTATCGATGAAAGCGACACCGAAAGCAGTGGGATCCTGAACTTCCTGAGCGACAAGAACGTCAGTTTCACGTC
Organism: Ruegeria conchae; assembly: GCF_000192475.1. Lineage (GTDB taxonomy): Bacteria > Pseudomonadota > Alphaproteobacteria > Rhodobacterales > Rhodobacteraceae > Ruegeria > Ruegeria conchae. The sequence goes on from NZ_AEYW01000003.1 coordinate 3,941, forward strand.
AATCGGGTTAAACATCGACGACAAGGTCTCAGGCTTCTCGTTTGTGTTTGACCTAAAGTCACTCGCTCTTGAACAAGCGGATAATGAAAAAAGAACGAAGGTCTCTGGTTCCGGCTCCGTCAACGGTCAGGGTTTCCAAATCGAAGGCGACTACCCACACGCCGCACCGTTTACGACACGCGCCAGTTTCGGGGAAATGACCGTAAACTACGATGGTGAGCCTTTCTCGGAGGACGAAGGTGGTGGCTATCGAGCAGTATTGGAGATGGACACCGGTGAATTCGGCGATTTTCTAGATGTCATTGGATTGGAACGCGTTTTGGAAGGCAATGGCCAGTTGCAGGCTGAACTCGTGTCTCAGGACGCCCTGAAGATCGAAGCGTTTACAACCACGGTAAGCCTGGAGGATGGACAGAGACTCGAAGCCGAAGGTTCAATGGATGACCTCTACACCGCTCAGGGCGTCGATCTGCTTTTCAACGCGCGACTTCATCCCAAAGGACAGCCGCCGCCAGCAGCCAAAAGTATCCAGGATCTGAAGTTCACGGGCTTTGAAATGCATATGGTCGGATCCCTGGCTTCCTTCGAGTTTGAGCAGCTGCTTTTTCAAACCAATGCCTTCGAACAGGGGCTGGACGTAATCGGTCCAGCATCCATCGAAAGCATTCGCCGCATGCCAGATGGCCGACTCGCCATGCTGGGCATTGCCTTGCAAGCCGGTCCAATTGAAGAGCCTGTCCTGAAAGCTGAAGGTGAAATCCTCGATCTGCTTCAGCTTCAGGACGTAACATTCGATGGTGTGCTGAACGGGCCCGCCAAGTTGATTTTGCCGAACCTAGATGAGGGTTACGTTGATCAGTTCGGCGGCATCAAAGCCGATTTCAACATATCCAATGCGGGCGGTCCGGTTTCTCTCAATAGGTTTAACGCGACCACCTACGGGACCGATCTCTGGGCGCTCGATCTCGCACTATCTGTCAACGAGCTAAAAGGGCTTGCCGGTCTCGATTTCGACGTGAAATTGGACGTCGACGACAGCGCCGAGTTTCTAACCGCAGTGAATCTGCAACCTGTCGAGATCGGAGCACTAGCTATCGATGCTGAAACCTCCAAACAGGGCGAGGACTTTGATGCCGCAATCCAGTTTGAAGCCGGGTCTTCGCAACTTCTTGCGGCTTTAGACGCTGATTTCCCCGAGGGCGCTACTGTTGTTCGGGGCAACATCACGAGCGAAAGGCTCGATCTCAACGACCTGAAGAACCTGACTGCCGTGCTGGACCAACTGAAAAGCTTGGTAGGCGAGACCACAAAGGAACCTGAAGCCGAGGTTCAACCTTTGGTTTTACCGAAGGAGACAGACGTCCAGCCCTTAGTGTTGCCAAAGGAAAAAGGGAAACCTGCCGATCTTCTGGATGTGCAGCGCGTGCTGCGAGAAGCTGACGTCGAGGTACAGATCGAATTCAAAGAGATTGTAGGCCAGCAAGGCGTAACATCAGTTTCCAGCCAATTGTCTGCCAAAGAAGGAACCGTGGATTTCGGACCTCTTCAAATGGCCTATGGCAGCGGAAACTTCAGCCTGCGGGCGGTGATGGATTTGATTGACTCACCTGATTGGCTTTCATTGTCGGGATCGACCTCCGGATGGGAATTCGGCGAAATCTTGGATGAGTTGGGCATTGGTATTGAGGCCTATGGACGTTTAAGCGGTGAGTTCAACGTTTCGGGCAATACCACCTCGAGCAAGGCCTTCATCAACTCGATGCGCGGCAAAGCGTCTATGTCGATGTCGCAGGGCTATATCTGCACCAGCCTCTTGGAACTGGCGGGGCTGGGCATCTTCCCTTGGCTGTTTTCAGAGGAGTTTCGGCAGGGTTACACCGACATCACTTGCGTGGTCGCCCCGGTCGATATCCAGGCCGGGCGGGTCAGTTCAAACTCGATCGTTATCGAAACAGGATCGGTTCAATTGGTAGCCAGGGGGCAAGTAGACTGGCTGAACGATCGCATCGCATTAAGAGCAGAGCCTCGTCGCGTAGGTAAACCCCTATCCAGAAGCGCCTGGCCCTTTGATGTGACGGGCCAGCTTTCGTCGCCAAAGTTCAAGCTGGATGTGGGTGGGTCGAGAAACCGGGCCCCGGAAGGCGCTGATGCTATGCCTGTCGACAGGCAACCTTGTGTGCCGGACATCAATCAATTGCAATAGTCGGACGCAACCTAGTTCTTCAGTGGTTCCGGCTGTTCAGCCTGACACGTCAGAACGGCCTCAATGGCTTTTGCAGACCCGCTGAGGTCGAGTTCAACCTCGGCGCCACTTTCACCAATAATCGTGACGCTTTGGCGTTTTCCAAACTCGGTTACAAACGCCGGGTTATCGAAAAAAGCGTAGCCACCGGGAACTCCATTCTTGAAGATACCAACCGCTTCACCTTCGAATTTTGCGTCACCAAAGTCGAACTTTACGATGCCAGTCGCGCCGTCCTCGATCTGCACCCAGGCCGGATTGTAGGCGGCAAAAAAACCACCTGCCTGATTGGGCACCGCGCCAATTTCAACGGTCATTTCATTTTCAAAGGGCTTCCACGCGAGACAACCATTGCCCTTTTCGGGATCAATCAGGATTGTCCAGTCCCCGGATTCACCCCACCGTTCCATACCGGCGGCCCACACCGCACCAGTGGAGATCAATGCCATTGCCGTCAGCGCCAACTTGTTCATTCGATGCCCCACACTTGTTCCGAAGATATAAAGCTGCATTCAGAGTATCGCGCTGGATTATTCAAATACAACCATTCGATTTATGGAATGTTGAGCCAACGCCGACGGCATCCAGAGAACTTGTCCAACGACAGTTGTGGGCTGCACGCCAAACTTTGCAATGTCCGCTTTCTGCGCATCGCTGACGTTGATGGCAACCTAAGCGTCGTTCGCTATGGGGCGCGAAGCGGTCATTGAATACGTTTGATCGACAGGCGGTTTTGTTCGCAGACCTGACGTAAGATCAAGTCTCTAAAATGACTGCGCCCGAATGTTAGCTTTTCCCGCTACGATGGTAGCCACTGCTTGAATAGGGTGGAGCAAGACGGGACGGCGAGACCACGATGACTTCGAGTCTCCAAAAATGGCTACCCGAAGATCAAGAGGTGTTTCTTACCGATCTGCTTGATTTGCCCCAGCCGCGCATGTTGAGCGACCTATATCAAGCCATGGGCTACAGCGCCCGAAACACAGGAAAACGAGCGATCCTCGGCGCTCTTGCACGGGATCGCTGCAAGGAGCGTCCGCTTGTCCTAGTAGTCGAAGATCTCCATTGGGCAGATGTGATTACAATGGACGCATTGGCCGACCTCGCCGCTCAACTTTCGACAGATCGCGTGCTGATCTTGTTGACAACACGCATCGACAGCGATCCGCTGGACCGGACTTGGCGGGACAGAGCTCGGCCAGCGTCACTTACCACTATTGATCTCGCGCCAATATCGAAGGACGAAACGGAGGCACTCGCCACTCCGTTTGGATTGCGCCATGACGACTATGTGCTCGAGTGCATCCGCCGCGCTGGTGGCAATCCCTTGTTCCTTGAACAACTGCTGCTTGAAGGTGAAGCAGCTCGAGGCGAACGCGTTCCCGGTTCAATCCAAAGCATCGTCTTGTCCCGCACAGATCGCCTTCCGCAACTTGTCAGGTCAGCATTGCAGGTGGCGTCGGTCATCGGGCAACGCTTTCGACCGGAACTGGTAAGGCAGTTGATTGAAGATCCGGAGTACGCATTTGATCGGCTTATTGCTGAAAGTCTTGTCGTGAAGTCCGGCGACGAGCTCCGCTTCGCGCATGCATTGATCCGCGACAGTGCATATCAATCACCGCTCAAAGAACGCGGCTTTAAACTGCATGCGCGGATCGCCAGTTTGATCGACAATGACGAACCAGCTCTGATGGCTGCGCATCTCGAAAGTGCTAAAGACGAGAGTGCGCCACGGGCTTATTTTGAGGCCGCCTACGCAGAGCGTTTGAAGATTAGATCCGATTGCGCTTGTCGAACGTGGGATCAGAATCGCCAAGAGCCATGATGACAAGTTCCAACTCGTGTCTTTGCAGGGCGAACTGATGCTCGAACTCGGCAGCACAACGGAAGCCGATGCTGCCTATAACCATAGCCTCGAGCTCGCTAAAGACGCGCGCGAATATCTGAACTGGAACAGATGCTTGGAGCCATGCGGTTCCAGGGCCGTCGGCTGATGTACGAAGTGCTGGTGCAGGAGGATTGCGGTAACACCGAACGTGCACGGGAAATGCTGGAGTCGGCTCTCTCGACATGCCGACGTGCGGGAATGAGTTATAGTGGGCCAATGGTACTCGCGGAAATGGCACGACTTGAGCGCGATCGCGATATCCAGCTGAAGTTATTGCAGGAGTGTGAGCATTTGTTAGAGCTTGGCTCGATGAGCCGCAATCATTTCTGGTTCAGACGCCTTGCGATCGAAGTTGCCATAGCCGGACACGACCTCACAGAGGCGAGCCGGCACGCTGAAGCTTTGGCAGATTTCACTCGCGCTGAGCCTCTCCCGTGGACCGACCAATACATATTGTTGGGTCAAAAATTCGCTCAGGAACACTCTTAGGCTGGTTGCGTTCTGAGAGGGCAATCTCGCGCCCACTAGCACCAGCGGTTGAGGTTGAAAAGTGGCGAATGATTTTAGCAGTGGGGCTGCTGACTTAAAGACCTGAAAGCTTCCGCTTTGGGCTCGAAGCAGTCGTTCGGCAGAATTCAATGAATGCCTTCTACGCGGACATTCCGGACACTTGATTACGCGATCTCAACTTGGCTCCAATCTAAACTTTGGAGGCCCATTCAGACACGACGGCCCACCCCAACGCATTGGTCCCGCAACAGCTAACTGCAGAGATTTGCCCCGCCGCAGATGTCGTGCACGACTGAGATACGGGTGAAGCGCAACACGAGCATCCGGCAAGCATGCCTTTCTAGGCGATGCCCGATACATCAGCAAGCGCATACAGCGGCTTTGTTGGCGGATTTATTGTATCCCGGGTTGGCGATAATGACGCGCGGTCGAGATCGAAGTCGTCTGACACTGGAAAAATGTCACCTTCAAGTACGGTACCCCAGATACCGATGTCCTTAATCTTGTAGGCTTCCACCTCGAATGGGTCTTCTTCAAGGATGGTGAAGTTTGCCAACTTGCCGGGAGCGATAGAGCCAACCTCATCCTCCAATCGCAAGGACTGGGCCGCATCAATAGTCACAGCCCGCAAAGCGTCTTCGACCGACAGGCGGTGTTCTGGGCCTGCGACACGGCCGGAGAAGGTCGTTCGGTTTACGCCAGCCCAAACAAGGAATAGCGGTTCACCGGGAGCCATTGGTACGTCAGAATGGAATGAGATGGGAATGCCGTTGGCCTTAATTGGCCCAAGGGGCACGATGTCATCTGCACGTTCTGGACCAAGTCCAAGCTCGCTATATCGATCTGACAGCGCGGTTACGTAGTATGGATTGCCGCTGACGATGCAGCCCAACTCAGCGATCCGTTTTGTTTGATCTTCTCTCGCATAACCAAAGTGAACCAATGTCGTGTGGTGATCAGCTCGCGGCATCCGGCGCATGTTTCGCTCGACGGCGTCCAAAATCAAATCGACAGCTAGGTCGCCGGTCAGATGAACATGTATTTGGTAACCCGCGTTCCAATATGCATCGAATACGGGATTGAACTCGTCGGGTTGCATGATCCACTCGCCGTGGAAATCGCCACCCACATAAGGCTCCGAGACCTGCATGGCCAAACTGTAGACAGCGCCATCCGCGAAGAGTTTCACCTGCTTCGGCATAAACGCCGTCTTTCCTTCGCCCCAATCCAGCAGCTTTTCCGTCTCCTCAATCATCGAACCACTTTGAAAGTGCAAGGTGGCCAGAGACTTCCCGTCAGGTATGAAATAGGTCCTGAGCTGGGTATCGGGTCCTGAAAAAACCGCGTTGGTTGCATCCTGCAGAGGTCGAGACAGCACACCTCCCGGTTCAGCGGCAACGGTGACGCCGGCACGGTGCATGTACTCTCGGGCCAGTCTAAGGCCCGCGCCCAAGCGTTCAGGAGTTGCCAATACGGGTGCGACCGCCGGAAGAACGGCGAACATGCCTGCCTCGAAGAAATACCCGTCTTCAAAGCTCGATTGCTCAAGCGCGAGCCCCGCAAAGCCATTAACAAAGTCTTCGGTGATGCCCAGCAACTCCAATGCGGGAGTGTTAAGGATCAACTCGTGTGCAGATCGGTGGACTATAATGATTGGGCGCGTGCTGCTGATCTCGTCGAGTTGCGCGCGCCTGATCTCGCCATGAAAGAAGTGGTGACACCCCCATGTCAGCAACAAAGCGTCGGGATCATCCATTACCGCTTCGGCGGCTTGCAAACGAGACTTATAATCCGCCTCATCCTCGGCGGCCTTCGAAAAACCAGTCGGAATGTTCCAATCCTCGATGGATATGATCTCGGAGGTCAGGGTCAATCCGGCGAGGAAAGGATGCACGTGCTGGTCTATCAAACCGGCGATAATGACTTTCTCGGAGAATTGATCGTCCAGTCGAAACGGCTGCGAACCAATCCGGTCAACGTGTGTGTCGCGCGGACCGGCGGCCAGAATACGGTCTCCGACCACGGCAACCGCGTTGATAGCAGGGTCGTTGTCCTCCATGGTGATGACGCGCTGCGCTGTGTAAACAGTGATTTCGGGCAGTGTTTGAAGCTGGCTTCCAAAATCCTGCAATGACGAGGCCGCTTGCGTAGACGTGGCATGAGAAATAGCGATCATTGACGCGCTTCCAAGGATGGTCAATGCAGTGCGGCGGGTAACATTCAGTTTGGTTATAATTTTTCGATGCTCAGTAAGACGATATTTGTCTGAGCCTAGCATCGAGATGATCTAAGGCAGAAAGGAAAATTAATGCCGATCTTGGATTGCGGGCCAAGTTTCTAAATCAAAATGATGTTCTGAATTAGCGACTGACCCCGACCGCTTTGGGCTCACAGTGGTCATCTGACAGTTTTGGTTGGGGATATGAGCTGTCCCGAACTGGTCAACGGCGGCAGTGCGGGACAAAGCTAGCATTCAGTCGAACTTCACTTGTTGACGCAAACTGCCCCGAGCGGCGAATTGCCAACTCTTCCCATGCTGGGGCACCCGATCCTAAGCGGGAGGGAGTTATTTTGTTCACGTAGGCAGATTTATACCTGATAAGCCAAGTGCCAGCATTAGTGATGACACGGCACCAAGCCAAGCTGCAGCAACACGGTAAGCATTTCCAACGCAAGGCCTCATAAAGCGCTCTTTGATCCATCGGCCCCACCCAAGAGATGCAATAGACCGATATTGACTCCGACTAAGGAGCCGGACAATGTGAACAATCTGTCTCGTAACGGCCCCGGCTCTGGAACAAAACGCAGCCTGACCCTCTTGTTTTCTGGCTAGTGAGCTCGTCGTGTCATCATTGTTTTATGAATTCATTTGTAGCAGTTACTGAATAAATGAAGGGTATCGAAAGAACCCTGCTTTCTCTCGGTTGGAGGGATAGTCGGACCGATTTAGTCAGCACTCATGCAACGCTCAAGCCTGTCGTTTAGAAACCGGGCGTGAAGCACTAGTCGAACGTCTATCAATTACCCGCTTCTTAGCGGTTCGACTAAATAGGCGAGAATATCGGCTATATAGTCAAGATCATTCAGATTTCAGATCATTTACTGACCATATACTCCATTAACTTAATGATTAAATGGTCTAGGCTGTCCACTGGGTGAATCGGAAATTTAGGAGAAGTACGTGCGATACGTTGCAAAAGGTATATTGATTTGTTTCGTTGTCGCGTGTGTCGCTATGTTGGCAGCTTGGCTTTTTCTGTCTTCTGCGTTGTTTTCTTCGATCAGGACTACTTTCGTCGAAAATCTGATCTCTAAGAAACTTGGTCAGGACGTTAGAATTGAAGATGAAGTGCGTCTGGGACTTGGTTGGCAATTGCAGGTGTCAGCGACAGGGCTGGAACTACCCGGTTCTCAGAATGCTGATGTGAAACTTGCAGCAATCGATGAGATCGAGTTTGAAGTTTCCGCGCGCGACCTTTGGAACAGTAAACTGTCACTGAGTGGTCTTTCGCTCTCAGGTGTTCATCTAAACCTAATCACAGACAAAGACGGCTTCGGAAACTGGCAGTCCATTTCCCAAACCGAAGCTGAAGCCGGGAAACCTGCAAATTCCCCGACGCCGCTGTTAGCCGGAATTCTAACGGACCGCAAAATTGATCTGACTGATATCGCCATTACTTATCAGAACGATTTGAACGGACTTGAGTTGGATCTGCAGCTTCCTGAGCTGCTCTTAAAGCGTGATACAGAAACCGATGTTGCGACGGCAGTCGGGGCCGGTTCGCTAAACGGAGAGAGGTTTGAGCTGAACGCGACATTTCCCGCGGAAGACCCGTTTCAAGTGACGGTGAACTTTGAACAGATTGCGATTGCCGCAGATGAAGTCCCTCAAGAAAACGGCCTACAAGTGAAGACGAGCATAGAGATTGCAGAACTTGGCCAGCTTCTCGATATCCTGAAGCTTAACCGAGTCTTGGACGGTACGGGGAATATTGGTGCAACGTTCAAATCAGTCGACGGCGTAGCACGGATTGACGGCCTATCTGTATTGGCTGAGTTGGATGGCGGGCAAAGCCTTTCGCTGACGGGGCAGATCGGGGAACTGGGCAACCCGGAAGACGTATCGCTGACAACCCGAATTAGGTTGTACCCAGAAGATGCGGAACCAGCGCCAGCCGCCTCGCGATATGATCTTAAGCTTATCGCGGTCGACATGGTTATTGACAGCGTACCCGGGCAGGTGCCGCAGCGACAAATGGTCATTAAGACCAATGGCTTCACGTTGGACACGTCCGGCGAAGGCCCGCCACCGATTAAGTTCTCCGAGCTTTCCAGAACACCAGAAGGCGCGTTAAAGGTCGGAAACATCAACCTGAGAATTGGAAACCCCGCCGATCCGTTTATCATTTTGAACGGTTCGGTCGATGACACGCTTCAGTTGCAAGGCATATCAGCAGAAGGCCTAATCGATATACCGGCAAGCAGTTTGATCTCGCCAGAATTGTTGGGACCAGACGACCAGCTTGGCAGGTTTTCCGGTGACTTCCACTTGAACGGTGACATCAATCAGCTTTCGCTAACGAATTTGGATGGGAAGACAAGCGATACGGACGTCTGGAACCTTGAAGTGCATGGCACTGTCAAGAATGTACTCAAATTCGAGGACCTGGATTTGGGAATTGATGTCTCAGTCCCATCCGGAGCGGACCTTTTGGAAGCCCTGTCGCTTGAACGCGTCGAAACCGGACAGGCACGCCTTGAAATCGACCTTGTTAGCGAAGGCACCGATTGGAACGCTAGTGCCAATGTTGAGGTCGCCGACTCTGTCTTACAGATATTGGCCGATCTAGATGATGCAACAAGTGAGCCGGTGCTGCGGGGTTCCATTGAGAGTGACCTGATAAAGATAGATCAGATCCGAACTATCGTACAGGCCGCTGCACAGTTGCGGAAAATAGGCGGTCCAGAGCCAGAGGAGAAAGGGTCTAAGCAAGAAGACGAAGGCGATCAAGGTGCGTTGAGAGATGTAACGCTTAAACCTATCGGACGTTCAATTCTCTTGTCCGGTATGGATATGGATGTCGACGTAGACCTTCGTCACATAGAGGGTGCGAAAGGCATCAGCAGTTTGCAGAGCGAACTGACGCTCAACAAAAACGAGCTTAAGGCTGGGCCTTTGAAGTTTGAATACGGAGGCGCAAGCTTCGACGTTAGCGGGCAAATGGATCTATCAAACGACGCGAATCTACTCACTTTGACCGGCAATGCAGGTGGCTGGCAGCTGGATGATATTCTTCACAACCTGAACTTCAAAAAGGGCGCAAGCGGTACAGTCTATGCAGATTTTTCGATTACAGGCGGAACCGATTCACCCAAGCATTTTGCTAACAGCATGAGCGGCAATGCCACAGTCTCACTGCGTGATGGCTCGATCGAGACTCAGCTTTTAGATCTGGCGGGGCTTGGGGTGCTACCTTGGGTGTTTACCAAGGACAAACAAAAGGTAGCTCCAATTGTATGTTTGCGAGCGCCGATTATTATTTCTAATGGAAACCTCTCGACGAAACAAACCACATTGGAAACAGATCACGTCCAGGTTGTCGTCTTTGGCGCTGTTGATTTGACTCGCAAGGCCTTGGACTTAAATCTACAACCCCGTAAAATCGGAGAACCTCTTTCGAAAAGCCCCTGGCCAGTGACTTTAAAGGGCCCGCTGGCTAAGCCGAAGGTTAAGGTCAAAGACGGGCCTAAAAGACTGAAACGATCGGATGGTGCGGACAAAATGCCGGTAAAAAGAAAACTTTGCGTTCCGGATATTTTACAACTGCAGTAGTGGCGGAGGCGATCAGTTAAAGTCAAATCTAAAGTTCAGGAAGGCAGACTTTGCTTCCGAAATGCAATTTCTGCTCTGGGCTCATGGCGGTCATTCACTGCACTCGGTATGAGCATCCGCTTTGCGGACAAATTGGCCGTTCGCTGCTGTGCGGCAATGCGCAATGATCTGAACGTCCACCTCGCGGGACAAAGTTGTCATTCGCCGCCATGTGGTTCTGAGATGCGGACTGATCTTCTTCTACGCAAACCAAGATGTCCCGTTAGCCTAGCAATAATCTGTTCACAAAACGCTTATTCCACTTTGACTATACTCGTTTTTAGGTCCTCCACCACGGCTTCAGTAATCTTCACAAGCGACAAGTAAAAAGGATCGGACTCGCTATGGCGATGGACCTTTTTTGAAAAACCTCGGTACCATGGCGATATGTCACTGGAAGCAAATTGTGCGGCGTCTGGTGCGGCGTGATGCCCTTCCAAACAAATCGCGAGATACTCGAGCATTATTGCCAAGTGATCGGCTGGTTCAGAGTAGCTATTGGCAACTTCTTTTCCGGCTTGCTTCAGAAGTGACAGCATTCTGTAATGTGGGGTGGACATGAGTGTCCCGTTTCCTTGCCAGGCGGAAGCATATAGTGGCGCCGCTTCCCTTCCACCTGCCAGAAACACACTTCCGTAACTAATTGCGAGCCTTCTTTGCGTTTCCTGAGCATTAGACCACGTTTTCATTTCCTGGATTAGTTGATCTGTTCCCGCAGCACCATGCAAAAGCTCGTCTGCGACTCCGTCGTAGCATGCCGCAATTGTTGCCAAGTCAAGTTCACGCGCGAATGCATTCGATAGAAAGCGTATCAGTTCCGGGGAAACTTCTTTCATATACTAGTCGGCCCGCCAAAAGCCGTTACTTGCGGAACTTCTCCTTTAAACTTCTCCATCTCAACTATACAGGTATTGGCTGAAGTAGCTTGAGAAAGTTTTGAGGCCCCCACATCCAAAGTGACGGTGTTTGGATCACCATAAGTGTCTAAAGCGTTTGGCGATGCGTCGACTGGACCGTACCAAGCACCTTCATGAATGCGAATTACTCCTCTCGGATAATCTTCACTCAGAACTGCACCCGCCAAAAGTTGACCGCGATCATTAAAAACACGCACGATATCCCCGTCTTCTATACCTCGTTCGGCCGCGTCTTCCGGGTTGACGTATACAGGCTCTCGATCCTTAACCGCATACGTCGCGCGGTACGGATCGCTCTCGCACATTTGCGAATGAAGCCGCTGATCTGGGTGACAGGATTGTAGCCATAGCGGAAACTTCTCCGACCCCGGCCCCCCATGAGAACGTTCGATTTTTTCCATCCACTTAGGATGCTCTCCGCAGTCATCGTACCCATAGTTGCCGATGGTACGGCTGGAGATTTCAATAAAACCTGAAGGCGTTCCAAGAGCGTTTATTTCCGGGTCGTCGCGGAAATCGGCGTGCCTGACCCAGGGTTCACCCCTCTCAAACCGAACGATGCCTTTTTCCCAAAACTCGTCGAAGGACGGCATCTCATAGCTTCCCTCGTTTGCGCTGCGGGTCGTTTCATAAAGGCTTTTGACCCATTCCATTTCATCCCAACCGCGTGTGTATTCTTCTTCGCGATCGAAGCGTTTGCAGAATAGCGAGAATATCTCAAAATCGGTTTTGGAGTGGAACAACGGATCGACCAGTTTCTTCATCGCGATCACACCGGAGCGTGAATAGGAACCGTAGCTATCGATATCATTTCGCTCAAACTGAGTGCACGCGGGCAGTACCAAATCTGCGTGTCTGCATGTGGCAGTCCACGCATAGTCTATTGCAACAATGGTCTCCAGTTTTTGGATGGCCACACGCATTTTGTTGTGGTCCTGATGATGATGGAAGGGATTGCAACCAGTGAAGATTGCCATACGGATGTCCGGATAAGTAACCGTATGACCATTGTGTTCGACTGTCCCACCGGGGTTCATCAGGCAATCAATCCATCTGGCGACGGGGATCGTACTGCTTGCTCCCATGAAGTTGTCGTCCGTTCGCACAGGATCGACACCAATATCCAGGTTAAGGGGAAACGCCCCAGGCATGCTGGCACCGGAAGGTGCTACACCGATACCGCTATAATGGTGAGAGTAGCTAATACCACCACCTGGCAGCCCGATTTGCCCCAGCATAGCCGCTATGATCGCTCCCATCCAATACGGCTGTTCGCCGTGCTGTTGCCGCTGGACAGACCAGCCGAAGATCAATTGAGTTCGGTCTGAAGCAAGAAGACGAGCGAACTCCTTAATCGTATCAACAGGCACGCCACAAATTGGTGCAGCCCATTCGGGCGTTTTTTCAACTCCGTCTTCAGCTTCACCCATGACGTAGGCGATGAAAGGTTCATAACCGAGCGTGTAGACACTCAGGAACTCTTGGTCGTGCAGGCCTTCGGTGTGAAGTGTGTGTGCCAACGCTAACATGAAAGGTACATCCGTCATCGGATTGATATAGAGCTGTTCCGCTCCGATGTGTTTTTGCGTTTTTGTGCGCACTGGATCCACGCTGATAGACCGGATTTCTCCAGAAGCGATCTTGTCCCGCAACTGATCAAAATACTCAAAAGGTTCGTGTGTTTCGCACGTCCAGCCGACTTGCAGGTTTTTCAGCGGGTCATTTGCCCAGAATACGATGGTCTTGGCGTTGTCCAAGATCAGCGGCCAACTAGTTCCCTGAGAGTACACTTCAGTGGAACCCAGCACATATGGAAGAATAGTTTGACCGGCGCCAGTTGAATAGTCGCCCGCTTTTTTCACATATCCGCCATACATGGATACGGCCCGGTTCATGTGATTGATGCACGAGTGGAACTGACCCGTCTGCCGCCACCCGGTCGCACCGGCATAGAGCCCCGAAGGCCCGTGCGAAACCTGAACTCGCTCCATCTCTTCAAAGAACAGATCCAAAGCCTCGTCCCAGGTTAGACGAACGAACCGGTTGTCGCCCCTAGACGTCCGATCAGCATCCTTGCGTTTATCGAGCCATTCTGCACGAGCCATGGGATAGCGGACGCGGGACGGTGAATAGATCAGGCCCTGGATGCCGTTCACCATGTTTGTCGGATGCGGATCGTCGGCGAGAGGGCGGACTTCGGCAACTTGTCCGCCTTTTACCAGAGCTTCAATAGCGCCCCAGTGAGAACCTGATGTTTTCCAAACGCCCGCAGACGTTAGTTGCTCAGCTCGAGCAGCGGCTGGCTGGAGCAAGCTGGGGCCTAATAGAGCAGATAGTCCTGCTGCCCCGGTGCCTTTAAGAAAATCACGGCGCGTGGACATTGGTTTCTCCTCAATGAGAGCCGCCATAATCAGCGGAATGTTTTTGCAAATAGGTCAGCACCAAATTGGCCTGATCTTCATCCATGTTGGTAAAGCCGACCATACCGTTGAACTGTGCTGGCCAGGAATTGGTGCCAAAGTGATCTGGGTCCGGTTGTGCGTGGCAAGTCGAGCAATTTGAAGCATAGCTTTCCTCTGCCACAGTCCAAAGCTCATCTATCTCGTCCACGTATCCCTGTTTGTCTGACCAGAGGGTCACTGTAACAGGGGCCCAATCGAGCCCTGTCGCCTCATCCGTTTGGGGCGCAGAAGCCTCAACCAACTGTGCGTCTTGCGCGGTGTCCTTGGACAGAACCGCAACCCGAATATTGTGCCCAAACTCGTCAAATATGACGCGGCCAAACCCTTTATCTTTTCGCCACGCTTTCAGTGCAAACTGAATACGGTCGCCGCTTTCATCCAGAATTTCGACTGCAGCACCGAGGGTTAGGTTGCCTACTGGTTCCGTCGACTCTGCGCTGTCGTAAACGGGAATATCCCGAATGGCGAAGTAGTCTTCACCGACGGTTACACTTCCAGAATTTGCCTTGTTTTCCAATTTGGCCATGGCCGGGCTTCCGACCGCAACGTTGTCTGGCAAGTGATGGGCTATGCCTTTGTGACATTCGATGCAGCCGGTATTTAGTGCCGCTGCAGGTTCCATGTAAAACCGCGCTTCGGCCGACATAGCGTCCCAATCCATGCTGTCATAATCATGACAATTGCGACATTCGAGAGAGTTGTTTGCCTCCAGTCGAGCCCATTCGTGTTTTGCCAATTCTGCACGGCGCTCTTCAAACTTTTCACGGGTGTTTATGGTTCCAAATACAGCTGCCCACACCTCCTTCGAGGCTTGCATTTTTCTGGCAACCTTATTGGTCCACTCGTGTGGCACATGACAATCCGGACATGTTGCACGCACACCCGTACGGTTCTCCCAGTGGACAGTGGACTGAAGTTCCACGTAGACATTATCGCGCATTGCATGGCAGGAAACGCAGAATTCCTCTGTGTTGGTAAGCTCCATCGCGGTATTAAAGCCGCCCCAGAAAATTATCCCTGTAATGAAGCCGCCGAGGCTGATTACACCAAGACTAATCGTCGTAGCTGGGCGCGAAACCGTATTCCAAAATGATGACAATGTGGACTTCAGAGACATGAGAACGTGCTCCTCGGTTCATGTTCTGGGCTTATAGAGATCCAGTTGGTGGGCCGTAGATCATTTGCAGAATCCAAACGGTAAAACCGTAAGCTCCTACTCCCAGGACTGTAATGCCTGGCAATAATATCAAAGTAATAAACAAGAAGGACAGCCATTCGCGTCTGGCTGCGCCTCTCGAGCTGCTGACGGATTGGTCTGACATAGCTATCTCGCTCAGCTAAGAAAAATTCAATTATGGAAATATTAGTATCATAGATAAACTTGCCTGAAGCAAACGGCGCGTCGGAATGTCGCACAAAGAGGCCGACTTAACTTGCTGACTTTGAATATTATCCTTTGAAAAAGATCGGCTTTGGGCTCAACGCTGCCATTTTCCGCGACGAGCAAGATTGACCGCTCGCAGCCCTAAGCGGACCTTCAAAAATGCAAAGAACGATTGAAGTCCTAACAAGAGAGGGCATCACTTTGCTTGATCAAAGAGACTGATAACGCGAAAAATCTGCACAAGGCCACCGATGCCCTTCAGTTCCCGTTCCCCCAGTTCTTCGGTCTCCACATGTTGTTCTATGTCTAGAAGCGCCCGTTGGTTCAAAAGGATCTGCCCGTCGCTGGCAAAGTCGCAAAGCCTGGATGCGGTGTTCACAACTCCACCGATTGCGGTGTAGTCGGCGCGACCATGAAACCCGATAAGCCCAAGCGTCGCGTAACCACTACTGATCCCAATACCCAAACCCATCGCGTGCCCGAGTTTCTGCCAGGGTGCACGTATTCCCTCGAAGGCTTCGCTTATTTCTTTAGCCAGCCGCACGGCTTGCAGAACGGGCTGATCGCAGGGAACCGGATCATTGAAGAACACCATCAATCCGTCTCCGGCTCGGTATCCGATTGTTCCCTTGTGTTGTGCAACTAAATGGCCAACCTCATCGTGGAAATGCTGGAGAAGCGTAATGACATCTTCTGGCTCAATCGCCTCGGAAATCGCCGTGAAATTGCGGATGTCGCAGAATAGGCAAGCGATGTATCGACGATGAGTTTTAAGAAGCTCGTCAGAATTTTCTTCTACGACAAGCTCCGCAACCTGAGGAGCAAGGAATTGTTTGAGTCGTGCCAGCCTGTCAATCTCGCCTTCCTGGCGCTTTACCTTCTCGGTCAGTCTGTCGTTCAATGCCTCTATTTCATGTGTCTGGTTGCGAACCGTGTGGTTCAAAGCATCGAGTATAAAGTTCTGGTTTAGCAAAGCCGCGATCACCAGAAGCACATAGGCGAGCGCTTCGACACGTTCGTCATAGCCGAAGTACAGCGTGACAATCAGGATGACGGCAGCAATCCCTCCGAGGACGAGTGGAAGCTCCTTGGCATGCCGTTTCCGGTCTCTCCATAAGAAACTAACCGCCAATAATGCAAACACCCACATGAGCACCGCTTGCACATGAGGGTTTATGGAAAGCGCTTCATAACCAACCAAATAGGTCAGTAGAATCCCGGAATAGCACGTGGCCAAAGAAGCCAGAGCAGCCAAGACAGCTCCGATCCCGATTGGCATCGAAATTCTGAACTCCTCTGTTGCCACGCCGATACCGTCGTCCACGGCACGCGGCGAAGGTTCCGCGGCAGAGTCATTTCTGTGTTCGGGATCAGACATGGTTCTCGTTTGCGCTTGGCTGCTGGTAGAGTACGTTTGAATTGAGGTTGCGTCAAAATCACATACCTGCGTGGGGCAGTTGAGGGTTTCACCAAATCAACAACGACAAGCGAAACAACCTCATGCTTCACAGAACAAACTTGCAATCACCCGTCTCGGCGTAGTCACCTAGGATACAGGGATGGAGGAAGCTGATGACGCGATGGAAGTTTGTGGTTTGTGTTTGGTGCGCGCTGACTCTTGTTGCTTGCGCTCCAAAAACTCGCACTTATGAAAAGACGGTATCGGCCTCACTTCCGGCAAACTCGCGCACAGCTCTTAGTCAGGCAGCCAACCGGCTTGGCGATCCCAAAGACGGTCGGTCGGGGGTCAAGCTGATCAGTGACGGCGAAGAAGCGCTTGTTTCACGTTTGCTGTTAGCGGCTGCGGCTGAGCAAACGATAGACGCGCAATACTACCTGCTGCACAACGACCCAACGGGCCACCTTTTTGCAGCCAGTCTTTTGCAGGCGGCAGATCGGGGTGTTCGCATCCGATTGCTACTGGATGACATGGATACGTCCAGTTATGACGCGATGACGGCCGCGTTGGACAATCACAAAAATATTGAGATCAGGTTGTTCAATCCTTTTTGGCGAGATCAAAGCCTGTTGATCGCGGGGCTGACGGACTTCAAACGCATCAATCGCAGAATGCACAACAAATCAATGACGGCAGACAACGTGTTCACGATTGTGGGTGGGAGAAACATCGGTGCCGAGTACTTTCTCGCTCGGGAAGAAATGAACTATGCTGATCTGGATGTGCTGGCCGCAGGCCCCGTTGTGCGGGAGGTGTCGCGTAGCTTTGACTCTTACTGGAACAGCGAGTTTGCCGTTCCAGCTCGGGTGGTTGTTGGAGAACCTCAGGAATTTGACCTTGGTGATGCGCGAGTCAGGTTGAACGAACTGGTCGATGAAGCGAAGCAAACGCAGTATGGCGCGGCTCTCAGAAAGTCAGCACAAGAGAACTTCGCGGATGGAGCTCTGTCATTGGATTGGCTGCCTGCGAAGCTTTATGCTGATCCTCCGTCGAAAGCCGCTGGTCTCGAGAACTCAAGTCCCGTTCTGGCATCTCAATTGCTTCCGTACTTTGAGAATGCCAGCCGTGAGGTGAACATCGTCTCCGCCTATTTCGTGCCGCGCAACAAGGGTGTGAAATGGCTGACCGAACTCGAGTACCGTGGGGTCGAAGTAAAGGTTGTAACCAATTCACTTGCATCTAACGACGTCGCACCCGTTTACGCGCACTACGCCAAGAAACGCCGGGCACTTCTGCGCGGTGGGGTAGAACTCTATGAGCTGCGACCCGACGCCTATCAGGTCCAACGCCGGGGTATTAACTGGGCTCAATCCAGGTCAGGTCTACATTCCAAGGCGTTTGCAGTTGATGACCGATACTTGTTCGTAGGGTCATTCAACTGGGACCCACGTTCTGTCAACATCAACACCGAGATGGGAATTCTGATTGACTCGCCAGCATTGGCTACACAGACCATGGGTGCCTTGGACGACGCGCTACCCGCATACACATATAACGTGACGCTCGAGAAAGCTGGTCAGCTTAAATGGACGACAAAAGGCGATGATGGCAATGTAATTGAATACCAATCCGAGCCGACGGGATCGGCCTGGGATCACATAGTTGCTGGATTTCTAAGTATTTTACCAATTGGTTCGCAGCTTTAGGTTTTTTTGCAGATAGCCGACGCTACCAGAGAACTCCGGCCTGTAAAACGGCAGCTTTGGGTAGAAAACGCCTGTTGATCGTTTCCAGCCTGTCATTTGGTTTGTCCGATAGCTAGAATTTGCAAAGTCTGCCTTCCTGCGCATTGCCGTCCTTGGCGCGGACCGCAGCACCCGGTAACTTTGGGCTCGAAGCGGATGTTCAGTGATTTCAGCCTGATGTCTGCCATGCGGACACAATGGTCGGTCACCTCGGCCATTTCATTGCAGGGGTTGCACAGCGTTGGTCTCCGGGACAACCTTGGTCTTGAATTTACCCAAGCGGAGTGGCCATCTGTCGACCGCTTCAATCAATCAACTTCTAGAGTTCCTTCTTTATGGCCCTGCACGAACGCCCAAGGGCTACACATAGATAGCTTGTTAGGTGAAAAGTTTCGTTGCTGTTCGGCAAAGGCCAAATCCTACTCCCGCAACCAAATTCCAAACAACCCGTTCGATCTACAAACAGTCCACCAAACTGCTTGCTTCATGACCAATCCTCCTCAGCACCATAACCGGAAACTCACACGGGCAAATGTAAACGTTGCATCTGCTCCCCTTTGACAACTGACCTATCACGCGGCATCGTCTCGCAATGGGCTATCCCTCCAACCACCCCCAACGACCCGACGATGCTGCCGCAGGCATTGATGTCACCGATGACTTTGAGCGCTTCAATCAGCGTAATGATATATTTACCCGCGCTTTTTGGGATGAGCGTATCCGCAGCAATCAGACCGACGCCTTCTTTGCCTCGTACCGCATGGAAGCCATTCCGCGTCGTGGGGATGGTTTCACCCAACGCGACTTTGCGCTTAGAAACGCGGCTTGGTTGATTTCAGACTTGATCTCCGAAAGAGGAGGCGAGACCGGCAGGCGCGAGGGCTTCCAAGCCCCCATCAACAATGACACACCTGTGGCCCCGACACAGCACCCGATAGACGACCCTGTCGCGATGGCAAGGGAGGTCAAACGAATTGCGAAATTCTTTGGGGCCGATCTCTGTGGCATCACCGATATGGATGACCGTTGGCTTTACGCGGCCCGAGTTGACACTCGCGACTTCTCTGATGCGCCCAACGACCTGCCGGAAGGCATGACATCCGTCATCGTGATGGGCCATCAGATGGATGAAGACCTTGTGGCTACCTATCCGTCTGCTCTCGCGGGGGCTGCCACTGGACGCGAATACTCCCATGAGGCCAGTATCGTGATGCAGCTTGCAGCCTACATCCGTAATCTGGGCTATGAGGCCACAGCCTCTATGAATGACACCGGTCTCGTGATCCCTTATGCGATCAAGGCGGGCTTGGGAGAATATGCCCGCAACCAGATGGTGATAACACCTGAATATGGTCCGCGATTGCGGTTCTCCAAGATATTCACCAATCTTCCACTGGCACATGATCCCCCCAGGCCTTTGGGTGTACGTGCTTTCTGTAGCATTTGCACCAAATGCGCAGATGCCTGCCCGGTCAAAGCGCTCCCTTACGGAGCGCCGGAGACAACGGAGGATCCCTCGGCCATAAAGGGTGTGCGCAAGTGGACTTCCGACGCGGCTAGGTGCTTTGGGTTCTGGGCCAAACTGTCTTCCGACTGCGCAATTTGCATGCGCGTCTGTCCGTTCAACCGCGATTTTACGCTATGGCGTCATCGTTTCTGGTTGGCACTGGCGCTTTCACCCTTGCGTAGATTTGCCCTTTGGCTTGACCGTAACCGCGGCAAACGCGCCAAGCCGACCGATTGGTGGGAAAACCCCTGAGTTCAACATGAAATTTGGCCGATCACTGAAGCAATCGTTTAGCGGTCCGCTCCGGTGCTCCCCCGGACTGTTGGACACGTATTCAAGCGCGAAAGACAGCATTTTTGATCCGGGAACAAGGAGCCGACCGCCTCGAATACAATTAGCTCAAAGACTTAGCGGCAAAATTTTTTCCACGAGCCCCTCAGATATGATATCATAAAAATCGAATATATTGGAGTCACAAAAGACTCTGGGAACTCGCTGAGTATTTTTTGCTTTTTGGGAGGCACTATGTATCGAATTTCTGCTTGTTTTCTATCTCTTATTCTTGCGCCGACCGTTGTGCTTTCTGACGCGGTTCCAAGCGAACAGGCAGTCGAAGGGCTGTTTTCCAATCAACCATATTCGCCGTACGCACAGCGTTCTTTCCCCGAACGCCCGCTTTGGGGTGATACACATCTACATACCGGGCTGTCATTAGATGCGGGAGCATTTGGAAATACCCTGCTACCCGATGAAGCTTGGCGTTTTGCAAAGGGAGAGCAGGTCATTTCCTCCACAGGGCAGCCCGTAAGGCTGGCCAGACCATTGGATTGGATGGTTCTGACAGATCATACGGACCTCATGGGCTTTGCTCCGGATTTGCAGGCTGGGAAACCCGGTGTTCTGGCTGATCCAAAAGGGCTGGAATGGTACGAAGGCTACAAAGCAGGTGGCGAAGAGGCCGGGAAAGCAGCCTTCGACATAATAACCAATTTCTCGCAAATGACCCTGCCAGAAATTCTGTTGGAGTCTTACAGCCCCGGTGCCGACGCTTTTGCCTTTACCTGGGAACATATTGTGCTTGCGGCCGAGCGGCACAACGACCCGGGTAATTTTACTGCATTTATCGGGTTCGAATGGACTTCGGTGCCTAAGGGTTTCAACCTGCACCGGAACGTCATGCTGCGCGATGGGCCGATCCGTGCCTTGCAGATGGTGCCACCGGTCACACAACCACCCTACGGCGATACCGACCCAAAAGCGCTATATGCTTGGCTTGAAGAATATCAGGAGAAAACCGGAGGACGCGCAGTTGCGTTTGCGCATAACGGCAACCTTTCAAACGGGTGGATGTTCCCGACCGAAGATACCTATCACGGTGGCAAGGTCGACGCGGATTACGTAGCCGCCCGCGCAAAATGGGAGCCTCACTATGAAGTCACTCAAATCAAAGGTGACGGAGAAGCGCATCCGTTCCTGAGCCCAGACGACGAATTTGCGGATTACGAGAACTGGGACGTCGGCAATCTCGACATAACCGAGCTGAAGACCGATGACATGCTGGCAGGCGAGTACGCCCGAGAAGCTCTGAAACGAGGATTGCTGCTGGAAGAAAAGTTTGGCGTGAACCCCTATAAATTTGGCATGGGGGGCGCGACGGACAGCCATACGTCTTTGGCCACTGCCGAAGAAGACAACTTCTTTGGCAAGTCGGTCAGCGTTGAACCGTCAGCCTCGCGGATCAAGCACCCTTTCATTGCGAATGATCTCGGTGAAATACCGGGCGACCTTTTGGTGGCATCCGGATACACGGCTGTTTGGGCCACCGACAATACGCGTGCTGCGATCTTCGACGCGTTTAAACGACGTGAGACATACGCGACAACAGGTCCTCGGATCGGCCTGAGGTTTTTTGGTGGTTGGGATTTCAGTGAAGCTGATGTTGAGACCCGTTTTCTTGCTAATGTCGGTTATACCAAAGGCGTTCCAATGGGTTCGGACCTGCGCCCACGCGAGGGAGATGGTGCACCTTCATTCCTGATCGCTGCGCTGCGCGACCCAGTGGGTGCTAACTTGGATCGTGTTCAGGTGATCAAAGGCTGGCTTGATTCTGAAGGCGCCCTTCAAGAAAAGGTCTACGACGTTGCGTGGTCGGATGATCGTATTGCCGATGATAGCGGAAAGGTTCCCGCTGTGGGGAATACTGTGGATGTCGAAGCCGCCAGTTGGGCCAACACAATCGGTGCCTCCGAGCTTGTGACCGTTTGGTCCGACCCTGAATTCGACCCAAATGCACGGGTATTTTATTATGTGCGCGCCTTGGAAATTCCGACTCCGCGTTGGATACTGTATGACAAGCTGAGATATGGCATCGACTTGCCCGAGGATGCGGTGCTGACGCATCAGGAACGCGCGTATTCATCACCGATTTGGTACACGCCGGCAGAGTGATCAGCATTAATCACATTAGTATAAGTCGAGGTGGCGATTGTTACCTCGGCAGATGCCTATACTTCTGCAGCGCGACAAGAGCCCACTTTATTGCAAAAACTAACTCGCTGATGTCAGCATTGGTACGTAGAACCTGATGCATTTCACGCAGGAGCCTGCATGCGCCTATTGAAAGAACCTTTGTTCCATTTCTTCCTGATTGGGGCGGCTATATTCATTTGGTTCCATATCGTCGCGCCGGAAAATGAGACCACCGAAAATCTCGTGACAATATCAATCGACAAAGATGATGTCGCGCTTCTGGTTACTCAATTTGAGGCCAGGTGGAAACGCCAACCAAACGAAGCTGAACTGCAAGCTTTGATCGATGCATCAATTCGTGAAGAAGTTTTGGTCAGAGAAGCAAGAAAGCTTGGGCTGGATCGCGGAGATAGCGTGATCAGATCGCGGCTAAGCCAAAAGATGGATTTTCTTACTGAAGCGATTGCTGCATCAGTTACCCCTGAAGACGAAGATTTGGAGGCCTATCTTCAGAAGAACCGTGAAAGATACGCGACGTCCAAAAAGGTAGCCTTCAATCAGATCTTTCTTGGCGAAGCGCCAGGTGACGCTGCGATCGCAAACGCGTTGAGCACGGTGCGTGAGGAACAAGAGCTTCCTGAATTTGGGCGTTCAACATTACTGCCTGCCTCAATGCCTTTGACCGCAACTCGGGTTGTCGACTCGGTGTTTGGTGCCGGGTTTTCGAACGGTCTAACTGAACTCGAACCAGGTCAATGGGGAGGGCCGATCCAATCAGGTTACGGTGTTCATCTTGTTCAAGTGGTCGCTATCGAGCCTGCTCAAACACCGCCGTTATCAGAGATACGCAATGCGGTCCTACAGGATTGGCGTCGCACCATGAGTGCAGATCTGGCGCAAGCGCAATATGAGGCGCTTGCTGATGCCTATGAGATTGTGGTGCCCGATATCGCGGGACCAACCAAATGAGACATTTGGTCTGTATGTTAATTGCGTTGTTGTTCGTGTGGCCCGAAGGCGACGCCAACGCACATGCGCTTGATCCGGGATATTTGGAAATCCGTCAAATCGCATCAAACACATGGAGCGTTCATTGGCGAAAGCCCGATGTGAATGGTCAGCCAATGGCGATTGATGCAGTGCTGCCAAATGGTTGCGCTCCGTCACGTGGTCCGGAAGCAACACGTGACAGTCGGGCCTGGGTTTCATCATGGGTCATGGAGTGTCGTGAAGATATTGCGGGGAAATCCATTGCGATTGAAGGCTTGGAGGCACAAAGAAACGATGTTTTGGTGCGCTTGCACCCCTTAGAGGCCGCACCGACGACCCTTCGTCTCACCTCAGATACAGCAATCCAAACCATACCTCTTGAACAGACGACATGGTCAGTTTTCATATCCTATTTTCAATTGGGATTTGAACACATACTGGAAGGTTGGGATCACCTTTTATTCGTGTTCGCGCTGTTTATTCTGGTCCGAGAGGTCTGGAGACTGGTAGGAGCCGTAACAGCTTTTACACTAGCGCATTCAATAACTCTGGCGCTGGCGACCTTTGGTATTTTGAATGTTCCTGGGCCACCGGTCGAGGCAGTAATAGCGCTTTCAATCGTGTTTCTGGCAATGGAGATTGTCAAAGGTGGCGAAGGTCGCTTCCGACTTTCCAAGCAAAAACCGTGGATTGTTTGCTTTGGGTTTGGCCTTTTGCACGGCCTTGGTTTTGCAGGTGCCCTGGCAGAAATTGGACTACCACCAAACGATATTCCGGCAGCGTTGCTGGCATTTAATCTCGGTGTTGAGGCTGGTCAGATGAGTTTCATCGCTGCGCTGGCCCTCTTCACTGCGATTTGGCGCTTGTTTGCCTCGCCGACTGGTCGAGGACCGGTCGTACTCACCGCCTATGGCATCGGATCGGTTTCGATGTACTGGCTTATCGAGCGCTTAAGCGGTTTCTAGTGTCTACGACCCCAATCAAGAAATCACCCAAGAGGTGCGGGTCAATAAATAACACTGTAGGCTTGAACAAAGGACCACTCTCAGGGCGCTGAACACAACTAGACGATCCCGGAGGCCGACAATTCGAGAGAGCTGAGGCAAACGAGGGTCAATCAAGTAATTTAGCATAGCCTATTAAGACCATTGACAGATCGCAGTGAAGCAAAGGCACGCCCTGATCTGCGCAACAAACCCCGGCAAATGGTCATACTATCCCATTGTTTTCGTTTTGGGGACAACATTAACCGAACATGAACAATGTATTTTCGCGACGTTCAACCGAGATGAGGCATAGTGCTCTATAGAGTTGAACGAGCGAGTTGTCGTTCAATTGCAAATGAGGGGAAACGCATGATCAAGTCTGCCTTTATGACCGAAGAGTCCGACACTGTTTCTGTGATGCAAACCTCTGGCAGTATCGCTGCGGACAAGTTGCCAACCAAACGCTCTACAATCAGCGGTCGCTTCCCTCCTATCGAAAATGCACTAATAGAAATTGTAAAAAACAAGCGACTTTCTGAGGCGCAAACCAACGTCTGAAGGTAGTTCAGTCGACCCTTGTTCAATTCCTGATACTCGTCCTAAACAACGGAATTGACAACAGAATCCCGCCTAACTTAGGCGGGATTCTTTCGTTTGGTGCTAATGAAATCGTGGTTTGTAGCTCACAAAGCATAGTTCAATGCCGGTAAACCAAGGGGCGGCCATTCCGCTTCTGATGAAGTAAATGACCGCCCCGGCTTATGGTGCTTCCGTGAGTTGTCTGCACCGTTAGACAGTTTTTCCTGAGATTTGAGGCTTCGATTACAGACCCAGAAGCGACTTGACCTCTTCTTCCACGGCATCGGTAACAGGTTTGTTGGCCGCCGCTTCCAAGGCTTCGCGCTCGGCTAATTCTTGTTCTTCAACAAGTTCAACCAGTTCCCGAACCTCTTCTGTCGCTTCTTCATATTCTAACGCTGCCTGACGTTCCTCATTGAGGTCCCGCGCCTCCTCAATTGAACCTTCCAGATCCATCTGCGCTTGATCGAGCTGCTCTTCGATCACAGGGTCCGTTCCACCGGCATCCTCCAAAGCCTGTTCAAGTTCGTCAACAAGCTCTTGATTGGTTTGAACATCATCCAATGCGACTTCTAAATCTTCTTCGATCTCCGCGACAGTGCGCTCTGGTGGCTCCAGTCCGGTAAGCTCTTCCAACTGTTCTGCAAGATCCTCCCGCAAGAGATCTCCGGCCAGCACCGTGTCACGATATGTCGCTATTCTTCCGACACGTGAATTAGGTGAAGCATTGGCCAAGGCTGTCGCACTTGCGTTCGCAGCATTAAGTGCACCCAGTTCAGAAGGGTGGGCACCAAGAAGCGCCGCCACCCTGTTACCAGTGGGCCGAACTGCGGGGCGAACAGGTTCGTCGACAATCAAATTTTCTGTAGTCTGCTTGTTGGTCTTGGATAATTGCTTTCCACTGCTGGTGGTCGTGCGCGTCCTGGAATTTGCAGCGCCTTTTGCTTTGCCGCCTCCATTAAAAAGATCTTTTAGTGAAAATCGACCGCGGTTCTCTGAAGTGGAACGCGAAGACTTGCTTTTTGAACCGCCGAAAATGGACCCCCCGGATTTTCCAACTTTGCGGTTTCCGTCAGACCCTTTCTTATTGTTACTGGCTGAATCGCGATCGCCTTTGTCGGCACCACCATTGTTCCCGCTGTTCCCGTTTCCACCACCTTTTCCGCCACCCTGGCCGCCGCCATTACCCCCGCCGTTGCCTTTTCCTTCTTTGGCAATTGCAACATCTGGCATTGCGACTGTAACAACAACGGCGGTCGATCCCAGCAAAGCAATAGCCACCGCAGAAGCTTTTATAGGGCTGAGGAT
This sequence comes from Ruegeria conchae, assembly GCF_000192475.1. Taxonomy (GTDB): domain Bacteria; phylum Pseudomonadota; class Alphaproteobacteria; order Rhodobacterales; family Rhodobacteraceae; genus Ruegeria; species Ruegeria conchae. Next base: position 30,199 of record NZ_AEYW01000003.1, read on the forward strand.
AGAGGTTTTCATATCGGTCTCCTTGATGGAACAACAGCGGCGCTTTAATCTATGAAATGGCGTGCTGTGTTCGAATGCTGCAATCCACGTGCGAATCATCTGATCTCTCAATCATTTAACTTGGGAGCGCTTGAACGCAGGGCTAACTGCTTGTTCATCACCGGTTCACGTCGATTGACGTATCTTCTGACCTGCAAGTGTGAGGAAGTAGATGCGTGTAGCGGTTTTATTGACGGTGGTAAGTTTGCTTGTTGCTATACCTGTTAAGGAAGCAGCCGCAGACGTCCGTGAGCTCAAACAGAGTGAACTGCGCAGGGCGACCCTATCGGGTAATACGATTCGGCTTGCACGGGTCATCAAAGGCGTCGCAAAAACCTACGGAGGCACCCCGGTCGATGCCCGCGCGTTTCAGGCGGGTGAGATCTATTATCGAATTCTTGTAAAAAAGCCGGATGGAAAAATCTTTAGCGTGATTGTGAATGCGCAGACGGGAGTTGTTGTGTCCAACCAGTCTGGGGTGGGTAACCAGATTTCGAATGCTGCGCGTTCCAATTCGACCAAAGCCAATAGCAATCGTGGTAACCGCAATGGGGCCGGATCAGCTGCAAATCGCAGTAAAGGGAATGCTGGTGGCAATGGAAATGGTCCCGGAGGCGGCGGAAATGCGGGTGGAAACAGCGGCGGTAACAGCGGCGGTAACAGCGGTGGTAATTCTGGCGGAAACGGCGGAGGTAATGCTGGCGGGAACGGCGGTGGAAATGGCGGCGGCAATTCCGGTGGGAACGGGAATGGCAGAAATTAGGGCTTAAACCAACGCGAATGTGCCTGTAGTTTTAAGATATGAGAATACTTCTGGCTGAAGACGAACCCCAGCTCTGCGAACAGATTAAAAAACTTCTGGGGGTCGAGGGTCATGTGGTGGATGTGGCCCATAACGGAACGGACGCTCTTCATATGGGCGCGACCGAACCATATGACATGATCATACTCGACATTGGGTTGCCTGAACGGGATGGAATTTCCGTTTTGCGTGAATGGCGCAGCTCAGGTGTTAAGACACCGGTATTGATACTGACGGCCCGTGACGGTTGGAGCGAGCGTGTCGATGGTCTTGATGCGGGCGCAGATGACTACATGACCAAACCGTTTCACATGCCGGAACTGGCCGCGCGTGTGCGGGCAATTCTGCGCAGGCAGAGTGGTCAGCTCAATCCGGTTATCGAAATGGGAGACGTCTCGCTGGATACCAGGAACGGGCGGGTCAGTGTCGCGGGGATTCCGGTTGATCTAACCGCGCAGGAGATCGCGGTTCTCACCTACCTTGCACACAACTTGGGGCGCATGGTTTCCAGAACCGAATTATCGGAACATATATACGAATACGACGGTGACCGAGATTCCAACACTATCGCCGTATTCATTACCCGGCTACGCAAGAAATTGGGGCCTGATCTCATCACTACGGTCAGAGGACGCGGCTATATGATCGATACCGCCTGATGCTATCGCTGCGCCATCGCGCCCTACTTAGCGGGCTGGCGTCTGCCACAGTGTCGGTAGGTGTCGGAACGTTGGTCGTTTTCTCCTACATTAATACGAGGGTGCTCCAGCAGTTTGATGAAACGTTACGCGACCGTCACACTCAGTTAGTTGTTGGACTAAGTGTCACCACCGACGCTCCGGATGTTCTGAGAGAGCTGATATTCGACCCCGCATATGGTACGCCTTATTCAGGCAGATATTGGCAGGTGACGAATAACAAAGGCGACATCTATACATCGGCCTCATTGTTCGACGAAACGATCGCAGAGCCCACGCGTACTGGCAACGAAGCAACCATTTGGAACACGCTGGGACCAGACGATGAAGCTGTTCGCAGCATTTATCAGAAAATCACCTTTGAAGACGGAACGGAATGGGGCGTGAGCGTTGCGGAAAGCAGGCTTGAACTGCTAAGCGAACGCCGGGCTGCACAATCAAACCTGCTTCCAGTCTTTGGGCTGGTTGGGCTGATTGGTGTTGCGGGCTCTCTTTTGTTGATGTCTGCGGTCATTGGCCCGCTCAGGAAATTGCGTGCTGACGTTGCCCATCGCTGGGACAACGGAGACGACCTGAAGCCGGATGATTATCCTGAAGAAGTATCGCCGCTTGTGGAAGACCTCAATCAGCTGTTGCACCGAAATCGCGAGATCGTTTCGAATTCTCGACGTCAGGCCGCAGATATGGCCCATGCACTTAAGACACCAACATCGATTCTCCGAAACGAGTTGTTGAACTTGTCGGAATCCGGATCCGATACCGGGTCCGCGGAAGAAGCGCTGGCACGTATAGATTCCCAACTTGGTCGAGCGCTTGCACGCATGCGTGCGTCAAATACCGCCGAATTGACCCATTCGCGAACGGATATCTCCAATTCGGTCGAGAGGCTGTCTAAATTTTTTTCAATTATGGCAGAGCGCGAAGGCAAATCTCTAACTTCAGACTACCAAGCCGGTCTTTGGGTCAGCATCGACACTCAGGACATTGAAGAGGTGTTGGGTAATCTTCTCGACAATGCCCTCAAGTGGTGCCGAACGACAATTCATATCTCGGCACATCGTGATGGGCGCAACATAAAAATCTGTATTGAGGATGATGGACCCGGCATTCCTGAAGAGGCACAATCAGCCGTACTACGATCTGGCGAGCGTCTGGATACCTCTGTCAGCGGGACTGGTTTGGGATTGGCTATTACTGTCGATCTGCTGAAGGCTTATGGTGGCACGCTTAAACTTGGCGTTTCGGAACGCCTCGGCGGTCTTGGTTGCGAAATACTGATACCTGAACGGAAGGACGACCGACATTTGAGTCGCATATAGATTTCACTTTTAGGTATGAAATCCCACTCCCGCTCTCGATAAATAGGATACTTATTCCGAGGCTTGGGTGAGCGGCGGCAGGTTAGGGGAGACTGGTAAGATTTTTGTATCTCGGGTCTACCGCTCCTTGCCCATCACAGATATATCCCCTCGCAACTGCATATCCGCATGAGGCCCGCCATGAACTTTGACCGTTCCATCAAGATCGCACCGTCGATCCTGTCGGCAGATTTCGCAAACTTCGGACAAGAGATTCAGGCCATTGAAACGCAAGGCGCCGATTGGGTTCATGTGGATGTTATGGATGGGCATTTTGTGCCCAACCTCACATTTGGCCCCCCGGCGGTCAAAGCATTCCGACCACATGTGAAGACGGTTATGGATGTGCATCTGATGATCTCACCGGTCGATCCATACATTCAGGCTTATGCCGATGCTGGGGCTGATGTGCTCACAGCTCATGTTGAGGCCGGGCCGCACTCGCATCGCACGTTACAGGCCATTCGCGCCACCGGGATGAAAGCAGGTATTGCCTTGAACCCGGGAACACCAGCTGAGGCGGTAGAGCATCTGCTGGATCTGACCGATCTGGTTTGTGTTATGACCGTTAACCCCGGTTTTGGCGGGCAAAAGTTCATTGATATGACCGCCAAGGTGCGCCGTTTGCGTCAGATGATTGGTGACCGCCCGGTGCATATCGAAATAGATGGTGGTGTCGATCCCAGCACCGCACCTCTGGTTGCAGCCGCCGGTGCAGATGTGCTGGTCGCTGGCTCGGCTGTTTTCAAGGGCGGGTCAGTTTCAAATCCGTCTGTTTATGGCGACAATATTCGTGCAGTTCGCGCAGCTGCTGAAGGTGTACTAAACTAATCCCAAACGCACCTGTCAGGTATTGGCGTTTCTTTGGAAACGCCTTCTCTTGCTCCGCCCGGCAACATTGGCAATTTCAATATCTGGCGGGCAAGGAGGCCTAGATCTCAACTTGCTTTGTTGAGATCGTCAAAACAACGACCTTCGGTTGCCAGTTTTTCAAGCAAAGGCGCGGGCTGCCAATAATATGGATCTTCTCCAGACCACCGGCGAATGTCATCCACCACGTCTGACAGTCCCTGCAAGTCGGCCCATTTCAATGGTCCGCCCCAATATCGTGGAAATCCATAGCCATAAAGCAGCGTGATATCCACATCCAGTGGTCTGCGGGCGATCCCCTCACCAACTACCTTTGCCGCCTCATTCACCATCGCAATCATATAACGACGCACGATCTCTTCGTCGGTGAACTCTCGTGGAGAGATACCTTTGGCGGCGCGCTCGGCTTCGATCAAAGGCATGATTTCAGGGTTGGGTTTTCGGCTTCGATTTCCCGGCTCGTAGACATAGTAACCTTTGCCGGTCTTCTGACCAAAATGCCCTGCTTCGCATAGTTTATCGGCATAGAAGCTTTCACGCGCGCGCGGGTCCAGGCCCGTAGCCCGTTTGCGTTTGCGCGCGGCCCAACCGATGTCTAGCCCGGCAAGGTCGGATACCGCAAATGGCCCCATTGCAAATCCAAATCTGGTCAACGCGGCATCAATCTGAAAAGGGCTTGCCCCATCCAGAACCATGTGATCCGCGCAGGTTCGGTAGGCGTTGAGAATACGGTTACCGATGAAACCGTCGCATACGCCAGCCCTGACGGACACTTTCCCTAACCGTTTGCCCAAAGCAAATCCTGTCGCAATAACTTCGGGCGCAGTGTGGTCCGCAACAACGATCTCAAGCAGTTTCATCACATGTGCAGGTGAGAAAAAGTGCAGACCGATCACGTCACTGGGCCTGCCTGTGGATGCTGCAATTTCGTTCAGGTCGAGATATGAGGTATTTGTTGCCAGCACGGCACCGGATTTACAGGTCGCATCCAGTTTTGCAAAAACCTGTTTCTTGATCTCCATATCCTCAAAAACGGCTTCTATCACCAAATCAACGCCACTCAGCCCATCATAGTCCGTGGACAGGGTTATCCTATTCTCCAGAATTTCCTCTTGCGCGTCTGGGCTCAGCTTCCCCCGTTTCACAGCACCCGCCAGATTTGCTGCGATCCGGTCTTTTGCAGCCTTGGCTGCGTCCACCGACATTTCAAGCAATACAACCGTAAGCCCCGCCAGCAGAGCGGATGTGGCGATGCCTGCGCCCATCGTACCCCCTCCGACAACACCTATCTGATGAAGCTCGCGGGGGTTGATCCCTTGCAGTTCCGGGAGTTTGGAGACAGCGCGCTCAGCAAAGAAGGCATGGATCAGCCCTTTTCGCTGATCTGACGCCATCAGCTCGGTGAACAGTTCCCGTTCGCGAGCCTGTCCTGCTGCAAAATCATGGGCTTCACAGCTGGCTTGCACAGCACGCACGGCAATCGCAGGCGACAGCTGCCCCCGTCCTTTCTTCAATACGGCATCATAGGTCGCGTCAAAGTCGATCGGCGTCGGTTTAGCCATTTCGCAGACAGGTCGGCGCGGTGCGCCCGTTTCAAGTAGATCTCGTACGAAGGCCAAACCAATCTCGCGCGGATCTCCGTCCTGCACCTTGTCCAGCACGCCCATCTGTAACGCTTCAGAGGCCTGCACATGGCGGCCTGTCGTTATCATTTCCAATGCGGCCTCGACGCCAGCGACCCGTGGCAATCGTTGGGTTCCACCCGCGCCGGGGATGATGCCAAGGTTGACCTCAGGTAGCCCGACTTTTGTTAATGGGGTCGCAATACGGTAGTGACAGGACAGTGCAACCTCAAGCCCGCCGCCAAGGGCTGTTCCGTGTAGAGATGAAACCACCATAAGCGGTGATGCTTCAATGCGATCGCAGAGCGCGGGTAACCAAGGATCCTGCGGTGGCTTGCCGAATTCGCGAATATCAGCGCCGGCAAAATAGGTCCGCCCCTCACCGTAAATCAAAACGGCCTGTACGCCATCAGCTTCAGCACGCTCAATCCCTGCCAGGAGGCCTTGGCGTACTTCTGCACCCAGAGCATTTACCGGCGGGTTATTCGCCGACAAAACCGCGATGTCGCCCACTTTTTCATAGCCAATTACCTGGGACATTTGTTCCTGCCTCCTGAAAAGATATGCGTTGTGGTCCATTCAACCCGATTTGCCACGCAGTCAGAGACTGAACCGTACTGAGACAGTATTCAACCCTATAATCGACCAACCGTTCGGTTTTTGCGCTACGGTCGCAGCGTTACGAACATGTGAAACGCACTTCATCAGCGTCGGGCTAAACTGAACTTAAGGGGGCTGAATTGGACTCAGTCAAGCATGTCGGGCAGTATTCCGCTGTCGGTGTCATTTAATAAGGGAGCTACAAGATGTGTGATGTATGCGTAATGAATGCGGTAAAAGATCGGATGCTATCTCGGCGTTCTTTCTTTAACGCCGGGGCCGCAATGGTGGCTGGAACCGCACTAAGCTCGGCTGCGACGACACCTGCAATGGCGATGGGCCATGGCGAAGTCGTAGACATGACACATATATATGATGCTGATTTTCCGACCTATTTTGGCGAACCCGGAATTGAGGCAACTCAAGCCTTCAACTTCAAGGACCACGGTTTCAATCTGTTCAATCTCGCTGTAAATGAACACACAGGCACGCATATCGATGCGCCGCTACATTTCTCGGCCGATGGTCAGTCGGTTGATGAAATTCCTGTATCCAATCTGGTATGCCCACTTTGCGTAATTGATATCGCTGCGCGGGCAGCAGAGGATGCGGATGCTCAGGTTACGCCTGACGATCTTGAGGCCTGGATCTCTGCAAACGGTCCGATCCCAGACGGCGCTTGCGTCGCGATGCATTCAGGGTGGGGAGCTAAATCCGCAACGCCAGACTTCCGCAACGCAGACGCCGAAGGCAAAATGCACTTTCCGGGTTTCCATGTCGAAGCCGCACAGATGCTGATGGATGGCACAGGCGCTGTTGCCTTGGCGGTGGATTCCCTATCCCTCGATCACGGACCATCAGCCGATTTTGCTACTCACTACGCGTGGCTACCTACGAACAGGTATGGCATCGAAAATCTTGCAAACCTGGACAAAGTGCCAGCCAGCGGAACGACATTGATTGTGGGTGCGCCAGCTCATCGCGGGGGGTCTGGCGGTCCGGCCCGCATATTTGCGATGGTCTGAATTTCGTCGTCATTCATGCCAATTATTGAAGCCCGCAAATCTGCGGGCTTTAATAATTTAGGAGCCCTAATATGTTACCATTATCCTCTAAAACTTAAAATCATGTTACATTTTACTTGCTGCGAATCGCGGTGTTGCTTATTAACCGACCTATCGGTCACTTAATCACGCGATATAATTCTCGGAGCCCTCGCCCAATGGACGCCTTTATCTGCGACGCGCAGCGCACACCAATCGGACGGTATGGCGGCAGCCTCAGCCAAGTTCGCACGGATGATTTGGCAGCGATCCCGATTGCTGCGCTGATAGCGCGAAACCCTCAGGTTGATTGGACAGGCATAGACGACGTGATCTACGGCGACGCCAATCAGGCTGGGGAAAGCAACCGCAACGTGGCGCGCATGGCGGCGTTGCTGGCGGGGCTGCCGGTGGATGTGCCTGGAACGACCATCAACCGACTTTGTGCTTCTGGGATGGATGCCGTGGGTATGGCGGCCCGCGCGATCCGCGCCGGGGACTATGACATGGCCATCGCCGGGGGTGTTGAAAGCATGTCGCGCGCACCATTTGTGATGCCCAAAGCGACGTCCGCCTTCTCGCGCGCGAATTCAGTCTACGACACAACGATCGGCTGGCGTTTTGTGAATCCCAAGATGAAGCAGGAATTTGGTATCGACTCGATGCCCGAAACAGCAGATAACGTAGCGGAAGCTTACGGTATCAACCGCTCCGATCAGGATGCGTTTGCCGAACGCAGCCAGGCCCGCTGGGCCGCGGCGCACCAGACCGGGGTGTTTCGGGAGGAGATCACCCCGGTCACAATCCCGCAACGTAAGGGCGATCCTGTGGTGGTCGACACGGATGAACATCCGCGTCCTGGAACCACAGCCGAGAAACTGTCGGGCCTGAAGGGCATCAACGGGTTGGATAAGACCGTCACGGCTGGGAACGCTTCGGGCGTAAACGACGGCGCGGCGGCGATCTTGATGGCGAATGAATCCGCAGCGGCAAAGAACGATCTGACCCCAATTGCCCGCGTTGTCGGAATGTCCGTTGCCGGGGTTGAGCCGCGCGTGATGGGCATCGGCCCTGTTCCAGCCAGCCGCAAGGTACTGGCCCGCGCGGGTCTCAGCATCGATCAGATGGATGTGATAGAATTGAATGAGGCATTTGCCTCGCAAGGCCTTGCCACGCTTCGCGAACTGGGGGTGCCCGATGATGCGCCCCATGTAAATCCGAACGGAGGCGCCATTGCGATCGGGCATCCGCTTGGGATGAGCGGCGCAAGGTTGGTTATGACCGCTGCTTATCAACTGCGCCGCACGGGCGGGCGCTATGCGCTCTGCACCATGTGCGTCGGGGTAGGGCAGGGTGCTGCACTTATTCTTGAACGCGTGTAAGGGAGGAGACCTCACATGTACGCTCAGATGATCAAGACAGCCGGAACAGGCGTAAAATCCCGCGAGGAGATGACCGAGCAGGAGCGCGCCTTTCAGGACAAGATCGACGCCGATATCAAGATCGAGCCCAAAGACTGGATGCCCGATGACTATCGCGCGACCCTTATCCGTCAGATTGGCCAGCACGCGCATTCCGAGATTGTCGGCCAGTTACCCGAAGGCAACTGGATCACGCGCGCTCCAACACTGGAGCGTAAGGCGATCCTATTGGCCAAGGTGCAGGATGAGGCCGGGCATGGGCTGTATCTCTATTGTGCGGCCGAAACGCTGGGCGTCAGCCGGGACGAGATCACCGAGATGCTGTTGGATGGCCGCATGAAGTATTCGTCGATCTTCAACTACCCGACACTGAACTGGGCTGATATCGGCGCGGTCGGATGGCTGGTCGATGGGGCCGCGATCATGAATCAGGTTCCACTGCAGCGGACATCCTTTGGCCCCTATTCACGCGCGATGATCCGCATCTGCAAGGAAGAAAGCTTTCACCAGCGTCAGGGCTATGACGCGATCCGCAAGATGGCGGAAGGCACGCCGGAACAACGCCGGATGGCGCAGGATGCGATGAACCGGCTTTGGTACCCGTCGCTGATGATGTTCGGGCCTTCCGACAAGGAATCGGTCCATTCCGCCCAGTCGATGGCTTGGAAAATCAAGATAAACACCAATGACGAGCTGCGCCAGAAATTCGTGGATCAGACCGTGCCACAGGCCGAATATCTGGGTCTGAGCATCCCTGACCCTGACCTGAAATGGAACGAAGCGCGGGGCCACTACGACTACACCGACCCCGACTGGTCCGAGTTCTTCGATGTGATCAAGGGCAATGGCCCCTGCAATGTCGATCGTTTGGCCGCGCGTAACAAGGCGTGGGACGATGGAAAATGGGTGCGTGACGGCCTGCTGGCCCATGCCCGCAAGAAACGCACACGCAATCTGGCGGCAGAGTAAACCCAAGGAGGATACCAAATGAACAACGAATGGCCCCTGTGGGAAATCTTCATCCGCGGTCAGCATGGGATGAGCCATCGCCACGTCGGCTCGCTGCATGCGCCTGACGCGGAGATGGCGATCAAGAATGCGCGGGATGTGTACACCCGCCGCAACGAAGGCGTGTCGATTTGGGTGGTTGAAGCCAACAACATTTCGGCCTCTTCGCCTAGCGACAAAGGCCCGCTTTACGAGCCCAGTGAGAGCAAAGTGTACCGTCACCCGACCTTTTTCGACATTCCCGATGAAGTGGGGGCAATGTGATGACCCGGGACGAAGCAATCCTGCAGTTTCTGCTGCGGATGGGGGATAATACCCTGATCCTCGGCCATCGCGTTAGCGAATGGTGCGGCCACGCGCCGGTGCTGGAGGAGGATATCGCGCTGGCCAACACTGCGTTGGACCTGATCGGTCAGACCCAGATGTGGTTGGGCCTCGCCGGTGACATCGACGGCGGCAAAAGCGCCGATGACCTGGCCTTTTTGCGCGACGCATGGGACTTTCGTAATGTGTTGCTGGTCGAGGTCCCGAATGGCGATTTCGGGCGCACTCTGATGCGCCAGTTCCTGTTCGATGCGTGGCATTCGATCATGCTGGGGCGATTAATGAAATCATCCGACGAGCGGGTCGCGGCGATTGCTGCCAAGGCCAGCAAAGAGGTCACCTATCACCTTGAACGCTCTGGCGACACGGTTGTCGGGCTCGGCGATGGAACCGAAGAAAGCCACGCCCGGATGCAGGAGGCGCTGGACTATCTCTGGCCCTATGTAGGCGAGATGTTTGCCAGCGATGATGTTGATGCTGAGATGGTTGCGGCGGGGATTACTCCGAACCCGGCATCTCTGCGAGCAGAATATGACGCTCTGATCATGCGGGTTCTGAGCGAGGCAACGCTGACCATTCCCGAAAGCCGCTTTGCCCATAAAGGTGGGCGTGACGGGCGGATGCATACCGAACATCTGGGCCATTTACTGACACAGATGCAGTGGCTTCAACGCGCCTATCCCGGCGCCTCTTGGTAAGAGCGCATGAGGGCCTCGACTGATCAGGTATGGGAGTGGCTGGACGCTGTTCCCGACCCCGAGATCCCAGTGATCTCGGTCGTCGATCTGGGCATTGTGCGTGATGTGCAGTGGGACGATGACACGCTGTTGGTCACAGTTACCCCGACTTATTCGGGCTGCCCGGCGACTTCGGTGATCAGCATGGATATCGAAACCGCGTTGCGTGATCACGGGATTGACGATTTGCGGATCGAAACAAGCATTGCGCCCGCGTGGACCACCGATTGGCTCAGCGACAAGGGCCGTGCTCGGCTTGAGGAATACGGCATCGCTCCGCCCCAGCCCGCTGGCGGACCCGAACGTTGCCCACTTTGTGGCAGCAAAGCGGTCGAGAAGGTCAGCCAATTCGGCTCGACCCCGTGTAAGGCCCATTGGCGCTGTACCGACTGTTTGGAACCTTTTGACTATTTCAAGTGCATCTGAGGGAGGATCACCGGATGGCACGCTTTCACGATCTGGAAGTCACCGACATTCACAAAACCATCCGCGACGCGGTGGTGGTGACGTTGAAACCGGTGAACGGCTCGGCTGAGGAATTCGATTTCACCCAAGGCCAATACCTGACCTTCCGTCGCGATTTCGACGGGGAAGAGTTGCGCCGATCATACTCTATCTGCGCTGGTAAGGATGAAGGCATTCTGCAGGTCGGCATCAAGCGCGTCGATGGCGGCGCGTTCTCAACCTGGGCCAACACTGACCTGAAGGTGGGCGACACGGTTCAGGCGATGCCGCCGATGGGTAGCTTTCACACCGCGATCGATCCGTCCGCCGAAAAGCAGTATCTGGGCTTTGCTGGTGGGTCAGGTATCACCCCGGTTCTGTCGATCCTGAAAACCACGCTCGCCCGGGAGCCGCATTCACGCTTCACATTGGTCTATGCCAACAAGGGCGTAAACACGATCATGTTCCGAGAGGAACTTGAGGATCTCAAGAACCTCTATATGGGGCGCTTGAACGTGATCCACATTCTGGAAACGGATGCGCAGGAAATCGAGTTGTTCACCGGTTTGGTCACGCAAGAGAAATGTGCCGACCTGTTCGAACACTGGATCGACATCAAGAATGTCGACACAGCCTTTATTTGCGGCCCCGAGCCCATGATGCTGGGCATCGCTTCTGCCCTGCGTGCACATGGGCTGGATGATGGACAAATCAAATTCGAGCTTTTCGCCAGCGCCCAACCCGGTCGGGCCAAGCGCAAGGTAAGTGGTGCGGACACGGCGTCTCAGGCCAACCAGACCAAGGCCTCGATCACAATGGACGGGGCAACGCAGTCAATCACCATGCCCAAGGATCAATCGATCCTTGATGCCGCATTGGAGAATGCAATGGACGCGCCTTACGCCTGCAAGGCCGGGGTGTGCTCGACCTGTCGTTGCCGGCTGCTTGAGGGTGATGTTGAGATGGTCGCCAATCACGCTTTGGAAGATTACGAGGTCGAAAAAGGATACGTCCTGAGCTGTCAGGCTTATCCGCTGACCGACACCGTGGTCGTGGACTACGATCAGTAGACGGAGGGAATGATGGCTGAAGACATGACAATCGAGAGCTATCTGGCCGCCGGTGGCGTCCTGAGCAATCCAACCAATGTTCCGCCACGCTATCGCGCAGAACTTATGAAGCTAATGGCGACCTTCGTGGATAGTGAGCTGGCAGGTGCTGCGGGCTTTGCCGACATCATCAATCAGGGCCCCGGCATCAAGGAACGCATCGCGGCGGCAAAGATTGTGTTGGAAAAGACCGACAATGCAGATCGTGTGCTGAAAATCATGGGCGAGTTCGGGGCCAACACTGATCGCTATGCAAACCATCACCCCTGGACCACGCGTCTGGATCGCGATGCAGATATTGGGGCCACCCGGTCTGAACATGATATGCGACTTGCGGTGTTCAACTATCCCATCGAAGGGTGGGAGGACGCTGTGGTGATGAACCTGCTGATGAGCCAGGCGGTTGCAGTTCAACTCGCTCAATTCTCTCAGATATCTTATCAACCTCTAGCCGAAGCCTTCCGGGATATCGCTCCGATCGAGGCGCGCCATGGAGAACTGGCCCTTGAAGGCGCGCTCAAGCTGATCGAACAGGGGAAGGCTGCCGAGATGCAGGCGTCAATTGACTATTGGTGGCCCCGCGTGGCGGCCAGTTTTGGGGCCGGGGGTGCGGAGAAAATCGAGACGCTGCGCAAGCTGGGGCTACGACAACTGACCGGAGCCGAGATGAAAGATCAGTGGGTGGCGAAGGCGACTGAGCAGGTAGCGAATCTGGGGCTAAAAGCGCCCTGACCTTCAGGGCTGACGCTTGCGGCTGAGCAATCCGTATTTCACGGCCAACCCACGCAGAGATCGCCGTTTGCGTCGGTCCTTCTTCGCTGATTGTGTCTGCGCGCCAGCCTTCCGGTTGAATTCAAACACATCAATCACGCGTTCGGCGCAACCACAGGCTTCGCCCAAACCCACTTTGGCGAAATAGAATTTGTCGAAACGATCAGGGCTTTGCATGGGCGACCTCCGCCCCCATTCAAACCCATTTGAGTGACTGAGCCAAATCAACTCTGTGCCAGCCGAGCGTCAGAGACCGTCAACGCCGAACAAGGTCAGATTGCTTACCAGCGCAGCGTAGTCACTACGCGCCTCGGCATCTGCGCCTGCGTTCCACATATAGAACCAGTTCAACATCCCGAAAACGGACATCGTGGTCGCCCGAAGCTTGGCGGTGTCGTTCGTGAAAGTTTGGGGCGCAACGCTGGCGATGATGTCGCTGACTAACTCCACCAGATCCCGCTGATAGCCACGCAGCAGTTTCTGCTGCTCCTCGGGCAAGGCGGACATGCCGCTGGTTTGCACACGATGCTCATCATCCACGCCCTGATAGGCCAGCAGGATTTCCTGCAGCACCCGTCTCAGGCGGTCCGCAGGGGCCTGCCTCTCAAGATCAAGGCCGCAAATTTGGTCGCGTAACTGTCGTAGATAGCTGTCGAGTATGTCAAACAGGATCGCGTCCTTGCTGTCATAATAGTGATAGATATTGGCCTTGGATATTCCACACTCGCGCGCCAGTTGAGACATCGACGCCCGGTCAAACCCTTCCTGCGCGAAGACGCGGGCGGCGGATTTCAGGATACGAGCCCGCTTATCGTCGTGGTCTTTTGCTATCGTCCGCGCCAAATCCTGACCCTCCGATTCTGTCTTAACTGTCGCGATTGTCGACTACGCGCCGGGCTTTGCCCTGCGAGCGTTCGACCTCGCCCGGCTCGCCTATATCGATCTCGGTCGAGATTCCAACCACCTCTTTGATCCGTCGCGACAACATCCGGGCGGCAGCGGTTTTGCTCAGTTCATCCGCCGCATCCGGCGTTGCCTCTACATGTACGCGCATCGCGTCCATCCGTCCGGCTTTGTAAAGTTCGATCTGGTAATAGGGTGCCAGACCGCCGGTTGCCAAAACCTGCTCTTCGATCTGGCTGGGGAAGACGTTTACGCCGCGTAGGATGATCATATCGTCCGAGCGGCCGGTGATCTTTTCCATCCGTCGCATCGACCGCGCCGTACCGGGCAACAGCCGCGTCAGGTCGCGGGTACGATAGCGGATCATCGGAAGGCCCTCTTTGGTCAGCGTGGTGAAGACCAGTTCACCGATCTCACCGTCGGGCATGACCTCACCGGTTTGGGGGTCGATGATTTCTGGATAGAAGTGATCTTCCCAGATCACCGGTCCGTCTTTGGTTTCGACGCACTCATTGGCGACGCCTGGTCCCATGATCTCGGACAGGCCGTAGATATCGACAGCGTGCATGTCGAAGGCCTGTTCAACCTCGGAGCGCATGGAATCTGTCCAAGGTTCGGCGCCAAAGACGCCGACAGCCAGAGAGCATTCGCGCGGATCTAGGCCAACCTTATGATACTGTTCAAGAATATTTAGCATATAGGACGGCGTCACCATGATCCCGTCGGGCTTGAAATCAGTGATCAGATCAACCTGTTTGGCGGTTTGCCCGCCGCTCATCGGGACGACCGTGGCCCCCAGACGTTCAATCCCGTAATGCGCGCCCAGACCACCGGTGAACAGGCCATAGCCATACGCGTTGTGTACCATGTCACCCCGGCGCAACCCGCTGGCACGTAGTGACCTTGCCACCAGATCGGCCCAATTATCGATATCGCCTTGCGTATAGCCCACCACGGTTGGCTTGCCCGTGGTTCCTGACGAGGCGTGAACACGGATGATCTGCTCACGCGGTACGGCAAACAGACCGAAAGGATAGTTTTCCCTCAGATCGTTTTTGTAGGTAAACGGAAAACGCGCGAGATCACTGAGAGATTGCAGGTCATCAGGATGCACCCCAGCCTCATCAAACCGCTGCCGGTACATAGGTACGTTTTCATAGGCATGGCGCAGCGACCATTTAAGCCGATCCAACTGTAAGCTGCGAATTTCATCAACCGAGGCGATCTCGATCGGATCAAGATCCGCCTTGTTCGGAGTAAGATCCTTCATGCCATCCCCCTCATCTCAGGTCTCGTCAAACACTGGGCCTTTGACCGCGCGGGAAAAGCCCCGAAACTCTGCGATCTTTTGGCCGGTCTGGTTGGTTACGGTTACGTCATAGATGCCGCTGCGCCCGTTCAGGCTCAGTTCCGTTGCGCGGGCCGTCAGCAGGTCACCGGATCGCGCGGGCGCGACGTAGCTGATCACATTGTGCTGGGCGACTGTGGACTGGTTGCGACTATTGCAGGCAAAGGCAAAGGCGCTGTCGGCCAACATGAATGTCACGCCGCCATGGCAGATCCCGTGCCCGTTGCAGTGATGGTCCTGAACGGCGAGCGTCAGGATCGCGGTCCCTTCGTCAACTTCGCCCAATTCCATGCCCGCCCATTTCGAGGCATTGTCTCGCCCCC
This sequence comes from Ruegeria conchae, assembly GCF_000192475.1. Classification (GTDB taxonomy): domain Bacteria; phylum Pseudomonadota; class Alphaproteobacteria; order Rhodobacterales; family Rhodobacteraceae; genus Ruegeria; species Ruegeria conchae. The sequence continues at coordinate 45,619 of NZ_AEYW01000003.1, forward strand.
ACATGGCGGCCGCGGCTTTTTGGGCGCGCTCCTTTGGCGTCATTTTATTCTCCCCGAAAGACCGGCGCGCGTTTTTCCAGAAACGCTGTAACACCTTCGGCATAGTCCGCACTTTCACCGCAGGTTTTCATCGCGTCTGCCTCAACCTCCAGATGGTCGGTCAGGGAATTCGTGGCTGCTGCCTGAATCGTCTGTTTTGTCAAGCCAAGTCCCAGCGTTGGACCATTGGCGAACTGTTCCGTCATCGCTCGCGCCTCAGTCATCAGGTCAGCGTCGGGGATGGCCTTCCAGATCAGCCCCCAATCCGCGGCCTGTTGCGCGGGCAATGGCTGCCCGGTCAAAGCCAGCCCCTTGGCCCGTGCCTCACCCAGCAGGTGGGGCAGATGCCAACTGCCCCCTGTATCGGGGATCAGTCCCACTTTGGAAAACGATTGTATGAACTTGGCAGATTCGGCGGCCAGTACCACATCACATGCCAAAGCCAGATTCGCACCCGCCCCGGCAGCGACACCATTGACGGCACAAACAACGGGAAATTCCAGCGACCGGATTAGGCGCACCAAAGGTGCATAAAACGTGCGCACGGTGTTGCCTAGGTCTGGCGGGCCCTCCATCGTTGCGGGGTTTCGATCCCCCAGATCCTGCCCGGCACAGAACCCGCGTCCGGCCCCAGTCAGCAACACAGCGCGGGTTCCACCATCACGCGCGGCCTCAAGCGAGGCGCGCAAGGCATAGTGCATCTCATCCGTGAAACTGTTCAGGCGATCTGGGCGATTGAGTGTGATTTCAACCCATTGCCCCATATTCTGCGAAATAATCGTATCAGACATGCCCGGTTCGCTTTTCATAAGTTACAACAAACTTCTTGCATAAACCGAACGGTTGGTCAATAAATTCTATAGCCGTTTGTGACTCGGCGATCAGAAATGCCCTCTGGCCTACGCGTTGAACTGCCTTTCTCGTCGTTGATAGTTACAAAACGTACCATTAACACATTCACGACTTGCGCTTTTGAGGAGGAGACCCGGTCATGAAAATCACCAAGCTCACCACGCTGCTGACTTCGGCAACATTGGCGGTGTCAGGCACCATTGCTTTTGCGGCTGACTACACCCTGACAATTTCCAGCTGGGCCCCACCCACCCACGGCATCAACGCGAAGATGTGGCCCAAGTTCGTCGAGATGGTGGAAGAGGCCACTGACGGGCAGGTTACTGCAGAGCTCAAGCTGGGTATCGCCCCTCCACCCGCTCAGATGGATCTGATCATGGACGGCGCCGCCGATGCCTCGATTATTTTCCACGGCTATCAGCCCGGGCGTTTTGTCACCACCAAGCTGATCGAACTGCCAGGCTATGAAGGCTCGGCCGAGGACGCTTCGGTTGCTTACTGGCGCGCCTATGACCAGCATCTGAAAGCTGCTGACGAGCACCGTGGTGTCAAAGTCATCGCCCTGCACACACATGGACCCGCGCAGCTGCATTCCAGCGCGCCGGTCACAACTCTGGATGAAGTTTCGGGCCTGAAAGTACGTATCCCGGGCGGCGTTGGCGGAGACGTGGGTGCGGCGTTGGGCGCGACCGGCATTCAGGTGCCCGCCCCAAAAGTCTATGAAACACTGGCGTCCAAGGCGGCTGACGGCGTCGTTATGCCTTTGGAATCGCGCAAGGGTTTCAAGCTGACCGAAGTTGCACAGAACGTCTATGAGATGCCCGGTGGCCTTTATCGTGGCTCGTTTGCCTTCATCATGAACGAAGACACCTTCGCAGATCTGCCGCCCGAGCTGCAGACGGCGTTGGAAGAAAACGTATTCGGTGAACCGCTGAGCCGTGAGATCGGCAAGATCTGGGATGAGATTGATGCCACTGGTCGCGAGGCGACCGAAGCGGCGGAAGGTAACGCCATCAACGCTGCCACAGACGCGGATATGGAGAAGTTCTCGGCCATCGCGGAAGACATCCGCGGCAAGGTCATCGCCGAGGTTGACGCAACAGGTGTCGACGCTCAGGCCGCCTATGACATGATCAAATCGGAAATGTCCTCGAACTGATCCAACTTCAGGGCGGCCTTTGCGCCGCCCTGACTTACCCTGCGCGAGTTTCCCATGACCCCGATAATCCAGCTTGTGCGACGCGCCAGCGCCCTTCCCGTGATCGTGGCGTGCATCGCCCTGTTCATCCTGATGGCAATGACATTTTGCGACGTGATCCTGCGTTCGGTCTTCAATGCGCCCATTGAGGCCGCAACCGAACTGACGCGGATATTGATGGCCATTCTGGTGTTTTCAGTCCTCCCGATTGTCTCAACCACCAACGGCCATATCGCGGTCGATCTGACGGACGGGTTCTTCCACCGTCTGCACCTGTCACGTGCGCGGGACGTGGTGATCTATGTGGTCAGCGGCATCATGCTGTTCTGGCCGGTCCAACGCGTCTGGGTCCTGGCCGAGCGGGCGCGGGATTATGGGGACGTGACTGAGTATCTTTCAATCCCCACCTACCTGATCGGCTGGTTCATTACCCTGTCCGTTGCCATCACCGCACTGGTGATGATCGCCACTGGGCTGCTAAAGGCCTTCGCCCCAAATACTCTGTCGGAGCCTATGTAATGACCGCAGCGCTGATCGGATTTGCGATTGTATTGATCCTGGTGCTGGTGCGCCTGCCCATCGTCTTTGCCATGGGACTGGTCGGCACATTGGGCTTCGCCTACGAACGCGGCGGCTCGATCTTTGATGAGCGTGGGTTGAAGGCTGCCATGTCTATGGTGGGCCGCCAGATTACTGACACTGCTCAGGATTATGGTCTGTCGGTGGTGCCGCTGTTCATCCTGATGGGCCTGTTCGTGAACAAAGGCGGTATGGCGCGCGAGCTTTATGCAGTGTCCAACGCTTTCTTGGGCCATATGCGCGGCGGCATTGCCATGGCTACAGTTGCGGCCTGCGGCGGCTTCTCGGCCATTTGTGGATCGTCGCTGGCCACCGCTGCGACCATGTCAAAGGTCGCGATGCCGCAAATGCGCCGCTATGGCTATTCAGACGAACTTTCGACCGCCTCGATTGCAGCTGGTGGCACGTTGGGCATTCTGATACCCCCATCGGTCATTCTGGTCATTTACGGGCTGTTGACCGAAACCTCAATCGGGAAACTGTTCATGGCGGGCATCATACCCGGCATTCTCGGTATCCTCTTCTACCTTTTCGCCGTGCGCTGGACCGTCTGGCGCAACCCCGAGGCTGGGCCAGCCGGGGAGCGCGCCACCTGGTCCGAACGCATCCGCGCGCTGGGCTCGGTCTGGGCCGTGCTGCTGTTGTTCTTTCTGGTGATCGGCGGGCTGTACGGAGCCTTTGACTTTGAGCCCCTGAACCTGACCTTCTCACCCACCGAGGCCGCAGGCATGGGGGCCGCCGGGGCCTTCCTGATCGCTCTGTTTCGAGGCGGTCTTACTGTGGGCTCGACCTTTGAGGTGCTGAAAGAGACTTGCTTTACCGCGTCTGCCTTGTTCGCGGTGCTGATCGGCGCGCAGATATTTTCGAACTTCATCAATCTGGCCGGCTTGCCCGAGGCCCTGATTGCGATGGTCACGGCCTATGATGTCGCACCGTTTGTCGTGATCCTGATGATCCTTGGTATCTATATCATTCTGGGTTGCGTCTTCGAATCCCTCTCGATGCTGTTGCTGACCGTTCCGATCTTCTTCCCGCTGGTCACGTCTCTGGGCTATGACCCAATCTGGTTCGGCATCGTCGTTGTGGTTGTTACCGAAATCTCGCTAATCACCCCACCCGTTGGTCTGAACGTTTTCATCCTGAAAGGGGTGGTGGGCGACGTCTCGACAGGCACCATCTTTCGCGGCGTCACACCATTCTGGGTTGCCGATATCTTCCGCCTTGCGCTGATCGTGCTGGTGCCCATCGTGGTGCTGTATCTGCCGGAGCAAATGGGCGCGCTGGGGCACTGAGCCCCGCCTCATCAAACAGGAGAACATCATGTCCCTGCATCAGATTTCCAGCTTTGCCGCTGGCACTTGGGTCGCGCCCGGAGAAGGCGCACGCACCATCGCATCCGCCATCACCGGCGCACCGTTTGCCAGCGCTGGCAACACGGCGCTCGACGTGCAGGCGATGCTTGATTATGCACGCAACACCGGTGGCCCAGCCCTACGTAAATTGACATTCCACGACCGTGCCCGGATGCTCAAAGCGCTGGCGCAAGAGCTGTCAGCGCATAAACAGGCGCTCTACGATCTGAGCTTTGAAACGGGTGCCACGCAGAAGGACCACCTGATCGATATCGACGGTGGCATCGGCACGATGTTTGTCTTCGCCTCCAAGGGTAGGCGCGAGATGCCCGACGCGCAGGTCTACCTGGATGGAGATATCGAGCAACTGTCGCGCAACGGCACGTTTCTGGGGCAACATATCTGCACCCCTCTGCAGGGTGTTGCGGTCCACATCAACGCGTTCAATTTCCCGGTATGGGGCATGTTGGAGAAACTCGCTCCAACACTTTTGGCGGGCGTTCCTGCCATCGTGAAACCAGCCACCAATAGTTGTTATGTCACCGAACTGGCCGTGCGGATAATTCTGGACAGTGGCATCCTGCCCGCCGGTGCGCTGCAATTGGTGTCAGGCGGGTTGGGAGATATGCTCGATCACTTAAGCTGTCAGGATGTGGTCAGCTTCACCGGTTCGGCGAACACCGCGTTGAAGCTACGCCAGACACCTGCGATCTTGCAGAACTCAGTCCGGTTCGTTGCTGAGCAGGATAGCTTGAATGCTTCAATCCTCGGCCGGGATGCAGAGCCCGGCACGCCGGAATTCGATCTGTTCGTTAAGGAAGTCTCTCGTGAAATGACCACCAAGGCGGGCCAGAAATGCACCGCTATCCGACGCATCATCGCGCCCGATAGTCAGGTCGACGCCGTGATTTCCGCGCTCTCGGAGCGGTTGGCGAAGATCACCATCGGCGATCCGCGGGCCGAGACCACACGCATGGGCGCACTTGTGTCGAACGGACAAAAAGCAGACGTTTTGGAAAAGGCCAACCTGATCGGGCAAGAGGCTGAGCGGGTTTACGGAAACCCCGACGCGTTCGACCTGCACGGCCCTGAAACTGGCGCATTCGTCCCTCCGATGCTGTTTCACTGCGCTGACCCCGACAAGGCGCAGCGCGTGCACGATACCGAGGCGTTCGGCCCGGTCTCAACCTTGATGGGTTACCGCGATCTGGATCATGCTGTGGCACTGGCCAATCGCGGGCAGGGGTCTCTGGTCACCTCACTGATCACCCACGACACTGAGGTTGCGCGGGATGTGGTGATGGGGGCCGCGGCCTATAACGGGCGGATTTACATCAACGACCGCAATTCGATGGCAGAATCGACCGGCCACGGCTCTCCTCTTCCGCATATGGTGCATGGCGGGCCCGGCCGCGCGGGCGGCGGTGAGGAAATGGGCGGCGTGCGCGGTGTGAAACACTATATGCAACGCACCGCCATTCAGGGCTCACCGCGAATGCTCAGCAGTATCGGAACTAAATGGGTTACTGGGTCACCTGAAATCCAAGGTCCGGCACATCCGTTCACCCGTAAATTCGGTGAGTTGCAGGTCGGAGAGACGCTGCACACAGCCTCGCGCGTAATCACGTTGGAGGACATCGAACACTTCGCCAATTTCACCGGCGATACCTTTTATGCACATATGGACGAGGAGGCAGCGGCACGAAATCCGTTCTTCCCCGGTCGCGTAGCGCATGGCTATCTGTTGCTCAGCTTCGCGGCTGGCTTGTTTGTTGAACCGAACGAGGGGCCGGTGTTGGCCAATACCGGGTTGGACGGGTTGCGGTTCATGAAGCCGGTCGTCGCCGGGGACAGCATCAAAGTGCGTTTGACGGTCAAGCAGAAAACCCCACGCAATGACGATTATGGCGAGGTTCGCTGGCACGTGTCCCTGACCAATCAGGATGACGAGCCGGTCGCAGAATACGAACTTTTGACTATGAATGCCCGCTAACTCGGTAGCGTAACCTGTTTTTCTTATTGGGCCTAATGGGTTAAACTGGTCCCATGACCAATCAAAGCTCATGGTTCGAAACGGCCGTAGCCGATCTAGTGGATCCGCAAGACCAGCGGGTCTGGTCGATTATTGTCTCTTTGTTCGGAGATATGGCACAGGAACCGGGCGCGCAGATTTCAGGCGGCGCGCTGACTCAGATCATTGAACCGATGGGCATCAAACCCGAAGCGATCCGGGTGGCGCTCCACCGATTGCGCAAGGATGGTTGGATCGAGAGCGACCGGATCGGTCGCGTTTCACGTCATGTACTCTCGGAATTTGGCAGAACCCAATCAGCGGCCGTCACACCGCGCATTTATGCGCGTGACTCGGCGCCTGTTGAACATTGGCATCTGCTGATTGCCGAGGACGGAACGGGTACGCAGGTGCTTGAGGATGTAATGCTCAGCGATGACTACATTCCAATCGGACGCAACATAGCAATGAGGGCAGGTGCGGCTCCGCTTCAGGCGGAAGGATTACTTGCGCTGGATATCTCGCCGCAAACAGCCCCGAAGTGGATTCAGGATCGGTTATGCCCACCCGAGCTGCGCGCTTCGTGCCGGGCATTGCTAACTGCAGTCCAGAACGCAGCAAAAACTCACCCCGAGGAATGGACACCAACACCATTGCAGAGCGCCACATTACGGACTCTGCTGGTGCATCGATGGCGGCGTGTGGTGCTGCGCCAACCGGACCTGCCTGCAGCCTTTTACCCACCTGATTGGGTCGGCCCTGCCTGTCGAAACAGCATTATTCGCATGCTTGATCTGCTTCCACGGCCCTCAGCTGCCATTCTAAGCGGGAGTGGTTGACCAAACGGCACTCTGTTCAAAATGCGTTTGCGACCATTATCATCTGATCAGCTAAGTGGAGCGCCAACGGAGGAGGCCGAAGGATGACGAAGCAAACAGATATGCTTATCATCGGCGCAGGTTTTTCCGGGTTAATTATGGCAATTGAGGCGCGAAAGCGCGGCATCGCAGATATTGTCATATTGGAGAAAGCAGCCGACATCGGCGGTACATGGCGAGAAAATACTTATCCTGGCGTCGCCTGCGATATCCCCTCGCATCTCTACTCGATGGCGACACATCTGAACCCGGATTGGAGCCGCGCCTATGCAGGTGGCGCCGAAATCCAATCCTATTTACAGAAAATCGCGCAGGATGAGGGGCTGTACGAACTCTGTCAATTTCATCGGAAACTCAAATCTGCGCGGTGGGATGGTGCGCGATGGCAGGTCGTGACAGCGGACGGCAACCATTGGTCAGCGCGGTTTCTGGTCTCGGCTATCGGCGCGCTGCACGTGCCGCGCATCCCGCAAATCCCCGGCGCTGACAGCTTTCCCGGCCCTAGCTTCCATTCCGCAGAATGGGATCACGACGTCTCGCTAGCTGGTAAAAGAGTGGCTGTGATCGGTACTGGAGCTTCAGCCGTTCAGTTCGTCCCCGAGATCGCTAAAACTGCGGCGCAGGTCACCATCTTCCAACGCAGCGCGCCCTATGTTCTGCCTCGCCCGGACGGCCCGATTGCACCATGGGTGCGCCGCTTGTATCGGTACTTCCCAGTGTTGCCCCGCATCCGGCGCCAACTGATCTATATGCTGTTTGAGTTTCGTCATCGCGTGTTTCGGGGCGAACCGCGGGCTGTCGATTTTGCAATGAAAATGTGGCGCCAGGCCTTGGACAGCGCGATCACCGATCCAGACCTGAAAGCCGCGCTGACGCCTGACTACACAATTGGATGCAAACGCATCCTCAGCTCAAATGACTGGTATCCGGCACTGGCACGAAACAACGTGGATGTGGTGCCGCATGCCGTCTCCAGGATCGACGGAGGTCACATCATCGCGGGTGACGGCCGCGAGTTCATCGCTGATGTTCTGGTCTGGGGAACCGGATTCCATGTCACTGATGTGGTCGATAATCTCAACATAACTGGAACCAATGATCGGACACTGAAACAGGCCTGGTCAGGGGGTATGCAGGCCAACCTTGGCACCGCAATTGCCGGGTTTCCTAATTTCTTCATGTTACTCGGCCCGCATACCGGGCTGGGGCACAACTCTGTCGTGCTTATGATCGAAGCACAGGTGGCTCATATAGGTCGTGTTCTAACAGAAATGCAGGAGGGTGGTCTTCGCACCATCACCCCGAAAACCGACAAACAGGCGGCGTTTACGAAAGAGATGCAGGACCGTCACCTCGAAAGCGTCTGGCAATCAGGTGGCTGCACCTCTTGGTATCAGGACGCTGAGGGGCGCAATACAACGCTGTGGCCGGGCACTGTGTCCGAGTTCAGAAAACGCATGGCGCGATCCGGGCTCGAACAATACCATTCTGTAAGAGAAACAATCGGAGACCCATGATGTCGATCCTGCTGACGATTGTCCTGCTGCTGGCGGCTTTCCTGCTGTGCATGAACCTCTGGACGCGCCACCTGACCCGTCAAGGGATCGAGATGGTGCCACAATTGGGACAAATCGTGCCCGTTCGAGGCGGTAGCATCCACTATGTCGAAAAGGGCGACCCCGCCAACCCGACCATTGTCATGATCCACGGCCTCTCGGGCCAATTGCAGCACTTTACATACGCATTGATGGATGATCTGGCAGAGGACTATCACGTTCTCGCGGTCGACCGACCAGGCTGCGGTTATTCAACCCGTGATACCGCTGCGCTGGCCGCTCTGCCTGAACAGGCCCGGATGATCCAAGCGTTTCTGGAAACCAAGAACGTCGACCAGGCCATACTGGTTGGCCATTCGCTTGGCGGAGCGCTATCGCTGGAAATGGCATTGGACTATCCCGACACTATCTCGGCACTGGCACTTCTGGCCCCTCTCACGCAGCAGATGCCCGAACCGCCTGCCGTCTTTAAGTCACTGGAAATCAGCACGGATTGGTTGCGTAGCCTGATCGGAAACACCATCGCCGTCCCGATGGCCCGTAAAACAGCACCGCTGGTCCTGAAAGATGTCTTCGCCCCCGAACCCGCGCCTGCCGATTTTCTAAACCGCGCCGGGGGCGCTCTGGGCCTGCGACCTTCGGCCTTCATAACCGCGTCGCAAGACGTCATCGGCGTAGAAAGCAGCATGGGTGAATTAACCCAACGATACAGTGATCTGAAAACGCCCGGAGGCATCCTGTTCGGCACCGAAGATCCGATCCTGTCGGCTGAGACACACGGTGCATCAATGACGAAATTCGGCCTCACCTTCGAAAAACTGGAACACCGAGGTCACATGATCCTGATCACAGAGCCTGATATCTGCGCACGTTTCATCCGCCAGATCGCCGGCATGACCCACGCCGACATGACAAAACAAAACCCTCACTGAAAGCGCACACAAAGAATCCCATCAGACCCTCATTTCCCTCTTGACCCTCTCCGGTCTGTCGCTTACATCGCCTCTCACTCGTGGCGGAGTAGCTCAGTTGGTTAGAGCAGCGGAATCATAATCCGCGTGTCGGGGGTTCAAGTCCCTCCTCCGCTACCAAAATCCCTTAACAATATCAAAATACTGGATGGATTCTGGCATCACTAGTAGCGATGATTCCTTGTTCTGGGTGACATTCTGGGTGACAGCTGACAGCGTTCGGCAGGAATAACTGAGTAGTTTGTCGGGTAAGGCGCAATATGGAAAATCTGGAACAAGCGGAAAGCGATAAGCGCTCGGAAATTCTGCCTAAAATCCAAAATACTGGAACTTCTCGATACGCCTATGGAAATTCTCACAAGGGAATCCGACTAAGCTTTTAGGCCTCCAAACGTTGTCGTGTTGGTGGCGGGCATTGCGCCGAAGCGGTCAACTAGCGGCATTGCGGTTAACGGCTGGTGCGCGGACAAAGCTGCGATAAGTCAGTTTGTTAGGACGTATGATAACGGCCCTGAGCAGTTCTTTATTTCCAGTGCAGCGAACGACGGATTGAACGCCTTACTTGCCGTTCTGATGCTTTCCGAAGACCCTATCAGCCCCCTTGACCTCTTCGAAAACCAGTTCAGGCACCACCACTTCCCAATTGGCGCGTTTCATCAGGTAATGAAAACGCTCATCAGCATCTTCCTTACGCCAATTTATTATAGCCGCGATCTCGCCGGCGACGAATTTCGTGCCGATCGGGGGCGCGAATGCTTTTGCCATCCGCCCGAGGGCCCGCCCTTGAAGATCCTCGATCTGCCAGCGATCTCCGACACTGGAGAGCCTGATCGGCGCGCCGACCTGTGCTTCGGCGATTGCGTCATGAACAATGTGCCGATCACCTTGGCGTCCTGCGAATGACAGGTCGACCATCTTCATTTCGGGCGACTGAAAGAACCGTCGGGGGCCGGGGACTGTCGCCAAGTCGGGCACCACGTGACGCGCGACGACGGAAGGCGACTCGGTGGGAAGGTATTCGTGATTGTCATTGCTCATGACGATCAAATTGCGCCGCGCACGTGTCATGGCGACATAGAACAATCGCCTGGGCGCGTCCTGATCTTCATTTCGCGAGGGCCGTTCCCAACCGCCATCCAAGATCACGACATCGTCGAATTCGAGGCCTTTCGCGCGGTGCGCCGTCAACAATTTGAGGCCGCGCTGCTCGCCCCATGAATCCTTCGACCATTCAGCAAACCATTCGATCACATCAGGGGTCGGGAGCGCTTTGCCATCAATTTCACGCGCAAGTTGGCCAAGTCCCTCGCCTATCCGGTCAGTCCAACGGCTTGTTGGTATCGCATTCAGGGTTTCCGTAAGATCGCCCAAGCTAACCAAGGCTGTGTGCCTCTCGCGTAGGCTGTCAATAAACCTCCGCATCTCACGGGTGCGCCACACACTTGGCAAGTTTTCGTTCGCCATTTCGACGGGAATTCCATGTGCCTCGGCAAAGTCTCGGACCGGCAGAAGCTTACGCCAATCACGAGAAATGATTGCCGCCCCCTTCCAGCTCCAATCCGGTATCAGTTTTGACAGGCGGATCATCTCGTTGACCGCCGCAAGGGCCTGAGCGTCATTTCCTGCCGGACAGCCAAGGATTTGGACCCGCCCCTGCGCAACAGGGTCGAGACTTTCCATGATACCCCCAGCCGGGTCCTTTTGCCGTGATTTGTCGACGGTAATCCCATGCCCTGTTTTCATACGTTCCCGAGACCCTTCGATCACGGCGTTCGCTGCGCTGATCACGTTCTTCGACGAGCGGTAATTGTCGGTCAGAAAGACCGGCTTGGCAGAGTAATCCTGTTCGAACTGCCTGATGTGGCGCACCGATGCGCCGGCAAACGCATAGATATTCTGGTCGTCGTCGCCGACCGCGAATAGGCTGATCCGTTGATCGGGGTCGTCGATACTGCGACCGGCCACCGCTGCGATCAAGGCGTATTCCTCGGGTCCCACATCCTGATATTCGTCCACGAGAATCCATCGGAACCCTTGGATCAAGGTCTCTCGCAAGGCTTCGGCCTCGACTTTGTCCAGGCCGTCGCCACGCAATAGACGTGCCGCATCGATCAGAAGCGTTTCGAAGTCAGGTTCATCGGCCGCTGCCCGCCCGGCGAAACTCGCTCCAACCAACCGCATGGCTAAGGCATGGATGGTCAAGACCGTCACGAAGCGAGCATCTTCGCCAATCAGGAGACGCAAGCGTTCCCGGATCTCGGCGGCCGCGTGACGATTGTAGGCGAGCACCAGTATACCGTTCGGATCTTCGCGTTTGATCCGGACCAGATATGCGACGCGATGGACCAGCACGCGTGTCTTGCCCGATCCCGGCCCCGCGAGCACGAGCACATTGGTCTGTTCGCGGTCGTCACGCACGATCTGCTCTTGTGTCGAATTCCCCAGATTGTTGACGATCTCGGCATAGGACTGGGGCGTTGCCTGCCGTCTGAACTCCGAATTTTTCCCCGGCATCCAAGATTTCATGAAGTCGGACTGCTCCATTGCGAAATAGTCATGCGCGAGCTGCTGGGCCTGATCGATGTCGTCGATGCCCTTACTCGCGTAGGCCGCCATCACGTGGGTCTGGACGGTCTGTTCGGTGTAATGGTCTTCGAGTGGCGCGAAATGTTGGGTGGTAAAAGCGCCGCCTTTCCGATTGATGTGCAACGTCATCGCGGAGCGGAACACGGACAATCCCTTGCCCAGTGTCACCACCTGCTGCTCGTGCAGCCACAGAAGCGCCCGGTCCATCAGCTTTGCTGGATCATTGACAGATGCCCGCAACAGCGCATCGCTGTTGATCGCTGCAAGAAGGTCGCCAAGCGTGGTCTCGACAGGAACATCTTTCCCACGCAGGCCAGCCTGAACCTGGTTGATCAAGTATGAAACCAAACCTTCTGCGGCCTGCCTGCGAAGCTGAGCGGTCTGTTCGATTACTCCCCATGATCTTTGCATTCGCACCATGACACTGCCTTTGGAAACCTTGCGCAGGCCGATATTGCCTTTTCCGCCATCCATGTCGCGGCCATCCTGCGCAATCCCACGGAGCAACCCCTCGACAATATCGGGCCGTACTGAGGCGTGTCCCCGCTCTCGTAGGGCCTGCGCCACTGAAGCCAGATGGCAGGGCAAAGCCTCATAGATGTCCGCGTCTGGCGCTTGGTCTCTAAGGATCGCAATCATGTCAGCTTCCAGTCGGGATGCCGCTTGGAACCGTTTCGACGAGGCATTCTCGACACGCACATGCACGAAGATCGTGATGTTTGTATCATCCTTTGCAATCCCCAGGGCCTCGAGATCCGCCAAAGCTTTGCGCACGCCCGGCATCGTCAGCCCACTGACCCCGCATAGCTCGTCCGTGGTGATGCCCTCTTCCTGCGGAGCGTTGATGATATGCTGCACGATGGCGGCCAGATCCTCGCGCCGCCGTTCGGTGATCTCGGCAGATGCAAGGATTTCGCGGACCTCTTGCATGCTTCTTATCTTGAGCGAGGCGGGAAACACCTGAACCCGGTTTTCTTCGCGGTTCAGAAGGTGTGCTTCTTCCAACCAGGCGACCGCGGTCTTCACCCGCGTATCGTCGGTATTGCTGTCCCGCTGGAAATCTCGCTCTTTCTCTTCATGAACAATCTCACCAGGTGTAGCGACGATTTCACCGCCTTTTCCAGTCCGAGCATCAAGGCGCCGAAGCGCCTTCAGGATCGCGCCGATTTCGTGCCGCGCGAGTCGAGAACGCGCGCTGAGGCTGAACTGACGATCGACGTCTTCGGTATTGAACAAAAGGACGCAGTTTGCAGGCTCGCGGTCCCGCCCGGCGCGACCGGCCTCTTGCAAGTAGTTTTCCAGCGACCCCGGCACGTCCCCGTGAACCACCAGACGGATGTCCGGCTTGTCGACCCCCATCCCAAAGGCGTTGGTGGCCGCGATCACGCGCAGATTTCCGACGCGGAAGTCCTCCTGGATCTCACGCTTGTCATCGGCGCTGAGGCCCGCATGATACCGTTCAGCAGCGATGCCCTGTTGTTTTAAGAACTCCGCCACGCGCTCGGTAGCGTTTCGGGTCGCACAGTAGACGACCGCCCCCGACACACCTTCGCGCGGAAGCCGGGCCTCGATCGTGTCGAGGATATCGGTCATCTTGGTTGCCCGCTGCGTTGGCAGCACCTGGAAGCTCAGGTTCGACCGCGATGCGCCACCGTCGATTAACGTCAACTCGGACCCCAACCGCTCTTTGAAATGACTGCGGATGTCCTGCACGACGTCCGGCTTTGCCGTTGCGGTCAAGCAAAGCACCGGAGCTGGCTCGTCACCTGAGCATTCCTTGATAAACCGCGAAACGTAGCGATAGTCGGGTCGGAAATCGTGCCCCCATTTAGACACGCAGTGCGCTTCGTCCAGCACCCACAGCCCCACCTCGCGCTGTGACAGAACGGAACGAACTGTAGTGCTGCGCAGTTGTTCGGGCGAAATCAAAAGGATCGCAGCATCCCCAAGCCGCACCTTGTCGAGCGCATCCTGACGCTCGGGCAAAGACAATAGCCCGTTAATCGTAACCGCCGAGGAAATTCCGGCGCGTACCAAGCCCTGAACCTGATCCGCCATCAGCGCCACAAGCGGCGAAATAACGACGGTCAAGGCCCCGGTCTTGTCGAACCGAGACAGTGCGGGAATCTGATAGCAGATGGATTTACCCGTGCCCGTCGGAAGGATGCCCAAGAGATTGTCGCCTTCCATGGCCGTCGCCACGATCTTTTCTTGAAGCGGGCGTCCGTCCTCGTCGACTGGCTCCGGGCGGAAACTGGGAAAGCCGAACCAACGTTCGAGTGCACGGGTGGGATCATTGTGCTCTGCGCAATAGGCACACTGGGGATCACAACAATTCGTATCCCTCAGGTCTTTGACGAGCCGTGCTGCGTCACGAAACTGCGCCCGCACCCAAGGCGGCATGACAGAATCCCCACCAGCGACTGAAATCCAGGCAAGGGCATATGCCATCGGCCAACCCAGCCAAGTGTCCGAGAGCCGCTCGAGCAGAGCGTCCACCTGTGCGCCGCAGGCCACGTCTTTTAGCAGCGTCTGAATGGCCTCGTGCGCTTCTGCTTCCGTCGGTATGGGCGCCCCGCGCACGTCGCTGAACAACCGATCAAATCCGTCGCTACCGGGACCTCGGCAGCATAGCCAGTGATAGGCCGTCATCGTATCTGGCGACAACGTGTTCAGCGATACGAAGGCGTCGATCTGGTTGCGAAGAACCTCGAACACAAGACGCGCGTCGAGCTCGGGATCGTTGACGTGACCACTTTGAAGCCGCCCATCTCGATAGTGCTTGACCAGATGATGGTAGGGATTGCGCGGGAACGCCAAGGGGTTGAGCCATAGCGTGTCAATCGGTCCGTCCGCGAGCTTTGCGAAGCGCGGCGAAACCGCCATGAGATGCGGCAAGTCATGGCGCAGAATATTGTGCCCTACGACATGTGCGAAACCAGCGCAAAACAGGTCGAGCTTTTCAAGTGCGGCCTTCGGGTCACCTTTCCGATGAACAATTCCCTCTCCATCGGCTTCCGGCACGGCTGCAAAGGCGAATAACCTGGCTTCCTTGGGATCGATCTCCAGATCGATCGACAGACAGCGCGACAAGATTTCGGATTGTTCCCGCGGCATTTCAATATTCTTAATTCCCGGCGGAATAACCTCTGGCTTTTCAAGCGGCTCTGGTACGCCACGGCCAAGGGCTCTTGATATGCCACGGGAAATTAAGTTTTTCATATTGGCAGGTTAATAATTATTCCCAAGAAGCGGAACCTTCGGCGACCATTTGACAAAATATGTTGTCCCGATGCCATGCCAGGTTTGCGAGGTGCGGCCAGTTTCTTTTTCTTCGGGTTTGCAGATCTTCCTATCCGGAACCAACAGCCGGTCGAGAACATCACTCGGGACCTTTTTTGCGAGGCCGGAGCTGGCAGGTTCCAGACAGGCCTGTTGATCAAAGTTCGCTTGTTCCCCGGCATGTCGATCATTTGCGAATGCAGCGAACTTCCGGTTCCCGCCCAAACGACTAATGCTGCGCTCATCACCTAGGAGTTTCATGGTTTCGCCTTGAGCCCTTTGGATATCTTCAACGGCGGTGACTACTGGTGTAAGGCGAGGCTGTTCATAGTAGTGTTGATGCAAGGACGCCTACAACAGTGAGTGGGGTCGCGGGAGCGACACGTCTGTAATTAATGGGAAGCGACCGTGCGCTCGCCCCTGAGCCTGTTGAGTACCCGCTCGTTAACGAAACCGATCAGAAACAAGACGACAGGCTCAATTTTTCACGTATGCCGATCAGCGCAAACTTCATGCAAAACTGGGCCAGAAATTTATAATCTTAGTCGAGCCTTTGCGATTGTTGCCGTTAGCTGATGTACCATTGGTGTAGTTCAATAGTCATTGCCGCGATGGATGCCCCAAAATCATTTAGCCAATTTTTTAGCAGCTTCAATCTATGGTGTTCTGCATTATCGCGTGATGTAATGCCTGGAGATCAAATGCAGATTGTGGTTTCTGGACAGAGGTTTCTATCATGGAAATTAGCGGAAAAGTTATTGAAGTCTTACAGGAAAAATCGGGGACCTCTGCTAACGGAACTTGGCGCAAGCAAGAGTATGTTTTGGAAACTGAGGGCCAATATCCGAAGAAGATTTGCTTTATGGCGTGGGGAGAAAAAATTGACCAATTTGAAATTAGGCAAGATGAAAGCTTGATAGTTTCCATAGACTTGGAAAGCCGAGAATATAATGGGCGCTGGTACACAGATGTTAAAGCGTGGAAAGTTTCAAGAGCTACCGCAGACGATCACGAAGACGCTTCTCATCCAGCATTTGACAGCACATCAAGCGGGGCTTCCAGTAATATTGATGATGATATTCCATTCTAGTTCAGACTGTATGGTATCGTCCAGCCATCCTTAAAAACACCTAACGCACCAAGCATTGCGCAGCTTGCGATTGGCACTGAAACCATACCATGGCATCCATTTGTAGCCAGCATCGACCCTCGCAAACTAGGAGATGTCTAGTCCTACCGTAGTCGGTTTATCAACCGCTCACCTCAAAAGGGCTTGGGCCTGCAAATCGACTTTACCTGGGTCACTAGTGCCGGTGTCGATTAAAGGACATGAGCGCTATCTTCGTCTCCACGGCCTCCACGACAATCGGTCTTTCTTGAAATCTTCTCTGGTGCCCCACGGTTCCGCAACTTTTTTCTTTTTATAGGGTTGAGCGGATGCGCAAGAGGTACAAAGCTTGGTCCCAGGGACGGCCTCTAGACGGGCTTTAGGTATCTCTGCGTCACATCCTTCACACAGCACGCTGATCTTCAGGTTACTCGCTTCCAATGCTTCGACAACTTCATTTTTGTCGTCAAAGTGGTCAGGCTTGCTAGTCGGATTGCTGGTCTCTTCGAAGGAGATGACCTCGTTCCCTAGTTTTTCGAGACGACTATGAATTCCACCTGCACCGCGGCCCATGAGGTTCGCTATCTCCGAAACACTCTTACCGTCTTCCCAGAGAGCGACCAGCCGATTTTCCTCGTCCTCACTCCAAGATTTGTAAGCGTTTGGGTATTTTGTCCTAATACGCTCCAAGCGCTGGTTGTATTTTGAGTTCCCCACGTTGGCATTGTTGAGTTTTATGGAATGTTTCTTTGAGAAATATCGACCATTTGAGCGCACTAGAAACTCATAATCTGAACCGAGGTTTTTTTGCGCTTTTCGTGTGATTGCTCCTAAGTCACCCTGCAGTTTCGCCTTGGAAATATCTAGTTCGTCGCAAATCTCTTGGAAACTAATCCCATCCGGTTTCGTTTCGATTAATTCCAAGACGCGAATTTGGTCCGCCGAAAGATGCAAAGTGAAGTCGCTATTGGCTTCGTTTCTCGTGACAGACTTATCTAAAACGTCTTCGTTAGGGTCATCAGAAGCGCTTTGCTGCTGGTCGATTCTTAGCACTTCTCGGACTGCGGAAAGGATTTCAAGGCCCCTCCATGGCGAGGATTCCGGCAGGGATAGTCCAGTCAATGGGTGCTTCCCACTCGATATGCGAAGTAAGAAAAGCTCGTAGTCATGTGCCGGGTCGTGGTCGGACAATTCGTATCTCTTTATAGGAAGCAAATGGTTCCTGTTGATAAAGGTAATGGCTGTTTAATTTGCAATGGCTTGAGAGACAACAGATGCATATTGTGGTGTAAAAGCCAACGACCACAGATCAACAAGCAAGTTGCAATCGAGCAACCCGATTTCCCGCTGCTCCAGGACAGACCTTACTGACGTAATACGCAACTGTTCAGGTGAAATCAGCAGTATGGCCGCGTCTTCCATACGAAGCTTGTCTAGTGCGTCTTGGCGTTCGGGAAGCGAGAGCAATCTGTTTATTGTCACCGCTGACGAGATGCCAGCTCGTGCCAGTACCCGAACCTGGTCCGTCATGAGTACGACAAGCCGTGCATAGAGTGGGATACCTAGATAACGTGCTTTAGCAGAGTGCATTCCAGCGTGTTGGCATGGGTAGCGTATGGGTGACAGACACCCGTGTGGTTGGGTGTATCGCTACGAGGCGGGATGTGGCGGTTTGTTGAATAGATTAACAATCAGGCAAATAAGTTGATGCGGTCGGATGTGGCGGTTTGTGGTCTTTCGTGGCGGTACTGAGACTCAATCATAATCCGCGTGTCGGGGGTTCAAGTCCCTCCTCCGCTACCAAATTCCCTTAACAATATCAGAATACTGGATGCATTCTGGCATCACTAGTAGCGATGACCCCTTGTTCTGGGTGACATTTTGGGTGACGGCTGACAAGCTTTGCACTGGTTTTCTTGCAAGCGGACATTGATGCACACCGCAGCGAAAGACTGCTCGGAGTCCAAAGCGGACCAGCACCAAAACCCGTAATGTTCTCGCACGGACGAAAATCTTAAACGTCGGTCAATTTTACCATAGTAGCAGGCTTGCTTTTTGCGCCTCGAAACCTTTTGGCGTCGGAAAAAGCGAGCGCATCCTGGCAACAAGTTCGATCTCACCATCCAGCATCTTTCGGACAGTGTTCAACCAGTTATTGAAGGTTTCAGATTCCCAATGATCCTGGACCGCGGCTTCGTTTCTGAACACTTCGTAGAAATAGAAACGATTTGGGTTTGTCTCATCCACCATAATATGAAACTGGAAAACTTCGGGTTCTTCACTGACAACATTTTGCGCTTGGAAGATGCTGGCGTCCAAAAAGGGCTGCCGATACTCAGGTTTTACGTTGATCACGAAGAACCCACCAAACATTGCATCGTCCATATTTGTCTCCCTCATTGACCAAAAAGCGGCGAAGGTCGCAAAACACACCTGTCCTGCTGGATAGCGTTAACCTACAGCACTGCGATACCCATGAACCTAAGCGGGTATCCTTTCTTTATCTGCTTCACCCCATCCTAGCGCGCGTGCAAGTTCGTTTGACATTGTGGTAAGTGTATGGCCAATCTTTTCTCGCTTCGAAGGTGTAAACACCCGAAGAGACGCCGTAGCGCCGATTGAAAGCGTCGCACCAACACCTGTCTTAGTCAGCGTTGTTGCGACAGAACTGATCCCGCGCTCGAGTTCTTCAACACACATGGCATACCCTTTGGCTCGAATGACATCGAGTTCCGAGGCCAGATCCTTAGGGTCTGTAATCGTGCGATCTGTGTACCGCTTAAGCTGCCCATCCAATCGGTCTTGAGACAGCAGCTCAGGCGACACGGCGGCGATTGCCTTGGCGCAAGAGCACGCGTGCATTGGTCGTTTGCCCATACCTGGATGAAGAAAAGACACGCCCGTCTGCGGCGTCTCCACATGAATAATCTCAACCCAATGGCCCCGTAGCCGAGACAAGAAAAACGCAGCGCCATAGTCGTTCGCGGCGCCAGAGAGGGCAGGCGCAATCACTTGCAAAAGAGCGGGGTCAGAGTGATCGCTCAACGTGATACGCTTTAGCCTAATCCCAATCGCGAACTCACCGCGGGTTGGTGATTCAAGGAGGCCGGACAAAACAAGGTCTTGAACCAGCCTGTAGGCCGTCGGTTTAGGTATATCGGACTGGGCACAGATATCCGCTACGGACGCACGTCCTTTTTGACCCACGATTTCCAAAATCAGCGCTAATCGTTCGAGATGCATTTTTCTCACTTTATGATAATCAAGTTTTCGATATACGATACAATTTAAGGAATCAAGGGAGGAGCACACGATGGATGGACAATGCTGTGGACCGGGCTTCAAGAGTCCGCAAGAAGCCATCAAAGCCCCCCGAGAAAAGCTACTCTACACGATCGCCATCTACACCGGGACAGGGATCCAGAAACCTGATTACCTTGCTACAGTGGATGTCGACCCTGACAGCTCGACCTATTCTCAAGTAATCCATAGGCTGGAAATGCCGGGGATTGGGGACGAGCTTCACCACATGGGGTGGAACGCCTGTTCGTCCTGTCACGACGACGGCTCGATGTCCCGCAAATACCTGATCCTGCCGGGCGTACGCTCTAACAACCTTCACATCGTTGATACAGCCACTGACCCGCGTGCGCCGCGGTTGCATAAGGTCATCGACGGTGCTGAAATCAAGGCCAAGGCAGATTTATCGGGCCCGCATACGGTGCATTGTTTGGGCTCGGAAATCATCATTTCCTTCCTTGGAAATGCCAAGGGTGAGGCTCCTGGAGGCTATCTGCATCTCGACAAAGAGTTCAACATCGTCGGTCGCTGGGAAACCTCGATGGGCGATATCAAGTTCGGCTATGACTTCTGGTACCAACCACGCCACAACGTGATGGTCAGTTCCGAATGGGCTGCGCCCAATACCTTCATGCCGGGCTTCGATCTGGAAGAAGTGGGCCATCTGAAATATGGGCGCGAGCTGCATTTTTGGGATTTCGAAAAGCGCGAACCGGTCGAAAGCTTCTATTTGGGTGAAGACGGGCTGTTGCCACTGGAAGTCAAGTTCCACCATGACCCCGACAGCACGCATGGGTTCTGTGGCGCAGCTCTTTCGACCAATGTGATCCATTGGTGGCAAGACGATGCTAAAAAGTGGCGGTGGGAAAAGATCATCGACGTGGAAAACGAGATGCACCCCGAATGGCCGATCCCGTTGCCGGGGGTTATGTCGGCGATCCTGATCTCGATGGACGACAAATACTTGTACCTGAACAATTGGCTACATGGAGATATGCGCCAGTATGACATCACCGACCCGCATAATCCCAAGCTGACCGGCCAAGTGTTTATGGGGGGCCTTTTGGGTAAAGCTCCGATCGTTAACGATGTCGAGGTCGCGGGTGGTCCACAGATGTTCCAGCTCTCTCTCGACGGACGAAGGCTTTATGTCACGACCTCGCTGTTCTCGACTTGGGATAACCAGTTCTATCCCGAGATCCGCGAAAAGGGCGGGGTTATGGTGATGATCGATTGCGACCCTGAAAACGGTGGTATGAAGATCAACGAGGATTTCATTGTGGACTTTGGCAAAGAACCGAATGGTCCATCGCGCTGTCACGAGAGCCGGTATCCGGGCGGTGATTGCACAAGCGACATCTGGCTATGACTATGTATACCGTGACGATCGCGAACAGAGATGGCGCGCAATACTGTGTGGATGCGCGGCGTCCACTTCTGGAAACGCTGAGAGAACAGGGCGTCGACTTGCCCTTTGGGTGCAAGTATGGCGGCTGCATTACCTGCGCGGCAAAACTACAGACTGGCGCGATCGATCAACGCCGACAGGTTGCGCTGAATAATCGGCAAATCGCGAACGGCTATGTGATCCTTTGCGTGGCACGTCCGACATCCGACATCACGCTTGAGATCGGGGTCGAGAGCCATGACAAGCTGTACCGCAATCCGTTTCTCGACCCTCTCAAACCCCACGAACTCAAGGCTGACATTGCGACGCCGAAGGAAGGTTAACCGATGCCCGAAGCAGATATCGACCGCATCTACGATTACGACCCCAAATACCTCGCCGACATCCTGCAGTCGGTTAAAACCATTGCAATGGTGGGCGCTAGCGCGGACAAAACGAAATTCAGCTATGGCGTTCTGCGACAGCTGAGTGAAATCGGCTATGATATTCTACCGGTGAATCCTAACCCGAAAATTTCGGAAATTAGAGGGCTCAAGGTCTACCACTCGCTGGAAGAGATCGACAAACATGTTGATATGGTAGACGTTTTTCGCCCGAAGGAGGAGTTTTATGCCTTTGCCGAGAAGGCTATCGCAATCGGGGCAAAAGTTCTTTGGGGTCAAATCGGTGTGTACGACGACCAAGCAGCGCAACTCGCCGAAGCGGCGGGCCTTAAAGTCGTGATGAACCGATGCCCCAAGATTGAACTCTTTCGCCCTTTTTGGAAGCCGCGCCTGGACCTAAAGATATGATGGAAATTCGATTGGTAGCGGCCTCCTCAGCATCCAATGAGGGTGCCAATTGAGATATTGTGCTTACGGAAGAGAAGACAAGTAATCCTGTCACTTTACACAACCGCCTAGTCTAAAACCAAAAATGTCCGATTTGTTCGGAGAACCAAAGGCCGCTTTGTCCGCACAGCGGTCGTTCGACGTTAGCCAAGCGAATGTCCGATTTGTTGAGCTAAGCGAGATCAAAACTCACAATTCAGAAATTCCTTTCGGTGCCTACGGAAAACCTCACAGAGAGACTTGGGTGGACTTTTTGGGCTCTCTGGCGCGGCATGACCGCCTTCTACCGTCTTGTCTTATGCCTAGCATTTAGGATCGTAAAAACTAAGCTTGTTGACCGCGATAACGCGCGCACATCGGTATAGGTGGCATATATTCTGGTCCGAAAGATGATAGTGAGGAACTGTCACACAAAGGAATGACAGATGAGAGTTGCGGTTGCGAGATATCGGCACAGGAAGTTCGGCTTGCAGTTGTCGACCTGGATGACGAGGGCAAGGTGGAGATGCTCCGACCTAAGACCACAAGGATTGAACTCGAGGATGATACATCCGAGGCAGATCTGCGTTCATTCATGGCCGCGCTTGATGAGTTTGCTCGCGAAAACGAGGTTGGAACATTTGCGATCAAAACGCGCGCAAAGAAAGGCCGTATGGCAGGCGGTGCGGTCTCTTTCAAAATCGAGACTCTGATCCAACTTACAGAAGGATGTCACACTAGGTTCGTCAATCCAGTGGCTTTGTCCAATTTCGCCAAGAAGGAAGTGAAAGAGTATCCCGAGAAGCTGCCGGTCTATTTAAAGAACGCCTTTCTTTCTGGTGCTTATACATTGTCCAAGGGCTGATGTCTGATCTTGCCTATTGTGGCAGGAAGCCCATGTGTGTGATTCCATGCCCAGCGCTCCATTTTCCACCATTATCAAATGGCTACCTGCCACTGAGCCCTTTTTGCTTCAGGGTTTCCCAGTTTTGAGGGCATTAGAGAATGTTAACGTAGCGTGAACGATGCATTCAAATTTGGTTCAATCTCGTTCAAGTAAATTGGTATTGCTTGCCTCAATTTTGGCCAAGTGTTTATCCGACTATTTTTGGGGGAATATTATGTCAAAATCCAAACTTACTATCATCAGCTTATTAGCGGCGACCATGGCTTTCTCTGTGCCTGTTTACGCCGAGGACGTACCTGATGACCCTGACCCGCCTACCCAAACGAAGAAAGGGGATAACGGCTGGGGCAACGGTGCCGATACCACAAATGCAGGGAGTTTCTCAGGCGGTACAAGTTCGTCAAAGAGCACAAACGGAGGCTCGCGGGACGATAGAAACTATCCTTCGGCGCTTGATAGGTTCGAAGGACGGTAATACAGCCGGAATTGAGAATCATTGTGGGCGGCGCTGGCCGCCCATTTCACGTCTGACCGGACCAATTTTGCAGGAGCAGCCAGTGTTTACGCTGGCGACCCAAATCTCAGAATACTCCAGCATTTCGGATGTGGCTCTGTGTAGCGCCATCAGAGCACAGGTCGCCCACATAGAGATGTCATAGTCTGAATTGGAGCGTTTAGGCGGGCTACCGATGAGGAGACGGAAGTCCGGCGTAGGCGCCGTGAAGATTTCCCTTTGGCTTTAATCCCTCTCCGAACTCTTATCTTACCACCGCATAGCATCATTGGTGAAGCTTGCATTTTTCTGCATCTTCTCCCGAGAATACGTCCCTACTAATCGGTTGTAGCACCGCCATCAGATTAGATGTCCCGATGGTCTAAATTTGTCGGTCCCCCAAGCTAGAAAAGGCATATCTCTCAATCGCCAAAAGCCAAATTTCCCCATGCCGTTTGCTACGCCACGTTGGCAGCAGATTTGCGTGTGTGCGCAGGGCGGCTTCGCGACACGTCAGCGTTTCCCGTTTTCTGACGGTATCCGGATTGCTGCCAGACCGAGCCACTTTTCTTTACTCACGCGCTAGCTCTCCGGCCTCGGACAGCCTGACCAACAAGGCGGAGCCCAACCCTAGGTCTCCTCTTTTCCCGTATACGACAGTCCTAAGTATCCAAGACTTACCCTCGGCTTTGCCAATGCGCTAATACAGACCGCCTCCATCGCCATACATCCCCGGCTCTTAAAGGCTTTGAACTTTTCGTACTGTAAGAGAAGGCACCGTTTTTTCTGTCCCATCATTTGATCGATCAAAAAACATAAGACCGTGCGAGATGGGATGAGAGAGGATAGGACGAAAAGCTGGATATTTCTCTTTGTTTACAGAATGAAGTAAGAATTTCAGAAATCACATGAGAAGGTAGTTTGGCAGTCTCTTCCGCTACCAGCATCCCCAAAGTACAGTAAACTTGCTCATTTTGGTGACCAAATTGCTTGTTGATCGCTTGGAGCAGCATATGAAGTTGCATCAGGCGCGATAAAACAGATAGCGATCAGGTGCGATGGTTTCAGGGCCCTGTATCGGGGTGAAACCTACCAGGGGTTGTCCTGATATCAGCAAGCCGCCGGGGCACATCACCTGTTTGACCAGAGGGCTCAGGCGGGCTGCTTCGGCAACATCGTCTGACTTGATCCCGCGACCAAAATCATAGTGCGCTAGTGCGATAGTATGGCCAGCTTCCGCCAATTTCAGTAACATCGGTTCCGCTTCGCCTTGCAGAAAATCTTCTGCAGGAGGCGTGCTGTTGGGGTGGCATTGCAACACGCGATCCATCACCCAAATTCGGCGCGAAGGCAGGATCTCGCGTAAATGGTCGTAGGTACGCCCATTCCCCAATCCCAAATCCAGAACGTCTCCATCCATGGCTTCGATCTGTGCCGCAGCCCAGTTCAACCCGTCGCGTTGTGCGGTCAGGCGTCGCAGCATGGAATCCAGTCGACTCATTCGGGTTCTCCCAGCGTTTTGTTGCATGGTGCAATCCAAGGAACACCAGGCCCATCAAGCAGCCTGTGCAACAGGTCTTTCGTAAACGTCCAGATGTCCTGATCATGGACCAGATGATGCGTCAACACCCCAAATGCTTCAGCATTGTCTGCCAGTCCTGCGCGTCGATCTTGTAGCAGTGTGACCACTTGCGAAATCAGCTCTTCCGGGTCAGCCAAGCCGCGAGTTCCGCGCCAGTCGATAGGATCGAGATGCGTATTTACCTGCTCGAGACCAGGAGCGGCGAGTGGTGTTTTCCGAGGTGTTGAGGTTGATACTATCCGAAAACCCAGCCCTCGGAGATGAGCTGTAACTTTAGGATCAATCCGGTTCCAAGGCGGTACAAACATCGGACGTAACTGATCACCGAACAGGTTCCGTAGCCGAGTCAGTCCGGCCCTTGCGTCAGAAACAATGGCTTCGATTGGCTGGTGCAAACGGAACTCGGCTTTCTTTTCACCTATGGGTGCGTGGTTCTGATGCGCCCAGCCATGCACAACCGGAATCAAGGCAGCCTGATCACTTACATATTCCGCCAATGACACCTCAGCTGGTTGCGGGATCACAGCCAGATGGACAGGTAATCCCAGCTGAACGGATATCAATGTGAGTTTTTCGAGCTGTGGCGTCACCGTGATCGCGTCGTCATCGCGCCACCACAAGGGTAGCGTCAAATCCGCTTGTTCCCAGCGCTGCAACTCAATCATCAAGGGTTGCCAATCAGGGCTCATCGGCGGGCCTCATACAAGTCTGTCGCAATTTCCACCGATCGGCGGGCGCCATCAAACCCTTCAGACATTGGAGGACGAGCAACACCCGACATGACACGATCCAGAGCGTTTGCAAGTGAGGGTCCGGATAGTTCAGAACTGTTCAGCACCTCAACCCCATCCAATTGCGAAAGTGCCCGCGCACGCAATCCCTGCTCGACCTCTTTGCCGTCGTCAAATGGGATCAACACAGCAGGGGCACCGCATTGCAGCAGGTCCATGGCTGTATTGTAGCCGCACATACTAACCGAGGCCGCAACAAGCGGAAGCATTTGACGAAAATCGGGGCGAACGGGTTCCAGAACAACCGTTGCCCCCTCGGCCAACTGCGAAAGCTCGGCGATGCGCGCTTTGGCGTCCTGTCCACCCACCAACAGGCGCCAGCGCCTGTTGGGCATCTTTCGGGCGGCCTCAATGGCCGCCTGAAAGATCGGTTGGCCAACTGATCCGCCACCGGCACTTACGATGATCTCGTCCCGACCTGTACCCTCCGGATGGCTTGGCGGTGCGCTCGGTGCGACGAAACCCGTGTAGTGCAGCCGTGCCGCCAGTTGCGATGAAACAGGCCAACTGACGTCAAGAGGTGTGATCCGGGGATCGGCATGGACTAGAACGCCGTCATAATACTCTGCAATAACTTCGTCCGTTCGGATCGCTTTTGCAGGCTTTGATGGCGGCGCAAGAATATCGCGGATCGAACTCAGTGTAACAGGGGGGCGAGAGATCCCCCGCGCGGCTTTTATTGCCGCTTGGAATTCTGCTGCGAGCGAACGGCGTCCAAACGGATATAGCTCGGTGATCAGAACCTGCGGCCCGAAGCTGCGTACTGCCTGAACCAGTCCGGTTGCGCGTGCTTCGAAATAGGCGGCGTCTGCAACAGTACCATCCTGATCTAGCAATCGGGTAAAATCGGTGCCATCCGACCTCAGCGGCGGCAAACCCAGCAGAGACATCCCGGTCGTATCCAGCTGCGGTGCGGGCATACCTCCGGAAACGACAAGAACCTCATGGTTCTGATCAGCGAATGCGCGCGCCAATGTCAGTGCCCGGCTCAGATGCCCGGTGCCCAACAGGTGGGTAACGACGATCATCACCTTCATTTTCAAGCCTCACGCCCAAGCAGACGGACGGGTTCGGGCTGGGCCCGCATCGGGTTCAACTCGATGACAAATAACCTGTTGCGTTTAATTTTGAACGGGGCGGGGCCCGCAAAGTTCCAGCCCCAGGCCTTGGCCAAAATCACCCGCATGATGCCGATATGGCAGACGGCAAGATTGTCGCCCGTCAGGCCATCCATCCAAGGTGCGATTCTTGCCCAAAGTTCTGCCGGGCTTTCACCGTTGGGCGGTCGGTAATCCCAACCCCACTCTTCAATATGACGGTAGCCGCTGTCGGGAATCGCGATCAGTTCCACGCCGCGTTGCCCTTCCCAATCTCCCCAGTTCATCTCGGTCAAGGCTTTGGATGTTTTGGGGGCTTTGCCAGATACAAGTACAGCGGTTTCAGCCGCGCGACTTAGCGGGCTGGACCAGATCGATGCAGTGTCCCACGGCGATGGCAGACAATATCCTGCAAGCTCGGCACGGGCCTCAATATCCAGGGGAATGTCGCTGCGACCCTGAATGCGACCAGCGCGATTCCATTCGGTATGTCCGTGGCGCAATAGGGCGAGGCGGGTCATTCTTCTTTCTCCAACAAGGGGCGCACGGCAGTCCAGAACCGATCCGTCGCCGACGGGATCAGATGGCGTTGCGCGATGTAGGCGCGGGCGCGATCACCCTCGGTTCGCCGAAGGTCGGGATCATCCAAGAGCAACTGTATACGAGCGGCCAGCCCTTTGGTGCCCGAACTTACATTGGGATGATCAGAGGGCATCAGTACATCACGCACGCCGGGGCGATCTTGTGCCACGACCGGGACACCGCTGGCCTGAGCCTCAAGATAGACCATGCCATAGGCTTCGTTGACGCCGGGCCAGACAAACATCGATGCTTGACGGTAGTGCTCTTGCAATGTGTCTCGATCAAGCTGACCCAGAAACCTGACACGGGACCCGAACTGCGCCATCAGCGCTTCGACTTTGGGGCGGGCAGGGCCATCGCCAGCGATGTCCAGCACCCAATCGCCTGTGAGATGTTCCAGCGTCTCGGCCAAAATCGTGTACGAGGCCAATTTGTCCCCTGGACGCATCATACCCACCGTCAGCATCGGGCCATCGCGGGCGGATGGGGAAGGCAATTCAGCAACTGGCAGAAACGGGGGCAATTCTACCAATATTTGTGTGCCGAATTTCTCGCGCTTTAGCGTGATCAGATCGTTGGCTGTGTGATAAAATATTATCTGCGCGGCATCACAGGCGTCGTGCGCCGACTGGGCAAACCCGGCCCATGGACCCGAGAGCCGACTGGTGGCTCGGGTGCTTTCCAGTTGTACATATGGGATACCCCGTGCGCGGCATACTACGGGGCCCAACAGGTCCGGCGCTTTGTAGTAGTTGTGATATGTCACCCAAAGTTCTGTGTCCGATGGCAGTTCCGTGATCAGCCGCGTAGCTTCGACCATCGCTTTGTCTCGCAACTGATCCTGAAGTGGGCGCTCACCCTTCTTGTCGTAAATCCGCAGGTCTGATGCGAGTTCAACAATGTTGTTTTGGGCGCGGATTGCGGTGATCAGGTTGCGTGCCATTTCGCGGTCGCCCGAAGGCTTGGGGCTATCGGGGGATTTCATCGGCGCATAAAAAGCCACCCGAGCCATCACCGACCATCCGTGCACAATGCGTTTAACCGCTCGGACAGGCGACGTATGCCCGGATCCATACGAAAGTCGGCGATCAAACGGTCATACGCTGCCTCTGCCATTCGCGCGGTTTTGGCCGGGTTCCGGGCAATCTTGGAAATGGCGGAGGCCAAGGAGGCCGGGTCGTCCTGCGATAGAATCCCATGGACGCCAGTTTCGATGAACTCTGGGATCGCGGATATCGGCGTCGACAAAATCGGAAGGCGCTGTGACGCCGCCTCCATCAGCACGTTCGGCAAGCCATCCCGGTCACCATCTTCAGCAATCCGGCTGGGCAGCACAAACAGGTCAGAGCGGCGCATCTCGGCAACGACCTCAGGCTGGTCGCATGCACCCATCCAGGTGATCCGATCTGACAGCTCTGCGGCATCAGCCTGTGCACTCAGTTTATTGGCCAGTGTCCCGCCACCGATATGGGTCCAGTGCCAGTCCAAAGTTTGAGGGAGCAGAGCAAACGCGTCGATAAGGCGATCAAAGCCCTTTTTCTCGACCAACCGCCCGACTGAAAGCATATGAAAGGGTGCGTCGGCCGCCCGCTGACCACGCTTAGGAGGGGTCGGAAAACGAGACAGGTCCAGACCGTGGTAAATCAACTCAACGCGCGCAGGATCATCAGCCAATTCGCGCAGATGCGCTGCACCGATGGCGGTACAGGTTGCCCCAAAAGTGGCTCCATAGCTCGCCAGATGTAGTTTTTCCTTCTTTTCCCAGTCTGGCGAGGTCCAAATATCTTTGGCGTGCGCTGAAAAACTCCACGGCAGGCCGCGCATGATCGCAGCGTAGCGGGCGACCGACGATGGCGTGTGCATGAAATGCGCGTACAGCGCTTGCGTTTCCTCAGGTAACTCGGCAGCTAGCACGCAGGCCTGTCCGAACCGGCGAATGCGGTTATGGGTTTGGTCTCGGCGCAGGTCTTGCCGCCAGACCCGATAGGCCTCTGGGTATCCGGGCAAACCCGAAGCAACAGCGCGTGCAGCGGCGAGCCGTTCAGGTTCGTCATAAAGGTATTCTGGCAGATAGCGTACTTGCCCATTGAAACGATCATGCAGCGGGTGCCGCTTGGCGTCGGTCGGATGGCGCAAAGACCAGATATCGAAGTTGTGGCCAGCCTCCTGCAAGGCAACGAGCTCTTGGGCAATGAACGTCTCGGACAGGCGCGGCCAGCCTTTGACTAGCACCGCAAGCCTGGGGTGTGTTTTGATCATCCTGTCGCGCGCTCTTGTTCTGCGGCTAGTAGTGCGGTGATGCGATGGGTGACGTAGTTCAGACCGTCCAGCAAACCGGCGCTTATGGCTTGCGACGGCAAGGGCTGAAGGGGAAGATTACGGATCGCGTGGATCATCGCGTCGGCCGTCAGACCGTCACGATTTTCATCGAGCATTCGCACGAGTCCCAGATCTTCCGCGCGAGAGGCGCGTATCCATTGTTCCAGACGGGGTGTTGTGCGCGGGACGATGACCGCGCGTTTGTCGAAGGACAGTACTTCGCAGAAGGTATTGTAGCCGCCCATGCAGACTACACCGGCTGCTCCGGCGAACAGAGTTTCGATCTGAGATTCGAAGCCTACAGCTGTGACCCGGCCATCAAGTGCGGCGACGCGGGTTTCAAAATCCTCGCGCAATTCACCTGACAGGAATGGCCCATAGACCAGCACGGCACGCGGAGAAAGGTCCGGGTCTTTCTCATAGGCGGACAGCACGAGGTTGACCATCGCTTTGCCATCGCCGCCACCGCCGGGCGTAATCAGGATATAAGGTTGCTCGGGCGGCTCACCGACAGGCCCCAGATCACGCCTTAGATATCCGGTCCAGTGCATGCGTTGTTGCGCTGCCGGACTGAGGGGTAGACCTTGTGTCGGGTCATAGATCGAGCGCAAGCCATATACCCAGATCTCATCGTAGAAACGCTCGGTTGCCGAGATCGCTTCTTTGCGTTCCCATTCGGCGGCCAGTACATCGGGTTCGTCCAGAACATCGCGCAGACCCAGAACCAGCTTGGTCGAACCCGAGCTCTCAAGATATTCCAGCGTCGGCAACAATTCACCGCGAAACCCGGTCGGTTCTTTGTCGACGATCAGAACCTCTGGGTCAAATTGCGTAACAGCTGTTTGGATAAGGCTTGCACGCAGCTCAGTTACATCATCAATCCCCATGCCAATGGTTTGTGAGGCGTAAGAACCGTCCGCGCGTTTGGTGACGCCAGGCAAGCGAACATGGTCGACCCGCCGTGGAAAAGTAAAACGACCCGCTACCGGAGAGCCGGTCAAGATCAAAGCCGAAGCGCGTTGATCGGCCTGTGTAATCGCTGCCGCCAAAGCTCGAGACCGGCGCAAATGGCCCAGACCGAACGTGTCGTGACTGTATAGCAGGATACGAGGCGCGCGGCCGTGATGTTCGTTTTTGTTACCTCGGCTCATGCCTTCGCCTGTTTCGGTTCCGATGCAACTCCGCGCGTTTGCACCTGAGTATCCTATTTCATTCGCGCCTGCGCGCAAAAGGTGGGAATTTTTCCCTGCAAATGCGCCAAACATTGCGAATTGGCAACAGCATATTCGTTGCCTTGTCGTCAATGTGACGCGGCCCCTTTGTTGGCGATTGCCCGCAATGAACAAGATTGCGTACGATCCTAGGGCTCAGGCCGTCATATTCAATTTTTGGTTGCTTGAAAATACCTTATCCAGACGTTTGCGCCGAGGCCACTTGCCATTCGCAAAGATGCCTATGCGTGCGCGGATGATTTGAACAGCAGACCAAGCTTCTGTAGTCTTGCCGGCAACTGTGATTTGGGTGCGAGACACTATGAAAACGAATATTCTGGCCGGGCTGTTTCTGGTGCTTTGGGCCGCAATCCTTGCGTGCGTACCCGAAGCAGAGGCGCAAACCTCGCTTATCCCGGGATATCCAATTGGATCGTCCGAAGAAACCAGCACATCAAGTTCGGCAGAAGAGGGCGATCTGGCAGCTGCGATCCGCGCGGCTTCTGAAGCTGGTGCAAGTGTCATCGTAATCGACAGCGCGGGACAGGTGGTTTCGTCAGCCAATAATGGCGGGGCAACATCTGATCCCGAGGTTGCTGACCCGATGGCGGAAGGGTCTCAACTGATGAAGGCTCAGGAGCGGTTCTCGAAATTTCGGGAATCTGTGCGCTCGCGTTTAGAAG
This sequence comes from Ruegeria conchae, assembly GCF_000192475.1. Lineage (GTDB taxonomy): Bacteria > Pseudomonadota > Alphaproteobacteria > Rhodobacterales > Rhodobacteraceae > Ruegeria > Ruegeria conchae. The sequence continues at coordinate 77,213 of NZ_AEYW01000003.1, forward strand.
CGCTTCCGTATTCGGTTTTTGAGGTGCAGTACGTTCTGAGACAAACCAGCCCGGATGGCCGTATTCAGACCTATTTCGAGGTCTTGGCCTGGAACATTGTTTTTCTTCTGCTGGGACGCTGGTTATCGACCGAGATTTACGGAAAGCGTATCGCCAAGCGCTGGGTTGTTGCCCGCATCAAGGAAAACCCCGTTGGCTATCGCGAAAAAATGCCTTTCTTGGTTTACCGCTTCGTAATGGGTATCGGTGGTACGATCTTTGCGATGCTGATGGCGCTGATCGTGGGTTATCTGTTCTTTGGCGAAGCCGAGGATATATCCATTCAATTCACTGTCACCGCGATTTTTACTGCATTCTTCCTGTCGCGCACGGTTGCGGACTTGTGGCGGATGATCTTGTCACCGTTTCTCAACCAGTACCGTTTGCCCCCGTTTTCCGATCGGGACGCCAAGCGGCTATACCGGTGGGCGTCGGCAATCGCGACGTTTGATATCTCGGTCGTGCTTTTCTCGACTTGGGTTGCGGATTTTGGACTGAACTACAATGTTTATGCCTTGGTTTATGGCAGCCTGACTCTGGCCGGTGCGCTGGGCAATCTCTTGATGATACTGTTCAATGCCCGCGCGATTTCTCATGCGATCCGTGGCGGGCGTATGCCCGAACAAGTTTCGTGGATATTACGATTTATCTCGTTCGCCTGGGCGCCGGTATTGATGCTCTACATCGTGTTCAGCTGGTTCAAGCTAGCAGTTGATCTGGTTTTGGAGATCGAGGATTCCGTCCCGATCGTAGCCAGCAGCTATGCAATATTCATGTCAGTGGTCGTTGCATATGGTGCGATGAACTATTTGCTGGAACGCTACTTTGATCGCAATCGTCAGATCGCGGAACTGAATACCGAAGCAGATGAGGCCGAGGTAGGTGAGGCTGCAGCGCTTGTCACACCCGAGGCTGAAAAGCGCAAACACGCCATATTGACCTACGAAGATCTTGCCCGAAGGGTGGCCGGTATTCTGGCCTTTGTGGTGGGGCTATACGCGCTGGTCGTGATCTGGAATCCGCAAGCCAACTGGAGCGATGATCTGCCCATCGAGCGAGCGCTTGATGTGATGGTGATCTTGTTCATCGGCTACATTCTGTTTCATTTTTTCCGGGTCTGGATCGACAGCAAGATTGCAGAAGAGGTTGATGATGGTGCCGCTGATGCCGAGCTTGGCGATGAAGGGGGCGAAGGTGGACAGAGCCGGCTTGCGACATTGCTTCCCCTGTTTCGCGGTGCGATCCTGGCTGTGGTCGTTGTCACCATCGCGCTGATTGTATTGATGGAACTTGGGATCAATGTCAGCCCGCTGTTTGCGGGTGCTGGTGTTGTAGGATTGGCCGTAGGATTTGGGTCGCAAACGCTGGTGCGCGATATCTTTTCGGGTGCGTTCTTTCTGATGGATGATGCATTCCGTAAAGGTGAATATATCGATATCGGCGATGTGAAGGGAACGGTTGAAAAGATCTCGGTTCGGTCCTTCCAGTTGCGACACCATCTGGGCGCGCTCAACACGATTCCCTTTGGTGAGATCAAGGTGCTGACCAATTACTCGCGCGATTGGGTGATCATGAAGCTGCCGTTGCGTGTGACGTATGACACGGATGTCGAAAAAGTACGGAAGCTGATCAAAAAATTGGGTCAGGAATTGCTGAGTGATCCGGTGATCGGAGAAAACTTTATCCAGCCTCTGAAATCTCAGGGTGTGATCGAGATGCAGGATTCGGCGATGATTATCCGGGTCAAGTTCATGACCAAACCAGGCGATCAGTGGCTGGTGCGCAAGAAAGTATATCAAGATATCCGTGAACTGTTTGCCCGCGAAGGTATTCGGTTCGCGCATCGCGAGGTCACCGTTAGATTGGCAGACGGCAAAGAGACAGAAGACTTAACGCCAAAACAGCGCGAAGCGGTTACAGGCGCTGTTCAGGCTGCGATTGACGAGGATTATCTGGATGATATCGGGCCCGGCGGCGACGATCGCTAAGGCGGCTCCCGCCTCTTTGAGCGGCGTCTCGAATGAGACGCCATACAAAGCGTTGGGCGGGGCCGTGCTCCGCGCGGCGGTTGGTCTACGTGGCGAGCGAGGGCCAGACAGGTTCTGATGATCCAAGCTTTGAGGCGGGTAGGGACCATCGCATCTTGGAAGTGCCTACAGTCAGTGCTGGTTTCAAACGGTGACCTGCTCCCCATCCGGAATGTTCTTGCACATCCGAATAGTCTGCAGGTAATGCACCGGTGATAACCACTTCAGTATCGCTTTTGGCGAGAGTGGCGAGTAGTTCTGCAGTTCGCGCAAGCGAAAGCCGAGCATCCATGACGGCTTGACCGGATGCAGCCTCGGCCAGAGCCGAAAGAATAGCAGCAGCCATCAAGTATCCAGTCGCGTGATCGAGTGCTTGCACAGGTAGCGGGGTTGGATCGCCGGCCCCGGCCCATTCCATTCCTGCGTGCGCGATCCCGGCGCTCATCTGGACCAGACTGTCAAAACCCCGGCGTGTGGCCCATGGACCTTGCCAGCCATAGGCGTCCAATGTGACCTCGACCCTGTTGGGGGCAAGCTGATCACGCTTGGATTTAGCCAATCCAAGCGCGTCGAGGGCACCGGGGCGATACCCATGAACAAATACGTCAGCTTGTCTGAGAAGTTCCTGAAGTTGTCCAATTCCCGCGGGTGATTTCAGATTCAGATAGGCGCAATGCTTGCCCAGTGAGATGTCGGGAATGACGCCAGGCTCATCCCAGCCAGGAGGGTCGATCCTAAGGACTTCGGCCCCAAAACCCGCAAGTGTTCTTGTAGAAACCGGCCCTGCCAGTATTCGTGTGAGGTCGAGCACGCGTAGCCCTGCAAGGGGGCGCTCGACGGTCGCCTGTGGCCGGTCGCGTAGCTTGATATTCCGTGGGCCTTGCCAGCCGATCAATGGTTCACGTGCGAGTACACGTCCCTGCGGATGGTCATGCCATTCTGCACGACTGCGCATCGCGGCAGCAACCCCACCCTCGGCGACAATTGCGGATTCGAGTTCCGAAATGGCTCTGACTCGGATCGCGCGTTCAACCGATGACCGATCAGGGTTGACCTCTAGTACATTCAATGCAGCAGTGCGGTGATGCGGCAGATTGGTGTGCAGTCTGATCCAACCGTCTGAGGCCTGATAGTCTCCTGCGATCGCGTCCCAAAGGTTGGGTATGTCCCATCCGTCAGGTTTGAATGAGTAGCCATACCATAAAGAAGCCAACCGATGGTCCACGGAAACACCCGGCGGTTCTGGCGACAGGTTGAGCGCAGTCACAAGGCGTGACATTTCCTGACCAACAGCAGCAAAACTGGCCGTTGCCAGTTCCGAGACTGCAAAAGCGCTGGGCAACGCGCCCGCCCCGTTGACCCGATATGTGTCAGTTGAAGGGAGGGCGGATAGCAGGCTCATTGCTGGTAGGGGTCCAGACTGTCGCGCAGTCCGTCGCCAAGGAAGTTGAAGGCCAACACGACTACGATGATTGGTAGCATCGGAATCGCCGTCCACGGGTAGATCTCGATCGAAGCAAGGTTCTGCGCGTCATTTAGCATGACCCCCCAGCTGACTGCCGGTGCGCGCAGGCCAAGACCAAGGAAGCTGAGCGCGGTTTCACCGAGGATCATCGCTGGTATCGACAGTGTGGCTGAGGCAATCAGGTGCGACATGAAGTTCGGAAGCAGGTGCTTGCGGATCACGCGACCCGAGCTTGCGCCCATCATCTCGGCGGCGCGAACATATTCCTCTTCCCGTAACGAAAGGAATTTGGCGCGTACGGATCGGGCAAGGCCGGGCCAGTCGAGTATGCCGAGAATGATCGAGATGATGAAGAAGACTGCAACAGGACTCCAATTCGAAGGCACGGCTGCAGACAAAGCCAGCCAAAGCGGGAGTTCCGGAAGGGAACGCAAAATTTCGATCACACGGTTTATGACCCAGTCGATGCGCCCACCAAAATACCCTGCCATTGATCCGAACAGGATGCCGAGGAAGAAAGACACTGAGATGCCGATCAGGCCTACGGTCAGCGACAATTGTGCGCCGTAAAGAATTCGACTGAAGACGTCACGTCCCAAGCGGTCCGAGCCCCATAGGAACAGCGTCGCGCCTTCAGGTGCACAAAACAGGTGGGTGTCGGATTTTATCAGGCCTGCCAGTTTGTACTCGGAGCCCTCACAGAAGAACTGGATCGGGCGCGGGTCTTCAGTGTCGGGTACGAACTTCCATTGGAAGGTTTCAAGGTCCGCTTCTGCAACAATGGGATAGACATAAGGACCTATGAATTCGCCCTCGTGGAACCAGTTGACAGACTGGGGTGGGGCATAGAGGTGCTCACCGTTTCTGTCGTTCGGTCCATAGGGGGCGATGAATCCCGCGAAGGGTAGCATCAGATAACACAGCAGCAGGAATATACCTGAAATTAGACCCAGCTTGTGTGTTCTGAACTTGCGCCAGACCAAGACCCAATTGGGGGCATCGAGATCTGCACGCTCAAGCTGCTGGAGCGAGGCTTGCGGATCAAACGGAGCTTCGTCGACATAGCGACCATCGGGGCGTTCACTCATGCTTCTCGCCCCTCATACCGAATGCGCGGGTCAAGCATGACCAGCAGGATGTCCGAGATCATGGTACCAATTAGCGTCAGCAAGGCCACGAACATCAGAATGAAAGCAGACAGGAACTGATCCTGTGTTTTAAGCGCGGTTAGCAATGTTGGCCCGATGGTTTGCAGTCCCAGAACAACCGAGACCAGAACCGAACCTGAAACCATCGAAGGCAGTAGGTTGCCAATATCGGCAACAAAGGGGTTGAAGGCCACCCGCAGCGGGTATTTCGTCAACATCCGCGACGGGGCCATCCCCTTGGCGATAGCGGTTTCAACATAAGGCTTGCCCAGCTCATCCAGCATGTTGGCACGCAGGCGCTGCATCATAGCCGAAGCGCCCGAGGTGCCGATGACGAAGGTCGGAACGATCAGGTGAACAAGGATGGATTTCAGCTTGTCCCAGCTCATCGGTTGACCCTCAAAGGAAGGGTCCATCAGGCCGCCAATTGGCAGGTTAAAGTAGCGATGGCCGTAATAGAACAGGATCAGTGCCAGCAGGAAGTTTGGAGTCGCAAGGCCCAGATACCCAACAAAAGCAGAGGTATAATCGATCCATGTTCTTGATTTGGCCGCCGCAAGAACACCCAGCGGCAGGGCCACAGCATAGACGAATAGAATGGCAGCCAGATTAACCACGACAGTCAACCAGAGCGTATCACCCACGATCTCGCGCACGGGGCGGTCAAATTCGAATGACCAGCCATAATTGCCCTGCAAGAGACCCTCGAACCCGTGCGGGCCGGGCCAGAAGCCTATCCAGATCAGATATTGTTCCGGCAACGAACGATCCAGAGAATACTCTTTGCGCAGAAACTCGGCCTTGGCCACGCCCGCAGACTGGCCCGAGGCCTGCAACTCAGCGATCTGGTTGCTGAGATAGTCGCCTGGGGGAAGGTTGATGATCACGAAGATCAGTACCGACACCACCAACAGCGTCAGCAGCATCGTGAAAAAGCGATACACCGCATAGCGCAGCATGACCATTTAGCTGCTCCTGATCAGTCGGCGAAGAAAAACTCGTCGGGACGATGAATGCCGAAATGCGCACCGGGCTCCCAGGCCCACATGGCCTGTTCGGGCACGTTCTTCAGCCGGTTTGACACAACGATGGGCTGCGGTGCGCCGTTAAGAATACCAATGGCAAACAGCTGATCCGCGTGAATTTTCAGCATCTCAGTCCAGACTGCCGCGCGCTCTTCATCAGTTGTGGCGATTTCCCAGTCATGCGCGAGTTTCATGAGAAGTTCGGCTTCGGGCATGTCTGGTGGCTCGCCTGATCCTCCAGCTGTCTGGTAATGCTGCCCCCACTTGGGCCAGGCCAGAAAGACCTGATCAGTAGGCGCCAGATAGGCAGGTGAGGTGTGCAATTGCGGGATGCCGTCATCCCAGCCAAACCAGACTGAGGCCATCGTGTTGCCCGAGAAGACCCGATTGCGCAGAATGTCCCGATCCAAAGGGCGCATGACAAGTTCGACACCGATCTCGCGCCAGGTATCCGTAACGATTTGGAGGGCATTTTCTACTTCCTGCCGTTCGCCGGCAGTTTCAATGATCAACTCCATCGGACGCCCGTCCGGTAGAAGGCGAATACCGTCCTTGTCACGCTCGGTCAATCCAGCCTCATCCAACAGCGCATTCGCCATATCGACGTCGTAGTCTGCCCAAGCCTTTGCATTTGCTTCGTCATAGAATGGCGACGCAGGCAAAACCGACATCGCGCCGGGATGGGCTAGCTTAAAATAGAGCGCTTGATTGATCGTTTTGCGGTCTATTGCGAGGGAAAGGGCCCGGCGGACGCGCACATCACGCAATACGTTGCGCCAGGCTTCGTCTTCGAAGTTCAGGTTGGGATAGATGGCGATTTGGGAGGCGACCCCGGTCTTCCATAAGAGCGTTTTGTAGTCTCCTTGCGCTTCGCCTTTTTTCAAGATCGATGCGTCGCGGAATGCCAGCCCACGCCCTTGTAGGTCACTTTCACCCGCGTTGGTCTTGGCCGCGACAAGACCTGGGGCAACAATCTCCATCTCGACCACATCGATATAAGGGAGCTGCACTCCTTTTGAATCAACCCTGTGATAGTAGGGGTTGCGGATGAAGCTGTGCCGGATTTTCTTGCCCGAGCTTGCATTGAGCCAGGGCTGCAATGTGGGCAATTCGTGATTGTCATATTTGTACAGGTTATCCAACTTGTTATGCAGCGCCGCCCAGCTTTTGACCCGTGCGTCTTCGACCTGAAAAGCCAGTTCTTCAGGATCGGCAAACTTCTCGTGGTATTTTCTGAGAAATTCTGATGGGCGGTAGATAAACGGTGGGCGTGCCTGTGCAAGAGATTGCAGAAAATCCGGGTTCGGATTTGCCCACTCGAACACGACGGTCGTTTCGTCAGGGAAAGTGACAGTGGGAGCCTTACCTTCAACCAGCAAAAAATCAGGTGGGCCTGATGGGCTGAGCAACTCGTTATTGGCGACGTCTTCCCACCAATATCGGAAATCCTCAGACGTAAACGGAGTGCCGTCCGACCATTTGTGGCCAGGGCGTAAATTCAAGGTAAACTTGCTATTGTCTTCGTTTTCGAAAGAGGCCAGCAGATCAGGCACGATGTTGTATTCATGGTCAAAGCCGACAAGCCGCGCATAGCCATAGACCACCATCTGGCGAATGTCCTTGGACCGGGTAACCATGGTTCGCAACGTTCCGCCGGGCGTTCCGAAATCGCGCCCCTTTGCGGCCAGATCAACGATTAGCGGGTCTTGCGGAATGCGGTCGGCGACAGGTGGCAGCTTTCCACCTTCAACTTCGGCTTCCCAGTAGGGGATTTCCTGAAGATTGGCCGGGATTTCTGCCGTGGCGGGCAGACCTGCTGCAACGACCAGCGCGGTCGCCAGAAACAAACGATGAGTGGTCTTAAACATGGCAACGTACCTTATGGCCGGGCTCCAACTCTACCAGCGAGGGTATCACGGTGTCGGAAAATCGAAAGGCGTCATCCCAACTGTCGGGCGAACCCGCGCCCAAAGCAACCAGTTTCAGGTCTATCGGACGATTGATATCCGGTTCGGGCTGGGCGGCGATCAATGCCTTTGTGTAAGGATGACGTGGATTATAGAAGAGAGTTTCAGGTGGGGCTTGTTCAACCACCAGCCCCCGACGCATTACGGCAACTTCATCAGCGATGCGCGCGACAACGGCGAGATCATGCGAGATGAACAGGTAAGACAGGTTCAGACTGTCTTGCAGGTTTTCGAGCAGGGTCAAAATTTGATCCTGCACAGATACATCTAAGGCCGAAGTAGGCTCGTCACAAACGATCAAAGCCGGGTCCAACATCATCGCGCGGGCGATAGACAGACGTTGCCGCTGCCCGCCTGAAAACGCGTGCGGATAACGTTTGAGCATGTCCGCGTTCAGTCCGACCCTCTGTAACATTTCGGCTGCTTTGTCGCGCTGTTCGGCCACTGTCCCGAGGCGGTGAATTTCCAACGGTTCGGTCATCGCATCCTGAATGCGCATTCGGGGGCTAAGTGAACTGTAGGGGTCCTGAAACACCATCTGCGCCTTGCGCTGGAAGGCAGTACGCTCAGCACGCGTCATGTTGTGAACTGTGAGCGGCTCGGCTTCCTTGTTTGTCCGGAACAGCACTTCTCCGCCAGGGTCCGGCAGTTCGGCACCCAGAGCGATACGCGCTGCGGTGGTTTTGCCCGATCCGCTTTCGCCTACGATTGCAAGTGTTTTGCCGCGCGCCAGCTTCATATCGACACCGCGGCAAGCGTGGATCAGCTTGTCGGCTCTCCAGCCTTTGCTGGACCGCATCGTGTAGGTCTTCGAAACCCCGGTCATCTGCAATATCAGGTCTTCATCGGGCATCGGCATGCCCACCGCATCCTGGTCAGGTATTTCTGGTGCTGCATCGAACAGTTGCTGGGTGTAGGGATGGGCCGGGTCGTTCAGGATCAGGGCGGCTGGACCGGCCTCCATCACACGACCTTTGTGCATGACAACAACCTGCTCGGCCATGTTGGCGACGACACCCAAATCATGCGTGACCAGAATTAGCGCCATACCGGTTTCACGCTGCAGTTCTTTGATGAGCCCAAGAACCTGCGCCTGAGTTGTTACATCCAGCGCAGTGGTTGGTTCGTCCGCGATGAGCAATTCAGGTTTGGAAACCATCGCCATCGCGATCATGGCCCGCTGTCGCATGCCACCGGACAATTCAAACGGATAGCTGTCATAGGCGCGGGCCGGGTCGGGAAAGCCCACCCGTTCAAATTGCGTCAGTACTTCTTTGCGTGCCTCAGATTCAGATGCGCCGCGGTGCAGCCAAAGAACTTCGCTGACCTGGTTTCCAATTTTGTGAAGCGGAGAGAGCGAGCGCATCGGCTCCTGAAAGATCATCGACACCCGATTGCCTCGAATGTCACGCATTTGACGTTCACTGAGTTGAGTTAACTCCGCCGTGCCTCTGGAATCGTTCAGGGTAATCGTACCGCTACGGATTTGAGCAGTACGGGGCAGGATGCGCAGAGCAGCGCGACACGAAATCGTCTTGCCCGATCCAGATTCACCAACCAATGCAAGTGTCTGTCCAGGCTCGACATCAAAGCTGACATCTTGAACCACGGAAGGACCCTTGCCGAAGCCGATGCTGAGATTCCGAACGGACAACAACGCACTCATGCGGGTTTTCCACCCGTCTGGCCGCTAGCTAACATCGGCTTTGTGAACTCCCTGTCTTTTTTCGTAGTTTCGCGCGGTTCGGGCGAGGTAGTCAAACACCTTCTGCACCTGAAACGTCGCGGAATCGTGAATTCTTGGCGGTGCGCCTACACATTCCCTTGAGAATTTGTCACTACCTGATCGAAAGGCACACGTAAGGTGCCGTGTTTACAAATAGGGGTAATCGTTGTGCCGGAAGCTCAAAGTCGTCTAGATTTGTTCATTGATCGCATGGTCTCGCAGCGTGCTTGTTTGGATTATGCAATCGCGCAGACCACCGGGCATGAAGGCCCGGTATTTGAGCTTGGGCTGGGAAATGGGCGCACTTATCATCACATGGTTCAGCATATAAAGGACCGCCCAGTTTATGTTTTTGAACGTGCGGTCGCCTCGCACCCCGATTCAACCCCGCCCGATGATCGCGTAATTTTGGGTGACGTGCGTGAAACGCTACCCGCATCAGTCGCGCAGTTTGGCGCGTCGGCCAGTCTGATCCACGCCGATCTAGGAGGACATAACCGGCAAAAGAACGATACATTTGCCCGTCTCGTCTCACCTTTGATCGAGCCGCTATTGGCGCGAGGTGGGCTGATGGTCTCGAGTGATCGTATGTATTTCGAGGATCTGACCGAGCTGCCGCTGCCTAGTGGTGCGGTTGAGGGTCGCTGCTTCATCTATCAACGCTGATCTGCCGTGGGGTCAATTTGTGATCGGACTCGCGCTGTAGCACTGGGGCGGTCTAACGTTTGGGGTGTGAAGCCTCAGAGGGGATCGTCAAATGCTGTTCTATGATTGCTCGACCGCGCCCAGCCCACGCCGTGCCCGGATGTTTATTGCAGAGAAAGGGTTGAATATTGAGACGCGCGAAATCTCGATCGCAAGTGGCGAGCAACTGAGTGATGCCTTTCGGGCGGTGAACCCCGGCGCGACGATCCCGGTGCTGATCACGGATGAAGGTTCTGTGCTCACCGAAAATCTCGGCATTGCAGCCTATCTCGAAGCGCGTTTTCCTGAGCCTGCGTTGATGGGTCGAACAGAGGATGAAAAGGGCAAAGTTCTGATGTGGAACGCCATTGCCGAGCAGCAATGCGGTGCGCCGATTGCCGAGACGTTGCGCAATACCCATCCCTCGTTCAAAGACCGCGCCATTACAGGCCCCGCGAACTATGCGCAGATTCCCGAACTAGCGCAGCGCGGAACTGCACGGGTGGGCGCGTTTTTTGATTTACTAGAGGCCCGTCTGCGCGAAAATGATTTCGTATCAGGGGGCGCGTTCACGCTCGCTGACATCACCACATTTGTATTTGTCGATTTTGCACGTGTCATCAAGATGCGCATTCCTGACGACAACACAGCCACACAAGCTTGGTTTGATTCCATCCGCGCGCGACCAAGTGCCCGGATTTAACGCGCGTTTTTATACAAGGCACAGAACTGTACAGAAATGTCTAGACAGAAGTGAACAGTGCGTCTAGCGTCCCCAGCGAGTCATCCAGGGAGGTTGGGATGAAATCGCAGTATCGCGTAGTGGTAATTGGCGGCGGCGTTGTGGGCGCTTCGGTTCTGTATCACCTTGCCAAGTTCGGCTGGTCGGATGTGGTGATGTTGGAGCGTCGGCGCCTGGCCTCGGGCTCGTCCTGGCATGCGGCGGGTGGCATCCATGCGCTGAACGCCGATCCCAACATGGCGTCGCTTCAGGCCTATACTATCGATTTGCTCAGCGAGATTGAAAAGGAATCGGGCCAGAATATCGGCCTACACATGACCGGTGGCCTGACGCTGGCAGGCACGCCCGAACGTTGGGAGTGGCTGCAGGCCAACTACCGCATCTTCCAGTCCATCGGCATTGACGATTGTGAGTTGCTGTCGCCGGAGGAGGCGCAGAAACGCTGCCCGATCATGTCAACCGACGGCGTGCTAGGCGCAATGTGGGCGGACCGCGAAGGCTATATCGACACCACTGGAACAGTTCAGGCCTATGCCACGGCGGCTAAAAAGCGCGGAGCCGAGTACTATGAGGAAACCAAGGTCGAACGCCTGACGCAGACCGCGGATGGTTGGGAAGTTGTGACCGACAAGGGCACCATCACGTGTGAGCATGTGGTCAATGCCGCAGGTCTCTGGGCCAAGCAGGTGGGCCGTATGGCAGGGGTGGAACTGCCGGTGTCGCCACTCAAACACCACTATCTGATCACTGATACAGTGCCTGAGGTCGCCGAGGCTGATTTTGAGATGCCGATGACTGTCGACCTCGAAGGTTTTACCTATATGCGGCAGGACCAGAAGGGTGTTCTGGTTGGCATCTACGAAGTCGATCATGAACACTGGGCCATGGACGGTGCGCCTTGGAATTACGGCGAAGAGCTGTTTCAGGAACAGCTTGACCGGATCGAGAACGAATTGACGCTGGGCTTTGAACGCTATCCGTCGATCCAGAATGTCGGCATCAAGACATGGGTGAATGGCGCGTTTACCTTCTCGCCTGATGGCAACCCGTTGGTCGGTCCGGTCCCGGGCAAGCGCGGTTATTGGTCAGCCTGTGCGGTGATGGCCGGGTTCCTGCAGGGTGGTGGCGTCGGCAAGACGCTGGCCGAGTGGATGATCCATGGCGAGCCCGAAGCCGACGCTTGGCCGATGGACGTGGCACGTTATGGCGATTTCGCTCAGAACAAACGTTATATCCGCGAGACAACGGGACAGTTCTATTCGCGCCGGTTCGTGATGACCTACCCGAACGAGCAACTGCCCGCAGGCCGCCCGCTGAAAATGGCTCCGGCCCATGACGCGATGACCGAGGCAGGCTGTAAATGGGGTGTTAGCTGGGACCTTGAAGTGCCGCTTTATTTCGCGCCGAACGGGTTCGAGGAGACGCCGACGCTCAAGCGGTCCAACGCGCATGACATCGTGGCTGAGGAGTGCAAGGCCATCCGCGAAGGTGTGGGCCTGCTTGATATCTCGGGTTTCTCGCGGTTTGAGGTCTCAGGTCCGAATGCCGAGGCGTGGCTCGACAAAGTCATGGCCTCAAAACTCCCCGCGCCGGGTCGGGCTAAACTGGCTCCAATGCTGGGCGAGAACGGACGGCTCAAGGGTGATCTGACTGTGCTCAACTGGGGCGATGGCACCTGGTGGATCATGGGCAGCTACTATCTGCGTGCCTGGCATATGCGTTGGTTCGATGATCACATGATGGATGGCGTCACGGTCCGCGATCTGGGTGAAGAATACTGTGGATTTGCCGTGGTTGGGCCGAGGTCAGAGACCGTGGTCGCGAAACTGGCAGAACAGGAAATCTCGGGCTTGAAATTCATGGGCTGTGGCGACTTCGATATTGGACTGGTCCGCGCCCGCGTTGCCCGGATGTCAGTGACGGGCGAGAAGGGGTACGAGATCAACTGCCGCTATGGCGACCATATCAAGCTACGCCGTATGCTGTTGGAGGCCGGGGCCGATGAGGAAATCCGCGAATGCGGTTTCAACGCGATGCTGTCGACGCGGCTTGAGAAGAGCTTTGGTATCTGGTCTGCAGAATTCACCCAGCTCTATACACCCGGCATGACCGGGATGGATCGCTGGATCGACTGGGACAAGGATTTTGTCGGCAAAGATGCGGCGCTGGCCGAGCGCGATGGCAACGGACCAGCGCAGGTACAGGTGACGCTTGAGGTCGACGCGTTGGACGCGGATGCCAGCGGGTATGAACCCATTTGGGCAGGCGGCGAACGTGTGGGTTTTGTGACGTCGGGAGGCTTTGGGCACTACACCGGCAAGTCCCTGGCCATGGCTCTGGTAGATCGCGACAAGGCTAATCCAGGGACAGAGCTGTCGGTGCATGTGGTCGGCGTTGAACGCCCAGCCCGCGTGGTTGAGCCGTCGCCGTACGACCCGCAGGGCAAAGCGATGCGAGGTTGATCATGGAAGCAGAGGCCGGAAGACGCCGTCGCCGAGGGCGTGGGGCCGAGGCAGCCCCGCAACCCAGTCGTGACGTGAATTATCGTCAGCTGCGCAATCCGTTTCCGCAGATGGAGGTATTTCCGGCGGATCAGATTGCTGACATGCACGAGACGGCCTTGCGCACGCTGGAAGGATTGGGTGTGAAGGTCCTGCTGCCCGAGGCGCGCAGGATTTATGCGCAGGGTGGTGCGCGTGTGAATGAAGATAATGAGATGGTCTTCATCGGGCGCGACATGGTCGAGGCTGCGATGGCGTCGGCCCCGAAATCCATTGCCTGCCGCGCCGGGGCGCGGCGCAGGGATTTCACGCTGGAGCTCGGTTCTTTGGTGTTCCAACCCGGGGCTGGTGCTCCGAATGCGACTGACCTGGAGCGCGGGCGCAGGCCTGCGAACGGGCAAGACTATCTGGAGTTCCTCAAGCTCACGCATCATTTTGATGTCTTCCAGATGATCTCGCCTCAGGTCGAACCGCAGGACGTGCCCACCAACGTCAGGCACTATTTCACCACCCAAGCGCAAATGGAATTGACGGACAAATTCCCCTTCTTCTTCTCGCGCGGAACGCCTCAGGTGATGGACTGTTTTGAGATGCTGTCCATGGCGCGCGGGCTAAGCGATGATGAGTTTCGGGGCAATCCGCATTGTTACACGATTATCAACACCAATAGCCCGCGGACGCTGGATATTCCGATGGCGCAGGGGCTGATCGATTTTGCGCGCCACGGGCAGATGTCGATCATCACCCCATTTACTCTGATGGGCGCGATGGCGCCAATCACTGTTGCGGGGGCCATCACCCTGTCGCATGCCGAGGCGCTCGCGGCTTTGACCCTGACGCAGCTAGCAAACCCCGGCGCGCCAGTGTGCTATGGGACCTTCACCAGCAACGTTGATATGAAATCCGGTGCGCCTGCGTTTGGAACGCCTTCGCATTTTCAGGCGTCGTTGGCCGCGGGGCAACTCGCACGATACTTAGGCCTGCCTTGGCGATCGGCGGCAGGGTCGGCTTCGAACATCAATGACGTACAGGCAGCCAACGAGAACCAGTTCGGTCTTTGGGGCTGCCTAATGTCCGGAGCGACAGTGATCATTCACTCAGCCGGTTGGCTTGAAAGTGGCCTGACGGTGTCCTTCGAAAAGATGATCTGTGATGCAGAAGTCCTGAACATGGTGGCCGAACTTTGCGCCGGAGCGCAGGCAGGTAATTCAGAGATAGGTTTCGATTCCGCGCTGAGCGAAGTTGAACCCAGCGGGCATTTCTTCGCGACCAGCCAGACGATGGAACGCTACAACACTGCATTTTACGAGCCACATATTCATGACTACGCCAATTTCGGGACTTGGACCGAGCGTGGTTCGGTCGACGCAAATCACCGGGCGACAGGCGTTTGGAAAGAAATTCTAGCGAATTTCGAAGCCCCGGCCCAGGATGTGAGCCGCCTTGGCGCGTTGCATGAATTCATCGCACGTCGCACGAAAGCAGGCGGTGCACCGCCGGAGAGTTGAATGAGCACAAAACCAATCCTCCACCGGGACGATCCGGAAGCTGAACCCTTGACCGGCAATATCAAGGTCACACGTGATGACTGGTTGAACGTCGCCATGGACGTCTTGATCTCGGATGGGGTCGAGCAGGTGAAGGTCATGAACCTGGCGGAACGTATGGCGGTCTCGCGCTCCTCGTTCTACTGGTACTTCAAGTCTCGGCAGGAGTTGTTGGATGCGTTGCTGGCGCGATGGCAGGCAACCAACACGGCAGCATTGATCGCACAATCCGAACTGCCTGCAGAGACGATAACGGCGGCTGTTTGCAATGTTCAGCGTTGTGTCGTGAACTCAGAGCTTTTTGATACGGCGCTTGATTTTGCCGTTCGAGATTGGGCACGACGATCGGGAAAGGTGCGACGCATGTTGGATCAATCCGACGCGAGACGTCTGGCAGCATTGCGCACGATGTTCATCCGTTTCAACTATGATGAGACCGAAGCCGAGACTCGTGCACGCGTACTGTACTATATGCAGATCGGATATGATCTGGCGCAGTTGAACGAGCCGATGGCGACCAGGCTATCGATGGTACCACACTATCTTTACGTCTTCACTGGGGTTGAGCCGCGACCCGAAGAAGTATCCGAATTCAGCGACTATGCGAAACGCCTTTGGGAGAGGACAGGACATGAGCCAACCTGATGCAATCATTATCGGAACCGGCGTAATTGGGGCTGCCATCGCCTTCGAGATGGCTAAGGCGGGTTGGAAAACTCTGTCACTGGACCGCAATACGCAAGTTGGGCATGGATCGACCGCCGGTTCATGCGCCATCGTTCGGATGCATTATTCGACTTTTGATGGTACGGCCTTCGCCTGGGAGGGATACCATTATTGGCGTGATTGGGCAGATTATCTGGGATTGTCAGATGATGCCAATCTGGCACAGTTCCGTGAAACCGGCTGTATGGTCATGAAGACGGAGGCCAATGGATTTCTTGAAAACCATAAGAAGTACAGTACCGAACTGGATTGTCCTTTTGAAGAATGGACACCGGAGAAGATCACGGAACATCTGCCGATTTACGCGTTAGACAGCTTCGCTCCGGCGCGGCGCATGGATGATCCAGAGTTTGGGCAATCGAACGGGGCACATGTTCAAGGCGCGGTTTTCTGGCCGAACGCGGGATATGTGACAGATCCGGCGTTGTCGGCCCAAAACCTGATGGATGCGGCGAAGTTGCATGGTGCTGACGTTCGCACCGGCGCTGAGGTGCGTGAAATACTGACCAGCGAGGGCCGCGTTGCGGGCGTCAAACTTACCTCGGGTGAAGAGATCCATGCCAAAGTGGTTGTAAACGTCGCTGGGCCCGGGTCGGCAATTGTTAACGAAATGGCTGGGGTTCTGGGTGACATGACCATCCAGACCCGCCCGCTGCGGCAGGAAGTCGTGCATGTACCGGCACCCGAAGGGTTTGATTTTGAGACACAAGGAACAATTGTCTCAGATAGCGACATCGCCCTTTATTGCCGCCCTGAGCATGGCAACCACATTCTGATCGGCTCGGAAGACCCGGCGTGCGATCCGCATCAGTGGTGCGAAGATGACGTGAATTATAACCAAGACTTTACAGACCAGTGGACAACACAAGCCATGCGTTACGCGCAACGCGTTCCCAGCCTGGGGATACCCTCGCGCACCCGGGGCGTCGTGGATTTGTACGATGCATCGACAGATTGGATTCCGATCTATGATAAATCCAGCCTTCCGGGGTTCTACATGGCCTGCGGCACCAGCGGGAACCAATACAAAAATGCTCCGATCGCGGGCAAGATGATGACCGCTTTGATCGGCTATGTCGAAGGCGGCGCAGATCATGATGCCAATCCGTTGCAGTTCGATTTGCCCTATTTAGGCCGGACTATCGACACCGGATTTTATTCCCGCAAACGGCCCATCAATACCGAAAGCAGCTTTTCGGTTCTCGGTTAAGACACCTCCGCGCGCGCTGTTTCGAAGCTCTCTTCGCGTACCGGTCCGAACCCTCGTATCTGGTCCGCCGCCGAGAACGCGCGCAACCACTCCGCTTCTGATCGTGCTGTCGGATTGGTCTGATACATGTTCAGAAGCTCTTCAAACCAATTTAGGATATTACGGTGCAGCCGCGCTTCGGCGTGATATCCGAACGGGTTCAGAGGTGATCCGCGCAATCCGCGCAACCGTGAAAGACCACGCAGAACCGGGTGCATCCATGCGCCCAACGCAATCTTGACCGGTCGCCTGCGCTCATCCTTGCGCCAACTCAGCAGCGGCGGGGCAAAATGGTATTTGGTTTTGTAATCTCCTTCGAACTGCTGTGAGAGTTCCGCGGAAAAGTCCGGGGATGTCTGCAGTCGGGCGACCTCAAATTCGTCCTTATAGGCCATGAAACGGAACAGATTTCGAGCAATCGTCTCAACAAGGCGGTCCGAGATATCAGACTTTGACGATCGGAGCGCCTTGATCCGCTGTGCGTAGCGGTTGGCATATTCGGCGTCCTGATAGTCAGTAAGAAAGGCAACCCGCCGCTCGATCAACTGGTCCAGTGTGTCCTCTGTCTCGGTCGGTTGAGCCAATCCCTGAACGCGTTCCGGATCAACTGCCAAACACCGTCCAAGGGCAAAAGCCAGCCGGTTCTTTTTGACCGCGACACCGTTTAGAAGAATTGCCTGCGACAGCGCGGTGTGTGACACAGGTACCAGCGCCTTTTGCCAAGCATAGCCCAACATAATGACATTGGCGAAGACCGTACCGCCTAACAGCGCCTCGGCCATCGCGTTTGCGTCAAGGCTGGTTAAATTTTCCGCACCCACTACGTCTGCAATCGCCTGCTCCCGCGCGTCAACCCGTAGTTGGGCATCACGATGCAGCACAAGATCTCCGGTAGGCATCTCGGCCCGGTTCAGAACGACGCGCGTCCCCGGCGCATAGTGAGCCGATGCTTTGGGGGCCGAGCTTACAACCACATCGCATCCGATCACAGCATCTGCAGCGCCCTGATCAATGCGCACCTGGTTGAGCGTATCAGGTTCTTTACCGAGGCGGATGTAGCTCAGTACGGTTCCGAATTTCTGCGCAAATCCGGTGAAATCCAGAACCGAAGCCCCCTTACCTTCTAGATGCGCCGCCATGGTGATCAAGGCTCCGACCGTAACCACCCCGGTGCCTCCGACGCCTGTCACCAACAGATCAAAGGGGGACCCCAGAGATGCGGCTGAGGGCAGGGGCAGTCCCGCCTCAAGCGCATCAAGATCCAGATCGACGCTCTGCTTGCGCCGAGTTGCGCCCTCAATGGTCACGAAACTGGGGCAGAACCCGTTCAGGCACGAGAAATCCTTGTTGCAGGAGCTCAGATTAATCTTGCGCTTGCGGCCCAGCGGCGTTTCACGCGGTTCGACACTAAGGCAGTTCGATGCCACCGAACAATCGCCACAGCCTTCGCAGACGAGATCATTGATCCAAACAAATTTCTGTGGGTCTTCCATCATGCCGCGCTTGCGGCGGCGTCGCTTTTCGGTCGCGCAAGTCTGTTCGTAGATCAGAACGGTGACACCGGGTATGTCGCGCAGCTCGCGTTGCAGGCTGTCCATTTCTGCCCGGTCATGAAATGTAGTTCCCGCAGGGAATTCAGCACGGCCGAACTTGGTGATGTCATCCGAGACCAGTGCGATCCGCTCGACCCCCTCGGCGCGGCAGGTTTGCGCGATGCCTGCAACGCTGACGGGCCCGTCCACCGGCTGCCCTCCGGTCATTGCGACCGCATCATTGTAGAGGATTTTATACGTGATATTCGTTCCGGCCGCGACCGCCTGACGGATCGCGAGAGAACCTGAATGGTACCACGTCCCTTCGCCCAGATTCTGAAAGATATGCTTGCCGCCATTGAATTGTGAGGCCACCACGTGAGGCACGCCTTCTCCTCCCATCTGGGCATAGCCGACCGTCTCGCGATCCATCCACGAGGCCATGACATGGCAGCCGATCCCGCTAGCAGCGGTGGACCCGTCGGGAACTTTGGTCGAAGTGTTATGAGGACATCCCGAGCAGAAGTAAGGCGTCCGCGTCGCGCCCGAGACATTGATTTCGGGCGGAGGTGTCTCGGTTAAAGCCCGTGCCTTGGCGGGCAGGTTTTCTTCTGGAAAGAACGTGTCAAGGCGGGCGGCCACTATGGGGGCCAGCATCAATGGGCTAAGTTCCCCGGTCCACGGGATCAGCGGCTCGCCGTGACTGTCATACTTCCCCACCATCTTATGGGGTTTATCGCCGGGCCAGTCATAGAAGTACTCTTTAAACTGACTTTCGATGATGCCGCGTTTTTCTTCGACAACCAGAACCTCGGCCTTGCCTTTCACAAAGCGCAACGCGTTGCGGCGGGCCAGCGGCCAGACCATGCCGACTTTGTAGATGTCGATCCCCAAGCGGCGGCAAGCGGCTTCATCAAGGCCGAGTAGACGCAGCGCCTCCATCAAATCAAGGTGACCTTTGCCGGTGGTCACAAATCCGAACTTGGCGTTGTCGATGTCATAGATGCGCCGGTCGATGGGGTTTTCTTCGGCAAATGCCCGGACGGCACGCAGCTTGTGTTGTATGCGGGTCTCGATTTCAGGCGAGGGCAGGTCGGCTGTCCGCACATGCAAGCCGCGTTCTGGCAGATCGATCCGGGGTAGGGTGAAACTGCGGTCCGGGCGCAGATCGACCGAACGCGCGCTTTCGACTGTTTCCGAGATCGCCTTGAACCCGACCCACGTGCCCGAAAAGCGGGAAAGAGCGAATCCGTATTCGCCGAATTCCAGATATTCCTCGACCGAGGCCGGGTTCAATGTGGGCATAAACCACGCCATGAAGGCCACGTCCGATTGGTGCGGCATCGACGAACTGACGCAACCGTGGTCGTCGCCCGCCACCACAAGCACGCCGCCTTTCGGGGCGGAACCATAAGCATTGCCATGTTTTAGCGCATCGCCTGAGCGGTCGACGCCAGGGCCTTTGCCGTACCACATCGAAAAGATGCCCTCGACTTCGCAATGTGGGTCCAACGTGGCCTGCTGAGCGCCCAGTACGGCTGTTGCGCCCAGGTCCTCGTTCACAGCGGGCATGAAGGTGATTCTGTCAGCTATTAATCGCTCTTTGGCGCGCCACAGCTCTAGGTCCAACCCGCCCAGTGGCGATCCGCGATAGCCAGAGACAAAACCTGATGTATTCAAACCTGCCTGCCGATCGCGCCGCGCCTGATCCATCATGATCCGCGCGAGGGCCTGAGTGCCCGTCAAAAAGACCCGGCCTTGAGTTAGGGAATAGCGATCGTCGAGTTGATAGGTGCGAATATTTCGGTCGAGGTGGCTCATTGCATCGGGTCCATGGGATTATGCCTTTGGTTGAGGAAATTTTAACCCAGTTCGAATGGTTAACCGTTCCATTTTGTGTGCCGAGATACGATATTTTGGAAAAAAACTCACAATAGATCAAAATACAGATTAGAACATCCAATATGATTACTCTAGATGACCGAGACCGCCGAATTCTGACGCTGCTGCAGAATGACAGTCGAATTTCGAATGCAGATTTAGCCGACACAGTGGGGATGTCGGCCTCGGCGCTTTGGCGCAGAGTGCGCGCTCTTGAAGACGCAGGGATAATCGAACGCTATGGTGCCTTGGTGAATCCGCCGGCGATGGGATTGACGTTCGAAGCAATCGTACATGTGCATCTGACGCGACACGATCCGGACAAAATCGTCGACTTCATCCGAGCGGTGGAACTAAGCCCCGAAATCCAGGAATGCTATGCAACTACGGGGCAGGCGGACTACCACTTGCGTGTCCTTTGCCGAGATCTGGCGGCTTACAATACGTTTCTGGAGGACTTCCTGTTTCGACTGCCAGCCGTTGCCAGTGCGCAGACCAATGTGGTGTTGCGTACAATCAAAAGAAATCAACCGATCGTGCCTTAAGCTTCAGGCTGCGAAGACCACCCAAGCCCAGGCCATCCCGATATAGGTCAGGTTATGAAGCAATTGATCCAGACCAGCAGCGCGCCAGAAAGCTGCCTGATTGGGTTGTAGCTGTTTGCGATCTGAGTAATTGGCTTTTGCGAAATCTATGTGGAAATGCACGATCCATTCCAATGCAGCAATGATCAGAATAAATTCTATCGGCGCACGAAAGAGCGCAAAGATAATAACCGATCCCACAACATGCACAGCTGCATGTTGCGCGCGTCCCATGTGGAAATACGTGCCACGCCCGGAAAGCATTTTGGGCGTCTGTAAATAATAATCGGCGAACATGTGCTTGATCTGAAGCAGGCAGAGCAACAGAAACACAGCGCCAAAGTTGGCAGGCAAATGAATCCTCCCGATATCGTCCTGAATCAGAAGATTAGGGGGTAATGGCCTGCCGCGCAAATGAACTTGTTCACACAACGCGAAATAAGCGCAAATCGGATTTTCATTTGCGTCTGAGGATACGATTGCGGTAAATTCGTGCCGTTGTATTCACACCAAAATCAGTGATTTGAGCGGTGGGTCATTAGTAGGGGCGGGTTCAATCGAGCGAACGATCTTTCGGTTCATCTGGAAATACTCCAAACGCGATCAGCTGATTCTACTGGCCGTGACGGCGACGCTATTTCCATTACTCTATCTCACCTTGGAGCTCCCCAAACGCATCATCAATGATGCAATCGGCGCGACCAGTCAGATCGTCGACGTTTGGGGATATAGCCTGACACAAACTGCATTCCTGACGATTCTCTGCTTTGCCTTTCTGGCTGCGGTGCTGGCGCATGGCCTAATGAAAATGCGCATCAACACCATGAAGGGTGTTTTGAGCGAACGGATGCTGCGTCGATTTCGGTATCAGTTGATCAATCGCGCGCTTAGATTTCCGCAGCCCTATTTTGAGCGTGTGAGCCAGGGCGAAATGGTGTCGATGGTCACCGCTGAAAGCGAACCCATGGGGGGCTTGATGGGGGATGCGATCAGTCAGCCTGTGCTGCAGGCGGGTCAGATGATCACGATTCTGTCCTTTTTGTTTCTGCAAAGCGTCTGGTTCGGTCTGGCTGCCGTCGCCTTGATTCCTTTACAGGCCTGGTTGATCCCCAAACTGCAGCGTCAAATCAATTTGCTGAACAAGAAGCGCATCCAGGAGGTCCGCGTACTGGCCGCCCAGATCGGTGAGAATGCCGCCGGTGCATCGACTTTGCGTGCCAATGGGGGCTGGCGGTATCGTCGTGCGATGATCTCGGACCAGTTGGGGCGGTTGTTCGCCATCCGCTTTGAGATCTATCAGAAAAAGTTTTTTATGAAGTTCATCAACAACTTCATCTCGCAGCTGACTCCCTTCATGTTTTATCTCGTCGGAGGCCTGCTGGTATTGCAGGGATCGGTTTCTTTGGGCGCATTGGTGGCCGCGCTGGCCGCCTACAAAGACCTGAGCTCTCCCTGGAAGGAACTGCTGACTTACTACAACCAAACGCAGGACATGTCGCTGCGTTGGGATGTTGTGATCGAGCGATTCGCACCGGAAGGCATGATTGACGAGGCGCTGTTCGAAGGCGAGCCTTCTGAACGCCCCCATTTGAATGGTGATATCGTGCTGGACCGGGTCTCGGTTCGCGATATTGATGGCAATCAGGTGCTTGACGATCTGAACCTGACTTTTCCGGCCGGCAAGACCATTGGTATCTCGGCAACCAGCGAAGAAGATCGTGATGCACTGACCGAATTGCTGATCCGAGAGATTGCACCGACCTCTGGACGGATCGAAATCGGCGGCATCAATATGGCAGGCCTGCATCAAAGTGTTGTGGCAGCGCGGATCGGTCTGGCTACCTCTCGGCCGGTGATGTTTCAGGGTACGTTGGGCGAGAACGTGATTATGCCGATGCGCCCCCGCCCATTGTCCACCTCATCTGATGATCCGAATTTTGCGGAAACGCTGCGCGCGGGTAACAGCGCAGATCCAATAGATACCAAATGGTTTGATCCGGGATTGGCCGGTTTTGACGATACCGATCAGTTGCGTGAATGGTGGCTGCAGTTGATAGACGGCATGGGTTCAGGTGCCGCTCTGTTTCAGCGCGGGGCAGAACAGGCATTTGATCCCAATGAACATCCGCAGTTGGCGGCCAAACTGATCGAGCTGCGGCCATTGGTGCAACAGGCAGTGCGCGAGGCTGGTCTGGCCGAGCAAGCTTTGGTTTTTGACCGGTCCACTTATAACCCCGCATTACCGGTTGCTGAAAACCTCTTGTTCGCGACGCCCTGCGTGCCAGTCAATCAACAACTTTTGGCGCGCCAAACCGTGTTTCTGGGTCAATTGCGTGAACTGGGGCTGGATGAAACTCTGGTCAGTCTGACCCGTGACGTGATTGAAATGCTGCGCCAGATCTTCGGATTGGATGGAACCGACCACCCATTGTTCCGCAAACTCGGGCTTGAGGCTCAAACCTACGAGGCTGCGGTCGAATTGGTTGAGCAAACCCGCAATGAAGGCACACAGGGCTTGGACGACGAGCAATTGGCCAGCTTGTTGTCGGTGCCGTTTGTGATCTCGGCGGAACAGATCGGTCCTGCGTTTTCGGACGAGCTAAAAAATCGCATCCTCGAGCTTCGCCACAGCCACTCGGAAAAATTGCTGGAACCTCTGCACGATGTTTTTGTGCCTTTGAATGAGAACGCCTTTGCGCCTGGCCTGACTGTCATGGAAAATGCGTTATTCGGTAAGGTCAGCCAGATCGGTGGTGCGCGAACCGATGAGGCACGCAAACTGATCGTCGATGCGTTGGCTGAAAATGGCGCGCGTCCGTTGGTGGTTGAACTGATCTATGATGTGCCGGTTTCACTTGGTGGTCAGAACTTGCCGGCGGTGTTTGCTGAACCCTTGGCCTTTACGCGCGCAACAATCAAAAAGCCCGATATTTTGATCCTGGAAACTGCGTTGGCCAGCTATGACATGGAAACGCAGGTCGCGGTTTACAAAAATCTGCGTGAACTTTTGCCCGAAACTACGGTAATCTACTTGAATGATACGTTCGAAAATCCAGATGTTTTCGACATGCATGTCGAAATTCGTCAGGGTCGGGTCGTGACTGGCGAAGGCCCAACCGACGTCGAGGGTGACAGCGCTGCATCTGCCGACCTGAGTCGCAAATTGCGAGCGCTTGAACAAACACCGTTGTTCTCGGGTCTTGACCGCCGTCAGCTCCGCCTGCTGGCCTTTGGTGCGCGCTGGTTCGAGGCCAAGGCCGGCCAGGTGGTGTTCCTAAAGGACGACCAGCCAACCGATGGGGCCTATGTCGTCCTCGAGGGCGAAGCGGGTCTTTATCTGCCGCGTTCGGGCGAGGACGACCAACTTATCATAACCGTTGGCGCGGGTGCTTTGGTTGGTGAGCTCGGATTGATCCGTAAAGAGCCACGGGCCTTGAGCATGGTGGCAGAAACGGACCTGTCCTGTCTGCGAATTGGTGAAGAAGAATTCCTGGCCGTGGTCGAAAATGATGCTGCCACAGCCTTCAAGCTGCTGCAGGTGATCGCAGGATATGTCTCGAACTGATCGGCCTAGGCATCTGGCTCACAAAACAGGCTATAGAGAAGTTCGATCATCTGCGCAGCTTTGCCATCATTCAGTGCGTAATAGATCGTTTTGCCATCGCGTCGGGTTTTCACCAGTCCTTCGTCGCGTAAGCGTGCAAGCATCTGGCTGACCGCTGCCTGCCGAAGCACCAGCAAATCCTCCAACTCTCCTACAGAACGCTCGCCGTCTCCCAGATGGCACAGGATCATCAGGCGACCTTCATGTGCCAGGGCCTTGAGGAATACCGCTGCTCGTGCCGCACTTTCTTTCATATCTGCGGGGGTTTCCCCCGACAAAATTTGAGTGTCGTTATCCTGAGGTCTCACGCAACAACCTAAGATCTACTTCTGGGTCGGATCAATATGCCTTACTTGCCGTCCGATTGTCACCCCTCGACCAAAGGAGCGCCGCCCTGAAATGCATTTCCATTTACATAGTCGCAGGGCGCTTCCTGCATCTCTAAGTGCAGACCATCACCTATGTAGGGGTGCGCGCGCGCAAGATCCTCGTCAACGTCAATACCAAGCCCGGGCTTTGTGGGAGGAGTGACAAAGCCCTCGTTGACTCGAAAGCTTCCTTTGATCAGTTGGTCGTGAAACGGCGTTTCGATACTTTCCAGAAGCAACAGGTTTGGAATCGATGCCGCCAGATGAATGTTGGCAGCCCACTCAATCGGGCCCGCATATAGATGCGGCGCCATCTGCGCGTTAAAAACCTCGGCCATGGCGGCGACCTTCTTCATCTCCCAGATGCCGCCTGCACGGCCAAGTGCGGGTTGCAGTATTTCGGCGGCGCCTGCGCGCAATACCGCGCCGAATTCGGCCTTGGTCGTCATCCGCTCACCCGTCGCGACAGGTATGCGGACATTGCGCGCCACGCGAGCCATATCTTCGATCATGTCCGGAGGAGTGGGCTCCTCAAACCACAACGGAGAATAGGGTTCCAGCGCTTGCCCCAGGCGAATTGCTCCGGCGGTGTTGAACTGACCGTGGGTGCCGAATAGCAAGTCGGCCTTGTCTCCGACGGCCTCGCGGATGGCCTTACAGAATGCAACTGACATTGAGATATCCGACATAGCAGGCATATGCCCGCCGCGGATCGTATAGGGCCCCGCCGGATCGAATTTGATAGCTGTGTAGCCGCGTCGAACCATTTCCGCCGCACTTTCACCGGCCTGTTCCGGCGAGGTCCAGAAGCCAGCCAGATCGTGCTGAGGAAGCGGGTAGAGATAGGTATAGGCCCGGATACGGTCGTTCATCCTGCCGCCCAGAAGTGCATAGACCGGTCGATCCCGATCTTTGCCAAGAATGTCCCAGCATGCGATCTCCAAGCCCGAAAACGCGCCCATGACAGTCAGATCCGGGCGCTGCGTAAATCCGCTGGAGTAGGCACGGCGGAACATCAATTCGATATTCTCGGGATTCTCCCCTTGCATGTGCCGTTCGAACACATCGCGGATGACATGAGTCATAGCATCCGGTCCGACCGAGGATGCATAGCATTCTCCCCATCCCACCACACCCGTATCGGTCGAGACTTTGACCAGAATCCAATAGCGCCCACCCCAGCCTGGGGCCGGAGGGGCGGTAACGATGACATCGAGATCCTGCAGTTTCATTAGGCGCTCCTTTCAGGGATTCAGTCGTGGTCGAACATGATCACATTGCGCTTGGCAGCACCGGTCTTGGTATCCTCGATGGCTTCGTTGATCTGTGAAAGGGACCAGCGACCCGAGATCAACTCGTCCAGTTTCAGCCGCCCCTGTTCATAGAGATCAATCATCCACGGAATATCGCGCTGGATCACAACGTCCCCCATTTTTGATCCAACCATGCCTTGCCCAAGCGCTGCCAAAACGACGGGTTCATAGCTGGACATGTCACCGGAATGCGGCATCCCGATCATGATCGCTTTGCCACCGCGGCCCAGATAGCGCGGGGCCTGGTCATAGGCCGGGATTGCACCAACGGTGATCAGAACCGCGTCTGCTCCACGCCCGCCAAGCGCTTTATACGCGGCTTTCCAAGGTTCCTTGAGGCTGCCCAGAACGCCATGCGTCGCTCCGAACTCTTTAGCGATCTCAAGCTTTTCTTCGGTCATGTCGACGGCAACGATACGGCGCGCGCCGGCGATACGTGCGCCTTGAATCGCATTTAGGCCAACCCCACCGGCACCAATCACTACAACATCCTGCCCGGGGCGCAATTCAGCGGCGTTTACGGCTGCACCGACCCCGGTGATCACGCCGCACGAGAGCAGGCTGGCGAGATCCTTTGGTAAAGTTTCGGGAATTCTGACGATCTGACGATGGCTGACCACGACCTTCTCGGCGAATGCACCGCATGCCATCGCTTGTTCCAATGCGCCCCCGTCTGCGGTTCGTAGCGGTCCTTTGATCGTGTCATAGGGCGTTTCGCAAATGGTGGGTTTTCCCCCAGCGCACGAGGGGCATGACCCGCACGCACGGATCAGTGTCACGACCACCGGATCACCAACCCTAAAATCGCCCGCACCGTCTCCGACTGCCGAGATTATCCCAGCGGCCTCATGCCCGTAGACGGCAGGTAGGTGACCGCCCCATGCCCCGCTGGCGAATGAGATATCCGAATGGCAGATTGCCACGGCCTCAAGCGTAACTTCTACCTCACCCATTCCAGGTGGCGCGATCAGAATGTCTTCGATGATCAGCGGTTCGCCGAACGCCCGGCACACGGCTGCTTTGATGGATTGCATGTTTTTCCCCGTTCCCGTTTGAGCTCACGGTGGCGCGTCCTGGCCCAACCTGCAAGGTGGTTTCCGTCACGTATATGTCGTTGTTATGCCAATGCGGCGCGCGCGTTCATAAATGCAGCAGGCTGTTATCAATCTTTCCGCCTCGCATTCCACAAGAGCCGAACGAATAGCTGGGCCAGTTTTGCACCCCGCCTTCGCGGTGATTGCGATCGCTTGTCATCGGGCCCCGGTCACATTCGTTCCGAGATCTGGTGCATCAATCCGGCCAGATGCTCAGGGTGCGAGAAGAACGGTGAATGAGAACTGTCGATGGTCAGGCGCATACCGGCGTCTGCGCATCCAGCCATTTCGGCTTGATACTCGGTCGGCACTGTACGGTCATCAGTCGTTCGGATGTATCCTTTTGGGACGCTGGCGAAGTTTTTGCCTGTATCTAATGGTGTCGCTTGCGGCGCGATAGCTTGGGGGCATAAGCGACCAAACGCGTAGGCCACAACCTCATGCGGGCAGTCATGATAAAACAGATCATGAACCCGATCCGGCACAACCGTATACGATAGACCATCAGAAGACTTTTCGACGGCATCACCTATCAACTGGCGAGGCGCGCGTTTACGCATTTCAATCATGGAAAGCCCGGATTGCGGGACATATGCGCTGAGATAAATTACACCCCGCATGGCGTCCGGATCAGCCTCGGCAGCCGCGCTGACGGGATAACCGCCCCAGGAGTGTGCCACGATGATCGATTGTGGTGTTGAGGCTTTCAAAATTGAATCCCGGCAGGACTCGAGGGTCACATCCTGAATTGGAGTTGGGTCCGAACCATGGCTTGGCATATCGATAGCGCGGGCAGAATGCCCGAATGTGGTCAGTTCCGGAATCAGGTCACGCCAGCACCAGGCGCCGTGGCATGACCCGTGGACTAGTAAGAAGTCCGCCAACTGTTTCTCCTTCAGATATGGTCGATCTCGATCAGGAAATCGCCAAGCAATTCGGCATATTCCCTTGGGCGTTCGACACATGGCAGATGACCCGCCCGTCGGATCAGTGCAAAGCGCGAGCCAGGTATCAGATCAACCGTTTCACGTACCAGATCGGGCGGAGTCGAACCGTCCTCGCTGCCGGCAATTCCCAATGTGGGCAGCTGCAGTCCGCTGGTGGGCGTATAGAAATCTGTGCCCGAAATTGCGGCACAACACCCCAGATAGCCCTCAACTGGTTGCCGAACCATCATGTTTCGCCACAGGGGCATCTCGGGGCCGGACTGGAAGTGTTTCGAGAACCAACGCTCCATTGTGGCGTCGGCAAGGGCTTCGATTCCACCGGCCCGGACGGCTGCCATACGGTCATGCCAGATTTTCGGCGTCCCAATCTTGGCAGCGGTATTGGACAGCACCAGTGCGCGGACCTGATCCATGCGTTTTACCGCCAATCCCTGCGCTATCATCCCGCCAATGGACAGGCCGACAAACACGCAGTCTTTTACCTCGAGATGATCCAGCAGTTGTTCAGCATCTCGTATCAAGCTCCCCATTGAGTATGGGGCGGCCGGTTGGGACGATAATCCGTGTCCGCGTTTATCGAATCTGATGATCCGTAACCCTTTGGGTAGAAAAGGTATAATCGGGTCCCAAAGGCGCATGTCGGTACCCAGTGAATTGGCAAATACAATGGGGGCTCCGTCGACATCTCCGTCAATTCGATAGTGTAGACTTACGTCTTTCAGGTTAGCGATACGCATGTAATCGGTCCCCGTCTGCTCAGGGTGCCTAATAAAACAAACTCGATCAGATTTTGCACCGATCGCTTCCGATTGTCAGGTAAGGAATTCCAACGCTTGTTCAAATATCTGTGGATCTACATTCCCGCCCGAGGCCACGACGATCACGGTATCCCCCTCAATTTGATCTTTCCGAAACAGCGCTGACGCCAAAGACACCGCTCCACCTGGCTCCAACACTATCTTGAGGCGCAAAAAGGCGAGGGCCACGGCGTGCAGTGCCTCTTGTTCAGATACTGCAAGTCCGGGGCCGCAAAGCCGTTGAAGAATCGGAAAGGTAATTAACCCCGGTTGCGGTGTCAGGATTGCGTCGCAGATGTTGCCGGATGAGGCATTGTTGCTCTGGATCGCGCCGACCTGCAGAGAGCGTTTAACATCGTCAAACCCCTCGGGCTCACATGGGCGCGCGCGTAGGCCGGGTGCATGATGTTCCAGAGCCAGTGCAATGCCAGAGGTCAACCCACCTCCGCCGCAACATACGAGGACATCGCCTTCGGTCACGTCAAGCTCGAGCGCCTGACGCGCCAACTCCAATCCCGTCGTACCTTGCCCTGCAATCACTTGCGGCTCATCATAGGGTCGGATCAGCGTCAAACCGCGCTCAGTAGCCAACGCTTCACCGATGTCTTCGCGGCTTTCGGTTGCACGGTCGTAGAGGATCACTTCACCCCCCAGCGCGCGGGTGTTTTCAATCTTCAGCTTCGGCGCATCCGACGGCATGACGATGACTGAAGATATCCCGTGTTGAGCTGCTGCATAGGCAACGCCCTGCGCGTGATTGCCCGAAGAATAGGCGATCACGCCGCGGTTGCGCGCCGCATCATCCAGCGCAGAGATTGCGGACCACGCGCCGCGAAACTTGAAACTACCGGTGTGTTGCAGGCATTCGGGTTTTACCAATACGCGGCGACCCGCGATTTCATCCAGAAAAGGTGATGACAGAAGCGGGGTCTCGCGCACGTGCCCTTTCAGCCTGTCGGCTGCGGCTTCGATCATGTCAATGTTGCTCATGTGGCATCCAATATTTGGTGGATTAGGTCGAGGGATTGCAGTTCGTTCAGGAACGGAACATGACCACGGTCCGGTACTTCGGTTGAGATCAGTTTAGGGTGGCGCGCGCGCATTTCTTGTACTGTGGCAGTTCTTAGCAGGTCGGAATTCGCACCCCGGATAACGCCAGTCGGGATATCGTGCAACGCGTCGAACATAGGCCAGAGGTCAGGAGCGGGCGTGTTTGCCGCCTGTTCGATCAGAGCGTTTCTCAGGGTAGGGTCATAGCGCAGGTCCAGTCCGGAATCAGTCTGGGTGTATTGGTTCTCAACCTGCTGCCTCCAGATGTCCAAAGAGACACCTGGGAATTGCGGTTCCATCATGACCCCAAGGGCGTGAGCCGCATCGTCGTAGGTTTTTGAGGTTGGGCGGTTGCCGACATAGCCCATGATCTTGGCAATACCATCGAGTTCGATCACCGGACCAACGTCGTTTAGGATCACACCTGCCAGACGGTCAGGATGGCTGGTGGCCAGCGCCATGGCGATCAGCCCCCCGCGCGAGGTGCCCAATAGTGCCACCTTACCCAAGCCCAGGTGATCCAGCAGTTCAACTGCATCCTGCGCCTCGCGCAGGATGTTGTAATTCATGTAGTTCGCATCAAAATCAGACTTGCCGCGCCCGCGATAATCCATCGCAATCATACGAAGATCGCTCAGATGTGGCGCTAGAAACGAAAAGTCGCGGCAGTTCCGTGTCAAGCCGGCCAGGCAGAGCAGAGGTTGGCCCGTACCTGTATCTTCATAGTACAGGCGTTTGCCGTCCGACGTGGTGAAATACGCCATCAAAGCCCCGCCAATTGCGGGATCGTTGTCAGGTCAGACAGCACATGGGCAGGTTTCCAGGGCAGGCGGTCCATCGGTTCCCCTGCGCGATTCACCCAAGCGGTAACAAATCCATAACCGCTTGCCCCAGCGGCGTCCCAGCCGTTTGAACTGACGAATAGCACTTCGTTACGCGCGCAGCCAAACCGGTTTTGCACGAGGTCATAGACGCTGGTATGGGGTTTGAAGACCCCGACGCTTTCAACCGACAACACGTCATCAAGCACATCTCCGATCCCAGCAGATTGAACCGCACCATCCAACATAGGAGGTGAACCGTTGGACAGGATGGCCGTCTGCATCCCGCCCTCTTTTAGCGCCTTCAGCATCTCGGGGACTTCGGGAAAGGCCTGCAACTCCCAATACAAATCCAGCAGGCGCTGCCGAAGGGTGTTATCCCCTTGCAGGCTAACCGCTTCCAACGCCCAATCCAGCCCATCTTGCGTGACGTCCCAAAAGTCACAATGCGTATCAGCGACAGCACGCAGCCAAGTGTACTGCAGTTGCTTCAGACGCCAATGATTGGCCAATTCGGGCCATTTATCCGCCAGCGCCTCGAACCCCGGTTCTGCAGCGGCCTGCCGGGCAGCAGCAGCCACGTCAAACAGAGTGCCATACGCGTCGAATACACAAGTGGTGATAGCCATCCGATCCTCCCCTGATCGGGCGCAGGTAACCACAACCGGTTCCGGGGTTAAAGAGGGCAGGGTTTACAATGCCGTGTCAGCCTTTAGGCTGCGCCGTTCATTCCTTTCAGGCCGAGGCCACCATGACCGCAATAAAAGATGGCGACACCGTTCGCATCCACTACACCGGAACTCTGTTGGACGGCAAAGTCTTCGACAGCTCCGAGGGGCGCGATCCGCTTGAGTTTGCGGTTGGTTCCGGGCAGATCATCCCCGGTCTGGATGCTGCCCTGCCGGGGATGGAGATTGGCGAGAAAAAGCGTGTCGAGATTGATTGCGTTGAAGCCTATGGTCCGATCAATCCGGGTATGCGGCAACAGATACCGCGTGAAGGCATCCCGGATGACATTCCGCTGGAATCCGGCACGCAATTGCAGATGCAAACCCCTGACGGTCAGGCACTGCCAGTGACTGTTGTCGAAGTAGATGAGGCGACAGTGACTCTGGATGCAAATCATCCATTGGCGGGGCAAGATCTGGTCTTTGACATCGAGATCGTTTCGATCAACTGATCCCGTTCAGATCAAAGGCCGGGGATATGTGACAACATAGGCTCAACCGCATTGCGTACAGGCGGTTGGGTCAGAAACACAAAGGCAATCAGCAGCGATGTGAGGATCAGCAGCAACAGACGTGCACGTCCGCTTCCTGACTTGCGTTTCAACGCTGGCGAGCGCGCGTTACTCGCAAGGATTTGTTCAAGTTTGCTCATATCGTAATCCCTGCGGGGCAAAGATGGTCAAATCTTGGCACCCGCAGGGAAAGATATGGTCACATGGCCTCGGGCTGAGGCATACCCAGAATATGATACCCACCATCGACACGGATGATCTCACCCGAGGTGTAGCTTCCCGCATCAGAAGCCAGATAAACGGCAGTGCCGCCAACCGCTTCAAGCGTCGCGTTCGAACGCATGGGGGCGTTCTGGTCGCAGAACTTGTAGGTCTTGCGCGCTCCGCCGATGGCGGCACCGGCCAGTGTTTTCATAGGGCCGGGTGAGATGGCGTTGACGCGGATGCCGTCGGGGCCCAGATCGTTTGCCAGATAACGGGTCGCAGATTCCAGCGCCGCTTTGGCGACGCCCATGACGTTGTAATTCGGCACTACCTTGTTCGAGCCCTGATAGGTTAGAGTCAGAAGCGTGCCGCCATTGTCCTTCATCAGCGGATAAGCGCGGCGTGCGACCTCGATAAACGAATAGGCCGACACATCCATTGAATGCTTGAAGTTCGCGCGTGTGGTGTTCAGGAAACGGCCCGTCAGTTCGTTCTTGTCCGAATAGGCGATAGCGTGGACGACAAAATCGATGGTCGGCCAGCGCTTTCCCAACTCACCAAACGCGCGGTCTAGTGAAGCGTCATCGGTGACATCCGCATCGACCATGAAGTCGCTGCCAAGGCTCTGGGCCAGAGGTTCCAGCCGCTTGCCGAACGCCTCGCCCTGATAGGTGAAAGCCAGTTCAGCACCCGCCTCGTGCATGGCTTTGGCGATGCCCCATGCAATCGAGCGGTCATTTGCCACGCCCATGATCAGGCCGCGTTTACCCTTGAGAATATCCGACATCTTGTTCACCCGTTATACTTCGACAGAACCATGGATCCGTTGGTGCCGCCAAAGCCGAAGCTGTTGGTCATCACGCTGTCCAGGCCTGCGTTTTCAACTACTTGAGTTGCAATTTCACCGGGCAGGATGCCTTCGGCAAGTGTGTCGACATTGATCGACGGAGTAATGAAATCATGTTCCAGCATCAGCAGGCAGAAGATTGCCTCAAGCGCGCCAGCCGCGCCCTGCGCGTGGCCGGTCATCGATTTGGTTGATGAAATCGGAGGTACGCTGCCTTCCCCAAAGATACGGCGTACGGCTTCGACTTCGCCTACATCGCCAACCGGGGTCGAGGTGCCGTGGGCGTTGATATAGCCGACCTTGCGGCCTTCGGGCACGGTCGACAGCGCCAGACGCATCGCGCGTTCGCCGCCTTCGCCAGAGGGTGCCACCATGTCGTGCCCATCAGATGTCGCGGCATAACCCGTGACTTCGGCATAAATCTTGGCGCCACGGGCCAGCGCATGTTCGAGCTCCTCAAGAACTACGATGCCGCCACCACCGGAAATTACGAACCCGTCGCGGTTCTGATCGAATGCGCGCGAGGCTTTGTCGGGCGTGTCGTTATATTTGGACGACATCGCACCCATCGCGTCGAACAGGCAGGACAGGGTCCAGTCCAGTTCTTCGCCGCCACCTGCGAACATCACGTCCTGCTTGCCCAGCATGATTTGTTCCGCAGCGTTGCCGATGCAATGCAGCGACGTCGAACAGGCCGAAGTGATCGAGTAATTGATGCCCTTGATCTTGAACGCGGTCGCAAGGTTCGCTGAAATCGTCGAGCACATGCATTTAGGCACTGCAAACGGGCCGATCCGTTTGGTCGCGCCGGTTTTCAGCACGGTTTGGTGTGAGGTCAGCATCGCGCTGGTCGAAGGTCCGCCCGAACCCGCGACCAGACCGGTGCGCGGATTGACGACCTGATCTTCGGTCAGCCCGGCATCAGCGATGGCCTGGCTCATCGCGATATGGGCATAAGCTGCGCCCGGTCCCATGAACCGCAGCGTGCGCTTGTCCACGTGATCGGCTACATCGATTTTCAGCGAACCGGCGATCTGGCTACGAAAGCCGTGTTCGACCATCTGTTCGTTGGCCTCAATGCCGGATTTGCCTGCTTTCAGCGAGGCAAGCACCTCTTCAGCGTTGTTCCCGATCGAGGACACAACCCCCAAACCGGTGACGACTACTCGACGCATGTGCGTACTCCTTGTTTCGGCCGGTCAGGCTCAGGCGTCTGACAGAACGACCTTCATGTCCTTGACGTCGTATATCAATTCGCCATCGGCTTCGACGATGCCATCTGCCACACCCATTGTCAGACGGCGCGTTTGTATCGCTTTTTTGAAATCAATTTTATAGGTCAGCATCTTCCGGTCCGGGCGCACCATCCCGGTAAGCTTGACCTCGCCGACGCCAACGGCCATGCCACGGCCTTGCCAGCCGCGCCAACCTAGGTTGAAGCCGGTCAGTTGCCACAGACCGTCCAAGCCCAGACAGCCGGGCATGATCGGGTTGCCGGGGAAATGGCAGTCAAAGAACCAAAGGTCGGGTGTAATATCAAATTCGGCCAGTACATGGCCTTTGCCATGCGCACCACCATCGCCCGAGATATCGGTGATCCGGTCCATCATCAGCATCGGCGGGGCGGGCAACTGCGCGTTGCCAGGGCCAAAAAGCTCGCCGCGGGCGCATTTCAGCAGATCGTCCTTGTCAAAACTGCTTGGGAATTGGGCCATTCTGCCGCCTCTCCTGCCTGGGTCTGTTCGTTATATCTGGTCTCGTCTAGCACCCGTTTGCAAGGTCCTGCAAGACCAGCACGCCATATCATGTCGTGACACGTATACTTCTTGCGAATGAATTTCATTTGAAATTGCAGGTCGGGCGCACTTATATTAAGGGCAGCAAAACACAGGTATCGGATTCATGACACCTCAGAGCCGTGACATCGCTGCAAATTGGTTGGTTGACGCAGGTTTGCGCCCCACGCGCCAAAGGGTTGCTTTGGCCGAATTGCTTGTGGGTGACGGGTTGCATCGTCATGTGACCGCAGAAAGCCTGTTTGAATCCGCAAAAGCCAAAGGTGACGCGGTTTCGCTGGCGACCGTATACAACACATTACGCGCGTTCTGCGATGCCGGGGTTCTGCAGGAAATCACTGTGGACGGATCCAAAAGCTATTTCGACACCAATACGCACGACCATCCACATTTCTATTGGGAAAACGAAAGCCGCCTAAGCGATGCGCCGTCAGAGCAATTGGTGATTCAGCAATTGCCGGAAGCTCCTGAAGGCGTCGAAATCGCATCGGTCGATGTGGTGATCCGCTTGCGGAAGAAATAACAGCTAATCCTTTCGTAACAGAGTGACCAATGCATGTTCGGCCTGCGTGATCAGTGGATCTGTAGGCCCCGTGCCATGCCGCGCCAAAACGACGGATTCGGTTGCGTCCGGATCGGTGATCGGCAGGCTTACCAGGCGGACCTGATCATAGCTGAAGCCGCTTTTAGGGCTCGTATAACTTATCCCGATACCTTCCCCATGAGCAGCCAGACTACGCGAAAGCTCGAGTGATTCCGCCCGGTGCGAGATTGTGGGATTCAGACCTTTGCGTCTGAAGAGCGCGAGCACATGCTGCGCGGACAGACCCTCTTTGGACAGAATCAATGGATGTGCCGCGAGCTCGGTTAGGGTCACCTGCTCGGCCCTCGCCAGTGTATGATCGGGTGAAAGCAGTGCATGTGGCGTGCTGTCGAACAGCTTCTTGCACAAAAAACCGGCGTCCATGCCCAGATCATACGTAAGCGCAAAATCATATCTGCCATCGATCAGGCCGGAAATCAGACCTTCGAACGTTTCAACCCCGTGTGTCAGGACGACATCGGGCAAGGCCTCTCGCAGACGGTGCAGAGATTGGGCCAGAAGAAAGGGAGCCAGATCGACGAAGCATCCCAGGCGCAATCGGTTCTCGCCGGTTAGCGGCTGTTTTGACTGTTCTAATAGGGCTGCTCGGTTCAACACGGCTTCGGCTTCTTCGATAAACTTGCGGCCTTGCGGGGTTAATGCCATCGCGGCACCCCGCCTTCGGGCAAAGAGTGGATATCCCAAATGTGATTCGACCCGGGTCAGCGCATTGGACAAGGCGGGTTGCGAGACGTTCAGGCGCTGTGCTGCCGCAGACAGGCTGCCATGTCGACCAATGGCGCAGACATATTCGTATTGGCGGAGTGTAAGGTATAACATTAGGTTAATACCTAAATCGAAAGATATGATTTGAATAGAGGGCTCATTCATGCGCAGATCGGGCGACAAATCCAAGGAGACCGCGATGACTCACCCTCTTGTTTCCCAAGCCATGATTGACGACTTCCAGACGGACGGTGTTGTGTTGGTCAAAGGCCTGTTCGCCGATCACATTGAAACCCTGCGGGCTGGGGTTGCGGCAAATATGGATGAACCGGGTCCCTATGCGTCAGAGAACAAGAAAGACGGTGAGACCGGCCGTTTTTTCGACGACTATTGCAACTGGTCTCGTATCCCGCAGTTTCGTGAAGTGATCGAAACATCCCCTGCTGCCGAAGTTGCAGCCGACCTTATGCAATCGCAATCCGTGCAGATGTTCCACGACCATGTACTGGTGAAGGAGCCCGGGACCTCAATGGCGACTCCGTGGCATCAGGATGGGCCCTACTATTTTGTCGATGGCCAACAAAATATAAGCTTCTGGTCACCGTTGGACCCGGTGAAACAAGCGACCTTGCGTTGCGTCGCCGGATCGCACCGCTGGGAAAAAGAAGTGCTGCCTACTCGCTGGGTCTCGGAAGAAGGGTTCTTCCCTGATGAGGGGCAGTACATGCCGATCCCCGACCCGGATGCAGAAGGGATGAAGGTTGTCGAATTCGAGATGGAGCCAGGCGACGCCGTGGCCTTTAACTATCGCACGCTCCACGGGGCCCGTGGCAATACTTCCGACAGTCGGCGCAGGGCCTTCTCGCTGCGGTTGGTTGGTGATGATGCGCGCTATGTTGAACGTCCGGGGCGGACATCGCCGCCATTTCCGGGGCATGACATGGTGCCGGGGCAAAGGCTACGCGAGGACTGGTTCCCGGTTCTGTTGCAGCGTTAGGATCTAGAACCACTGGCCCGATTCAATCAGGCCCAGATCCAGCAACTGGCGCGAATCCCACTCGAACGGAGTTGAATGGTTCCAGCGGAAATCAGAGATATCGAACGTCGATCCGGCGTTCGTTTTTAGTGCTTTGGCCGCACGGAAGGAGCAGATCGCGGCGGTCAGGTTGTTGTGCCAAGGGCAGGCGTAGGTGTTGTATTCCGCCTCGTTGAACGTGTGATCCGGCAGAAGTTTCAGATCGGGTTTTGCTTTAAACAGCGAAATCCGATCGATGCGGCGCCGTTCATAGGGGATATGATCTTCGAACCGCCAGCGCAGGCCGCCAGACATATCCAGCTGCCGCTCTAGCGGCTTGCCAGATGCATCATGCCGCGTGTGGGCGTAGTATCCGGTCTTGTCCAGCATTGCTTGATCGGGGGCCACGCCGTTGGGAAAGGCCGTTAGATCGTTCGCATACAGATCGATCACGTGGGTCAACATCGCCTGACGCCGCTCTTCTGAATGGAAGGCGAGCAATTCGCCAACCGAGCGGGTCTCGCAGAACGGATAGAACAGGTATTCGGCGTTGTAGCAGTAGTATATCCAGACGCCTTGCGTGGCTTGGATGATCCGGTTGACGGCGTCAAAAACGACTGTTCTGGGCGCGCATGTCATCACAACCCTGTAGACCCTCTCGCTCAGATCATCGTCGATCGCAAATTCCCTTGGCAGGAACGCGATCACCGATTTGAACCCCAGTTTAAGGTGGTGATGAAGCGTGCTTTCCAATTCGACTTCATCTTCGGCGAAGATCAGCGCTATGGGGCCATTGTTCAGGGCCTCACCGCCGGATTTCAGAAGGTGATCAAGGGAATCGTACTGCATCGTTGGCTTTGTTTCCGCCTCGCTGGAAATTCCCGCCAAATTCGGGTAATTGCGCCAGCATTGCAAGCGGTGTTCGATACGTATAGACGACGCCGACCCAGCGACTGCAAAGGCCAACCCATGTCTGAACCGAAAAAGCTGTTTATCAAGACCTATGGCTGTCAGATGAACGTCTATGACAGTGAACGCATGGCCGAAGCGCTGGGCGGGCAGGGGTATGTCGAGACCAAATCGGCCGATGATGCGGATATGATCCTTCTCAATACTTGCCACATTCGTGAAAAAGCAGCTGAGAAAGTCTATTCCGAACTGGGCCGGTTCAAGGGGCTGAAAGCAGAAAAGCCGGAATTGAAGATTGGTGTCGCTGGCTGCGTAGCCCAGGCCGAGGGCGAAGAGATTATGCGCCGTCAGCCTCTGGTCGATCTGGTGGTGGGTCCGCAAAGCTATCACCGCCTGCCCGAGATGGAGGCGAAGACGCGCGCGGGTGAAAAGGCGCTGGATACCGATTTCCCCGAAGAAGACAAATTCGAGAAGCTCAAGAACCGTCCCAAAGCGAAGCGCGGCCCGACTGCTTTTCTGACCGTGCAGGAAGGCTGTGATAAATTCTGTGCATTCTGCGTGGTGCCCTATACCCGCGGGGCCGAGGTCAGCAGGCCTGCAGACCGCATTATTCGTGAGGCGCAGGATCTGGTCGAACGTGGCGTACGCGAGATCACGTTGCTGGGGCAGAACGTAAATGCCTATCACGGGGCTGGGCCGAATGGGGACATGACCCTTGCGGGCCTGATCTGGGAGTTGAACAAGGTCGATGGGTTGGAGCGCATCCGCTTTACCACCTCGCATCCGAACGACATGGACGATGCGCTGATCGAGGCACATGGGACCTGCGAAAAACTGATGCCTTATCTGCACCTGCCGGTGCAGTCGGGATCGGACAAAATTCTGAAACGCATGAACCGCAGTCATACGGCTGAAAGCTATCTGCGATTGATCGAACGCATCCGCGAAGCGCGGCCCGATATTCTAATGTCCGGCGATTTCATCGTAGGCTTCCCCGAAGAGACAGATGAGGATTTTCAGGCTACTCTGGATTTGGTGGAAGAGGTCAAATACGGCTACGCGTATTCATTCAAGTATTCTACCCGCCCCGGTACGCCTGCGGCAGAACGGCCACAGGTCGATGCCGAAGTGGCAGACGAGCGTCTGCAACGGTTACAAGCCTTGATTACACGTCATCAGCGAGTGATTCAGGATTCCATGGTTGGCAAAACAGTCGTTGTCCTGTTTGAAAAATCTGGGCGTCAACCGGGCCAGATGGTTGGAAAATCCGAGTATCTTCACGCGGTTCACGTTTCGGATGCAGATGTGGCACGTGGAGATTTACGTAAGGTAAGGATCAAATCCTCTGGCGCGAACTCGCTGGGCGGCGACGTGATTTAATCCAATATACGTATGCTGCAAGGGTTCCTTCCGACCAAATTTAACCCTTGATTTATGACTTGGAACTATGCTCCGAGAGAGGCCAGATTTCTCGGGTGTGGGTTTTGCGGCCTACGAAACTGTTGACCCGAAGAGGCAAGCCATGATGGCGGAGGGTACGAGTAGTGAGCTGGATATGTTTTCCAAAATCGAAGATGTCCCGCGTTTTGACGGCCCTCTTATTGATGTTATCTTGCGCTGCTCCGACTTTGGCTGGGGATGTGACCGGGGAAGTCACTGAACCTGACGTGATTTCGTCCGAACGATATGCCAGCGATATCAGGGCGTTTTATCTGGGGGTGAGCGCCAGTCGTGCAACGGGTGGTTCCGATGAGTTTGGCTTGCAGGTCAATGGCGGCTCAGTTTTCGGGATCGGAGAGGTCAGTACTGACGGCAACTTTGCCGGGTTTCGCGGGGGTTGGCGCGGGATTTTGCCTGCGAGAGGCGGGCGCGACTATGTCTATGGTCTGGAAGTCGGCTACGACTTTGGCACTCTGGACGGAAGCACGTCGGGACAGATCGGCGGAACACCCGTCAGCGGCAGATCTGCAATTTCCGATGTATTCTCGATCCGCCTTCGAAATGGACTTACAAACCGCAGCAAGAGTGTCCTTTACTTCGTTACAGTGGGCTATGTGCGTGGTGATATCACAACGTCGGCTTCTGTGACCGAAGTGGGTGGGACTACCCGCTTTGAAGACGTTGATCGACGTCAGGGTTTTTCTGCCAGCCTGGGTGCCGAGCATAGACTGAATGACGATTGGTCGATTACTGGTGAGCTCGAATATCTGCAGTTCGAATCAAAAACCGTAGAACTGGGCCCTTCTTTCAGCACCAAATCGACGCCAAGCTACCGCGGATTGCGGATCGGATTGAATTATACATTCTGAACCATTCGCAAAAACTGATATTTTATGCGCAACAACGGCGTTGATCGGCGCATTTGTCATCCCGTTTGCAAAAAACGAAACTGCGCCTTGCGTCCACCTCAATATGTTGTCTACGCTCGGGGTGAAACGCCAAGACAGGAGAACGGATTGGCCATCGGTGCCCTGACCCCACCGCAAGAAGATATGCCCCAGCGTGAGGCGCTTGTTGAGTTCCCAGACAACAGACTACTAATCGATTTGTGCGGCGAATATGACCGTAACCTGACCGATATCGAGCAAAAGCTTTCGGTGCAGATCGTGCGGCGTGGAAATCAGTTGGTCGTGCTAGGTGATGAAGAATCGCAAAAGCAGGCCATTGAAGTGCTGCAGGCGCTCTACACTCGGCTTGAAGGTGGGCGAGATGTCGAGGCAGCAGATGTCGATCGCGAGTTGCGCATGGGCACTTCCGAGGCCGGAACTGGTACACGGGATGGTGACCAGCTTGAGATGTTCAAGGGCGGAACGGTCGAAATCAAAACCCGTAAGAAGCTGGTTGAGCCGCGGACAGACGCCCAGAAGGCATATGTTCAGTCGCTCTTTAACAATGAGCTGGCCTTTGGAATCGGCCCCGCAGGTACGGGTAAAACTTATCTGGCTGTTGCTGTGGGTGTGTCGATGTTCATCGGAGGCCATGTGGACCGGATCATTCTCAGCCGTCCAGCGGTAGAGGCCGGCGAAAAGCTGGGTTACCTGCCCGGTGACATGAAGGATAAAGTCGATCCCTACATGCAGCCGCTTTATGATGCGCTGAATGATTTCCTCCCGGGCAAGCAGCTGGCCAAGCTGATCGAAGAAAAACGGATCGAAATTGCGCCTCTGGCGTTTATGCGTGGGCGGACGCTGGCGAATGCCTTTGTCGTGCTGGACGAGGCGCAAAATGCCACCACCATGCAAATGAAAATGTTCCTGACCAGACTTGGCGAAGGCAGCCGCATGGTGATCACCGGAGACCGGTCACAGGTCGATTTGCCGCGCGGTGTGCAATCGGGTTTGGCGGATGCGGAAAGACTGCTGAAGACGATCCCGAATATCAGTTTCAATTATTTCACGTCGAAAGATGTCGTGCGCCACCCGCTTGTCGCCGCCATTATTGAGGCGTATGAGGCCGACTCGGGCCGCGAAACGGGGTGAAACCCAAGGTTCCGAAGGGTTTTGGAGCCTTGGAGAGCCGGTATGATTCTGGATGTAACGATCGAAGACGAGCGCTGGAGGGAATTGGAGCCGCTGGCACAACGCGCACTCATTGAAGTTCTTGATTATTGCGGTCTCAAATCGGATCTCTGCGAAATCAGCTTGTTGGGTTGTAACGATGAACGGATCGCAGTTCTGAATGCCGAATTCCGGGAAAAACTGAAGCCGACAAATGTTTTAAGTTGGCCTGCCGAAGATTTATCCCCTGATCAGCCTGGGGGCATACCAATGTTGCCCGAACCCGATTTCACTGGGGAAATCGCTTTGGGAGACATTGCGATTTCATATGACACCTGCGCGCGTGAGGCCATCGCAGCGGGTAAATCAATGGAAGATCATGTGACCCACTTGATAATTCACGGCACGTTACATTTGTTAGGATACGATCACATTCGTGACCTCGACGCCACTTTGATGGAACGGATTGAGATCGAAATACTTGGCAAACTGGGTATAGATAACCCATATAATGTATGACAGGGGCAGCTTTGCCCGATCATTTGGAACAGGATAATGGGCGATACAGACGGCAGTTCTAGGGCAGCGCAAGGCGCGCATTCACAGAACAGCAACACGGATAGCGATGAAAAAGGCGGGCTTTTATCCCGGATATTCGACGCATTTTCACCTCCGGGCGATGAAGCCAGTCAGGTGAACGGGGCTAAGGTCACGGATTCACAACCGAGGGGTATGATCAACCTGCGCAGAATGCGGGTCGAAGATGTCGCGATACCCACGGCCGAGATTATCTCGGTTCCCTCGACAACACCCAAGGACGAGTTGGCGCAAATTTTTCGCGATAGTGGATTGTCGCGAATCCCTGTGTACGAGGGAACGCTCGACACTCCACTGGGCTTTGTCCACCTCAAGGATTTCGCGCTGACCCATGGATTTAATGGCAACTCGTCCGAGTTTGATTTGACGTCAATGCTAAGGACCTTGCTGTTCGTTCCGCCCTCGATGCCGATTGGTGTACTTTTAACCAAGATGCAAACTGAACGTCGTCATATGGCGCTGGTCATTGACGAATACGGTGGTGTCGACGGCCTGTTGACCATCGAAGACCTAATCGAACAGGTTGTGGGCGAAATTGCCGACGAACATGACGCCGATGAAGATCAGCTTTGGATACAAGAAAAACCTGGCTGCTACGTGGTTCAAGCTCGGGTTCCGCTTGAAGATTTTGAAGCCGAAATTGGTCGTTCATTGACCAGCCACGAAGATGTGGACGAAGAAGAGATCGACACTTTGGGCGGTTTGGTCTTCATGCTATCTGGGCGCGTCCCGGCGCGTGGTGAGGTGGTATGCCACCCCGAAGGGCCTGAATTCGAAGTTCTTGACGCAGATCCACGCCGCATAAAGCGGTTGCGCGTCATGTTGCCGGATATCGCTGCATGAATCCTGCCCAGGGGTGGCCCTATTGGTTGCGGTTGCTGCTAGCGGCATCCTTGGGAATCGTGGCTGCTTGTGGGCTTGCCCCGTTGGGTTTTTGGCCAGCGGCATTGGTGGCGCTGATCCTGCTTGCTCCATTGTACTTGAACTCTGAAACATCCCGCCGCGCGGCTTTGCTGGGGTGGGTGTTCGCCACCGGGTATTTTGCCCATGCGCTAAACTGGATCATCGAACCATTCATGGTTGACGCAGAACGCCATGCCTGGATGGCGCCCTTTGCACTGATCTTCTTGTCAGGCGGGTTGGCATTGTTCTGGGCGCTGGCCTTTGGAGTTGCAAAACGCATCGGTGGATCGCCGATCCTGCAGGGTATATTACTGGCTTTGACGCTCTCCCTGGCCGAGTTTGCGCGGGGTTACATACTTACAGGGTTTCCTTGGGCTGGTATTGCTCAGATCTGGGTGGATACGCCTTTTGCTCAGCTCCTGTCGCTGATAGGACCTTATGGCTTGGGCGCACTGACGCTGATTGCGACTTTTCCACTCGGTGCAGCCATCTCCAGTGATCGGACCCCACGCGGCCTGGGGATGCCAATCTTTGTGGCTGCGGGGTGCACTGTATTGGCTCTGGCTTACGCTGCGAACCGGCCGTCGGTTGAATACACCAGCCGTATCGTGCGGCTGATACAGCCTAATGCTCCACAGCACCAAAAGTGGGACCCGGAATATGCACCCCTGTTTTTTGCCCGCCAACTTGAATTCACGGTAGCCGAGCCCAGGCCAGATCTGATTGTCTGGCCAGAAACTTCGGTTCCGGCGTGGCTTGGCAGTGCGCAGCCCTATCTTTCAGCAATTGGTGAAGCGGCGCAGGGTACGCCTGTTTTTCTAGGTATTCAGCGTGCTGACGGACAGCAGATCTATAACTCGATGATCTATTTGAATGGAGATGGTCAACAGGCAGGGCTCTATGACAAACACCACCTGGCCCCATTCGGAGAATATGTGCCCTTTGGTGAATTGATGGCGCGGATTGGAATTCACGGAATGGCGGCAACCACGGGAAGTGGTTTCAGCGCTGGGCGGGGCGCTTCCCTGATGGATGCAGGAGGGCTTGGGAAAGCTCTGCCGCTGATCTGTTATGAGGCCGTATTCACACAAGATGTTCTGTCCGCGCCGGGCCGGGCAGATTTTCTTTTGCAGATCACTAACGATGCGTGGTTCGGGACTCGCTCCGGCCCGTATCAGCATCTTGCACAGGCACAGATGCGCGCCATCGAGCAGGGTCTGCCGATGTTGCGCTCGGCCAATACCGGTGTTTCTGCGATGATTGACCCTTTGGGGCGAATTACCGACGCGTTGGCGCTTGGGCAGGCCGGGTTTATCGATGCCGAATTGCCGCAGCCCCAAGCCGCGACGATATATTCCCGGATTGGGGACAAACCGGTGTTTTTCGTTATATTAGCAGCTTGGGCGTTGCTCTGGCGTCATACCCGTAGGTTCAACCGTCAAATACCGATTGACCCTACCTGACTGCGCGCGTATTCGGTCAATTGCCCTTCACAACGGCTTCCTGACGTGATGGGAAAATCTTAATGGAGCACATTTATGTCCCGACAGAATTACACTTTTACTTCGGAGTCCGTATCCGAAGGAC
Organism: Ruegeria conchae; assembly: GCF_000192475.1. GTDB lineage: Bacteria > Pseudomonadota > Alphaproteobacteria > Rhodobacterales > Rhodobacteraceae > Ruegeria > Ruegeria conchae. The sequence goes on from NZ_AEYW01000003.1 coordinate 121,954, forward strand.
ACCCTGATAAGGTCTGCGATCGTATTTCCGATGCGGTGCTAGACGCCTTCCTGCGTGAAGAGCCCGAAGCCCGCGTTGCGTGCGAAACTTTCGCTACAACGGACCGTGTGGTCATCGGTGGCGAAGTGGGATTGTCGGATCAGGACAAGCTCCACGATTACATGGCGCATATCGATGATATCGCGCGCGCCTGTATCAAAGATATTGGATACGAGCAGGACAAGTTTCACCACGAAACCGTCGAGGTGACCAACCTGCTGCACGAACAGTCGGCTCATATTGCGCAGGGTGTCGACGCCGCTGACAATAAAGACGAGGGCGCGGGCGATCAGGGTATCATGTTCGGGTACGCCACGACCGAGACACCCGCACTGATGCCAGCTCCGATCCAGTATTCGCATGCAATCCTTCGGCGTTTGGCCGAAGTTCGCAAGAATGGTACCGAGCCCGCGCTGGGTCCGGACGCGAAATCGCAGCTGTCGGTCATCTACCGGGATGGCAATCCAGTTGGTGTCAGCTCAATCGTGCTGTCCACTCAGCATCTGGATGAGGCGCTGACCTCGGATGATATCCGCCAGATTGTCGAACCCTATATTCGCGAAACCCTACCCGATGGCTGGCTGACCGCCGAGACCGAGTGGCATGTGAATCCCACCGGCAAGTTCGTGATCGGCGGTCCCGATGGCGACGCGGGTCTGACCGGGCGCAAGATCATCGTGGACACCTATGGCGGTGCTGCTCCGCACGGGGGCGGTGCGTTCTCTGGCAAGGACCCGACCAAGGTGGACCGCTCGGCTGCGTATGCCGCACGCTACCTGGCCAAGAACGTGGTAGCGGCAGGAATGGCGGAACGCTGCACCATTCAGTTGAGCTATGCGATTGGCGTCTCCAAACCTCTGTCGATCTATGCCGACACACACGGGACAGGCCAGATCGCTGACGCGGTTATCGAGAAGGCTGTCGGTCAAGTCATGGACCTGACACCACGCGGCATTCGCGAGCATCTGCAACTGAACAAGCCGATATATCAGCGTACTGCAGCCTATGGCCATTTCGGACGCGAACCCGATGCAGATGGCGGATTCAGCTGGGAGCGTACCGATTTGGCCGACGCTCTTAAGCAGGCTGTCTGAGCGCCGTTCACCTATTCAGTAAATACGCCGGAGGTGTGGGGCCAGCCCCCAACCTCCACCCTTGCCTCAGGCACGAGTCAGCAGTATGGGCACGGGCATGAGCAACCAGACCCCTCAACGCCCCCGCAGGAACTTTTATGGCCGCTTCAAAGGCAAGACCTTGAAGCCCAGCCAAAAGACTTATCTGTCAGAAGATCTGGCCGCCCTGTCTCCAGGTGCGGTAGATTGGGAAACCAACCCAGAACGCACCGCTTTGGACCTAGAGGGCCTGTTCGGTGGCAAGCCTGTCTGGCTCGAAGTCGGATTTGGCGGTGGCGAGCATTTGGTGCATCAGGCGCAAAACAATCCCGGTATCGGAATTATCGGAGCAGAGCCTTACATCAATGGTGTCGCAATGTTGTTGGGCAAAATTCGTCAGGCTGGTGCCGAAAACCTCGCCGTGCACCCCGGCGATGTGCGGGATCTGTTTGATGTGCTGCCCGAGGCCAGTATCTCGCGCGCGTTCCTGCTCTATCCTGATCCGTGGCCGAAAACACGTCATCATCGGCGCAGGTTCGTGACCCCTGAGCATCTGGAACCTCTCGCGCGTGCCTTGAAGCCGGGTTCGATTTTTCGCGTTGCCACCGATATCCCCGACTATGTGCGCCAGACTCTTGAAGAGGTACCGCGTGCCGGTTTTGAGTGGCTCGCCGAGCGCCCCGCCGACTGGCGCGAGCCTTGGGATGACTGGATTTCCACCCGCTACGAACAAAAAGCCCTACGCGAGGGGCGTACCCCGCATTATCTGACCTTCCGACGCAAAGACTGATTGCCGCTGGACCAACCGGCCCCAATTCGCTAATCGGCCTGAGGACTGATAGCGAAAACAGGAGCCCCCATGTCCGGACACGGCACGCCCATCCCGATGACGTCGCATCCATGCGGCCCGCTGACCGGCACGGCAGAGGTGCCTGGCGACAAATCAATCTCGCACCGGTCCCTGATCCTAGGGGCGATGGCTGTTGGCGAAACCAGGATTTCGGGCCTGCTTGAGGGCGAGGATGTGCTGGACACGGCCAAGGCCATGCGGGCCTTCGGGGCCGAAGTTACGGATCACGGAGGCGGCGAATGGTCGGTGCACGGCGTAGGCGTAGGCGGCTTTGCGGAACCCGATCAGGTGATCGATTGCGGGAACTCGGGCACCGGTGTGCGCCTGATTATGGGAGCGATGGCAACCTCTCCGATAACGGCGACCTTTACCGGGGATGCCAGCCTGAACAAACGTCCGATGGCCCGGGTCACCGATCCTCTGGCGCTGTTTGGTACGCAATCTGTCGGTCGTAATGGTGGACGCCTGCCGATGACCATCGTCGGTGCTGCGGACCCCATCCCGGTTCGTTACGAGGTGCCTGTGCCATCGGCTCAGGTGAAATCCGCTGTTCTGCTGGCAGGGCTGAATGCCCCCGGCAAGACCGTGGTAATCGAGAAAGAGGCAACCCGTGATCATTCCGAACGGATGCTGGCCGGGTTCGGCGCAGAAATCACCGTCGAGGATACCGACGAGGGGCGAGTGATTACCCTGACCGGGCGTCCAGAATTGAAGCCGCAGGTCATTGCGGTGCCGCGTGACCCATCTAGCGCAGCCTTCCCGGTATGTGCCGCACTGATTACCCCCGGATCGGATGTTTTGGTGCCGGGCATCGGATTAAACCCTACGCGTGCAGGTTTGTTTACAACGCTACGCGAGATGGGTGCGGATCTGACCTATGAGAACGAGCGCGAAGAGGGTGGTGAGCCCGTTGCGGATCTGCGGGCAAAATACTCGCCGAATATGAAGGGAATTTCCGTCCCACCAGAACGCGCTGCCTCGATGATTGACGAATACCCTGTGCTGTCCGTTGTTGCCGCCAATGCAACCGGCACAATGATGATGGGCGGCGTCAAAGAGTTACGCGTCAAGGAAAGTGACCGGATCGATGCAATGGCGCGTGGCCTGCGCGCGAATGGCGTGACGGTAGACGAGGGTGACGATTGGTGGTCAGTCGAGGGCCTAGGCATTGGTGGTGTTCCCGGCGGCGGCATTTGTGAGAGTTTCCTCGATCACCGCATTGCCATGTCCTTCATGGTGATGGGTATGGGCGCGAAAAAGGCGGTTTCGGTAGATGATGGTGGTCCGATTGCAACTTCGTTCCCGATCTTTGAGCCGTTGATGACGGGTTTGGGTGCCAAGCTGCTTCGCGACAACCGGCCCGTCTGATGCTCGAGCAGGGGTATACGGTTGCGATCGACGGCCCTGCTGCGGCAGGTAAGGGCACGATCTCGAAGGCGGTAGCCGCGCATTTTGGGTTTGCCCATCTGGATACTGGATTGCTTTACCGAGCGGTTGGACGACGCATGCTGCAAGGTGAAGAGCCTGTTACGGCGGCGCAATCTCTAACCGCAGAAGAGTTGGGTCAGGGTGACCTTCGTACGGCCGAGATCGCAAAGGCGGCCTCAAAAGTGGCTGTTATACCCGAGGTTCGCAGCGCACTGGTTGATTTCCAACGTGCCTTTGCGCGACGTGTCGGAGGCGCAGTTCTTGACGGGCGTGATATTGGAACCGTTATTTGTCGGAACGCCGAGGTCAAACTGTTCGTCACGGCCAGTGCCGAAGTGCGCGCGGAACGGCGATATCTGGAGCTTGCAGCCAAAGGCGATGATGTCTCGCGCGAACAGGTGCTGGCAGACGTCAAAGAACGCGATGCCCGTGACGCTGAACGCAGCACTGCACCGATGAAGCCCGCAGTTGATGCTGTGCTGCTGGATACCTCGGATCTGAGTGTCGATGCTGCACTGGCCCGTGCGATCGAAGTCATCGAAATGACCCTGCCTAAAGCATAATCGCCTTCAGGCAGGGCCAATTCCTTACAGCTCGCCTACAGCGATGCTTTTGATGTTGGCCCACTGATCATCGGCGGTTTTTGCTGTCCCGGTGACGTCTTTCAGGAAAGATGCACGGGTGTCTGCGTTCAGGAACAAGAACAGCTTTCCGTCGGCAACCAGATATTGATCCGGGTCGCCGTCAAATTTCTTTCCGACCGAAACACCGAATGAGCAATATCCGCCGTGTTGAGGCAAGAATGCTGCTGGGTTGGTCTCAAACGCTTCAAGGTTTGCAGCACTGGTGAAATAGTAGGACGCGCCGTCATAGGTCGCTGTATGGGTTGCAAAACCCTCGACCGGATTGCCGTCATTCACCAGGGCCACCAGATCTACACCATGTACCGCCAATGGAGCGCCAGCAGCAGAGATACCCTTTGAGACGTTTATTTCATCTGCAGCAAATGCAGGAGCAGTAAGGGCAAGTGTCATCGCAAGGGCCGTAAGGGCAAGAGATTTCATTTGGTTATTCCTTTCCATTTGGTTCCTGGCCGCAACAGTCGTCGGCCGATGGGGTGAAAATAGGAAAGGCTTTTCGGACGCGTAATCGCCGATAGAACGCAAAGTATTGCAGATCGTCCTAACTGATGCATGATGTGTGATAAGTGTTCACAGAGCTTTGTTTGGTTCGTCAGAACTGAACATCTTATGGTCGTTTCTATATCTACAGGAGGGGCCACATGATCCGAATAGTTTTGTTTCTGGTGTTAACGGCCACCGGCATCGCTGCTCAGGAAGCTGAAACCCCGTCTCCGATCAAAGAACCCCCGATGACATACGAACGCCTGGGTAAAATTCTGTTTGCGCTGGATCCCGACGCGCAACCCCACGGGCCTGGTTTTGAACTGAAGATCTCAGAGACGCGTGTATTTGTTGTGACTGATACCAATGCGGACCGTATGCGCGTGATGGTTCCGATCCGAACTGCAGACGGTCTGACTCAGGCCGACATGCAACGGATGATGCAGGCCAATTTCGATACGGCATTGGATGCGCGATATGCGATCGCGAACGGCAGGGTTTGGGCGGCGTTCCTGCACCCGCTTTTGTCGCTGGAAAGGGATCAATTGATTTCGGGCATCGCGCAAACTGTGAACATCGCACAAACATATGGCACCCTCTATTCCAGTGGGGGGGCACAGTTTGGCGGCGGCGACAGCGGTGAGTTGCAGCAAGAGCTGTTCAAGGAACTGTTAAAAAAGGGCGAGGAAATCTAATTTCTGACTGCACGACCCAAAGAACGTCTTGCTAAAAGGTTTATGTTATATGATATCGTAACGCAAGCTTGAAAGATGGAGTTTCTGTGTGTCTGCGCGTTACGATGTAATACGAGGTGTGATCCCTGCCAACGCCGGTAGGGCAATCAAAGGCAATTCAGGCCGTAATTTGCAGACTCAGCTCAAACGTCGTAGGCGGCGGGGCTCGCCGATGCAGGCCTATGACGCATTACCGCAAGGCCTTAGGCAGTGGCTGGCGCCTGCTTGTTTGCCATGGAGTCCGGCCTCGGCTCTCAAAATCTGGGACCAAGCTGGGGGTTCGGCAAATCCCATGGCCGCTATTCTGCGGCTTGACGCCATTGAGCGATCCATGTTGCGGCAAGATGCGTTGATTTGGGACACGCCGGGCAAGCAATCAAGCGCTGATCCTGCTGCATAAGCCAGCGTTTGTTGGCTTTGCACTTGCGCAAGCATTGGAATCCGCCTATACGCGCGCTGTCGATACAAGGGCGGTCAACGTCCGGATGACGTTTCTGAGCAGGGCCGGGTAACCTCGGCCCTTTGTGTTTGTTTGCTCAGGGCCGCACCGGATCACGCCTAAAGACATCATGAAACAAGACCGGCGGAGACAACCGCTCGGCCAGCAAAAACGTACTGTAAAGGAAAACAACGCCACATGGCTAACGCATCCATGGAGGAATTCGAAGCCCTCCTGAATGAAAGCTTCGAAATGGACACGCCCGAAGAGGGTTCTGTTGTCAAAGGCAAGGTTCTGGCGATCGAAGCCGGTCAAGCCATCATCGACGTAGGCTACAAAATGGAAGGCCGCGTTGATCTGAAAGAATTCGCAAATCCCGGCGAAGCCCCTGAAATCGCTGTAGGCGACGAGGTAGAAGTTTACCTGCGCGCCGCAGAAAACGCCCGTGGCGAAGCCGTCATCTCGCGCGAGATGGCCCGCCGTGAAGAGGCATGGGACCGTCTGGAAAAAGCATATGCCGACGACCAGCGCGTCGAAGGTGCAATCTTTGGTCGCGTCAAAGGTGGCTTCACCGTTGATCTGGGTGGCGCAGTTGCGTTCCTGCCCGGCTCGCAAGTTGACGTTCGCCCCGTGCGCGATGCTGGCCCGCTGATGGGTCTGAAGCAGCCGTTCCAGATTCTGAAAATGGACCGCCGTCGTGGCAACATCGTTGTTTCGCGTCGCGCAATCCTTGAAGAATCGCGTGCCGAACAGCGTGCTGAAGTTATCGGCAACCTGTCCGAAGGTCAGACCGTAGAGGGTGTTGTCAAGAACATCACCGAATACGGTGCATTCGTTGACCTGGGCGGCGTTGACGGCCTGCTGCACGTCACCGACATGGCATGGCGCCGCGTGAACCACCCGTCCGAGATCCTGACAATTGGCGAAACCATCAAGGTTCAAGTCATCAAGATCAACAAAGAGACCCACCGCATCAGCCTGGGCATGAAGCAGTTGCAGGAAGATCCGTGGGATCTGGTTGCTGCGAAATACCCGCTGGGCTCGGTCCATCAGGGTCGCGTCACCAACATCACCGACTACGGCGCGTTCGTCGAGCTGGAAGCCGGTGTCGAAGGTCTGGTGCACGTGTCCGAGATGTCCTGGACCAAGAAAAACGTCCACCCCGGCAAGATCGTTTCGACCAGCCAGGAAGTCGATGTCATGGTTCTGGAAATCGACGGCGCCAAGCGTCGCGTGTCTCTGGGCCTGAAGCAGACTCAGCGCAACCCATGGGAAGTGTTTGCAGAAACTCACCCCGAAGGCACAGAGGTCGAAGGCGAAGTCAAGAACATCACCGAATTCGGTCTGTTCATTGGCCTCGAAGGCGACATCGACGGCATGGTTCACCTGTCGGACCTGTCCTGGGACGAGCGTGGCGAAGATGCGATCCAGAACTACCGCAAAGGCGACATGGTTTCGGCCGTTGTCTCGGAAGTTGATGTCGAAAAAGAGCGTATCTCGCTGTCGATCAAAGCCCTGGGCGGTGACAAGTTCGCCGAAGCCGTGGGCGGCGTGAAGCGTGGCTCGATCGTAACCGTCGAAGTGACCGCAATCGAGGATGGTGGCATCGAGGTCGAGTACGAAGGCATGAAATCCTTCATCCGCCGTTCGGACCTGTCCCGTGACCGCGCCGAACAGCGCCCCGAGCGTTTCTCGGTCGGTGACAAGGTCGACGTTCGCGTCACAAACGTCGACAGTAAGACCCGCCGTCTGGGCCTGTCGATCAAGGCACGCGAAATCGCCGAAGAGAAAGAGGCCGTGGAACAGTACGGTTCTTCCGACTCGGGCGCATCGCTGGGCGATATCCTGGGTGCAGCGCTGAAGTCCGGCGACTGATTCAGGGCGAAAGCCTAACCAAGAATTTCGGCCCCGTGCGCATGCGCGGGGCCGTTTTTGTTGCGAATCAATATGTTCCAATTATCCGGGTTTTTCCCCGTCATGTTCGCTCAATAGGTGTAGAAAACGAGCTTGTGCGCTAATATTCGCGTTAGAATGTGGCAAAATAAGTCCAATCGATGCAGAGTATGCGTTCCCCCAAACCGGGTTTTTTCCTATACTGTCAAATCAGTAGACCAGACATACCGGACGCCTGGGAGGGTATTACGCATGATCCGTTCAGAACTGATTCAAAAAATCGCCGACGAAAACCCGCATCTTTATCAGCGCGACGTCGAACGGATTGTAAATACAGTTTTTGAAGAAGTGACCGATGCAATGTCGCGCGGCGATCGCGTTGAGCTGCGTGGATTTGGCGCTTTCTCCGTGAAAAAACGCGATGCACGTGTCGGACGGAATCCCCGTACTGGTGAAACCGTACAGGTTGAAGAAAAATGTGTTCCGTTTTTCAAGACCGGCAAGTTGCTAAGGGATCGGTTGAACGGTAAAGCGTAAGTCATGATGCGCTACATTCGTTATGCTTTTCTGGCTGCCTTAGGGATCATATTGGTCTCCATCTCTCTGGCCAATCGTGAGCTGGTTGAATTGAAGCTGATGCCGACTGCACTGGCAGAGTTGCTTGGGTTCAACTTTTCAACCTCGCTCCCTTTGTTTTTGGTTGTCCTTGGTGGCGTTGTGGCCGGTCTGGTCATCGGCTTCCTTTGGGAGTGGCTGCGTGAGCACAAGCACCGTAAAGACGCCACTGTGAAGAAAAGCGAAGTGCGCAAGCTTGAGCGCGAGGTCAAGAAGCTCAAGAAAAAGCAGAACGATGGGCAGGATGATGTGCTCGCTCTGCTGGATGAGGCAAGCTGAGGCCGACCATGTCCGGTGAAATCAGTGTCAAAATATGCGGTCTGACCGCGCCTGATCATGTGCGTGCGGCAGTTGAAGCAGGTGCACGGTATCTTGGCTTCAATTTCTTTCCTAAATCGCCGCGTTATGTAACCGCTGAGCAAGCGGCAGTGTTGATGCAATCTGTGCCTGTTGGGGTCGCTAAGGTGGCTTTGGTTGTGAATGCGTCGAACGAGGTTTTGGATCAGATTACCGAAACCGTACCGTTCGATATGTTGCAGTTGCACGGTGGCGAAAGCATCAAACGGGTTTCGGAAATCAAATCACGCTATGGGTTGCCAGTGATGAAGGTCATTGGAGTGGCTGATGCCGAAGACTTGGATGCGATTGATGCCTTTAGCGACGTCGCTGACCAGATTTTGATCGATGCCAAACCACCAAAAAATGCTGTTCTACCGGGCGGCAACGGCTTGGCGTTCGATTGGCGTCTTATGGCCGGGCGGAAGTATTGGCGCAAGCCGTGGATGCTGGCGGGTGGTTTAACTCCCGACAACGTGGCGGAGGCCATTCGTACCACGGGAGCCCGGCAAGTGGACGTCGCTTCGGGCGTTGAAAGTGCTCCGGGTATCAAGGATGAGGCCTTGATCAGCGCATTTATCGACGCCACACGGTGATCTGAACAATTGTCTGCTGCGTATCTCCGGAAAAGGGGAGACGACGATGCTTGCGGCAATTGGCGGTGTTTCGTTAAGACGATGGTACTACGGGCCGGAGCTATTCTGGCGGGCGCGTCAGGCGTTGCTTCAGGCGCGCGGCGATCCATTATGCCTGGAAGCACAGGTCTTTTTACATCAGGGCATGTTTTTTTCACTCAGTGTTTGGGAAGACGTAGAGGCTATGCTGACATTCGCCCAATCGGGCCCGCATCGATGTGTGGTGGATGCGGCTTCACGCTTGGCCAAAACCTATGAATTCCACCATTTTCCCTGCATCGCTGTCCCTAGCAGGGATCAGGCTTTGAAGGTCTGGGCGCAATGCGTCCGGGATCAGCAATGATGCGTTTTGCCATGGCAAATCCTGCCGCTACCACCTATGAAAGTCGCGTACGACGAGTGGAGACACCCATGGCCAACGATCTTTTTAACTCCTTCATGTCCGGCCCGGATGAGCAGGGCCGTTTCGGCATCTTCGGCGGACGGTTCGTCAGCGAAACGCTGATGCCGCTGATCCTGTCGCTGGAAGAGGAATATAACAAAGCCAAGGATGACCCTACTTTCTGGGCCGAGATGGATGATCTGTGGGCCAACTATGTGGGCCGCCCCTCGCCGCTGTATTACGCGGAACGCCTGACCGAGCATCTAGGCGGGGCCAAAATCTATCTGAAGCGCGATGAACTGAACCACACTGGTGCGCATAAGATTAATAACGTGCTGGGCCAGATCATTCTCGCGCGCCGCATGGGTAAGACCCGGATCATCGCGGAAACTGGGGCAGGGCAGCACGGCGTAGCCACCGCTACCGTCTGTGCCAAGTTCGGCCTGAAGTGCATCGTTTATATGGGCGCGCATGACGTACAGCGTCAGGCCCCGAATGTATTCCGTATGCGCCTGCTTGGGGCTGAGGTGATTCCGGTGACAAGCGGTCGGGGTACGCTGAAAGACGCGATGAACGACGCGCTGCGCGACTGGGTAACCAATGTGCGCGACACGTTCTATTGCATCGGCACAGTGGCCGGTCCGCACCCGTACCCGGCGATGGTACGCGATTTCCAGTCGATCATCGGTAAGGAAGCCAAAGAGCAGATGCACAAGGCCGAAGGCCGTCTACCCGACACCATTATCGCAGCCATTGGCGGTGGTTCGAATGCGATGGGCCTGTTCTATCCGTTCCTTGATGACAAAGAGGTCAACATCATCGGCGTCGAAGCAGGCGGCAAGGGCGTGAATGAAAAGATGGAGCATTGTGCCTCGCTGACCGGCGGTCGCCCCGGCGTGCTGCACGGTAATCGCACTTATCTGTTGCAGGATGACGATGGGCAGATTCTGGAAGGCTATTCCATCTCGGCGGGTCTGGATTATCCGGGGATCGGGCCTGAGCATTCCTGGCTGAACGATATCGGCCGTGCCAACTATGTCTCAATCACCGACAAAGAGGCACTGGAGGCGTTTCAGCTGTGCTGTGCGACCGAGGGCATCATCCCGGCGCTTGAGCCCAGTCATGCGCTGGCGCATGTGATGAAGATCGCACCAGATTTGCCCAAAGATCACCTGATCTGCATGAACATGTGCGGACGCGGCGACAAGGATGTGCAGACGGTTGCGCAATACCTGAACTTCGACATGTCCGACACCGAAGGCCGTACAGCAGACTGATCACCCAAAACAGGCTTTGCGCCTTTGAGGAACTGTGCCAGTTTGCTAATCATGAGCAGCGCATCCTCAAAGGCTGAACTTGATCGGCTTGACCAAAAATACGATCAAGCAGCCCCCGGCTGGGCGGATAAGATGCGGCTGTTAGGTTATTTTGATGCCTACCTAGGATTTCTGTCGTCAGATCCGCTTGCAGACTTGGGGCGTAATGCGCTGGATATCGGGTGTGGGACGGGTGCTTTCGCCGAAGCACGCACTGTCATCCGGCCCGAAGGTGACATCGCGCTGCTCGAGCCTTCTGCCCGGATGCTGCACTTGGCGCATTCAGCTTTGCAGCGCCGCGGATTCGATGCGACGCTCATTCAATCCCGATTGGACGATTTTCAACCGGAGGCCCGATTTGACTGCCTACTGGCCGCGCATGTTCTGGAACATTGCGCCGACCCTACTGAGGCTCTGCGCCAAATGCGCGATCTTGCCGAACCCGGTGCGATGCTCTGGCTGGTCGTGAGCAAACCGCATTGGTGCAATGCGATCATCTGGTTTCAGTGGCGGCACCGGACCTACAGGCCAGAGACGGTGGTGAAAATGTTGTCCCGCTCAGGATGGGATCTGCAAGCTGAACACAGCTTTCCGACCGGGCCACCCTCACGCACGTCACGTGGATATCGGGCTACCGCGATCTAGGTCTCGTCTTCGGAACGCTGCGCCTGCAGGATATGCAGGGGAACGACATCCAACGCTCTCTGATGGGTGGCTTCAAGGTGGACCAGGGGTGCACAGCCCTCGTCATAGGCTTGCAAGAAGCGCGACGCACATAGGCACCAGCTATCGCCGGGTTTGAGACCTGGGAAATCGAATTCAGGTCGAGGCGTGCTCAAGTCATTGCCGACATATTTCGAGTACGCCAAAAACTCAGCGGTCATTACTGCGCAAACCGTGTGGCTGCCCTGGTCTTCCGGGCAGGTGTTGCAAACGCCGTCGCGAAAGAACCCGGTCAGAGGATCGCGAGAGCAAGAGGCGAGTACGCCTCCCAGAACATTGATGCTGTCTAGCTTTTGCATGGCTGCATCTTACAGGCTTTGCGCAATTTTGCGGAACATTTCGACATTCAGCTCGTTGACGCCAGGATCGCGGAACTTTCGGTCAGCGCCAGTTGTCACGATCAAGACCCCGCGTGGCTGGTCGAAATAGATATACTGGCCATAGATGCCGCGCGCCATGAATTCACCCTCATGCGCCCCAACAGGTATCCACCACTGATAGCCATAACCGATCTCGCCGGGGTCTGTCGGGGCGCTAGGCCAAGTAGATGTGTCGATCCAATCCGCAGGTACAATCTGCCGGCCATCGCGTTCGCCACCCTGCAAAATCAACTGCCCGAACCGTGCAAAATCGCGCGTTGTGAAGTTGAGACCGCCCAAAACAAATGCAACGCCTGCGCCATCGGTGATGTAGTAGCCGTCCCGCTCCAACCCCAGCGGCTCGATCACTTTCTCGGTCAGCAGCTCTGCGACGCTGCGCCCTGTCGCGCCCCGGATAACCATTCCGATTACATGGGTGTCTATGGACACATATTGCCAAGTTTCGCCCGGCGCGACGAAGCTGTCCTGCAGTGAGGCCGCAAAATCATCCAACTCACCCCCCAAGGCAACCACACGCCCCATTCGGTTTATATCAGAATTGTAGTCCAGATAGTCTTCGTCGAAGGTCACACCGCTGGCCATATTCAAGACATTGCGGATCGTCGCAGTGTCATAGGCGCTGCCCTTGAGCTCTGGGGCGTATTGTGCAACCGGGTCATCCAGCGATGAAATAGCGCCCTCTGCCATCAGAATACCAAACAGGGCCGACAAATAGCTTTTTGCAACTGACCACGAAATTCTCCGGTCATCGGGTCCGGTGCCCAGATAATACTCCTCAAACCGGATCGCTCCGTCTTGCATCACAAGCAAAGATGTTACTGCGCGATCTTCGATCCACTGGTCAGTTTCATCGGGCAGATCGAAACCGGGGCCATAAGGCAGTTCCCAGGTCGGGCTGTCACCGCGCGGCAAATCGGTGGTCAGAAACGCCTCGTCCATGTGCGAAAAATTATGCACGATCTTTTCTTCTGAAAACAAAGAGTTCACGGCCATCAGGCGTTGAATCTCCTCGCGTTTCCAAAAGCCGACCACAAACGCCGCTAACGCCAGAGCAAACACAAGACGTAGCAGCCACTTAAAAGCAGATCTCATTCGAAGTCTCCTATTACACCTGACAGTGGACCCCGGTCAGTTCCATTACGCAATTGCTACGTTGCGGAAGCATTACCTGAATTTGTCCAGCAGCTTCTGCATGGCCGAACGCTCATCTGGCACAGATACGGCCTCGACGCTCTTTTGGGGGGGGCTTTCAGGTTTGCCAGACTGCTTCGACGATCTTGGCGGAGCGGTTCGCAAAGCTACAGCATTCATGAACTTGCCGCTTTCGTCATCGGCAAGATAATCCACACCATCCGAAACCCCGCGCAGGACGCTATCCAGCCAGTCTGCATCGGCTTTCGCAAAGTCGCTCAGAACATAAGGTGATACCATTTCCTTCCGACCCGGATGGCCAATGCCCAGCCGCACGCGATCATAGGCCGAACTGATATGTTCGTGGATCGACCGCAACCCGTTATGTCCCGCATGTCCACCGCCAGCTTTCACACGTACCTTGCCCGGGGCCAAATCAAGCTCATCGTGGAAGACGGTCACGTCGGTCGAATCGAGTTTGTAGAACCGCATTGCCTCGCCCACGGACTGGCCCGAACGGTTCATAAATGTCTGAGGTTTAACCAGCAGCACTTTCTGCCCGCCCAGGCGACCTTCGGCGATCTCAGCCTGAAACTTAGATTTCCAAGGGCCAAAGCCATGGTCTTCGGCGATCCGCTCCAATGCCATAAACCCGATATTGTGCCGGTTACGGGCGTATTTCTGCCCGGGATTTCCTAAGCCGACAAACAGTTTCATCGCATCGTCCTTAACAGCGTAATCTCAGCGGTTGATGCCACATCTTACCGTCTCGTTTCCAGCCCAACATCTGCATAAAAAAACGGGGCTACAAACGAGCCCCGTTACACTATTCGGATATGATCCGAACTTATTCTTCAGCTTCGTCCTGGCCGATGACTTCAACTTCATCAGCTGCAACTTCGCCCTCTTCACCCTCTTCATCGTCGCTTGTCGACAGACCGGTGGGTGCCGAAACGTTGGCGATCACGAAGTCACGATCGATGGTTGGTTTGGTGCCAGCAGGCAGATCAACCGAAGAAATGGTGACAACGTCGTTGATTTCCATGCCAGTCAGATCAACGGTGATCTTCTCAGGAATGTCACCCGCGGTGCACAACAGTTCAACTTCCGGACGCACAACGGTCAGAACGCCACCCTTCTTGATGCCGGGGGCCGCTTCTTCGTTGACGAATTCAACAGGTATGAACAGCGCGATCTTTGTGGTCCGACGCAGGCGCATCAGGTCCAGGTGGGTCGGCAGGTCTTTGACCACGTCACGCTGAACGTCGCGGCAGATGACGCGAACGTCTTCGTGGCCTTCAACCTTCAGGTTCCACAGGGTCGACTTGAACCGGCCTGCTTTCAGTCGCTTGAACAGGACGTTGAACGGGATTTGGATCGGCAGCGGGTCTTTGTCGCCCCCAAACACAATGCCCGGAACCATGCCGTCGCGGCGTGCTTGACGAGCGGCGCCCTTGCCTGTCCCCGTCCGTTCCAGAGCTACGAGATCAGGAATCTCTCCAGCCATGATAATTCTCCAATGTTAGGGCGGGCATCCTCCAAGGCTGTATGCCCGCGTGAAGCCGCGTCCTTAGCTTGATTCAATTGGTTTGGAAAGGGCTTTTTGTGGCCTGAGGAATTTTGCGAGGCTCTGCCTCGCGCTCCGGGATATTTAGGGCCAGATGAAGATGGGGTCCACTTCTTCATTGGACTGCAAATATCTCGGGGGAGACGCCCAAAGGCGGCGGGGGCAGCGCCCCCTTTTTTTGGTAAGTCGAGGATCAGGCCTGCCAGCGGCCGCCGAAGTCTTCCGGGACCAGAAGATTGTGGCGCCCCAGATCAGCCACGTTGCGCTCACCGCAAAGTGCCATCGTTGTATCGAGCTCTTTCTGGATTACCTCCAAAGCCGTCGTCACACCATTCTGACCCATCGCACCCAGCCCATAAACAAAGGCGCGGCCTATGAAGGTTCCTTTGGCCCCAAGCGCCAGAGCCTTTAGCACGTCTTGCCCCGAACGAATGCCGCTATCCAGATGCACTTCGACATCATTGCCAACGGCATCCATGATCTCGGGCAGAACCCGGATTGAACTAAGCGCACCGTCCAGCTGTCGCCCGCCGTGATTTGATACGACGATGGCGTCCGCACCCAGCTTGGCGGCCATCTTTGCGTCTTCGGCGTCCAATATACCCTTGAGGATTACTTTGCCGCCCCACTGTTCCATCAGCTTCTCAACCTTGTCCCAGTCGAGGCTGGGATCGAACTGTTCAGCAGTCCATGTTCCCAGTGAGCGGGTATCGGTGATGCTGTCGACATGGCCGACGATATTGCCGAACTCCCGACGTTTGGCACTCAGCATTTCGATACCCCAGGCCCATTTTGTCATCAGGTTGGCAATGGTTTTTGGTGTCAGTTTTGGCGGTGCAGACAGGCCATTCTTCAAGTCCTTGTGTCGTTGACCGAGGATTTGCAGGTCGAGCGTGATGACCAAGGCCGAGCATTTCGCATCCTTCGCGCGCTGGATCAGTCGCCCGACGTAGTCCTGATCCTTCATTGTATAGAGTTGGAACCAGAACGGAGCAGTCGTGTTTTCAGCAACATCTTCGATCGAGTTGATTGACATCGTCGAAAGGGTGAAGGGCACGCCAAAGGCCTCGGCAGCTTTGGCCGCTTTGATCTCACCATCTGCATGTTGCATGCCTGTGAGACCTACCGGAGCCAGTGCCACCGGCATCGACACATCCTGTCCGATCATCTGCGACGCGGTCGAGCGTCCGGTCATGTCTACGGCCACCCGCTGACGCAGACGGATGTCTTCGAAATCCGAGGTGTTCTCGCGGAATGTTTGTTCCGTCCAGCTGCCGCTTTCCGCATAATCAAAAAACATGCGGGGCACCCGGCGTTCATAGATCCGTTTGAGATCTTCGATATTGGTAATTGTAGGCATGGATCTGGCTTCCGCAGGATTGGTTAAGTTTCTTTACCAATTTTTCTATTGCTCTGCAATGGCGATCAACTGCGGTTGGTCGCCACGTGGTTTAAAACGAAAAATACCGCAGCAAGTTGAACGCCAGCTGCGGTGGATACCGATTTGAGATATAATGAGTTATCAGGCGGTGTGCGCGCCGTCAGCAAGTGATTTGACGAAGTCCAACACCTCAGTCACTGGTTTTCCAGACCCGATTTGGCTGACTATTGCGGACCCGACAACGGCACCATCTGACACGCTGGCAATGTTGCGTGACTTCTCTGGCGTATTGATCCCGAACCCGACAATGACCGGTAAATCGGTTGCGGCTTTGATCCGTGCAACCTCGGGTCCGACATCGGCCGCCTGCGCCTCAGCAGCGCCGGTGATACCGGTAATCGACACGTAATAAACAAAGCCAGACGTGTTCTGCAGCACGCGAGGTAGGCGGTTATCGTCGGTTGTCGGTGTTGCCAGCCTGATAAAGTTCAACCCGGCAGCCTGTGCTGGCAGGCAAAGCTCTTCGTCTTCTTCAGGTGGCAGGTCGACGACGATCAGCCCGTCAATTCCGGCAGACTTTGCATCCGCCAGAAAGGTCTCAACTCCTCGACTGTAGATCGGGTTGTAGTATCCCATCAGCACAATCGGCGTGGTATCATCGGTTTCGCGGAAAGCGCGTGCCAGATCAAGCGTGCGCTGCAACGTCATCCCGCCATCCAACGCCCGTTGACCTGCGGCCTGGATGGTGGGGCCATCCGCCATCGGGTCGGTAAAGGGCAGGCCCAGTTCGATCACATCGACGCCTGCACCAGGCAAACCCTTTACGACCTCCAGCGACGTTTCATAGTCGGGATCCCCGGCCATGACATAAGCTACAAATGCCTTTTTGCCCTGTTCTTTCAGAGCGGCGAATTTGGCGTCGATACGGGTCATCGGAAGTCCTTGCACTCGGGTTTGGACCTGATGTGCAGAAACTTTCGCTGAAAATCAATCCCGCTTGGTGGACTAGAGATCAGAACGAGTAATGATACCGCAGCAGTAGTGAGTTCACACCGGGGTTATCGCCCTGCGTACTAGCATTGGATTTGTGCGTGATGGCAACCGACAGTTTGTTTCCACTTTCAAGCGTATAACCAAGACCCAACAGGCTGCGAATCTGAAAACTGCCTCCCAAATCATTCTGATCGCTTCCTTCGCTATAGTAGCCGGGCATGACGCTGCCTTCGATAAACCATCGGTCGGCAAAGCTATATACTCCGATCAATCCGGCACCAATATGCGTGTCGCCGTCTGTATCAACCGAGAGAGCCCCACCCCATGTTGCGCTGAACCGAGTTGCCTCGTGAAACGGGCGATGCTGATACTCAAGCGAAAAAATGGCCTGATCGTCTCCGTCGCTGTGGGAGTAATCTGCGTAGCCAGCGCCGAAAATGATGGATTGTGCCTGCGCAGAAGTCGCCGCCGCCAGCGCGAAGGCCAGAATAACAAGGGGTTTCATCGTACCTACTATGTCCGTCGTTCGTTGGTATTAGTTTTATTGGGGACTGTATGTGCATGAATTCAATGAGGGCAAGAACACAATGTCATGCCAATTTCGTGATGTGGCAGATCAGACTCGGGGGTGGGAGGGAGTGCTACGCCTTGCGCATTGCGCTAGACCTGCCTAGAAGCGGCGCTCGAATGGTATCAGGAGGCCGTTATGGGCTTTAAAATGGGAATCGTGGGTTTGCCGAATGTGGGCAAGTCGACCCTCTTCAATGCGCTGACAAAAACTGCGGCAGCCCAGGCGGCGAATTTCCCATTCTGTACCATCGAACCCAACGTGGGTGATGTTGCTGTTCCTGATGATCGCCTGGACAAATTGGCGGCGATCGCCAGTTCTAAACAGATCATTCCAACGCGCATGACCTTTGTAGATATCGCCGGTCTGGTAAAAGGCGCATCAAAGGGCGAAGGACTTGGCAACCAATTCCTGGCAAATATCCGTGAGACCGATGCGATTGCTCATGTTCTGCGCTGTTTTGAGGATGGTGATGTGACCCATGTGGATGGTCGTGTCGATCCCGTGGCGGATGCGGACACGATCGAAACCGAGCTTATGATGGCCGATCTGGAAAGCATCGAAAAGCGCCGTGCCAATCTGGTGCGCAAGCTGAAGGGTAACGACAAAGAGGCACAGCAGCAGGATCGCCTTCTGACCGAGGCACAGGTGATGCTGGAAAACGGCAAGCCCGCGCGATTGGTCGAAGTCTCGGACGAAGACGCCAAGGCCTGGAAGATGTTGCAGCTTCTGACGACTAAGCCGGTGCTCTACGTCTGCAACGTGTCCGAGGAAGAAGCCGCCGAAGGTAATGAGTATTCCGCCAAGGTTGCCGAGATGGCCGCTGCGCAGGGCAATGCTCATGTCATCATCAGTGCTAAGATTGAAGAAGAGATCAGCCTGCTGGAAGACGAGGAAGCGCAGATGTTCCTTGAGGAAATGGGGCTGGAAGAACCCGGCCTCGACCGCCTGATCCGCGCTGGTTACGATCTGCTCAAGCTGGAAACCTATTTCACCGTAGGCCCGAAAGAGGCCCGCGCCTGGACCATCCGCACCGGTACCGCCGCACCGCAGGCCGCAGGTGTGATCCATGGCGACTTCGAAAAGGGTTTCATCCGCGCCGAGACCATCGCCTATGATGACTACATCGCCGCGAATGGTGAGCAGGGTGCCAAAGAGGCAGGCAAGATGCGGGCAGAGGGCAAGGGGTACATCGTCAAGGATGGTGATGTGATGCATTTTTTGTTTAATACGTGAACATTCGACGGCGAGGTCGTAAGAATTGAGTTAAAAACAGGTCAAGTCCTTTAAAGGCCCTTACGGGCTTCCTCAGATTATCTTAGTAAATATTTTGTCCTAAAGGTATTCAAATGAGAGGCAATTTTGCTTCTAAATCCAACACATTAGGTGAGGTGCTCTCCTCAAAAAGCTCTGCCGCAGAACACGGCCTCGGTAGTCTCACACGTGTATCGCGTATTCTGAAAAAGCTCATAGGCTTTGGTTTGTTGGTTTGTACATTTGCTCTGGCTTTGGGTTTGCTCTTGGAATGGTCAGATATCAAAATAGACCCGGTCCTAATTTTGCTATGCGCCTTTGTTTTTGTCTGGTTGACCGCAGGTCGCAAAAGTAACGTTGGCAAACAGCACTTCTTGTTAGCCAATGATCGTCTTGGCTTTATGCGTAGTCTTAGACTTGATGAGAAAACGGTCGTTATTGACGGAAGTAATATTTACCATTTCGGGCATGACAATGGGTTAGATGCCCAACCGCTGAGTGAGATCGTCCGTCAGCTGCGTTCGCAAGGGTATCGTGTCATATGCTTCTTCGATGCAAACATTTATCATACACTGAGTGAACACGGGGCAATTCCAAGGAGAGAGCGACACTCGTTGGTGTTGCTTCAACAGATTTTTGGGCTCGACGTAAGCGAGATTTATGTCGTGCCCAGCGGCGTTCAAGCGGATGTTTTTATTCTTGAGTGTCTCAAGTACCTGCCAATTTCGTTTGCCGTAACCAACGATAAATACCGTGACTATGCAAGCGAGTACCCGACTGTAATGAGCGAAAACCTTTGGCGCAAAAGCGTGGCGATTTCAGACGGTAAAATCAAGCTGCTTCAGCACAAATTCCATGGCTGACAAAAGTTGAGCGTTTGGCGTCAGCAGACGCTGAAGTATTGCCCTCGCGTTGTGTTTTCACATTCTGTGGTTTGGGTTCTGATGTAAGTCCGGAGCCGCTCGCCCTTCCGCGTTTGTTCAACTCGGGCTTTCTTCGCTCAGAAAACGCGATAGTCTGCGGTTCTCCTTTTGGGTAGGATGTACCTAAATGATCGAAATCCGCGACCTGCAACTGCTCAGCGCTTTGGCGCGGCATCGCCATTTTGCCAAAGCGGCTGAGGAGTGTGGCATTTCCCAGCCTGCGTTCTCAATGCGCATCCGTAATCTCGAGGATCGATTGGGTGTCTCTATTGTCCGGCGCGCCAATCGGTTTCAGGGCTTGACCGAAGAGGGCGAGATGATCGTTCAGCGGGCGCGACGCATTCTCGATGACACCAAAGCTTTGGAACAGCAGGTGTTGGCTGCCAAGGGAGAGATTACCGGTACGCTGATCCTCGGCGTGATCCCTACGGCGATTGCCTTCACCGGGCGTCTGACCAAGCGGTTGCGCGACGCCCACCCGCGTATCGTGACCCGGATCGAGACCATGTCCGCGACCGCGATCCAACACCGGTTGGACGAAGGCAGTCTGGACGCGGGCATCACCTATGGCGACAGCATAGGTACTGATCTGCGGCAGGTGCAGCCCTTATACGAAGAAACCTACGTCCTGTTGGTCCCTTCGCATATGACCGATGAGACAGGCCCGATACCGTGGGCGCGCGTGGCCGAGTTCCCGCTCAGCCTGTTGGAGCCTCAGATGCAGAATCGGCGAATTCTGGACCGGATATTTGCCGAACAGGGCTTGCACCCGGATATTGTGGCCGAGACCAGTGGGTTCACTGCCTCGATGGTTATGGCGCGCGAGGGGCTGGCTGCCACTGTGATCCCGCGCGTGCTGGTGCGGGCGCTGGGGGATTTGAAAGATACCAAAGTGCTGCCTTTGGTCGACCCGGTGGTCAGCAAGCCGATTTGTCTGGCGACCCTGACTCGCGACCCGGAATTGCCCACGGTCGGCGCATTACGTGATGTGGTGGCGTCATTACGGTGATAATCTGTCGTTATCGTACGATTGAGATATGCGATTTGACGATATGCTAGTCTGATGAGACACGGAGCCTTAATCGGAGGGCATCATGGCACCATTAGATACCAAGCCATCAGGCGCACCCAAGGGCGTCTGGAAGTCAGGTAAAGGCAAGGGGCGGCACACGCCCAAAGGCCGCCAATTCACGGATGAGGCGCAGGCTGAAATCGCGCGTCTGCTGGGCGACCGCCCGCGTCGCCGCGACCTGCTGATCGAATTCCTGCATTTGATTCAGGACGAACACGGCCATATCAGCGCCGACCACATTGCGGCTCTGGCCGTTGAAATGCGGATCGGACAAGCCGAGATCTACGAAACGGTGACCTTTTATGCCCATTTCGATGTGGTGAAAGAGGGTGAAACCCCTCCGCCCGCTTTGACGATCCGTGTCTGTGATTCCCTGTCCTGCGAGATGGCAGGTGCCCAACAGCTGCAAAAGGCGCTGGAAGACGGTTTGGACGCTTCACAAGTGCGTGTCGTTCGCGCGCCCTGCATGGGCCGCTGTGATACCGCTCCGGTGCTTGAGATCGGTCACAACCACATCGACCATGCGACCCCCGAAAAAGTGCAGGCTGCGATTGCTGCCGATGACACCCACGCGCATCTGCCTGACTATGAAGCCTACGCGACCTACGAGGCGAATGGCGGTTACGCTAAGCTGAAAGAGCTGCGCGACGGTGGCGACTGGGAAAAGGTACAGGAAGACGTATTGTCCTCGGGCCTGCGCGGTCTGGGCGGCGCTGGCTTCCCGTCAGGCAAGAAATGGGGCTTTGTTCGCATGAACGAAGGCCCGCGCTATCTGGCCGTGAACGGGGACGAAGGTGAGCCGGGCACATTCAAGGACCGCTATTATCTTGAGCGCACGCCGCATGTCTTCCTTGAGGGTATGCTGATCGCCGCGTGGGCGGTCGAGGCCGAGACGTGCTTTATCTACATGCGTGACGAATACCCTGCAGTTTTGGAAATCCTGCGCCGCGAGATCGCCGCGCTGGAAGCCGCGGGCATTGTCGAGCCGGGCTATATCGACCTGCGCCGGGGTGCCGGTGCCTATATCTGCGGTGAAGAATCCGCGATGATCGAGTCGATTGAGGGCAAAAAGGGCCTTCCGCGTCACCGTCCTCCGTTCGTGGCGCAGGTTGGGGTCTTTAACCGCCCGACCTTGGTGCACAATGTCGAGACCCTCTATTGGGTGACCAAAGTTTGCCGTGAAGGGCCTGAATCCCTGAACAGCACCGAAAAGAATGGTCGCAAGGGTTTGCGTAGCTATTCGGTCTCGGGGCGGGTCGCGAAGCCGGGTGTTTACCTTCTGCCTGCTGGCTCGACCATTTTGGATGTGATCGAAGCTGCCGGTGGTATGGCCGAAGGGCAGACCTTCAAAGCCTATCAGCCGGGTGGTCCCTCCTCGGGCCTGTTGCCCGCGTCGATGGACGATATCCCATTGGACTTCGACACGCTGCAACCGCACGGCACATTTATTGGCTCTGCCGCTGTGGTGGTTCTGTCCGATCAGGACACCGCGCGCGATGCGGCGCTGAACATGTTGCGCTTCTTCGAAGACGAAAGCTGCGGCCAGTGCACGCCCTGCCGTGTAGGCTGCGAAAAGGCGGTCAAGCTGATGCAAGCCGACAAGTGGGATCAGGATCTGCTGGAAGACCTGTGTCAGGTCATGGGCGACGCCTCGATCTGCGGTCTGGGGCAGGCAGCCCCGAACCCGATCCGCCTTGTCATGAAACATTTCGCTGACGAAATCTGAGGGAGACAGCCATGCTTGATGCAAGCCCAAACAAGACCGTCACCTTCAACCTGAATGGCGAAGATGTCACCGTGCCCGAGGGCTGGACCATCTGGGAAGCGGCCAAGGGGCAGGGGTTCACAATCCCGCACCTGTGTCACAAGCCGCAACCCGGTTACAAACCCGACGGCAACTGCCGCGCCTGTATGGTCGAGGTGGAAGGTGAGCGCACTCTGGTCGCCTCGTGCATCCGCCCCGCAGCGGACGGTATGGTCGTTAAGACCGACAGCGAGCGTGCCGAGAAATCGCGTGCCATGGTCATGGAGCTGTTGGTCGCGGATCAGCCTGAGGAAGCACACGACACCTCCAGCCACTTCTGGGATATGGCCAAGCTGAACGATGTCAGCGACAGCCGTTTCCCGGCGAAAGAAGCTGAGAAAATTCCCCTGCTGGATGACAGCCACGTTGCGATGCGCGTCAATCTGGATGCCTGCATCAACTGCAACCTCTGCGTCCGGGCCTGCCGCGACGTGCAGGTGAACGACGTGATCGGCATGGCCGGTCGCGGCCATACTGCGCAGGTAGTGTTCGACCAGAATGATCCGATGGGTGCGTCCACTTGTGTGGCTTGTGGCGAATGTGTGCAGGCCTGCCCGACCGGAGCGCTGATGCCTGCCACTGTGCTGGACGACCAGCAGAAAGGCGACAGCAAGGATTACGACAGCGAAACCGAAAGCGTCTGCCCGTTCTGTGGTGTCGGCTGTAAGGTCTCGCTGAAGGTCAAAGACGGCAAGGTCAAGTATGTCGAAGGTATCAACGGTCCCGCAAACGAAGGCCGTCTGTGCGTCAAAGGCCGCTTCGGTTTTGACTACATTCATCACCCGCACCGCCTGACCACGCCGTTGATCCGTCGTGAAGATGCGCCTGAGAAGGGCCTGAACGTCGATCCGGGCAATCTGAGTACCCATTTCCGCGAAGCGACTTGGGAAGAGGCGATGGATCTGGCCGCCACCAAGCTGAAGGCTCTGCGCGACGAAGACCCGCGCAGCGTTGCAGGCTTCGGCTCGGCCAAGTGCACCAACGAAGAAGCCTATCTGTTCCAGAAGTTCATCCGTCAGGGTTTCCGCCACAACAACGTCGACCACTGCACCCGTCTGTGCCACGCGTCGTCTGTTGCGGCCCTGATCGAAAACGTCGGCTCCGGCGCTGTTACTGCGACCTTCAACGAGATCGAAAACGCGGATGTGGCGATCATCATCGGGGCCAACCCGATCGAGAACCACCCCGTAGCCGCGACTTATTTCAAGCAGTTCACCAAACGCGGCGGCAAGTTGATCGTGATGGACCCGCGCGGCGTCGGCATGCGCAAATTTGCCGATGAAATGCTGCAATTCCGTCCGGGAGCGGATGTCTCGATGCTCAACGCGATCATGAATGTGATTGTGGAAGAGGAACTATACGACAGCCAGTATATCCACCGCTGGACCGAGAACTGGGAAGCCGAGAAAGAGCATCTGCGCCAGTTCACGCCCGAAGCGATGTCGCCGATCTGTGGTATTGAACCGGATCAACTGCGCCGAGTGGCGCGCACCTTTGCACAAGCCAAGGCCGGTCTGATCTTCTGGGGTATGGGCGTCAGCCAGCACATCCACGGAACCGATAATTCGCGCTGCCTGATCTCGCTGGCCTTGATGACCGGGAACGTTGGCAAGCCGGGCGCGGGTCTTCACCCGCTGCGGGGTCAGAACAACGTTCAGGGCGCCTCAGATGCGGGTCTGATCCCGATGTTCCTACCGGATTATCAGTCAGTCACCGATGACAGCATCCGGGCCAAGTTCAACAATGTTTGGAACGATGAACGCGACTTCTCGAACGAGAAGGGCCTGACGGTCACCGAGATCATCGATCAGGCTTACGCAGGCAACATCAAGGGCATGTACATTCAGGGTGAAAACCCTGCCATGTCTGACCCGGATGTAGGCCACGCGCGTGAGGCTCTGGCCAAGCTGGAGCTGATGATCGTGCAGGATATCTTCCTGACCGAAACGGCGAACTATGCCGACATCATCCTGCCCGCCTCGGCGCTCTATGAGAAGAACGGCACCGTGTCCAACACCAACCGTCAGGTACAACGCGTGCGTCCTGCTGTGACGCCTCCGGGTGAGGCGCGCGAGGATTGGAAAATCACTGTCGAGCTTGCGCAGCGCATAGGTCTGAACTGGGAGTACACGGATGTGTCCCAGGTCTTTGCCGAGATGAAGCTGACCATGGCCTCGCTCGACAATATCACTTGGGAAAGGTTGGAGACCGAGACCATTACCTATCCCTCGCTCAGCGAAACCGATCCGGGACAGGCCATCGTGTTCGGTGACGGGTTCCCACGCGCAGATGGCCGGGCCCGGTTCACCCCGGCCAGCGTCATTCCGCCGGATGAGGCGCCGGATGACGAGTACCCGATGATCGCCACCACGGGCCGGCAGCTGGAACACTGGCACACCGGGTCGATGACCCGCCGGGCCACTGTTTTGGACGCCGTAGAACCTGAAGCGAACTGTTCGATGAACCCGCGTACGTTGAAACTGATGGGGATTGAGCCGGGCGAGATGATCCGTCTGACTACTCGCCGCGGTTCGATTGAAATCATGGTGCGAGCCGACCGAGCGATTGCCGAGGACATGGTGTTTATACCATTCGCCTATGTCGAGGCGGCGGCGAATATCCTGACCAACTCGGCCATCGACCCATATGGCAAGATCCCCGAGTTTAAATTCTCGGCCATTCGTGTCGAAAAGATCGAAGACGCCATCGCGGCGGAATAAACTTCACGTACTCTTAGAAAGGGCGGCTCATTTGAGGTCGCCCTTTTTTGTGATCAGTAATCCCGTTCGAAGAATATACCCAGCCCTGTCTCACCCCGGCCATCCACCGTACCACGCACTGTAAAGCTGTCGGTGACGTCCAGGTTCAAATTCACTTCGGTATCACCTTCGGTATTGACGGTGAAGTCGGTATAGAGGTTGTCGCTTAGATATGCGCCTGCCCCAAGGCTGCCACCGCCGCCTTCCGTTGCGCCAAGGTCTACAGTGTCAAGCCCCGTAGCCTCGCGCACGCCCTTGGTTGCATCCCCACCCGCGCCGCTGAGTTGGGCCAGTGAAGCCGCCATCTGGGCGATCACAAAAGGCGACAACTCCGAAAAACGGTTGCCGAACAGCAGCATGGCCAGTGCTTCTTCGGTCGGGCGTTCGGGGTCTGAGAACACGTCCACTTCGGGCGAATCCAGAGGACCTGCGATCTCAATGGTGGCTGTACCGTCCGAGGTGCTGGTCGAAGATTCAAACTCGATATAGGGGGTCAGGTCGCCTTGCAGTGTCACCAGACCCTTGGTCAGCGCAAGACGACGGCCCAGAATGTCGATGTTACCCCGGATCAATTCAATCTGACCCGAGGGGACGACGGATGTGGTGGTTCCGCCAATCTGAATACGCCCTCCCAATTCGGCGTTGACACCTCGGCCTCGAACAAACACGGCTTTGGGGGCAAGCAGGCCGATGTCCAATGACATGCGCGAGTTGCTTTTGGCTTTGTCTTCTGTTTCGACCAGATTGGCACGTTCCCGCGTCACAAAACCGGCTCGGCTTTCGTTAATATGGTCGATTGTTGGGATTGGTGCAGCGCCAACTGCACCTGCCGCTGCGGCAAGGTTTATGTTGGTTTCGCCAAAGTTTATCTGACCGGCCAGAGCACTGTTTCCAGCCAATGCCCCGGTCAGGGCAATCTGGCCGTTCAACGTGGTCTCATACAAAAGTCTGTCGGTCAGAACGAGATTATTGAGTTTCGTGCTGATCTGAGTGTTGAAGGGCGAAGTCAGATTGATCGGCCCGTTGACGGTGAATCCTCCTCCTGCCCGCAGGCCACCCTGCAGTGCAACAGTTGCACGGCTTCGCGCGATGTTGACCGTTCCGCCGATATCGGTGATCGTTTGCCCCACATCTGGCAGCGCCATTGATGCGCCGGTTGTTGAAATCGTTCCGCTGAGCGCATCCAGTGCAGGCGCCCCTTTCAGGGCTAGATCGAACCGAGCTTTACCTGCCAGACTATTGGGTGAAATAAACGCATTGGCGATACCTATGTTGATACCGCCTTGCATCTTCAAGTCTGCCTCGCCGCTACTTTCATCAAAGGTACCCGCGACCGTAGTGTTGATCTCGGCGGGGCCGTTGGCTTTGGCGTCGATAGTCCACTTGCCTGCATCACGACGAGCATTTCCAATGGCAGACAGGGTTCCAGGGAAATCGGGGATCAGACGTTCGAGCCGGTTGATCTTGGCCTCAAAATCAAAGTCGGCTGAACCATTGGTGTCAACGGTTCCCGACAATTCGGCATATGAGCTCTCAGGTCCTTTCAAGCGGGCGTTGCCCTCAAGGCCAGACCCGGTCGGGGCGACATTGCCATCAAGTTTTAGCGGGCCGGACAGAGTAGGCGAGACCCGACCCACATTGTCCAGCATGGCCGAGAAATTCAGGCCACCTGCTTCGCGGTCCAATCGTCCCGATGCATCTGCAGTCAGCGCTGTTCCGTTCAGACTGAACGTGCGGATGTTAAGACCTTGATCGTCGTTTGCGGCATCCACGTTTAGCGTTGTTCTGCCCTGAACAAGCGCATCAATCACGTTTATACCTGTTCCAAGATCATCCGCGCTGAGGTTGCCAATGATGTCAAAAGTCTTGCTACCTTGCGCGGCTCTGCCTGTGACATCAGCATTGATTGATCCCGTCAGGTCGCGCCCGACGAGGCCTGAGAACACTGACAAATCCGGTGCCGTTACCTTGGCACTGCCGTCTACGGCAATGTCGCCGGTAGGATCATCAATCGTAGCACCAACCTCGGCGGTCAACGCGGCGCTTTTGATTGTAGCATTTCGGACGACGACCTGATCGCCAGAATGTGCGCCGTCCAGATTGATCGATACCCGGCCTCTCAACAGCGGATCGAACTCACTCATCCCTGTTTCGATATTTGTACCGATTACGTTGGCCTGGCCGTCAAATTCCAGTGTTTGTACGGTGCCCTTGCCATCCAGCCGGGCCTGCACCGCACCGGAGAGATCACGCTTGGCGAGGCCCGAGAATACCTTAAGATCGGGGGCGTTGACGTTGGCCTGCCCATCGATCGTCATGTTGCCATCAAGGGTCGTGACCGTACCGCTGGCCTGAGCAGTCAGCGCATCACCGTTGATCGAAAACTCCCGTATGGACACGCCATCGGTTCCGCGTTTGGCGTCTAACACAATGTCGGTTTCGCCGGTGATCAATGGGTCGATATCGTCGCGGCCAGTAATCAAATCGCGCCCGTTTACTGTTAGCTTGCCATCAAAGCTGCGTTCCAGCGGTGAGCCTTTGCCTTCGACTTTGATCGAAGCTTCGCCACCTAGCTGTAGCTGTGCCAGGTCCGAAAACCTCGATAGGTCGGTGGCCTGCAGCAGCGCCGCGCCATCAACTTGCAGCCCTGTCGCAAGCCCGCTGATCACGGCATCGGTTTCAAGGGTATAGTCGCTGCCAACCAGTTCGAAACCGGTCAGTTGTAAGGATTGGTCACTGCCATAATCGAACCGTCCATCCAGCGTGATCTGATCTCCAACGGCAGCTTTCAGCGCTGGTTCAGTCAAATCGATGCCATCAAGCACGGCCTGGATGTCTCCATCCATCGATAAGCCGCCGGACTGATCCAAGGTGCCCTGCCCAGTAATTCTGGCGTGATCAATATTCAGATTGGGGGTCTCAACGTTGTCAGTTGTAAGGCTCAGATCCCAATAGTTTCCGTTTTTGGAGTTGTACAAGGCCGAAATCTGCGCCGCGCCAATGGACGTGTCGCCGCCACTGACGGGCAGAACAACTTTGTCGCCTTCTGGTGGCGTGATGCGGCCTTGAAGGGCAACCAGTTGCAAAACACCGCCAGAGGCAAGGCTCACCTCGCTTTTCAGTTCCAATGCTTCTGACGTGATCTCAATGTCCGAGATGTCCAGCGCGCCATCGGAATGGGTGCGCCCGTCCACGAAAAGCCTCGTGTCTGTGCCAAAAAACGTATCCATCTCTTGGGCCAGGAACGGAGTCAGGTCGCCGCCGACATCGGCAGTAAATGCTATCCCATCGGATGCAGTGCCATTCTCTTCGGCTGTCCGCAGTCGAACTTGGCCAGATACGCGAAGCTGTTGATCGCTGCTCAGCCCGATATCGGCGTTGAAATCTGATACCGGCCCCGAACCTTTTGCGGTCAGTTTTAGCGGTGGGGCATCGGGGATGGACAGGGCCGTTGCGATCAACCCGCCCGAGGCTTCGGCGACGGTGAGGTCCAGGTCGATCTGGCTGTTATCGTTCTGGAATCCGGCTTTAAGATCAATCGTATCACCAGCTCGATCCAGCCGGTCGATATCCAGCGTTGTATCCAGCGTTCCGTCCGCCAGCGAGAGGTTACCATTCACGGCAAGATCAGCCGCAACGCCGATCAATGGCTCACCCAAAGACAAGTCATCGACCCGAAGCTCGCCAATTTCAATGGAAACCGGAAGCTCGGGCAGTTGAAAGGGTTGGGTCTCAGCTGAAGGCGGCGGTGTGTCCTTAGTCGTCGTGCCCGGGGCACGGGCGATGTCAATCTCCTGCGCGGACAATGTATTGACTGAGAATCGACCCCGCAGCAACGCCAACCGGTTCCAATCCAGCTCAGCATTTTTGATGGTCAGCCAGACACCTTCGTCATCGGCGACGGTAATTTCCTGAATCGTCGCTCGTGAACTCAGCGCACCTTCCAGACCGATCACCCGCACATTTTGATCGTCACCTGACAGGGTGTCCTGCAGGAACTGCTCGATCATGCTGCCGCCTTCGTCCTGCGCGGTCGCTGCGAAGGGGACGATGATCACTGCTGAACTCAGCAACAGAGGGTATAGAAAGCGACGCATCAGAAGGCCTGCCCGATCCCGAGGTAGAACTGCAGCCCATTGCCCGTGTCACCCTGAACTGGGACGGCAAGGTCAAAGCGCAATGGCCCGAAACCGCCCAGATCATAGCGAATACCCAGCCCGGCGCCAGAATGCTCTTCCGCGCCGCTGCCGATGAACGAGGACGTGTCGACGACGCC
Organism: Ruegeria conchae; assembly: GCF_000192475.1. Classification (GTDB taxonomy): domain Bacteria; phylum Pseudomonadota; class Alphaproteobacteria; order Rhodobacterales; family Rhodobacteraceae; genus Ruegeria; species Ruegeria conchae. The sequence goes on from NZ_AEYW01000003.1 coordinate 151,688, forward strand.
ATAGTCATAGAAGCCGACCAACGAGATTGCGTCGGTGACTTTGCCACGAATTTCAGCTGACAGTCCCAAAAAGGACTTGCCACCAGCCACACCGTCTCCGACTGGAATACCGAGGCTTTCATAGGGTTGACCGCGTACCGTTCCCGCGCCGCCTGAGAAGAACAGGAAATCCGGCGTCACACCGTCTGGCGGCGGGCCAAGGACTGATCCAAGTTGAACGCGCCCGGCGAGCACCAACCGGCCGCCTGTGCCTATGTCGTTATAGTAACGCCCGTCAAAAAACATCCTCAGGCCAGTGTCAGAACCAGAGAACCCGACAAAGGGCATTACCTGCGAATCCAGATAGTAGCCACGCGTGGCGCTGACCTTGCTATCCCGTTCATCCCATTCAGACCGGAAGGGCAGGATGAAGTACCGGAACTTGCGGCCATCGCCATAGGCGTCATCCGCGTCTGACCATTGGAAACCGGCTGAGGCTTCGGCATAAAGACGGTCCGAAAAAGTGCGGCGGGCACCATAGGCAAGCGAGGCGATAGTGACGTTATAATTCTCGGTATTTCGCCGTTCCAGCAGTGCGCTCCAGAATGTATTGTCATCTGGGCCGAGCCGGTCTGGTTGATCCAAACGCAGGCCAATGCGCCCGTCGATATCCTCGGCGCCGCCAATGTTGCGGATCGCAGCCTCAAACCTTAACCGCTCTGCCCGCCGGAAAACATTCCGATGGGTCCACGTGGCAGTTAAATCCAGCCCATCGCGCGAGGCGATCTCGGCCCCGAAAGTCAGCCGACGAGGGGGAAGATCTTCGAATGTGGCATCGAAATCCAATGTGCCGTCCGGGTTGGGCTCATCATGTTCCTTTATAGAGACCGTGCTGAACGTGCCGGTGCGCCGCAGCCGGGTTCCAACCTTTTGCACCTGTTCTGGCGAATAAATTTCACCCGAGGGAAAGCCTGCAATTTTTTCGATCGACCGATGGCGAACGTTAGTGTCGCCTTGGATGTTCATTTTGCCGAACCGCAGCCTTGGCCCCGGTGCCAGATCAATTGTGGCATCCAGTCGTGCCTGCGCATGTCGCGCGATTACTTTTTGGTCCGACACCTCTGCCTTTGCGTGGCCCGTATCGCGCCAGCCTTGGACCCCTGCGGATGCTGCTTGCTGGATTGCTCCGGTGGTGGCCGTTTTGCCTATGGCAAATTCCTCGGGTAGCACGGTTTCTGGTGCCAATGGTTGAACGACAGCCGTGCCAAATTTGAACTTCGGCCCTGAGTTGACCAATATCGTTGCACGTTTGAACTGGGTCGGAACATTCAAAGAGTTGATATTTGCAGCTTCCTGCCCGTCTAACTTGATGCTGACAACGGGGCTGAAATACCCTTCGTCATACATGATTTGAACGATGGTGCGGTAGTCGGACAGAGCAGCCGACAGGATTTCCAGCGACGTATCCAGTCCACGCGATTCTGAGGTAAAAACCGATGAGGTCTCTTCCAGTCGGTCAATCAGATCTTTAGATGCGCCGGGAGCGGAGAGGGTGGTTTCCAGCGCGGATGCAAGATTGGGAGACAATGCCAAAAGGGCGCAAAAAAACCAGCTTCTCAGAACGCTGCGCGGTCTGCTCCCTATCATTGTCTGGCTCCAACTGCCCCAAGTCGAAATCACTATGGCCGCGAAACAATAGAAATGCGGCTTGTTGAATTCATTTAGAGCATTTGGCGACGCCAAGGGGAAGAACTAAACCAAACTCAGTTGCTATTATTGGCTCGACCGTGTCCCAATTTCTCACAGATCGGCATTTCGGAACCACCTAATGATTGCGTCGCGATCTTCGGGCTCCATGTAAGTGACGTTTGCGGGGGGCATTGCGTGGGTGACGCCGGATTGCAGATATATCTGCTGCGCGTTCTGCGCAATGTCGGCCTCGGTTTCCAGCAACACACCTTTGGGTGCCCACAGGATGCCTTCCCAGACAGGCTCACGCGCGTGGCACATGGAACAGCGCCCCAAAACAATGTCGTGCGCTTCTTCAAAGCCATCCGCCGCTGCAAATTTCTGTTCATATGGTGTAAGCTCTTGCGCTTCGGCCTCTTCCAACGGGTCGTGCATGGAAGCGGTCGACAGCCACATGATGGCCATGAACAGCAGTGCAGTCACCAGCCAGGTCCAGGTTGGATTACCGGCGCGCGCATGGCGGGTGTTGAAATAGTGGCGAATGGTGACGCCCATCAAAAAGACCAACGCGGCGATGATCCAATTGTACTCGGTGGCAAAGGCCAGCGGGTAGTGGTTCGACAGCATCAGGAACACAACGGGCAAGGTCAGATAGTTGTTGTGAGTCGAACGCAGTTTGGCGATTTTGCCGTACTTGGGATCAGGCGTACGTCCGTTTTTGAGGTCATCCACAACAATGCGCTGGTTTGGCATAATTATGAAGAACACATTCGCCGTCATGATCGTGGCTGTGAAAGCCCCCAGATGCAGCATCATCGCACGGCCGGTGAAGATTTGGTTATAACCCCAGCCCATGGCCACCAGCAGGACAAACAACAGAACCATCAGCAGCGTCGGGCGTTCACCGAGGCCAGATTTGCACAGAAAATCATAGACCAGCCAGCCAATGGTCAGCGACGCAGCCGAGATCAGGATGCCCTGCCACAGCGCCAGATCAGCTTTATGCGCATCGATCAGGTAAAGCTCGCCGCCAACCCAGTAGACGATCATTAAAAGCGCGGCGCCGCTCAGCCAAGTCGCGTAGCTTTCCCATTTGAACCAGGTCAGGTGGTCAGGCATGCGCTCCGGCGCGACAAGATATTTCTGGATGTGATAAAAGCCACCGCCATGGACTTGCCATTCCTCGCCGTCCGCCGGGCCGGGAATATCGCGGTTCAGGCCAAGGTCCAGCGCGATGAAATAGAAGGATGATCCGATCCAGGCGATCGCAGTGATGACGTGCAGCCAGCGCACGCCAAAACCAATCCAATCCCAGAACACGGCGAAGTCGTACATTGATGAGGTCTCCGATAAGCTATCGCCACACTAGGCAAACGGGCTTTTCTTCGGTATTCCCGTATATTGTCAAACTGTATCAAAAAAACGATAAGATGTCCTATCTCGACAACATTCGAACCTTTGTACGGGTTTATGATCTAGGCAGTATGTCAGCCGCCGGACGCGATATGCGAATCTCACCTGCGGTGACGTCAGCGCGGATTTCGCAGTTAGAAGATCACCTTGGGGTTCGTCTGTTCCAGCGAACCACACGCAACTTGACCCCGACTGAGCAAGGGCGTGCATTTTACCCCGGTGCAGTTGCAGTTCTGGATGCGGTGGATGAGGCAGAAGCGCAAGTCACACATCTGACCGAAGCGCCGCGCGGGTCGCTGTTCGTCGCAGCGCCCCTGGGTGTCGGGCGCCGTCTTCTGGCACCTCATGTGCCTGATTTTCTGTCAGAATACCCTGAGATTGATGTGCGTCTAAGGCTGACAGACCGCTCTGTCGACCTAACCACCGAAGGGTTGGATCTGGCCTTTTTCATCGGTCAGCCCGAAGACAGCACATTGCGCATTCGCAAGATCGCGGATTGTCAGCGCGTGCTATGCGCGGCCCCTGATTACGTGAGCCGTTGTGGGATGCCCGAATCTGGGACGGATCTGATTTCAGGCAAACATGAGTGTTTGAACCTACGCTTCCCCGGAGCGGCAGAGTTTCAGTGGATGCTGGAAACGCCCGATGGCCCGAAGCGGTTCGCTGTTTCAGGCCGCTATGAGTGCGACGATGGCGATGTTTTAACCGATTGGGCGTTGTCAGGGCAGGGAATTGCTATGAAACCTGTCTTTGAGGTGTCCGAACATCTGAAGGCAGGACGATTGATCCCGGTGGCGACGCAAACGCCACCGGTGCCGGTTCAAATGGCTTGCCTGTATACCCATCGCCGCCACCAAGATCCCAAGGCACGGCTGTTTATGGATTTCATGATTGATCGTGTCGGCAAGGTGGTCCGCAGCGCCGAAATCTAGGTCTAGCTGCCCCGATAGGTCGAATACCCATAAGGGGATAGAAGCAGCGGCACATGGTAGTGGGCATACGGGTCGGACATACCAAAGCGGATAGGCACCTGATCCAGAAACAGAGGATCATCGCCGTCCTGGCCCGTCGCGCGTAGGTAATCGCCAGCAAAGAAAATCAGTTCATACGTGCCGATTTTGAAGTCGTCCTGCGGTAGGATCGGACTGTTGGTGCGACCATCCTCGTTGGTTTCCATCTCAGCCAGTTTGCGATGAGAATCTCCCGACACTTCGTAAAGAGAGATTTTCAACCCCTCAGCGGGGCAGCCGCGTGCCGTGTCCAGAACATGGGTCGTCAGATAGCCAGCCAAGGGTCTCTCCTATGTGTTTCTTTTGGTGTGCCACAGTCTGGGCCAAACAGCAAAATGGTTGAAATGCCGAAAGAACTGGAAACAGTGTTCGGATTGATTTGATAATCAATGGACCGTTTCTGCGGTAAAGCTGTCAAAACACCTAATCGGACTGGAAGACCCTATGCAGCCGCCTCGTTACCCCCGCGATATGATCGGATATGGAGCCAACCCGCCTGACGCCGCATGGCCCGGCGGGGCGAAACTGGCTGTACAGATCGTGCTGAACTACGAAGAGGGTGGTGAAAACTGTGTTCTGCATGGGGATGCTGCGTCTGAGGCGTTCTTGTCCGAGATAGTCGGGGCGGCGCAATGGCCGGGCCAGCGTCACTGGAACATGGAATCGATCTATGAATACGGCGCGCGGGCAGGGTTCTGGCGCCTGCATCGGTTGATGAAAGATCTGCCGATCACTGTCTACGGTGTGGCGACGGCTTTGGCGCGCTCGCCAGATCAGGTGGCCGCAATGAAATCGGCAGGGTGGGAGATTGCCAGCCACGGGCTGAAATGGGTCGAGCACAAGGACATGCCCGAGGATGAAGAGCGGGCTCAGGTTGCAGAAGCTATCCGCTTGCATACCGAAGTTGTGGGGGATCGCCCGCGTGGCTGGTACACCGGGCGCTGTTCGGACAACACTGTGCGTCTGGTCGCCGAAGAGGGTGGTTTTGCCTATGTCGCGGACACCTATGCGGACGATCTTCCATACTGGATGCAGACCGGTGGTCGGGATCAGTTGATTGTACCCTACACGCTGGACTGCAACGATATGCGCTTTGCCACACCGCAGGGGTTCAACGCCGGGGATCAGTTCTATTCTTATCTGAAAGACAGCTTCGATGCGCTTTATGCAGAAGGCGAAGCTGGCGCACCCAAGATGCTGTCGATTGGTCTTCATTGTCGCTTGATCGGGCGTCCGGGACGCGTCATGGCGCTGAAACGGTTTCTGGATTACGCGCTCGGGTTCTCGGATGTGTGGTTTGCAACGCGATTGCAGATTGCGGAACATTGGGCTGAAACGCACCCGCCGGCTGAGCGCCCAAAACCCTCACAGATGGGCCGCGACGAATTTGTCTCAGCTTACGGAGGTATCTTCGAGCATTCCGCATGGATCGCCGAGCGAGCGTTTGGTCTGGAACTGGGCGCGGCACATGACACGGCGGGTGGATTGCACAATGCTTTGACCCGCATGTTCCGGTCCGCCTCGGACGAGGAACGGCTGGGTGTGTTAACGGCCCACCCCGATCTTGCTGGTAAACTGGCGCAGGCCAAGCGGTTAACACAGGAAAGCACGTCTGAGCAGGCTTCGGCCGGTCTCGATGCGCTGACGGATGACGAACGAGCCACCTTTACCGAATTAAACCAGCGCTACACCGGAAAATTTGGTTTTCCGTTCATTATCGCCGTTAGGGACCACAACAAGGCCTCGATACTGGGCGCATTTGAGCGGCGGATCGAACAGGATCGCGAAACCGAATTCGCCGAGGCATGCCGGCAGGTCGAACGGATCGCCGAATTCCGTCTGCGCGATGTGCTGCCCTCATGACCCAGATTGTCGCTGAAACGATCTCGGCAGCAGCGTTCGCACCTTTTGGCGATCTGATTGATATCTCAGGTGAGCCTGACAAGATCATCAATCAAGGCAAATGCGGCCGTTATCACGACCGGGCTGGACTGGATTTCGGTAACGCGCGTGCCGGTATTAGCCTGTTCAACGCCAACCCGCGCGAATTGCCTTACCGGCTGGAAATGGTCGAGCGTCATCCCGATGGCAGCCAGGCCTTTATTCCGATGACTCACCAGCCTTTTCTGGTGATCGTCGCACCGGATGAGGGCGGTAAACCAGGGCAACCAAAGGCTTTCATCACGCTCCCCGGGCAAGTTGTGAATTATCACCGAGGCACTTGGCACGGGGTTCTAACTCCTCTGCATGGGCCCGGCCTGTTCGCGGTCGTCGATAGGATCGGGGACGGTCCAAATTTAGAAGAATACTGGTTCAGCACTCCGTACGAGGTGGTCGACCGCTGAATCCAAATACGAAGCCGCCAAAGAAGCGGTAAGAACCCCATTGGATCTTAGGGAGGACAATGAGATCATGGCCGAAACTTCGATAGGGACCCCCGAACAACTTCGGGACCCGAACTATACGCCCGCCTTACACAAGGCGATACCGCTGGGCATTCAGCATGTGCTGGCAATGTTTGTTTCAAACGTCACACCCGCCATTATCGTGGCCGGAGCCGCCGGGTTTGGGTTTGGATCCAATTCCCCCGATTTTCCTGAGCTGCTCTACCTGATCCAAATGTCGATGCTGTTCGCGGGTCTGGCGACCTTGTTGCAGACTGTGACGCTGGGCCCAGTTGGCGCGGCACTGCCGATTGTTCAGGGAACAAGCTTTGCCTTTCTGCCCATCATGATCCCGCTTGTCGCTGGTAAGGGTGTGGATGCTTTGGCAGCCCTGTTCGGTGGCGTCCTGATCGGTGGTCTTTTTCACGCCTTTCTAGGCCTGTTCATTGGCAAGATACGTTTTGCGCTTCCGCCGCTGGTGACCGGGCTTGTCGTGACAATGATCGGTTTGGCGCTGGTCAAGGTTGGCATTCAATATTCTGCCGGTGGCGTGCCTGCGATTGGTACTCCGGAATACGGATCGCTGCTCAACTGGTCGGCGGCGTTGGTCGTGGTTGTCGTGACGCTGGGCCTCAAGTTCTTTGCGCGTGGTATGCTGTCGGTGTCTGCCGTACTCGTCGGATTGGCGGTTGGCTACGTCTATGCCCTTATGGTCGGCATGGTGACGTTCGAAGCCATCGGCAACAGCTGGTCGCGGGCCTCCGCATTCGCACTGCCAGTCCCGTTCAAATATGGCTTTGAGTTCTCATTGGCGGCCATTATCGGATTCTGTCTGATGTCTTTCGTCTCGGCCATTGAGACCGTCGGCGACGTATCGGGGATCACCAAGGGTGGTGCAGGTCGTGAGGCGACAGACAAAGAGATCGAAGGTGCAACATATGCCGATGGTTTTGGAACTGCACTCGCCGGTATGTTCGGCGGGTTTCCGAATACATCGTTCAGCCAGAATGTCGGCTTGATCGCGATGACAGGCGTCATGAGCCGTCATGTGGTGACCTGCGGGGCCTTGTTCCTGATCCTGTGTGGTCTCGTGCCGAAGGTCGGAGCGATCATTCGCACAGTACCCATCGAAGTGCTGGGTGGCGGCGTGATCGTCATGTTCGGCATGGTGGTTGCGGCAGGCATCTCGATGCTGTCGGACGTGGATTGGAATCGCCGCAACATGGTGATCTTTGCGATCTCACTGTCGATTGGTCTTGGGTTGCAGCTGGAACCTGGTGCGGTCCAGCACCTGCCGGATACGCTCCGCATTCTGATGACAAGCGGCCTGCTGCCAGCGGCTCTGATCGCCATCGTGCTGAACCTGATCCTGCCTGAAGAGCTGGCAGAAGAATCGACCGAGGAAGTTTCTGGCGGAATGGCCGGTCACGGCTCGGGCAGCCTGCCTCACGAATGAGGCCTATGAACAATCCCGCAGCTCGGCTCAGCGCTGCGGGTCACCCCGCTTCGGCCATCAAGCGTGCGACATCCAGCATGCGGGCCGAAAACCCCCATTCATTGTCATACCAACCAAAGACCCTGATTTGGTTCTCTCCGATCATACGCGTCTCGGGCCCGGCCAAAACGAGTGATTCAGGACGGGAGCGCAAATCAGATGATACCAAGGGCAGATCGGTCCAGCCCAGTACGGCAGAAGCTGCGACCGCGTTGCGAAACGCTTGGTCGAACTGATCCGCGCTCTTGCCCCGTTCAAGGGTGGCGACAAGATCGACAGCAGATACGCTGGCCGTGGGAACACGCACCGCAGCCCCTGAAATGCGACCGGCAAGATTTGGCAGCACAACATCGATCAGATGTGTGGCGCTTGAGGTCGTAGGCACCATCGACAATGCTCCGGCGCGCGAACGGGCCAGATCCCCGCGTGGTGCATCGACCATAGGCTGGCTGTTTGTATAGCAGTGGATCGTGGTCATGTGCCCGGACACAAGCCCGCCGATTTCATCAATCAGCTTGACGAGCGGTGCCAGCCCATTCGTGGTGCATGACGCATTCGACACGATCCGTGCGTTGCCCAAATGATCTTCGTTTGCACCCAGTACAACCGTGATCTCGGCAGCAGGTGAGGGGCCGGAAATCAGCACTTTGCCCGCCCCGGCAGTCAATCCCCGGCTGGCAACATCCGACGTGCGCGCGATGCCGGTGCAATCCAGCATCACATCGACGCCGGACAGATCGACCTTTGCCAAATCTGCGCTGTGGGACATTGGAACAATCCGGCCATCAATGTTCAATGCTCCACCTTCGGCTGCCACCGAACCTGGATAAGTTCCGAAAGTGCTGTCGTACTTGAACAGATATGCGCAGGTTTCGAGCGGTGCGATATCGTTGATCAGCACCAGCTCGATATCCGAATGCTGCGACGGGCCTAGGACCTGTCGCAGGATGGTGCGGCCGATACGGCCGAATCCGTTGATCGCAAGTTTCATGCGCAAGCTATGGCAGGCAGATCAGGCGATCTCAATCAAAGTATTGTACCAATTTCAGTTGCAGCTGACCTGTGAAAAGAACTGGCCCGAGATGTTCTGATACATGCTGGAATAGATCGCCTTGCATCCGGTCGCCTGCTGTATCGCAGCCATCGCCTGGATGGTGCGCAGACGTGGCGGGGGGCCAAAGGGGTTCAGATTGTTGTTGTCCCGCGTGGCCCGATAGACCACAGGCGCGTCCGAGACCTGCGTCACCGCCCAGGTACGGCTCATGACGAAAACGGACTTGGTTTCTTCCTTGGCTGCGACCGGCTCGGCGTTGAACGCCGAAAGGCCAAGGGTGGCAACCAGTGCAATCATCGTACCGCGCAGTAACATTGAACAATCTCCAGTGCTGAAAACTTATGTAATTTCATCAGATTCCAGCGATTCTGTGAACCCCTATACCGGACATTAACGCTATGGTCGTCTATCGCGAGGGAACCGACAGAGGCATATGCCGATTTACATCTTTATATAACAGATACCGGAACCGACCCGGACCACCCGCATAACAGGCTTGGGGGCAGAAAGCGCGCAGCCACATATAATCTCCGGCCTCGACCTCGACCCAATCCTGATTGAGTCGATAAACCGCCTTGCCCTCCAGCACATAAAGGCCGTGTTCCATCACATGGGTTTCTGCAAATGGGATTACGCCACCGGGCTCGAAATTGACGATGTTGACATGCATGTCATGCCGCAGGTCATGCGGATCGGTAAAACGCGTGGTAGACCAACGCCCTTCGGTGCCGGGCATCTCGACGGGCGTCACCTCGCATTCGTTGGTGATGATCGGATCAGGGGCTGGCAGACCGGGCACGGCCTGATAGGCTTTGCGAACCCAATGGAACCGGGCAACGGAATCGGCGCGATTGTGCAGGGTCCAGTCACTTCCGGGTGGGATATAGGCATATCCTCCGGTCTCAAGTACGTGCTCCGCTTGGTTCAACGTCAGGGTTACAGAGCCTTCGACGACAAAAATCACACCTTGTGCGTTTGGGTCTGTTTCCGGAGTATCACTGCCGCCACTGGGCTGAACCTCCATGATGTATTGCGAGAATGTTTCGGCAAACCCACTCAGAGGCCGCGAAAGAACCCACAGGCGTGTCCCTTCCCAGAAAGGAAGAAAGCTGGTGACGATGTCGCGCATCGTGCCTTTCGGGATCACCGCATAGGCGTCGGTGAACATGGCGCGGTCAGTCAATAACTGCTCTTGCCCCGGGTGACCGCCTGTAGGTGCATAGTATTTTGGATGTGTCATCAAATGCCTCTGGTTCGTCTTGGGATAATATGAGGCGAACTGGCGGAGGGACCTAGCACCCGCCTTGCAATAGGTTTGTTCGGGATAATTTGAAGGTGACCAAGTTGGGCTTGGCCACACACGCACAGAGGTATATCTATGAGCGTGAAAGTTGTTCAGATCGGCGAGGCCCCATAATGAAAGCCTTCTTTTATTCAGCGCTCGTTACCGTTCTATTACTGGGTTCGAGTGGAATCGCTCAGGCCAAATCGATTTCCCGAATCATCGCGGAAATGGGGTTGAGCCCCGCGGATTTCGAAGTGCTAAGCGCCACCTCGAATGCGTTGTTGTCCTCAGGCTCGCCCTCGGTTGGGCAAGAGAGGGCATGGCTTAATCAGGATACGGGCTCAAAAGGGACGATCCGGGTTCACAGCGTTCAGGATAATTGCGTAATACTCCAGCATATTGTGCAGCCCGAAGGCGCGGAACAGGCTCGGGATATCAGAACACGCCGTTGCAGAACTGCCGATGGTAACTGGATACTGGCACCTTAGACGCTGTCACTGGGTCGGCGTCTGACCTCATGTATCTACGCCCGATCCAATCGAACGTTTCTGCCGCGACCGCAGGCACCTCACTGTGATGCAGTGTATGGTGTCGTTTTATCTGAATGACGTTCCGTCACCCAACTGGACAGTGTCATAGGTGCTGAGCCATCCTCGGACCCAAGCGTCGGGTGCGCGCGGTGCTGTAGAGAGGACTATACATGACCATAACATTCGGACTGCGCGATGAGAATCGTGCCTTGTTGCAACGTGTTGCTGATATGATCCGGGATGAGGTCTTGCCGCTTGAGCAGGAATATCATGCCGAGATCAACAAAGGTGATCGCTGGCAATACACCGAGCGTCAGGCCGAAATCCTCGAAGGTCTAAAGGACAAGGCCAAAGCGGCTGGGCTGTGGAACTTCTGGCTAACGGACAGTGATAAGGGCTTTGGCCTCAGTACAGTTGAGTACGCCTATTTTGCCGAAGAAATGGGTAAGACCCCTTTGGGGGCTGAAGTATTTAATTGCTCTGCGCCTGACACCGGGAATATGGAGGTCTTTGAGCGCTACGGCACCGCCGCGATGAAGGAACAATGGCTGAAGCCATTGCTCGATGGCCAAATCAGGTCGGCCTATCTGATGACCGAACCGGATGTGGCGTCGTCGGATGCCACGAATATCTCGATGTCCTGTGTGCGGGACGGTGCTGACTACATTCTGAATGGTGAGAAATGGTGGTCTTCCGGGGCAGGTGATCCGCGCTGCAAGGTCTATATCGTGATGGTCAAAACGGGCGGAGATGATCTGCAGAAACACCAGCGCCAGTCGATGATCGTGGTGCCAGCAGGCACGCCTGGCATCGAGGTATTGCGGCCGATGGAAGTCTACGGCCACGACGATGCACCTCATGGTCACATGCATATCCGTTTCACAGATGTCCGGGTTCCAGCCGAGAACATCCTGCTGGGCGAAGGGCGCGGGTTCGAGATCGCGCAGGGTCGTCTGGGGCCGGGTCGCATTCATCATTGCATGCGCGCCATCGGTCAGGCCGAAGCTGCATTGGAGCAAATGTGCAAGCGGTCACTGCAACGCCAAGCATTCGGGAAGAAGCTGGCGCAACTGGGCGCCAACTACGACATCATTGCCGAATGTCGGATGGAGATCGAAATGGCCCGACTGCTGTGCCTAAAGGCGGCATGGTACATGGATCAGGGCGATGCGCGGGCGGCGGCCCCTTGGATCAGCCAGATCAAGGTCGTGGCGCCTAAAGTTGCGCTGAAGGTTATCGACGAGGCTGTGCAGATGTTTGGCGCGCAGGGTATCAGCCAGGATACACCTTTGGCGAACGCGTGGACTCATGTACGCACCTTGCGTCTGGCGGATGGACCCGACGCGGTGCATCGTCGCCAGGTCGCCCGCGCCGAACTAAAGAAGTACACGCAGGAAAAAGTCTGAGGCAGAAGCAACCGCGATGATATCGGATGTGTTGGGGAAGGCGTATTTTCATCAGAATACGCAAGGTGAGTTTGTCGGCAATGATCCCGCGCGCGGGCCCTGGTCCGCAGATAACTGTCATGCGGGGCCAGTCAGTGGCCTGATTGTACGAGCGGCCGAGACCGAGGTCGGACCAGATAAGATGTTGACCCGCCTCACGGTCAATTTGCTGCGCCCGCTGCCTTTGGCCGGTTTGCGGGTCGCGGCGGAGACCACGCGCCACACAAAAACGCTGGCGACCACACGCGTCACCGTTCATGACCTGGATGATACGCTTTGTGCAACGGCAACCACCATGCATGTGGCGCGCAGGGACCTTGGGTCTGTTCCCAATGTCGACCTGCCCGCACCGCGATTGGAAGATGTCGTCGATGGCCCATTTCCAATCGGTGAAATGCGGCATGATCTGCCTGGCTTTGCCCATCACTCAGAAATTGGCTATCCAGCTGGCGGCAATCAGGGCGCTGGTCCCAAAATCGTGTGGATGCGCACGCCCCCCTTGGTTGATGGCGAAGATCCCTCGCCGATACAGGCGCTCTGCCCGCTCGCGGATTGTGGTAATGGCATATCATGGAATGCGCCCACGACCGAGATGGGATTCATGAACACCGATCTGACGATACAAGTCCATCGAGAGCCCACCTCAGACTGGCTGGCCTCCGATTCGATTTCGCACTGGCAGCCGTCGGGGATTGGTATGTCGCAGTCGGTTTTGTTTGACACGCAGGGACCTGTGGGAACGGCGCTACAGACTCTGGTTCTGTTTCCGCCCAATTAACTCGGCTAGATTCTGCGATACTCCGGGGAACCGGATTGCCGATGCCTGCCCCGCACCCTATCTTTGCGCTATGCGTTGGATTGCGACCCTTCTAACCTGCTGCCTGCCATTTCCGGTTTTGGCCCACCCGCACGTCTTTATCGACACGGGACTGGAGTTCGTGGTCGATGACGCAGGCAACCTGACCCATGTGCGTGTGACCTGGGCCTATGATGAATTCTATTCGCTGCTGGTGCTGGAAGACATGAGATTGGATCAGGACGGCGATGGCGTGCTGACCGAAGCGGAAGAAAAATTTCTAAGCGGCTTCGATGCGCAATGGGTTGAAGGGTACAACGGCGATTTGGTCATTCGTATGGGCGAGACCGTGATCCCCCTGTCTGGCCCGTTAGAGCCACAAGCGACGACTGAAGATGCACGTATCGTGACCACGCATTTGCGCTCGGTAGAAGGCACGCCCGTTCCGGCAAGTGACCTGTCGATCAAAGCCTTTGATGAGAGCTTTTACACCGCCTACGAGGTGACCCGGCCTGTGACGGTTTCGGGTCCTGTCATCTGTCAGATTGACCGGAGCGATCCAGACATTGACGCAGAACTGGCGCAGATGCAGGCGTTTTTACGGACACTCGATGCCGACTATGACCTCGAGGAGAACGACATCCCCTTGGTTGGTGAGAAATTCGCAACTGAGATCAGACTTTCATGTCCAAATACCTGATCGTTCCCGTCGTTATCGCTTGCGGGTTGCTCCTTTGGTTCTGGGGCAGCGGTGGCTTTGATCATCTGGCTGCATGGGCGGCTGATGAGCAGCGGGAGTTCCAGAACCAGATCGCTCGCGCCTTGCGTGCAGCCCGGGCCGAGCAGCCCGAAGCTATCGCGACGCTACTGGCCGTCTGTTTCGCCTATGGTTTTTTCCACGCCATTGGACCAGGTCATGGCAAGGTATTAATCGGGGGGTACGGGTTGGGCCGTCGTGTCGCGTTTTGGCGACTATCCGCGATCAGTGTTTTGTCGAGTCTGGGTCAAGCAGTCACGGCAATCGTGTTGGTTTATGCGGGTGTTCTCGTGTTCCAGATGTCGCGCGAGACGTTGGTAGGCACGACCGAACAGGTCATGGCGCCGATCAGCTATGGCATGATTGCGGTAATCGGCTTGTGGTTGATCTTTCGCGCGCTGCGCAGCTTTGTACGGCATCGCAAAAGCCAGACATCGCATACACACGACCACCATCATCATGCGCACAACCCTGATCACCATCATCACGACCACGACGTCTGCGCGGATTGTGGCCACCGTCACGGCCCGACAGCCGAAGAGGTCGCTCAGGTCGGCAGCGTGCGCGAGGCAATGGTTTTGGTCGCAGGCATCGCTGCACGACCCTGTGCCGGGGCGTTGTTTGTACTGATTCTGACTTGGCAGATGGGTATCGCGATGGTTGGCATCGCGGGCGCGTTCGCTATGGCGCTGGGCACTGCAACGGTGACGACTCTGGTCGGATGGACGTCCTTCGGGCTGCGCGGCGGGTTGCTTGCCTCAGCCTCGGCCACGCGCTTTGCATCAGTGCTGGCCCCTACAATCGAACTGGTTGCAGGACTAATCATCGCTGTGATTGCAAGCGGGCTGCTGCTTCGGGCTTTGTAACCTTAGTCGAAAACTGGCTCCGGATATCCGACCCTTGCCAAATACAGCCCCTGCGGGGGGCAAACTGGGCCACAAGCCGAGCGATCAACTGCCACCAGCGCTTCGCGCACGTCCTCGGGCGTCCACGCTCCGGCCCCCACGCGCTCTAACGTTCCAACAAAGCTACGTACCTGATTGTGCAGGAATGATCGGGCGCGGACGTGAAAGTGGATTTCGGGGCCAGAGAAGCCCTGCACCCGTTCCACCCGCAATTCATCCAGCGTTTTAACAGGGCTGGCGGCCTGGCAGATGGAGGATCGGAAGGTGGTGAAATCATGACGCCCGATCAGAATATCCGCCCCGGCCTGCATCGCTGCGACATCCAGGGTATGATTAATCTGCCAGACCTGTCCCCGATCATGAGTCGCAGGCGCCCGACGCATCAGGATGCGGAACAGATACTGCCGCTCTAGCGCCGAAAAGCGGGCGTGCCAGTCATCATCCACCCGCGCGGCGTTCACGATGGCGACGGGCTGCGGCTTGAGGTGGTAATTCAGCGCCTCGGACAGACGGAACGGATCCCAGTCCTTGACCAGATCGCAATGGGCCACTTGCCCCAGCGCGTGAACTCCTGCGTCCGTACGTCCGGCGGCAGCAATGGTATGTTCGCCGGGTTCGATCCGCGACAATGCGTGTTCGATGGCACCCTGAACCGAGGGTAGCTCTTTCTGCCGTTGCCATCCGGCGAACGGTTCCCCTTGGTATTCGACTTTCAGCGCGTATCTGGGCATGAGGCGCTGGTATCGCGCCTTGGTCGGTCGGGCAAGGGGGCGAAAGCTCTGGCAAGTGCGGTAACCGCTACCTATCTTGGGCAAAACGATAATTGCGGGGCGACAGCTTGGTCATCTCATCATTTGCAGACAGTCTGGTGCGCGGTGTCGAATCCGTGGGCGACCGCGTGTCCGAGACGTTCTTTGAGCCGGTCATTCGGCTGGGCGTTACGGGATTGGCGCGGTCTGGTAAAACCGTATTTATCACATCGCTGGTGGCCAACCTCCTGGACCGCGGCCGTATGACCGGGTTGGTGGCGCAGCGAGAGGGGCGGATCACCGCCAGCTATCTGCAACCCCAACCCGACGATACCGTGCCCCGGTTCGATTTCGAATCCCATCTGTCAGCGCTCACGGGGCCTACACCGCACTGGCCAGACAGCACAAGGGCGGTATCGGAACTTCGCCTGTCGTTCAAAGTCCAGCCCGCGGGTCTGCTGTCAGGGCTACAGGGGCCGCGAACTTTGCATCTGGACATCGTGGATTATCCCGGTGAATGGTTGCTGGATTTGGCCCTGCTGGAAAAATCCTACGAGGACTGGTCGCGTGGCACGTTGGAGCACATATCCAACCGTCCACAAGCAGAGGCGTTTCTGGCCAAGGTCAGAGCGGCCGACCCAACCGCGCCACATGATGAGCCCCAGGCGCAGGACCTCGCCCGCAGCTTCACCGAATACCTGAATACCGCGCGTGAGGCCGGGTTCTATGACTGCACCCCCGGTCGGTTTCTCCTGCCGGGTGATCTTGCCGGGTCCCCAGTGCTGACCTTCGCACCTTTGCCAGTGTCCGAGACGTCACGCCGCCGTTCACTGCACCGCGAGATGGAGCGGCGGTACGAGGCGTATAAAGCGCAGGTGGTCAAACCCTTCTTCCGCGATCACTTTGCCCGGATCGACCGGCAGATCGTTCTGGTCGATGCGCTGGGCGCGATCCACAAAGGCCCGCAAACGGTTGAAGATATGCGCCGCGCCATGGCCGAAATCCTGTCGGCCTTCCGCCCCGGTCGCAATGCGTGGCTGAACAAACTGCTGCTTGGCAAGCGGGTCGAGCGTATCCTGTTTGCGGCCACCAAAGCGGACCATCTGCACCATCTGCAGCACCCACGCCTGACCGCGATTATTGAGGCTCTGACCCGTGAAGCGCGCGATCGCGCCAGCTTTGCGGGCGCTGAGACGGCGGCCTTATCGTTGGCTTCGCTTCGAACCACGACGGAAGAGATGCGCAGCCATAACGGCGTTGAACTCCCTTGCGTGCGCGGTACTCTGCTGGACAGTGGCAAGCAGGCGGCGTTCTATCCCGGTGATCTGCCAGAGGACCCGGCCCATCTGCTTGGCCCCGCGCGAAACGGGGCCGAAGGTTGGTTGGGCGAGGATTATGGCTATATGGCCTTCGCACCGGCGCATCTGACCCTGAATCCCGGAGACGGCCCACCGCATATTCGATTAGACCGAGCCGCGCAATTCCTGATCGGAGATCGGTTGTGAACGCGATCCTCCGCCCAGCACGCAGTACCGATGCCGGAACCACCGGCGCAATTCTGCACGGGTTTGCACGGGAAAATGACTGGATGCCAGAGCTGCATTCCGAAGCTGAAACCATCGCATTTTGCGGTCGCATGATTGATTTGGGCTGGGTCACTGTCGCCGAGGTGCAGGGCCTGGTCGCCGGATTTCTGGCGTTGGATGGGGAAGAAGTGCAGTCGCTCTATTTGACAGCACCGGCGCGTGGGCAGGGGATCGGAAAGCAATTGCTTGATCTTGCGAAGACGCAGCGCCCCAATCTCAAACTATATGCGTTTCAGGCCAATCACCGCGCCTGTCGGTTCTATGAACGCAACGGGTTTGTAGAGGTCGCGCGCAGCGACGGGTCCGAGAATGACGAAAACCTGCCAGATATCGAATATGTCTGGACACGTAAGGAGGAGGTCGATGGCTAAGGGCCCCGTGCTGATTGATCTGGAAGACGACACCCCGGCAGCCGATGTTTCAACCGCACCACCCGTACCTGATATTGCACCTCCTCAGGGGCAGGCGATGCAGGCCGCTGTTCGGTTTGCAGCCCGAAAACCATCGGCATTGGCGCGCTGGTTTTGGGGTTTGGCGCTTGCAGTCGTAGGCGCGGTGGTCTCGGTTGCGGCGTGGGATTTTGCCATGTCGCTGCTGGAACGCGCCCCAATTCTGGGGTGGATCGTCACGGGCCTGATCGCCGCGCTTTTGCTGGTCGTGCTGGTTATCGCACTACGTGAATTGGCCGCGATTAGTCGCCTTGCTCGCGTGGACGGGTTACGCCGCGCTGCCGATGCTGCGTTAGCAGACGAGGACTTGTCGCAAGCCCGCGCCGTCACCACACGGCTGATTGCATTCTACAAGGGGCGTGATGAAACCCGCTGGGGCCGCGACCGTCTGAACGAACGCATGGGAGAGCAATTCGATGCCGCAACCCTGCTGAGCTTGGCCGAAGACGAACTTTTGGCCTCGCTGGACGCCGCCGCCAGTCGCGAGGTCGAGGCCGCAGCCCGGCAGGTCGCTACCGTGACCGCTCTGGTGCCACTTGCGCTGGCTGACGTCGCAACGGCGTTGGCAAGTTCATTGCGCATGATCCGACGCGTCGCCGAGATTTACGGCGGTCGGGCGGGCTTTCTTGGCAGTTGGCGCCTGACCCGTGCTGTGTTTGTGCATTTGGTTGCAACCGGTGCCGTAGCTGTAGGGGATGATTTACTGGAGCCGATCCTGGGCGGCTCAGTCCTCAGCAAACTGTCTCGCCGGTTCGGCGAGGGCTTGGTCAATGGTGCGTTAACAGCTCGCGTTGGCGTCGCCGCGATGGAGGTGTGCCGACCTCTGCCCTTTTCAAAACGCCACAAACCCTCGACGCGGGGCATGATCAAACGCGCACTTAGCGGGCTGTTTTTCAAGAGTTGATCTGGCGCAAGGCCACAATAGCATGGATCCGTCATAAAAAAGTCGGAGCAAGCCATGACCGATCACGGCCACAGCCAGCAAGAGATTACCGAACGGATCAATGCCCCGCCTGGACGTGGTGTGTTGCGTGATGTGGTCTATGGCGGCATCGATGGATCGGTCACCACGTTCGCCATCGTCGCCGGTGTCGCGGGGGCGGGGCTATCGCCATTTGTCATCGTAGCGCTCGGGTTGGCCAATGTGCTGGCGGATGGGTTCTCGATGGCGGCGGGCAACTATTCTGGCACCAAGGCTGAAATCGACAACATCCATCGCATCCGCGCCATCGAGGAACAGCATATCAGGCTTTATCCGGACGGAGAGCGCAAGGAAGTACGCGAAATCCTTACGCAAAAAGGTCTGTCGGGCCGCGTGTTGGACGAGGCCACGGATGAGATCACCTCAAACCACGACAATTGGATTAACCTGATGATCGAGGGCGAATACGGGTTAGGCAGCGTCGACCCGCACCCGCTGAAAGCCGCAATGGCGACGTTCTTTGCTTTTCTAGTCGCGGGTATGATTCCATTGCTGCCATTCCTTTTCTCGATTGAAGGTGCGTTTACCGTTTCGGCCTGGATGACGGCAGGTGTATTCTTTGCCATCGGAGCCATGAAAAGCCGCTGGTCCCTTGCGCCTTGGTGGCGATCCGGGGCCGAAACACTTCTGATCGGTGGTCTGGCCGCTGGGATCGCATTCTTGGTCGGTTCCCTGTTCCATCCCTGATCGGTGCTGTTGTCGCAGACAGCTCAGTCAAGCTGGTCGCAGGGGTTTGATCCGCTAGGGTGACGTAAACACGTGTGGGTCAACCTGTGGCAGCGAAGTTGAAAGAAAAACAGTATTGGTGCTGGGCGCCTATGGTTTCATCGGCGCGGCTGTTGTTCGGGCGCTGCATGCAGATGGTCTCGAGGTCAAGGGCCTTATACGCAGCCGAAAGACAGCGGGACGTGTCTTGCCCGATGTCGATTTGGTGTCGGGCGACCTGCGTGACTTTAGATCAGCCGGGGACTGGAGGCCACTCCTCACAGGTGTGGATGTGGTAGTGAATTGCGCCGGGGCGCTGCAGGATGGGGGACAAGACGATCTGCGCGCAGTGCATTACACGGCTATTGCATCGCTGGGACAGGCTTGTGCCGAGGCAGGCGTTTCAATCGTCCAGGTCTCGGCAATCGGGGCCGACACCGATGCCACGACCGAGTTCATGCGCTCCAAGGCGGACGGGGATGCGGCCCTACGCGCAAGTGGCGCGACTTTGTGGTGCTTCAAGCCCGGGTTGGTGATCGGACAGAGCGATTATGGCGGCACGGCGCTGTTGCGAATGCTGGCGGCAGTGCCTTTCGTACAGCCGGTCGCCTTTCCTGGAACTCCGGTGCAATGTGTCGGGATGCGAGACCTGTGCGCCGCCGTCTTGTCAGCCATTCGCGACGATCTGCCGCCAGGTAGCTACGATCTGGTGGAAGATACGCCGCAACCGCTG
Organism: Ruegeria conchae; assembly: GCF_000192475.1. GTDB lineage: Bacteria > Pseudomonadota > Alphaproteobacteria > Rhodobacterales > Rhodobacteraceae > Ruegeria > Ruegeria conchae. The sequence goes on from NZ_AEYW01000003.1 coordinate 171,634, forward strand.
TCGCGGGTTTTGTCAGTGACACGACACTGGCTTGGCTTTTCGCCTGCACACTTAACTATCACAATGCCACCAAAGGTAACGAAAGTCGTCGCGGCTGTGGCAGATCTGCTTGGGTACCTTGGGTGGCGATCACCGCTGCGGAGTACGGCGATGAAGGTAATGGCGCAAGGGGTGACAGGCGACCCTGAGCCATATCGCCGTGCTACGGGCCGCTCTCTGGCCGGATTAGAGGAGATTTATGGCGGGCTGGCTTGCGCGAAAGAACACAGGCTGACAGCTCGGATGACGTTGCTGATGCCGGTCGTTATTGCTGTGCTCTGCCTCTTCTGGGTCCTATCCGGTATGTTCGGACTAACGGGTCTTTCTCAGGCAGCCGAAGTCCTTACGAGGAATGGTTGGTCAGGCGCCATCGCAAATGCAAGCGTAGTGTTCTGGTCATTGATTGACATAATGCTGGGGCTGGCAATTCTGTGGCGCCCTTGGGCGGCCCGCGTTTGTTTGGCTCAAGCCGCGATCGCCATGTTTTATTTGATAGCCGCAACGTTGATGGCACCAGAGCTTTGGCTAGATCCGCTGGGACCATTGGTCAAAATCGCGCCCGCATTGATGCTGTCATTGGTTGCTCGACCCATGTTGGAGAGCCGCTAATGGACCCGGACCTGTTTCTGCGCTGGCTGCATGTGATCGGAGCGTGTGTTCTGTTGGGAACAGGCGCGGGCATCGCCTTTTTCATGCTGATGGCGCATCGAACAGCAGACGCGAGGATTATCGCCCATACTGCAGGTATCGTGGTGTTGGCCGACATGATTTTCACCGCAACCGCGGTCGTACTACAGCCTGTGACGGGCGCACTGTTGTTGGCATGGCGCTTAGGTTGGTCTCTGACAGAGGATTGGATCGTGGCGTCTGTGCTGCTTTATATTCCGACCGGCCTGTTCTGGTTGCCTGTGGTTTGGATACAAATCAGGCTGCGGGATTATGCAAGACTGGCCAATCACGATGGGACTGCTTTGCCGGTTGCATATTTCCGATTGTTCCGCCTTTGGTTCGCCTGCGGCATTCCGGCCTTTGTTGCTGTGCTGACAATCGTCTGGTTGATGCTGGCGCGCCCCAACTTGGCGCTGTTTTAGGCAGGCTTGCAAAGCAACATACGGTAATCATGTGGATTTCCTTACTATAAACCTGCCGATCACCGCGATACGTTTGATGTATCCTACCTCGGAGGTTTCGGTTGGAATCCTTGCTTGTTCTCATTGGCCTGATCGTTCTGGCCATTCCTGCTTCGATCATCGTATTGCTGGTTGGCCAATCGCGGTTGCGCAAACGGGTAGAACAGCTTGAGCGGCAACTTGCAGGGCAAATGCCCGAAAGCACTGCTGAGGCACCCAAAACGTCCCGATCAGAACCCACGACCGCGCAAGCTAAGCCTGCGCCTTGGGCAGCAGCAAAAGCTTCAACCACCACCGACGAAGGTCTAACGGAGACACCGCAAGCTCCCGAGATCAAAGATCCTCCAGCCAGTATCGTATTTCGTGAAGAAAAAATCGCGGCGCTGGGCGCGTGGTTGCGCGAAAACTGGTTCTACGCGGTATCAGCGCTCTCGCTGGCGCTGGCGGGGATCTTTCTGGTTCAGTATGGGGTCGAAAACGGGTTGTTGCCCCCCACGGCGCGGGTCGCTGCTGCGCTGGTCTTTGGCTTGCTGCTGATCGGCGCGGGTGAGGTGATCCGCCGTCGGTTCGGTGATGATGAGGAGGCCTCAACCGCTTATCTCCCATCGGTATTTTCAGGCGCAGGGCTGGTCACCCTGTTAGGCGGCGTTCTGGCTGCACGCCAGCTTTATGATCTGATTGGGCCCGAGGCAGCATTGGCCGGGTTGGTTGTCATCGCGCTGTTCGGGCTCGTGTTGGGTTGGTTCCATGGGCCGCTATTGGCGGCTGTTGGCCTGATCGGAGCTTTTGCCGCCCCCTTTGCCGTGGGTGGTTCCTCGGATGATCCGAGCTGGCTCTACGGTTACTTTATCATAATCGCCGTATTGGGTCTGGGAATTGATACAGTCAGGCGTTGGGCGTGGATTTCGGTGTTGACCCTAATTGGCGCCTATGGGGCCGCGTTTCTGCTGGTACTGTCTTCGCCGTCGACCGAGCCCGGGTATCTAACCTGCGTCACGGCACTGGCGATCATTGCGATTGCGATACCCATACGGCGTATCTGGCCAAACCACTCTGGTGCGATGGTGACCGAGATTATCCGACGCCGGAAAGGAGAACCATGGCCCGAGTTTCCAACTCGGATTGCCTTTGGTGCGGTACTTGTTTCCTCAGTGATTTTATCGCTGCATTGGTCAGATTCAGGCGGTGAATTCTGGTTGGGCGTTGTGCTGTTCGCAGGTTTGGTATTGGCGCTGATGCTCTGGGCAAAGGATGCGCGCGCATTGCAGGATGTGACCGCATTCCCAGCACTGGGACTAATCTGGTTTGTCTTGGTGCACGGGTTGGATGGAGGCGCAGTATGGCTTCGCTTTGTGGATACCTATGCGGAAACAGCCGAGGCAGATTATCCTTGGAGCGTCACGCAATTGGTGGCCTTGGGCGCTTTAGTCACTTTGATTGCAGCTTGGCGATCCTTTCAGGCCGGACGCTATAGCGTGGTATGGGCCGGAGGGGCGGCGATATTTGCACCGGCCTTGGCGATCGCGCTTGAGGTCGGATGGCAGCCTGCTGAGGTATTAGGAGCCTACCCATGGGCGCTTCATGCCATCTCTTTGGGCGCGATGATGGTAGTTCTGGCCGAACGGTTCGCGCGGGTGGATGGTGAAAACCGTATGCGCCCTGCCTTGGCGACTCTGTCCGCTCTTTCTTGTCTCAGCTTTGCCTGCATTATTGTGCTCAGTTCGGCTGCTTTAACCGTGGCGCTTGTCGCCATGATCGTTGTGGCCGCCGCGTTGGACAGACGATTTGAACTGCCTCCGATGAGCTGGTTCATCTGGGCAGGCGTGTTCACCGTCACAGTCCGACTGGTGTTGGACCCGGGGCTTGTTTGGGCCGAAAGCGCTCCATTGCTCGAAATGACGCTGGTCTATTCGGCTGCGGTTGCCGGGTTCATCGCGGGCTGGGCGCTACTAAAGCCCCTAGACCGCCCGATTGCTTCATTGCTGCTTGAAAGCGCGGCTTGGGCGACGGCGGGGATACTGCTGTCGCTGCTGTTGCTGCGCTGGCTGGAAAGTTTCGGCGAAGGCGGTGCCACCAACAGCCACTGGGGGCTGGGATTGCTCGCGGTCATCTGGCTGCTGCTGGCTTTCGCACAGGTGCAACGGTTCAAGCTGGGCGGTAAGTTAAACTATCTGCGCTACGCCTTGGCTGCTTTCTTCGGTGCGCATGGTGTGTATCGCCTGGGTCAGGCGTTGTCAGAAGCCAACCCGCTGCTCAACCCGTTTGCGGACCCGGTACTGGGACCACTGGTTTTGAACACGCTCGCCGTTGCCTATTTGTTGCCCGCGCTGGCAATTGGTTTCTCGGCCTGGCGTGTCGTTACACAGCCCGTTCTGCTGAAACAGATCAGCTATGGAGCAGCCACAGTTCTGGCAATTGCCTGGCTGGGATTAGCGATCCGGCATGTCTGGCAGGGCGCGGGCGGTATGTATGAAGGCAACGGCGTCACTCAGCCCGAGCTTTATACTTATACAATCACGTTGTTGGTGGTCGGAGCGGCGTTGTTTTATCAATCACTGGCCCGCCACTCTGATTTGATGCGCAAGGCTGGCTTGGCTGTTATCGGGTTGGCGGTGGCCAAGGTATTTCTGATCGATATCGCCGGATTGGGAGGGCTAATCCGCGTCTTTTCTCTGCTTGCGTTAGGGCTCGCTCTGGCAGGGCTGGCATGGCTCAATCGCTGGGCCAAGCTGCGCCATTCGCCTCAGAGTGCGGAACCTCTGGACCATTGAGGGCGAGCGTCCTATAAGCGCGGCCATGTTTGACCGTCTGGCCATCATTATTCGAATTATATCCCCGGCGCTCTGATATCGCGAGACGCCGGGCAAAGGTGCTTGAGATATCGCACTGACCGCTTCGATCCACATACGACAAGATCATCCTGAGGACGCCCCAAATGTGCGCCGACACACCCCAAACACCTGACTACAAAGACACGCTGAACCTGCCCAAGACCGAATTCCCGATGCGAGCTGGCCTGCCCAAGCGCGAGCCTGCATGGCTGGAGCGCTGGGAAAAGATCGGTGTCTATGACCGCCTGCGCGAGAAAGAGGGCCGTAAACCCTTTACCCTGCACGATGGCCCCCCCTATGCGAATGGGCATCTGCATATCGGTCACGCGCTAAACAAGACCATCAAGGACATGATCGTGCGTTCGCATCAGATGATGGGCTTCGACTCGCGTTATGTGCCCGGCTGGGACTGCCACGGCTTACCGATCGAATGGAAGATCGAGGAACAGTACCGCAAGAAGGGTAAGAACAAGGACGAGGTGAACATCGTCGACTTCCGTCAGGAATGTCGCAAGTTCGCCGAAGGTTGGATCGACATTCAGCGCGAAGAGTTCAAGCGTCTTGGCATCACCGGCAACTGGCCCGATCCCTACATCACTATGGACTATCACGCCGAAGCCGTGATTGCCGACGAGTTCATGAAGTTCCTGATGAATGGGACTTTATATCAGGGCTCGAAACCCGTGATGTGGTCGCCCATCGAGAAAACCGCTCTGGCCGAAGCTGAGGTCGAGTATCACGACAAGGAAAGCTTCACCATCTGGGTGAAATTCAAGGTTGTGAACACCGGCGATGTGACGTTGGACAACGCCTATGTGGTGATCTGGACCACCACACCTTGGACAATGCCGTCGAACAAAGCCGTAGTTTATGGCGAAGACATCTCGTACGGCCTCTACGAAGTGACTGGCCGCCCTGAGGAATGCTGGGCGCGGATCGGTGAGCGTTACCTGCTGGCTGACGATCGCGCGGCGGACGTATTTGCACGTGCGCGGCTGGATGACTCGATGTACCGCCGTCTGTGCGATGTCAGTCAAGAGGATTTAGCCAAGATCCAGCTAACCCACCCGCTGGCGGGGGCCGAGGGCGGCAACGGCGAATGGGACGATATCCGTGACTTCCGCGCTGCTGAGTTTGTGACCGATACGGAAGGTACCGGTTTTGTCCATTGCGCGCCCTCGCACGGTATGGAGGAATTCGAGCTATATCGCGATCTGGGCATGCTGGAACAGGTCATCACCTATAACGTAATGGACGATGGCTCTTTCCGCGCTGATCTACCGTTCTTCGGGGGCAAATACATCCTGTCCCGCAAGGGCGGTGAGGGTGAAGCAAACAAAGCTGTCATCGACAAGCTGGCCGAGGTTGGCGGGCTGCTGGCGCGTGGCAAGATCAAGCACAGCTATCCGCATTCGTGGCGCTCGAAAGCTCCGATCATCTACCGTAACACGCCGCAGTGGTTCGCATCAGTGGACCGCAAACTGGATGACGGCGTGGGAGAGATGGGCGACACCATCCGCGAACGCGCCCTGCGGTCTATCGATGAGTTGGTCAAGTGGACCCCACAAACGGGCCGCAACCGCCTGTATTCGATGATCGAGGCGCGCCCGGACTGGGTACTGTCACGCCAACGCGCGTGGGGTGTGCCGCTGACCTGCTTCACCAAGAAGGGGGCTTTGCCCACCGACGCGGATTATCTGTTGCGCAACGCAGATCTGAACGCCCGTATCAAGGTAGCGTTCGAGAAAGACGGCGCAGATGTCTGGTACACGGACGGGTTCAAAGAAAAGATTCTCGACGGAATCGTCAACCCGGACGAGTACGACCAGGTGTTCGACGTGCTGGACGTATGGTTCGATTCGGGCTCGACCCACGCTTTCGTTCTGCGTGATCGTGAGGACGGGACCGAGGACGGTATTGCCGACGTTTATATGGAAGGTACTGACCAGCACCGCGGCTGGTTCCATTCTTCGATGCTGCAGGCATGTGGCACCAAGGGCCGTGCGCCCTATCGCAATGTGGTGACCCACGGTTTCACCTTGGATGCCAAGGGCAACAAGATGTCCAAATCGCTGGGCAACACCATCGTGCCGGAAGAGGTCGTAAAGCAATACGGCGCCGATATCCTGCGTCTGTGGGTGGCCCAGACCGACTACACCGCCGATCAGCGGATCGGGCCGGAAATCCTGAAAGGCACCGCCGACAGCTATCGCCGCCTGCGCAACACCATGCGCTTCATGTTGGGCTCGCTTGCCGATTTCACCGAAGCCGACCGCGTCGCGCCCGAGGACATGCCACGCTTGGAGCGTTGGGTGCTCAGCCGTCTTGCAGAGCTGGATGAGCAGGTGCGCAAGGGCTATGCATCCTTCGATTTTCAGGGCGTGTTCAGCGCCGTGTTCACCTTTGCCACTGTCGATCTGTCGTCCTTCTACTTCGACGTCCGCAAGGACGCGCTATATTGCGACGGTGACAGCCTGCGCCGCCGCGCCGCGCGGACGGTGCTGGATATACTGTTCCACCGCCTGACCACATGGCTGGCCCCGGTTCTGGTTTTCACCATGGAAGAGGTTTGGCTGGAACGGTTCCCGGCCGATGACAGCTCGGTCCATCTGGTCGATTTCCCTGAAACGCCCACCGACTGGCGCCATGAAGAACTGGAAGCCAGCATGGCCAAAGTCCGCCGTGTCCGCCGTGCCGTGACTGCCGCGCTGGAGATTCAGCGGCAGGACAAAGTGATCGGATCCAGCCTTGAAGCCGCTCCGATCGTGTATGTCGAGGATCAAGAAACCCGCGATCTGCTGGCATCTTTCGACGTGGATGACATGTGCATCACTTCGGGCCTGGCCGTCACAGGCGATCCGGCCCCCGCCGAGGCGTTCCGGGTGCCGGAAATCGAAGGCGTCGCCGTGGTCTTCGAAAAGGCCCAGGGAGACAAATGCCAGCGGTGCTGGAAAATCCTGCCCGATGTGGGGCTGCACGCCCATCCGGGCGTGTGCGGGCGCTGCAACGAAGCGCTGAGCTGACACCCAAACGGAGCGCGTAAGAGAGTTCGCTGATGCGAGGCTCTGCCTCGCGCTCCGTGGTATTTTTGGCCAGATGAAGGGCGGATCGTCAGGATTCGGGTTGCAGGTGTGACGAAACATCTGCAACCGTTCTCTTATGCCGATGATCGCCGTAGAAACTCAGTTTGGTTGCCTTGGTGTCGAAGAGATCGATGGCGCTATTACACGACTTGTCTGGAATGGCCGAGACGAAGGCCCGGCCACCCCGGTTCTGCAAGAGGCGGCGGCGCAATTGCGTGCTTATGACGAAGGGCGTTTGCAGCAGTTCGATCTGCCCTATTGGATCAAGGGGTCAGAATTTCAGCGTCGCGTGTGCGATGCGATGTATGCCATCCCGTTCGGGGATACGCGCACCTACGGCGAGTTGGCCGACGAGCTTGGATACTCTGCGCAAGCGGTTGGGCGGGGATGCGGTGGGAATCCCATCCCGATTATCATTCCCTGTCACCGGGTTCTGGGTGCGGATGGCAAGATGGTCGGGTTTTCAGGGCATGGTGGAGTAGAGACCAAAGTGGCTCTGCTGCGTCACGAAGGTGCTGCCAGCCTGTTGATCTGATCTGCACTTACCTGTTGCATTCAGAGCGACACGGCCCCAACCTATATCAAATAGTGAATTTGAAGGACCGAATTGCATGACCGGCCAGACAGATCCCGCCGTACGTAAGAAAGCCATTGTTGATCATTTGATGTCTTTGGAAGAACAGGAACTGGCAACCGCACAGGCGCATTATGATGCCTTTCTGAAGGATTCCCAACTGGATGACCGGGAAGGGCATGACAAGGATGACATTGCTGCCTCGCGCGAGAATGCGGACCTGGCGGCCGCCTTTGATGCACCCGTTCATGCGCATCACGCCAAGATTGACGTCATCGAAAACACTGATTTCAGCGTCACGGACACGGTGCAGCCCGGTGCGGTGATCAAGTTCAACAATCGCCGCTTCGTCGTATGTGTCTCAACGACTCGGTTTGACGTGGACGGCAAAACCTACATGGGGATTTCGACCCAAAGCCCGATCTATCTGGCCATGGTCGGCCTGCAAGAAGGTGATGTGTTCACCCATAACGGGACTGAGTTTGAGGTTCAGGAAGTCTTGTAATCTCTGGCGTTACGCGGTGGAATTATTTGCTGCGCTATTCCGGCTGAAACCAGATACAAGCTGGTGATCACCAGCCCCCAATGGGCCCAGCTTTCAGGGTGAAAGTCAACCCAGGCGGCCCAGCCTGCAAAGAATGTCCAGGCAAAGGCCATCGGCAGCGACAAGGTGCGCCAACGCTCGGTTCGGACCGGGTGAATGAATTTCAGCGGCAGGAACATTGCGACTGACAGCAAAGTGACCAGCAGCAGGATGACCCCGAAGTTGGGCTCCAAAGCGAAGATCACGATGACGAACATGTTCCAGCAGCCTGGAAAGCCGGAGAAGGAATTGTCTTTGGTTTTCATGCGCGTATCCGCAAAATACATCGCGCTGGCAAAGGTTATGACGATGATTGCGAACCACCCGGTCCAGCCGTCCATCAGCCCTGATTTGAACAGGGCAAAGGCCGGGATGAACACATAGGTCAGATAGTCGATGATCAGATCCAGCAACACGCCGTCAAACTCTGGTGCGTTCTTCTTGACGTGATAGTGCCTCGCCAGCGGGCCATCGATTCCATCCACGATGAACGAGACAACCAGCCAGAGATACATCAGGCTCCATTTCTCTTCGACTGCGGCCAGCATGGCGAGCATTGCGAAAACGGCACCTGTGGCGGTGAAGAGATGAACGGAAAGCGCTTTGAATCTAAGTGTCATGGTGGTGTCATGACGGAAGCAAGGCGCAGATGCAAAGCAAAAAGGGTCTTTGCTTCAGGCTTTTGGGTGCGTGCGGTTGTAGACTTCCATCAACCGTGCCGTATCGACGGCGGTATAGGTCTGTGTGGTCGAAAGTGAGACGTGTCCCAAAAGCTCCTGAATCGCGCGCAGGTCACCACCTGCTGACAGTAAATGGGTGGCAAAGCTGTGACGCATTGCGTGTGGGGTAGCAGTGGCAGGCAAGCCAAGCTGCATTCGCGCTTTGGCGACCACGGCCTGAATGATCCCGGGGTTCAGAGGGCCGCTCCGAACGCCTCGAAACAGCGGGGCATCAGGTGTTTGCGGATGCGGACATAGCCGGAGATAGCGATCAACCGCTGCCCTAGCGGCCGGAAGAACCGGCACGATTCGCTCTTTGCCGCCTTTCCCTGAAATGCGCAGAGTATCCGGTAGGGGCGCATCCGATCCGGTCAGGGAAAGTGCCTCGGAAATGCGAAGCCCACAACCGTATAGGAGTGTTACAACCGCGACATCCCGGGCGGCAACCCAATCGGAAGATGATTGCAACTCGACAGTTTCGATCATGGCGCGGGCTGCGTCTTCGGCCAGAGGGCGCGGCAATTTCTTGGTAAATTTAGGCGCGCGTGTGGACAGGACAGCGGTCGGCTCGAACCCTTCGCGTTCAGCCAGCCAACGATAGAAGTTTTTGACCGCAGACAGTTTGCGCGCCAGAGATCGCGCGCCGACGTCTGAATTGCGCTGATCCGCCATCCAGGCCCGCATATCCGAGACGGTAATACGTTCAAGTGCTGCCAGCCCTTGGCGCTCGCTGTGATGCAGGGTCATGAAGGACAGGAATTCGGTCACGTCACCGCGATAGGCCTCGAGCGTATTCTCTGATCGCCCAGCGAGCGCCCCCAGACTGTCCAGCCAATGCTGCAAAGCATCGCGGCAGGCTGGGGAGATCAGGCTCATGACAACCAGTGGCGCATCGAGCGTTCAAAGACACCGGCAAAGAAGGCAAGAAGATCTGTGCCAAGCTGAGGTGAGAAATGCCGTGGGTCGTTGGCACCCATGACAATCATGCCGGGCAAGCGTCCCGCGCCGAGATCAAGTTTGAGGCAGGCTTCGGATTGCAGTTGATCAGCCTGTTCACCGTAGACTTGAGGATTGGGACAGCGAATTTCGCGCAGCGTTACTTCGCGCGGTTGGCCATTGCGGTCCGAGGTCAGGTAGCTGTCGATAAATCCGGGCTCGACCACGGTCAGAACGCCGCCAAGCTGGTTCACTACAGGATCGTCGCGCACGATAGTTGTTTCAAGAACCAATGTGATGTGATCGACGCGCAGGATCTCGGCCACGTCATTGCCAAGCGCGCGCAAGAAATCTTCGAATACTGTGGGCTCGAGAAGCCGGAGAATGGCACGATGCACCTGATTTGTGCCTGCCAGATTTTCGTAAGCTGCTGCGATGACTGAGCGATGGGTATCCTCAAGCCGATCGAGCCGTGCCTCAAGGCGTTGCATGGCGATGCCGCGCAGATCAACGACATTGTCACCACGGGCTTGTTCATTTGCCGCCACAAGGGCTTGCATCAGGTCTTTGTCATCCAGCACTGCGTCAGGCTCAGCCAGAATCGCGGCGCGGAGATTGTCCTTGAGTTTAGGATCGCTGCTCATGTCCCGTCCGGTCGTTTTTTGTTTTGGCGGGCTTATAACACGGGTTACCGGATTTGCCTTGGGAAAAATGCACGCGAAAGGCGAATTTCGTCGCTGCTGTGGCGGGAGCTCCCGCCAGCCATGCGCTGATTGAAATTCAGCTTTGGCGGTTGGGCCGGGCGCGGTGCCTGCCGGCACCGCGCGGCAGCGCTTGGGATCAGAGGATTTTCTGACCTGTTTTGGCCCAGTCGGCCAGGAATGTTTCCAGACCTTTGTCGGTCAGCGGGTGGTCGGCCAGTTTCTTGATGACACCCGGAGGAGCTGTAATCACGTCGGCCCCGATGCGGGCGCTGTCGGTCACGTGGTTTACGGTACGGATCGAGGCGGCCAGGATTTCGGTTTCAAACCCGTAGTTGTCATAGACCTGACGGATATCTGCGATTAGATCCATGCCATCGAGGTTGATATCGTCAAGGCGTCCGATGAAAGGCGAGATGAAGGTCGCACCCGCCTTGGCGGCCAGAATCGCTTGGTTGGTCGAGAAGCACAGGGTCACGTTGACCATCTGGCCTTCGTCGGTCAGCGTTTTACAGGTTTTTAAACCCGCCCATGTCAGCGGTACTTTGACAGCAATGTTCGATGCAATCTTTGCCAGCTTGCGGCCTTCGGCGATCATGTCGTCCGCTTCGGTGGCGACAACTTCGGCCGAGACGGGGCCGTCGACCAGATCACAGATCTCTTTGGTGACTTCCAGAATGTCGCGGCCCGATTTCAGGATCAGCGAGGGGTTGGTGGTTACGCCGTCCACCATGCCCAGATCGTTCAGTTCGGCGATGGCGTCGATCTCGGCGGTGTCTACGAAGAATTTCATGAGGGCAGTCCTTTGATGGGTTGGCCTTGGTCGCGGATGGCTTTACCTCAAAGAGACCCATGCTGGAACCCCCCGCGAAGGATATGCCGTGAGCGCTAACGGATTTTTCGACGAAGGAGAGCTGGTTGCGGTGCTGACCACGCAACCGCTGGACCGGACGTTAGACTATAAAGCGCCCGAAGGCGGGTGCTTTCTTGGGGCGTTTGTCGAAGTGCCTTTGGGGCCGCGTAAAGTCTTGGGTGTGGTCTGGGGGCAGGGGCAGGGCGGTTTTGACCTGGCCAAGGCGCGGTCGGTGATCCGGGTGCTTGAAGTCGCGCCGATGCGCGAGGAGACGCGTGTGTTTCTGGGGCGCGTAGCGGATTACACGCTGACACCTATGCCCGCGATGCTGCGTCTGGCGACGCGCGCGCCGGGATTGGGTGATCCGCAGTCAATGCGCAAAGTTTATCGGCTGGGAAGCACGGAACCGGATCGGATGACAGACGCCCGAACACGGGTGTTGGAGGTGCTGCGGGATTACGGTGGGCTGGCGTTCACACTGAAAGAACTGGCCGAGCAGGCGGGTGTAACCTCCTCCGTGGTCAAAGGACTGGTCAAACAAGGCGCTGTGCGGGAAGAGGACAGCCCGCGAGATCTGCCCTATCCCCATCTGGACCCTGATCTGCCGGGGAAAGACCTGACCGAGGATCAGGCAAAAGCCGTTGCGCGGCTTCAAGCTGGGCAGCGCACGGGTGACTATGGGACCACGCTGCTGAAGGGCGTGACGGGGTCGGGCAAAACCGAGGTTTATCTGGAAGCCGTGGCCGAGGCGTTGCGCAAGGGGCGGCAGGCTTTGGTCCTTTTGCCCGAAATTGCTTTGACGGCGGAGTTTCTGACCCGTGTCGAGGCACGTTTCGGTGCGCGTCCGGCGGAATGGCATTCGGGCGCAACAATGACAGAACGCCGTCGGGTCTGGCGGATGGTCGGGCAGGGGGCTGCTCAGCTGGTTGTGGGCGCTCGGTCGGCGCTGTTCCTGCCTTTCCGCGATCTGGGGCTGGTTGTGGTCGATGAAGAGCACGACACGTCGTACAAACAGGAAGATGGCGTGCATTACAGCGCACGTGATATGGCGGTGCTGCGGGCCTCGATCTGCGGGGCGCGCGTGGTTCTGGCGAGCGCGACGCCGTCGCTGGAAAGCTGGGCGAATGCCGAGGCTGGGAAGTATGAGCGTCTCGACCTGACCGCACGCTTCGGGGCGGCGGTCCTGCCCGAGATGAAGCCCATCGACATGCGGGCCGAACAGATGCAGGCAGGGACTTGGATTTCCCCCTCACTGCGGCAGGCGGTGCGGCAGCGGATTGAGCGGGGCGAACAGTCGCTGCTGTTCATCAACCGCCGTGGCTATGCCCCGGTGACCTTGTGCCGGGCTTGTGGCGAGCAAATTGCCTGTAACCATTGCGACGCGCGGATGGTGGAGCACCGGTTCCTCAAACGCCTGATGTGCCACCAATGTGGTGAGACCAAGCCGATGCCCGAAACCTGCCCCTCCTGCGGGGTCGAGGGCAAGCTTGCACCGGTCGGGCCGGGGATTGAAAGGCTGGCCGAAGAGGCCGAGGCGACGTTCCCCGAGGCCAAGATCGCGATGCTCAGCTCTGACCTGTTTGGCTCAGCTAGGGCCTTGAAGGCCAAGATCGAAGAGATTGCCGAGGGCGATGCGGATATCATTATCGGGACGCAACTGGTGGCGAAGGGGCATAACTTTCCCAAGCTGACACTGGTGGGAGTGATCGATGCGGACCTCAGCCTGCACGGGGCCGACCTGCGCGCGGCGGAACGAACCTTTCAATTGATGCGGCAGGTTGCGGGCCGGGCAGGCCGTGCGGATAAACCGGGGCAGGCGTTGCTGCAAACCTTCCAGCCTGAGCATCCTGTGATCCGGGCGATTCTATCGGGCGATGAAGAAGGGTTCTGGACGGCTGAAGCCGCTGGGCGTCAGGCCGCTGGGGTGCCGCCTTACGGCCGTATGGCCGGGATAGTCCTGTCGGGCCCCGAAGTTGGGCCGGTCTTCGATATCGGCAATGCCATGGCGCGCAACGATGCACCGCTGCGCGACGTCGGAGCGCAGGTCTTTGGCCCGGCTCCGGCCCCCATCGCGCGCATACGTGGCCGTCACCGCGTCCGGCTTTTGGTCAAAGCCCCGAAAGGCGCGCCTATTCAGGACGCCATCGCCCGCTGGATTGCGCCATTGAAGTTGAAAGGCGATATCCGCCTGGCCGTGGATATCGACCCGCAAAGCTTCTACTGACCCCTGCATCAGTGCAGAGCCACTGTGCGCCAGCCGCTTTCCACTCGCCAAAAGGTACAAATGGGCGTAAGGCAACCTCATGCTGAAACCCATGCCCTTGTCTGAGGCGCAGAGTCTTCCGCTCTGGCGCCGTCCTATGACGCTCTTGTTCGTGATGGCGTTGACCATGCCGATCGCGTTCAACGCGTGGAGTGCGTTGCTGAACAATTTTGTCATTGAGGCTGCGAATTTTGACGGGGCGGATATCGGTCTGTTGCACACGGTGCGCGAAATTCCGGGGTTTCTGGCCGTCGGCGTTATCGCAGTGATCATCTTCATCCGCGAGCAGGTTCTGGCCATGATCTCGTTGATGATGCTGGGCGCTGCAACTGCGGTGACCGCGTGGTTTCCAAGCCTTGGCGGTCTGTTGTTTGTCACTCTGTTCAGCTCAATCGGGTTTCACTATTACGAGACGGTGAATCAGTCGTTGCAACTGCAGTGGTTGCCCAAGGATCGTGCGCCACAGATTTTGGGTTGGCTGGTTGCGATGGGTTCGGCTGCGACGGCTGTGGTCTATGGCCTGATCGTGCTGACATGGGATCGGTTCGATCTGTCTTACAACTTCGTCTTCATGGCTGCTGGCGGCGTAACCGTTCTGCTTGCGCTGTTTTGTCTGATCGCATTTCCGCAGTTCGATTCGCCGACACCCCAGACCAAAAAGATCGTACTGCGCAGACGTTACTGGTTGTATTACGCCCTGCAATTCATGGCAGGCGCGCGGCGTCAGATTTTCATCGTTTTTGCGGGCTTCATGATGGTTGAGAAGTTCGGGTTTGAGGTGCACGAACTGACCAGCCTCTACCTCATCAACCTGATGATCAACATGGCCGCAGCGCCGATGTTGGGCAAAGCAGTTGCCAGATTCGGGGAGCGCCGCACACTGATCTTTGAATATTCCGGCCTTGCAATCGTATTCGCAGCCTACGGTGGTATCTATTGGTTCGGTTGGGGCGTTTTGCTGGCGGCAATATTATATGTGATCGATCATGTTCTGTTTGCGCTGGCACTGGCACTGAAAACATACTTCCAAAAGATCGCCGATCCGGCAGATATTGCACCCACTGCGGCCGTTGCCTTTACTATTAACCATATCGCGGCAGTGTTCCTGCCTGCGCTTTTGGGCCTGCTTTGGGTCATTTCACCGGGCGCCGTATTTGGTCTTGCCGCTGCGATGGCGATGGTGTCGTTGGGCTTGTCTCTTCTGATCCCACGGCATCCGGAGGCCGGGAACGAGACAATCCTGTCGAAATACGCCACTGCACCCGCCGAGTAGTCACCGGCGCTTGACCTCGGCGCCGCGCCGCCCTACGCGCAGGGGCAGCTTGAGACAGGAGGCCCCCAATGCCCACATTCACCGCACTGACCACCCTGACCGGCAGAGTAGCAGCCGAGGGTCTGGGCGAGGCGATGGAACGTCTGAACCCGGAGCCCACCGGTGTGGGGGTGTTTGAGGTCGAGGATGGCTCGGGCCTATGGGAGATCGGCGGGTACTTTACTGAAGCGCCAGACGAGACCGCGTTGGCCGTTTTGGCTGCCGCATTTGAGGCCAAGCCATTCGTCGTCTCAGAGCTTCCCGAAACTGACTGGGTTGCACATGTACGTCGCGAACTGGCCCCGGTCGAAGCAGGTCGTTTTTTTGTATATGGCAGCCACGACGCAGACAAGCTGCCCGATGGTCGTATTCCATTGTTGATTGAAGCCGCGATGGCCTTTGGCACGGGGCATCATGGAACGACATTAGGATGTCTCAAAGCTCTGGACTTTCTTCTGGATGAAGGCTTCGCGGCCACCAAAGTTGCCGATATCGGTTGCGGTACTGCCGTGCTGGCGATGGCCGCGGCTCGGGTTTGGGATGGCGATATCATCGCCAGTGATATCGATGAGGTTGCTGTTGACGTGGCCGAGGCCAATCTGAGGGCAAACGGTATGGCAGGAGCCGTGAAATGCGTCGAAGCGGCGGGATTCGATCATCCCGACCTGAATGAACATGCGCCTTATGACCTGATATTTGCAAACATTCTCAAAGGACCCCTAGTCGCGCTTTCACCAGAGATATCGGCGAATCTGCGGGTAGGCGGACACGCAATCCTATCGGGAATCCTCAATGAACAAGCTGATGACGTGCTCACAGTTTATATCCAAAATGGCTTCAATCAGGTGCGCGGGAGTGAGATTGGTGAGTGGACGACGCTAATCTTAAGCAAACGGGGCGAAAGCTAGGCCATTTGCGGGAGTTTTGTGGATTTTCGCCACGTTTTTGTCGCATTCTTCTTTTACCGTCATTGGACGCAATCGGGGGGCGGTTTTTTGGAGGCTGCCATGACTGGAAAACAACTGGAATTTGATCAACGCGTTACGCGCTTGAACAAAAAGCATCAAAAACTAAGCCGTGGGTATCGTGCGACCATGCGGTCGGATGGACTGGTGGTGATGAAGCCGCAGCGCGTGCGCTCGGCAGTTCCGGCCAGGGTTTTACTAATGTGTGTGGTGGGCTTCTTTGGTTTCAAAGCTTTCCTTCTGTCCCATCTGGGCCCGTCTGCCTACGACACGCGCGTGGATGCCTTGCACCAAGGTACTGCAGTTGAACAAGCTGGCGCATGGATCATGCAAGCCGATCCTGTGACTGCATTCTTTGCCACCCAATTAAACAAGGTAATGTTCTAGCCTAAGTTTGAACGCCCTCCTAAATCAAAAACACCGCGTGTCTTAAAGCACGCGGTGTTTCTGTTCGCCCCACAGGGAGGAAGTAGGGGCTTATTTGGAGCAGTGACAAGTTGTTATCGACGGCCCTCAGCGACTTCGTCGATGTCGCCACGGCACAAGCCGATATCAGCCAGTTCACGATCGGTCAGACCGTTCAGCGCGTTGCGTGTTACACGGGCGTCATTCCATTCAACTACGGTGCTTACAACCGTTGCGAAAGTCGCGCCGATACGGCCGACGAGGCCGAATGAGCCAGTGGTGGTGCGGGTGGTGTCCAGTGCAGCCATATCCTGTTTCCTTCTGGTTTGTGTTAAACTCTGATCTTGCGATCTGAGCGGCATCTAGTGATCTCAATCTTGCCGCGCAAGCGCTGAATTTGCATGTGTCCTATGCGTTTCTTGCAATGCTCAGTATCTCTGAAAGCCCTTTAAATCATTAGTTAATTTTCCTTCATATCCAGGTCGAAAATAAACCAATCCATGTCGCAAACGAACCCAGGAAGACTAGGGGCGACACAATTGTCGTTTTTCAACCTGCGACCATTTTGCTTGGAAAACGTTCACGCTTCGTGCTAATCGATGGAAAAAGATCAAGTAAACCCGAGCAGGCCGAAGCAAACATGCGAATTCTGGGCATTGATCCGGGTCTAAGGACCCTGGGATGGGGCGTTATCGAATCAACGGGCAGCCGCCTGAGCCACGTCGCCAATGGCTTGTGTAAATCCGATGGTGATGATTTGGGAGAACGGCTTTTGTCGCTCCACAACCAGATAGTCGAGGTTATCGCTGAACACCGGCCCGATCAGGCGGCCATCGAACAGACCTTTGTCAACAAAGACGGAGCAGGAACCCTGAAGTTGGGGCAGGCGCGGGGTGTTGCGCTATTGACCCTGGCACAAGCCGGTCTGCCGGTGGGTGAATACGCCCCCAACCGGGTCAAGAAAACTGTGGTGGGAGTTGGCCACGCCGAGAAAGAACAGGTGTTGCACATGGTCAAATTGCAACTGCCGGGCTGTTCGCCCAAAGGGGCGGATGCAGCGGACGCTTTGGCGATTGCGATTTGTCACTCCTACTATGGCTCCGCTCCGCAGGCTCGAATGAAAGAGGTGCGTGCATGATCGGCAAACTCACCGGACGACTGGATTATCGCGCTGCGGATCACGTTCTTATCGACGTACGCGGGGTCGGGTACATCGTCTATTGCTCAGACCGGACCATGGCGGCTTTACCCGGTGTGGGTGAAGGTATTTCGATCTACACCGACTTGGTCGTACGCGAAGACCTGATGCAGCTTTACGGCTTTCTGTCCTTGGTTGAGAAGGAATGGCACCGTCTGCTGTGCTCGGTTCAGGGCGTGGGCGCGAAGGTCTCGTTGTCGATCCTCAGTGCGCTGGGACCGGATGGTGTCAGCCGTGCGATCGCCTTGGGCGATTGGGGCGCGGTCAAAGCGGCCAAGGGCGTCGGACCGAAGACGGCACAACGGATCGTGTTGGACTTGAAGGACAAAGCCCCAGGCGTGATGGCTATGGGCGGCACTGTGACCGAGGCAATGGATGGTCCCGCTCTGGAGGTCATCGACGCGGGTGAGCCTGCGCCCGCGCCGAAACGAGCGGTAAAACCGGCCTCAGGCGCTGCTGCAGCTTCTGCGGGCGCGCTTTCGGCGCTGGGCAATCTTGGCTATGGCCCATCCGAGGCGGCTTCTGCTGTTGCCGAGGCAGCGGCCAATTTGCCCGATGCGGGTGAAGCCGATCTGATCCGCGCCGCGCTGAAACTGCTGGCTCCGAAAGGGTAAGTTAATGGTAGACGCCGATCCCGCCTTGCGCCCCGAGCCGATGCCGGAAGACAATGATCGCGCCCTGCGCCCTCAGGGCCTTGATGAATTTATCGGTCAGGCCGAGGCACGCGCGAACCTACGCATCTTTATACAGTCGGCCCGCCAGCGGGGTGAGGCCATGGACCATACACTGTTCCATGGCCCCCCGGGATTGGGGAAGACCACGCTGGCGCAGATCATGGCGCGTGAGTTGGGAGTGAATTTCCGCATGACCTCGGGGCCCGTTCTGGCCAAGGCGGGGGATCTGGCGGCGATCCTGACCAATCTGGAATCAAGAGATGTGTTATTCATCGACGAGATTCATCGTCTGAACCCGGCAGTTGAAGAGGTTCTTTATCCAGCGATGGAGGATTTCGAACTGGATCTGGTGATCGGTGAAGGCCCGGCGGCGCGGACGGTGCGAATTGAGTTGCAGCCTTTCACGCTGGTCGGGGCGACCACACGCATGGGGCTATTGACTACCCCACTGCGAGATCGCTTTGGTATTCCAACCCGGCTGCAGTTTTACACGGTCGACGAGTTGCATGAGATTGTCACACGGAATGCGCGGAAGCTGGGAGCACCTGCCGACGATGAAGGCGCGCGCGAAATTGCGCGAAGGTCGCGCGGCACACCGCGGATCGCCGGTCGTTTGCTGCGGCGGGTCGTGGATTTTGCCATTGTCGAAGGTGATGGTCGGATTACCCGCGAATTGGCGGATGGGGCGTTGACCCGACTGGGTGTCGACAATTTGGGTCTGGACGGAGCCGACCGCCGGTATCTGAAGCTGATTGCCGAGAACTATGCTGGTGGTCCGGTTGGGATCGAGACGCTATCGGCGGCGTTGTCGGAAAGCCGGGACTCGCTGGAAGAAGTGATCGAGCCCTTTCTGTTGCAGCAAGGACTGATCCAACGCACCCCGCGCGGACGGATGCTGGCGCAAAAAGCATGGACGCATCTGGGGATGGCTGCGCCCAAAGGGCAAAGCGATCTGTTTGGTTGAAGCAGTTCGCAAGAGATTTTATGCCTCTCACTGAGAGTATTTTTCAGAAGATGAAGGTTCAAGCGTGACTCCGGAAGAGATCCAAGCGCTGTTCACGCGCGAAAACGGTGAGTTTTTGTTTGCGCGCTGGGGGCGGCCCATCGCTCCAATCGTATTCGGTGTCGAGGATGGGACACTCGCGACCGTCAAAGGCGCGTTTGAAGCGGTCGTCACTCTGGCCGGTCATAAGATGACCGAGACGGACCCTGAACTGGGTGCCAACTGCATGGTCTTCTTCTTCCGAGATTGGCAGGAGTTGTTGGAAGTTCCTGACCTGGATCGCCTGATCCCGGATTTGGCTCCATTGGTCGAGCGGTTGGTTGCCGCTGATGCCAATCAGTATCGCATTTTCCGGTTCGAAGAAGATGGCGCAATTCGCGCGGCTTTTGTGTTTCTGCGCATGGACAAGGAGATGTCCAAGGTCCCGGCGGAAACACTGGCGCTCAGCCAGGTGGTGCAGACCATTCTGCTATGGTCCGATACGGCATTCCGTAGCGCGTCACCTTTGGCCATCGCAGGTGACGCAACGATCTTACGGCCTGATATTGCCGCCTTGATCCGCGCCGCCTACGATCCGGTTTTACCCGGGGCAGCGCAGGATTCCTCTCATGCGTTGCGTCTGTTTGCCCGATTGGAACAACCGCAATGAAACATGTTTACCCGGTTCGCGTGTATTACGAAGACACCGACATGGGCGGGGTGGTCTATCACGCGAATTACCTGAAGTTCATCGAACGCGCCCGGTCAGACTGGGTGCGCAAGCTGGGCAATGATCAGAACGCGATGCGGGATGCGGGTATTGTCTGGGTCGTGCGGCGGATCGAGGCGGATTATCTGGCTGCCGCGCGCTTCGAAGATGAATTGGTGGTGGAAACCGAGATGGTTTCACTATCGGGTGCGCGGCTGACGATGTCGCAATTGGTTAGGCGTGGTGAAACCGAGATCTTTCGTGCCGCAGTCACCGCGGTTTGCATGAATGCGCAGGGTAAGCCTGTGCGCCTTCCGGCAGAGATTCGCGCATTGATGTAACATTTTCACCCTCAGGGGTGGTTCTGTTGGCTTTTCATATCCATCTGCGTTAGCGTTTGGCAAAACAAGGCCAAATGGCCATCAGGCAAAACAAAGAGCAGGTTCATGGAAGCTGAAACGCTGGCGCTGGCGCAGGAGATCGATTTCTCCATGTGGGGGCTGTTTGCCCGCGCGACATTTATCGTCAAAATCGTGATGCTGATCCTTTTGATCGCATCCTTTTGGTCTTGGGCGATCATCATTCAAAAGCTGATCAATTACCGGGCGGCGCGTCGTGAGGCTCAGGTGTTTGACGAAAGCTTTTGGTCAGGGAATCCTCTGGACGAGCTGTTCGAGAAGATCGGAACACAGCCAGATGGCAGTTCTGAGAAGATTTTTGCAGCCGGGATGATCGAGTGGCGCCGCTCGCATCGTAACGATGGTGGTTTGATCGCCGGGGCGACCGCGCGGATTGACCGCTCGATGGATGTGGCGATCGCGAAAGAAGCCGAAGGGCTGCAAAAAGGACTGCCCATTCTAGCCACGGTAGGTTCGACTGCACCATTTATCGGCCTATTCGGCACAGTTTGGGGCATTATGAACGCCTTTATCGAGATTGCCGAGCAGCAGAACACCAACCTCGCTGTTGTGGCCCCCGGTATTGCCGAGGCGTTGCTGGCCACAGGCCTTGGGTTGCTTGCTGCCATTCCGGCAGTGATTTTCTACAACAAGCTCAGCGCCGACAGTGATCGGATCGTAGGCGGTTACGAAGCATTCGCCGATGAATTTGCAACGATCTTGTCCAGACAGTTGGATAGCTGACGATGGGTGCGGCGGTTCAGCAATCCTCGGGTGATAACGGACGCCGGCGCGGGCGGCGTCGTGGCCGTGCCCAGCCGATGGCCGAGATCAATGTGACGCCATTTGTGGATGTCATGCTGGTGTTGCTGATTATCTTCATGGTGGCTGCCCCTTTGCTCACCGTTGGTGTGCCCGTTGATCTGCCAAAGACGGCCGCAAGCGCCTTACCCGGTGACAACGAAGAACCATTGACTGTCACTCTGACGGCAGACGGCCGAGTACAGATCCAGACAACAGATGTGCTGCGCGAAGAGCTGATCGGCAAGTTGCGCGCCATTGCGGCTGAGCGCAGCAGTGATCGAGTGTTCCTGCGTGCTGACGGTGCTATCCCATATGCGCAGGTAATGCAGGTCATGGGTGCGCTGAATGCAGGCGGGTTCTCCAACGTGGGTCTTGTAACCGATACCGGCGGGCCAACGCTGGACGAAGGGTGAGAGTGAGGTCGCGCGGTGGAGACCGGCACCAAGATTTCGGCAATTGCGCATGTCAGCCTGATCAGCTGGGCGCTGTTCGGAGGGACCTTCCGGTCCGAGCCGTTGCCGATGGCAGTGCAGGATGTCACCGTGATATCGTCTGAGCAGTTTGCGGCAATGACCGCCCAACGGGAGGCACCAGAGGTGCCGACTGACCCGGCTGAATTACAACAACCCACAGAGCCGGACGAGATTGATACGCCGGACCCAGCACCGGAAGAACAGCCAGAGCCGGAACCGGTTGCCCAGCCAGAGCCGGAACCCGAGCCTGAGGTGGAGCCCGAGGAGGTAGAATTACAGCCCGAGCCTGAGCTGATCGAACAGCCCCCGACGCTTGAACAGCCCGAGCCCGAGGTGGCGGCGCTTCCGGTTCCTCCGGGTCCCGAGGCGGAACCGAGCCCCGCAGATAAGATCGCACCTGAACAGATTGCACCACCCCCGCCGGAGGCGAAACCTGATGACATTGAGACCCCTCCCGTCTCTTTGGATGAGGGTGCTGAGGTTCAGCAAGAGCAGCAGGACCAGACTGCTCCTGAAGAAGCCGCGCCCGAGATCGTTACCGAGGCGGAAGAGGTCGAGGACCCGGCTCCCCGCACCTCGCCCCGCCCGCGCGTGCGTCCGAACCGTCCGGCGCCACCACCCGAGCCTGAGGTTGCCGAAGCACCTGAATCCGCTCCGCCAGAGCCCGCGCAAGAGGATCAGGCAATCAACGACGCGCTTGCTGAGGCGCTGGGGAATGGTACCGAACCTTCGGGTCCTCCACTTACCAGCGGCGAGAAAGATGCGATGAGGGTTGCCGTGTCGCGGTGTTGGAATGTCGGATCTCTGTCGACGGATGCGCTGGAAACTGTCGTCGTCGTTGGGTTCTCGCTTACCCGGGACGGTAAAGTGGTCGGTGGCAGCCTGCAGCTGCTGGACAGTACCGGCGGCTCGGCCGCTTCGGCAAAACAAGCCTACGAGGCAGCGCGGCGCGCGATTTTACGCTGTGGCGCCAAAGGATACGACCTGCCTGCTGACAAATACGATCAATGGCAGGATATTGAGATTACCTTCAATCCCGAGAGGATGCGGATCAAATGATGAAACTTCTGACCAGCCTCTTCGTTGGCCTGACTCTTCTTTCGACCTCGGCCTATGCTCAGAGTGGCCCGTTGCGCTTGGAAATCGATGAAGGGATCATCGAGCCGATGCCGTTTGCGGTGCCGAGTTTTGTGCCGGATGGGCCTTCTGCGGCACAATACGCTCAGGATATATCGCGCGTGATCGTGTCGGACCTGACGGGAACGGGCCTGTTTCGCGAAATCTCATCGGATGCGTTCATCAGCCGGGTCAGCAGTTTTGATGCCCCGGTGCAGTTTGCCGACTGGAAGGCGATAAACGCGCAAGCATTGGTGACAGGGGCGGTCAATGTTTCGGGCAAACGGCTGACGGTTCGGTTCCGGGTGTGGGACGTATTCTCGGGTCAGGAACTGGGCAATGGGTTGCAGTTTGTCGGCACCACCGACGGCTGGCGTCGGATGGCGCATAAGGTGGCCGATCAGGTCTATACCCGGATCACCGGTGAGGGTGCTTATTTTGATAGCCGGGTTGCGTTCGTATCGGAAAGTGGCCCGAAGGATCAGCGGCGCAAGCGGTTGGCGATCATGGATTATGACGGCGCGAATGTGCAGTACCTGACTGACAGCGCCGCCATCGTGCTGGCGCCGCGCTTTTCGCCGACCGGTGACCGGCTGCTGTACACCAGCTATGAAACCGGTCAGCCACGCATCTACGTGCTGGATGTTGGTCGCGTGAAACGGCAGGAATTGCCAACGCAGGAAGGCACCATGAGCTTTTCGCCGCGCTTTTCGCCCGATGGTCGCTCGATTGTTTATTCGCTGACGCAGGGCGGAAACACGGATCTGTGGAAGATGGATCTGGCCTCGGGTCAAAGTGTGCGGCTGACAAACACACCTGCGATCGAAACCGCACCAAGCTATTCGCCGGATGGTGGCCAGATCGTGTTCGAAAGCGACCGCTCGGGCACTCCGCAGCTATATATCATGCCCGCCAACGGCGGCGAGGCGACGCGGATCAGTTTCGGGCAGGGGCGCTATGGCACGCCGGTCTGGTCTCCGCGTGGTGACCTGATTGCCTTTACCAAGCAGAATAAGGGCCGCTTTCACATCGGCGTTATGCGCACCGACGGCAGTGAAGAGCGTCTTCTGACCGCTTCTTTCCTAGACGAAGGTCCCACCTGGTCACCGAACGGGCGGGTCATCATGTTCACCCGCGAAACACAAGGCGCGGGCGGTCGATCGACGCTTTACTCCGTGGATATTTCGGGAAGGAACCTGCGTCCTGTGCGAACACCGGATGGGGGTAGCGACCCGTCTTGGGGACCACTGCAGAATTGATCGGAACAGGCAGCGGGTAAAGTTCACAACAAACCCGCAATGTGATAGAAGCGCGGCAATAAACAACGAAACACGAGGCACTTGAGATGAAACTGTTGAGCAAAGCCGCGGCTATCGGGGTGCTGACCCTGATTGCTGCCTGTACGAATAACGATCCGTCGGCACTGGGTGGAGGTGCCGGTGGCAGTGGTGCTCTGGTTCCGGGGTCTCCCAGTGATCCGCGCTCGCCAGCTTATTTCCAGCAGACAGTTGGCGACCGGGTTCTGTTTGCCGTCGACCAGTCCACGCTCAGTCCGCAGGCGCAGACGGTTCTTCAGGGGCAGGCCGACTGGCTGCTGGCCAACCCGGATTTTGTCGCCAACATCGAAGGCCACGCGGACGAGCAGGGCACGCGCGAATACAACCTTGCGCTTGGCGCCCGTCGCGCAAACGCAGCTCGGGAATATTTGATCTCGCGCGGAGTTGCGGGCAACCGATTGACCACCGTCAGTTATGGCAAGGAACGCCCTATCGAAATTTGCAGCACCGAGGATTGCTATTCCAAAAACCGCCGCGCGGTGACGGTGCTGACCGGCTCAACCTTGGGGTAAGATGATGCGATTTGCAGGATTGGTTCTGGCGGCGGTTGTGGCCGTCGCTGGTGTGGCACAAGCACAGGATCAGCAGACGCTGGCGGATATCCGTCAGGAACTGACCGTGCTGCATGTTGAAATCCAGCGTCTCAAGCGCGAGTTTTCGACCACAGGCTCGCCCGCGCCGAACCTGTCCGGCAGTTCCGTTCTGGAACGTGTCGACGCGATCGAGGCCGAGTTGCAGCGTCTGACGCGCCAAACCGAGCAGTTGAACCAGCGGGTGCAGAATATCGTCACCGACGGCACGAACCGGATTGGTGATCTGGAGTTCCGTCTGGTTGAGCTTGAAGGCGGAGACCTGAGCACATTGGGCGAAACCACCACACTGGGCGGTGAGACACAAACGGAAGTTGCGGTAGCTCCTTCACCAACGCCGACGCAACCCTCGGACACAGATCAAGGTGAACTTGCTGTGGGTGAGCAGGCGGATTTTGACGCTGCTTCACAGGCATTGGCGGATGGGGATTTCCAAACTGCTGCCGATCTGTTTGCGCAGTTCGACCTGTCTTATCCCGGTAGCCCGCTGGCGAGTCAGGCTAATTTGCGGCGCGGGCAGGCGCTTAAAGGGGTGGGTGATACCCGGGAAGCTGCACGCGCGTTCTTGGCAAGTTTCACAGGCGATTCCGAAGGCCCCCTGGCCCCCGAGGCTTTGTTCGAGTTGGGCGCGGCGCTTGGACAATTGGGTCAAACAGATCAGGCCTGCATTACACTCGGCGAAGTTGGTGTGCGGTTCCCGACCTCGGCACCAGCGGCTTCGGCCGTGCAGGAAATGGCAACGCTGGGCTGTTCTTGAACATTGACGCCGATACGCTTCGGGCTGAAGTGCGGGCGCGCTTGCCGGACCCGCTACCATGTCGGCTGGGTGTGGCGGTTTCAGGGGGCAGTGATTCGACTGCCCTCATGCGTTTGTTGGCGGACATAGCACAGCAAGAGCAATTGGAACTATATGCGTCAACGGTCGATCATGGATTGCGACCTGAATCAGCCTCGGAAGCTCTGGCTGCCGCGGCACTGGCGCAGCGCTGGGGTATCCCTCATGAAATACTGAAATGGCAAGGTTGGGACAGAGCCGGTAATCTGCAAGATCAGGCGCGGCGTGCGCGATATCGACTGCTTGGCGCCTGGGCCAAGGCCAAGGGGTTGCAGGCAATCGCACTGGGTCATACCGCAGACGATCAGGCCGAAACCGTTCTGATGCGGTTGGCGCGCGCAGCGGGCGTTTCAGGCCTTTCAGCAATGTCCGGGTCGCGCAAAGAAGGGGAGATAGCCCTATTGCGCCCATTGCTAACCACGACACGTGAGCGCTTACGAGACTATCTGACCGCGCAAGACATTTCTTGGATTGATGACCCCTCGAATCAGGACCATCGCTTTGATCGGATCAAGGCGCGTCAGGTCCTATCCGGGTTGGATCAGATCGGCATCACCGCAGAGAACTTGTCAAGGGTTGCTGAAAATATGGCACAAGCGCGTGAGGCTCTGGCACGCTACACGCAGGAATCCGCTGTCAGATGCATCCAGGTGTCGGATGGCGATTTGTGTCTCGACCGCGGTGATTTCGAAACTTTACCCGAGGAAATTCGCCGGCGTTTGGTGATTGCGTCTGTCTTGTGGATTGCTGGCGCTGGCTATCCTCCGCGTCACAACGCGGTGGACCAAGTGATGGATGCGATCTCTTCTGGCCAGACGACGACGCTCGGGGGCTGTATTCTGGTTCCAGAAGGCAAAAAAACTTGGATTTGCAGAGAGCTAAACGCCATCAGGGATCAACGCGCACGACCGCTTGAACCATGGGATCGCCGCTGGATCGTATCTGGACCAAATCATGCAGATGCTGAAATTCGGGCGTTGGGTGAAGATGGAATTCTGCAGCTCGAAAATTGGCGCTCCACAGGCAAACCCCGTACAGCAGTATTGTCGACACCCGCCGTTTGGGCTGGTGATACGGTTTTGGCGGCACCTTTGGCCAGTTTTGCGAATGAATGGCGCGTCGAATTGCTGCCAGAAAGGTCTGACTTTGCGGCTTTGATTTTATCGCATTGAACCTGCCACAATCCTCTCTATTTTAAGGGGTAACTCCGGCA
Source organism: Ruegeria conchae (assembly GCF_000192475.1). Taxonomy (GTDB): domain Bacteria; phylum Pseudomonadota; class Alphaproteobacteria; order Rhodobacterales; family Rhodobacteraceae; genus Ruegeria; species Ruegeria conchae. Next base: position 198,357 of record NZ_AEYW01000003.1, read on the forward strand.
GGTCCCCACCTGCCGAAACCTTTCGGGAGATTTTCCTTGGGCAACGCTCGCAACATCGCCTTCTGGGTCGTTCTGTTTCTACTGATCCTTGCACTGTTCAACCTGTTCAGCGGACCCAGCGGGTCGCTTCAGGGCAATGAAAAAACCTATTCTGATTTTGTGTCCGCCGTTGAAAGTGGTGAGGTCAACAAAGTCACGCTGGACGGTGAGCAGATTCGCTATTCGACTCAGAACGGCGCCAGTTACACTACGATCAAACCCGCCGATGCCGAGGTCACTAAGCTGCTAATCGACAAAAACATCCCTGTTGAGGCTGTGAAACAGCAGCAGTCAGGGTTCCAGTCGTTCCTGATCACATTGCTGCCCTTCCTGCTGCTGATCGGTGTTTGGGTCTATTTCATGAACCGGATGCAGGGTGGCGGCAAAGGCGGCGCGATGGGCTTTGGCAAATCCAAGGCTAAGATGCTGACCGAAAAGCATGGGCGCGTAACCTTTGACGACGTCGCCGGCATTGATGAGGCCAAGGAAGAACTGGAAGAAATCGTTGAATTCCTGCGCAACCCGCAGAAGTTCAGCCGCTTGGGTGGCAAGATTCCAAAAGGAGCGTTGCTCGTTGGCCCTCCGGGGACCGGTAAAACGCTGCTGGCCCGCGCGATTGCGGGTGAGGCGGGCGTGCCGTTCTTCACCATCTCGGGTTCAGACTTTGTCGAGATGTTTGTGGGTGTAGGTGCATCCCGTGTGCGCGACATGTTCGAACAGGCCAAGAAGAATGCGCCATGCATCGTATTCATCGACGAGATTGACGCCGTGGGACGTCATCGTGGTGCTGGTTATGGCGGCGGTAACGACGAACGTGAACAGACCCTCAACCAGCTGCTGGTAGAGATGGACGGGTTCGAGGCCAACGAAGGTGTGATCATTCTGGCCGCGACCAACCGTAAGGATGTTCTTGACCCGGCTCTGCTGCGTCCGGGCCGGTTTGACCGCAACGTGACTGTCGGCAACCCTGACATCAAAGGCCGTGAGAAAATACTGGGCGTGCACGCGCGGAAGACGCCTTTGGGTCCAGATGTTGATCTGCGTATCATCGCGCGCGGTACACCCGGCTTCTCGGGTGCTGATCTGGCGAACCTGGTGAACGAGGCCGCGCTGATGGCCGCCCGCGTGGGTCGTCGTTTTGTCACCATGGAAGATTTCGAGAACGCCAAGGACAAGGTGATGATGGGCGCCGAGCGCCGCTCGATGGTGCTGACCCAGGATCAGAAAGAGAAGACGGCTTATCACGAGGCCGGTCACGCCGTCGTTGGTCTGGAATTGCCGATGTGCGATCCCGTATACAAGGCGACCATTATTCCACGCGGTGGAGCGCTGGGTATGGTCGTGTCCTTACCCGAGATGGATCGGTTGAACTATCACCGGGATGAGTGCGAGCAGAAACTGGCCATGACCATGGCAGGTAAGGCAGCCGAGGTGATCAAATACGGCGAAGATCACGTCTCGAATGGCCCTGCAGGCGACATCATGCAGGCCAGCCAATTGGCGCGGGCTATGGTGATGCGCTGGGGTATGTCGGACAAGGTCGGTAACATTGACTATGCCGAAGCCCACGAAGGCTATTCGGGCAATACTGCCGGATTCTCAGTGTCGGCTCATACGAAAGAGCTGATTGAGGAAGAGGTGAAGCGCTTGATCCAGCAAGGTTATGAGCGCGCGCACCAGATTCTGACCGAAAAGAACGAGGAATGGGAACGCCTGGCTCAGGGTTTGCTCGAATACGAGACGCTGACCGGAGATGAGATCAAGCGGGTTATGAATGGAGAATCGCCAAGTGAGAGCGATGACGAAGGCGATAAGCCAGATGAGGGCAACGCGCCAAGCGTCACCGCGATTCCCAAAACCAAGGCTAAGAAGTCTCCACCCGAAGGTGGCATGGAGCCTGAACCCTCAGCTTAACCAGACAGACCCGGGCGTTGCTCGGGTCTTTTTTCTTTCCATCACATCACCCGCATGTTCTCTATGACCCACAAGGCGAGAGGGTGATGTAGGAAATGCCGGTACTGCGGAAAATGGAATACGCTGCCGAGGTTGTCTGGTTGGGTCACGTAGTGGTTGGTGGCGCTATTAGCGCACAGGCGGTCGAAGCGCTTGATCTCGAATTCGAAGGCGACCGGGGTGCACGCCATGAGGGGCATACCCGGGCGTCGTGTTCGCGGGTCAGGGACCTGTACTCGAACGGCACTGAGATAAGGAATGTGCGTCAGCTTTCTGTTCTGTGCGCTGATGAACTGGATGTGATCGCTCGTGATATGCGGCTGGATGGGCTTGATCCCTCTTTGCTGGGTGCAAGTATGGTTCTCAAAGGGATCCCGGATTTTACCCACATACCGCCAAGCTCTCGGCTGCAGGCCGAGGGGGGCTTAACCATCACCGTTGATATGGAAAACCGCCCCTGTGTCCTGCCAGGGCGTGAAATAGAGGCCGTTTCCCCCGGTTATGGTGCATTATTCAAATCTGCGGCACAGGGCCGCAGAGGCGTGACGGCCTGGGTTGAACGGCCAGGCAAAGTGCGAATAGGCGATTGCATGTCATTGTTTGTACCGGATCAACGTCCTTGGTCACCTTGAAAACATAAGACCTCTATAGGTAATGCCCGAAATGGATCGAAGCCGTTTCACGGCTTGATTATGTCGGAATCTGTGTTCACTAAGGCGCTGCACCATCGTAAGGACTGCTTAGCGCCGACTCCCGCGCGTCGGCCGTGCACGGAATTCAATCAGGGACCCGA
>NZ_AEYW01000002.1 GCF_000192475.1 Ruegeria conchae
CTTGACAGCGTGAGATTTGCTGCCGCTCTTCACGCAGGCGATGGCAAGTCGGCCAGTTCCAAAGTGCTACAATATTGGCGATTGGCGGGCCGCGCCATGCGTATGGTGATAGTATCAATTGGCCACTCTCCGACGAATGTTGCACGCGTCCGCGCTTTGATAGCCCGCGCGGCACAAATAGACATGGCACTGGATCAGCAGCTCTGGGGCAAAGAAATGTCGCAGGACGAATGTCGAACTCAGATCAAACAACTAAACGAGTCGGTGGATGTCTATGCTGTCCTGCTTTTAGCTGATGCGCCTGCGCATATTGACGTACTCAACTTGCGAAGTGAGTTACAGAGGCACAAAGACCTCATTCGCCCCGGTGCATGGCACTATCCCGGACCCGTTCGTCCGGGCGAAGTTGATTGCGTATTAAACAGTGCGATTGCTGCCCATCAGACCCAAAGGAATGCGTTGGATAACGGAGATGCTCAGATCGCGAGATAGCCGATCCCCGTAAAAGCGATAATGCATCCAAGCCATTGAAAGAAAGCCATTTCCTCTCGCAAAATTGCCCAAGCCAAAACAACAGTCAACAACCCGAAGATCGAGGCTGCAACGGACGCGTATTGGGCATTAGGCAACCTACCGGCAGACACGACGCACAGAATTGCCACCGCATCGAGCGCACCCATCAGGCACAATAGGGGCAGGGCTCGTGCGCCCGGCCAAAGCGACTTGCGAGATGCAATGGCGATTGCCGCCAGCACAGGGATAGCGGTCAGACGGCCAATCAGTGAAACAATGAACTCGTCGCCCAGTTCGGCTGCGTACTGACCCAAAGCGAATGTTGCAGCGAACCCAATTGCAGCGAGTATAGAAAAGGCAATCGTCGGCCCTGTGGCAGGGTATTCCGTACCGTCGTCGGATTGCGTCGATACAATGGACACGCCGACGCCAATGGCAATGATCGCCAGCCATTGCCAGATGCTGACCTCGGAACCACGCCATATCGCAAGTGTGACAGACAAGACCGGATAGCTAGCGACAAGCGGAGCGACGAGACGTACAGGCCCGCGTTGAAATGCAGCATACATACTGAGGCCAGCCAGCAAATAAAAGCCGCCTGCTACAACTGCGTAGGATACTGCTTTGGCGGACATGGGGGCGAATCCAGCCCATATTGCCACAAGACCGAACTGTAGCAGCGCCCCGGCAACCAGTACGGCCATCAATGCGGCAATGACGCTCACGGACTGACTGATATATCTCACAGCAAGATCGTGAAAACCCCAGCACAACGCTGCCAGCAGACCCAGAGCAAGGGCGCTCATCCGGTCGCCTCGCGTAACTGGGAATGCCAGGAAATTTCGTATCCTTCTCTCGATATCAACCGCGCCAACATGTCACTGGTGATAAACTTATTTTCCTGGTATGCAATAATTATTGACAGTGGCAACTCGGAGAAGAGACCTATGTCATCGGCTTTGGATCAACTCGGTGGCGAAGAAAAGCTGCGGACTCTTGTCGAACGTTTCTACGACCGAATGGAGACCGACCCGGCGGTGCATTCGCTGCACAGACTACATTTTCGCGGTCATGGATTATCTCATACAAGACAGGCGCAGTTCGAATTCCTGAGCGGGTTTTTGGGCGGTCGTGCTTATTATCGTGAGCGATTTGGTCATATGGACTTGCGAGAATTACACGCGCATGTGCCGATACGTGAAGCGGATGCCGAGCTTTGGCTGGAAACTTTTGACGCCGCATTGGCAGATTGCGAAATGGACGGTCCAGTGGTGGGCAAAATGCGCGCAACATTGCGCCGCGCTGCACTGATGCTTGTCAACGATGTCCCCGATTGGAGAGTTGAAGCAGACAGCGAAGAGAACATTGAAGTTCCCGGTTGATCGCGTGTGATCAGATCTGTCGCAATCTGTTATAGAAGCTGGATGTTATCCTGAATTGTTCTTCAACTATTTGGTCACTGTCAGAGACCATTTCCCACGCTGCATCTGCGGAGCCTAGCCAATCAACAGCGCATTGATGGTTGGCGGCATCGCTCATCCACGATTGGATTGTGCCCTGAACGAGCTCGGGGTGGAATTGTACGCCCCACGCACAGTCTGAAACCCGCAATGCCTGAACAGCACAGGCATCAGATTGTGCCATAATTGATGAGTCGACTGGCAGATCAACAGCTTCAACTCCATGCCATTGAAGCACCCTGAACTGATGAGGCAAGAGCTCGAACAGCGGATCACCCCGCGTATTACCGGTCAGATTGATGGAATGCACGCCGATCTCGGGCTTTTGCATGCGTGCGCATTTCCCACCCAGCGCGTCAACCAAAAGTTGGTGTCCAAGACAAATACCAAAGTAAGGACGTTTGAGCTCTTGGACCCAGGTTCTGATTGCTTGCTTTTCACGCACAAGCCACGGATGTGCTTCGATTTCCCAGACGTCCATCGGACCGCCCAGAACAAAAAGCAAATCAAATTCGTCAAGCTGCGGGATCGGTTGACCATCATAGAAATGCACAATACCGGCCGTATCACCGCATGACGAAATGTGCTCCAGAAACGCTCCGGGGTTTTCGCCCGGCGTATGCTGGAAAATCAGTATATTCACGAGGTGCGGGTCTCCGCCTAACCGAAGGGGTGGGGCAGCAGGATGCCTGCAGCCCCTGATTTGTTTAGATGTCGAGCGTGTGGTCTTTTTCCCAGCGTGAGAAATGGCTGACGAAGGAATTCCATTCCTGGTGTTTCATTTTGAGGAATGCGCTCGAGAATTCCTGACCCATCATGGCTTTCAACTCGGTGTCGTTGTCATATTCGCGCAACCCGTCGAGCATGTTCAGCGGTAGTTTGGGGGCGTCAGTGACGGTATGGCCTTCGGCATACATATCGATGTCCCAGCGACGTCCCGGATCGGCCTTGGAGCGGATGCCGGACAAACCTGCAGCGATAATGACCGCCTGCAGCAGATAGGGGTTGGTGGCCCCGTCGGCCAGGCGCAGCTCAAACCGGCCCGGACCGGGCACCCGGACCATGTGTGTGCGGTTGTTGCCGGTCCATGTCACGGTATTGGGGGCCCAGGTCGCGCCCGACATGGTGCGCGGTGCGTTGATGCGCTTGTAGCTGTTCACCGTCGGGTTGGTAATCGCTGCAAGCGCACTGGCATGTTTCATGATACCGCCAAGGAAGTGCTTGCCCTGTTCGCCAAGTCCCACCTCGCCGGTCGGACCGTCGCCTTCGCCGGCAAAGACGTTGGTTTTGGCGTCTGCTCCGGGTGCATCCCAGACCGAGATATGAGCATGGCAGCCATTGCCGGTCAGCCCTTCGACTGGCTTGGGCATAAAGGTGGCCCGCAGCCCATGCTTTTCGGCCACCGACTTGGTCATGAACTTGAAGAACGAGTGCTTGTCGGCGGTTTTCAGAACGTCATCGAACTCCCAGTTCATTTCGAACTGGCCATTGGCGTCTTCGTGGTCGTTCTGATAAGGCCCCCAACCGAGTTCCAGCATATAGTCGCAGATCTCACGCACCACATCATAGCGGCGCATCACCGCCTGCTGGTCATAGCAGGGCTTCTCGGCGGTATCGAAAGGGTCGCTGATCTGCTCGCCATCGGGGGTTAGCAGGAAGAATTCAGCCTCAATGCCGGTTTTGACATGCATGCCCATCTCGGCGGCCTCGCCGATCAAGCGGCGCAGCACATTGCGTGGGGCTTGGGCGACATCCTTGCCTTCCATCACGCAGTTGCCTGCAACCCAGGCGACCTCAGGCTTCCATGGCAGCTGGATCACCGATGACGGGTCCGGCACCGCCAGCATGTCAGGATGCGCGGGGGTCATATCCAACCAGGTGGCGAACCCGGCAAAACCTGCGCCGTCTTCCTGCATCTCGGCAATCGCCTGCGCGGGCACCAGCTTGGCCCGCTGCCCACCGAACAGGTCGGTGAACGAGATCATGAAGTATTTGACGCCTTTTTCTTTTGCGAAAGCTGCGAGATCTGTCGTCACGATGGCTTTCCTTTCCCTGTTGAATTTTTAATTTCCAAAGCAAAAACGCGGCCCCCGTTAAGGAGCCGCGCAGTATCAGTTCAGAACCCTTCCTTGCCCGGGTACCAGCTTGTCCCGGCCAACGGGACACGCGCCATTGCGGCGGCCTCCATCGTCAGAGCACACAAATCCTCGGGTTCAAGGTTGTGGAGGTGATTATGACCACAGGCCCGCGCGATGGTCTGCGCTTCAAGTGTCATCACCTTGAGATAGTTTCGCAGACGGCGTCCGGCCTCGACCGGGTTCAGACGGGCCGCCAAGTCGGGATCCTGTGTGGTGATACCTGCGGGGTCCTGACCTTCGTGCCAGTCGTCATAGGCCCCGGTGGTGGTGCCCAACTTTTGGTACTCGGATTCCCATTTCGGGTCGTTGTCACCAAGCGCCACCAGCGCGGCGGTGCCAATGGCCACTGCGTCGGCGCCAAGGGCCATTGCCTTTGCCACATCGGCCCCGGTGCGGATGCCGCCCGAGATCACCAGTTGTACCTCGCGATGCACGCCCAAGTCCTGCAGCGCCTGCACGGCAGGGCGAATGCAGGACAGCGTCGGCAGACCTACATGCTCGATGAACACGTCCTGCGTCGCGGCAGTACCGCCTTGCATGCCGTCCATCACCACCACATCGGCACCGGCCTTTACCGCCAGTGCCGTATCATAATAGGGGCGGGTCGCACCAACCTTTACATAGATCGGCACTTGCCAGTCTGTAATCTCACGCAATTCGAGGATCTTGATTTCCAGATCATCTGGGCCGGTCCAGTCCGGGTGACGACAGGCTGAACGCTGGTCGATGCCCTTGGGCAGCGTGCGCATCTCGGCCACGCGGTCGCTGATCTTCTGTCCCAGCAGCATACCGCCGCCGCCGGGCTTGGCACCCTGACCGACCACAATCTCGATCGCGTCGGCCTTCCTCAGGTCGTTTGGGTTCATGCCATAACGAGAGGGCAGATACTGATAGACCAGCTTGCTGGAGTGACCGCGTTCTTCGGGCGTCATGCCGCCGTCACCGGTGGTAGTCGACGTACCAGCTGCCGACGCGCCCCGGCCCAGAGCTTCTTTCGCCGGCCCAGAGAGAGCGCCAAAGCTCATGCCCGCAATGGTTATCGGAATGTCCAGTTCGATCGGCTTCTTGGCAAAGCGTGTGCCCAGTGTCACCGAGGTGTCGCAGCGTTCGCGATAGCCTTCCAACGGATACCGTGACACCGACGCGCCCAGAAACAGCAGGTCGTCAAAATGCGGCACCTTGCGCTTGGCACCGCCACCGCGGATATCATAGATACCGGTGGCCGCAGCGCGGCGGATTTCCGCATTGATCGGATTGGTGAATGTCGCCGACTGAATCGGCAGGGTGCGGGGGATCTGATCGTCCATGTCTTTCATACCCTTCTTCCTCAGTAAGCAGCGGAATTGTCGATGTCGAAGTTGTACAGTTGGCGAGCTGACCCGTAGCGTTTGAACTCTTCCGGACTAGCATCCGCGCCTGCGCGATCAAGCAGATCCTTCAGAATCTCCAGGTGCTCGGGGCGCATCTCTTTCTCGACGCAGTCAGCGCCGAGGCTTTTGACCGAGCCGCGCACGAACAGTCGCGCCTCATAGAGCGAGTCCCCAAGCGCGTCGCCTGCATCACCACAGACCACAAGATTCCCGGCCTGTGCCATGAAGGCGGACATATGGCCGATATTGCCATGCACCACGATGTCGATGCCTTTCATCGAAATGCCGCAGCGCGAACTTGCGTTGCCCTTGATCACCAGCAGTCCACCATGGCCCGTGGCCCCGGCATACTGGCTGGCATCGCCATCGACGATCACCTGACCGGACATCATGTTCTCGGCCACGCCGGGCCCGACCGAGCCTTCAACCTTGACCGTTGCCTGCTGGTTCATGCCAGCGCAGTAGTAGCCGGTGGACCCCTTGACTGTCACCTCGATGGGTGCGTCCAGCCCGACCGCAATCGCGTGGCTGCCCTTGGGGTTCACAACCTCCCAGCTGGTTTGATTCGTCTCGGTGGACTGAGATTGCAGCGTTGCGTTCAGCCCGCGCAGGCCGTTTGCTTCAAGATCGTAGGTCTGCATGTCAGGCGGCCTTTTCCGTCGTTGTCGGGCTGTCGTTGTGGGACCAGAAGTAAACCGTTGCCGGCTCCGGCTCCCAGATGCGGGCGTCTTCAATGCCTGGCAGGTTCACAAGCGCCCGATATTCGCTGCCAAAGGCTACGTATTGATCGGTCTCGGCCATTACTGCCGGTTTGCAGGCGATCGGATCGCGGACCACGCCGAACCCATCCTTGGTGCCGACGACAAAGGTGAAGAAGCCATCCAGATCCTCAAGGCTGCTTTCCAGCGCCTCACCCAAGGTGGCCCCGTTCATCATCTTCCAGGTCAGATAGGCGGCTCCAACCTCGGTATCATTCTCGGTTTGGATCACTACACCTTCACGGCGCAGTTTACGGCGCAATGAATTGTGGTTCGACAGCGAGCCGTTATGAACCAGACACTGATCTGGCCCAGTGTTGAACGGGTGCGCGCCCATCGTCGTCACGGCAGACTCTGTAGCCATGCGAGTGTGGCCAATGCCATGTGTGCCGCTCATACTGCTTATGTCAAAGCGCGCGGCCACGTCCTTGGGCAGGCCCACCTCTTTGTAAATCTCCAGCATCTCGCCCCGGCTCATGATCCGGACTGAAGGCCGGATTTCCGCCAACGCGGCCCGTGCTGCTTCAAACTGCCCTGCTGGAATGTCCAGAACTGTGTGCGTGTCATTATCAGTCTGGCTTACCGCCACGCCCAAGTGCTGCCCCAGCTCTTCGGCTAGTCCGGCAAAGTCGTCCTTGGGATTGGGCGACTGCAGTGTCACCTTGGTCTTACCACCTGATTCCTCGCCATAAATCGCTATCCCCGCGCTGTCGGGGCCGCGATCCGTCATCGTGATCAGCATGTCTGTCAGCATATTGCCCAGTTGGGGCGCAAGAGACTGGTCTTTGAGGAATAATCCAACAATTCCGCACATGGCTGGCAGATCTCCTTGTGTGTTTCGCTATGATTCTACGGTACCAACAATTCAAACGGACATCAATAATCATAGGAAATAAATTTTCCTGAGAGGCAATGGGCAAGAATTTAGATTTATGCCCATTGCCAGCTTTCAAAGCTGGATCAGTATCGTTCCAGCTGTGCTTTCACTTTTTCTTCGTCGCCAGTGTGGCGGGCCTTCTCGAGGTGTTCACCTTCTCGGACAAATTGGATGCGATGCCAACCTATCCAGAATACGACGCCCACGATGACCATAAGGACTTCGTAACCTTGGAAGGGATAGATCGGTCCGACCTCGGCCAGATCAACAGCCCAGCTTGTATATCCATTTGTAGACATTCTTTTTCTCCCTTACTCAGCTGGTACGCCGCGGGCAGCCAGTTCTTCTTTGTCGGCTGCAATGATCGCGGCTTTGGCGTCTTCATATGCATGGTGTTCAGCGTAATCGAGGCCCTGAAGTTCGACTTCTTCCGGAATTCTAAGCACACCTGCGGCCGACTGGATTTTCGCAAGAATCCAACCAGGCAAGAAGCCAAGAACAAAGAACATGATGACCGCGCCGGTGATCTGACCGACCGGGTTGATCGTTGCATAGCCTTCGTATGGCGATGAAGGAACTCCCCACAGGACAAAGCCGGAAATCACCAGGCCAACGAACCCTGCATAGCCATGCACGGCAACGGCACCAACGGCATCATCCAGCTTGAACCGACGCTCGACCCAATAGTGCAGCTTGTACACGATCACGACACCGATCGCGGCGATGATCATTGCCTGCACCGGGTGATAAAGATCGTTACCGGCAGATGCAGTGATAATACCGGCCAAACCGCCCGAGAACGTCCAAAAGGCGTCACCTTTGGAAATGACATACGCTGCCATCAACCCGCCAGACAGAGACATCAGGAAGTTGAAGGTAATCGCGGAAAGCGTAGTCGGAGCCAGATAAATATTGGTCGCGGTCCACGTGACACCCGTTATCTGACCGTCGATTGCCTCCGGAGATATCGCCGGGACATTACATGCGGCATAGAATCCCCAGAAACCTGTGTAGATCAGGAATATCCCGATGGTCAGCAACCATGGGTTATGCGGCGGAATATCCCGCGGCGTACCATCTTTGGCAAATTTGCCTAGGCGGGGACCCAGAACCATGATCACCCCAAGTGCATAGCCGCCTGCGATTGCGTGAATAACCCCGGAAGCATAAGCATCGTGGTACCCAAGAACGCGCACCATCCAACCGCCGTAGTGCCAACCCCACGCTGCGTCGATGATCCACCAGACTGAACCAATCATCACGGCATGGACCCACAAGGCCGAAGATCTAATCCGCTCGATCACAGAGCCAGATACAATCGAGGCTGCTGTCCACGAGAACAGCAGGAACGCCGCCCAGAAGACGCCGGTGATTCTGTCGCCCAGATTGGTCGCCATGGTGTCGGCCCATGGCAGATTTGCAGCGCCCGCTTCGGTATCTAAACCGCCCCAGAACGGAAAGTTCGGAAAGGCCCAGTAAATCCACCAGCCGAAGAAGAAGAACGTGACCGTCACCAGCGGGATGATCATGATGTTTTTCATCAATGTGTGCATATGGTTACGGGCACGGCTAGCACCGACCTCGTACATGCAAAAGCCCACATGGATGAGGAACATGAAAACGACCGTTACCCAGTAGTAGAACTCGGTAAAGACCGTCGTTAGTGCATTTAGATTACCATCCACTTCGTAGTCTCCCTGTTGTTGCAGCAGGAGATCTTTCTGCGAAGAATTTCCTGCTGGGAATAATTATCTACTCAGGGGACAATTTCATTGGCGACCTGTCAATAGATATGTGGGGCAAACATCTTTTAGGCATTTGGTTCATGCACTTTCAGACCCGTCAAAATACAACCCATAACATTGATAAATAACCACTTTTACCGTTCTCGATAATTTGTGCTAGGGTGCACAAATTGCAGCCTAATATTCCCAACAGGAAAAAAATCTGCACATGGGTGTTGATTTTCAATCTGACATCGGCCTCAATATGGCCAACAAAAAAGCAATCAACGGGAGAGCTGAACAATGGCCATTCTTTGGAGGACGTCCGCCCTTGCGCAGCGCCATGCCGAGATCGGCGGCGAGCTTGAGGACTGGAACGGTATGGGAACCGCATGGTTCTATGACCATAGCCCGGAACGCGCCAAAGCGGACTACGAAGCCATCCGCACCAAGGCGGGTCTGATGGATGTGTCGGGGCTGAAAAAGGTTCATGTGGTCGGCGAAGATGCGGCTTATGTCATTGACCGCGTCACCACGCGGAATGTGGAGAAAATCATGCCGGGCCGGTCGACCTATGCGTCGATTCTGAATGCCGAGGGCAAATTTGTCGACGATTGCATCATCTATCGCCTGTCAGTGAACACGTGGCTTGTCGTGCACGGCACCGGAACGGGGATGGAACAGCTGACATCGGTGGCCGCCGGTAAGAATTGTTCGGTCATTTTTGACGATGACATGCACGATATGTCGCTGCAGGGGCCGGTGGCGGTGGATTTCCTGGCCAAACACGTTCCCGGAATTCGGGATCTGGCCTATTTTGGCATTATGCAGACCAAGCTTTACGGCTGCCCGGTGATGATCTCGCGGACCGGTTATACCGGCGAGCGCGGATACGAAATTTTCTGCCAGGCCAAGCACGCTGTGCATCTTTGGGACAGCATCCTGGCCGAAGGCAAGGACATGGGTATTGTTCCGGTCCAGTTCTCGACGCTCGATTTGCTGCGCACCGAAAGCTACCTGTTGTTCTATCCCGGCGACAACTCAGAAACTTATCCGTTCGACGATGAAACATGCGGCGATACGCTTTGGGAGCTGGGTCTGGAATTCACAGTTTCACCGGGCAAGACCGGATTTATCGGCGCCGAGAACCACTATGCCTCGCAAGGCAAAGAGCGGTTCAAGATCTATGGTGTCAAACTGGATGGCACCACCCCGGCGGATGAGGGTGCTGACCTGCTGCAGAACGGTGAAAAGGTTGGTGTTGTCACCTTTGGCATGTGTTCCGAAATCAATGGGCACAATGTTGGTATCGCACGGATGCCGGTTGACTGCGCGTCGCCGGGCACAAAGCTGACGGTCCGCAATAGCGACGGAACCGAGATTGTGGCTACAGCTGAAGAGATGCCGTTCTACGACAGGGACAAGGCCATCCGAACCGCAAAGGGCTGATACTCAGGGGGCGCGACGATAAAATCGTGGCGCTCTTTTCTTTTTTGAGGGCACAATGTCAAAGTTCGAATTTCCCAAGTCAATCGCAAGCCGCCCGATCTGGGGCACGCTAGAGGTTCGCTCAGGTGAACATCATCTTATGATCGCCGAGGCCGAGGGGGCCGAAGCAGTAATTGACATAGCGACACCCGATCTGATGGCTAAAACCCATCTGATCTACATACCGAAAGGCACAGATTTTTCGGAAAGGTTACAGGCGCTAAACCCCGCACAATTCTACGAAAGTCCGTCCTATGCGGCCGCGCTACATCGTATTCGTCGCGTTCTCGAGGACGCGCATATGGGGTTACAAGTCTATCTGACCGGCACCGAAGGCATGATGGGTCAGGCCATGAACGAAGTGGTGGCCGTCGGCCTGCCGCATACTGCGATTCAAACTGAACATCGCGGTTCTGTTGCTCGCCGGATGCAATGTGTACATTGCAAAGGTGTCACCGAAGATGTCGAGGTCGATCCGTTTGTTTGTTCGCACTGTGGTCTCAACCTGTTTGTGCGCGACCACTATTCCCGCCGCCTTGCCGCCTATCAAGGCGTCCGAGTTGATGCCGAGGACCATGGCAACGTGCCCGAGCCGAAGGGGATCTACGAATGAGTGGTGCCGAGAAAATTCAAGTCAAAGTGACCGAAATTACCCCGCTGAACGAATTGGTGACGCGCTTCCGGTTTGAGCGCGTTGACGGCAGACAGTTGCCAACCTTTTCGGGCGGTGCACATACCGTGGTCGAAATGCAGGATGGCGGCATCACGCGACTCAACCCTTATTCCCTGATGTCCGATCCGTTCGATCAATCGTCCTATACGATCTCAGTTCGGCGCGACGATCAGGGCAGGGGAGGGTCGTTGTTCATGCACCGTCAGGTCAAGCTGGGCGACGAGATGACCATCAGTTACCCGGTCAACCTATTCTCGCTTGATTTGCGGGCCCGCAAACACCTATTTCTGGCCGGTGGTATCGGGATCACCCCGTTTCTGGCGCAGATCAAACAGCTCGAATTGCTGCACGGTCATTGGGAACTACATTATGCGTGCCGTAATCAGGCGCTAGCATCTTATGCGGATCAACTGACAGACAGGCATCCGAACGCAACGCATCTGTACTACGACGATCAGAGCCAGGTGATTGATCTGGAAAACCTTCTCAGCGGGCAACCTTTAGGCACGCATGTCTATGTCTGCGGCCCAAAGGGCATGATCGATTGGGTGCGCAATACTGCCGCCGCCGAAGGCTGGCCCGAAGATTGTGTGCATTACGAAGAGTTCTTGGCGCCTCAGCCGGGCAAACCATTCGAAGTGCGTCTGGCGTCTTCCGAAAAGGTCATTCATGTGGGCGAAAACGAAAGTCTGCTTGAGGCCATCGAACGTGAGGGTGTCGACGCCCCGTACCTGTGCCGCGGCGGGGCCTGTGGTCAGTGCGAAACCGTAGTTTTGGATCACGACGGCAACTTTGTTCACCGCGATCACTGGCTGACCGACGAAGAAAAGGCAGCAGGCAAGAAGATCATGCCCTGCGTATCGCGTTTCGAGGGAAAGTCCCTTGTGCTTGACCGCTAAGAGGAGGCCCAACATGACCATTCAATTCAACGACGAGTCCTTCCGCGACGACTATACGTTCCATAATTCGGAATGGGCGATCAAACGCTTTCCGTTCCCGTTTCACGAAGACAGCTACATGTATTCGGTCAACATGGAGCAGCACCGGGGCGGCCCCGAGGGTTCGGTCTACGAGATGCGGTTTGATGTGGACGAACACTACGTCTCCGAGATGAAAGACCGGGCCATCGTTCTGGATCAGGACCCGCTGCGTTGTCAGTCTTTGCCGCACATGACATTGGCGGGCTGGGATTTGTTGGAACTGATTATGGTTAGCAAATCCGAAGACTATCCGGACCTGTTCGAGCTGCATCGTAACGGCAATCAGTGGCGCTGGATCAACAAGCCACTGGGCATTGATCACAGTTTCACCTTCATGGACGAAACCACGCTGCCTTACGGGCCGATGGAATACATAACTCGTCAGGCGCAAGGTGATTTCGCAGTGCTGGACCAGCGGGACGAGATGCTGTGGATGGACGCAGGTATGGTAACGACCCAGGCCGACTGGAGCCTGGATTTCGATATCGGCATGAACTTTTTTGAATGGCACGCACCTGTTCCAAAAGCACATGAGATGGGGATTTTCAAGCGTGCGCTGAAGTTTCTGTTGAACATTCAACAGGGCGCTCCGGCGCGCCGGTTGAACTGGACCATGACAGTGAACCCGCTGCTGGATACCAGCCCGGAAAACTACCACAAATGGGGCATCCAAAAGACTACACTGACGCCCGAAAACATAGCCCACAAACAGCATCTTCGGGTCGAGTTGCAAACCTTCTTCCGCCTGCCGCGGTCCAACGCGCTGGTGTTCCCGATCCGCTGCTATCTGTGCAGTTTTCAGGATCTGATGACTGTTCCAAAATGGGGTCGTCGTCTGCACCGCGTTGTACGTGATCTGCCGGTTGAACTGGCGACTTACAAAGGGTTCATCGACAACCGTCCAATGATGCTGGACTACCTCAGTCAGTTTGATGATGGATTGCCGACTTCCCCCGGAGTCTGGCCGGATCTGGAAACGGAACCGCCTTTGTCAAAATAAACGAGCATTATGAAGTGTTTTGGCTTTATGACTGAACCGGACAAAACACTTTGGCTAATTCCTAGAGATGATGCCGCATTGTATGACGCGCTTGCGCTGCTCCGCTCGTCATTTCAGTACATGGATGCCCGGATCGACCCTCCGTCTTCTATCCATGGTCTGACCGTGGGCGGGATGCAGGCGCATTGTCGGAAAGGCGGTGAAATCTGGGCCATGGGCCGACCGCTTATTGCGTGCATGTTTTTGACGCCCAAAGCCAACACCTTGTACCTTGGAAAGCTGGCGGTGAAGGAAGGAATGCGGGGGCAGGGTATCTGTCGCACATTAGTAGATCACGCTGCAAGTCGTGCAGCAGACCTTGGTCTATCAGTGT
This sequence comes from Ruegeria conchae, assembly GCF_000192475.1. Classification (GTDB taxonomy): domain Bacteria; phylum Pseudomonadota; class Alphaproteobacteria; order Rhodobacterales; family Rhodobacteraceae; genus Ruegeria; species Ruegeria conchae. The sequence goes on from NZ_AEYW01000002.1 coordinate 13,355, forward strand.
TGGAACTGGAAACGCGCGTGGAACTCACTGAAAACCACCGCGTGTTTTCAAGGCTTGGGTTTACAATCGTAGGTACCGGCAGCCACGTCGGCTATGACAGACCCACGGATTTCTTGTTACGCAAGCCGATCAGTTTGTCTGCGGATAACTGATCACTGAAATGTAGCGTGCTGGCAGGTTGACCAACCGTTCAGGTCCATGCGGCGCATCGGCGTCAAAGAACAAGGTATCACCCGGTTTCAGGGGGTATATCTTGTCGCCGTGTCGGTAATCTACCTCGCCCTCAAGCATGTAGATCGTCTCGATTCCGCCATGTTGAAACGTTGGGAACACGTCGGATTCAACGGTCAGGGTGATCAGGTAAGGCTCTACAATTACGCCAGAACCATTGGCACCAATATGCCCCAACAAATTATATTGATGATTGGCGCGTGTTCCTTCGCGCTCTAACTCGACGCCCTCGCCTGCTCTGGTATGAACCGCCTCGCGGCGCTCTTCAAATTGTCTGAAAAAGCTTGTCAGAGGAACTGAAAGCGCATCAGCGAGCGATTGGAGAGTCGTTAGGGAAGGCGATGTGTTACCGTTTTCGATCTTGGATAACATACCAATCGACAATCCGGTCAGCTGAGCCAATTCCGCGACCGTAGTATTCTGCTGTTTGCGAAAAGCACGAACCTCGCGACCAATGGCAACTTCAAGAACTTTTTCTCTGTCACCCGAGCGAACAGAATGCGGGTCCTGTGTCAGATTTGTCGCCATTTCTTTGTCGTTATTTTTCAATTTCATTCTTTCAATGTTTTGCTACACATGTCCAAACGGGCTCTGCAAGAAGACAAGCTGCATTACCCAATCCAGTTCGGACTACCATAGCATCAATTTTTCCTGTTAGTAAAATAATCATGCTGACAGAAAAATACTAGAAATCGAAATCCAATGGTTTTACGGCTTTCCGATAGCGTGCCTAACCTCAGTCATAAAGCCGTTGCGGATAGCAAATGAGATTACACTGAATCTGGATTCGTGGTCGTCCATAAGTCTGAATGTTCGTACTGAACGCAACTATTTCATAATCCAAAAGCGGGAAAGAGCCAAACATGGCTATTGCTCTACAACTCGGCTACAGCGGTTCATGCTACCAGCTTGAGCATTCGGAAGCCTGATTGCGCTCCGGCTGTTAATCGCTCCGCATCAATAATCCGACTTCACCAACGCGCAGTCTTTGGCGTTTGAAACTCCACCACTTGCTCGGCTTGAAATTCGAACATCGGGCTTTCTTTCTTGACCCGAAGTATATGTCACGACGCCTCTGCACCATAGATCACTTAGAAACCCGGAGATCGCAAATAACGGATCTAAAGATCTACCGTTTTTTTCGCCCGCTTTCACGCGTTAGATCCAAGCAACAATACCTGAATGTCGGCAACATTGGTACCGGTTGCTCCGGTCATCAAAAGATCACCCGACAGCGTCAAAGCCTTATGACTATCGTTGCTTGCCAACAGGGAGGCAGGGTCATGTCCAGACGCATGGATTCGGGCGATCGTTCCTGCATCCACCATTGCGCCCGCTGCCGGGGTTGGGCCGTCGCGGCCATCCGTACCGCCGCTAAGAAAAACCCAGTTGCCGGGTATCGTGCGCTCATGCGCCAATTGGGCGACGCGCAGCGCCAATTCCTGATTGCGCCCGCCGCAACCTGTTCCTGTCAGGCGTACAGTCGTTTCACCACCAAAAAGCAAGGCGGTTGGTTGGTCAAATTTGGCAGACATAGCTGCCTGAAAAATCTGTTCGGCTGCATCGGACACGTCTCCAATCAACGCGTCGGACACAATTTCAGCCCCACAGATCTGCGTCGCACAGCGAAACGCGGCTTCAAGACTAATCGTGTTCGATCCAATCAGGTTGTTTGCCGCCTCAACCGCTATAGAACGTTCAGGAATACTCTTCTCCAGGTGGGCACGGGCGGCTTTTGGGAACCGGTGCCAAATTCCGGCCTCGATGCAGGTCCTGCGGGCGTCCGCGTGGCTGCCGATTGGTGAGGCAGTTGGTCCGCTGGCTACGGCCCGAATGTCATCGCCTATGACATCCGACAGGATATACGCCGTGATCGGGGCAGGCGAACCGTGCCGCAAAAACCCGCCGCCTTTGAGCTGGCTCAGGTGCTGACGCACAAGGTTCATCCGAACGATGTCCAGCCCGGAAGATAGCAAAACCTCATTGACCGCGATTTTGTCCGAAAGAGTCAAGCCATCAACAGGCGCGGGGACCAAGGCCGACCCCCCGCCAGAGATCAGTGCAATGATCTGATCCTGCTTACGTGCTGCGCTGAGCAATGCGATGATCTGTCGCCCGGCTTTCAAACCGCGTTCATTCGGGATGGGATGCCCGCTGGTCAATACCGTCGCGCCGGGAACTTCATTCCAGTTGTCGCTGTGGGTTACAATCAGGGCGACGTGATCGCCCTGAACATGCTGTAATGCCTCCTCCATCATGGCAGGGGCAGCCTTCCCAATTGCGATCAGGATGCTGCGCCCGCTATGTTCTGGTGATGGCAATGGGTCTGATTGCAACCGTTGGCGCAAAGACATCGCTGGATCTGCTGCTGCGACGGCCTCGGCAAAGATGGCGGCGGCGCTGTCGCGCAGCGATACGGTCGATTGCACTGTCATGATGCGATCAAGCCGCGGCAATCTGTCCGGCTTTTTCCACCAGCACTTCGGCCTGACGGATTGAGGCATAGTCGATCAGACGACCATCCAGAGAAACGGCGCCTTTGCCCGCCGATTCAGCCTCGGCCATAGCGACGAGAATTCGCTGTGCTTTGGTGACTTCGGCATCTGAGGGTGACATGACCTCGTTAGCCAAGGCAATCTGGCTGGGGTGGATGGCCCATTTGCCTTCACATCCCAGAACTGCCGCCCGTTTTGCCGCGGCTTTGTAACCGTCCGGGTCCTGAAAATCGCCGAAGGGTCCGTCGATCGGGCGCAGGCCGTTGGCGCGCGCGGCGACCACCATGCGAGCCAGCGCATAGTGCCACATGTCGCCCCAATGCGTCATGCGTCCTCCGTCAGCATCCGGGTCAGTCAGAACTGAATAATCGGGGTTTACACCGCCGATGATCGTGGTCCGGGCACGGGTAGACGCGGCATAGTCGGCAACCCCGAAATGCAGACTTTCGTTGCGTTTGGAGGCGGCCGCAATCTCGCCGACATTCTGCATGCCAAGCGCGGTTTCGATGATATGTTCGAACCCGATCCGTTTCTTATAGCCTTTGGCGTCCTCGATCTGTGTCACCAGCATATCGACCGCGTAAACGTCAGAAGCTGTGCCAACCTTGGGGATCATGATAAGGTCCAGCCGCTCGCCGGCTTGTTCGACCACGTCCACCACGTCGCGATACATATAATGTGTATCCAGCCCGTTAATCCGCACCGACATGGTTTTGCTGCCCCAGTCGATATCGTTCAGGGCTTCGATGATGTTCTTGCGAGCCTGTTCTTTTTCATCAGGCGCAACCGCGTCTTCCAAGTCGAGGAAGATCACATCTACATCTGATTGTGCAGCCTTTTCGAACATTCCGGGCTGGCTGCCAGGGACGGCCAGTTCACTGCGGTTCAGGCGTGCAGGGGCTTGGTCGATGTTATGAAAACTCATGATTTGGGTCCTTCGTATTATAGGTTCGGATAGATCGGAAACTTGGCGCAAAGCTCAGCGACTTCGGCTTTGACCTTTGCTTCGACTGCGGCATTGCCTTCTTCGCCATTGGCGGCCAGACCGTCGACAACTTCGATGATCCAATCCGCGATTTGACGGAACTCGACTTCTCCAAAACCTCGTGTCGTGCCAGCAGGAGAACCAAGGCGGATGCCGCTGGTGATAGTTGGCTTTTCGGGGTCAAACGGAACGCCGTTCTTGTTGCAGGTGATATGCGCACGACCCAATGCTTTCTCGGTCGCGTTGCCCTTAACGCCTTTGGGGCGCAGGTCGACCAGCACCACATGGGTGTCGGTGCCGTGGGTCACGGTGTCGAGACCGCCCTTGATCAGCTGATCTGAAAGGGCCTGAGCGTTCACGA
>NZ_AEYW01000001.1 GCF_000192475.1 Ruegeria conchae
GTCGGCTTTACCGACTGGTGGGCGGCAGTTGCTCTGAAAGAGCAATGCGAGCCCACTCGGTTGAATTAAAGAAGGCCGTCCTACATTGGGGCGGCCTTTTTGATTTGTTGCAACAGTAGCCCAGAAGAAGAATGCCTCAGAAAGCGGCGTAATCGCAGGTTTTCACAATGTGGAATAATCGATGTTGAGATAAAGTAACTCGCGACCGTCTTCGCTAAAGGTGGCTCTCACACCCATGCCATATGGTACTGCCTTTCGGATGCGGGCCAGCACGCCGGACGTTGGAAGGCGCGGGCCATTTCTCTTGATCGACCATCCGCCATCCACCCGTAATGTGCCGTCACGGTTTTCGTATGGTTTGTTGGAACTGAATGTCTCACTCACCCGAAAGCCTTGAGCTTCTAACCAAGATGCGGCATCGGCCACTCCACCCCATTCGTGTAACAATCTGAACATGCAAACCTTTGCGTCTCCAGTCGTCGAAATCATATCCCAATCCATTCGCAGTAATTCTTCGTGGTTTCCAGCATCGGCACCGGCCTCAAGGCAGGATTGTGTATCTGGAAACCTGTATGATGCGCGCACAACATCGCTGTTCATCCTGTGTGCAAATTGCAGCCGGAACTCCGGTTGACCAGTGTTCAGTGGCATCGCTGAAAAGTACAGTGCGGCGACGAGCGATTTCAGGAAATAGAGGAATACGCCCAGTACGCAGAGTGCAATCGCCTTTTTGTGGAGTTTGGCATTCCAAAAACTGTGAGGTGGCCAGAGATACTCTTGCTTGATCTTCGGACTCTTCATCCACCGAAGTGTCATCAATCCCAGCGAGGCAAGAACTAGGAATGCACCTAGCAAAATGTAGGACAGGCCCATCGAAGCACCCAGAAGCAGTGCCATTGTAAGTAGCACGGACCAAGTAGTTACTGATCCGTCTGGATAAATTATTCTGGGCCCTATGTAGAAAGTGAGAGCTGAACTCAAAAGGAGTGCTAGTGAAGCTAATCCAAACAACAGCCTCAGCCAAAAAAGCTGTATCCCGATTGCGTAGGTATAGTGGACGTTGGGATCGTCGTTAAACAGGTGTGCAATATCAAACGCACCCACATGCAACAGAGCGGTTAGCGAAAGAGAACTGAAGAACAGGGGTGGTGACAAAATGTAGAGTTTCTCACTGTTTCAGAAAAGCGAATGGGCGCAAAGTTGCCAGATGCTTAGTGTAAATGACGACACCATTTAGCGTTGTTTTCAAGTCCGGTATTCCCAACCATGAAGTGAAGAATTCAGTGCTTCGCGCCCATGGTGTTCTCGGTTTGATTTGAGTTTTCCTGCTGCTGTCTTGGAGAGAACCAACTTACCCCCTTGCCAAACTCCACTCACCCCTGTAAGTCGCGCGAGTTCTCACTAAGAACATCAAGGCGGGGTGATTCCCGCCTTTTGGGTTCGATGAGGGTTGGCGATGCGCGTCTGTCCTCCTCTCAACCTCAACGCCTGATAAAAGGCTGTATCTATGCAAAGCCAAAATATCCGTATTCGGCTGAAGGCATTTGACTATCGCGTTCTGGATGCCAGCACGCAAGAGATCGTCAACACTGCCAAGCGGACCGGCGCGAACGTGCGCGGCCCGATCCCGCTGCCGAACAAGATTGAGAAGTTCACGGTTCTCCGTGGCCCTCACGTTGACAAGAAATCCCGCGACCAGTTCGAGATCCGTACGCACAAGCGTCTCTTGGACATCGTTGATCCGACCCCCCAGACCGTTGACGCGCTGATGAAGCTCGACCTCGCTGCTGGTGTGGACGTCGAGATCAAGCTGCAGTCGTAAGATCGGAGGGTATTATTTATGCGCTCTGGTATTATCGCAAAAAAAGTTGGCATGACCCGCCTGTTCATGGAAGACGGCAAGCAGATTCCTGTGACCGTTCTTCATCTGGACAACCTGCAGGTTGTTGCGCAGCGCACCGCTGACAAAGACGGCTACACCGCCGTTCAGCTGGGCGCCGGTGCTGCCAAGGCAAAACGCACCTCGAAAGCCATGCGCGGTCACTACGCCGCTGCAAAGGTTGAGCCCAAGCGTAAGCTGGCCGAGTTCCGTGTCTCCGAAGATGGCCTGATCGATGTAGGTGCCGAGATTTCGGCAGAACACTTCCTGGAAGGTCAGAAAGTTGACGTTTCGGGTACCTCGATCGGTAAAGGCTTTGCCGGTGCGATGAAGCGTTGGAACTTTGGTGGTCTGCGCGCCTCGCACGGTGTTTCGATCAGCCACCGTTCGCACGGTTCGACCGGTCAGTGTCAGGACCCGGGCAAGGTGTTCAAAGGCAAGAAGATGGCCGGTCACATGGGTGCTGCCCGTGTTACCACCCAGAATCTGGAAGTTGTCAAAACCGACTCCGACCGGAACCTGGTCTTCATCAAAGGCGCCGTTCCCGGACCGAAATCGGGCTGGGTCACCGTCAAGGACGCCGTCAAGAAGAAAGCACCTGAAGGTCTGCCGTTCCCGGCAGCCGTAAAAGGTGCTGCAACTGAAGCACCTGCGGAAGAAGCTCCCGCGGAAGGTGGTGAAGCATGAAACTTGATGTAATCAAACTGGACGGCGGCAAAGCCGGCAACATCGAGCTGGATGCAGACCTGTTCGGCCTGGAGCCGCGCGCGGACATCCTGCACCGTGTGGTCCGTTGGCAGCGCAACAACGCGCAGGCCGGCACCCACAAGGTGAAGACTCGTTCGGAAACCAGCTACTCGACCAAGAAGATCTATCGCCAGAAAGGCACCGGTGGCGCACGCCATGGTGACCGTAACGCGCCGATCTTCCGTGGTGGTGGTATCTACAAAGGCCCCGTGGTTCGTTCGCATGGTCACGACCTGCCCAAGAAGTTCCGCAAGCTTGGCCTGCGCCACGCTCTGTCGGCAAAAGCCAAGGCAGGTGAACTGGTCGTAATCGAGAACGCCGAAGCCGAAGGCAAGACCGCTGCTCTGGCCAAACAGGTTGCAAACCTGGGCTGGAAACGCGCTCTGGTCATCGACGGCGCGACCGTGAACGAAGGGTTCCTGAAAGCGTCCAAGAACATCGAAGGTCTGGATATCCTGCCGTCGATGGGCGCAAACGTCTATGACATCCTCAAGCGTGACACCCTGGTGCTCACCAAAGCGGCTGTCGAAGCACTGGAGGCTCGTCTGAAATGAGCGCGAAGGCAGAACACTACGACGTGATCCGCAAGCCGGTCATCACCGAAAAGTCGACCATGGCGTCCGAAAACGGCGCGGTTGTCTTTGAAGTGGCGATCGACAGCAACAAGCCGCAAATCAAAGAGGCCGTTGAGGCTCTGTTTGGTGTGAAGGTCAAAGCGGTGAACACCACCGTGACCAAAGGCAAGGTCAAGCGGTTCCGCGGCCAGTTGGGCCGTCGCAAAGACGTCAAAAAAGCATATGTGACCCTGGAAGAGGGTAACACCATCGACGTGTCCACCGGTCTCTGATCGAACCCGTCTTTGGAGAGATATGAAGGCCCCCGCGAAAGCGGGGGTTTTTTCTTTAGCAGCGACACAGAAAATTGAGCGCGGAACGATCGTGTTTTGAACAAATCGCTTGCTAAGTCGGGCCGGTAGTCTATCCGGTACCCAACAAACAAAAGATATGGCAGGCGTATGGCAAACTTTTCTCACTCGACCCGGGAGAATCCGGATGTGACCGCGGCGCGGGATTGGGTGTCTACACTTGCCAAATACCGCGAACCGAACCAGTGGCGCAGTTCCTTTGAGCTGGGTGTCAGCATCATCCCCTTCTTTGCGCTTTGGACGCTGTCCTGGATGTCACTTTCGCTCAGCTATTGGCTGGCGTTTGGGATTTCGGCCCTCAATGCAGCCTTCCTGCTGCGGCTGTTTGCGATCCAGCATGATTGCGGGCACGGGGCGTTCTTCAAAAACAGAACGGTCAGCGACTGGGTAGGACGCGCGATCGGAGTGCTGACGCTTACACCTTATGATGTCTGGCGCCGAACGCACTCGACGCATCACAACAGCTCGGGCAATCTGGACAAACGCGGCATGGGCGATGTCCATACCCTTACCGTGGCCGAGTATCAGGCGAAGACGCCAATGAACCGGTTCTGGTATCGCGTGTACCGCCACCCCATCACTCTGTTCGGGTTTGGCCCCGGCTATCTGTTCCTGTTTCAGAACCGCCTTCCACTTGGACTGACCGGCAAATTGCGGTTCTGGGTCAGCGCGATGGGCACAAACGTGGCCATTCTGGCTGCTTTGCTGGCTGTTTATTATTTTGGCGGCCTGATGCCGGTCTTGTTGATTTTCCTGCCTTCGACCCTGATTGCCGCAACCGCAGGCGTATGGCTGTTCTACGTCCAGCACCAATTCGAGGACACGCACTGGGATTCCGATAAAGACTGGCAACTGCACGAGGCCGCCCTGCACGGAAGTTCCCACTACATCCTGCCCTCGGTGTTGCAGTGGTTCAGCGCCAATATCGGCATCCACCACGTGCACCATCTGTACAGCCGCATCCCGTTCTACCGCCTGACCGAAGTGCTGCGCGATCATGATGAATTGGCAAACAGCAACCAGATGACCATCCGAGAAAGCCTCGCCAACGCGCGGCTGCACCTGTGGGATGAGAAGAGCCGTCGCCTGTTGTCCTTCGCCGAGGCTCGCGCGCTTCACGAGTAATGGGTAGGCTCTGCGGCCAGCTGGGCCGTCGGTAAAGAGCAAAAAAGCACTTGTGACCCTGGAAGTGGGGAACACACATCATCGTGTCAACCGGTCTCTGATCGAACCCGTCATTGGCGAGAGGTAAAAGCCCCGCGATAGCAGGGTTTTTTTGTGCGCCAATGTGCGGTGCTAGCCTATGCAGGCAAACTGAGACCTTTCAGTCTGGACCGGCTTGATCCTGTTCCGCTTCGATGAATGTCCGCCATCCGTCGACCTTGCCAAAGGCGCGTAATCTTTCGTGCAGCATAGGGCCATAGATGGACCACATGCGTTTTCGTAAATCCCGTCCCTTTCCGGTAACTTTCAGAACTTTTCCACGTCTATCACTATCAGATTCAATGAACTCCAACAATCCCTCCGCCATGAGCCGTTTGCTCAGATGGGACAGGTTCGACTGTTCGAATATGGTATCCTGAGCAAGCTCATACGGACGCAACTGACCCCCGTGCCGTTCAAGCGACCAAAGCACATCGTACCATTTTAAAGGTGGAAACCCGGCATCCTTTAGCGCCGCGCCGATGTCAGACTGGATGCGCCGGGTAGCCCGATTCATTGCGACCCAGATTTCTGTCTCAAATTCTGTTGGCAGATCGTTCTTCACAACTTCGTGTTTGCCTTGTTTCTGATTGCAGTCTTGGTCTGACTTAATTAGATGAAAATTCATCTACATTCCAGTGCCCATCGGATGAAAGGAATACGAATATGACCTTTAAGTCTATGATTGCCGCCGCTGCCTTGACCGTTGTTGTAACACCGACCTTTGCGCAGACTTATAAAACCGATCAGGGGCATACCGAAGTCAGGTTTGGTTGGAGCCACGCAGGTGTCTCGAACCAGCATGGCGAGTTCACCAAAGTAGACGGTGTGCTGGACCTGAATGCCGACGATGTGGAGGCCTCGACGCTGAACGTGACGATTGACACCAACAGCCTGGCTTCAGGGTTTGGGCCTTTGGATGATCACCTTAAGTCGGCTGATTTCTTCGAGGTCGAAACCTATCCCGAGATCACATTCATCAGCACCGAAATCAAGCGCACCGGAGATAGCACGGCAGATGTAACGGGAGACCTGACCATCCACGGCGTGACCAAGCCCGTGACCCTGAAGGCAACGCTGACCCATCAGGGCGAGCACCCGCTGGGCAGCGCCATCGAATATTACGCGGGTGATTGGGTGGCCTTTTCGGCAACGGGTGAGATCGATCATACGGAATTCGGTGTTGGACCATTCTCAACAGGGCCGATCACAATCATGATCGATACCGAGATGAAGGCAGATGGCTAAAACCAACGCCAGCCGTATTGCAAGGATCAAAAAAGAAAGATTATGCAATCTTGGATGAAGGTGTAGACACCCACCCCCAACACTGCTAAACGCTCCCAATCTTGCGGCCTCGGATTCGTTCCGGGGCCTCTGATATTTGTAACTGGGGACCTTCGGGGCCCTATACCCTTGGCACCTACGGGGGCCTATCACATAGCGGGGAAACCCCCTGCACTTGCTAAACGGAAGACAGAAAGCATGGCACTCAAGTCGTACAAGCCGACGACGCCGGGCCAGCGCGGGCTGGTGCTGATCGACCGTTCGGAGCTTTGGAAAGGACGTCCGGTCAAGTCTCTCACTGAGGGTTTGACCAAATCGGGCGGCCGGAACAACACCGGACGGATCACTTCACGCCGCCGCGGCGGTGGCGCAAAGCGTCTCTACCGGATCGTTGACTTCAAACGGAATAAATTTGATGTCGCGGCAACCGTCGAACGGATCGAATATGACCCGAACCGGACCGCATTCATCGCACTGGTAAAATACGAAGACGGTGAGCAGGCATATATCCTGGCTCCGCAGCGTCTGGCTGTTGGTGACAAAGTCGTGGCATCCGCCAAGGCCGACATCAAGCCGGGCAACGCAATGCCGTTCTCGGGCATGCCCATTGGTACCATCGTCCACAACATCGAGATGAAGCCCGGCAAAGGCGGTCAGATCGCACGTGCGGCCGGTACTTACGCTCAGTTCGTTGGTCGCGATGGCGGCTACGCTCAGATCCGTCTGAGCTCGGGCGAGCTTCGCATGGTCCGTCAGGAATGCATGGCCACCGTTGGTGCCGTGTCCAACCCCGACAACTCGAACCAGAACCTCGGTAAAGCCGGTCGTATGCGCCACAAAGGCGTTCGTCCGTCGGTTCGTGGTGTTGCAATGAACCCGATCGATCACCCGCACGGTGGTGGTGAAGGTCGTACCTCGGGTGGCCGTACGCCGGTTACACCGTGGGGTAAGGACACCAAGGGTAAGCGTACCCGCAACAAGAACAAAGCGTCCCAGAAGCTGATCATCCGCTCGCGGCACGCCAAGAAGAAGGGACGTTAATTCATGTCTCGCTCTGTTTGGAAGGGTCCTTTCGTCGATGCTTACGTGCTGAAAAAAGCCGAAGCAGCGCGCGAGTCGGGCCGCAACGAAGTCATCAAGATTTGGTCGCGTCGTTCCACCATTCTGCCCCAGTTCGTGGGTCTGACCTTTGGTGTGTACAACGGCCATAAGCATATCCCCGTCAACGTCTCGGAAGACATGATCGGTCAGAAGTTCGGTGAATACTCGCCGACCCGGACCTATTACGGTCACGCCGCAGACAAAAAAGCGAAGCGGAAGTAAGTCATGGGCAAGGAAAAGAACCCCCGCCGCGTGGCCGAAAACGAAGCAATGGCGAAAACGCGCATGCTCCGTACCAGCCCGCAGAAACTGAACCTGGTTGCGCAGATGATCCGCGGCAAGAAAGTTGAGAAGGCTCTGACCGATCTGACTTTCTCGAACAAGCGTGTCGCGCAGGACGTCAAGAAGTGCCTGCAGTCTGCAATCGCCAACGCCGAGAACAACCACAACCTGGATGTCGACGAGTTGATCGTCGCCGAAGCCTGGGTTGGCAAGAACCTGGTCATGAAGCGCGGTCGCCCGCGGGCCCGTGGCCGTTTCGGGAAAATCCTGAAGCCGTTCTCGGAGATCACCATCAAGGTGCGTCAAGTTGAGGAGCAAGCCTAATGGGTCATAAAGTCAATCCGATCGGCATGCGCCTGCAGGTCAACCGCACCTGGGACAGCCGTTGGTACGCAGATACCAAGGACTACGGTGATCTTCTTCTGGAAGATCTGAAAATCCGTGAGTTCATCAACAAAGAGTGCAAGCAGGCCGGTGTTGCCCGTGTGATCATCGAACGTCCGCACAAAAAGTGCCGCGTAACGATCCACACCGCACGTCCGGGTGTCATCATCGGCAAGAAAGGCGCGGACATTGAGGTTCTGCGCAAGAAAATTGCGCTGATGACCGACAGCGAACTGCACCTGAACATCGTCGAAGTGCGCAAGCCCGAGCTTGACGCGCAGCTGGTTGCCGAGTCCATCGCTCAGCAGCTAGAGCGCCGCGTCTCGTTCCGCCGCGCGATGAAGCGGTCGGTTCAGAACGCCATGCGTATGGGCGCCCTGGGTATCCGGGTGAACGTCGCTGGTCGTCTGGGCGGCGCTGAAATCGCACGGACCGAGTGGTATCGCGAAGGCCGCGTGCCTCTGCACACCCTGCGCGCCGACATCGATTACGCACATGCCGAAGCGATGACTCCCTACGGGATCATCGGGATCAAGGTCTGGATCTTCAAAGGTGAGATCATGGAACACGATCCGCAGGCACGTGACCGTAAAGCACAGGAACTCCAGGACGGCCCTGCACCTCGTGGTGCTGGTGGCGGTCGTCGCTAAGGAGGGAAAGATATGCTTCAACCAAAGCGTACTAAATTCCGCAAGATGCACAAAGGCCGGATCAAGGGTCTCGCCAAGGGCGGCTCTGATCTGAACTTTGGCACCTACGGCCTGAAAGCTCTTGAGCCTGAGCGTGTAACCGCACGCCAGATCGAAGCTGCACGTCGTGCCATGACGCGTCACATGAAGCGTCAGGGTCGTGTCTGGATCCGCATCTTCCCCGATACTCCGGTTACTGCAAAGCCGATCGAAGTTCGTATGGGTAAAGGTAAAGGTTCGGTCGACCGCTGGGCATGCAAGGTCAAGCCTGGCCGCGTGATGTTCGAGATCGACGGCGTCAATGACGACATCGCCCGCGAGGCCCTGCGCCTGGCTGCGATGAAGCTGCCGATCAAGACCCGCGTTGTGATCCGCGAAGACTGGTAAGCGATCCGGGGGCAACTCCGCTCGTGACAAAATCGACCCCCGTCGGGACACCGGCGGGGGATTTCTTTTGGCTCGACCGCTTTTGATGATGCAGGTCGCGAAAAAAGTCGACCTCAACCCGCGAGGCCCTTAGGCTGCCCAATAGGAATGAGGGGGGCATATGGTGCAGCTACGCAAAAAGATGTTCATCAAAGAAGTCATAACCACCGACCAGCTGGGCCAGCCATGTGAGCCGATCAGTCGGGTTGCCGCGTTAGCGGTGATACAGAACCCTCTGGCTGGACGCTTCTCGGATGATCTTTCCGAGCTGTTTGAGATCGGAATCCTTCTGGGCCCTAACCTTGCGGCTGATGCGCTCTCGCAACTGGACGGTGCGCCGGTGTCATATGGCAAGGCAGCGATCATCGGCATGAACGGCGACCTCGAGCAGGGCGGGGCGGTGATCCACCCCAAGCTCGGCGCTCCCATGCGCGCGGCAGTCGGCGGTGGTGAGGCGGTGATCCCCTCGAACGCCAAGCTGGGCGCACCGGGTTGCGCGATTGATCTGCCGCTGGGGCACAAGGACAATCCGTGGTCGTTCGATCATTTCGACACGATGACGCTAAACGTTCCAGACGCGCCGAAACCGGATGAGATCGTGCTGTGCCTCGCCTATGCCGATGGCGGTCGTCCGATCCCGCGCTGTGGCAAAGGGCCCATCAAAAGCTAAGCGTCTGGTCTTGCCGAAAGGGCTGGGGTATTCCCGGCCCATGACACAGATTGAATCACTCTTCGTTACCCGTCTCTACCGCGCGTCCCTGTCCGAGTTCGATCCCAAGATCGACGCTGAGGAACTGGAAAGCTCTTGCCTTGTCATTGCCGAGGATGATGAGGCCGGGCAGGAATGGTGCGAGGAAAACGGCTATCCCGGTTACACCAGTTATGCCTCGCTGACCGATCTGCCTTGGCGCTTTCCGATCTTCGCTGATCTGGTTACGGCGCTGGATCAGCACGTCGCCGCCTTTGCCAAGGATCTGGAGTTCGATCTGGGCGAGGGAGAGCTTAAGTTGGAAGACCTCTGGATCAACATCCTGCCCGAAGGCGGCATGCATTCCAGCCACTTGCATCCGCACAGCGTGATCTCGGGCACGACTTATGTGGCGATGCCTGAAGGGGCGAGTGCGTTGAAGCTCGAAGATCCGCGTTCTGGCCGTATGATGGCCGCACCGACACGGTTGAAAGGCGGGCGGCGGGATTTGCAGCCGTTCATTTACATGAAGCCTCAGGTGGGCGACGTTCTGCTATGGGAAAGCTGGCTGCGCCACGAGGTGCCGATGAACATGGCCGAGGATGAGCGGATTTCGGTGAGTTTTAATTATAAGTGGGAGTGATGGCGCAGCAATCTGTCAGAACCCTGATCAACCACGATTCACATTGATCTGTCGATTAGCCTTGCAATGCGACCGAACATGACCCATGTGAGGCACGCTTACGTTTTTCTTTTTCGACCACTGTCTCCCGATATTCGGCGTTCAGTCTCTCGATCCAGACCGACCACGCCGCGCTGTCGCAATCCTGCGGACAGCAATTTATTAGGAGACTACGGATATGGCCAATGGCACCGTAAAATGGTTCAACACAACTAAAGGTTTTGGCTTCATCGCACCTGAGACTGGTGGCAAAGACGTGTTTGTACACATCTCTGCTGTCGAGCGCTCGGGTCTGACCGGCCTGGCCGACGACCAGAAAGTAACATTCGACATCGAGCCCGGCCGTGACGGTCGCGAGTCGGCTGTGAACATCGCTCTGGCGTAAGTCACTCAGACTTAGACGGTTGAAGACGCGGTCTCGTGCAAACGGGGCCGCGTTTTGCGTTTCCAAGCTCCATGAAACAATTCTGGACGGGGTACGAAACTTCGTTGGCAGAATCCGTCAAATCTCAATGTGAGAAACCAGAAGCCAGCTCATTTTCTATCCTGTATCCTGCGTGGATAACGGAGGTATCAAGTATGAAAGAAGCAGAGCGGGTGGTTCGCCAATTCCATGAAAGCTGGGGCATGCGCGATCCTGATCGTGGCGCTGAAGTGATTGCTGAAGATTGCCAGTTCGAAGATGTTGCTCGGGACGAAAAGCAGCTTGGAAAGTTGGCGTATAAAGAGGACTACGAGCGTTGGCGAACGGCATTCCCAGATGGAGAATGCATTGTGGACAATGTAATCGTCAGCGATTGCGGTGAATGGGCAATCGTAGAGTTCCACAATAACGGAACCCACACTGGTGTTCTGCATTCAAGCCTCGGTGACTTCGAACCAACCGGAAAGCGTTACGAAGTGCGCTATTGCTCAGTAATGCGGGTAGTGGGCGGTATGG
Organism: Ruegeria conchae; assembly: GCF_000192475.1. Taxonomy (GTDB): domain Bacteria; phylum Pseudomonadota; class Alphaproteobacteria; order Rhodobacterales; family Rhodobacteraceae; genus Ruegeria; species Ruegeria conchae. The sequence continues at coordinate 11,234 of NZ_AEYW01000001.1, forward strand.
TTGTCGAGGGACGAGACTATTACGACAGCGCCACTATTGCACGGCATTTAGGCTTGGTGAAATAGGCAACGACTTTTGCGTGAGGGTGGGCGAAGTTTTTTCTAAACTTTCCCTTGCCACCCACCCCCTATCCCACTATAGAGCGGCATCTTGCGATCTCCCGGCCTAGTCGGGCGATTCGTATGTCTATCATTCATCCACCAGGTCAAAGGTGACCCGTGTACGGGGCCTTCTGGTGTTTTGAGCAAAGGAAAAAGGCGATGAACGCCCAAGAACTGCGTGACAAGACCCCGGACCAGCTCCGCGAGGAACTGGCCAACCTGAAGAAAGAGAGCTTTAACCTGCGCTTTCAACAGGCAACCGGTCAGCTGGAAAACACAGCCGGCATCAAAGCGGCCCGCCGCAATGCTGCCCGTGTCAAAACCATTCTGAACGAAAAGGCCGCTGCTGCGGCATCCGAGGAGTAATCAGATGCCCAAGCGTATCCTGCAAGGCACCGTGACCAGCGACGCCAACGAACAGACCGTAACCGTATCCGTCGAGCGCCGCTTTACGCATCCGGTTCTGAAGAAAACCATCCGTAAGTCCAAGAAATACCGGGCTCACGATGAAAAGAACGCCTTCAAGGTCGGTGACTCAGTTCGCATCATCGAATGCGCACCGAAATCGAAGACGAAACGTTGGGAGGTTCTGGAGGCGTAAGCCCCCAGGACTTTTCATTTGTCGAAACCCTGGGGGATTTAACGAGACCAGCCCCCACAGGTCGGGAGAAACCACATGATCCAGATGCAGACCAATCTGGATGTCGCTGACAACTCCGGCGCACGCCGAGTTCAGTGCATCAAGGTCCTGGGTGGTTCCAAGCGTAAATACGCCTCCGTTGGCGACATCATTGTCGTCTCGGTGAAGGAAGCCATCCCGCGCGGTCGCGTAAAGAAAGGTGACGTCCGTAAGGCCGTCGTCGTACGCACCGCCAAGGAAGTCCGTCGCGAAGACGGCACCGCGATCCGTTTCGATCGCAACGCCGCCGTCATCCTGAACAACAACAATGAGCCCGTAGGTACCCGTATCTTTGGCCCCGTTGTTCGCGAACTGCGCGGCAAGAACTTCATGAAAATCATCTCGCTGGCTCCGGAGGTGCTGTAATCATGGCTGCTAAACTCCGCAAAGGCGACAAGGTCGTCGTGCTGGCCGGCAAGGACAAGGGCAAAGAGGGAACTATCACCTCGGTTGACCCGAAAGCCGGTAAAGCTGTTGTCGACGGCATCAACATCGCCATCCGCCACACCCGTCAGTCGCAAACCTCGCAAGGTGGTCGCCTGCCTCAGGCAAACCCGATCGAGCTGTCGAACCTGGCACTGCTGGACAAAAACGGCAAAGCAACTCGCGTTGGCTTCCGCATGGAAGGCGACAAGAAGGTGCGCTTCGCCAAGACCACGGGGGACGTGATCGATGCTTGATACCGCAAACTATACCCCGCGTCTGAAAGCTCAGTACGCTGAAACAATCCGTGCCGCTCTGAAAGAAGAGTTCGGCTACAAGAACGACATGCAGCTGCCTAAGCTGGAAAAAATCGTTCTGAACATTGGTTGTGGTGCTGAGGCCGTCAAAGACTCGAAGAAAGCGAAAGCTGCTGTCGAGGATCTGACTGCGATTGCTGGCCAGAAGGCCGTTGCAACCAAGGCGAAGAAGTCGATCGCGGGTTTCCGCGTCCGTGAAGACATGCCGCTGGGTGCGAAAGTGACCCTGCGCGGTGACCGGATGTACGAATTCCTGGATCGTTTGATCACTATCGCGATGCCTCGCGTTCGTGACTTCCGCGGTGTTAAGCCGTCTTTCGATGGTCGTGGCAACTTTGCCATGGGCATGAAAGAGCACATCGTGTTCCCGGAAATCGACTTCGACAAGGTCGACGAGGTCTGGGGCCTGGATATCGTAATTGCCACCACAGCGAAAACCGACGCTGAAGCAAAGGCATTGTTGAAAGCATTCAACATGCCGTTCAACGCGTAAGCGCCGGGAGGATTGAGACATGGCTAAAAAAGCAATGATCGAACGCGAGAAGAAGCGCGAACGCCTGGTGGCCAAATATGCCGCAAAGCGTGCCGAGCTGAAAGAAATCGCGAATGACGAGAGCAAGCCGATGGAAGAGCGTTTCAAAGCGCGTCTGAAACTGGCGAAACTGCCGCGCAACAGCTCGGCTACCCGTCTGCACAACCGTTGTCAGCTGACCGGTCGTCCTCACGCTTACTACCGTAAGCTGAAGGTCAGCCGTATCGCGCTGCGCGAGCTGGGTTCTGCTGGTCAGATCCCCGGCATGGTGAAATCGAGCTGGTAAGGGAGACATAGATATGAATGATCCTATCGGCGATATGCTCACCCGTATCCGCAACGCGCAAATGCGCGGCAAGTCCACCGTTTCCACCCCGGCTTCCAAGCTGCGCGGTTGGGTTCTGGACGTGCTGGCGGACGAAGGTTACATCCGTGGCTACGAAGCGACGACCGGTGAAAACGGTCATCCGGCCATCGAAATCAGCCTGAAATACTACGAAGGCACCCCTGTTATTCGCGAACTGAAGCGGGTCTCAAAACCCGGTCGTCGCGTATACATGGGCGTCAATGACATCCCGCAGGTCCGTCAGGGTCTGGGCGTGTCGATTGTCAGCACTCCGAAAGGTGTGATGTCGGACGCAAACGCTCGCTCCAACAATGTTGGCGGCGAAGTGCTCTGCACCGTCTTCTAAGGAGGTCTGTCAATGTCTCGTATTGGTAAAAAACCGGTCGAGCTGCCCAGCGGCGTTTCCGCCTCTGTGTCGGGTCAGACCATCGAAGTGAAAGGTCCGAAAGGCACCCGTAGCTTCACCGCAACCGATGACGTAACGCTGTCGGTCGAAGACAACGTTGTGCAGATCAACCCTCGTGGGATGTCCAAGCGCGCGCGCCAACAGTGGGGCATGAGCCGCACTATGGTTGCCAATCTTGTTGAAGGCGTGACAAACGGCTTCAAAAAAGAGCTGGAAATCCAGGGTGTTGGTTACCGTGCACAGATGCAGGGCAACACCCTGAAGCTGAACCTCGGTTACAGCCACGATGTTGATTTCACTGCTCCGGAAGGTGTCACCATCACCGCGCCGAAGCAGACCGAGATCGTTGTGGAAGGTATCGACCAGCAGCAGGTGGGCGAAGTCGCGGCGAAAATCCGCGAATGGCGCCGTCCCGAGCCGTACAAAGGCAAGGGCATCCGCTATAAGGGCGAGTTCATCTTCCGCAAGGAAGGCAAGAAGAAGTAAGGACGCAAACAATGGCAAACAGCAAAAGAACCCTGTTTCTGAAGCGCCGCCTGCGCGTTCGGAACAAACTTCGCAAGGTCAACGCGGGTCGTCCGCGTCTGTCCGTACACCGTTCAAACAAGAACATCTCTGTTCAGTTGATCGACGACGTACGTGGCGTGACCCTGGCATCTGCCTCGACCCTGGAAAAAGATCTGGGTGTTGTCGGCAAGAACAACGTCGAAGCGGCCACGAAAGTGGGCGCGGCCATCGCCGAGCGTGCCAAGAAGGCAGGCGTCGAAGAGGCCTATTTCGATCGTGGCGGCTTCCTGTTCCACGGCAAGGTGAAGGCAGTTGCCGACGCCGCGCGTGAAGGTGGTCTGAAGATCTAAGACCTGCGGGCGGGTTTCGATCCGCCCCGATGATCCGGGGGCCTCGGCGACAGTCGGGGCTCACTTGGATTGAAGGAAACGGCGCCGTAAGCGCCACATGAGAAAAGGGATGCCAAATGGCAGAACGTGAAAACCGTCGGGGCCGTGGCCGCGACCGTGAAGAAGCACCGGAATTTGCAGATCGTCTGGTCGCAATCAACCGCGTGTCGAAAACCGTAAAAGGTGGTAAGCGCTTTGGCTTCGCCGCTCTGGTGGTTGTCGGCGATCAGAAAGGCCGCGTCGGCTTTGGTAAGGGTAAAGCGAAAGAAGTACCTGAGGCCATCCGCAAGGCGACTGAACAAGCCAAGCGTCAGATGATCCGCGTGCAACTGCGCGAAGGTCGGACCCTGCACCACGATATCGAAGGCCGTCACGGCGCTGGTAAAGTGGTTATGCGCACCGCGCCTGAAGGCACCGGTATCATCGCCGGTGGTCCGATGCGTGCTGTGTTCGAAATGCTAGGCGTCAAGGACGTTGTTTCCAAGTCGCTGGGCTCGCAGAACCCGTACAACATGATCCGCGCTACCATCAACGGCCTGCAGAAAGAGCAGAGCCCGCGTTCGGTTGCCGCACGTCGTGGCAAGAAGGTTGCCGACATCCTGCCCAAGCGGGAAGAAGCACCAGCTGCTGCTGAAGCAGAAGCATAAGGAGAGCGACCCATGGCAAAAACCATCGTCGTCAAACAGATCGGTTCGCCGATCCGTCGCCCCGCTGAACAGCGCGCAACCCTGATCGGCCTGGGCCTGAACAAGATGCACAAAACCCGCGAGCTGGAAGACACACCTTCGGTCCGCGGCATGGTCAACAAGATCCCGCATCTGGTTGAGATCATCGAAGAGCGCGGCTGAGCGCGATTTCTTTGTGGAATAAGAACGCCCCCGACCGGATCGGGGGCGTTTTTTATATTCCGGCCACCTAACCATCGAACTGGTTCTGGGTTTTCGTATCATCAATCCCACGGTTTGCGCTGAACTGGCGCAGAGACCCGTGAATCCCAAAAGTAACATTGATTTTGAAAAAATGACGCAGATTGAGCTCAAGAGCAGTAAATTTCAAAACGGGTTTGGCTTTGCGGTGCTGGCCTGTATCTGCATCGTCATCACCGCGGCGTACTGGCACGCGCAGAACCTCGGCGGCGGGGATCTGTGGCGCTATGACGAGTTTTATACCCATGACCGAACCCTGGGTTTTGCGGCGTTTCAGGACTGGTTTACAGTTTACAGCCTTGGCAAACCCTCACTCGAAAAGCCGCCCCTGCAATATTGGATGTCCGCGGGCCTGATCCAGGCAGGTCTGACCGATCTGATCGCGCTGCGCATACCCTCTCTGATCTTTGCAGCCGGAGCGATGATAGCCACCGCAGCGCTCGCCTATGTTATGTTTCCGCGTCAGGTTTGGCTGATGCCGATCTCGGTGTTGCTGTTGTCCACATCCGATCAATTCTGGCAATATTCAACCTCGGCGATGCTGGATGCGGGTGCGGTTTTTTTTGTAACGCTTGGTGTATTGTCGTTGTTCTTGTCGCTCAAGAACCCACGCTATTGGCCGACTTTCCCGATTACTGTTTTTCTGGCCGGTTTGCAGAAGGGTCCGACACCGTTGGGGTTTCTGCTGATCGCTCTGATTGGTGTGGCGCTGACCTCGCGGTTCCATGGGGACAAACTGCGAGACATCGCCCGGAATCGACGTTTTCAGTACTCGGTTCTCGCTGCATTTTTCCTTGGGTTCATCTGGCAGATTTTCCAGCATGCAAAATATTGGGGGCAGGATAGGCTCAGCGGGTCGATCGAGGGTGAGATGATCAACCGCTTCATCCCCGAAAACCTGGAGTTCGTGTCTAGAACCATCTCCGGTTTCGACACGCTGATACTGTATGACGAGCCCGTGATACGGCTGGCCGGTCTGGCAGGTCTACTGATGATTCCGTTCATCTACAGGACATCGGCCTATTTCGCCATGTCCTCGATCGCGGTCCTGTTTGTTTTGATCATGATCCTTGCCCAAGACAGCGTGTATGACCGCTATACACTCACGATCTTGCCTTTGTTGTGCGTCGGCGCGGCATGGTTGATCTTCTACATCTGCCGACGCCCTGTAATCGGATGCGTTGCAGCGGTTCTGGTTGTTGTTGCACTGGGCGGTCCGCTGCGACCGGTCGAGGTTCTGGCGCAATCGAAGTCGCGGGACTACGGCATGCCCATCGCCGAGATCCTTGGGCAATTAAACGACAGCTTTGAATCTGGTGAGACGGCAATCTTCTGCAGGATCGAAAATCGGAACTTCCCCCGTGGCGCGGTGCACGTTCATGCGCCCAAGGCCGGACCGGGGCAGCATATCTATCTGCGCAGCGTGGACTCGCTTACACGCGACATGCGCAAATACAAGGGCGGGCGGATACGTGGCCTGTGTCTGAAATCTGAGATCGACCTGCTCAGTCCGCATTTCGAGGGTGTAACAACCGAACCTGTGGGTGGCGGCTTTCATATTTGGACGGCTTCCCGTTATCGCCAGGCAATCTCCGAATGATAAGGCATAACCGCCAATACATTCGGCACCTGCGCCGTTTGCCTGTGCACCATCTCTTTGCAGGCCGAGCTGCCCTCGGATCGTCTGCCCGTGGCGTGAGTACACCTAATCAACCCACACACCGAAGCACCGCACACGACTAATATCCATGATGATGACGGTTACATTTCATCAGAACGATAGTTTGATTGACACCTATTCTGTGCACGCCTCGGTCAATTCCTGCCAAGTGGATTGAGTGCGCTCCAAGGTCGCCAGACTAATAATTCACTGGGCGAACCGATAAAAAAGGAGATTTCTCGGAACTTCGATAACCTTAGGAAATCAAGCGTTTTAAGCAGAAAACTTTGATGAACACGGTTAATTGTGCACGAAAAACACTCAATGTTAATTGAATATGAACGATGTGTTCAAATGGTGTTTAATAGCTTTCGGGCAAACTCTCTCTGCAAGTCAGGGTTGAAGACGATTCGACCAAAGAGTCTTTGTTGAGAAGGGACCGAGAAATGGCTGAAACTGCAAACCAAGGTGCAGTTTGTGAAGTAGCTAGTGTAAAAAGTTGTTCAATGTCAAAACTGTACGAAAAAATAATTTCTAACTCAAAGCGGCGCATGTCGAAATTCCGGAACTGCGAGTCTGGCTCTTTCACTGTTGAGGCTATGATCTGGATTCCGATGTTCTTTTTCTTGATGATTTTCGCCTTAAATGTCTCGATGGTTTTTGTGCAGGAATCATTAATTTTGCGCGTTGTCCAAACGGTATCGAGAGAGCACTCACTGGGTCTTTACCGCGACGATGCAGAAGCAGAACTCGATTTATCGAACCAGCTCTCGCACCTAGGTGCCAATGTCACCGTTGATGTGTCAAAATCTTTCAAGATGGCGACTGCATCAGTGCAAGTTCCAGCAGTTGATCTGATGCCAATGCAGTTCTTACGCAATACATTCAGCGGAGTTGAGATCGACGTAACAAGCAACCATCTCGTGGAGTTTTGAGATGAAACTCTCTGAACATCTCGCCAGTTTTTTCCTGAGTGACGAAGACGGATCGGCAACAATTCTGTCTCTGTACTTTTGCATTATATTGGTGGTCTTGGGGGGGTTAGCGATCGATTTCCAAAAGCGCCAAGCCGATAATCAAAGGCTGCAGAACGCGGCGGATTCTTCCGCTCATGCGGCGTTGTTGGCGCGTCAGACCAAGAGTGCCACGGACGCAAGGGCAGAGGGCCTTGCTGTACTGACCAAGATGTTGCCCAGAACAAATATGGATACTGCGGTAAGATCAGCCGATTTCACATTTGGAACTTGGGATTTTGATAAGCGCACTTTTGTATCATCGCCCGTCGCGACCGAAGCCGTGCACGTCTATGCGGGAATGACGCAGGACCGAGGCAATCCAACTCTGAACTTCATTTTGTCTATAATTGGTTTTGACAGCTTTGATGTGGCTAGCGAAGCAATCTATGCCATGAAGCTCAAGCCATGTTCGTATCAAGGTCTCTTGGCTCAAGGGCCCCTTACAGTTGATTCCCAGAACTTCTATGGGCCTGGCTTTTGTATGCATTCCAACCAATATGTCAGTCTGAGGTCGAATAACTATTTCACGCCGGACAACTATGATGCAAATATCATGGGTGCCAAGGTCTCGATGCCTCATGCTGAAGATCTTCGGCTTCCTGATTCAGGCTTTGCGACAAACGCAAACCTTGAACATGCACGGACCGAAGGTTGGTACGATTTTTCCTCACTTAGCCAAATTCCTACGATCATCGACGAATTGACGACAGGCACCAGTGCGTTTACGCCTTCGACCGTTACCGAAGTGGCGGAAGATACGATTTCTGTAATGGAGATACGCCCTGAAGATATCACTTCCGGAAAGGCCTACAAGCATTCATGCTCAGGTGGCACTATTACGTTCAAGTCGGGTACTTATGAGAACTTCTCGATGGTAACCGATTGCAAAATCGAGTTTTCCTCGAACGTTGTGTTGGGGGATGCAACGATTGCCACAACCAACACGTCCGCACAATCTGTCTATTCGCATTCAGCATTACAGATGGGCAAGGATGACGACTGCGCGCCGGGCGGCGAAGCCAGCATTATCAGTATGGGCGGGTTTTATGCCAACGCAAACTTTTCTTCCTATGGTGGAACAGTCTGGACAGAGGGTGACATCTATTTTCATGCCAGAGCCAAGAAGATCGAAGGCATTACCATGAAGTCTTTGGGTTCTATTACCGGCACCTCGGAAGCAGAGATGAGAGTGTGTGATACCACCCCCATTTGGGAAGAATATGCCGAGTATGGGCCGCGTCTCGTAAGATAAAGATACAAGCCCAGGAATGGATCGCAATTAGGATATTCAGTCTGGGCTCAATCACATTTCGACGGGTGCGAATTGTGTACAGTATTTTCGTAACCAAGCCCTGACATTTAAGCCCTGACATTAAGGTCGCAGAACAAAGATGGCAGCTCGCATTGTCTGTAGACGACGGCTAATGCGAACCGGTGCTGTGAGCGCAACAAATGGCAGCCAAATTGCGCAATAAGTATCAAACTCGTCCCGCCATTCAGTTTTTGCATACCGGCTAGACCAAAACGCGCGTTGTTAGCGATATCGAGCGCGCCTATCTCCCCCTTGTCCAATGAAGGAACAAATCAAGTGACATCGGGGAATACGCCCCGACATTCGAAAGGAATAAAGATATGGCACATACAGCTACACTGACACATGGCGGCTTCAACCTGAGCACCCGTATTGCGAACTTTATCGAGCGCGTAAAAGAAAACCGCGCCCGAGCGACCGAATACAACCGCACCTATACCGAGCTTCAGCGTCTGACCAACCGCGAACTGGATGATATCGGTATTCGTCGCTGCGATATCGCGGATATCGCGCGCGAGCATGCCTACTGCGGGTAACACCCCTACCACTCACCGTTGAAGAGGCGCCAATATGGCGCCTCTTTTGGTATTGAGGGTGTGATTGATCAATACTTGCAACTGAGCGTGCAACGCTGTAGAGCGCTCCGGTGGATTCCCATCCACGAGAATCAAAACCAAGAAATGCCGTGGTTGGCCCATCACGCTTCGGGGGTCACATCCGGCTAAGGAGAAGCGATATGAAACTGCACGAATTGCGCGACAACCCAGGCGCCGCACCGAAACGCACCCGCGTTGGCCGTGGTCCCGGTTCCGGCAAAGGTAAAATGGGTGGCCGTGGTATCAAAGGCCAGAAATCCCGTTCGGGTGTGGCCATCAATGGCTACGAAGGCGGCCAGATGCCGCTGTACCAGCGCCTGCCCAAGCGTGGCTTCAACAAGCCGAACCGCAAGGAATTCGCCGTTATCAATCTGGGCCTGATCCAGAAATTCGTCGACGCCGGCAAGTTGGACGCCAAAGCTGCGATCACCGAGGACGCGCTGGTTGCCTCCGGTCTGGTTCGTCGCAAGCTGGACGGTGTCCGCGTTCTGGCCAAAGGTGAGATCAGCGCCAAAGTGAACTTGGAAGTAACCGGTGCGTCGAAAGCTGCTGTTGAGGCGGTTGAGAAAGCGGGCGGCTCACTTACGGTCACAAAAGCGGCTGCGGCAGAGTAAGCGCTTGTGAGCGGGCCAAGACCCGCTTACATAGACCACAGAGTTTTCCAAGACGCCGCCCGAGCCGGAAAACGGTTCCGGGCGGTGTTTTCATAAGAGAGACCGATTTATGGTATCAGCAGCAGAACAAATGGCAGCCAACACAAGCTGGGCTGCCCTTGGTAAAGCCACCGATCTGCGCAACCGCATCCTGTTCACGCTTGCATTGCTGATCGTCTATCGTCTGGGCACCTTCATTCCGGTGCCTGGCATTGACGGTGCAGCCCTGCGCGAGTTCATGGAGCAGGCGGGGCAGGGCATCGGCGGCATGATTTCGATGTTCACCGGCGGGGCGCTGGGACGGATGGGTATCTTTGCCCTCGGCATCATGCCCTACATTTCGGCCTCGATCATCGTACAGCTGCTGACATCGATGGTTCCCGCACTTGAGCAACTCAAGAAAGAGGGCGAGCAGGGCCGCAAAAAGATCAACCAATACACCCGTTTCGGCACCGTGGCTCTGGCCACCGTTCAGGCTTATGGTCTGGCCGTTTCGCTGGAATCGGGTGATCTGGCCACTGATCCGGGTCTGTTCTTCCGTATGTCGACCATGATCACTCTGGTCGGCGGTACCATGTTCCTGATGTGGCTGGGTGAGCAGATCACTGCACGCGGCATCGGCAACGGTATCTCTCTGATCATCTTCGTCGGCATTATCGCCGAGGTTCCGGCTGCTCTGGCGCAGTTCTTTGCCAGTGGCCGCAGTGGCGCGATCAGCCCTGCCGTGATCGTTGGTGTAATCATCATGGTCATCGCCGTGATCACCTTTGTGGTGTTTATGGAGCGGGCTCTGCGCAAGATCCACATCCAATACCCGCGCCGTCAGGCCGGTATGAAAGTCTATGAAGGCGGCTCCAGCCATCTGCCGGTCAAAGTGAACCCGGCGGGCGTGATCCCGGCGATCTTTGCAAGCTCGCTGCTGCTGCTGCCGGTAACGATCTCGACTTTCTCGTCGGGTGCCACAAATGGCCCGGTCATGTCGTGGCTGCTGGCGAACTTCGGTCCCGGTCAGCCGCTGTACCTGCTGTTTTTCGCGTCGATGATCGTGTTCTTCGCCTATTTCTACACGTTCAACGTGTCGTTCAAGCCGGACGATGTGGCGGACAACCTGAAAAAGCAGAACGGTTTTGTACCGGGTATCCGTCCAGGCAAGAAAACCTCCGAGTATCTGGAATACGTGGTCAACCGCGTTCTGGTGCTGGGTTCGGCCTATCTGGCCGCCGTCTGTCTGTTGCCTGAAATTCTACGGGGCCAGTTTGCCATTCCGTTCTATTTCGGCGGCACCTCGGTTCTGATTATCGTCTCTGTGACCATGGACACCATCCAACAGGTCCAGAGCCACCTGCTGGCGCATCAATACGAAGGGCTGATTGAAAAGTCCCAACTGCGCGGCAAAGGCAAGAAACGCGGCAGAAAGGGAGCTGCTCGTCGATGAACATCATTCTTCTCGGCCCCCCGGGGGCAGGCAAAGGAACGCAGGCGCGTCACCTGGTTGAAACCCGCGGTATGGTGCAGCTGAGCACCGGAGACATGTTGCGTGAGGCCAAAACCTCGGGCACGGAAATGGGCCAGAAGGTTGCTGCGATCATGGACGCGGGCAAGCTGGTCACCGATGAGATCGTGATTGGCCTGATCGAAGAGAAACTGACCACCGAAAAAGGTGCCGGTTTCATCTTTGACGGCTTCCCCCGCACGCTGGCGCAAGCCGACGCGCTGTCGGCTCTGCTGACCAAGCTGGGCCAGTCGCTGCATACGGTGATCGAGATGCGTGTGGACGATGACGCGCTGGTGGGCCGGATCACGGCGCGGTCAACCTGCGGCGGATGTGGTGAGGTCTATAACGACAACACCAAGCCAATCCCGGCAGATGGCAAATGCACCAATTGCGGCAAGGAAAATGAATTCGTCCGTCGCGCCGACGACAACGAAGACAGCCTGCGCACGCGGTTGATGGAATACTACAAGAAGACCTCTCCGCTGATTGGCTATTACTACGCCAAAGGCGATCTGCGCCCGGTGAACGGACTGGCGGATATCAAGGAAGTCACGGCGTCGATTGAGGCCGTATTGGGCTGAGCGTCAGGCATTCTGTGTTCTGGAATACGTACAATAAGAACTCACTGTGGTTTATAATTGGATTGCCAGTGGGTCTTATTTTAGGCGTATTGCTAGGGGCGATCAGCACAGTTGGTTTAGGTGGGTTGAACACTCACATGGATTTTTGCAACGACCAAACCAGTAAGCACTTCATCTTCGATCAATACGTCAGAGAGAAGGTTTGTTGGCCAGATTGAATATGGGCTTGACGGCGCTGCCAAAAGCCCATATCGACCCCCATCCCTAAAGGGAATCAAGATCGCATGGGGGATTCGTCCCAAATGCCCCGACCACCTCGAATAATACTGGACCCTCTGGCGTCACTGCCACGGTCAAGTGTTGTGAAAAAAGGTTCCGGAGCTACGGAACCGCAACAAAAAGGAAAGTGACACGTGGCACGTATTGCCGGCGTAAACATCCCGACTGCAAAGCGGGTACCAATCGCCCTCACATATATCACCGGTATCGGAAACACCTCGGCCAAAGCGATCTGCGAAGCCGTAGGTATCGAAACGCACCGTCGCGTCAACGAACTGTCCGACGCCGAAGTTCTGGCCATCCGCGAGCACATCGATGCAAACTTCACCGTTGAAGGTGACCTGCGTCGTGAAGTTCAGATGAACGTCAAGCGCCTGATGGACCTGGGCTGCTATCGCGGTCTGCGTCACCGCCGCAACCTGCCGGTTCGCGGTCAGCGTACCCACACCAATGCTCGTACTCGCAAAGGCCCCGCAAAGGCCATTGCCGGTAAGAAGAAATAAGGGAGGGTCTGACCGATGGCACGCGATAAGACTCGCATCAAGCGCAAAGAGCGCAAGAACATCGCATCGGGCGTTGCCCATGTGAACTCGACCTTCAACAACACCAAGATCCTGATCTCGGACGTACAGGGTAACGCCATTTCGTGGTCGTCTGCCGGTACCATGGGTTTCAAAGGATCGCGGAAATCGACACCCTACGCCGCTCAGATGGCTGCAGAAGACGCAGGCAAAAAGGCGCAGGACCATGGCGTCAAGACGCTGGAAGTCGAAGTTCAGGGCCCCGGTTCGGGTCGTGAATCGGCTCTGCGCGCACTGGCTGCAGTGGGCTTCAACATCACGTCGATCCGCGACGTGACCCCGATTGCTCACAATGGTTGCCGCCCGCCGAAGCGCCGCCGCGTCTAAGCGATTTTGAATTGAGCTGGGGCCAGTGTATTTGCGCGGCCCCAGCACGTCATTTTGAACCTCGGGCGTCTGCACCTTGTTGGTCATGGGGCGCGGACAGGAATGGAGGGATTACATGATCCACAAGAATTGGGCAGAATTGATCAAGCCGACCCAGCTTGACGGCAAGCCGGGCAACGACCCCGCACGTCAGGCCACTTTGGTCGCCGAACCACTGGAGCGTGGCTTTGGCCTGACTCTGGGCAACGCGCTGCGCCGCGTTCTGATGAGCTCTCTGCAAGGCGCGGCCATCACCAGCGTTCAGATCGACAACGTCCTGCACGAGTTCAGCTCGGTCGCGGGCGTTCGTGAAGACGTCACCGACATCATCCTGAACCTCAAGGGTGTATCGCTGCGTATGGAAGTCGAAGGCCCCAAGCGCCTGTCGATCAATGCCAAAGGCCCCGCAGTTGTCACCGCAGGCGACATCAGCGAAAGCGCCGGTATCGAGGTTCTGAACCGCGATCACGTTATCTGCCACCTCGACGATGGCGCTGACCTGTTCATGGAACTGACCGTCAACACCGGCAAGGGTTACGTCTCGGCTGAGAAGAACAAGCCAGAAGATGCGCCCATCGGCCTGATTCCGATCGACGCGATCTATTCGCCGGTCAAAAAGGTCGCCTATGACGTGCAGCCGACCCGTGAAGGTCAGGTTCTGGACTATGACAAGCTGACCCTGAAGATCGACACCGACGGTTCGATCACACCGGAAGACGCGCTGGCCTTTGCCGCACGCATCCTGCAGGACCAGCTGTCGATCTTCGTCAACTTTGACGAGCCGGAATCGGCTGGCCGCCAGGACGAAGACGATGGTCTGGAGTTCAACCCGCTGCTGCTGAAGAAGGTCGACGAGCTGGAGCTGTCGGTCCGTTCGGCAAACTGCCTGAAAAACGACAACATTGTTTACATCGGCGATCTGATCCAGAAGACCGAAGCCGAGATGCTGCGCACTCCAAACTTCGGTCGCAAGTCGCTGAACGAGATCAAGGAAGTGCTGTCCGGCATGGGTCTGCACCTCGGCATGGATGTCGAGGATTGGCCGCCCGACAACATCGAAGATCTGGCGAAGAAATTCGAAGACGCGTTCTAAGCGCGTCTTCCCAAATGCCCGGGCTGCCGGGGACCATATGGGCACTTCCGCCCCAAGGAGAGCCGGTGACACGCATCGCCGGCCAGACAAAGCAAAACGCGAAAGAAGGAACTAGAAAATGCGTCACGCACGTGGTTACCGCCGCCTGAACCGTACTCATGAGCACCGCAAGGCTCTGTTTGCGAACATGGCTGGCTCGCTCATCGAGCATGAGCAAATCAAGACAACTCTGCCCAAGGCAAAAGAACTGCGCCCGATCATCGAAAAGCTGGTCACTCTGGGCAAGCGCGGCGACCTGCACGCCCGCCGTCAGGCCGCTTCGCAGCTGAAAGAAGACAAAGACGTCGCAAAGCTGTTCGAAGTTCTGGGCCCCCGCTACGCCGAGCGTCAGGGCGGCTATGTCCGCATCCTGAAAGCTGGCTTCCGCTATGGTGACATGGCTCCGATGGCGATCATCGAATTCGTTGATCGTGACGTCGATGCCAAAGGCGCTGCTGACAAAGCGCGTGTTGCTGCTGAAGAGGCTGCAGACGAATAATAAATTCTGACCATATGGTCGGAAATAAACCTCCGCCCGGGCAACCGTGCGGAGGTTTTTCTGTTCTGAGGTTTAGATACGGGTATTATCGGCCACGCCTATGCCTGCAGTGTGTTGACTAAGCTAGTCGCGGTCGCACAGTTCATCGGCTCTTGCATTCATGGCGCGGGCTTCGCATATCTTCGATCATTCCTGATTGGAGGTCACATGATCCGCAGTATTCTAGTGATAAGCCTGATGGTGGTAGCTGCGACTGCCTCAGCCGAAACGCGCGTGCCCCAATCACAGGCCGAGATTGGACTGGGTTTTGCCCCGGTGGTTCGGAAAGCTGCCCCGGCAGTGGTAAATATCTATGCCAAGATCATACGGGAAGGTCGAACCAATTCGCTGTTCTCAGACCCGTTCTTTCAGGACTTCTTTGGTCGGGGGTTTGGGGAGCCCCGTCAACGTATTCAGAACTCGCTGGGATCGGGCGTCGTTTTGTCGGAAGACGGCTATGTCGTGTCCAATTATCACGTGGTTGGGACAGCCACCGAGATACGGGTGGTGACCACGGACCGTCGTGAGTATTCGGCCAAGGTTGTGCTCGGCGATAAGGAAAGCGATATTGCCATCCTGCGGCTGGAGGAGGCGGGCGAGCTACCTTTTCTGCATCTGCGCGACTCCGATCACGTAGAAGTAGGTGAACTGGCGCTTGCGATCGGGAACCCGTTTGGGGTCGGGCAAACTGTGTCTTCAGGGATAATCTCGGGATTGGCGCGGACCGGTACAGCCACCGGTAATGCACGTGGATATTTCATCCAAACCGATGCGGCGATCAATCCCGGTAATTCCGGTGGTGCTCTGATCGATGTGAATGGGGATTTGATCGGCATCAATACTTCGATTCTGACCCGGTCGGGAGGGTCAAACGGTATCGGATTTGCAATTCCGGCGAATTTGGTGGCGGAATTTCTACGTCAGGCGCGGGCAGGGAATGAAAGCTTCGTCAGCCCTTGGGCCGGTATGGCCGGTCAGAACATGAGCGCGGATATTGCTGAGTCTTTAGGATTGGTCATCCCGATGGGCGTTGTGGTGTCGGACCTTCATGCGCTTAGTCCGCTGGCCGAAGCGGGCTTGCGGGTAGGCGATGTAGTCACTCATGTGGATGGGGATGAGGTGAATTCTCCAGCCGAGATGAAGTTTCGCATGGTGGTTGCCGGGGTGGGCGGCAAATCCGTGCTGACACGGCTACGGGGTGAGGAGCGTGCTGATATCGAAGTCGCATTGATCCGAGCGCCCGAAACGCCTGCCGCGAACGAGACGACTTTGGGCGAAGATACCGCGCTGCCGGGGCTTATAGTCTCCGGGGTCAATCCGGCGGTCATTGTGCGCCTCGGATTGAAGCTGTCTCAAACAGGTGTTGTTGTCGTCGATCCCGGACAATACGGCGCGCGGGCGGGCTTGCGTGCAGGGGATGTGCTTGAGGTTATTAACGGCGGCAAGATTGACGTGCCAGAAGATGTTGTTCAGGTTCTGACCGACCCGGGTCGCCGGGTTCAGGTTCAAATTGAACGCGGTGGGCGGACAATCTCATTGCGGTTCCGGATGTGATCCGTGAATGATCTGTTTGATACTGGGTCGAGCGAACCCACGGCTTCGCCGCACAGACCGCTAGCAGATCGGTTGCGTCCGCAATCCTTATCCGAGGTGATCGGGCAGGAACAAGTGTTGGGCCAGGATGCTCCGTTGGGGGTGATGCTGGCTTCTGGAAGCCTGTCGAGCCTGATCTTTTGGGGGCCTCCGGGCGTAGGTAAGACGACAATTGCCCGGTTGCTCGCGCAGGAAACTGATCTACGTTTCGTACAGATCAGTGCTATCTTTACCGGTGTTCCGGATCTGAAGAAGGTGTTCGAAGCCGCCAAGATCCGCCGCCGGAACGGGCAGGGCACTTTGCTGTTCGTTGACGAAATCCATCGCTTCAACAAAGCCCAACAGGACGGGTTTCTGCCGCATATGGAAGACGGCACGATCCTTCTGGTCGGCGCGACCACCGAAAACCCGTCCTTCGAATTGAACGCAGCGGTGCTCAGCCGATCTCAGGTGCTGGTGCTGGAACGTCTCAGCCTCGCTGATCTTGAACGCTTGACCCAACGGGCCGAGAAAGAGCTGGACCGTGCCTTGCCCCTAACCCCTGCGGCGCGCGAAGCGCTGCAGGAAATGGCGGATGGCGACGGGCGCGCACTATTGAACCTGATCGAACAGGTTACCGCTTGGACCGTGGAAACCGCACTGGATTCTGATGCGCTGTCGACGCGTTTGATGCGACGGGCAGCGAAATACGATAAATCGGGGGACGAGCACTACAACCTTATTTCGGCCCTGCACAAATCTGTGCGTGGATCGGATCCGGACGCGGCGCTCTATTGGTTCGCGCGGATGCTGACAGGGGGTGAAGACCCGCGCTATCTGGCACGCCGGATCACGCGAATGGCGGTCGAGGATATCGGTCTGGCCGATCCGCAGGCGCAATCAATCTGTCTTCATAGCTGGGAAACCTACGAACGGCTGGGCTCGCCCGAGGGCGAATTGGCACTCGCACAAGCGTTGGTGTATCTGGCGCTCGCTCCAAAATCGAACGGGGCTTATGTGGGGTACAAGGCAGCGATGCGGTTGGCAAAACAATCGGGCAGTGAACCGCCGCCCAAACATATTCTTAACGCACCGACATCGCTGATGAAGGATCAGGGGTATGGGGCAGGTTACGCCTATGACCACGATGCCGAAGATGGATTCTCGGGTCAGAACTATTTCCCAGATGATATGAAGCGCCCGGTTCTCTATCAGCCGGTCGAGCGCGGTTTTGAACGAGAACTAAAAAAACGGTTGGAATACTTTGCCAAACTGAGAACGCAGCGCAATCCGGGCTAGGCTTGACTCTGCACCCGATGCGCGCGACAGACGCGCATGATTTCTAAGGCACTGAAACCAGCACAATCCGGGCGGATCAGCCGCGCGGAAAAAGGGGCAATGGCATGAGCGGCGTACAGGTGATCACCGTAGCAGAGGGCGATGGCGACCAGCGGTTGGATCGTTGGCTGCGCCGGCTGTTTCCCCATGTCAGCCAAGGCCGGATCGAGAAGATGTGTCGCAAGGGTGAGCTGCGCGTTGATGGCGGGCGGGTCAAAGCTGCGACTCGATTGGAGGTCGGGCAGTCCGTGCGTGTGCCCCCGCTACCGGATGCGGACCATAAGCCGGCAGTCGTAAAGCACCGTGTCTCGGACGCCGACGCAAAGATGATCCAGTCTTGCGTGATCTATAAGGACGATCACGTGCTGGCGCTGAACAAACCACATGGGCTGCCGGTGCAGGGCGGAAGCGGTCAGACGCGCCATGTGGACAGCCTGTCAGAAGCGTTGCGCTTTGGGTACGATGAGAACCCGCGCCTTGTGCATCGGTTGGATAAGGACACATCAGGGGTGCTATTGATGGCCCGCACGCGCGAAGCCGCCAAGGGGCTGACCGCAGCGTTCCGGCATCGCAACACCCAAAAGATTTATTGGGCGCTCGTTGCAGGGGTGCCGACGCCTTATCTGGGAGAGATCAAGACCGGTCTGGTCAAGGCTCCGGGGCATGGCAAACAGGGCGAAGGCGAGAAGATGATCGCTGTTCATCCGAGCGAAGTGAACGACACGCCTGGCGCAAAACGCGCGCATACGCTCTATGCCACGCTCTATCGTGTGGCGGGCCGGGCCGCATGGGTTGCGATGGAGCCGGTAACCGGCCGAACACATCAGCTGCGTGCGCATATGGCAGCAATCGGCCACCCTATCATCGGAGATGGAAAATACGGTGGCTCGGGACAGGAAAACCTCGGCGATGGTTGGGGGGCTCAGCTGGGCGGCATCATCAGCAAGAAACTTCATCTGCACGCCCGCAGCCTGTCATTTGAGCATCCGGAAACACGAAAACCCATCACGATCACAGCCCCATTGCCAGACCACATGAAGCACAGTTGGGATACACTTGGTTGGACTGAGGATCTGGCATCCGACGATCCGTTCGAGCAGCTGCGATGAGTGCGCCCTTACGGCTGGTTTTGTTCGACGTGGATGGCACGCTTGTCGACAGTCAGGGCGCCATCGTGTCGGCGATGACTGCCAGCTTTCAGGCGCAGTCTTTGCCGGTGCCGAGCCGAAACGCAATCCTGTCCATCGTTGGCTTGTCTCTGCCCCATGCGATGGCACGTCTTGCGTCAGATCAGTCAGATCTGGTGCAGAACGCGCTGGTTGATGGCTACAAACAGGCCTATCACGCGCAACGGTTAGAGCAGGGCGCAGCCAGCTCTCCGCTTTATCCAGGCGCTCGGGAAGTAATTCAGGCACTCCATGATATGCCCGAGGTGCTGCTGGGCGTTGCGACCGGGAAATCCAAGCGTGGACTGGATGCGCTGCTAGAGGCGCATGGGTTGGAGCAGCATTTCATCACTCGGCAGGTGGCCGATCATCACCCGTCAAAACCGCATCCATCGATGATCGAAACCGCGCTGGCTGAAACCGGCGTGGGGGCCGCTCATTCGGTCATGGTAGGCGATACCAGTTTTGACATGGAAATGGCTGCTGCCGCGCAGGTCGCAGGGATCGGAGTAAGCTGGGGATACCATGATCGATCAGCCCTGAGCACTGCCCAATACGTGATCGAGAGCTTCGAAGAATTGCCAGTGACACTGGCCAACATCTGGGACTGAAAAATATGAGCGACTGGAAACCAAAACGCTTCTGGACGTCAGGCGCAGTCGTTGAGATCGACAACGGTTACACGGTTGCGCTGGATGGTCGTCGTGTCAAGACACCGGCAAAAGCTGCGCTGGTCCTTCCCACGCATGCCATGGCGCAGGCCATTGCCGATGAATGGGATGCGCAGGAAAAAGAGGTCGATCCGACCACGATGCCTTTCACCCGTTCGGCCAACGCGGCGATCGACAATGTGCAGCATCAGCATGGTGAGGTTGCTGATATGCTAGCAGATTATGGCGATTCGGATTTGTTATGCTATCGGGCGACTCACCCCGAGGCTTTGCAAAACCGGCAGGCAAACGATTGGGACCCTGCTTTGGATTGGGCTGCCGACGCGCTGGGCGCACGTTTAATTTCGCGCGTGGGCGTGGTGCATCATCCGCAAGACACCGAAACACTGCAAACGTTGCGCAACCGGGTACACGCGCTCAATGCCTTTCAATTGGCGGCGTTTCACGATCTTGTCAGTCTGTCCGGATCATTGATTCTTGGATTTGCTGCGGCTTTGGATTGGCGAGCGCCAGATGAGATCTGGCATATTTCCCGATTGGATGAGCTGTGGCAGATCGAACAGTGGGGTCATGATGACGAAGCACACGCTGCAGCCGAAGTAAAAAAAGCAGCGTTTTTGCATGCCAAGCGTTTCTTCGACATCTCGATCTGAGACTTTTTGAGCTCAAATCGTGATTTTGAGCCCCTTTTTGCCCAAATTGATCAATCGTTTTCCCTGATCCAGCCCTTGACGTTTGTTGATGAATACGCCCAAACTCGGGCCACTAAAGGGGAGACACCTTTTGGGTAACCTTTCTGGCGCGTATAGTGCCGGATCGAACCGTCCCATAAAGGGATGGAAAATCAGGAAGAGGTAAAAATGAAAAAATCCGTAATCTTGGGCATGGCAACCATTGCCGGCCTGGCTGCTGGCGCAGCTGCGGCGGGGACTGTTGACGATGTCAAAGCACGCGGCAAGCTGAACTGCGGTGTGACCACCGGTCTGGTCGGCTTTGCTGCACCCGACGCAAATGGCGAATGGCAGGGCTTTGACGTCTCACTGTGCCGTGCTGTTGCAGCCGCTGTACTGGGCGATGCAAGCGCTGTTGAATTTGTTCCGACCACCGGCAAGACTCGCTTTACCGCGCTGGCTTCGGGTGAGATCGACATGCTGGCTCGTAACACCACTTGGACATTCAGCCGCGACGTAGACCTGAAGTTCGAATTCGTCGGCGTGAACTACTACGACGGTCAGGGCTTTATGGTTCCCAAAGCACTGGGCGTAAGCTCGGCCAAGGAACTGGACGGCGCAACCGTGTGCATCCAGACCGGCACCACAACCGAGCTGAACCTGGCGGACTTCTTCCGCTCGAACAACATCAGCTATGAGCCGGTTCCGATCGAAACCAACGCCGAAGCACAACAGCAGTATCTAGCTGGCGCATGTGACGTTTACACCACCGACGCATCGGGTCTGGCCGCAACACGTGCCACGTTCGAAAACCCTGGTGACCACGTCCTGCTGCCCGAAATCATCTCGAAAGAGCCTCTGGGCCCGCTGGTCCGTCACGGCGATCACGAGTGGGGCGACGTTGTCCGCTGGACTCTGAACGCTCTGGTTTCGGCTGAAGAGCTGGGCGTGACCTCGGCCAATATCGATGAGCTGAGCGCCGGCGCAGGTGACAACCCTGAAGTGAACCGTCTGCTGGGTACCGAAGGTACTCTGGGCGAAATGCTGGGTCTGGACGCTGACTGGGCCGCCAAGGCGATTAAAGCTGGTGGTAACTATGGCGAAGTCTTCGCCAAGAACATCGGTGAAGAAACTCCGATTGGTCTGGCTCGCGGCCTGAACGCACAGTGGACCGAAGGTGGCTTGCTGTATTCGCCGCCGTTCCGCTAAAATCCATTGGAAAGGGCGCAGGGCAACCTGCGCCCTTTTCTCATCAGAATGCTACGAGTTGCTCAAGAGTGGGGAGAACCCCGCCGACAATGAAGCGCTCGAAAAGCACGGGGATTCCTAAATATGTCAACTATGACTGACCCACCGAAAGCTGACTTTCGGTTGTCTATGCTCATAAACGACACCCGCTATCGCTCACTGACATTTCAGGTGATTGCGGCCGTCGTTATTGCGCTTTCCATCTGGTATCTTGGCAACAACCTGATCCAGAACCTCAGGGCCGCTGGCCTCAACATTTCCTACACATTTCTGGGCGACGCTTCGGGGTATGACATTAACCAGCGTTTGATTGAATATGACAGCCAGTCTTCGCATGGGCGCGCCGCTATTGTTGGAATTCTCAATACGCTGCTTGTCGCTGTTCTGGCCTGTGTTACAGCCACGGTGTTTGGTGTGATAGCGGGCGTATTGCGTCTGTCGAACAACTGGCTCGTGTCAAAGTTGATGGCCGTCTATGTCGAGATCTTCCGGAACATCCCGGTCCTGATCTGGATCATCATCATCTTCACCATCATGACGGCAGTATTGCCAGGGCCCAGAGCCTTCCGCGGCGATAACCCAACATCCAGCATGTTGTTTGACTTGTTCGCTTTCACCAACCGTGGTGTCTATATCCCGCGTCCGGAATTCGCCAATGGCTTGTTCAGCGCCACAATTTTGAATTGGGTTGTGGTGATCGTGTTTTTGGTCGGTTCTTGGTTTGCGTCTCGCGAAATTGAAAAACGCGCCACGCTGAAGCAGGAACAAACTGGTGAGCGTCCGAAAACCGGCCTTGTGAAACTGGCCGTTTGGCTGGTGCCTTTTGCTCTGCTGATGGCGGTGATGGGTCTGACTTGGAACATTCCCGAGCTGAAGGGCTTTAACTTCAGCGGTGGTATCAAAATCGGTGGCCCGCTGATCGCTTTGTGGTTTGCCTTGTCGATTTATACCGGTGCCTTCATCGCGGAAAACGTTCGCGCGGGTATTCAGGCGATCTCGAAAGGTCAAACCGAAGCTGCAGCTGCACTGGGTTTGCGCCCCGGGCGGATCATGAATCTGGTGATCCTGCCGCAAGCGCTGCGGGTGATCATCCCGCCGCTGATTTCGCAGTATCTGAACATCACCAAGAACTCGTCGCTGGCGATTGCCGTGGGCTATGCGGATATTACCGCGACGTTGGGTGGCATCACGCTGAACCAGACCGGTCGTGCGATCGAGTGTGTTCTGTTGCTGATGCTGTTCTATCTGACCGCTTCGCTGCTGATCTCAATGGTGATGAACGTCTACAACGCATCCGTCAAGTTGAAGGAGCGCTGAGCCATGGCTGATCAAACAACAAACCCGATCGCCTTTGTGGCCGATGGCACCATTCCTCCGTCACCACCACCTGCGAACCAGACGGGTATTGTGAAGTGGCTGCGAGAGAATCTTTTCTCAGGCGCGACCAATACAATCCTGACTGTCCTGTCGCTGTTGTTGATCTATGTGCTTCTAAAAAACACGTTGCCATGGATCATGAATGGAGTGTGGAACGCGAATTCGCTTGCGGAATGCCGAGAGATTCTCGCCGGTAAAACAGGTGCGTGTTTCGCGGTTCTGACCGAACGCTGGCCTCAGCTTATCTACGGGTTCAAATACCCCACCGATGCGTATTGGCGGCCTAATCTGGCATTCGTACTGATGCTTGCGGCGGTTGCACCGGTCCTGTTCTTCGACCTACCGCGCAAACTACTGATCTTTACAGCCCTCTATCCCTTTATTGCCTTCTGGCTGATATGGGGTGGCACGATCTTGGTACCTTTTGTTGCCCTACTTGGCTGCGTTGCTGCGGGTGCTGTCTTTCAGAAGCTCGGGAAGAACAGTTTTGCCGCTGGATTTTTCGGGGCCATTATCGTTGCTTTGGTTGTCTGGAAGCTTGGCGGTGCTTTGATCCCAGAGGACGCGTCCGAAGGGGCATGGCTTTCAGCTGTTCCCAGCCGCGATCTAGGTGGCTTCATGCTCAACATGATGCTGGGCTTGGCCTGCGTTTCGTTGTCTGTCCCGTTAGGGATCGCACTTGCGCTGGGCCGTCAGTCGAACATGCCGCTGATCAAGTGGGTCTGCGTCATCTTCATCGAATTCATCCGTGGTGTGCCTTTGATCACACTGCTGTTTGTGGCTTCGGTGATGCTGTCGTATTTCTTCCCGCCTGACAGCACGGTCGACCTGTTCCTGCGCGTTGTGATCATGATCACCATGTTCTCTGCCGCGTATATCGCCGAGGTGATCCGCGGTGGTCTTGCAGCGCTTCCACGTGGACAGTACGAGGCAGCAGACAGTCTTGGTTTGGATTACCCGCAGGCGATGCGGCTTATCATCCTGCCGCAGGCATTGAAGATATCGATCCCCGGTATCGTGAACGTGGCCGTGGGCTTGTTCAAGGACACCACACTGGTTTCGGTCATCTCAATGTTCGATCTCGTGGGCATGATCCGGGGTCCCATCCTGGCGTCGACCGAATGGAACGGCGTTTATTGGGAGCTTCTGGGCTTTGCAGCGCTTCTGTTCTTCGTCGTCTGCTACGGCATCTCTCAATATTCCCAGTGGCTCGAGCGTCGCCTTGCCACGGATCATCATTAAGGAGTTCAACATATGTCTGAACTTGCAATTGACCGCGAAATCGACCGCACCAAGATGCAGGTGAGCGACGAGGTCGCCATCGAAATCAACAACATGAACAAGTGGTACGGGTCCTTCCACGTACTGCGCGACATCAATCTGACCGTCAATCAGGGCGAGCGGATCGTGATCGCGGGGCCGTCCGGGTCGGGTAAGTCCACCCTGATCCGCTGCTTGAACGCGCTGGAAGAGCACCAGCAAGGCACGATTGTCGTGGATGGGACGGAACTGTCGAATGACCTCAAGAACATCGACAAGATCCGGTCCGAGGTTGGCATGGTGTTCCAGCACTTCAACCTGTTCCCGCATCTGACCATTCTGGAAAACTGCACGCTGGCACCGATCTGGGTACGTAAAACGCCCAAGAAAGAAGCCGAAGAACGCGCGATGCATTTCCTGGAAAAGGTGAAGATCCCGGATCAGGCGCTGAAATATCCCGGTCAGCTATCCGGTGGTCAGCAGCAGCGTGTGGCGATTGCCCGCTCGCTGTGTATGATGCCGCGGATCATGTTGTTCGATGAACCGACATCGGCGCTGGACCCCGAGATGATCAAAGAGGTGCTCGACACCATGATCGAACTGGCCGAGGAAGGCATGACCATGCTGTGTGTGACCCACGAGATGGGTTTTGCACGTCAGGTTGCCAACCGTGTGATCTTTATGGACGCAGGCCAGATCGTGGAACAGAACGAACCGGAAGAGTTCTTCAACAACCCTCAGAGCGAGCGGACCAAACTGTTCCTAAGCCAAATTCTGGGTCATTGAACCGAGACCAGAAGATCAGAAAGGCGGGGTTACCCCGCCTTTTTTATTCCAGCAATTCGCGTGGGATTGTAAATCCAAGAACTTCACCACTTCCCCAACGAACCGAAGTCCAATCTGGTGCTTCAAAGTGGATAACAGTCGTTGCGCCAGTCGGATAATCGTAGAATCGCGGATGGTTCGGGGCTTGGCGTACTAATCGATCTGCAAACTCTGCAATACCGGGATTATGGCCTAGCATGAGCACGGTCTTTGCCGAAGCCGACAAAAGCGCCTCAAACATTTGATCGGGCCCGGCAAGGTAGAGGCCGGGGGTAAAGGACAGCTTTGATGCGCTTAGCCCCAACCGGTTCCATGTCTCCCGCGTGCGTTGTGCTGTTGAGCTGAGGACTTCATCTGGTAACCAACCATTGCTTTGTAACCAGCGGCCGATCGCAGGAGCCGACCTTCGTCCGCGTTTGTTTAGTGGCCGGTAGTGATCTTGGGCAAACGGATCTTGCCAACTGGATTTCGCATGGCGGGTCAGAATCAGAGTTCGGGTCATGATCGAAAAAAGGCGTTCATGTGATGCGCCGACTGTTCGGGTTGACGCTCGGCACCTGCGCTGACAGGGCAGGCGCGCCGCGCGATACACCCATCGTTCAGGCAGTCTTGTCCAGCTTCAGTACCCAGATATCCTTTGCAGGCGGCCACATCGTAGAAGCTGTGCGTATTCAGCGCTTCTACCGGACAGGTGGTCGCGCAAGGGGCGGGGCATTCAACACATGGAGATTCCTGTAAGTTGTGCGGGATCGTAAATTCCCCAGTGAAATGCAAAGCACCACGGAATGAAATCATCATTCCCACAGTATCGTGCACCAGTGCCCCTACCGGGCTGCTGAACGTGCGCCCGGAGTTTAGTGCCCAATCAATGAATGGCGCGTAAGGTGGGCCGCCAAACGGATAGTGTGCTGCGGCTGACAGGTCCTGTGCCAGTTCACCAATAACTCGCTTTGACCACCGGTCTACAGGATCGGGTTGACCATCCCTCCACTCAGGCGATGCAGCCAGAGTGGGCCAGAACGCTCCTGCCGTCCCCAGCAGGATCAATGTCCCACCGTCCAGTTGTTTGGCTCCCGACACGCGCGGATGTTGTGCACCCATAACTATCAGCCCAACCTGAGTGGCTGCTCGTTCGACATTGGCGTAGGTCATCGACGGCGAAAGGGCAGAACCAGGCTCCATCCCAGTTTTGTTGGTCGATCGTCCTGCCATTCCAATCCCACGCTCATTTGTTCGTGCCCGTCCCGAGGTTGTGCAATGTAAGTCCCCAGCATTCGGTCCCAATTAGACAGTGCAAAGCCATAATTGCTGTCATGTTCTGTTCGGAACACCGAATGATGTACGCGATGCATATCGGGTGTCACAAGAACCCTACGTACCACAGCGTCAACAGCAAGGGGGAGCTTCAAGTTTGAATGATTGAACAACGCTGTGCCATTAAGAAGGATCTCAAACAGGATCACAGCCAGGGCGCTGGCGCCGAGCAGATAGATTAGCCCGATTTTCAGGATCATGGACAACGCGATTTCAACAGGGTGAAAGCGGACTGCAGTAGTGACGTCCATGTCTCGGTCGGCGTGATGCACACGATGTAGCCGCCAAAGGATTGGCACCTTGTGGGTAATCAGATGCTGTAGCCAGATTGCAAAGTCCAGAATCAGCAAACACAGAATAAGCTCAACCCACCCTGGCCAAGCGAGCCAATTAAAAACGCCCAATCCATTTTTCCCAGCATCAATGGCAGCGCCAACTGCCAATAAGGGCAACCCAATCGCCATAGTCCTGAGCATCAGTGTGTTCAAAACAGTGATTGATAGATTGGTTAGCCACCGATTTTTTCGCGGACAAGTTCGTAAGCGTTTTGGCGCAATTGTCTCTGCCGCCGCAAACACAACAAACAGGATCAAAAACACGCTTAGGCGAAATAGGGGCTCGTTCTCCATACATTCACAATCGAGCATGTTAATGCCCGGTGCAAGATGTCGAAGATCACTATGGCGTTAATCCGGGCGGATCAGGGATCCGGCACCGTGTTCCGTAAACAGTTCGAGCAACACCGCATTTGGCGCGCGCCCGTCCAGTATTACCACTGCCCGAACACCGCTATGCAGCGCGTCCAACGCGGTTTCTGTTTTGGGGATCATTCCACCCGCGATAGTGCCTTCCAGCGTCATCTCACGGATCTGACCGGCTTTCAGTTCGGTCACGACCTCTCCGGCGGCATTCTTGACGCCCGAAACATCGGTAAGCAGCAGAAGGCGATCTGCCTTAAGTGCCGAGGCAATCGCGCCAGCCGCGGTGTCGCCGTTGACGTTGAACGTTTCACCATTCTGGCCCGCACCAAGCGGGGCAATCACGGGGATCACGTCATGTGAGAACAGGTCATGCAGAACCTTTGGGTTCATCTTGGACGGTGAGCCCACAAATCCCAGCGATGGATCGGTCTGATCGCAAACCATCAGGTTTGCATCCTTGCCCGACAAACCCACAGCCGAGCCGCCCTGACCGTTGATCGCCTGTACGATACGCTTGTTTACAAGGCCGGACAGAACCATCTCGACCACCTCAACAGTGGCTTTGTCAGTCACACGCTTGCCGCCGACAAATTCGGACTGAATGTCTAGCTTGCCCAGCATGGCGTTGATCATAGGACCGCCGCCATGCACTACGACGGGGTTTACACCGACTTGCCGCATCAGAACAACGTCGCGCGCAAAGCTTTCCATCGCCTCGTCGCTGCCCATGGCGTGCCCACCCAGCTTGATAACAACGATGGCCCCGTCATAGCGCTGCAGGTAGGGCAGGGCGCTGTTCAAGGTGGCTGCGGTGGCGATCCAATCCCGATTCATATCTCTTGTCTTCATGGCTGAGGTCCCTCTGGGCACCCGTGTTAGGGTCTTTGCGCGGTGCTGCCAAGAGCCAAGCTATTCCAGATGCGCGATGATCGAGCGCAGGGTGGGAATTCCGTCGCCTTTTTCGGATGATGTTAACACGATCTCGGGGAAGGCTGCGGGGTGTTTGGCAAGCGCGCTGCGTACTTGCTGCAGCACCTTCTCGCGGTCGTTGGCTTTTACCTTGTCGGCTTTGGTCAGAACGCATTGAAACGTGACAGCGCTGGTGTCCAGCAGCTTCATAATCTCTGCGTCGACCGGCTTTACCCCGTGGCGCGAGTCGATCAGCACAAAGGCGCGGCGCAGGGTTTGACGGCCGCTGAGATATTTTTTCAGCAACCGCTGCCACTTTTCGACGACCTTGACCGGCGCATTGGCGTAACCATATCCCGGCAGGTCAACCAAATAGAGCTCAAGTCCTTGAGTGAAAAAGTTGATCTCTTGTGTGCGGCCCGGCGTGTTTGATGCACGTGCCAGCCCTTTGGTCCCAGTCAGCGCGTTGATTAAGCTGGACTTGCCCACGTTTGAACGCCCTGCGAAGCAGACTTCCAGCCGGTCAGGTGCGGGCAGGCCGTCCATGGCGACCACGCCTTTGACGAACTCGGATGGTCCGGCAAACAGTTTGCGCCCGGTTTCTGTTGCGAATGCGTCAGGGGATTCGACCAATGGAAAACGAAGAGCGGTCACAGTACCTGTACCTCGTCGCCGGGGCGGATGCTGCCGCCTTGCAGAACCTCAGCGTAGACCCCGAAATCCTGATGATTCCAATTGCCGAGCGCACCCAGCGTATCGGCATCGCGTTCACCCGTCTCGGGGTTGGCCGTCGTGGCCAAACAACGCGTTATGCGTTCACGGATGTGAAAGATCACCTCGCCAATTCGTATATTGCGGCCCAGCCAGTCGAATTCCTCCCACAGTGGCAGGCCATCGAACCAGATGTTGCCACGCCAACGTGCAATCGAAAGATCACGGCCCAATTTCTGCTCGACCGCACGGTGCGAGGCCATATTGCACAGGCTGATCGATGGGAAATCGCTATCGGTCATCCCGCGACCGGGAACGCGGATGATGCGGGCCGAGGCGGCCCGGTCTGTCGGCATCAGTGGCCTCACCCAGTGCAGAAATTTGTCTTGTTGCGTGTCGGGCTCAAAACTCAGATCGGGGCGGTTGGGATGGCGCAGCGTGACCGTGTCACCCTGTAGATGCGCTGAGATTGCCATCAACTGAGGAGCCTTCGCGCCGCGGCTGAAATTGTTGCAGGGTACCCATTCCGACCCATCCGCTTTGGACGCCTCATGCGCAACCGCCCAAATACGATCCCCGGGCATGGTCTGCCCGGGGGTCATGGTGATGTGATCAAGGCTTTCGCGCCCGTGACTTTTTATCGGGTGCCGCCACAAAGCGGTTACTGTTCCGCTCATTTGTCATCCGTCTTTGGGGTGCGCTTGAAGCCAGACTTGATGTTTCCGAATACGTCAGGTTTGTAGCCTTGACTGCGCATGATCAGATACTGCTGGGTGAATGTGATCGTGTTGTTCGCGATCCAGTACACCACCAGCCCGCTGGCAAAGCTGCCCAGCATGAACATGAACACCCAAGGCATCCAGGCAAAGATCATCGCCTGCGTCGCATCGGTTGGTGCCGGGTTCAGCTTTTGCTGCAGCCACATCGAGATACCCAGCAACAGCGGCAGGATGCCGATGAAGATCAGCGCCATGAACGTTTCCGGTTGTGGGCCAGCCCAGGGCAACAGGCCGAACAGGTTCATGATGGAGGTCGGATCCGGCGCGCTGAGGTCCTGGAACGGGCCAAACCAGGGGGCTTGGCGCAGTTCGATGGTGACGAAGATCACCTTGTATAGCGAGAAGAAGATCGGAATCTGCATCAGGATTGGTAAACAGCCAGCGGCCGGGTTTACCTTTTCCTTCTTGTAAAGCTCCATCATGCCTTGCTGCATCTTCTGGCGGTCGTCTCCTGCGGCTTCTTTCAACGCCTCCATCTGCGGCTGCAGTTCCTTCATTTTCGCCATCGAGACGTAGGATTTGAAGGCCAGCGGGAAGAGGATTGCCTTAATGATCAAGGTCAGGCCGATGATGGACCAGCCCATATTGCCGATCAGAGCATTGATATTGTGCAGCAGCCAGAAGATCGGCTTGGTCAGAAAGAAGAACCAGCCCCAGTCGATGCTGTCGATGAATTTCTGCACGCCTTCAGCCTGATATTCACGAATGGCTTCCCATTCCTTGGCACCGGCGAACAGGCGGGTCGTGACCTCGGCGGTTTCACCTGGGGCGACAGTCAGTGTCGACAGGACCGTCTCGGTCTGATAAATTTTGCGGCGCGAGTCGTATTTGGCGGCTGCTTTGAAAGCTGACCCGGGTTCGGGGATCAGTGTAGTCATCCAGTAATGGTCGGTAAATCCGATCCATCCATCTTCCTTGACCTGATAGACCTCGGCCTGGGCCCTTTCATTCGGGTTGATATCGAAATCGCGGACATCGCCATAATCGACCTCGGACAGTGTGCCATCCGACATGCCAATCACGCCTTCATGCAAGATGAAGAAATTCTTCAGGCCCGGAAGATCGCCATCTTCGCCAATACCGTGCCGGGCGAGAATGCCATAAGGGGCCATGCCCACCTCGGACTGGGTCGAGTTTTCGACCGATTGGGTCACGGTGAACATGTAGTCCTGATCGACCGAGATGATCCGGCGGAAGGTCAGGCCATTGCCGTTGTCCCAGGCAAGCGTGATGGGGCTGTCGACACCCAGTTTCTCTCCCTGCTCCAATGTCCATAGTGTATTGGGGCCGGGAACGTCCGCACCTGCCAGGCCCGCGCCTGGGGCCCAGCCATAAATGGCGTAATATGCTGATTCCGACCCGACCGGAGACAGCAATTCGACAATGGGCGCTCCTTCTTCGATCGAAACCTTGTAGTCTTTCAAGAACAGCTCATCGATCCGCCCGCCCGACAGGGACAGGCTGCCCTCCAGGCGGGGCGTGTCGATTTGCACCCGAGGGGCTTGTTCCTCTGGCAGAGTCTCTTCGGTGGTTGCGGTTGCTTCACCAACAGTGCTGGTGGCACTGGGTGTCTGCACCTCGTCCCCTTCAAGGGCGGTAATTTCAGCCTCTTCCTGTGTCACCGATGGTTCGGGCGGTGGAAACAAGACGAACCAGACAAGGATCACCAAAAAGCTGAGCGCGGTTGCAAGGATGAGGTTCTTATTCTGATCGTCCATCGGGGACAGCCACCTTGAGCAGTGAAACACACCCGGTGGGTTCAACAGAGTGCAGCCCCAAAGGTCAAGCGGAATCGCCTCATAAATCGCCGCAGTAACGGATTTGGCGCAATGAAATGACCGATTTCATCCCATTTTGCCGCCGATCCTGGGCGCGCCTTTAAGCTGATTACGATGGGCAGTGATCCATTGCATCGTCTGTTCGAACGGCATCGGTTTGGCAATCCCGAACCCCTGCACGTGATTGCTGCCCAACTGTGCCATCAATGCGTGTTCACCCGGGGTTTCGACACCTTCCGCAAGAGTCTCAAGATTCAACCTTTCAGCCATCGTCAGAATCGCGCTGACAAGCTGCTGCTGACTGGGATCCTGGTCGGATTTTGCCACAAAGGTCCGGTCGATCTTGATGCGCGAAACGTCAAATCGTTTGATTGACGCGATCGAGGCATGACCGGTTCCAAAATCATCCAGATCGATACAACACCCAAGAGCCGCCATGCCTGTCACGTTTCTCGTTATCACGTCATCGGGTCGGCGCGAGAACACGGTTTCCAGAATCTCGACCGCCAATCTGTCTGGTGTCAGTTCAAACTGGTCCAGTTCCCACTTCAATCGATCAATCAGGTTGGGATTGCGAAGTTCATCAGACGAGAAATTGATACCTATCCGAGGAATGATAGCATCGGCGCTATCCCAAGTGCGCAAGGCCTCGAAGGCGTGGTGGCGCATGACCTGACCCAACCGCTCCATCAGTTCGGCTTGTTCTGCGAAGGGCAAGAATACCTGAGGGCCAAGCACACCTTTGCCAGGATGCTCCCACCGTGCCAGCGCTTCGAACCCGGTTATGTTGCCAGTTTCAGTTGACACTTGAGGCTGGAACCAGGGCCGGATTTCCCCATTGTCCAATGCAGCCTCGAACTCTTTGCGCAAGTTGGCTCGAACCAGAGATCGCCGGCGGGTTCCCTTTGAATAGGCGCGGATTGTTGAAGGCCCGTTTCTCTGGGCCTCGGCAAGGGCAGCCGTGGCGGCCCCTATCCATTCATCAGCTTCAGCCTGGCGCAGATCCGACAGCAGACAAAACCCGATCGAGCAGGACTGATACACGCCAACTCCGTTTAACAAGAGCGGTTCTTCGACGGCGCTTTGCAGGCGGCCTGACATTTGAATGCAGGCTTCGAGATCCAGATGCGGTGAGGGATTAAGACCAATCAAAAACCGATTCTGGTCAATCTGGCAAAAGATGTCCTGATTGCGAATGATCGAAAGAACGCGATCGCGGAATTGTTGTTTCGCATGATCGGCTGCGGCCTGCCCGTGCAGATCCAGAAGGTCGGCAAAATCGTCCAGAGCTATAGCGATGCAGGCGGCATTCTCGCCTCGGCTACGCGCTGACTCATTCAAAATCTGCAGTTCGGATTGAAAAACATTATGAGTCACCAGGCCGCTGGGGCGCATTCCCGCGCTATGGGCGGTGTAGGATCGGCTGCCCCATATTCCGGTTGCGGCAAACATAAGCGGCAGGCCAAGCGCCGCCATGAAAAGGGCACGTTCACCACCCAACCAGAACGCTGCCAGACAGATGGCTGGCAAAAAGGCCAGGACCTGTGGTCCGGTCAGGATAACTCGCAACAGATCGAGATATTTATCAACAAAGAGAAATTTCCGCATCGGTTTTACGGCCTTTGGCTTGGGCAAGGATCGCGCAGGCCAACCGTAGGAAATCTATCTGAGTCACTCGTTAACGCAACTTGGGAATTTCCGCCGAATTTTCGTCGTTTTGAATCTGTCCGGTCGAAAGGTTCATAAAATCAAAAAGTTTCGGGTCAAGCAGGTGCGACGGTCTGGCATTTGTCAGCGCCCGGAACATCACCTGACGTCGCCCTGGCGCATTTTTTTCCCACTGGTCCAAAATCTGTTTGACCTGTTGACGTTGCAGCCCGTCCTGGCTGCCGCACAAATCACATGGGATGATGGGATAGTTCATCGCCTTTGCAAATTTCTCGCAATCCGCCTCGGCCACATGAGCGAGGGGGCGATAGACAAACAGATCCCCCTCTTCATTGACCAGTTTGGGCGGCATGGTCGCAAGACGGCCCCCGTGGAACAGGTTCATGAAAAAGGTCTCAAGAATATCGTCGCGGTGATGGCCCAGCACGACTGCTGAACACCCTTCTTCGCGCGCGATGCGATAGAGGTTGCCCCTCCGTAAACGCGAGCACAGAGCGCAATAGGTGCGGCCCTGGGGGACCTTATCCACCACAATCGAATAAGTATCCTGATATTCGATCCGATGCGGCACTCCCATGCGTTCGAGGAACTCGGGAAGAACAGTGGCCGGGAAACCCGGCTGACCCTGATCCAAATTGCAGGCCAGCAAATCGACAGGCAGCAGCCCGCGCCATTTTAGTTCGTGGAGCACTGCCAGAAGGGTATAGCTGTCCTTGCCGCCCGACAGACAAACCAACCACCGGGGCGTTTTTCCATCATTGGTGCGGTCCACCATCCCGTATTGATCAATGGCCTCACGCGTCTGACGCACAATGCGTTTGCGCAGTTTCTTAAACTCGGTGGTCGAGGGCGCCCCGGCAAAGAGCGGATGGATATCGTCAGCTTCGTCGAACATGGGGCGGGCCTATCGCAGTTGAGTGAACCGGGCAAGGGTGAGCGTTATTCGTCGTCGGGAACCGGATCATATCCATCGCTGCCCCATGGATGGCAGCGTCCAATGCGCCGCGCAGCCAGCCATGTGCCCTTGATGGGGCCATGTTTTTCCAGCGCCTCCAGCGCGTAGGCCGAACAGGTTGGTTGGTACCGGCAATTGAAACCAACCCATGGGCTGAAGATCAGCCGATAGGCCCGGATCGGCAGGGCGAGGATATGGGCAAACAGGGTCATTTGGCGCCATGCACTTTGCGCAGGGCAAAGCGCAGATCATCTTTCAGTGCCTCAAAGGGCCGGGCGGCAGTGACCTCGGCACGGCCGATTAGGACGTAATCCCACCCTTCGCGTCCCTGAATGGGAAGAACTGCCCGCGCGGCCTCGCGCAATCGGCGCTTGGCGCGGTTGCGGGCCACGGCGTTGCCGACTTTCTTGGAACAGGTAAATCCGACGCGAATACCCGTCGCTTCATCCGTGCCGCGTTTTCGCGCTTGCACCATCATCGAGGCGGTGCCATGCCGTTTCGCCCGCGCTGCTTTAAGAAAATCAGAGCGATTCTGCAGAACAGTCAAAATTTCATGCGCGCAAACGGACGCCGCCGGGGGCTTGACCCTCGGCTGGTTTGTACCATCCTCAGGGGCCTCCGGCGGCGTCACGTTCATAACCTGATCAGTGAGCGGTTTACGCGCTCAGCGATTTGCGGCCACGTGCGCGGCGCGCGTTCAGGATTTTGCGGCCGGCTTTGGTAGCCATGCGCGCGCGGAAACCGTGGCGGCGTTTGCGAACCAGGTTCGAAGGCTGATAGGTGCGTTTCATCGCTCCGTCTCCAATCTATAGCGGTCGGGTGCGGCGCGGATTCGCCTGGCCCTAGTGTTCGAAGCCCGTCCTCTACTGGGTCACGGGAGTTAAGTCAAACCCCTAGGTGGGGGTTTCGCCGCCTTTTGCAACAATTCTGTAACCGGCACCAGCAAAAGGTTTCAAGTCGCAGGTATTATTGCCCGAATTCGTCACATTCCGGGCCATAAACATCAACGCCGCGTGAGGTCCCTGTTGTGCGGGCCCAAGGCATCGCATGTTGGTGCCAGAATGAAACGCACCAAACCGGACACTGTAATGAGTGATACAACTCAGACCCCGCGCAGCGGACCTGCGCGTCATATCCCTTTGCTGGTGATTCTCGTAGTCGCTGCGGTGGGTTTCTTTACCTTGGGCGATTACCTGACATTTGAGACCTTGCGCGACAACCGCGAGGCGCTTTTGGCGTGGCGGGATGCCAACTATTTGGCGATGGTTGCTGCCTTTATTGGCATTTACATCGTGATCGTGGCCTTCTCATTGCCCGGAGCTGCGGTGGCATCGATGACCGGGGGCTTCCTGTTTGGTCTCTTCGCCGGGACCGTGTTCAATGTTGTTGCAGCTACGATCGGGGCCTCAGCCATCTTCCTTGCAGCGCGCTGGGGGTTGGGCGAGTCACTCACGGCGCGGCTGGAATCCTCGGAAGGGACGGTCAAGAAACTGAAAGACGGCCTGCGTGAGAATGAGATCTCGGTTCTCTTCCTGTTGCGCCTGGTGCCTGTGGTGCCGTTCTTCGTGGCCAATCTGGTGCCTGCATTGGTTGGCGTGAAATTTCGGAACTTCCTGATCACGACTGCGCTGGGCATTATCCCAGGCGGCATCGTCTATACTTGGATTGGCGTCGGGCTCGGGGGTGTATTTGACCGGGGTGAGACGCCGGATGTTTCGTTGCTGTGGGAGCCGTTTGTCATGGGGCCCATCATCGGCTTGTGTGTTCTGGCGGCGCTGCCGATTTTTATCAAATCCCTCCGTGGCCGAAAGGACACTTGATTCATGCAAGAGTTAAAGACCGATATCCTGGTGATCGGTGCCGGGTCGGGCGGATTGTCTGTGGCGGCCGGGGCCAGCCAGATGGGGGCGGATGTCGTCCTGCTGGAGGGGCACAAGATGGGCGGCGACTGCCTGAACTTTGGCTGCGTTCCCTCCAAGGCCCTGATTGCCAGCGGTAAGGCGGCACATGGGCAAGCACACGCTTCGGTCTATGGGGTCGCGGACGTGGTGCCACAGGTCGACTATGCCGCTGCAAAGGATCATGTGCATGACGTGATCGCTCAGATCGAACCGATGGACAGTCAGGTGCGTTTCGAGGGTTTTGGTGTCAAGGTAATCCGGGAATACGGTAGCTTTATATCGCCAACACAGGTTCAGGCTGGCGATCACCTGATCACAGCCCGCCGCGTTGTTGTGGCCACCGGGTCTTCGCCGCTGGTGCCACCATTGCCGGGTCTGGATCAGGTCACCTATTTTACCAATGAGACTATCTTCGACCTGCGCGACAAGCCCGCGCATCTGCTGATCATCGGTGGCGGCCCGATCGGCATGGAGATGGCGCAGGCGCATATCCGTCTGGGCTGTAAGGTCACGGTGATAGAAGGCCTAAAGGCGCTGGGCAAAGACGACCCCGAAGCCGCAACCATCGTGTTGGACAGCCTGAAGGCGGAAGGCGTCGCGATTCATGAAAACGCCATGGTAGCTCAGATCAGAGACAATGCGGGTGCCATAGAGGTCGTGACCGAGAATGGAGAGATTCACGCTGGTTCACATTTACTGCTTGCCGTTGGGCGCAAGGCCAACGTTGATCGCCTAAATCTTGAAGCTGCCGGGATTGAGCGTACTCGCACCGGTATCAAGGTCGACGACACACTGCGAACGACCAACCGCAAGGTCTATGCTATCGGAGATGTCGCAGGTGGTCTGCAATTTACCCATGTGGCAGGCTATCAGGCGGGGGTTATCATTCGCTCAGCCCTGTTCGGGTTACCGTCAAAGGCGAAGACAGCACATATCCCCTGGGCGACATATACCGACCCGGAACTGGCACAGGTGGGGCTCAGCGAAGCGCAAGCGCGTGCCCAACACGGAGACGCTGTGGAAATTGCCCGTTTCGATTATCACCATAATGACCGGGCGATTTCCGAACGGAAAACGAAAGGCTTTATCAAGGTGATGGTAGTTAAAAGTCGCCCCGTCGGTGCAACAATCGTAGGGCACCAAGCCGGTGAACTGATCAACTTGTGGTCCCTGGCACTCGCAAATAACCTAAAGATGGGGCAGATCGCTGCCATGGTCTCGCCCTATCCGACGATTGGAGAGCTTAACAAACGGGTGGCGGGTGCCTATTTCACGCCAAGGCTGTTTGAGAATCAAACGGTTAAGAAAGTGGTCAGATTCGTCCAGCGCTGGATTCCCTGACCTAAGGAGGAGCGCAAAGTGAACTCGCTGTCGGGCCGATTTCTGATCCTGACGACGGTCTTCGTGATGTTGGCCGAAGTTCTGATCTTTGTGCCATCGATCGCGCGCTTTCGTGAAGATTTCCTGCTGAACCGGCTCGAGCGAGCCCAGATCGCTTCGCTGGCGTTGCTGGCTGATGATATGCTGGCCGACGAGCTTGAGGCAGAACTGCTGGTCAATGCGGGCGTTTACAACGTCGTGCTGCGCCGCGACGAAGTGCGCCAGCTCATGCTGTCTTCACCCATCCCGGATCGGATCTCCAAAACCTTCGATCTGCGCGATGCCAGCGCCTGGGTGCTGATCCGCGACGCGACTCTGCGGCTGTTTACGCCCGAAAACGAGGTCATTCGCGTTCTAGGCGCGCCAGTTAAGGATGCTGGCCTGCTGATAGAAGTAACAATGGATAGCGACCCGTTACGAATGGCGATGACGGATTACGGGCTTCGCATTTTGGGCCTGTCCTTTGTGATTTCTATCATTACCGCCTCATTCCTGTTTCTTGCCGTGCGCGTGGTTCTGGTACGCCCGATCAAAAGTGTGGTCGGCTATATGCAACGCTACGCGAGCGCACCCGAGGACGCGCGCGGAATTATCTCACCCAATTCCAAGGTGACGGAACTGCGCGAAGCCGAAGAGGCATTGCAGATGCTTCAAACTGATCTGACACAAGCCTTGAAGCAACGCGAACGCCTGGCGCAATTGGGAGGTGCGGTGGCTAAGGTTAGTCATGATTTGCGCAACATTCTGACTTCGGCCCAGCTGTTTACCGACCGGATTGAGGCGAGTAATGACCCGCTGGTGGCTCGTATGGCGCCAAAACTTGTCAATTCGATCACCCGCGCCGTCTCATTATGCGAAAGCACACTGGCCTTTGGTCGCGCGGAGGAGCCCGCTCCGACACTGACCATGTTGCGCCTGCGTGAGATTGCCGAGGATGTTGCCACCAGCGAGAGGCTGGCGCTGGCGAATGCCTGTGTCGAGATCGTGAATGAAGTGCCCGAAGATCTTGTTGTCCGTGCTGACCCCGAGCAGATTTTCAGGGTCATTTTGAACCTCGTACGCAATGCACGACAGGCGCTGTCTACTTCTGGAAAACCGGGCCGCATTTCTGTAAACGCCTCCGAGCAGGAAAAGGATTGGTGTATCGAAATCAGCGATACGGGCCCTGGTCTTCCGCCAAAGGCCCAAGAGAATCTGTTTACACCCTTTCAGGGGGGGGTGCGTAAAGGCGGCTCGGGTTTAGGATTGGCCATCTCACAAGAGTTGGTGCGTGGACATGGCGGGGAGTTGTTTCTGAAAACCACCGGACCCGAGGGAACAACCTTTGAAATAAGGCTCCCACGTGGTGATATGACTTTTTGAAGTTTTTTTAAAGAATCGGCTTGCACGCCCGTGGCCTCAGGTCTAAATACCGCCTCACCAACGCGGACCGATAGCTCAGCTGGATAGAGTACTTGACTACGAATCAAGGGGTCGGGGGTTCGAATCCTCCTCGGTCCGCCACTTGGTACTTGTTGGACGTCAGACGAATTTGACCTTTGCGTCATAAACTGACCCAACACCCCCTTGTCATACTCCCACAGACTGTTTCGTTTGATCTGACTTCCCTTCCGGAAATCAGGGCTGATTTGCAGATCAGACGGCGAAGCCGCCTGTTCCTGTTGATCTGCCACGTGGCGAACGCGGGAGGGGGCGAGGCAATGCTATTCGACAGGGGTGACCAGCTCATAGAACTAGCAGTCGCGGCACCTTATTTCCGCAAGCTCATACGTCACGAGGCCCTGGACGAAGATTGGTTGGATCAACATGTTGATCTGCTTTGCAGTATCGCGAAAACCAATTCCGGGCAGTGACCATCGCCGTTCTTCGCAATCAAAGCGACCAGCAACGGACGCGAGATTACGGCAGAGCATCAAATCATGATCAATAGCATGCCCAGCCAGTTCCTAATAACGGCTGCTCTAAATGGTCTTAGCAAACGTTTGCTATGATCGTCCGCCGAGGTTTGCAAAGTCTGCTTTCTACACAATAGCAGCCGTTTGTGGTGTCCGGTGCTGTAGCGCTGCTGGACCACCGCAATATATGCACAAATCCTACTATCTAAAACAAAATGCGCCGGCGACCGATGCCGCCAGCGCATTCCGCGTCATTGGGTTATGATTTCCGGTCCCATGAACGTGTTGGGGAGGAAGGTCGACAGGAACGGAACGTAAGTGACGATGATCAGGAACACGAACAGCACGGCCAGGAACGGAAGGGCTGCCTTGACCACGCTCATCATCGGCATTCCGGCAACGCCCGAGGTTACGAAGAGGTTCAGGCCCACCGGCGGGGTGATCATACCGATCTCCATGTTCACTACCATGATGATGCCCAGATGGATCGGATCGATGCCCAGCTCGATAGCGATGGGAAAGACCAGGGGTGCCACGATGACCAAGAGGCCCGATGGTTCCATGAACTGCCCACCGATCAGCAGGATGATGTTGACGACCACAAGGAACATCACGGGCCCAAAGCCTGCCGACAACATCGCATTAGCGACCTGCTGCGGGATTTGCTCGTCCGTTAGCACATGTTTCAGGATCAGCGCATTGGCGATTACAAACAGCAGGGTGATCGTCAGTTTGCCAGCATCAAACAAGGTCTTTTGAGTGTCCGGATGCACAATCGCGGTGACGATCGCCCAAGGCTTGCTCCTAAGGGGAATGCGCGGGCCGGCGGGCGCGTCCTCGATCACCGCAGCGGCTGACAGGCTGCGGGTTTTGGGGGCCGCCAGTGGTCCCATGTCTTTGTAGACGAAGGTGGCGATGAAGAAGGCGTAGACAGCGGCCACAGCGGCGGCTTCTGTGGGGGTGAAGATGCCACCATAGATACCGCCCAGAATGATCACGATCAGGAACAGACCCCAACCGGCCTCGCGGCCCGACTGGAAAACTTCGCCCCAACCCTTCCACTCGCCCTTGGGCAGGTTCTTGATCTTGGCGATGACAAAGATGGTGACCATCAGCATAAGGCCGGCCAGCAACCCCGGAATGACCCCTGCAAGGAACATCCGACCCACCGACACCTCGACCGAGGCGGCATAGACCACCATCACGATGGAGGGTGGGATCAGGATGCCGAGCGTACCGGCGTTACAAATCACACCGGCAGCGAATTCCTTGGAATACCCGACCTGCCGCATACCGGTGATTACAATTGTACCGATGGCAACCACCGTGGCAGGCGACGAACCAGACAGCGCGGCAAACAGCATGCAGGCAAACACGCCAGCAATGGCGAGGCCGCCCGGGAAATGGCCGACACATGCAATTGAAAAACGGATGATCCGCCGCGCCACACCGCCGGTTGTCATGAAGGACGAAGCCAGAATGAAGAACGGAATCGCCAGCAAGGTAAAGTGGCCTTCAAATGCGGCAAACAAGGTTTGCGCGACCGAGGCCAGCGAACTGTCGGAAAACCACAGCAGGAATAGAATCGAGGACATCCCAAGCGAGATTGCAATCGGGACGCCGATCATCAGGAAGCCGATGACCATGGCAAAGAGAAGGACGGTTTCCATTATTTCGCCTCCGCGTTCTGGGCTTCAATTTCGGCCAGTTCTTCTTCAACCTCGTGGCTGGCCACGAGCCGATCCGCCTTTCCGTTCAGGATGCTGAATGTCGCCTGAACAAACCGCAGGAACAGCAACGCCATCGAGATCGGCAGCACGATGTAAGGCAGAAAACGCGGGATTTTTTCGTAGGCTTCTCCTTCGTTAAAGGCGCCTGCCATCCAGGCAAGGATACCGGGCATCGGGATGTCATTGGTCTCGTACCAGCCCTTTTCGCGATAATCCTGCTCGAACCCGAGCGGGAACCAGCGCCCTTCGGTGGCGGGCAGGTTGGCGAAGTTGGCCCAGTAGTCCCAAGATCCCTTCAGCATAAGAAATGAGAAGGCGACACATACAGCGGCAGCGGCCAGCGCCAGCCGTTTCCGGGCGTTGCCGTGCACCATGTTCACCATCAGATCGACCCCCAGATGCGCGTGTTTTTTCACCGCGTAGGAAGCCCCCAGCAGAACCAGCCAGGCGAACAGGAAAACCGTCATCTCCAACGCCCAAAGGATATTTGAGTTAAAGACATATCTGGCAACGACATTGGCAAATGTCAGTGCGGTCATCAGACCCAGAATGAAGGCGATCAAAACCTCTTCGATCCGGTCCATGAGCGAGTGATTGTTGGTCATAGCCCTCCCTCCCAACAGCCGTTTTCAGGAAAACGGCAGGCAGGATTGTCCTGCCCGCCGATGGTGTGGCTCAGAAGCCAGAGTTGATCTGAACCGCCGCGTCGAGGGAGTCTTGACCGATATCGCCCGTGAATTGCTCCCATACCGGCTGCATGGCGGTGACCCATGCCTGACGCTCGTCATCCGTCAGGGTGCGGATGGTGCCGCCCGCGTCCAGGATCGCCTGACGGTTCTTTTGATTGACCTCATAGGATTCCGAGTTCCGGGTGGCTGTAACCTCGTCCAGAATGGTCAGGAACTGCTCGCGTACTGCGGGGTCCAGACTGTCCAACCAGTCCACTGAAGCCACCACCAGATAGTCGATGATGCCGTGATTGGTCTCGGTAATGCCGTCCTGCACCTCGAAGAATTTCTTGCCGTAGATGTTGGACCAGACGTTTTCCTGCCCGTCGACAACACCCTGCTGTAGCGCGCCGTAGACCTCCGAGAACGCCATCTTCTGAGGGCTTCCTCCAATTGCTTCCATCTGCGCGACCAGCACGTCCGAGGACATAACCCGGAATTTCAACCCATCCGCGTCGGCCGGTGTAACCAGCGGAACATTGGCCGACATCTGTTTCATGCCGTTGTGCCAGAAGGTCAGCCCCTGAAGGCCGCGACGCTGCATCGAATCCAGCAGGGCTTGCCCGGCGTCCGAGGTTTGGAAGGCATCGACCGCCTCGATGTTCTTGAACAGGAACGGCAGGTCGAAGATGCGGAATTTCTTGGTGAATTTCTCGAATTTGGACAGTGAAGGCGCGGCCAGTTGCACGTCACCCTGCAACATGGCCTCGAGCACTTTGTCGTCATTGTAGAGGGTCGAGTTCGGAAAAACCTCCATGCAGGCTTTTCCGTCCATTTCTTCGTTGATGCGCTGTTCCAGCAGCGTCGCTGCGATGCCTTTGGGGTGTTTGTCGGTATTGGTAACATGGCTGAACTTGATGACGACTTCGCCTGGATCACAGGCGGCAAATGCGGAACCCGCACCAGTAACGAGCGCAACAACCAGGCTTGAT
Source organism: Ruegeria conchae (assembly GCF_000192475.1). Classification (GTDB taxonomy): domain Bacteria; phylum Pseudomonadota; class Alphaproteobacteria; order Rhodobacterales; family Rhodobacteraceae; genus Ruegeria; species Ruegeria conchae. The sequence goes on from NZ_AEYW01000001.1 coordinate 53,578, forward strand.
GTCTTCCAGAATTTCATAGCTTCCTCCCGTTCTGTCAGGCCGGTCTGACCCGATCAAAGATGCTGAGCGAGAGTACATGCTTGGGCGGCGATGATTTTTCGGAAGAATTGATCAGTATATTCGATCAATATCGGTGTAAAAGTCGGGTATCGTGAATAACAACCCATTTTCGCGGAGCGCTCCGGTATGTTTCTGGATTTCGAGGAACTGACTCTGAAAGTCGGTGAGCAGAAGATTTTTGTTCGTCACGGGGGCGACCCTGGCAATCCGGGTCTTTTGTTGTTGCACGGCTATCCGCAGACATCGGCCATGTGGCATGCGGTTGCCCCGCAGCTCACAGATCAGTTCCATGTCATCTGTCCTGACCTTCGCGGATATGGTCGGTCGTCCAAACCCGCCTCAGATGATCGGCATATGCCCTATTCGAAACGCGAAATGGCAAAGGACATGGTCTCAGTCATGTCTCAGATGGGGCATGAGTCGTTTCTGGTCGGTGCCCATGATCGCGGTGCGCGCGTTACTCATCGAATGGCTCTGGATCATCCGCAGAATGTCCAGGCGATGGTCTTGTTGGACATCGCGCCGACGCGTGAAATGTATCGCGACACCTCAAAGGAATTCGCCACCGCCTATTGGCACTGGTTCTTTCTGATTCAGAAACACCCTATCCCGGAACAGATCATCGGCAATGATCCCGCGCAGTTCTGGAAACTGAAGTGCTTCAATCAAGCCAAGGGCGAAAACCCTTTTATCGCTTCAGCCCTCGACGAATACATCGCCGCCTTCAGCACACCCGAGGGCGTGCACGCCTCGTGCGAGGACTACCGCGCTGCGGCGACCATCGACATCGAACATGACGATCAGGACGACGGGGGGAAGGTCGAACAACCGCTGATGGTCCTATGGGCCAAGCGTGGGGTGATCGAGACCTGCTTTGATGCGAAGGCGCTCTGGCAGGAGCGAGCGCTCCGGGTCGAGGGCGAGGCCGTCGACGCCACGCACTACATGGCCGAAGAGATCCCGGACGAAATAGCCAGCCGAATGCGCGCATTTTTCCTGCGCCAGATCGAACAGAAGGATGCTGCCGAATGAGCAGGACGCTTTACGACAAACTGGTGGACGCACATAAGGTCTGCGATCTGCCGGACGGCGACATGCTGATCTATGTCGATTTCCACATCATGAATGAATACACCAGCCCGCAGGCCTTTTCCGGGCTGGATCAGAAAGGGCTTTCCGTTTGGCGGCCCGAGGCTCATCTGTCGGTAGTCGATCACGTGAATGCCACACGGCAGCGCGATCCGCATGATGCAGCGTCTAAGCTGCTGATCGACAATCTGGAGGCCAATTGCAAAAAGCACAACATCGCCTTCTACGGCCTGGGCGACCGCCGCCAGGGGATCGAACATGTTGTTGTCCCTGAACAAGGGCTTGTCGCACCGGGGATGTTGATCGCCTGCGGCGACAGTCATACCACCACGTACGGGGCCTTCGGAGCGCTCGGTTTTGGCATCGGTACGTCCGAGGTTGAACATGTGCTGGCAACGCAAACCCTGCGCTATAAGCGGCTGAAGACCATGCTGGTCAATATCGATGGCGATCTCGCCCCCGGTGCGACCGCCAAGGATATCATCATGAAGGTGGTTCAGGTGGTCGGCGCGGGCGGCGCCAATGGCTATGCCGTCGAGTTCTCCGGGTCGGCCATCCGCTCACAGGAAATGTCCGGGCGGATGACGATTTGCAATATGGCGGTCGAGTTGGGAGGACGGGCCGCCTTGATTGGAGCCGACGAAAAGGCGCTTGAGAAAATAAAGGCACGCGCGCATAGCGGCACGCTGGATTTTGGTGGTCTGGAGTGGAACTCGGACCCCGGCGCAGAGTATGATACGGTGTTCGAGATCAACGCCGCCGATATTGCCCCGATTGTCAGTTGGGGCACCAGCCCGGATCAGTCGGTTCCTGTCGACGGCTCAGTCCCAGCTGAGACCGAGGGGATGACGCCCAAGGCTCGCGAAGCGCTAAACCGGGCTCTGGGCTATATGGGCTTGAAAGCGGGTCAGGCGATGACCGATATCGAAATCGACAGCGCCTTTATCGGATCTTGCACCAACAGCCGCATCGAGGATCTGCGCGCTGCAGCCTCAATCCTGAAAGGAAAAAAGGTCGCAGGATCGGTCAATGCCATCGTTGTGCCCGGTTCGACCTATACTCGCCTGCAGGCCGAGTCTGAGGGGATCGACCGGGTGTTTAAGGAAGCAGGCTTTGACTGGCGCCCTGAAAGCGGCTGTTCGATGTGCCTTGCGATGAATGACGATATTGCCATGGATGGCGAACGGATTGCGTCCTCGACCAACCGCAATTTCGAAGGTCGGCAGGGCCGCGGGGCTCGCACCCACTTGATGAGCCCGGAGATGGTGGCCGCCGCCGCCATTCATGGCCGTATCGCGGATGTCCGTGAGTTTCTGAGCGAAGGAGCGGAATAAGATGCCAAAAACTGTTCACGGGCTGGCCGCCGCCCTGCCGCTTGCCAATGTCGATACCGATGTGATCATGCCTAAACGCTTTCTGATAACGATCACACGCGAAGGGCTGGCGGATGGCACATTCGCCGATCTGCGCTTTCACGACGATGAAACGCCGCGAGCGGATTTTGTGCTGAACACCCATCCCTGGCACGAGGCCAGAATACTGGTTGTCGGCGATAATTTCGGCTGCGGCTCCAGCCGGGAACACGCGGTTTGGGGACTGGTTCAACTGGGTATTCGGGGCATCATCGGCACAAGCTTTGCGGGCATTTTCTACGACAATGCGCGCAAGAATGGCCTTGCCTTGCCCATTGTCAGTCCCGAGGTGCGAGATCAGTTGATGCTAGCGGCGTCCCATGAGGATGGTGCTAACTATACGATTGATGTCGAAAACCGGGTCATCAAACACGGAGAGGCAGAGCTGCCATTTGAAATGGATGACGCGACACAGACCGCCCATCTTGAGGGCCGCGACGACACCTTGAACTCGCTGGAATTCGCGGACGCGATCCGGAAATTTGAGAGCAGGTTAGGTGAACGGCAACGGGTGCGTGTCATACAGTAGTTAGGACAAGTTGACTTGGAACTTCGCCAACTTCAGTGCTTTGTGGCAGTCGCCGAAGAACTGCATTTTCGAAAGGCAGGCGAACGCCTCGGCCTTAGTCAGCCAGCCTTGTCCGACCGAATTTCCGCCTTGGAGCACGAGTTGGGCTTTGCTCTGTTCTTTCGGACAACCCGGCAGGTTAGCCTAACGCAAGCGGGGTCCGAATTCCTGCGCGACACCAAACGGATACTGGCGGATATCGACAAATCTGTTTCCAAAGCCCGACACACAGCCGACAGTGGGCTGAAGACTTTGCGGGTTAGCGGCGTTGACGAGGCGATCTCGATGCTGTTGCCTCCTGCGCTGATGGAATTCCGAAAACGGCAACCTTCAGTGCATGTGGACATTCTGGAAATTTCGTCTTCGGACCACCATACGCAAGAGCTTGCAAATCACCGCACCGACATCGCGTTTGTCCGCCAGCCTCCTGAAGACGAGTTTCTGAAGGCAGATCTTTTGTACCAGCAGGGTGCCGTCGTGGTCTTGCCTTCCGCGTCGGAACTTGCAGGTCGGGAATCGCTGTCAGCGGCGGATATTAGGGATCACCCGATTATTGGGTTTCCCAAACATGCCCGCCCGATCCTTCACGACCTGCTCTGGAGCAGCTATCGAGCCCATGGGTGGCAACCGGACATCGCCTGCGAAGTCATAGACAAGTCCACCATGCTGCAGCTGGTGGCGCACGGGGTTGGCATCGGGCTGGCACCTGCATGGATCCGCGCTCTTGCTCCCCCGCAATTGAGTTGCATTCCGTATCAAACGGACGGCCAGAGCATCGAACTCTACGTCGCGCGACGGGCGGCGGGAAACTCGAAAATGGTGGACGAGTTCGTGGATGTAGTCAAAGACGTATCTTCGCGACTGTACACCGCCGGGACGTGTCAGTGACAAGAGCCCAACGTTGTCTGGGCCCATGCAGAGAAGTTGTGCGAAACCGTGATGCGGACCAGCTGTTATCTGGCCAATTGTTCGAAACCAGGTACATGACCTTTAGCGATCATCGGGATAGGACGTCGCGAAGGGCTGTTTGGAACCCATCACGATTTCATGCGACTAACTCGTTAGCGTCGCTTTCCATTGCGGCGCTTCCACCGCTTCAATCGTCAGCTCAATACAAAGCTGACGCACGGCTTCAAAGGCAAAAGTCGCCGGACGATCACTTAATTCTCCAATAAAGAGCGTGCGATTGAGTTTTGGCTTGATAATCGGACGCGTCGTCAATGTGCCCGCGTCAATGTGTTCTTTCAGGATAAACTCGGTACCCACGATGCAACCGATGCCAGACAGAAGGGATCCGCTGATTGCGGAGATCGAGTTTATTTGGAACTGCGCGTTCTCTTCGATCCGCCTGAGTAGGGAAGGGTCGTCCATCACAGCTCGGGTGTACAGGCCTTGGCGAAGAATTATCAACGGTAAGTCCAGCAGTGCCTCAAAACTGATTGCATCGGTTCCACCGATAACATCTGGCCGACCCACCAGAACCAACTCCTCTTCCAAGACCGGTTGGAACCTGAAACGCGCGTCAGGAAGTTGGTTGTAGGTTAGGGTCAAATCGACCTCCGAAGACGCAAGCTGTTGGGCGGTAGACCCGGAAAAGATCTCAGAAAGATGCAGGCGTAGGTTCGGATAGTCTTGTGAAACACGCTGTACCAGAGGCACGCCAATAGCTTTGACAGCCGAATGCGCAAAGCCAACCGAAATCTCACCCGCGACCTCATTCTCAGTTTCTCGGATATCGGTGCTGGCGGCTTGCATGGATCGCAGGATCGCACGCGCGTGTTCATATAATCGAGCACCAGATGCTGTCGGCCGCACGCCCCTTGGCAATCTCTCAAATAGCTGCGTACCAAGTTCGGCTTCGAGATTGGACAGATGCCTGCTTAATGCAGACACAGCGACCCTTTCCCGATCAGCAGCACGAGCCAACGCGCCTTCCTCAAAGATCGCAGCAAAGTATCGGAGTTGCCTGCTGTCCATGCTTTCTCAATATCAGAAAGCAGCCTTATTAACATTGAAATATTGCAAAGCATTCCGATCGGGTAGCTTTGGTTAACGCAAGTCCAACCGGAGCATACATGGTGTCAGACGATTTCAGGCCTTTGCGGGGCATCCGCGTCGTTGAAATGACCCACATGATTATGGGGCCAAGTTGCGGCCAGATCCTTGCCTATCTTGGTGCTGACGTGATCAAGGTTGAGCCCCCTGCGGGGGACAAAACCCGGCACCTGACCGGAATGGGGCGGGGGTTCTTCCCAAGTTTCAATCGCGGCAAGCGTTCAATTACCTTAGATTTAAAGTCCGAGGCCGGAACGTCGGCGCTGGATCAGCTTCTGGCAACCGCCGATATTTTCGTTGAGAACTTCCGCGACCAGTCACTTGCCAAGATGGGATTTGCGCCCTCCGCGTTGCGAGGTAAGTACCCCAATTTGATCATCGCATCCTGCAAGGGCTTCCTGCATGGCCCCTATCAGGACCGAACGGCAATGGACGAGGTCGTTCAGATGATGACCGGAATGGCCTATATGACTGGCCCAACGGGTCGTCCCTTGCGCATTGGCTCTTCTGCAAATGACATCATGGGTGGGGTCTTCGGCGCTCTTGCAGTTCTCGGCGCGTTGTTGGAGCGGCAAGAATCCGGAGAGGGTCGGACGATACGCATTGGCCTGTTCGAGAATTGCCTGATGCTTGTCATGCAACACATGGTGCAATTCGATCTGGACGGACACGAACCGGCCCCTATGCCCGAGCGGGAATTTTCCTGGCCGGTCTACGACATCTTCGACACGCGGGACAATCGTCAGATCTTTGTGGGTGCTGTCACTGAGGGCCATTGGCAAATATTGTGCAAAGCAATCAGCTTAGAGCATTTGCTGGAGGATAACCGGCTTCAGACAAAGATGGGCCAGATCGAAGCGCGGAACTGGACACTTCCCCTTTTTGCAGAAGCAATCGGCAAACGCGATTTTCCTGAACTGATCGAGATTTTTGAAGCTTCGGGCATTCCCTTTTCGCCTATCAATCGTCCCGCCGATATGTATCAGGATCCACATGTCCTGCGCCCCGGCGGTCTGCAACTCTCACACGACGCTGGTGGGCAGGTGTTCCGGGCTCCGGGTTTGCCCATCGAAGTTGATGGCGGGATTCCACATCCGGTTTCACTCAATGTCGCAGATGTCGGCGATGACACTGACACCGTGCTTTCAGAGCTTGGCCTGTCACCTTCGGAAATATCGGCTGCAAGTGGCGCGGCGGATAGGAATTCAACGTGACTCGCCTGTCAGAAATATACCCACCCGACAGGGTCGTATTGCGGGAAGTCGGATTGCGCGACGGTCTGCAGATGGTCCAACGATATCCCTCAACGGCAGCGAAGGCCGAATGGTTGCGCCGTGAAAGAGCCGCGGGTGTTCGGCACTTTGAGATTGGCTCTTTCCTTCCGGCAAAAGCTATGCCGCAATTCGCTGATGTTCGGGACATCAGCGACATTTGCCGCAGCCTTAACGTCCATTCGGCAGCGCTTGCCTTGAATGATCGCGGCGCGACGGACGCGGTTCAAACTCCGGTCGGCGAAATCGTCACAGTGGTCTCGTCGACCGAGGAACATAGCCAGGCAAACGCACGTCGTACACGTGAGGAAGCAATTGCTCTGGTTGGTAAAACCGTTGAACTGGCAAGAGGCTCAGAAACATCACCTTTGGTACAGGTCGGCATCGCCATGGCGTTCGGTTGCTCGATTGCTGGCAAAGTCGACCCGGACGATGTGGTGCGCATCGCGGCCGCATGCTCGGAGGCGGGTGTGGACATGATCGGTCTTGCAGACACAGTCGGATTTGCGGGTCCAGATCAGGTGCAAGACCTTGTTGAACGTGTGAAAAACGAACTGGGCGACGTTGCGCTGAGCATTCACCTGCACGACACAAGGGGAATGGGGATCGCCAATGCGTCTGCCGCCCTCGACGCTGGCATCCGGGTGATCGATGGCTCGCTGGCGGGGCTCGGGGGCTGCCCCTTTGCCCCAGGCGCAACAGGGAACGTGGTATTCGAGGACCTTGTATATCTCTGTGAACGCAAAGGTTTTGCAACCGGCATCGACTTGGAAAAGCTGATGTCTGTGCGAGAGGTCGCCGCGTCTGAAATGCCTGACGAACAGCTCTTCGGTGCGTTGTCACGAGCCGGAGCACCGCGTCACATCAACTGGCGCGCCCGATAAACAACAAGATGACAGAGTGGAGGAGAACATGAACATTTTCAGAACTGCCACGGCAGCGCTACTGGCCGCAACGACCCTAAGCAGCGCGGCCTATGCCGAAGCAACCGAGATGCGCTGCAGCCACCAGTTGCCACCTGCGCACCATATCGCAAAGGTCATCGACCAATGGGCCGAAGAGATTGAGACCCTGTCGAACGGAGAAATCGACGTTCAAATCTTTGGTGCCAACAGCCTTGTAGGCGCGCGTGAGAACATTGCATCGGTGGCCAAAGGCAACATTGAATGCGCGTTCTCGATCAACCCGCAATGGGGTAAAACCCTGCCGATCATGAACGTGACACTGAAGCCTTATGCCGTCACTGATCCGGAGACGCTTGCCGCTTGGCCGGATAGCGAAGCGGCTGCGTTTCTGGATCAGAAGCTGCTTGAAAAAGGTGTGCAGAACGCGGTCTGGCTGTTCACAACACGGATGACAGCTTTGACGTCGAAGGGATCGCCGCTGGTCAATCCGGAAGATTTCGAAGGTGTGAAGATAAGGGGCCTGAACCCGGTGGCGGATGAGGGGCTTGTCGCAATGGGGGCCGCGCCTTCAGCGATGTCTGGCTCGAAAGTGTACGAAGCGCTCTCAACTGGAGTGATCGATGCGGGCATGACCGATATCGCCGCCGCCTATTCGCGCAAATATTTTGAAGTCCAGGACCACGTGACGGTGGTCCCGCTGTTTAGTGTGTTCTTCCACGGCTACCTTAACCCGGCTTGGTTTGATGGTCTGACGGATGCACAGAAGGCCGCAATAGCCGAGGCGGGAGCCAAAGCGGCAGAATGGGCAGTTGCCGCGTCCGAAGAAGCATCTGCCGCTGCACCCGAGCAGCTGGCTGACAATGGCATGAAGGTGCATTTCCAGACGCCTGAGGAAGAAGCTGCCTGGAAAGAGTTAATGGTACCGGCTTTCGACAAATCGTTTGGCGACGCAACCGGTGAGGACGGCGTCAAACTGCTTGAGCTGGTCGGTCAAATTTCGAACTGACATGAAGCAGGATCATGAAATTGACACCTCTGAGGCCTTGCCGGTCTCAGGGGTGGAGCGCGCGGTGCGTCTGGTTACGCTATCTGGGGCAGGTATCGCCGCATTGCTGGTGCTCGTCGTATTCGGGGTCGTGAGCTACAGCGTCTTCATGCGCTATATCCTTGGCACACCAATTACTTTTTCCGATGAGCTCAACGGCTTTATCGTCGTGGCAATGGTTGCCCTCGGAGCGGGAGAGGTCCTTTTGCGCGGCGAACATTTCGGGGTCGACCTGCTGACTGAGCGTGCTGGTCCTCGAACTCAATGGTTGGTCGAGATTTGGGGGATGATAGGTGTGATCCTGGTCGCTGCGGCTATTCTCTACAGCGCGGTGATTATGGTGCAGTTCTCATACGATTTCGGTATTTATTCAGATGGATATCTGAGCGTCCAGATGTGGATTCCGCAAGGCTTTCTACTTATCGGCATGATCATTCTGATTCTTGCGGCGCTGGCTCGCATTTTCACGCTTCTGACGGTTCGCCGACTATGATGACGTTTTTGATTTTGGCCGGGCTGATTGTCCTCTTGCTCACCGGGATGCCAATCTTTGCCGGGCTTGGGCTGACCTCGCTGATCATAATGATGCTGACAGAAGGCAACGTGAACAGCGCGGCCGATACGGTTTTTGCCAAACTGAACAACGGCCTTTTGACGGCCATACCGATGTTTGCCTTCATGGCGCACGTGATGATCCGTGCTGGCGTGGTTAAGGATCTTTACGATGCAGCAAATGCGATTGTCGGCCATTTGCGTGGTGGTCTTGGGGTCGCCACGATCCTCTCCTGCACCATTTTCGCAGCCATTTCCGGTTCGTCTGTTGCCACGGCGCTTACTATTGGTTCGACGGCCATCCCGCAGATGAAGCGCTTCAACTACAGCCCGAGCTATTCATACGGTGTGATTGCAGCGGGCGGTACGCTCGGGATTTTAATCCCTCCCTCTGGACCTCTTATTCTCTATGCCATCGTAACCGAGGCTTCGATCGGAGCTCTTTTCCTGGCCGGGTTGGTGCCGGGTATCATGATGGCTGTCATTTTCGCGATCTGGGCGATGGTCAGCGCAGGGTTTGGGGGCGCAGTAGTTTCCCAACCATTTGCAGGCATGGGCGTGATCTGGGCACGTATGAGGCAATCGATCTGGGCCTTGTTGATGCCACCGGTGGTATTGGGCGGGATCTACCTCGGAATTTTTACGGCCACTGAAGCCGCTTCTATTGGCTGCCTATATGCTCTGTTCATCAGCGTAGTGGTTTACCGCAATTTCGGTCTGCACGACCTTTGGGTGACCGCGTTTGAGACAGTGCGCACAACGGCGATGCTGTTCATGATCCTCGCTTCTGCGGCGCTGTTTGGTCACGCCGTAACCATCATTCGCCTGCCCATCGAGATCGTCGAACAAGTGACGGCAATCGGCCTCAGCCCCGCCATGTTCGTCGTAGCCGTTATGCTGCTCATTCTGGTGCTGGGCATGTTTTTGGAGACCATATCGATCATCCTGATTACGACGCCAATCGTTTTTCCTGTCATGCTGGCATTGGGGATCGACCCGATATGGTACGGCATCCTGCTAATGATCAATCTCGAACTGGCGCTGATCACACCTCCTGTCGGGATGAACCTCTTCGTTATCAAAGGTATTGCGAAAGCCCCTTTGTCGGAGGTCATTCGCGGAGCCTTGCCCTATGCCGCGCTAATGCTACTGGGCCTGCTCCTGGTCTTTGCAATCCCACCTTTGTCCACGTGGCTTCCCGAGGCGGCGGGGTTCGGCGGCTAAGAAACGCGTTTTGGAAAGCCCTTGGGCACTACCCTCCCACGTCTCAACAGGATAGGACCCCGTGGTTGACACCCGTTCAGCGATGTTCGCAGTTTGTCATCGTATTATCAAACATCCAATGGTTGCGGAATCTGACGTTCGTTATGTCGCTCTCCGTCAACCGCAAATCGGACAACGCTGACCATTTCAGTGCTTGCTTCAAAGCTAGGTTTCGGAAATTGAATGCGAGACGCAACAATGTCCGGGCCTTATACTCTACCAATCTGGAAAACGTGTCGTGAAATAGCTCGGGAGCCGGACTGTAAACAGCCGCTGCAGCATGGATCTCAAGGAAATGCCCACTGTTATTTTTGCGGGGCTTCCATCCTCTGGAGAGTAGCCAATCGCTTGTCGTGTTTCGGTGATGTCCCAGCGCATACCTGGGTTATCTGACATTAGGTTCAGGGCTGCGAAGGAAATGTCCTTGGCATCTATTGCGGCGCGCATTCCGCCTAGAAAGTCCCGATCACTCAACCACATCTCCTGACCCCATCGGCCCATCGCCATATGTGTGCCGGGTTGGTTGTCGTGAGTCCATTGTGTCCAGCCGATGCGCAAGCAGATGACCGACAGTCCGTGATGCTCGGCGAAATAGGCCCCTGTCCGTTCACAGAACAGCTTTGACATGCCGTAGGCGTTTACTGGCCCTGGTGGTGCCGCGCTGTTGAGCACCTCATGCGTGAACCTTTTGTCGCCGTGAACCCAGTTGGAGCTGGCAAGAACCACGCGGCTGACGCCCATGGCTACCGCATGGTGATAGAGAGAAAGCGTTGCATCCATATTGTGTTTGATCGCGGAGGCCCAAGTGGCGGAGGGCTCTCGGTCTCCGGCAAGATGCACGATAACGTCCACTCCCTTTAGCAAACTGATCCAACTGCTGTCGTCGGACAGGTCTGCTGTGTGAATGTCGGGATGATCAACGGGACGGATGTCGATGCCAGAGACGGTGTAATCGGAGTCGCTTTCTAGCGCGTTGAAGAGTTTGCGGCCGAGATGCCCGCCTGCGCCTGTAATCAAGACATGCATGACAGGAACTCCTTGTTGTTTGTGAGCCCCAATCGCATTTGGGTTGCATCTTCATCCGTCAAGACGCGGAACGTCTGCCGAAAACTCAGCGTTTCATTCGGTGCGAGCTTGCGTGCCGGGGAGTGCCACTCCGCTTCGCAATAGGCGTAATCGGCTGAATTAAAGACCTCAAACGGATAGTCGTGTGCAAATTGATCGCTCTTTTGAGGTTCTGGTACTGAGCACATCAGCAAAGGGGTATCAGAGCCGCACCGTATCAATGTACGACCGTTGGGGTTCGGTAGCCCGACCTTGAATTCCTGCTGTCTGTTGCAATCCACGACAATGCCGTTGCCGTGCGTAGCTATCATCCCTTCGGCAGAGCCAAAAACAGGATAAAATGCAGGGTCTTCCAATTCGACACCGACCTTGGTGGGGGTGTTAAGCATCATGACTGACCAAATGCCGGTCAGGCGCGAGGAGGTCCCATGGTTGACCACGATGTGTTCTATTTCCCAGCTTTCCGCCGAGGTCAGCGTGATGCGGCGCGACACTGACAAGTGCGAGGTCGGGCATACTGCGCTGGTCATGTCGATACGAGTGCTGCTTCTTGAAGTGATCTGGTAAGCGCCGCTGTCCAACACGGGAAACGGAGCGCCGTTTACCCAGGATGCATCTGGGGCGATCCACGTCTTCTCGCCGCCCCAGAGCGGAAAACCAAATTGTGGAGAGCGTGTGGGCAGATAAGTAAGCCGCGTGTCATCGACCTCCAACCCGTCGAGATCTTTGTTTTGAAATAGGAGGGAGCGCCCCTGGAAATTCACATCCCATAAGCGGCCCCCGATGCCGGGCAGGAGTGTCAGCTGCAGATCGTTTTGCTGCAGGTGAAGAACGCTCCATCTGTCCGACATGTACCCCCTCCTATCGGTTTCCCGGAGCGATAGAATGCACCGGGACAATCCCTTAGGTGTGCTTGAACTGGACGACGTTTTCGGCAGTGATCGGCATAACCCCGGTTTCAACACGCTCTGGCAAAGGATTGATGCCAGCCGCCTTCCAATCGGGCAAGACCTTCAGCGCGTCAGTGTTCTGCCAATGCATCATGTGGAAGGCGAGAAAGATCTCCAGATAGGATTTCTGAGCCACAGCGCCGTGAATTGTGCCGTCTTCGATATAGGGAAGCATATCATCATTTCGGTCCATCGCGACGATCTTGATGTCCTTGCGTCCCGCCTCATTGACTGCAATTGCCGCGCCTTTGCCGCTGTCGCCGTCCGTGCCGCCAATGCCAACAATATCCGGGTTCGCCTGAATTGCCTGAAGGTAGGCTGTCGGCGCATAGGACGGGTCGGCCTTATCGTTGACGACGTCGACGACCTCGATATCCGGGTATTTCTCGGCAAAGATTTGTTTGTACCCTTCGACACGCTCCAATGTGGAAGGGGCAGGGAAAGTGCCGAGGATAACTTTGCCTTTCCCGCCAATCGCTTGCGCGAGCATTTCACCGCCGACACGTCCTGCCTGAACGCCGTTGATACCAAGGAATGTGGACCGGGGACTGTCGGGAATATCGCCAATACAACATGTGACCGGAATGCCCGCCTCGACCGCACGTTCGACGCCGGGGGCCAGAGTGGCTGGATCACCGGGGAAGATAAGGATGCCTGCGGGACGTCTTGCGATCAGTTCATCCAATTGGCGTGCTTGTGCGGCCGTGTCGAAATCCAACGGGCCGGTGAATGTTGCCTTGATGCCCATTAACTCCTCAAGGTCTTCCATCGCATTGCGATAGTCCACCCAGAACGGCACCTGCGTTACGATGGACAGGAACACATACTCTTTGCCGGCCGCTTGCGCCATGGCTTCTTTGGACAGCATGGGCAGTCCGAACGCTGCGGCCAATCCAGCGGTGGTACCCGCTGTCAGCAGCCTGCGCCGATTCACATTCAATTCAGTCATCGTAGTCTCCCTGTTTTGGATCTTTGGTTGTTGTTGGGTTTTGGAAAGCTTATGGATTAGCCCCGTTTGCTTCGGATCAGCATGTCCAAGGCCACCGCTGTAACGAGCACACCGCCGATGACGATCATCTGCCAGTAGATCGATACGGCCAGCATCGTCATAGTGTTGTTGATCAACGCGACAAAAACGACGCCGAGGAAAGCACCGAGAATAGTACCTTCGCCGCCGCGTAGGGATGCGCCACCGATGACCGCAGCCGCCAGAACCTGAAGTTCGATACCGTTGCCTGCCGTGGGCGTACCGCTCATCAGGCGGGAGGCCAGCAATACACCCGCCAAAGCAGCCAGAATACCGGTCAGTGCGTACAGAATGATACGTACGCGTGTGACATGGATGCCTGACAACATCGCGGCCTTTTCATTGGCGCCGATGAAATAGACCTGACGGAAAAAGCGCGTATGGCGGACGGCCAGGTCAAACAGAACGACGAGCAGAATGGTGAACAAGACGATTACCGGAAAGCCGCCTATGTCAGCTTTGCCGATCCAGGCAAATGATGCCGGCAGGCTTGAGACAGAAAAACCTTCGGTCAGGACAAGAGCGATGCCTCGCGCGATCGACATCGTGCCGAGGGTCGCGATAAGCGGATTGATCCCGAGGCCGGTCACGAGCAAACCGTTCACTACCCCGACAATTCCACCCAACACTAATCCGCATACCACAGCGAGCGGAATTGGCATGCCAGTCAAAAGCAGCATGGCTACGACGGTAGAAGACAAAGCCATAACCGATCCAACGGAAAGATCGAACCCGCCGGATGCAAGTAGGATCGCCATACCGATCACGATGATCGCGGTGGGGGCCATGCCCACGGCCACGGCTCGAAAGTTCGAGAAGCTAAGGAAGTAGGGATTAACGTTGGACATCACGATGATGATGGCGGCGATCAGAACGATCAGCGTCAGTTCACGAATATCGACAAAAGCTTGCAAAACACGGCGCAGCAGCGGACGCTTCATGGGCAAGTTGGCTTGAGCGGTCATGGTCACGTCGCGACTCCTGATTGATTGGATTGGGGCGCATCAACAATTGGGGCGGAATTTCCGGCGGCCATTTGAAGAAGCGTGGTTTCGGTTGCCTCAGCGGCTGCGATGTCTCCCATGAGGTGACCGTCGTGGACGACAAGGATGCGGGTCGAGAGAGAGACAAGTTCGGGAAAATCGGATGACACGACGAGGATGGCCATTCCCTCGGCTGCTCGACGCAAAAGTTCCGTGTGGATTTGGAATTTGGCTCCGACATCGACCCCTTTTGTGGGCTCCTCAATGATCAGAAGAGCTGGCGCGCGTTTGAGCCACTTGGCCAACATAATCTTTTGCTGATTGCCCCCTGAGAGATCACCAACAAGTTCGTTAATCCCGCTGGTTTTGACACTGAAGGCGTCAATGGCTGTTTGGCTGGCTGCTTTGATCGAGCCCGAACGCATGAACCCAGCAGACGCATGATCGGAAAGACTGGCCGCGATCAGGTTGTCGCTGAGTGATTGTTCCAGAAAGAGGCCTTCAGTCTTGCGTTCTTCGGGAACAAACCCGACCCCAGCACGCATCGCCTGCCGCAAGGACGCAAAGTTAACAGGCTTGCCGTGAAGTCTGATCTCCCCGGTCGCGCCATGCATCAGCCCGACAATCGATCGAACAATCTCGCTGCGGCGAGCGCCCATCAACCCCGCCATGCCTACAATCTCTCCGGCTTTAATGGAGAAGGAAATGTCTTCGAATTCACCTGGATGGGTTAGGTGTTGGACATGCAAAACCTCTTCGCCGTTAATTTTGCCTGACCGCGTGACATCACCGGGGTGAGCGCCGCCGATCATCTCGGCAACGACTTGTTCCTGAGAAGTTTCCGAAACCGGTAAAGTGCTGATGTGTCGCCCATCTCGCAAAACGGTAATGCGATCCGAGATCTGGAAAATCTCGGCCATATGGTGGCTGACATAGACGATGCCAATCCCTTTCTTTGTCAGGGACTTTAGGACTTCGAATAGTGCGTCTACTTCGTCGGGTGCCAATGCCGATGTCGGTTCATCCAGCAAAAGGACGCGGGAATTCAACGACAGCGCCTTGGCGATTTCAACAATCTGGCGGGAGCTGATCGGCAAATTTTCCACGGGTGTTGAGACGTCGATATCCAGACCGAATTCCGCCAGCAACGCCTGCGCACGGCGGCGTAGTTCAGGCCAGTCAACTACGCCAAACCGGGTGGGTACGCGCCCCGCGTAGATGTTTTCCGCGACAGAGAGCGCGCCAGCGAGGCTGAGCTCTTGGAAAACACAGCCGATGCCCAGGGATTGCGCGTGCGATGGGCTTTCGACTCGCTGTTCCTTGCCGTCGCACAGGATACGCCCAGCAGAGGGTTGGTGAAGCCCATAAAACAGGCCGAGACAGGTGGATTTTCCGGCGCCGTTTTCCCCACAAAGCGCGTGAACTTCGCCGGGTCTCAATTCAAAGTCGACGCCATCCAAAACAATGTTCGTGCCGAAGCTTTTGCCAACCCGATCCAGCTGGATCAGTGGTTGTGGCCCTGGTGATTCAGGTTTCACTGCTGGCGTCATACAAGCTTCCTCCCGCCTTTTGATTGGCATCTGATATCTCAGATGTCAACTGAAAAAGAAAAGACCGGGAGGTGCCCAAGAGAAAGGGGCGGCGCCGATTTGGCCCGCCCCCGTCACAACGAAGCTACGTTTTTGCTAGGATGCGGTCGCTCCTTCGAGGACGATGGCGGCGCTTTTGTAGGCTTGTCTGGTACGGTCAATATGCGCAGTGAGAAGAGATTTGATTTTGGCCATGTCGCCTTCGCGAACGGCAATAGCGATTTTCGAATGCTCATCGAAGGAGAGCTCAGTATGCTGTGGCAGCTTCGCCAAATGGGTCCGCAATGCGGCAATCTTACCAATGTAGCGTGTATAGCTGGCCGTCAGGTAATCGTTACCGGCATGTTCAAAAATTAACTGATGAAATGTGGTATCCAGTGAAAGGTAACCCTTTTCATTACCTCGCCTGCGTTCCTTCTCCATGTCCTTCACGACCCGCTGCATGTCGTCGGCAAGACCTTCCGGGTTCCGCAACAACGCAAGTTCAAAGGCGGCAGTTTCGATAGCCTGTCTGAAATCGCAGATCTGAGTCACTTCCGGCTCAGACAGCGAAAAAACGCGTGCGCCTTTTTGAGGCTCGATACTGACCAACCCTTCGTCACGTAATTGAGCGAGTGCTTCGCGGACTGGCGATTTCGATACGCCCAGCTCTTCGGAGATTTTTCGCTCCGACAAAACCTGACCCATTTTCAGGGAGCCATCGATAATACTATTCCGCAAATGTTCCAGTGCGAGTTCACGCAAAGACTTGGGTCTCTCAAGCGCCATCTGAGGATATCTCCAAAAAAAGGTGTTGCCAGATGCAAGATATCTGATACACCAGATTAGGCAAGCTGGTATATCAGATATCAGAATGTACTTAGGAGATCAAAAAGTGCGCGCAGAGTTGGTCGTCGATTGTAAGAACCAGCACGGGGAAGGGATTTTCTGGAATCCCGCCGATGGTCTTGTCTGGTGGACCGACATTGAAGGTTGTGCGCTTTGGTCATTTGATGCTGCAACGTCAGAAACTGCCTCTCATGAGATGCCGGAGCGTGTGTGTTGCTTCGCGCCGCGCGCGTCTGGCGGTCTGATTGTTGCTTATGCTGATCGAGTTGTCTTGTTCGATTCGCTCAATAGCGAGGAAACCCTCGTGGCACGATTCGAGCCGAACAATCCGGAGACACGGCTGAACGACGGGCGAACCGATCGCCAGGGGCGATTGATTGTTGGAGGCATGAACGAAGTTTCTGGTAAGGCCGATTCGTCAGTCATCCTCGTCGATAAAGACTTGAGTGTGCGGACGATTATCGAAGGAGTGTCTTGCGCCAATTCGACTTGCTTTACATCCGACGGTGAGACGATGTTCTTCGCGGATACTCCGGATCGGGAAATCGTCGCATTTGATTACGACACCCGCAATGGAACCGTTTCGAACCGTCGGCGGCACGCTTCTTTCAATGATGAGCCCGGCTTGCCTGATGGGTCCTGTGTCGATGCCGAAGGGGGCGTCTGGAACGCCGAATGGGAAGGCCATCGCGTTGTTCGCGTCGCACCTGATGGCACGATAGATCGCGTGATCGAGGTGCCGGTCTGGAAGCCAACCTGTTGCGCTTTCGGTGGCCCTGATCTCGACACGCTGTTCATCACGACCTCAAGGCTGATGAGTGACGAAGCAGCTTTAACAAAAGAACCGGAATCCGGCGGCCTCTTTGCTGTGAAACCCGGCGTTCGTGGCGTGATCGACGCGCCATTCAAAGGATAACTAACGAAATTCTGGAGGAGAAAACTATGTTGAAAACGCTTATGACCACTACGCTTGCCGCGGGGTTCGCCACGCTGGCAACGGTCGCTCTGGCGGAAAATTATCCAACACCGGTTCCACTTGAGGACGGCGCACAAGCGCCAATCGATGCAATAGAACCCAAGAACGATACGTTCCGGATCGCGTATATGCCGCCGGCGACCGAGTTCAACTACTACATCGCCATCGGTGAAGGCATCAAAGCGGTTGCTGCTGAGGCCGGGGTCGAAGTCTTCATGCTTGCGCCCCAGTCCGGTGCGGACATCAACGGCCAGATGGGTATGATCCAGGATGTGCTGACGCAGGATGTGGATGCGATCATCTTTGGTACACACGATGAATTTGCTGCCGCACCACTGCTTAAGCAGGCCGTCGACAAGGGCATGGCAGTTTTGATGATCAACTCGGACATCCCGAACTTCCCGACACCCATTCATGGCGTTGTCGGGTACTCTCAGCGGAACGGTACGCATGCTATCGCTGATTGGGCCATTGAGACTTATGGTGATCAACCGTTGAAAGTAGGCATCATCGAAGGGCAGCCTGGCTATCACTCGACCGAGCGGGTGGGCGGCTTCCTCGACGGTATCGAGGGCAACGAAAACTTCGACGTTGTGGTGTCTATTGACGGTAAATGGAACGTTGAAGGCGGCAACACAGCTGGCATGGATATCCTGCAGTCGAACCCCGATCTCGACATGATCTTTGCGGCGAACGACTACATGATCATCGGGGCATCTTTTGCGGCGAAAGCGCTTGGCCGCAGTGACATCGTCCTTTTGGGCAATGATGGCGACACGTCCGGCCTTGAAGAAATTGCGGCTGGCAACATCACGGCAACCGTCAACACCTCACCATTCCTGATGGGTAAGGCGGCTATGCACGCAACCATTGATGCGCTCAACGGGTCCTATCCTGGCGGCTGGATCGAAACGCCCACATCAATTGAAGACAAAGATGGTGCGATCAGCGTGCTGCAAGAGCCAGAAAAGCTCTTCCCGCAGCCGTCCAAAGAGTACTGAGTTTTCTCCCCGCTTCCCGGTGGCGCGTGCGCGTGCTGCCGGGTCGCAAACCAACCGAGTTTCACTTTTGTCGAGGCAATCGCGATGACACCCGCAACGCCCCTTTGGGAGTTTGTCGATATTACCAAGGCCTATCCTGGGGTTTTGGCGAATGACAAGGTCTGCATCCGGCTTATGCCCGGTTCCATTCATGGGCTGCTGGGTGAAAACGGCTGTGGCAAGTCGACTATGATCAAGACACTGTCCGGCGTGCAGCAACCCGATAGCGGTCAAATCCTGCACAATGGCAAGCCGGTCACGATCAGCGACCCGCAGGTGGCACGTGAACTGGGCGTCGCAACAGTTTTTCAGGAATTCTCTATCGTGCCCACCTTGTCGGTTGGCGAAAACATCTTCCTTGGCAATATGCCTCGGTCCCGCTTTGGCGTGATCGACTGGGCCAAGGTCCACAACGAAGCCGCGCGCGTTTTGGCGGAAATGGATGTCGATGTTTCTCCCGAAACAATCACCGGCTCGCTATCGGTAGGCGAGCAACAACTGGTCGAGATCGCGAAAGCCGTCGCGATGGACGCTCGCATGATCATCCTGGATGAGCCGACGGCGGCATTGGGTGAAGATGAAATTGAACGCCTGCACCAGTTACTGCGCAATATGCGTGAACGCGGAACCGCTATTCTCTATGTGTCGCACAGGCTGGATGAGGTTGAACGGATCGTTGATGAAGTGACGATCTTGCGCAACGGCTGTGTTGTGCGAGCGAGTGGCGAGACCAAGATCAACGTCTCTGAGATTGTCAGCGCAATGGTCGGTGAGGACATTGGTGAGCACTATCCCAAGGAGCAGAACGCGACCAAGGATGTTGTGCTGGAAGCGGCAGGTCTGAGCACCAATTCGGGCGTGAAAGATGTATCGTTTTCGTTGCACCAGGGTGAAGTTCTGGGCTTGGGTGGCGTATTGGGCAGTGGCCGCACAGAGATTGCCCGCGCCCTATTCGGGACAGATGAGCTAACAGGCGGACAGATAAGACTAAATGGCAAACCGGTTCGCTTTCGTCGGGAAATTGATGCGATCCGTGCGGGCTTGGCTCTTGTCCCAGAGAATCGAAAGTTTGACGGGTTGTTCTTCAATTTCCGCGCAAGCGGGAACGTCACCGCAGCGTCCCTTGGCGGGCTAAGCCGGTTCGGCGTGTTGAATCTTAAGGCGGAAGAGCAAGCTACCCATGACCTGATCCGCGATCTGGAAATCTCAACCCAGGCTGAGGAAAAGACGGTCAACTTTTTGTCTGGTGGCAATCAGCAGAAGATTGTTATTGCGCGTTGGCTGTTTTCAGCCTCGGACATTCTGATCCTTGATGAGCCGACGCAGGGGATCGATATCGGCGCGAAAATCGCTGTTTACAAGCTGATTAACAGGCTCACGCGGGCGGGAAAATCGATCATTCTGATCAGTTCAGACCATGATGAGTTGCTTGCGATGAGCGATCGGATTGCCGTCGTGCAGCACGGAACGATAGTGCGCACAGTCGATGCATCCGACCTTACTCATGACGACCTTGTGCGCGCGTCCGCCGACACCCCCCAATCCAAGCCTAAGGAGGCTTTCGCATGAAGCGGATCTTTGACACCCAGTTGATCGGGCCATTCGCAGCAATGGTGATCGTCGCACTGATCGTGGCACTTACGACGGAACGCTTCCTGAACCCGGGTAACCTTTCAAACCTGTCCCTACAGGTAAGCATCGTGGCCTTGATCGCAATCGGGTCTACTATCGTGATCTTCGCTGCGGGCATCGATCTGAGTTCCGGGTCTATGGTAGCTTTGCTGACCATGATCCTTGCGCAGATGTTGAAATTTGTTGGCATTCCACTGGTACTGGCATTGCCACTCATTCTTCTCATGGGCGGATTGCTTGGTCTGTTCATTGGGCTGATAACAGCCTACGGGCGTATCCCGTCTTTCATCACAACATTGGCAGCGTTGATTGCCTTCAGGGGCCTTGCCCTAACCTTCAACAATGGATCGCCGATCTTTTCGCTGGATCCGGCGCTGGAGCCAATATTTTACGGCAAGCTGTTCGGCGTTCCGATGCCTTTCTTCTACCTCGTGTTCTTCTACGTCCTTGCTGCGTTCAGCATGAACTTCACGAAACTCGGCCGTGAGATCTATGCCGTGGGTGGCAACCCAGCCGCTGCCGTTCTTACGGGTATCAACGTACGTAAAGTTCAGACGACGACATTTGTCATCGCAGGTTTCATGACGGCTGTTGGTGCGATCCTGATGTCAGCGCGCCTCAACTCTGGTTCGCCCAACTATGGCCAGACGCTGGAACTGCAGGCCATTGCCGCTGCTGTTGTCGGCGGAGCCAGCCTTGCAGGCGGTCGTGGCAACATCCTCGCCACGCTGATGGGGGCGATGACAATCGTTATCGTCCAGAATGGTTTGAACCTGAACGCTGCGCCATCTTCGGTTCAGAACATCGTGTTGGGCCTGATCATTCTGTTGGCCGTCGGCATAGACATGTGGCGTGCAGAGATTTCGGGCTTGATGGGTCGAATGTTCGGCCGCACTTCATCGCAGCAGTCGTCTAACGTAAAGAAGGAGGCCTGAGATGGATCTGGGGCTTAAGGATAAGCTGGTCCTGGTGACTGGTTCAGGTTCCGGCATCGGCAAAGCCACTGCCCGGGTCTATCTTGAAGAAGGCGCTCGGGTCATCGTGCATGGCCTGACCCAGACGGAAGTGTCCGACTGCGTCGACGACCTGTCATCTCTGGGCAAGGTCGAAGGCATTGCGGCCGACCTGACCAAGACCTCAGATGCAGAAACACTGGCGGATTTTGCCCGCGCGCGCGGGGCGGTGGATGTTCTTGTGAATAATGTCGGCATCTTCTCGGTCAAACCGTTCGAGGATCTCACGGATGACGACTGGATGCACTACTTCAACATCAATGTCCTGTCCGCCGTTCGGATGAGCCGAATTTTCCTGCCTGACATGCTTGGCCGGGATAAGGGATCTATCATCAACATGGCCAGCGAAGCGGCAGTGAAACCGCTCCCTCAGATGGTGCATTATTCTGTCACTAAAACTGCCATGTTAGGTCTGACACGCGGCATGGCAGAACTGACAAAGGGCACGAAAGTCCGGGTTAACTCGATCCTGCCTGGTCCGACCTGGACCGAAGGTGTCGAAGCCTATTTTGACGGTCTCGCGGATCAAAAGGGTGAGCCGCTCGATACGATCGTCGACAATTACTTCAAATCAGATGAGCCCACATCGCTCATACAACGCTTTGTCCAACCAGACGAAGTCGCCCGCATGATCGTCACGATCTCAGCAAGCACGGCCTCCAATGGTTCTGCGCACCGGATCGAAGGCGGCATCGTTCGCAACATTCTTTAACTTCTAACTGGAGGAGCCCTACATGGCCGCTCTCACTTTCTCTCACATCGGCATCACAGTTCCCGACCTGGAAAAAGCCGTGGAGTTTTATTCCAAGGCATTCGGCCTCTACGTGCTGATGGAACCAACTGAAATCCTGCATGACGAAAGCGCCATCGGTCAGATGTGCGACGATGTATTTGGGGAAGGTTGGGGAAGCTTCCGCATCGCGCATTTGTCGATGGGCGACGGTGTTGGCATCGAATTGTTTGAGTTCCCGAAGACCGTCGAAGAAGAACGCCCGTTTGAATATTGGCGGCGTGGCTTGTTTCATTTCTGCGTACAGGACGAGGATCTGGAAGGCCGCGTCAAGGTTATCGAAGACCTGGGCGGGCGCCAGCGCATGAGCCAAGTGCGCAAGTATTACCCAGGTGAAAAGCCCTATCGCATGGTCTATATGGAAGACCCTTTTGGCAACATTTTCGAGCTCTACAGCCACTCGTACGAATTGACCTATTCGGCGGGTGCTTATGACTGATCGCGCCGCCTTTCCCCCCAGAACGGACAAACCCAAGGTCGTGATCACCGATTACGACTTTGGTGATGTTGCCGTTGAGACGGAAATCCTGGAAGCCGC
The DNA here is from genome assembly GCF_000192475.1 of Ruegeria conchae. Classification (GTDB taxonomy): domain Bacteria; phylum Pseudomonadota; class Alphaproteobacteria; order Rhodobacterales; family Rhodobacteraceae; genus Ruegeria; species Ruegeria conchae. The sequence continues at coordinate 76,229 of NZ_AEYW01000001.1, forward strand.
AGGAGCCGAGGTGATTGCGCTTCAGGCCAAGCGTCAGGAAGACCTGTTCGATGTCGCGCCGCATTGCGCAGCGATGATGAACCAATATGCCCGGATCGGGAAAGAAACGATCACGCGGATGCGAAACTGCGAGGTCATCGCGCGCTATGGCGTAGGCGTGGATATCGTGGATGTCGGCACGGCGACGGAAAAAGGTATCCTCGTCACCAATGTGCAAAACTATTGCACCGAGGAGGTCGCCGATCATGCGATTGCCCTTTGGCTGACCCTGGCGCGCAAGTTGCCTGACTATGATCGGGCCACTCATGCAGGGATCTGGAAATGGCAAAGCGGGCAGCCGGTCTACCGTTTGCGCGGGCGGACGATGGGTGTCGTCTCGCTGGGTAAAATCGGGCAAGCCATCGTGGCGCGGGCGCAATCTTTCGGGGTTACGGTCATCGCCTACGACCCGTATTTGCCAAGAGAAGTCGCGGCAAAGATTGGGGTCGAGCTGGTGAGCAAGCCCGAATTGCTGGCAAGGTCCGACTATATCCTGATGCAGGCACCGATGACGCCGAACACGCATCACTTTTTGTCGGATGCCGAATTCTCGGTCATGAAACCCGGTGCGATACTCGTGAACACCGGACGCGGACCAACGGTCGACAACAAAGCCCTATTCCGGGCGCTGACCGAAGGCCATCTGGCCGCTGCAGGGCTCGACGACCCCGAAGAAGAGCCGGCCAAGCGCGCCAACTGGACGCCTGATGACAACCCGTTGTTCACACTGCCCAACGTGCTCGTAACGCCACATGCGGCCTACTATTCCGAGGAATCCATACACGCAGCGCGGGTCACCGCGGCCACTCAGGTGGCCAAGGTCCTGACAGGGCAAAACCCCGACTATACCGTCAATGCCGACGCATTGGCCGTATCTACCGCATAACAGGAGACTAGAATGCCAGACGTCAGCACGGACCTCAGGGTTTTCAATGATTTTGAAAGAAACCCGGAACTTCTCAAAAAATTCGACAAGGTGTTGGAGGCGTACTCTGCTGCTGCCATTTTTGCGGATGTGCAGTACCGAACAGGCGTGATGGACAGCGCCATCAAACCCGCCTTCCGCGCCAAGGTGACAGGCCAGGCCGTGACGGTTCAGCTTTCAAAAGGCGACCTGGTCGACCCATTGCGAGCGCTTGAAATGGGACAACCCGGGGACGTGATCGTTGTGGACGCGGGTGGAGATCGTCAAACGTCGGTCTGCGGCGGTTTGATGGGTGGTCTGGCCAAGAACCGTGGCATTCGCGGTATGATCGTCGATGGCACTGGGCGTGACACAGATGAGTTGGAAGACATCAACTGGCCGATTTGGACGCGCGCGATCACGCCGCGCGGAACGCACACGATGTTCTCGGAACGTAAAGAAGAACTTTCGATCAATGTGCCAATCGCCTGTGGGGGCGTCGTGGTAAACCCCGGAGATTTCATTGTAGCTGATCTTATGGGCGTCGTTGTGGTTCCACAGGATATTGCCGAAGAAACCGTGCGCCTTGCTCAAGAGCAAGCTGACCGTGAGGAGGAAACCCGTAAATGGGTGGCCCAAGGCAAAACCGTTGAGGATCTGCTGAATGAATTCGGTCGCATCTGAGCCAGCGCTGATCGGCGTAGATTGGGGCACTTCATCGTTCCGTGCATTTCTCATTGGTGCGGAGGGCGACGTGATCGATGGGGTCTCGTCGCCTGAAGGTATCATGCAGGTTGCGGGACAAACCTTTGAGGCGGTCCTTGATCGTCTCATCGGCCCTTGGGTCGCCAAGGCTAACCTGCCGATCCTGGCATCTGGCATGATCACCAGCCGCAATGGCTGGGTAGAAACGCAATATGCTGAGATGCCGCTGGGTGCTGGCGGTCTTGCGCGAGCGTTGGTCCCGCACGAAGCGGCCAACGGAGCGCGTATTCACTTTGTGACTGGTGCGTCGACAGAACATGCCGGAGGACCGGACGTAATGCGCGGCGAGGAGACACAGATCATCGGGGCATCTTCGCTAGGCTTGAGCGAAGGTATGTTCGTGATGCCGGGAACGCACAGCAAATGGGTTCAGGTTGCGGACGGGAAGATCGTGGATTTCTCGACTTACATGACAGGTGAGATCTTTTCGGCGCTGAAAGAACACACGATCCTTGGCACATTGATGAAGGAGGACGCCTTCAGCGAAGACGCATTCGTGATGGGCGTCAAGGCAGGCCTCAGTGGTGAGTCGAACCTGCTGCACAGCCTGTTTCATGTTCGAACGCTTCCTCTCATGGGCAAAATCCCAAAGGTTGCCACGGCCGACTACTTGTCGGGCTTGTTGATCGGGACCGAGGTTGCTGCCGCGACTGGCGAAGTAAAAGACGTCGGCACGATCACTGTTGTTGGACGCAGCGACTTGTCCGACCGATACGAAATAGCGCTTCGAACTGCTGGTTTCGACAGCCGTCGCGCGCCAGATGATATCGTTGCGAAAGGGCATTTTCTGATTGCTCGCGCTGCGGGGTTGGTTGGATGATTGACCTCACCGCGGCTCTTGCCGAGAACCCGCTGATTGCGATTTTGCGGGGGCTAGCACCAGAAAATGCGCGCCCGGTGTCTGATGTACTCTTCGATGCCGGGTTTCGGATAATCGAAGTGCCGCTCAACTCACCGGACCCGCTGGAATCGATAGGGCAGATCGCCGTGAAACATGGCGCTCAGACCATCGTCGGCGCTGGCACAGTGTTGACTGTGGATCAGGTCGCGGCGGTTGCTGATGCAGGCGGGCGTATCATCGTGTCGCCCAATATGAACCCGGACGTCGGGCGCGCGGCTGTCGCTCGGGATCTTTATTGGTGTCCAGGAGTCATGACCCCCTCCGAGGCCTTTACGGCGTTGGATATCGGAGCATCGGTCCTCAAATTCTTTCCGGCGGAAATGGTGCCGCCAGCTGCCATTTCTGCTATGCGCGCCGTATTGCCTGCAGACGCAGTCGTCGCTGCGGTAGGGGGCATAACGCCGGATACGATGGCGCCGTATCATGCCGCGGGTGTAGATGGATATGGGCTGGGATCCGCACTGTTCAAACCGAGCTATACATTGGATGATATCGGCAGGCGCGCGCGCGCGTTCACCAGTGTATTGGAGGAACTTGGATGAAACAGGCCCTTGTAACGGGCGGAACGCGAGGGATTGGTGCGGGTGTTGCACGGTCGTTGGCAGACGCAGGTTGGTCCGTCATTGCCGCATCCGCCTCCCAATCCGAATTGGATGCATTCGAGCCTCAGGACGGGTTAAAGGTGCAGCTCTTGGATGTCACCGACCAGACGTCCATCAATGATGTATTCGGCGAACTCACGGGTCTGAAGGCCTTGGTGAACTGCGCAGGTATTCTTTTGCGTGGCGAAGAATATGACATCGACGTCTTCGCCAAGGTGCTCGATGTGAATCTGACAGGCACCATGCGCTGCTGTCTTGCCGCGCATCCATTGTTGGCTGAAGCGAGTGGGGCCATCGTCAACACCGCCTCTATGCTCAGTACCTTTGGTGGGCCTTTGGTTCCGGCGTATTCCGCTTCTAAGGGCGGCGTGGCACAGTTGACCAAGGCGCTCGCAGGTCGCTGGGCCGAAGACGGTATCCGGGTCAATGCCATCGCGCCGGGTTGGATTGAGACAGAGATGACCCAGGGCCTTCGGGAAGACCCTGAAAGAACAGCGGGGATCTTGGCGCGTACGCCTATGAAACGCTGGGGGAAACCCGAAGAAGTCGGTGCGCTTGTGCAATGGCTTTTGAGTGAAAACGCCAGTTTTGTGACCGGATCAATCTATCCGGTCGATGGCGGCTATCTCGCTATGTGAGGAAAATCAATGAATGACGATGACACCGCCCGAATGCCATATCAGTTGCCGTTTCCCAAGGATGCGCAAGACGAGATCGTGATCCCGAATGCCATGAGCGAAGACGACAGGCTATGGGTTCCGCAGGCAGAGAACGTCTGGTTCCGACCGCTCTGCTTGAACCGCTCGCAAGGTTATTGGATGAACCTTCTCAAAGTGCGCAAAGCTGGTGTTCTTTCGCGGCACCGCCATCCACAGCCAGTCCACGGTTTTGTCCTGAAAGGGCGCTGGCATTATCTGGAACATGATTGGGTTGCGGAAGAGGGGGGATATGTCTTTGAGCCGCCGGGTGAGACTCATACTTTGGTCGTTCCCGACGATGTTGAAGAGATGGTCACCTATTTCCAGGTCAATGGCGTGATGTGCTATGTTGATCCGTGGGGCAAGGTCACTGGCTACGAAGATGTCTTTACCAAGATTGATCTGTGCCGAAAACACTTCGGGGAAGTCGGTCTTGGAGAAGATTACGTTGAACAATTCATCAGGTGATGCGCCGCGTTTCGCGCTCGTGGCCCATGATGCGCGAAAGGACGAAATCGTTGATTGGGTGGGTCTGCAATTGGCCCGCCTGTCCAGAGTACAAATCTTTTCGACTGGGACCACCGGCAGTCGCATCAAGCAAACCTATCCAGAACTGGATGTGACCTGCCTGAAAAGTGGACCACTCGGAGGCGACCAACAGATCGGCGCTATGATCTGTGAAGAGAAACTGGATGCACTGATTTTCTTCGTCGACCCTCTGTCGCCCATGCCACACGACGTCGACGTTAAGGCTCTGACCCGCCTCGCGACGGTATATGATCTGCCAATGGCATGTTCGCGCTCAACCGCGGATCTGATCGTCAAGGGGCTGATTGACGAGGATGACAACGCGCCTGTCTGATACGCCACGCGCCGCAAGCGCCGATCAGCTGGTTTTCAAAAGGTGCTCTGCCAGACTGCCGAGGTTTTCGCTGCCGAGCTGGCTCATGTTGGCCTCAATGTCAGCCTTCAGGATGTGAACGAGATGGTCGACCCCTCGTGCTCCGAACGCTGCAACAGCATATTGAAAGGCGCGTCCGACCATGACGAAATCTGCACCTTTCGCCAGTGCGCGCATGATGTCCAATCCCCAGGCAACGCCAGAGTCGTAGATCAGTGGCACATTTGTTCCGACTGCCTCGCGGATGTTCGGGAGTTGGTCAATCACAGCGGGTCCGGCTTCGAATTGACGCCCGGAGTGGTTTGAGACCCAGATGCAATCCACGCCCTCGGCCACCATTTTTTGCGCGTCCTCCGGCCGCAGAACACCCTTGACGATCAGGTGACCCTCCCATTCCTGCCGTAGTTCGCGCAGGTAGTCCCAATCTGGAATCCCACGGATCAGAGCGCCTGCATGGGTAAAGCTTTCTCGTCCGCGGGTCGGGACGTAATCGTCAAAGAACCGCATACGTGGCATGATGCCCTCGCGCAGATGTGCAAGGCACCAGGCGGGTCGTGACGCCATTTCTGTCAGCGTGCGCAGGTCAGCTTTAGGAGGCACCGTCAGATTGGCGCGGCGTTGTCGTTCGCGCCGACTCTCTTCTGGAACGTCCACCGTGATTATCAGCGTATGAAACCCCGCTGCCTTAATCCTCGGGAGCATCGCGCGGCGCAACTCGCCGGAGTTCACCGGGTAATGCTGAAACCATCCATTTTTGCCAATGTAAGGTGCCACATCTTCCGGTGAAGCAACCGCCACGCTCGACAGCGAAAACGGAATGTTGTGAGCAACCGCTGCCTTTGCAAGCATCCGCTCTGCTCCAGCCCACATTAGGCCGGACATGCCTACCGGTGCTATCCCGAATGGCAGATCGTAAGTTTGACCCATCAATGTAGTTTGCAGGTCGGCCTTTGTTCGGCCGCATAGTACACGCGGCATGAATCCGATGGCATCAAGTGCGTCCCGGTTGACCTTCAACCCCAGCTCCCGGCCGGTCGCGCTGTCGAGGTATTCGAAGGCAAACTTCGGAATGCGCTTTTGTGCGGTTTTCCGAAGGTCTTCTATCGACGGGTGGGAAAGGTCCAGATCCATCCGGGTCCTCTGTTCGTTGTCTAACGTTTGAAGCTCCTCAGTCGGTTACCAAAGGGATGGCAGGGCCAAGGAAATTGCGGGCACATAGGTGATGAACATCAACAAGATCAGCATTCCGACAAAGAATGGCAGGATTGCCCGGCTGAGGCTTTCGATGGAAACCTTCGAAATGCTGCTGGCCACGAACAGGTTCACACCCAATGGCGGTGTGCAGAACCCAATGGCCAGGTTGACCGTCAAGATGACACCAAAAACGATCGGATCGACACCCAGCGCGGTTGCAACCGGCAGCAGGATCGGCGTCATGATGATGATCGACGAAATCGTCTCCATGAACATTCCGATCACCAACAACAGCAGATTGATCAGCAACAGGATGATGATTGGGTTGTCGGACAGGCTGGTGATCGTTGTTGCGAGCTCTGTCGGGATTCTTGCGAGCGTGATCAACCTGCCAAAGGCGGTCGCCATGATCACCAATATCAGAATGGTCCCGCTGGTCTTTGCACTGCCCGCCAAAACCTCTGGCAGGTCCTTGAGGGTGATGTCGCCATAGACGAATATGCCGATGAAAGCGGCATAGACTACGGCCACGGCACCGGCTTCGGTTGGGGTGAAGATACCGCTGTAGATGCCCCCAAGGATAATTACCGGCACCAATAGCGCCCAGATGGAAGACCGGAAGCTCTGCCAGACGCCCGGGCCTGAGAACGTAGTCGTCGATTGCTGAACAACCTCGTCCTTTCGCAGCAGAACACGAGCGACCAACATGAACATGAGGGCAAAAAGGATGCCAGGAACAACGCCTGCAAGAAACAGTTTGCCGATCGAAACCTCGGCAGTAACACCATAGATGATGAAGGGAATACTTGGCGGGATCATTACACCGATCATTCCTGAGGATGCTGTCAATGCGCCGCTGAATTTGCGCGTATAGCCGACCTTTTCCATCTCTGGAATCATGTTCGACCCGATGGCGGCTACGGTCGCAGGAGATGAGCCGGATATGGCGGCAAAAAACACACAGGCGAGCACGTTCACATACGCCAGCCCACCCCGGATATGACCGATCAGCGCATTGGCAAATCCAACCAGTCGGCGAGACATTCCGCCGTGTTGCATCAGGTCGCCTGCCAATATGAACAGAGGGACGGCAATTAGAGGAAAGGAGTCCGCGCCTGTTACCACCGACCGTGCCAGAAGAACCATGGGTGGTGTGCCATCTACAAAGACCATCACGATCATAGTGGCCAAGCCCAGACAGATGCCAATAGGCACGCTGAAGAGCAACAGGGCAAAGAGCGTCAAGAAAAGCGTTGTTGCAAGCATGCCGGGTTCCTCACGCTTTGGTTCCTGCGATCAGACGCAGGGTTCGGAACAGATGTTGAGTGACGCGGATCGCGGACAGGCCAGCGCCAATCGGAGCCGAAGCATAAAGGATCGGAATCGGTAGCCCCAAAACGACCGAAGTCTGGCTGGCGACAAAAGGCTGTCGGATAAGCTTGATGCATTCAATTGTCAGAACGATCAGAAATCCAAGGACAAGAAGCGCGATCACAAAATCCGCGTAAAGCCTTGCGCGCTCGCTTAGGACATCACGCAGGACCGTGATACGCACATGATCGCCTGTGTGGAACGCATAGCTGACGCCTAGCCAGACAAACCATACAAACAGCCAAAGCGTTAGCTCTTCGCCCCATGAAAGAGAGGCATTCAGAATGTAGCGCATGAACACATTTCCAAAGATCAACAAGACAATCGCGGCCAAAAGTGCACTGGCTAAGACCTTTTCGGCATTCATATCGATCCATTTGATAACCGACACCGTTCACCTCCCCTTGAACGAAAGGGGCACCCGAACTTTCATGGCGCGGGTGCCCGTATTGGCTGAGTAGTCCGAGGGTCAGCTTCCGCTCGCTGCGGAAACCGCTGCTACCCAGTCGTCATAGGCTTCAGCGCCAACCTCGTCGCGATACTGCAGACGGACGCTTTCAGTTTTGTCGGCAAAGGCCTGTCGCTGCTCTGCAGTCAGTTCCAGAACCTCGACACCAGCAGCACGAATCTGTTCCAGTTGTTCCGCATCTTCGCTCGCGACCAGTTCAGCCTGATATTCACGTGCGGCGGCCATCGAGTCCCGGACCAGTTGCTGATGCTCTGCGGACAGCGAGTCAAAGAACGGTTTGGAGATGACGGGCATATAGACCGCAAAGACATGGCCCGTGGTCGAAAGGTATTTCTGAACCTCGTAGAAACGCTGTGAGGTAATGATCGCCAGTGGGTTTTCCTGGCCGTCGATCACGCCTTGCTGGAGAGCAGAATAGACCTCACCAAAGTTCATTGGCGTCGGGTTGGCCCCGAGCGTTTCGAATGTCGCCACATGAGCCGGAACCTTCATGGTACGTAGCTTGACACCCTCGAGATCTGCGGGGGTTGCAACCGGGCGGACATTGTTGGTCACATTGCGTACACCCAATTCAAGCCAGCCAAGACCTACCAATCCCTGGTTTTCGACCCGTGCAAGCATGCCATCACCAGCATCACCATCAAGAACATCAAAGGCGATGTCCTTGGAGGAATACATGTAGGGCAGTTCAATTACTGCAAAAGCCGGATCCCAGCCCGCGAAGAAAGAGGAAGGAGGAATGGCCATTTCCAGAACGCCGGTTTGAACACCTTCGATCATTTCGCGATCAGGGCCCATCTGCGACGAAGGGAATATCTGTACGTCGATCTCACCATTCGAGCCAGCTTCGACCAGTTCTTCAAATTTCAGTAGCGCGCGATGCATATGAAACGCTTCTGCTGCGCCATGCCCAACCTTAATGACTGTTTCAGCGGATGCTGCAAAAGCAAGCCCGGCTGACATGACGACGCCAAGCGCCAATGTTGATTTCTTGAACAAGGTATCCTCCCACGGATTTAGTTATTTTCGATCTATTATCTGAGATATCAGATATAATATAGAAATCAAGCTTACATGTGCTATTGTGTTAGAGAGACGAAATAGGACGAAGTGAAAATGACCGAGATTTTGCCGATTAAGCGCCCGGATTCGTTGAGTAAAACTGCTGAAGAGCATATCCGAAAAGGCATAATCAATGGCACGTTTCAATTGGGTGAATCGTTGCCGGAAGTGAAGTTGTCAAATGCCATGGGCATCAGCAAAACTCCGATTCGCGAAGCTCTATCAGCTTTGAATCTTCAGGGCCTCGTTCAGATCTTTCCTCATCGAGGAGCCTTTGTATTCTCTCTTTCTCATGAGGACGTGGTGCAGCTTTGCCAGTATCGGTTAATCCTAGAATCTGCAGCTTTGGAGCAGGCGCTTGAAAAGAACCCTTCGGTTCTGATCAATGAGCTGTCTACAATTGTTTCGAAGATGTCGGAAGCGCAGGAAACGGATGAATTCGAACAGTACTTGGAACTTGACGCCGAGTTTCACGACGCGTTTTTCAAGTCCTGCGGAAACAGTTACCTGCGGGATGGATATCAAAAAGTCAGTGATATCGTCCAAACTATGCGGACACACCTGTCCAAACGTTCCAATCGGACGAAGAAATCTTTCAAGGAACATCAAGCGATCACATCGCTATTGGACGAGGGTAAAGTAAAAGCAGCAACGAACACCCTCAAACGTCAAATCACTCGCGGTGAGCGTTCTTACTCCGATTTGGTTGGTCTAAGGCAAGCATAGGTGCCCACCACTTGGTCACGATGTTCACCAAAAGCGCATCTGGCAGCAAATCTAATGCCGCGTGCGTGGGCAACATAAGTTCAAAGTGGCGGAGTTGGGCTATTCTTAGACAAGGGCCGTGGCCACGATTAGAGGGCGGTTTTTGTGTTGGGTCAGAAATGCTTGACGATTGGGTCAGAAATGAATGACGTGATTGGCCGATTTATTGAGGTTTTGTCTGTCGATTGAGTCAAATATCAGTGACGTTCCACAGTACTGAAAACATTGAATAAATTCCCGTCAACGTTTTCCTGCCCCTGATCTGCCACTAAAATCAAATCGCTTGCCGGTTCTTCCGCCCGAAACCCGATTGAGTCGGAATGTCGCACCCCACCCCCCGGCCTCACCCGGACGCAGCGCAGTTTTGTTTATACCCCACGCTTACCAAGCGCGGGGTATCTGGACTTTTTGACTGTTGGGTCAGATTAGACGAGGGCGAAGTTTTGAGAGACGTATTATGACGTGCACATGATAGGACAGCAAAGAGCCCAATGTGACCGCGCGAAACCAGCGCAAAGTCAGGTTCGAGCCCATTCTGTCTTATGCTGCGGAACAGCCGAATGTCTGCTTTTCTCTCAGGCGACCATCACGGCACGCTCCATCGCAATGAACTTAAGCCAGCGTGGAATAAACCTCGGCAACTCGCTGAAAGGTCCAAAAGCAGGCGATAGCCGCACATCCACCGGCTAAGCCCACTCGTATAGACATCCACAAACTGGAGTTCACGCGCCGACACATTATCAAGGCAGGCCAGAGCGCAAGAATAATGGCGACTTGGCCAAGCTCGACGCCAAGATTGAAAGCAAGCAAGCTCTGCCAGATGTTTGGGGATGTAACCTGTAGAATTTTGTGCAATACAAAACTAAACCCAAGCCCATGCAAGAGTCCAATCAGTGTCGTCAGAAGCACCATCGTGACCTCAGAGCGCGCGCTGTCCTTGAAACTCATAAACGCTGCGACGGCCGCAAATATGATTGAAAGCGCGATCCCGGTTTCGACGGCAGGAACAAACCACGCGCCCGATGGTACAAACCCGAAAAACCCCAGCGACAGCGTTACGCTATGCCCAACGGTAAAACCGGTTGCACGCAGCAATAGCGCCCTGAGTGTCTGCGCTCCAACGACCAAACACACAACAAAAAGAACATGATCCAATCCTTCGAGGATATGTCGTATACCTTCCCAGACAAAACTCAGGAATCCTCCATACCCCTCTTGCTGAACCACCAATGGTTCAGTCATCAGGCCCCGAGATCGGAATATCTGCGGTGTGCCCGATGCGTAGTCGAGAATGAGGTTGGCCGTTTGGTCCTGATCGGGCAAGCCGGGGTCCAGCACGTTGGCAATGCTGTACGATTGGACCGGGCCGTCAGTGTCATAATGCAGGACAAGATCGACAATAGTGTCACCAACAAAAAGCGGTGGCGTTAAGGCCGTTTCGGTGTCCACGGCCTGTTGAGCTTCGGCCAAAGTTGCAAATCCGGGCTCATTTCCAACGCGATGCAAGCGAACGGCCTCAACTGTTCCTCTTAAGCGGTGGTTGTCGACCAACAGGTGCAACCCATCTTCGGCGAATTGCCCCAGACCGTTGGGATCGCTCATGACAGCCTGCAAGTCGACAAAATGGACCAACTGACTTTCACTCATTGCGTTGGTCGTGAAAGGCGCAGCAACTGGCAGAGCGTTACCCTCCAGCTCACCGACTTTATCTGCAACCAGATAGGGCATGGGCGTACGCAAATAGACACGCAAACCGTCCCCACTATGCTCGACATGCGAAATTCGAACGTTGAGATTCAGCAAAAAATGCGCCGAGGCAGATAGCGTCAGTGACAAAAACACACCGACAAACAGAGCGCCGAAAGCGAAGATCTTTGTTCTATGACACTTATGCATTTGGATCGCGAGCCTCGATTACAGTTAATCCATCCAGCTTCCATTGCCCGGATTCAGGTACAACTTCGGCCAGCACCCGAAACGTAACGGCGCGTATGTGGGCGTGCCCCCAATGACCGCCTTGGGCTTTCACTGTCCATTTGGCCAGAGTGCTAAATCCACCCGGTTTGAGGGTCGGGTCAACGCGCTCTAAATTCAGGTCTCTAATATCGGTAACTGTCGCAAGACTGCCTCCTGGCGTTCGGATCACGAGACCACGTTCCACCTCTGTTGCGATGTCACTCAGAGACGCTGCCGTTACAATGTGGGCCAGCTCTGCCTTTCTTGCTGCCGGTGAAGTTTCCAGCGTCACCGTGTTCAAGTTTTCGACCATCGAGCGCAGTATATCTTCCGCAACCTGCGGCTCAGGGGGCTCGGGCTTCTTCCAAAGTAAATCCGGCAAATATCCCGAAAATGCGACAGTTGCCGATGTTGCGGCAATCATGGTTACGCAACTGATGCGCTTTGCAACTTTGCCCCTGCACAGCAGGAAGAAACCAAGTGAGACAGCGCTGATAATCCCGGTGATCAAAGCCATTGCCGGGTTCTGCCGTGTCTGCTGCTCAACTGGAATCTGAGTGACAGATCCTCTTTCGTATTGGAGCAAGTGGTTCTGCCAATGAAACTGAGGGTCTGCTGGCGTCACAGCTCCAAAGAATGGCCCGGCGATATCGTTTGAAATGGTCGCAACGCGGGAAATTTCCTCGTCAAACATATCCCATGTGACGGTCACCTGATCGGGAAGGTCTGCCGATGAGAAAGACAGGATAGCGCCGATAAACGCATTGTTCACAGACACTTCCTTTCCAGGCTCGACAACCTGAAAACCCTGCGATGTCAGCTCCAGGAGTTTTGCTGTTGCGTTTGACGGTTGCACTGCTTTGCCATCAATTGTCACCGGGTTACGAGAAGCTAGGAAGGGCGCTGCCTGGTTTACTATCAAGGCGCTACGCTGTGGCGAAAGTGTCTGCCCTACGTCGAAAGTTTCACCAATCCAAGGCGCCAGTTCACGCAAGCGGATCAGCGTCTCATGCCGAACTTCACGAGGTTCGATATAAAGAAATGTTGATGTTCCGTCCTGGGCTTTTCGATTCAGGCTTTCAGCGGAAAATCGGGTTTCCCATGGGTCAGGCCAGTGAATTTTTAACTCTGCCGGCTTTGCCAAGAAACTGAAATCCGTGACCGGAACCTCTCGGTCAATAACCTGCATCCCGATTGTCACCAAGGATTCACCATCCCGCGATGGAGGCATAATAGTCAGCTCCTTGGGAACTGAGTTTTGAAACGGAAAGAACACTTCGACGAACAAAACACGCGGATCTGTTGGCGGGCTGGGAACAATTTGACCCGAGAATGGATCGCGCTGACCTGCGAGCGGCGAGGCCCGGTCTATGCGCTTTCGGTATTCTATCTTTCTGATTTCTGCCGAAAGCTTCCCTTCACTCCCACTGGCGATTGATAGTCCTCTACGATCAGTGTGTTCAGAAGCTTGCGGTGATCCCAAATCATCCCTCATGTGGCGGAGCAACCAAGCCTTGGGTACCAAGTCTGCAAATTTCGACACATCATCAAGATCGATTTCTAGATCGAGAAAAACGCCGTTATCCTTAACGTGAAAGATGGCAATATTGGATGCGACTTCCGATCCGTTTGTCAGAACCACATCCGCCGAAACAATCGGTGTGCTCGAAGCCAAAAGGCCAAGCATCAGGAATAGTCGATAAAGAAAGTTCCAGACCTGAATGTCATTCACCCTTGAACGTCAGCTACTCTCTTGGATTCTGCTCGCGACGGCGATGTGAGTTGGGCTAATGTCACAGTCCAATCGAATCCGGTTCTATGATCATCAAAAATTGTAAGTCAGTCCCAGATATGGGCCGTGTTGTGAGATGTCGTATACAAAGGCTCCATCAGATCGTTCCGTTTCGAAATCGATGCTGTAATACTGATATCCAAACGAAAGCGAAATTGCGCTGGACACCTGCCAATCCGCGGCAAGTACCAATGTGTATTGGAGGTTATCCCCTTCGACTCCGAAACCGCCAATTTCCGCTCGTCCAAAGACCGACCATTTGTCGGCAACCTCATACGCGCCTCGTATCCCAACGATTGGCTCAAACCATGTTTCAGTGCCTCCTAACGAGTTTTGCACACCGACGCTGGGTCCGATGTCGATATTGGCAACTGCGCTGACCTTTTGTGTTATGCTGTTCCATCGAATGCCAGCGCTGGCGTCCCAGGAAAAGCGTCTGTTTTTGGGTCCATAGGTGCCACGGGAGAACCGATAGGCTCCCAGCACACTGACCCAATGTTGATCGATATCAATGCCAACGTCCAAAGACCCACCGCCAGGAGATTGAAGTGTACCGCCCGGACCAAGTTTGACAGTATAGAAGTCCGCGATCACTCCCCAATCACCCCGCCAGGCTTCACCGCGCCCAGCCAAAGTGAAATCCAATACCTCGAACACTTCACTTATTCCCAAGTCCAGCTCGACTTCGGTATCAGCAATTTCCGAAGTTCCCGACGTTTCAAGCGGAACAAAGGCATAAGCCGTTAAAGAGTACTGCCATTCATCGCCGTCGTCTTCGCTCAACGTTATGGATTGGGCAGACAACTTACCGGCAATGACAGTGAAAGCGAAGGCGATCAATACAAGCACGTACTTTGTGGATACCATTGGAACCTCCCCTTCCCTAGATGACTGCATGGCGCATCGCAGTGAGGGGATACGCCATGCGTGAGGTGGTATTTGAATTCGTCCTTAGTGACATGCTCAATTCGGTTTCTGAGCACACAAGTCTCCGCCGCTTCGGCAACCAGATAACTTTGTCCGGGCGACAACCTAATGCTTGTGGGTCTCGCACAGCCAGTTTTACAGTCAAACGATTGCAGATTGCCGGGTTGTTATTGATCCGGCATTGGCGGTGGCGTGTAACCCTCCCATTTTCCCGCTTTGACTTTGTCCGACGGTTCTTTTTCTTTTGAACGCGGGGCATTGATGTACTCGTCGCTTACAGCTGGTGGCAACGCATAGTCATCAACACTCGCTTCTCGAACAACGATCTGATCCTTAGTTACGTTGATCACCTGTAGATCTCGCGCCAGCGTGAGCGGTCCATCGTATGTCGAACGGACACCTTCCAGGATTGCCTGATAGTTTTCGGGCGAAAGAACAGAGTGATACCCTAGGGCCATGCGTGGCTTGACAGCGGACATAACTTTGCCGAAAGCCGCAGGTTCCGTATGAACGCGCGTAGCTACATAAGTCGCTTGTTTCATGTCCCAGCCAAAATAAGGGGCTAGCGCATCCGGTGGTAGAAACGCCTCGTGAGAAGCGAGGTCCGCGCCTTTGGCATATTCGACATACCATTTGTTCGGATACGTATCGCCACCAAAGACGTATTTCAGCCCATTCCATTCCAGAGAGTAGCTCACGGAACCATCAAGGCTGTGGATCGCTGGCCAGGACCGGATCGTGACATCGTTTTCCTGATAGACGATCTCGTTTTCCTGCATGTAGTCGAATTCGGTGACATCAAGCTTTGCTCCATCGTCCGGCAGTGCGCCCGTTCGCGTGGCCAAATCCCAGGCATAGGCTTTGGACATACCCTCGACATAGGCTTTGGTGCCCAGTTCATCCTCTGATCCGGACGGGCCGAAGATGCGGAGCGGGGTATATCTGCCCGAAAGCCAACCCCCAACGTGGAGGCCCATGAAGTCTCCAACGTGATCAACATGCAAATGGCTGAAGAAGACCTTGTCGACCTTTGCAAAGTCCGGTCGCAGCGAAAACAGGTTTCCCGTTGCGCCAGTTCCTACATCAAACAGAAAGACGTCCCCATTCCCAAGTTCCACATAAAACGAAATAGAAACTGCGGCCTTGGTTTGGTTTGGCATCCCTGTACCCAATGCCGTGATACGCATTTCATCCGCGCCGAGGATTTCAGTGTTAGGGAAGTAAGACGCGGGATAAACACCGTTTTCGATTGCACTGGCACTCCGACCTGTCGGCAAGGCGTTTTGCGCCGTGGCTGTGCCAGCCAGTGTCATACCTAAGGCCATCAATGTGCCGGCTGCGGTTTTCATTAAGTTATTCATTGATCCCCCCTTCAAAGCGAAGCCTCTTAAGAGAACACGAATTCGTGAACCCCTCATTCACCATAGACATCTCTACGGTAGAACCATAGACTGCTCTATGTCAAATGAAGAATGCTGCAATCTGAATGTCAGAATCTAACACTCGAAACTCACCAAAAAACGCCGCGACCAAGGAAGACTGGATATTGCTGGCCTACAAAGTACTCAACGAGGGCGGCGTAGCCGCGATAAAGGTCGTGCCAATGGCAAAGCGACTGAACCTGACTAGCGGCAGCTTTTACTGGCATTTCAAGAACGTCAGTGAGCTTTTGGATGAGGTTCTCAGATATTGGGAACAGGAACTGACTGACAACGTGATCACAAAGGCAAAGACATTTGGCGGCCCCCCGGAAGAACGCATTCTTCTTCTTATGAAAAAGGTCATTGAAGAGGACGCCGCCTTGCCGGATCACGCCGTGTCAGTCTGGGCAAAAACTGATGAAAAAGTGCAAGAAGCGTATCAAAGAACCATCGGAAAACGCTTCCAGTTTGCCGCCTGGATGTTTGAACAGGCCGGTTTCTCGAAAGAGGAAGCGAAAGCGCGTGGAAGACTAATGGTCACTTCGCTCATGGGAGACTCTTCGACCGGTCTGAAAGCGCAAGGCGACTGGGAAAAGGTTATAGAACGGGAACACGCAATTCTTATTGGAAAATAGAAGAAGAAGTCAGGCTATTGCCCGGAATTGGATGTTTGCTGGAAACGGACCAACGATTTTCCTAAATGCGCCGCAGAAAGGTCGCGCGCAAGAAAACCTAGAAGCCGACGTTCGGCCTGAAGTCGTCAAGGTTTGCTTTGTCCCGCCTCACTGCCAGTCCAAGCCTGACCAGGTGAACGGCCCTGATCTCGGAAAACAGCCGTTCATGCCTGGCGCGGCGAACTTGCGACATGAGCCCAACATGCCAGTTTTCTGCTCGGCGGTGAACTTAGGCTTCACAACGTCCCAACTCACCTTTGAACCAACTCATCTGAACAGTTGTTGAACGATTTCGCGGGCGTAGGCGTGAACCCAAACCTCTGCTTGGTAAGAGGACGAGTAATAGACCACTACTGTGTCAGTCTCAGGGGACACATAGAGGCACTGACCAGTTCTCCCTGATTTGTACATGTCTCCATCTGGGAAAACAGCATCCCACTGGTAGGAAGCGCCAAAGCCGTCTTCGCCAAAGTCGTTGAGGAGGCGCTTGCTCATGTAGTCTTCGCCATAGATGGCGGGATCGGCGGCGGCTTGGACCTTTGCAAAATAGTCCTCTGAAACCACTTGTTTTTCTGCGACAACGTCCCAGCTCGGGGTGAAAAGCATTCCGAAGCGGGCCAGATCACGAAGTCTGGCGGCGAACGCCCCCGGAGAAGAAGGTTCTCCACTGACAGTAAGGCCGAGGACCCCGTCACCCTCCATGCCTGCTTGGCTCCAGATGTGTTCGGTTACGAGGTCTTCGAAAGGCTTCCCTGTAACTTTCTGCAAGATCAACGTTGTAACGTAAGTGTTGAGAGACGCGTACTCAAAACGACTACCGGGTTCTACATCAACCTCGACGCGCTTCAGCGCTTCCAGGAGTGACAGACCCTCTGGGATATTGGGGTCACCAAAACCAATGGCGTAAAACAGACTCACTGGGTGGTCCGGTGAGCTACCCAACCGACTTTCGCTGATATCAAGACCGGATCGCTGGTGGAGAACATCAGCCACCTTGATATCTGCCCAAGGTGTGTCTCCGAGTTCAGGTACATAGTGGGATACCGTTTCATCAAGGTTGATCAGACCTTGCTCGTTGGCGATGTGTGCAAGAGTTCCGACCAATATCTTGGTTGCAGAGGCCCAGAGGTGATTGTCCCAGTCGCGTATGCCTACATACTCTTCGAATACGATCTGTCCCTTGTGGATAACGGCGATTGCTTTGAGTCGAGACCTTTCGTCTTGGATCATCTCGTTCAATGTCATCGTGCCGAGAATGGTTGTCGCCCTGACATCACCAACTTCAGGCATAGGCTGGTAGCTGAGTTCTGAAACTGGCCCATAGCGATGCACAATTGCTGTTGGCAGGTTCTCGCTAAGGCGAGACGCTGCATAGCTGCCGGCATCACCGGACGTGGTCAGAGTTTCCCCGTCATAGGCTTGTCGATAGGACTGGCTCTGCTCAGCAGAAAAGCCGTCTCGGCCTTCTGTGACAGACTTCAAGTCCGCCGGAATTGTGAAGTCGGAACGCTGTGGCTCGGCTTCTTGCCCGGCTGTAGGGCTGACAAAGATAGTTAGCCCGATGAGCAAGGCGAGAAGGGACGTTGCAGGAGAGCGACGATGATCATTTTGGTTTCTCATAAATGAAGTATCTCCCTCGTAAACCGTTCGTCAAGAAAGCTTTTACCGACCAGATCGCAAAGTAAACCAGAGCGGCCATTTTCAGATCACCATTCAACGGCAGCAGTGTCCGCTCAGCGGACCTTGGGTTTGTAGAAGAAAGGAACGACTCATGACCTCAGCCAAACCAAATGTCGGCGCGCAAATCGAGCAAATGAGTTTTTTAAGGCTGGGGTCTGATGACAAGGTTACGATCGGTCAACAAAAAGACCGCTGGACCATGTTGTTTGTTTATCGAGGCAAGCATTGTCCTCGCTGCAAGCGCTTCTTGAACAAGTTGAATGTGGCGCTGTCAGCATGGGCTGACGTTATGGACGTTATCGTTGTCTCTGCCGACAACAAAGAAAAAGCTGCGGCAGACAAAGCAGAATTCGGCTGGGATTTTGATCTTTGCTATGGAATGACTGAAGCGCAAATGCGCGCGCTTGGTCTTTACGTGTCATCGCCTCTATCTGATGCAGAAACGACGGGTCTGTTCGCCGAACCTGGCGCGTTTGCCATCCGTCCGAATGGGACGCTGATGCTGGCCGATATCTCTAACGGCCCTGCGGCACGTCCCGATTTGGAAGAGCTTTTGGACGGCATGAAATTCAATATTGATAATGATCGTCCGGAACGAGGAACGGCCTGAGACGACCAGATCGCATGGCCTCGGTTACTCAAAGTAGCCTGGGTGCGTCTTGTGAATGAAGTCGATTGTTTCGTCGAGGCGGGACAGGTGTTTTCTGACAGCGGCTTGCGCTTGGTCATGGTCTCCTGCCGCCATGGTCTCTGCAATCTCTCGGTGATCGGCGAGGATGGCGTCTGCGGCACTGCCCTTTTCAAGACTGAGCATACAAAGCCGGTCAACCTTTTGCTTGGATTCTAGCATTACATCAAATGCCATCGGATTGCCGCTGAGCACGTAGATCAGTTTGTGAAAATCATAGTCCAGCGAGTGAAACGCCGATAGATCACCGTCACTGATCGCCTGCTCTTGTAAGGCGAGATTTTCTTCAAGTCTTGCTTCACTTGCTGCGTCCCAAACTTCCATTGCTCGATGGACGATCTCTAGCTCCACCGCCATTCGAACCAATCGCGCGAGAGCCACACGCTCCATAGAAAACCCTCGAACTACGGTCGCCTTTTGTGGTCGTATTAAGAGCAGATCTTCGTTGCCGAGCCTTGTGAATGCGTTGCGAACAGGTTGGCGTGATACGCCGAATCGGCTGGCTACCTCTGTTTCGGATAGCTTTGTACCGGGAAGAATTTCAAGCGAAACGATCTCGTCGTGTAGCGCTTCATAGACCGCATCGGTTGTGGTTCGTCTGACAATTTCTTCCACGGTATGTTGCTTGCGCCCTCTGTCTTAGTCACGTTTCAAATTACAGATCCACTGTTATGGCATTGAAACAAATAGAATATTCTATTTTGTTTTGCTTGAGTGAACCAATGTAGGCCTGTCACCTATCAAATGCCCTGCGCTTTCGACTGTCAAGCAATCTGACATACTAAAAGCCTACAGTTGACATAACTGGGATACTAGTGTCCCTTTAAGGGCAGCAGCGATTCTGGTTCTTGGGGGAAATCGAAAGCTACGTGGCTTACGGTCTCTGAAATTCCATGAAAGCCAAATCCTGTCCAAAAATAACCGGGGAGGAGAACCCATGACTTTCACGAAATCGTTCTTTGCAACTGCGACCGCTGTGGCATTCATTGCAACGTCAGCTTCAGCCGAAAACTGGCGAGCCTGGAATATCCACAACGACGGCCATCCCAACACGGCTGCAATGGACAAGTTTGCCGAACTGGTTGACGCCGCTACAGACGGCGAAGTTACCGTCGATGTGTTCCACGGTGGTGTTCTTGGTTCCCAACCGGATGCCCTAGAACAGGTTCGTATCGGCGCAATCGAGGTCGGTAACTTCAACCTCGGTCCTATTGGCCCAATGGTGAAAGAAGCTAACCTTGTATCGCTTCCTTTCATCTTCAAAGATGTGCCGCACATGTTCCGCGTGCTGGACGGCGACGCCGGTGAGGTTGTTTCAGCTGCGATGGGTGAAGCAGGCGTTCTGCCACTGGCATGGTTTGATGCCGGTGCGCGTTCTTTCTACAGCCAAAAGCCGATCAACACGCCCGCAGATGTCGAAGGTCTGAAAATCCGTGTGATGAACAACGATCTTTATACATCTATGATTTCAGCTATGGGCGGTAACCCGTCTCCAATGGCATTCTCCGAAGTTCAGCAAGCGCTGAAAACCGGCGTTGTTGATGGTGCGGAGAACAACTTCCCGTCGTTCAAGAATGTCGGTCACTATGAAGTGACCACAAATTATTCTTTGTCCGAGCACCTGATTATCCCCGAGTGCATCTGCGTGAACACGGCCAAATTCAATGCGCTGTCTCCTGAATTGCAAGCCGCTGTGCGCGGTGCCGCAGAAGAAGCCGCATTGGTCCAGCGTGAGCTTTGGGCAATTGGCTCTGAACAAGCGCGTAAAGATGTTGAAGCGGCCGGCATCACCGTCAATGAAATCGCCGACAAAGGCCCATTCCAGTCCGCAATGGATTCGGTTTATGCAGACTACTTGGCTGCAAATCCTGATATGAAAGCGTTGGTGGAAATGGCGCAAGCCACTGAATAAGTTGTCTTAACAGTTCAACTTTGAGCGCCCGGCTCCGCCAATTGGATGCCGGGCGTTTTGTCTCAGAGGAAATCCAATGCAAGAGCCCGATACCGCCCCTGCCGCCATGCGCAACATGGACAGGATTCTTGATCTGCTCGCACGAGTTTGCATGTTGCTGTCTGGCATCGCCATTGTCGTTATGACTGCGATCTTTGCTTGGCTGGTGTTCGGTCGCTACGTTCTGAACAACACGCCCACTTGGGTTGAGCAGGTTTCACTGCTTTTGGTTATGGTCATCGCGTTTCTCGGAGCGGCTGCGGGTGTGCACAATCACACGCACCTCTCTGTTGTCGTGTTCCGCAATTTAGTCCCACCCTCTGTGCGAACGGTTTTCGTCGTGCTCACTGATGTCCTGATGGCAGGTTTCGGTGGCATGATGTTTTGGTACGGGATCGAGCTGACAATATTCAAATGGAACACCCTGATCCCGCTCATCCAATGGTCAGAGGGCTTGCGCTCCTTGCCACTGACAATCAGCGGCGCGTTGGTGTTCCTTTTTTCCACTGGCCATCTGATCCGCCTGTTTCTGGGCCGAGACGAACGCCAAGACAACATAGATCAGGGATAGTCATGGGACTCATGATTCTGTTGGGGGTTTTTGCCCTATGTGTCATCATCGGCGCTCCAGTGGCATACGCCCTTGGTATCGCTGCATTGGCTTCCTTTTGGTTTGAAGGATTGCCGATGTTTGTTGGGTTCCAGCGTATCGTGTCCGGGATCAACGTCTTTTCCCTAATGGCGATCCCGTTTTTTATCTTTGCGGGCGAGCTGATGTTTCACGGTGGAATCGCGATCCGGTTGGTTCGGTTTGCGCAGGCCGCCGTAGGCGCTGTGCGCGGTGGGCTTGGTATCGTCAATGTCTTCTCGTCCATGTTGTTTGGTGGCATTTCCGGATCGGCAATTGCAGATATCTCGGCGCTTGGGTCAATCCTGATCCCGGTGATGAAAGACAAAGGTTATGATGCCGACTATGCGGTGAACGTCACAGTGACATCATCAATTGCCGGCATCATCATCCCACCCAGCCACAACATGATCATCTTTGCCCTTGCAACAGGCGGTGCAGTTTCAATCTCAAAACTGTTCCTGGCCGGTGTTGTGCCCGGTGTCCTTATGTGTTGCTGCCTTGCGATTGCCGCCTATGTCGTGGCGGTCAAGCGCGGCTATCAGGCCGAACAGTTTCCGGGTTGGACCGCACTGGCCATCGCCTTTGTTGGATCGATCCCTGGCTTGTTGACGGCCGTGATCATTGTTGGAGGGGTCTTGTCAGGCGTCTTTACGGTCACGGAATCCGGCGCGTTCGGGGCAATGTATGCCTTTGTGGTGACGCTTATTGTCTATCGCAGCCTGTCCTGGGAAAACTTCAAAACCGCCGTTATCTCTTCGGTGCGCACAACGTCTATGGTGATGATCCTGATCGCCTGCGCCGGTGCCTTTGCCTATATGCTGACGTTCAACCGGGTGCCGACAAAAACAGTCGAATTCCTGTTGGGTATCACAGAAAACCCGATCCTAATCTTGTTGATGATCAACGCTGTGCTGTTGCTCTTGGGGATGATCATGGACATGGCCGCGTTGATCCTGATCTGCACACCGATTTTCCTGCCGGTGATGAACATGCTGGGCATCGACCCGCTACAGTTCGGCATGATCCTTTTGGTGAACCTCGGTCTTGGTCTTTGCACACCACCTGTCGGGACCTGTCTCTTTGTGGGGTGTGCTGTTGGAAAACTACCGATGGAGAAAGCGGTCAAAACGATTTGGCCTTTCTACCTCGCCATCTTCGCCGCGCTCATGCTGATCACTTTTGTACCGGCAATATCGCTGACACTGCCGAACTTGATCATTGGTCCCTAAATCAAAGGAGAATGAGGCGATGCTGACAATAAGACGCCTGGACATCGATGACGCGGGCAAGTTGATCGCAGGAGCGCGAGTCAAGGCGCAGGAAATCGGTGTACCGATGTGTATTGCCGTTACAGACGAAAGCGGCAACCTCATCGCGTTTGAGCGGATGGATGGTGGCAAGATTACCAGCATCATTTTGGCCATCGACAAGAGTTTCACTGCAACCGGTATCCAAAAAGGAACCGATGCTCTTGGTGAAGCAAATCAGCCTGGCATGGCCGCACACGGAATTTCCTCAACGCTCGGCGGACGAATGGTGACCGTTGCAGGTGGCCTTCCCGTGACCGTCGACGGACAGGTGGTTGGCGGGATCGGTGTCAGCTCGGGCTCGCCAGCTCAGGATCTCGAAGTTGCGCAGGCAGGGGTCACGGCGCTCTGCGAAGCCCAATTGGAAAGAGTTTAAGGAGTCAGATATGACAAAACCCGTCATCGGTTTCATCGGCCTCGGTCTTATGGGCGGTAACATGGCAGAGTGCCTGCAAAACAACAGTTTTGATCTGGTTGTTATGGGTCGGAACAAGGAAGCCGTCGCAGCCACGGTCAACCGCGGTGCTGTAGAGGTTAAAACGCCACGAGAGCTTGCTGAAAACAGCGATATCGTGATGCTTTGTGTAACAACATCGGATGTCGTCGAAAGCCTGATCTACGGAGATGACGGCATCCTGGCAGGCATCAAAGATAGTGCTGTGGTCATTGACTTTGGCACTTCGATCCCAGCGTCCACACGCAAAATCGGCGCAGACTTGGCCGCAAAAGGTGCTGGTATGATTGATGCGCCGCTGGGACGCACACCCGCGCACGCCAAGGATGGTTTGCTGAACATCATGGCAGCGGGCGATATAGCCACCTTTGAGAAGGTGAAACCTGTCCTGGATGTACTGGGGGAAAATGTCTTTCACCTCGGCGAACTGGGTGCGGGCCATGTGACCAAGCTCATCAACAACTTTATGGGTATGACGACAGCTTGCACCATGAGCCAAGCCTTTGCTGTGGCTGAACGCTCAGGGGTAAACAAGCAGCAGCTTTTTGACATCATGTCAGCTGGACCGTCCAATTCCCCCTTTATGCAGTTTTGTAAGAACTACGCGGTGGATGGTGTCAGCGATTTGGGGTTTTCGATTAACAACGCCAACAAGGATCTTGGTTACTTCCTGAAGCTGGCCGAGGACGTGGGCACTCGTGCCGAGATCGCTGAAGGAACCGCGAACAACCTTCAGGCAGCCGCGGACGCAGGTATGGGCGACGGCAACGTGCCGGAAATCTTCGACTATTTTGCCAAGCTTTAGCGTCAGATCCATCAGCCACGCATAGCAGCACCAATTGAACGGGAAAGAACAACCATGAGACTTCAGGGAAAGACCGCAATTGTCACAGGTGGTGGCCGCGATATCGGGCGCGCCTGCGCTGTCAAACTCGCCGCCGAAGGGGTGAATGTCGCGGTGAACTACTTCGCCAGTAGTGCCGGCGCCGAGGAAACCGTAGCCGAGATCAAAAAGATCGGTGGACAGGCGTTTGCAATGCAAGGCGACCTGAACAAACCCGAAGAGGTCGATGCGTTGATCGCCAAGACGGTCGATACCTATGGCAGCCTGGACATTCTGGTGAACAATGCCGGAGGTTTGATCGCGCGCAAGAAAATCGCCGAGATGTCGCTTGAGCATTGGCAGGCTGTCATGGATCTCAACCTGACCAGCACGTTTCTTATGGTCAAAGCGGCACTGCTGCATATGAAATCCGGGGCCATTGTAAACATCGCCAGTCAGGCGGGTCGCGACGGTGGTGGCCCGGGTGCGTCGGCTTATGCAACGTCAAAAGGCGGGGTCATGACGCTCACCCGTAGTCTTGCAAAAGAACTGGGTCCTGATATCCGTGTCAACGCAATCTGCCCAGGCATGATCGACACGGATTTCCATAACATCCATACTCCCGATGCAGGCCGTCGGGGGCTAGAAGCCGCTGCGCCGCTCAAGCGGCAAGGCCAGTCTCAGGACGTTGCGAACCTCGTGGTGTTTCTGGCATGCGAGGACTCGGCTTATCTGACCGGGACCAATGTCGATATCAATGGTGGGATGCTGTTCTCGTGACCACTGCAGAACAGGTTACCTAATTGTCGAACGCTACCGTTTGTCAAACTTCGAAGTACTGGAAACCGGATTATGCGAATTCTCGCGATAGGTGAATGCATGGCCGAAATGGCCCCAACTGACGCGCCAAGCACGTATCAAATGGGGTTCGCCGGAGACACGTTCAATACAGCTTGGTATCTGGCCCAACTCACACCCGAAACGCCCTTGTCCTATTTTACCGCCGTCGGAGATGATGCCATCTCGTCCCGTATGCTGGATGCGATGCGCGAAAGCGGGGTCAACACCCAGCAGGTGCGGATCGTGCCAAACCGTTCAGTGGGGTTGTATCTTATCACGCTAAACAACGGGGAACGCAGTTTTACCTATTGGCGCGGCCAGTCGGCCGCACGCCTGTTGGCCCAAGACAAGCAAGCACTTGCCCGCGCCATGACGCAATCAGATCTCATCTATTTCTCGGGCATCACTCTGGCAATCTTGAACCCTGATGGGCGCGCCGCCTTGCTCGACGTTGCTCAGTCAGCGCGGCGCGCCGGAAAACGGATTGCCTTCGACCCCAATCTGCGCCCGCATCTTTGGGACAGCCCCTCTGAGATGACCGAGAACATCATGCAAGCGGCCGCCGTTAGCGATATCGCTTTGCCATCGTTCGAGGACGAGGCACGTTGGTTCAGCGACAAGGACCCCGCGGCCACTTTGCAGCGCTATGCAAGGGCGGGCGCGGAAACGATCGTTGTCAAGAATGGCGCAGAAACGGTTCTTTATCGTACCGGCGGCGCAGAGGGCTCAGTCCATGTTCCGCCTCTGGCCTCGGTTGTGGATACGACTGCTGCAGGCGACAGTTTCAACGCTGGCATTCTGGCGGGGCTGGCAACGGACACACCCTTGCCTGACAGCATAGCGCTGGCCTGCAAACTGGCAGGGCATGTCGTGCAAGGCAAAGGTGCACTTGTTCCCATCAACCAAAGCCTGCTCGACAGTTGCCTACAGCCCTAGCAGAAGGATCCAGCCCATGCCGAACCCTCAGCCTGCCGAAACGATCAAACTGCATCTGGATACGCTTGATCGCTTGTCAAAGGTCAGCACGGCAACCGTGGCAACGCTGCTTTACAAACGCGGTTATCAAAACGCCTATGTTCAAGGCGTTGCCCCATTGGGCAAGGGCAAGCCCACCCTTGTGGGCCCGGCTTTTACACTGCGCTACATTCCTGCACGGCCAGACACCGATCCGATCGAGGCGTTTCGTGAGCCAGATCACCCGCAGCGCGTGGCCGTGGAAACATGTCCTGAACGCGCTGTATTGGTAATGGATTGTCGGCAGGACGCCACGGCGGCCTCGGCAGGTTCGATCCTTTTAACGCGACTGGAAATGCGCGGAGCAGCGGGCGTTGTCACGGATGGTGGCATTCGCGACGCCGACGGTGCCGCAGCACTTGAGATGCCAGTCTTTGCTGCAAAACCGTCTGCCCCGACCAACCTTACGAAACATCATGCAGTTGATATCGGTTTGCCAATTGGGTGTGGCGGCGTGGCGGTCTATCCCGGTGACATCGTTCTGGGTGACAGCGATGGTGTCATGATTATCCCTCGTCACCTTGCCGATGACATTGCGATCGAGGCAGGCCCAATGGAGCTGTTCGAACGCTTCGTTCTGGAAGAGGTGCGAAAAAACACCCCCGTAATCGGGCTTTATCCTGCAACCGACCCAGACGTTCTTGAACGATTTGAGGTCTGGCGCGCACGGCTCTCTGACTGATGTCTGAATCGCAGCCACGCATTGTCCAAAACAGGGACAAATTCTATTCCCCTCAGGTTTCACCCGCTAAGAGGATCGTCGCGTTGGGCTTAAATTACTGCAATGAACTGGGGCAGAAACGGATTAACAAAGAATTCGGGTCGCCGAGAGAGACAGCTGTTGCAGCGTTTGAATTTACGGAATCCGGCTTGCTTGACAACTCGGCGACCGCCGCCAAAATTTTAACTGTCTCGTCTGGCTTAGAAAACGCGCTGTGCAACTCGTACCGCTTCACAGTCGGATCGGTTACACGATGCACCCACCTAAAGGATAATTTGTCCAGATGACTGTTTCTCCAAAGGCAGCGAGTTTACGGGCCCGAGAAATCTGTTCGCTCGCGCCAATTGTACCGGTTTTGGTGGTTGATGATGTCGCAACAGCCCGACCATTGGCCAAGGCACTAATCGCAGGCGGTTTGCCCGCGCTGGAGGTCACGTTGCGCACCCCTGCCGCTCTCGAGGTCGTTCGGGTCATGAGCGGCGTCCCGGGTGGACATGTGGGGGCTGGCACACTGATAACCCCCGAAGATGTTAGGGCCGCCAAAGAGGCCGGCGCTACCTTCGGTGTCTCTCCGGGTGCAACCGATGAAATTCTTGCGGCTTGTGAAGCCGAAGGATTGACGCTCCTGCCCGGGGCCGCGACTGCGTCTGAGGCGATGCGTCTTTTGGCGCGAGGCTATGATATGCTCAAGTTCTTTCCAGCCGAGGCCTCGGGCGGGGTATCGGCACTCAAGGCTATTGGCGGGCCTTTGCCGCAGGTTTCCTTCTGCCCTACGGGTGGGGTCAGCGCGGCGAATGCAGGCTCATATCTGTCGCAGAAGAACGTGGTTTGTGCTGGAGGCAGTTGGGTGGCGCCCAAAGATCTTATCGCCGTGGGTGATTGGGCGGGTATCGAAACTCTGGCTCGGGACGCGGCCCAGTTGGAGGTGTGTAAATGAAGATTTCCGAGGTTCATACACATCTTCTTGACTACAAGCTTGAGACCGCCTTCGAGAGCGCAGCAACTCGTTTCACGCGACGCCAACATGTTTTGGTCGAGATTATCTGTGACGACGGAACAACGGGTTGGGGCGAGTGCTTGGGGCCAGCGCAGCCAAACGCTGCGATCGTAAAGGCCTATGCGCCCAATTTAATTGGCCGCAATCCGCTGGATACGGAAGTTCTCTGGCAAGGCCTGTATAATCTCCTACGAGACCAAGGGCAGCGCGGTCTCACAATGACCGCACTTTCAGGAATTGATGTCGCTTTGTGGGATATCAAGGGTCACCACTTTGGCGTTCCGGTTTCGGTGCTTCTCGGGGGACGTGTTCGGGACACAGTAAAGGCATATGCGACCGGGTCATTTCGGCGCGACGGGGTCGATCGTATTTCGGACAATGCCGAGGAATGCGCAGCCCATGTCGCTGCAGGGTTCCACGCAGTTAAAATCAAGATTGGCTTTGGGGTGGAAGAAGATCTTGCAGTCATCAAGGCGGTGCGTGAAGCGATCGGAACGCATACTCGTCTGATGATCGACGCAAATCACGGGTACTCGATCCAAGAAGCGATCATTCTGGGCAACCGTGCGGCAGAGTTCGATATCGATTGGTTCGAGGAACCGGTCATTCCAGAACAACTTGACGCGTACCGTCGTGTTCGCGCCGGTCAACCTATTCCGGTTGCTGGCGGCGAAACTTGGCATGGCAGATTTGCGTTCCGTGAGCCCTTGGAAACAGGATGTATCGATATCGCCCAGCCAGACTTGTGTGGCACTGGCGGTTTTTCGGAGATGCGCCGGGTCGTTGATATGGCGGCTCTTCACGGCGTACGTGTTGTTCCGCATGTTTGGGGAACAGCGGTGCAAATCGCTGCGAGCCTTCAGTTTGTTTCGGCCCTACTACCAGACCCGCCACGACGCAATCCAATCGAACCGATTTTTGAGTTTGATCGAACGCACAACCCATTCAGGCAGGCGATAGTCACCCACCCGATCGAACATGAAAACGGTGTAATCGCAATTCCGAACAAACCGGGTCTGGGTATTGAGATAAACCGTAATGCATTGGCAGAGTTCGCCATAGGAGACCTCGAATGATCGAACGCAGCTTCTCTGGCCGTACCCCTGAGATCATGCTGCCTGCAGGCGCCATTGATACACACCTTCACGTCTATCTCTCCGGGTTTCCAGCACTGCCAAATGGTCCCGGCCTACCAGAGGGCCAGCCTGGGTTATCAGAGTACCGCCAAGTCATGGGCTGGCTTGGCATCGACAGGTTTGTCATCACGCAAGGAAATGCACATCAGACAAACAATGCAAATTTGCTGGCAGCGCTCAATGAAACCAGGGGGGAGGCACGCGGGGTCGCCGCAATAGACGGTGAGACATCTGACGCAGAACTTGAAGTGCTCAAGGATGGAGGGGCCGTTGGGACGCGTATCGTGGATCTGCCAGGGGGCGCGGTTGGTCTCAACCAGCTCGAAGAGGTCGATGCCCGTGCTTTTGCCGCGGGCTGGATGATTGCGATTCAGTTCGATGGCTCAGATATTTCGGACCATGTTGAGAGGCTCTCAAAACTACGGTCCAGATGGGTGTTGGACCACCATGGCAAATTCTTAAGGGGTCTCGCGCCTAATGGCGATCAAGTCGGAATGCTCAAACGCCTTGTCGACGGCGGTAGATGCTGGTTCAAGTTTGCTGGTTGCTATGAGTCCTCCATCGAAGGCGAACCGCATTATTCAGACGTAGCTAAAGTTTCGAGGATCATGGCAGCCCATGCCCCCGAGCGCATTGTGTGGGGAACGAATTTTCCTCACAATTCGGCGACAAAAACCTCGGACTACCCTAACGACGCCGCGTTGCTCGACACGGTTCTGAAATGGTTTCCAGACGACCGCGCGCGTCACCTCGCTCTCGTAGAAAACGCCGAAGAACTATACGGTTTCCAATCTGTAGCGACGTGATCGCCGCCTGCAAAAAGTGAGATATACAATATGCTAAACAAACTTTTGATTACGGGCGCGGACGGCAAACTAGGGTCGGTTTGCCGGTCTCGCTTACACGGCCTCGCTACCACGATTCGCCTTGGCGCGCGGGAGGATGTGGGCCCCGCCGGTGCAAATGAAGAAATTATGTATTGCGACTTGGGCGACAAAGATGCGGTTGAGGCCATGGTTGAAGGGTGCGATGGGATTGTTCACATGGGGGGGCAATCGATCGAAGCACCTTGGGAAACTATAAAACAATCCAATATCGACGGTGTATTCAATCTCTATGAAGCGGCCCGAAAATCGTCGGTTACGCCGAGGATTTTCTTTGCCAGTTCAAATCACGCGATTGGCTTTCACGAACAGACAACGCGGCTTGATGCAAATGCACAGGTAAGGCCCGATGGTCTTTATGGCGTGTCAAAAGTCTTCGGAGAAGCTCTCGCAAGGCTCTATTTTGAGAAGTTTGGGATCGAGACGGCATTGGTCCGCATCGGTTCATCCTTTCCGGAACCAAAGAACCATCGCATGCTTGCAACCTGGTTGAGTTACGATGATCTGATATCTCTTATAGAGAGTGTTTTCACTATTCCGCGCTTGGGATGTCCGATTGTCTACGGTGCTTCGAACAACGACGCATCCTGGTGGGACAATCGTGAAACAAGCTTTCTGGGCTGGAAGCCAAAAGACAACTCCGAGACGTTTCGCGCCCGTATCGATGCCGAATGCACCCCACCTGCGAAAGACGAAGTTTCCGCAGTTTATCAGGGCGGAGAGTTCTGTGGTCAGGGCATTCTTGAAGAATAGCTCCAATCCGATCAGCCCATAAGGGTGGGCATTCTGAAAAGGTAAACTGATGCGACCAAACAAAATTAGAGAGCATTGGGCCGCCGGACGGCCTGTAGTTAATGGATGGCTGGCGATCCCAAGCGGTTTCTCGGCCGAAACCATGGCGCATCAGGGATGGGACACGCTTACTGTTGATATCCAACATGGCGTAATCGACTACCAAAAGGCGGTCGAGATGTTCACTGCAATTTCGACAACCGATACCGTCCCAGTTACGCGCGTGCCGTGGCTCGAGCCCGGTATTTTGATGAAGGTGCTCGATGCCGGGGCTTACGGCGTTATTTGCCCAATGATCAATAACCGCGAAGATGCCGAGAATCTTGTGGCGTGGACACACTACCCGCCCAACGGAACAAGGAGTCTTGGGCCGACCCGAGGCCTCTTGTACGGAGGTTCAGACTACCCGCAGCATGCCAATGACACGATCGTCGTCTTTGCGATGATCGAGACTCTGCAAGGTCTCGACAACCTTGAAGACATACTGTCGGTTCCAGGGCTCGACGCCGTGTACATCGGACCTTCCGATCTTTCCCTGGCTTTAGGTTGCCGCCCGGCATTCGATGAGGTCGAGCCCCCCGTGGCCGAGGCCATTGAACTGATAGCCGCCAAGGCAAAAGAGTATGGGAAGTTCGCTGGCTGCCATAACGGAACACCGGAATACGCTTTGAAGCGCATCGAAATGGGGTTCCAGTTCGTCACAATCGCGTCGGATGCCCGTTTGATGGCTGCTGCTTCGAAAGACGCTTTGGCCCAGGTGCGTGGTGGACTGTCATAGTCTGTTGGCGGTGAACTTTGGGAAGCGCGTTTCAAAAACGTGGAGCCAGACAAGTTTCCGCTACTGTGCGCGGCTCCAATATCAGGATCCGCCTTTGCGCTGTTTGGTATGTTCAAAAGTCGAAAGATCTAACCGACACACGACCAAGACTTAGGAGGCACGCATGTCGCGTATTAAGCCCGAGAACCTCAGATCACGTCAATGGTTCGCCAATCCGAGCGATCCGGAAATGACCGCGCTCTATTTGGAACGTTATCTCAACTACGGGCTCACGCGCGAAGAACTGCAATCCGGTAAACCTATCATCGCAATTGCACAGACGGGCAGCGACCTAAGCCCTTGCAATCGCCACCATCTGGAGCTCGCCAAACGGGTGCGCGACGGAATCATCGCAGCAGGAGGCACAGCCATCGAAGTGCCGGTCCATCCCATTCAGGAAACTGGCAAACGACCCACCGCCATGCTCGACCGTAATCTGGCATACCTGAGTTTGGTTGAAACGCTGTACGGCTACCCGATTGATGGCGTGGTGTTGATGATTGGCTGTGACAAGACGACACCGGCTCTTCTGATGGCAGCTTCAACGGTCAACATTCCAGCCATCGCTCTGTCTGTGGGGCCGATGCTCAATGGTTGGCACGAGGGGAAGCGTGCAGGGTCTGGCACTGTTATTTGGAAAGCTCGCGAACGCCTTGCTGCCGGAGAAATCTCTGCTGATGAATTCATGGATGCCGCCGCAGCATCTGCTCCCTCGGTGGGGTACTGCAACACCATGGGAACCGCCACCACAATGAACAGCTTGGCCGAAGCACTCGGCATGCAGCTACCAGGCGCGGCGGCCATTCCGGCCCCATACCGCGAACGCGGTCAGATCAGCTATGAGACCGGACAACGCATCATTGAAATGGTGTGGGAGGATCTGCGCCCGTCTGACATTATGACGCGCGCGGCCTTTGAGAATGCTATCGTGGTTAACTCCGCCATTGGCGGATCCACCAATGCGCCTATTCACCTAAATGCAATTGCGCGCCATCTAGGTGTGTCGCTTGACAATGATGACTGGCAGGCTTTGGGGCACAATGTGCCACTTTTGGTCAATCTACAGCCCGCAGGCGAATATCTCGGTGAAGATTACCACCGCGCTGGCGGTGTTCCTGCCGTGATCGCAGAGCTGATTGCAGCTGGTCGCCTACCTCATGCAGAGGCCAAAACTGTCAACGGGCACAGCATAGCCAACAACTGCACGCGCCGGCGCAGCACAAATTCCAACGTCATCAAATCTGTTGATGCCCCGGTGAAAGACAAGGCAGGGTTTATCAATCTAAAGGGCAATCTATTTGACAGCGCGTTGATGAAAACCAGTGTCATCGGGCCAGAATTTGCAAAAGCTTATCTTTCCAATCCCGATGATCCCAACGCGTTTGAGGGTCGTGCAGTTGTTTTTGATGGACCCGAAGATTTTCACAAGCGCATTGACGACCCTTCTCAGGATATCGATACCCGTTGCATTCTCGTTATGCGCGGAACCGGCCCCAAAGGGTATCCCGGTGGAGCAGAAGTCGTGAATATGCGTGCGCCATCTTATCTCTTGAAGCAAGGCGTTCAGGAATTACCCTGCATAGGTGATGGGCGCCAATCTGGCACCTCTGGCTCGCCATCAATCCTTAACGCTGCACCAGAGGCCGCCGACAATGGTGGCCTAGCAGTTCTGCAAACAGGGGATCGGATCCGCGTTGATCTTAACACCTGCACAGTCAACATTCTGATTTCCGATGCGGAACTTGAGCGGCGCAAGGAACAGTTAATCCACAACGGTGGTTATCCCGTGCCCGAGAGCCAATCTCCTTGGCAACAGTATTTCCGTGATCTGGTGCAACCCTTTGACAAGGGCATGAACCTACGCAATGCTGACGCCTATCGCGACATCGCGCGCAAGTCACAGCCTCGAGACAACCACTGAATTCAACATATTGTGGGCACGCAGCCAGATCGTTTGCGGCGTCACATACGCAATCCAGCTTCACATCTTCATCTCGGTGGTGACGGTAGTCAGGACTATATGATGTCTCTCCTACCTCGCATTTTTTGCGGCTCCTTCTTGGCAGGGTGGATTGGGCCAGCATTTTCGGGAGGAGGTGAAAATGCTGGCCCTTTGCGTTGGCGCTCCCTGTTGGCTTTTTCGCCGCCGCTCTTGCTGGCTTACTCTGGGAGGAGCGAGGACCAGCAAATTCCGTTCAATCTTTTGTTCTGAGGGTCTGCTTCTCTATTCGTTAGCCATCAATTTTGCGGCATATTCCGGGATATCGGATCGCGAGATTCCGATCTGAGCGAGCTGATGGTCGTTCATATTCGAAAGTGTGGAGAGCATCCGGGCCGTTTGAAGCGCCTTCAAGGCAGCATTTGCCGTGGCTCCGATCCTCGCCAGGAAGCCGTCGTTGCCCCCGGGGGCGCTGTAGGTCCGCACAGCGGACATAGCACTAGTTCGCTGCGTTTGCTCGAATGTCGGCAATTTCGTCAGTGGTTGGACTAGAATCGAGCTTTCAGCGAGGCCTTCGAATTTTGCCGGTCATTCGCAAGCCATCACGAATGTTCAGCCCCATCATCGTGAGGTTGGCCGCCCCAGCGATCAGCTCAATTACCTGAACCTTGTAAAAGGTGCCGTCGAAATCGCCAGCAGCAGCTTTGCCAGCCAGAAACCAGGCTGCGGGAACCAGGATCAGCAAACCATTCAACGCAATGATAGGCATTCGGGTTTTCTTGGCTTTCGTAAGCGCATCTTTGCGTTTCCGGCCCATTGCCATGCCCGATCCACCAGCAATCGCCATTGCCGGGATGAGGATGAACATGCCTTTCAGGATCAATGCCTTGACGGTTGCGACTGTTTCATGGCTCGCAAAGAGTTCGCTGGTGATCGTTGATGTCCAGAAGAGGAGGATCATCACAAAGCCGATGCCGCCCGCGATGGCGTGAATCTTTGTTTTCATAGCGGTTCACTCAAATTGGCTTTTGGAAAGGATTACGTCAGGCCGTGCAGCAATTCGGCACCGCAATCTTTTCGAACAGGTGGGGTGCTGTCACAGCGCTTGAGGGATAGTGGCTGAGCTGCTGCTGAAACTCGGGGTTTGAAAACGCGGCGCGGAAGTCCGCAACAGACTCCCAGACCGCGTAGTTCAGATACATGCTGCCGTCACCAATTGCCTTATGCAGCTGAGTGCTGATGTAACCCGGCTGCTTTTTCATCCATTGGGCATCGCTCTTCCAGGCTTCAATCAAGGCGTCTTGGTCAACGGGATCGACAGTGAAGAGATTGACGAGAACGACGGGTCCAGCGTCCATGCCCAATTGCCGTTCAATGGGAAACTCGGGGTCGAGGGGTTTAAAATTGACCATTTCGGTGCTCCTTGAAAGTAGCTTCATTTTGGTGTCATGTTGTCATATTTAGGAAGCATCAAACACAATGACAACACGTTGTCAAATGAAATGAGGAGTCGATATGCCTAACGAGCAAAGGACCGAAGCAGGAGAAGCCGTGACAGCCTTGATACTGGATGTGTTTCGGCTGAACGGTCGATTGCAGCTTGCCGGTGATCGCCTCGTATCAGAACTCGGTCTAACAAGTGCCCGATGGCAGATTCTTGGTGCCATCGCCTATTCTGATCGGCCGGAATCCGTTGCCTGGCATGCACGGACGATGGGCGTTCACCGGCAGGGCGTACAACGGATCATCAATGAATTGAACAAAGAAGGAATAGTGGAGTTTCAGCCGAACCCACACCACAAGCGGGCGCACTTGGTTGTCATGACACGAAAGGGGCAGGAACTATACGAAGCAGCGATTACGAAGCAAATCCCATGGGTGAACGAACTCTCGGAAGGCCTGTCGCCAGATGATATTGCGTCAGCGCAAAATGTTGTTGACCATCTCAAAACACGCCTTGAAGAAGCCTCAACGCGGCAAGATCAGAGTTCGACCCAAAGCTGACACTCGTACAGAGTGCAGCATCGGACATTCTGGGCTCCCTGTCAGCATTCGCCGCGCTTTGCATAAACGACAGTTTTCGTCGGTTCGCTTCTTTTGGGTCAGAAGTGCTTGACGTTTGGGTCAGATTTGCATGACCCGGCCCATTTCCCCGACCTTGGCGTCACGATTTCTGAGCGCGCGCATTATCCTATTGCGCTCATGTTTCCCAAGCAGGCTTTGCGCCAATCTCTGCAACCAGAAAGTCCATGAACGCCCGCACTTTGGGGGACAGCACGTTGGACTTGGGATATCGTGGCGGCGGAGGACCATTGAACCTCCTCATTGACAGTACGGGCATCAAGGCTGAGGGTGAAGGTGAGTGGAACGCTCGTAAGCACGGTGGCCCCAAACACCGCATCTGGAGCAAGATACACATAGGGATCGACGAGGAGACGCTGGAAGTCCGGGCGGTTGAGTTCACCACCAGCAATGTTGGTGATGCGCCTATGCTGCCTGGGCTTCTCGACCAAATCCCACTCGACTAGGACATCGGGTCAGTGACCGCAGATGGGGCCTACGACACACGAAAATGCCATGATGCGATAGCGCGCGGCGCTCATGCTGTCATTCCTCCGCGCAAGAGCGCCAAACCGTGGAAGCCTACAAGCTCAGGCGCTATCGCCCGGAATGAGGCCGTCAAAGCCTCCAGATACTTCGGCCGCGCCATTTGGCGAAGGTGGAGTGGATACCACCGCCGAAGTCGTGTCGAGACCAAGATGCATTGTGTGAAGCTATTGGGCCAGAGCCTCATGGTGAGGGACTTCGACCGTCAGGTTGCAGAGATCCAAGTCCGAGTTGCCGTTCTCAATCGCTACACCACGCTCGGCATAACCATCACAGAGGCCGTAGAATAATTCTGTCCGGGGAAAGGGGAAGTCCGACCAAACCCCAATTTGTGCAACAAAGTCGTTCAAACTTACCATTGAAATATAGCACCAGTCGGTCGGTGAAATGTTCACGAGAGATATATGATTAGACAATTTTTTTGATACCTTAACATCTTGCGGCCTGCGATATTTGGCAATGGGTCATAAGCAACCAGGTTTGATGGGATTTATGATGAACAGAAGACACTTTCTGGCAACTTCTTTGGCGATGCTGTCTCAGCCGTTGTTTTCGACACGCACAACAGCATCTACTTCTTCTCAATGGGCGGCATGGGACGCCAGGGTAACGCCGCCAAATTTTGATCCCGCGACATCCAATCCCTGGGGGTTGCACCCACGTTTCCTGCCTCAGCGTGTGCAAACCAACCGAGCGCTTGTTCCGGGTGACATTCATGTCGATGCAGTAGCCCGATATCTATATTTCATCGAAGACGGTGGCACGGCAATGCGCTACGGCGTAGCCATTGCCCGAGGCAATCTTTACGAGCCCGGTGTCTACACAATCAAGCGAAAGGCCAAGTGGCCGCGTTGGACTCCTACTGCCGAAATGATTGAGCGCGACCCTGATGAATATGCGCAATTCGCAGATGGTGTGCCCGGTGGGCCGACAAACCCATTGGGATCAAGGGCGTTTTATCTGTTCGAAGGTGGCCGCGACACATACCTGCGAATTCACGGAACGCCTTTTCCAAGATCTATCGGAGGTCGCGCAAGTTCTGGCTGCGTAAGGATGGCGATGCCACATATCATCGGGCTTTATGATCGTGTCAGGCCAGGGTTCACGGCTCATCTCTACCCTCCCGAGCGCCTTCTGACCGCGACCAGCTGATAGGCGCTTGTCAGGCGCGCGTACAGATTGGGCGCCCTTCAATAGTCCTGAGTGGCAGGTAGGTTGTTTCAACCGGC
This sequence comes from Ruegeria conchae, assembly GCF_000192475.1. Taxonomy (GTDB): domain Bacteria; phylum Pseudomonadota; class Alphaproteobacteria; order Rhodobacterales; family Rhodobacteraceae; genus Ruegeria; species Ruegeria conchae. Next base: position 113,180 of record NZ_AEYW01000001.1, read on the forward strand.
CCCACGTAGCGATACCAATAGCAACCGTCCTCAGGCATGATTTTAACGGCGTTCAGGTCCTGGCCCGGAGCAGCGATCTGGGCAACGGCGTCAGGAACTCGGGAAAGTATTCCGGGCTCGCTTTCTGCAGATATCGACGTTGTTTCGGTGCAGGCGCCGACGAGCATAAGTGCGGCCAGTGCTAGGAAAGCTTTCTTGAAGCACATGGTGTTTAGTCCACTGTGTTTGTCATTTGTAGTACCTGATACCCTCGCATCGACGGGTGATCACATCAATTCACCAAGAACTAAGCAATTGTTAGCGTTGCTTTTTTGTGCTCGGTCGATTCAAGAAAGCCAGGTATCGCTTAAAGCAGCCTGGAATTATGCCCAAGAAAAACTGCTTTTCCACAATGACTTGATGATTTAGGTCCGCCTTTTAAGGAAGTATCCCTGCGCCAACGGCTACGACAATTCCGACGAGACATCCCATATGAAATGTCATTTGCGTGTTGACCTTCCAGCGCAGGAACCGGGCACACGAGTTATTTGAGTCGGAAAAAAAAGATTAAACTTTGGGATGGCAGGCATGAAACGGAGCAAGGATAGAAAGGCTGTTACGCGGCGCGAAATGGTCGCCGCGTTTGCTGCGACGACGCTTTTTCCAGCACCGGCCGTTTTGGCTCAATCAACGGCAACTGAGGGGACGCGCCGCAATGTTTCATCATTCCGCGTTGCCAGTTGGCACGACCACTTTGATACCTTGAAGAACGGGGCTATCCTGTCCGATACACAGTCCAAGGTCCTGCAATTTTGGTCAGAAGATGAAAGCGTCTATCGGATGTATCCGACCAGCGTACCGCTGACGGAAGACCTTACAAGGCTAGGTTACACCAAAGTTATTCGCAAGGTCGAAGGGCCATCTTGGCGACCAACGCCGGCAATGAAAGAGCGCAATCCAGCATGGCCCGACCATGTAGGCCCGGGTCCTGAGAACCCTCTGGGGACACATGCGCTCTATTTGAGCTGGCAATACTACCGCATCCACGGCACCAACGATACGCGCAAGATCGGGAGAAGATCCTCCAACGGCTGTATAGGTTTGTACAATGAGCAGATCGCGGATTTATTCGAATTGGCCACCGTGGGCACGCAGGTAAAATTGATCTGACCTTGGTCAAGATGACTTTTCAGGACAGGTGCTTAAGTTCGGTAACTGACAACGACGTGAAAAACTGAGATGGATAAACTTACACTCTTGATAGGCGGAGTAGCGATCGCAGGTGCCGCCGCTATCGTCTACAATCTCGATCAGCAACCAACTGGCCATTCGATGACGCCACCTGATACGTCGGTGCTGGAGCCAGGAGACCCAATCCAAAACGTCAATTTGCCAGAGCAGCTGAGCGAATCTGCTGCCGTCGGCAAAGTGGCATTCGACGCCAAATGTGCGGCGTGCCATGGCGCGAATGCAACTGGCCTGGAAGGGCTCGCGCCACCATTGGTGCATAAAATCTATGAACCAAGCCACCATTCGGACGAGTCATTTTATGTGGCAGTCCAGAAAGGAGTTCGGGCACACCATTGGAAGTTCGGCAATATGCCGCCGGTCGATGGCTTGACCCGTGCGGATGTGAAAGGCATCGTGGCATATATAAGAGAGTTGCAGCAGGAAAACGGGATTTTCTGAAGGTGACGAGCCGAATGGGTAGTGCAATTCGTTACATCATCCTGTCAATGGTGCTGGCCTTTGGCGGGCTGCTTGGGACGGCCGATTCTGCTCATGCACATGGCAGTGGTTCACAGCACGTGATTGAACAAACGGACTCTGCGGACGTTGAGCATGTCAAGCAGGGTCATCCTGGACATTGTCATGGCGGAACGATTTGCAACGCTGTTGGTCTATTTTCGATGGGTCCAACACCGCCTGGCCCTCAAGATACTGAACAAAGATACTCGATCCCTCGAGCCCAATACCGTGTTCTCGGTATCGCGGCGTTTGACCCACCACCGCCGCGTGTCCTGATCTGACCAGTCGAATTGCGCTCAACATGGGCGCGTCGAAGCAGACGACAAGGACAAAACAATGAACATTCTAAAAATGACCACAGGCGTTGTCCTGGTTTCTCTGATTGCGGCAGCCGCCCTGGCGCATGGTGGCGCAACCGGCATCGTCAAAGAACGCATGGATGGTATGTCCGCGATGAAGGGTAGCATGAAGATCCTTACGCCGATGATGCAGGGGAAAACTCCTTACAATGCGGAAACCGTGCGAAGCGAAGCCGAGAAGATCGGGCGTCACGCGGGTGAGAGCATGACAAAACTGTTTCCAGAGGGATCTGATGGCAAACCCTCGGAGGCTAAATCGGAGATCTGGCAGGATTGGGGATCCTTTGCAGAATTGGCCAGACAATTGGCAACCTACTCTGAAGGCCTTGCGCTTGCGGCGGACAACGGGTTGATGGCGTCCGGATCGGGCCATGGTTCGGGCATGATGGGCGGCGCATCCATGATGGGTGGCGGTTCTATGATGGGTGCCGGAATGATGGGCGGAAGTCCCAACCAGGCACAACTTTCCGAAATGCCGGCAGATGGTGTGTTCATGATGCTGAGCCAGACATGCTCGGCGTGTCACGCGCAATTTCGGTCGGAATAGGAATGCGTCATGAGACCGATATTCCGATTGGGTCTTGCTGCCGCCGTAACGGCGTCAGCGGGACTTGTTGCCGTGATGGCTTGGCCGATTGGCCAGCCCTTACAAGCTCTCGACATACAAGGCGACGTTAACCGCGGGGCGTATCTGGCAAGGGCAAGTGGCTGTATCGCTTGCCACACAGATTTTGCCAAAGGGGGTGCGCCCTTGGCCGGTGGGGTGGAGTTGGATACCCCGTTCGGCACGCTCTTTTCGCCGAACCTGACCACAGATTCTGACCACGGGATCGGTGATTGGACGATCGGGGAATTTGCCCGCGCGGTGCGTCAGGGTGTGTCGCCTGGAGGAGAACCCTATTACCCAGCCTTTCCTTATCCGTTCTATGCCAACTTCACAGATCAGGATATCGCCGATCTCTGGGCCGCCTGGCAAACGGTTGCACCGGTAGCGGAACCGTCAAAAGAGCAGGAAATGGCGTTCCCCTTCAATCAGAGATGGGGCCTGAAGCTGTGGCGCGCGGCTTTTCTGGAACCACCCCGCACTGATCCCGTGCCGGGCAATGACGAAGTGTGGAATCGGGGCCGGCTACTGGTCGAAGGTGCCACGCATTGTGCGGCCTGCCACACCGGGAGGAACCTGGCTGGCGCAAGAAATTCGGACACGGAACACTTCAAAGGAAGTGACTCCCTGCCGGGCGGTGACAAGGCACCGGCCATCGACTTTGAGACCCTGCAAAAGCGTGGTTGGACGGTAGATGATTTGGCCTACGCGTTGCGCACCGGTGTCATGCCTGATGGCGATGTATTCGGCGGCGCCATGGGAGAGGTCGTAAACTATGGCACCAGCTTTCTGACAGACGATGACCGGAAGGCGATGGCGACCTATCTGCTGGATGTGCACGACGGGGGGTAATCGAGTGAGAGATCAAATTTTCTTTGGAGGGAAGTCCTCATGAAGCTCAATCGCAGGCAATTCGTTGCAGGCACATCGGCACTAATCGCAGTGCCGACTATCGGGAGGGCGGCTACCGCCCCCCGAATAATCGAGGCGCGTTCAGGATTGGCGCGTGTTGCGCCCGACAGCTATCCTGAAACCGAGATATGGGGATATGATGGCGGTGTTCCGGGCCCCGAAATTCGTGCCCGGCAGGGTGAAACGGTTCGCCGGACGCTTCTGAACTCACTGCCTCAGCCTACGGCAATCCATTGGCATGGACTGCGGGTTCCGAACAACATGGATGGGGTGCCGGGTCTTACACAGGAGGCCGTACAAACAGGCGGCGAGTTTCAGTATGACTTGCCTCTGAAGGATGCGGGAACCTTCTGGTACCATTCTCATAACCAGTCGACGGAACAAGTGGCCAGAGGCCTTTACGGCGCGTTCATCGTCGAAGAAACGGACCCGCCGGACACGGATCATGACATTACGATCCTGCTGGATGACTGGAGGTTGGGTCAGGACGCCCAAATCGTCAATGATTTTGGCGCGATGCATGACTGGACGCATGCAGGCCGAATGGGAAATTACGTTCACGCGCACATATCGCCCATGACAGAAGTTTTGACGAACCAACGTTTGCGTATTCGAATGGTCAACGTGGCAACTGATCGGATCATGTATGTCTCAGTAGGTGGCGCAAACGGGAAGCTGGTCGCTTATGATGGCATGCCCGTAAGGCAGCCAGAGGATTTTGAAACCCTTGTTTTCGGGCCTGCACAGCGAGCAGACTTAATTGTTGATGTCACAGCGGAATCGAACGAAGCCGTTCAAATAACTCTTCACGAACGCGATGAATCGTTTGTCATCGCTGAGATCCCGGTTTCGGGAAGCGGTACATCTGCTAACCGCGGTGTGATCGAAGCCCTGCCACCCAACCCTGTTCCCTTTCTCGAAGATGTTTCTGACGCTTTGACAGTTCCATTGGTGATGGAAGGCGGGGCGATGGGCGGACTGCGTCAAGGCACTTACAACGGCCAAGTCATGAGCACCAATGAACTGGTTCAGGAAGGGCAGATCTGGACATTCAACGGTGTCGCCGGGTTGCCCGAAAACCCGCTTGCTGCCGTTTCGCGTGGCGACATAGTCCGGATTCAGATGCAGAACGACACCGTCTTCCCGCACGCTATGCACTTGCACGGGACGCACTTCCAGGAAGTTCTGCCGAACGGCAGCCTGGGGCCGCTGCGGGACACAATCCTGGTTGACCGGATAGAAACCCGGGAGATTGCGTTCGTTGCGGATAACCCGGGGGACTGGCTGTTTCATTGCCACATGCTGTCGCATCAGGCCGCTGGTATGAAGACCTGGCTGAGCGTAGCGTGATGAACAGGAGCGCAGCGAAATGGCTGTCACTGGCTGCCGTCGTGATAATTGTCGCGGTCATTGGCTGGGGCCTGAGTGGGCGTGCGCAGAACAGTGCATCGGCGGATTCGGCACGTGGTGCAGTTTTGTACGCCGAAAACTGCGCGTCATGCCACGGAGCCAATTTGGAGGGTCAGCCGGATTGGCAAACACCTGATCCGGAGGGCGTCTTGCGGGCACCCCCGCATGACCGAACCGGGCACACCTGGCATCACGGCGACAAGCTGTTGTTCGACTATACAAAGTTTGGCGGGGACCAAACTTTGAAACAGATGGGTGTCGCTGACGTCAAAAGCGGCATGCCAGGCTTCGGGGACACTCTGTCGGATCAGGATATCGGGGACATCCTCGCCTTCATCAAGGAGAGTTGGCCGGATTGGGAACGCAAGCTGCAAGAGCAACGCACCGAAGCAGAACAAACGGAAGGAAACTGATGTGAAACGAATACTTGCAGGCTTAGTCGCTATCGCCATGTCGATTGGCATTCCTATGGCACGCGCCGACGAGCTGTCTGACTCCGATGTAAAACGGCTGGCTCTCGAAGCCATTTTGGAAAACCCTGAGATCATCATGCAGGCGATTCAACTGCTTCAACAGCGCGAGGATCAGGCAAAAGCCGACGCAATTGGAAGCGTCTTGGAAAATCAGCGTGAATTGCTCGAACAGGATCCGAATGCGCCTGTCATAGGAAACCCGGAAGGCGATGTAACCGTGGTCGAGTTTTTTGACTATAACTGCCCATATTGTAAACGCGCTGCCCCGGTCGTGAAAAACGTGATCGCAGGCGATTCCGATGTACGAGTTGTTTATCGAGAATGGCCCATACTCGGAGAAGGTTCCGACTTCGCGGCACGCGCCGCGCTTGCCTCACGAAATCAGGGAAAATATGAAGAATTTCATTGGGCGCTTATGGCTCTGAACGGTCGCGCCACTGAGGCCAGTGTTATGAAAGTTGTTCGGGAACTTGGCCTGGACGAGGATCAATTGCGCGCAGATATGGAGGCGCCGGAAGTCGACGCACATATTCAGGTGTCCATGGAATTGGCCCGACAGCTTGGCTTCAGTGGCACCCCTTCGTTTGTGATTGGAGATGCGCTTGCCCCTGGGCTGATCGCCGAAGATGATATGACCCGGCTAATCGAGGCTGTCAGAGACGCAAGATAGAACCAAAGCGGTGACAGCATGTGCGCCCCTAAGTTTCTTATGCGACCGTGGCTTCGTATCCCTCGGACTTCAGAGCTGCAAGGATATGATCAAGTGGATTGGTGCTTAAGACACGTACCCTGCGGTTTTCCATGTCAAAGTCCAAATGTGCGGAGGAATCCACCGTGGCAACGGCTTTTTCGATAGCTGACTTGCAGTGCCCACAGCTCATTTCCGGGATATTTAGGGTCGTCATGGATGTTTGCTCCTGTGTTCTGTTGTCCCGGCTAAAGTATTCCAGCACAGGAAGGTCAAGTCGTGATAATTGGATCGCCAAAATTAGTGGGAAAGAAAGTCAGCCCCATCCCTTGACCTTCCACTTGCTGGAACCCTTATGTTGCACGTCAGCAGAACATTTGTGGTGACAATATGACTGAAAATTCACATGCACGATTTCAAGTTCAGGGTATGAGCTGTGCTTCCTGCGTAGGGCGCGTCGAGCGCGCGCTGAAATCTGTGCCAGGGGTAGACGCCGCTTCGGTTAATCTCGCCAGCGAAAGCGTTCAGGTCGATTTCCGCGATCCAGCCAACAAAGCAGCCATTGCTGATGCGCTAAACAGCGCGGGATACCCGGTACGGACCGCAGAGGTCACGCTGGATATTCAGAATATGTCCTGCGCATCATGTGTGGGGCGCGTTGAACGGGCCTTGCAAGCAGATGACGGCGTATTGTCCGCGTCGGTCAATCTGGCCACTGAAAGTGCAACAGTGCGCTATGCTGAGGGTGTCACCACGCCTGAAGCTATCGCGGCGCTTGCAGCATCTGCTGGCTATCCGGCGAGCTTGCGATCCGCGACGCAGACCGAACCACACGACCGCAAAGCGGCAGAGATCCACCATTTGGCGCGGCGAACAAGCTTTGCCGCTTTGCTCGCTTTGCCGGTATTCGTCCTTGAAATGGGCTCGCATGTTATTCCGGGCATGCACCACCTGATAGCGAGCACGATCGGTATCCAGAACAGCTATTACCTGCAGTTTCTCCTGACCACGATCGTTCTTATTGGGCCAGGTTTGCAGTTCTACACCAAGGGACTCCCTTCCTTGTTCAAAGGTGCGCCGGACATGAATTCTCTGGTGGCTCTTGGCACTTCAGCGGCCTATGGGTTCTCACTGATCTCGACTTTTGCGCCTGGTATTCTTCCGGCGGGAACCGCAAACGTCTACTACGAGGCTGCTGCAGTTATCGTGGTTCTGATTTTGCTGGGACGGTTCCTCGAGGCACGCGCCAAGGGTCGAACTGGTGAAGCGATCCGCAAATTGGTCGGTCTGCAGGCAAAAACAGCGCGAGTTGAGCGTGAAGGAACGGTTGTTGAGCTTCCGATTGAGCAGATCGTTGTAGGGGATCTTATTCATGTTCGACCGGGCGAAAAGATCGCGGTGGATGGTGCCGTAATGACCGGTGCGTCATATGTCGATGAAAGCATGATCACCGGCGAACCGGTTCCTGTCGAAAAGACCGAGGGCGCAACTGTTGTCGGCGGAACAGTCAATGGCGCGGGCGCATTGACGTACCGGGCCGAAAAGATCGGCGCAGACACCATGTTGGCCCAGATCATTCAGATGGTCGAACAAGCGCAGGGTGCCAAACTTCCGATTCAGGGCTTGGTCGACCGCATCACACTGTGGTTCGTGCCTGTAGTGATCGCTGTGGCCATCGTGACTGTGCTGGTTTGGATGTTGTTCGGACCCGATCCCGCGCTCAGTCTGGCATTGGTGGCCGGGGTTGCAGTACTGATCATTGCTTGCCCGTGCGCCATGGGATTGGCCACACCCACCTCAATCATGGTCGGCACCGGACGCGCGGCCGAGATGGGTGTCCTGTTCCGAAAGGGCGACGCCTTGCAAATGCTGCAGGAAACCACTGTTGTTGCGGTAGACAAGACGGGGACCTTGACCGAAGGGCGTCCAGAGCTGACCGACCTGATTGTAGCAGAAGGAATGACCGAGGATGAGGTTCTCCGCCTTGTTGCCGCCGTCGAGGTTACATCCGAACATCCAATCGCCACGGCCATCGTGCGCGCGGCTGAAACCCGTGGTCTGGAGCTTCCCGAGCCAGAAGACTTCGCGTCGATCACCGGCTACGGGGTCAGAGCCTCAGTCGAAGGCCATACAATCCTGATCGGGGCCGACCGCCTGATGAGTCGCGAAGGGGTTGAAATGGGCGCGCTGTCTGATCGGGGCGCTGAACTGGCAATCAACGGAAAGACTCCGCTTTATGCTGCCGTAGACGGGGTTATCGCGGCCGTAATCGCTGTGACAGACCCAATCAAAACCACCACGCCAGACGCAATTGAAGCTTTGCACGGGCTGGGCCTGAAAGTAGCGATGATCACAGGCGACAATGCCGCTACTGCCAAATCCATTGCGGCGCAGCTTGGCATCGATCATGTCGTGGCCGAGGTTCTGCCCGAGGGTAAAGTATCCGCGTTGCAGGATTTGCGTTCAAATGGCGGAAAACTGGCCTTTGTGGGTGATGGCATCAACGATGCACCCGCGCTTGCGGCGGCTGACGTAGGAATCGCGATCGGGACAGGAACTGACATAGCCATCGAAGCGGCTGACGTCGTTCTGATGTCAGGTGACCTGACAGGCGTGGTCAACGCCTTCGATATCAGTCAGCGAACTATGCGTAACATCCGCCAAAACTTGTTCTGGGCATTCAGCTACAACACGCTGCTCATACCGATTGCAGCGGGGGCGCTCTATCCGTTTGGCGGCCCGTTGCTGTCGCCGGTTCTGGCTGCAGGTGCCATGACTCTGTCCAGTGTCTTTGTTCTGACCAACGCGTTGCGGTTGCGCTGGGTGAAGGCGATCAAAGTTGGTCGAGAGCAGATTTCGCAGAATGAAGAGCGGGCGCTGCAATCAGCGCCTGCTGAATAGTATAGGAGAGCCGCTGTGAATATCGGAGATGTAGCAGAACGTTCGGGTCTGCCTGCCAAAACCATCCGCTATTACGAGGATATCGGATTCATCAAACCCAGGCGCGGCCTGAATGGGTATCGCCATTTCGACGAAAAGGAACTGCATAAACTGGCCTTCATCGGGCGGGCCCGTTCCTTGGGCTTCACTATTGAGGATTGCCGTTCATTACTGGCGTTGTACGAGGACAAAGAACGCGCAAGCGCAGACGTTAAAGAAATAGCCAAACAGAACCTTAAAGAAATTGACGCCAAAATCGCCGACTTGAGGGCCATGCATACAACACTTACTCATTTGATTGAGGAATGTGCCGGTGATCATCGTCCCGACTGTCCCATACTAAAGAACCTTGGCGAAATTTAGTAACACAAGTCGCATACCCACTTCGTTCTCATAGCACGCCTCTACTGAGGAAAAGATATAACCTCAAAGTTCAATACAAATTGGACAATCGTAGCCGCTGGTTGTGCCACCTGCTGGATGGTCATATTTGTTCTACAAGCCTTTAGTTGTATGGCTAGCTGCTCAAACGCATGAAGGCGCTCGCCAAAGCTGTTATGCAGACGGCACCGGCGGCAAATGTCAGCAACGCGATTGCAATTGGTCCGATCGAATAACCTCATTGGGCATATTGACGAGTTGTTGGCGCTGAAAAGCAAAACCAAGAAAATGGGCCATGGACAACGCATAGCGATCATTGACGATTTCATACACGATCAAATGGCGTGGGCGGCCGTGGTGAAAAAGAACAAAGATCGCCTCGACCTCATGGCCGAGGGTAATAATTTGCTGCGGTACATCGTTAAGGAAAATGCCACGGCCTGAAATGCCACTGTCGAAGGTATATGAGCTAGCAACCATGAGGGCAGATGAAGCATTCAACGAGAGACCACCGCGCATAACACCCGTTCTGCAATGTCCAATGGCTTTTAGCTAAGGCTTAGGGGCGACCCAACCGTCACAGTTGGACCAGAAACAAGGTGGACGTTCGACACTGGAAGGTATCCCAAAAAATTCTCCTATTAGAAAATGAGAATAGATCCTGAGCTGCAGATCAGTTGCTGGAGATAGAACTTAGTTCCAACTTTTTTGGGTGTCGGTTTGCTGTTTCTCGCGGCCCAAACCGGACCTTGAGCGAAGCGTTCAGTTTCTGCGAGTGCAACCTACTTAGCGGTCATTGGTCCGGGACAGCACTAAGGAGTCCGGTTTCGAGTCGGTGAACGCCTTTCCTAAACCCAACCACAGAGTTGATGATCCTGTCCTGAAAAGTCATCATCAGGTTTTTTGTCCCCCTATCAAAACACAAATGTCTCGCGATGACGTTTTGCTTCCTCAATGCCCAACTCGTTGAGTGCCGCGTCCGTGCTGGTCATCATAGCTTCAGGACCGCACATATACACATCTCGCATTCCGAGATGCGTGACCGATTGAATGTCTGCGTTATGCATGCGTCGCTCCTCAAGCTTGAGCGGCTGATCGGTGAATGTTGCGTCCAAACCATCGCGTGCGGATTTCGCAGCCAATGGGTTTTCGCCCGCGCTTTGAAACGCGACAATACGTAGTGTCACCTGATCCGAAACAGAGCCGTTTTGCTCCGCAAAGTGCTGCAGAACTGCGATGTCATCGTCCCGGCCGGAAAACAGAAGCACGATATCGATTGACCGGTGCTGCGGGTAAGCCGTTGCCACTCGTTTGATCCCGTCCCACATCGCCATAAATGGAGTGATGCCAACACCGCCCGCGATCCAAAGCATCTTTGCTGGGAGGTTTGGGCGGCTGCCCTCAGCCGCTTCGGAAAAACAGGAAAAGCCCGCGCCGGTGCCCTTGAACTGAACTGGAAGTTTGTGCGTGATCAGCTTATCCGCGTTGGAGTGCAGAACATTGGACATCAGACCGTCTGGTTTGCGTTTGACCGTAACACTTACCCGATTGGTCGTGCGAAAGGCGTTGCTCTCTTTGTCAAACTTAGGCGCGCTGGAAAGCGTCCATGTGCGGACGTAGTCCTCGTTCACAAGCTGAGGGTTTGCCTCATTCATGTGGCTATATCCGGCGTCCACGAGGTCTGAGAAGCCAAAGACGCCAAATCCGCCCGGCAACGGGGCTTTGATTGGCTTAGACAGCGCGAATTCGAAGGTACTGATTGTGCTGGACAGGGGTTTTGTTGCGACAAGCTTGGCGGTCAATGGGATTGTGGCGTCGTGCGCCTCGATTGTGTGCCCCATTTGCTCCAACTCTGCGCGCAAGTATTTGACCGGCGGATTGTAGGGGGAGAGCTGCTCTGGTGATGCCAGCTTGAGGTTCAGGCCTCCGCGCACGAAAACCGCGCCCGTCACCTTGATACGTGTCAGCAGGCTCAAACGCGGCATCAAAGCGTCTGCATCATCCCCAAGCAGATTTTCGGCATCCCCCGTGATGTAGAGGATCCCGCCCAATGCAAAGTCTGGAAAGACCAGCCCAACCTGCGGGTCCGTTTCGATATTGCCCAGCGACTGGTAGAAGCGATTGCCAGAATGATCGGGCAGCACCAAATAGGTCGTGACCTGTGCCCCATCGTCCTCTTCATAGAGGCGGGTAAAGCCGGGCGCGCCACCGCGATGGTTGACGCCCATATCGGTCTGAACACCTGCAGCGGTGTCATCACTTGTATGTTTTGTCGCCAGAAACACAGTACTTGCACGCGCCACAACGGATTTGGCCTCATCAGGCAACGCAGATATGGGCGCATCAAATCTGTCATGGACAATTTCAGGACTGCGCTTGTCGTGCACAAGGTTACGGACAGTGATGTACTTGGGGCAGTTCCCCAGGTGCTGATCAGACAAGAGCTGTAACCTGATCTTCCCCCCATCCTCGACACTTGCGGCACGTATGGAACCCGCGATTTTGTTTCGTCGGCGATTGGCGAAGTCGATCCCAACCCCGGCAAAAAGCCGCGCCTCAAGGCCCGATGCGGGATCTTGATCCACAGCGCGCAAAAACGGGTCATTCGGATTGGTTTTTGCCACTACATGTGTGGTGTTGCGGCCTGCTACCTGAATGCCAATGGATGGGTCGTTGTCTGACTGTGTGACCAGAAGGCTGACCCATGGGCGCCCCTGACGGTCAAGCGTTGCGAGCGGCAAATAGGACAGACCCGTAAAGAAATCCGCGTGCTGTTTCGGCATGTCGCTTTCGATGTAGTGCGGAATCGCATCGCTCAGCTCTTTGGGAGTGTGACGCCGCTCTTGCAGCATCAACTCACCTCTGTGCGATTTATGTATCTGTGCCATCGCTTGATCCATTCACGTTCGCCGCGTCAGAGCCCTAAATCGCTCAGACCGGGGTGGTCATCCGGACGGCGCCCCAGCGGCCAGCGGAACTTTCGATCCGCCTCTTGGATGGGGTGCTCATTGATGCTGGCAAACCGGCGTTCCATGTAGCCATCCTTGTCGAACTCCCAATTTTCATTGCCATAGGCCCGGAACCAGTTTCCGCTGTCATCGTGGTACTCATAGGCGTAGCGGACCGCGATGCGATTGCCGTCATGTGCCCAAAGCTCTTTGATCAGACGGTAGTCCAGTTCCTTGGCCCACTTCCGGGTCAAGAACTCCTCAATCTGATCGCGCCCTTGGGGAAACTCGATCCGGTTGCGCCACTTGCTGTCCGGCGTGTAGGCCAGCGCGACCTTGGCCGGATCCCGGCCGTTCCAGCCGTCCTCAGCGAGGCGCACCTTTTGAATGGCGGTTTCTAATGAGAACGGTGGCAAAGGATGCCGTTGGGCTTCGGTCGTCATGGGTTTGCCCTTTCACTCTGCAACAAGACCAACAGCGGTTGCCGGCATGGGTTCAAAACCAGGCAATGCCTCGAACCGAGCGAGCCAAGCGCGGATGTTCGGGTAGGGCTCGAGAGAGACATTCCCTTCCGGTGCGTGTGCCGTATAAGAATAGCTCGCCACATCAGCGATCGTGGGCCGTGCGCCCACAAGCCAATCGCTGCCAGTGAGCCCGTGTTCCAGTTTTTGCATTGCTTTTTCGGCAGTCGCGGCGGCGAATTCTGGATCCAGCGGCGCGCCAAAAACGGTAATCAACCGTGCAGCACAGGTCCCAAATGCAATCTCTCCAGCCGCCAACGTGAGCCAGCGCTGCACATTGGCTTCTCCGACCGGATCAGTTGGCATCCAGTCAGGTGCATAGGTCCGCGCAAGATAGAAAAGGATCGCGTTCGAGTCGGACACAACAACCTCGCCATCCTCGAGAACCGGGACTTGCCCATTCGGGTTCATGGCAAGAAATTCAGGTGATTTATGCGCGCCAGCGGCCAGATCAACAGGAACGGCATCATGTGCAATCCCAGCGAGTTTTGCAAAGACCAAGGCGCGATGTGCGTGGCCTGATTTTGCAAAATGATGAATGCGAACGGCGTTGGACATGTGTATCTCCAGTAAATTTGAGCTGCTGAATGACCAATATAGGTTGCACCCAATGATGATAATCACCTATTGTTGCCCAAGTTTAAGCCCTGAAAGGGCGCAATAAGTGGACAAAATCGATCGCATGCGGGCCTTTGCGCTGGTCGCAAAGAATGCGTCTTTTACCGTTGCAGCGCAGCGCATGGGGCGGTCTGCGCGTTTGGTCAGCAAATACGTCGCTGATCTGGAAAACGCGCTTGGTGTGCAGCTGCTCAATCGCACGACGCGTAGCGTCTCTTTGACAGATGTCGGGGCAACATACCTGACGCTGTGCGAGCCACTTCTGGACGGGTTTGACGAGCTCGAAGACCGGGTCAGAAATGAGCAGACCTCGCTGCGCGGCGTAATCCATATTTCGGCGCCAACGGGGTTTGGCGCATTGCGTTTGATCCCTTCGCTCGCCAAGTTTGCCGAGAAACATCCCAATGTGGAGCTTGATCTAAAGTTCTCTGATCGCAGAGCGTCAATTGTTGAGGAGGGCCTCGACCTCGCTGTCAGGATTGGCCCCATGCGGGACAGCTCGCTCAAGGTTCGGCAATTGGGCCGCATGCCTCTGGTTGTCTGTGCCTCACCGGCCTATCTGGAGCGCGCAGGGTGCCCGAGTCATCCGCGAGCTCTTGCATCGCATGAATGCATCCTCGATGGCAACATGACTGAGCCCACGGTGTGGAGGTTCAGTATCAGCGGTCATGAAGAGGCCGTCAATGTCAATGGGCGCTTCCGAATGAACGCCCCCGCGGCATCAGCGCGCCTTGCTGCACAAGGCGCAGCCATCGCACGGTGCCCCGCCTACACCGTCGCCGACGCATTGAACTCCGGCGATCTGGTCGAGCTTTTTCCCGAAAACCGAGTATCGCCATATGTCGTCGCTGCGCTGTTTCCGCAGAACAGGCGCATTACAACTCGGGTACGCGCGCTTCTGGATCACCTAGCAGGCGACCCAGCTTTATGCCCTGATGGCAAGCGCTGACGGCCCATTTCCGACATTCGTTCATACGACGCCGTATGTCCGCTTACATTACCTTTCGGAACTTTCTGGCCACCTGCGCGGCGGTGCCCTCGTCAATGCCGCGAAGAGAAGCACTAGTGGCCACGATAGTATCCAATGAGCGGCGGATGGTCGTCATCGTCGACAGTCATTTGGCGGTTGATAGCCCCTGTCTCAAAGGCATCCATCGGACTGTAAGGGCCAAGGGCTCATAGCGTTCTATCTTACTAAGTAAGTTAGAATGCTTGGGCTTCCCGGGAAATACTCTCGGAGCATTGTGTGCGTCGGCAAAGCGATATCAAAGCAAGAATGGCTTCGCGGCACGCCCCTATTACTCCAGATAGGTTTTGAACCATTCAATTGTGCGGTCCCAGGCCAGGTTTGCCATCTCCTCGTCATAGCGTGGCGTGCTGTCATTATGAAAACCGTGGTTGGCGTTTTCGTAAATATAGGCCTCGTATACCTTGTCGTTGGCCTGCAGGGCGGCCTCAAAGTCTGGCCAGCCCGCGTTGATGCGTTCGTCGAGCTCACCCATCTGAACAAGCAACGGCGCTTGAATTTTGGCCACATCCTCGGCCGCTGGCTGGCGTCCGTAGAACGGGACACCAGCGGCCAGTTCGGGATAGGCCACAGCAATTGCGCTGACCACACCGCCGCCGTAGCAGAATCCAACAGCGCCGACCTTTCCAGTGCAATCATCTCGGTTCAATAGGTATTCAAATCCATTGAAGAAATCGTTCATCAATTCGACCCGGTCCACTGTCTTTTGCAGCTCGCGCCCATCCGCGTCGTTGCCTGGGTATCCTCCCACTGACGTCAGACCATCGGGGGCCAGTGCCATAAACCCGGCCTTCGCCAATCGGCGCGCCACATCTTCGATGTAGGGGTTAAGGCCGCGGTTTTCGTGGATTACCAATACTGCGGGCAGGGGCTCTTCAACGCCGGCGGGTCGGACAAGGTAGCCGCGAACATCACCGGTTCCATTCGGTGAAGGGTAGGTGATGTAGTCCGCGTGGATATCAGGATCGTTGAACGACACTTGCTGAGCCATCGCGTAGTTCGGGCTGAGCATGTTCAGCAGCGCGACCGCTGTCACGCCGCCGACCGCGAACTTGCCTGCGCGGTCCAGGAATTGGCGCTTGGTGATCTTGCCGTGTGCGTAAAAGTCATACAGGTCCAGAAGTTCCTGGTCGAAGTCTTTTGCGGTCATGCGAGTCATTGTGGATCTCCTGATGAGTTTGGTAGTCTGAAGGGTGGGTAGTATCCGATCTGAAGGTCTTGATTTGATTGAGCGTCTGGATAGGCTTTCTAAGATGCCGCCGGTGACAGTTCCTTGTTCGCGTACCGTTCGCGCAGCACGTTCTTTTGAACTTTTCCCATAGTGTTTCGCGGCAACTCCTGGACAAGTTCGTAGCGACGAGGATGTTTGAATCGCGAGAGCTTGTTTCTTATGATCGACTCGATCTGTTCCACCTGAAGCTGTGCTCTGGGCTCGGCAACCAAAGCAGCAATAATTGCTTCTCCAAATTCGTCGTCGGGAACCCCGAAGACCGCCGATTCCTGAACACCATCGACATCGTTCAAAACGTCTTCAATTTCTTTGGGGTAGACGTTGTAACCACCGGTAATGATCAAGTCTTTTGATCGACCTACTATCGACAGGTAGCCATCCGCGCTGTATTGGCCCAGATCTCCGGTAATGAAGAACCCATTCTCGCGAAGCTCTTCAGCGGTTTTTTCGGGCATTTGCCAATAGCCCTGAAAAACATTGGGGCCACGCACTTCAATCATTCCGATCTCGCCCTGGGGCAGCGGTTCTCCAGTTTCAGGGTTGGTTACGATCACCTCGGTGCCGGGTAGAGCCATACCAACAGTTCCCGCGCGACGCTCACCGCTATAAGGGTTAGAGGTGTTCATGTTCGTTTCGGTCATACCGTAGCGCTCAAGGATACGGTGGCCGGTGCGCGTTTCGAACGCCACATGGGTCTCCGCCAGCAACGGGGCTGAGCCGGAAATGAACAGACGCATGTTCTCTGTGATCTCATCGGTGAAACCGTCATGCGCCAGCAATCGGGTATAGAAAGTGGGGACACCCATCAGAAGAGTTGAATTCGGCAGTTCTTCCAAGATCATCTCAGTGTCAAATTTTTTCATCAGCCGCACTTTGGAACCGGCGAGTAGTGATGTGTTCATCGCCACGAAAAGCCCGTGCGTGTGAAAGATGGGCAACGCGTGAATCAAGCGATCACCGTCGGTGATACCCCACATATCCACAAGGGCTTGGGCATTGGACAGCAGGTTTCGGTGGCTGAGCATCGCGCCCTTGGACCGGCCCGTGGTACCTGATGTGTAAAGAAGCGCCGCGAGGTCTTCTGGCGCGCGATCCACGGTTTCGAATGCACAAGGCTGTGCATCCGCTTCGCGGCTCAGGCTTGAATTTTCGCCACCCAAGGTCAGCAGCTTTGCGCCGGACCGGGTTGCCAATTGCTCGAATTCAACTTTGTCGTTGCTGTCGCAAACGATTAACGCAGGTTGTGCGTCAGAGATGAAATAGTCCAACTCTGCCATGGTATAGGCAGTGTTTAGGGGCAGGTAGACAGCACCTGCCTGAACCGAAGCGGCATAAAGCGCAATCGTGTCGGCCAACTTGGGGGCCTGCACAACGATGCGATCACCAGGGGAAACTCCGCAGTTCTGCAAGACATGCGCGATCTGCGCGGTACGCTGCAGAAACGCGTCATAAGATACCACTTGGCCATTATCTAGCTGTAGAAATGGAGCCGTGTTGCCCTCGTGGTGGGCAAACAAACTGTCGTAAAGTGTATTAGTCACGCTGTATTTTCCCTAGGCGTTACCGCAAGCGTCGCAGTTGAAGCCGCGCGAATTGAACGCGAGGCTTGGATCGTGGCACTTGTCGCGAATTCTTCGTGGTAACGTTCTGTTTGGTTCAAATCGTATAGGTAGTTGACCATCGCACCTCCGGACTGGGCTAGTCCGTTTGGCGACGGGTCGGCGTCGGCATGCACTTCATGAAGCTCGGCACCATTGCCCAGATGAAAGCGGGCCACGGGGTCCAGTGGCATCCCATCTTTGCGCTTGGCGAACATCAAGTATCGGGCAGCCATCGCGCGCGTGTCCTGCGGCGTGGCTGTTTCTGCCATCACGGCCTGCGCGGCATGGCCGTGTTCTGGATGTTCAGTTTCCCCGGCCAGCCAACGATTCAGTCCTGGTATCGGTGACAGGGTCACAAAGGTACCAAGTTGTTGAAGCTCTCGCGAAAGCTCGGTCACAACCTGTTTTATCAACAGATTCCCAAAGCTGATGCCCGCTAATCCCTTTTGGCAGTTTGAAATTGAATAGAACGCTGCGACTTTGGCCTGCTCAGCTTCGATCGGTTCTCGCGCCTCGGACAGAAGCGTGTCAATTGCACCCGGGATTTCAACGGTCAGAGCGACCTCGACAAATATCAGCGGCTCATCTGGCATAGAAGGGTGGAAGAACGCAAAACAACGACGATCTGACGGGTAGAGCCTTCGCCGCAAATCGTCCAGATCGTTGATCTGGTGTACCGCCTCGTAGGCGACGATCTTGTCCAGAACACGGGCAGGGGTGTCCCAGCTAATTTGCTTGAGGACAAGAAAGCCTCGGTTGAACCAGCTGCGCAATAAATGGACGAAATCGATATCCGTTCGCTTGAGTTCCGGTTTGGATTTGAGAAAGCGCAGCAGATCAACGCGCATGGCTACAAGTTCCTGTGTCGCACCAGACGGCTGGTTCAGCCGTCGCAATAACTCTTGCCGCCGTGGCTCTGAAACTTCACTAAGCCTTTGATAAAGTTTGACACTTTGGTCTCTGGCGTAGAGGCGGGCTGCTTCAGAAAGCTGATTTGCGTCCAACTCAAGTTGGTCATTCAAATAGACAAAAAAGTCTAGTTTCTCCGCATCATTCAGAGTGTGGTAGCGCTCAAGGATCGTAGACGCGAGCGTGAATCCTGAAACTTCACCTTCCGCAGATAAAAGCGCCTCACATAGTTCGGAAATGGACCGTTTGTCATCCTTGCCACGCCTTTTGTCGGAACGGTCCAGCAATTGGTTTAGTAGATCACCCAGAAACCAATTCTGCTGCATTTCAGGGCTCCATCTGGCTGCTAAGGTACTCACCTGTTCGGCGGTAGTGATCGATAAGGTGCCGAGTTGCGCCGTCTGCGTCGTGATTTAATGCGGCGTCCAAGATTTGCTGATGTTCGGCGGCGATGTCTCGTTTTTTGTAACTCGACCCGCCGGCCGCCAGATAGCGGTAGCGAATGTTCAGGTCGTAAAGCTGCGAGCAATACCGCAGCAGCAACGGCAGTTTCGAATTGTCCAACAAGGCCATATGAAACGCCTTGTGAGCGTCCTCAAAGTCTTGTGCCCCGTTCTGGCTGGCCTTTTTCATATGATGGTGACGCAAGACAAGCCGGTCTTCCCAGGCCGCATCCGCATTGGTGATGGAAGCGCGCAATGCGGTTTCTTCAAGGTTGCATCGAAGCAGAAGGATTTCCTCAAAGTTACACTTGCTGACTGGCGCTGCCCGAAATCCGCGCTGATCAATCCGCTCGACCAACATGTCCGAAGTCAAAAGGCTAAGCGCTTCCCGAACTGGACTAGCGCCAGTGTCCAAAAGCCCGCGAAGCTGTTCGATCTTGAGTTTTTGACCCGGAGGTAATTCGCCGGTCAGGATTAATTCGCGCAGCTTTCGATACGCTCCATGAGTGGCTGATGTCTCTTTGCCCTCAGTATCAAGCATGGCGTCCATATCCGACTGTTCCTATTTCGCGGCAAATACTCTTGAGTGCACTTAACTGAAGGCACTCGTTCCAGTCGATAGACCAACTGAAAGGTTCAGCGAGCCTTCGTTGATCAACCAGCGCCGAAGTACAAAACTACGTGCCCCACTTTTGTGCATAGGATCGTCTTCGGCCAGCTTCCGGGCGGATTCAAGGCTGTCGGCGCGATAGATGATCAGTCCCATCCCCTGCATGTGCTCGCCAGTTTCATCCGACATGGGGCCTGCAAAAGCCAGCTGCCCCAAACGTTCCAGCTGCGTCTGATACGCCAAGTGATCAGGCAGTGACGCCTTTACATCATCCGGCGCTTTGGCTGGCGTGCTCAGCGCGACGTAAAGCTCCAAAGCAAGCGCACCGCGGCTTTTTGCTTCTGATTTGTAGCCTGCCCAAGCAACCATTTGCTGTCTCCAAAAATATCGATATTATTTGACATATGGCAAAATAGTCGGCAAAAATCAAGCGAACTGACATGGATGGTGAAAATGAAATACCTGGTGGGAGAGACTTCGGAAGGCACAGCGGTTTTTGCTGTAGACGGTGAAAACGCAGTGAATCTAACGGCTTTGGACCCTGCCGTCGGTTCGGATTTGATGGGTTTGATAGCCAAGCCTGAACTGGCCGACTCACTTGCCAGCAAAATTGACGCGGCAGACAGTGTGCCCGTGTCTTCCATCACTCCGGCATTGCCCGTTGCTGCTCCCGGAACGATCATTTGCATGGGGTTGAACTACACGGACCACATCAAGGAAGGCGGGTATGACATCCCGGAATATCCGACGCTGTTCATGCGCGGGAAGAATTCGATCATGGCGGCAGGGCAACCTATGGTACGGCCTGCCTGTTCCCAGAAGCTCGACTACGAAGCAGAACTTATGCTGATCGTTGGAAAACGCGGCCGCCATATCTCGGAGCAGGACGCACTGGGCTATGTCTTTGGCTACACTGTATTCAACGATGGTTCGCTGCGGGACTATCAGCGCAAAACCGTTCAGTGGACGCCCGGCAAAAACTTTGATGATACGGGCGCGATTGGTCCATTTACCGTAACGCCGGATGAGTTGCCCGAAGGGGCATCAGGTCTGAAGATCGAAAGCCGTGTGGGTGACGAAATCCTGCAAAGCTCGAACACGGCCAATATGATCTGGGGTGTCCGTCAGGTCATCGCGACGATTTCGGAATATACTACTCTGGAGCCGGGGGATCTGATTGCGCTGGGTACGCCGCCTGGTGTCGGACACGCCAAAAAGCCCAATCCCCGTTGGTTGAAGCCCGGCGAAACCGTTGAGGTCGAGATTGAAGGCATCGGAATCTGCGCCAGCCCAATCATTGATGAAAAGGACGCCAAGTCCAAGGTGGCTGCAGCATGAGCGCACCAACCGGAGCAGAGCTGGAGGCACTTCGCGCCAAGGCGCAGCAAGATCACCGCGATCTGCGCGCGCGCATTCCACGCTTGTCGGATGATGCGATCGCCTTGATCCTGCGCGAATCCAGATCGCACTACGCGTGGACCAACAAGCCTGTTTCTGACGACATACTTGAAGAGATCTACGACATCACGATCAACGGCGCGACCAGCATGAATACGTTGCCCGCGCGCTTCGTTTTCGTGAAAAGTCCCGAAGGGAAAGAGCGGCTTGCAAAGTCTTTAAAGCCGAAGAATGTGCCAAAGATGATGGATGCTCCGGTCACGGCGATCATTGCCTATGACATGGACTTCTGGAAGGAACTGCCCTTTCTTTTCCCGCACGAAGACCGTCGGCCATTGTTCGAAAACAAGCCCGAATACGTGGCAGACACGGCCTTTCGAAATGGCACGCTTCAGGGCGCTTACTTCATGATTGCGGCCCGGGCGGTCGGGTTGGACGTCGGCGCCATGTCAGGTTTTTCGAACAAGATCGTCAATGAGGAGTTCTTCGCGGGTACGACGCTCAAGTCCAATTTTCTTTGCAATCTGGGCTACGCGGATGAGACCGGATTGTTCCAGAAGCTTCCACGTTTTCCATTCGAAAAGGTTTGCTCTTATGCATGAGGAGGTGACGCTGTGGCTATGAAAGTGAAACCCGTTGTGACTTACCGCACGACAGCTCAATGCCCGACTCATGCGCGGACTGAGATACCAATTCGCGATCTTGATGTTGTTGTCGATGAACCCGTCGAACGCGGCGGGACAAATCTTGGTCCGTCTCCGACCGAAACCGCGATGGCAGCCCTAATCGCCTGTACGAATGTCATCGGACACAAGAACGCACATCGGTTGGGAGTTGACCTCGGCAGCGTGACAATCGACGCGAAATGCAGGCTGGATCGGCGCGGTGTCCTGATGGAAGAGGAGATCGATGTTCCGTTTCCGGAAATCGAACTCACCGTGAATTGTGAGACACCCGCCAGTCAGGAGGAGCTGACACTCGTGGGCGAGGAGACAGCCAAGTATTGCGCTATTGCAAAACTGTTTGAAGCGGCAGGCACGGACCTGACCGTCAACTGGGTCAAAACAAAAGAATAAAGACAAAAGACCCAACTTTCTGGGAGGAGAGAAATGAAAAACTGGACCAAACGCAGCCTAATGGGCGCTGCTCTGGCAGGCGTCATGGCAATGCCCGTCGCTGCAGAAGAGACCATCTCTGCCGTCGTAATTGATGGCTATCCCGACCGCGCGTTGTGGGTGAAAGAATTCACCAACTTCTTCATTCCAGAGGTGGATAAACGGCTGGGCGATTCCGGCAACTATAAAATGAACTGGCAAGAGAACTACGGCGGTTCAATCGTTAAGCCGAAAGGCGTTCTGGAAGGGATTCAGCTTGGCCTTGGCGACATAGGTATCGTCACAACCATCTTTCATTCTTCTAAGCTGCCCAGCCAGGGTATTTCGGGATCGACACCCTTCGTGGCGTCGGACTCCCGTGCCGTGGCTAAGGCAGTGGATGAAATCGCGCGCGAATACCCTGCGATGCAGAACGAGTTTGCCGCGCAGAACCAAGTTTATCTTGCTACCGGCGTTGTACTCGACACCTATCAAATCTTTTGCACGGAACCTGTTTCTTCGGTTGCCGATCTTGAAGGCCGCAAAATCGCGGGAGCAGGCCTGAACCTGCGTTATCTTGAAGGGATCAAGGATGCCGCCGGTGTACGCGGGGGACTAACCGATTTCTACAACATGCTTCAAACCGGCCTCGTCGATTGCGGCATGCTTTGGCCCGAAGCCGCAAAGACGTTTAAGATCGCGGAAGTAGCGCCGTACATGCTCAAGGCTGATCTGGGAGCAGTGAATTCCAAGACCATCACCGTCAATGCCGACTACTGGGCTAGCCTCCCGGACGAAGTCAAAGACGTGTTAAAGGCCGTCGCCATCGACTACCGTGACCATGTCGCCGGCATCGCGATGGACCGCGCCGCTGCTTCGCGGGATGCGTATGTTGAAGCGGGTGGAACAATCGTTGAGGTTTCGGACGAAGACCGTGCCGCTTGGGCAAACGCCATGCCGAATGTCGCGCAGGAATGGGCCGCGACGCTGAACGATAAAGGCGAGCAGGGCACAGAGATGCTGGCCGCTTATCTCGGCAAGCTTCAGGATGCCGGATTCACCGGTGTGCGTGACTGGACGGCTAAATAACCGGTTGGCGATCCACGAAAAGGGGCCTTTCATGCTGAAGACCGCAGTTGCTGGCTTGTCTCGGGTCGCCAATTCGCTTGCAATCGCTGCCAACGCTTTGGGTACTATCGTTGTCCTTGCGTTGGTGGTCATTCTGAATATTGACGTCATCGCGCGTGGCCTGTTTTCAGCCCCTCTGCGCGGGACCTACGAGATGGTCCAGTTTTCGGTCGTGATGATCGTTTTCTTGCAGTTGGCCGACGTCGTCAGAGTGGATCGGCTGACGCGCTCAGACGGGTTCCTGAACCTGCTGCACCATCGCCGCCCGGGTCTGACAGCCAGCCTGAGGCGCATCATCAACGCCATATCCGCAATCTTTATGGCTTTGATTGCGTATGTAACCTTCCCAGAATTTCTTCATATGTGGGAGACACAGGACTACTTCGGAGTACCCGGTCTTTTCACATTGCCATGGTGGCCGGTCAAACTGGTCATCGCGTGCGGTACTGCGCTTGCCTGCGTGATCTTCCTGCTTAAGGTCGTCACGGGGCAGGACCGCCCGCAGCTTGTCCGCACCCCTGAACATGACGAGGCCGCAGAATGACGCCGATTGAGATTGGCCTGATCTCGGTCGTTGCCATCGTCTTTTTGATCTACGCAGGCGTCTACATTCCGATTGCTCTGGGTGTGGTCTCCTTCGTGTCGATCTGGCTGATGCGGGACAATTTCACACTGGCGCTCAACCTGCTGAAAGTGGCGGTTGGCGACAGCGCGATGGAATACAGTTTCGCGACCATACCGTTGTTTACCTTTATGGGACTTATCGTCTCAAAGGCCGGGTTAGGCAGGGATATCTACGAAGTTATGACCATGCGGTTTCGCAAGGTCAAAGGTGGTATCGGAATGGCGACCGTCGGGGCAAATGCCGTGTTTGCGGCCGTTACCGGGTCGTCCATTGCGTCCGCATCAGTGTTCACCAAGGTCTCGGTCCCGCAGATGATGGCGCAGGCATATAATCCACGTTTTGCGGTTGGGGTTGTGGCCGGGTCGTCGGTTTTGGGGATGATTATTCCGCCCTCGGCGATGCTGATCATCTATTCCTTTGTCGCCGAACAGTCCGTAGGGGACATGTTTCTGGCGGGAGTAATACCCGGTATCATGCTGGCGATAGCCTATGTGGGCGCGATCTGGTTGATGGGCCGTTTTACACCTGCATTTGTGGGCGGCCGGGTCGTCGAAGACACCGAATGGATGTCCGGGCGCGAGATTGCATCCAAGACCCTGCCCACATTGTTCATTATCACGGTAGTGCTCGGTGGCATTTACACAGGATGGCTAACCGCTGTCGAGGCGGGTGCCGCCGGGGCACTGGTTGCGCTCGTGATCGCAGTCGTACGCAAGTCCATGACACCAAGAGCGTTCTGGGACGCTTTGCTGGAAACCGGTCACATTACAGCGGCGATCTTGTTCCTGATTACGGCGGCTTCGATCTATAGTCGCATGCTGGGGCTGGCCGGGCTGCCCAATCAGTTGCAGGATTTGCTCGCGGGAAATTCCGCGTCCTTTTGGTCGATCATGCTGCTCTACGTTCTCTTGATGCTTTTTCTGGGAACTTTGCTCGATACGGCGTCCATCATTCTGATCGTCGTCCCGCTGTTCCTGCCCATGGCCGAAGCCCTGGACATGTCGTTGATCTGGTTTGGCATAATCACTGTGGTCGGCGCCGAAATCGGGCTTTTGACCCCGCCTTTGGGCATATCTTGCTTCGTCATCAAATCGACGATCAACGATGACCGAATATCGCTCAAGGATGTGTTTATGGGCGCACTTCCCTTTGCGTTCGTGATGCTGATCGTTCTGTTTATTCTGATCGAGTTCCCGATCCTCAGCCTTGCCCTGATTTAAGGAGGCCCAGATGCGCTCTGTCACCAAAGACAATATCACCGACGTGTTCATGGGATACCTGTCCAAGGACACCGATCCGCGGATGAGAGAAATCATGGGGTCTCTGGTCAAACACCTCCACGACTTCGCGCGAGAAACCAACTTGACACATGACGAATGGCGCGCCGGGATTGCGTTTCTGGAGGGATGCGCTGCCGTGGAATCAGAGGACAGGCATGAGTTCGTGCTCGCCTCGGATGTGCTGGGCCTGTCGTCATTGGTGGACATGTTGCATTCAAGTTCTGATGCAACAAGTTCGTCCGTACTTGGCCCTTTCCATGTCTCTGGCGCGCCGCCTCTGCCATTCGGCGGGGATATGAAGCGCCACTACGGTGGGCCTGTGCTGCTTGCTGAAGGCGTGATCCGGGACATCGATGGTAATCCGATTTCCGGTGCTGAGCTGGATATCTGGCAAACCGCACCGAATGGAATGTATGCAAGCCAGGACGAAGAACAGGACACCTATTCTTTTCACGGCCTGATGACTACCGGTGACGACGGTAAGTATGCATTCACGACCGTCAAGCCAGTTGAATACACGGTACCGTCAGATGGGCCGGTCGGGGATATCCTGCGCGCCTGCGGCCGCCATCCCTGGCGACCTTCGCACCTGCACTATATCGTCAAAGCTCCTGGCTTCCGTTCTTTGGTCACTGAGATTTTCCCCGACGACGATCCTTATTTGGATCAGGATACAGTGTTTGGTGTTCGGGATGATCTGGTGATGACCTATATTGAAAGGCCAGTTTCAGAATTTCCTGATGGCATGGAGCTTTCTGGTAAGATCACTGAACCTTTCTTGCACGTGAAGTTCGATGTGAAGCTTGCCAAAGTCTGAACGATATTGAGGAGGCTTGAGGTGCTGAAACATATCTTCATATTTGGTGCCGCGCTGATTTGCAGTAGTGCTATCGCAGAAGAGCGCCCGATCTTTGACGCGCATATTCATTACAGCCACGATGCCGTCAAACTGGTTCCTCCCGAACAGGTGGCCAAAATCCTTCGAGATGCGGGCGTTCGTAAAGCCCTGGTCTCCAGCTCTGATGACAATGGTACTCAGCTGTTGTTGGCCGCGGCACCGGACATTGTTGTTCCGGCACTGCGCCCTTACCGGCGTCGCGGTGAAATCAACACCTGGATGCACGATGAAACCGTAATCGAGTATCTGGAAGCAAATCTGGCAATGAACAAGTACGAAGCCATCGGTGAGTTTCACGCTTACGGCGACGATATCAAAACGCCGGTCATCCAACGTATGATTGCACTAGCCAAAGAGCGGAACCTCATCCTGCATCACCATGGTGATCGAGAGGCAGTTGACCTGATCTTCGAAACCTGGCCGGAGGCTCGGGTCTTGTGGGCGCACTCTGGCTTTGATGATCCGGCGAGTGTTGTTGACGCGCTGGACACCTATCCCAGGCTTTGGGCCGATTTGGCGTTTCGTTCCGACATGACCTCACGAGGCCGTATCGACCCGGATTGGAAGGCGGCTTTCGAAGCCCATCCGGATCGTTTCATGGTCGGTACGGATACATTTGCGCCGGAACGTTGGTATTACGTAGGACCTCATGCCGATTTTTCGCGTGAATGGTTGGATTTGCTGCCGGACCAGATTGCGGACAACATCGCCTATGCCAATGCCGAACGTTTGCTGGCATCAGAATGATCCGCTGCGCTGTCTGGTTTCTGATTTGGTCCAGCGCGGCTTTTGCTTGTGACGTAACTGGGCAACGTGTGAATTCGGAAGTTCAAAACGCACCCGAGGTTTATCTGTCTGTTGATGAAATTCCGTTGGCTCAACCGTTTTCCTTGCTGGTTTCAGTTTGTAGTGAAACTGCCGTGGGCCAAATGCGCGTGGATGCAATCATGCCCGCTCATCAACACGGTATGAACTATACCCCCAAGGTTACCGCGTTGGACGGTAGAACGTTCCGCGTTGATGATATGCTGTTTCACATGCCGGGTTTGTGGGAGCTGCAGGTTGATGTCGACATCAATGATCAATCAATTTTCTACACGTCAAAAATTGCGTTGAAATGAAGCTGTGGATGACTGCGGCGCTAATGGTCCTGACCGGCGCAGTGCGTGCCGAAGTCTTGCTGTCTGCTGACGAAATTGAACAAACGCTGACTTTTGGACCGTGGCCACCATCCTTCCAGTCGGACCCAAGCAATAGGGTTTCCAAAGACACCCGATCGATCCAGCTCGGACAGGCTTTTTTCAACGATCCGGTGTTGTCGGTCGACGGTGCATTTTCGTGCGCCAGTTGTCATGATCCTGAACAGGCCTTTACAACGCCGGAAGCCCGAGCGCTCGGCCGTGTTCTGTTAGATCGAAACACACCATCACTACGGAACCTTGCCGGACTCCGTTGGTATGGGTGGGGTGGAAAGAGCGACAATTTTTGGGCGGCAAGCCTGCATCCGATCATCGAAGAGCATGAGATGGCGCATAGTCCCGAAAGTCTGAAAACAGCAATCTCAGAAAGTGCTTACATTGATGACTTTGAAGCAATATTTGGCGATATCCAGGATCAAGGTCCAGAACATGCTCTGGTAAACACTGCAAAAGTCCTTTCGGCTTACTTGGAAACTTTAGCTACCGACCGGACTCAGTTCGACGATTTTCGCGATGCCTTGGAGGATCAAGATTTTGCAGCGGCCGCGTACTACCCCGAAGCAGCCCAGCGAGGTCTTCAGCTGTTTTTAGGGCGCGGGAATTGCGTGTTTTGCCACAACGGCCCGAGGTTTTCCAACAATGAGTTCCACGATGCCGGTGTACCATATTTTCTGAATGAAACCGAGGTTGACGAAGGTCGGTTTGGTGGATTGAACTTTTTGCTCTCAAGCCCCTATACACTGGACGGCGTCTGGAATGACGATCCGGACAAGCAAGGTGCTTGGGCCGTTCGAAATGTACGCCGGAGCCACGCTGATTTTGGAACCTTCCGCACGCCCAGCCTGCGTGGGGTGGCTGAAACCGCACCGTACATGCATGACGGCAGCCTAGGGGATCTGAACGCTGTGATCCGGCATTACAGCAAAATCAATACGGAAAGGCTGCACGCCGACGGTGAAGCCATTCTCTCGCAATTGAATTTGTCTGAGCAAGAGATTGAAGACTTAGTTGCGTTTTTGATGACGCTGTCCAAGGCACCTTACTAAAGCGTTTGTATTTAGTGTCCGGGAATGGGCAATTTGGCATGCTGATTCGGCGGCTATCGTTAGCAGTGCCGATGAGGGGGTTCTGCTCGCTCTGGGTCAGAAATGGATGACGTGATCGGCCGATTTGTTGAGGTTTTGGATGTCGATTGAGTCAAGTATCAGTGACGTTCCACAGTACTTGTTGAACGTCACAAGAACCTGACCCAACCGTCGCAGTTGGACCAGAAACGAGGTGAACGATCGACATCGGATGGCACCCCCAAATCAATAACTCGTTGAGCACGAAGTAGACCCAGAGCTGCAAATCAGTTGCTGAAAGAGGAATTTGGTGCCGCTTTTTTAGCTAGAACTCAGTCGTGACAACTCGGCCCGAAGCGGTCTTCCGACTACGGTAATATCATCGCCTCCCCTTGCCTTGAGCCGCAAAAAGGTATTCTGTCGCTTGAGGGGCGTCCCGGCCTTGGTTTTGAACTCGACTTTGATGCCGTGGCCAGGGCGGCCGATGCACACCGTGCATATGCCAAGGCACAGGGCGGAGCCTGAACATGCCTCAGATCAGCACCACAGAGCTGGAAACCCTGGCCTGCGCCTAGCCGACCTTCGTCCTGCATTCTCAATGCTGCGCCAGCAGCCTGCTTTGCGGACATTCGCTGCATTCGTCATTTTTGGGATTACTCAAACTCACATTTCGCGGGCAAAGCGCCAGTTCGTTGCCATCGCAAAGGATGCCCGCTTATCTTCACTAATCAGACCTCGGCGAAATCAAGATACGTATAGATCGATAACTCTGCGGGCCTCAGCGATCACGTCTTCTCGAAATGCGGCTGGCTCATGGACCTCGGCCTCAGAACCCAGCGATAAAACATCACGAACGGCCTTCACTCCAACCTCCATGTGTACGTTCACAGAGAACCATCCTTTTCGTTTCGGAATCTGAACAGGCGACTGCAATACAAAGCCCAATTCGTTTAACATGCGCAAGCCTGTTGAACTGACCCGAAGCGCGACTTGTTGAGACTTCAGCCGACGCTCGAAATCTGCGATCCAGCTGTGCCAAAAAGCGCTGACATCAAAAGTCTTCGGGCGTAAAAATGTTTCATCAAGAACCTTGATGCTCCGGACATTTGCAATCTTGTAGACACGTGGGGTTTCGAAGAGCGCGACAAGATACCAGTTTCCGGCTTTCAGGACAATCGCCAAGGGTGACACGACACGGTCCACGACACCGTTCCAGCTCTCGTATTCTATCGACAGTCGCCTTTCATTCCACACGGCTGAGGCAACCTCAGGCACAAATGGAGCCGTGGTCTTCTTTTGATACCAACCCAGCGGATCCAACAAAAACCTCTCGGAAACAAGAATGGCCTGATCGCGCGTCGAGCCCGAGAGCGACGCCATGATTTTCAGCTCTGTCTGGCTCGCGGCTTCCAGCAAACCAAGATCATCCAATGCGGAGCCAAGCCCCGCCAGCAGCAGGCTGCGCGCTTCATCCGCATCAAGGCCTGTCAATCGGGTTTGGTATCCATCCATCAACCGATAGCCACCGTTGCGCCCCCGCTCGGCATAAACGGGGACACCTGCGTAGCTTAGCTGATCGATGTCCCTGTGAATCGTGCGCAAGCTGACCTCAAATTCATCGGCCAATTGCTGCGCAGTCATCAGGCCGCGGGATTGAAGGCGTAACAAAATTGACAGTAAGCGAGAGGATTTCATCGGCTCTCCGAAAAAAACATGACACGTTATGTCGGGTTATTTCTCTCATAAGCTGTCATGTCACGGAAAAAAGGAGAAGCCATGCACACCGATCGCGACCCCGAGGCGACAACCGCTATCCAGAATGATTTTGACTTCATGTTCGGGTCTTGGACCGTACAGCACAGACGCTTGAAGGAGCGGTTAACTGGCTGCGATGACTGGGAGGTTTTCGCAGGCCTTTCGCAAACGCAGCCAATCCTCGCAGGCAATGGAAATGTTGAAGACAACCTTGTCGAGCTTCCCGGACAGCCTTATCGCGCCATTGCCTTGCGCAGCTTCGATCCAGGTTCAGGGGAATGGGCGATCTGGTGGCTCGACGGTAGATCGCCCCACAGGCTTGATACACCGGTAAAGGGTGCATTCACAGGAGATATCGGAGAATTTCGCGCGCATGACGTGTTGAATGGGCAGCCCCTCATCGTCAGGTTTCTTTGGAAAAAAGGGGCGGTTCCGCGATGGGAACAAGCTTTCTCGACTGATGATGGAGCCACTTGGGAAACCAACTGGACGATGGACTTCACACCGATTGCCTGACGAAAGACCGAGTTCTGTGGGATAACGGACTTTGAAACCGAGCGCAGCATCGGTCAATCTGGGCTCTCTATTTCCGCGGGGACAATTGCAGCATTGGCGATATTGGGTCGTGCCGAAGCTTTCGAGGACGGCCCATTGCTGCCATTGTCCGAGGATTATCGATGCTGCAGTGCGGCCCGTCGGAGGAGACATTCGCTGCAAGCGCAAAGCCGGAAGGCCAAACGAGGTCTGGACCGCGGACGAAGCTGCATTTGAACTTCATTTGATCAATGTCGGCTAAGCGGCAACGGAGGAACGCAGCTTGATGCTTTGCCCTCCGATACTGCTACCAACGTTGAAGTTGCTGGCAGCCTGGCAAGTATAGTAGTCAGCAACAGCGATTTCGGCTTCTTGATGTTGACCCTGAAAACAGATGGTAGCTGGTCGATGGACGCAATAGATGCAGAGGGGAAAACCCGGAATCGATGCCGTCTTATAGGGCGTAAGCTTTCTTGCGAATGACGCAAACTGAGTGTCGCTTGAAAGGTTTCGTTGCCGTCACTTGCGGCTCAAAGCGACCCTTGAATCGATAGTGGCGATGCTGCGTCTGTAACCCGTATTGCCGACATTCGCTGCAACTGCATTTTTCGTAATTGTGCACGTTCACGTACTTCAAACAATTCAGTCAGCGCTTGATCAGCAAAAAGTGTGTGCCAAGGTGTAACTTCTCATCGCGGCCATGGTTTGGCGCCCGCTGCCTCCCACTTGGGAAATTGCTGCCGCAACCCCCTGCCGGGCAGTGGATGATGGGCGCGGATCACGGTGCTGTCGATCATATGCAGGTTGTGAGGAACGGCTTCGCTTTGGTTCAAAGTATCCATGTTCGACTCCCATAGCAGGGCTCACAAGTACAGACCTGACAACACCGTTTCGGCGGATCAACAATTTTGCGCAAAACCGCTTGACTGGGAAGGCCCCGTTACCGAAATCCTAACCCTAGCCGACGTGTTGCTCGGCGACGATTTCCCCAAATCTGTCGAAAAACTTGGCTGAAAGTTTTTTTGCAGTCCCTGCAATCAACCGGCTGCCCAATTGCGCTATTTTCCCGCCGATTGTGACCTTGGCACTATAGGATAAAACCGTTTCCTCGCCCTCAGTGCTAAGACGGACATCCGCTCCCCCTTTGGCAAAGCCTGCAGCGCCACCTTTTCCTTCACCAGTCAGGGAAAACTCATCCGGAGCTTTGGAGTTGTCCAACGTCACTTCGCCGCTGAACCGAGCCTTGACCGGGCCGATTTTGAGCACAACTTTGGCCTCCAAGTGCTCGGGAGAATGCTGGATCAATTCCTCACAACCGGGAATGCACTCACGCAACACATCCGGATCATTTAGCGCTCGATACACGACGTCACGCGGAGCAGAGATACGGATTTCGTCATTTAGTTCCATTTGAGAGTCCTTTACTCAACAGCATCTTGGGAAAACGCGAAGTGCGGTCTCGGTCGCCTCTTCCGGGGTCTGTTCCTGCTTCACAGTCCGAAGGGATTGCAACCATCTACGCCATTTTTTCATCATGCGACGTCTCCTCGGAATTGTCTGAATTCCGCCAGAGGATGATCTCTGCGAGGATCGACAGGGCGATTTCGTGCGGGTCGATTCCATGGATATCCAGACCGGCCGGTGACTTGAGCCGACTGGTTTGCTCAGCGGTCAATCCCTGCGCTTCCAACCTCTCGCACAACACCTTGGCCTTGCGGTGGCTCGCGACCATCGAAACGCGTCGTGCTGGTGATTCAAGCGCAGATTTCAGCGCTGCGCCATCGCCCTTCCCTTGTGAGGCGACCACCGCGAAATCGCGTGGTTCAACCCCCAATGCGTTTAGGTCATTTGGATCAAAACCGATGAATTCCACCGAGCTTTCGGAACCTTCAGGCAAACAAACACGCAACCCGATCAGCGCCGCGTGCGCGGCAAGCGCGTTTGCAATCGGAGATTCTCCGAAAATGATCAAGCGCGGGGCGTGCTGATAGGGTTCGATCAGCAAATCGACCGTTCCGCCCGAAGGACAACCGCTTTTGAAGGTCTCAACACCATCCGGGTCTGTCATCGCCACTACCTTGTCTGAAGGTTTCACGCGGATCATTTTCGGAGTTCCACCCGCAAGTGCCTCCTGCGCCGATGTGCGTACAACGCGCTGCACGCACGCTCCGCCCAGATGCCCCAAAATACAGCCGTCCCGCATGATCACGGCCTTGCCACCTGCCTTGGCCGAAGTTGCGTCGGCAGTGCGAAGGACCGTTGCCACGCAAAAGGCATCGCCCTTTTTGCGCAACTCCTCAATCTTGTCGAAAATGTCGAAACCTGCCATCGACGTGTCCTTTCACAGTTTTCGGAATTTGGGTTCCAACGCCGCCAGCGCGTCGAGCGTGTTGGCCGGTAGGTGCGCATCCAGATAAGGTTCTGCTGCCTGCATAGCGGCGGCAATGGGCTGATAGTTTTTCCATCCTTTAAGAGGATTCAGCCAAACAATCCGCCGCGCCTTGCGCCGAATCCGAGCCAGAGCATCTGCCAGGGCCTCAGGCGACTCGCTGCAATAACCGTCTGAGAGGATCAATACGATCGTCCGCCCGTTCAATGCACGGGCACCGTATCCGTTCAGAAACCTCTCAAGGCTTCCCGAGATGTCTGTCCCACCGCCGAACCCTTCGGCCATGAGTGATAACCGACCGGCTGCGCGCAGCGTGTCATGATCGCGCAGCGCATCAGTCACCCGCATCAAACGGGTGTGAAAGAGATAGGCGTCCGCCTCTGTTCCACTGCCGATCAGACCTTTGAGGAAGGCTAGAAAAACCCGCGAATAGACCGTCATCGATCCACTAACATCGCACAACGCCACAATCCGCAATGGGCGCGGCGGACGGGCGCGACGGTACAGGTCCATTGGTTCTCCGCCCCGCGCAAGGCTGGCCCGCTGTATGCGACGCATGTCCAAAGCAGGTCCTCGCAGCGCCTGTTTGCGCCGACGCGAGCGCCGGTCGCGGATAGCGCGCGCGATGGCCGTTGCGGCTTGTTCGGCCTGGCGCAGCGCATCTTCATCCATCAACTCGCGCAAATCCCGGCGCGACAGGTTGGCCGTACGGGTCGCAATCAGCTTCCCGTCTCTCCCCAAAGCCTCCCCATCGCCGGTATCAGGTGCGGCGGCCTGATCCGTGCCGGTCTCGGTTTTCTGAGCATCCTGGCTCTCTTGCTGCCAGATCATCGGCTTGGCGGATTGAACCCGCACATGCGCGGTTTGGGCAGTTCCCGTGCGTTGCTTGCCGGTGTTGAACCAATAGGCTTCGAACAGGTCATCGAACCGCCGCCAATCGTCGGCGTCGCCGGCCAGCAACACGCAAAGTGCCTGCTGGGCCTGTCTGACATCCGTCGCCTCAACCGCCGCCAGCGCGGCCAATGCATCCCCCGTTTCAGCCGGCCCGACGCGCAGTCCGTTCATACGCAAATGCGCGATGAAAGCGGACATTCTTTCCGACAAACCAGATGCGCGTGCGGGGAACCGGGTGACCTGCATCACGCCACCTTTCCGATCAGGCGATCCGTCACCTCGGGCGGAGCAGCGTCGTAGTCGGCAGCGGTTTTCAGAAGGCAAACAAGGGTCGCCTGAACCTCTTCGCGGGACTGCGCCATGTCGTTTACACCCAGCCCCGAAAGGGCCGCCGCCCAGTCCAACATTTCGGCAATGCCAGGGGTCTTCTCCAAGTCTTCTTTGCGCAGCGCCTGCACAACGCCAACAATCTGGCGCGCCAACAGCCCTTCAACTTCGGGCATGCGGGCTTTCAGGATCGCCATTTCCGTTTCACGCGATGGGTAGTCAAGGAAACTATACAGGCAACGACGCCGCAGTGCGTCCGAAAGATCCCGCGTCCCATTCGCCGTCAGGATCACGATGGGCCGCGAACGCGCCTTGATGGTGCCAAGCTCGGGGATGGTGATCTGAAAGTCCGACAAAATCTCAAGCAGATAGGCCTCAAACTCCTCATCCGCCCGGTCGATTTCATCGATCAGAAGAACAGGTGGTTCTTCTTCGCTGATCGCTTCTAGTAAAGGTCGCTTCAGCAAATAGTCATCAGTGAATAGCTGGGCCTCCCTGGTGCCACCCTGTGCCTCGCTTGCACGAATAGCCAGCAACTGGCGCTGGTAATTCCATTCATATATCGCGTGGCTGGCATCCAACCCTTCGTAGCATTGCAACCGGATCAACCGCGCCGCGCGTTGTGCCGCCAACGCCTTTGCAACCTCTGTTTTTCCGACCCCTGCTGGCCCTTCCAACAGTAGCGGACGCCCAAGCAACTGCGCCAGATGAAGCGCCATCGCCAATCGGTCATCGGCAACGTAGCCCACCTCGGCCAAGCCTTGCTGAATGTGCTGCAAGCTCATGCAATTCTCCCGGATTGCCGCCGCGCCGTATTCCAGCGCGGCAGCTTTTCCTGTTAGCCGTGCATTCCCAGACCGTTGGCGATCTTCCAGATACGCCAGTGGTCATGCGGCATGTGGCTCTGAACAAGGCCAAACGGACGGAAGGCATCATGCACCGCGTTCGAGAACGCAGGAACGCCACCGACATTCGGGCTTTCGCCAACGCCTTTTGCACCGATCGGGTGGTGCGGAGACGGCGTCACCGTGTGATCGGTGGTGTAGTTGGGCGTCTCCCAGGCGGTGGGCAAGAAGAAGTCCATCAACGTACCGGTCTTGACGTTACCCATCTCATCATACGCGATTTCCTGACCCATAGCGATTGCCAGAGCCTCGGTCACGCCGCCATGGACCTGACCCTCGATGATCATGGGGTTGATCCGGGTCCCGCAATCGTCCAGCGCATAGAACTGCCGGACCTCCCATTCGCCGGTATCGACGTCGATTTCCATGACGCAGATATAGGCCCCGAATGGGTAGGTCATGTTCGGCGGGTCATAGTAGCTTACGGCCTCCAGACCGGGTTCCAGCCCCGGAATCGCCTGATTATATGCGGCAAAGGCGATTTCTTTCATCGTCTTGAACCGCTCAGGCGCACCTTTGACCGAGAACCGATCCACGTCCCATTCGACATCGTCGTCGTGGACTTCAAGCAAGTAAGCCGCGATCATCTGCGCCTTGGCACGGATTTTGCGGGCGGCCATCGCCGTTGCCGCACCGGCCACAGGTGTCGAACGAGACCCATAGGTGCCAAGCCCATAGGGCGCGGTATCAGTGTCGCCTTCTTCCAGCGTGATGTCATCGGCAGGCAGGCCGATCTCGCTGGCGATAATCTGGGCGAAGGTCGTTGCATGACCCTGCCCCTGACTGATCGTCCCCAACCGTGCGATGGCGGAACCCGTCGGGTGAATCCGGATTTCGCATGAGTCGAACATTCCCAATCCAAGGATATCGCAGTTCTTGACCGGTCCAGCCCCGACGATTTCGGTGAAATGCGTCAGGCCGACGCCCAGCAGTTTGCGGGTCCTTCCGGCTTTGAAGTCCTCGATCCGTTGCGCCTGTTCCGCCCGCAGACCTTCATAGTCGACAGCTTTCAGCGCCTTGTCCCAAGCGGTGTGGTAATCGCCAGAGTCATACTCCCATCCCAGCGCTGACTGATACGGGAACTGATCTTTGCGGATAAAGTTGATCCGGCGCAACTCGGCCGCGTCCATGTTCAGCTTGATGGCCAGTACCTCGATCATCCGTTCGATGAAATATGCGGCCTCTGTCACCCGGAACGAACAACGATATGCAACACCGCCCGGTGCCTTGTTGGTGTAAAC
Source organism: Ruegeria conchae (assembly GCF_000192475.1). GTDB lineage: Bacteria > Pseudomonadota > Alphaproteobacteria > Rhodobacterales > Rhodobacteraceae > Ruegeria > Ruegeria conchae. The sequence continues at coordinate 149,314 of NZ_AEYW01000001.1, forward strand.
CCCATCCACAGCCAGATAAGCAGTTGGGATGTCATATGACCCGGTGCAGATGTTCATGAAACCAGCCGGAAATTTGGTCGGGTCGGCACAGGCGTCAAATCCACCATGATCCGCTGTTGTATGGCACCAGAGACCAGTGATCTTGCCATCCTTGGTCGCAGCTATCTTGCCCTGCATCCAGTAATCGCGGGCAAAGGCGGTGGACATAAGGTTTTCCATCCGGTTCTCGACCCATTTCACCGGCTGGCCGGTGACAATCGAGGCGACGACCGAGCAGACATAGCCCGCATAGGCGCCAACCTTGTTGCCAAAGCCACCACCGATATCAGGGCTTATCACCCGGATATTGTGCTCGGCCAGACCCGAGATTAGCGACACAACAGTCCGGATCGCGTGGGGGGCCTGGAAGGTGCCATACAGCGTCAACTTGCCGGTCACCTTATCCATCGAGGCAACACAGCCGCAGGTCTCCAGCGGGCAGGGATGGGTCCGATGGTAATAAACCATCTCTTCGGCCACAACATCGGCCTCGCCCAGAACGGCTTCGGTCGCGTCCTTGTCGCCTTGCTCCCACGTGAAAATGTGGTTGTGGTGTTTGCGCGGGCCATGCGCGCCCTCGGTCTGACCCGCAAGGTCTTCACGCAAAACTACGTCCGATTTCAACGCCTCGAACGGGTCGGTCAGGACCGGCAGTTCTTCGTAGTCGACCTCAACCAGCTCTGCCGCATCGGCAGCGATGTACCGATTTTCGGCGACGACATAGGCAACTTCCTGACCTTGGAACAGAACCTTACCATCGGCCAGAACCATCTGCTTGTCACCTGCCAGCGTCGGCATCCAGTGCAAACCCAGCGGAGCCAGATCCTCGGCTGTCAACACAGCAACAACGCCGGGCACGGCCAATGCGGCCTCTTTGTTCACATTGACAACGCGGGCATGGGCATAAGGCGAGCGGACGAAAGCGCCAAACAGCATCCCATCCAGCTTGATGTCGTCGACATAGTTGCCCTTGCCTTGGGTAAAGCGCACATCCTCGACGCGTTTGCGCGAGCTTCCCATCCCTTTGAGATTGGCGGCGCGTTCTCCGGGGGTCATGGTTTGTTCGTTCATTCCGCGGCCTCCTTCTGAGCGTTCAGCATCTCAGCCGAGGCGGAGATCGCTTTGACGATGTTCTGATACCCGGTACAGCGACAGAGGTTCCCCGCCATACCAAAGCGGATTTCTTCCTCGGTCGGATTCGGGTTTTCCTGCAACAGGCGATGCGCGCGGGTGATCATGCCCGGCGTGCAGAAGCCGCATTGCAGCCCGTGATGTTCGCGGAACATTTCCTGCAGAACGCCAAGGCTGCCATCGTCATTGGTCAGTCCTTCGACAGTGGTAATATCGGCTCCGTTCACCTGCGCCACGAAGGTGGTGCAGGATTTGACCGACTTACCGTCGATATCCACGGTGCAGGCACCGCAATGGCTGGTCTCGCACCCGATATGAGGGCCGGTGATTTTCAGATCTTCCCGCAGGAAGTGGATCAACAGCGTGCGCGGCTCGGCCAGACCCTCGACTTCTTTTCCGTTCACGGTGAGTTTGACGTGCATTTTTGACATTGGTTCCTCCCCTCAACCCGCGCGGCTTTGCGCACGGTCGATGGCGCGGCGCAGCATCACGGCGGCCACGTGTTTCTTGAATTCGACGGGGCCGCGGTTGTCAGCGACCGGGTCGATCGCATCAAGCATTTCCGACACACAGCCCTCGACATCACCACCCGCCAAAGCACTGCTCGCGCTTACGGACCAGACGGGAGTGTCGGCCAGATTGGTCATCGCAACTGACGCCGTACCATTTCCAACCATCACTGCGGCGGCAGCGGTAGCGTAGTCGCCTATCTTTCGTTTTTGCTTTTCGTAGGCTTGCCTCACGCCGGATCCGGGAACCGGAATCGAGATGCGTGTCAGGATTTCCTCATCTCCACGGGCGGTGAAATAAGCAGCCTCGTAGAAGTCACGCGCCGCAACGCTGCGGTTACCATCGGGACCGGACAACTCAAACGTGGCGTTCAGGCACTGCATCAATCCCGGCATGTCATTCCCAGGATCCCCATTGGCGACGTTGCCACCAACTGTGCCCATATAACGCACTTGCGGATCAGCGATCTGCAATGCGGCTTCGCGGATCAACGGAATGGCGGTGGCCAACCCATCGTGGGTGATCAGCTCATGCTGTGTCACCATCGAGCCCAATTTGACGGTATCAGCACCAACCTCAACACCCTTCAATTCGTCGATAGCTTGAAGATCGACCAGATGACCCATCTCGGCCATGCGCAACTTCATCATAGGAATCAGACTGTGCCCGCCTGCGATGACGCGCGCCTCGTCTCCATGTTCTTGCAGAATGCCGATGGCCGAGGCGATATCGCCTGGCCGGTGATACTCAAAACCGGCTGGTATCATTTTCTTCCTCCCTGGGTCCGAGCGTTATGCCTTGGGGGACCTTGAGTAAGAAAAGAGTGGCGGGCTCAGGCGTTCCAGCCAACGGAAACAGGGCGCGCAGCTTGTTTCACGAAATGCGAATTGGCTGCACGAGATGCGATCAAAGGCCAAGCGCCTCGCGAATGTCTGTTAAACGGGATCGGCTGACCGGTACCTTTGTCAACGCGTCGACGCCGTCGAAATAACAGGTCCCATTATCCTTGTGACGCTCAAAGCTTGAGACGTGCTTTGGGTTCACCAGATAGCTGCGATGGGCCCTCAGAAATCCGTCAGGTTCCAGGCGCGATTCAGCCTCGGTGATCGACCAAGGGCAAAACAGTTTCTCGGCATCTAAATAAAGAACGGTATAGTGCCCCTCGGCCCGGATGGCGGCGATGCGGTTGGATTCGGCGAAAAAAGTCTGGCCCTCGCGCTCGAACGGAACCCCGGCACGCAGGGCTGCGGGTTCTGCAGGACGTTCGGGTGCAGGCGTCTCCTTAGGTTCGATGAACGAGATTCCCGTCAACAGGAACGCTCCGCAAATCAGAAACACCGAAACCGTGACACCCATCGCCAGAACCTGATTGTCTAGCGCAGGTCCTGCGCCACCGGCGCTATCGCTGGCGACAAAATCGGTCAGCCCGGTGGCCACAAAATGCATGGTAAACACGGCCAGCCCAAAGCAGACCGTGCCCAAAAGAATATTGCGCTGCGTGCGATTACCATAGGCGACCCAGATGGCCGCAACCGACAGTATCACCGAAGCCAAAGTCGCCAACACCACATCCAATGCATTATAGACGGGACGGCACAGCTGCATTCCAGCCATTCCGATATAGTGCATCACCACGATCCCCAGGCCCACGATCACCCCAGACCCGATCATGATCTGGGGCGTGCGCGGGCGAAAATGCAGCAGTAAAAGCGCCAGTCCAACCATCAGGATCGCGACCAGAGCAGAAATCAGTGTGATCAGAGCGTCATAGTAAAACAGGATCGGCAGTTGCAGACCCAGCATGGCGACAAAATGCATCGACCAGATGCCGCCACCCAGAATGACTGCCGCCAGAGCAACCACAAGCTTACGCCGCTGACTGTCAAGCTGGGATGCACCATGGGTCAGATACAGCCCGGTAAATCCCGCCATCAGCGACACGGCCAAAGAGGCCGCCACAAGCCAGGCGTTGTGCGAATAGTCCAGCATATAGGTGTACCCGCCCTCCCCAGCGCGTGTCTGACGTTAGCAAACTGAAATTCCCGGCACAATCTACTCTGGCCGGACTGCAGCAGCACGCGCAGAGGAATTCGAACCGGTCTCAGTGAGGCTTGCAAAGCTGTCTTGTGTCCGTCACCGAGTTCGCGCCATTCGGCAGCAGCGCTGGAACGTGTCTGCACGAAAATGTCCTGGCTAGAGAGGGATCGCTCTTAGTTAAAGTGATCGCGGATCTAGGCATGAAAGGTGGCGATTACTGGACATTCAATTCAAGTTGCGTCCAAGCAAGCTTCACCGCTACAGACATTTTACCCGCCGACCTATCCAGATGCTCTCGATGTAGAGTACGGGCCAGACCGGAGTAAAGATCCAATAGGCCTGAAGGCTACGTGACCAAATAGGCGCTAACGCGTTTGAACACTTCGCGAATACACTGTCCATCTTCGGATCACTATATCGCCTTGCGACCGGCCACGTGACTTGTTGTCCAGATCTCAGGCCGTGCCTCAGCCTGCCAACAGATAGGGGATTTTCCTTGTTGAAGCACAGTGCTGACAAATCGGCTGCGCGTCGGCTTCCAATTTTCCTTTTCAAGCAGAAGATAGTTCGCGAAGTCCGCTTTGGGCTGGAAGAGGTAGCTCGCGGCCCAAAGGAGACATTCAACCGCTATCGGTAATGCTGCGGCGCGGCCCGTCAAACCTGCCATTCACCGCGGGAGAGAAATCGCAAGACAGGCAAACTCACAAAATGCGTACCTTCCTGCGCTTCGAAACTCGGACGCTAACAGGTCGAACAAATGATTTCGCCCACAGCCCATCGCAGTGACATAATTCTCTTGCTTTACAGGAGCCATTAACACACCGTTTAGGCCGCATCGCGATACAGCAATGCGGCCGTCGAAGCTGCTGTTTTCATAGTCACAAGAAGCTTGTGCGACTTTACACTACGCGATCTGGTTGTGATCAATCACATCAAAGGAAAATTCATCAACCGTAAACATAGTATCACCGCTTGCGGCCAACTCCACCGCGTCAAAACTCGTGCGGCCCAACGAACCTTGGAAATCACCGTCGGCGGCGTCCGCGATCAGCGTACCCACAAGCTCTCCGTCATCGTAGAACGCAACCTCCACTTCGCCGTTTCCATGACTTTCGTCGAAGCTAAACATGAACTCCACCGCCTCAAGATCCGCGTCCTCCAACGCGATCATCAAGCTTTCATCACCGTCGACTGACCTGGCTTCGCGTCCGAAGATCGGATCGTCGAAGGAATAGACACCTATCGCGCCATGCTTGGTGGCGACAAACTCGAAATTGGTCGGGTCAATCGCATCCACCTTAATACCAACATCCGAAAATTTGAGACTTTTGCGCACGGGACCAAGCCGGTCGACATCCACAACTTCGCCATCGATGCTCTCGAATGCTAAGGTTCTGAACCACCCATCTGCCTCGAACTCGACCGCCAGTGTCTGTGTGTCGGGCAGAAACAGGCTAGTCAGCATCGGGTCATGATCCGACGCTCGCGCGCTGGTTGCAGCAAATTCCGAATTGACATGGATAATGTCCACCAATGCGCCGGCATACAATCCCTCGGAGACCAGAATATGGTCTAACGATTGGCTGTTTCCCTGAAACTCGAAGGTATAGCGCTCGTCTTCCGGGATATCGTTTGTCAGGTTTACAAGGCTGGTGTTGTTTTCAAGATCGGCCACAGGTGAGACAAATTCGAATTCGTTGAAGTCACCCAATACAACCGCATTGGCCTCAGCACCAAGACCATTGACGAAGTCCTGCACCGCCTGACTCTGAGCCTGACGTTCATCCAGACTGCCATTCACTGTAACGTCCTCTTGACGTGCGGCAAAATCCTGTTCGGCCCCCAGAATGGGCGCGGATCCGCCTTTGGAGGAGAAGTGGTTGTTGACCACCGTCACCGTCTCGCCGTTGAAGACGAAATCAGCGACCAGCGGCAGGCGTGCGCCTTCGAACGCTTCGCCGGGACCTTGCCCACCGATGGTTTGCACCGATCCTTCAACCAGCGTGACACGCTCGGGATTGTACAGGAAAGCCGTGCGGATATTGCCGCCGGGCTGACCGCCCGATGTTCCGTCGCCGATGAAGGTATTGTCGATCACCTCATAGGCCGGACCACCTGCGGCAACGATGGCCGCGGCCAGCTCCGCAAGGGTCTCCGCTGCCGAAACGGTTCCGTCATCGACCGAGCCGGAATTGTCCTGCACCTCTTGCAGGCCAATGATGTCGGGGCTGCCCAGGTTGTTGGTGATCTGCGCGGCAATGGCGTCGAACCGCCCATCGGCCACATCCTGATCACCGTCGTCATCATTTGGATCGAGGTTAAGCACATTGTACGTCGCAATTGTCAGTTCATTGGCCGAACCGGCAATGTCGGTCGATTCCGGTTCCAATCCGGCGGATTGAATGTTCGGGGTAAAATCCTCGGTCGGCAGGATTTCGAAGTTTCCGAAACTGTACCCAACCACGCCTGTGACGTCGCCGAGAAGATCACCAACGTTTACCGTTGGGAAGTCAAAGTCGAAAATCCCGCTGTCTTCGTCGATCTGGATTTTTTCGGGGTTAAAGTCATCCGGCGAGATATTCAGCGTGCCGCGCTCGGAAAGACCCGTGGCACCGCTGCCCTGATCGGTAACGGCAAAAATCTCGCCAAACCGGCTGGTTCCGCTGACGGCTTGCAGATCGGTCGCCGTCACGCGCATGCCTTCGAGGCTTTCGAAGAAGTCGATGCCGTCCTGAATGGGTTCGAATGAGGCAAAAGCATCATCGTCGATGCTCTGGTTCGGAACTGCCCGTTCACCCGGATCATTGCCGATCATAACTGCATCTGGCAGGATATTGCCTGAAGACTGGACTTCAAGATCGAACACATTCGTCAGCTGCGTACTCGACAGGTTTCCGCTGCCTGTACCGCCAGGGAAAAACTCAGCAACTGTTCCACCCACTGAAACTGCGTCTCCGACAGAGACAGTCGGGCTGGAACCAGTGAACACGAATATCGCGTCTGAGGTGGCATCATCACCGTCACCATCCGGGTCCTGCAAGTAAAACCCGTTGGAATCCACCGCTGTAACAATACCGCTGGTCGAAACCAAGTCGCCAAAAACGTTCGATGTGCCGGCGGGGAGGGTCTCATAAAACTCGGCAACGGTCTGCCCTTCGGCCAGAACAAAATCAGACACATGACCCGCACCCTGGATCTCGTAGATTGCAACGATTTCGATGTCGCTGGCCGAGACAGACACTTCCACGATTGGGGCGAGGATGCCTTCATATGCCGGGTCATCGGATGTGACAGAATGCTGTATTTCCGCGATCTCGGCCGCCTCTGGCAAATCGTCATCAACCGCGGTCACTGCAACTTGCTGCGGCTGATCAAAATTTGTCGCATCAAATACAAGCTCGGCCGGTACGACATCCAGATCAGCGCCCACCGCGATGGTGATTGTGACCGGTTGCGTAGGTGCGACAGACAATGTGACTTCGTATGTATCCGCCATGCCACCTTCATCGGTGGCAAGGTCCAAATCGTTGATTATAACTGAGGGCGACGATGTGGCATCAGTGACAGTGAAACTCGCCGGTTCGATATCGTCGATCCGTGAATTATCGGTCACCCAGTTTGCCGCGTTGTTGATAGCTGCCTGTAGCTCTGCCTTGTTGCCTGTAAGCGGACCATTATAGGCTCCGTTGTCGGTCTCGGGAATAGCCACAGCGCTGGTGCACACAGTCAGACCCGCGGGCAGGGCCGAAGTGTTTGAAGAAGTTGCGTCATCTTCATAACCAGTGCCGTTGAAATGAACAGACGCAACAAAAGACGGCGCGGTCTCGGTCCCCTGATAGGCATGTATCTGATCCCCGCTTGCAGAGAAGGATGGCCCCGAGAAAGCTGGATTTATTACGGTTCCCGCCGCGATATTTGCAGGTGCCGTCCAGATAAAAACACCCTCTGTACTGCGAAAACCGCCCGCTGCGAGCCAGCCATTGTCAGTAAATCTGATCTCAGTCCCGGCTTCGATGTCAGTCAGGGCAACGAAAGTGAACTCATCAGGGTTGTCAGAATTGAAACCGGTAAACGCAATATCGCCAGCAGCTAAAACGGTCGTCATGTCAGTACCTCTTTATAGATAAGAAAAAAGGCAGCGGCCTACGAGAGACTCGCCGTAACACAACCCAAGGTAGCGTACGCTAGAGGAATTAGTTAAAAAGTTGTGTACAATCGAACAATACGGCGGAGCTTTGCCGCTAGATGTTCGTCAGGCCGTTGCTCACATAAGCAACTGGTGAAAATCGCAATGTTTGAGCAGTTCTAAGTGCAGTCAGTACTTTGTTGGAGTTCATTTTTTATCTGCCAAGAATAGACCATCAACATGGCTGCGACCTAAGTGCCGGCTTTTAACCAAGTTTCGCGCATTGATTGCTATAGAAATGAAAATAGTAGCCCAAACCAGACACTCAAATGTGCCAAACGGCCCCAACCGGACCCGCAGCCCGTTGACTCCATGCTGCGGCGCGGCCCGTCGAACCTGCCGTTCGCTGCGAGCGCAAAATCAAAGGCTGCCTGAACATTCGACATGCGGACCTTGCGGCCATCCGCATTTTTGGCCCGGTGGGCCGCTCGCAACCCAAAGATGATATACAACAGCGATGTTTGAGTATTCTGGGAAGTTTAACACATCTCCTATTTAGGACACTTTTTTCGCAAATAGAGCGGCTTTCTTTATGACTCTGCGGATCTTCCCAAGGCCACACCATACCAGCATCGCCCGAAGCGCATTGAATACTGTCTGCAAAGAAACTCTGTGACTTCTATCTTATGCCCAGTAAACTCCGGTGTTGTGTGTGTTTCATTAGTTGGTGCGGGAGCTGCGAACGCAGGTGGGTGGAAAGAGGACATCGGAAGAGACGGGAAGTTCAGCGTCGTCGTCTGCACAAAGTTCGGGGCTCAGCGCGGATGATCAGCAGGCGCGGTTCGAAGCTACTGCGCGGGTTATGCAGGCGATTTCTGAGACCAAGGATGACATCCAACCAGTATGCGACTTGATTTTAACGCTGGCAAAAGATCTCTGCGATGCCATTTTTGCTGGTCTGGTTCTCGGGCAAGAAGGGGATGCGCGTCAGCAACTGATTGCCAGCGTCAATCTGCACCCGGATATTCAGCAGCTGTGGCTCGACGGCAAATACACGATGGAGCCAGGCAACTCCATCGTGACGGACACTATTCTCAGCGGTAAGACCAGGCGTGTTGTCGACATGGGCGACACCGATTTCCACAAATCGGGCGATGAGCGCTTTAAACTCATTGTCGAAACGCATGGGTGCAGAAGCAATCTGTTTGTTCCTTTGAAAGTGGGTGGCAGTGCAATCGGATGCCTGATGCTGGCACGGGATGAGGTGCGACCGTACTCCGACGATCAGGTCCAGCTGGTTGAAACTTTCGCCGCGCAGGCGGTCATTGCAATTGAAAATGTTCGCCAGTTTAGCAAGTTGCAGGTCCGTCTGGCTCGTGAAGGGGCAACGCGCGATGTGCTGGAGACGATCAGTCGATCTCGGGAAGATGAAGCGCCAGTCTTTCAGACGATCCTGGAAAACACGGCCCGGCTTTGCGAAACAGATGTAGCCACGTTGAGCCTGCTAAATGAGGCAGGAACTCATTTGGAATACGCGGCCCATTTTGGTGATCAATTGGCTACGTACAAGGTCGGCGTGGATCGCTGGTCTTTGGAGTCAAATTTACAAATTGCCGAGTCCGTGCGGCAATCGCGCGTTATTCACAACGTCGATTTGCGCGAGACAGACCACTACATCAATGGGGATCCTTGGCGCCGGCAACTGGTTGATGAGGAAGGTGTCCGTTCGTTTCTAACGGTTCCTTTGATGTCGGCAAATGGTGATCCCGTCGGTGTCATTGGGATTTACCGGCGTGAAGTGCGGCCATTTACTGAAGATGAAATCTCTTTGGTCGAGGGCTTTGCGGCGCAGGCTGTGATCGCAATAGATAACACCCGTCAAATGAAGGAACTGCACACTCAGTTAGAACGCCAAACGGCGACGCAGGAGGTTCTGAGTGTTATCAGCAAAAGCCGGGACAACGATGCGCGCGTCTTTGAAGCGGTGCTGCAGCAGGCCACGGAAATCTGTGACGCGGATCAGGCGGCACTGGTTTTGGTCAACGCTGCAGGAACCCATATTCAATTGGCCGGTGCATGGGGGCACGATAGAACCGACGTCGAATTGGGAGAAGAGTGGCCTCTTGATGGTTCAGTCACGGCGGCGGCGGCGATACGAAATTGCAAGGTTGTACGCGTCGAGGACATCGCCGACACTGAGTTCTACCGCTCGGGTGATCCTACTGCTGTTACAATGGTTGAGGTCGAAGGCATCAGGTCACGGGTTGTTGTGCCATTGATGCAGGGGGAACAGGCGATTGGTGCGATCGCAGTCAGCCGCCGCGAAGTCCGTCCGTTTTCTGATCCCGACGTGCAATTCATTGAAGAGTTCGCCAAACACGCAGTCATAGCGATAGAAAATACGCGCCAATTTCGAGAGGTTCAGGAACGACTTGAGCGCGAAAAAGCATCGCGAGAAATCCTCGAAGTCATAAGCCGTAGCCGCGACGACGAAAGGCCGGTTTTCCAAAGCATTCTCGAAAACTCCAGCCGTCTGTGCAAAGCGCCACTCGCCTTCTTGTGTATCGCTGATCACGAACGCGAGATCGCAACGATCCCAGCCAATATTGGTGCGAGAATCGATTTTGACGAAGCGCTCAAAAATTTTATGGAGCCACTTACACGCACTGAATTGATTGCGATCAAACCAATGATTGATGGCGAGGTCATTCGCCAGGACGATATCGCGGACGATCCCCTTTACCTCAGGGATCGTGACCCGAAACGGGTTCAGATGGTTGAGATTGAAGGAGCCCGCTCGGTTCTGGCGGTTCCGTTGATGAAGGATGGCACCGGTCTAGGGGTGATCGTACTCTATCGCCGTGAAGTTGCGCCATTCTCAGACGACGACGTGGCACTGGTCCAAACCTTCGCGGCTCAAGCCGTTATCGCAATGGAAAACGTCCGACAGTTTCGCGAAGTTCAGGATCGCACAGCGGAAGTTACGCAGGCTTTGGAATACCAGACCTCTACATCCGAAGTGCTGCGGGTTATTTCGGCGTCACCAAATGAGTTGGCGCCTGTTCTCGATGCCATCCTCAAAGAAGCGTCGCGCATCTGCGAATTGCAGGATGCCTATGTTGCAATGTTGAACCCCGACGATCAGCTTTTTCATGTTCTTGCAATACTTACGCAGGACACGACCTTTGCGGAATATGTCAAAGCGCATCCTATTTCGCCTGATGAAAGCGGTGTAAGCGGGCGTGCCATACTGTCGAAACGCACCATCTATATCGAAGATGTCGAAACCGAGACGTCTTATACTTGGATGGAGGATAGCGGCGTCGGGGAATATCGGTCCGTGCTCGGGGTCCCGTTGGTCAAAAATGGCGAGGTTGTGGGTGTAATTTCGGTCGGGTCAACCGAGGTTTTGGGATTTTCCACCAAGCAGATTCAGTTGTTAGAAACCTTCGCCGACCAAGCGATTATCGCCATTACAAATGCCAACCTGTTCCGGGAAGTGGAAGAACGCACTGCCGAGGTCGTGCAGTCACTAGAATACCAGACTGCCACGTCAGAGGTTTTAGATGTCATCTCTCGTTCGCCTAACGATCTTCCACGGGTGCTAGATGCAATCCTGGAAGTTTCCTCACGCATCTGCGACCCAGAATATGCATTCTTTGCAATGCGGGATGCTGACGATGGGTTGTACCGTGTGGCCATGTCCCACAACGTGAGTGATGCGTTTCTTGACTATTTGTCAGACAACCCAATTGCCCCAGAGGAAGGCTCGTGCATCGGCCGCACGGCCCTTCACGGCAAGACTGTTTACATAAAAGATACAAGTAAGGATCCATCTTACACATGGAAGGTGGCGGCGGAGATCGGTGATTACCTTACCACCCTCGGCGTCCCCTTAGTCAGCGAAGGCGTGACCGTTGGTGTTATCGTCATGGCGCACCGGAAGCCCGGGGCGTTTAGCGAAAAACAGGTCAACCTGTTAGAGACATTCGCCTCCCAGGCTGTGATCGCCATCAACAACACCCGGTTGTTCAAAGAAGTGCAGGCCCGTACAGCAGAAGTTGAAGAAGCGCTCGACTATCAAACAGCCACGTCTGAAGTGCTGGGAGTGATCTCGCGCTCACCAAATGAACTCGATCCCGTACTCAAAGCTATTTTGCAAGTGGCGGTTCGCATCTGCAAACCCGAGGCGTCTTACGTCGCACTACTGAATGAAGAAACCGGAGTATACGACATTGCTGCGACCCATAATTCCGCCGCAGCTCATTACGACGTCATAACCCGTCAGGTGCTTGTTCCAGACAAGGGTACGACCACGGGTCGCGCCGCGCTGACAGGCAAAACGGTGTATATTGAAGATTTTGAGCACGACCCGGACTATGCTTGGAAAGAAGAAGCACTGGGTGCCGGATTTCGTTCGGCTTTAGGGGTCCCACTGGTAAAGGATGGGGTCACGCTCGGCGTGATTTCACTTGCTCATTCGAAAATTGGGGCGTTCTCGGACAAGCAGATAGCTTTAGTTGAAACGTTCGCCTCGCAAGCGGTGATTGCGCTTGGAAATGCGCACCTTTTCGACGAGGTGACAGCCCGAACTGAGGAAGTTGAGGAATCCTTAGAGTACCAGAAAGCCACAAGCGAGGTGCTCGAAGTTATTTCCCGATCTCCTGATGCATTGGAGCCTGTACTGGAGGCGTTGCTGGCCGTTTCGTCTCGCATTTGTCGCCTGCAGGATGCCTTCGTGGCGCTTAAGGCACCCGAAGATGGGAAGTACCATTATTTTGCCGGGCACAATTTGTCGGGCAAATTCGCGGATTTTTTAAAGGCGCATCCTTTTGAGCCCGGGGAAACATCGGCCACGGCACGTGCGCTTCTGCATGAACGGGCCGACTATGTTGAAGATACGCAAGCTGACCCTAATTACGATCCGCTGCTCAAATCCAATCTCGAGGGCTATCGATCCGTCCTTTCCGTGCCACTGATCCGCGATGGTGTCACAATCGGTGTCATCAGCATGGGCAGCCGAATAACTGCGGCTTTCGACGAGAAGCAAATCAAGCAGATGGAGACATTTGCGTCACAGGCAATCATCGCTATTCAGAACTCGCAGCTTTTTGATGACACGCAAACCGCGCTTGCCCGCCAAACCGCCAGTGCAGATGTGCTGCGGGTAATTTCTGAATCCCCAACCGATACCAAACCCGTGTTCGAGAAGATTGTTGGACTGGCGACGACGCTGATAGATTGCGACCTGGCAATTGCTATTCAAGCCAACAAAACCGAAATTTGGCAGGTTGCTGTCGCAACGCCAGAAGGTGTGGAAAAAGTCGAGTGGACGGATCGGCTTCCGATTGACCCCGAAGACAACCTGCCGTCCTGGGCAATCAAAAGCGGCAAGACGCTACACATGCCAAATTGGCGCTACGATGAACTACCGCGGCGCGACAAGAAGATATTTCGCGAGAAGGGCTTTAAATCGTTTTTGATGGTGCCCTTGATGCGTGGAAAAGACTGTTTCGGCAACTTGGTCTTTATTCGAAAGACGTCCAAGGTTTTTACCAAAGACGAAGTGTCCATTGCCGAGTCATTTGCCGCTCAGGCCATAATCGCGCTGGAAAATGTACGCCTGTTCAATGAAACTCAGTCTTCCTTGGCCCGGCAGACTGCGAGTGCTGATGTATTGCGGGTGATCAGCCAATCGCCCACGGATACAACGCCTGTTTTTGAGGTGATCGTAGATTCCGCGACACGGCTCGTTTCGTGCGACATGGCCGGTGCGGCGTTGTCGGATGAGAGTTTCTGGTGGCAAGTGGCTTTGGCCTCGCCCAACGGGCTGATACGTGATTTCGGAAGAACTCGGCACCCGCTGGATACGCAAGACAATTTTCTGTCGTCGGTATTGCTGTCTGGAAAAACCATGCATGTGCATGACTTGTCGTCGGGTGACTTGCCGCGGTTGGCAAAGAAGCTTCACGAAGAAAGCGGGTTTGAAGCTTTCCTTGGCGTGCCATTGATGCGCGGAGGCAAATGTCTGGGCGGCCTCTATTTCATCAGAAAATCAAAAACACCCTTCTCGGATGACGATATTGCAATGGCCGAGTCCTTTGCCGATCAATCTGTTATTGCGATCGAGAACGTACGCCTTTTCCGCGAAGCTGAAGAAGCGCGCGAGGCTGCTGAAACTGCCAACGAAGCAAAAAGCGCATTCCTGGCCACCATGTCACATGAGATTCGCACGCCCATGAACGCGGTGATCGGGATGAGCGGCCTGTTGATGGACACAGAGTTGGATGCAGAGCAAAGCGACTATGCAAACACCATCCGCGATAGTGGTGACGCGCTGTTGGGTATCATCAACGAGATCCTTGACTTCTCGAAAATTGAAGCCGGGCAGATGGATATCGAAAATCATCCGTTCGACCTGCGCGAATGCATAGAAAGCGCTCTCGACTTAGTCAGCGGCAAAGCCGCTGAGAAACAACTCGATTTAGCCTATGAATTCGATGACGCGCTACCACTGGCGATTAGTGCGGATCTGACCAGATTGCGGCAAATTCTGCTGAACCTGCTTTCTAACGCAGTGAAGTTCACCGAAAGCGGCGAAGTGGTTCTGTCTGTTGAACAATCCGCCAAGGTAAAGGGATCGCTCGAACTAACGTTCAAAGTCCGAGACACTGGAATCGGCCTATCCCAAAAGGGCATGAGCCGATTATTTCAGTCTTTCAGTCAGGCAGATAGTTCAACGACCAGAAAATATGGCGGCACTGGTCTGGGTCTTGCGATCTCGAAACGCCTAGCAGAACTCATGGGCGGGACCATGTGGGCTGAAAGCGATGGCGAGGGGAGCGGTTCCACCTTTGTTTTCAAGATCCAGGCCAAACCTGCAAAGCCAGTTAAATCGTCTTCTCGCAGTCTTGTTGGTGTTCAGCCTGAACTCGAAGGCAAGCGAATTTTGATGGTGGATGACAATGCCACCAATCGTAAAATCCTTTCTCTGCAAACCGAGAAATGGGGCACGCAGACAACGACGTATGGATCTCCGTCAGAGGCGCTGAGCATACTTGAAGAAGGCGTCGAGTTCGATTTGGCCATTCTCGACATGCATATGCCTGACATGAATGGAGAAGAGCTCGCAAAAAGGGTTCGCGCCAAGAAACCGGGCTTGCCACTCATCCTTTTCAGTTCACTTGGCCCGCGCGATATAGACCTTGAGGATGGGCTCTTCACCGCCAACCTTGCCAAACCTCTGCGCCAATCCCACCTGTTCGATACCCTGGTCACATTGTTCGCGACTGAAAAGGTGCGCGTAGAGCCGTCCAAACCTCAGGGCAAACCACAAACAGATCCGGATATGGCCACACGACATCCACTGCGGATTTTGCTGGCTGAGGATAATTTGGTGAACCAGAAACTTGCGCTGCGACTGCTGGAACAGATGGGCTATCGCGCTGATTTGGCCAGCAATGGTGTTGAAGCGGTCGAAAGCGTCAACCGGCAAACATATGATGTCGTTTTCATGGATGTGCAAATGCCCGAGATGGACGGGCTTGAAGCATCTCGTCGTATCAATAAAGCGCATCCGGATGGCAGTCGTCCTCGTATAGTCGCGATGACCGCGAACGCCATGCAGGGCGACCGTGAGATGTGCCTGAAAGCAGGGATGGACGACTACATCACTAAACCGATCCGCGTATCGGTCCTAATTGAAGCCCTGTTAAATTCCCCCAGAATAAGAAGGTGATCCATGACAGACAGCCCGATTGATCATGAAATCTTCATGGAGCTTAAAGACGCTACAGGCGAAGATTTTGCAGCCGAGCTTGTGAACACCTTTCTCGACGAAGCGCCTGGCATGATTGACGAGTTGAAAGCGGCTGCGGTCGCGGCTGATGCCGACCGATACCGCCGTGCTGCGCACTCCATTAAGTCGAATGCCAATACCTTTGGGGCGATTGCTCTCGCCG
Source organism: Ruegeria conchae (assembly GCF_000192475.1). Classification (GTDB taxonomy): domain Bacteria; phylum Pseudomonadota; class Alphaproteobacteria; order Rhodobacterales; family Rhodobacteraceae; genus Ruegeria; species Ruegeria conchae. Next base: position 165,118 of record NZ_AEYW01000001.1, read on the forward strand.
AACGGGCCAGGAAAATCGAGCTCGGAGAGCTGCCTGAAGCCGGGGACCTTACAGACGCGACGGCGCTGGAAACCGACCTTACCATTGCTGCAGCTGCTTTACGGAGCCTGATTGATGTCTGACGCCCCGGGTCATTTGCTCATCGTTGATGACAACAAGGTGAACCGCTTGCTTTTGTCGCGCAGCGTAGAGCTTTTGGGTCACCAGGCATCGGTCGCGGAAAACGGCCGGGTCGCAATGGAGATGTTGTCTAACCAGCCGTTTGATTTGCTTCTGCTGGATATCGAAATGCCTGAAATGGACGGCTTTCAGGTTCTCGAAGCCATCAAATCAGACACCGACCTGCGTGATTTGCCGGTGATCGTGACGTCATCTGTTGAGGGGCTCGACAATGTCGTGCGCTGTATCGAATTGGGTGCGGAAGACTACCTGCCAAAACCGGTCAATAAGACACTTCTTGGTGCGCGCGTCTCCAGCGGCCTTGAAAAGAAAAGACTCAGGGACGAGCAGAAACGTCTGCTAGAGCGCTTTGCAACAACGGAGGTTGCACAAGACCTGCAAGAGTCTGGCTTTGCGATAGGTGGCAAGCGTGCCAATGCTTCGGTCCTCTTCTGTGACATTCGCGGTTTCACGACCTTGTCTGAAAATCTCGCACCAGAGGAAACAATTGACCTGCTCAACACGTTCTACACGTTGATGTTCGAGGCTGTTTCCAGCAATGGCGGAATTGTCAGCCTGATGCTGGGTGACGGTTTGATGGCTCTTTTTGGAGTTCCGCAACCACTGCCCAATACTGCGCAAAGTGCAGTGGCGGCAGGGCATGAAATGCACAACATGATCGAGATGTTAAATCTTGAAAGGCGCTCAGAAGCGAAAAGTGACCTGAAAATCGGCGTCGGAATAGCGACTGGCGAAGTCGTCGCCGGCTATGCCGGTACGGACAATCGAGCGACGTATACTTGCATAGGATCGACCGTAAACCTTGCTGCTCGCCTCGAGGCAGAAACTCAGAAAACCGGAAGCCGTATATTGATTGATCAAGAAACCTTCGATCTGTTGGAAGGGGCAAATGTGTTGGAGACATTTGGTAGAACAATGATCAAGGGTTTCTCCGATCCGTTCGATATCCATGCGCTATGACCATTCATGCAACCTGGCAAGCGCATCTACACCGGGTGTAGTTGCGCTTGTGGCTTTGCTTTTCGCCCGATGATTTTCATATGTGGCTCATTGATTGGAGACTAGATATTGTCAAACTTTGCAAAGTCCGCTTTCTGCGTATTGCTGCAATTGGGGCATCGCGCAGCATCGGCCAAAGTGGGCTCTATGCCGCCATCGGAGCGACCGCGGCATCCTGCCGTTCGGGCCGTCTTGAACCGATGAGGAGCGGCCCAAAAGAGACATTCGCCACTCGCCTAAATTTCTGGGGTCGCAGGCCGCTTTGCGGCCATTCGCCGCGATAGCGAAATCTCGAGGTCCGTGAATGGGAGAGGCACGGGACAAAGCTGCCGTATGCTTCGGGTGAAATGAAGGGAACTTCATCGCCGAAGGCGTTCGAACTTTTTTGGGCGGCGGGAAAATTAATTATCCATCTCTAATTGCAGTGGCCGTCAGCGATATTCGCTCCAAGTTAGAAGAGCCATACTCCACTACGTCAGAGCACGGTTTGCCTCTCCTGAGCTGTAATTTATTGGTAGTCTAAAACGAGCATCCAAACTAATGGAGCCAGCTAGGTAGAACGTTGCTGTCCCTCTTGTCCGCCTGATGGACAAAAGTATTTTGTGGCATGCTTATTACCATGAATTGGGGAAGCAATATCTTCGGGAGAAGATTAGTATGATCACCGCGCTAAGCTACATCGGTATTCGTTCCAACAAGTCAGACGATTGGCGGCAGTTCGCTGGCAATATGCTGGGCATGCAGGTTTTGGATCGCGGGGGTCGCAATACGGCGTTTCGGATGGATGATCAGCACCAGCGGTTGATCATATCAGACGAGCCCGGCGATACCCTGGCCTACATCGGATGGGAGGTTGGCGAGAAGTCTGACCTGGAAAGGCTTGCCACTAAACTGGAGGCGGCGGGACACAATGTGACCCCGGGGGATCGCGGACTGGCCGATCGCCGCTATGTGGCTGAAATCATTACATGTGTCGATCCTGCCGGGAATCGGCTTGAGTTCGTCTGGAAGCCGGAGAAAACAACCGATCCCTTTATCCCGGGTCGACCTATCGAGGGATTCAAGACCGGCCCATATGGCATGGGGCACGCTGTTTTGCACGTGTCCAACGCCGAAGCGCTTGTACCTTTTTACCGCGACGTACTTGGCTTTCATTTAAGCGATTATGGGTTGCGGCCCATTCCTCTCTATTTCTTTCATGTCAACGGCCGGCATCATAGTTTTGCAATCGTCGGGTCGGGGCAGGCGGGGTTTCATCACTTCATGGTGGAATACGACAATCTAGACGACGTGGGTCAGGGGTATGATCTGGCTCAGAATGGTCTTGCCGAAATCGCCTATACATTGGGGCGGCACACAAATGATTACATGACAAGCTTTTATGCCCATACGCCGTCGGGCTTTTTCGTGGAAAGCGGTTGGGGCGGGAGGATCATCGACCCATCCACCTGGGAAGCATGTGAAACAAATGTCGGGCCCAGCTTTTGGGGCCACGAACGGCTGTACCTGAACGAACAGGAGCGCGCCGCCTTTCGGGATAAGCGATTGGCAACCGCAGCCGCGGGGCACCGGGCACCTAGCGTTGTGAATTGCCCGTGGCTCTACGGACAAGTCCCCGAGGTCTGAACGATGTATGACGTTGCGATTATCGGGTTCGGTCCTACCGGAGCGACACTTGCCAACCTCCTGACCAAAAGCGGTGTTTCGGTTGTGGTTCTGGACCGCGAGGCCCAGATGTACCATCTGCCCCGCGCCGTGCACTTCGATGACGAAGTGATGCGCGTTTTCCAAACCGTCGGGATAGCTGACGCGCTTTATAAGCTGGTGCACATCAACCCGGGCATGAAGTTCGTCGATGAAAACAATGAGTTGCTGCTGGACTGGCCAAGACCACAGAGCGTTACCAAACATGGGTGGCACGCAAGCTACAGGTTGCATCAGCCTGATCTCGAAACGCTGTTGAGAGCCGAACTGGCGCGTTCCCCGAGGGCCACCACGCTGGAACTTCACAACGTAATAAATCTTGAACCCACAGGGAATGGCGTAGAGTTAACCGCACTGGATAAGACAAACGACTGCAAGTCCACCTTTGAAGCTCGATACGTTGTTGGCTGCGACGGGGCCAATTCGTCCGTGCGCCGCTGGATCGGCGGCGAAATGGAAGATCTGGGGTTTGAAGAACGCTGGCTGGTCGTCGATTTGCGTCTCAAACGTCCAATGCCAGAGCTTGGCGATCATTCCATTCAATTCTGCAACCCGGACCGACCGATGACTTATTGCCGGGCCCCCGGTATTCGCCGCCGCTGGGAAATCATGGTTTTGGACGGTGAAACCGACGCCGAAATAATGGAACATTCGCGTCTCTGGGATCTGCTATCACGGTGGATTACGCCTGACGATGCCGAGATTGAGCGCAGTGCTGTCTATACGTTCCGTTCACAGGTCGCGAAAATCTGGCGAAAGGGACCGGTTGTGATTGCCGGAGATGCCGCCCACCTGACGCCACCCTTCATGGGCCAAGGAATGTGCACCGGCATTCGAGACGCCGCGAATTTGGCATGGAAGCTCGTCAAAGCACTCAATGGCGGCGATGAAGAGATGCTCTTTGACAGCTATCAGGATGAACGACAGCCCCACGCACACAGCTATATTGAAACTGCGGTTCGTCTGGGCGGCCTGATCAACTCGCTTGATCGGGAAAGTGCCTTGAAACTTGCGGACGGTTCGCGTTCAGGTGCCATGCGATCTATTGCGCCCAAGCTTGGTCAGAGCGCACTGATGCAGGTGCAGACAAACAACCCTTATGTCGGGCGTCCCTTTCCCCAAGTGCATCTTGATACCGACGGACAGAGGCTGGACGATGCTGTTGGACACAAGCACCTTCTTGTCAGCCGCGCCTCATTGCCGGAATGCAGCGATGATGCTGTCGCACTGAATGCGCGCGATCATCCCCAGCTGGACGCCGTGCTGACCGATATTGGAACAAATGCCGTCTGGGTGCGACCCGACCGGTACGTCGCGGCTGTCGCGGAAACCCTTCTGGAACTTCCAGAACAAGCCCTGTCCCTATTTAAGCCGAAAAAAAGAAAGATAGATATGAAACTGGCATCACTTAAATCCAGTGGTCGTGATGGATCACTTGTCGTCGTGTCAAAAGACCTGACCAGAATGGCATCTGCGGCATCAGTTGCGCAAACGTTGCAGCAAGCGATCGAAACCTGGGAAAGTTCAGCCAGCGCGCTGAAAAAGATCTCGGAGTTGGTCGAACAAAATGAGATCGAGACTATGGCCTATGACGTGGACCAATTGGCCAGTCCGTTGCCGAGATCGTATCAATGGGCCGACGGAAGTGCATATCTCAGCCATATGCGCCTGGTACGCAAAGCCCGCGGGGCTGACATGCCCCCCGGAGCTGAGACGGATCCACTGATGTATCAGGGGGGCGGTGACTATTTTTTGGCACCGACCGATGACATTCCCTGCATTGACGTGGACTGGGGACTGGATTTTGAGGGCGAGATTGCCGTGGTTACCGATGACGTGCCTATCGGATGTTCTACCGAGGCGGCGGTTGGCCATATCAAACTGATCATGCTGTGCAATGATGTCTCGTTGCGCAATGTTATGAAACCTGAACTGGTCAAGGGGTTTGGCTTTTACCAGTCGAAACCTGCAAGTGCGTTTTCGCCTGTTTGCGTAACTCCGGATGAACTGGGTGAATACTGGACCGGAGCAAAAGTTACTCTGCCGCTCGAAACCGTTTACAACGGCAGAACCTTTGGCAGGGTGCCAGCTGGCAATGACCTGAATTTTGATTTCGCCCAGTTGATTGCGCATGCCGCAAAGACCAGAGAATTGCGCGCAGGCACTATCATCGGATCGGGCACGGTGTCGAACACTGATCACGAACGTGTCGGGTCGTCATGTCTGGCCGAAAAGCGGATGATCGAAATCATTGCTGATGGCAGGGCGGAGACGCGATTCATGGAGCCTGGAGACACCGTCAGATTCGAGATGCACGACCCATCAGGGCAGTCAGTTTTTGGGGCTATTGACCAAAAGGTCGTCGCCGCCTGAGAATGTGCAATAGGACGGTCTGAAGGATGAGGATGGTGGCAGACAACCAACCCAACATTCGTGCCTTGCTACGCGGTCTGGACTTGTTGCGGTTCGTGAACAGTCAGGGTTCGGCAAAGCCTGCCGAAATCGCTACCGCGATTGGCGTGCCGAGACCAACTGTCTATCGGTTGCTCCACACTCTTGAGGAAGCAGGGTACATTCTGATGTCGGCGTCCGACACTCGGGTCAGAGTTTCGCCGCGCGCCTCCGGCTTGGGCGACAACTATGCTGCGCACTCGCACATTTGCCGCGTCGCGGCCCCGGGCATTGCGGAATTCACCGATGTGCATTCATGGCCGCTTGATTTTTCGGTTTATCGAGATCTGCACATGGTCATCGAAGAAACAACGCACTGGCGCAGCCCGTTCTCGATTGATCGGAACATGGCCGGACTGTCCCTGCCGATACTAAGGTCTTCGGCCGGGCGTGCCTTTTTGGCCTTTCTGGAAGACAAGGAAAGAAGCATCATTCTGGACCTGCTGCGCAACAATAACGACCCCGAGGACGAGCGGTTTTTGCTGGAAAGCTGGATCGCCTCGCGTCTGGTTCAATATCGCAAACAAGGATACGCTACGCGCAGTGCACGCACTTTTCGACCCGACACATCCAGTTTGGCGGTTCCAATCATCTGTGAGGATCGCGTTCTGGGATGCCTGTCGATCATTTGGATCGCCAGTGCGTTTTCCATGACAGAAGCAATCAACCGTTATGCGAGCCCGATGAAGGAATTGGCCAATCAGATCGCGGCGCAGATGGTAAAAGGTGCACCTGTCCGCCAAGCGGACAAAAAGATCTAAAGCACAGTAAGCAATTCCTCGGAAGCGGTAGGTTTAGGAAAAACCGGGAGGAATCATGAAACATCTCATCAGATCAACGGTGCTGAGCTTTGGAATTTCGTTGACCGTCGGCGCAGCTTGGGCTGCGGATACTGTTCTTACAATCTCATCATGGGCGCCGCCAACGCATGGCATGAACGCCAAGCTATGGCCTGAATTCACGAAAATGCTCGAAGAAGCCTCAGATGGTCGTGTGAGCGCAGAGGTGAAATACGGATTGGGTGCGCCGCCAGCGCAGTTCGACCTTATTCTCGACGGGGTGGCCGATGTCACGTGGATTTTTCACGGCTACAATCCCGGGCGCTTTGTGGCATCCAAAATTATCGAGCTGCCTGGCTACGAAGGCAACGCCGAGGCCGCATCGGTGGCTTATTGGCGGGCATACGAAGAGTATCTTGCCACGGCAAACGAGCATGACGGGGTAAAGGTTCTCGCCATGATGACCCACGGTCCCGGCATCCTGCATTCCGAAACCAAGGTGACATCGCTGGATGATATCTCTGGCATGAAGTTGCGACTTGGTGGCGGGGTTTCTGGGGACGTGGGCGCAGCGCTCGGTGCCACCGGTATCCGTGTGCCAGCACCGAAAGTTTATGAAACATTGGCGTCCAAGGCGGCCGACGGTGTCATGATGCCCATGGAAGCCCGCGCGGGCTTCAAGCTGTTTGAAGTTGCCCCGCACAGTTATTCTGTACCTGGCGGGTTCTATCGCGGCTCGTTTGCAATCGTGATGAACCAGGACAAATACGACAGCTTGTCAGATGAAGATCGTGCTGCTTTGGATACAATAGCAGGCGAAGCGCTTTCTCAGGTGGCCGGGCGCATGTGGGACGAGATTGACCAGATCGGCATCGAAACCATTGACGGCAACGAGGGCAATTCCTGGACGGAAGCCAGCGAAGCTGACGTCGCAGCCTGGAACGAAATGACGGGTCAAATCATCGAAAGCGTTCTGGCCGAGGTGTCTGACAAGGGAATTGACGCGGCGACGGTGCAAGCCTTTATTGCCGAGCAGATGACAGGCAACTGAACCACAATAAGAAACTCTGCGGGCCCTGGCTTAGGGACCGCAATTTTGCGAGGCAGGCATGGCTGACATTCAGAAACTGAAGCTGCGCGACCCCTGGTACGTTGTTCTCAATCTGCCTACATGGATCGCAGCGGGCACCTTATTCGTCCTGATGTGCATGACATTTCTGGACGTGGTTTTTCGGAGCGCTTTCAACAATCCTATCGAAAGTGCGACCGAACTGACCCGGCTTTTTATGGCGGTCATCGTATTTTCTGCATTACCTCTGGTGTCATGGAAGGGTGAGAACATTGTTGTGGACCTGCTTGACCCTTTCTTCAGCGCACGAATGGCCCGGTTGCGCGATAGTCTGATCGATGCAATCTGCGGGATCGTTCTGATATGGCCGGCAATTCGGGTTTGGGAACTTGCGGAACGGTCACGTCAATATGGCGATGTCACAGAGTACCTGAAGCTACCACAGTTTTATGTTGGGTGGTTTATCGCGATCTTTGTTGGTCTCACCTCAATTGCCTTTCTGGCGCGTAGTGTTGTGCGCCTGTTCCTAAAAAACAAGGCCTCCGAATGACTTTGTCGCTATTGGGGCTCGGAGCGGTCTTAATACTCGTTTTCTTGCGTATGCCCATTGCCATAGCCATGGGGCTTGTTGGCTTCCTGGGTTTTGTGGAGTTACGCGGGTTTCGCGCTGCTATCTCGATGGTGGGCCGACTGATAATTGACACGGCTCAGGATTACGGGTTGTCGGTGGTGCCTCTCTTTATCCTGATGGGTCTCTTCGTGAACAAGGGCGGCCTTTCCAAAGAGCTATATCGTGCGTCCTACGCATTTCTCGGCCATATGCGCGGTGGATTGGCTATGGCGACGATCGTGGCCTGCGCTGGCTTCTCGGCTATCTGCGGTTCTTCCCTCGCCACCGCGGCGACAATGTCGAAGGTTGCCATGCCCGAGATGCGAAAATACAGGTATTCAGACAGTTTGGCGACAGCCTCAATCGCGGCGGGCGGCACCTTGGGCATCCTGATACCACCCTCGGTAATCCTGGTCATCTATGGCCTGCTGACGGAAACAAGCATCGGAAAGCTCTTTATCGCCGGTGTTATTCCAGGGTTGCTAGGCGTTTTGCTTTATCTTGTGGCCGTCAGGTTCTCGGTGACCCGGGACCCTGACGCCGGACCAGCGGGCGAATGGGTTTCCTGGCGAGAGCGGCTTTTGTCGCTCAGGGATATCTGGGCAGTGCTGCTACTGTTCTTCCTTGTGATTGGCGGGCTCTACGGTGTGTTGGATGTCTGGCCCTTCTTCATAACATTTTCCCCGACCGAGGCTGCAGGAATGGGGGCCGCTGGCGCTTTCCTGATTGCATTGTCCAGAAGAGCCTTGAGTTTTTCATCGACCATGGAGGTATTGATCGAAACTGTGCAGACAGCCGCCACGCTATTTGCGGTCTTGATCGGGGCGTGGATATTCTCGAACTTTGTCAATCTTGCGGGGCTGCCCGAGGCACTTAGCAACTTCGTTCTTTCCCAGGGGCTATCGCCGACACTGGTCATTGTGTTGATCCTGCTGGTCTACGTTCTTCTTGGTTGCGTTTTTGAAAGCTTGTCGATGCTGCTGCTTACGGTGCCCATCTTCTTTCCGGTAGTGACCAGTCTCGGGTTTGATCCGGTTTGGTTTGGTATTGTCGTCGTCGTAGTCACCGAGATCAGCCTGATCACCCCGCCCGTCGGTTTGAATGTCTTTGTACTAAAAGGTGTCGTTAAGGATGTCCCTACATCAATAATTTTTCGAGGCGTCACCCCTTTCTGGCTAGTGGATATCCTTCGACTGCTGATAATCGTCATTTTTCCTTGGCTTGTACTCTTCTTACCTAATTCAATGTAGGCTAGCTCTGGGTGGTTGGTTTTCAAACCTGAAATTGCCTATTCAAGTTGTCTGTTTTGGGCTCACTGCAGACCTCGGTGCTGAAGCAGCACAAGTGCCTGCCGAGTTCTCCACGACTTATCCAAACGGCCCATAGCCGTCATCCATCGATACGATGAATTGCTGCGTCCGTATTCCGCCTTGCAGTTGTTTGTATTCGATCGACGCCTCACGGTCTCGCGTCCACAGGAATCCGAATTGCGTCAGACTATCCGATGCGCTGGCTTCTGAAAAACTCAAAAATATATAGCATTTTATCAGAATGCTTTTACCATGTGGTCAAATTTGGGGGAGGATGAATGCTCGACATTATCATCAGACAAGCCCACCTGCCAGATGGCCGAGGGCCGCTGGATATTGCGATCAAGGGTGACCGCGTCGCAGAAATTGCCACCAAGATCGAGGCTGAGGCGGGCGAAGAAATCGACGCGGCTGGGCGCTTGGTTTCACCCCCCTTTACCGACCCACACTTCCATATGGATGCGACCCTGAGCCTTGGATCGCCTCGCATGAACGTCTCGGGGACTCTATTGGAAGGCATTGCGCTTTGGGGTGAGCTGAAGCCCCTGCTGACACCTGAAGCAGTGATTGACCGCGCCATGCGATATTGCGACCTTGCCGTATCGCAAGGGTTATTGGCTATCCGTTCGCATGTGGATGTTTCATCCGCACCTTTGGTTGGCGTTGAAGCACTGTTGGAGGTCCGCAAGCAGGTCGCCCCCTATATTGATCTGCAACTGGTAGCATTCCCGCAAGATGGTCTTTACCGAGCACAAAATGCGGAAGAAAACTTGATCCAAGCCCTTGATATGGGTGTCGACGTGGTAGGTGGCATCCCGCATTTTGAGCGTACGATGTCGGAAGGTGCCCGGTCGGTCAGGAGGCTGGCCGAGATAGCGGCGGACCGTGGCCTGATGCTGGATTTGCATTGCGATGAAAGCGACGATCCAATGTCGCGACACGTGGAAACCTTGGCCTATGAGACCACGCGCCTTGGGCTTGGCGGGCGAGTTACAGCAAGCCATGTCACGGCAATGCATTCCTATGACAACTATTATGCCTCGAAGCTTATTCCTCTGATTGCGGAAAGCGGCATGAACGTGGTGCCCAACCCGCTCATCAACATAACGCTGCAAGGTCGCTCAGACACCTATCCGCGCCGTCGGGGGCTGACCCGAGTGCCAGAGCTGCGCGCGGCAGGTGTAAACGTCGCCTTCGGGCAAGATTGCACAATGGATCCATGGTATTCGCTTGGGTCTGCCGACATGTTGGAAGTGGCCCATATGGGCGTACATGCAGTGCCCATGACATCCCGAGAGGCGATGGAGGGGGCTTTTACATCCGTCACCCAGAACGGCGCCAAGGCTATGGGCCTGCCTGATCCCACAATCCGCAAGGGCGGCCCTGCCAATTTGGTTGTACTGCAAGCGCGTGACCCGATTGAAGCTGTTCGCATGAAAGCCACCCGCCTTGCCGTCATCAAAAACGGAAAGGTGCTGGCCCGCACAGAACCCCGAATGGCCGCGCTTTCGTTGCCCGGTCGCCCCACGACCCTGGACCCCGCCGATTATGCGCCCAGGCCCAATACTCAGGAAGCTAAATAACAAGAACAATTGCCACCAACAGAAGAGGATCCACCAATGAAACTCACTACAACCCGCCGTCAACTGATGGTCGGCGCTGCGGCCACGCTGGCCCTGCCGGCTTATGTCCGCCGCGTGAATGCACAATCAGCGACCCGAGTCGCAGGCGTGCATATGTCTCCGGTTGAAAACGCATGGAACAGCCGTATCCATATGGCGATGCAGGAGGCTGCCGATGCTGGTCTGATCGAGTATGAGTTCTCAGAGGGGGTGGCTCCGACTGACTATCCCCGTGCGATGCGTGAGTATGCCGAAGGTGGTGCGCAAATCATTTGGGGCGAGTCCTACGCCGTGGAACGCGAAGCACGCGAAGTGGCGGGTGATTACCCCGACACTGCGTTTCTGATGGGGTCTTCCGGCGGGCCGGAAGGTGACAACTTTGGTGTCTTTGGGACCCGCAATCACGAGGCAGCCTATCTTGCCGGGATGCTCGCGGGCCAAATGTCAGAAAGCAACGTTTATGGCTCGGTCGGTGGCTATCCGATCCCCGAGGTGAACCTGCTGATTAACGCTTTCCGCATGGGCGTGAGTGAAGTGAACCCGGACGCCACATTCGTCAATGGCTTCATAGGTGCGTGGTTTGATCCGGCCCGTGCGCAGGAAGCTGCGATTGCCCAAATCGATGCGGGTGCGGATATCCTGTTTGGCGAACGCATTGGTACTGCGGATGCGGCCCAAGCGCGAGGTGTGAAGGCCATCGGTTCGCTTATCGATTATACGCCGCGCTACCCGGGTACGGTCTTTGCCAATGCGATCTGGAACTACGGTCCTACCATTGAGGCAATCGTGGCTGATGTTCAGGCCGGCAATCCAACCGGGCGCAATTACACGGAATATTCCTTTATGGCCCATGGCGGCAATGAGCTGATTTATGTCGCCGACGAAGTACCTGCCGACGCCATTCCTAGGATGGAGGCCAAACAAGCCGCGATCCAATCCGGCGAATGGGACGTGCCGATTGACGAAAGCGAACCCTCCTGATCCCGAGGGTTTTGACGTGACCGATGCCACGGCTCTTGCAGCGGCCATTTCGGCGGGGCAGATCGCTGCCTACGACGTGATGGAAGCCGGTCTTGCCGCCTGCTACGAACGGGCGGATTTGGGGGCCGTGGTTTATCTGGACGAAGATATGGCGCGCGCCGGGGCAAAGGCGGCAGACGCATTGCCGCCAGACCAACGCGGACCACTTCACGGGGTTCCGTTCTTGGTAAAAGATCTTGGTGGTTTTGCCAAAGATCTTCCTGCGACGGCGGGGTCCTCGGCAATCCGTGCACAGGGGCGCAAACCCGAGAATGACAGCCATCTGCTGCAAGGTCTCCGCCAGACCGGGCTGATCCCGTTCGGCCTGACCGCAACACCTCCGTTTGGCCTATCCCTGACATGCGAGCCAGATGGTATGGCTGCGACTTGCAACCCATGGAATTCCTCGCTGACGCCCGGTGGTTCATCCGGTGGTGCCGCGGCGGCAGTTGCTGCGGGAATCGTTGCCATTGCGCATGCCACGGATGCAGCCGGGTCTATCAGGGTACCCGCTGCTTGCTGTGGATTGACCGGACTCAAGCCTTCTCGTGGTGCGGTGCCCGGTGGCCCTGATTTTGCCAATCACCTGATGGGGATCGCGTCTGAATTGGTCCTGGCGCGGTCAGTACGCGATGTGAAGACCGCCTTTGACGCGGTAGCCCAGCCCATGGCCCCGGTCCATCTGCCGGAACGCCCCCGTGTCGCAGTGGCATTGCCAGAGCGTTGCGGAGCAGTCCAGTGCCAGGCCGCGAAAGCTGCTGCAGACGCGCTGCGCGATTCAGGTTGTGAGGTGTATGAAGTTCGCGCCCCCGACCGGCTGGGGGCCGAAGCTCATGCAATTGCCCGAACCATACTGGCTGTTTCGTTGGCCGAGTGGCTGACAGCGCTCAGGATCCCTGATGATAAGATTCCACCGCTTGCCGCGGCCATGGCTGCCGAGGGCTGGGCAACACCTGCCACAGCGCTTTTTGCGGCCTCACGACAGCTCGCACGTCTGACAAATCGCGCTAACAAACTTTTCAGGTCTGCTGATGCCATCCTGATGCCGGTCCTTTCGTCTGCGCCGCCCGTAGTTGGTGCTTTGGACCTGTCTGGCACTGCTCCCGATAAACACATGGCGCAGCTGGAGGCTTTTGCACCGAACGCGGCAATTGCCAATGTCGCGGGCCTGCCTGCTTTGGCGTTGCCTTTTGGCATGGCCAACGGCTTGCCGCTTGGTGTTCAGCTGGTAGGTCCACCCGGTGCTGATTTCGCGTTGCTGAAACTTGGTGCATTGATCGAGGCCCGCGCGCCCGCAATTCCTTTTCCGCACCCAATCGCAGGGTTGCCCGCATGACTAAAGTTCTGGAACTACACGACATTACCAAGCGTTTTGGTGCGCTTACTGCAAATGACGATGTGACCCTCACACTGGAGGAAGGGGAAATCCTTGCGCTGTTGGGTGAAAATGGTGCGGGTAAGACGACTCTGATGAATATCCTGTTCGGCCATTACGCAGCCGACGAAGGCTCGGTCAGGGTATTTGGAAAAGAGCTGCCCCCGGGCCTGCCGCGCGCAGCGATCGAGGTGGGTGTGGGGATGGTACACCAGCACTTTACGCTTGCGGGCAACCTCTCGGTTCTGGAAAACGTTATGCTTGGTTCCGAACCCCTGACGCGCGCACGTTCTGCCCGGAGTGAGGCGCGCAAGAAATTGTTGCAAATCGCAGAGCGGTTCGGCCTGCCCGTGAACCCCGAAGCCAAGGTCAGGTCACTGTCCGTGGGTGAGCGCCAGCGCGTCGAAATTCTGAAAGCGCTCTATCGCGACGCGCGCATACTGATCTTGGATGAACCTACAGCCGTTCTGGCCCGGCCCGAGGCGATGCGCCTGTTCGAGACGCTGCGCGATATGACGAAAGAGGGCCTCTCGCTTATCTTCATTAGCCACAAGCTGCATGAGGTCATGGCAGCCTCTGACCGTGTGGCGGTGCTTCGTGGCGGTAAGATGGTCGCAGAACGCAATACACCTGAAACCACACCTGAAGAATTGGCGGAACTCATGGTTGGTCGCAAGGTGGAACGGCCTGTACGTCATGACCACGAGATCGGCGCGCCGGTTCTGGTTGCTAACAATGTGCGCGTGGAAGAGGGTGGTGAGGTACGGCTGGATGAAGTGTCATTCACCGTCCATGCTGGTGAGATCCTTGGTATCGTCGGTGTTTCAGGCAATGGGCAGGCCTCGCTTGGTGGATTGCTGTCTGGGTTGGTTCACCCAATCGCCGGAAGATTGATACTGCTGGACGAAGATATCGGCCATCTGGGGCCGCGCGGCATGATCCGCGCTGGCGCAGGCCGGGTGCCGGAAGACCGGCACGCAGAAGGTGTCGTGGGTGAGTTGAGCCTGTGGGAAAACGCGGTGCTTGAACGTCTGCGCACACCAGAATTTTCGCGTAGGGGCTTCGTTCGGCAACGCGCGGCCCGCGAATACACTTCGGGCTTGATCGAACGTTTCGATATCCGAGGCGCCGCTCCTGATACGCGAACGCGGCTATTGTCCGGGGGTAATATGCAAAAGCTGATCCTTGGTCGGGTCCTGACCAACGGGCCGCGCTTTGTGCTCGCAAACCAGCCGACGCGAGGTCTTGATGAAGGGGCAATTGCTTCGGTTCATGCCGAGCTTTTGGCAGCACGGGCCGAAGGTGCCGCGATCCTGCTCATTTCGGAAGAACTGGAAGAAGCTGTGGCCCTGTCAGACCGAATACAGGCCATCGTAAAAGGTCGCTTGTCAGAACCGATATCGGCTGATGAAGCCGACCCACAACGCCTTGGCCTAATGATGGCAGGTGTCTGGAAGGAAAATGATGATGCGGCTTGAACGACGCTCGCATGTGCCGCTGCACCTTGCGATCATTGCGCCACTGGCCGCGATCTTAACGGCATTGCTTTTGGCCGCAGGTCTCATCGCTGCTGCTGATGTAAATCCGCTAACGGCTTATGGCGAAATGGTGAATGGCGCATTCGGCTCGCGCCTTTCCATCGCCGAGATGCTGACCCGCGCTACTCCGCTTGTCTTTACGGGGCTTGCCGCTGCTGTCGCCTTCCGAGCGCGGCTTTGGAACATTGGGGGCGAGGGACAGTTCTTTGTTGGGGCGCTGATCACCGCTTGGATCGGTCATTCACTCGAAGTTCCAGGGTGGATCGGTGTTCCGATCTTGATGTTCGCAGGCATGGCGGCGGGAGCGGCCCTGTTGGCAGGACCTGCCTTTTTACGCTTGCGTTTCGGCGTAGATGAGGTGGTGACAACCCTGCTGCTCAACTTCATCGTGATCCTTTTCGTTGGCCTCATGATTGAGGGTCCTATGCGCGATCCGCTGGCCTTTGGGTGGCCCTCTTCGGTGCCCGTAGACGGGGATTACCGCCTTCCGGATCTGATCCCCCGTACACGTCTTCATATCGGGCTGCTTGTTGCTATTGCTGCAGCAGGTGCTGTTTGGCTGATCCTTGCGCGTACTGTTTTTGGGGCTGAAACACGCGCCGCAGGCTTAAACGCCAGTGCCGCCGCATTTGCCGGAATTTCTCTGCCCCAAACGATCATGGGTGTGGCCCTGCTTTCGGGCGCGCTGGCAGGGCTTGCCGGGTCTGTCGAAGTCATGGGTGTCACTGCGGGTGTCACCACCACTATGAGCCCCGGATTTGGTTATGCGGGCATTGTCGTTGCTATGCTCGCGGCTTTACATCCGGCCGGAGTGGTCGCTGCCGCTGTTTTCGTCGCTACCGTCTTTGTCGGGGCCGACGCCATGAGCCGTGCGACGGGTGTTCCCAGTTTCATTGCCGATGTGATTGTGGCGCTGTGCCTACTCACCATGATCGTGGCCCTTCTTTTCACAACCTACCGGGTGCGCCGATGAGTGATGCAATTGATCTGCTGCTGAATACCAGTCTTTGGGCTTCGGTGCTGCGTATTGCGACACCGCTCATATTTGGTGTTCTTGGCGCGTTGCTTTGCGAACGTTCGGGCGTGCTCAACCTGGGAATCGAGGGGATCATGACCATGGGGGCGATGAGCGGTTGGCTTGTCGTTTACATGGGCGCACCCTTGCTTGTAGGCCTCATTTTTGCAGCGCTTTGCGGCGCGATGATGGGATTGCTTCATGCCATACTGACAGTTCCACTTGGACTTTCGCAACACGTCTCAGGGCTGGGCATAACGTTGTTTGCATCCGCTTTAGCCTATTACCTGTACAGGTTGCTTGTTGAGGTAGGAGATCTTCCCCCTACGATCGAGGCTTTTAAGCCGCTCGATTTTCCGGTCCTGTCAGAATTTCCCGTTTTGGGACCGATCCTGTTTTCCCAAGCTTTGCCGACCTATCTGGCGCTCACTGCGGTGGCTGTGATGGCCTATGTTCTTGCCCGCACGCCATTGGGGTTGGCCATTCGTATGACCGGTGAGAACCCTCATGCGGTTGAGGCGCAGGGGCTGAACCCGATCCGTATCCGTATCGGCGCAGTTGTTGTCGGGTCGGCTTTGATGGCGGTGGGCGGGGCCTTCCTGACCACAACGGCGTTCAACAGCTTTTTCCCGGGTATGGTGCAGGGACGCGGTTGGATCTGCATTGCATTGGTAGTCTTCGCTGGCTGGCGGCCCGGTAAGGCTCTGATTGGCGCGATGTTGTTCGCTTTCTTCGATGCATTCCAACTGCGATTGCAGACAACGGTTGAGGGTGTGCCATATCAGTTGTTCCTAATGGCGCCGTATGTACTTTCGATCGTTGCGCTCGTCCTTGTCGCCCGCAGAGCCGAAGTACCCGCAGCGTTGATGGCACCCTACCGACGCGGTGAACGTTAGTGGCATTCGTTCGCTCATATTAGCCGGCACCAACGAAATTTCAGGGAAAGTATTTGTTCAAGGTGAACATGAAAAACTGGTTATTCGATATTTGACCGAATTCCGGAGACCTCCGAGCGCGCGATGCAATGTTTCAGGCGTATGCGTAGTTTGCAGAAATTCGCCTCCGTCCATTCCTCCGTCTACAACCACTTCAATCAGGATTGATCGCTAGCCAGCTGAGACACCTTCAAGCTGACCCGCGCCGCTGCTCTCGCCGAGTGGCGTCAACTTTGTTCCGGATAGGTTCGCGGTTTCCCAGGCAAACTGAGACTGGTTCGAATTCGTCTGACAGCACCGTATAGATCAAGAGTGTTTTCTACGCGACCTCTATTTTCGAATACGTATGCGTTGCCATGCCAATGTTTGATCCCAAAGGTTTGATCGATGAAGATGTATATGCGGTGATAGTGAAGGACTGTCGACCCTAAACCCAGTACGCCTTAAAACACGGATAATACTAAACTAAGGTTCTCCTTTTTTCCTCAATACGTCTCCTCATACAAACGGCAGCGAGCATCCGTTTCCAATTCTGCAGTTCTTGTAATCTCAGACTGTTTATGTGTGCGATAGACCTGCGCAAAACCGTCCGGGAACCAACCTGTTGCCACTGGGTTGCTCACGTACCGGTCCAGCGCCTCTTCTAAGGTTTGCGGCAGCCGCACGATGCCATTTTCGGCCAATTCAGAGGCGTTCAGCAGCGATAAATCATCTTCTGTCGGCGTCGGCGCAGCCAAGCCTTCTTCGATGCCTTGTGCTCCGGCGAAAACAATAGCTGCCAATGCCAGGTGGGGTGAGGCTGCCGCGTCGGCAGCACGGTATTCGATGTTGAATTGCCGAGCGATTGAGATCGGATCCTTGGCCGTCACAGGACAAATCCGCAACGACGCCTCGCGGTCGCGGAATCCCAGATTGTTGAAAGCAGCAGACCAACGATGCGGTGTCAGGCGTTCATACGAGATCACCGAAGGCGCAGTCAGGGCCAAAATCGCATCCAGATACTTCAGAACTCCGGCAGCGAAAGCACTCGTCAGGTCCGACATGCCGCACGGCCCATCTTTGGCGTAGGTCAGCGGCGCGCCCTGATCATCCACAAAGCTCATGTGGATATGGACTCCGTTACCAACACTCGCGACATCGCGAATAGGGGTATAGGTGGCCCGCTCGCCATAGACCTGCGCAGTCGCATAGGTCAGTTCGCGCACCATGACGGCCGCGTCCGCCGCGCGCACCCCCAGTTCGGGGCCGATGACGACCTCATATTGGTTTGGGCCATATTCCTTCATGATCGAATCCGGTTTCAGACCGACCTGAGAAATTGCGTTGATCAAAGTCTCACACAGATCACGCTGCAGGCCAAAGCCCCGGTGGCCATAGGCTTCGTTGGCCTGAGTTGGCGGATCTTTCAACTGGAACTCATGCTCGAAGGCGGCCAGCAAATTTGCTCCTGAGACCTCGTGCAGCCGCTCCAGCGCCGCCCTCAAGAGACTGCGCGTGCAGAAGTCCCACGGGTCTCCGTCCAGCGTGACGATATCGCCCATAAGAAAGTGCAGACCAGAGTCTTCGCCGAACTCGACCTTTGCCTCGGCCGTGGCGTCCGGGATCAGAAGAAGATCGCCCAGCGCGCCAAACGGGCTTTCAGCAATTCCGTCAAAACAGTTGATCTGAACGTTGGTGGGTGTCCACCCGATCCCGCGCTGCAACCGCTTGTTCAGTTGATCCGCCGGAAAGGCCTTGCCCCGCAATTTCCCGGCAAGGTCTGAGGTGGCGACAAACATCAAGGGGGTTTTGGGCATCATGGGTTAGGGTCCTGATTGTGGGATCGCATGGCATCCCAGGCTTCGATGCGGGATTTCGTCTGGTCCCAGTTGTCTTCGGCGATGCGGGTCACCAGCGCCTCGGTGACGGCAAGGGCCGCTGTGTACGTATCCCAGAGCGTGCCGCTTTCGATTGGAACTGGCAAGATTTCTGCCGCATGCCGGGATATGGGCGACAACCATTTGTCTGTCATGAGGACAACGCGAACCCCTCGATCCTGCGCGGCTGTCGCGGCCAATCGCGCCAGCGCAGGTTGGTAACGGCGAAAATCGACCAGAAAGAGGATATCCGCAGGCTTCATCCGTAGCAGGTATTCCGGCCAGACCTCATTGTTGGCCGGAAGATGATACACGCCGCTGCGGGTTTGGCGCAGATGAAAAGACAAATGCTGCGCGATGGTGTCACTGATCCGACCGCCCAATATATAGACATCGTTCTTAGGTTGGCTCAGTACCGAGCATATGCGCTGAAACTGTGCCTCGGTGATACCTTCTGCCGACAGCGCCATCTGCGACGAGGCCCGCGCGATGAAGTCGCGTAAGAACCCGCCATCGACTCTGCGCCCTTCGCCGTGCAGATCAGTAGGCGAGCGTTGGCCCTCTTTCAGCTCGGACAACAGGGCACGCTGGAATTCCTGATAGCCCCCCAATCCGATCTTGGTAACAAACCGAGAGATCGACGGGGCCGAGACCTCGGCGCGCCGGGCTAGTTCCTGGATCGTGACCAGACCCGCATAGGGGTAGTCGCTCAGCAAAGCAGCGGCCAGCTTGCGCTCGCTCGCGGTCATGCGTTCAGCCTTCGCTTCAATTCTCTGCCTAACAAGCAAGCGGCACCTCCTGATCTGAATGGATCGCATGGAATAAAAATTTCAGTCAATCTATTTTTCATTGACTCTGAAAAAACTTGTTCTCTAACGTAGGCCGCATGAAGACATCAGTCGCAACCCAAGAACTGCTGGTCACCGGGGATCCGGCCCCGGTAGAATGGGTGAATCGTGACAGTGATGCGAAGATCGCGCTACTCTGCGAACACGCCGGGCGCGCAATCCCGCAAAAGCTAGGCGATCTGGGTGTCTCGGAAGAGGTGCAAGCCAGCCATCGCGGTTGGGACATCGGGGCCGAGGCCGTGGCCCGGCAATTGGCTGACCGCCTACGGGCCCCTTTGATCTTGCAGCGCTATTCCCGGCTTGTGATTGATTGCAACCGCCCGATCGATGCCCCGGATTCAATTCCGCCAAACAGCTTCGGAGAGCAGATCCCAGCCAATCTGAACTTGACGGCTGCGGATCGCGCTGCGCGCCAGCGCGAGATTATGGCCCCTCTGAACGGTGCCATTGAACATATGCTGGACCGGGCGCCGCGCGTGCTTGCGGTGTCGATCCATTCCTTCGCCGCACAGGTCGATGGTGAGACGCGACCTTGGCACGCTGGATTTCTGACCCGCGTTGACCCGACCACGGGACAAGCCGCTATCGACCATATCTCGGCCCTACGTCCCGAACTGCACATGGCGTTAAACCAGCCCTATCAGATCGACAGTGAAAGCGACTGGTTCATACCGCGTTTCGCCGAACCGCGCGGACTGGCGCATTCGCTGGTCGAAATCCGCAATGACCTGATCCGCGATGCAAAAGGCGTCGAGGATTGGGCGCAGCTTCTCTCCGAGGCCTTTACCCGGATATTGGAGACCAAGACGTGACCTTGACCCGCAATGTTCCACTGATCCCGTCGCAATCCGCGCTGTTGTTCATTGACGTGCAGAATTATTCGGCACATCGCGAAGGTGCCGAATTCAAGGACCTTCCCGAAGCTGAATTCAACGAGAAATACGGCTGGTTCTTCGACCAACTGGACGCCCGCGTGATCCCGAACATGCAGGCCATACAAACTGCCTGCCGCGCCGCCGGTGTCGAGGTCATGTATACCAATATCGAAAGCCTGACACTCGACGGGCGCGACCGGTCGTTGGACTACAAAATTACGGGGTTTCATGTTCCCAAGGGCAGCTGGGATGGAATGGTCATTGACCAGATCGCGCCCCAAAGGGATGAGATCGTGCTGCCGAAGACGTCCTCGTCGGTTTTTGTGTCCACGCATGTTGACTATATCCTGCGCAACCTTGGAGTCCGTCAGATCGTTTTGTCCGGTCTTTTGACGGACCAATGCGTGGAAAGCGCCATCAGGGACGCGTGTGATCTGGGCTACCTTGTCACTCAGGTCGAAGATGCCTGCCTAACCCACACGCAGGATCGGCACGATAATTCTCTGCGTGCGATCAAGGGCTATTGCCGACAGATCACCACAAAGGAACTGGTCGAGGAACTGGCCGGTGCTTGAACTGAACGGCATCACCAAGACTTTTGGGGGGATCCACGCCGTCGAGGATGTGACCATGTCCGTCGCTCCAGGCGAGGTGCGTGGTCTGATCGGCCCCAATGGTGCGGGCAAGACAACGCTGGTCAACCTGATCTCTGGTCTGCTGACCCATTCGGCAGGAAGCCTGTTGCTGGATAGCGAGCCGCTGGACCACCTCCGCGCCCACGAACGCGCGGCGCGCGGCGTGGCGCGGACGTTTCAGAACCTGCGGGTCTTTCCAAGCCTCAGCGTCGCGCAGAACATCGACGTCGCCCGCTATTCCGGCCGGGGCGCTGAAATCGTCGAGGCCGCGATCCCGGAGTTCGGTCTTTCGGACAAGCTCAACCAGAACGCCGGGTCGTTGGCATATGGTCAACTCCGGCGGTTAGAGATCGTTCGCGCGCTGGCGCTGAACCCACGTGTCCTGATGTTGGACGAACCCGCCGCGGGGATGAACGAACAGGAAACGGAAGCTTTAGGCAGGTCTCTGACATGGGTTCGAACACATTCGGACAGCGCGATTTTGGTAATCGACCACGATCTGAAATTCATCATGTCGCTTTGTGACAAGATCACCGTTTTGAATATGGGCGCCATCATTGCCGAAGGCGCACCCGAAGAAATAACCAAGAACCAAGAGGTTATCGACGCTTATCTTGGCGAAACCGATGAACGTGCCGCGTGACGCAGGCGGCTTTCAACAGGAGAACAAGTATGAAAAAGTTGACCCTTACGACTCTGACCGCCATGAGCCTGGCCCTACCCGCGGTCGCCGAAGATACGATCAAGATCGGACTGGGTGTACCGATGACTGGTGATCTGGCTATCTATTCCGAATACCTGGGCGCGCGCTGCATGGCGGATATGATCAACGCCGAAGGCGGCGCAGGTGGCAAGAAGATCGAAGTTCTGGTGCAGGATTCCGCAGGCGACACGCAGGCCGCCATTTCATTGGCGCAGAAGTTTCTGGACGAAGGGGTCGTTATGCTGGGCACCACGCCGTTCTCGGACACGATGATCCCGGTGGCTCAGATCGCCCAACCTTACGGCGTTTCCATCTTCCAGCCGCAATCCACGCAGGTCGAGATGCACGCGGGCATCGTCGACAACTTCTTTACTGGCGTCTCACCTGATCCATTCACGGCAACGGCGGCTGCGAACCACGCGCTCAGCGAAGGGGTTAAGAACGTGGTTCTGCTGACCTCGGACGAAGGCGGGTCATGGTCCGCGCGTACCCCGCTGTGGTTCGGTCAAGTGATCGAAGAGGGCGGCGGCAAGGTGCTGGCCAAGATGAATTTCAGCTTTGGCACATCGGACTGGTCGCCTCAGATCGCGGACATGAAAGCACTGGGTGAAGAGATCGATGCCGTTTATATTTCGTCGATCATGCCTGATATCGGTGTACTCGTGCGGCAGCTGCGCAGCGCTGGTATCGACGCCTGGGTGGTCGGCTCGGATGGGTTTGACGATCCATCCCTGGATGCAGTCGCGGCTGATGATCCTGCGATCCTCGAAAAGGTTTTCTTTGCCACGCTGGCCCCCAGCCATAACGAAAGCGCCGTGGTTAAGTTCATGGCCGATTGCAAGGAGTTGGGCCACGACGTCCCCGGTTTGTTCCCGGCCACCGGTGCCGACACGGTCAAGGCCGTTGCCTGGGCGGTTGAAACCTCGGGCAGCAGTGACCCGGCGGTGATTGCGGAAACGATCCGCACAGCGGAGTCGATCCCCGTTCTGACAGTCGACAGCATTTCGTTCAAGGACACGAAAACCTATGCCCAACGCACGATCCCTGTGATTGGCTACAAAGATGGCAAGCGGGTTCTGATCTCGAACGAAATTCCCGAAAACACACCGAAAGACTGGAACTGAGTCAAAAGACGGGGGCGGTTCCAGCCCCCGTTTCCAAACCCATGTTGAATGTTGAAAACCTGATAGTTTCTCACGGTCCGATCGAGGCCGTGCACGGCATCTCTTTCGCCGTGGACAAGGGCCGCTGTGTGTCCTTGCTGGGTCCCAATGGCGCGGGCAAAACCTCGACCATCTCGGCGCTGATGGGTGTGGTCAAGTCCTCCGGCCGGATCACCTTTGACGGGGCCGATGTTTCTTCGCTGCCTGTGGAAGCACGCGTGCAGGCGGGCATGTCCGTGGCCCCCGAAGGACGCCGCATCTTCTCGAACCTGAGCGTCGAGGAAAATCTGGTTCTCGGTGGCGCCACGCGCTCTGACCGCACGGCTAAGGACGCCGATATCGCCCACTGGCTTGAGACCTTTCCAATCCTTGGCGAACGAAGGGACCAGCCAGCCGGTACCTTGTCGGGCGGAGAGCAGCAGATGCTGGCCATTTCCCGCGCCTTGATGACACGACCAAAAATCCTGCTGCTGGACGAACCCAGCCTGGGTCTGGCCCCAAAAATCGTAAGCCAGATCTTCCAGATGATCGAACGGCTGAAAGCACAGGGAATTACGATCCTGCTGGTTGAACAGAACGCAACGCAGGCGTTGCGCCTGTCGGACTACGCCTACCTACTGAACAACGGGCGGATCGTGGCCGAGGGGACGAAGGAAACACTGGGCCAAAGCAGCGCGCTTATGGCGGAACTGACGGGGATCGCCTGACATGGAATACGTGGCCCAGCAGATGATGAACGCGCTTGCCTTTGGTGCGGAATATGCGCTGATTGCACTCGGTCTGGCGATTGTCTTTTCTATCATGGGGCTGGTGAACTTTGCCCATGGTGAGGTGATCGCGGTTGGCGGTTACACGATGGTGGCCTTTGCTGCGCTGGCGTTGAACAACCCCTTTATCGTCATAGGCGGAGCTATCGCGGCTGCGATCCTGATGTCCCTGTTGCTGGAACGCGTGGCGTTCCGACCCGTGCGATACGCAGATCCGACAACCGGCCTGCTGACCGCCTTTGGTGTTTCGATCATTCTACAGAATGTGTTTCTGCTTGCCGTCTCACCTCGCCCAGTGGCCGTGACGTCGCTGTATTTCTTAGACTGGCCCGTGCAGCTTTTGGGCGTTCAAGTATCTTCCCTTCAGGTGTTCGAGGCGGTGACAACGGTGCTGGTGATCGTCGGGCTGATGCTGTTTCTCAAGCGCACGACACTGGGTCTGGCAATGCGCGCTGCCTCGCTGGATTTTGAGATGGTCCGCATGGTCGGCGTCAGATCCAACAGGGTGTTTGCGGTGGCCTTCATGGTGTCGGGCCTTCTGGCTGGGCTGGCCTGTATTTTCATTATGGCGCGGCGTGGGTCGGTTGATCCGCATCTGGGGTTTAACCCAGTCCTCAAGGCCTTCGTGGCCTGCGTCGTCGGAGGATTCGGCAGCCTGCCCGGAGCCGTGCTGGGCGGCTTTCTTCTCGGCGCGATCGAGGTTGCCATGCTAGTCCTGCTACCGCAGGAATATGGCGGTATGAAAGACGCTTTTGTGTTTGGAATCATCGCCCTTGTCCTGGTCTGGAGGCCCGATGGCATCCTGTCGCCTCCGACTGAGAAAGGGGACAAGATATGATCCTGAATCCCAGTCAGAAACGCGGACTGGTGGGCGCTGCGATCCTGGCCGCAGTATTGATCACGATTGGGCTGGTCGTGACCTATTTCGGCTCTCGCTATCAGCTTCGGCTGGTCTACAGCGCCTACGTGAACCTATTGGTTGTTCTGGCCATGCAGGTGTTCATGGGCAATGCGCGCCTAACCAACCTCAGCCACAGTGCCTTCATGGGGATCGGTGCCTATGTGGCCGCAATTTGCGTAACGCCGGTAACAGTCAAATCCATCTCTCTGCCGGATGCGCCATGGGGGTTGAATGCCTTTTCGCTGGATCCGGTCAGTTCGGCCTTGCTTGCCATTGCGATCACCGCCGTTCTGGCCTTAATCGTCGGGCTGTTCGTCGTGCGCCTGACAGGGTCCGGCGTGACCATCTTTTCCCTTGCCGTACTGGTCATCGTGCATTCGGTATTCCTGTACCGCACCGACATTTTCAAAGGGAACCAGGCGTTTTTCGGCATTCCACAGGTGTTTTCACTGACGTCTATCGTGATCTTGTCCGTGTTTGTTGTGTTCATCGTGCGCCTGTTTCGCGAAAGCCGTTGGGGTATCCAGCTGCGTGCCTGCGCCGATGATGAGGTCGGAGCCGCCGCGATGGGTGTGAACATTCGCAGGTTGCGCCTGATTGCCTGGGTCTTGTCGGCCATCCTGCTTGCGGTCGCCGGGATTGCTTACGCCTATTTCCTTGGCACGATTAGCGCGCGGCCCTTCTATTTCAACCACGTCTTCCTGACACTCGCCATGCTGATCCTTGGGGGAATGAGAACGGTTACAGGTGCGGTTCTGGGCACGCTTCTGATCTCGTTCGGGTTGGAATGCGTGCGCTGGCTGGAAACCGGCCCAGTCCTTTTGGGCATCGACCTGCCCGAAGTGCTGGGCTTGTCAGGCATTGCGTTGGGAACGGTCATCGTACTGACTATGGCCCTGCGCCCCGGAGGGATCATGGGTGATCAAGAAATCGAAGACCTGGTTCTCAAAAAACAGGAGTAAGTCATGGGTTGCAACCACACTATTCACAAACACAACCATCATTTCGGCTGGGACAACTCCATCGAACCCGTTCTGAGCGTCGACCCCGGCGAGACCGTCGAGGTCGAAACCATCGACAGCTCGGGCGGGCAGTTGAACGCTTCCTCGACAGTGGCCGACCTGGGTACGCTGTCCTTCGACGCGGTCAACCCGGTCACAGGGCCGATCCACATCAAAGGGGCCCAGCCCGGCGACACGGTTGCTGTGACCTTCCTGGATTTCAAACCCTCGGGCTGGGGTTGGACCGCCAACATCCCCGGCTTTGGCCTGCTGACCGATCAGTTTCCCGAGGCAGCCCTGCGTATCTGGAATTATGACGCCGATGCGATGACACCCGCCCTGTTTGGCCCGGGCGGGAAGGTGCCGCTGAAACCTTTCGTCGGCACAATCGGGTTGGCGCTGGCCGAGCCGGGTCTACATTCTGTCGTTCCGCCGCGTCGGGTGGGCGGCAATCTGGACATCCGCGACAATTGCGTGGGCACAACGCTATACCTGCCGGTGGAAGTGGCTGGTGGGATGCTGTCGTTGGGAGATACCCATGCCGCGCAAGGTGATGGAGAGATTTGCGGCACTGCCATTGAAAGCCCAATGGACGTGGCACTTAAGGTCGACCTCATCAAAGGCGAAAACCTACCTTTCCCAAGATTTGAAACCAATGGCCCCGTCACTCGCCATTTCGATGCTGCCGGGTACAAGGCGACAACCGGCATCGGCGAGGACCTGATGCAAGCTGCTCGCGATGCGGTCTCGGGAATGGTCGATTGGATCGCGGCCACGACGGGGATGTCTGCGCTCGACGCCTATATGCTCTGCTCGGTGTGCGGCGATCTCCGGATCAGTGAGATCGTGGATATTCCGAACTGGACAGTGTCGTTCTATTTTCCGAAATCCGTTCTAGACTAAAGAAAGAAACGACTGTTGGACCCTGATCTGGATCCGCGCTTGAGCCTAAGCGATGTATGAAACTACCGGTTCCGAAGAAAATCTGCACGCGCATGTTCCAATCGAATTTCCCGGAAGTTTAGGGATCGAAAACGATTGATATTGGTAAAAAACTCTACCTACTACACCTTGTGTTTACGGCGATAGCCCCCAAATCCGTCACTCCGCTGCGTCACTCGTTTTGGCACAATTCAGCCGCCAGCCAGATGGCTTGAGCCTTTGTTTCTAAAGGACGCATTTGAGAAGCTAGCCGCTTCTGGGTCAGAAATGTTTGACGTTTGGGTCAGAATTGAATGACGTGACTGACCGATTTATTAAGGTTTTGGCTGTCGATTGAGTCAAATATCAGTGACGTTCCACACTTTTATTGAACGTCAGACGGCTTTGACTTTCGCGTCATAAACTGACCTAACAACCCCTTGTCATACGCCCGCAGACTGTTTCGTTTGATCTGACTTCAGCTAGCATATCAAAGTCCCGCTGTCAGCAGAGGTGCAGAAACAGTTCAGCGCTGACGTTCGATTGGATCTTTGTTAATTGCTGCTTTGCGGACAAAGCCGGGGGTGTGTCGCCCGCCAAACGCAGATCACATGCTAATCGTCGATCGCATTGCGGGCAAAACAGCTACCGGATTACTGTATCAAAAATGCGTTCGCCCTGCTCGTCAATCACCTGCTTTGCCTTGGTGATGCTGAAGCTCTCAGCCTGATCTCGGCTTTCAAAGACATCCGCCCGGATCACCGCATGAGTTTTGCGATCTCCGTCGATGGTCTTTTCAATACGGGCCGAAAGGCGATACTTGCCACCTTCGGCAATCAGGTCGGGGAAGATATCGAATCCTTTGTATCCGACCGGCTCAGGATTCGATTTTTCGCCGCCGCCGAAGAGTTTTGTAAAGAGTGACACGGACCGCCTCCTTTCAGCGTTGCTCGGATCAGAGACTAACGCTGCTCGGGACGGGGTTGAAGCGCGCTGCGTGGTTGATTCACCGGTTTCTCGATCCAATTGTACTCTCGCTGCCAACCCGAAGCACCTAGAGCACCCAGTCATTGCAGGAATCAAGCAGGATTTGTCTGCGAGACAGCCACCATTTGCGAAGATCCCACTGATCGACCAGCACTCAATCAGAAGGCGGTTCACATCACACCCATTCAAAGATGACCACAGTTTGTTGTGGCGCCGCCAGTCATCCAATGGTTGCGAAAACCTGCCAATTGATGCGCTGGTTATTGATAACTGGGATACGCAACAAGAGGGGCAAGGAAAAGACTTTGCTTACCAATTTTGTCAAAAATGCCGTGGTGAATTTCGTTTGCAGTTTGCCTTCAAACAAAAAACAGAAAATAACATCCAGACAAATACGAAAATGATGATCGTGCTTTCGGTTTCTCCAATCTGGTTTGGGCATCGATAACCTGGTCTCTTCGTCCCAGGGACTAACTCGCTTTCGAAACCTCTAAACCTCCCCCTTTCACAAGCAGATCCACAATTTCGTCGACCCCGCTTCTGTGGCGAAGTGACGAGAACAAGAAGGGCCGTCCTTTACGCATTCTTTGCGCATCACGTTCCATAACCTCTAGCGAAGCGCCAACATGCGGCGCAAGGTCCGTCTTGTTGATTACAAGGATGTCCGATTTCGTAATCGCCGGCCCGCCTTTCCTGGGGATTTCCTCGCCAGCGGCGACGTCGATCACGTAGATGGTCAGATCCGCCAGTTCTGGGCTGAATGTGGCCGAAAGATTGTCACCTCCGCTTTCAATCAAGACAACGTCGAGATCCGGATGACGTGTCTGCATTTCGGCGACTGCGGCCAAATTGATCGAGGCGTCTTCGCGAATTGCTGTATGCGGGCAACCACCCGTTTCGACGCCGATGATCCTGTCCCGCGGCAGGACCTGCATGCGCATTAGCGCTTCGGCATCTTCCTGCGTATAAATGTCGTTGGTTATAACGCCCACCGAGCAGACATCGCGCAACGCCTCAGACAAGGCGGCGGTTAAAGTGGTTTTTCCGGCGCCTACCGGACCACCAATACCTACGCGAAGCGGGCCGTTCATACTCGTCATGTGCGGAATATCCTCGAATATTGTGTTTCGTGTTTCATGGACGCGATGTCCGCCAAAAACGTGGTAGAGCTTAACTCGTCCAAACTTGCCTTTTGTGCTCTTTCAGCAATCTGGGAACACAGCGGTGTCAGCTGGCGGATCAGCCTTTGAGCATCAGTCTGTCCCAGTGGCACAAGGCGCGTCGCACATGCGACAAGGTTGCTTGCGAATGCTTGCAGAAACATCTTGGTCGTCAACAGCAAGGGAAGGTTTTGTAGTCTTGCGGCCCGTCCAATCGAGACAGGGTAGGTGAACTGTCCAAGGTCCAATTCCCAGACACCTTTGGTGACATTTCCGAAGGCCTGTCCCAGCAAATCGGTTTCAATGAGCCTTTCGGATGTCGCGCAAAAAGCCCGCGCCGTGACATCGACGTTGATCAATTCATCTTTGTCCAGCGCATTGAAGGCCGCCACGACGAACAGAGCATCATTCCACCCAGAGCCATTTTCCAGCACATCTGAAATCCAGGCTTCGGTTTCTTGAGAATTCGCGACAGTTCCCCGGTCAATCGCTGCCTCAAGCCCGTGAGAGTAGGCAAATCCCCCCACAGGATAGGCGGGTGACAACCATTGTGTCAGCGTCAGGATGTCGGCGTCAGTGGGTGTGGCCATGGGTCCTGCCGTGGCCATAGGCTCCGCCTTCGGGGGTAAACGGCTCGTGCACCCCTCGCACGGTAGCCCCTATTTTGAAAAGCATGTCTCGGATAACGTGATCGACCTGGATCAACAGGCGATCCTTTTCGATCTGGCAAGGCGTATGGCGATTGCCGATATGCCATGCGATGCGTGTCAGGTCCGGGGCAGTTACCTCCAGCAAAGCTTCGGGTGCAGCCTGTATTTCCACTTCGCGACCGTCATCCAAGATTAACGCGCCGCCGTGGTTCAATGAGGTCGTTTGTGCCAGATCGATGAGGATCTGCTCGCCACTTTCACAGGTAAGAACCTTGCGGCGTAAAAAGCGGTCATCATAAGTCAAAGACAAGCAGTCTGTCGGATCGCCGTGTGTGTGATCCGAATATTGGCGGGCGGTGCAGAGCAGGGCGGTCATGCCACCGCCTCCTCTGCATTGGGAACGATTAGAGCCAGATCGAATCCGCAAAGACCCGATGCACGATCCGTTCGCGCGTCAGACCACGGTTTTTCAGCTCTTCGTCGCTCAGCGACTGCAGAAATTCGACTTGCCTGACACGCGATTGGGCTTGGGCCACGCTGATCAAAGCCGAGTAGATGGATGACCCGATGGATGCGATCAGACTGGGCAGCGAAAAGCGTGAGTTTGTCTGTGTTGCTGAGTGTGCCATTTGAACCCTCGTAAACGGTGGTCCTCCCATGGGGTTTAGTATTTGTCATGTCGGCCTCACTTAGTAGAGCTTGTTTGGTCATTTCTGCCTTGCATGTGCCGCAACGCAGCACACTTTTTGATCAGAATAAAAAGTATCGCTGTGTCATGGGCAGCGTTTCGGCGGGTTGGCAGGTTAGCAGTTCGCCATCTGCCCGGACCTCGTAGGTTTCGGGGTTAACTTCGACATGCGGCGTCGCGTTGTTCAGCAGAAGATCCTGCTTGCCGATCTCACGCGTGTTTTGGACGGCGAGGGTCTGCTTTGCCAATCCCAGTGTATCACCGATCCCATCCGCATGGGCCGCCTGCGAGACAAATGTGATCGCCGAGTTTTCCACCGACCGTCCGTAAGCGCCAAACATTGGGCGACTATAAACCGGCTGCGGTGTAGGGATCGACGCGTTGGGATCGCCCATCTGCGCGCAGGCTATGGTGCCGCCCAGCAGAACCATCTCGGGCTTCACACCGAAGAAGGCCGGGTTCCAAAGGACAAGGTCAGCGCGTTTGCCTTCTTCGATACTACCAATCTCGTGGCTCAGGCCATGTGCAATGGCCGGGTTGATGGTGTATTTCGCAATATAGCGGCGGACGCGAAAGTTGTCGTTCTCACCGGTTTCTTCGGGCAGACGCCCGCGCTGTTTCTTCATCTTGTCCGCGGTTTGCCACGTGCGGATCAAAACCTCTCCGACCCGACCCATGGCCTGACTGTCTGACGCGATAATGCTGAATGCGCCCATGTCATGCAGGATATCCTCGGCCGCAATCGTCTCGCGCCGGATACGGCTTTCGGCAAAGGCCACGTCCTCGGGGATGGATTTGTCGAGGTGGTGACAGACCATCA
This sequence comes from Ruegeria conchae, assembly GCF_000192475.1. Taxonomy (GTDB): domain Bacteria; phylum Pseudomonadota; class Alphaproteobacteria; order Rhodobacterales; family Rhodobacteraceae; genus Ruegeria; species Ruegeria conchae. Next base: position 195,700 of record NZ_AEYW01000001.1, read on the forward strand.
GCATATCCAGATGTTCCTCGACCGTGTTCACGGTGAAGGGCCGCGTCGGGTTCGTCGAAGACGGCAGAACGTGGTTCTCGCCGCAGATCTTGATGATATCCGGGGCGTGGCCACCGCCCGCACCTTCGGTGTGGAAGGCGTGGATTGTGCGACCCTTTATGGCCGCCACGGTGTTTTCGACAAAGCCTGATTCATTGAGTGTGTCGGTGTGGATCATAACCTGTACATCCATCGCGTCTGCCACCGACAGGCAGCAGTCGATGGCGGCAGGGGTGGTGCCCCAATCCTCGTGCAGCTTCAGAGCGCAGGCACCGGCTTTGACCTGCTCTTCAAGAGCTGCGGGCAGCGAGGCATTGCCCTTGCCTGCAAACGCTAGATTCATCGGAAAAGCATCAGCCGCTCGCATCATCCGCCCGATATGCCATGGGCCAGGGGTGCAGGTGGTCGCCAACGTTCCATGCGCCGGACCGGTGCCGCCACCCAGCATGGTGGTCAAGCCGGAATGCAACGCGTCTTCGATCTGTTGCGGGCAAATGAAGTGGATATGACTGTCGAACCCACCTGCGGTCAGAATGCGACCTTCGCCTGCAATGATCTCGGTACCGGGACCGATGATGATGTCCACGCCGGGTTGAGTGTCGGGGTTCCCAGCCTTGCCGATCCTGGCGATACGCCCTCCTTTCAACCCCACATCCGCTTTGTAGATGCCGGAGTGATCGACGATCAGCGCGTTGGTGACCACCGTATCCACCGCCCCTTCGGCTCGCGTGAACTGAGATTGCCCCATCCCATCACGAATGACTTTGCCACCGCCGAACTTGACCTCTTCCCCGTAAACGTCTTCGCGGTGGCCGGTTTCGCTGAAACGGGCAGCCGTTGCGCGCTCAACAATCAGATCTTTCTCGACCTCGATTATCAGATCCGTATCTGCCAATCGTACTTTGTCGCCGACCGTGGGGCCGAACATGGAGGCATAGTCACTCCGGCTGATCTTGCCCGGCATCTTTCAAAGCCCCCATGATGTGCATATTGAAACCGTAGATGTGACGGCGCCCGTCATATGGCACCAGAATAACCTCGCGAGTCTGACCCGGCTCAAATCGCACGGCAGTACCTGCCGGGATGTCTAGTCGCATCCCTAAGGCTGCGTAGCGATCGAAATCCAAGGCGGAGTTCGCTTCGGCAAAATGGTAATGGCTACCGACCTGCACGGGCCGATCACCGGTATTGGCGACAACAACAAGACGACTGCTGCGTCCGGCGTTAAGCGTCAGTGAACCCTCGGCGGGTATGATCTCACCCGGGGTCATTTTGGCAGCTTCATTATCACCGTGATGGCGATGACCGCGATCAACGCCAGCCCAGCTGCGAGCAGGGCATAGTCACTGCTATGAGCGTGAACATGGGTGTCCGAATGGGCCACGGCCGGACTAGCCAGAATAAGAGCGGGAAACAGCATGCGGTACATGGGAAACTCCTCTGAAGTTTAACGAATAGGGTTATGAACAGTCACAAGCTTGGTGCCGTCCGGGAAAGTGGCTTCGACCTGCACCTCGTGGATCATCTCGGGCACGCCTTCCATGCATTGGTCGCGGGTGATCACTTCAGCCCCGGACTGCATCATGTCGGCGACTGAACGGCCGTCGCGCGCGCCCTCGACCACGGCGTCGGTGATCAGGGCGATAGCCTCGGGGTGGTTCAGTTTGACGCCGCGGTCCAGCCGTTTGCGGGCGACCTCGGCGGCCATGGCGACCAGCAGTTTGTCTTTTTCACGAGGTGTCAGGTTCATGTCAGAGCATCCAGCATCGGGGGAGGGTGTCTTTGTTCAGTTTGCGAAGAACCGGAATTAACGTCCGGCGAAGGGTAAAGCTGTTTTCGGCCAGAACCCGCGTGACGAGCAGGTCACTGCCGAGCAGGGTCGCCCCGGCGTCCTCGGGCAGCAATTGGCGAACAGAATCCAGATGACCCTCCGCTGCCTTCGACGCAAAGACGATCAGCGCCATCGCACCCGCGTCGTTCGCAATATGCGGCCGGGACAAATGCTTGTGCCAGTCACCAGAGAATCGAATCGCATCCAAAAACACTGGCGTCCCTGCGCGCCGAATCTCAATCCGGTCGCGCAAACGAATGTTGGTCAGCGTCTCACCCATGGCGGCGCGACCGAAGATCAGCGGCTCGACCATCAGCATCTCGGCATCCGGTGCAATATCAATCCTGAGGCGTCGATCCAATGCGCTGCCATTGAACAGAATGGTCTCTTGCGGCAACCAGTTCAAACGGGCCCCAGCCCCGGCCGTCAAAAGATTGGTAATCTGGCCACATTCGGCGGGTTGGGCCTTATAGGCCCGCTCGCAGGCTTGAGTTGTCAAGGTCAGCGCCGTACCTTCCGCAGCCTTGCCAGAAAATCGGAACGAATCCCCTCCGGTTACGCCGCCTGCAGTATTTAGAAGAACCGCATCAAGATCAGGCGTCGTGGTTCTGGGAAACAGGCATTTAAATGACCCGGACTGGCGAAACGTGTCCAGCACCGTCTTTTTGCCCAGCTTCTTGGTGCTCAGGCTGACGGCACCTGCAGCACGTGGCGGCACTGCGCTGTGCGTGGGCAATATGACTGCAGCTTGTGTAATAGGGCACCTTTAGAGCGTCGGATCGTGCCACTTGTTTCTCTGTTGAGGCGTCGGAACTCTAATCTACAGTGTCGAAATCTGTATATTTCCATGTCGTGTGGCTAAATTTTAGACAGTGGTGTCAGCGTGAGGTCAAAAAATGGGCACATCTCACTGATTTCCAGAATTGAGGCAAACGTACGTTGCCAAGCATGCTGCAATGCAGAAACCGTATGGGTGCCACCGCGGAAAGAATTCGTAGGGTGTGTGACGGCTGCGCGAATTGGACCTCGATCACAACCGCCACACGGAACGCAACAACAGTTGCGGGGATCACGTAGATGAATAATGCGCAATTGCGCAAGCCTTCTCTGCTGGCCTCGCCAGGAGAATTAGATGAAATCGCTCAAATCCACGCTCGCCGGATCAGTAGTATTTGCTGCCATGGCCACCGCTGCGCTGTCGGCCGAAGACACTATTAAGGTCGGAGTACTGCATTCGCTCTCGGGTACGATGGCAATCTCGGAAACGACGCTGAAAGACACGATGCTAATGCTGATCGATCAACAAAACGCCAAGGGCGGTTTGTTGGGCAAGCAGCTTGAGGCCGTTGTAGTGGATCCCGCATCGGACTGGCCTTTGTTCGCGGAAAAAGCGCGTGAGCTTCTGACTGTGCATGAAGTTGATGTGATTTTTGGCAACTGGACTTCGGTCAGTCGTAAGTCAGTCCTGCCGGTGATCGAAGAACTGAACGGCCTTCTATTCTATCCGGTACAGTATGAGGGTGAAGAAAGCTCGAAAAACGTCTTCTACACCGGAGCGGCCCCGAACCAGCAGGCGATCCCTGCGACCGACTATTTCCTGGAGGAACTGGGGGTCGAGAAATTCGCTCTGCTCGGCACGGACTATGTCTACCCCAGGACTACCAACAATATCCTTGAAAGCTATCTGAAGCAGAAGGGTATTGCTGATGACGATATCTTCGTCAACTACACGCCTTTCGGCCATTCCGACTGGTCCAAGATCGTGGCTGACGTGGTCGCGCTGGGCGCGGATGGCAAAAAAGTCGGTGTGATCTCGACCATCAATGGTGACGCCAATATCGGGTTTTACAAGGAACTGGCAGCGGCTGGTGTATCGGCAGATGACATTCCGGTCGTGGCCTTCTCGGTCGGTGAGGAAGAACTGTCCGGTCTGGATACCACGAACCTCGTCGGTCACCTTGCCGCTTGGAACTACTTCCAATCGGCCGACACTGACGTCAACGCAGAGTTCGTTGAGACATGGAAAGCCACCATGGGTGATGAACGCGTGACCAACGATCCGATGGAAGCGCATTACATCGGCTTCAACATGTGGGTAAACGCCGCGACCGAGGCCGGCACGACCGAAGTCGATGCTGTACGCGCGGCGATGTACGGGCAGGAGTTCCCGAACCTGACCGGTGGCACTGCTGTGATGTTGCCGAACCACCACCTCGCCAAACCGGTTCTGATCGGCGAGATTCAGGAAGACGGCCAGTTCGATATAGTCAGCGAAACCGACGTCGTGCCTGGTGACGCCTGGACCGACTTCCTGCCGGAGTCGGCGGTGCTGGTCTCGGATTGGAAAGAGCTGGGTTGCGGTATGTACAACACCGAGACCAAAACCTGCGTTCAGACCCTGTCGAACTACTAACCGACACGCAAGGCGGGTTTGTTCGCCCGCCTTGCCACAAGAGACATTCGGGTTTCACCACATGGTACGACTATTCCTTGCGGGCCTCGCAATTCTGTGCGCCTGCCTGACCGCCAACGCGCAAGAGGCCGATCTGCAACCGATCCTGCAAGAACATCAGGAGATCATCGCCAAAAGCTCGCGCAAGACGATCAAACCAGCGATCGATGCAATTGCATCGAGCGGCTTGCCTCAGGCGCAAGTGATGCTTGAGACGTGGGCCGCCAAGAATATGTGGATGCGCAAGTCTGACGGTCTGTTCTTTTCTGGCCAGAAAGGTGAGGGGCGGTCGTATGAATTGACCGACTTCGACACCGGAGAAGTCGTCGGCACGTTCGAGAAAACCGAGCTTAAGCAGTTGAAACCCAACAGCGGTATCCGCGCGATGATCGGAACGGCTTTGGTGCAGTTCCAGTTGACCGATCCAGACCGCGCTCGGCGACAGGCTGCGTTGCAATCCATCCAACGCGATCCCGAGGGGGAATTGTTGGATCCACTTCGCGCGTCAATTGACGACGAACCCGATGCGGATTTGAAGGCGCAGAAGCAGCGGTTGGAACGGTTGTTGACCATTGGGTATGACACCGATACCGGCGCGCGTGTGGCTGCGATTGAAGAGATGTCCGACGATCTGGGCGTCGATGTTCGCGCGGCCCTGAACCCTTTGGTAGTGACCAACCGACAGGCCGCTGCCACGCTGCCCTCGGACATGAATATCGCCGCCGTGCTGCAACCCGACTCGGATGACCTGTCGCGCGACGCGGCTTATGATCTGCTGGTTGCCAGCGATCTGGTCGCACCGCGTGTTTCGGCAGACGACATTCGCGCCGCTCTGGCCGCCAATATCGACCGAGGTCGCGTGGAGGGTGTTCCGGTTGCGCAACTGAGCTCCGCCGCTGCCCGCGCGCAGGCGTATGAGGCATTGGCTGAGGCCGGGGCCGTCCCGGCCTTGATCACGGAAGCCGACATCGATGCAGCACTTGCCGCGCATGTGTTCTTTGATACCTACGCGGAGCCTTCGCCCGACGTGACCGCCGCCGCCGCGCATGCATTGGAGCAGATTGAGTTGAAGGTCGGCCTGAACCAGACCCTCGACCTGACGCTGGACGCGATTTCTCTGGCGTCGATCTATTTCCTCGCCGCCATCGGCCTGGCGATCACCTTCGGCGTGATGGGCGTCATCAACATGGCCCATGGTGAGTTCATCATGATGGGCGCATATACCGGCTACGTGGTGCAGCAGTTCATTCCCAACCATACGCTGTCGGTCATCGTCGCCATTCCGATGGCCTTTGCCGTAACCTTCGCCATGGGCGTCGCGATGGAGCGGCTGGTGATCCGCTGGCTTTATGCCCGTCCTCTCGAGACGCTGCTGGCGACGTTCGGTATCTCGATTGCGCTGCAACAACTGGCCAAGAACATCTTTGGAACGCAGGCCCGCCCACTGACCGCACCCGGATGGTTGGATGGGGCGTGGGTGCTGAACGATGTGGTCTCGATAAGCTACATTCGCATCGCGATCTTTGTGCTGGCGATGATCTTTCTGGGGCTGTTTTTGTACATCATGAAACGCACCCGGTTGGGGCTTGAGATGCGCGCGGTGACGCAGAACCCGCGTATGGCGGGGTCGATGGGGATCAATCCGGGGCGCGTGAATATGCTGACCTTCGGATTGGGCTCGGGTATCGCCGGGATCGCCGGGGTTGCGATTGGTCTGTTCGCTAAGGTCACCTCGGACTTGGGCAGCGACTATATCGTTCAAAGCTTCATGACCGTGGTTGTCGGCGGCGTCGGCAATATTTGGGGTGCGCTGGCGGGTGCCGGAATGATCGGCTTTCTGCAAAAAGGGATCGAGTGGATGAACCCGTCGAACACTCTCGCGGCCCAAACCTACATAATCATCTTCATCATCATTTTCATCCAATTCCGGCCGCGGGGCATCATCGCCCTCAAAGGTCGCGCCGCGGGGGATTGAGCCATGGATCGTAGCTTTGTCGCCAAGAACCCCTCGGTGCTGGTCTTTCTGGCGATCCTGTCTCTGTTTACCCTGGGCGTGACGATCCTGTCCGAAGGGTTCGGGATCGGCGTAATTTCGACCAGTTTCGTCAAAACGCTGGGCAAGACCCTGTGCCTCTGCCTGATCGCAGTGGCGATGGATCTGGTCTGGGGCTTCACCGGCATCCTGTCGCTAGGTCACTTCGCCTTCTTCGGGCTGGGGGGCTACATGATCGGCATGTGGTTGATGTACGAACGCACCCGCCTGATCGTGGTCGACTCGCTGGGACAGGCCGAAATTCCACCGACTTCAGCCGAGGTGGTGGACGCCATCGGCATACAAATCTTTGGCGTTGTCGGATCGTCGGAATTTCCGTTGATCTGGGCGTTTTCCCATAGCCTGACACTGCAACTGATCCTGATTGTGCTAGTCCCCGGTCTTCTGGCGCTGATCTTCGGATGGTTGGCCTTCCGGAGCCGCGTCACCGGTGTGTACCTATCGATCTTGACACAGGCGATGACGTTGGCACTGGCCCTGTACCTGTTCCAGAACGACAGCGGATTGCGCGGTAATAACGGCTTGTCCGGCCTGCAGAACCTGCCAGGTGTCACCACCTCGCAGGACGTGGTGTCGATCTGGTTCCTCTGGGCCTCGGCGCTGGCCTTGGGGCTGGGCTATATGCTGGTCGTGTGGCTTGTGTCGGGCAAGTTCGGATCGGTTATCCGTGGCATCCGCGATAACGAGGCGCGAGTGCGGTTCCTTGGCTACTCGGTCGAGGTCTACAAACTGGCTGTCTTCACTCTTACCGCCTGCATCGCGGCCATTGCAGGTGCGCTCTATTACCCGCAAGCAGGCATCATCAACCCCGAGGAAATGGCCCCGATCGCCTCGATCTATCTGGCCGTCTGGGTCGCCATCGGTGGACGGGGCCGCTTGTACGGCGCGGTGATTGGAGCAGCTTTTGTCAGCCTTCTGAGTACGTGGTTCACGGGCGGGCAGGCCCCGGATATTCCGCTTGGATTTTACACGATCAAATGGGTCGACTGGTGGCAGGTGCTATTGGGCGTAACTTTCGTGTTGGTTACGCTATTCGCCCCGCAGGGCATCGGAGGATTGTTCGACTTGTGGACCGACCGCCGCCACCCGGACAGGCATGGAGCGAATCTGGGACCGGATGACGGAGCCCTGCGAGAGAAGGAGGCCATCGAATGAGCACTTTGCTTGAAGTTAGCGGCGTTTCGGTCACTTTCGACGGTTTTCGTGCTATCAACAACTTGTCGTTCCAGATCGGCGAGGCCGAGCTTCGCGTCGTGATCGGCCCAAACGGGGCAGGCAAGACCACATTCATGGATATCATCACAGGTAAAACCCGGCCCGATGAAGGGCGTGTCATTTGGGGAGAGAAATCCCTATCTTTATTGGGACTTTCCGAAGCAAAAATTGCGCAGGCTGGGATCGGGCGGAAGTTTCAGAAACCAACGGTTTTCGAAGACCAGACCGTGCACGAAAATCTGCTGATGGCGCTTCAGAACAAACGTGGCTGGCTTCGTGTGCTTTTCTATCGAACCTCCACTGACGATTTGCAGAAAGTTGAAGATCTGGCCGTCGAAATCGGCCTGCATCATGACCTAAGCCGCAAGGCTGGTGAACTGAGCCACGGTCAAAAACAATGGCTGGAAATTGGCATGTTGCTGGCCCAAGAGCCACGACTCTTGCTGGTGGACGAACCTGCCGCCGGCATGACACCGCAGGAGCGCGAACACACCACCGACTTGTTGTTACAAGCCGCCAGAACCCGTGCCGTTGTCGTGGTGGAACACGATATGGAATTTGTCCGGCGCCTGAATTGCAAAGTCACGGTTTTACACGAAGGGTCCGTCTTGGCTGAAGGCAGTCTTGATCACGTGACATCGAACCAGGACGTCATCGACGTATATCTAGGGCGCTAAACAATGCTGAAGCTGACTGATCTGACTCTACATTATGGGCATTCGCAAATCCTCAACGGAGTTTCCATGGAAGCCAGACAAGGTGAAGTGACTTGCGTCATGGGGACCAATGGTGTCGGGAAAACCAGCCTGATGAAGGCAATATCAGGTACGCATCCGCGTTCGGCTGGCAATCTGGAACTGGACGGGGAAACTTTGGGCGTTCTGCCTGCTCATCAAATGGCATGGAAAGGTGTGACCTATGTTCCACAAGGTCGCGAGATATTTCCTTTGCTCACAGTTCGCGAAAACCTTGAAACGGGGTACGCCTGTCTGCCAGCCAGCGAGCATTTCATTCCAAATGAAATTTTTGACATGTTCCCGGTTCTCAAGCAGATGCAAAACCGGCGCGGAGGTGACCTTTCTGGTGGTCAGCAACAACAATTGGCAATCGCGCGGGCACTGATAACGCGACCACGCCTACTGCTGTTGGACGAGCCGACCGAAGGTATTCAGCCCAACATCATCCAACAGATAGGCGAAGTCATCCGGCACCTCAGAACCAAGAGCGGAATGGCAATCATTCTAGTGGAGCAATACTTTGACTTTGCCTATGACCTTGCCGACAGATTTATCGCGTTGCGACGCGGAGAAGTCCTAATCAACGGCACCAGGGAAAACGTGACACGCGATAGGTTGTTGCAAGCCGTAACAGTCTAGCGCTGATACCCGAAATTTGTTTCAGGGTTGAAGAATGAAACGCAAAACTTGGCTTAATTTAGGCTCGGGATATGGTTTGATCCTTTGAACACGTTCAATTGAAACTATATTTTCTTCCGAAATCCCGTCGTTCGATGTCTCCTGCCTTGAAGGGCAAGTACTCACGATCAGATGAACCCCGCTGATCCGAGAAAGGAGAAAGACTATGAAACCAATCAAGTCACTCGCAGTAGCGGCAGTCACAATCGCGTCGCCTAGTTTTTACGAAATTGGACGCTGGAGTGATGAGGACCCAGATGGGTGACGAAGCAACCAGAAAGTTGTTCACGTAACAACCGTTCAGCAATGTCCAATGGCTTTTATCTGAGGCCTTCCCTCTGAGAACTCAAAACCTGACATTTAGCCGGGACGCCGCGAATGTCTCGAAGGAGCCCAGAGCAGACTAAGTGATATTTAGTCTTAACCTAATATCACTCATCCCTGAGGAGTGTACCAAATTGGTGATGTGTAGGCCCGCTCCTGTATCGAGCGCGGTGCTTCGTCTGGGGTCTCCGTTCCGAACACCTTTGCATCGTATGTCGTCCAACGCGGCGTTGGTATTGCCAGCACTCTGACATAGTAAAACGCGCTTTGCGTCGGGTCGAAGTTCGGGTCTTCCCAATATCCGGCGAGAATTGCCTGGCCGATGTCATTTGTCCAAGACGCGTTTTCTACATCCACCGTATTGCCAACCGGGCCGTCACACGCCGCGTTTAGAAGTTCACGCCCGCCACAGGCAACATCATAAACACGTTCCGACGTTGTGCCGTCACTGTTCAGCCAGCCTTTGACAACCTGAATACGGTCGAGGTTGGCCCCATCGGGGTCACGGAGCGCACGGATGAGAAGGCGCGGAGACCGACCGTCACTATCCGCTGGCAAATCCGCCCCCATCGGTACGCCATTTTCATATCCATACGCGGCAAAATCCGCACGTGGCAGGTCTGTTTCGTCGAATTCAAATCCGGCAAAAACGCGAATACGCATGTGCGGCCCCGTGGTTGCATAGACTTCTTTCCGAGCAAAAGCATCCCAAATGGCCTCGCGGGTGTTTTCCCTTGCCCAAACGGCCGCCAAACCGGACGCCGAAGTCTGCCATGCATATTGGGCAACACTCTCGTCACCACCAATACCGCCGACGACCTCTTCAAATCGGATCGGGTCAGCAGTAGGTTCAACAGCCGCGACTTTCCCGAAGAAATTGTCCTCGCCAACCGTGGACAGCGATGTATGAGCATCAGTTGAGCCGATCACGCCAAACTTGAACGGGTTTGTCCCTGTTTCCGCCTCGTATCCAAGCCCCCGCCGCAATGCTGCCCGTGCATACTCGCGCGGAAGCATCTCCGGTGTCTTGGGCTCCGGTCCAAGTTGTCCTTTGTCCCACGTTTCGAAGTCAGCAAATTCATCGTCTGGCGACAGCATGGGATGTGCTTCGCCGTCACCTTTCATTTGCGTGATTTCGTAGATCGGTTCCCACTTGGCACGCTGTTTGAAATACTCAACATCGAACGGTTCGCCGGACAAGCGCACTTCGTCAAACATCAACCCGTTGGACAAATTGCCATTGTGCGGGATCGCGAGCAGCTTTTGGCCTGTTGTCTCTTCGGCTTGTTCCATCCATGCCCAAAGGTCTTCGGGGTCGAAGCTATCAAAGTTCGAGAACGGGATGATCTTGTCAGCGCCCTCTTTGCCACCGTTGAATATGACATTCCTGTGCAGGTTGTTCCGCTGTGGGTTTGAGGTCCACTCGAACCCGATAAGCGCAGTAAACAAACCCGGTTGATTGTGTGCCTCAGCGGCGGTGGAAATGTTGCTCCACGCTGTTTGGTAAATCTCCTGATAATCCGCCAATGGGTCTGTGCCAGTGGACTTGGCTTGGCTCCAAATCGACCATGCGCCAACGGGATCACCGGCCTCGACAGCCGCGTTCAGTTGCTGGCCAAACTCCGTGGAGAGCAGCGTGGCGTCTTTGGCTGAGAGCAGCGGCGCAAGACCAAGGTTCTCGGCGTGATCGGCAATAACCAGAAAATCCAATGGTCGGCGCAACCTCGCTTCGATACCGGTGCTGGATGTAACGACTTCGCCTTTGGCAAACCTGTACGCTTCATCAGGGCCAAGTACATTCCCGATCATACCGGCATCGGCAGAGTATGATGTATGCAAATGGGTGTCGCCGAAAAAGACCTGATTAGGGAAGTTTTGTTGTGGGTATGGGGAATACTCTCTTTCGCCGGGTTGAGTGCTTGGGACGTCCTCGGCATACGCGGCAGCAGTAAACGCAACAGTCAAAATAGATGCTAAACGGAACATTTCGTAACCTCATATTTTGTTCAAACCTTACAACGCTCAATACAAGTAACTATGACGCATAATCTGAACTCTATTCGTCCAGCACGGCCGCCGCTCAATAAATCTCTGCGAACGATGGCTGCGACCCCAAAGCGGCGTACACGCAACAACTAAAGCACACACCTGTATCGAAGTCTCAAATTGAAAAGGTATTTTAGCGTGGTTTGCTTGCGAACGTTGAGGTTTGATCAACTTTTTGCAGTTTGACGACGCGCAATCTCCTGTCGAATTAGGTCTATGTGCAAACGTGCATCATATGCTCCCTGACGGTATGCGAGCGGCAGATTCAGATTTGCAAGGGCGGTGTCCACGTTTTCGATATTTTTGGCGACTTCTTCAACCTCAGTTGAGGTCTGTGCCTTGCTGAGTTCCTCCTCAAGCGCCGTGATACGCTGATAAAAACGCCAGACCCGGCGCTTTTGAAACTACACGTAACTGGACGGGACGATCCGTAAAAACGGTACTAAGAACAACAAAGGCAACAGCAATAACAGTACGCTGCCAAACTGCGCTGCGATCCAATATGGCAAGACGCCATGCAAAAAGTTTGGCCCCGAGTTTATGAGTTCTGTGGCAATTTTGTTCAGTGGTACAGGCGGTGAAGCCGTGTTCGGATACTCGCGCGCACTTTGCAAAATATTAGGTTCGCTGTGAATGTTCTTTGCTGCATTCACTAACCTATCGGTTACTGCAGGGTGCAGATCGGATGCGGCGATAAGTGAAGCTCGCAATGCTAAGATCTTGACGTCCTCTGGTGGTCTCGGAGGGTCAAGTGTGATTGATCCTGCCGGTACAGTTACCGAATTCGCTCCGGAAAGTTTCAATGCAAGGGCATCGACCAAAGCCATAGGGACGAATATGATTTCTGGATCAAAAATTGCATCCATAAGGTAAGGTGCATCTAGTGGAGCGACAAACAACGCCGCATCCGCTTCGTTGGCATATAACGCCTTTATCGCATCATTGCCCCCGACATCGACGAGGTTTATGCCGACATTTTGCAACTCGGCGGCCTCAATTAGCGCTAAAGCGGCGGCGCGAGTACCGGACGCCTTGGTTCCTGCAGCTAAGCGAATGTCTCCCCATTCTCCTGCATTGGCCCCGACTGGACTAGACTTTCCGCGGAACACCACCATAGGTTCAAGAAAAATGGCGCCCAAAGACTGTAAGTTTTCGTCCTGAGGAATTTTCAGGCCACCCTGAACAAATGCGGCATCCACTTCGCCAGAAACAAGTTTCTGAATGTTCTCAACGGCCCCCTCGGTTTCAACTAAAATTACCTGAATGCCGTCACGTGCAAGTTCTGCTTTGTAGAGTTGTCCAACTTGCCAATATCCGCCGCCGCTTATGCCAGCAGCCAGCTTAATACTGGTGGGCGGTTTCAAGCCAAAGATTAGAAAAACAAGCAACCCGATAAACATAATCGGAAAGAGAATGAAAAGAGCTAAGCGCATTTATTCTCACATTCAGATGATCGGAACCGATAATTCGTTCTCATTTGATAGCAGTCTTTTTGCTAACGAGAAACCGATCACAGTGGGTAGCACTCGAAAGTTCGAGCTCTTCGGTTCAAGTATCCCTGAAGACTTAGTTGGTAGCGCAAAAAACCAAGAGCGCTTGAACGAGGTTGAAATCAAAAAACTGGCCGCCTAAGCAACGGTTTATCCTATCGCAAACCAGAGTTTTAGTTTTGTCTTTTTTGTCGGCAATGTCCGCGAGGCAGCCTTTCGCACTCGTTCCAATGAACGGCCATCACTCAACCGGAGATGGCTTCACATAAAACCGCTACTGCGATGTTCGCGGATTGCTATGGCACATTCCTCAGCTTTGGGTTGCGGATAGCAGGTGATTCAATTGAACTTTTTGCGTCCGTACTGTGCTTCAATCATGTTGACTGAAAGATGAGGATTGCCCACTTCTAAAGCAGTCAGATAGGAAACCTGTCGCAAGCTCTACTCAAACAACAAAGCGCCGTTTAGGTCAAAATGCATCGGGAACATTGCGCGCAGAAATCGAAAAACAATTCTCATTGCTTCGTCGCGATCAAATGAATCCGGGTGGAGTAGGTAATCGGTCCACATGCCTTCCAGCATTGCGAGTGTGCCGTGCGTGGCATCCCTAGCAACTTGATTAGGGTGTTCGGTTCCAGCTTCTTTCGCAATTCGAGCGAAAGCGTTGAAAACCAGATTACGAAGCTTAGCATCGCGGGTATCTGAAAACGCAGCGATTGCTGCTCTGTTTCGGGCCTCGCCACGAAACGCGTACCAAATGGAAACGGTTTTCTTATTGAGAATGGCCTCACTCAAGTCGCCCCGAACAATCATCTCGATATGCTCCTGCCCGGTTTGCCCGGTCGTTTCCAACAAGTCATAAATTCCATTGTAGTATTGTTCGGAAGAGTGGCGGGCGGCTTCGTCAACCAAGTTATCCTTGCCGCCAAAATGAAGGTGAATCATGCCACGGGATAGCTCGGCACGTTGAATAATTTCGCTGACTGAGGTCTCGGAAATCCCTTTCTCTGCGACCGAGTCGAGTACTGCCTCGATCAGGGAAAGGCGATTTCGTTCGCGTATTTCTTGTCGTCTTCCAGTCATTTGATCAGGTGTCTCTGTTTGTTTTCAGTCTCTTGCGGTGTTCTTTAGTGGCCGGTGTGAAATTGGCCAGCCCCGGTGGCGAAATTATCAGTTGACACAACTAGTCCAAAAATTCCAGATTTAAATGGACGATTGTCCATTTTGTTATCGACATGTCGCGCCACCGAAAACGAAGTTCAGCAGGGAAGCATGGCCGGAGTACTAAGAAGTGAAACGGGCAAGGGCCTGGCACTGAGCGCGCCTGCGACGCTTTATGTCGGCCTGCTTGTGGCTGTTCCGCTTTGCATTCTTGTCGCCTACAGCTTTTGGACCCAGACCTATGTCGAGATTGACCGCAAACTGACGTGGGCGAATTACCAAGAGGCGTTTACCGACCCGCTGGTTCGGCATCTGATGATCCGTTCGGTCGCAATTGCGGGTGCGGTGACATTGGCGACGGTTTGTCTGGCCTATCCGATTGCCTACTTCATCGCGTTTCGGACACAGAAGAAGACCCTCTGGCTGTTGCTGATCACAATTCCCTTTTGGAGCAGTTACCTTCTGCGCGTGTTCAGCTGGAAGCTAATTCTTGGCTTCAACGGGGTGCTGAACTCAGCGCTGATTTCACTTGGTTTGATACAAGAGCCACTGACATTCCTGCTCTACAACGAGTTCGCCGTCGTCCTGACTCTCGCCCACGCTTGGGCGCCATTTGCGATCCTGCCGATTTATGTGTCGCTGCAAAAGATCGATCGCAGCCTGTTGGAGGCTGCAACGGATCTAGGTTGCAGCAAACTCGAAAGGTTTGTCCGCGTGACTCTGCCCCTCACAGTTCCGGGTATCATCGCGGCCTGCCTGATCATTTTCATTCCCACGGTGGGCGATTACGTCACTCCAGCCTTGGTCGGAGGTTCGCAGGGCAAAATGGTAGCGAACTTGATCCAGGTGCAGTTTGGCGCCGCCAACAACTGGCCGTTGGGTGCAACCCTGTCTCTGCTTGCCATGCTTTCGGTTGGCTGCGTTGCAATCGTGTTCGTGGTGGCCGTCACCGCATTGGGCCGGAGGATCAGATGACCAAGGTCATTCGTATCCCATGGTTGGCTGTTTACGCGATCGCCTATCTGGTGTTTCTGTATCTGCCAGTTCTGCTCTTGCCGCTGTTTTCGTTCAATGACGGAACCATCGTGGCTTTCCCTCTGAAGGGTTTTACGCTGAAATGGTACGCGCAGTTGGGTCAGCAGGACACGCTGCTACAGGCTATGGTGAATTCTCTGATCGTCGGCAGCGTGACTGCCCTGATGGCAACATCTCTGGGCCTCTTCGCAGCTCGCGCCTATGTTCGGTATCGTTTCGCGGGGCGTGAGTTGTCTGAGGGACTGGTCATGCTTCCACTGGTCATTCCCGGCATCATCGTGGCCAGTTCGATGTTGGTTCTGTTCATCAGCATCGGCTTGAAACCATCGCTGACCACCGTGATCCTCGGGCATGTGTTCGTGGCGTTGCCCTTTTCCGTATCTATCATGAAGTCTGCATTTGACGATTTCGACCAATCCTTGGAGGAGGCTGCATTCGATCTTGGTGAAAGCGTCGTGGGAACGTTTCGGCGCGTCACTCTGCCAATTGTCGCACCAGGCATCATCGCCAGCCTTTTGGTCACGTTTACCGTGTCTTTTGACGAGTTCGTCCTGGCCTTTTTCCTATCCGGGAACAGCCCGACATTGCCGGTCTATATCTGGAGCCAAATTCGCTTTCCGGCAAAGCTGCCCAACACGTTGGCGCTGGGATCTCTGCTTTTGCTGTCTTCCGTTCTGCTGTTGTTGATTGCCGAATACTTCCGCCGCCGTTCCATCCAATCCTCCGATTGAAGCCAAAGGAAACAAGTAAGATGAGCGAACAGAACATCATCGAGATCAAGGGCGTCGAAAAACGCTTTGGTTCCTTTGTGGCTGTGTCCGATCTGAACCTGACCTTGAAAGAGGGAGAGTTCTTTTCGCTGCTTGGCCCTTCAGGCTGCGGAAAGACAACAGCCTTGCGCATCATCGCGGGTTTTCAAGATCACGAAGAAGGCGAGATCCGGATCAATGGTCGAACGATGGGAGAGGTGCCTGCCAACAAGCGTCCCACTAATATGGTGTTCCAAAGCTATGCGATCTTTCCGCACCTGAATGTCGGCGACAATGTTGGCTTCGGATTGCGCAAGACAAAGCTCTCGCGAAACGAAATCAAGGAACGCGTTGCCGAGGCACTTGAGATGGTTGAACTTGGCGGTTTGCAGGACCGCAAGGCCAACGAATTGTCGGGCGGTCAGCGGCAACGAGTGGCGCTCGCCCGGGCACTCGTCATGCGGCCCAAGGTGTTATTACTAGATGAGCCTTTGTCCGCGTTGGACAAGAATCTGCGGGAAGCGATGCAATTGGAAATGCGCCGTCTGCAGCAAAAGCTTGGAATTACTTTCGTCATGGTCACGCATGACCAGTACGAGGCGATGACCATGTCCGACCGCATCGGCGTCATGTTCGCCGGGCAGCTCAAACAGGTGGATAGGCCAGAGGTTCTGTATTCCCAACCCTGTAACCGGGAGGTGGCGTCTTTCATCGGTGGAATGAACTTTCTGGATGCCGAGGTGACAGCTGAGAACTCTGAATCGCTGGAGGTTAATGTTCAAGGATTTGGGCAGATGACAATCGGGGTGAACCCCAACGTTCAGGTGCACGATAAAGAGCTTCTGGTCGGCGTACGGCCCGAGCAATTGGAGATCAGCGCGGAAAAACCGGATGGTTACGATGCTCTTGTTCAGGGCGAGGTGTCCGACGTCGCCTTCTATGGTGAGAGCGTCCACTATTATGTGCGGGTCGATGGTTTGAAGGACAGCATAGCCGTCGCCGTACCGAATTACTTTCACACAGTCGATCACAGCCGGGGCGATACCGTCTGGCTGGGCGTTCAAAGCGCTTCGGTGATCGACTTGGGTAAACGTGAATCTTTGGGAGGAGAGAAATGAGTAAAACAGCTTCACTTACGGCAGCATTGGTTGCCACCTTTACGGCCAGTCAAGCTCTCGCCAATGCCGCTGATCTGACCGTTTTTGACTGGTCCGGATATGAGGATCAGGGTTTCTACGGCGACTATGTCGAAAAGTACGGCGGCGCGCCCAGCTACACCTATTTTGGCAGCGTGGAAGAAGCGTTCACCAAGCTTCAGTCTGGGTTTGAAGCCGATTTGGCACACCCCTGCACAGACGCCCTGAGAAAATGGGTAGCGGCAGACATGATCAAGCCGATCGACACCAGTAAGCTGGAGAATTGGGACAAACTGATGCCCAAGATCAAAGAGGTCGACGGCATCACCATCGACGGGCAGACCTACATGGTGCCTTTCGAATGGGGCAATACTGGCCTTATCTATCGAACCGATATGATTTCGGCTGACGATGTTTCGCTGCAATTGCTTGCCGATCCCGCCTATCAGGGCAAAGTCGCCATTCCGGACGCCGCTTCCAGTGCCTTTGCAATGGCGGCATTAGCAACTGGCGCTTCCAGCTATACCGATATGAGTGACGAGGAGTTTCAAAAAGCAGGGGACTATCTGCGGGCGATTCATCCGAATGTGCGCTTTTATTGGTCTGACGCCGGCCAACTGGATCAGGCAATTGCCAGCGGGGAGGTCACGCTGGGTTGGGGATGGAACCAATCGGAACTGAACCTGATCTGGAACGAAACC
This sequence comes from Ruegeria conchae, assembly GCF_000192475.1. GTDB lineage: Bacteria > Pseudomonadota > Alphaproteobacteria > Rhodobacterales > Rhodobacteraceae > Ruegeria > Ruegeria conchae. The sequence goes on from NZ_AEYW01000001.1 coordinate 213,347, forward strand.
CCAGCGGTCATGATGCGTGATGTGGACAAAGGCATCGCAACTTGGGTCTGCGGTTATGTGCATCTGAAATCTGCCAAGCAGTCGGATGAGCAAGTCTATGACATGCTGAACGCGCTTAGCTCTGCCGCAAGCGGTAAATACATTATCGAAAGCTGGGGATACGCCCACGCCAACGAGGACGCGTTTGCCCAAGCTGACCCGGAACTGATCGAAACCTACGGGTTCTCGGATGTGGACAGCTTCTTTGAAGGCAGCCTGTTTTTTGACGCGGTAAACCCTGAGCTGGAAGCCAAGATGTTGAAGGAGTTCGAGCGCATCAAAGCTGGCTTCTAAGGACGCCTATACAACATAGCGGGAATGGTGGGGACGTAGGAACCCTTCCATTCCCACCAAACTATTTCCGAATTTCTTGGAGGAAGCGCGGCAATGTCAAGCGCTGAAGGATGCTCTGTACTCTTCGAACCGGTTCAAATTGGGCCAGTGACGGCTCGAAACCGGTTCTATCAGGTGCCCCACTGCAACGGCATGGGGCACCTGCGACCGCAGGCCGAAGCCGCCATGCGGGCAATGAAGGCCGAGGGTGGTTGGGCTGTTGTTTCTAATCAAGAGACGGAAATTCACCCGACTTCCGACCTGTCCCCCTTTGCCGAAAACCGACTTTGGGATGAACGGGATATCCCGGCGCTACGTCTTATGACCGATGCGGTGCATGGAAAGGGCTCCTTGGCGGCCATTGAATTGGCTCACAATGGCCATCATGCGCAAAACCATTTGAGCCGGGCACCTTTGTTGGCGCCGTCAGAACTAGCCTTGCAAACCGCCTATCCCAAGCAGGCCAGGGCGATGGACAAAGCGGACATTCGCGAATTCCGCAAGTGGCATCGCGCTGCGGCTCGTCGTTCGCGCGAAGCAGGATTCGATATTGTGTATGTTTATGCCGGGCATCACATGACCCTGCCGCATCATTTTCTGCTGCCACAGTTCAATGATCGAATGGATGAATATGGAGGTTCGTTGGAGAACCGGGTGCGTCTGACCCGGGAGATTCTGGAAGAAACCAAGGAAGAGGTTGGAGATGATTGCGCCATTGCCCTTCGGTTTGCGGTTGATGAAATGCTCGGGTCAGAGGGGATGCAAGCGCAGGAAGAAGGCCGTGCTGTAGTCGAAATGTTGGCCGAGCTTCCAGACCTTTGGGATGTTAACGTGGCGGATTGGAGCAACGATTCTGCGACGACCCGGTTCGAGCCCCGCGACGGCTTTCAGACTTCATATATCGAGTTTGTGAAACAAGTGACCTCCAAGCCTGTTGTGGGCGTCGGGCGTCTAACGTCTCCGGACTTGATGGCGTCACTGGTCAGGAAGGGCATCCTTGATTTTATCGGCGCGGCACGACCGTCCATCGCTGATCCGTTTCTGCCCAACAAGATCAAGGAAGGTCGCATCGAAGAAATCCGCGAATGCATTGGTTGTAACATCTGTGTTTCATCTGACTCTCTCGGCGTCCCCATACGCTGTACTCAAAACCCTACTATGGGCGAAGAGTGGCGGAGGAAATGGCATCCTGAGATCATTGAGCGTCGGGTGAAAGAAGAAGCTGCTCTTGTTGTCGGCAGCGGACCAGCCGGACTTGAATGCGCCATGCAATTGGCGCGGCGAGGCTACGAGGTAACTCTGGCTGAGGCAAAGCAAGAGCTTGGCGGCCGTGTGCTGCAGGAAGCTGGCCTGACCGGGCTGTCCGCTTGGAAGCGCGTGACAGATCACAGAATCTACGACCTGCAACAACGCGGAAACGTTCAGCTGTTCACCGACAGCCCTTTGTCAGCCAGTGAAGTCGTCGAGCTGGGTATTCCGAACGTTTTTGTTTCAACTGGCGCAAAATGGCGACGAGACGGGCGCGGGAAATCTGCATTTCACGGTGTATCAATCGGTTTAGGTTCTCGGGTTTTTACTCCAGATGACATTATGACCGGGGTCGTGCCGGAGGACGGCCCGGTTGTGGTCTACGATGATGATCAAGCCTATCTCGGTGGAGTCTTGGCCGATCATTTAGCTCAAGCCGGGCGAGAGGTTTTCTTTGTAACACCGGCCTCACTAGTTTCGCCGTTTACCGAATTGACGTTGGAGCAGACTAAAGTGCAACGAAGTCTGTTGGAAAAAGGCGTTCACCTGAACCTGTCCCAGACCTTGGCCAATGTCGCGTCCGGTCAGGTGACATTGCAGTGCGTCTACACGGGACGAGAGAATTCCATTGAATGCAGCTCCGTCGTGCTGGTGACGCAGCGAATGCGAGAAACCACCCTTTACGACGAGCTGTGCGGTACGAATGCGGGTTTGCTGAATACGTTGGAATTAATCGGAGATGCCGCCAACCCTGGCTTGATCGCGGATGCTGTGTATTCGGGTCACATGGCTGCTCGAAATTTCGAACGCAACGCAGACGACATCGACCGCGAATTTTTCCGCCGGGAACTCGTTTCCCTTGAACCTGTGTGAGGTGCGCCATGCCAAAAGATGACTTGCAAGTAATGCGCGACTTGATGGACGCGCAGCGGAAAGGGTTCGCCCTGCCTCGTCACTTCTATACGTCTCAGGCAGTATACGAGAACGATATCAGTACGTTCTGGAATCGTAACTGGATCTGGGTCGGTCATGTTAGTCAGGTCGCTGAACTGGGCGATTATTTCCTGTTCGACTATGGGCCCGAGTCCATCATCATCGTTCGGGATCGCGAGGGCGAGGTGCGCGCGCATCTGAACGTTTGCCGCCACCGGGGGTCGAGGGTTTGCATTGAACAGAAAGGCAAAGCCCGCAACTTCATATGCCCCTATCATGCGTGGACTTTTGACTTGAACGGCAAGCTACGAAACGGGCGATCAATGGGGTCGGATTTCGACCCGGGCCAATACGGATTGTTCCCGGTTCAGGTGCAGATATTTCAGGGCCTGATATTTGTCTGTGCAGCTGAAGACGCCCCGCCGCTAGATGCTGCATTGGAGCGGTTGGCCCCACTGTCAAAACCGTTCGACTTTGAAAACCTGAAGGTCGCTCATGAAGCCTCATACCCGGTTCCAGCAAATTGGAAACTGGCGTTGGAGAATTATCTGGAATGCTATCACTGCGCCCCGTCTCATCAGGACTATTCGCGCAGTCATTCGTTGAAGGATCCTGCTCAGGTTCTGGAGTTCGGTGGGGCTCTTCATGAACGAATGGGAGAAGTCGGAGTTCCCTTGGAGGAACTAGACCTGACCGGAGAAAACGCGCTCGCGCCGGGTGCAGATGTCTATTGGCGCCGCTATCCGCTGTTTCCCGGCTATGTGACCGGCAGCAAAGATGGAGCGCCGCTGGCGCCGCCTTTGGGTGAACTGAAAGGTCACGATGGTGGTGCCACTGATCTGGGGATCGGGACACTGAACTATTTCCTTGTTTATGCAGATCACGTTGTTGGCTACCGGTTCGTCCCGCGCGCCCTGCAGGAAACGGATATTCAGATCGTCTGGTATGTGCGCGGCGACGCTCAAGAGGGTCGTGACTACGATAAGGACGCGTTGACATGGCTCTGGCATGTCACTTCGCTCGATGATGAGCGGATCATACGGCACAATCAGGAAGGCGTGAACTCCCACCAATTCGTGCCGGGACCGCTGTCCGAGATGGAATGGAGCATTCCAGGCTTCTATCGCAATTACTTCAGCATGATCTGACACGCTCAGAATTCGGAGAAATACCATGACAGAGTTAACGAAGCGCAGATCAAGACGGCGCGCGGGTGGACGTGAAGCACGAGCCGCCGTGCGAACCAGCAACGTCGCTTCGCAAGCGATCTGGCCGGGCATTTCGGGTGGTCGCTACAAGCCCCTTTCAGACGCTGACATGTCGCGCATTCATGAAGCCGCCCTCGGCATTCTGGAGCGTACGGGTGTCGGTGATCCAACGCAGGAAGTTCTTGATCTCGTGCTGCCTAAAGGGGCGGTGGTGAACGAGCATGGTAGGCTGTGCTTCCCTCGCGCGTTGATGGAAGACCTTCTGGCCAGGGCGGCCAGCGAGTTTTATGTCCATGCGCGCGGATCTCGGGCCGGTAAGGACGATATGCACTGCACCAAGGACAAGGTGTATTACGCAAACTCCGGGACTGCCGTTACAACTTTCGACGCGGAGACTCGCAGTTACCGGCCGTCAACGCTCAAGGACATTTACGACTTTACCCGATTGGTTGACCGGCTCGACAACATCCACATGACTGGTGATACGGTTCTGGCAACGGATGTGCCGCAAGACTACGAGCACGATATGAGCATGCTCTACGCCATCTTGGCGGGTAGCGAGAAGCCATCTTGCCTGACGTTCCGTACGCGCGAGCATATTCAGGACGCGATCCATCTGTTCGATCTGGCGTCTGGCGGGGAGGGCAAATTCCTTGAAAAACCCTCGGTGATTTTTGGTGGGTGTCCTATCGTTTCACCACTCAGATTCGGGCGGGAAAATCTGGAAATACTGATTGATACGGCGAAGATGGGGCTTGTCTGCGATCTTGCGGTCCCGCCGCAAGCTGGGGCTACGTCTCCTGCACCTTTGGCTGGCACGCTGGCACAGGCGGTGGCAGAGACCTTGTCATGTGTGGCCATCGCCAATTTGATCAATCCGGGGACCCCGGTGGTCTTTGCAGCCTGGCCGTTTATCACTGATCTGCGCACTGGATCGTTTACAGGCGGCAGTGGCGAACAGGCGTTGATTTCAGCCGCTGCTATTCAGATGGGCAATTTCTACAACCTGCCGACCAGCGTCGGATGTGGTATGACGGATTCCAAGATCCCCGATGCACAATACGGTCTAGAAAAAGCGCTGACCTTCGCTTTGGCGGCCCATGCCGGGGCCAACCGGCTCTGCGAATTTGGCGGAATGCTCGGCAGCTTGATGGGCTGTAGCTTTGAGTCAATGGTCATCGACAACGAGGCGGCTGGAATGATCTCACGAACGCTTCGCGGGATCGAGGTGAGCGACGACACGCTTTCGGTCGACGTCATCCATGAATGTGCAATCGACCCCGGGCATTTCCTCGGCAACGCTCAAACCTTACAGTACATGGAAACCGAGTATGTCTACCCGTCCCTGTTGGACCGAGAGCTGACTGATACCTGGGAGAAAGCAGGTCGTCAGGACATGTTCGAACGTAGCCGATCCGTTGTGGATGACATTCTGTCCAATCACTACCCGAATTACTTTGGTAGCAAGGCGGATGAAGAGGTTCGGTCTAGGTTCCCGATCAAATTGCCACGTGAGGTAATGCGCGCTGGGTAAGCGCTGCTAAAGGAAGGGCAGGCTTCGCGGTTGTGCCTAAGCATTGAATACGCCTTGGCGCGTCAGGTCGTCGGTTGCCAGCCGGATTCCTTTTTCAAGGATGTCAAACATCTCGTTTAACTCGCCCTCCGTGATGATCAGCGGAGGGGAGAACACACACATGTTGATGATGGGCCGCAGGATCAGCCCATTTTCCTGACAGTGGTGATCAATCATCGCACCAACGGACTTGTCTAGATCCAATAGATTGTCAGCTTCGGTATCCGCAACGCACTCAACGCAGCCAACCAACCCCATACCGCGCGCATCACCGACGAGCGGCAAGTCTGCCAGAGCCTGGAGACGCTCTTCGAACAACGGTGTGATCGCGCGGACATGTTCCAGAATGCCGTCGCGCTCCATGATTTCGATGGTTTTCAAACCTGCTGCCGCACTCACCGGATGGCCGGAATAGGTGAAGCCGTTTGAAAACGTAGCGTTCTGTGCGTTGTCTCCGCTCACATCTGCAATCAACCGTTCTGAGATGATGCAGGCTCCCATGGGTATATACCCAGACGTCATGCCCTTGGCGCAGGTGATGATATCAGGTTGAATTCCAAAGACGTCTTCGGAGGCAAACCAATGTCCAAGCCTCCCGAAACCGGTCACGACTTCGTCTGAAATATATAGGACATCGTATTTCCGGCAAATTTCCAGACAGCGCTGATGATATCCTAGCGGAGGCACAATGACGCCACCAGAGCACAATATCGGTTCGGCGATAAAAGCAGCGACCTTGTCTGCGCCGGCCTGTAGGATCATGTTTTCCAGATCCGCTATTTTTTCGTCCAGAAAGTCGTCGACCGTCTGATCGGTGCGACGCGTATACGGATTCACATTCGGTAGGAAGCGCGTCAGGTGGCTTGCCTGGTCCAACCACCCCTTGTCGCGCTCTTTTCCGGAAACTGAGGCCGCCAAATAAGTCGATCCGTGATAAGCTTTCTGTCGCGATATCACGATTTTCTTTTCAGGTTTTCCCAGCAGGTTATTGCGAAACTGTACAAACCGCAGTGCGCTGTCCACGGCCGTTGAACCACCTGTCGTGAAGAACACATGGTTCAAATCGCCCGGCGTTCTCTTGGCGATTTCATGAGCCAACCGGGCCGGAGTTGAGTTGGCGTTGTTGAAGGGCGAAAAATACGCCATCTCTTTTGCCTGCTGAGCCATCGCATCGGCGATCTCGGTGTTTCCATAGCCCAATTGAATGCACCACATGCCAGCGGGGCCGTCTATCAGGCGCTTTCCGTCCTCTGTCACGACGTGAACGCCAAGCCCACTTTCGGCGAAGGTCCGTTCGTTTTGGCCAAGATATGCCATGCCTTCCCACGGGTGCAGAAAGTTCTCGTTGTCCCAATTGCGTATGGATTGAAAGACGGAGTTCGAAAGGGTCATAGGGCACCGTTATGTAACATATATCACAAAATGAACAAACATTCATTCAATGTCAATCCTTGAACCTCTGCTCTGTTAAGTGCGAAAAGGTCAAGAAAGAGCACCCCAGCGAAGGACAAGCAAAATTACTCTCGAGCCCGATACCCCAGCCAACGCACGGGAACTCAGCAGGTTGCAGAACCGAAATCAGCTGATCCAATCGGCTGCGGACGCCATCTATAAATACGGAATTCGCGGCACAACCGCGGCAAGAATCCAGGAGTTGTCGGGATTGTCGCAAGGGATGGTAAACCTACACTTTGGTTCCAAGGAAAAGCTGCTGCTTGCGGTGGCTGAGGATCTATCAGTCCGCTACGCGGGGCAGTGGAAGGCCATTGCATTCAATCCAGAGTTAGCCCCCGCAGACAAACTAATCTCTATCATAAAGGCAGATTTCGACCCCTTGGTCCTTAATGCAAGGGACGTCTCGATCTGGTTTTCCTTTCGGGCTGAGGCGCTCTCGAACCCACACATATTTCCTTTCATCGACTCGCGAGACAAAGGTTTCCGCGCGGTGATCCTGGAGCTGTTGGAGCAAATAAAGGTCGAAGGCGAGTACGATGATGTAGACGCCAAACTTGCAACAGACGCGTTGGTTGCTTTGTTGGAAGGACTTTGGACCGACTACCATTTGCACTCAAAGATCTTCGAACCCTCGGAGGCTTTGAAGATCTGCCTGTTTGTGCTGCAGTCAGTGTTTCCTAGACACTTTAGCACTTAGTCGATCCGCGGGTGGAGGTGACTAAGTGACTAGGTACTAACCATGGGCAATCACGAACCCGTCCGTGTTTCATGGTTCAATCGGCGCAAGTCGTTGATCATTGCTTTGGCTAAAGAGATGCACATGAGCAGCAAAACGACGCTAAACGGCAATGCCCCGATGATCATCGAATTGGTCAATGCCTCTAATCCGCCGCCGCCAGCGATAAGCAGAGTTCCAATTACAAGGGTCAGAAGAACGCCCCAGAGGATGCGATGAAGCAGGCCGGTGTCTTCAGACCCACCGGACATGATCGTGTTCATCACAAGGATGCCTGAGTCGGCAGATGTAACAAGAAATGTCATGGTTAACAGCACACACATGATGCTCACGATCGTTAGAAAGTTGCCCGATACCATTTCCCCCAAAGTGGCGAACAGGGTTGCCGTCGTTGATGCGTCGAGGATAGATCCATTTGCATTCCCATTTAGTTCCAAATCGATGGCGGTCCCACCCAGAAGGGCCATCCATGCGAAACAAACGAGGGACGGTGCAATGACCGCCCCAAGTATGAATTCTCGCACGGTTCGCCCCCTGGAGATACGCGCTAAGAAGAGACCCACAAAAGGTGAAAACGCGATCCACCAGGCCCAATAAAATGTAGTCCATCCGGCCTGCCATCCGAACAACCTACCTCGTGTGCCCGCGTCATAAACTGCAGTCTTGGTCGCATCAGAAAGACCGGCTGTATCGCTGGTCAAACCCTCAAGAAAGGTTGCTTTTGTTCCCCATGGATCAGTTGCACCCGCAAAGAGCTCGCCGACAAAGGGCGCCGCCTCTGCAGGCAATACGGAGGCAAAATCGACTTCGGAAACCGGTCGAAAAGCTTGGAAACTCAGAGGTACAAAGTTTTTGATATAGTCAACCAGCGCTGTAGCATAGGTTTTCGCTGCAAACGCGAATGAGCCAAAAACAATGAATACCGCCAGCAATACTAGTGAAAAGAGAAGATTAATATTTGACAAGTATTTGACACCACGCCCCACGCCAGAGACGGCAGACAGTGTCGACATCATCATAACAACGATCGACGCCGCAATCAGGCCGGCGGTCGACGGGATCACTTTGGTTGCTTCTTTTTCCACAAGCCACTTCGCACCGGTAATTAGAAACGCACCATCCACCAATTGAGAAACGCCATAACCGATCGTTACCGCCACGCCGAGTATTGTCGCAACGACGCCGAGTATATCGATCACATGGCCTGCAATACCGTTTGAGTATTCTCCGAGCAATGGGGTCAGTGCGGTGCGGATTGTTAGCGGCATGCCTCTTGTAAACGCGTAATAGGCAAGGCTAAGGCCAGTGACGACGTAAATTGCCCAGGCGTGAAATCCGGTGTGCAAAAAAGTATAGCGGTAGGCTCCTTCAATCGCGTCCTCGCTTTTGGGTGTGACTTCCCCGGAAACAGTCAATGCATTGGTTTCCCAAAGGCCAAGTGGTTCAGCGGTTGCGTAGACCATTAAGCCCACGCCTAGACCCGCCCCAAACATCATCGAAAACCAAGAGAAGTTCGAAAATTCGGGTTTCTCATCTTCTAAACCCAGCTTCATTCGGCCAGTTGAAGGAATGAGCGCGATAAGGAAAAGGAAAAGCACAAATAATCCAACAGAAAGGTTGTAGAATGCATTGAACTCAGACAGCACTCCTGACTTCCAAGATCGCAGTGTATCGTTTGCTGATAGTGGCCAAACCAGCGCCCAGAGAACGAGCAGCGAAACCGAGAGTTTGCTTACCAGCGCAATCGGCAGGCTATACCCTTTGTAAAAGCCAGTCCGCTGAGTCCTTATTTTGAGGTCTGTGAAAGGTTCTTCAAGCGCCATGTTTTCCTGGTCTTACATAAATAGACAGCTTTGCACGCCGCGCTGCCAGTCGCTGGGTTCCAGACTAGTTTACTTTCTGCCAGAATAGGACTGAAGCTGCGGAAGCGATAGCTGAGTGGAAAATCTTTGGGTCGCAACTGGCAAAACCTGTGCGGCTATGAAAAATTGAATGGCTCAATATCGAAGGCTTAGCCATCGTTCAAAGTCGACCAATTCAAGCCCGGTATTGCGTGCGCACCGGAATATGGTTGGCAGTAGAATTCGCAGATCTAATTGGCGTTCAGACCGCGGCGCAATGTGTCAAGCATCCGAGATTATTAGATCGCTTGCCTTTTCGCCGATCATGATCGCAGGCGCATTGGTGTTGCCACTGACGATTTCCGGCATGATCGAACAATCTGCCACCCGTAGGTTAGCTATGCCGTGGACTTTCAGTTTCGCGTCCACTACAGACTTCTCTGATTGTCCCATCGCGCAGGTGCCGGTGGGGTGATAGATTGAGGTGGAGTTTGATCTGGCCCAATCCAGTGTGCCTTCGTAATCGTCGATGCTAAGTTCTGCCGTAGGTCGAAACTCCTCTGAAATCTTCGAGGCGAGAGGATTTTGTTTAGCAATTCTGCGCGCGATGTTCACACCGTCGACGATGGTTCGGCAATCTGTTTCCGTAGAAAGGTAGTTCGGAATGATTTTAACATGTTTGGACGGATCCGGACCGTTCAGGCGCAGCTCACCTCGACTTTCCGGGCGCAGCTGACAGACCGACATCGTGAAGGCAGAAAACGGATGCACACCTTCACCAGGGCTGTCGGCGGACCAGGGTTGCACGTGGAACTGAATGTCCGGCGTTTCAACATCGGGCCGGGTTTTCATGAATCCTGTGGCTAGGCTTGCAGCCATGGTCATTGGACCTGCGCGGAACAACGCATACTTCAACGCGATGCGGGCTTGATTGAGCAGGCTTCGGACTTCATCATTCAGTGTTGGTTCATTGCATTTGAACACCAGTCGTGCCTGCAAGTGATCCTGCAAACCCTTACCGACGCCAGGCAGGACATGAAGCGGTTCTATTCCGTTTTCTTTGAGATGGTCCGCGTCTCCGATCCCCGACAACATCAGGATCTGGGGCGAATTGATCGCGCCGCCAGACAGGATGATCTCACGCCGGACCTTCAGAGTTTGCTCAACCCCCGACCTGTCCCGGTAAACCAACCCAGTCACCTTTTTTCCGTCCAATACCACGCGTGCCACCAATGCTTTGGTGATGATGTTCAAATTCTGACGATTTCGAATAGGTTTGAGATATGCCACAGCAGCGCTGCAGCGACGGCCGTTGCGGGTGGTTAATTGAAAATAACCCACGCCTTCTTGTTCAGCGCCATTATAGTCGGGGTTGTACGGGTAGCCTGCGGCCTGTGCTGCCGCTACCCAAGCGTCGCAGATTGGGCGTTGAATGCGCATGTTTGACACCGACAAAGGCCCACCAACGCCGTGAAACTCATCTTCACCGCGCTCTTGATCTTCGCAGCGTTTGAACAGGGGCAAGACATCGTCCCACCCCCAACCTTCGTTGCCCATTTGCCGCCAGCGGTCGTAATCTTCTTTCTGGCCACGTACATAAAGCAACCCGTTCAGCGAGGAGGAGCCGCCCAGCACTTTGCCTCGTGGCCAGTCGATGGACCGGCCATTCAGGCCTGGGTCGGGCTCGGTCCGATAGCACCAATCGACCGACGGATTATGCATCGTTTTGAAATAACCGACAGGGATGTGAATCCATGGGTTCGTATCGCGACCGCCGGCTTCAAGAAGCGCGACCGATGTATTGGGATCAGCACTTAGTCGATTAGCAATGACACAGCCCGAAGACCCCGCGCCGACAACCGCATAATCCACCTCCATGACCGCCTCCTTCCAACGTCTCTGAAAAAAACTCTATGCAAGATGCAAGAAATATACTAGCCTTTTTTGATACAAAACGTCTCAATAATTGCGATCAGGGAGGTAAGCAATGGAGATCGGTAAGAAACTAAGTGGCATTTCCCGGCGAGATTTTTTCCGCGTGGCTGGGCGTTATGGCATGAGTTCGACACTGCTGGCTGCAGGTGGGTTTGGTGGCGCGATGAGCCTGGCGAATCTGGCGCAGGCGGCCGAATCGACCTATGAAAAGCGCTTCTCGAAAGAGCCAAAGCACACGCTTAAATTTGGTGCTTCGGGTTTTAATACACGCAATCTGCTGATCGAACGCGCCGGCGCGATCGAATTCGCTCGGGATCTGGAAGAACGCACTGATGGCGAGATTCGGATCGAGTTCATCGGCGACAATCAGATATGTGGTCAGCTAAGCTGCGTGGAAAAAACCCAACAGGGAATCGTCGACATTTACGCGGCCTCGACCCAGAACTCGGCGGGTGGCGCACCCTACCTGAACGTGCTGGACTATGCTTACATGTTCCCTAGCCGGGCAGCGCAATATCACTTCTTTTATAGTCCCGCGAGCCAGCGCATCCTGCGTGATCCGTTGGAGAAACGTCATGGTCTGAAGTTCCTGTTCACGCACTGCGAATTGCGCGGGCTGCAGATGGGTTCGACCTTTGCAGACAAACCGACCGTGACCAAGCTAGAAGAGCTGTTTGGCACCAAGAACCGCGTGACAGGCACGCAACTGGGCCGGATTGCGATGCAGTTACTGAACCTGAATCCGGTGCCGGTGGCATGGGAGGAAACGCTGGATGCGCTAAAAACTGGCCTGATCGACGGTGCCGAAACATGGGCGTCGGCCGTTGCATACGCCAATATGGCGCCCGTGGTTTCACAGTCGGTCAACCTGAAGTTCTTCTGCGGCACAGAACATACCTCAATGTCTGCAAAGGTCTTCGACAGCCTCGGTGGTGAGCTGCAGGACGCTGTGATGGAGTCTTCCTACTTCACTCAGGCGTTGATTCAGGGTGCAAATGAAGCCGCATTGCTGAACACGGTCGGTTTCTCGGAGCCGCAGCTGCCTGATACTATCTTTGCCGAAAATGGAGTACGTCCGGCCTTCCTGGCTGACGATCAGATCAAGCTGGCCGAAGAGATGTGCGCCCCGAACTACAACCCAGAACCTTGGGCCCAGTGGCGCGAACGTCTGAACAAATGGGCGGGCGGTATCGATACCTATCAGGAAATCTACGACATCGCGCGCGAGATTCCGGCTAACACCCTGCCAGAAAACGTTGAACCGCGTCGTTGGTGGAAGGGCGAAGCCTGATACAAAAGACGAACCGGCCTCAAGCGGGCCGGTTCCAATACACACCGACTGGGAGGACGGAGTTCATGTCGTTTTGGGCAGACATCGGCGCGATTTTCAGCGCCTTTCTCAGCCAGGATTCGTTCGAGATTCAATCTGCACTCGAATCCGACGCCACTTGGGTGTTGGGCGCAGTAGTCTCGGCAATTGGCGGGTTCGTGATCATGCTGATTTACCGGGCAGTGCCCTTTGTCGAACGCCATCTGGAACGGTCGGTGATGGTGTATTCCTACCTTGCGATCGCATTAATCATCTTCTGGGGCGTGATCGACCGGTTTGTGTTCAACGATCAGGAGCCCTGGTCGACCACCATTCCCCCGCTGCTGTTCATGGTCATGGCGTGGTTTGGGGCGTCGTACAATGTCCGCCTGCGCACGCATTTGAGCTTCAGCGAATTCCGCACTGCAATGCCGAGGGCTGGGCAATTGGCTTGCCTGATACTCGACGCGATATTGTGGTTCATCTTTGCGGTGATCGTCATCGTGACCACAACACGGCTGGTGGCATTGTCGGCATCAAACTTTCAGATCGTTCTGGGTACAGACAATATCATGCAGTGGTGGTTCCTTCTGGCCGCACCGCTGTCGTTCTTTCTGATGGTCGGGCGCGTGTTTCAGAACCTTGCCGATGATCTGAACAACTGGAAAACAGGCGAGCCGCTGATCAAGCAGGCCGTGATCGGAGCAGACTGATGACAGACGGAACTATGGTCACACTGATCTCTCTTGCGGTCACCTTTCTGTTCATGCTGGGCGTACCTGTTTTTTTGGTCATCGGATATTGGGTGATTGGTTGCTCGTTCGTCCTTGGTTTGACGCTGGATAACATGGGTGCCGAACTGTTGAATGTGTTCAACAAAGGCTTTGCCCTACTGGCTATGCCGCTCTTTATCCTGACCGGAGATCTGATCAACAAGTCCGGCATTGCCCGGAGGCTCAGCGATTTCGCCTATGCCTGTTTGGGCTGGATACGCGGGGGGTTGGCCATGGCATCTCTGGGCGCTTGTGGACTTTTCGCCGCAATCTCTGGTTCAAACTCCGCAACGACTGCAACCATCGGGTCGATGCTTCATCCCGAGATGGTCAAAGGTGGTTATGACGAACGCTTCAGCGCGGCGACCGCTGCCGCGGGCGGAACGGTGGGGATTATCATCCCTCCGTCGATTATCTTCATCGTCTATGGCTTCCTGATGAACCTGCCGATTTCCGAGCTGTTCGTCGCGGGTATCCTTCCGGGCGCGCTGATGGTCTTTGGTATGCAATTTGCGTGCTGGATCATCTGCCGCTTGAACGGTTGGGGTCATCTGATACCGCTGCAATTGAACCGGGTGCTGAAGACCGCATTTGGAGCTTGGCTTGGATTTTTCGCCATCGGCTTGGTTCTGTGGGGCATCTACACCGGCAAGTTCTCCCCGACCGAGGCAGCAGGCGTGACGGTCGGCTTTTGCGTGATAGCAGGTTTGGTCAGCTATCCGATCAACCGGATTATGGGCGCGCGGAACGACATACCGCCAACCGAAAAGAGCTTTGCCGAGATGTTCGTCGTCGAAGGTTTTACGATACCTGAAATACCCTCCATCGTGATCCGCTCGGCCCAGATCACCGGCATCCTCGCGCCATTGATCGCCATTTCGGTGGTGATGCAGCAGATCCTGTCTCTGCTAGGGGCACAGCAAACCATCGGGGATTTTGTAACCTCGATGGGCGGGTACTACGCGGTGTTGTTCACATCGATGGTGATCGTATTCTTCTCGGGCATGGTGCTGGAAAGCCTGCCTGTCACGATAATCCTGGCTCCGATCCTTGCGCCGATTGCGGCCTCTGTTGGGATCGATCCAATCCATTTCTCAGTGATATTCCTTGTGGGGGCATCCATCGGGTTCATCACGCCACCCTATGGGCTGAACCTCTATGTGGCTTCGGGAGTGACAGGAGTGCCCTATTTCCGGTTGCTTCGGTATACAGTGCCCTATCTGGTAGCGCTTCTTTCGGTCTGGATACTAGTGTCGCTTGTGCCCGATCTGGCCTTGATCCTGCTGCCAAATAGCTAGACTGTTGCGGGATGGCTGAGACGGAAACACAAGACAAAGAAACTCAAATCCCGACCAACCTGCGCCTCCTTCTGATCCTCGAGGAGGTGGCGCGGCGTGGTGTTGCGGTCAAACCCTCAGACTTGGTTGAGGCACTTGGTCTGGCCAAGCCGACCGTCCACCGCCTCCTGCATACCGCAGAGACCGAAGGCTTCCTGCAACGCGATCTTGATGGGCGTTCTTATGGCCCAGGGCGCCGGTTACGACTGCTTTCGGTCAATACCATGTCTTCTGAGCACCTGCGTACGGCCCGATTGGCAATCTTACGCAGCGTTGCAGAAGAAGTTGGTGAGACCTGCAATCTCGCCATCCCTGACCGAGAAGGTATGATCTATCTAGACCGGGTGGAAACGAAGTGGCCGCTAAGAATTCAGCTGCCTGTCGGTACACAAGTACCTTTTCACTGTACCGCAAGTGGCAAGATGTACCTGTCCACACTGCGGCAGAAAACGTTGGATGGTGTCCTTTCAGCAGGAAACCTGCAACCAAATACTGAACGTTCTCTGACTGATCCCAAAGTCTTGCGAGCAGAGATCCAAAACATCGCCGTGAATCGTTTTTCGACGGATGATGAGGAATTTATGGCCGGAATGACGGCACTTGCTGTGCCCGTTCTGGACGGGCAGGGCAGGTTGGTTGGCACACTCTCAGTTCACGCTCCAACCCAACGTCATGACGTCAACAGCCTAATGTCGTTTCTTGGAATTCTGCAAAAAGGGGCGGATGAACTTTCAGCGCTATTGAATGAGTGATTAGGGTCTGAGATGGTACCTAAATCGCGACCAATTCTGAGCAGCAAAAACTTCAATTATCGGCTGGTTTCGGGGAATTTTGATCGAAAGCCGATGCGTGCGTGATCAAAATCCAGTGTGGACGTTTGCTCAGCTTGAAAAGTTAAATTCCTGCACAACACGATCTACGCAAAAACAAGCCCGCGACAAAATAATAGATGCTGTTCTTGGTGAACGAAAAATACACCGATTTGTTCTATACCAAGAACTACGCCCTCACTGTTTCCACAAGTAAACTGTGAGTGAACAATGGGTTAGAGGTATAAATGGTGCCGGGGGCGGAATCGAACCACCGACACGAGGATTTTCAAGTCAGACTCACTGCGTTGAATCTAAACGATAATTTCTGAGATGTTGCCGACACGTGGAGAAAACATCCTCGTGGATACCCCCATTTATACCCCCCAAAACAGATGCTTGAGTTATCAACAGGTTAGCAGGCGGAGAGTGAGACAAATTCGAGACAAAATGCTACTTTAGATACTGTATGAAAAAAACAAACGAAGACTTCCGACGAGAACTCTACATCAGTGCGTTAGTCGCCTTTATCAATTCAAGCAACTCAACTAGCACAACACATATGAAGAAATGGGCGGACGCAGCTTCCAGATGCTCTATCAGTTCCGCCAATGCAGGGTGGGATTTTCTAAGGGGACCGCGCAGCGAAGCAAGTTGGTCCGTTGTGATGGAGACCACCTCTCCCGGAAGCATTGTTTCGTCCCAAACCCTGACGGCACGGGGTTTGCATTGAAAGTGGAAGACCTCCGCATCGTTGAAACTGCCATCACGACAACGCCGCCTAACCATCGCTTGCGTAGTAAACAGAATACGGGCCTCGCCGCGTGGCGTTGAACTCAGACCGTTGACCTCGTCTTTACTGGTAAAAACAGCGAAGTCAGCTTGGTCCAGCTCCATTTCTTCGACCAGATGTTCAATCTCGTCCAGCTGTGAGAAGCAAAGCAGGACAGCCACATCGCTGTGATGTTCAGACCCTAAGAGATGTCTGACGAAATGTGACAACGACGTGGTTTTTCCAACACCGGGATCCAAACTGGAGAGGTAGAAACTGGACGGGGCTGTCCCTTCAGCCATATCGACCATTGTCGCTATTAGTGCAGCGAGAGCTGTCGCCTCAGGTTCTGGCGTCGGACTGTCTCTACGCTGATCAAGTAGGTCCAATAACGATGTGGTCGTCGCTTCAGCGAGGGCGCTGATCTTACAACTGGTACGTCCTCTATAAAGAGACCTTAAGGGAAATTGTACCACCGGATTTGGCGCGTGTTGTGGTGAGCAGATTGACGCAGCAGTCGACGCATATGTTTGAGCCATGATTTGGTCCTTGAATGATTGGGTTGGGGGGCAAGCAGAAACAACGTCAGAAGACGCAGCGAAACAGCATGGGGCCGATCTTGCGCAACGACGGTTCCTAATTCTGCAATGGGGGAACTCAAATCGGGTGTGGCGTTGCAAAGCGCCCGGTTTCCAAAGGTCGGTAAATCAATATTGCCGGCCTAATTGGTCCGGTTTGATCTCTTCAAAAACAGGCTGCAGCGCTTGTTCGACATGGACGAATCATGGTGTGGAGAGCGCAATTGTTGCAGACTTTCTACTATAAGATGTGTCTGATTCGGTGAGATATAGCGATATGTGGAGTTGGGACCAAGGACGTTTGGATTACTTTCAGTTCGACAATCTGAAGAAGATCGCAAGGTATGCGCTCCAACATGATCTCAGATTGACTAATCGTAAGTCGTTGGTGTCAGCAACTGGATTGCCGTTCCTACCAGACAACGACCAATATCCGCCTTGGAGGAACTATAGTCGAGTTTTTGGTTTGTCTCTGATTTGCGCCAAGAATGGCACCGGATCGCTTCCAACCAAGGTGGCTCAAGCGCTGGCTGCCGATGGCGTTACGACAACAGACGAGTATTTTCACTTTCTTTGCGAGGCAACGACCGACCCATCTCCTGTTCTTCAAGGATGGGACAGCAATGCAATTAGACGATACCCTTTGTTGTTCGCTCTGAAATACATTTTGGCTCGTGCTGCTACGGGGCAAGACACAACAGGAATCTCGGAGGTCGTGGCCGCTTACGGCGCCTCTGGCTTTGTGGGTAATGAGAACCAGTCGGATTTCATCAACCTGATTTCCGTTGGTCATGATACGAAGAGTGTAAATCGGCAAGCAGCTGAAAGCATCCAAGTTATTTCTCAGATTTCGTATCTCTCGCTGGACCGGCGGAATGTAACCGTGTCTCTGACGCTTGACGACGCCAGCAATCTCTTTGAGCAATTGGCACCAATAGCAGGTACGCCAAAACCCAACGGGGCTGAGGAAGTGTTTCGTATTACAGAACTGTATACCGCTGCCGTTGACCAACTTGAGCTTGAATATGCGTCTACTGCGGTCAGCGATATTGAGGAGGCAGGCTTCTCCGCTCTGACTACCTTTTCTGAAGGGTCGAAGACCCGAAAGACGCACGTTGTAATTGAACGAAATGGTAAAATCCGCGCGGAGTTCTTCAAAGCGAACCCAACTGCTGTTTGTGATTTCTGTGCTACAGATACCCGAAAGTCTTACCCGTGGACGCCACGCATCCTTGACGTACACCATTTGTTGCCGCTTTGTTCTGGGGCAAGAACGTCAAAGACTGGGACAATTTTGGAAGACCTCGTCGCCGTTTGTCCAACGTGCCATCGCGGAGTTCATAGATACTATGACCGTTGGCTTAAAGAGGCTGGGCAGAAAGACTTTCTTGACGCAGACCAAGCAAAAATGGTCTACCAAAGGGCAAAAAACGAATACAGGGCGCTTTCTTGATGTTGATGACGAACCCATCTTCCACCTCCCCGGAGGAGCAATTTCGACTCCAAAGCGAGCTTATTGCGAACGCAGCAGAAAGAGACGATATCCTTTCGGTTTTGGAAGGCGTTGGGCAAAATATTGATGACCTTGTCTACGCGAAAAGCCGTCTGTTGTCGTGGGACGGACCTAAAGCAGCCAGTCTCAACCAATTCAAGTCAATCGCCCAAGGAATACCCGTCGTCTCGTTCTTTACCGGTGCTGGCGGAATGGACTTAGGCTTTGAGAAAGTAGGTTTCCAGCACAAAGCCGCGTTTGAATTTAACGAGGTGTTTTGCAAAACATTACGAGCCAATAGGCCGAAATGGCAGGTATTTGGTCCTCCGAACCACAATGGCGATGTTTCCAAAAAAGACGAAGTGATTGACCAGCTAACACCGTTGATTTCGTCGCCGTTTGAAGGTGTATTTGTTGGCGGACCACCATGTCAGCCGTTTTCTATCGCCGCCAATCAGCGCTTCTCGAAATCTGGTGAGAACTTCAAACGGGTTGGTTTTGCTCATGAAAAAAACGGGAACTTGTTGTTCGATTTTGTTGATATTGTTGTTCACTTCAAACCCAGAGTTTTTGTCATTGAGAACGTCCCGGGCCTGAGGGACTTGGATGGCGGGCAGCAACTTGGTGAAGCTATCCGCACGTTGAAGTCTGCAGGGTACAACGTGGAAGAACCCGAGGTTTGGGAAGCAGCCGATTATGGTATCCCGCAATACCGACAGCGTATGTTTGTATTTGGTTCGCTCAATGAAGGTCGTTTCAAAATGCCAAAGAAGCGAGATCACGTTGGCTGTGGCAGCGTCTTAGCAACTTCCCCCGGTCCCACTGTCAAAAACCACGAGACGAGGAGACACGCGGTTGGTTCGATAGCGAGATACCGAGTTCTGGACTATGGAAAACGTGACCAACTCGGACGTGTAGACCGACTAACACCTACACGCCCCTCAAAGACTGTAATTGCAGGCGGCACAAACGGTGGCGGGCGATCCCATTTGCACCCAGAAATACCAAGAACTCTAAGTGTACGAGAGTGTGCCAGACTGCAGACATTTCCTGACAAGTATACATTTCTCGGTCCTAATGCCCGTCAATTTACGCAGGTTGGAAACGCAGTTCCGCCAGTTTTGGCCGCGACGCTTGCAACGCAGATCGTGTACGCTTTCTTTTAGCGACCAAAGTGATTGTGCGTTGGCCGTACAGTTGGCAACGTCACCGGAGACAAAGGGACTCGCCGCAACGCATTAGTGAAACCCCTATTTTTCCGTCCGGACGAAGATGCCAGCTACGTCTTGGATTTTTGAGCTCAAAAAATCTGAGCGTCCTACTGTATGGCGGGGCGCTTACGTTTCCCCCCTTGCCTTCACCGCAGCTCATAGCTGTAGCGAAGAGCTTGGAGAAGCAAAAGCACAACACGAAGCGCTTTCGTCATATGGCATCAACATACAACCCTCGGTCCGGTCAATGTAGTACAAACCGTAGTACACAACGCGCCCGTTGACCTTTGCTTAGCTATCGGGATACGTCTTGTTTTGTTGACGGGAGACCTGTTCAGAGTGCCTGTAACGGGAATAGAACACAGCCCCCGGGCACCATTCCCAACAGGTAAGCTACTGTTTCCCTTCAGCTTTAACTGGAGCTGACCAAGGGCGTAGTACATGCTGGAGCTATGCCGTTGCTTCCAGCCATTTGCTCAGCACTTCAAGCGGATAGCCCTTGCCATATCCATGCCCTACGCCTTCGGTTTGCCAGCCACCTATCTGGTCGACGATGTCGGACGGACACTCGACAGCGCGAAGTCTGTCACGCATCGAATGACGAAAACTGTGCATGGTGCAACGGCTCGGTACATATGGCTTCATCCATTTGTTCAGCGCGGCACTGGCAGAATTAGCGTTAGTGGTTTTCGATTTGTTGTACCGGGGAAAAGCGAACTGGCTGTCAGTGTTCTCATAGAGCAAGCGCTTGGCGGCCCATAGTGACGCCCCGACCAGAGGCACCTTTCGGTTGCTACCTGATGTCTTCAGCCGACGCCAAGGATGCTCTTGGACAACAACGTGAGGCACTGGGCCATTAAGTTCGAAATCCTCTTTGAGCAAACCCGCAGCTTCTGCAAGCCGCATCCCCGTATCCGAAACCAGAGCAACCAGCCATCGCAAGTCGTCATCAAGCGATTGGCATTTGGATTGTAGAGAGCGGATCGCTTCGATTGGCATAGGTTCACGATCTTCGACGCCGGCACTCCTGTCGTAGTACACACCAGCGAACGGGTTGGTCAGTGTGATACCGGCTTCAGAAGCAGCAAAATTGATGACTGATCTGACGGTCCCAAAGATGCGGGTGATACTGCTACCCGCTAATTCTCGCTTCACCAGCTCGTCGCGAAACGCATTGGCATCCGCTTTGGTATAGCTTCTGATGTCTTTGTCCCCGCAGACATCCAAGACATAGCCACACGACCGCTCAGCAGCCCTGTGGAAGGTGATTGGACGTCCTTGCCCCTTCAGCTGCAGATAGACTGACACGGCTTCTGAGAGCTTTACAGCGTCAACGCTGGCTTGACCGGTGCATGACGTCGAAGACCCAAACTCGGCGGCAGCTCCCATCCGCAGAAGATGCTTGCCCGGTAGGTCTACGTCTTGGATGCGTAGATGGTACCAGTGTTCATCCAGTTGCTGAGCAGCTCTTTGCGCTCGGGACTTTGCAACCGCTGCTGATCTTGTCCGCAGCGAGAACGATATTTTTCCGGTGGTATAGTGGTGATCGAGGTCCCTCGGGACCCGTCGTGTGAAGTAGAAGACCCCTGCTTTTACAAATGAGAAGGGAACGGTTTTGTTCTCCAGCATGTACTACGCCCTTGGTCAGCTCCAGTTAAAGCTGAAGGGAAACAGTAGCTTACCTGTTGGGAATGGTGCCCGGGGGCGGAATCGAACCACCGACACGAGGATTTTCAATCCACTGCTCTACCCCTGAGCTACCCGGGCACGGGAATGGCGTTTGCCATTGGGTGGAGGCCTTCTATGACTTGCCACAGGCAGTGTCCAGAGGCTTTTTGACATTTTTTCAATGCGGTCGGGGCGTGGGGCTTTCGGTTGGTTCCGAAGTCGACTCGGCGTCTTCTTCACGTTGCGATGGCACCGCATATGAACCGTTCAGCCACTTTGCCAAATCGATATCCGCGCAGCGTTTCGAGCAGAATGGGCGAAAGGCCTGCTGAGTGTATTCTCCGCAGATCGGGCAGCTCATTTCAGGATCTCCGTCAAAGGGATACGACCACGTTTGCGCTGAAGTTCGAAATGTCCCAGCGGTGTCCAACCGGCCAGGATTGTCTCGTCAGGATCAGATTTGAACGCCGACCGTAAGGCAGATTCGAAACCTCTTCGGTCTTTCTTGGGCATCGGTGCCAGGTCCAGGGTGATTTGACCTCCCAATCCGCGCACGCGCAGGGCGCGCGGCAGGGTTTTGGCGCAGGCGAAGTTGGTCTTGGTCCCAGCGGCCAGAGACGTGTCGGCGCCGGTGTTTACATCAACCGCAACCAGGGCGCGGGTCGGTTGGATATAGAGGTGTCCCCCACCGGGCAGCGCTTCGGAAATACCCTGTGCGGTGTCAAGCGCGTCCAGCACGCCGTGGTCTTCGAAACCACCAGATGCGGTCACGACCTCGGCCGGATCCGTCCAATCGCGCCAGGCCAGGATATGAGGGCCATCGCCCTCACTGAGCAATTCGGGTTCTGTGCCTGAGTCATTTAGCACCTGCTCGGCCAGCGCAAGCATGGCCGAGATATCCTCGGCGATCTCTTCGGCCTCGGCTCCTTGGCAGCAGGAACGTAATATTAGGCCATGCGGGCAGTCGCCCATCTGTTCATGAGCAATTTCGAGCAGTTGGTCGCGCACATCTTCATCCCGAATACGGCGCGAGATGTTCAAACCGGGAGCGTCGGGTGTCACGATTGCATAGCGGCTTTTGAACAGGATGCGGTTTGTGACGGGGATGGCTTTGCCGGGTTCGGGATACCCAATCACCTGCACCAAAAGCAGCGCGCCGGGGGCCAAACCTTTGACCTGTCTCAGAAACGCGGGACCCTCAGGGGTGGTCAGAAACATGCCGCCTTGACCTTTGACCGGGCGATCCGCACGGGCGCGGTAGATCGTGCCGGGTGCCGGGGCATCTGCGGCGATCAGAAAATCGTCGAGGACGCCGTCCACCATCAGGGCTGCAGCTTCGCGTCCCTGAATGTGATCCAGAATGATGGTACGGCCCTTCATGATGCCTCGCGATATAGGGGATAGCCGATGCCTTGCAGCAGTGCGGCAGTTTCGGACAAGGGCAGGCCGACGATACCGGTGAACGAGCCTGAAATCCATGGGATGAAAGCACCAGCAGGGCCTTGAATTGCATAGGCTCCGGCCTTGCCCTCCCAGTCTTCCGTCGCAAGATAGGCATAGATTTCGGAATCTGACAGCCGCTTCACCTTGACCTGAGAAACCACGTCGCGCTGGAGAATTTTGTCGCCGCGCCGCACCGCAACCGAGGTGATCACCCGATGGCGTCGGCCGGACAGAGCGTGCAGAAATTCGGCAGCTTGGCCAGCGCCTTCGGGTTTGCCAAGAATTCGGCGGCCCAGTGCGACCGTTGTGTCGGCGCATAGGGTGATATCATCGCTATCTGCCTGAATAGAATGCACTTTCTGCCGTGTGATGCGGCTGCAATAGGGGGCTGGCAGTTCGCCTTTCAGCGGCGTTTCATCGATATCCGGCGCACGGATCGCATCGGGCTGAACGCCAAGCTGCGCCAGCAGGTCCAGCCGCCTTGGGCTGCCCGATCCGAGGATAAACGCCATGTGTCGGGCGTTACTTGAAGCGGTAGTTGATCCGACCCTTAGTCAGATCATAAGGGGTCATTTCGACCTGAACTTTGTCGCCGGCCAGAACACGGATGCGATTCTTACGCATCTTGCCTGCCGTATGTGCGATGATCTCATGGCCGTTTTCCAGCTCGACCCGAAACGTCGCATTAGGCAGGAGTTCCTTCACGACACCGGGAAATTCGAGCGTATCTTCCTTGGCCATGTTGTCTCCATCATTACGTTGCACCTGCAGAATCTGCAGTTCGTGCGCTTAAATGAGCCTATTCCGGCCTTATTTCAAGGGCGAAGTCACCTAAAGAGGTGATATTGTGACTGAATCGACTCGGGCATCTTGCTCGGCCCAATGGGTGCGGTTCAACACGCGCCCGTCTGCACGGACGTTTGCGATTGCGGACAGGTCGACCTCGGCATAGGTCCAGCCGGATGTATTCAGAGTGCCCTCGGCAAGCACACCCGTCGGAGGGAACCCGATATCGGGCGGGCCAAACACGCCGCCCATACCGGTATTCATATCTACCGCTTCAGACCATTCATTGCCGCCAACCAATGATGACATTACCGTAACGCATTGATTCTCAAGAGCGCGGGACATGGCGCCGATCCGTACGCGCCAATAACCGGACAGGGCTTCGGTACAGGATGGAACGAGGATCAGATCGGCCTCGCTCAGCGCGCGACCCAAGAGCGGGAACTCACTGTCATAGCAGATCAGAACGCCGATTTTACCCAAAGCGGTATCGAACAGTTTCAACGGACCACTTGGGGCGATGTCCCAGACCTCGCGTTCAAACCGTGTCATGATCTGCTTGTCCTGATGGTCGCGGCGACCATCAGGCGCGTAGAGGACTGCGCGGTTCACTGGACGGCCTGATCCGTCGATCACCGGGGCTGACGCACCCAAAATGTATGCATTGTACGTCATCGCCAGGCGGGAATGTATGTCTTGTACATCTTCCATCCAGTCGGAAACGGCGTGGATAGAACGTTCAAGATTACCTGCCACCTTGGGACCATCGAGTGTCGACAACTCCATCGCACCATACTCGGGGAACACGAGAAGGTTGGAACCATGACTTACGGCTTCGGAAACCCACGCCTCAACTTTGTCTTCATATTGCGCCCAACTGTCTAGCCAATTCAGGTTGTAAGCAGCAGTTGCGATTTTCATTCATTTTCCCCGTTTTGCAGCGTGTCGGATCTCTGGGCCGCAAATTACGGCGGACCAATACAAGCATTATGTTGCTCGTTACGGATCATCAAACCTCAGTAGCCACGAGGCCAGACCCGGACCGAAGCATTCCCTAATAGATCGTAGAACCGGCCGCCAACATCCCACGAACTGGAATATCGATGCTCTACTTTTCTTCGAGTACGCCCCGTCTTGGCACCAAGATAGAGCGGGCAGTCAGCTTTGGTGGGCATCGAACACATCAATTGTAAAGTAGAGGCAAATTTTGAACCTAAATTCGTTCAACTTTGACCGAGTCTTCGGGATAAAACGCCAGATGGTTCTTAACTTCGGCGATGGTATCGAGTGGGTTCTCATAGCTCCACGCCGCGTTTTTAGTGACTGATGATTTGTTCACGATCGAGAAATGCGTGGCCTCCCCCTTGCCTTCGCATTGGGTCACTTTGTCGGTGCGATCCAAAAAAGCCATTGCGATATCCGCGCGCGGGAAATAGATGACCGGGTCTTTGTCACCTTCAAGCAATTCCAGCGCTGCTGTGGTTTCACCTAGAATCGCGCCGCCTGAACGCACGCTCCATTTACCCGGCGCTTTGCGAATTGTGATGGTGTCTGTCATTCCTGTTCCTTCCCTTGTCGGTTCGGGGCTTCTCCTCTGCCCAATCTATGTAACATGCTGGTGTCAAACCGGCGCAGTTGCGGCATCCAACCACAGTTGAGCGGCGTCGCCCAGCCTTGGCCGGACTTTTTCTACGACTTCGCCGTGATAGGCGTTCAGCCAGGCGCGTTCCTCGCGTGTCAGCATGTCGACCAGGATCAGACGCCGGTCGATCGGTACAAATGTCAGCGTCCGCCAGTTCAGCATGGCCCGTTCGTCATCGCCACCGGGCAGGGCGGGGGCATCCTCCACGACGACAAGGTTTTCCAGACGAATGCCAAAGGCGCCCTCGCGGTAATATCCCGGCTCGTTCGACAGGATCATTCCCGGCTCAAGTGGGACGTGGCTGACCCGTGACAGGCGTTGAGGGCCCTCGTGTACGCTAAGATAGGTGCCGACCCCGTGTCCAACCCCGTGATTGAAATCCTGCCCGGCCAGCCACAGAGGCAGCCGTGCGACGCACTCGATATCACGCCCGGCCAGACCAACAGGCCAGCGCAGCATCGACATGGCGATCATGCCTTTGAGAACGCGGGTGAAGCAGGCCTTTTCCTCATCCCCAACATCGCCGACCGCTATCGTGCGGGTGATGTCGGTGGTGCCGTCCAGATATTGCCCGCCGCTATCCAGCACCAGCAGGTGACCGTTTTCCAGCGTGCTGTCAGTTTCCTCGGTCACGCGGTAATGCATGATGGCCCCGTTCGGGCCGGTGCCCGCGATGGTGTCGAACGAGATATCCTGCAGGGCGTTGTCTCGGCGGCGGCTTTCTTCCAGCCGCGTCACCACCTGAGTCTCGGTCAGGCTGCCCGGGGTCTGTCCATCCAGCCAGCATAGCAGTTCCACCACCGCTGCAGCATCGCGCAGATGCGCCTCGGCGGTGCCAGCGATTTCGGCCGGATTCTTGCGGGCTTTGGGCAAGGCGCAGGGATCGCCGCCGTCTACCAAACGGTCCCCCAACGTATCCGCCACGAATTGCGGAACCGTATTTGGATCAACCTGCACCTTGCCTTCTAGCGCCTCGACTGCAGTCAGGAATGTGTCGGGCTCGTGCTGGGTAACCTTGTCGCCCAAATGGTCCTCAAGCCCGGTCAGCTTGGCAGCGGCCATGAACAGATCGACGCGACCATCGGCGTGCAGGATGGCAAAGCCATGGGCCACGGGGTTGTATGCGATGTCCGAGCCGCGAATGTTCAGCAGCCACATGATCGAATCCGGCAGAGTGATCACTGCAGCCGTGCGATCCGCTGTTTTTAGCTCATCGGCGAGGTGATGGATCTTGCTCTCGGCGCTTTCGCCGGCAAATTCAATCGGATGCACTCTGACCGGATTCATCGGAGGGTCGGGTTGATCCGCCCAAATCCGATCAACAAGGTTATCACAACGCACCAGTTCGATCCCGCTGCCTTCAAGGTCTTTCTGCGCAGCAGTAATCTGCCCTGCCGCGTGGAGCCACGGATCAAATCCCACCTTGCCACCATTTGGTAGCTGTTCTTTCAACCACGTGCTCAGGCTGACATCGGGCCACGGCACCGGCGTGTAGTCTTCAGCGACCTGCGCCTTCACCTGCGTGCGATAGCGCCCATCAATGAAGACCCCCGCAATATCCGTGAGTGCCGCGCAAAAGCCCGCAGACCCCGTGAAGCCGGTAAGCCAGGCCAGCCTTTCATCTCGTGGGGCCACATATTCCCCCTGATGCGCATCCGCGCGCGGGATCAGGAAACCCTGCAGGCCTTCGCGTGCCAGCTCATCCCGCAATGCGGCCAGTCGTGGTGGGCCTTGCTCGGGGCGTGCGGTCACTTCGAAACTCTGGAACATGGGCGGCCTCTTCGGGTGGATTTGGATGCGGTGAAACCTGAGGGCTGCGCCAAAGAATGTCCAGCGCCAGTTCAGCTGTCCGAGGGCGCTCCAAGAAATTCGATGAGGCTTTGCATGTAGATCTCGTAGGCGGGGTTTCCGGGCAGCGGAATTTGATTGGCGGTTTCAAGGATAACAAGCGAGGCATTTGGAATGCCTGCAGCCAGTTTTCGTGCCTCGGTCAGAGGGTGAACTTCGGTGTGGCGTCCGTGCAGGATCAGGGTTGGGCAAGTGATTTCGGATAGCAAATGCAGGGCGGAGGTGCTGTTTCCGATGTCTCGATACAAAAGCTTTTGCTCACGCGAATAAAGCGCCTGCATCTCTTGCACCATGTACCGGACATCATCGAGTGGACCATCGGGAAAGTAGCTGAGCGTTGAGCCCATCGCGTATCCGCCGCCCGGTGTTTGCCAACCTTCTGCAATGAGTGTTCGGATCGAATCGGGTTGTTTCGTATCACCCCGGTGGTCTCGCCCTTCGGCCCAGCCGCCAGCGATCACCAGCTTATCAACTCGATCCGGATGCCGCGCTGCGAAATGCAGGGCTGGGAAGGTTCCCCCAAACTCGCCGATGATCGAGAAACGCTCGAACCCGGCGGCATTGGTCACGGCCAGAATTTCCTGGATCCTGAGGTCAAAAACGGCTTGATGGTCCGAGTTGGAGCTTACTCCGTGATCCTTGTTGTAGCGCAGCAGGCGGAATTGCTTGGCCATATCCATCAACCGGGTGCGTTCAGAAGACAAGCGCCATTCGGCTTCCAGATCATGAATGACCGAGCCGATGCGAAGAACGGGGTTACCACTGCCCGATAGCGAATAGGGGATTGGCCGGCCATCGCTGCCTTGGGCATAACGCAGTTTCTGGGTCCGGCTGTTCTCGTCCGAGTTTGAACCAGCGTCGCTTTTGACCTCGGCCGTCATCTGCAATCCGCGTCGGACGATTGTTCGAATGATCCGTTGTGACTTGCCATCATCACCAACAGCCCGACGGGCCGCTGCAATGCGTGCACTGATCGTTGAATCCGAGACAAACCGGCCGTTCCAGACCCGATCGATGATCTCCTCTCGGACAACCAGTTTACCGGGGCTTTCAGCCAGCAATTCCAGCAGATCAAAGACCTGCGGTTCTACCGGTACGGTCTCGCCGCCCCGCAGCAAAACGTGGCGGTCCACATCAAGAACACAGTCTGCAAACTCATATCGCATGGGCTGAATACACTCTGTTTCGGCGCAGGCCTCAAGTTTCGATGATTATCCCAAGGAATTCTCGGGGGTTTCTCAGGATCGCCTTCAAGCAGGCGCGCGGCATAGTGACCACATTGGAAGCAACAGACAGGAGATCAAGATGATGCTTCCCTTTGACACCGCGTTGTTGCGCCACCTGGCTGCCCGCCACCGGCCAAGCCTACCCCGCCCGCGCGCTGAACCCTTGGGCAGGGCGATAACCATGCCCAATTGGCTGGTAATTCTGGTGCTTCGTTTGACGGCGCAGGGCGGGCGGGCTTAGCTGGCCCGCTTCATCCCCATGACCCGCGCCCGCGCCCTCGGATCGCTGTCGAACAGCGCCGCCAATTGCTCGGTCATTGCCCCGGCCAGTTGCTCCACATCGGTGATCGTCACCGCGCGGTCGTAATACCGGGTTACGTCGTGACCGATCCCGATAGCCAACAATTCTACCATCTTGCGTTTTTCGACCATGGCGATCACGTCGCGCAGGTGCTTTTCCAGATAGTTCGCCGGATTCACGCTGAGTGTTGAATCATCGACCGGAGCGCCGTCCGAAATCACCATCAAAATCTTGCGCGCCTCGCGTCGGGCCAACATCCGGCGATGCGCCCATTCCAGCGCCTCACCGTCGATGTTTTCTTTCAGCAATCCCTCTTTCATCATCAGACCCAAATTGGGTCGCGCGCGCCGCCACGGGGCATCGGCACCCTTGTAGATGATGTGGCGCAGGTCATTCAGTCGCCCCGGTTGCTGCGGGCGGCCATCGTTCAGCCATGCCTCACGCGCCTGACCACCTTTCCACGCGCGGGTGGTAAAGCCCAGAATCTCGACCTTCACGTTGCAACGCTCCAGCGTCCGCGCCAGAACATCAGCGCAGATGGCGGCAATTGAAATCGGACGCCCGCGCATCGAGCCGGAATTGTCCAGCAACAGCGTCACCACCGTGTCGCGGAATTCGGTGTCTTTTTCGACCTTGAAGCTTAGCGGCGTGGTCGGGTTGGCCACGACACGCGCCAGACGTCCGGCATCCAGAATGCCTTCCTCGCGGTCGAACTCCCAGGACCGGTTCTGCTGTGCTTGCAAGCGACGCTGCAACTTGTTGGCCAGACGGCTCACCGCGCCCTTCAGCGGTTCCAGTTGCTGGTCCAGATAGGCGCGCAACCGTTCCAGTTCGGCGGGTTCCGCCAAATCTTCAGCCGCGATTTCTTCATCATGGGTGTTCAGATAGACCTTGTAGTCAGGATCGGCCTCGGACGCGGGCGGCGGGGCCGGAGGTTCCAGCGGAGCTTCACCCTCGGGCATTTCCGCCTCATCGCCCATCTCATCCTCGGCCATCTCGTCCATTGAGACCTGAGCCTGAGATTGGTCCTGCTGCTCTTCCTGAGTTTGCTCAGGCGTCGCGTCGGCGTCCTGTTCGTCCTTATCATCCTGACCGGTGCTATCGGGATCGGGCTGTTCTTCGGCCTCTTCTTCGGCCTGATCTTCCTGCTCGTCGTCCAGCTCATCAGGGTCCTCGCCCAGCTGGTCGCCATAGCCCAGATCCTTGATCATCTGGCGGGCAAACTTGGCAAATTCGGCCTGATCCGAGAGCGCCTCATCAAGGTTTTCCAGCACGCCGCCGGCCTGTTCCTCGATAAATCCGCGCCACAGGTTCATGACATTCTCAGCCGCAGGCGGCATGTCGCGCCCCGTCGCCAGATGTCGGATCAGATAGCCCGCCGCCACAGCCAAAGGCGCATCCGCAGGCTGCTTGCATTGGTCATAGCCACGCCGGATCGCCTCATGCCCGATCTTGACGTCGATATTTGACGCGGTTCCGGGCATGTCCCGTGCGCCCATCGCCTCGCAGCGGGCCGTTTCCATCGCCTCATAAAGATCCCGCGCCATATCTCCTGGAGGCGCATAGCGCGCGTGCGTCGCGTCGTCATGGTACTTGCGCTGCAGGGCCAGAGCATCTGCCGTGCCGCGCGCCAACAACACCTCTTCGCGCGTCATCCGGCGTGAGACCTGCGGCAGCCGCATGGACTCGCCCGACAGACCTGAGGGGTCGACCGTATAGCTTACCGAAAGCTCAGGGTCATCGGCCATGACCTTGGTGGCTTCGGCCAGCGCCTTTTTAAAAGGATCAGCAGGGTTGTCGTTTGGTTTACTCATCTGTCCGCCCCTGCTTCTTCAAGCGTCATTTCATCACTTGCCAGACGCGCCAGCATATCCACATGCACATCCAGCGCATCAACAACCTTATATCCGGGATCTCGCCCGTCAAAGGCAAGGTTCAGGTCGGTCCCAGCCAAAACGACGGCATCAGCATTCAAATCATCCACCATACGGCGACCCGCGTCCAGAAACAGTGCGCGATCCTGATCGGAGCAAACCCCGGCAACGGCCATATCCTGGTAAGTTTGTCCCAGCATTTCGATCTCATCTTCCAAAGCAACCGCCCGGGTTTGCCCAAGCTGACCATAAAGTTTGGTCTGCATCACAACACGCGTTCCAAGCAACCCGACAGTGCCAAACCTCTGCGAGGCGAAATACGCATCCAGAGGCTTTACGGCCGAAATAAGCGGCAGCGGAGACAACGGCACGGTTTCATCATAGCAGAAATGCCCACCCAGCGACGTGATTGCCACACAATCCACGCCTGCCGCCTTCAGGCGATCAATGAGCCCTGCGTAGACCTGCGCTTGTGCATCCCGTTTGTCCGCCAGATTGTTGCGGATCAATTCCTGCACATCCGCATGCACGATGGTCAGTTCCATCAGCTTTCCACGCGCCGCCATCGCCGCACTCAGCCGCTGATAATAAACCACCGTTGCAGCAACACCGATCCCGCCAATCAATCCGATATGCATGGCGGTCCCCCTGTCACCCCAGGCTGGCGCTCGCCGCGCTTTCCGGCAGTTCCTCATCAAAACAACGCTGATAGAACTCAGCTACGGTCTGGCGTTCCAGTTCGTCGCATTTGTTCAGGAAGGACAGGCGGAAGGCATAGCCGATGTTGCGGAAAATCTCGGCGTTTTGGGCCCAGTTGATCACGGTCCGGGGGCTCATGACGGTGGACAGGTCGCCGTTCATGAAGGCGGTCCGGGTCAGGTCGGCAACGGTGACCATCTGGCTGACGGTCTTGCGGCCTTCGGCAGTGTTGTAATGGGGGGCTTTGGACAGCACGATCATCGTCTCGGCATCGTGGCTGAGGTAGTTCAGTGTCGAAACCAGCGACCAGCGGTCCATCTGCGCCTGGTTGATCTGTTGCGTGCCATGATAGAGGCCGGTGGTGTCGCCCAGACCCACGGTGTTTGCAGTCGCAAACAGGCGGAAGTTCGGGTTCGGCGTGATGATTTCATTCTGGTCCAGCAAGGTCAGCTTGCCGTCATGCTCCAGCACGCGCTGGATTACGAACATCACATCCGCACGGCCCGCGTCGTATTCGTCGAACACGATGGCAACGGGGTTACGCAGGGCCCAGGGCAGGATGCCTTCGTGGAACTCGGTGACCTGCTTGCCGTCGCGCAGCTTGATCGCATCCTTACCGATCAGGTCGATCCGGCTGATGTGGCTGTCGAGGTTCACACGCACGGCGGGCCAGTTCAGACGGGCAGCGACCTGTTCGATATGGGTCGATTTCCCAGTGCCGTGATAGCCCTGAATCATCACCCGGCGGTTATGGGTAAAGCCGGCAAGAATCGCCAATGTGGTTTCGGGGTCGAACTTGTAGGTCGGGTCGATGACCGGCACGCGGTCGCTGCGCTCGGCAAAGCCTTTGACTGCCATATCGCTGTCAATGCCAAACACCTCGCGAACCGAAATGTCCTCGGTGGGTTTTGCGTTGATGTCGATCGATCCGTCAGCCATGCGCCTTGTCCTTATCCTTTGGCCCGTTCACCGGGTTTGAACCCGTGTGTGGTGCAACATATTGCGGGCAAGGGCAAGGGAAAGAGGTGACCGGATCACGCTAGCCGGATGTTTCTTTGAAACTGGCCTTATGATGGCGCGGGTTCTAGTGAAAATCCCGGCTCGGGAACAGCCGCTTGGCCTGTTCGCGCGGATGACGGGCGCTTGGGCCGTTCTGTCGGGGACGCGGGGTGTCATCAGCTTGCGGTTGGGTGATGCCGATGGCCTCATCCAGCGGGTGCCCAAGCTCGGACAGTTTGTGCGACATATCAGTGATCTCCTGCGCGATCAGGTGCACGACGATCCCCTCGCGCTGCAGATACCCGCGGACCTGCAACAACCGCCCGCCCATCACGATGCGGCGAAACCGTTCATAGACCTTAGGCCAGACAACCACATTGCTGACCCCGGTTTCATCCTCGAGCGTTAGAAAGATCACGCCCGAGGCGGTTCCCGGCCGTTGGCGTGTGATCACCAGCCCGCACACGCTGTAGCGGCCCAGCGGGATGTCCTGCAGCGTGGCATGGGGCACAAGGCCGGGGATGGACGGGCGCAACAGCTCCATCGGGTGTGAACGTAGGGTCAGGCGGGTCGAGACGTAGTCTTCGACCACTTCCTCGCCCAGATGCATCACCGGCAGGTTCACCTGTGGTTCGTTAATGCTTTCCCCATCGATCGGGTCATTGAACAGTGGCAGGGCGGTTCGGCTGCGGATGGCTTTGACATGCCACAGGGCGTCGCGCCGGGTCAGATCCATACCGGAAAACGCATCCGCCTCGGCCAGACGGGTCAGTACATCCGGGCGCAGTCCTGCGCGCAGCCACAGCGTTTCGGGGTCCGGATACCCATTACCCCGCGCGGCCACGATCCAATCCGCATCCTCCTGCTTGAACCCTTTGATCTGGCGAAAACCCAGCCGCAGGGCCAGCGCCCCGTCGGCGCGGCGTTCCAGCAGATTGTCCCAGGTCGAGGTGTTAACGCAGACCGGGCGGATCTCGACCCCATGCTCGCGCGCGTCCCGCGCGATCTGGGCCGGGGCGTAAAACCCCATGGGTTGCGAATTCAACAGCGCGCAGGCAAAGATCGCCGGGTGGTGGCATTTCATCCAGGCCGAGACATAGGCGAGCATCGCAAAAGCCGCCGCATGGCTTTCGGGAAAGCCGTAATCGGCAAAGCCTTCGATCTGGCCAAAGCAGCGGTCGGCGACCTCGGGCGTATAGCCATTGTTCAGCATCCCCGCGATGAACTTGTCGCGATAAGTGCCAATGGTCCCCATGCGCCGGAACGAGGCCAGCGAGCGGCGCAGGTGGTCGGCCTCTTCCGCCGAAAACCCTGCACCAACCACGGCGATTTGCAGGGCCTGTTCCTGAAACAGCGGCACGCCCAGCGTGCGCCGTGTCACCTCTTCCAAAGCGGGGCCGAAGGGTTCGGACTTTTCCAGCCCGTTGCGCCGCCGGATATAGGGCTGCACCATATCGCCCTGAATGGGGCCGGGGCGGACGATGGCGACCTCGATCACCAGATCGTAGAACTCACGCGGCCTCATCCGGGGCAGGAAATTCATCTGTGCCCGGCTTTCGACCTGAAACACGCCCACCGCATCGGCGGCGCACAGCATGTCATAGGTCGCCGTGTCCTCTTGCGGGACGGTGGCGATGCTGAGGGTTTCGCTGTTGTGTTGCTGCATCAGGTCAAACGCCTTGCGGATACAGCTGAGCATCCCCAGCCCCAATATATCCACCTTCAGAATGCCAAGCGCATCGATGTCGTCCTTGTCCCACTCGATCACGGTGCGATCTTCCATCGCGGCGTTTTCAATCGGGCACAGCTCATCCAGCCGCCCTTTGGTGATGACAAACCCGCCTACATGCTGCGACAGATGGCGGGGGAAGCCGATGATCTCGCCAATCAGTCGAACCGTCTGCATCAGGCGCCGGTCTTTGAGGTCGAGGCCGAGTTCCTGCAGCCTCTCGGCGTCAACGCCGCCATTGCTCATCCCCCAGATCTGGCCGGACAGACCTGCGGTGACGTCCTGAGACAGGCCCATCACCTTGCCCACCTCGCGGATTGCCGCGCGGGATCGGAAATGGATGACCGTGGCACAGAGGCCCGCGCGGTGGCGGCCATATTTCTCGTAAATCCACTGGATCACCTCTTCGCGCCGCTCGTGTTCGAAATCCACATCGATATCCGGCGGCTCACCCCGGTACTTCGAGACAAAACGCTCGAACACCATGGCGATCATGTCGGGGCTGACATCGGTGATGCCCAGCAGATAACACAGGATCGAATTGGCGGCAGATCCGCGCCCCTGGCACAGAATGCCCTGCGAGCGGGCGAATTGCACAATGTCATGCACGGTCAGGAAATAGGCCGGGAAATCCAGATCGGCGACCAGGGCCAGTTCCTTTTTCATCAGACTGATGGCCTTCTCGGTCGGGCCATCGGGATAGCGCCGTTTCAACCCCTCGCGCGCCAGACGTTCCAGTCGCGCCAGCGGGGTCTCGGTGCTGGCGATCTCGTCTGGGTATTCGTAAGACAGCTCGCTCAGGTCAAAGCTGCAGCGGTCGGCGATTTCCAACGTGCGGCGCAGCGCGCCGGGGTGATCCTGAAACAGCCGGGCCATATCCGCATAGCCTTTCAGCCGCCGCTCGGCATTGGGCAGGGCGCGGGTGCCGATCTGGTCAATGGTGATGTGTTCGCGCATGCAGGTCAGCACATCGGCCAGTTGGCGGCGGTTGCCACGGTGCATCAGCACATCGCCTACCGCCACCATGGGGGCCGAGGCCCGCAGCGCCGCCTGCGCACAGGCCGCTAGATAAGCCCGGTCACTGCCGTCATAGCGCGGCACAGCGCCCAGAAAGACCGCATTGGGGAATTGCCGCCGGACGGTCTGAATGTCGGGGATGGCCTGTTTCAACCCTGCCTGAGGCAGTGCGATCAGGATCATCCCCTGACAGGACGCCAGCATGTCTTTCAGGTCCAGATGGCAGTCGCCTTTCTCGGCCCGTCGTTTGCCCCGCGTCAGCAGGCGGGTCAGTCGCTGATAGGCGGCGCGGTCGCGGGGCAGGGCCAGCCAGTGCACCGCGCTGTCGCGCAGAACCAGACGGCAGCCGACGATCAGCTTGGGCAGGGCGGGTACGTCCGGTTTGTCGATCGGCTGCACATGCCCGACCTCTTGCCGGGATGAGGAATCGAGCCGGTGTTGCGAGCGGATTTGAACCGCGCCTTCCGCCTCGCGCCGCAGCTCTTTCAATGTGCTCCAGCCCCGGACCACCCCGGCCAGAGAGTTCCGGTCGGTGATCGCGATGGCCTTCAGGCCCAGCTCTGCCGCGCGGGTCACCAGCTCTTCTGGGTGTGAGGCTCCGGTCAGGAAGGTGAAATTGGTGGTTACGCCCAGCTCGGCATAGCCGGGTTCCTGCGCGTGTGAGCTGGGCGGGTTCGGTTTGGTCATGCGAATTCCCCATGCACGAACCATCCCGGATTTTGCGGCGTGTAATACAGCCACAACCGTCGCCCCTGCCGGGTTTCAACCTGCCAGTAATCGCGCAAACCCGTGCGCCAGTTCTCATCTTCCAGCCACCATTCGGGGCAGATGCGTTCGGGGCCGGTTGAGCGGCCTGTGGTCAGCGACATGCGTCGCCAGCGAAAGCGGCGCGGCGGGTGCGGGCCTGATCCGGCGATAGGTTCCGGCGGAAACAGTTGCAGGGGGCGGGGGCGCAGGGCGACCCAACCGCCTGCAGGATCGGAATAGGCGGCGGGCGAGATGATGAAGCTGCGTTCGGGGATATGGCTTTGCGCGGGCAGCAAGCGGTGGATCTGATCCAACCCGATCCGGGTACCGATGCGGGTGATCAGGTCATCCAGTTGGTCTTTGCCCCGGCTTGCGGCGCGGCTGATCTGGCGCACCGGCAGGGGTTCCACCAGCGTGGCCTCCAGCCGCAGCTGATCGACGCCAAAGCCTGCATCCACCTCGGTCAATCCACGCTCGAACAGGGGCAGGATGCGATATGGATCACGCAGAGGGCGGGCCAGCCGCAGTTCGACCTGCTGGTGATCCTGATCCACCCGGCGCAAGGTGATGCATAGCTTGCGCGCGCCCATCTCCTGCGCTTTCAGCTTGTCGCAGAGCCGTTCCAGCAGCCGTTCGGCCCCGGCCATCATATCGGACAGTAGCCCAATGGGCTCGGGCAGGGTCATGCGCACGCCGTAATGGGGCGGGTCGGCCAGCGGGGTGATCTGTTCGGGCTGATCCCCCAAGGCCTGATCCAGCCGCATCAGAACCTCGGGGCCAAACCGGCGCGTCAATGGCGCGCGCGGGGTTTGTGCCAGCTCACTAATCCGACGCAGGCCCAGCCGTTGCAGCGCGACCGAGGTATCCTCATCCAGCCGCAGCGCCGCCACCGGTAGGGCGCGGATGGCCTTCAGCGTATCCTGGGTCGCAACCCCTTCGCCATAATGCGCCAGGGCCCAGGCCGCGCCGCGTGTCGGGGCCAGACCGATCTGCACCGCCAGACCGGCGCGGGCCAGACGCCTGCGCATATCGGTCAGCATCATCTCTTCCCCGCCAGCCAGATGAGCCGATCCGGTGATGTCCAGAACCAGCCCATCCTCACCCTCGAGCCCGACCCAGGGGCAATAGCGTGTGGCCCAGCGGCGCAGGGCGTGCAGAAACCGCTGATCTCCTTGCGGGTCGGCAGGATGGCTTTGCAAATCGGGGCAAAAGGCGCGGGCATCGGAATAGGGCATACCGCAATGCAGGCCTTGCCGCTGGGCCTGCGTGTTCAGGCAATACACTCGGTTTGCATTATTCTGTTTCAGCGTCAGAACAAACGGCCCATCGACCGGGCGCAGGCGCAAAGCCCGGTCGCTTGCCAGCCGGGGAAACCAGAGTGAAACGATGCGGCGCTGCATCCCGCCGAACATATAAAACCCCCAAATGTTCTATATTTGTTCTTATATGTTCTTGACCCTCAAAGAGTCGAGTCCTTGAGGGTCAGATCGTCAGGGATTCAGAGCCCGGGCGCTTACTTCAACGCCCGCGCCAGAAAGGCCTGCGTGGTCTGGTGCGAAGGGTGGTCAAACACCGCCTCGGGCGGGCCTTCTTCAATGATCCGTCCGCTGTCGAGGAAACAGATCTTGTCGGCGGCCTCGCGGGCAAAGCCCATTTCATGCGTGGCCATCACCATCGTCATGCCCTGTTTCTTGAGCATCAGCAGAACATCCAGCACCTCGCCCACCAGTTGGGGATCGAGGGCCGAGGTGATTTCATCAAACAGCATGACCTCGGGCTGCATGGCCAAGGCGCGCACGATGGCGACGCGTTGCTGCTGACCGCCCGACAACTGGTCGGGATAATTATGCATCCGGTCGGCCAGTCCGAACCGGGCGAACAGAGCCTCGACCTCGGGCTGCAGTTCGGCGCGGGTCAGCCCACGCACCCGGCGGGGGGCGAGCATGACATTCTCAAGCGCGGTCATATGCGGAAACAGGTTGAAGCTTTGAAAAACGATCCCGATGCGGGCGCGAACCGATTGCGGGTTGAGACCGGGGATCGAGATATCCTCGCCATCCAGAAAGATCGCACCGTCTTCGATGGGTTCCAGCAGGTTGATGCAGCGCAGCAGGGTGGACTTGCCCGACCCGGATGCGCCGATCAGGCAGACCATTTGGCCCTCATCAACGGTCAGGTTGATCCCGTCACAGACCGTGCGGTCGCCAAAGCGTTTCACTACGCCCTGAAGTTCCAATTTGGGCATCAGCGCCTCTCTCGCATTTGGCGGGCCATCAGGTGATCGGCATAGCGGGTGGCCGGAATGGTGACGATCAGGAAGATAATCGCGGCCCCCACATAAGGGGTGAAATTCGCCAGCAGTGATTTGAACACCCCGGCCTGACGGAAGATTTCGACCGGACCGATGAAGCTGAGCAGCGAGACGTCCTTTTGCAGTGCAATCAGCATGTTCATCTGTGATGGCACCACGTTGCGGATGGCCTGCGGCAACACCACGTCGCGCATCACCTGCCGTTCCGACAGACCCAGCGACAGGGCGGCGGCGCGCTGGCTGTGGTGAACGCTGTCGATACCGGAACGGAAGATCTCGGCCACATAGGCCGAATAGGTCAGGATCAGCGCCAGAGAACCCCAGATGTAAGGCGAATTCCATGGACGCGGCAGGCCCAGCCCCGGAATACCGAAGCCGATCAGATAGACCGTCAGGATCACTGGCACGCCGCGAAAAATGTCGGTGAACGCCGCGCCAAAGATGCGCAGCGGAAACAGGGCAGGTGATTTGGCATCCCGCGCCAAGGCAATCAACAGGCCAAGCACGGCGATCGCCGGTGCGGACCATAAAAAGATCATCACGTTGATCCGAAACGCCTCAAGCAATTTCGGGAAGGTTTTGACTAGTGTCTCGCCGTTGAAAAAGCTCTGCTGAACCTTCGACCAACCCGGAGCGAGCGGCACCAGAAAGTAAATCGCGGCCACAACAGTGACCGTGCTTATTGTGGCGATCACCAACGAGCGTCGTCGTTGGTGCGCCTCGTACCGTTCGCGGCGGGTCATCCCCGCCGCCTTGTGATCTGCCATGTTACTTGATCAGAGGGACACCGGTGGTGTCCTGCAGCCATTTGGCCTCGATGTCGGCCAATTTGCCGTTCGCCATCAGCGCTGCCAGCGCCTCGTCCACGCATGCCTTCAGCGGGTTGCCTTCTTCCATCAGCATGCCGAAATGATCGGGATTGTCATTTTCATCCGCCGGGAACTGGCCGATGACTTTTGAGCCTTCGATCATCACCGCGCTCAGGAACAGGGCAGTGGGCAGATCGAATAGGGCCGCATCGATCTGGTTGGCCGACATGGCGGCGTTGACGTCCGCATTGTCGCCATAAAGCAGCGGATCGCTGTCGGGTTGGATGATGCTGGCCAGTTTCGGCACCGCAGTGGTCGAGCCAACGGCCCCCCATTGCAGGCCTTTCAACGCTTCAAGCGTTGGGGCTGTCTCGGTTGAGTTAGGGCTCACCAGAACCGCCATCGGAGCGGTGTAGTAGGGGGTAGAGAAATCAATCACCTGATCGCGCTCAGGCGTGATCGAGTATTGCTGCATATTGACGTCAAATTCCTTGGCGCCGGGTTGGATCGCCTCGTCGAATGAAGATCGGACCCAGACGACATCATCAGCCGCGAACCCCATCTCTTCGGCGACCGCATAGGCCACTGCGGCCTCGAACCCTTCGCCGCTTTCGGGCGCGTCATCAAGTACCCAAGGGTAATAGGCAGGGTTACCTGTTGCGATGGTGAATTTGCCGTCTGTCAGTGTCTTGCCAGCGGCGCATTGGTCCTGCGCATATGCTGCCGTCGAGAGAAACAGAACCGTACTTGCCGCGATCGTGAGTGTCTTGGACATCCGAGTGAATCCTCCTGTTGGATCATTTTGCCGCTACGGTAGTTCTGCCGGTCGGGCCTGTCCAGCAGATGCGTAGCTATTGGGCTTCGACTGGATTCGATTTCTATCTTATTTCAGATGATCGAAAGCCCGCCTAAATAGCAGCAACAAAATTCGGGAATGAGCTCCAAAGTGACTGGTGCAGTGTCGACGCCGAATGTCAGTTTTGGCAAAACCGGTATCGACGATATCAGATGTTGATTGCCTCGCGGAGGTAGTTATGGACGAAAGATTTTGCCCTCTTGCATGCTAAAATAAGATCGTTCCACTGGATCAGGCCGCACGCGATCGCCGTGGCCATTGCGCAGCCTGTGCCGCGCATCGTTGCTACTTCTAGCCTCGGTGCCGTCAGTATATTCTGCTCTGTAAGTGTGTACAGATGATCGTCGGAGGTTTCACCCGATGCATGGCCTCCCTTGATCAACACGGCCTGCGCTCCTTGGGACAAAAACCAATCTGCCTGCGCCGCGATCTGGTCGTCGGTCTCCGCCACAGGATATCCTGAAAGTGCTGCCGCTTCGAGTAGGTTCGGGGTGACTAGCTGGGCCTGCGACAGCAACGTTCTGGGAAACTGCCCTGACATGAGTTGACGTCCCGAGCTGGCTTTTAGCACCGGGTCCAGGACAATGGGGCACGATTGCCTATGGATGGCGTTGCCAACCGCATTAGCAATTTCTTCATTACCAAGCATGCCGATTTTGATGGCAGCAGGAGCGGTTGTGGCCAATGCGGCTTTGATCTGGCTGGCGAGCATTTCCGTCGATATGAGTTGGGTATTGAATACCATATCATCTGATTGAGCGGTCACCGCCGTGACAATGGGAAGGACCTGACATCCAAGTTTTTGGGCCACCCAGGCATCTCGGATCAGGCCTGCGCCCCCGCTACTGTCGGTTCCGCCGATTATCATGATCGGCTTCATTTACAGGCCCTCGCAGCCAACAAAGCGAGGTTGGTTTCACCCTGCGCCTGCAAGCCCTTTGCCGCCCGCCAAGCTCGTAATCCGCTTAGGCAGCACAAGACTACCCTTTGCCTTGAAAACAGAAACTGATCGCGCAACTCGGCTTCGGAAATGCGCTCAGCTTCTGGGCGGATTTTCTTAGGTGCTTCGTGATGGCTCCTCAGTTCAATGATCAGGTCAGAGCATTGCAACATCGTTTCTGCGATGAAAGGGATTGCGGTTTCGGGTTCTGGGTTGCCCAGAAAGCTGAACCCGCCAAAATGCATTCCAGAAAGATCTGCTGTTATCATCTGCCCTAATGCTGGCTGTGCACCCAAAAGGACTTTGATCGCGATCTGTGCCTGCAATGCGCCGATGACGCCTACCACGGGCCCCAGCACACCTGCAGTTGCGCAAGTCGCTCCGGTTGCGGGCAATTCAGGGAACACGGCACGTAGAGACGGTGCGCCCCCGCAAAACCCGCCGATATATCCGGTTTGCCCCAGAACGCTTGCTGAGACGAGCGGCGAATCTTCAGCCAGACAGGCATCTGACAAGATATATGAGGCCGCGAAACTGTCCGCCGCGTCGATCACCAGATCCGCCTTGGCTGCGATCTCTGGTGCTCTAGTTGGGCCGATCGACTCTACATTTGCTGAAACTTCCACCTGTGGATTGAGCGCGCGCAGAGCATCGCGCGCGGCAAGTGCTTTAGGCTTGCCGATATCCGGCATGCCATAAAGAGGTTGGCGGTGCAGGTTGCTTTCCTCGACCTCATCCGGATCAAAGATCGAGATATTCCCAATGCCTGCGCCCACCAGGTATTGCAGGACAGGGCAGCCTAACCCGCCGGCCCCGACGACCGCGACATGGGCTTTGCCCAATCTGGACTGACCGGCCTCGCCGATTTCAGGCAACTGCATCTGGCGGGCATACCTGCTCATGTGTTGCACACCCGCAACCATTCGCGCGTGCGGGATTCGGGGTCGGCGGACTGTTGAATGTCTGTCACCACGGCGGCACTATCCGC
The DNA here is from genome assembly GCF_000192475.1 of Ruegeria conchae. Taxonomy (GTDB): domain Bacteria; phylum Pseudomonadota; class Alphaproteobacteria; order Rhodobacterales; family Rhodobacteraceae; genus Ruegeria; species Ruegeria conchae. The sequence goes on from NZ_AEYW01000001.1 coordinate 254,812, forward strand.
ACCGGCGGCAAAAACACCGGGCGCACGCTCTGGGGTCAGACCGCCAATTGCGACTAACGGGACGGTTCCGGCCCTTGTTTTCCATCGGGTCACACGGTCCAATCCCTGCGGCTTCCATTTCATTTTTTTCAGTAGGGTCGAATAGACCGGGCCAAGCGCCACATAGGCCGGATCAGAGGATAAGGCACGGTCAAGTTCGGCTTCGTCATGAGTTGAGAGGCCAATACGCACGCCCGCACGACGAAGGGCTGCAAAATCGGCAGTGTCCATATCCTCCTGCCCTAGATGGACAAAGTTACAATTGAGATCCAACGCCACCTGCCAGTAGTCATTCACCACAAGTTGGGCTCGATGGACAGCGCAGATGTCGCGGGCTCGGGCGATCTGACGACGAACTTCGGGCTCTGGCATATCCTTGATACGCAATTGCACAAGCTTCACACCCTGAGGCACCAACAGTTCCAACCGCCCCACATGGCCGGTGATCAGATAGAACCGTTCCATCACATCAACTCCGCGAGGCCGAGTACGGGAGTGGAAGGCACCGCCACATCTCTCCGATCAATTGGATCAGAGATAAAACCCGCACGCCCGGCCTCGACCGCCAGGGCCATGGCTCGTGCCATGCCGACGGGATCGCCCGCCTTGGCCACCGCGGTATTGAGCAGGATCGCATCCATACCCAGTTCCATGGCCTGTATCGCATCAGAGGGCCGTCCGATTCCGGCATCGACGATCAGAGGAACATCCGGAAAATGCGCACGCATCGTCCGCAAAGCATCAGGCGTGCGCAACCCTTGGCCTGAACCGATGGGCGCTCCCCAAGGCATTAGGACTTCGCATCCCGCTTCCAGCAGCTTCTCACCCACAATCAGGTCATCCGTCATGTACGGGAAAACTTTGAAACCATCGGTCGTCAGAATACGTGCGGCTTCGACCAAGGCGAAGACATCCGGCTGCAGGTTATCCGCGTGGCCAATCACCTCCAGCTTGATCCAATCGGTTGCAAAAAGCTCACGAGCCATTTGTGCGGTTGTCACAGCCTCTTGGACCGAATGGCACCCGGCAGTGTTGGGCAGGATGTGGGCACCCGTTGCGCGTAGCATGTCCCAGAACCCTGCACCTGTCCCATCCGCTGTTTCGCGACGCAGGCTGACAGTGACCACCTCGCAATCACTGGCGCGGATCGCTTGGTGCAGAATTGCGGGAGATGGATATTGCGCAGTGCCTAGAAACATAGGCACCGAAATATCGACATCGTAGATTTTCATGTCAGCCCCCTTGCATCGGGGCCAGAACTTCCAGCCGGTCGCCTATATTCAACACGGTTACGCTGCGCGCAGACGCCGGTACAAACTGGCCATTTAGCGCCGTTGCGATGGCGGGACTGATAAAGCCAAGCTCGACAAGCGCCGCGTCAAGCGTTTCGGCAGATACTTCATGCGCTTTGGCATTCACTGTGATGTGCATGTTTCGTCTCCGGAATGAGATGTTGGACCACCCTGGCCGCCATTGCCGGGGCCAGAAGGAAGCCGTGACGATAAAGACCGTTCAGATGCAGAGTGTCGCCACGCTGAACAAGGCGAGGAAGGTTGTCGGGAAAGGCCGGGCGTAACCCGCTACCGGTCTCTATGACGCTGGCTTCGGCGAAACCAGGGTGGATGGCAAATGCCGCAGCAAGTAGTTCGGAAAGCGAACGCAGGGTTACCGGACGCTCGGACGAGCTTTCGATCATTGTGCCGCCGATCATATAGTGGTTGTCTCTACGCGGGACGAGGTAGAGCGGAATGCGCGGATGCAATAGGCGGATGGTTCGGCTGATCGTGACCTCCGGGCAATGCAGTATCGCCATCTCACCGCGCACAGGGCGCAGATTGGTCAGAGCGGCTTGAATACCTGTGCAATCCAGATCGACATGCCCCTGTGCTTTGGTTCCAAGAAGGATCTCAACACCCAGAGCCTGCGCTGCCTTGGCCAGGTCCCGCAGTGCGCGTTGCGGATCGAGGTGGGCCTCGAATTCATAAAACAACCCGCGCGAAAACCGGCCTGCTAAAGACGGTTCCAAGGCGCTGATGTCAGCGACGTCCATCTCACGATACCCGAAGGTGCGCCGGGCAAAGCGCGTCAACTCTGCCCTGTCGCGGGCCGGGGCGACCACCAACGTACCAAGACGGGTGACGGCTGTGATGTCCGCCCACCATTCAGCCGCCCCCTCACCAAGAGTGATTACTTCTTCCTCGGCATTTTCACGTTCGCACCACGGAGCCAACATGCCACCGGCGAACCGAGAAACGCTCCCATCTCCGATCTCGGTGCCGGCTTCGTACACGCGTACCCGGACCCCCGCCCGCGCAAGCTCCAAGGCTGAGGTGAGGCCGGCGAGACCGGCCCCCGCGATGGTAATCATTCGCTCGATTCCTCGACGGGCATATAAAGATCGCCCCCCTCGCGGTATTTAGCAGCCATGGCCTCCATCCCCTCTTTCTGCGCTTCGGCACGGATGTCATGGGAAATCCGCATCGAGCAGAATTTTGGCCCGCACATGGAGCAGAAATGCGCTACTTTATGGGCCTGTTTGGGCAAGGTCTGGTCATGAAAATCGCGTGCAGTGTCAGGATCAAGCGACAGGTTGAACTGGTCCTCCCAGCGGAATTCGAACCGCGCCCGGCTTAGCGCATCATCGCGTCGCTGTGCGCCAGGCAGCCCTTTGGCCAGATCGGCAGCATGCGCGGCAATTTTGTATGTGATCACTCCAGTTTTGACGTCATCGCGGTCTGGTAGGCCCAGATGCTCTTTGGGCGTGACGTAGCAAAGCATGGCGCAACCGAACCAACCGATCATCGCTGCGCCAATACCGCTCGTGATGTGATCATAACCCGGCGCGATATCGGTGGTAAGCGGCCCAAGCGTATAGAAAGGCGCTTCGTGGCAGCATTCCAACTGCTTATCCATGTTTTCCTTGATCTTGTGCATGGCCACATGGCCCGGCCCTTCGATCATCACCTGGCAGTCTTTGGCCCAGGCGATTTTCGTCAGCTCACCCAAGGTCGCTAGCTCAGCAAATTGCGCCTCATCATTGGCGTCGGCGATTGAACCAGGGCGCAACCCGTCACCCAAGCTGAAGGCCACATCATAACGACGGCAGATGTCGCAAATCTCTTCGAAGTGTTCATAAAGAAGCGACTCCTTGTGGTGATGCAGGCACCACTTGGCCATGATCGAGCCGCCGCGCGAGACAATGCCAGTCACACGGTTGACCGTCATGGGCACCATATGCAGGCGTACACCCGCGTGGATGGTGAAATAGTCCACGCCCTGTTCGGCCTGTTCGATCAGAGTATCGCGAAAGACTTCCCAGGTCAGATCCTCGGCAATACCGTTCACCTTTTCCAGCGCCTGATACATCGGGACAGTCCCGATCGGCACTGGGGAATTGCGAATGATCCATTCGCGGGTGTTATGGATGTTGCGCCCGGTTGAGAGATCCATAACCGTGTCAGCACCCCAACGGATGGCCCAGATCATCTTGTCGACCTCTTCCTCCATGCTGGAGGTCACGGCGGAGGTTCCCATATTGGCATTCACCTTTACCAGAAAGTTTCGACCGATGATCATCGGTTCGCTTTCTGGGTGGTTGATGTTGGCCGGGATGATCGCACGCCCTGCGGCAATTTCAGAGCGGACAAATTCCGGCGTCACATAGTCGGGGATATTGGCCCCAAAGTCGTTCCCGTCCCGATGGCAAGGTGACGTTTCGCGCAGCTGGTTTTCGCGGATCGCTGCAAACTCCATTTCCGGGGTGACGATCCCGGCCCGTGCGTAGGCCAACTGTGTTGGAGCCAACCCATCCTTACCACGCAGCGGTCGTGGCTTGATTGGAAATTCAGGTGTCAGCTTGTCCCCGTGAACAAACCCGTTATCGGCATCAGTGATCTCGCGTCCCTCATAGGTTTCGACATCACCGCGTGCCTTGATCCATTCGGCGCGCACTGGTGCCAGACCCTGCCTAATGTCCGTCAGCACTTTCGGATCGGTGTAAGGGCCTGAACTGTCATAGACAGGTAGCGGAGCTTCACCGGCTGTCGGATGTGTCGAAATTTCGCGCATAGGCACGCGGATGTCGGAATGCAACTCGCCAGCGACATAGATTTTGCGCGATGCCGGCAATTCATCGGTGGTAATATTTGGGTTTGGTACGTTCACTTTGGCGCTCCTCAAGCTCAGGTCTCAAAAAGACACCAGAAGAGTTTGGGAGGAGGCAAAGGCAAAACGTGCCTTGTGTTCCGGTTGCGCAAGCCAGAATGGGCTGTGCGACCTTAGCTTCCTACGCCAGTGTCAACTGGGTCAGGTTCAAAGGGTCGCATCACCGGGTTCTCACCCAATCAGCCTCTCAGTCCCTTGGGCGGGACTCCCCTGCGTAGGTTTGCGATAGGATGGAACAGCCGGTTTGTAAAGTCTCAAGAAACAACCTTTCGCGCAATCGCGGTGAATGCACACTTTGTCCGCATAGCGGGCAATCAGGCGGGTTGGTCTGACGACAGTTTCAGTTGGGATTGAAGCGCTCAATCAGTACTACCGGAAACCGTATTGGCTAAATCGAGAATAGTGTCGATGCTCTACACCGACCCGAACGGCGTTTACCCACGGAGATGTCCGAAAAAGAAACCCGCCAAAATTTGGCGGGTTTCGGTGCTCTAGTGGATAGCCTGTATTGTAGGATCAGCCGAAGACACGCCCCAACGCGCCGTCTACAGCGTCGGTGATCTGGTCGATATCGTCCGCTGTTGCGATCAGCGCTGGCGAGAAGCACAGCGTGTTGTTGCGGCTGGGGATCGAACGGTTGGTAACACCGATGATAACGCCCTGTGCCATACAGTCAGCCACGACGGCCTGTGCCTGCTTTTCGTCCACCGGCTCTTTGGAACCGCGATCCGCGACCAGTTCGGCACCCAGGAACAAGCCTTTGCCACGCACGTCGCCGATAACCTTGTGCTTTTCCATCAGCGCCTGCAGGTTGCCCATCATGCGATCACCCATGTCGACGCAGTTCTGCAGCAGGTTTTCATCCTGAATGATGCGCATGTTCTCAACCGCCGCTGCCGGACCGGCGGTGCAGCCGCCAAAGGTCGAGATATCGCGGAAATAGCTCATCGGGTCTGACGCGTCGTCCTTGAACATGTCAAAGACTTCCTCGGTGGTCACCATGCAGGCAATCGCGGCATAGCCCGAGGCAACGCCTTTGGCCATGGTCACGAAGTCAGGCTTGATGCCGTATTGCTGGTATCCGAACCAGGTGCCGGTCCGGCCAACGCCGCAGACAACCTCGTCAATGTGCAGCAGCACGTCGTATTTCTTGCAGATTTCCTGCACGCGGGGCCAATAGCCTTCGGGCGCTTCGATAACGCCACCGCCTGCGGTCACCGGCTCAAGGCACAGGGCGCCAACGGTGTCGGGGCCTTCGCGCAGGATGACCTCTTCGATCTGGTTGGCAGCCCATTCACCAAAGTTCTCTTCCGGCGCGCCATCCAACTCGTGCTTGCGGTATTCCATGCAATGCGGAACGCGCACAAAATCGGGTGCAAAGGGGCCGTATTGCGCGGTGCGCTCGTCTTGACCGCCTGCCGACATCGTCGCCAGGGTCGAGCCGTGGTAGTCGCGGTCGCGATACAGGATTTTGGTCTTCTTGCCGCCGTACTTCTTGTGCGCGATCTGGCGGATCATTTTGAACGCCTTCTCGTTCGCCTCAGAGCCCGAGTTGGTGTAGTACACGCGGCTCATGCCCGGCATCTTGTCGATCAGCATTTCCGCGAAATTCGAACCGGGGATCGAACCTGCGGTATTGGCGAAGTAGCACAGCTTCATCAGCTGGTCATAAACCGCCTTACAGATGGATTCGCGGCCATAGCCCACATTCACCGTCCAGACCCCGCCAGAGACAGCATCCAGATGCTCTTTGCCCTTCTGGTCCCACACGCGCATGCCTTTGCCTTCGACAATGATACGGGGGTCATTGGTCTCAAACGGCTTGTGCTGGATCAGGTGATGCCAGATGTGGGCGCGGTCGGCTTCGACGACGCGGGAAAGATCGTTTTCGTTGAACGTGCCGTCCATGACATGTCCTTTCAAAAGTGAGGCGCGCGGGGAATCAGTAACTCCTAGCGGGCGCAAAGTGACGTGATACTGCAGATCAACGCGAATGGTGCGCGTGAAGTAGGGCCAGATTAGCCCATAGGATATCTCCAGTGTAGCTCAAACGCGTATTAATACGGGTTTGTTATGACGTAAACTTTGTGCTCAATACGACAATCTGACGAGTTTGGGAGGATCGCCGGATGACAGCCACACCTATCTACCAGCAACATCTGGATAAAACCCCGGCGAATTTCACGCCGTTGTCTCCGCTCAGCTATCTTGAGCGAACGGCAGCAGTGTATCCGGATTACCCATCCGTTGTGTATGGTGAACGCCGGTATAGCTGGGCAGAAACCTATGCGCGGAGCCGACGTCTGGCCAGCGCGCTGACTATGCGTGGCGTAGGCGTGGGCGATACAGTCTCGATCATCGCGGCCAATATTCCCGAGCTTTACGAGGCCCATTTTGGCGTGCCCATGGCCGGCGCGGTGCTGAATGCGATCAATACACGGCTGGATGCGCCGATCATCGCCTTCATTCTGAACCATGCCGAAGCCAAGGTTCTGCTGGTTGATCCTGAATTCTCGGGCGTCGTGAAACTGGCGCTGGAGCAGGTGGATCATGACCTGCTAGTGATTGATATCGAAGATGACAGCTTTGACGGTGGCGAGCGGCTGGGCGATCTGACCTATGAGAGTCTGCTGGCCGAGGGTGATCCGGAGTTCGAATGGTCTTTGCCCGCAGACGAATGGGATGCGATCACGCTGAACTATACCTCGGGCACCACCGGCAACCCCAAAGGTGTGGTTTATCACCACCGGGGCGCGGCACTGAACGCGACCTCGAACATCCTGACATGGGGGATGCCGCAGCACTCGGTTTATCTGTGGACCTTGCCGATGTTCCACTGCAACGGCTGGTGCTTTCCCTGGACGATGGCGGCCAACGCGGGCACGTCCGTTTGTCTGCGTGCTGTGCGGGACGAGCCGATCTATCGCGCGTTCCGGGAAGAGGGCGTAACCCATTTCTGCGGTGCTCCGATTGTGCTGAATATGCTGGCCAACGCGCCCGATCATCTCAGGGATTTCACGCAGCAGATCAAGGCGATGACTGCTGGCGCGCCGCCACCTGCCAAGGTGATCGAAGCGATGGAAGGGATGGGGGTCGAGGTTACCCATGTCTATGGGTTGACCGAGACTTATGGCCCATCTGTCGTCTGCGCATGGAAGGACGAATGGAACGAGAAGGGCGCGGAAGACCGCGCCGCGCTGAAGGTGCGTCAGGGGGTGAAATATGTTGCGCTGTCTGGCCTGATGGTCGCCGACCCCGAGACGATGGAGCCTGTTCCGTCAGACGGCGAAACCATGGGTGAGATATTCATGCAGGGCAACATTGTCATGAAGGGCTATCTCAAGAACGCCGAGGCGACGGACAAAGCCTTCAAAGGCGGGTGGTTTGCCTCGGGCGATCTGGGGGTGATGCATCCGGATGGCTATATCGCGCTGAAGGATCGATCCAAGGACATCATCATCTCGGGCGGTGAGAATATCTCGTCGGTTGAGGTCGAAGACACGCTTTATAAACATCCGGCCGTGATGGAGGCAGCCGTGGTGGCCCGCCCGGATGAGAAATGGGGCGAAACGCCCTGTGCCTTTGTTGAATTGAAGCCGCAGGCAGAGGCGAATGAAGCTGAGATTATCGCCTTCTGCCGGGATCACATGGCCCATTTCAAAGCCCCCAAAACGGTTGTCTTCGGGGCGCTGCCGAAAACGTCGACAGGGAAGATACAGAAGTTCATCTTGCGCGATCGCGCGCGTGAGCTGGGTTAGTCGAAGATCGACAGGTCAAGCGCCAGCATCTCGCCCATCCAGATCGCGCGATCCCGGTGATCGGCCAAGTGATCGCCGGTTTCTGGATGCGTAAAGATGGTCAGCCCTTGCCGGTTCAGGATCAGCCAGGGAAAGACCTGCTCAAAGACCTCAGAGGGAAAGCCCAGCTGGCAACTCCAACGTGGGTGTGGGCCAACGTTACGCGCATGCATGCGGCCCATCTGCACGGTGGGAAACAGACGCGCTGCCTCTTCACAGACCTGCTGTGCAGTGTCCTGCGTGTCGGCATCGAAATAGACATGGGCGTGGTAACCGGTGATCTCGGGCATGGGGGTCTCCGTCTGTCGTTGCGGAGAACCTAATGGCGACCCGAGCGCTTGTGCAACCGCATCGCCACACAGACCCTGTGCGCCGGATCAGAGCGGAGCGTGAAGGTCGGGATGGGCTGCGGCAAAGGCAGAATGCTCAGCGCACACAGCTTCGACCGCCAGCAGGCGGGGCATATCCGTAAGGTCAACCTCCCAGCGGTGCGCGTTATAAAGCTGCGGGATCAGGCAGATATCGGCCAGACCGGGGGTGTCACCGGTACAGAACGGGCTTTGATCAAAGCCGCCTAGCAGCGATTCAAACGCGAGCAGACCCGGCCGGATGAAGTGACGCATCCAGTCGCCGGGCATGTCGCCTGCACCATTGCTAAGCGCGGTGGCATGTTTGGCAACCGACAGGTTGCAGACCGGATGGATATCCACCGCGATACTGTGTGCCAATGCCCGCGCGGCTGCTCGCTTGGCCGGATCGGTTGGCAGCAGGCCCAGATCGCGGGTCTCATCCAGATAATCGATGATCGCCAGCGATTGGGTTAATCGAACCCCATCGATATCCAGCACCGGGACCAGACCCTGCGGGTTGCGTTCCAAATGATCCGGGGCGCGATGCGCCCCGTTCACCAGATCAACGATGACCGGGCGATAGGTGATCCCGGCTAAATTGAGCGCAATCCGCACCCGGTAACTGGCGGACGAGCGCCAGTAGTCAAACAGAACCACTTCGGACATATGATGGTCAGCCTTTGCTTAGTTCCTTGGCATGCAGCCAGTCGGCATGCTGAGGAGCCCGTTTGGTGCGCGACCATTCTTCGAGCATATCCCACTTCACCGAATCCAGCCGGGCTAGCATGGCCTCTTCCTCGGGGTCGGGGCAAGCCAGTTCCACCCGGTGACCGTTCGGATCGAAGAAATAGATCGAATGGAAGATCGAATGATCCGTGACACCCAGAACCTCGACCCCGTTGGCTTCGAGATGGTCCTTGAACGCGATCAGCTCATCGCGGTCCTTCACCTTGAACGCGATGTGTTGCACCCAAATTGGCGTGTTTGGATCGCGCCCCATCTCCGGCTTGGTGGGCAGTTCAAAAAACGCCAGCACGTTGCCGTTTCCAGCATCCAGAAACAGGTGCATGTAAGGATCGGGCTCGTGGGTCGAGGGCACATGGTCTTCGGCAATCGCCAGAATGAAGTCCATGTTCAGCATCTTGCCGTACCATTCCACCGTCTCTTTCGCATCCTTGCAGCGATAGGCGACGTGGTGAATTTGATCGATTTTCATGAGGCTTACTCCTGTTTTAGCGCTGCGGCCTCAAGCGCCTGCTTCAAGATTGCATTGTCGCCAATGTGGTTCGCCAGTACCAGCACGAGGCGTGCGTTGAACGCATCGCTTTCGGATTTCTCAAGCCCTTCATGGGCCGCCACCAGATCGGCATAGAAATCGTCGGCCTGGGTCAGGTTGGGTGAGAGGATCAGTTCGGCCATGTCGCTTACTCCTTGCCTGTGGCGCGGCGCACCGCGTGCCGGAATGCGTTTTCTTCGTAAGTGTCGCGGCGGGCGGCCACGTGCTGATCGGGTCGGATCAGATAGACCGCTCCGGTAGCATCGCCCAGATAGCGGCGCTTTAGCGTCAGGGTCGGGTCGTCTTTGACCGAGAGTGCCAGGCGTTTGACGGTGATCCCGTCGACCTCGATCTCATCCGGTGCATCGGCGTCGATGGTCAACAGCGTGAACCGTCCGGCCAGTTTCGGCAGCAGAAAGTCATCACCCAAAGGCGCATCGGGACAGGACGCTCCGGGGCGCGTCTGCGATGGTCCGTTCAGCGCATCCGCCGAATTCAGTGGCGAGCCATCATAGACGCAAGGCACGCTGAGCCGACCTGAATTCACCATCGGTCGGGCAAAATCATAATGTTCACTCAGGTCCAATACCGCATCGCGCAGGATGCGGGACATCTGCGATTTCGGGGTGATGAAATCGGTCGAGCGGGTCGAGTTCAGGATGTTTTCGTCCGCACCGTGAATGCGTTCCTGATCGTAGCTGTCCAGCAGCGACTCTGGCGCTTTGCCGTCAATCACCAGTTTCAGCTTCCAGCACAGGTTGTCGGTGTCCTGAACGCCAGAGTTTGCACCCCGTGCCCCAAACGGGCTGACCTGATGCGCGCTGTCGCCTGCAAAGATCACGCGGCCGTGGCGGAATTGCTCCATCCGGCGGCACTGGAAGGTGTAGATGCTGACCCATTCCAGTTCGAAATTTACATCCTCGCCCAGCATGGCCTTGAGGCGTGGGATCACGTTCTCCGGGCGTTTTTCGCGTTCCTTGTCGATGTCCCAGCCCAGCTGCAGGTCGATGCGCCAGACGCCATCGGGTTGCTTGTGCAGCAGCGCCGATTGGCCTTTGTTGAAGGGTGGATCGAACCAGAACCAGCGTTCCGAGGGGAAATCGGCCTCCATGATCACATCGGCGATCAGGAAATTGTCCTCGAACACGCGGCCCACGAAATCCTTGCCCATCATGGCGCGCATAGGTGAGCCCGCGCCGTCGCAGGCGATCACCCAATCCGCCTCGATGGTGTACGAACCCTCGGGCGTTTCGACCTCAAGCTTGACGTGATCAGGGTGGGTTCCGACTGCTTCAACCTTGTTGCGGCCGCGGATTTCGATCGGAGCGCCCTGCGCCTGCAATTCGCGCACGCGGTCGACCAGAAACTGCTCGAAATAGTATTGCTGCAGGTTGATGAAGGCGGGGCGCTGATCGCCGCTGTCGGGCTGCAGGTCGAACTCGTAGACCTGACGCTCGTCGAAGAACACCTTGCCCTTGTTCCAAAGAACACCCTTGTCCACCATCGGCTGCCCGCAACCCAGACGGTCGAGGATTTCCAGCGGGCGTTTGGCAAAACAGATGGCGCGGCTGCCAAAGCTGACCTTATCGTTGTCATCCAGCACCAGCACCTCGACCCCTTGCTGAGCCAGATCAATGGCGGCAGCCAGACCCACCGGACCGGCACCGACAACGATGACCTTGTGGCGCACGGGCGCGGGCGCGGATTGGTCCGGGCTGGCCTCGTAAGCATAAAGTGGAACTTCAAAGATCTTGTTCACTCTCTCTCTCCCATTTCTGGCGCATCGGGCGCACCTCGTCTGTTCTCCTGCACAGTTGCGCCGGAGGTCTCGCGTTAGAGTTTCACCGTCAAATCCGGGCCGCCACGATCTGGATCAAATTCGGCCCGGAAATCTTAGCCCTGCAGGGCCTCCCACATCTCCAGATCGCGCTGGGCGGTCCAGATACGGGGTGTGTCGATGCCGCGGGCCTCGTCATAGGCGCGGGCGACATTGAAGGGTAGGCAGTGTTCGTAGATCGCGTAGTCGGCGAATTTGGGATCGCATTCGGCGCGAACCGCGTCCCATGCTTCTTTCAGGCTGCCACCACGCGCCGCGACCTTGGCCGCCGGGCGATAGGTGCTTTCGACGAAATTGCGGGTGTTTTCGATGGCCGCATTGACCATGTCCTTACCGACCAGAGCGTCGCCGCGACCCGGAGCAATGGCGTCGACGTCAAACCACTTGATCTCATCCAGCGTATCGCCCCAGTCGCTGAAATGCCCGTCGCCGCAATAGCAGGCCGAGTGGTATTCGACGATATCACCGGTGAACATGACATTCTGATCGGGCACATGGATCACGATATCGCCTGCCGTATGGGCGCGACCCAGATGCATCAGGTCGATCCGGCGGTTGCCTAGATAAACGGTCATGGTGTCGCTGAAGGTGGTGGTGGGCCACGTGAGGCCCGGGATGCTCTCATGCCCTTCGAATAAGCGGGGGAAGCGTTGGAATTCGCTGTCCCAATCCTCCTGACCCCGTTCAACTACCATGGCGCGGGCCATGTCCGACATCAGGATTTGCTGCGCGCCAAAAGCGCTGGCGCCGAGCACACGAACTGCGTGGTAATGCGTTAGCGCCACATGGGTGATCGGCTTGTCCGTGACCGAGCGCACGCATTCGATCACCTTGTCGGCCAGACGCGGGGTGGCCTGCGCCTCGACAATCATCACGCTGTCATCGCCGATGATCACTCCCGAGTTTGGGTCGCCTTCGGCGGTGAAGGCGTAAAGCCCTTCGCCCACCTCGGTGAAACTGATTTTCTTTTCCGACATGTCCCCCTGGGACGCGAATGCCTTGGCCATCTCTCAATCCTTTTGCAAAAACTCGAGCCGGTTTCCGAAAGGGTCTTCGGTGAAAAACCGGCGGCGGTCATTTAGTGTTGTGTCCCAGCGCAATTTCTGACCGTAACTTTCGATCTGAGCGGCGATCGCATCCAGATCATCGACGGCGAAACCCGGATGGGCTTTGCGGGCTGGTGAGAAGTCTTTCTCGACACCCAAGTGAAGTTCGCACTGACCCAGCGCCAGCCAGAGGCCACCACGCGCGCGCAGGGCTTCGGGCTTTTGCAGTTCGCTCAACCCCAGAGCATCGCACCAGAATAACCGGGCAGTGGATTCGCCACCTTCGGGAAGCGCGATCTGGATATGGTCGAGCTCAAACATCAATCAGCGCGCATAAGGGTCGCTTAACGCTGGCAGCACTGTGCCGGTGCAATCACCGAACCCGATGGAATAGCCGTCGCCTTTGGCCGCGCCGGTCAGGGTCAGGGTGTCCCCGTCCTCGATGAAGCTGCGGGTCTCGCCGGTATCCAGCGTCAACGGTTCTTTTCCACCCCAGCTGAGTTCCAGCAATGAGCCGCGTTCCGGTTTGGTCGGGCCCGAGATAGTACCGGATCCCAGCAGGTCGCCTGTGTTCATAGGGCAGCCAGACGTCGAGTGATGCGCCAACTGCTGTGCCGCCGAGTAGTACATCTCGCGGTAATTGGTCCGTGCGATGGTCGTGGCGTCTTTGCCTTCGGGCGCCATGGTCACGGCCAGATCAATGTCATACAGCATCGGTCCGCAATCTTTCAGGTGATCCAACAGGGCGAACTCACGATCTGGCGTGTCGCAGCGAAATGGCTCCAGCGCCGCTTTGGTCACGATCCACGGGCTGATTGAGGTCGCTGTCGCCTTGGCCTGAAACGGCCCCAGCGGTTGGTATTCCCACGCCTGAATATCGCGCGCGGACCAGTCATTCAGCAGGACGTATCCAAAGATGTTGTCATCGGCTTGCTGCACAGAAATCGGGCCGTCAGACGGTGTGCCGACGATAGCGCCCATCTCAAGCTCGATATCAAAGCGGCGGCAGGGCAGGAAGGCGGGCAGGTCCTGATCGGGGGATTTCAGTTGACCCCAAGGGCGGCGGATATCGGTGCCCGAAACAACCACCGACGAGGCGCGCCCGTTATAGCCGATGGGGATGTGCAGCCAGTTCGGTGGCAGCGCATTTTCAGCGCCGCGGAACATGGTGCCAACGTTCTGGGCGTGATGGCGTCCCGCGTAGAAATCGGTGTATTCACTGACGGCAAAGGGCATATGCATCTCGGCCTCGTCCTGCGGGATCAGCAGGCCTTCGATCTTGTGCTGCGCGTCTGAGCCTTCGGCCAGCAGAGCGATCAGGCGGTCGCGCAAGGCGGCCCATACGGCAGGGCCTTCCTCCATCAGCGGATTCCAAAACGGCAGATCAAAGAGCGGCTCGTCCGAGAGTGCGATCAGCCCATCGACCTCGGCGGCGGTGACGTCGAAGATCATATCACCGATAGCCACCCCACAGCGGGGCTCGGTACTTTCTGTCGAGAACACGCCATAGGGCAGGTTGTTCAGTGGAAATGGGTGATCGGCGGAATTGGCCGATGAGACCCAGGATTTAACTAAAGGCATCTTGTCTCCAAACCTTTGTTCGCGGCCAAGATTTTTCGACGAAAAATCTTAGGTCTTGAGCGGTACTTACTTCTTGCCCGGCGTCCCGTCGAATTTCTTTTCGATGTCGCTCCAGCAATCGATGTAATCGTCCTGCAGCGGGGCCTCGGTTGCGGCAAAACCGGTCAGGTGCTGTGGGAAGCGGGTTTCGAACATGAAAGACATGGTGTTTTCCAACTTATCCGGGCCGAGGTTCGAATTCGACGCCTTTTCAAAAGCTTCCTTGTCGGGCCCGTGTGGGATCATCATGTTATGCAGGCTCATGCCGCCCGGGATGAACCCTTGCGGTTTGGCGTCGTACTGACCGTAGATGTTGCCCATCAGTTCGGACATGATGTTTTTATGATACCAGGGTGGGCGGAACGTGTCTTCCATAACCATCCAGCGCTCGCGGAACAGAACAAAGTCGATATTGGCCGTGCCCGGCTGACCTGAGGGTGCGGTGAGGACGGTAAAGATCGACGGATCGGGATGGTCGAACAGGATCGCGCCGACCGGGCAATAGGTGTTCAGATCGTATTTGTAAGGCGTGTAATTGCCATGCCATGCAACCACATCCAGCGGGCTGTGACCGATCTTGGTGATGTGGAACTGCCCGCACCATTTGATCGTCACGGTCGAAGGCACTTCGCGATCCTCGAACGCTGCCACCGGAGCTTTGAAGTCGCGTGGGTTCGCCATGCAGTTGGCCCCGATCGGTCCGCGCCCGGGTAGTTCGAACTTCTGTCCGTAATTCTCGCAAACGAAACCGCGCGCGGGGCCTTCCAGCACTTCGACGCGATAGAGCAGCCCACGTGGGATAATCGCGATCTCCTTCGGCTCTAGATCGATGATACCCATTTCGGTGGCAAATCGAAGCCGACCCTCCTGCGGGACGACTAGCAATTCTGAATCTGCCGAAAAAAAGTACTCGTCCACCATCGATTCTGTGACCAGATATATGTGGCTCGCCATTCCGACTTGGGTATTCACGTCCCCGGCCGTGGTCATGGTGCGCATGCCGGTCAGCCAGGTCAGGCCTTCATCCGAATGTGGCACTGGATCCCAGCGGTATTGGCCCAGAGAGATCACGTCCGGATCAACGCAGGGCGCTGATTTCCAGAAAGGCAGGTCGATTTTCACATATCGATGCGAATGCTTCACCGAAGGCCGGATGCGATAGCACCACGTGCGTTCGGGCGGGTTGGCAGTGAAGGCGGTGCCGCTCAGTTGTTCACCATATAACCCATAGTTACATTTCTGCGGGCTGTTCATGCCCTGCGGCAGCGCGCCGGGCAGGGCCTCGGTCTCAAAGTCATTGCCAAAGCCGGGCATATAGCCGGGATGGGTCCCAACAGGGGTGCTGGCCTGGGTCATCTTATGCGGATCGGTGGGGCGATTCATCGGGCGCTCCTTCAAGTTGCTGCTTGTCGGATAATAGTTGATTTTGTAACTAACAAGGATGACACAACAGAATAATGACGAAAAAGATGAGTTTGATTTGCGAAATTTCCTGCCATTCCTGTTGAATCAGGCGGCCGAGGAAAGCTCGCTCGAATTTCAGCGCGTCTACAAGAATCGATATGGGATGTTGCGTACCGAATGGCGGGTGCTGTTTCACCTTGGGAATTATGGTGAGCTGACGGCCAAGGAAATCGGCTTGCGCGCGAAGATACATAAGACCAAAGTCAGCCGCGCTGTGCGCAAGCTTGAACAGCGCCGATATCTGAAACGGACGCGGGACGAAAACGACCGCAGAGTTGAAAGACTGACGCTGACAACCTCTGGCCAGAGTGTGTATCGTGAGCTACGCGGAATTGCGCGCGATTATGACGCTAAGCTTGCAGCCCATTTTACGACCGGCGAAGCCGCATTGCTGCGCATGATGCTGCGACGCCTAGCTGGAATGGAATAGCACTCTGGTAATCTGGGGCAATGATCCCCAGATCAACGCCATAACAAACACAGGACTGTGAAATGACCAAGCCGGAGTCCCCAACGGCAAAATCCCATAATCTGATCGATTGGCTTGTTGCCCGAGGTTTGGAAGGGGCTGACAAAGAAGAGCTGCTGGACGGTTACTGCAACCGTCTGGTCGATCTTGGCGTGCCTTTGATGCGGTTCCACGCAGCGCAACCGGCATTGCATCCGGTCTACGGTGGCACTGGATACAGCTGGTATCAGGATCGCGGCGGTGATTTCCAAACTTTCGAATACTCCGAGGAGCCCAGCGAGGTTTGGACCAAAAGCCCGCTCTATGTAATTCTGAACGAGGACGTCGACGCGATCCGCGAACGTCTTGTCGATCAGAATGAACCCAGCCGATTTCCATTGCTGAATGAATTGCGGGAAAACGGTGCCACGGACTATTACGCGACTGGTATTAGCTTTGACGTGCCCAGCCAAACCAACCCGCACGATGCAAAAATGTCAATTGATGGCGTGCTGATGTCCTGGGCCAGCAACGCGCCCGAAGGGTTCGGCGACGATGATCTGGAAGTGATCGAAACTGCGCTGCCACACTTGGGTTTGGCCTTGAAGTCGGCCTCGAATGCGCGGGTGTCTAAGGACTTGATGCGGGTTTACCTGGGACGTGATGCCGGGCGGAGGGTCCTGTCCGGCGAAATCCGCCGGGGGTCTTTGCAGCAAATCGATGCGGTGATCTGGAATTTCGATCTCGAAGGTTTCACCAGCCTGTCGGAAGAACTTCCCGGGATTGAAGTCATTGACATGTTGAATGACTACCTCGCTGCTGTGGTGGATGTGGTTCATCAATGTGATGGAAATATTCTGAAATTTATGGGCGACGGGGTTATGGCGATGTTTGATGTGGGCGAAATTGATGCCGACGCCCGTGCCGCTCTGGCTGCCGCGACAATGCTTCAGGAGCGTATGGCCGAGCTGAATAGCCTGCGCAAAGAGCGTGGGCAGCCGGTTTCGAACTATACGTTAGCCCTGCATGCGGGCGAGATTCTATATGGCAATATCGGTGCCGACAGCCGTCTTGATTTTACCGTCATCGGCCCGACCGTGAACCAGACATCCCGTATCGCCGGGATGCATCGTTCGTTGGGGCAACGAATATTGATCTCGGATGATGTGGCCCGTGCGGCTCAGCCTTGCGATCAGGAACTGATCTCAGTTGGGCGCTATATGCTGCGAGGTGTGGCAGAGCCGAAAGAGCTGTTTACGGTCTACCATGCAGCGAACTAGATCGTGATAGGCGATAAAATATCCCGGGTGTAGGCTTCCGATGCGGAGTTGGTTGACGTAGAGGCGACCGAAAATCTATCATTGTACCGGAACGGAGCTTTTCTTCAGTTCTTGATACAACATTGAACTATCGCAATTTAGAAAAATGCAACTCTTTAGTTTTGGTATTGATCAGTTGGGAACCTGTACGAGTGATGGCACTAAAAATTCCAAAATTCTCAGTGGATTATGCCCCGAGCGATAAGGTTTATGGTGGCAGAGCCGCGACCGCTACTCTTACATCGACCTGCCTAAATCGAGGGCAGAGTGCAAGCAAAAGCGATTGTGTGATCGTTGATGAATTCAATACAAACTGGAATGTGCGCGACTTCATCAAGATTTCAGATGTTAACGCCGCTGTTTCCAGCCTTGATGTCAAAAAGATCGAACGAATGCGATCGGTCGATTCCATACTCAAAGAGCTCAAGCTCACGGGTATACTTGAACTTGCGGATTACGCGGAACTGAACTCGCAGCGGTGGGTTCGTGGCCACTTATTAGCGCAAAAACTGGGTGGGTCTGGAAAATCCGAAAACTTGGTGCCGCTGGATCGCAACAAAAATGCTGTTATGGAGAAGTTTGAAACCTCTTTATACAATTTTTTCAAAGCCGCAAAAAACGCTGAGAAAATGTCGGCTAGTAAACACTATGTTCGTGTTGAGCTGAAAATCAAAGCCGAAGGCAATATGTCACCCTGGTTCAGCAATTGTTCTGATAGAGTAAAAAGAAAGTTAAGAAAACTCCCAGAGAAAATCACCTACAAGATTAAGACAGAGTACGTTGAAGCGAGCACGGGCAAAGCTCAATCAGCCCCGCCCAACAAGAACTACCCTAGACCTTTAAAGGCTCCACCACCGTTGAGCCTCTAAAAATCGATCTCAACCCCCGGCAGGTTCAATTCTTTCATCATGTCGCGCAATTCCTGCCGCGCGGCGATGTTCGAGATATTGAGCTGTTTGACGCCAATATCCTTGAGGTCCAGCAGGGTCAGCCCGCGCGGGAAAAGTTCGCGGAAGATAACCCGTTCAGAGAAACCAGAAGCCACCCGGAAACCGATGCGCTGCGACAGCATCTCGATGGCGCGTTGCATCTTTTCCTTATTGACCATGCGCTGCGTCCCGACCCGGTTACGCACCACCACCCAGTCGATCGGTTTCAAGCCGGCCTGAGCACGCAATTGGCGGGCGTTCCAAACCATTTCGGAATAGACCGACGGACCAAGGATTTTCTCACCCTTGGAATCGATCCGCGCCAGCAAGTCGAAATCGATGAAACTGTCGTTCAGCGGCGTAACCAGCGTATCGGCCAGTGAATGGGCCACCTGGCTGAGTCGCGTATGCGATCCGGGGCAATCGATCAGGATAAAATCGCTGTCACTTTCCAGCTCTGCAACGGCAGCCGACAGGCGGTGGTCATATATATTCTCGCCGGGTTTCAGCGCGCTGGCGTCAATCTCGGGCAGGTCGTGATGGCGCGGACTGGGCAGAGACAGGTCCGAGCCGTTGAGGAAGTTCAGGCGATTCTCGAAATACCGGCCCAGACTGCGCTGCCGCAAGTCGAGATCAAGCGTGCTGACCTTATGCCCCAGTCGAGCCAGGGCAGTGGCAACATGCATTGACACGGTCGATTTACCTGCGCCGCCTTTTTCGTTCCCGACCACGATGATATGTGCCATGCCTGTATTCCCAAGTCCCGCCGTGTTTATCTACACGTTGTGGCAGCCACTATATGTTGTGTGAGCGTGGAAGGGAAGAACCTCGGGCCGTCCCGAGTAGCTTTATCAGGCTCTATTTTGGAAAAACGCGTGATGGGTAGGGTTTAGTGTAAATCCTTGCCAATCAGACGCCCGTATTTCACTGTCGGGATCGAGGAATTGTGATTAAGGACAGCAATTGGACCATCTGTTTTTGAACGTCCTGAACGTGGTTCTGCCCGTCCTGATTTGTGCTGGAATCGGTTATTGTCTGGCACTAATCCGTGCTCCGTTCGACAATAAGGTCATTGGTGGAATCGTATCGAGGGTCGGGTATCCAACCTTGATCATCTCGCACTTGTCGACCACCAAAATCGCGGTCGGCACGTTTCTTGACGTGATGACAGCAGCCGCTTTGGCGATCGCAGGATTTGGAGTGTTGGGGTTTGTCGCGCTCAAACTGATGCGGTTGCCAGCGCGGGCGTTTTTAACGCCGCTTATGCACGGCAATGTCGGCAATATCGGTCTTCCCATAACCTTACTGGCGTTGGGGGATGCCGGCATGGCTTATACGATGGGATTTGTGGTTGTTGTGCTGATCAGTATTTTCACGATCGGTATGTGGATTCCGGCTGGGGAGTTCTCACCCAGAAAACTTGCTACATCTCCGATCATCTACGCGGTAGCGCTGTCTCTGGTGCTGATGGCCACGGGCTATAGCCTTCCACAACCGGTTGCCAAATCCTTTGACATACTGGGTGGTCTCTCGATTCCGTTGATGCTGCTGACGTTGGGGCACACGCTTGCAACGCTGCGGATCATAAGCCTTGGGCGCGCTGTATTGCTGACCGCGTTGCACCTGGTGATGGCCATGGTGATTGCAAGCGCGCTGGTCTGGTCTTTCGGCTTCACAGGGGCCGAGCGGGGGGCGGTGATCTTGTGCTGCCTGATGCCGTCTTCCGTCGCAACCTATCTATTCATTGATCAACATGTACCGGAATACGGGCCCGACGTGGCCGGCTTCATTCTGGTTTCAACCCTGACCACGATTTTGGTGTTGCCGGTGGCACTGTCCTACTGGGTCTGAAGTGGGCAAAGCTCGCCTAGCGGAAAAGCTATACGCACCAACGAAAAATCGTTTAATAATAGGAACAACACAGCGCTAAGCTATGCGCCACGAAGGCCAGCAGGCTATTCCTGAACGAGGAGTACACAGATGCCAGCAAGCGTCACTGATGACAATTCAGGCTCGGGTGGGGGGCGTCTGGTTCTCATAATGACGGCGCTGTGCATGATGGTAGTTGGGTTCAATTCGACCGCCGTTGCGACGATCCTGCCCAACCTGAAAACCGAATTTGATCTGTCACCATCCAGCCTGCAATGGGTGATGGCAATCTATACGGTGGTGAGCGCCACACTTGTTACCATCGTTAGCCGGCTGGGTGATATTACCGGCAAGGTCGGCGTATTCTTTGCCGGGATGATTGTGTTTGCCCTTGGCTCTGCCCTGGTGCTGCTTTCGCAGGATGCTGCCATGTTGTTGATAGGCCGAGGGGCTCAGGGCGCAGGAGCTGCGGCGTTGTTTGGCACCTCTCTGTCATTGTTGACGGCGGCGACGCCAGAAGATCAGCGGGCCAGCGTAACCGGCGCCTGGGGTGCGATCGTTGGGTTGGCGATCGGTGTGGGTCCGATCTTGGGCGGCGCGTTCGCGCATTACCTCAGTTGGCGGGGCGTGTTTGCCACCGATCTCGCGCTGCTGCTGGTTGCATTTCTGGTCGGGTTACGGGTGAGCAAGGAACATTATGTACCTGACACGCGCCTTGCTGGTGCGAAGTTTGATATGGCTGGTGCCGTTGCTTTGGTCCTTCTGCTCGGTCCGCTGTCCTTCGCTCTTAGCAATGGCGAAAGCCAGGGCTGGACCTCCAGTTCGACACTTATCCCGCTCTGCGTTTCAGCGATTGCGGTGATTGCGTTGATTATCACCTCGCGCCGAAGCGCAGACCCTCTGATCGAGCTACGTTATTTCCGTCATCCCCGCTATTTCATGGCAGCGGCGGGGATGTTCATCACCGGCTTCGCGCTGTTTAGCTTCTTTGTCTATTTCAACGTGTTTGTGCAGTCGCCTGATGCATTTGGCTTATCGGCCGTCGGCGCAGGTGTGGCGATCCTGCCGTTGAGCCTCAGCATGTTCGTTGTGTCCGTGATCGCGCCGCGCTTTCTGGCACCCTATAGCTTCCAATGGCCCGTGATACTTGGCATGGGTTTCATGGCCTGTGGTTTTCTGCTGTTGACCACGACGACGAACACGACCGGCATGGGCGGGATCTGGTGGAAGCTGCTGATCATCGGCACCGGGCTTGGCATCGGGTTTTCATTGCTGCCTCGTCTCGGGTTGCGCTTGTTGCCAGAAGAGCACATGGGGCAGGGCTCGGGTGTGGTGAACGCGTTCCTCTATTTTGGTGCGACCCTTGGTGCCGTGGTCGGTGGGCTGGCCGAGGCGATCACCACCCGTCGGGGTCTGTCCGAAGTGATCGCCGCATTACCCGCTGGATCAGAGCAACGGGCCGATCTGGCTCATGCGTTGACCCATGGTACAGCCAGTCAGGTACAGCAGCTTATCGCTGGGCTTGATCCGGATACTGGCGCAACACTGGCACGTGCTCTGCGTGATCTTCAGGATGATGCTTTTGACAGTGTGATGCTGATCGCTGCCGGTGTCGCACTGGTTGGGATGCTGCTGGCATTGTTGCTGCTCAGAGGGCCCGTTCCGCCTGTGCATAGCGCGGTAAACCTGACCCGATAGCGCACGGTTTCAAGTGCGATTCTGGGTTTGGGGCTTACTTCATGCTCTGAGTTGAGCATCGCGAAAACACAACTGGTACGTCCGGAAGCACAACTTTTGTGAATAGCGGCTACCGGAACTGAGGTTATGATGTGGATGTACTGGTATTGGAAAAGTTAATGAGTCTATTTGGTATCACGAAACGGTTTCTGTATGTCCTCTTATCACTGTGTACCTTGCCCGTATGCACTTTGGCACAAGATTCCTCGGCTTCGGGCAAATGGCCAATAGATAGGGTGCTGTCCTATGCACCGACACCTGATCTGAGTTGGCTCAATCATAAACCTGCCGGGTTTCACGGAAAAATTCTAGCGCAAGACGGTGCATTGGTGTTTGAGGATGGGACGCCAGTCCGTTTTTGGGGCGTTAATCTACAGGCATATGCGTTATTTCATACCAACCTGAATTCAGTCGAACTGCATGCCCAAAGGATGGCGCGGTTGGGGATTAACCTTGTCAGAATTCACCACCACGATTCTCATTGGGTGGGTCCTAACGTCTTCGGGTCAGATCCCTCTGATACGCTTAACCTCGACCCAGCGTCGATGCAAAAGCTTGACGCTTGGATTGCAGCGCTCAAGCGGCAAGGAATTTACGTATGGCTTGATCTCCATGTAGGTCGAAGGTTTACGCAGCAGGACGGAATTTCCGGGTTCGATGAGATTGCTGGGGATGACGATATTGCCGATGTCAGAGGCTTTAACTACATCTCGCCCAGTATTGAGGCGCGAATGATCGAATTCCAGAACGCCTATTTGCGCCACGAAAATTCTTTGACGGGTCTTACGTATGCCGAGGACCCGGCAGTTGTCGCCGTGATGTTGACGAACGAAAACGACCTTACGCATCACTTCGGCAATGCTCTCCTCCCGAATAAGAATGTACCTATGCATAGTGAACTATTCATGGCTATGGCAGATGAATTTGCGCGCGGCAACGGGCTTGATCCCGATGAAACCTGGCGGACATGGGAGCACGGCGACTCGAAGATTTTTCTGAACGATCTTGAACGCCGTTTCAACGAACAACTGATCCCCGTTGTTCGCGACACCGGATTTGAAGGTCTGATCTCGACAACGAGCCTTTGGGGCGGGATGACAATCGCGGGTCTGCCATCGCTGACCGTTGGGTCCATAATCGACGCGCATAGTTATGGAGCAGTTGGTGAAATCGGTTTTGACCCGCGCCAACAGAGTGGTTTTTTGGAATGGATCGCGATCGCGCAGGTCGAAGGTATGCCGCTTAGCGTTTCAGAGTGGAACATTGGGGAGTTTCCCGCAGAAGATAGGTTCATCACGCCGCTCCGTGTTGCGACGAGCGCAGCGCATCAAGGCTGGGATGCCATGATGATCTATGGCTACTCACAGCAATCTCTGAACCGATCAACGTCGCCAAACAATTGGAGTATGGCCGAAGATCCCGGGATGATATGGATGATGCCCGCCGCAGCCCTTCTGTTCCGGGAAGGCCATGTCAAGCAAGCCGAGAATACGTACGCGATTTGCTTGGATGAGGACACGTTCTTTGGCCGTCCTGTGTCTCCGGAAACATCAGTTGCCATACGGACAGTGTTTGAACAAAGCAGGTTGGTAACATGTATGCCCGAGACTCGTGCATTGCCGTGGCTCGCGGCGACCAAATTGAACCGCGACGAATACGGCCCGCTTGATCTCGACAGATCATATCTGGCAGAGGATGCCACCGTTGTTGCCGCAGATACGGGCGAGTTTCAGCGCGACTTTGGCAATGCCCGGTTCACGGTGGACACGGTAAAGAGTCAGATTGTGGCAGGCCTTTTCCATGACGAGGTAATTACGACCAGAAATGTTGTATTCGACATCACGACACCCATGGCGGCGGTGGCAGTTCAAAGTCTGGATGGCAATGACATTGCACAATCGCGTCAGATTTTGATCTCGATTTCAGGGCGAAGTGTTCCTGTCGAACCTCAATCAGCTGCCTTCCGGGTCGAACCGGTTACGGGCATTTTGCAGATTACCGCCTCCGCTGACCTCAAACTGAGGTCCGTTGATCCGGGTCGGGCTCTTCCTCCAAAGGCGCATCAATATGAAAATGGCAGGCACATAGTTGACCTGACAGAGCTTAATGGTGCGCGCTGGCTTTATCTTGATCTGTTGCAATAAAAAAGACCGCCCCAAGGGACGGTCTTTTGAATTCGAGCGGTTTGGGATTAGAAGCCCAGACCTTCGTATTTCTTCTTGAACTTCGACACGCGGCCGCCAGCGTCCAACAGGCGCGACGAGCCACCAGTCCATGCCGGGTGCACGGAGGGGTCGATTTCCAAGGCCAGCTGGTCGCCTTCGGCACCCCAGGTGGATTTCATCTGAACCACGGTGCCATCGGTCATTTTGACGTCGATGACGTGATAATCGGGATGGATGTCTTTTTTCATCTTTCCGCTCCTTACGCTTCGGCGCCAGCCTTGGGCTTGTAGTTGGTGACCTCTGCGATACGCGCGGATTTACCACGGCGCGAGCGCAGGTAGTACAGTTTGGCGCGACGGACGCGGCCACGGCGGACAACGGTGATGCTGTCGATGTTGGTCGAATGCAGCGGGAACACACGCTCCACACCTTCGCCAAACGAGATTTTGCGAACGGTGAACGAACCGGCGATGCCGTTGCCACCTTTACGTGCGATGCAGACGCCTTCGTAGTTCTGCACACGGGTACGTGACCCTTCGGTCACTTTAAAGCCGACACGGATGGTGTCACCGGCTTTGAAATCGGGGATGTCTTTCCCCAGGGCGGCAATCTGTTCCGCCTCAAGCTGTGCGATTAGGTCCATCGCAGTTACTCCTATCTGCTCGTGGTTGGTCCACGAAGTTTGGGCACGGGCTGAGAGCTCTTGGTCTTCACCGGGTCCTGCGTACAGCCCGCCAGAGGTCAGATCGAATGTTCCTTTTGGTCCGGTCCGCCCTGTCGCGCCGGGGCCGAAGAAAGCCGGGCGTCACGTCAGGATGCAAACCAAAACACCGGAGTCGCGTAACGCGGCACCGGATTGCGCTGCTTTAAGGGCTTTGTGTGCAGGGATCAAGCCTAAACTGACACGATTCGCTGCGGACGCCGGTGTGTTTTCGCCATCGGTCAAATACATCGTTGCCTTGGCGGCCAGATCAGGCATTCTGGGTTCAATTATCAGAGCAGAAATTTGATACAGGACCAAAAGATGCGCAAAGCACTCCTGCTGGCCGTCATAGCGCTTGCACTCGTCTCATGTGGCCGCCGCGGCCCCCAGCCTCAGGCGGTTGAACCACAGGCCTTTGCGGACACGACCCCGCCTTCGATCATCTATCCCGCGTTTGGTGACGCCGACCCGCATGAATGGGAGGGCCGCCATCCCGGCCATTACCCGGTGCACGGGCTTGATGTATCGCGCTGGCAGGGACCGATTGACTGGCGTACCGCCCAGAAATCCGGTGTCAGTTTCGCATTCATCAAAGCCACCGAGGGCGGAGATTTCACCGACCCGATGTTTGACGAACACCGGCGCGGTGCGCAGGGTGCCGGGGTGCCCTGGGGCGCTTACCACTATTACTATTTCTGCCGCCCGGCTCATGAGCAGGCCCGTTGGTTCATCCAGAACGTGCCCAAAGGGGCCGATCTGCCGCATGTGCTGGACATGGAATGGACGCCGCATTCCAAAACCTGCACCCTGCGCCCAGATGGGCGAACCGTCCGGGCCGAGGCAAAAAAATTCCTGGATATTCTGGAACGCCATTATGGGCGCCGCCCGATTGTCTATACAACGGTCGACTTTTACCGCGACACCGACATTGGCCGGCTGCCCAAGACCGAGTTCTGGCTGCGTTCGGTCGCCGGACATCCTCGCAATGTTTATCCAAGCGCGATCTGGCGTTTCTGGCAATATACCGGCACAGGACTGGTGCCGGGGGTTCAGGGCAAGGTCGACATCAACACCTTTAATGGTACGCCTGAGACTTGGGCGCTCTGGAAAGCGACCCGCTAGCCTTAGTCGTTGTCCTTGGATTTCTGATATGCGCCCCAAAGATCGGGCCGTCGTTCGCGGGTGATCTCTTCCGACATCTCATGACGCCAGTCCGCGATGCGACCGTGGTGGCCCGACATCAGAATGTCCGGGATCGGACGGCCTTTCCAGTCTGCGGGGCGGGTGTATTGCGGATGCTCCAGCAGGCCGGAGGAGAAGCTTTCCTCCTTAGCCGAAGCCTGATTACCCAAAACGCCAGGGATCAGCCTCACCGTAGCGTCGATCAGGGCTTGCGCCGCGATCTCACCTCCGGTCATGACGAAATCGCCCAAGGAAACTTCTTGCACGCCGTAATGCTCAAGCACCCGCTCATCGACGCCCTCGAACCGACCACAAAGCAAGGTCATGCCATCGCAGCGCGCCAGACTCTGCATCATCTGCTGGTCCATCCGTCGCCCGCGTGGGCTTAGGTAGATCAGTGGCCAGTTGCCCCGGATGCCCGCCATCGTGTGCTCGATGGCCTCGCCCAGCACATCGGCACGCAGGACCATGCCCGCACCGCCACCTGCAGGGGTGTCATCCACATTGCGATGCTTGCCAACCCCGAACTGGCGCAGATCGACGGTTTCCAATTGCCACAGCCCTTCCTGCAGAGCCTTGCCGGTCAGGCTTTCGCCCAGCACTCCGGGAAAGGCCGAAGGGAAAAGGGTGATGATCTTGGCCTTCCACACCCCATGCAGATCGGGCGTCGGCGTCATCAACTCGCGCGGCTTCAGCGTCGGGCGGATGGCTTTACGGCCATGGGACTTTCCGGGTTTCTCTGTCATTTTGAGCCGATCAGGTCATTTTGGACGCGTTGAACCAGAGCAGCCTTTTGTTCGATCAACGCAGCGTCGTCCAGATCGGATCTGTTTATCTCCAACATTTGCTGCAAGATATCTTCAGGTAGACGTGGGTTCGAACGCGTCGGGCCAACCAGTTCGCCAGCCTTGTCCGGGGGCAGGTCAAGGAATTCGGCAAATGTATTTCCGGGTCCATAGCGCAGGCCCTGCAGGTCTTCCAGCCATTCGGTTCGGACGGATACCGAGGGCAGGCGATCCCGCACCGCCTCTGCCGCGATCTGGGGTGAGGGCACGGGTACAAGCCGCGCGCGGAAGGTTTCAAAATCCTGAATCAGGCGCGAGCGTTGCAGATCATGCGCCCACAGGCTGCGTAGCCAACTGCCGCGTTGTCGCAGCGAGTAGTAGAGGTTGATATGCACCTCTTCCCCCGCAAACCGATCCCGGATCAGGCCAACCAGACAAGAGGCAAGCTCGGGCGCGGCTTCATATCCCACCGCGACATTGCGGCTGGGGCGCAGGCCAGAGAAATTCTCTTCGCTCAGAACCAGTCCGCGCTTCTGGCCGAATTCCAGTGAATTCAGGAAGTGCCGCATCTGATCCTTGAAATCGCTCATCGCGCCGGGGGTGCCGTAGACGGAATAGCGTGTGGCTGCTTCGGACAGGCCGGTTTTGCGGGTCCGATAGGGCAGGACCAACGCATGGTGCGGCCAGATCAGTGACCGGTTTTCGAACAGAAAGGACTGTGCCGCCGTTGTCCCGGTCTTGTGCAGACCCAGATGCAGCAACACGCGGCGCATTACAGCAGGCCCTCAGGCGGATCGGCGATGATGCGGCCCTTGTCGAGATCAACGGTCGGAACGGATTCGAGTGTAAACGGCAGCAGCACGGTGGCCTTTAAGCCCGGCCCGTGTAGTTCCAACAGATCCGCCGCGCCGTGATTTTGAACCGATTTCACCCGGCCCAGCAGGGTGCCGCCGGTATCATAAACCTCAAGCCCGATCAGATCGGTGTGGTAAAACTCATCATCCGGTAGCGAGGGCAATTGATCGCGCCGCGCATAAAGGCGCAGGCCATTCAGCGCATCCGCTTCTTCCTTGGTCTCAACCCCACCCAACCGGGCGGCAAAACCGTTCTTGATCGCGCGGGTCAGGACCACGGGATAGCGGTCTTTGCCGGTCTCGTCGGTCAGCGGCGAATAGCCCTCGATATCTTCGGGGACGGCGCAGAAGCTTTTCAGCCGCACCTCGCCGCGCACACCGTACGAGCCCGCAATGCTGCCCACGCAGATCAGATCACTCATTTTGACCATCCGTCACACATAGCCCGTCCCGCCATTGCCCGATCACCTCGCACGCCTCGCGCTGGTTCGAGCGTTCGAAGAATACGCCCACAATAAAGGCGATCGCCAGCAGGATGGGAAGCCGTAACAATCCGAACATGTCTAGCGTACCCCGATGGGCAAAGTGTCATTGCGGTCTTCCCAGCCGACCTGCTCCAATTCAGGCGTATCCGAAAAACTTTCGGGCAGGCCTACACAAAAATAACCGATCAACCGCCAGTCCTCAGACACATCCAGATCGCGCGCCATCTGGTCGGGATCGAGAATTGACACCCAACCCAGCCCCAACCCCTCTGCCCGCAAGGCAAGCCAGAACAGGGTGACGGCTGAGACCACAGAATAGCGCCGCATCTCGGGCATAGTGCCCGCGCCCAGACCTTGGCCTTTGTCGGTGGCATCGTCGCAAAACACGGCCAGCTGCACCGGGGCTTCTCTCATCCCGGACAGTTTCAACTGGCTATAAAGCAGCGCCTTTTCGCCGGAATACCCGGCCAGCGCCTGTTCGTTTGCGGCTTGGAAATTCTTCAGCGCCGCGTCACGCGCAGCCTGAGTTTCGACGCGGATCACACGCCAGGGTTCGCTCAGCCCCACTGAAGGGGCCAGTCGAAACGCGTCGAGGCAGCGCATAAGCACTGCCTCGTCTACCGCGTCCATGCGGAACCGGCGCACATCGCGCCGGAGCCGCATCAACAGATCGAACTGCGTGCGAAAATCGTTGGTAAAAGCCTGATCCCGCACGCGCCCGCCTGCTTATTCTTCTGCCGCAGCTTCTTCAGCCGGTGCAGCAGCAGCTTCAGCGGCCTCAGCAGCTTTGGCCGCTTTTTCTTCTGCGCGTTCCTGAGCTTTCTTGCCCGGAGTACCCTTGTTGGGGTTGTTGCGCTCGGCCTTGTCGCGTGCGCCAGCAGCTTCCAGCATACGTGCGATCCGGTCGGTGGGCTGTGCGCCCTGATCCAGCCAGTACTGGATGCGCTCCATGTTCATTTTCACGCGCTCTTCGCTGTCTTTCGGCAGCAGCGGGTTGTAGGTGCCCAGTTTCTCAATGAAACGGCCATCGCGCGGCATACGGCTGTCAGCCGCAACAATGCGATAGAAGGGACGCTTTTTCGAGCCGCCGCGGGCGAGACGAATTTTCATTGCCATGGTGGTATCTCCTTTGAATGGCGTATCCGGCGTAGGTGCCGGTTAGTTCTGATGTTTCTTGTGGTGTCGGATGACTTCCTGAATGATGAAATTCAGGAAAGCCTTGGCGAAATCGGGGTCCAGATCGGCCTCTTTCGCCAGGTCTTCTAACCGTGCGATCTGCGCAGCCTCGCGCGAAGGATCGGACGGGGGAAGGTCGTGTGTGGCCTTGAGCTTGCCCACAGCCTGCGTGTGCTTGAACCGCTCACCCAGCGTGTAGACAAGGATCGCATCCAGCCGGTCGATGCTTTCGCGGTGATCCTTCAACAGCGCGGCAGCCTGTGTCACGGGGTTGTTCATTGGCCGGTCCTCTCGGTGGTCAAATCAATCTGCGGATGGCGCCAGACCTGGGCGTGCTTGCCCAAAAGCTCGGCTCTCTCAATTTCCAGCGTTGCGCCCAGCCGTTCGGCTAAAGCGCGCGAGCGGTCATTGGCATGGGCGATGTAGGAAATCACACCGTTCAGGCCTTGATGCCGGGCGGCGTAGTCGCGTGCAGCGGCTGCGGCCTCAAAGCCCAGACCTTTGCCTTCTGCCTCTGCCATCAGCGTCCAACCCAGCTCGGGCTCGGCCCAGCCGGGGACGTAGATCATGCCGGCCCAGCCGACAAATGCGCTGCTGGCCTTTTCGGTCAGATGCCATAAGCCATAACCACGTAGCGCCCAATGACCCAACCGGTTCGACAGAGAACTCCAGCTTTCCAGCGCGTCCTTGGGACCACCGACCATATGGCTGCGCTCGGTTGCGAAGAATTCGGACATCGCAGGCAGATCGTCCAGATGCGGCGCGCGCAGGATCAGTCGTTCGGTCTCGACGGTGGGGATGGTAAACGTGGTCATGCGTATGCCTCCACGCCGCCATTGACCAGATCACCTGGCGAAGGATGCCGCCAGATTTCCGAAGTACCGTATTTAGCGTGCTCATAATGAAATTCGAACTGTGCACCCATCCGCTTGGCCACGGCCTTGCTGGCGGTATTGTCCAGATCGATCAGAGAGATCGCGGTCGCCCACCCCAGAACATCATAGGCATAGGATCGGGCGGTCAAAGCGGCCTCGGTCGCATATCCTTTGCCGGTGGCGTGGTTCAGCAGGGTCCAGCCGACCTCGGGCTCGGGCCAGCCTTCGGGGAACCACAGTCCGATACGGCCAACATAGGTACCGGTGTCTTTTTCATCGACGCTCCAATAGCCATAGCCGCGCACGGCCCAATGGCCCAGAAGCGAGGCGAACACCCGCCACACTTCATCCCGGCGCAAAGGTCCGCCGACGAACCGCGCGGCGTCGGTGGCAAAGAACGCCGTATCCGCGTCCAGGTCAGCCTCGGACGGTGCGCGCATGATCAGGCGTTCGGTTTCGAGCGTCGGGATCGGCAGAGCGAAATTCATGCCTGCACCTCGCCGTACCGCCAGACATGCTGTGTTGGACCAATGGCGCTTTCGGCAACAGCGTCGCGAGTCGCACCCAGACGCTGCGCCAATGCGTTCGAACGTGTGTTGGACTGCGAAACATAGCTTACGAACCGGCCCGTCCCCAGCAGATCGAAGCCAAAATCGCGAACAGCGCTGCACGCTTCTGTCGCGTAACCTTGCATGCGGAACTTGCTTCCGAACATATAGCCAAGCTCGGGCTCGTGGTCGTCCCATTCGAGGCCCAGAATGACGAAGCCAATGACCTGATCGTCGTCCTTTAGCGAGACCGTGAACAGGCCATGCCCATGCAAAAGCCAGCCCGATGTGTAGTAGGAAAACTCAGTCCAGGCGTCCTGTTCGGTATCGCCAAAGCTCTCCTTGCAGATCGACGTCCATACCGGCAGGTCGTCCAGAGTAGGCGCGCGCAGAACCAGCCGCCGGGTCCGAATGACCGGCAGGGCTGCGCGATACTGCGCTGCTGCCATCGCCGCCTTTCCGGACGGGGGCTGGGTGCAGCGTGCTGACGTCACTTTTTCTTTCCGAACCCGCTCAGACCCGGGGGCAGGCCCATGCCGCCGCCCAGTCCGGGCAGACCGCCGGGCATCTTGCCGCCCATCGCTTTGGCGGCTTGCTCCAGAGCCTTGGGGTCCATGCCGGCGGCCATTTCCTCGGGGCTGGGGCCGCCTTTGCCGAACATGCCTTTCATGGCTTGTTTCAGCATCTTGCCTTTGCCCATTTTGCCCATCTTCTTCATCATGTCCGACATCTGCCGGTGCATCTTGAGCAGTTTGTTGAGGTCGCTGACCTCCATCCCCGAACCGGCGGCGATGCGTTTCTTGCGGCTCGCCTGCAACAGCTGCGGGTTGGCGCGTTCGCGTTTGGTCATGGATTGGATCATGGCGATCTGCTGGCGCAGGATCTTGTCGTCCAGACCCGCCTGATCCATCTGCTTGGCCATCTTGTTCATGCCCGGCATCATGCCCATCATGCCTTGCATGCCGCCCATCTGGATCATCTGTTCAAGCTGCATTTTCAGGTCGTTCATGTTGAACTGACCTTTGACCATGCGCTTCATCATGCGCTCGGTCTGTTCCATCTCCATCGTTTCCTGGGCTTTTTCGACCAGAGCAACGATGTCGCCCATGCCCAGAATACGACCGGCGATCCGGTCCGGCTCGAAGGTTTCGAGCGCGTCCATCTTCTCGCCCAGACCGACAAAGCGAATGGGCTTGCCGGTGACCGCGCGCATAGACAGCGCCGCACCGCCGCGCCCGTCGCCGTCCATCCGGGTCAAGACCACGCCTGAGATGCCGACCTTAGCGTCGAATTCCTCGGCTACCTCGACGGCGACCTGACCGGTCAGGCCGTCAACCACCAGCAGGGTCTCGCGCGGGTCAACCGCGTTGCGGACCTGCTCGACCTCGTCCATCAGGACTTCGTCGATATGCAGACGGCCCGCGGTGTCGAGCATATAGACGTCGTAGCCGCCCAGCGTCGCCTGTTGCTTGGCGCGCTTGGCGATATCAACCGGCGTCTGACCGGGTACGATCGGCAGCGTATCTACACCAACCTGCGTGCCCAGAACCGCAAGCTGATCCATCGCCGCTGGGCGATAGACGTCGAGCGAGGCCATCAGGACCTTCTTGCCCTCTTTCTCTTTCAGGCGTTTCGCCAGCTTACCGGTGGTGGTTGTCTTACCGGAACCCTGCAGGCCGACCATCAGGATCGGGGCAGGCGGGTTGTCGATCTTCAGCGCGCCGGGGTCTTCTTCGCCACGCAGTGTATCTACCAACGCGTCGTGCACGATCTTGACGACCTGCTGGCCGGGCGTGATCGATTTAGTGACAGCTTGACCGGTCGCCTGTTCCTGCACTTTCTTGACGAACTCGCGCGCCACCGGCAGCGAGACGTCGGCCTCAAGCAGGGCAACGCGGACTTCGCGCAGGGCGGTTTTCACGTCTTCTTCAGACAGGGCACCCTGTTTGGTCAGCCGGTCAAAGACGCCAGAGAGGCGTTCGGATAGATTTTCAAACATGCCTTCGGCCTCCTTAGCCGGTTATCTGGTGGCGTGCCCTAGATAGGACGCGTCGGTTAAATGCACAAACGCCCCCACGGGCGAAACTCGCTGGTGGGGGGCGATCCCTGAACGACTCAAGGGACCGGAAGATCAAACGCTTCCGGATGTTGGCGGCGATTTAGGCCGATTGGCTGGCAGAGTCAACCTTGTGTGCCGGAAGCCAGTCATTGACCGCATCCACCAACCGATGCGCACCGCGCCCGCTGGAATAGGCCTCAACAATGGGATGGCGTCCGGCGCTCATGCCTTCATCCAGTATCAGGACAGGGCGATAAAGGGTCGATGTGCCATTGTCGCTACGTGAGGTCGTGCTTTCGGTTTCCGCGTGCGAAAGGTTTGAAAGAACGTGTTCCACTTGTTCGTACCCAAAGACCGACTGCCTGCGAATAGTGATGCTGTTCTTATCGCGGTCCAGAATGACCTGCACGCGCCGGACAAAGGCGCAAAATGCACCAAAGCCCATGCCTCCACCGAATAGTGCGAAGAAAATGCCGAAGAAGATACCCTCGCCGCCTTCACTGGCCATGAAGACGCCCGCGCCGACAAAGGCCAGAATGAAGAGAACCAGCGTGATGCCGATGAACCATGGGGTATTGGACAGGATCAACTGGTTCGGAGTGTTGCGAGTGACTTTCATGGCGGCACGCTAGCACCGAATACCGTGCCTGTCGTGGCTTGAATTTACCTGTCGGTTGAGCGATGAGCGCGTCATACGAGGAGGTTTCCATGGACGCATCATCCGCATTTCAGGATACATTACCGCTCAGCTCGGATGCGCTTTTGGCGCAGCTGGATGAATGGGGGCTGTCCTATCGGTTGCACACTCATATCCCGCTGCGCACTGTTGAAGATGCCAAAGGGGTCGAAGGCCAGTTCATGGTGCCGGGCGAAAACACGCTGCGGCTTAAGAACCTGTATCTGCGCGACAAGAAAAAGCGGAACTATCTGGTGACGCTGGAACAAAGCCGCGAGATCGACCTTAAGGCGCTGGGCGCGGAGTTGGGGATTGGTAACCTGTCCTTCGGCTCGGCGGATCGGTTGTTTCAGAATCTGGGCATTCGCCCCGGCGCGGTCAGCCCGCTGGCGATGATAAACGGGGTTGAGAACAACGTTAAATTCTTCATGGACGAAGCCGCACAACAGGCCGATGTCATCAACATGCATCCTTTGGTCAACGACCGAACCGTTGTTTTGGTGCGTGAAGACCTGATGGCGTTCTTTGATAAGATCGGGTGCGAGGTGACCTGGCTGCCGTGATCACCCTTCAAGCGCTTCGTTCAATGCGGCAGCGACATGGGCGGCAGAGGGGTTGATGAACAGGTGACCATCCGCCTCGAACACCGGATCGTCCAGATGATCGGGGAAGGCCAGGGGCAACTCGGTACAGGCCAGCAAGATCGCCGTTCCGGGTGCGGCGTGTTTGTTGCAGAAGGCCAGCAGGCGCGCATGTGCGGTGTCGGATGCGCCGCCGTAGAAATCACTGTCGATCATCGCCTGCATCTCGGCGATCTCGGGCTCGGGCAGGCGTGTGTTTGCCGTGATACCCTCGGCGGCCAACCGGTCGGCATAGTTTGTGGCCTGCATGGTGACTGCGGTTCCAAGGACCAAAGCATTGGTGGCGCCGGTCGAGGTGGTCGCGTCGGCGGTTGCGTCAAAAATGCTGAGAATAGGCATGGAGACGCCTTCGCGGATCGCGTGAAGCCGCGCGTGTGGCGTATTGGAGGCGATGATGCCGAAATCGCAGCCTGCGTGTTCCAAAGTCAGCAGCGCTTCGCGGAACACTGCGTCGAAAGCGGCCCAGCTGTCTTCGTCACCGGCCACGCCGCGCAAGGCGCGGGTTTTGGCTTGGGTGACGGATTCGATGGTCATGGGTGGGATGGGCAGCGGCGATCCGTGGCCGCGTTCAGCAAAATACCGACCCGCGCCTTCAGCGATCGCCCGGTAGTAGTCGACAGTTGAGGCCCAGCCAACACCGCCCAATATTCCAATCTTCTTCATGTGAAACGCCCAGTCTGCCGATTTGCCTTGGCGCAGACTGGACGGTTCAAGGGGGTCAGGTCAATCAGGCCGCCAGTTCAGTGACAGCTTTCTGCGCATTGGACAGGGTTGTTTCGGGGTCCAGTGCCATGCGATCAGCGGCGATGACCTCCACATCATGGATGCCGATGAAGCCCAGAACATGGCGCGCATAGGTGGTGGCAAAGTCAATCTCGGACCCGACAGCGGTACCACCCGAGGCTACGGCGAGGATGGCGCGTTTGCCATCCAGCAGGCCTTTCGGACCTTCCTCGGAATAGGCGAATGTCAGACCCGCGCGGGCGACCAGATCAATCCAGGCTTTGAAGGCTGCCGGGACCGAGAAGTTGTAGATCGGCAGGCCGATGACGATGGTATCCGCCTTTTGCAGTTCCGACACCAGCTCGTCCGACAAGGACAGAACGTCCTGCTGGACAACGTCGCGCTGATCGGCGGGGGTGAAATTGGCAGCGATCCAGTCTTCGGTGATAAGGGGCAGGGGAGAGGCGAGATCGCGGCGGATAATACGCCCGGCGTTCAGGTGGCGAACCACGCGTTCGGACAGATCGCGGGTGGCTGAACCGGTGCGGCGGGCTGAGGCGTCGATGTGCAGGATGGTTTGGGTCATTTCGGAGGTCCTAAACTGTGGAATTAGCTTTTGCCGCCCCAATATGGCTGTTGCGAATGTGAACAAAACTCGGATATATCAACAAGCATTGTTAGAATTTGCACAGTGGAACAGATGCAATGGACAATTGGGATGAAGTAAGAACCGCCTATCAGGTGGCGCGCATGGGAACGGTCAGCGGCGCGGCGGATGTATTGGGCGTACACCACGCCACCGTGATCCGCCATATCGACGCGATCGAGGCACGGCTGGGCGTCAAATTGTTTCAGCGTCATGCGCGCGGCTATACCCCGACCGAAGCAGGTAAGGATCTGTTGCGTGTAGCGCAGGCGACCGAAGATCAGTTCAACCAGTTGGTTGGCCGCATGAAGGGGCGCGGAGATGATGTCGCGGGCGAACTGGTGGTGACCTCGCTGGCCTCGCTTGCGCCTTTGATCGTGCCGACCTTGAGCGAATTTCAGCAAACCCATCCGGGTCTGATTGTGCGCTATCTGACCGGCGACCGCCTGTTTCGACTGGAATATGGCGAAGCGCATGTGGCTATTCGCGCAGGGGCCGCGCCGGATCAGCCGGACAATGTGGTGCAGCCTTTCATTGCGCAAGAAGTCGGGCTGTTCGCGAGCAAAGGCTATATCGCACGCCACGGTAAACCTTCGAGCGTCGAGGATTTCGCCAATCACCACTTCGTCGGCAATGATGACGAAAACAGCCGCGCGCCGTTTTCCCGCTGGCTGCGTGCCAATGCACCGGAACCGGCAATCACCTTCCGCTGCACCAACAATTTCTGCATGCGCGAGGCGGTTCTGGCCGGGGCTGGCATCGGCTTTATGGCCCGTTGGGAGGCCGCGCGCGATCCCGATCTGGTTGAGGTTATGGAGCCTCTACCCGAGTGGTCCGGCAAGCTGTGGCTGGTGACCCATGTGGATCTGCACCGGACGACCAAGGTGCAGGCGTTTCTGTCATTCCTGAAAGATCAATCCAAAGGCTGGCTGCCGTGACACCACAAGCACACGGCCATCTGGCCATGCTGACATTCTCGGCCTTAGTGGCGGGCAGCTTCTCGCTTGGCTCAATGGTGGCAAACGAGATCGCACCGTCGGCGATCACTGCAGCGCGCTTTGCCATTGCGGCAGTGGTGATCGGCATCGCCGCCCTTGCCACAACAGGCATATCGCGCAGCGCTGCCCAAGCGCCCTGGCGCTATCTGGTACTGGGCGGGTTGTTTGGGTCGTATTTCGTCTTGATGTTCTACGGCCTCAAAACCGCGCCACCCGTCAGTGCGGCTGCGGTATTTACCTTGACGCCGGTCATTTCGGCTCTGGCTGGCTGGGTGCTGCTGCGTCAGATCACTACCGCGCGCATGGCGCTGGCCCTGACCGTTGGCGCGGTCGGCGCGCTTTGGGTAATCTTCCGGGCTGATTGGCAGGCCTTTCAAACCTTCGAAATCGGAGGCGGAGAGATCATCTATTTCTGGGGATGCGCTGCCCACGCCGTCTATACCCCGATGGTGCGTCGCCTGAACCGGGGAGAGCCTGCGGTAGTGTTTACCTTCGGAACACTGGTGGCCGGGTGCCTTATCCTGACGCTGTGGGGCTGGTCCGATATCCGCGCGACCGATTGGGCGAACCTACCCAGGATTGTCTGGGTAACGCTGCTCTACATTTCGCTATTCGCGACGGCGGCCAGCTTTGTACTTGTTCAGTTTGCGGCGCTGTGTCTGCCTGCAGCCAAGGTCATGGCTTATACGTATCTGATTCCCAGCTGGGTCATCTTGTGGGAGATCGGGCTCGGGCGTCCTGCACCAACGGCCTTGGTATTGGTTGGGGCGGCTTTGACAGCCATTGCGTTGCTGATGCTGCTGAAAGGAGAAGACACTTCTTCCAAACCTGTTCTGACACTGGATTGAATCTTGCCTTCTGAATCGGGTCTGGCAAGTTGGCCGGTACTAAGAGCTATTTGAGTGCGGAGTTTCGCTATGAAATCAACCCTCCTTGTTCCTGTGCTGTTTGCCTTGTCCGCTTGTGCAACCGGAGGAGTGAACGACGCCGCGCAGGCTGACCTGCAGGCAAGCTGCGAGGCTCTGGTAGGTGCTGAAACCGGGACCGGGCCAAGTGGTGTCAAAGCAATCTCGACGCAATCCGGACCGACTGGCTCGGTCACCAGTGTTTTCGTGGCAGGGGCAGAGGCGCCATGGCTTTGCCGGGCCGATGCGACCGGCGTCGTGACCGGGGTCGAATACAGCCGAGAAGGTTAGGCTAACAGCTCCCAGCGCCTTTGAGGTAGGTCAAAGTGGTTATATGCGAATTTCTCTATGCTTTTTGGCGAGGAGGAAAATGCAATGTTCAAACATATTATGGTCCCAGTCGACCTGCACCTGCCACCCGAGGTCAAGAAGGCGACTGAAGTTGCTGCACAATTGGCCAATTGGCAAGGTGCCAAAGTGACCGTCGTAAGTGTCACGGGCACCCAGCTCGGGGATGTTAATCTGTCGAAAGACGCAATTGAGCAAAAGCTGAAGGACTGCGCTGGCGAGATTGCAGAACAAAGCGGCGCTCCGGTTGCCACACGCAACATACACTCGGTCGATGTCGCTGCCGAAGTCGATGGCGATCTGACCCGCGCGGCAGAAGATATTGGTGCTGATCTGATTGTGGTCGGGACTCACGCCCCAAGGATCACAGACTATATCTTTTCCAGTCATGCCGGTTATCTGGCCAAACACGCCAGCATGTCAGTTTTTGTGGTGCGTTGAAACTCAGGCCTCGTCCGAGGGCAGTTCGACCTCGAGGAACCGCTCGAACGCATCCAGATTGACCGGTTCGAACTGTCCGAAACCCTGCATCCAGACCGACGCCGCACGCAGGGCGTCAGGCTCTAGCTTGCACCACTTAACCCGCCCTCGTTTTTCCTGAGAAATCAGCCCGGCCTTGGTCAGGATCACCAAGTGTTTCGAGATCGCAGCCAATGACATGTCGAACGGCTCAGCCACGTCGGTCACGGCCATATCGTCCTCCAGCAACATCGCAAGGATGGTGCGGCGGGTGGGGTCGCCGAGGGCCGCAAAAACAGTGTCGAGGTCATTGGACATGGCTCATTCCTAAAGCGCAAGAACCGGTTTGACAATTTTCGCTGCAACGACAAGGTGCCAGCAAACAAAAAAGGTTTGGGTATGGCACTGAAATACTGGTTGGTGATTTGCATACTTGGCATCGGCTGGGGCATGTCATTCATGTTCAATGCCATTCTGCTGCGCGAGCTTGGGCCACTGTCGGTATCGATGGGGCGTGTGGGTTTTGGTGCGTTGGGGTGCTGGGTCTATGTGTTGGGCGCCCGTTTGCAAGTCAATCTGACCTTCGGTCGCGCAGCCGGGTTGCTGGGATTTGGCGTGCTCAGCTATGCTGCTCCGTTTGCCTTTTATGCCTTGGGTCAGCAGCATATAGGTGCTGGCGTCGCAGGGATCGTGAATGCCACGACGCCCGCCTTTGCGGTTGTTGTATCACATTTCTGGCCCAGAGGAGAGCGGGCGACGCTATTGAAATCCCTGGGCGTGGTCTGTGGTTTTGCGGGTATCGTAGTATTGTCGTTGCCGGTGCTAAACTCAGGCGCAAAATCCGAGTTCTGGGCAATTCTTCTCACCTTGTGCGCCCCTGTCTGCTATGCCTTTTCGGTCAACATCGCGCGCGCCTTCCGGGAAATGCCGCCGGTTGTTCTGGTCGCGCTGGCCCTGACGGGCGCGACACTGGCAATAGCTCCGCTAGCCTTGTGGCGCGAAGGCGTGCCCCATATCACCCGGATCGAAACCTGGGCTTCGCTGGCCATGATCGGCTTTGTACTAACCTCCGCAGCCTTTATCGCATTCTACTGGCTTCTTCCCAAAGTGGGACCAACGAATATATCGACGGTCACCCTGATCGCTCCGGTCTCTGCGCTGGTGCTGGGAACATGGGTGCTGAATGAGACGCTTCGGCCCGAGCACCTGTTGGGCATGGGGGCAATTCTTGTCGGGCTTTTGCTTATCGACGGGCGGATCGTCAGGCGCAGGCAGCGGGATGCAGTTGGAAAAGATCAACCGAAAGGTTGAATATGCAGAATTCGCCCAATTCGCCCGTTTGGCCTATTCTAACGAATGGGATGATTTGGGTGAAGTTAGATTAATATTATATAAATCAATTGGTTACCGATGTTCTGGGCGGGCGGTTAACAGCGTTGACTCTGCGCCCTCAGACCCTTAGCACCCTACCCAAGACTGTGCGAGGGAAACGCCCGTGACCGATGATGACCAAAAGCAGCGTATGGCGCAGCTGGAGGCCAAGATCGACGCGGCAAAAAAGGCCAAAGCGCCTAGGCCTCGCGCAGATGCTGACGTGTCCGGGGGTGAGCTTGCCTGGAGGATGGTCATCGAAATGGTATCCGGTCTGGGGATCGGATTTGGCATCGGATACGGGCTGGATAGCCTGCTCGGGACGATCCCGATCTTTCTGGTGCTATTTACATTGCTGGGCCTTGTCGCGGGCGTGAAGGTTATGCTCCGAAGCGCGAAAGAGGTTCAAGAGAAACAAACGGCTGCAAATGCGGCCGAGAAGGACGAGAGGGACTGAACGTGGCGACCGAGACCACCGCAGCAGAAGGCAGCAGCCTGGTATTCCACCCGATGGACCAGTTCATCGTCAAGCCGTTGTTCGGCGACGGTGCGGTTGGCATGTTCACGGTCACCAATGTGACTCTGTGGCTGTTCTTTGCCGTATTGGCCGTGGTGGCTCTGTTGGTTCTGCCAACGTCCAAGCGCGCGATCGTCCCAAGCCGCATGCAGTCGATTGCAGAACTGGCCTATGGCTTCATCTACAAGATGCTTGAAGACATTTGCGGCAAGGAAGGCGTCAAGTTCTTCCCCTATGTCATGACCTTGTTCATGTTCATCGTAACCGCGAACTTCTTGGGCCTGATCCCGACCTCGTTCACCACCACATCGCATTTTGCAGTCACCATCCCGCTGGCTTTGGCCGTGTTCCTGACCGTGACCATTCTGGGTTTCGTCAAGAACGGTGCAGGCTTCCTGGGTCTGTTCTGGGTCTCCAGCGCGCCTTTGGCGCTGCGCCCGATCCTGGCGATCATCGAGCTGATTTCGTACTTTGTACGCCCTGTCAGCCACTCTATTCGTCTTGCTGGTAACGTCATGGCTGGCCACGCGGTTATCAAGGTTTTCGCGGGCTTCGCTGCGATTGCCGTGATCTCGCCCGTGTCGGTGCTGGCGATCACCGCAATGTATGGTCTTGAGGTCCTGGTGGCCTTCATTCAGGCCTACGTATTCACCATTCTGACCTGTGTTTATCTGAAAGATGCACTGCATCCGTCGCACTAAGGTCCGAACACCCAACATCGAAACTTCCAATTCGTAAGGAGACACATCATGGAAGGCGATCTCGCACACATCGGCGCAGGCCTGGCAGCAATCGGTTCCGGCGCAGCCGCAATCGGGGTGGGCAACGTTGCAGGCAACTTCCTGGCCGGCGCCCTGCGCAACCCTTCGGCGGCTGCATCGCAGACCGCAACCCTGTTCATCGGTATCGCGTTCGCAGAAGCCCTGGGGATCTTCGCATTCCTGGTCTCGCTGCTGCTGATGTTCGCCGTATAATCTGCGGAACCTGATCCTTACGCGCAGATGGGCCCAAGCCATAGCGGCCCATCTGTTGTAAAGACTACGTTCCGACGGAGGATATCATGGCGACAGAACCTATTGCTGAAGAAGTAGCCGGCTCGTGCGTCGACTCCTATGGCTCTGCCATCGGGATGCCGCAGCTCTGCTTCGATTGGTTCCCCAACCAGATTTTCTGGCTGGTCATTACGCTGGTCGTCATCTTTCTGGTCCTGTCCCGCGTGGCGCTGCCGCGCATCGCGGCAATCCTGGCGGAACGTCAGGGGACCATTACAAATGACCTGGCTGCGGCCGAAGATCTGAAGGCCAAGGCGGTCGAGGCCGAAGAGGCCTATAACAAGGCGCTGGCCGATGCCCGTTCTGAGGCACAGCGTATCGCAGCGGAAGCGCGCGCGGAAATCCAGTCTGGTCTGGATGATGCGATTGCCAAGGCAGACGCGGAAATCGCTGCAAAGGCGGCTGAATCGGAAAAGGCGATTGCCGAAATCCGTGCCGGTGCGCTGGAAAGCATTCAAGTGGTTGCCAAGGATACAGCGGCTGAACTGGTCACCGCACTGGGCGGCGAGGCGGATGCCAAAGCCATCAACGGTGCAGTAGACGCACAGACGAAAGGATAAGTGACATGCGGAACACTCTTGCCCTTATCCTGACCGTCGGTGCCGCCAGCCCCGCGCTGGCCGCAAGCGGACCGTTCTTTTCGCTTGGTAACACCGACTTTGTGGTCCTGCTGGGCTTCATCGTTTTCATCGCGGTCCTGTTCTACTTCAAGGTCCCCGGCATGATCGGTGGTGCATTGGACAAACGTGCCGAAGGCATCCAGTCCGAACTGGACGAAGCACGTGCCCTGCATGAAGAAGCGCGTAGCCTGCTAGCCTCGTATGAGCGCAAGCAACGCGAGGTGCAGACACAGGCCGACGCCATCGTCGAAGCGGCGAAGCAGGACGCGGCATTGGCCGCTGAGCAAGCCAAGGTCGATTTGGAGAAATCCATTGCACGCCGTCTAGCGGCTGCACAGGATCAGATCGCATCGGCTGAGGCCTCAGCAGTCAAGGAAGTTCGCGATCAGGCCGTCACCGTTGCGGTTTCCGCAGCGAAAGCCGTTCTAGCCAAGCAAATGACCGCCACGCAGGCGAACAAGCTGATCGACGCATCCATCGCGGATGTCGCTGAAAAGCTCCACTGATCGCCCGGATCATATGAATTGAAAAACCCGAGGGCCGCGTAGCGCTCGGGTTTTTTTTGTTTTGTTGCTAGGGACTGCGCTTTGATCTGCGCCAGGTCACGACAAAAACAATTAGAGCGATCACGGTAATCAGGATCTCAACCTTGAAAGTCCAATGGTTGAGAAAAGACAATATCCAATGAAGGTGCGTCGCTAGCACAATGACCAACGGATGCGTTGCGTCGGAGAACGGCCAGAACCACGCAACCTCCCCGGTGATTGAATCCAGCAGCATATGAACCAACCCACCGGCGCCAAAGAAGGTCAGGATGGTGCCGGTTCTTGAGGCCCAGATACGTATCATAATCCCGGCAAGTAGAATCCCTGCCCAGATGACCGGGCGGTGGGTCAGGTAAGAGTGGTGATGATGCCCCCGGTCATCGACAAGATAGAACCAGAGCATATCGATATCGGGGGCAACGGCTCCCAACATCGCCGCCGTAAAGGCAAGTTTCCCGAGATTCGGTGCGGCGGTTCGAAAGACCAGATAGGCGCCCGGCAGGTGTCCTATGAACATCAGTTCTCGCCGGTTTCGTGCTTCAACCGCTGCTGCGCGATCTCTTCGTTGCGCAGGGCCTTCTGCTGATCGGCCATGCAGCTTTTGACAAAGTTCAGGTGATCTTCGACCGCCCGCCGCGCGCCTTTTGGGTCGCGGTCCTGCAGGGCCGCGTTGATGGCACGGTGCTGGTCCAGAATAGCGTCACGGGTGGTGCGCTGCTGAAACATGATCCGGCGGTTGTAGAACACGCCCTGCCGCAGCAGATCGAACATCGACCGCATCATATGCAGCATCACAACATTGTGGCTGGCCTCGATGATGGCCATGTGGAATTGGGCGTCCAGATGTGCCTCTTCCTCGGCAGCGTTACGCGCGTGGGCGGTTTCCATCTTGTCCAGTATGGTCTGCACCACTTTCAGATCGCTGTCCGATCCCATCCGCGCGGCGCGCTCGGCGGCCAGCCCCTCCATATCGCGCCGGAACGAGATATAGTCGAACACCGCCTCGTCGTGATTGCCGAACAACCGGATCAAAGCGGGCGAGAAGGCCGAGCCCAGAACCTCGGCCACATAGATGCCTGACCCGGCCTTGGCGGTCAGCAATCCCTGATCCTGCAGATCAGCGATCGCCTCGCGCAGCGAGGGGCGCGACACGCCCATCCGCTCGGCCAGTTCCCTTTCCGAGGGTAGGCGTTCGCCGGGGCGCAGGATGCCGCGCAAGATCAACAACTCAATCTGGCGCACCACGGCCAGAGATAGTTTTTCGGTCTGAACTTTTTGAAAAGGCATCCGGCTAACATCTGAAATTGGTCAACTCACTTGACCACGATTGCGAGGCGCGTTCAAGCCGCTCACAGAGGTTGAAACATTAGGTCAGTATTATTGACATAAGAGGTGCATTGCCTAGTCTGCGACCTAAGGGCGGAGGAGGCCCGCAACGATGGATCAGCTATACGCCACCCGCGCATCCCGAATGAAAGCATCCGAAATCCGCGAATTGCTGAAGCTTCTGGGCGAGCCCGGTATCATTTCGTTCGCAGGTGGTATCCCTGACCCGAACCTGTTCCCGGCTGAGGCCTTTGCCGAGGCGTTCCAGAACGCGCTAGGCCCGGATCAACAGGCTCAGGCCTTGCAATACTCTGTCAGCGAGGGCTATGCGCCCTTGCGCCATTGGCTGGTTGGCTACATGCGCGGGATAGGTGTGGAGTGCGACATCGACAACATCCTGATCACCTCCGGTTCTCAGCAGGCGCTGGATTATCTGGGTAAGCTGTTTCTATCGCCGGGCGATACCGCGCTGGTCGGCTGGCCCACCTATCTGGGCGCGCTGAATGCCTTTGACGCTTATGAGCCGCGCTTCGATCAGCTCAGTGTCAACGGCAATCGTGGCGCGGCTGAGTACCGAGAAGCGGCGGATGGCAGTCCGATCAAGTTCGCTTATCTCTCCGCTGATTTCGCCAACCCGACGGGTGAGACCGTCGACCTGCGGGGCAGGGAAGCGCTGTTGGATCTGGCCGAGGAATTGGACTGTGCTGTGATCGAGGATGGGGCCTATCAGGCGCTGCGCTATGATGGCGACCCGATCCCCCCAATCATGGCGCTGGAACAGGCCCGCAAGGGATCAATCGAAAACTGCCGCACGATCTATTGTGGTAGTTTCTCGAAAACCCTGTCACCCGGTCTGCGTGTTGGCTGGGTGGTAGGTGCGAAACCTGTAATCTCGCAAATGGTGCTGCTCAAGCAGGCCGCAGACCTGCATTCCTCGACTATCAACCAGATGGCTGTGTATCAGGTGGCGCGGGATTGTTTCGAAAACCACGTTCCGATGTTGCGCCGCACCTATGCCGCCCG
Organism: Ruegeria conchae; assembly: GCF_000192475.1. Taxonomy (GTDB): domain Bacteria; phylum Pseudomonadota; class Alphaproteobacteria; order Rhodobacterales; family Rhodobacteraceae; genus Ruegeria; species Ruegeria conchae. The sequence continues at coordinate 299,389 of NZ_AEYW01000001.1, forward strand.
CCGCGATGCGATGTTGGAGGCGTTGGCCCAGCATATGCCCGATGGTGTGGAATGGACCCGACCCGAAGGCGGTATGTTCATTTGGGTCACGTTGCCCAAAGGGGTGAACGGGGCCGATCTGCTGGCCCGGGCGCTTGAAACCGTCAAGTTGGCCTTTGTCCCGGGTCAGGCGTTCTTCCCTGATGACACCGGGGCCAACACGATCCGGCTGAGCTTTTCCAATTCCGATGAGGATACGATCCGCGAAGGTATTCGCCGATTGGGAGAGGTGCTGCGCGCCTGATCTGAGAAAGGATTCATTAACCATATTGCCGCAAGAACGGCGGTATGATCCGTCTGCTTGCCTTCCTGTTACTCACCGCCTGCTCTGGTGGCATGCCCTATTTCCGCGACCAGCCCGCAACACGTGTTGCGGTAAATGGCAGCGTGTTTGACGTCCGCGTCCGCAACGAACTGGCCGAAGCCGTCCGCATAAACCCGCAATACGCGCCGCGCCTTGGTCCGATCCGCGACCGCGCCGCGCTGGCGATGGCACAGGTCTCGGGCTGTCCGCTTCTGGACGTTCTGGGCGACGCGGCCGTAACTGTAGGCGTGCTGGGCTGCGACAAGGAACTGGGGGAAAAGCTGATTTTCGGAGCGCTCCTACGCCGCCCTTATGAATGCGTCGATTATGGCTATTACGAAGACTATGGATATCAGGCCTTCGAATGTTCGCCGTATTAAGATACGCGAAACCCTGCGTAGTTTTGCCAAGATATTGTGGATAACTCGGCCAATCATCCCATATCCTGCGCAATCACGTTGACACCTCCCCCATCCGTTGCGCAGACTTCCTAACCATAGGAATCACACCAAGAGCAGCCATTGCGCTTTAGCAAACTCAAACTGACCGGCTTCAAAAGCTTTGTTGACCCGACCGATCTGATCATCGCGGACGGGTTGACCGGAGTCGTCGGTCCCAATGGCTGTGGCAAATCCAACCTTCTGGAAGCTCTGCGCTGGGTGATGGGCGAAAACCGCCCCAAATCCATGCGCGGCGGGGCGATGGAGGATGTGATCTTTGCGGGCGCGGCGACCCGGCCCGCAAGGAACTTTGCCGAGGTGGTCCTGACCATGGATAACTCGGAACGTCTGGCGCCATCCGGCTTCAATGACAGTGACCAGTTGGAGATTGTCCGCCGCATCACCCGCGACGTGGGCAGCGCCTATAAGACCAACGGCAAGGATGTCCGCGCCCGCGACGTGCAGATGCTGTTTGCCGATGCCTCGACCGGGGCGCACTCACCTGCGCTGGTGGGGCAAAACCGCATTGCCGAATTGATCAACGCCAAGCCCCGCGCGCGCCGACGCATTCTGGAAGAGGCTGCGGGTATTTCGGGCCTCTATCAACGCCGCCACGAGGCCGAGCTGAAGCTGAAGGGCACCGAGGCCAACCTGACCCGCGTCGATGACGTGCTGGAACAGTTGGGCGGCCAGTTGGCGCAACTCGCCCGTCAGGCCCGTCAGGCCGCGCGTTACCGCGAGATTGGTGAACAGCTGCGTCAAGCCGAGGGCATGCTGCTCTATCGTCGCTGGAAAGAGGCTGACATGGCTCGCCAAGCGGCAGAAGAAAAGCTGCGAGACCGGATCACCGAAGCCTCCCGCGCCGAGGCATCCGCCCGCGAATCCGCAGCCAAACGCGCCGAGATCGAGGAAACCCTGCCACCCCTGCGCGAGGAAGAGGCTATTGCTGCCGCCGTCCTGCAGCGACAGCAGGTGCAACGCGATCAACTCTCGGATCAGGAAACCCGTGCGCGCCAGACGATCGAGACGCTGACCAACCGGATCCAGCAACTGGGCAACGACATCGAACGCGAATCCGGCCTGAACCGCGATGCGGGTGAGATGATCGAACGGCTGGAATGGGAGGCGCGCGAGCTGGCCAAAGCCGCCGAGGGCTATGACGAAAAGGTCGCCGAAGCTGCGGAAGTTGCCCGCGAAGCCGCTTCGGTTTTGCAAGATCGCGAAGATCACCTGTCGCAGGAAACCGAAGACATGGCGCGCCTGGTGGCGCGACACCAATCGGCGCAGCGATTGGTTGAAGACAGCCGCAAGACACTGACCCGCTCCGAAGGCGAAGAGGAAAAGGCCCGGGCCGCCGTGGACGAGGCGCGCAATGCTCTGTCCCGCGCCAGCGAGGCGTTCGAGACCGCGCAGGAGGGCGAAGAAGAGGCCCGTGAAGCTGCTGAGTCCGCCGAAGAAGCGCTCGCCGCTGCCGATGAGCTGCGCAACGACACGCAGGCGCGTGAGGCAGAGGCCCGCGCCAAGCGCTCCGAGGCGGAAGGCGAGTTGGGTGCGATCCGGGCCGAAACCTCCGCACTAGCGAAACTGGTCGAACGCGATACGGCTGAGGGTGGGCAGGTGCTCGACCTGTTGCGCGTGGCGTCGGGCCATGAAAAGGCACTGGGCGCCGCGCTGGCCGATGACCTACGCGCGCCGCTGGTCGAGGGCGACGGTCCTTCGGGCTGGGTGCAGGTCGTGGGCTATGACAGCGATCAACCCTTGCCAGATGGGGCCGAGCCTCTGGCCTTGCATGTGTCCGGTCCCGACCGGCTCAGCCGCCGGATCGCGCAAATTGGTCTGGTCGATGCGGATCAGGGGGCACGGTTGCAGGCGTCGCTGAAACCTGGGCAACGGCTGGTCTCGCGCTCGGGCGACCTGTGGCGCTGGGACGGGTTCCGCGCTTGGGCCGAAGACGCGCCAAGCGCCGCCGCTCTGCGGCTGGAACAGCTGAACAAGCTGGAAGCGCTGAAACAGGAACTGACCCGCACCGAGGCACAAGCCGACGGTGCACGCGCCGCGCATGAGGCGCTGTCCCAGCAACTGGCCGACGTCACCGAAGCCGACCGTCGCGCCCGCGAGGCTCGTCGCGCTGCCGACCAGCGCATGGCGGAAACGGCGCGGATGCTCAGCCGGGCCGAGGCCGATCGCAATCTGGCACAGGGCAAGCTGGAAACACTAACACTGGCTGTTGACCGCCATAAGGAAGATGCAATGTCTGCCCGCGCGCAACTGCGCGAGGCTGAGGGCGCGCTGACCGGACTGGGCGACCTCGACAGCGCCCGCGCGCAGGTCGAGGACATCAAACAGACGGTCGAGGCGGCGCGGATCACCATGCTGACCCACCGCTCGACCCATGACGAACTGCGCCGCGAGGGCGAGGCCCGCACCCGACGCACGCAGGAGGTGACCAAGGACCTTAGCGGTTGGCGGCACCGTCTGGAAACGGCGGAAAAGCGGATATCGGAACTGGCCGAACGCAAGGAAAGTTCGGAAGAGGAACTGACCGAGGCCATGGCCGCCCCCAGCGAAATCGCCGAGGCGCGGGAAGAGCTGAACGAGCTGATCGAAACCGCCGAGGCCCGCCGCGCCGAAGCCGCCGACAAGCTGGCCGAAGCCGAGACCCAGCAGCGCGAGATCGTGCTGGCCGAACGCGAAGCCGAACGTCTGGCCTCGGAAGCGCGCGAAAGCCGCGCGGCGGCTGAGGCGCGTTGTGACGCGGCCAGGGAAAGCGTGGTCGCGGCGGCGGAACGGATTGCCGAGGACCAGCAACTGACGCCAAACCAGTTGCTGAACCAGCTCGACACCAACCCCGATCAGATGCCCGCCGCCGACGCGCTGGAGGCCGAAGTGAACCGCCACAAGCGCCAGCGCGACGCGATGGGGGCGGTGAATCTGCGTGCCGAAGAGGACAGCAAGGAAGTTCAGGAAGAATTCGACACGCTGAATGGGGAAAAGGGTGATCTGGAAGAGGCGATCAAGGCCTTGCGCAGCGGTATCGCCAGCCTCAACCGCGAAGGGCGCGAACGTCTGTTGACCGCATTTGAACAGGTGAACTCGAACTTCGCGATGCTGTTCAAGCACCTTTTCGGCGGCGGTGAGGCAAATCTGGTCATGGTTGAAAGCGACGACCCGCTGGATGCGGGCCTTGAGATCATGTGCCAACCGCCGGGCAAGAAGCTGTCGACCCTCAGCCTGCTGTCAGGTGGGGAGCAGACCCTGACGGCGACTGCGCTGATTTTTGGCGTCTTCCTCGCTAACCCGGCCCCGATCTGTGTGCTCGACGAGGTCGACGCGCCGCTCGATGACGCCAACGTCACCCGCTTTTGCGACCTGCTGGACGAGATGTGCCGCCAGACCGACACCCGCTTCCTGATCATCACCCACCACGCGGTGACTATGGCGCGGATGGATCGTCTGTTTGGTGTGACGATGCAGGAACAGGGCGTTAGCCAACTGGTCTCGGTCGACCTCAAGAAGGCCGAGCAGATGGTCGCCTGAACGATCACTGCAACGTTATGAGCCATGGCCCGCATATCAAGTTAGGCTGGCATCATGATCCGATACTTCATTCTCGCACTGCTGGCGGCCAATCCCCTCTGGGCTGCCGACTGGCCCACCAAGCCCGGCGACATCCCATTGTCGCCTCAGGAACTTGAGGCGCTGGCAGGTCGCACATTAACCTTCTACGACGACGGCCAATCCAAATTTTCGGCCGGAGGGGCCTATTCCTACACCTACGCCAGCGGAGATTCCGCCTTTGGCACGTATTCCATCGCCCAGGATGGCAGCGTCTGCATCGCCTATCGCAACGGATTCAGCCGTTGCGATCTGTATGTTCGCAGTGGGGAACGGTTGATCCTGATCGACGAGAAAGGTGACCGCTATCCGATCAAGAGCGAGTAAATGATCTATTTTTTCCAGCCAAAGCGACATATCGATAGAAATTATGATCGCATAGGGTGAAGAACGGGATAATTTTTAGCTGTTGAAGTTGTAGAATGCTCCAGATCAATAGATTTTATGGGGTTCACAATATGTGCCGTTTTTTAGCTTGGGTTGGGGAACAGCGATATCTGGATGAGTTGGTTCAAGAGCAGGAGCAATCGCTGGTCATTCAAAGCCGCAACGCATTGATAGGGAAGACACCGATCAATGCCGATGGGTTTGGACTGGCTTGGTATTCTGACCGCGAAACGCCTTGTTTCTACAAGGACACTCATCCCGCGTGGTCCGATGCAAATCTCAAGCAACTGGCACATCACACACGATCACGACTGTTTCTGGCCCATGTGCGAGCGTCGACTGGCACTGCGACTTCGCGTAACAATTGCCACCCGTTCGGTGTTGGAAAATGGAGCTTCATGCATAATGGCCAGGCTGGTGGGCATGACCAAATCCGGCAAGAGCTCGACTCAATGATCCCGGCACATTTGTACGGGCACCGAATGGGTGCCACGGAAAGCGAGGCGATCTTTCTGATTGCTCATGGTGAAGGTCTGGATTCAAACCCGATCGGCTCAATGGCACGGGCCGTGGGGCGGGTGGAAGCGCTGTCCCGACAATGCGGGTCGTTACCCTATATGCGGTTTGCGGCGTGCTGGTCAGATGGCAAGCGTGTATTTGCGGCGCGCTATGCGTCTGATCGTTATGCACCCAGTCTGCATTACCGGACCTCCGACGACGGTATAGTGATATCGTCCGAACCGCTTGATGCAGACAGTGACGGCTGGGTTGAAGTACAACCCAATACCGCCATCGTTACAGAAGGCTCGGTGGTATCGATCCATGCGTTTGATCCGTCAGTGAAACGTGAACCGGCAAAGGTCGCCTAGGCGCTGATCCTTATAGCTGGTTCAACAGCTGTGTCGTTGGCCAGGCATCGGCCGGTAGACCTAGTTGTACCTGTTCGGCCTGCACCGCTGCGCGTGTTCCGGCCCCAAGTATGCCGTCGATCTTGCCCACGTCGTGCCCCCGCGCCTGCAATTTTGTCTGCAACTGCTTCATCTGAGCGCCGGTCAGCCCCGGCGTTGGGTTGCCTGCGTCGTAGATCTGCGCGCCTTCCAGCCGTGTGCCGAAATAGGCGGCCGTCAGGACGTAAACGAAGCTCTGGTTCCATTCGAAATAAACATCGAAATTCGGGTAAGCCAGAAAGGCGGGGCCCTTGTGCCCTTGTGGCAGGATAAGCGAGGCGGGCAGGTCGCTCAAAGACCCACTGCGCGCCTGTACGCCCATCGCCTGCCACTCGGACACCGGGCGGGGCTTGCCGGGGCCTGATAGTGACCAGTCCATCTGCGCGGGCACTGTGACCTCCTGCAGCCATGGCTGACCCGGTTGCCAACCCAGATGCGACAGCATTTTGGCCCCGGACATCAGTGCATCCGGCACCGAGGTTTTTAGCGAAACCTTGCCGTCTCCGTCCCCATCCACGCCGTTTTCCAAAATGTCGCGCGGCAGCATCTGCACCATGCCAATCTCGCCCGCCCATGCGCCGGTGGTGCGGGTCGGGTCGAAATTGCCTTGTTGATACAGCTCGATGGCAGCGAAGATTTGCGGCCGGAACAGCTCGGGGCGGCGGCAATCATGGGCAAGCGTCACCAGCGCGTTTCGGGTGTTGAAATCACCCTGAAACGCGCCGTAGTCGGTCTCGAAAGCCCAGAACGCCAGCAACACACCTCGCGAAATGCCGTATTCACGCTCAATCCGGTCAAATACGGCATCGTACTTCCCTGACATGGCCTTACCCCGGTCGATCCGGTTTTGCGAGATCAGTCGGCGCGAAAAGTCGATGAAGGGTTTTTGGAATACGCCCTGCGCGCGGTCAGCTTTCAGAACGGCTCCGTCCTGCTGCGCGCCGTTGAAGAAGCTGTCAACGGTGGACTTGTCGAAACCCTGCTGAATGGCTTCGGCTTTCAGCCCTTTGACGAAGGTATTGAACCCACCGCCGCACTGGGCAAGGGCGGGTGAGGCGAAGAAGGCGGCGGCAATAAGGCCGGAAAGGAAACGCATGGGTCTGATCCGTCAGAATATGAAGTTGAACCCAACCCACACCGACACGAGCCCAAGCGCAAGCCCCCAAACCTGCCAGAGCATGTTGGATGCGCGAAAAACCTCTGCCGCGTCGATATCTTGCCGGGCATTCCCGTTCACCCAGGCGAGACCCCGCATCTGCCCGTCATAGCTGCGCGGCCCGGCCAGCGCGATATCCAGCGCGCGCGCCATCGCGGCCTCGGGCCAGCCTGCGTTGGGTGAGATATGGCGGCTTGCATCCTCTACCATTTCTCCCCAGCGCGACCATTGGCCGGACAGCGCCACGATCAATACAAACGTCAGGCGTGCCGGGACAAGGTTCAGCAGATCGTCCAGCCGCGCCGCTGCCCAACCGAAGGCGCGGTACTTGTCGTTGCGATAGCCGATCATACTGTCGGCGGTGTTGACGACCTTGTAGACCAGCAGCCCCGGCAGACCCCCGACTAGAAACCAGAAGGCTGGGGCAATCACCCCGTCGCTCAGGTTTTCGGCTGCGCTTTCGATGGCCGAGCGCGCCACCTGCGCCTCGGTCATGTCCCGCGTATCGCGCGAGACGATCATGGCGACCTGAGCGCGCCCTTCGGCAAGCGAGGTCAACAGGCCTTCGCCAACTGCGCGAACATGGGTGATCAGGGATTTCTGTGCCAGAAGGATGGCGCAGACCACGATCTCGACGATCGGACCAAGCAGTGCCAGCAACCGGCCAAGGATGAGTGCCGCCACAACCAGGATGAGTACCGTCGCAACCCCTTTGAGGCGGCGATACGCCTCATGGTTCAGCCGGTTGTCTAGCCAGCCAATCGCGTTGCCCATCAATACGGCAGGGTGGCGAATCCGCGACCACAGCCAATCCGGCTCACCCAGTGCTGCGTCCAGACACATGGCGCAGACCAATAGAAACGCGGTGCTCACAGCGCTGCTTCCAAACGGGCCCAGCCGTCTGCTGGCGGTAATCCAAGGCGCAGGTAGGTTCTGGAATAGGGGAATATACGGCTCCAGATATGCGCCCGTGCCAGCCGGTTCTGCCATGCGGTGGCATCGTCTACGTCATAGAGGCGGAACAGGCTGGTCCCACCGATCAACCGCGCACCTTGGGCCGTTACAAGCTGATCCAGCCGGGTTGCGTCATTTGCCAGACGCATGCGGGTATCTTCCGCCCAATCCGTATCGTGCAGCGCTTGCGTACCGATCCGCAGCGCCGGGCCGGAAACCGCCCAGGGTCCGGTCAGGTCGTTCAACCGCGCGATCAGATCGGGATGGCCGATCGCAAAACCCAGCCGCAACCCGGCCAGCCCCCAAAACTTGCCAAAACTCTTCAACACCACGACGCCGGGCCGCCCCGCCAGATGGATCAGCGAGGCGCAGGGGGTGACGTCGCAAAAGCTTTCATCGATCACCGTCAGCGGTGCATTGGCATCCGCGTCCTGCCAGATGCGCCCGTCGGGATTGTTGGGGTGCACGATGACCCGCGCCTGAGCGGGGCCAGTCTCGTGCACCGTCCAGCCCTGCGCGGTGAACGCGGCGGCATGTTCGTTATAGGTGGGCATTGTGATCTGCACGCGGCCCGCTTTGGCCAGCGCGGGCAAGCGGGCAATCACTGCTGAAGCGCCGGGCGAGGGCAGAATCTCGGCCCCGCCCGGCACATTCCAAAACACCCGCGCCGCGTCCGACAGGCGTTCGAACGCGCCATGATCGGGCAGTTCCATCCAGTCCGACGGCTGCAGGCCCGAGACCTGATACGCGTGCGGATTGATCCCGGTGGACAGATCGATCCAGTCTGTGCGAAGGCCTCCGGACCGTGCCATCGCGCCATCCAGACCACCGCCATGATCGCGCGCGGCCCGAGGGTTCAATCTGTCATCCTGTCCAACCATCAGCCCCAGCCGGAATCGCCTATTTCTCATGCTTCAAGCGGATTTTTGCCGCTCATACAAGCGAATCCGCCAGTTCACGGCCCTGTGCTGGCGCTGTTAACACTTTGTTAAGGAAATCGCGTGATCACGGACAACAGGGGTCGGCACCACTCACCCATATCACGTGCCGAGGTTGTTGCAAATGAAAGTACTAATTGTTGAGAGTAACCCCGATCTAGGTCGGGTCTGGCAACGGCATCTGCAAAGGCAGGAGGCCGAGGTCACTTTGGTTGAGACGCAAGAGGCTGCAATATTGGCGCTCTATGGCACAGCCTTCGATATCATCGTGTTGGATCTGGTTCTGGAAACCGGCAGCGCCTTGGCGGTTGCCGATTTTGCAAGCTATCGCAGGCCCGAGGCGCGGGTGATCTTTGTCACCAACACCACATTCTTCTCGGACGGGTCCATCTTTGCCCATAGTGCGAATGCATGCGCCTATGTGCAAAGCTCCACCCCGCCCGAGGATCTGGCAGCAATGGTCGAGCACTACGCCGCCGGGCGCTGATCCCGTCCATGGGGTTCTGAATAATCCAGCTCTGGGTTCACCGGAGTGATCCGATGCGGATTGATGCTATCGTGGCTGTAGTGATAGTGGCGCACAATGTGGTTCATGTTCACCGTCTCGGCCACGCAGGGCCACTGATACAGCTCTCGGGTAAAGGCCCAGAGGTTCGGGTAATCCACCAGCCGCCGTTTGTTGCATTTGAAATGCAGGTGATAAACCGGGTCGAACCGGATCAGAGTGGTGAACAAGCGCCAGTCGGCCTCGGTCACGCGGTCACCCATCAGATAGCGGTTGCGTGACAGACGATCCTCAAGCCAGTCCAGCGTGTCGAACAGAGGGCCAATGGCCGCGTCATACGCCTCTTGCGAGGTGGCGAAGCCGCATTTGTATACCCCGTTATTAACATCGGAATAGATGCGCGCGTTGACCTCTTCGATCTCGTCCCGCATCGCCTCGGGCCAGTAGTCGTCGGTGTTGCCGGTGATCCCGTTGAAAGCCGAATTGAACATGCGGATGATTTCCGAGCTTTCGTTCGAGACGATGGTCTTTTCCACTTTGTCCCACAGGATCGGCACCGTCACGCGGCCTGAATAGTTGGGGTCGGCACGGGTATAGATCTGATGGGCAAAGTCATGTCCGAACAGTTTGTCTCCTGTCGCTCCATGGTCGTCTGTCTCAAAGGTCCAGCCTTTATCCAGCATATCCGGATGTACCACCGAGACTGAGATGTGTTCTCGCAACCCCTTCAACTCGCGAAAGATCAGCGTGCGATGCGCCCAGGGGCAGGCGTGAGAGACATACAGATGATATCGCCCGCTCTCCGCCTCAAAACAGCCACGCCCCGAGGGGCCAGGTGCCCCATTGGCGGTGATCCAGTTGCGAAACTGTGCGGCCGAACGTTTGAACGCCCCGCCAGTGGATTTGGTATCATACCAGGTGTCATGCCAAACGCCGTCGACAAGCAGGCCCATCGTCATTCCTCCGCATTGCGATTGAGACAAAGATAGGCTGTTGCGGCTCAGGTTCCTATTTCACCGCGCGCGCAACTGACCTGCATCCGCGCACAGTGTCATCGGGACACCTGCGCAACAGATCGTAAATCTCGGGTCCAAGTGAGACAGTTCACTGGATTTTTACACAAGCTGGTCCACAATAAAGAAAGTTCTGGGGGAAGTTTATTATGAGTACATATGTTTCTAAGGAAATTCGCGCTGAATTGGATGCCGCCCGAATCGCTACATTGAAGAAATCCAGCCGTTTGCGGGTGGAGTTTGGCGACAATAGCTTCAAGATTCTCACATTGTGGAAGGATGGTTTCACCGTCGAGGCCGAAACCACGCCACGCCTGCGTGGGCTCGTCGATATCTATGACGGTGCCAATCACATGTATCAGTGCCTGATCATCGCAGATGAAGAAGCGGTGGGAGAGATGCGCTATGAGTTCAAGCGCAGCACTGTGGCAGCCGACAAGGCCCCGCTGGATTTCTACCGCGCGCCGGATGCACCTATCGCACTGCTTGAAAACCGCGACTGACACGCTCACCGATTGACCTGTGGCACCGACGCGCAGTCGACGCTCGGGCGGTAATGGTGCCACAAGATTTTCAGGTATCGGGCCGGACGATTAGTCGTGGGCCGTCAGGGTCAGGTGCACCGGGAACAGACCATCGATACCGCCTTCGATTCGGTCTCCGGCGACCACGGGCCCGACCCCAGCGGGTGTGCCGGTCAGGATCAGATCGCCGGGGCGCAAATGATAGAAACCCGAGAGATGGCAGATCAGTTCATCAATCTTCCAAACCAGCTCGGACAAAGTGGCGTCCTGTTTCACCTGCCCATTGACGCTGAGATAGATGCGCTTGTCATCCGATGGGCTCCAATGATCGGCGCGGGTCAGCGGGGCGAAGACCGCGCCGCTTTCCACATCCTTGCCCAGATCCCAGGGACGCTGTTTGTTGCGCTCTCGGATCTGCAGGTCGCGGCGCGTCATGTCCAAAGCGCACCCGTAGCCAAAGATCGCCGCGTGGGCCTGTGCAGCCGTGGCCTGGAAGACCGGTTTGCCGATTGCAACGGCCAGTTCCATTTCGTGATGATAATTCTCGGTTCCCGCAGGATAAGCCACATGTGCACCTGTCAAAACCGCGTTGGGCGCGGATTTGGTGAAATAGAATGGCGCCTGACGATCCACCTCATGCCCCATTTCGGCGGCGTGGGCGGCATAATTGCGACCCACGCAGAAAATCCGCCCGATCGGATAGGTCGCCTGCTCCCCCTGTACCGGGATGCTCGGGATGTCCGGAAGCGCAAAAAGTTGGTTGGGCATGATGTGGCTCCGTTCGTTCTCGGACGGGGATTATTGCAAATCGCCAAAGGCGCGTTTGAGGCGGGCGCAAGCCTCTTCCACCCGCGCGCGTTGCGTGGCCAGATTGAACCGCTCGAAGGTTTCTCCTCCGGTGCCGAAGCCGGGACCTGAAGATGTCGCGATCCGCGCATCGTCGCGCAGGCGGAGGACAAATTCATCATGGCTCATCCCGGTGCCAGAGAAATCGACCCAGGCCAGATAGGTCGCCTGTAGCGGCATCGACCACAGGCCCGGAATCTCGGCGATGGCCGTATCAAAGAGCTTCCGGTTGGCATCCAGATGAGCGACCTGTTCATCGACCCATTTTGCACCTTCCGGCGAATAGGCGGCGGTAATCATCGCCACCCCCAGTGCGCTGGGGTCATAGTCCAGCGTTGTGATCCGGTGCCGCATCTCGGCCCGCAGCTTAGCGTCGGGAATGATCATGTTGCCGGTGCGCTGACCGGCGATGTTGAAAGTCTTTGATGCGGCGGTCAGCGTCACGGTCCATGGGCGCGCATCCGGAGCAGCCACATCCATCGGCACGAAGGTATTGCCTGGATAAACCAGATCGTGGTGAATCTCATCCGAAACCAGGATCAGTCCGTTACGTTCTGCAAAAGCTGCTACCGCACGCAGCTCATCCGGTGTCCAAACCCGACCCGAAGGGTTCTGCGGTGAGCACCACAACAGCAGCTTTTCCGAACCGTCCAGCCGAGACTGCGCATCGTCCAGATCAAGCGCATAGCTGTCGCCGTCACGTACCAGAGGGCATTCCACCACGCGACGGCCCGATTTGTTCACCTTATGGGCAAATTCATGGTAAACGGGCGTGAATATAACGACGCCATCACCCGGCTCGCTCCAGACATCCAGACACAGGGCAATCGCATTGCCCAGACCCTGTGAGGTCAGCACCCAATCGGTATCGATCTCCCAATTGTGGCGGGTCTTCATCCACCACTGAATCGCGTTCAGATAATCCGGGTGCGTCCAAGAATAGCCAAACGCGCCATGACCGGCGGCCTTGCGCACTGCTTCGATCACGCAAGGGGCGGTGGCATAGTCGGAATCAGCCGTCCACATGGCCAGCCCATCCTCGGGCGAGACACCATAGAGCTGCTCCATCTTGTCCCATTTCGAAGAATTGGTGCCCCGGCGGTCGATCAGGTCGTTGAAAGTCATGTCATCTCCATCTGTCGAGGCGAAAGCTAACCACAAATCCATCAGGTGCAAGGGGGGCGTTGCGGAGGCGGGCACGATGGCCTAAATCAGCCCCATGAAACGCAATATCCTGATCCATCCCGATCCCCGCCTGAAAAAGGTCTGCGAGCCGGTGGCCGACATCACCGACGACCTGCGCAAACTGGCCGATGACATGCTGGAGACGATGTATGACGCGCCCGGCATTGGCCTTGCTGCGCCGCAGATCGGTGTGCTCGACCGGCTGATCGTGGTGGACTGTGTCAAAGAAGAAGGTGAGGCCCCGCGTCCACTGGTGATGTTCAACCCCGAGGTCATCGCCTCCTCGGACGAGACCAACGTCTACGAAGAAGGCTGCCTGTCGATCCCTGAGCAATATGCCGAAGTCACGCGCCCGAAGACGGTTGATGTCACCTGGCTGGACCGTGACGGTAATCTGCAGCAGGAAACCTTTGATGATCTCTGGGCGACTTGTGTGCAGCACGAGATCGACCATCTGAACGGTAAGCTGTTCATCGACTATCTCAAACCGCTCAAGCGTCAGATGATCACGCGTAAGATGCAGAAGCTCAAGCGCGAAAAGGCCCGCACATGACGGTGCGGACCTGCCTGCCGTGGCCCGATAAACGTCTGCGCACCAAGGCCGAGGACGTCCCCGAGATCACCGACGACATCCGCACCATCTGGGATGACATGATCGATACGATGGAGGCTATGCCGGGTGTTGGCCTCGCTGCGCCGCAGATCGGAGTGATGCTGCGGCTGGCTGTCGTGGATGGCTCGACCCAGCGGGGCAAAGCTGTGCGACTGGCCAACCCCGAGATTCTGCGCAGCTCGGTTGAGCTGCGTGAACATAACGAGGCCAGCCCGAACTTGCCCGGCGTGTCCGCCAAGGTAAAACGCCCGCGCGCAGTGACAGTGAAATTTCTTAACGAACAGGGCCAGATCGACCGCCGCGATTTCGTCGGCATCGAAGCCACCAGCGTACAGCACCAGATCGACCACCTGAACGGGCGGATGTATTTCGACCGGCTCAGCAAGGTCAAACGCGACATGCTGCTGCGCAAGGCGCGCAAATCCACGTAGGCTGGGCTTCAGCCCGGCACCCCAACACCTTCGGAGCCGACGATGCGCATAATCTTCATGGGAACCCCCGATTTCTCGGTCCCCGTTCTAAACGCACTCGTCAAGGCAGGACACGAAATCGTCGCCGTCTATTGCCAACCGCCACGCCCCGCTGGTCGCGGTAAGAAAGACCGCCCGCCTCCGGTCCACGCAAGGGGCGAGGCGCTGGGACTGGAGGTGCGCCATCCGACCTCGCTGAAAACGCCCGAAGAACAGGATAGATTTGCAACGTTGAACGCTGATGTGGCGGTAGTCGTGGCTTATGGCCTGATCCTGCCACAGCCGATCCTTGATGTACCCACCCACGGCTGCTTGAACATCCACGCCAGCCTGCTGCCGCGCTGGCGCGGGGCCGCCCCGATCCATCGCGCAATCATGGCGGGCGATGCGCAGACCGGCATCTGCATCATGCAGATGGAGGCCGGGCTGGACACCGGCCCCGTTCTGCTGCGCGAGGCCACCGAGATCGGCATCGAGGAAACCACCGCGCAACTCCATGACCGCCTGTCGGACATGGGAGCGGCTCTGATCGTTGAGGCTCTGGCCGAACTGCACGGCCTTACACCGGACCCGCAGCCCGAGGACGGCGTGACCTACGCCGCCAAGATCGACAAAGCCGAGGCGCGGATCGACTGGTCGGCCCCCGCACCCGAAGTAGATCGAAAAATCCGTGGTCTCTCCCCATTTCCCGGCGCATGGACCGAAGTCGAGGGCGACCGGATCAAGCTGCTGGCCTCGCGGCTGGCCGAAGGGCAGGGCACGCCCGGCGAGGTGCTGGATGACCACCTGTGCGTGGCCTGTGGCGAAGGCGCGGTTGAGCTGCTGCGCTTGCAAAGGGCAGGCAAGGGCGCGCAGGATAGGGAAACTTTTCTGCGGGGCTGGCCCATCCCGGTCGGCACCCGCCTGTCATCGGAGTAAGCCTAAATGTTCATGATCATGATGGGCACGGTCGTGATTGCCGGGATTGTTGGCTATCTGTCTGAACAGACCGGCTTTACCCATAACGGCTATCTGCAATCGATCATCATCTGCGTGGGTGGTGCCTTCCTGTTCTATTTCGTTCGCATCATGTTCGGCATCAGCTTTGGCCCGCCGGGGCTGGACGCGGTGTTGTCATCGATCGGTGCGTTGATCATCGTGCCCACCCATTGGAGGAAATGACATGCCGATCATCGCCCTGATCATCGTCGGAGCCGCCGCAGGGTTCCTCGCCACCCGCCTGATGCGGATCGAGGCCGACATTCCAACCACCATGCTGATCGGCATCGTCGGCGCTTTGGTGGGCGGCTTGGTCCTGCGCACGCTCATCACCGTGATGGGATGGCTCTCAGGGTTTGTCGGGGCCGTTCTGGGGGCGCTTTTGGTGATCTGGATCTGGCAGACATACATACGGCGCTGAGCGCTTGACCCGACCGTGATCTGCGACCAATGTCCGGGCAATTTTTTGTTGAAAGGCCTCTCATGTCGCATGATCTGACCAAAGGTGACGTCGCCCTGATGGGGGTGCCTCTGGACCTGCATTCCTCGTTCCTGCAAGGCCCCGCCTTTGCGCCGGGCCGCATCCGCGAGGCGCTGCATTCCGGCGCGGCCAATCTGACCGCCGAAGATGGCACCGATCTGGGCGCAACCGAGCGCTTCAAAGATACCGGCGATCTGGATGTGTTCGAGATGATGGGGCAAGAGCCCATTGATCGTATCGAAGCAGGCGCGGCTACCCGGATCGAAACCGGCGCGCGGTTGTTGTCACTGGGCGGCGATCATTCGGTTGCGTACCCGCTGATCAAGGCGCATGCGGATCGGTATGAGGGGTTGAATATCCTGCATATCGACAGCCACCCTGACCTCTATGACAGCCAGCAGATCGGTCCGCTGGGCCATGGCTGCCCGTTTGCCCGGGTGATGGAGACCGGCAAGATCAAGCGCCTCGTACAGATCGGCATCCGCACCATGAACGCGCATCAGCAGGAACAGGCCGACAAATTCGGGGTCGAGGTGATCGACATGCGCAACTGGCGCGCAGATCTGGAGATCAGTTTTGACGGGCCGGTTTACTTGTCATTGGACCTCGACGCGCTGGACCCGGCCTTTGCTCCGGGCGTTTCGCATCACGAACCCGGCGGTCTTAGCACGCGTGAGGTGATCGACCTGATCCATCGGTTCAAGGGTCAACTGGTCGGCGCGGATATTGTCGAATTAAACCCACACCGCGACCCCTATGGAATGACCGCCATGGTGGCGGCGAAATTCGTCAAAGAGATCGGCGCACGGCTGCTGACGCGCTAGCGCTCATCGCAGATTGCGGCGGTCCCAAGTCTTGGGGCCGCGCTCGTTGTCATGTCGTATCGGTTCGCCTCGGATGCGGTCATCCAGTGCATTTCATCCTCGGATGCGGCATCCAGCGTGAACCAGTAGAAGTCCGGGTCGATGCCGATATCTGCGAAATAATCAAGATACCGGTCATGTTCAGGATGACCTTCGGGCAGTTCCGCGGCCACGTAACCTCCACCACCCCAACTGTGAACCCCCACACAGGCGCCGGGTTCCAGCACCCGCCGGTTACCGGCCAGAAACAGGTCAGTTCCGCCAGAGGCGACCAAACCGTTTGATGGTACGACCGTATTGAACCCTTCCTCGCGCACTACGCGGCTGAAGACCACATTCGAGTCATCATCCACCGAGCCTTCGATATTTTGCAGTACCAGTGTCTTGGTCCCTGGGTTTTCGTCCATCACCTCTTCAAACGCGCTGAGCGTTGTGTGGTCGATCGTACCAGACGCCACGATCTGATCCCCTTCGGTCCTGAATGTGACCGGGGTGTAGTGATCTGCACAAGCCGCCAGCAGCAGCGTTGCCGCAAGAAATGAAAGTTGGGGGGTCATAGCGTTCTCGTGTCTGTTTGTACCCTATTGCCGAGGCGGTCGGGCCTTGTAAACCGGCAACTGCCAACCGAACAGCAGCGATCCGGCCCGCAGCGACCAGCAGACCAAGGCGCATAGCCCCAATGCAGGCAGGCCGGTTAACCCAAGCTGAGCCGCCAATACCGCTGTCAGGGCACCGGCAAAGGCGCAGGAAACATAAAGCTGACCCTGTTTCAGCACCAGCGGCACCTCGTTGCAGACCACATCGCGCATCAGCCCGCCGAGGCAACCGGTGGTCACACCCATCAGCACCACAATGACGCCGGTCTGTCCCAGCGAAAGGGCCGCACCCGTTCCTGCAGCCACGGCGATGGACAGGGCAAAGCTGTCCAGCCAAACCAGCCAATTATACCTGCTTTCCACCAGATGCGCGGTGAAGAACACCAGCACTGCCGCGCCACAGGCAATCAGGATATAGTCGGGTTGCCCGACCCAAAACACGGGATGTCGATCCAGCAGCAGGTCGCGCACCGTGCCGCCGCCCACCGCTGTCAGGCAGGCGATGAAGGCAAACCCCACCAGATCCAGCTGCGCCCGGCTGGCGACCAAGGCCCCGGTCAGCGCAAAGACCAGAACCGAGGCATAATCCAGCAGGGCAAGCCCGCTCACGCCTGCTCCTTTTTGGGCTTAAACGGTGCCATGCCCGCACGCGCTAGTTCATCCGCGCGCTCATTCTCGGGGTGGCCTGCGTGACCCTTGACCCATTCCCAAGTCACCTGATGCCGCTCTTGCGCCTCATCCAGCCGCTGCCACAGATCAACATTCTTGACCGGCTTCTTGTTCGAGGTCTTCCAGCCATTTCGCTTCCAACCGAAAATCCAGCCGGTGACGCCGTTTTTTACATAGGCGCTGTCGGTGACGATGGTGATCACAGATGCTCGCTCTAGCGTTTCCAGCGCGCTGATCGCAGCCAACAGTTCCATCCGGTTGTTGGTGGTCTCGGCCTCTCCGCCATTCAATTCGCGCTCTTTCAGAACGGTATCACCATCCATCGCGCGTAGCAGCACGCCCCAGCCACCGGGACCGGGATTGCCGGAACAGGCGCCATCGGTATAGGCAAACAAATCAGGCATGGGCAAACACCAGAATGAACCCGTCATAAGACCCGGCGAGACCTTTGCCGATCCCCTGCACGGTGCGGTCGATGGTGAACCCGGCCGTGGTCAGAGTCTCTTCTATCTCGGGCTGAGTATAATAGGTATAATAGCGGTTAATATCGTCGCGATGCTCACCCGTTCCAAGCTTCATGCCCAAAAACAACTGACCGCCGGATTTCAGTGCCGTGTGGATTGCGCTTAGATGACGCGGGAAATCGGATCGGGGCGCATGCAGTAGCGAAAAGCTGGCATAAACGCCGTCGTATTCCTCGGCCTCGGTGACGTCATCGAAAGTGCCTAGATAGGCATCGACGCCATTGTCGCGTGCGTGTTCGACAAAGGCCGGCGTGGCATCCAGCGCCCGCACCTTTAGCCCTTGGCGCATCAAAAACGCGCTGTCCGATCCGGGCCCCGAGCCCAGATCCAAAACATATCCGCCCGCCTCGACCGCATCCGCAAAGGCCTGCCGGGCCTCAAGCTGTTCGGGGGGCAGGGGGATTTTCAGATAATCGGCGACCCGGGCAGTGTAGGCGTCAATCGTGCGTTTGTCCTGAGTCATGCAGGTTCCCTCAAAACACGCGGCACTTTGAACTCTACGTTTTCTGTCGCGGTTTCGACCAGCTCGACGGTCACGTCATAATGGTCGCGGAAGGCTTCGATAACCTCGTTCACCAATACTTCGGGGGCAGAGGCCCCTGCAGTAACCGCAACGCTCGCGATACCCTCCAGCGCCCGCCAATCGATCTCAGTCGCGCGTTGGACAAGCTGTGCATAGTTGCAGCCCGCACGTGAGGCGACCTCGACCAGACGGCGTGAGTTTGACGAATTCGGCGCTCCGACCACCAGCAGCGCGTCGGATTTCGGCGCAACCGCTTTTACCGCTTCCTGCCGGTTGGTGGTTGCATAGCAGATGTCTTCTTTATGCGGCCCAACGATGGCGGGGAACCGGGCCTCCAGCGCTGCAATGATATCCTTTGTGTCATCCACCGACAGAGTGGTTTGGGTGACAAAAGCCAGTTTATCGGGATCCCGCACAGCAACCTGCGACACATCCTCAACCGTTTCGACTAGCAGCACCTCACCTTCAGGCAGTTGTCCCATGGTGCCGATGGTTTCGGGATGGCCTTTGTGACCGATCATGATCATCTGCAGCCCGGCATCGGCGTGGCGCTGCGCCTCGACATGCACCTTAGACACTAGCGGACAGGTGGCGTCGACATAGATCATCTCGCGCCGGGCGGCAGTGGCAGGTACGGATTTTGGTACACCGTGGGCGGAAAATATCACTGGGCGGTCGTTTGGGCATTCGTCCAGTTCTTCGACGAACACCGCACCCTTGGCGCGCAGCCCATCTACAACGAATTTGTTATGCACGATCTCGTGACGCACATAGACCGGCGCGCCCCATTTCTGCAGAGCCATTTCAACGATCTTGATGGCCCGATCCACTCCGGCGCAAAACCCGCGTGGGGCGGCAAGATACAATATAAGTGGTGGCTTGGTCATGGGCGGTCTCCTTGCCCGAGACACCTAGGTCTTTTCATTGCCATGGTCCAGACAGCAGCACGTCATTTACCTGACATGAATCGCTGTTAGAAAAGGAATGTTTTTAGCACCTATCCCTTTAAAAGTAGCGCGGCCAGGGCTTTTAGCCCTGGCCGTACATTTCATCGCCCCACATCGTGAGTGGGTAATCGGGCTTGGTGTTACTGACCGCCTGCAGCGGCGACGCTGCGCGGTTCAAGCGGCATCTCGCGTGGAGGTCTTCCGATCACGTCGCGCAGGTCCTCCAGCTCGATAAAGTTGTCGGCCTGACGGCGCAGCTCGTCCGAAATCATCGGTGGCTGGCTGCGAATGGTCGAGACAACCGAAACGCGCACGCCCTGACGCTGCAGGCTGGCAATCAGCGGGCGGAAATCCCCATCGCCCGAGAACAGCACGATATGATCTACACGTGGTGCCAGTTCCATGGCATCAACGGTCAACTCGATGTCCATGTTTCCTTTGACTTTCCGACGCCCCATGCTGTCGGTGTATTCTTTGGCCGGCTTGGTGACCATGGTGAAGCCGTTGTAATGCAGCCAGTCCACCAAAGGTCTAATCGGCGAATACTCGTCATTTTCCAGTAGCGCTGTGTAGTAGAAAGCTCTAAGCAGTTTGCCTCTGCGCATGAATTCTTGGCGCAGCAACTTGTAGTCGATGTCAAACCCCAGTGCTTTGGCGGCTGCATAAAGATTCGAGCCGTCGATGAACAGCGCTAGCCGTTCGTCCTTGTAAAACATAAAATGGTCCTTCCGGTATAAGCCACCGCACCGTGAGCTCCGTGAGTGAAAATGAATTGGTCAGTGCAATGGTGCCTCTAAAATAGGCCTTTTTGCCTACATCGCAAGCATTCTCTGTTCCGAATATGGGGTTCGAAGTGGACAAATCTTTGTCAAAAGCGGTCATTGCCCTTGGTGCAAATCTCAGTCTGAGAGGTAATGGGCCCAAGGTGACACTTGAGCAATCATTGGTCGCAATGGCCGAGGCAGGCTTGGTGATTCGCGCAAAAAGTCGGTTTTTTGCCACGCCCTGCTTTCCTGCGGGGGCCGGGCCAGACTACGTTAATGCGGCGGTTTCGATTGAAACGGATCAGAGCCCGCACGAGGTCCTAGCGCTGCTGCACCGTATCGAACATGATTTCGAGCGCGCCCGCGAACAACGTTGGGGGATGCGCACGCTGGACCTTGATCTGGTCTGTTGGGACGATTTGGTGCTACCGGATGATGTGGAATATCACCGCTGGCTAACCCTTCCGCATGAAAAACAGGCCATATCCGCTCCGGAACACTTGATCCTGCCGCATCCACGTCTGCAGGACCGCGCATTTGTGTTGGTGCCGATGGCAGATGTTACCCCCGATTGGCGCCATCCAGTACTGGACAAGACAGTCACGCAGATGGTTGCCGCACTGCCACGCGAGGATGTGGTAGAGGTTAAGCCTCTGTGATCCTCGCATTCGCGGCATTTCCTGCTTGTCAAGGCGGGGATTCGCGCTTAGATAAACCCCTTCCTGCCACGGATTCATTTACGGAGAGCGCCCCATGGCCCGCGTTACGGTCGAAGATTGTGTAGACAAGGTCCCGAACCGGTTCGAACTGGTGATGCTTGCAGCCCACCGGGCGCGCGAGATTTCCGCCGGTGGCCCGATCACTGTTGATCGCGACAACGACAAGAACCCCGTTGTCTCGCTGCGCGAAATCGCCGATGAAACTCAAAGCGCTGATGAACTGCGCGAGCGTCTGATCGAGGCCAACCAGACCCAGATCGAGGTTGATGAGCCCGAAGAAGATCAGATGGCGCTGCTGATGGGTGCGGAATCCGACAAGCCTGCGGATGACGACATGTCGGAAGAAAAGCTCCTGCGCGCGCTGATGGAGGCTCAGGGCCAGGGGTAAGCCCCAACGACAAAGGTGCGGACCGGATGATTTCAGCAGAAGACCTGATTGCGCTGGTCCGCAATTACAATCCCAAGACAAATGCCGAGCGCATCGAACGGGCCTATGAATTTGGCCTTCAGATGCATGAAGGGCAGTTCCGCCACTCTGGCGAGCCCTATTTCTCGCACCCTGTTGCCGTTGCCGCCATCCTGACCGAACAGCGTCTGGATGATGCGACCATCATAACGGCCCTGCTGCACGACACGATCGAAGACACCAAGGCCAGCTATGGCAAGGTTTCCGAACTGTTCGGCGATGAGGTCGCCAAGCTGGTCGATGGCGTCACCAAGCTGACCAACCTGCAGCTTTCCAGCCGCGAGACCAAGCAGGCCGAAAACTTCCGCAAACTGTTCATGGCCATGTCCAAGGACCTGAGGGTCATTCTGGTCAAGCTCGCCGACCGTCTGCACAATATGCGCACCATCAAGGCGATGCGCCCCGAAAAGCAGGTGCAAAAAGCGCGCGAGACGATGGACATCTACGCACCGCTTGCAGGTCGCATGGGGATGCAATGGATGCGCGAGGAACTGGAAGATCTCGCCTTTCGTGTCCTGAATCCCGAAGGCCGCCAGTCGATCATCCGCCGCTTCATCACCTTGCAGCGTGAAACCGGCGACGTGATCCACCGCATCACCGGCGACATGCGGCACGAGCTGGAAAAAGCCGGGATCGAGGCCGAAGTCTTTGGCCGTGCCAAGAAACCCTATTCGATCTGGCGCAAGATGCAGGAGAAAGACCAAGGCTTCTCGCGCCTGTCCGACATCTATGGGTTCCGTATCATTACCGGGTCCGAGGAAGACTGCTATCGCACCCTCGGCGCGATCCACCAGCGCTGGCGCGCGGTGCCGGGTCGGTTCAAGGACTATATCAGCCAGCCGAAATCGAACGGTTACCGCTCGATCCACACGACTGTGTCCGGGCGCGACGGTAAACGGGTCGAGGTTCAGATCCGCACCCGTCAGATGCACGACGTGGCCGAAACCGGCGTGGCGGCACACTGGTCCTATCGCGATGGTGTCCGGTCCGAAAACCCTTTTGCCGTGGACCCGGCCAAATGGATCGCAAACCTGACGGAACAGTTCGACAGCGAAGATGATCACGAAGACTTCCTCGAAGCGGTCAAGCTCGAAATGTATTCGGACCAGGTGTTCTGTTTCACCCCTAAGGGCGACGTGGTGAAACTGCCGCGCGGGGCAACACCGATCGATTTTGCTTATGCGATCCACACCCGTATCGGGCATGCCTGTGTTGGCGCCAAGGTGGACGGAATTCGTGTACCACTTTGGACCCGGCTCAAGAACGGACAGTCGGTGGATATCATCACCGCCGATGGCCAGAGCCCACAGGTCACGTGGCTTGAGATCGCAGTCACCGGCAAAGCCCGCACCTCGATCCGCCGCGCCTTGCGTGAGGTTGACCGGGAACGTTTCATCAAGCTGGGCAAGGAACTGGCACGTGCGGGGTTCGAAAATGTCGGGCGTAAGGCCACCGACAAGGCATTGGATACCGCTGCAAAACACCTGAGGTTGAAAGACCGACACGAATTGTTGGCCCGTCTGGGCAGCGCCGAACTGACCGCCCATGAGGTGGTCGAGGCTGTATATCCCGAGCTCACCAAGGACGATGGCGACGCGATTTCGCCCCGCCGCGCTGTGATCGGGCTTGAGCCCGGCCAGAAATTCGACCGTGCGCCTTGTTGTCAGCCATTGCCGGGTGAACGCATCGTTGGCATCACATATCGCGGCAGGGGCGTTGAGGTGCACGCCATCGACTGCGACCGTCTGACCGAGTTCGAAGATGAACCCGAGCGCTGGGTCGATCTGCACTGGCATGCGGGCACGCACCCAGCTGTCTATGGAGCGACGCTTGATCTGACTATCGGTAACGATGCCGGGGTCCTGGGGCGTATTTGCACATTGATCGGCGAGAAAAAGGCCAATATCTCGAACCTCGAATTTGTCGACCGAAAACCGGATTTTTACCGTCTGATGATCAACGTCGAACTGCGCGATCTTGAACAACTGCATTCGCTGATGCTTATGCTTGAGGCAGAAAGCGATGTTGCCGCAGTCGAACGGTATCGGGAAAGCAAAAAAACTGCCGTCGCGGCTGGCTGAGAAGGGGTGATCACGAGTGGTTTTCAAGCGCCGAGATCGCCGCTCGCCTGTCCAAGTTGCGTCAGAGTTTGTCTATCCGCGCGGCGGTTGGACCCGTGCCTTTCACTATGTCAAACATCGGGTGCGCCGCCTGCCTGACACCCCTGAACGCATCGCGCGTGGCATCGGGGCAGGGGTGTTTGCCTCGTTTACACCATTTTATGGTTTGCATTTTCTCGTCGCCGCCGTGCTGGCTCGATTGCTCAATGGCAACATATTGGCTGCCCTCAGCGGAACATTCTTCGGCAATCCTCTGACCTATGTGCCGATCGGGGTGGTGAGCTTGCAAACCGGGCATTTCCTGTTGGGTACCCGATATCGTGAGCACGACACGCACGGGTTGATGGGGAAATTCGCCGATGCGATGGGTGATCTCAAAGACAATTGCATTGCGATGTTCACCGGTCGCGAAGCTGACTGGCATGGGCTCAGCCGCTTCTATGACGATGTGTTCTTTCCTTACATGGTTGGCGGTGTCATTCCGGGCATTGTGGCCGGTGTTGTCTGCGGCTATCTCAGCCTGCCGCTGATCCGCACATACCAGCAGCGCCGCCGCTCCAGGATCAAAGCAAAGTTTGAACAAATCAAGCGTTTGGCACAGGCAGAGGCTGACGTTTCAGTGACAAACCCACTAGGCTCGTCTTCAGGGACAATGAAGGATTCGAAAGATGTCTGACAACCGTTTGCGTCTGGGCGTGAATATTGACCACGTAGCCACCGTGCGGAATGCGCGCGGCGGGGCCTATCCCGACCCACTACGCGCCGCCCGGATCGCGGAAGAGGCCGGGGCCGATGGCATCACAGCACATCTGCGAGAAGATCGCCGCCACATCTCGGATGCCGATATCGACGGGTTGATGGACATCTTGTCGGTACCGCTAAACTTCGAGATGGCCGCGACGGACGAGATGCAGAAAATCGCCCTGCGCCATAAGCCACACGCTGTCTGCATCGTTCCCGAAAAGCGCGAGGAACGTACAACCGAAGGCGGGCTCGAAGTCGCGCGCGAAGAAAACAAGCTGGCCCATTTCATTGCGCCCTTGCGCGACGCCGGTTGCCGCGTGTCGATTTTCATCGCCGCAGATCAGCGCCAGATCGACGCCGCCCATCGCATCGGGGCCGAGGTGATCGAGCTGCACACCGGCGCCTATTGCGATTTCCATGCCGAGGGCAAACCGGACGAATCCGCGCGCGAGCTCGAAGCCCTGCGCGAAATGTCCGCCTATGCCCATTCACTAGGCCTTGAGGTCCACGCGGGTCATGGCCTGACCTACGACACTGTGCAACCCGTCGCCGCCTTCCCCGAAGTGCGCGAGCTGAATATCGGCCACTTCCTGATCGGCGAGGCCATCTTCCGCGGCCTTACACCAGCGGTCCACGAAATGCGCCGCCTGATGGACGAGGCGCGGGCATGATCACCCCTGGTTTTGTGGCGATCTGGATTGCCTGGCTGATGGCCGGGGGCTCGCCGGGCCCTGCCACCATGGGCATCGCGGGTACTGCGATGAACGAAGGCCGCACCGCCGGGCTCGCGTTCGCGCTGGGCATCTGCGCGGGCTCCGCGGCATGGGGCATAGCTGCCGCTTTGGGTCTGTCGGCGATCATGCTGGCCAATGTCTGGGTGTTTGAGGTGATCCGCTATATCGGTGTCGCTTATCTGGGCTGGCTGGCGTTGAAGGCCCTGCGCCGCGCGCTGTCCTCGGATGAGGTTGCTTTGGGCAACCCGGTCACCGGCACTCTGTCCACCATCTTCGCCAAAGGGGCGGCTATCCACCTGACCAACCCCAAGGCGATCCTCAGCTGGGGCTCGATCTACGCCATCGTCGCGCCCAATGATGCCAGCCTTGCTATGCTGCTGGGCTATTTCGCCATGCTCTATGCAGGGTCGCTGCTGATCTTCATCGGCTACGCCTTTCTGTTTTCGTCTGCTCGGATGGTCAACGCCTATCGAAGTGCCCGCCGCTGGTTTGATTTCGCCTTCGCGGGCTTCTTTGGCGTCGCCAGCTACAAGATCCTCACGGTGCGCTTGTCATGACCTCTGGGGTGCAAGGATGATCCGACATTGCGTGATGCTGCGCCTCAGGCCCGATCATGACGCGGTAGAGCTTGCCGCTGTGATGGACGGGCTGAGCACGGCTGCAAACCGCTTGCCGGGCTGCGGTGGCTTCATCCACGGCCCAAATCGCGACTTTGAGGCAAAATCCCCGGGCTATCCCTACGGCTTCACGCTGGATTTCGCGGCTGAGGTCGACCTGCGGCGTTATGCCAGTGACGAAACTCACCAGCTACTTGGCGCACGGCTTGTCGCGCTGTGCGTGGACGGGGCCGAGGGTGTCTTGGTGTTCGATCTGGAAATGCCTGACACGGTTGACCAATAGGAGACGAGGGACTGTCATGAAAGCAATCACCTATCGCAGATTCGGCGCGGCGGCGGATGTCCTTGAGTTGGTCGAGCTGCCCACGCCTGAGCCCGGCGCAGGCGACGTTTTGGTCCGTGTCCACGCCAGCGGCATCAACCCCTCAGATGTCAAGCTGCGCAGCGGCGCGCGTCCGGGTGCGGTGATGCAATACCCAATGATTGTCCCCCATTCGGACGGGGCCGGCGTGATTGAGGCCGTAGGCGAAGGGGTCGACCCCGCACGCGTCGGCGAACGTGTCTGGATCTGGAACGGCCAATGGCAACGCGCCTTTGGCACAGGGGCCCAATACATCGCGCTGCCTTCCGATCAGGCTGTGTTTCTGCCCGACACCACCAGCTTTGCCGAAGGCGCCTGTTTCGGTATCCCCGCTATGACTGCTTGGTACGGGCTCTATTGCGACGGCCCCATCACTGACAAAACCGTGCTTGTCACCGGCGGAGCTGGCACGGTCGGGCGCTACGCCTGCCAGATGGCAGCGCTGGGCGGCGCGCGCGTTATCACCACCGTCAGTTCAGACGAAAAAGCCGCCCATTCTGGTGCGACAGATTGGGTCAACTACCGCACGCAAGACGTGGCCGAGGCGGTGATGGACATGACCAACGGCGCAGGCGTTGACCTCATCGTCGAGGTCGATTTCGCCGCCAACCAACCCGCTTCCCTTTCGATGATCCGCCCCGGCGGGACCATCGCTAGCTATGCCTCGGCCTCACAAATGACGCCCGAACTGGATTTCTACGGCTTCATGTTCAAGAACATCCGCCTGCATATGCTGATCGTCTACCAGCTCGACGCCGCGGCCCGCCGTCGCGGCGAGGCGCAGTTGGTTGAGTGGCTGGAACAGGACGCATTGTCTCACGCCGTTGTTCCCGGTGGAAACCTCAGCGATGCGGCCACCGCCCACCAGATGGTCGAGGCCGGACAAAAGCTGGGCACCGTGGTGTTGGAGGTCTGACATGATCCTCGGCATCGGCACCGACCTCGCCAATATCGAACGCATTCAAGGCACGCTCGACCGGTTCGGTGACCGGTTCCGCATCCGCGTCTTTACCGAGACCGAGCAAAGCAAGGCCGAACGCCGCCACGATACCGCAGGCACCTACGCCAAACGCTGGGCCGCGAAAGAGGCTTGTTCAAAAGCCCTAGGCACCGGTCTACGGATGGGGATCGCGTGGAAGGATATGGCCGTGACCAACCTGCGCACAGGCCAACCCGTTATGCATGTCACCGGCTGGGCCGCCGAGCGCCTGAAAG
The DNA here is from genome assembly GCF_000192475.1 of Ruegeria conchae. Classification (GTDB taxonomy): domain Bacteria; phylum Pseudomonadota; class Alphaproteobacteria; order Rhodobacterales; family Rhodobacteraceae; genus Ruegeria; species Ruegeria conchae. The sequence continues at coordinate 326,646 of NZ_AEYW01000001.1, forward strand.
AACTGACACCCGAAGGGCATGAGGCCATCATCCACGTCACCCTGACCGATGATCACCCCTGGGCGCAGGCCTTTGTGGTGATAGAGGCCCGACCGCTTCAAGAAGCGCCCGCGCAGCCTTGACTTGCCCCCACCTGACACGCATGTAGCACCCCAACCACGCATAGACTGGAGAGAGCAGTATGGCCGAGGAAGCCAAATCCGGAAACGCCGTTTGGGAGACGATCAAAACCATCGTCTACGCCCTGCTGATCGCGGGCGTTTTCCGCACCCTGTTCTTTCAACCGTTCTGGATTCCCTCCGGTTCGATGAAGCAGACGTTGCTGATCGGAGACTTCCTCTTCGTCAACAAGATGGCTTACGGATACTCCTACGCTTCCTGTCCCAGCCTGATCATCCCCAGCGTCGGTCTGAACATCGATGCCGAAGATATCTGTGGCTGGATGCAGGGCGATGAAAACACTCGCATTCTGGGCGGTGAGCCTGAGCGGGGTGATGTAATCGTCTTCCGCCATCCCATCACTGGCCGTGACTATATCAAACGCCTGATCGGCTTGCCGGGCGACCGCATCCAAATTCGCCAGGGCCAGATCATTCTGAATGACACGCCGGTGCCTCAGCAACCTGACGGCGTATTCACCGAGATCGCCGAACCGCAGGGCCCGCAAGGTCTGCGCCCGCGCTGTGAAAACGGCCCCGTGGGTATTGGTGGTTTGTGCGAAAAGTCTCGCCTGATCGAAACCCTGCCGAACGGCGTCTCCTATGATGTGCTGAATATCGGTAATCAGGGTTCGGACAACACGGGCATCTACACCGTGCCTGAAGGCCACTATTTCTTCATGGGCGACAACCGCGACAACTCGGCCGACAGCCGCCTGCCGCAATCCGCAGGCGGCGTAGGTTTTGTGCCTTTCGAAAACCTGATCGGACGCGCCGACCGGATCATGTTCTCCTCCGCCGGCCGCTCGATGCTGTTCTTCTGGACTTGGCGCGGTGATCGCTTCTTCAAGGCGGTCAATTGAAGCTATCGGCCGAGATAAAAGCGTTCCAGCAGCGCTTGGGGTATGAATTCTCCGACCCCGAACTGCTGGTGCGCGCGCTGACCCACGGCTCGGTGTCTTCTGCCACGCGCCCCGACAACCAAAGGCTGGAATTTCTGGGCGACCGGGTGCTGGGTCTCGTCATGGCCACCGCATTGCTTGAAGCTGACAAGAAAGCCTCCGAAGGCCAGCTGGCTCCCCGGTTCAATGCGCTCGTGCGCAAAGAGGCCTGCGCAGATGTCGCCCGTCAGATCGATCTGGGTGCGGTGTTAAAGCTGGGCCGGTCCGAGATGTTGTCCGGGGGCCGCCGCAAACAGGCCCTGCTGGGAGACGCAATGGAGGCGGTCATCGCCGCCGTCTATCGTGACGCAGGTTTCGAGGCCGCGCGCGACGTGATCCTCGCCCTCTGGGGCGAACGCATCCACAAGGTCGAGGCTGACGCGCGCGACGCCAAAACCTCGTTGCAGGAATGGGCGCAGGCCCGCGGTCAGAAGCCGCCAGCTTACGTCGAAGTCAAACGCACTGGCCCCGATCACGCCCCGATCTTCACCATCGCCGCGCGACTGCAGGACGGGACCGAGGCACAAGCTACCGCTGGCTCCAAACGTCAGGCAGAACAGGCAGCGGCAAAGGCTCTGTTGGAACAATTGTCTTGATCCTCTGCGCGGCCAGATCATGAAGATCAGACCCGCCCAGAAAGCCGATGCCGCCAGCCTCGCGGCCCTGTCGATTGAGGTCTGGGTCGGAACCTACCTAAAGCGCGGCGTGAATTCCTTCTTTGCCGAATTCGCACTGTCCGAGTTCACGACCGCGCGGTTCGAAGCCTTGTTGCAGGACGGCCAAGACCTTTTGATGGTCTCTGAAAATGAAGAGGGGATCGACGGATACATTCGGCTGGCGGAAGATCGCATCGCACCTGTGGACGGGCTGTCCGACCTTGAGATAGTGACGTTTTACGTCCAGCCCCGCCATCAAGGAAAAGGCGTCGGCTCAGCGCTGCTGAACATAGCGATCGACTACACCCGTGAAAAAGGGCGTCAGTCGATTTGGCTGACGACCAATTCTGAGAACACGACCGCAATCGATTTCTATCTAGCCAAAGGGTTTGAACAAGTCGGTGTCACAGATTTCCGGATCGGGGACCAAGCCTACCCGAACCATGTACTGGTATTGAACACTTCGCCGTAAGATCAAACCACGCGAACGAACCCGGTCAGTCCGGTTTTCTGATGCTCGATCACATGGCAATGAAACGCCCAATCACCCGGATTATCCGCGACCAGCGCAATCTCGACCACCTCATCTTTCAGCAGCAACATCGTGTCGGTCATCAGCGGAGGCAGTTTGCGCAAGTTTGATTTTAAAGGCGCGAAGACCAACCCGTGCAAATGAATCGGATGCAGGTTGGGGGATTCATTGCGCAGCCGCAGAACATAGCTTTTGCCCATCTGCAAAGTGGCCAGAGGCCCCACATCTTGCGCGGCATCTCCCGGCCAAGGCTTACGATTGATCGACCAGAAATTGTACCCCAGCGAGCCACAAAAGCCGTTATTGGGTTCTCCGCCTTCTGGCGTCCAACCAAAGACAAACTCGTGCAGCTCGGCCTTGTTCAGATCGGGCCGTGCAACAGGGTTTTTGGCCAGAGGTTTAAGCTCTCGCATATCCCGCGCCACAGACGCGCCTACCGCCTGCAACCCGACCATGGACCGCAGCGGCTGACCGGGCAGCTTCGCGATCAGGTTCACGGTCTTCCCTTCAACCTCGGGCATCTTCACCGCGAAATCGACACGCTGGCCGGGGCCAAGCAGTAACGGCTCCGCAACGCTGGGCAGAGGCACGTCAATGTCCACCGGATGCCCGTCCCATGCGATAATCCGGGCCTCGGCATGGTCGAGGTTCAGTTTGTAAATCCGGGTCGTATCGGTGTTGACCACGCGCAACCGAACCAGACCTCCGGCGGGGTGATCATAAACCGGCGCCTGCAACCAATTTGCAGTATGCACATTGCCAAATGTCCCCGCCCGAGCCGCTCCGCGCGGCGTATAAGCGGGCAGAAACGCGCCCACCTCATCCAGCCGGAAATCGCGCAGGTTGATCACCTGCTCGCTGTCAAACCCCGGGTCCTCGGCCTCGGCGATCACCATGACCCCAGTCAACCCGTGCGCCATTTGCTCCATCGTCATACAATGAGGGTGGTACCAATAGGTGCCCGCGTCCGGGGGTATGAATTCATAGTCGAATTGATCACCTTCGCCCATTGGCATCTGCGTCAGATAAGGCACCCCGTCCATCCCGTTGGGAATACGCAAGCCATGCCAATGCATCGCCGTATAGTCGGGCAGCGTGTTGCGCACCGGCAGCCGCATCACCTCACCCTGATTTCCATACAGAACGGGGGGAGGCGCGTCCGGCGACAGGCTGACCATCCCGTCCGTCACCTGATCACGTAGCGCAAAACTTGCGGGTTGGATCACCAACTCTTGCGGGTTTGACGCCAACGCGAACCCACCCAGTCCCAACGCACCTGCAGCAGCCCCGCTGCCCAAAAGAAACTCGCGACGTCTCATATCTCGCCTCACTGAAAGAATGAACGCCTGGCTGGATGCGGCTTGGCACAGCGCATTGCTGCCACCCCAGACGCATGACCGCAATGCGACAAATCCCTCTGGCCCGCCCGCCCATTCTGCTATAGGGGTGCGCACTTGCAAACAGGATCGCAACACACATGACCACACGCGCCGGATTTATCGCCCTGATCGGAGAGCCCAACGCAGGCAAATCCACCCTTCTGAACCGCATGGTCGGGGCCAAGGTCTCGATAGTGACGCATAAGGTGCAGACCACCCGCGCACGCATTCGCGGCGTGGCGATGGAGGGTGATGCGCAACTGGTCTTTGTGGACACACCGGGCCTTTTCAAGCCCCGCCGCCGGCTCGACCGCGCCATGGTCGCCGCAGCCTGGGGCGGGGCGGCAGATGCCGACGTGGTCGTCCTGATGGTCGAGGCGCATCGCGGTATCACCGAAGGGGTTGAACGCATCCTCGAAGGGCTGGAAGAGATCGGGCAGGGCCGCACCATCGCTCTCGCGATCAACAAGATCGACAAGGTGCCGTCCGAGAAGCTGTTGGCGCTCACCAGTGACCTGAACGCGCGCTATCCCTTTGCCGAGACCTTCATGATCTCGGCCGAGAAAGGCCACGGCGTTGACGATCTGCGCAAATGGCTCGCCTCGGAACTGCCCGAAGGCCCGTGGCTCTACCCCGAAGACCAGATCGCTGATTTGCCCCTGCGCATGATCGCCGCTGAGATGACGCGCGAGAAGCTGACCCTGCGCCTGCATCAGGAACTGCCCTATCAGCTGACTGTCGAGACCGAGAACTGGGAAGAGCGTAAGGACGGCTCGGCCAAGATTGATCAGGTCATCTATGTCATGCGCGACGGTCACAAAGGCATTGTGCTGGGCAAACGCGGTGAGACGATCAAGGCTGTCAGTCAGGCCGCACGGGCGGAACTAGAAGAATTCCTCGACCGAAAGATCCACCTGTTCCTACAGGTGAAGGTCCGGCCCAACTGGCTGGAAGAATCCGAGCGTTATTCGGAAATGGGTCTGGATTTCAAAGACGGTAACGGATGACCCGACTGACGGCGGAATTCTGGGTGCATGCCTATCTGGCGCGGCTGCGGTTTCAGGAAATACCAGCTTTTGTCGTGGCCCATGGTGACGACACCGCCGGCGCGGTGCTGATCAAGCTGAATACGCTTGACGGGCAGGCAACCGCGTTTCAGCGCAGTTTTGATCTGATGAGCGGTGAGCGTAAATGGGTGGAACTCTCTTCCGGCCCCGAGGGCGAGGTGGACAACGCCATCACCCGCCAACGCAGTTTTGACCCTGATCTCTGGGTAATCGAGGTTGAAGACCGGCAAGGCCGGCACTTACTGGGTGAAGAAGGTTTGGACTAGCGCGCCCAGCAATTAATCTTGGATGCCCGGCACAAAGCGACTATTTTGCTCTGAAACAGGCTGAACGAACGACCGGCCTATCGGGTGCCGCAGGAACAGGAGGGGAATTGAGTGGCTGAAACACTTGCCCAGAAACTGGAAAAGTCAAATCTCGGCCATTGGATGCAGCGGTTCGAGGGCTTTATGGTCTTCATCGGAGTGGTCGGCCCCTTCGCCACGTTGCCGCAACTGATCAAGCTTTATTTTACCCATTCCGAACACGCCACCGGCCAGTCGCTGCTCTCGTGGTCGCTTTATGCGGGGCTGTCGTTTTTGTGGTTCTCTTACGGGCTGGTGGTCGGCAAGCTGCCCATCTATGTGGGCAACGGCCTTTCCATGATCTTGAACCTGATGATGGTCATCGGCATCCTAATCCATGCCGGGGTCACATTCTAGCAACCCCGCCATGCAGTTGGCGACAACTCGATTAGTCTGCCTCACTAAAATAGACGAAGCTCATTTTGTTCCCATCCGGGTCGCGGGCATAGGCGCCGTAGAAGTTCGGTCCATATTGCGGGCGTTCACCCGGATCGCCCTCGTTAGTACCGCCATTGGCAATAGCGGCGGCGTGCACCTCACGTACTTCCGCTTCGCTTTGACATAGCAGGCCAACCATGTTGCCGTTTCCGACAGTTGCAACCTCTTTGTCGAAGGGCGTTGCGACCCACATGCTGCCGCCACCGCGCAGCTCATAGCAAACTGCATGTGGCATGTATTCGGCGATTACTTTCCCACCTAACTGAGGGACAACCGCGTCGTAGTAGCTGCGTGCTTTGGCAACATCATTTGAGCCAATCATGACATAGTTCAGAGACATTTCTCAAATCCCAGTAATTAGAACATATAGCGAACATTAGTCGCTGAACCCACCTCACGCAACCGGTTTTTCCTACTGTTCCGACCAGACTTATTTGTACCTTGAACCTGCAACGGCCATAAGATTTCCTGCAGGCATATCTGGTGACCTAACGAGGCCGAAATTGGATTGGCGTGATCACGGCATACTTCTGACCTCTCGCCGCCATGGTGAGACGGCGGCCATTATCGAGGTTTTTACCGAAACTCATGGCCGCCATGCAGGTATTGTGCGCGGAGGCACTAGCCGCAAGATCGCGCCGAACTTGCAACCGGGCGCGCAGTTGGACGTACTTTGGCGTGCGCGGCTTGAAGAGCATCTGGGCACTTTTCAGGTCGAACCCATGCGTTCCCGTGCCGCCGCTGCATTTTCAGGTCGGTTGGCACTGGCCGGGCTGAACGCGGTGGTGGCGTTATTGTCCTTCTGCCTTCCCGAGCGCGAGCCACACCCCTCGATTTATAAGCAAACCGAACAGTTGATGGATTTGTTGGGACAGGATGAAGTTTGGCCACTTGCTTATCTGCGCTGGGAACTGGCGCTTCTAGAAGAGCTGGGCTTTGGCCTCGATCTGTCGGCCTGTGCTGTGACCGGCGTGCGTGAGGGGCTGATTTATGTCTCGCCCAAAACCGGTCGCGCGGTCAGTGCAGCTGGGGCAGGGGAGTGGGCCGACAAGCTGTTGCCACTGCCCCCCTGTCTGCGTGGCGAAGGGGCTGCGCCGGATGCGGAGATCGCGCAGGCTCTGCGCACTACCGGGCATTTTCTGGAAAACCACCTGGCCCCGGCTTTGGGCCATACGCCGCTGCCTGATGCCCGTGCACGCTTTGTGGCGCAGTTTACTCGACGGCTTTGAATACCATCTCGTGCCCGTCCTCGTTGCGCAGGATCAGCACATCGCCGGATACTTCGGATTGTGTCATCGCCATCAGTGCAGCGAAGTAAAAACCTTCGGCCTCAAGCCCGTCACAGGCTGCGCGGGTGGCGGCCAGATCGGCGATCTCGAACCAAGGGTAGGGGGCATTAAGCTTGCCCGAATAAGTGTTGCAGGGGGCATTGCCTTCGATACGCCCCTCTTCGGGAAAGCGCAGCAATGCGCTGGCTTCGAAGGGCTCTCCGTCAATTTCCTGCAGTGCCCATGTCTGATCCGCCGCGCCATAGGCGGCAACGGTTTCATCCTCGTTGCATTGAAACAAGGCCAGAGGCAGAAGCAGGGCCAGACGTAACATCGCAATATCCTATCAGTATGGGTTCACGCCGCTGATCAATTCTTCGCGCACTTCAAGACGGGGCCGCCAGTTGTACTTGGTATCCTCACGCACGGGTGCCCAGAACAACACCCCGCTGTTGCGCCACGGGTCCAGGATGATGCCCTCGTCCATGGGAGCACCCTTGGCGCTGATCAGGGCCGAATGATGAATGATCCGAAACGCCGTCGGTGGGGAGGTAACCCAGTGCAAATCCAGCGTACGGAAACTTTCTTGTTTCAGTCGCGTGGTCATGGCTTGCGCCCAGTCATTACATAGGCCCTTCTCACGAAACCCATTTATGACCTTTGCGTTGTGGATGATCGCCGGATCGGTGACTTTCCAGTCCTGCTTCAATTGGCTGGAATAGGCATAGGATATCTCGGCAGCGCGGCGGGCTTCGCGTGGATCAACCTCGGGACCAAGCTGCTGAATGGCCAGCGTCAGTTTGTCGACGTCATTCGAGCCCGTCGTTGTCGGGGCCGAGGCGCACCCGGCAAGGGCCAGGCAGGTGGCCAAAATTGCAATGATGATCTTCACGCTCGAGTCTCCTCTGGCCGACATAGGTGCCGGTTCCGTTCACCGCCCTTTAACTGATTCCGGCCCCCGATCCGAGGGGGAAGTTTTGCCCAGACGATCACAAAGCCAGGTAGTACAACTCGGAACATTTGCGCCTTGGTGCCTGTACAACACGGAAGATAAAGAAAACCCGGCACAAGGCCGGGTTCAGTTGGGGAAACCGCATCGAACCGGGCGTCAGCCCAGCAACCGACGCGCGATGACTTGCGCCTGTATTTCTGCGGCGCCTTCAAAGATATTTAGGATGCGCGCGTCACAAAGCACGCGGCTAATTTTATATTCCAGCGCGAAGCCGTTACCGCCGTGAATCTGCAACCCGTTATCCGCCGCAGCCCAGGCAACCCGGGCCCCCAGCAGTTTGGCCATCCCCGCCTCAAGGTCACAGCGCTGGCCGTGGTCTTTTTCCCATGCAGAGAAATAAGTGAGCTGCCGTGCGATCATGATCTCAACCGCCATCATCGCCAGCTTGCCCGAGACCCGGGGGAAGTTGATCAGCGCCTTGCCGAACTGCTTTCTATCTTGTGCGTATTGCATGGCGATGTCCAAAGCGCTCTGAGCGACGCCGATGGCGCGGGCGGCGGTCTGGATGCGGGCGCTCTCGAAGGTCTCCATCAACTGTTTGAAACCTTTGCCTTCTTCGCCACCTAACAGGTTCTCCCCCTTCACTTCAAAGCCGTCAAAGCCCAGCTCGTATTCTTTCATGCCACGATAGCCCAGCACTTCGATCTCGCCGCCTGTCATACCGGGTGTGGGGAAGGGGTTCTCATCGGTTCCGGGGGTCTTTTCAGCCAGAAACATGGACAGACCACGGTGATCGGAGCTATCAGGGTTGGTACGCGCCAGTAGAGTCATCACATGCGTGCGGGCGGCGTGGGTGATCCATGTTTTATTGCCTGTTATCTCATAGTTGCCATCTTCACCTTTTACGGCACGCGTGCGCAGGCTGCCCAGATCCGATCCTGTGTTGGGCTCAGTGAAAACGGCGGTCGGCAGGATCTCAGCACTGGCAAGTTTCGGCAGCCAGTTAGCTTTTTGCTCATCTGTGCCGCCAGCGATGATCAGTTCAGCCGCTATCTCGGACCGCGTGCCCAATGAGCCCACGCCGATATAACCGCGCGAAAGCTCTTCCGAGACCACGCACATCGACGCTTTGGACAGACCGAAGCCGCCGTATTCCTCGGGGATGGTCAGGCCGAACACGCCCATTTCGGCCAGTTCTTCGATGATCTCAATTGGGATCAATTCGTCTTTCAGGTGCCATTCATGGGCGTTGGGCTCGACCTTTTCCTGCGCATAACGGCGGAACTGATCACGGATCATCTCCAGCTCATCATCCAGACCCGACGCGCCGAACATGGTCGCACCGGATTGATCCTGCATAAGCTCAACCAGACGGGTGCGCGCGGCCTGAGAATTGGCCTGCGCCATCAGGGTTTGCACTTCACGGCACTGGAACCCGGACAAGGCGTCCCAGCCAAGACCAAGGTCCTGCAAACGCACTACCTCACCCTGATTCATCGGAATGCCACCCGCGATCTGATGCAGGTATTCGCCAAAGGCGATCTGGTGCAGCAACTGCTCCATCTCACTGAACTTACCTTCAGCTTGAAGTGCCTCGGCCCAGCGTTGCATCTGCTGCAAAGATTGCCGGTAAGTTGCCAGCCATGCCAAACCATGAGCGGCTGTCTGGTTTGCTTCGATCAACGCGCCCGAGATGCGGTCATCGCTAGTGACCATGGCACGCACCGATGCACGGGCCTTGTCGAACACAGTTTCAACCGCCGGTAAGGCCGCTGCAGTCAATGTCAGAAGATCAGGTAATACCGCTTGCTGCATCATGTTCGTCAAGTCCTGTCCATCATGGGCCATGAATCACGTCCTTTACTGGGTCGTCTGGTCATATCATGCTGCACGTGCAGCGCAACAAAAATACACAAATAGCACATAAAAAGTTCAATTATTACCATATCACTTTTGCAATGCAGAAAAATCTCGGCCTGATATGAAGGGCAGATGGATCTGTTTTCGCTCATTTCACCGCAGGAAATGTACCTGGCGTTGATCGTCGCTTTTGTGGCGGGGTGGGTCAAAGGCATGGTGGGATTTGCTATGCCAATGGTGCTGATATCCGGGCTGAGTATGATGCTGCCCCCCGAATTTGCGTTGGCAGGCCTCATCCTGCCGACCCTTGTTACTAATGGTGTACAGGCCTTGCGGGATGGCGTGGTCGCCGCAGCGGTATCGGTTCGTAAATTCCGTGTATTTCTGGCAGTTGGGTTAATCTGCCTGCTGGCGAGTGCTCAATTGATTAATATTTTGACACCTCAGGATTACCTACTGGTGCTCGGCGTGCCGATAACCTTCTTTGCGCTGATTCAGATACTTGGGCTCAGACTTACATTGAAGGCACCCTCCGTCGGGGTCGAGGCGGTGGTCGGCGCAGTAGCAGGGGCGGTCGGAGGCATCTCTGGCGTATGGGGGCCACCAACTGTGGCCTATCTGACGGCGTTGAATACACCAAAGAAAGATCAGATGCGTGTTCAGGGTGTAATTTATGGCCTAGGGGCGGTGGCCCTGGTGGTCGCGCATTTGGGCTCAGGTGTTCTGAGGGGTGAAACGGCATTGTTCTCTGCAATGCTGGTTCTTCCGGCCCTTGTAGGCATGCGAGGAGGTCTGTTCCTTCAGGACCGGATTGATCAGACCCAGTTTCGCAAACTTACACTGTTGGTTCTGTTGATCGCCGGATTGAATTTGCTCAGGCGCGGACTGTTGGGTTAACCACGCCTTTCAGCAAAACGGAACGCGAAATAGAGACCCAACATCAAAAAGAACAAGCCTGAGATGTCGCCAATCAGAAACGCGACATATTCGGCAGCTGTACTGCCAAAGGCCGTGTTGGTCAGGATTGAAACCAAAACCGAAGTGACAATCCCAACTCCCATCACGCAGGGCCAGCAGGGATTGCGATCAGAGCGTGGAAAAAGATCCCATCCTACCGCTTTGCACGCGTAAAACACGGCGGGCACGATTGTTACAGCTATGGCAATTGCCAGCAATCTGCTGGGCAGGAAAACGTCCCATCCGCCCACCATTGCAAAGACAACAAAGACGCCGGGCAAAAGTGCAAAAATTGCCCGCCACCCCAGTAACCATGCGGCCAGAACCCGCACGCCATGCGGCAGGAACAACAGGCTGGCGTGGCTGGGGTATGCGGGAAAAAATTCGTTCTGAAGCGGCATCAGAATCTCGAATGTAACGAGTGATGCGGCAACATAGGCCAAAGAGGCAAAGAAGGTGTCAGAGGCCCATCTGTTCACGGGATTAGCCGTTTTCAGATTTCAGGCAGCAATCACCTGGGTGCATGAACCAAATACCGCCCACGATTGGCGCTTCCGCTTTGCGAAAGATAGCCCTTTTGAACCAAAGACTTGAGGGCGCGGAAAAAGGTCGGACGAGAAACGCTTTTGACCAGCGTATGCTCGATCAGGCCGAAGGTGCGCACTTCGGTATTGCTTTTCGACAACTCTTCCGCGGCGTAATAGATGTCGCGCTCAACCGGGGATAACTCTTCTAGCCCCAAGGTGCGTTCCATGCTCTGCATCAGTTTGCGCAGTTCGGTGAGTTTTGAAATTTCTGTCATAACTTGCCTATTATCTACTACCGTGTCAGATCGAGGCACGTCGAAAGGCTAGGACCTTTGAAACACATCTATCCGACACCATCCCCATGTGGAAGTAATCGCCACTTTCAAGTGCGGCCCGAAGCGTGTTGAGAGTGGAATCGCCCGGGTCGCCCAACTGTCCAATTTCAATGGTCGCCGCTGCCGAAAACATCGGTACCATCTCTTCATCGGTATATTGCGATAGCGCAAATGGCGCGTTCTCGCAATGAACTTGTTTGTTAGATTGGGCTGCCGCTGCGTAATCCAAAATGAAATGGGGGCGGCTAGAGCCCCCATTTCTAATCAGCCGATTGCAACGGCTTTGATATCTTCATCAATGAAGGGCAGATATTGTTCGAAATTTTCGGCAAACATCTGCACCAGCTTTTCCGCTTGCTTGTCGAACGCTTTCTGATCGTCCCAGGTGCGACGCGGGTCCAGAAGCACTTCGGGCACTCCCGGTACCGAGACAGGCACGTCAAATCCGAAATTGGCGTCTTTGCGGAACTCGGCGTCAGTCAGTGATCCTTCAAGTGCTGCCGTCAGCAGGGCGCGGGTGGCCTTGATCGGCATCCGACTGCCAACGCCATAGGCGCCGCCGGTCCAGCCTGTGTTGACCAACCAGCAGGTTGCACCGTGCTGGGCAATCTTGTCGCGCAGCAGGTTGCCATAGGCTTCGGGGCGGCGCGGCATGAAGGGCGCGCCAAAGCAGGTAGAGAAGGTCGGCTGAGGCTCGGTGACGCCGCGCTCTGTCCCGGCCACCTTGGAGGTAAAGCCAGAAAGGAAGTGGTACATTGCCTGCGCAGGGGTCAGCCGAGCGATCGGTGGCAGAACACCGAACGCATCGCAGGTCAGCATGATGATGTTTTTGGGATGTCCACCTAGGGCGTTGCTGGAGGCGTTTGAAATGTACTCCAACGGATAAGCGCAGCGCATGTTTGCGGTCAAAGAATCGTCGTTGAAATCGAGCTCTTTGGTTTCAGGATCGAAGACCATGTTTTCGATCACGGTACCGAATTTTGAGGTGGTCGCGTAGATTTCCGGCTCGGCCTCGGCGTTCAGGTTGATCGTCTTGGCATAGCAACCGCCTTCGAAGTTGAAGGTGCCTCGATCCGACCAGCCGTGTTCGTCATCGCCGATCAATGTGCGCGACGGGTCGGCGGAGAGGGTGGTTTTGCCGGTGCCGGACAGGCCGAAGAACACGGCGGTGTCGACCGGGTTGCCGACCGCATGGTTGGCCGAGCAGTGCATCGGCATCACGCCTTTTTCGGGCAGCATGTAGTTCAGTAGGGTGAAGACCGACTTCTTGTTTTCGCCAGCATATTCGGTGCCGCCGATCAGGATCAGCTTGCGATCGAAGTTCATCGCAATCACCGTCTCGCTGCGGCAGTTGTGCTTGGCCGGGTCGGCCTGAAAGCTGGGGCAGTTGATGACGGTGAAATCCGCAGTGAACTCATCCAGATCCTCACGATCCGGGCGGCGCAGCAGGTGGCGGATGAACAGATTGTGCCAAGCCAGCTCAGTGACCATACGCACATTGATTGAATAGCTGGGATCAGCTCCGCCCACGAGGTCCTGCACAAAGTAATCGCGGCCTTTCATATGGGCCAGCATATCCTCGTAAAGCGCATCAAACCCTTCCGGGCTCATCGCGGCATTGTTTTCCCACCAGATGCTGTCGGCGACGCTGTCTGTCTTGACGACGTGCTTGTCCTTTGGCGAGCGGCCAGTGAACTTGCCGGTGGTGACCAGAAATGCGCCGCCATTGCCAAGGGTGCCTTCGCCGCGCTTGAGCGCTTCTTCGATCAGCGCCGGTTCCATGAAGTTGTAATAGACATTGCCCAGACCCTCGATGCCCTGATCTTCGAGGCGGAATTGCGGGTTAACCCGTCCAGATGTCATGTGTGTCTTCTCCTGTGGCGGCGCGAGGGCCTTGGGCCGGGGGCGCCATTGGGGCGGATACCGGAAAAAGCCGGCGGTCAAGCGCCTCTTATCACGGTATTTTGGGACATGAACAGGAGGGTTGGTAGGAGTTAGCGCAACCAAGTTGAGGTTTAGCGCCATCACGATTTGTCTGCTGTAAATCAAGGCAGCTATTTGGGCGCAGCAAGGCAAATTTGCCGCATACCTGCCGCAAGAATGGCATGATTCGAGGTTACGAGTTGATTCGGTTGCTCAAAACCGCCAACAATGTCTTACAAAAAAGCGTATTATTGCGCGAGTGAGCAGGAATAGGGGTGAACCCGATGTCAAAGATTGCACTTGTGGATGACGACAGAAATATCCTGACGTCAGTATCCATGACCCTCGAAGCCGAAGGGTTTGAGGTCGAAACATATAATGATGGGCAGGCAGCGCTGGATGCGTTCAATAAGAAACTTCCGGATATGGCCGTTCTGGATATCAAGATGCCGCGGATGGACGGCATGGATCTGCTACAGAGGCTCAGGCAGAAAACGCAGATGCCGGTTATCTTCCTGACCTCAAAAGATGATGAAATCGACGAGGTTCTGGGCCTTCGGATGGGCGCAGATGACTATGTTAAGAAACCGTTCTCGCAACGCCTTCTGGTCGAGCGCATCCGGGCGCTGCTGCGTCGTCAGGAAGCGGTAGAAGGGGATGCAACCAGCGTTGCGACCGGGGACACCAAGGTAATGGAACGCGGTGAGCTGCGGATGGACCCGCTGCGCCATTCGGTAAGCTGGAAAGGCAATGATGTCTCTCTGACTGTAACCGAATTCCTGTTGCTGCAGGCACTGGCACAGCGTCCGGGATTTGTAAAAAGCCGTGATCAGTTGATGGATGTCGCTTATGATGATCAGGTCTATGTGGACGATCGGACCATCGACAGCCATATCAAACGCCTGCGCAAGAAGATGCGGGCCGCTGATCCGGATTTTTCGGCGATCGAAACGCTGTATGGTATCGGATATCGTTACAACGAAGAATAGGCGCGGCCGTTTGTGAAGAAGGCGAAGGGGTCTCGTGCGCGATACTGAACAAGCCAACCAAGAACACGACGCGGATGTCGTATTGGGGGATGACTGGGTCATTCCCCAAAATTCCGAGTCTGCGGAACTGCAGGCCAAGCGATCGCGGCGAAACCTTCTTACGTTGCGCTATTCGCCTCTGGCACGTAGGATCATTACGTTCAACCTGATTGCCCTGGTCATTCTGGTGGCGGGTTTGCTGTATCTGGACGACACGCGCAAAGAGCGTGTTCAGCAGACAGCGGTCGATTTGGTTGGGGATGCACAGCTCGTCAGCAACGTATTTGAAACCCAACTGCGACAACCTTCGGGAAATGGTGCCGTAACGCTGGACGTGCGAGATACCCTGTCCGGGCTTAGCCTTCCCGAGGGTGGCGAAGTTTTTGTATATGATAATACAGGAACTCTGATCGGTTGGACACGCGGTGTGTCGCCAGGTTCAGAACTACCAAGCCTGCTGCAACAGGAAGCTGACACAGTCTCGGGCAGCACTTTGATCAGCGATGCGCTTAATGCGGTTTGGAATGGTTTGTCCGCCATTTTTAGCAGCAGGACAGATGTTGAAGCGCCAACACTGGCACAACGTGTGCAACAATTGATCCCGCAGGCGTTGGATGGTCGCCTGCAAGTACAGGCCGTTCAGGACGACATGGGCAAGACGGTTATTGTGGCCGTGGCGCCAATTCTTGTCGAAGACGTACCGGTTGGTGCTGTCGCCATGGCAGGCCCTGCAGGTGAGATCGATGCGCTGGCCCGAAAAGAGCAAGAGCGCATCCTTCAGATGTTTGTCGTTGCATTGCTGGTCTCAATCGGTCTGAGCCTTGTTCTGGCCTCAACCATTGCGAACCCGCTGGCAGATCTGGCCGCCGCTGCCGAGATGGGCAAGGATCGGGGCGCGGGGGTAAATCCGGGCCGTATCCGTATCCCCGATCTCAGCGCCCGACCGGATGAGATCGGTCGCCTAAGCAAAGCTTTGCGCGGGATGGTCACCGCGCTTTACAACCGCATCGACGCAAATGAGCAGTTTGCGGCGGATGTTGCGCATGAAATCAAAAACCCTCTCGCCAGTTTGCAATCTGCAGTCGGAACCATGCGCATGGTTAAACGTGATGACCAGCGCGAAAAATTGCTGGGTGTTATCGAACATGACGTGCGGCGACTGGACCGTCTTGTCAGTGACATCTCAAACGCGTCCCGGCTGGATGCGGAGCTTGTAAAAGAAGAAGAGCAGCCCTTTGATCTGCTCAATCTACTTGGGAATATCAGCCAATTTCTGGGTGAAGACGCCCGTTCGAAGGGGATCGACTACATCACTGATTTTCCGGCAGGGCCCATCGTGGTCAACGGGCTCGAGGCGCGATTGGCACAGGTTTTTGTCAATCTGATCACCAACGCGATTTCCTTCTGTGAAGACGATGACGCCATTCGCGTCTGGGTCCGCCGTCGCGACAATCGTGTGCTGATTGTCGTTGAAGATACTGGCCCGGGCATCCCTGATCAGGCACTGACCAAGATATTCAAACGCTTTTATTCTCAACGCCCCGAAGAGCATTTCGGCAACAACTCGGGCCTCGGCTTGGCAATTTCGAAGCAGATCGTCGAGGCGCATGGTGGAGTAATCTGGGCCGAAAACATTCGCCCGACCGAAGCCGATATCACTTCGGACCCGCTGGGCGCACGGTTTGTGGTCGGGCTTCCTGTCTAGACCATGAACGCGATCCCGCTCCAGGATATCGCAGATCAAAGGACGGCTTGCATTCACGCCACTTGCGTGGCGGTGCAAGGTTCTGGGGTGTTGATCATCGGTGCTTCGGGTGCAGGAAAATCTGGGCTGGCATTGCAGATGATGGCGCTGGGTGCTCAGCTGGTTGGAGATGACCGGGTCGATATGTTTGTGCAGAACGATCAGGTTGTGGCAAATGCAGTCGCGCCAATCGAAGGTTTGATTGAGGCGCGTGGCATTGGGTTGCTACGGGCTGCTAGCGTGGGCCCTGTCCCGTTGGCTTATATCGTGGATCTGGATCAAACAGCTTCGGCGCGTTTGCCCGAGCCTTCTGACGTTTGCGTGCTGAAGCGAACTGTTCCCTTGCTTCGGGGCGCTGGGGTACCCAATTTGGCCGCAGGACTAATTCAACTTGTGAGAATGGGGCGCGTGGCCCCGGAATGGCCAAATTCATGATAGCACAAACGCGCGTCGTATTGGTTACGGGCCCCTCTGGCGCCGGGCGTTCGACCGCGATCCACGTACTGGAAGATCTTGGATTTGAGGCGATTGATAATCTTCCAATGGGTTTACTGGTTCGTCTTGTGGACAGCTCTGAGCCGACGCGCCCAATGGCCTTGGGTATCGATACGCGCAATCGTGATTTTTCGACCATCGGTTTCATCGAACTTGCCGCCAAACTGGGCAGGATGGAAGATGTCGACCTCACGATTCTCTATTTGGATTGCAGCGACGAAGTGCTGCTGCGCCGGTTCTCGGAAACACGCCGCCGCCACCCGGTCGCTGCGGATGCCAGTCCGGAAACGGGCATCCGGCAGGAAAAAGAACTGCTGGCCCCCATTCGCGAGGTTGCCGATACGCTGATCGATACCCGAACGCTGAATGTTCACCAGTTGCGCGAGGAAGTCGAACGCTGGTTCGCCCCTAGAGGAGGGCGTCATCTGGCGGTTTCGATCGAATCCTTTTCGTACAAACGGGGTTTGCCGCGTGGTTTGGATATGGTGTTTGATTGCAGGTTTTTGGCCAATCCCTATTGGCGGCCTGAACTGCGTGATGCCGATGGGCGAAATTCGGATGTGGCAGCCTATGTTCGGTCAGATCCGAACTTTGAGGCATTCTTTGATCGGGTTGTCGATCTGTTGATCGAATTGCTTCCAGCGTTCCGTGAAGAAGGTAAGGCGCACCTCTCAATCGCGTTCGGGTGCACCGGAGGGCAACATCGCTCAGTCGCTGTGGCCGAAGCGGTTGCAAAGGCCCTTGCGGAAGGGGGCCAGCAGGTGGCAATTAGGCACCGCGAAATGGAACGACGCGCATTGAATGTGAGGCCGAAGTGATCGGGATCGTAATTGTTGCACATGGCGGTTTGGCGCGCGAATATCTTGCGGCCACACAACATGTAGTTGGAAAACAGCCCGGGTTGGTGGCTATCCCGATCGAAGCTGATCATGATCGCGAGGCAAAACAAGCTGAGATATGTCGTGCTGCTGACAAGGTCGATATGGGCGATGGCGTTGTCGTTGTGACCGACCTGTATGGCGGCAGCCCCTCGAATCTCAGCTTGCGCGCGTGTGCACCGCAGGATCGGCGAATCCTTTACGGAGCCAACCTGCCGATGCTCATTAAACTGGCCAAAAGTCGCCATCTGCCGCTGGCCGAAGCCGTGCGTTTAGCACTGGAAGCTGGTCGAAAATACATCAATGCGCAAAATGTGACGCTGGATTGATACCGGATACAATCATATGACGACCAAGAGTTTGAAAATAATAAATGAAAAAGGCCTACATGCCCGCGCCTCAGCCAAGCTGGTTGAGGTGGTCGAAGGCTTTGACGCACGTGCCGAGGTGTCGCGCGACGGGCTTTCTGCCTCGGGTGACAGTATCATGGGCCTTTTGATGTTGGCAGCGTCGCGCGGAACTACTATTGACGTCGAGACGTCCGGCCCGGATGCTGAGGCGTTGGCAGAAGCGTTGGAAACCCTGGTGAACGACAAGTTCGGCGAAGGGTTCTGATAGCGTAACTGCGACGATATCAAGGACGGAAAGACCAGGCAATTGGCGGAAACCACGCACGAAACAAAGACCGGCCCAGTCGCAGATCAAGACACCGAACAGGGTGAAATCTACGACCGCAGAACGCTGACCTACGCCAACTCGTTTGACGATGCCTGGACGTCCACCGCCATTCGCGCGATCGAATGGTGTACCGGCAAGCTGACCATTCTGCGTATGGTCAACAAGTTCGAAAAGCAGAACGAACATTATCGGGGCCAGAAATTCTGGGGCGGTGCGCTTAAGATTATGGGCATCAACCTCACCACCCCCGCCGAACAGATCGCCTGTATCCCAAAAGAGGGCCCGGTTGTGGTTGTCGCCAACCACCCGCACGGCATGGTTGATGGCATGATCCTTGCCGAACTCATAGGTCAGGTTCGTAGTGATTATCGTATCCTGACCCGTTCGGTTCTGACCGGTTTGGATGAGGCAGCAACCTCGTTCATGATCCCGGTGCCGTTTCCGCACGACCCCGAAGCGCAGGCCAAGATGCTTGAAATGCGCAGCAAGACGATGAATCACCTGGCCGATGGCGGCGTAGTCGCTCTCTTCCCTTCAGGTGTTGTGATGTCATCGGATGATTGGTTCGGCCCTGCGATCGAGCGGGAGTGGAACGTCTTTACTGCCAAGATGATCCGCCGCTCGGGCGCTAAAGTGGTGCCGATCTTCTTCCCCGGCAGCAACTCGCGTTGGTACCAGATCGCCAATCGGCTTTCGCCTATACTTCGCCAAGGTCTTTTGCTGCACGAAATTGTCCGCTCCTGCAACAAGCCGCAGTCTCCGGTTATAGGCGACCCGGTGTCAGATGAAGATATGGCGCTTTTGGAACGCGACCCACGTGGTTTCATGGCTTGGCTCCGCGATCACACGATTGCCCTGGGCAAACACTGATCCGTCTCTTCATCTGGCCATAAATATCTCGGGAGTGAATTGAGCCGCGGGCTCAAGAGAGGGCTGGACCTCTTATGCACTATCGCGTCGGAACCGGAACTTCACCGCGGTAATCGTAGAACCCTCGTTCGGTCTTGCGCCCCAGCCAACCAGCCTCGACATATTTCGTCAGCAGCGGGCATGGACGATACTTGGTATCAGCCAGACCATCGTGCAGCACATTCATGATCGCAAGACAGGTATCTAGGCCAATGAAATCCGCGAGCTCCAGCGGCCCCATAGGGTGATTGGCGCCCAGCTTCATGGATTGGTCGATAGACTGAACGCTGCCGACGCCTTCATAAAGCGTGTAGACCGCCTCATTGATCATCGGCATCAGGATCCGATTGACGATAAAGGCCGGAAAATCCTCGGCGCTGGCTGAGGTCTTTCCCAATCGGTCCACAACAGCCTTGCAGGCGTTGAACGTTGCCTCATCCGTGGCAATACCCCGGATCAATTCGACCAATTGCATCACTGGCACCGGGTTCATGAAATGGAATCCCATGAAGCGTTCGGGTCGATCCGTACGGCTGGCCAACCGGGTGATGGAAATCGACGATGTATTCGAGGTCAGTATTGTGTGAGGCTGCAAATGAGGTAGCAGATCCTCAAAGATCGCCTGCTTCACCGTTTCCCGCTCGGTTGCAGCTTCGATCACAAGGTCGGTCTGCCCCAGATCCGGTAGGTTTAGGGTCGTGGTGATCCGCCCCAAGGCGGCTTTTACCGCCTCGTCTGATATCTTGCCGCGCGACGCTTGCCGCACCAGATTGGTTTCGATTGTCGAGATTGCACCATCTAGGGCATCCTGGCTGATATCGTTCAGAAGAACATCATACTCTGCCAGCGCCATCACATGAGCGATCCCGTTGCCCATTTGTCCAGCGCCGATCACTCCGACTGATTTTACGTCCATATTCTGATGTCCTTGTTCGCAGGATACGGGCGACATTATCGGCACTTCGGCGCGGGCGGCAAGGGGATCGGCCCGATCAAATTCGCTTCAAATGCGCGCATTAGGATTTTCGCAAGACTTGCGGCGGCAAAATGGCAGTTGGGTGAAAATTTGGGTGAGTGTGATGAGCTATCAATCAATCAACGCGGATGGTTCCGTTGAAACAACGTGCACCTATGGAGCCTCGAAATTGCTCTACCGAGGCCCGCAAAGAGCTTTGGAGAGGCCTTACGTGGCGTGCTTCGGGGGCGAGGAGACATTTGGTCGTTTTGTTGAGGCACCGTATCCCTCAATACTCGAGCACCGCCTACAGCGCCGGTGTCTCAACTTTGGTAGTCTGTTTTGCGGCCTTGAGTCGTTGACACGGGATTCCGGGCTGCTCGAACTCGCGAACCAGTCCGAGCTTTGTGTTTTGCAGTTGCCTGGTTTGCTTGGCCAGACCAACCGGTTCTATCGAGTTCATCCTCGTCGTAATGACCGTTTCGTTGCACCAACGTCGGAATTGGTGGGGTTGTATGCCGAAATAGACTTCACCGATGTCCACTTTGTTCGTCATCTGCTGAGCCGTTTGAAGGCACATACAGATGCGCGCTTTGAGATGATTGAGCAAGAGCTGCGCAAAGGTTGGGTTGAAAGGCTCGGTACTTTTCTGCGCAAAGTTAAGCCTCCGGTTATGTTGCTCGAATTGAAAGCAGATCATCACGCGCTGGGCTCGGTATCGGATGATCCGGTTACGTTGGATACATCGAGTGTCGAAGTGTTGGTGCCTCAAAGCGCAGGCCTCATTACTCTGCATGTGCAGGTATCAGGCGCATCTGATGAGCTTGAGGATATGTTATTTGGCACTCTGCAGCAGCCAATTGCTGAACATATGATCGGCCCTGCCACACATCGCAGAATCGCAGACGCTTTGAACCGTGCGATCAGAGATTTGGGCATTTAGAGAAAAGGCCCGCCAATGGCGGGCCTCATAGAAATTTTGAAGAAAAACCTCGCCTGTTATCAGCCGAGTTTCTCGGTTAGCTCCGGTACGGCTTGGAACAGGTCGGCAACCAGTCCGAAATCGGCGACCTGGAAGATTGGTGCCTCTTCGTCCTTGTTGATCGCAACAATGACCTTGGAGTCCTTCATGCCAGCCAGGTGCTGAATCGCACCAGAAATACCGACGGCGACGTAAAGATCGGGGGCAACAACCTTACCGGTTTGACCCACCTGCCAGTCGTTCGGCGCATAGCCCGAGTCGACCGCTGCGCGCGACGCGCCAACAGCAGCGCCCAGCTTGTCCGCCAGCGCCTCGATCAGCTTGAAATCTTCTTCCGAGCCAACACCACGGCCGCCCGAAACTACGACGCCTGCCGAGGTCAGTTCCGGACGGTCGCTTTCAGCAACCTTATCCTCAACCCATTCGGAAAGACCTGGGTTATCGCCAACCGAGATGGTCTCGACAGAAGCCGCGCCGCCTTCGCCCGCAGCATCGAAGCTGGCGGTCCGGATGGTGACAACTTTCTTGGCGTCGTTCGATTTCACGGTCTGGATCGCGTTGCCCGCGTAGATCGGGCGCTCGAAGGTCGACCCGTCAACCACACCAGACGCATCCGAGATCACCATCACGTCCAGCAGGGCGGCAACGCGCGGCATGACGTTTTTGGCGTCGGTGGTGGCAGGAGCAACGATGTGCTCATAGCCATCAGCCAGCGACACGATCAGCGCTGCGGTTGATTCCGCCAGGCGATGGCCCAGCGAGGCATCTTCGGCGACCAGAACCTTGGACACACCATTGATCTTGGCAGCAGCTTCACCAGCGGCAGCGGCCGAACCACCTGCGGCCAGAACGGTGATTTCGCCCAGCGACTTGGTGGCTGCGACGGTTTTGGCGGTCGCGTCAAAGCTCAGTTCGCCGTTGTTGACTTCGGCAAGCAGAAGTACAGCCATTACACAGCCCCCGCTTCTTTGAGTTTCTCAACCAGCTCGTCGACCGAGCCCACGACGATACCAGCGGCGCGCGCCGGCGGCTCGTCGGTTTTGACGATTTCAAGACGCGGAGTGACATCGACGCCGTAGTCGGCGGCGGTTTTCTCATCCAGCGGCTTTTTCTTCGCCTTCATGATGTTCGGCAGCGACGCATAGCGCGGCTCGTTCAGACGCAGGTCAACGGTGACGATGGTTGGCATCTTGACGCTGATAGTCTGCAGACCACCATCCACTTCGCGGGTGATCTTGGCGCTGTCGCCTTCGATATCCAGCTCAGATGCGAAAGTGCCTTGCGACCAGCCCAGCAGGGCCGACAGCATTTGGCCGGTGGCGTTCATGTCGTTGTCGATCGCCTGCTTGCCCGCCAGAACGATGCCCGGCTGCTCTTCCTCGACCACTTTGGCGAGAATTTTCGCCACGGCCAGAGGCTCGATGTCGGTGTGTACGTCATCAGCTGCGACAACCAGGATCGCACGGTCTGCACCCATGGCCAAGGCGGTCCGCAGGGTTTCCTGCGACTGTTTCACACCGATTGAAACGGCAACAACTTCGTCAGCCTTGCCCGCTTCTTTCAGGCGAATTGCCTCTTCCACTGCGATTTCGTCGAAGGGGTTCATCGACATTTTTACATTGGCGAGATCAACTCCGCTCCCGTCCGCCTTAACACGAACTTTCACGTTGTAGTCGATCACGCGCTTGACAGGCACAAGTACCTTCATTTTTGCGTATGCTCCTTACAAAAACGGCAAGCCGCGCAGCGACTCCACCAATGCTCTCGCGGTTTAGATAGCGGGTCGTGATGCGCTGCAACAGAGCAAAATCGTCACGTCATGCTTTCGAGACGTCGCGTTTTGTCATTTTTTCGACAAGAAACGAATTTTTATTTCTCCATGACGGGCGCGATCAGCGGTTCGCACCCGGAACCCAGAGCACATCATTGCGTCCGCCATTATTGGCGCAGCGCGCGGCGACAAAGAACCAGTCGCTAAGTCGGTTGAGATATTTCACCGCCGTTTCATTGACCGGTTCCATATTTGTCAGCTCAACCGCCAGACGTTCTGCCCGGCGCGAGACCGTTCGACAGACATGCAGATGCGCCGCCAGACGTGAACCGCCCGGCAGGATGAAGCTGCGCAGCGGTTCGAGTGTTTCGTTCATTGCGTCGATCTCTGCCTCCAGCCGATCAATCTGGGCGGGGACGATGCGGAGAGGCGGGTAGTCGGCTTCGGCATCCTTGTCCATATCGGGGCGGCAGAAATCAGCCCCCAGATCAAACAGGTCGTTCTGGATGCGGGATAGGGCGGCTTCGACCTCTCCTTCAGCCTCGGTTCGGGCGACGCCGACAAAGGAATTCAATTCGTCCACTGTGCCATAGGCCGCGACACGCCCAGAGTATTTCGCGACGCGCTCACCATTGCCTAAAGCGGTTTTGCCGTCATCGCCTGTGCGCGTGTAAATCTTGTTGAGAACAACCATGCCTTAAACTCCCTGTCCGCGCAGGTAGACGTAGAGCACGATTAGCACCACTGCAATGAACTGAAACAGGATGCGCAGGCGCATCATCTTGTTGCTTTTCATGGCTGCGTCTTTGCCGGGTTTTCCAAAGTTGGCAATGCCCATCACCAGCACGGCAACCACTGCCGCCATAGCCAGAAGCAATACGACCATTAATAGGTCCATAAGATCACCATCCTTGTTTGTTCTCGCGATGACCCCTCATCTAGCGTTGATAGAGGCAAAAGCGAACGGGTAATTTCGCCTCAGATGTCCGAGAGAATGCGGTCGATGGTTCGGGTCGGCAGGATGCGGCGCAGATATCCAGCGATGTAGGTCGGCGTCGTCACATAGTAGCGTGCGCGCGGGCGTTTGGATTCGACTGCATGAGCCAGTTTGGCCGTAACGGCAGAAGCAGGCAGTTCGAACCTGTCGTTTCCAGATGATTCGTAGAGGCGTTTCAGCAACGAATCCTCGTACTTCTGGCGCAGGGCAGAGTTTTTCCAATCTATGAAGCGCTCGAACACCGGGATTGAGTTCACTCGGATTTTCGAGGTCACCGGACCCGGTTCGATCAGGATGACCTTGATATCAGTATCCCGAAGCTCCAACCGTAATGTGTCGGTCAGGCCTTCTATGGCATATTTGGTGGCAACATATGCGCCACGCCATGGAAATGCGACCAACCCCAGTACCGATGAATTCTGTACGATCCGTCCATGGCCTTGTGCCCGCATCACCGGAATCACCTGTCGGGTCAACTCGTGCCAGCCAAAAACGTTGGTCTCGAAAATCAGGCGCATACCTTCGATCGGG
This sequence comes from Ruegeria conchae, assembly GCF_000192475.1. Taxonomy (GTDB): domain Bacteria; phylum Pseudomonadota; class Alphaproteobacteria; order Rhodobacterales; family Rhodobacteraceae; genus Ruegeria; species Ruegeria conchae. The sequence continues at coordinate 350,951 of NZ_AEYW01000001.1, forward strand.
ACGTCTTCGACCGCACCGGGAAGGCCGTGCGCGCCATTGTTGAACAGTGCATCCAGCGTGCCTCCGGTTGTTTCAAGCACCTGGTTCAGACCGGATGCTATGCTGTCGGTGTCGGTGTAGTCGATCAGCGGGCTGTCGAAACCTTGCGCCCGCAACCGATCACAGTCGCGCTGCTGCCGACAGGATGCAAAGACACGCCAGCCACGTGCGCGCATGCCGTGCGCCGCATCCAGTCCGATGCCCGAAGAGCACCCAGTAATAAGAATGGTCTTTTGCATGTCACTTCCGAAACTGAACCTCGCCCCCTTGGTATTGCGAGCTTCAGGTCAGGACAATGACACAGTTGCGTCAGTTTGTTGGCTTCCGAACCAGTGATGCAGAAATCCAACCCACACTTTGCCCGGGAAGCAGTCTCAGCCGCAGCCATCCCGTGCCTGAATCGCTTAGCACTTCAACCCGTTGGCCAATATTTGCCTTTGCTATGATGGGGTAGATCGTACCAGGCCCGTCGCGCATGTTTACGCGTGTGCCTGATATCTCCCGAATGTCCTTTTCGGGTTCGATAATCTGAGAGGTAGGCGTGATATCGTCCTGAACCTCGGTTTCAACCTGCACCAGCCCGGCGGCACCGTCCTCAAGCGAAGCGAGCGTGAAGCTGGCACCATTTCCGTCAAATGCGGAAAACTGAGGCAATGTATTGGCCGCGACTTGTGAAAGAACAACAGCTGTATCCTCCTCGGCCAAGGGTTCAGGTTCTGCTCGCGCGGCAACAGGGCGGGTTGCGACATTGGTCACGAGTTCTTCAGCACGCGGCGTTGGCGCAGAAGTGGGTTTGGGCTCAGGGGCCGTGGCAATAGGCACAGGTTGTTCGGCCCGTGTCCCGCGCGGCTCGAAATCAGGGCCTCCACTCATGACGTAGAAGCTCCACCCGAGCATGGCGAAAGTGATAACAATAACGCGCGTCATAGCGCACCCCCTGGCAATCGTAACATCAATATAAAGGCAGCAATCTTAATGTTCGAAAGCATACCATAGAACCGGGATTGAGTCGAAAGATGGGGGAAATCCGGGACTTGTCTCCCCCTGTTGCAAAAAGCGCGACTTGTCCCCAGCAAAATATGCGCCGATTGCTTTACCCGCGCGCGCTTGCGTCGTATCACATCATGTATGAACGATACGATTGACGACCCCAATATGGAGGCCCCTGACAATGGGGGCGAGATAGCTGAACCGCTGCGCCGCGCAATTGGTGAGCGCTATCTGACCTATGCGCTGTCCACTATCATGCACCGCGCTTTGCCGGATGCGCGCGATGGTCTGAAGCCGGTTCACCGGCGAATCCTCTACGCGATGCGCGAGCTGCGACTCAGCGCGACGGGTGGTTTCCGTAAGTCTGCGAAAATCTCGGGCGACGTGATGGGTAACTATCACCCACACGGGGATGCTGCGATTTACGACGCGATGGCGCGTTTGGCGCAGGATTTCAACGTCCGTTATCCGCTGGTCGACGGGCAGGGGAACTTCGGCAATATCGACGGGGATAACCCGGCGGCCTCGCGATACACCGAGGCGCGGATGACCATAGTCGCGGAGGCATTGCTTGAGGGTCTGAACGAGGACGCTGTTGATTTCCGCGACAACTACGATGGCACGCTGACCGAACCGGTGGTGCTGCCTGCACAGTTCCCGAACTTGCTGGCCAATGGCGCCAGCGGTATCGCGGTTGGGATGGCGACGAATATCCCGCCGCATAATATCTCGGAGTTGTGCGACGCCTGTCTGCATCTGATCAAAACACCGGATGCGCGCGACGACACGTTGTTGAATTACGTCCCCGGTCCGGATTTCCCGACCGGTGGCGTGATCGTCGAGCCACCAGAAAATGTCGCGCAGGCCTATCGCACCGGGCGTGGTTCCTTCCGTCTTCGCTGCAAGTTCGAAGTCGAAGATCTGGGCCGTGGTCAGTGGCAGATCGTTGTCACCGAGATTCCCTATCAGGTTCAGAAATCCAAGCTGATCGAAAAGATCGCCGAACTGATCCAGACCAAGAAAATCCCGATCCTCGCCGATGTGCGCGACGAATCTGCTGACGATATCCGCCTGATTCTTGAGCCGCGTTCCAAGAACGTGGACCCGGAGGTGCTGATGGGCATGCTCTACCGCAACTCGGACCTTGAGGTGCGGTTCAGCCTGAACATGAACGTGCTGATCGACGGCGTGACGCCCAAGGTCTGTTCGATGAAGGAAGTGCTGCGCGCGTTCCTCGATCACCGGCAAGAGGTGCTGCTGCGTCGTTCTCGCCATCGCATGGCTAAGATCGACCATCGCTTGGAGGTCTTGGAGGGCTTTATTGTCGCCTTCCTAAACCTCGACCGCGTGATCGACATCATCCGCTATGATGACGACCCCAAGGCGGCGCTGATGCGCGAAGATTGGGGCATTGATCATGTTCGCGCGACTGATGAGTCTGATTATGTCCCGCCCAAACCGGGCGAGGGCGAGTTGTCCGAAGTTCAGGTTGACGCCATCCTCAACATGCGTCTGCGCAGCTTGCGCCGTCTGGAAGAGATGGAACTGGTCCGCGAACGCGATGAGCTGATGCTGGAACGCGCCAATCTCGAAGACTTGCTTGCCGATCCCGCCTTGCAATGGGCCAAGATCGCCGAGCAGCTCAAAGAGACCAAGAAGACCTTCGGCAAAGACTATGAAGGCGGTGCGCGTCGCACGCAATTTGCCGAGGCCGGTCAGGTCGAGGAAGTGCCGCTTGAGGCGATGATCGACAAGGAGCCGATCACGGTCGTCTGTTCGCAGATGGGCTGGATACGCGCCATGACCGGCCACATCGATCTGAAGCGCGAATTGAAATTCAAGGACGGTGACGGCCCGCGGTTCATCTTCCACGCGGAAACAACGGACCGGTTGCTGGTCTTTGCCTCTAACGGCCGTTTCTACACTGTCAGCGCTGCTAACCTGCCTGGTGGGCGGGGCATGGGCGAGCCGCTCCGTCTGATGGTCGACCTGCCGAACGAGGTGCAAATCATCGACATCCTGATCCACAAGCCGGGGCGCAAACTGCTGGTGGCCTCGGATGCGGGTAACGGCTTTATGGTGCCCGAAGATGATGTGCTGGCGCAGACACGTAACGGTAAACAGGTGCTGAACGTCAAAGGCGACGAAACCGCCATGATCTGTAAGCCGGTCGCTGGCGATCACGTCGCCGTGGTTTCTCAGAACGGCAAGTTCCTGGTGTTCCCGACGGAAGAACTGCCCGAGATGACCCGGGGCAAAGGTGTGCGCCTGCAAAAGTACAATATGGCCCGTGGGCGACAGGGGACCTTGGAACTGGATGGCGGCTTGTCCGACGTGACGACTTTCAACTGGGACGACGGCTTGAAATGGTCCATGGGTGGCGACAAGACCCGGCATGAGGCGGATATGTCCCAATGGCTGGCTAAGCGTGCAGGCGTTGGGAAAAAAGCGCCCTATGGCTTCCCGCGCGACTATAAATTCTCGTGACCAGACCAACAGTTTGGTGAATTTCTGCCGATACCGCTTGGCACAAGCGGTATCGGTGCGCTACATCCAATAAAAACAGGCCTATCGAGACGAGAGACATGTTGCGCATCCTGACACTGATCACCGGGTTGGCCCTGATGGGCGCCTGCACCCAGACACAAGTTTACGAAGAGCCCGAGTCGCTGGGTGAATTCAAAATGCGCGTTAACTATGCCTTTGCTGACAAAGCTGTGCAGGGGCCGGTTTCGCGGGATGCAACACCCGATGAATGGACTGCTGCAATTCAGAATGCAGTAGATATTCGATTGGGCCGCTACGAAGGCGCTCAGGAATACGATATTGGCATCAGCCTTGAAGGCTACATGCTTGCCCCGCCCGGTATCCCGGTGATCTACAATCCAAAGAGCACGGCTATCGTTCTGGTGAATGTGTATGACGTAAAAAACAAAGAGTTTCTGGCCAAAGGCAAGCAGTTTCAGGTTTTGGAAGACACGACCGGAGGTAGCGCCCTCAAAGGGTCCGGTCACGAACGCACAAAAGAAGAGCAAATGAGCGGGCTTTCCCTGAAGGTTGCCGACCGGGTCGAAGAGTGGCTGGCCGAAGAACATAAAGACAATGGCTGGTTTGATCGCCGCCCTGACCTTATTCAGCCGCTGGAGAACGAGGTTGTGGCGCAAAATCCGGCGTCCTGAGCGGCTTTTCCATCAGGATGTGCTTGATTTTCCCCCCTGAACCAAATATCTCGCGCGCGCAGATGTAACCGCGGGACCACGGGTCCCCCAAAATTGCAAAAGGGCGCCTGAGG